>NZ_FWXV01000025.1 GCF_900176515.1 Kibdelosporangium aridum
GCGCCGCCCACCACCTCGCGCGCACCGGCCTCGTCATGCCACGCGCCCAGCCGAGGTTGGACAGATCATTGCTGACAACCCGCACAATTCCCTGCCTCAGCCAAGATCAGCAACCATGCACGAGGTCGTTAGATGGTCAGGCCCGGCTGGCCGTCCAGCACGACGTATCTCCGGGACACGGACATGGTGACCTTGGCCGGGTCTCGTTCCTGGATCGAGCTCAGCCGGGTCCATTCGGCCGTGAGCTGCTGCGCGTTCACGGTCACCCGGACGTAGCCGCGGTGGTTGCCGATGAAGTTCAAGCCCGGATTGTTCCTCGCGCCACCGGGCTTGTTCCTGCCCTTCGAGGTGATGGAGCTCGTCACGAGCTCGGTGCCGACGATTGGGCCGGTTCGGTTGAGGCGCAGGTCGTTCGCCCAGTGGGTGTGCACATCACCCGTCAGGACAACGGGATTGCGGACCGTGCGGTCGATCCAACCTTGGATGATCCGCGCGCGGTTGGCTCGGTAGCCGTCCCAGGAATCGTTGTTTCCGTCGCAGGTGCGGGGATCGCCGTCGTAGTCGCGGTGCGCGAAGAACACTTGCTGGCCCAGGAAATCCCAGCCTGAGCCGCGTGCCGTCAGGCCGTCGAGCAGCCACTGCTCCTGCGCCGGGCCGGTGAGCGTGCGGGTCGTGCTGTTGACCTTGCCGCAGTCTCTCGCCGGCGCCTGCTTGTTGCGGTGCTGGCGCGTGTCCATCATGTGGAAGCGGGCCAGGGTTCCCCATTCGATGCGGCGATACAGCTTGATCGCGGCACTCGTCGGTTTCATCGCCTTCGGCAGCGGCATGTTCTCCCAGAACGCTCGGAAGGCGTCTTTGCGTCGCTGCTCGGGGATGGCTGACCGCACGCCGTACCAGTTGTTCTTCACCTCGTGGTCGTCGAAGACCACTAGCCAGGGGGCGGCCGCGTGGCACGCCTTGAGATCCGGGTCGAGATGGTGCTGGGCATAGCGGATTCGGTACTCCGACAATGTGTTCGCCTCGTTGTTGAGGGCGACATACCGGCGGACCTTGTGGGCCTGACGGCTTGGCTTCTCGTACATGTAGTCGCCGAGGAACAACACGACGTCGGGGTTGTCGGCCGTGATGTAACGGTGGGCGTGATACCAGCCGACCTCGAAGTGCTGGCAGGACGCGAACGCGAACTCCAGCGAGGCTACGCTGGCGCCGCGCGCGGGCGCGGTGCGGGTGCGGCCGACCGGCGAGATATGGCGGTCGGCTTTGAAGCGATAGAAATACCAGGCGTTGGGCGCCAAGCCTCGTGGCTCGACGTGCACGCTGTGACCGTCGGCGGGCACAGCATTCTCGCGTCCGGTCTGGACAATGTTGACGAATCTCGCGTCGGTGGCGATCTCCCAGTCGACACGGACGGTCCGGGTGCCCATGCCGCCGTCGGCATCGAGCGGGGCGGCGGCGAGCCTTGTCCACAACACCATTCCGTCCGGCCTCGGATCGCCGGACGCGACACCCAACTGGAACGGGTCCGAGGCCGCCCTGACCGCCCGAGGAACCGCGGCGGTGATTCCCGCCGCAACGAGGAGAGTACGACGGTTCAGCTTTGACATGCTGGCCCCTTCATGCTCATGCGAAGTCGGTTATGGTGGCACCACAGGTTTTCTCGAGCACGTCCTTGGCTCCGTACTTGCCCAGGCACACTCGGTAGGTGACCCAACTGCCCTCCGGCAGCTCGAGGTCTGCTGTGACTCTCGTGCCGTTGCCGTTGGGATTCCACACCAGGCGCGGGCCGTAGCCGTCGGGCAACTAGTAGAGCAGGACCGCGGAGTGCCCGTCTGCCTTGTGGTCGTAGACGGTGAAGACCTCGCCATAGGACGCGAACGTGCCCCGGCCGGCGCAGGACGGGCGGACCGAGCAGCGTTCACTGTCGGCCGCCGCCGAGTTGCCACCGCCAGCATCAGAGCCGCGGCCAGGAGCGTGGTTCTGTGGACCAGGTTCAGCTGCGACAGCATATCGACCAACGCCCAGCTCATTCGTCCGCTCCGATCGAGCACCATCTGCGGAGTCTCCTCGGCTACGGCCGCCATTGCACCGGCCGGCCACCAGATCTCCCGTCGGCGATCCACAAAACTCGTGGTCTCGGCGGGAAGATGGCGTCCGTCCGGATAAGTCGGACGTCCGCGTCCCGGCGGATCGCGGCGACCAGCGCGCGTTTCCGTGCTTTGATTCCGACGCTTCTCGTCTTCGGGTTCTTGTGAGGGTGGCGGCCCTGCGTGCTTCGGCGACGCCACCATCTGGTTGGTTAGAGCGGGGCTTGGGCTAGGTAGTTGTCCTGTTGGGCGGTGGGTAGGCTGGCGTCCAGACCGAGAGCCTGCTTTCGATAGTTGGCGTTGAATGCCACCAACGCGTTGTCAGCGCGTGCGGTGACCTCGATGTAGTCACCGATGAAGAAGCCACGGAGGAACGGGTCGGCTTCGGGCTCGTTCGACGGGGTTGTCAGCCGCTGCCGGTTGACCACGGTGCCCTGGGGCCCGACAGTGACCAGTTCGAGGTCCTGCCGGTTGCCGAACACCGGATCGAACCGGCTGGTCCAGTACGCCACCGCGAGGTTCGCACCACCCGGATTGGCGGACAACGTGCCGAAGTAGTTGTCCCCGCCCGCCGACAGCGTTGTCGGGTTGCTCCACCCCGCGCCGAAGCTGTCGGAGAAGGTCATCCGCATGCGTGAGAACTCGCAGATGACGTTGAGCGGACGGGACTGGCACGACTCCCAGATCACGAATATCCGCGGTATCCCGTTCACGATCTTCACGTCGTGCTTGGGGTACGTGGCGACGCGGAAGTCGTTGGCGTGCAGGACACCGCCGAAACCGATCGGCTCGAGCTCGGTGGTGACCACCCCCTCCGGACTGAACTCGCTGCTGCCGGCCTCGGCCACCCGCAGTTTGATGACGAAGGTCTCCCCGTCGTTCGGTGTGATCCGATCCTCGACCCAGGTCACGTAGGTCCGGCCATCGGGCCCGACGGTCACATCGCTGAACTGGACATCGCTGCCACCGGCACTGAGATTGATCGGTTTGCCGCAGCTGGTCAGGTTGGCCTCGCAGCGCACCGCCTTGATCGTGGTGGTGACATTGGGGAAGTCGACCGCGAAGTCGGTGTAGGTCACCCAGATCACGGTCTGCCCGGCGCTGTGCCCGACGGCCATCCACGGCTTGTCGAGGAGGTGGAAGTGTGCCGGATCGGGAGAGATCACCTGATCTGCCAGCGTACGGGTCGGCCAGCAGGTGGGGTCGTCACCGCCGGGGCACGACCCCAGCGTGCCGGCCGTCGTGCGGTAGACGCCAATGCCGCTATGTGTCGGCACCCCGTCGACGAAGACCAGGTTGAGGGTGGCCATGTACGCGTTGCAGGCCGCGTCGAAGGCCACCACCGGATCGCCACTCGACGGCACCGCAACACCGTCAGCGAAGGTGACGGCTGGCAGCAGCCCCTCCCTGGTCAGGGTCGCACCATTGTCGGAGAAGTGCCAGCCGGTGAAGTTGCCGAGCGGGTTGAGCAGACCCCGGTAGTCGTTCGTCCCCGCCAACACCAGGTTGCCGTTCGACGAGCAGCGATCGACCGACTCCTCGTTCTGCGGCAGGCCGAGATCGTCACGATTAAACAGCGCCCGGCGCATCGGAAAGTCGCCCGGCGCAAGCGCCCGGGGCACCGCGTTGACACGAGCGCCCAGCGCCGCGATCCAGTCCGGCCTCGCCCGCATGCCGGCCGAGACCTGCTCCGGATGCTGGGCATACCAGCGGGCCAGCGCACCCTGCGAAAGCATCCGCTGCACCTTCTCCGGAAGCGAAAGCGCCACTGCTGAAGGCACCGCGGATGCCGTTGAGGAAAACGAAAGAGCGCCGAGCAACAGTGTTACGGCACCCACCTTGGTGAAGGTCGCCAGACGTCTCGAGATCATGCCCCAATCCCTCCGCCGTCACCGCCGCCTCAAGATCATGAAATCCAGTCCACGCCCACAAACCGCAGTCTTTGCTGACAACCCCGACGAACGCAAAGGGCCATTGTCGGGGCCCCTAGCTAAACCGACGATGGGCAGCGAACGACAAAGCATGGCGAGAATCGGCCAGACGCCGAGGAGCAATCTCACGGCGATGTCGTATAGGACATCCATACGACATTGGCCATGAGACTACGACACCAGATTTGAGACCCTACATCCGCGACAGCTGTAGGATCCCAAACTCAATGACATGTAGATCTTCGCTGACCTGCCGGTTTCTCGGTTGTCTCACGACGTGTCACCCTTGCATGAGTCTCAGATCCGTGGCATTTCTTCGGTACCGTTTCGTGGATCGGGTCAGCGACAGCGGCGTCCGCAGTCTTGTTCGGCGATCGCAGTACTTCCGCCCACCATCACACCGTTGACGTAATCACGACAACAGTGATTCTGCGCCACTGATAGCCCTTCACTCGCCCGCCTGGGGGTGTCAGGCTGCCGACGTGGTACCCGCCATGTTCGTTTCGCGTCATCACGTTCGACGTAGCGACGCTTGATCACTCGTGTCAAAGCCACGGATGATCATGGTGAAAGCCAAGTACAGGATGATGAATAGTCGTTTCGCACGTGTTTGCGTTTGCTTGTGCGTCGGAGTTCTTGTCTTGAGCATGGTGGTCGCCAGCTCGGCTCCGAGTGTCGGCGACACCGTGACGCTGAAGTTCTACGATGCCCAAGGCTCGGGCATCGAACTGTTCGCCGACGAGGTGAGGTCGGTGATGCACGGCGCCGGCGAATACGACAGCGACACCCTGCTGGATCCGGCCACTATGCAGCATCTCGCGATGCACCCGTTGTACGAGGAGGGCGTGCCGAGACGGTGGCAGTTCGACATCCCCGGCCGTCCGGTCGCCTTCGCGGTCAACTGGCCGACCCAGCGGGGCTTCTCGTTCGTGGTCCTCGACGACGGCGGCACCGGTTTCCGCGCGGGAGGCACGGTCGTGTTCAACTACCAGGCCGCGGTCGATGCCATGCGGCGCCTGGACGCGGCATTAGCTGCCCGCGCGGACTACCACCGCTCAGGGGAGTGGGCCGCGGCTTACGCGGCGGCCCGCTCGAACCTGAGCAGTGCCCGGCACGCGCGCACCGACAGCGACCGTGGCAAGTACGGCCAGTTCGCGCTTGACGCGATCCACCTGGCCCTGGACACGCTGCTGGCCGAATACGGGCCCCAGTACGCCAAGAGCCATCGCACCGACCCGCAGATCGGCCTGACCGTCGACAAGATCGGCACGCCTGCCGAGTGGTCGACACTCGCGCGGCGCCTCAGCGGGTCATACGGCTGGGTCCGCATCGTGTTTGACCCGGGGGTGGACGACGAGGACGACCGCAAACAACCTGATCCTGAGGTCTATCGGCAGGCGGTGGAAACGGCCCGCGCCGCCGGATTAAAGATCCTTGGCCAGCCGGTGGACTCCTACTTCGCAAACCGGTACACCACTGAGGAATATCTGGCCCGGGTGAGGGCGTACGTGACCGCCTTCCCGTGGATCGACGCCTGGGAGGTCGGCAACGAGGTGAACGGCTGCTGGCTCGATCGCAAGACCGACGACCAGGGCACATGCACCGAGCAGGAGGTCCCCCACGAGGACCGCATCATCAACAAGATCGACCAGGCAGCCCGGTACGTACGCCAGCAACGACCGGATGCCATGGTGGTCCTCACCCTGTACTGGCAGATCGGCACAGACAGCCCGGAATGGTCGACCTTCAACTGGGCCAGGGCGAATCTGACCCCGCAGATCCGGCGGAACATCGACACAGTGCTGCTGTCGACCTGGGTGGAGGACGCTCCCCTGGGCCTGGCCTTCGACCAGGTGATGACAACGCTGCTGGACGAGTTCGCCGGCAAGAAAGTCGGACTGGGCGAGCTCGGCTATTGGTTGGCGAGCACCTCGAGGTTGTACTGGGCCTTCGATCCCCTCGACGTTGCCAGGGCCCGGCGAGAGCTGGCCGCGTACTACTACGGGGCCGCATTGGGGTACCAGCGCAGTGTCGGCGGCGGGTACTGGTGGGACTTCGTCGACGAGATGCCGACCGATCCGGGACTACAGCAAGCCGTCTACCAGGTAACCGACCAGCTGACAAACTAGTGTCCCGAGTCGTTAGTTAGCGTCGTAAGTTTGTGACAGTAGTGGGCGAGGCTGTCCAGGATGTCGTCGGCGGTTTTGGTCCACACGAACGGTTTCGGATCCTCATTCCAGGCTCGGATCCTGTGAGGTTCCAAAACCGTGCACTATGACGCTGACCTGGGCGTCAGGCTGCTGCTGGCTCGTAGTCGTTGATCAAACCGTTGACGACTGACCGGCGTACGGCGCGGGCATGGCCTCAGCTTGGGACGGAGCGATCGGGTCGGGGTGGGCGGAGTTGCTGGGCGCGGTGAGGGCGGTGGTGGTTGTAGTGGGCGACGTATCGCTCCAGCACGGTCCGCAGGCGCCGTTCGTTGATGATCAGGAGCCGGTCGGTGAGCTCGCTTCTCACCGTGCCGACGAACCTTTCGGCATAACAATTCGCCCTCGGGCAGCCCGGCGGGATCTTCACCACCTCGACACCTGCGCCGGCGAACACCGCATCGGACGCTGAGGTGAACTGGCCGGCCCGGTCGCGAACCAGGAACCGGAACTCATCAGCTCGGTCGCCGAGGTCCATGAGTAGGTTGCGGGCTTGTTGCGTCGTCCATGAGCCGTCCGGATGCGTTGTCGTCCCGAGAATGTGGACATACCGGACGGTCGAGGCACCGACCCGGTGACCGAGCTTGAGCAGCTCAGCCTGGATCCTGCGATACCCCCACCTCGGATTCTCTCGCGCCATCCGTTCGATCAGTGCGACGAGCTGAGTGTCGAGCGACGGGCGGCCAGGCGAGTTCAGGTAGGTCCACTTCTTGGCCACCAGGCGCCGATGCCACTGCAGGAGCGTCGCCGGTGTGACCAGTCGGTGTCGGCGCAGCATAGTTGGCAACCGTCGCGCCAAGGCGGCGAGCATCGCGCGGTCAGCCCAGTCCAGCCGGGGACGAGGATTCGTCCGACGCAGCACGGCAACCTCGTGCCGCAAAATGAGCAACTCCACGTCCTTCGACGGCGCGGAGCGACCCAGCAGAACTAGCCAACCACTTAGCCGAATGAAGATCAGATATACCAGTCGCAACCCCACGTCCCACGATCATGCCCTACGGGCAAAGTTCGTGGTTACCGCAGGTCAAAGCGACAATGCATGATTTCGGAACCCCACAGGGTAAGGAGCCGAGCGAATGGGAGGGGTGGCGAGCCCTAGGAATGGGCTTTGTTCAGGCGCTTGGTAACGTTGATCGTCATAACATCCAGAAGCGTGATGATGCTAAGCGCTACGCTTTTGGTGTGCTTGGCATTGGAAGTCTCATCTTGACCCAACTACGCTACCAACATGGCGATGACCTGCACATTGATAACTAGCTCCGGCGTGCTGTTAGCGTTGTAGCCGTCTCGGTGAGTTGGTGTCGGCGCCACGCTTTCGAATTTTTCGTTCCCGCAGCTTCTTCTTGATCGTCGTCTGACTGACGCCGTACGACTCGGCGAGCGCCCGCGTCGTCGCACCGGATCGGTAAGCCTCGATGACTTCGGCGATGTCGGTATCGCTGAGACGCCGCCGGTCGTAGTCAGGCGAGGCTGTCCTGCCCTCGACCGTCGCGTCGTCGCTATCACATCGGTTGCCGATCTTCCGCACGACGTCGACCAGTGGTCCCAAGAGGTCGGGACGGTTCAAATAACGGCGAAGAAGGTCCACAATGTCTGTGAACAGCGGTTTTGCTGATCAAGCGTGTCGGCATGCGAACCGCTACACGCGGTGGGAAGGTTTTGGCCCGGCCCGGCTCACCCGTGACGCTGTGGGTTGAACGCGGCGGCGGCTCTGGTGTGCGCGAGCCTCGCCTACCAAAGCCAGACCTGACGACAGGCCGCACGATGCGGAATGAGACCACTGACGAAGCGGTGGGCTGAACGTGATGAAGCGGATGCCGCCAGGCTGACCGCCGGGGAGCGCGGCGCGACGTCGGGTCCGTCCCACTCATCAGCAACTTAGATACTTGGCGTAGGACCGGTGCCTGGCCAGACTCGGTCCAGGTGTCTGGCGAGTCGCTCCCTCATTGCGGCTGAGCGGACGTTGTGATCAGGTCCTTCTCCGAAGTCCGACCGGCTTGATCACCAGCTCTGGGTCCCTGAGCAGTCAATGTCGCCTGCCACGAGCATGGGACCACCTGAGCGCTCGGTGCCATGAGCATGGGACCACCTCGATAGGGATTTGCCACTGATGGGACCACCCGGACGGGTCCCGCGTGGCGTCCCGACCTCCGGTCGTTTGGCCGTTGCGCTGGTCAGATGGCATATATGGAGGTATCAGTGATCGAGATCAAAGAGGTTCTGCGGTTGGGGCTGGCGGGTCACTCGCTGCGTGAGGTGACCCGGCTGGCCGAGTTGGACCGCAAGACGGTCCGCCGGTATGTGCAGGCCGCCCAGGCCTGCGGAGTGACGCTCGAGGGCGGGGACGGCCAGCTGACCGAGGAGGTGCTCGGGGCGGCGGTGGCCGTGGTCCGACCGGACCGGCCTCGCGGCACTGGCGCCTCGTGGGAGGCGATCGCCGAGCAGCGTGAGCAGATTCAGACCTGGCTGAAGCAGGACCTGACCCTGGCCAAGATCCACATGCTGCTGAGGCGGTGGGGCGTGGTGGTGCCGTATCGCACGCTGCACCGCTTCGCGGTGGCAGAACTGGGTTTCGGGCGCCGTCGTGGTGCTCGTGCTCGTCTCGGTAGGCGTGATCGTGTGGATCGGCGCCACCGTGATCGGTGCGTTCCTTTGAGACAACCACGGAACAGCCCGGCCTTACCAGTCCGCAGAATTCGTTGTGGTCGCCACACTCCGGCGCTTCTCTCCACAATGGACATATGATGGTGGTCGAGACCGGTAGCGACCCAGATATGCCGACGCGGCCAAACCGAAGAACAACATCATCAATGCTCGACCGATCCATGCCCATGGCACGCCTACACACCTGCCCAATGCGGCTACTTAGTGACTTGGTGCACGACCGAAGTCTGGCCACCGTGCAGAACACGGACCGGTGTACCCACCTTCCCGGCATCACGCCCCACGTGGTGACGTTGACCGGCCAGATGGTCGTCCACCCGCTGCCTAAGGGCCGATCGCCGGCAAGCCGCCACGCGGCGCTCGACTCGCCCCAGGCGATCGACCCTGCCGACTCCCGGTGTCCCCGGTTCCTGCCGTGCCGGAGGAGAGAAAAGAAGGAAACCTCAAGGTGTCGTTCGAGGTCAGGAGAGTCCGTTTCGGATGGTCGGGTGATACACCCGGCACTGTGTGATCGTCTTCTCGGTACGATCCTCCACACCTGCATGAACCATGGACCGGGGGTTGGAGGACGTCACGCCATCGTTCGTCACACCCGTCAGCACAATCTACGACGGATACACACGCATCATGCAGACCAAACGGCGCGGTGACACCCCACTGCCCGAGCAACTCCAGGCCGAGTTCGGCATCGCCCTCTGGGAATGGTCGCGCCTGAAGCTGGTCTACGAGAAGGCCCTGGCCGGCGCCCCGTTCGCCCAACGGCTGATCACCGACATCGAGGCCGACCGCCTGACGGTGTCCGCCGCCTACGGCGAGCTCAAGAAGCGCGAGAAGATCGACGCCCAGGCCAGTACCCAGCCCAGCAGCGTCCGGCTGCCCGTGGTGTACGAGCGTGTCCTGCGCATCCACGCGTTCGCGCAGACCACCGCCACCGCCCTGCAACACGGTGTCCCGGTCAGCACCGCCGGCATGTCCGAACAGGACATCACCGAGTGTATCCGCCTGATGCGCGCCACCAGCGTGTCGCTCAAACAGGCCGCTGACACCCTCTCCCGATCCCGTCTCGGAGGCAAAGCCCGCCATGGCACTACGAAATAAGCGTGTCCGCGCCGGTGATCTCACCGTCGACCCGCGCGTGCAACGCGATCACCTTACCCAGAGCAAGCTGGCCAAGATCCGCGACAACTACAACCGCGCGGCCCTGGGCACCCTGCAAGTCTCCGAACGCCCCGACGGCAGCCTGGTCATCCTCGACGGCTGGCACCGCTGGACCATCGTCTCCGAACTGGAAAAGGACGACTTCCCGCTCCAGTGCCAACTGCACACCGGCCTGACCCTCGAGCAGGAGGCCGGCCTGTTCGTCCAGTTCAACCAGCAAGAAGCCGCCAACAAACTCGACCTGCACAAAGTCCGGGTGACCCAAGGCGAACCGATGGCGGTCGCGATCGACGACGCGGTCCACGCCAACGGGTGGGCCGTCGGCCAAGGAGACGGCAAGATCCGGGCCATCCTGGCCCTGGAGAAGGTCTACTACACCGGTGAAGGATTCCGCGAGGGCTACGGCAAAAAGCTCGTCGCCGACATGCTGCACGTGATCACCACAGCGTGGGGGCGTGAGGACCCCAAAGCAGTCGACCAGAACATCCTCAAAGCCGTCGGGCAATTCCTGTTCCTGGTCGAGAAACGCTGGACCGACGAGGCGAAAACCCGCGAGTTCGACCACGACGCGCTCGCGGCGGCCATGGCCGGCCTGAAGAAAGGCCCCGCCGGATGGCTCGCCGCCTGCCGCGGCCAAGCCGAAGGCTCAGCCAAAACCCTGCGTTCGGTCCTGCAGCACGAACTGCTCACCCTTTACAACAAAGGCCGCCGCACCGGCAGACTCCCCGCCGCCCTCATCACCGGATAGGACCCGACCCCTGCGGCGCCCCTTCGCGCTCGACGCTCTAAGCCCTGTCGAGACAGCCGCCCATCCAGCCATCACACCCGGCCACATCCGACCTCACCGGAACACGCGCAACCCTGTGGGGTTCCAGAAGTCGGCCCGCAGCGCTGACCTGGGCGTCAAGCTGCCGCAGGCTCGTACTCGTTGATCAAGCCTCCGAGGACCGGCCGGCGTACGGCGTGCCCGCACTCTCGCTAGGTAAGGCGTGGTCGGGTCGAGGTGGGCGGAGTTGTAACGCTCGATGGGGACGGCGCTGGTTGTAGTGAGCGACATACCGCTCCAGCGCGGACCGTAGATGTCGCTCGCTGATGACCAGGAGCCGGTCGGTGACCTCGCTTCTGACCGTGTGGGGGTTCCAGAAGTCGGCCGCTGGGGCTGACCTGGGCTTTAGACCGCTACGGGTTTGTACTCGTTGATCAAGCCTCCGAGGCTGGCCGACCTCGTGCACGTGGTCTTCGGCGTCGCAGGCCTCGTGTCGGCACGCACCGAAGGCGGCGCACGGGGCTTCCTGATCGGCGGCAGCAGCATCCACCTGATCCTGTGGATCGACGGCCTGGTCATCGACAAAGGGCAGGGCGGCCACCTTCGTCGCACTCAATGCCGCCGACCACTGGCTGCATCTCGACCTCGACCTGATCGTGCTCGGCCTGGCACTGAGCCGTGGCCTCGGCCGCGCGACACCCACCAATACCATCTGACCGAACGGTTTCCTGGCATCACCGGACGGGTACGGCTCCACCATGGCACTGGCGGATATCGCGGTTGCCGGCGACGTGGCTCGGGACTGGGACCTGGCCGTGTCGAGGAGTCCCCGGGGCCTAACGGCACGGCAACCGTGCGATCGCGGCGCGAAATGTTGCGTGACAAGGGCACCAACTTCGCCGTCGCACTGGCCCTACCCGACCTCTCGGTCGCGTCGCTCGTCGCTGACGGCAAGGTCTCCACCTGACCGCTCATCGACCAGGCCCGCGTCGACCGAATGGATGTCACACCACTGATCGGCGCGAGCGCACCCATCACTGGATTGATCGTGGATGTTGTCACCGAGGGCTGACCGAGGAAGCGAGCGCCGAGGGCTACAGCATCCCGGGCTTTCCCTCCTGGCAAGGATTGCCCCGGCGACAGAGGCACGATGAATGTCCACCTTACGCCCTGCTCGGTGCGCGGGCTTGGCCGTACTTCTCGCAATGGTGGCGTATCTATTCAAATTATAGTCTGCTCGACTGGATCGGCCTGCAGTACATCACGTCTTCGGCAAACGAATCGGCCAGGAGTTAGTCATGCGGTCCGGCACGGCCGCAAATTCCGTCTTCAACTCGAACGAATAGATGAGCGAAAAAACAAACCAAGCGCGACAAGAAAGAAAATTAGACCCTACCCACCTTCGCGCGGATACGAGGAGAAAATCATGAGACAGGTGATGTTCAAAATACTCATTGTCGTCGCGGCTATCATGGTCAGCGGGGTAGGCGTGAGCGCCCCCGCCACTGAGCGAAGAAACACGGATTCTCCCAGTGCCGCCGCGAACTCGAAGCTTTTCCTGACGACCAAAGCGGGCGAAACGGCCAAGGCAATCCCGGATGCGGCCGTAACACTGACATGCGACCCCGACAACGGCAGTCATCCACACGCCACCAAGGCCTGCAACAGGCTAAGGGAGGTGGATGGCGACTTCACAAAGTTGGACAGGGACACCGATATTATGTGCCCAGCACTCTGGGCGCCGATCACCGTTACGGCACACGGAACGTGGCAAGGTCACCCCATTGACTGGCAGCGGACCTATTCCAATGCGTGCGAGCTGCGGGCATCAACCTATCCCATTTTTGCGTTCTGATTGACAACGTTGCGCTTGCCGAAAACCTGTACCGTGCCATAACTCGACGTCTGGCTCGGTGACCTGCCGTTTTGCCCCGTACGAGGGCCGTGCGATGCTCACCGACCGTGCTGTTTCGACTGATGTACTTGATCACGGTGCAGTTGATCGGCTGGCTAGTTTTACTGCTCCGACGCTCCGCCGCCAAGGATGTCGAAATCCTGGTGTTGCGGCATGAGGTGACGGTCCTGCGCCGCCAGGTCGACCAGCCACGCCCTGGATGGCCAGATCGCGCGATCCTGTCGGCACTGACGCGGCTACTGCCCCGCGAATTGCGCCGGCACCGCATCGTGACACCCGGCACGCTGCTGGCCTGGCATCGCCATCTCATCACCCGGAAATGGACCTACCCGAACCAACCAGGACGCCCACCAATCGGCGACGAACTCCGCGAGTTGACCGTGCGGTTGGCCCGGGGAGAACCCTAGGTGGGGACATCGCCGCGTACAGGGAGAACTCGCCCGGCTCGGACACCACATCGGCGCGGGCACGATCCGCCGCATCCTCACCGCCGCCCGCATCAGTCCCGCGCCACGACGGCCGGACACCAATTGGCGCACCTTCCTGCACACCCAAGCAACAGGCCTACTGGCAAGCGACTTCTTCCACCTGGACACCATCAGCCTGCGCCGACTGTACGTGTTGTTCATAATGGAGGTCCGCACCCGTCGAGTCCACATCCTCGGCGCGACCACGCATCCGACCGCGGCTTGGACTACCCAGGCCGCCCGCAACCTGCTGATGACCCTCGACGAACGGATCTCCCAGTTCCGGTTCCTCATCCGTGACCGAGCCACCAAATACGCTGCATCGTTCGACGCGGTATTCACCTCCGAGGGAATCGACACAGTGAAGTCCCCGCCGCGAACGCCCCGAGCAAACTGTTACGCGGAAAGGTTCGTGCGCAGCGTCCGATCCGAGTGCACCGACCAGATGCTGATCTACACCGGCCGGCGCGATCCGCCGCCGGCCCTCACTGGTCCCGGCCCTTTCGGTGTTCGATGACCCACGTGGCGAGTTGGGTGCGTGTGGTGAAGCCGAGTTTGGCCAGGATGTTCTCGACGTGGCCTTCGGCGGTGCGCTGGGCGATCACCAGCCGCGCGGCGATGTCCTTGTTGGACAGTCCGTCCGCGACGAGTGCGGCGACCTGCTGCTCCCGGCGGGTCAATAGGGTCTGCGCGGTGTCCGTCGCGGCGGAGGCCGGAGTGGCGGGTTCTGGTTTCTCGCCGAGCGCGTAGGCGACGGCCTGCTCCAGGTCAAGGTCGGCGCCGCGCGCGAAGGCGGCCTGGAAGGCGCGGTCGCCCAGGGTGCGGCGGGCCTGCTGCTCGCACGCGTCGTACGCGGCGAGGTAGTGTGGGGAGCCCAATAGGAGCCGGCCTCCGACCAGGTGCCAGATCTGGTGGGCCGCGCCGAGCAGCACCGCGGCCCGCTCGCCCTCGCCGGCCGTCCCGGCGATCCAGGCCAGCCGCTCGACGAGCAACGCCGTGCCGAGGGTGTCGTTGAACACACGTGTGCCACGGAGACTTTCCTTGGCGTACCTGTTCGCCTGCGCCACATCGCCCCGCCTCCATTCAGCAAGGGACAGACCGTAGAGCGTGTAGGCCCGGGCCCATTGCTCGCCGTACCGGTCGCTCAGCGCGCGAGCATGCTCGCCCAGCGCGACAGCGCGCGCGGGGTCCCCCTGGAATACGGCTACCACGATCAACGCGAGATAGCCTCTGATCACGGTGCCGTTCAGCTCGCCGAGGGCCTCGAAGCGCGCCAGGGCGTCCTCCAGCAGGGCCTGCGCGCGCGGTAGGTCGCCGCTGAACCAGGCGACGGTTCCCCCGATACAGATGGCGTACGCCAGGGTGGTCATCTCGCCCCGCCCCTGGGCCCAGGCCCGGCACTCCTCCACCATGGCCGTGGCGGCGAGGAGGTCACCCTGCAGGACAGCGAGGTGGGCGTTGATCCACAGCGCGGTGGCTCGCGCCCTGCTCGGCTCGGTGTTCAGGGCCAGTGCCCGGTCCAGCCAGTGGCGTCCCTCGGCCACGAAGCCGCAGCCGCCCCAGTAGAAGTACAGGGTCGTTGCCAGCCGCAGGCCGTTGTGGGATTCGCCAGGGGTGCTCAGGCTGAACTCCAGAGCGAGGCGTAGGTTGGCGTGCTCGCTCCGGGTGCGGGCGGCCACCTCCAGTTGGGTGGGGCCGAACCACTCGGCCTCGCCGCGTTCGGCCAGATCCAGGTAGTAGTCCTGGTGCCGTCGGCGCAGCGCTGCCTCTTTTCCGGCCGTGCGCAGGGTGTCGCGTCCGTAGTGGCGGATGGTGTCCAGCAGTTGGTACCGCGCCTGGGGACCGTGGTTCTGGTCGTGCCTGGTTAGGCTCGACTTGTCCACCAATCCGGTCACCAGCTCGAGCACCTGTGCGCGGTCGATGCCGTCCCCCGCACAGACCGCCTCCACGGCGTCCAGGTCGAACCCGCCGATGAACACCGACACCCGGCCCCATAGCGCCTGCTCGGGTGGTGAGCACAGCTGGTAGCTCCAGTCGACCACCGCCCGCAGCGTCTGATGGCGGGGCAATACCGTCCGGCTGCCTGTGCACAGGAGACGGAAGCGGTCGTCCAGCCGGTGCAGGATCTGCTCCAGTGTGAGCACCCGCAGCCGCGCCGCGGCCAGCTCGATGGCCAGCGGCAGCCCGTCCAGCCGGCGGCAGATCCGCGCGAGCGTCGGGTGGTTGTCGGCGGTGACCGCGAAGCCGGGCGCCACGGCCGTCGCTCGCTCAGCGAACAGGCGGATCGCCTCGTTGCCGACCAGTTTCCCGGGCTGTGATGGGCGTTCGGGATCCGGCACCGGTAGTGGCGGTACCGCGAGGATGTGCTCGCCCGGGGTGCGCAGCGCGTGTCGGCTGGTGGCCAGGATCCGCAGGCCCGGCGCCGCTGCCAGCAGCTCGACCGCCAGCCCCGCGCATCGATCCACCAGGTGCTCGCAGTTGTCCAGCACCAGCAGCAGTTGCTTGTCCCGCAGGTGGTCTACCACGACCTCCCGTGGCGACCGCGCGGACCGATCGTGCAGCCCCACGGTGTCCGCGACCGTCTGCTCCAGCAACGTGCGGTCCTGCAGCGCGGCCAGCTCGACCAGCCACACCCCGTCAGGGAACGCCCGCCGCACCCCTGCCGCCGCCCGCACCGCCAGCCGCGTCTTGCCCACCCCACCCACACCAGTCAACGTCAGCAACCGGCTGGTGGACAGAAACCGCTTGACCTCGGCGATCTCCCGGCGGCGGTCCACGAAACTGGTGACCTCGGCAGGAAGATTGTCACCATGCCGCCGCGACCTGGTACCCGACATGACGGTCTCACGTTCGTTGGTGTCATCCAGGCCGCGAGTCGGGCGCGTTCAGCGAGGCCACCAGCAGCCGCGATGCATTCACTGTGACCTTCCGCAGGGCACTACACAAACCTCCACACCGGACGAGGACCCGGGACAGCCTGCATACTCCGGTGTCAAGAATGCTGCATCAACCCGGCATGGTGGAACGGCAGGCGTAGGCGTGGTCTTGGCAATGGCCACTAAACGCCAGCGCGGTAGTGTCGACGCCGGTTCGCCAACCTCGCTCACGACCCAGTGAGGTGATCTGTAGGGTCTCACCACTGAATTTCATTTTCTCACAGCTGACTTCATATCGTCTTGGCTGCCCTTGTGGAGGTAGATGTCCACGGCGTCTCAATGAGATGAGACTATGGCGAATAGTGGACAGTGGCACCCTTTCTGCCTCAGCGCGACACATATGTGACGAACCGTCGACCGAATACTGCTCACGGGGCTGGTTCGGTGTGGAGATCGCTGCAAAGATAATCACACACCGGACAACCCGGGACCTGTAATGTCACGTGCCGGTTCGTGTCAATCGGTGGGCAACCTTCCCGCCGAGGCCACCAGCTTCGTCGGCCGCCGACGAGAGGTCGCGGCGGCGAAGCGGCTGCTGCGTCGGCATCGGCTGGTCACCTTGACCGGCGGGCCCGGGGTCGGCAAGACCCGGCCCGCCCTGCGGATAGCCGCGCACCTGACGGATGTCGTCCCCGATGGGGTGTGGCTGGTGGAGCTGGCCGCGCTGGAGGATGACACATTCTTGGCTCAGACGGTCGCCGACGCGTTGGGCATCCGGGATCAGTCCGGTCGGCCTCCGACGGTGGTGCTGGCGGAATTCCTGGACGACCAGGACTGCTGCTGGTGCTGGATAACTGCGAGCACCTGCTGGATGCGTGCGCCAGGCTCGTACACGACCTACTGGGGGCGGCGCCGCGATTGCGGGTCCTGGCCACCAGCCGGCAGGCGTTGCGGTCTGGCGGGGAGCATCTGCTCGAGGTGCCGCCGTTGCCGGTGCCCGACACCGAAGAACCCATGACGGCCCGCGCGCTGGCGCGGAACGAGGCGGTGCAGCTGTTCGCCGAGCGGGCCGCGCTCGCGCGGCCCGGCTTCACAGTCGATGCCCCCAATCGCGCGACGGTCGCTCGCGTGTGCCGGCGGCTGGAGGGAATCCCGCTGGCGATCGAGCTGGCCGCAGCACGGGTACGGGCATTGTCCCTGGAGCGGATGCTGACCCGGCTCGAGAAGTACGACTTTGAGCTCCTGGCGGAGGGAAGCCGAACCGCGGTGCCGCGGGTGCAGACGCTCCAGGCCGCGATCACCTGGAGCTTCGACCTCTGCACCGAGCAGGAGCGAACGGTGTGGCTGCAGGCGTCGGTGTTCACCGGCGGGTTCGACCTGCAGGCCGCGGAGGAAGTCTGTTCCGGCGCCGGCATCGCGCGTGCGGACGTGCTGGAGCTGGTGGCCGGGCTGGTGGACAAATCCGTCCTCATCCGCACCGAGGAAGCCAGCGCGGCCCGGTACCGAATGCTGGAGGCCATCCGCCAGTACGGCGAACAGCGACTGGCGTCATCCGGCCACCAGCGGGCCGTCCGGCTGCGGCACCGGGACCACTACGCCCGGCTGGCCGAGCGGGCCGAGCAGGAATGGGTGGGGCCGAACGAACTGGCCTGGTTCGCCTGGTTCCGGCGTGAGCACGCCAACCTGCGGACCGCCCTGGAGTTCTGCCTGACCGACCCCGGCCAGGTGCCGGCCGGATCGCAGATCGCGGCCGGTCTGTGGAACCACCGGACCCGCTCCGGCTGGTTCAGCGAGGCTCGCCACTGGCTCGACAGCACCCTGGCCCTGGACCGGGAGCCGAGCCCGGCGCGGGCCAAGGCCCTCTGGGTCAACGCGTGGTTCACCTTCCTGCAGGCCGACTGGGCCGCGGGGCTGGCGAGAGTGCGGGAATGCCACACCCTGGCCAGGCGGCTGGGCGACGAGCACGCCCTCGCGCACGCCACCCGGCTCTCCGGGGTCGCCGCGTTCTTCCGCGACGGGGTCTGGAGCACTCTCCTGCACTTGGTGGTGTCCACCGCGGCCACCGGCGACGCCGACCACGCTCTGGCCTTCGGCGAGGAGTGCCTGAACCTAGTCGAGGACTGCGGCGGATCCATGTCCAAGTCGTGGGCACTGTGGGTGCACGGCCTCGGCCAGTGGATCACCGGCGATCGGCAGCAGGCCGACCGGCTGACCCGGGAAGCACTGCGCACCGGACGACCCGTGGACGATCAGTGGGGTACCGCGCACTGCCTAGAAATACTGGCCTGGAACGCTACAGCGGAACGACACGCCGACCGCGCCGCCCGGCTGCTCGGGGCCGCCGCCAGGCTCTGGCGATCAACCGGAACCTCACCAAACGAACTGCGCCACCTCGCCCCGGCACACGAACGTTGCGAACAGCGCGCCCGTCACGCGCCGGGAGACCACACGTTCACCACCCTGCTGCACGAGGGCACCGCACTCACCAGCGAGCACGCCATCGCCTACGCCCTGAGCCACGAGACATGACCACCGGTCGGATGCTGGGTAATGCCAAGTAGGTGGACCCTGCGTGTCTTGATCTCGATGACGAACGCGACGTACAGCCGCTTCAGCGTCACGGTGTCGATGTGGAAGAAGTCGATTGCCAGCAGGCTGTCGGCCTGGGTTCGCAGGAAGGTGCGCCAGGTGTCGTCGCGGCGCGTCGATGGCGGGATTCCGTTGGCGCGCAGGATTTTGCGGATGGTCGAGGCGGCGACTCGATGGCCGAGGCGACGCAGCTCACCCTGGATACGAACTACACCCCAGCTCCGGTTCTCCCTCGCCAGGCGCAGGATGAACGTGACCAGCTCATCGCCGATCGGTGGACGGCCCAGCGGCTTTGGCTGTCGCCACCGCGCGGCTATCAGTCTGCGGTGCCAGCGCAACAACGTTCCCGGCGTGACCATCCGGTGGGCGCGTAGCGCCTTCGGAAGCATCCGGGCAAGCCCGGCCAGGACGGCGCGATCCAACCAGGACAGCCGAGGTCTTGGATTGTTTCGTCGCAGCACCGCGACCTCGTGACGCAGGGCGAGTATCTCGGCGTCCTTCGATGCCGACGACCGGCGAACAAAGCAAGCCAGGACAGCACCTGACCACAGAGCCGATAGACCAGACGAACAGACACGACCGCCGATCATCGGATGTCACGACCGCCCAGGTCAAACCTGATGACCCGCGTTCTCGACCAGGACAGGTCCACTACGGCTGCGGTCGACACTGCGGCATCTGCGGAGCATCCCTCCACGGCAAATGCAATTGATCTGGCAGAAAAGAACCTTCAGGCGAACCCGCTAACGAATTACCTTGCGAAATGTAGCTCGGAGATTGATCGCACTGCGAGTTCGACGGGACACACACGCCGGAAGTTCTCACCCCGGCGTCCACGTGTTCGCCCAGCTCAGAAAAGCGCGAACCGGCGAGGAAAAGTTCCCGCTCGCACCGGAACCGAAACGCCCGTGACAGGCACCAGGCTGATGGGCGGACGCAGGCACCACGCCCAGGACCCACTTTGTGTGGGTCGTCCCGACGAGGAGGTCGGCTTAGTGACCACCGCGATCAAACGCGAGAGTCATTCATCCCCACCCAACGACACGGCTTGCAGGCACCCGCATGCGGTGCTACGCGGGGCCGGCGCGCCGCATGCAACGGGGCGGGCGGCGCCGAGATGACCGCACCGGACGACACACAAGGCATCATTGCTGTCGTCGTCGCCGTGGACAGCCCATTGGGGCGCGCTGTCGAGGCGGTCGACAAACTGACCGCACACTTACCATCACCGCGAGAGCCACAAGAGTGTCCGCTGTGCCTGGAACAGTCCTGGCCGTGCCACGGGTTCTACGCGGCAGCCCTTCACCATTCCGTTATTGAAGCGGAAACCCGGCTGGCGCCAGGCGTGGTGTTCAAAACCCTTGCCGTCATGCTGAAAGAAAAACTGGTTATACAGGTGGAGCCGGGTTATGGCGACCCTCACGAGGGCCAGCCGAGTGGCATTCGGTACATCTTGGCCAGTGACGGGTACATGGCCGCGACCGAAGAACTTGCCCCGGATCAAGCGCGGAAATCAGCGAACTATGCCATGAGCGACGAAAAAACCCTGACTTGGCGCATGCTTTTCGCACTGCGGTACAGCAGCCGCGCGCTGAACCTTTGCGACTTCTTACTACAAATACCCGAAGCCAACCTTCACGATCTTCTCAAGAGTTTGCACGAGTTTCACGAAAACGGGATCACACGCAAGATTATCAAGCATCGGAACGCATACCACGTCCTAACTCTCCCTGGCGCCCTGATGGCTCGCTTCGTGATGGAGTTCGGACATTCAGCGAAGAACAGCTTGGATCTCGATACGCTCATCGAGATCATGGCCGTATACAACCGGGGTAGACGGGACTGCGGAAACGACCGCCTAATGGTGAAGCTGATGAACGACCGAAATGGAGGATCGCGAGCGTTGACCACGTCCGCGAAACGGGCCAGGCAACCCGTTGTTACGAATCTGCACGAAAAGGCCTTGCTACTTCTTGCAAAACAAAGGGAAATGACACCTCGGGCGGTGATTGAAGGTCTTTCCGTGGGCCCCGATGCTAACGAAGTCTCGGCGAAAAAAGTGTACAGAGCGTTGGCCTACTTGCGGCAACGATCCTTTGTGCAGACGGCCGGGACAGGCAAAAATGTCCGCTACGCCGTAACCGACGCTGGCCTAGCTGAGGCCCAGGAGATTCAGGATGCTGTCAACAGAGGTCCTGAACTAAAGCGTCAATATGAAAGCGGACGGTCAATCAAGAACATGGCCGTAGCGGCGGGTGTTGGATGCGCCACAATGTATCGATATCTCGAATTGCTTGGGGCAGAGATGAGGCGTAACCCCGGTCAACCACGCTACGCTTGGCGCAAACATTTACCGGATTGGCTAGTGCGCTACAACAATGGCAAGGGCGAGTCTATACGCGACATAGCGGAGAAGAGTGGTTTTGCGTTCGGTACGGTACGAAAGGCGTTGAAGGAAGGCAGCGCGCAGATAGCCGAGCCTAGGCCCAGGCCTGACAGCACCCGGGTCGCAAGGATGACTGACGTGTCCAGCGCGGTTCTTCACGTGCTCAGCACACACAAAAGGCGTCTGCGAGTTCGTGAGATCCGTCGGCATATCGTTGGGGTAACATCCAACGAAGTGCACCGAAGTGCGCACGTACTCGAAAAACTCGGCTACGCCGCAGGGGCGGTTGTTGACGGCGTTGGGTGGTACTGGATAAGCGATAGCGGGCGAGAAGCGGTTAAAGATATTCCGAGGCCTGACATCTGCAAAGACCCTCACCGGCTGTCGTTGTAAAGGTCCATCCCACCGTCGCACGACGGTACTTGATTCCTTCCGTCCTTGCGCAAAGGGCACTGTTCCACCCCGAAGTGACCAGGCGACTCAGGCCTGACACGAACCCCGGTCCCGTCGCAGAAACGACAGCCTGTCGATCGCTGACGGCCCTGCCGATTGCGCGTCCGGACGCGTGCTCTAGCGACCATATTGACCACACGGCGCATGGCGATATCTTGCCCCGAAAGCCCCGCGTGGGCACTTCGGATGGAGCCAAAGACTGTGCTCCCGCCGGATTTTCGCTGGTAGAGCGCGTGCTATGGTGTTGTTAGTTGACGCACGTGGTGGTCCTGCTCCCACCAGTGCAACAAGTCGTTGCCGCTGACGTCGTACTTGTCCCCAGTGGATACCAGGGTCGACACACCGGGCCCCAGCCGCCGCAACTGCTCCAGCAGGGCGATCGCGATGCCGCCGGACTGGGTGACCACACCGACCTCACCCTCGGCCAGGCCGCCGCGCGCGAAACTCGCGTCCAGGCGCACGGCCGGCTCACTGTTGACCACGCCGAGGCAGTTCGGGCCGACCATCCTGTACCGCTCGAAAATCCGTAGCGCCAGGTCAGGACACCAGGTACCCCATTGCGATCATGGTTCAGTGATCGTGTCACTGCTGTATCACCTGACCCGACAACTGCTGTCCGTCTCAGCAGTTCTGCTGCGCCATGACACCAGTAAGGACGCTGAACTGCTCGTGTTGCGGCACGAGAACGCCGTCCTCCGGCGCCAGGTCACCGGCCAGGTCCGGTACCAGCCAGCAGATCGGTTCTGGTTCGCCGCCCTGTCCTCGCTACTCCCCCGACGCCGCTGGCGCGAGATCTTCCCCGTCCAACCCGCCACGATCCTGGCCTGGCATCGCAGATTCATCGCCAGGAAGTGCGACTACAGCGCACGCCGACGCCGATCTCACCGGCGTGAACCTCATCTCGGCGACACGAGCTGCACACACATCAACGCTGGCTCCTGAGCAAAGACACTGCTACCCAGACAGCGCTGTCAATAACAGATCAACAGGGAACGGCACCGGCACCTTCAACTGCTCATGGAAAATCCCCGAAAGCAGGTAGGTACGGGTGGCGGGATCGAGTTCGTACACGTAAGCGACCGGCCGGCCACCGTCATTCTCGATCCGCCAGAAGTGGCGAATCCCGGCCTCGGCATACCGACGGGGCTTGGTCTCCCGGTCCCGGATCTCGGAAGACTTGGAGACCACCTCAACCACGAGCACCACATCAGCAGGCAGGTAGTACGTCCGGTCAAGGTCCGCCGCCGCCACGGCGGAGACAACCGACACGTCCGGGCACGGCCGCTGCCGCTCCCCCAGGACCACATCCATCTCCCGGGTCGCGGTCAACTCGCCGGGAGCCTGCCGGGCCAGCTCATCCCGCAGACGCTCCACCACACGCCGATGAAACTCCGTCTGCGGACTCATGACGATCAGATCCCCATCGATCAACTCGATACGCTTCAGCGCGTCAAGCTCCCCATACGGCCCATCCAAACTGAGCCGATCAAGATCAGCCGCAGTCCACCCATCAGGCGGCACATACGGCCACTGAAGTCCGACAGTCACACCCCCAGCCTAACCGCCACACCAGCCCCTGTCCCCCGCCCACTCACCGACGCTGCACTGGCCACTACATGTCAAGCCAAATGAACAACTCATCACGCCACACGGCCACGAGCAAGCACCGCCCACGGGGGCGGCCAAGCATCCCGACGCCCCGTCCACATCCCCGATGGCAAGTCATCGCCCGTGCGGACCGGTCCGGACCGCGGCGCGAACACTGGTGACTTTGCTATGTCAGACCACGCTGGACAACGCCTCCAACCATGCGCGACCACGTGCCTTTCAACGGCGTCACAATCCACTGAACTCCACCATGGCCCAGCCGTGGTACCGACATCGGCGACCGGCGAAAGTTCACCCATTCAGACAGCCTCGCCGCCCAAGACCACCATTGAACGCACGCCGCAGCGTTGTCGCTGCCTCGACGGTGTGTCGTTCACTGTTAGAGCGCTATACCGCTCGACCAGGTGACGTCTCGTGCTACGACCGGTCAATGTCTCAAGCATCACCGCAGTAACTGCGGTTGCGCGCCAGCCGGTGGCGGTCATGATGAGGGTGTGGACGCCGAGGACGTTCGGCGACAGCCGGAACACGAGTCACCGAGGCGAGAACGACTACTCGCCGCGGTGATTCCTGTGCCGTTGCAGCGACCCATCCCGCAGATACCGCAACCGCTGCCCCCGTTGCCCGCAGCCCGCCTACCGGCCGTCGAGCCCGACAGCCTAGTGCTAGGGATGGCCAGGCTGGATCGCTCCGGCCGGATCCACGACCACGCCGTGCTGAGCGCATTGGGCTGGCACACCGGCCAGCGGGTGGATATCACCAGCGTGCACGACGCTATCGTGGTGCACGCCGCTCAGACCGTGCGCTTGCCGAAAATCTCATCCGCGCTGGTCAGGCGCTGCATATGATGACGTCGACGCCGCCCACTCGCGATTGGTCGGTCTCACGGCAGGATGACCGACCGTGCTGCTGCGACTGGCCTACCTCGGCCTGACCAACACCTTCTCCCTGCTCCGGCTGCTCCCGACGAGCAACCGAGACAAAGACCTCGAGATCCTGGCGTTGCGCCACCAGATCGCAGTACTGCAACGCCAACTCGGCGACACCAGAGTGCGCTTCAGCCCGGCCGACAGGGCGTTACTCGCCGCACTCCTGCACCGGCTACCACGCCCGCTCTTGCGCAGGCTCCGCCTGCTGGTGTGCCCGGATACAATCCTGCGCTGGCACCGTGATCTACTCCGCCGACGCCACGCCAGGATGTCGCGACCGAAACGCCCGGGCCGACCGCGCACCATCCGTTCTATTCGAGTCTTGATTCTGCGCCTGGCCAAGGAGAACCCGAGTTGGGGCTATCGCCGGATCCACGGCGAACTCCTCGTCCTGGGCGTCAAGGTTGCAGCCTCGACCGTGTGGCAAATTCTCACCGACGCAGGCATCGACCCCGCGCCCGAACGCGCCTCCAGCACCTGGGCACAGTTCCTACGCTCCCAGGCCGACGCTCTGCTGGCCTGCGACTTCCTCGAAACAATCACACTCACCGGCACCCGCATGTATGCGCTGACAGTGATCGAGCACGCTCATCGCAGGATTCACATCCTCGGCGCGACACCTCATCCGACCGCGGCATGGGTGACCCAGGCAGCGCGCAACCTCGTCATGGACCTCGAGGACGCCGGCCACCGAGCACGGTTCCTCATCCGCGACAGAGACAGCAAATTCCCCCGCCTGTTCGACGACATCCTCGCCGACGCCAGCATCGAGGTCGTGCTGACCGGCATCCAGATGCCGAGGATGAACTCAATCGTCGAACGGTGGATACAGAGTTGCCGCCGCGAACTGCTTGACCGCACCTTGATCTGGAACCAACGACACCTGCTCCACGCACTCCGGGAATACGAGCAGTTCTACAACAACCACCGACCCCACCAGGGCATCGCCAACGCCCGACCATTACAACCACTCCCACAGCCGATCAGCGATCCAGCCCAGACCAGCCAACTCGACATCCTCCGACGCCCACGATTGGGCAGCATCCTCAACGAATACCACCACGTAGCCTGACCTGCACGGATGCAATTTCGGCAAGCGCACCGCTGGCGTTGTTCAACCTTGGTAGTGCCTGTCTGGAAATGGCACGGTCCCATGGAGCGGACGTCGATCCCGCGATCGGACACCTCGAGCAAGCCTTGGCGGTGATGCCGGACGGGCACGATCAACTGGCCGAGTTGCTCAGTCTGCTGAGCAGAGCCCACGCCTACCAATACATCCGTCGCGGCGCATTGTCCGACTTGGACACTGCGATCCAAGTGGCACAGCGGGCAGTGACCGCCGCAGGCGACGGACATCCCCAGCGCCACACGTATCTGGCCGACCTGGCACTCCACGAACATGCGCGGTTCGAACACTCTGGAGCTTTGGTGGATCTCACGGATGCGATCCACCATTTTGGTAGCGCCATTGCCGTCATGCGGCCTGATGACCCGGACCGACCTGTCCACATGACCGAACAGGGAATGGCGTATCAGCGGAAATTCGACCACAGCGGCCAAGCAGCCGATCTCGAACGGGCCATCGATCTCGGTGAACAGGCCATCGCGACCGCTTCCGAAAGCCACTCCGAATGGCCCCGCATGCTGGCCCGGCTGAGCTCGGCCTACCGGAAACGGTTCAGGTTCACCGGGACCGCCGAAGATCTGGACCAAGCGTTCAATCTCGCCAAGCGGGCGGCCGACGCCGTCGACGACACAAGCCTGGACAAGGTGACCTGCCTGCTCACGTTGAGCAATGCCCACATGGCGCGCTTCGATCGGAACGGCTCGCCCGCGGACCTGGACCAGGTGATCGATCTCGGCGAGCATGTCCTTGTCGAAATAGAACACCCCGATGCTGATTGGGCGGTGGTCGCCGCCAACCTCTGCAGCGCCTACTGGAAGCGGTTCGACCGGGGCGGGGTGGCCGCCGACCTGGATCGTGGAATCGCCCTCGGCGAAGCCGCGGTCGCCCAAACTCCCGACAGCGCAGCGAACAAAGGAAGCTACCTGGCCCATCTTGGTGCCATCTACCAAGCCAGATACAGTCGATTTCATGAGGTGACGGACCTCGATCGCGCCATCCACCACACCAAGTTCGCTGTCGAAATCACTCCACAGAGCCACTACACCCGCCCGGGCTACATGTCCGATCTTGCCGGACTGCACCATCGCCGCTATCGACGATCAAAGCGCCAAGCGGATCTGGACATGGCGAGCGATCTCGTGGAGCAGGCACTCGCCCTCAGCTCGCCGAACGACCCGGAGCGAGCTCGCTACTTGTCCAATCTCAGCATCTTCCACACCACGCGATTCGATCTCCTGCACGCGGACGCGGATTTGAACCGGGCGACCGCGCTGGCACGCCAAGCCCTTTCGGCCGCACCACACGACCACCCGCACCGTGCGATCTACGCGGACGCGCTTGCGGGCGCCTATCAAGCCCAGCTAGATGCGAGCACACAAACCGTCAGCCAACATCAGTTGCGCACTCTCGCTCGAGACGTCTCCGAGGCGACCACCTCGTTCCCCGTACACCGAATCAAAGCAGCCACTTCCGTGGGGTTGCTGGCAGCGGCAATGGGCGAGTACGCGACTGCCACGGAGATGCTGGACACCGCGGTGACCCTGCTTCCGTCGGCAGTACCCAGAGAGACGAGCTGGTCCGATCAGGAGCACCGTCTAGGCGCACAAACCGGCCTGGTCGGTGAAGCCGTTGCCGCACACTGCGCGACGAACGACGTCAGAGGCGCGGTGGAGATCGCCGAACTCGGTCGCGGGATCCTATTGGCCGCCCAGTTGGACTCCCGCACCGACCTGACAGATCTGGAAGAAGCAGAGCCGAAATTGGCCTCGGCATTCCAACACGTCCGAGCACAACTCAACACCATCGACGACGGTCCCACCGGGAGTCCACAAAGCACCGTCACCCTTCGCAGGAGACTATGGACCGAGTATGACGATCTGCTCGCCCAGATCCGTGGGCGACCCGGTTTCACCCGGTTCCTCCTACCGCCTCGATTCAATGATCTTCGTACGGCCGCGACCGGTGGTGCCGTGCTGCTGGTGAACGCGAGCGAGAAGCGCGGCGATGCGATCATCATCCACGCCGACGCCGATCCGGAGCTCGTGCCTCTTCCCGAACTCACTCTGGCGGCTGTCCGTTCGCGCGGCGCCTATCTGCTGAGCGCTACTGCCACAGGCGACAGCGATCTGGTCACGGTGCTGCCGGAGATCCTGAGTTGGTTGTGGGATACAGCAGTTCACCCCATCCTGGATGCACTTGCCCAAACCGGGGATTCCCCGCTCCGGATATGGTGGATGCCTCTGGGGTTGCTGAACTTGTTTCCGCTCCACGCGGCCGGTCACCCTGACGAACCCGGCGCACTGGATCGTCTCGTCTCGTCCTACACGTCCACGTTGCGAACACTCACCTACGCGCGCGCACGGCCACCCTCGACAGAACGCCACCAGCTCGTAGTCGCGCTGGATCGGACGCCTGGTCTTGCCAACCTTGTCGGCACAGCCATAGAAGCAGCGGCTCTCCAGGCCCAACATCCCGACATTCCGCCCCTGATCAACGAAACGGCCACGGCCACCGGCGTATTGACCGCGTTGCCGAGAAGCACATGGGTGCATCTCGCCTGCCACGCCAGCACCAATGCCACTGCCCCTTCACAGGGTGGGGTGCACTTGCACGACCGCGTCCTCCGCTTGTCCGAGGTCAGCCGGCTCCACCTCAAGCACGCCGAACTGGCCTATCTCTCCGCTTGTTCGACTGCGGACGGCGGGATCCGTCACGCCGACGAGTCCCTGCACCTCGCCTCAGCGTTCCAATTGGCCGGATTTCGACACGTGATCGCCAGCCTGTGGCCGCTGAAGGATCGCCTTGCCGCAGTCGCGGCTCGAGCGTTCTACGAACGCCTGCCTGACAAGCCCACCGCGGATCATTCGGCCGCCGCCATGCGAGAAGTCACGCTCATGCTGCGTGACAGATATCGTGCCCGTGCGGACGTCTGGGCACCGCTCATCCACACCGGACCTTAGATCCGTTTATTGTATTTCCGTATGACTGCCGGCATGTCTGCGAACACGCCAATCAAGGCCTGCCGCTCCCTTTCCTCGAACCCCAGGAACGAAATCTTGCGCAACGCCGTGGCCGGGTTCGTCCGCAAGTAGTCGATAGCGGCGGTCACCATTCGCTCCGCCGTGGGTATCACCTCGGCACCACCGACACCGGTGCCGAGCAAGGGAAACAGCACCGTGCGCGCCGTGAGTCGCTCTGCATGTGTCAGTACGTTGGTGACACACCAGCTGATGTTGAGGACCTGCCGATAGCCTGCACCAGGTTCGCCATGGACGGCGGCGACATGGATGATGTGCTTGACGTTGTGGCTGGACCTCAATGCTCCGGCGCCGGTGATCACCACTGTGCCGGGTGCGACCGGTCGATGTTCGCGCACCTTGGTTTCCAGTTCGTCCGCGACGAGGTCGTCGACGACTCGGCCGGCGTCATCGTGGATCGCGCCCCAGTACCGGATGATTCCGGACACGCTGAACTCGTTGTGGCGCGCCATCTTCATGTCGGTGTTCTCGCTGTTGACCCAGGTGTCGGCGGTGCGGACCCGCCGGATGCTGCCGGACAGGACCTCCAGTCCACACGGAGAACCACTCAGCCGGAACTCCACCGGGCCGTCCGGCGCAGCGATGTTGCCTGTGGTCCGGCCCAACTCACGGATGAGCCGGTCGAGGTCGCTGTCGATCGAGTAGTGCCTGATCCGCACGGCCTGGCATCGGGCGAGTGCGGCGATGCCTCCGGGCAGGAGTTCCGCGTCGGGCAGTTCAGCGTCCTCCACCAGGACGGGGATTACGCGTAGGCCGCACGAAAAGGCTTCCTGGATCTCACGGTGCACCCAGTCTCGCTCGGGGTCCGTCAGAAATTCGATCCACTGTGGACCCATCACCGCGAGTAGCACGTCGCAACGGCGCAAGGTGTCGAACACCGTGGTGACGAAGTCATCGCCGGGACGGATCGACCGGGACGCCAGAAACGCACGATCCGGTCCGAGCCTCGCGGCGAGCTCGCGGTGCAGCAGAGTCGCATAGCCAGGCTGTTCTCGCACGCGGTAGTTCACGAACACTCCACCCATGACACCTCCCCCCAACGATTATCACGCGCGGATCCGTCCTCCGCGAACGTCAAGCGGAGGACATTCGCCCAGAAGCGCCCTGACGTAGGAGGCAGCTACCGCAGCGGCATAGTTGCGCCACAGATGGCCGTGACGGCGATCGCCATAGTCGCTGATACCGCGGACCACGTACCACTCCAGACCGTTCGCGAAGCTGGCCTTGCCGATACCGGTGCCTTCCATCTCGAACGCGCGCAAGTTGTGTTCCGCCGCGATCGCATCGCGTTTACGCAGGTCGCGCAACGACCGGTCCGCACTGCCGATGCGGCCGTAATGCACCTTGGGCCGGCCCGGACGGTGCCCGCTCAGCACAGGATCCGGATGGGGCGTCGTGGCCTGGTCATCAGATTCGTCGGTGTAGACGACATCGGTGCTGTCGGCCGGGCGGGCGAAGCTGGGATGAGCGCGCACAATGGCGTCGATGTGCGTCTCCCATGGACAACGTTCCATGTGTTCGTCGGTCTGCAGCGCGTTGACCGCGTGCTTGAGCAACGGCGACGGTCTGGGATGCGGCTGGCGCAGTGAGACGTTGTCCGGAGCGTCGACAACATGGTCATAGTCGACGATTCCCCAACTCGCCACGACGATGTCACCGAGCCGGACATGTTTGGCCGGGTCCGTCACCTTTGGCACGCCCGCTGCGATGCCGGACATCAGCACGCAGTTGACCGTGCCGAAGCTCCGTATCAGGTTCGCGCAACCGTCGGCGGCGGCGTTGTTCGCCGTCTCGCCGAGCAGTGTGATCACGACGACGTGCGGCTGGTCCGGCACAGTACTTGGCATCGTGCCAACAAAGTAGTTCGCCCGGTCGCCGGGCACGTTGACGCGCTTCCAGTCGTCGAGCAGAAACCTTGCGGCGGCACACTCCTCGGGCATCGCCGTCACGATGCCGAACGTCGGCTCGTGCGACCGCACCAGCGCCGGGCCAAGCGACTCCGTCATCAGCCGAGCGCCTTCCGCTGATGTCTCGAGGTACCTGATGTCGTCGTCCAACCTTTGGCGGAAATACGTTCCCAACGCGAGATCATCACCTATCGGCCCGTCTTGCGGAAGGTCGGCGACGCGCTTCAACGCCGCCACCGCATTGGATAGCGCGATCTCCACGGTATGACGCATCGTCTTCAGGTTGGTCACATGGCGGGCGATCCTGAACCGGCTAGTGCTCAGCGCGGCCTGATCCCGCTGTGCCACCGCGTCGTCGATCGTCCGGCACAGCATGCCCGCTTCCGGCAGCCGCGCATGCACTCGAAGCTGGTAGCGCACCTTGGCCATGTGCAGGAGATAGCGTGCGAGTTCCGGCATGTCGGCACGACCGTTCGACCACGTCCAGTCGCTCTGCTCGTCATCGCGGTCCGGCGGCGCCAGCACCACGAACCGCCGCTCCGCCCGCGTGTCCTCGCGGCCGGAGAACTCCCACAGGACGATGCCTGGTTCGAGCTCGCAGCCACGGCGAACCCGTCCGCCCTCCGACCCCAGCTCCTCGAAAGATCGCACACCCGCATCAATGTGCTCGTCTTTGCCCTGGTAGAGCCACGCGACGCCGATGAACGCCTGGGACATCTCGCCAAGCACGCCTTTGACCATCGCGTCGAGCTGCTGCCACGACGCACCCGGCAACGCGGCCAGCACCGACAGGTTAAGAGCGTCGTGCATCCCCCGAAGCACCGCTTGCACGTGCGTATCCGGCCTCTGCCGGGCGGCCAGCACCGCAGTGCCGACCCCGAAACCAGTGAGTCGGTCCGGATTCATGGGCAGGCCCAGCAACGGCACCGGTTCGGTCAGGCCGAGTTCGTCGGCGAAACGCGTCCACAACGCGCCGATCTCGGCTACGTCGGCCGGCTTGCGATCGTCCGCGTGCGCGAACACGTGCAAGATCAACTCTTGCTCCGCGATCAGACTGTCCACCTCCTCGCGTGGTGCCCCTCCAGCAGACCATGCCATCGCTAGAGTTACTCCATGTCCATCTTGAACGACCACGCCATCCGCAGGGACGCCCGCGAAGTGGCGGCGGATGTGCTCGAATGGCAAGCCACCGCCGAGGAATGGGCGGCAATCGCCCAGCTCGTGACGGCAGCTATCGAGGCGTGGGACGCACAGGACTGGCCCGCGCTCGAGCGGGCAACTGTGGCACTGGAGCTCGCGAGCCCCCTGCGCGCCACCCGAATGGGTGACGAGAGACGGGTCAAATCGTCGATCTCGGAACCAGTGCGGGAAAGGGTGAACAGGCTCGTCCACGGGCCGGAGGACGACATTCCGCCAACGGAGCCCGAGCGTCCCGAGCAGGCCCGCTGACCCCGTGCGCCTGGTGTTGGAGCCGCTGCTGCGCTTCAGGTACTGGCTGATCAACCGCAGGGTTCGGCGGGCCGACCTGATCACGGCGCTGGAGTCCGCCGAACAGACGTTGCGCTGGGCGGATCGTCTGCCTGAGGGGCGGGCCGCCGAACAGTGGCGTGCAACATTCCTCAACGTCATCGGCTTCGTGCGCTTGGAGATCGGCGATCTGCGTGGTGCGCGGACCGCGTTCGAGGAGTCGCTGTGGATTGAGGAGGAACTCGATCCGAAGTCGCCCGAGACGGCCCGAGGGCTGAACAACCTCGCGAGCGTCGCGTACCACCAAGGCGAACTCCACGTCGCGCAGGCACGCTACGAGCAGGCGATCGCCCTGCGTGCGGCGATCGACCCGATGTCGCTCGATCTCGCCGACTCCCTGTCAGCAGCGGGACAGGTGCTGTCGTCGCTTGGCCGTGCCGACGACGCCTTCGCCATGTACGAACGGGCATTGGCGATCACGACCGCCACGGAACCTGACAGTTCCGCGCACGCTGGTGTACTTACCAACAAGGCGACGCTGCTGCTCAACCGCGGTGCCCTCGACGAGGCAAGGTCGTTGTTCCGCCTTGCGCTCGATATCGAGACCGCGGCGGACCCGCGGTCACCGGCGACCGCGACCGCGTGGTCGAACATCGGACTCGTGAGCCACGCGTTGGGCGACATCGACCACGCGCTCTCGTCCTTCCAGCGGGCGCTGGAGATCGACATGGCCTACACACCCGAAGCACCGCGAACAGCCGCCGACCACAACAACATCGCCATCATCCTGCTCGATCTCGAACGTTTCGACGAAGCCATCGAGCACCTCACGGAAGCGCTGCGCATCGAGCAGTGGGCAGCGCCCTCGTCCAGCGCTACCGCGACCGCATTCCTCAACGTCGGGTACGCGCACCAGCTCGCAGGCAGGCCTGCGGCTGCTGTCGACGACTATCGAAGGGCACTCGGGATCGACGCAGCCATCGCACGTTCCTCACGTGACGTGGCCTTCGATCTCACCAACCTCGGCACGGCGGAACACCAGGTCGGCAACAACGACGACGCTGTACACCTGCTGAAGCAGGCGGTGGCGATGTTCGAGAAGTTCGAGCTGCCCGCGGATGGGTCCCAAGCCGGCACCAACCTCGCCTTCGTACTCGGTGAATCGGGGCAGATCGACGCGGCCATCGACGCGGCAAGGCGTGCGTGTGCGGCAGCCGAGAGGGCGAGAGTGCTGGCCGGGCACCCCGACACACGCGAGAAGCTGTTCGCGCTGAACCAGTCTCCGTTCTCGCTGCTGCTGGACATGCTGCACACACGACGGGGCGACAACGACGGCGACGAAGCATTCGCCGTCGCCGAGGCGGCACGCGCACGTTCTCTCGCCGACCTGCTGGGCGAACGGCCCATCAGGTCGTCACTGCGCGATGGCGCAATGGCCCTGCGACTGCAGGAGGAACTGGCGCTCCATCGGGAACTGCTCGACGCCCGCGCCCGGTTGGCCTCAGGCCGAACCGATGCCCAGGCGGTCCGTGATCTGGAGGACCAGCTCGCGGAGTGCCGTCACCGGCTTCGGCAGGACGCGCCGCAGTACGCGAATGCTGTAACGCCGGAGCCGGTCTCGGCATCCGAGGCGAGGAGCCAGCTCTCCGACGACACCCTCCTGCTGTCCTACGCCGAAAGCACGGCGCGCCTGCACCTGTGGGCGACGCGGAGACATGCGTCGGCCCACGTCACCCTCAACATCTCGGCAGCCGATGTGGTGCCACTCGTCGACTTCGCCACTGCGGCCTACCGCCGGGGCGAACCCGGTGGCGACGAGGAGGCATTGGCACAGGCCAAATTGGCGGAGCTACTGCTGGAACCGATTCCCGAGGCGCTCACGGCAGACGTGCGAAACGTCGTCATCGTGCCTTGTGGACGGCTCTTCCACCTGCCCTTCGAGATGCTGCCTTGGCAGCATGGCGTGCTCGGCGACGTGGTCGCGATCAGCTACGTTCCGTCGGTTTCCGTTCTGCACCATGGCATTCGCCCGGATCAGGCCGTGGCGCGACCGTTCGTGGGCTACGCACCCACATCTCTGCCTGGGGCGCGGACCGAGGTACGCCGTGTCGCGGAAGTGCTGGGTGCGAGCCCGCAGGACGTCCACACCGGAGCCACCAAGGAAATCGTGGCGAAGACGATCTCCGGTGCGCAGCAGGTGTACTTCGCCACGCACGGACTGCTTGACGACCAACAGCCCATGCAGTCCGGCCTGTGGTGCACGCCGGTTCCCGGCGTCGACGACGACCCTGTCCTGCGCGCGTTCGAGATCATCGATCTGCGGATCGACGCCGATGTGGTCGTCTGCTCAGCATGCGAAAGCGGTCTGGGCAGACTGCTCGCGGGCGAAGGGCTGGTGGGGTTGAGCCGCGCGCTGTTCTTCGCGGGAGCGCGCTGCTTGATCGTCAGCCTGTGGCCGACGCCGGACATTCCCACCCGCCGGCTGATAGTGCGGTTCGCCGAGTTGATGCGCGATGGGTCCGCCCCTGCCGTGGCGCTACGGTTGGCGAAAGAGCAGATGCGCGAATCGCACCCGCAGACCTTCGCTACTCCGTGGACATGGGCCGGTTTCGTGGTGATCGGCGCCGCAGTTTCGTGAGAGGACAACGCTGAACATGCGTGGACAACGAGCACGCGCGGCTATCCTTGATCGGCTTGGCGCGAGTGCCGGGCAACTGCCGTCCGATGCTTGTACGGTGCTCGACCGGATCGGGGACGACCCCCTGGAGTGGTCGGCCATCGCGGTGGATCTGTTCGAAAAGGGCGAGGACAAGGCGTCCCGGCAAGCTCTCGACGCGGTCGCGGCATTGATGAAGTTCGCGCTGGGCACGACTTCGCGCCAGCACCCCTCCCGGGAGCACTTCCTGGGTTGTTACAGCGTCGCACTGGAATTGCTCGTCGAGCGGTTCGGCGACCTCGACGTGGCCGCCGAGGCGGAAGCCGTACTGCTGCCGGAAGTCGAGCAGCGGGCGGCGAACGATTCGTTCCGGCATCGGATATTCCACAGCCTGGGGCGAATGGCGGTCGCCCACACCCTGCACTCCCCCAGCTCCGACGCGACCAGGGCGGTCATCAGAGCCAGACTGCGGATGCTGTCGGGCATGCCGCCGGGACATCCTGACCGTCCCGAGATGATGAGCCGCCTCGGCATGGCGTACCACGACCTCTTCCACCAAGAAGACGACAACGATGCGGTGGCCGAGGCGGTGCGGTGGACACGCGAAGCACTCGCCGAAGCCAGGGACGATCATCCTGACCTCGGCCCGATCCTGCACTCCGCCTCGACGGCACTGCGCCACCAATGCGAGCTCACACCCGACCCGGACCTGTTACGAGAAGCCATACACATCAGCCGTGCCGCAGCAAGCAGGCTCCCCGACTGGGATCTACGCTCCGACACAGCCCAACTGCTCTTCTGGTTGTACGAACACGCCGACGACGACGCAGCGCTGGACGAGGCGATCGAGTTGTTCCGTGGTTGGACCGCGGACGCGACCGGCACGGATTCCGCATTGGCGCACGGCAAACTCGGAAACGCGTTGCGGGCAAGATATCAACGCACCGGCGACCCCGACGACCTGGCGGAGGCGGTTCGCACGATGCGCCACGCGGTCCAGACGGTTCCCGTCGACCATCCAAACTACACAGTGCTCGCTTCGAACCTTTCCGCTGTGCTGTCCCTCGCCCACAATCGCGCATCGGATGAGACCGTCCACGGCGAATCTGTCCGAATAGGACGAACTGCGGCCGGCAGTGACGACCTTCTCGCGCTGAACAACCTGGGCACCACCCTGATCGGCCGGTACACCCAGACCGGCGACAGCCGGGCATTGCAGGAAGCGATCGACACGCTCCAACGCGCCGTCCACGCGACGCCAAGCGAGGATCCATTCCTGGCCTCCAGGCTCAGCAACCTCGGCGAGGCGCTGTACTACTCGTTCCAGCGAACCGGTGATCTCCGGGAGCTCGATCGTGCCATCGACCTGGGCAGGCAGGCGATCGCCGCCGCCACCGGACGGGACCCGGGCCGAGCCGGATACCTGAGCAGGCTCAGTGTCCGGCTGCACGAGAAGTACAAGCACGCGAACGACCTCACAGTGCTCACCGAGGCAGCCGCGCAGGCCAAAGACGCGATTGCCGCGCTACGGGCGTCCAATCCGGACCGGCCGATCCTGGTCTCCGCGGCCATCCACGTGCTCAGGGCTTTGTTCCACGCGACCACGCGACCGGAGGTGCTTGAGGAGGCCATCGAGTTAGGCCGGGCGGAGTTGGCGGCGCTGCCCGTCGGGCACGGGGGCCGGACCGAACTGCTCGCGGCGTTCTCGGCCGTGTTGCAACGCAGATACTTCGACTTCGGCGACCGCGCCGCCGGACTGGAAGCCAGTAGATTGTTGCTGGCCGCGTCGCTGACCCCGGACTCCCCGATGAACCAGATCCTCTACACCCGGTCGGCCGCGCTGTTCTACATCAGTGAGCGGGAATGGCAAGACGCGGCGAATGCGATGGCCCACGCGGTCAAACTGTTGCCACGGCTGGCCTCGCGCCGACTGGTCCGAGCAGACCAGGAACGCCAACTTGGCATGGCTGCTGGGGTTGTGCACGACGCGTGTGCGTGCGCGCTCAACGCCGGTGATCCTGAGCGTGCGCTCACACTGCTCGAACACGGTCGCGGTGTGTTGTTCGCGCAAGCTCTGGAGAACCGCGACGAGCTCACCGAATTGCGAGAGCAGCGTCCCGATCTCGCCGACGAGGTCGAGCAGATTCGGGACCAACTCGCCAACTGGCCGACCGGCGGCGCGACCCATGCCGACGAACAGCACGCGCTCACAGTGCGGTGGAATCAGCTGACCGCCGACATCCGCGCCCTGCCGGGATTCGCGCACTTCCTGCTGCCGCCACCGGCCGACGAACTGCTTGCGGCCGCCGCAGACGGGCCTGTGGTGTTGTTCTCGATCAGCGATTTCCGCTCCGACGCGCTGATCCTCACTCCGAGAGGCGTCGAGGTCGTCCGCCTGCCAGGCGTGACGCCGGAAGAGATCCGTCGGCGCGCGACGGAGTTCCAGGCCGATGCGAACACCGTCACCGAGACGCTGGAATGGCTATGGGACAACGTCACCGGGCCGGTGCTCGAGCACGTTGGCCTGCACGGGCCCTCCGGCGACAGATGGCCCCGGCTCTGGTGGTGCCCGACGGGGCCGTTGTCGTTCCTTCCTTTGCACGCCGCGGGTTATCACCAACCGTCATCAGGGGGACCGCCGAAGACAGTGATGGACCGGGTTGTCTCGTCGTATACGCCGACCGTTCGGGCACTTCTGCATGCTCGCCGTCGCCCGAGATTCGGTGCCGAGGTGGATGCACTGGTGGTGGCCATGCCCAACACTGTGGCGACGCTGGACCTGCCCGGTGTCGCACACGAAGCCGGAATTCTCGCCGACAACCTCCCGCGCCGGCCCACGGTCCTGCGTGAGGCGGATGCGGTTCGCGATCGGGTCCTCGCCGAATTGCCCCGGCACAACTGGGTGCACTTCGCGTGTCACGGCTTCAGCGATCCAGGCGATCCGTCGGCCAGCCACCTGTTGCTCGACGACCACGCCACGAAACCGTTGACGATCCTGGACATCTCCCGGCTGCACTTGGAAAACGCCGATCTGGCCTGCCTGTCCGCGTGCTCGACCGCACAGGTGGGGACGACGTTGACCGATGAGGCGATTCACCTGGCCGCCGCCTTCCACCTGGCCGGCTACCGGCACGTCATTGCGACGCTGTGGCCGGTCAAGGACCGTCCCGCAGCCCGATTCACTCAAACTGTGTATGGGACCGTCACTGCGCAGGGCGCCGAATCAGCCGCGCACGCGGTACACACTGCGACACGCGAAGCACGAGACCGTTATCCGCAGCACCCGCACGTGTGGGCGGCACACATCCACACCGGTGCCTAGCCAAGTCCATTCAGCACAGTTATTCCGCATCCAGATCGCCGCCAACCCATCCCCGGCGGCCTGTTACAGCCGGGCCGCGATCATGATCGGGACGATGGTCGCGACGATGCCGCCGATCACGATGAGGACCGCTGAACCGAGTTGGACGCCGACGAACTACGCAGTGATCAGCGGAACCCGTGGATGGTCCTGAATCGGCTCGTTCGCGGTGATGCAACCGAACGACAGCCGACTATTCTGCCTCGTCTACAGCGAGATGACAGGCGGCCCTGCCCGATAGGCCACGCCGCCTACGCTACTGCTCGAAGACGCGATCCGCTTGAAGCCTGCCTCGAACGCGAAACGAGTGCCCCACAAACTCCTAGTCAATATCGTGGCAAATTTCAGAGCATCGCTCAAGGTCTGAACGCGTTCTCGGTGGCGTCCCAGCGCACTTCCGGCATTACCATTGCGTGACGTCCGAGATGATGTCGATCACGTGAACTGGAGATCATTTAGCAGCGCGGCATGTCATCGCTCATGCCGATCAACATAAAGCCATCCGGCCGCGCCGAAATCTGGAACGAAGTGTCCGATAAAGCCATGTCGCACTATTTGGCCCTCGGAAAGTCCGAGATCACGCGCTAGGGTTCCTTGCCCTCACGAGAATCCGGAGGATCGTTGGTGAAGTATCCACATATTCACCCTGTCGGCGCGGAAATGGCTGACCGAGCCTGGCGGCTGGCAGCTACTGACCTGCCCGGCGCAGCGCAACTGTCCGCACCAGTAGACGGTGGCGTCGTCCCGGCGGTGAGGCACGTTGAGATCCTGAGGCGGATCGGCAAGAGCACGACCGGACGGGAACTCCTGCAGGCACTGAGACCTGCCGGCGCCGAGGTGCCGTTGGTCGTGCTCGCCGTCGCCAACACCTACTGGACCCAAGCCAGGGCAACCGAGGCGATCGGTCCATACAAGGACGCCGAACGCGGCTACGCGGACCTCGGCGATCCTGACGGCGTCCTCGCCGCGCGAATCGGCCTGGCACGAGCGGCACGCATGTCCTATCAGAAGGACAAATGGGAAGTGCTCGACGCGGCGATCGCCGCAGGCGACGGCAGCACAGACATCCACCTGCACGCCGACCTGCACCGGGAGCGCTCGGCGTGGGAGGTACTCGTGGGGAACCACGAGTCGGCGACGGCGTTCGCCGAGCGGGCTGCAGACGTGCACCGAAGCGTCGGCGACCGATACCTGATCGGCCTGGCCGAGGTGCTGCGGGCGCGGGCGCTCAACGCGGCCGGAGACCGGAGCGCGGCACTCGACCTCATGCGGACGCAGCTAGCCGCCGCCACCGAGATCGGCTCGGACGAGCTGAAGATGGTCACCGTCGTCTATGTGGCGCAGTTCCTGCAACGCGGTGTCGCAGTCGGCGGCCCAGAGTGGGCCCTGGCCAAGAAGACGATCACCGATGCACTGGAGGAGGCCGAGGACCCGTTCACCGTGGCCGAGCTGATCCTGCCGCTCGCCCACCTACACACCACAGGCGGTGAGTTCGCCGAGGCGGAGCGGTGCCTCGACGAGTACGGTCGATGCTACGAAGCGATGGGCGGCAATGCCATTGGCACGGCCAATCTACTGAAGGCTAGGGCCAGGCTGGAGCTGGCGCGCAACGGCGGCCGCTCCGTGCGCGGGTTTCTCCGCCTCCCTCGTTCGCTCAACGCCGTCCGGCAGGCCCGCAAGACCCTCCGTGCCTCGGCGCGGGCCTACGAAGAGGCGGGCCTGTCGGCAGGCGCCGACAGCGCGCGGTGGCACCTCGAGCTGGTCGACATCCTAGGCTCCGGACACTCCAAGGGCGCGCGGCGGTTAACAAGCACTGCGCGGGACGCCCTCGACCGCGCGCGGGACCACCTGTTGTACGCCGAACAGCAGAACGCCGCAGGGAACACCGCCCTGGCTCTGGACTCCTACCGGACTGCCGAGGCGGAAGCGGTCGATTCAGGCGCGACCATGTTCGCGATCGCCGCAGCGGCCGGGAGCGCACTGATGGCTTATGCCCTGGGTGACCACACCGCCACCGCGGAGCACATCCGCGCGGCGATCCGCCATTCCGAGAAGATTCGGCGTGCGGTGGCCACCCCCGATGCCCGGAGACACATCACCGACACCGTCCGAGCCCAGTACGAGCACGCGATGCTGCTGGCCGTCCAAATCGGTGACGGCGAGCTGGCCGTGGAACTCGCGGAGCGGCTGCGCACCGACCGGCTCGCGGGACTGCTGCGACGCGGTGACGCCAACCTGCCCCCGGATCTGGCCGGTCTGCTTACCGAGATCGCCCGTGTCGGCGCCGCGCTCGCCGAACGCGACCCCAGCCAGCGCGGTGTCCGCTCCCCAGCAGCTGTCGACGACCTGCTCGACCAGACCCCGGCCGACCTCCGCCGGCGACTGGACGGGCTCTACGTCCAGCTCAGCGAACAGACGAACGACCTGTTCGCTGACGTCTACGGCGCCGAGCCATTGCGAATGGAGCGCCTGGGCGGCATCCGGCAGGACGTCCTCATCGTGATGCCCGTGCAGTCCGCAGAAGGCGACCAGCACGTGATCTCTATGTGGCGCTCTCCGGACGGCACCTGCGTGGCGACGGTCGCGCCGGTCACCGGCGAGATGATCCAGCTTCGGGAAGCCTTGCTGGCCGATACGCGGGACGGAAGAATCCTGCTGCGGGCCGGGAACCTAGACGTGCTGAGCCCGGTCCTGCCCGCAGCGTTCGCGACGCGGCTGCGGGCCGCCGCCGAACCCGTGCCACTGGTAGTGATCCCAACGGGGTGGCTGTGGGCAGTACCGTTCGCCGCGCTGCCGCTGCCCGGCGGTGACCTGCTCGTCGACCACGCGGACCTCGTCCTAGCCCCCTCCCTGCGGTTCCTCACCGCCCTCCAACACCGCAACCGTGCCGGGACACCGCCGTCGGCGGCGGTGTCCTGGCACGACCCACACGCCGGCATCAACGCACCCGAGCTAGATGGTCTGGAGGCGCACCCCGCTGGGCACGACCGAATCACCGACACCGCACAGGTGGTGCCCGCCTTTGTGCGCGGCGGCGACCGCTGGCGCAGCGCCGTGCTCGCCGCCCACGGCAACCGCGAACCAGGTCTGGCGCAGGCGGTCCTCGCGGAACAATCGGTCGTGCTGTCGGCAGCAGACTTCCTCGACGGCACCACGGCCCCACCCCCTTACCTCTCCTTTGCCTCCTGCCACAGCGGCTATCCCAGCGGTGACGACCATTACGAACCCCTCGGACTCGCGCTGGCCGCGCTGGCCGCAGGTGCGACCCACGTGATTTCGACGCACTTCGAGATCGGCAGCCAGGATCAGGTTGTCAGCAGCTGCTTGTCGCGGCTCTACCAGGCACTGCCGACCGCCCCCTCCCCCGCGACCGCGCTGGCCTCCATTCTCCGGGACCCGTCGCTGCGTCAGCGGCGCCTGTACCGCTGGGCAGCGCTAGCGGTCATCGGCACCAACTGAGTGCTCCCCCTTACGAACCCTTCAGTCAGCACGCGTCGTCCGGTAGTCGATCCACCTGGCGTCCTCACCGAATCAGTTGATCTTTCCGGCCCAGCAGAAGTGTCACACGGACGCTTGCCTCAAGAGTGTTGTGATCAACGGGGGATAACGCTGAACGGCCATCCCGCTGAGATACCCGCCCACGGTGCTGCCAGGCGCCATCCGCGACTCATCGTGGTGGCTAGTCGGGTAAGTGGCCCAGTTGTTGCGGGACGCGTTCGGGCGATCGTCGACGATCCTGCACAGGCGATTGGCACCGGCCGAAGCACCGCCAAGTTGTGCTCATCGAAAGAGACTGTACCGTCAACAATCGGACCTTCCCGCCCTGGCGCAGGCGCCCAAGAGGCGCTCGGCCTGCATCCTTCATCAACCACGCCAGGCGGTGATGGCAGCGGCGCGGTCGAGAAGATCCTCGGCGCGGTCACTACCATCGTTACTGCACTGGGCGAACTGCGCAACCGCAGCTACGGAACCGGGCACGGCGCAACGACTGCGCCCGTCCGGCTCCGTCTCGACACGCACACCTGCCCCTCGATGCCGCAGTCACCCCGTCCCAACTCCTCCTCGACACCCTCACCGATCCCAACGCGCCCTGGCGCAAGAACACCTCACCACCACACAGCGACCCACCACGGCTGGCGAAGCCCACCGCCAACAGAGGCGTACCAAACGTCCACTGTGGCTTGTAGTGATCTCCAAAAGGGCCTACCGTTGACCACATGAACACCTGCAATGCGCAGGTAGTCCACATTGGCATGTTCGATTCCCCCCTCGGACACGTGTGGGTTCAAGTCGGTGAGGCTGAACCCACTTGTAGTCAGACTGGTGACCTAACAGGGTCTGGGACTGATACTTTCTTGTCGGCAGATGTTGGCCGCAAGCCGCCATACCTCCCCTGCAGTCAAGTGGTGCCAGACCAGTGCGGCGGTGGTGATGCGGGTGAGTCTGTCCGTTCCAGCACCAAGCGGTGGATGCGATCAGCAGCGTCGTTCGGGTCTTCGTGCTCCCACACCCTGATCACCCGCCAGTCGGCTGCGTCCAGTTGGACGTCTGTGTCACGGTCGCGCAGCACGACACCACGGAGCTTCAACCGCCACCATCCTCGGTTGGCACGTGGAAGGTGGCCATGCACCGGACACGAGTGCCAGAAGCAGCCGTCCACAAAGACAGCTATACGGGCGCGCGCAACAGAACATCCACACGTCTCCGGCGGTTCGTGCCCAGCGGAGCACGATCGACGACGAAACGCATACCTCTGCGGTGGAGGGCCTTGCGGAGTGCCAACTCAGGCTTCGTGCCGCTGCACTTGGTCCGACTCATCACCCGAGACGAAGATGGCGATGCAGCTGGCGGCGGTGGCCCGGAATCCAAATGTCGATACACCAGGCGAGTTTGGCACTGAGGTCCGACAAATCAGCCGAGCAACAACCTCGACCGCCGTGCCGATCTGCTGCGGCATTCACTCGACAACAGCGGCTACTGCGCGCCTTTGCATTGCGGCTGGCCCGGGGCCTCGCGGCGGATCCGCGCCGGCCCCGGGGGAGAAACCCGGCGAAGCCACTGTTTGTCCCCCGGCCCGGGTCCGGCGCGAGTTTCGCAACCTGCACCACGCCTGACTGCCGAACCGGTGTCCCGAAACCCTCCCGGCCAAAGCCTCGCCGCCCTGCCGGAGTGCCCAACCACCGTCCCGCACCACGCCACGACGTCCACACCGTCCCGAGGGCCTGGTCGACCTCGCCGGCGGGGTGCAGTTTGGCCAGCGCGACCGCCTCGGCCATCTTGGGCCGGATCCGCCGGGCCCCGGCCGCCCGCGGCCTCGACCAGCCAGGCCGCGCGGGAGAACAAGGACGGTGAACGCACGCCGAGAGCGACTTCGGTTGAGGAGGCGGCGTTTCTCACGCTCCGGCCATGGGCCGCGCGGCGTGGGTGACCCAAGCCGTGCGCACCTCGTCATGGACCTGGAAGGCGGGTTCCCGGACACGGTTCCTGATCCGCGATAGAGACGGCGCACTTTTGCTTTCCAGGGTGATAGGTCAGTCTCACCCGAGTCGCTGGGAAACCAGGGCCGCCCTCCAAGCCGGCATTACCGATGACCGCTCGGAGCGGCCGGACCTGTCCGACTCTGCCAGTCCGTCGTCATCTGTACGTAGCTAACTCATTACCGCCACGAAATGGTCTCTTTCCAACCCTACCCATACATAGTATACGGCCACCTGTCACCGATACTGAACCGCTGGAGGTTTCCGCGTCATTATTACCTACACCGCCGGGAGTAGTGATCCAAATAGGCTGTCCGTGGGCGCGCAAGATCAAATGTGTAACATGACATCACTTCTCAACGACTTCCTCACTGCACACCGCTCACTGACCGCTATGCCAGCGACCGCAACGGAAGGCGGAGATGAATGGGGATCTTCGGCAAACGTAAGCCGGATTCTGTAGTTGCTACTCCAACTGACAGGGATATTACAAGGTTTAACCCAACCTGGTTTGAGGACCAACTGGAGTCTGCCCGCAAGCCGGTAACAACTCACAATGCTGCCGCCGTCGCCGCTCTGACCAGCGTTAACTTGGCTCTCAACGCCATCCGATGGCTGAACGTCGTCGGTACACCAGAGGTCAGGCAGCGCTGGGACAATCAATTTGGCCGTGCTGACGAAGATTATGCGGAGATACTAGCCAGGCCGGACAAAATGATCGACTTCCTCTGGTCAGTTAGTCCGCGTCTCCATCCAGGCCTGCATCAGTTCGCGGAGACGATAGCTTCTACTGTCCAGAGTAGACTACGAGATTTCGATGAGCAACTTCCTCTGGATATGTGGACTGACACACGGTGACAGTAGCTTGAAGCGCCTACATCTCTCGCAGTATATCAATGTAGCACTGACACTAGGCTGCGGTATGCAATGTGGGGGGCATCTTCGTTGCTTGCTGCGTGGATCAGTCCTGAACTGACATGATTCACCAGGGTTCTCCCAAGTTACCGGACACATTTGTCAGCTCGCGCTCCTGGTATACCACTCATGAGGCGCAACTCCAGCTTGGGGATTGATGATGAAGACTGTTTTGGTCTTGACCAACTCCTATGACGATTGCCACGTGGAAGCTGTGAGAAAGCATCTCATTGAGATGGGGCATAGCCTTGTCCGCCTCGATACCGATAGTATTATTCGTGGTGACGACCAGTTTCTTTGGGACTATCGAAGCCGGCGGAAGTTGCTCGTAAAATCGAACGAAACTATCCAGCTGGACAAGGTCAATAGCGTTTGGTTTAGAAAGCCCTTTGGCTTTACGTCGACTTTCGGGTTCGCCGAGTCCATCCGCGACCCAGTGCAGCGGGCTGCTCTTCAAAAAGAAGTTCAGGATGTGATTAACAGTGTGTGCATCACTCTTGATGACAGGACCTGGCTAAATCGACCGCAGGAAATGTTCCGGGCCAGACTCAAGCCGTATCAACTGGAAATCGCGCACAAAGTAGGGTTACTGGTACCGGACACCATAATTACCAACGATCCAAGGTGCGCCTTGGAGTTCTGCTCCCTGGGGGCAACGGTATTCAAGCCAATTGCCGAGCCGCATTTGGAGTACGGTGATGGTTCTTATGATGTCGATACCACTCTTATTACCGAGCAACATATAGATAGAATTGATCTTATTCGATCACAGCCGACACTTCTGCAGCGTTATATCCAAAAGTCACATGAACTCCGAGTTACCTGCGTAGGCGACGAATTGTTCATCGCCAAGCAAACATTGAATGAAGCGAGCCATTCCGATTCTTCCGTCGTTGACTGGCGCGCCCTTCAATTCAACGGCGGCAGTAGTTATACCGCCGGGGTACTCCCATCGGAAGTCGCGGCCAAAATCCGAAGCCTGTTGCGGGAGTTAGATCTGGCATTTGCCGCCATAGATCTTGCGGTGGATCGAGACGGTAACCACTATTTCTTAGAAGTCAACCCTAATGGCCAATGGCTAGGCTATACGGACGAGATCGGCCTACCTGCCGCGGCGAGCGTAGCAAAATTTCTTGTCCAAGAATAATAGTCACCGAGAGGAGGTGATGTTCCGTGGATGAAATTCAGAATTTTCCCGTTCCTGAAACTTTTTCCGCTTTGTGTGCCACACCGGCCGAAGATGTTGATGCGCCTTTGCCATCATTCTTGACGAGGTGTGGAAAACCTAAGAAGACCGACGATTAATTTTACCAAGCGCAACGTTGCACGTTGATCGATTGGCCTCCTCCAGCGTTAGAGGGGGCCAATCTGCGCAGCGGTGCGGTGTTGACCTCTGCTCGGTGCATGCAAAGAATCGACAGTCGATACCTCAGAACCACGGGTTATCATCCGCTCGGCAACGTATCGTTGCTCAACCCACGTCCCGACCCGCCGCCTATAGGACGCCCAAAAATAGTTGAGTCGGTGGGTACGTGCTGGAGGAAAGCTCGTCGCCTGACGATCTCCTGTGACAGTTGCAGCAGTCCAGTCTCACTGATTGAATGTGCGCTATCCACCGCAGAGCGTAGACATCAAATGGGCGCTCCCGTACATGTGTAGGAGACTTCGCCTCCATCTCGGCTAGTCACGCTCCTCTACAGGGATGTCTGAAGGAACATCGAGGACGCATCATCTCTTCCCCATGTCGCACTTCCCAGGCAAGGCAAGGCTCGCTCGTTCACAATCCGACGTATAGGCGTGTAGATAGTGCGCAAGATCGTCCTTGGACACACAGTTGTGGAACTCCTGCCACATCCAACGTGTGAGTGCTTGAGTGCACTCCAACCCTCTGAACCGGTCACGAACCGCCTCGGGCGGTGGTCGTTGTGACCGGTTCTGTCATTCAGCCGGTGGTCTTCCCGACCACACGCTTGGCTCCTTCCAGTTCGCTGGCAGCACGTCAACCGATGCCGTTGCCGGTGGCCCCGCTGACCCGGTCCAGCACAGCCCTCTACGGGGTGGCCACGATCGACGACCGCGGACGGTTCGTCGATCATGCCCTGATGACCGCGCTGGGCTGGTCCCACGGCTGGTCGCTGACGCCGACCGGCAGACCCTCGCGGTGTATCCGCCCGCCTCGCTCGACCTCCTGCTGGCGGGTGACCGGCCATGACCATCACACCGTCGACCGCGGAGGTGGATGCTGCTCGGCTGCTGCTGGATCGGATGGGCATCACGCCCGAAGACCTGCTCACAGCCCCGGTCGAGCGACCAGCGATACCGACGTTCCGCGAGTACATCCCGACCGTCTCCGCAGCCGTCACCGCGGGCACCCGCCGCGCTTATGGCTCCTACTGGAACCGGATCACCCAGCACTGGGGTGATCGACGCCTGGACGAACCCACACCCTCACAGATCAAACAGCTGGTCGAGACCATCAGGAGCAACGTGGTCGTCCGGCGCAACGCCCGGGGCGGCCGCAGCGCGGCCGAGCACCTCATCGCCGCACTGCGCTGCATCTACCGCCATGCCGTCGACGACGGGCTTATCGACGAGGGTGCGAACCCGGCCAAGAAGGTCGCCAAACCACGACGGCTGCCCTCCACGCGACGTGCGGTGGCGGATACCCGACTGGCGGAGATCAACGAGATCGCCGGAACCACCGGTGACGACCCAGCCTTGGA
>NZ_FWXV01000010.1 GCF_900176515.1 Kibdelosporangium aridum
TCCAACGGAATCAACACCCTCTTCACCGTCACCCCACAAGGACACGTCACCTACAAACCCGAACAACGCACCGTCTTCACCGGCGAAGGCACAACCACCCTGACCGCACACGGCAAGCCCATCACCATCAACACCACCGACCTCGACTACGCCAACACCTCACTCCTCGGCCTCACCTGGAAAACCCCCAACACCAACCGCACCTACAAACTCCTACCCGGCAACCACCACCTCACCACCTCCAACGGAATCAACACCCCCTTCACCGTCACCCCACAAGGACACGTCACCTACAAACCCGAACAACGCACCGTCTTCACCGGCGAAGGCACCGCGACACTGACCGTGCGCGGCCGGCCGATCACGTTCGACCTGAGGAATTCAGGGGCCAGCAGTTTCAGCGTCGTGGGTTTGACCACGCGGGCCGCAAACACTCTGGTGACACTCCGGTTCGTGCCGGGCGTGCACATCCTGCACCTGTCGGACGGCCGGAGGTTCACCTTCCGCGTCACCGAGTCTGGGCACGTCGACTACGATCACAGCCTCGACGCTGTGCTGTCCGGTCGGGGAAACTCGACGCTCGTGGTGCGGCGCGCACGAACGCGCTGATGGACGTCGGGCCTGGATTTACGTCGCCGGGCCCGCATCCACACCGGCGACGTAGATCCAGGCCGACGTGTCGACCTCTTTGGACACAATGTGGACGCACCGGTACTCCGCCGGGTCGATCCGGCGGTAACCGTGGCGGACCACGCCGTTGCGAATCACCTCCGATACGACGAGCACCAGGTCCGACTGCGGGGAACGCAACAGTTCCCGGTAGAGCGGTACGCCGTTGAGCAAGCGGCAGGTCAGGTTGATGTCGGTGCCGACCCAGCCGGACGGGCTGCGCAGCACCTCACCGGCATGCACCGCCACCCGCACCCGGATCCGGTGCTCGGCACCGACCATCGCGTTGTGCTGACGCAACCTGGCGATCAGCGACGGGATCAGCGGGTCGATAAGGTCCACCTTGGACGTCGACGGCGGAACGAGCACGATCATCCCGTCGCCGCGGTCCTCGACGACCAGTTTGCGCCAGCTGATCCCCGCGGCCCGGAAAGCCGACCGCACCATGGCGTCGAGCACGGTCCGGGCCCGCAACTGGGCGCAGTCGTCCCACTGGCCCGACCCGACCATGTCGATCGCCACAATGGACCGGTATTCTGGTGCCTGGACGCTGGAAACCCGTGATAGAGCGAACCGCACAGCCATCTGCCTCTCCCATCGGTCGACTGGGTTCTCAGCAGGGTTGTGCGCGGGTGCGGCGAGTCCTCCCCGGCCCGGACCGAGATTTTTAGCCGAAACCCATGCCGCGGCGGCCGATCTCGGTGAGGTCCTCGAAACGGAACCGGCCTTCCCAGTCGCGTTCGTAGTGCTCCTCGGGGAAGTCGGCCGGGCTTGAGCCGGTCAGGAACGCTTCCCGGACAGACGCCGCGTACCTCTCGTTACGTGCACACCAGGGCGCTGCTGGGATGTACATGACGTTGCCCCAACCGCGTTGGCCGGTGACGGGTGCGACGCTGTGGATCATGTCGCAGTGCCACCAGACGGAATCGCCCGCGCGCACGTCCGGAATTCCGGTCAGTGCCCCGACCAGCTGAGGGTGCCACTTCTCGTTCGCCGGGAAGACCTGGTTGACCGTGACGCCGCACATGTAGTCGTCGGGTACGTCACGCAGCAGCGGCCGCACCATCAGGTACGCCATCGCTTCCGGAATCGGCACGGTGTGCAGGACACCTTGGTCGTGGTCCATATCGGACAGCGCGGTCCACCCTTGGAACGAGCGGAACGCCGAGCACATGGTGGATCCCGGGTACTGCGGGCCGGTGGTCCGGTATGCGGCGTCCCAGGGGTCGTACGCCTCGACGTTGCCGTCGAACAAGTGCCGGAACGCTGCTTGGTACTCGCGGGTCATCCACAGGTCGAGGGTGCCGGGATCGCAATGTGCGCCGAGGCCGGCGGAGTCCGTGCCGGGTGGACGGCGGCGGATGCGGTCCGGGTAGAGCGCGTCGCGGGCCGGGTCGAACCATCCGTCGTGCTTCCACAGCGAGTTCAGGAAGAACTGGACGCGGGCCATCCGTTCGCTCTGCCTTGCCTGCATCTGCGCCCGTGACCAGTAGATCGGGTAGATCTCCGGCTTCGAGTCGACCGTGCCGAAGAAGTCGTCGCCCGGGCCGGTGTACGCCTCGAAGAAGTGGTTGCGCTCGACGTAATCGAGGATGTCGGCGTCCCACTCCAGGGCTTGTGACCGGTCGAAGTGGCCACGCACGACCAGGCAGCCGCGGCGCTTGAGTTTGTCCAGCTGCGCCCGGGTGACCGTGTCGTTTTCGATGTCGGCGTACTCGATGACCGGCCAGACCTCCGGGTCGGCGTCGATCTCGTCGAGGCGTTGCTCGATCAGCCGTTGCACCGCGGCGAACACCTCGTCGATGCTGCGGCCGGACGACTCGATCCGGTCCCGCAGCGCGGTCTTCACCGCCCGGATCGCCTCGGGCAGATCGTGCGGTGTGGTCTGCCAGTTCGGAATCGTGAGCATGTCCAGCCACCTTCAGTCAGGTCTCCTAACTGGTTCTCACGGTAACGTCCGGCCACGATCCAGGCAACACTCCTTACTAGAATGCCGGCATGACCAAGCCGAGCCTCGACCTGCTGCGCTCGATGACCGACGAGCACGTGCTGCGTGCCCTTATGCAGCATGAACGGGCGACGCGAGCCCAGATCGCGGCGACGACCGGCATTTCCAAGCCGACGATCTCGGAGAGCGTCCGCAGGCTCACCGAGGCCGGTCTCCTCATGGACACGGGTGAGCGCACGACCGGGCGAGGCGGAGTGGGCTCGTACTACTCGCTGTCTGAGGACGTCGGCGTGGCGTTGGTCGTCGACATCGCCCCGTCGGGCGTGACGGGTGAGGCAGTGAACGCCTTCGGTACGACGGTTGCGCGCGCTTCTGTGCCGTTGGACCGCTCGGCTGGTGAGGCACGGACTGCGCGGGCGTTGAGAAAAGTGACCAAGGAGATCGGCGGCGCGGCGCGAACAGCCGTTGTCAGCGCCGCGGACCCGGTTGACCGGAGGACCGGAGCACTCGTGCACCTGCCGGACGCGCCGTTCCTGGTCGGCTCACTCGATCCGGTCGCCGTCATGCGTCCGCTGGTGGACGGCCCGGTGCTGGTGGACAACGACGTCAACTGGGCCGCCCGGGCCGAGAGCGATTCCGGTTGCGCCCAAGGGGTTCGCGACTTCGTGTACCTGCACCTCGGCGAAGGTCTCGGCTTCGCGGTGATCAGCGACGGTGAAGTGCGACGCGGCCACCGCGGCCTCGCGGGCGAGATCGCGCACGTCTCCACGACCGGCCCTGACGGCACGGCCATGCCGCTGACCGAGGTCTTCGCGGCACTCGGGCTTCGTCAGCCGTCCTCCACCGCGATCGACACCGTCGCCCTGCGCGCCGCCTCGGCGGAGCATCGGGAGTCGATCGCCCGCGCGGTGTGCGGCGTGCTGATGGCCGCTGTTTCACTCGTAGATCCCGAGATCGCCGTGATCGGCGGCGAGTGGGGCCCCGATCTGGCGGAGAACATCGACCGGCACCAAGGCACTCGCAAGGTGCCGCTGGTCAAGGCACAGATCCGCGATCCAGCGATGACGGGTGCACGGACCCATGCCGTGCAGGAACTCAGGTCGGCCATCGTCAGCCGAAGCGGCCGCTGACGCTGCCGAACCGGGCTCGTCCGTCAGCAACACTCGACTCCGGAAGGCACGCGCCACTCAGGAAGGTCGACTTCGCACCAAGCTATACACCGTGTGTATAGTCGGCCGGGTGAGCGTCCCTCGTCTTGTCAACGACCTCGTGCTCGGCGTGCGGCTGGCCGTCGGGAGCGGCCGTAATTCCCTGGTACGACTGGCTTTGACGGCGATCGGCGTCGGGCTCGGGGTGATGGTTCTGCTCGTCGCGGCCTCCGTACCGCACATGATCGACGCGCGAAACGAACGCGGCTCGGCCCGTACCGCCGACTCGAGCCAGCCCGTGCCGGGCGTCGACCCGGTGTACGCGGTCCAGCGGTCGGATGAGTTCCAGGGCCGCGGGATGCAGGGCTATCTCGTCGCTCCGACAGGCCCCCGCGCGCCGCACGCACCTGGCGTCGACCGGTTGCCCGGGCCAGGTCAGGCGGTCCTGTCGCCCGCGTTGGTCCAGCTGCTGGAGTCGCCGGAGGGCGAGATGCTGCGGCCGCGTTTCACCCAGCAGATCATCGGCACCGTCGGCCCGGATGGCCTGACCGGACCGAACGAGCTGTACTTCTACATCGGATCGGACTCCGCGTCCGCGATGCCAGACGCGGCACGGATCAGCCAGTTCGGCACGCCGTGGGCAGGACGCGGACTGACCACAGTGGAATGGCTGCTGATCGTGCTCGGCGCGACGTCGTTCCTGATCCCGGTGATCGTGTTCGTCGCCACCAGCACCCGGCTCGCCGCATCGGTGCGTGACCGGCGGCTGGCCGCGTTGCGGCTGATCGGCGCGGGTAGCGCACAGGTCCGGCGGATCGCGGCGGGCGAGGCGTTCGTCGGTGCCGTCGCCGGGCTGTTCCTCGGTCTGGGCTTGTTCTTCTTGGTACGCAGCCTCGTGCCGATGGTCACCGTGTCGGCGTTCCGTGGTGGCATCTTCGCCTCGGACGTTCGTCCGGACTGGCGCCTGGCCGTCCTGATCGCCGCGGGACTGCCCGCTTTGGCGGTCACGATCGCGACAATGTCGTTGCGTCGCACGATCATCGAACCCCTTGGCGTGGTCCGGCGCGCGAGTACCGCACCCCGGATACTGTGGTGGCGGCTGATCCTGCCGCTCGCCGGTGGCACATTGCTGCTGGTGGCGACCGATGGCCGCAGATTCCCGCTGATCGCCGGGATCACGCTGCTCCTGCTGTCGGTGCCGGTGCTGCTGCCGTGGATCGTGGAACTCGTGACCAACCGGATCAACGCGGGCGGGTCACCGGCTTTCCAACTCGCTGTGCGCCGGTTGCAAATGGACACCGGCACAGCCGCCCGCGTCGTCGCGGGTGTCGCGGTGGTGCTGGCCGGAGCGATCGCCCTGCAAACGGTCTACGAACGCGCGGACAAAGAAACCACGCCGCCCGGTCAAGGGCAGATATCGGCTTCGTACTTCGCGAACTCGCTCGCCCAGATCGACGCGTTCGCCTCGGCGATCCACAGCATCGACGGACTGGCCCACGTTCCGATCAGCACAACCGGCCGGGTTGTCGACTCCGCGGACGAGCACCATTCCATAGTGGTCGAGTCATGCGCCAGCATCCGCGTCAGGCCTTGTGTTGACGGCGATGTCTTTGCCAGTCCATCGGTCAAGGTGTCCCCCGGTGAGGCCGTGTGGTTCGGTGAGCACCGAGCCGGTGCTCCACAGTGGACGATCCCGCGCCTGACCCGGATCGCCGGAGACGACGCCCAACTCGTGATCACCCCGGGCGCACTGGCCTCCGCCGGCCAGGTCGCGCTCTACTCGAACACGCACGTGCCGGCCACCGGTGATCCCGCGCTGATCGAGCAGATGCGCAACGCCGTCGGCCGCCTCGGCTGGAGCGGAGTCGTGTACTCGCAGGGCACCAGCCGGGATGCCAACTACCTGCTGATCAGCCGGATCCTGCAGATCGGCGCGTTCATCACGCTGCTGATCGCCATCGCGAGCCTGATCGTGGTAGCGCTTGAGCAAATGCGGGAGCGCCGCCGTTCCCTCGCCGTGCTCACCGCGAACGGCGTCCCACGGTCCATTCTGGCCAGAGCTTTACTCTGGCAGACCAGCATTCCCGTCGCCGTCGCGGTGGCCGTCGCCACCGTCGCCGGACTGGCCTTGGCCGCGATGCTGCTCACCGCGACCGGCCGCCCCGTCGACATCGACTGGACGACTGTGGCTCTCTTCGGTGGTGTCGCCCTTGGCTCGGTCCTGCTGGTCACCGCGCTCACGCTGCCCGCGCTGTGGCAGGCGACCAGCACGACCGCCTTGCGGGAAGTGTGAAAGCCGGCTACTGGCCACGAAGTCGTCGTGCCGCCAGCAGCAGGCTCACGGCGTCCGGTTCGACGTCGACGAAGAACAACGACTGGTCGGCCGAAGGATGGTCACCGCCCCAGGCCACAACGCCGTCGAGATCGCTGACGATGGCACGGGCCGCGACCACCTGCGGCGCGAAGAACCGGGTGCCTTGCCGGATCCGCACGGCCGTGCCTGAGGCCAGGTTGGACTCCGGCAGCCAGTCCTTGACCGCGCTCGGCGGGCACCAGCCGGTGACGTCCCCGTCACGCAATTCGATCACTCCGGTGTGGACGCGGCGAATCACGTACGCCAGAACGGCTTCCACTTCACCTGTGCGGACCTGTACTCCGCTGAGCGGGGTCCCGGGCACCGGACGGGTGTGAATCCGGCCATACGCGTCGGCCGCCAGCTCCATCTCCCAGCCGTTGAGCGACTTCGTCCCGGTCCGGACGCACTCGTGCCGGTCCCGCAGCCGGTCCAGCACGTCTTGCAGGTGTTGTGGTGTTCGCGCCAGCGGCAATGTCATGCCCCTCAGTCCCCCAGTGAACCAGTGACATCGAGTGGCGCGAGAGTGTCAGATGCCACTGCACCCCGGCTGAAGTCTCACGGAAGTGCACAGCTCAGCGGTAGTCTCTGGCGACCAGGAAGGGAGCCTGCGCAATGCCTGAGGTCCGGTTTGGTGTGCTTGGGCCGGTCACGGCGTGGCGCGGGACCGAGATGGTCGGCCTCGGCCCCAGCAAATGCCGCCAGGTTCTCGGAATGCTCCTGTTGCACGCCAACCGCCGCGTGGACCGTGAGCAGATCATCGAGTGCGCCTGGGGTACGACCCCGCCGCGAAGCGCGATCAACCTCGTCCAGAAGTACGTCGGCGACGTGCGCCGGGCACTGGGGCTGGACGGCAATTCGCTGATCACCGTGGGAACCGGCTATCTGCTGCGCGTGGCACCGGACCAACTCGACAGCACCAAGTTCTCCACCGATCTGGCACACGCCCGGGAAACGAGGAACGGCGGCGACCTGGTCGGCGCCCGGCAGACGCTGGCCGACGCGATGGCGATGTGGCGTGGACCGGCGTTCAGCGGCATCGACACCCCCGCCGCGGACATCGAACGCGCCCGTCTCGACGAGTACCGGGTCGGGGCGCTGGAGGACATCGCCGAACTCGACCTGGTGCAGGGCGACCACGCGCTGGCCGTGGCGGAGTTGTCGCGGCTCGCGACCGACCATCCGTATCGCGAACGGGTACGCGAGCTGCTGATGATCGCGTTGTACCGCAGCGGCCGTCAGGCTGACGCGTTGGCCGTCTACCAGGACATTCAGCGGCTGCTCGCGGAGGAACTGGGAGCCAACCCCGGACATGGGCTGCAACGCGTGCACGCCCAGATCCTGCGCGCGGACCCGGCGCTGTCCGAGGGTGCCGCGCCACGGGAGCTGGATTCGCTCGCGGTGTGCCAGTTGCCCGCCGACATCCCCGACTTCACCGGCCGGACCGAATCGCTCGACGAGGTGCTCGGCCTGCTGACCGGCGGCCGGACCGCGGTCATCGTCGGCGCGCCGGGGACAGGGAAGTCCACGCTGGCGGTGCGAGCGGCGCATCGCGCGCGGGAGATGTTCCCGGACGGACAGCTGTACCTGGACTTGGCCGGAACCGCGGACGTGCCAAGAGACCCGGCGATGATGCTGGCCGAGCTGTTGCGGGCACTCGGCGTCACCGACGCGGTGATGCCGGACGGCCTGCACGAGCGGGCGGCGTTGTACCGCTCCACGCTCGCCGGCCGTCAAATGCTGGTGCTGTTGGACGACGCCGCCGGAGCGCACCAGGTGCGTCCGCTGCTGCCGCCGTCCGGTGGTTGCGCGGCGCTGGTGACCAGCCGGCACTTGCTGGCCGACCTGACCAGCGCGCATCACGTCGAACTGGACGTCTTGCCCAGCGACGACGCCCGCGAGCTGCTCGCGGGCATTGTCGGCAGCGCGCGGGTCAACCGGGAGCCCGAGCAAGCCGCCGCGATCGTCGAGCTGTGCGGAAACCTGCCGCTCGCCATCCGGATCGCGGGTGCCCGGCTGGCCAGCAGACAGGCGTGGACGTTGCAGGTGCTGCAGGACAGGCTGGAGGACGAGTCACGGCGGCTGCGCGAGCTGCGCGTCGGCGATCTGGACATCCGGGCGAATTTCGACCTGAGCGTCCGGATGGTGCCCGAGGACAGTGCCCGGGCGTTCCGGCTGATGGGACTGCTCGGCGCGGAAAGCCTGCCAGGCTGGGTGATCGGCGCGTTGATCGACCAGCACGACGCGGACGACGTGCTCGACGCGTTGGTGGACGCCAACTTGGTGCGTCTGATGGACACCGACAACGTGGGACAACCGCGGTACCGGCTGCACGACTTGCTGCGGACGTATGCGGCTAAAGCGGCTGAGGAGCATTACCCGCTGGACGAGCGGCGTGCTGCCGTGCAACGGGTTCTCGCCGCATGGCTCGCGCTGGCCGAACAGGCGCGGGATCTGTTCTACCCCAGTCTTTTCGAGCCGACGCCAGGCACCGCGCCGCGCTGGAAACCGGACTACGCCGTCGTCGACCCGATCGCGTGGTTCGACGTCGAGCGCGGCAGGCTGCTGCACGCGATCCAGCTCGCGGTCGACTGGGACCTGGACGAGCTCGCGTGGGAACTCGCGGCCGCCGCGGTGCCGTACTACGACCACCGGAGCCTTTACCAGGATTGGACGCGAAGCCACCGGGTCGCACTCGCGGCAACGCGTGCGGCAGGCAACACCCACGGGGAAGCCGTGTTGCTGCAAAGCCTCGGCCAAGTCCACATCTACCGGGACGAAGACGCCAAAGCGCTGCGGTCGTTGAAACGCAGCCTGGAGCTGCACCGCGAAACCGGGGACAAGCGCGGCATGGCGCTCGCCCTCGCGGGCCTGGCAACCATGCGGCGCGTACACAACAACTACGACCTCGCACTGGGCGACGCGTGCACGGCCTTGAATCTGTTCATAGAGGTGGGTCACCGGCACGCGGAAGCGCAGCTGCGTAGCGCCATCGGCCTGGTCCGGCTCGAGCAGGGCAACCTCGACGACGCCCGAGAATGGATCGACAGCGGGCTGACCGTGGCCCGCCAACTGCGCGACCGCCACCGCCAAGCGGTGATCTTGCGTAATTCAAGCAAGTACTACCAGGCAAGTGGCGATACGCCGGCGGCGTTGCGGTGCCTGACAAGGTCGTTGACGATCTTCAAGGAGATCGACGACGAGCGGTGCGCAGCCTATGCGGAGCAACGAATCGGCGCCGTCTACGCACAGCTCGACGACCATTCACGTGCGCGATGCGCGTTGGAACGCGCGGCTGACGTGTTCTACGTCAACGGCGACCGGCGCAACGAAGCCGAATGCTGGCAACAACTCGGCGAACTGGACATGCGGCACGGCGAGTCGGAAGCCGCCCACAGGCACCTGGGCATGGCCCTTGAGCTCTGGCAGGCGATCGACCAAGCCGACCGGGCCGCGGCGGTCGAGAAGGCGCTGCAGGAGATCGGATAGCCCGAGCCGTTACGGCACGCCTGAAACGGTGCCGATCTTCGAGCGCGAACCGCCGCGGTGAGCTACGGTCGTGCCCTCGGTGCAAGCAACTGGGGGCTGGACACTATGGACACCATCGAGGCCAAGCGGATCGAGGCCACGAACTACGAGCGCTACCAGATGGCGACCGGCTACGGCTGGCAGTTCTGGGCGGACGTGCCCGCCCTGCTGGACCGGTGGCAGGTGCTGCCGTTCAACCAGCGCGGCGACAAGCGGCTGGCGTTCGGTGTGGTCCAGGGCAACTACCAGGGCCTGCCGTTCACCGTGTTCGACTTCCACCGGCGGCCCGTGGTCACCAGCGTGCACACGCGATGGACCAACAAGAAGGTCAACGAGCTCGACACGATCACCATCGACAGCGTCTGGGTGATCACGCTGCCGGTCGCGATGCCGTTCTTCCAGATCGTCGGGGACACCGAGCCGACGTTCGACACCGAGCCGTATCCCGAGCCGCCGACACCGGACCGCAAGTTCAACCGCTGGTACAAGATGATCGACACCGACCCGAACGTCGCCATGCGGATCCTCACCCCGCCGCTGTGCGCCGCGATGCGCCAGCTCAAGCTGCACAACTGGTCGCTGGTGGGCAACGAGCTGCTCTACGTCGAGCACCCGATCTTCGGCCGGACCAAGCCGGACGAGATCGTCGAGACCCTCGGCAAGCTCGCCCAACTGGTCCCGCTGCTGCCCATGCACCAGCCCGCTCCCCCACCGCCGCCACCCATGCCGCAGTACCCCCAGCAGCAGTACCCACCCCAGCAGCACTATCCCCCGCAGCAGTATCAACAGCAGCAGCCGTACGGATACCCTCCCCAGCGCGGTTACTGAACGGATAAGCTCGGCCACAGGCAATCACGGGGGGTGACTGTGGCCGATCGCATCACGTCGTGGTGGCGTATCGGCTTCATCTGCGCGGTGCTGCTGCTCGAGGGGATGAGCTCGTCCAGCATCAACGTGCAGATCGGTGCGCTGGAGCGCCATTTCGGGCTGTCACCTGCGCTGTTGCAGCTCACCGTGGGTGCGTTCCTGATCGCGTACGCCGGGCTGTTGCCGCTGGCTGGACGATGGGTCGACACCCGCGGCGGCCGGACGGTCTTCCTGTGGGGCGTGGCGCTGTTCGGGCTTGGATGCGTCATCTGCGCCGCCGCACTGTCCGGTTTGTGGTTGGTGGCAGGCAGGTTCGCGCAGGGAGCGGGCGCGGCGCTGAGTGCTCCCGCCGCTGTGGCGTTGATCATCGCGGGGTTGCCGCCCGGGAAGACGCGCAATCAGGCGATGGGGCTGTACGCGGCCATGGGCGCGGTCGGGTTCTCCCTCGGTTTGGTGTTGCCCGCGTTCGTGGTGACCGAACTGGGGTGGCGCGCGAGTTTTCTCGTGTACTTGCCGTTGGTCGTGGCGATGCTGATCATCGGGCAGACCATCCAGCGTTCGGCAGCACCAGGTGGAAAGCTCGATCCGTTGTCGGCGATCGCCGTGACGATCGCGATGATGCTCGCGGTGCACGCCATCGCCGACGTCTGCAACGCTCCACTGTGGAGCACAGCGGTGCAGCTGGGCGGCGCACTTCTGCTGGGCATGACCGTGAAACTCAGCGGGCGGCGCCTGTTCCCCGTGGAGGTGACCAGATCCGCGGGTGTGTTGAGCGGATCCTTCGCACTGGCCGGGGTTTTCGCGGCACTGGTCACGTCCGTGTACCTGGTAAGCCTTGCGCTGCAAGCAAACAACACCGCGTTCGAGGTCGGTCTCGCGCTGGTGCCGCAGAGCATCAGCAACGCGATCGCGACGATGTTCGGCGCGAAGCTGGTGACCAGGTTCGGGGCACGCAAAGTGCTCACCACGGGCATGGCGCTGGTCGTGACCGCGCTGGGCTACCTGGGCACGGTCGGCATGAGTTTGCCTTACGCCGCAGGACTTCTGCCCGCGTTCGTGATCATCGGCATCAGCATCGCGCTGAGCTATCCGGCCGCGTCGATCATGGCTGTGGACGCGGTCCAGCCCGAGCACCACGGCTCGGCCGCCGGGCTGCTGACCAGCTTCCAGAACGTGGGCGGCGCGGCCGGGCTGGCCGTCGCCACGGCCGCCGCCGTGGTGCCGTTGCCCGGCAGCGGCGTGCCGCCGGAGCCGGGCCAACTGCTGTCCATGGCGATGATGGTGTTCTTCGGCCTGGTCGTCGCCGGTATCTGGTGGTTCAGTCGACGGACGCTTCTGACCACACGCGGCTGAGGATCTCCTCGACGGTCTGCTCCGGCGTCTGGTCGGAGGTGTCCAGCCACAACCCGATCCTGGGCGTGTCCTCGCGCAGGCCCTTGTCCAGCAGCTCGATCGTCCACTGGTCGTACGTGTCCGCCTTGGACCTGCCCTTTTCCCTTGCCAGGACGGCCTCCGGCCGCGGCGCGAGCACGACGACAAGCAACGGCCGCTGCCTGATCATGTGCACCATCTCGCTGAGCGGCTTGCCGAGGATGACGTCCTGCGCCACCACCGTGAAGCCTTCACGGAAGTACTCGTCGCACGCCATCGCGGTCAGCTTGTACCGCAACCGGAGCTGTCGCCACGCCTCATCGGACGGGTCGGGCGTCATGTCCGCACGACCGTTGACGATCATGCGCCGGAACGAGTCGCCGCGCACATGTACCGACCGCTCCAGCCGCTCAGCCAGCAGCTGGGCGATGGTCGACTTGCCCGCTGCCTGGATCCCGGTGATCAGGATGATCGCCTGCTGGGTCATAAGGGACATCATGCCCACTAGCGCAACGCAATTCGGACGACCTTGCCGGTACCAGGGCAAACGCCGCAGTCGGAGACGTAGGCGGCGCCGTCCCGCAGGGCGAGTCCGCCGGGCCCGGTGAGCGCGGTCGTGACGATCTGGTGCGAGCCGTCCCGCTTGACCTTGATCAACGCCCCGGTCATGTCGCCGGAAAGCAGGCCGTTGTGCGCGATTTCCAGCACGTACAAGGTGCCGTCACGGTCGAATGCCAGGTCGACGACATTGGTGAAGCCGGTGGCGTGCACGGTCGGCGCCTGGCCGGGCACCACGCGGAAAACGCTTGCGCGGCCGACCGGGAACGGAAATCCGGTGAGCTGGCTGACGTAGTACGCGCCGTCTGGCCCCTGGACCACGGCCGTCGGCACGGCCTGCGACGGGATCTTCCTCCCGGGCGGCAGGCCAAGGAAGTCCGGTGCGTCGACCATCTGGCTCGGGAAGACCGCGAGCGTGGACACGGTGCCGTTGGGTGCGACCTTCACCAGCGAGTTCCCTGCCGCGTCAGCCACAGCCGCACCTGCCGATGTCAGGGTCACCGAGTTCGGGTTGGTTTCCGCACCCGCGCCATCGGGGTCGGCTTGTCCCTCGTAGCCCGCGATGTCCGCGAGCCTGACCACACGCCCGCCCGCCGAGAGCAGCAAACGGCCCGCGTTCTGGCCCGCACCAGGCAATTCGTCCCGCTTCGCCGGCGCGGTGGCCAGTCCGACAGTGAACACCGGGAAGTCGCCGACGACCGCGACGTCCGACGGGCCCATCGCCTGAGTGCCGTTCGGCGCGGCAATGGACGAAAGCCCTTGCACCACACGCTTTTGCTGACCACGGCTGACCTTGGTGATCGCGCCGGAAGCCCCGAAGCAGACGTCCCCGCCTTCCGGGCCAGGGAAACACGGTCCTGCGCCACCACGACCCGCTTCGGCCACGTACAGCGTCCCGTCGTGCGTGAACGCCAAACCACGCGGGTTGTCCAGGCCCGAGGCCACTGTCGTGGCTTCCTGTGCCATCACCGGTGTCGGAAAAAGCGTGAGCAGTCCGGCCGCGAGCACGGCTAGCGTTCTCATCCGAGAGTCCCTTCCGCTGAACAGCAGTCCAGATCAGGGAATACCGGCGCTCGCGACCCCGCTTCAGCCCCTTTCGGCCCCTACCAAGCGATTCCGCAGCACTGGCAGGTCGTCCGCACTCACGTACCGGGTGATGTCCAAGGAGCGCACGGTGTCGTCGCACTGCATGATCAGGTTGCCTGCCCCAAGCTGGAGACAGCACGCAGGAGGAGGAGATCATGCGACTGGACGTTTCCGGCAAGACCGCGCTGGTCACGGGCTCGACCCAGGGCATCGGCACGCAGATCGCGAAAGGACTGGCCAGTGCGGGGGCGACCGTGGCGATCAACGGCCGCGGTGAGGACAAGGTCAAGGCCACGATCGACCAACTCGGCGACGGCTTCGTCGCGGCACCGGGCGACATCTCGACCGACGCGGGCACCCAGCAGGTTCTCGACGCCGTGCCCGATGTGGACATCCTGGTCAACAACCTGGGCATCTTCGGCGCCGCCGAGCCACTTGAGATCACCGATGACGAGTGGCGCCGCTACTTCGAGGTGAACGTGCTCGCCGCGGTCCGGCTGACCCGCGCGTACCTGCCGGGCATGATGAGCCGCGGGTGGGGCCGGATCCAGTACATCGCCAGCGATTCCGCGGTCGCCATCCCCGCCGAGATGATCCATTACGGCATGTCCAAGACGGCGTTGCTCGGTGTGTCCCGCGGTTTCGCCAAGGCCGCGGCCGGCACTGGCGTGACGGTCAACGCGGTGATCGCGGGCCCGACGCACACGGGCGGTGTCGAGGACTTCGTCTATCAACTTGTCGACAAGGACTTGCCGTGGGACGAGGCCCAGCGTGAGTTCATGCGCGAGCACCGGCCGCAGTCGCTGCTGCAGCGGCTGATCGAGCCGGAAGAAATCGCGAATATGGTGGTGTACTTGAGTTCTCCGCTCGCCTCAGCGACCACCGGCGGCGCGGTGCGGGTGGACGGTGGCTATGTGGACTCGATCCTCCCCTGACCTCTAGCCTCGGCCCATGAGCGTCCCCGACGAGGTCCTCACGCGATTACGCGAAGTCTGCCTGGCGCTGCCCGAGACCTACGAGGAACAAGCGTGGCTCGGCACGCGGTGGCGGATCCGCAAGAAGACCTTCGCGCACGTGCTGCTGGTCGAGGACGGCAGGCCGCCGTGGTTCGCGGACGTCATCTCCGGCGACGGCCTGGTCCTGGCGTTCCGCGCGTCGCCAGAGGAGTTGCACGCGCTGGCGAACGCGGGCCCGCCGTTCTTCAAGACGGTCTGGCCCGACGACATGATCGTCATGATGCTCGGTGACGACACCGACTGGGCTGAAGTCACCGAGCTCATGACCGATTCCTACTGCGTGATGGCCCCGAAGTCGCTGGCCAAACGGCTCACTTGAGCGGCACCCGGACGACCGTGCCCTGACCGGCGCACGTGCCGCAGTTGGAGATGTAGGCCGCGTTGCCCTTGATCGCCAGGCCGCCCGGCGCGGTCAAGCCGGTGTCCAGCACGGTCTCGTGCGATCCGTCCTCGCCGACCTTGATCAGCGCCCCCGCCGGTGGACCCGCCGTCAGGCCGTCCTTGGCGATTTCCAGCACGTACAGCGTGCCGTGCCGGTCGAAGGCGACATCGATGATGTTCGTGAAGCCGTCCGCGAACACCTCGGGCTGCTTGCCCGGCCACACCTTGTAGACCCGTGCCGAACCCGGCTTGAACGGGAAGCCGGTGAGTTCGCCCACGTAGAGCGCGCCGTCAGGCCCTTGAGCGACCGCGGTCGGCACGGCCTGCGCGCCGTCGTGGTCTGCGAAGGTCGCGATCGTCCAGACCTTGCCGGTCGGGCCCACGCCGAGCAGCGAGTTCCCGCCCGCGTCGACCGCGGTGTAGCCCCACGGGCTGGCGATCACCGACGTCGGGTTGGTGTCCAACGCCCCGCCGTCAGGATTGGCCGTGGCCTCGTAGGTACCCAGGTCAGCGACTGTTTTCAGGCCACGGTAGCCATCGCTGCGCAGCGTGGACAGCCCTTGGGCCGCCTCGGGCAGCTTCGTGCGTTGGTCCGGCGCCGCGCCGAGGCCGATCGTGAACGCGATGGAACCGCCCCTGGCGACCACGTCGGTCGGGCCGAGTGCGTTGGTGCCCGCGGGGGCAGCGACCGACGGCAGGCCGCTCAGCACCCGTTTGTGCTTGCCGTGCTCGATCTTGGTGACCGCGCCGGACGACCCGAGACACGCCTCGCCTTCCGGTCCGGCGAAGCACCCGTCCGTCCCGCCACGACCGGATTCGGCGACGTACAGATCGCCGTCGAGCGAGAACGCCAGCCCGCGTGGGTTGTCCAGACCGCTCGCAACGGTGGTGACCTTCGGGCCGCCCGCGTACGCGACGCCTGGAACCAGTGCGGCGGCGACAATTCCCGCTGCCAGTACAGCAATCGTTCGGTTCATCCCGACCTCCCCAATTGAGTCTATTTCGGACAGTTGGCTGCCGCGACTCGGCAAGCAGGCTAGTGCTTGCGCGTGGTGTGAATGAATGTCCGGAAGGGACGTCGCTGAAGGCCTTTCAGGCACCGGGCTAGACCGGTCCACCGGCCAGTGAGCGGATGAGCGACACTGGGGGCATGCGAAGGATTCTCGTGATCGGCATCGGCGCTGGTGACCCCGAGCACATCACCATGCAGGCGGTGACCGCGCTGCGCCAGGTCGATGTGTTCTTCGTACTGGACAAGGGCGAAGTCAAGCAGGACCTGGTCGACCTGCGCCAGGAGATCCTGCGGCGCTACGCCCCCGACGGCGGCTACCGAGTGGTGTACGGCCGTGACCCAGACCGCGACCGCACGACGGAGGCCTACGTCGAGGCCGTGGACGACTGGCGCAGGCGCCGCGCGGACGTCTGCCAGCAGATGATCACCGCCGAGCTGGCCGACGGGCAGACCGGCGCGTTCCTGGTCTGGGGCGACCCGACGCTGTACGACAGCACCCTGGCCATCCTCGACGACATCGCCTCCCGCGGCTTCGAGCTCGACATCGAGGTGATTCCCGGGATCAGCAGTGTCTCCGCACTGGTCGCCCGGCACCGCGTACCGCTCAACCAGGTGGGAAAACCGGTCCAGATCACCACCGGGCGACGGCTTTCCGTGCACTGGCCGTCCGATGTGGACGACGTCGTGGTGATGCTCGACGCGCGGACCGCGTTCACCGGGCACGTCGGCGAGGACGCGGACATCTACTGGGGTGCCTACATCGGAACTCCGGACGAGATCCTGATCAGCGGCAAACTGTCCGAAGTGGCCGGTGAGATCGTGGCCAAGCGCACCGAAGCACGGCAGCGCAAGGGATGGATCATGGACACGTACTTGCTGCGGCGCAGCGCCCCGCCCGCGCCGGACGGGGCGCACTGAGCTGTTTTACCGGCCCTGCAGCCGCTTGACGTTGTTGCCGAACGTCCAGTTCTTCGAGCCGTCCCAGTTGATCGACCAGGTCATCAGGCCCTTCAAGGCGCCGTTGTACCCGCTCCACGCCTGCGAGACCAGGCTCGTCGACATGTAGCCGCCGCCCGCGCCCGGCTGCGCGGGCAGGCCCGGCGCCTGCTTGTCGTACGGCACGCGGATCGTGGTGCCCTGGATGACCAGACCACGGTTGAGGCAGTCGGTCTGCGCACGGAACCCTTGCACTGTCCCGGCTTGGTAGGAGTCACCGGAGCAGCCGTACATGCTTCCGTTGTAGTACTGCATGTTCAGCCACCACAACCGGCCGTTGTCCGCGTACTTCTTGACAATCGGCAGGTACGCGCCCCAGATCGAGCCGTAGACCACGCTGCCGCCGGTGACGTACGCGGTCTCCGGCGCCATCGTCAGGCCGAAGTTGGCCGGCATCTGCGCCAGCACGCCGTCGATGATCCGAATCAGGTTGGCCTGCGACGGCGACAGCGTGTTGATGTTGCCGCTGCCCACCAGGCCGGTCTCGATGTCGATGTCGATGCCGTCGAAGTTGTACTTCTTCAGGATCGGCACGATCGTGGCCACGAACCTGTTCGCCACGGTCGCCGAGCTCAGGTCGATGCCTGCCGTCGCACCGCCGATGGACATCAGGATGGTCGCGCCCGCCGCCTTGGCCTCGCACATCTCCGCTGGTGTCGCGACTTTCACCGTCGCGTCCATGCCGTCTTCCCACAGCACGGTCCCGTCGGAACGGATCACTGGGAACGCGGCGTTGATGACGTTGTACCCGGCGTTGCGGATGCGTGCGTCAGTGATGGGTGTCCAGCCGAACGGCGGGTGCACGCCGTTGGATGCGCCGTCCCAGTTCTCCCAGTAACCCTGGAGCACTTTTCCGGCTGGTTTGGATTTCACCGCGCACACGTCCGCCTGGACCTGTACTGGTTGTGCTGTCGCGGGGATGGGCGCTGCGGCTGCCAGCAGCACGCCCACGCCGAGGGACAACAGACGGGACAGTCGAGCCATGACGGCTCCCTTCTGGGGCACAGCCTGGCAACCGGCGTTACCCAACCGCCGGCTCGCGCCGCCAGAAACCGATCTGCAGGGTCCCTCCAACGTAATGGCCTAGACCACTTGGTCACAACCCCGCGATCGGCTGAAACCGGCCGGCGAAGACGTCCGACCGGTTCGCCGGATCCTTGCCCGCCTTGGGGAACAACGGGACGAACGAGCCGCCGGACGCCACCAGCCCGTGGTAGTCACCCAGGTACAGCGACCTTTCCGGCCGGTCGACCGTCGGTGCGCCCGCGAAGTCGAACGTGGCGACCCGCTGCTCACGCCACGTGACACCGTCACTGGAAGTCGCGAGCGAGTACCTCGCCGGCAGGGTCGCCGGGTCGGAGGTGTTGTCCCGCAAGTCGTAGTACGTCACGCCGACTGTGCCGTCCCACAGCACCGCCAACGCGGGCGAAAACGCTTGCGCGGCCACTGGAACCGGGGCGCTCCACGTCAGACCGCCGTCCCGGGAACGCGACAGCACGATCCCGTCGTGCTTCCCGCCGGAGAACCGGGAGTCCTGCCAGGCCAGGTACAGGTCCCGGCCGCTCGCGGCGGCGTGGACGAAGTCCGAGCCGTCCCGGATCGGTGTGCCGGTGTCCGGGTCCTTGGTACCGACCTTGGTCAGGTCGGCGACCTTGACCGGCGCCGACCACGTCTTGCCCTTGTCGGCCGAGGAGATCACGGCGATCTCCTCCCACTCGGCCCCGGAAGCGTCCAGGTAGTACCGGGTGAAAGCGTTGACCAGGGTCCCGTCCGGCCGGACCACGATCTTGTTGGCGATGGTCTGGCTGTTGAGCCCGGGCGCGTAGACGACCTTCGGCGGCTCCCAGGTCCGGCCGCCGTCGACACTGCGCGCGAGGTACGCGGAGCCGGTGAACTCGGTCTCGGTGAAGACCTCGATCTTCGTGAAGACCATGTAGACGTATCGCGAGTCGGTCGGATCCGCGGTGACGGCAGGCAGGTCGTTGAACACCGACTCGCCGCCCTCACGGACAAGCACCGTCGCCGGGCCCCACGTCAGCCCGCCGTCCCGGGATCGCGAAACCTGGATCGCGTGCTCGGAACCGGGTTCGAAGAACGCCTTCGTCATCGCCAAAGTAGCCAGATAGGCGGTGCCGTCCGGTGCGACGCTCACCCACGAGTCGGTGGCACGCTTGAAGTTCCCGGCGCCCGAGCATTGCGAGGTGGGCGGGACCGACTGGCGCCACGTCCGCCCGCCGTCGAACGACGTGGCCGTGACAACGCCCTGCGACGCGATGCTGGACCACCTGTCCTGCTGGTACGTCCCGACCAAGTGCCCGGGATTCCTCGGGTTCACCGCGGCATGCGACTGCACCTCGGAATTCCAGTGCAACGTGCCCGGCCCGGTCTCGCTGCACGCAGGCGGAAACGGCGACGGCCCGGACACCTTCGTCAAGGTGGCGTCCGCGTAAGCGTTTGTCCCCACGGTCAACGCGCTCGCGGCGAGCACGGCAACAGTCAACAGTCGCATCATGAACCCCCAGGTCCTCCAGTGCCGCGTCCCCAGGCTAACCGCACTCGACCGGTCATGGCATGGTTCTGCCATGGACGAAGTACTGGGGCGGGACGGGACGTGGACGTTCGACCTGGAAACCCTCCGGATCGTGCCCGGCCACGGCCGCGGTGTGCACAAGTTGCGGCAGGCGATCGGGGAGTTGTCCATCCCGTTGGAAGCGATCGCCAGTGTCGTGTACGAACCCGGTCGCAAGGGCGCACGCCTCCGGTTGCGGCTGCGTGACGGCGCGGACCCGTTGAGCCAGGTGACAGCTGGACGCCTCTCGGAGAACGCTGATCCGTATCTGCTTGCCGTGGACACCAACCAGATCGGGACGAGCCAGTACTTCGCCGAGTCCGTGCGCACCGCACTGATGGTCCATCAGGTCCCGTCGACTCCTGTCACGCGCTATCTGCTGCCCACGCAGCCCACGCCGATCACTGCGGCGGCAGGTGACGGCACGGCGACCTTCGACGGCGAATACATCCGGTTGGACTGGAGCTGGATGGCCGAGGACAGCAAATCCGCGGCCGGTCCCGTCCAACTGGCACTGTCCGATGTGACCGCCGTGGAATGGCGGCCGCAGAAGGGCATCAGCTACGGATTCCTGCGGTTCCGGACAAAGACCGACACGAACGCGGTCGCCCCCGAGCACGACCGGCACTGCCTGGCCTGGGGGATCCAGCGGGATGGCGGGACGACCGTACTGGTCGCCGCCGCCGTGGTTTCCCGGCTGCCGCACCCGTCCACTGCTCGCGCGTTGCCTGAGGCCGCCGCACCGGCCAAGGCCGACGATCCCGACGCGATGCTGCGCCGTCTGCGGGAACTGGGCGAGTTGCACAAGTCGGGGATCCTGACCGACGAGGAGTTCGCCGCGGCCAAGCGAAAACTCCTCGAAGACTAGAACGCCGGGTGATCACCGGGCCTGCTGGCCGCGCAGGAAAGTCTCGACGATCCGGTGCAACGTGGGCTCGAACTCCGACGCGTGCCCGAGCTCGGGCATCTCGCGGTACAGCCGGGCCAGCGTCTCCGGCGGGTTGGCCATCTGGTGCAGGCTCGCGGCCACCGAACTGACCACGGTCACCAGGTCGAGGATGTCCTCGTCGGTCAAACTCGGCAGCAACCTGCGGACATCCTCGGCGAGCTCGAAGATCCCCGGCATGATCGTGAGCTTGTACTCGCGGACCGACTCCAGCGGCACGGTCCGTTCGAGGTTCAACGGGACATGCGCGATCAGGTCACACAACAGCGGGCGCGTGGCCAGCGTCTCGGCGAAGGCCGCCGCCACATCGCCGATCGAGCCGGCCTTCGCCAGCAGCTCGCGCATCTCCACCGCCCAGCTCACGTAGTCCGCGGCGGCGATCTTCAGGTAGATCTCGTCGCGGGTGGTGAAGTACTTGAGCAGGGCGGACTTGTGCATGCCCACCTCGGCGGCGATGTCGGCGAGGCTGGTGTCGCGCACGCTGTCGCGTTCGGCGAGAGCGCGCGCGGCACTCAGGATCGCGTCGTAACGCTGTTGCTTCTGCTCAGGGCGGCGCGCCCGCTGGAACTCCTGCGCCATACGTCCATCATCACAGCAACTTGTCCAAAGTGATCGGCAGGTCACGCACTCGCTTGCCGGTGGCGTGGAACACGGCGTTGGCCACCGCGCCCGCGACGCCGACAATGCTCACCTCGCCGACCCCCAGCAGCCCGAGGGGCATGTTCGGGTCCGGTTCGCCCAGCCAGTGCACGTCGATGTCCGGGATGTCCGCGTGCACGGGCACGTGGTACTCGCTCAGGCTCGGGTTCATGATCCGGCCGGTGCGCGGGTCGACGAGTGTCTCCTCGGCCAGCGCCATACCGATGCCCATCACGATCCCGCCACGCAGCTGGCTGGCGACGGTCTTGGCGTTGATCACCGTGCCGACGTCGAAGGCGCCGACGAAACGGGCGATCCGGATCTCGCCGGTCTCCGGGTCGACCCTGACCTCGCAGAACTGGGCACCGGACGCTGCCTTCACATGCCGCCTGCTGGACAGCACCAACTGCAGCGTCTTGAGGTTGTTCCGCAGGTCACCGCCGCCGGACGTGGCCTCGACAAAGCCCTTCCGGTCCAGTTCACGCCGCTTCTTGTCGATCTTGCGGCACGCGTCGAGCACGGCCGCCGCCACGCTCGCGGTCTGCCCGGAGCCGCCTGCGCCGGGCGCGAACGGCAGCTCGGAGTCACCCCACTGGACGGTCACGGAGTCGACCGGGACGTTCAGCGCGTCCGCTGCGATCTGCGCCTGCGCGGTCGCCGCACCCATGCCCATCTCGTGCATCGCGACCTTCACCAGGACCGTGCCGTCCTGGTTGAGCCGGACGTACGCGTTCGATCCGAACTGCCAAGCGGGGTGATACGCGGTCGCCACGCCCATCCCGACCAGCCACTTGCCGTCCCGCATCGAGCCGGGCTCGGGCGTACGGGCGGCCCAGCCGAACTTCTCGGCGCCAAGGGCGTAGGCCTCGCGCAGCATCCGGTGGCCGAACTTGTTGCCGTTCACCGGGTTTCGTGCGGGCTCGTTGCGCATCCGCAGGTCGATCGGGTCCATGCCGAGCTGGTAGGCCAGCTCGTCCACCGCCGATTCCAGCGCGAACGACCCGATCGATTCGCCGGGTGCCCGCATGGAGGTGTTCGACAAGACGTCGAGTGTGACTGTGTGCTGCTGGGTGTGGATGTTCGCCGCGTCGTAGGCGTGGTTGGTCATGGACACGATCTGCTCACCGGCACCACCGACGTGACCGAGCCTGGTCACGCTCGTGTGAATCAACGAGGTCAGCTTGCCGTCGCGCTCGGCACCCAACGCGACTCGCTGCGTTGACGGCGCCCGTCCGCCGACAGTCCGGTAAACACTCTTGCGGCTCAACGACATCCGGACCGGACGCCCGGTTGCCTTCGCTGCCAGGACCGCGAGCACCGTGCCTGGCCAGAGGTTGATCTTGCCGCCGAACCCGCCGCCGACAAACGGGCAGACGACCCGGATGTTCCCGACCGGGATGTCGAACTTCTTCGCGAGGTGCGTACGGACATAAGGAATGTTCTGCGTGGTCTCGTGCACCGTGAGCTTGTCGCCTTCCCAGTACGCGGTCGTGGCGTGCGGCTCGATCGCGTTGTGGTGGTGCGGCGGGGTGGTGTACTGCTCGTCGACCACGACCGGCGCCTGGGCGAGCGCTTTCTGCGCATCGCCCTTCTTGGCGCCAGTTCCCAGCGGGCTCGACTTCTGTTTCACGGCCGTAGGAACAGCGGCCTGGAAGTCCACAGTGGCCGGTAAGGTCTGATACCGCACGCGCACAAGGGAAGCGGCGTGCCGCGCGGCGTCGGCGGACTCCGCGACGACTATCGCGACCGGCTGGCCGTCCCAGTGCACCTCGTCGGTGTTGAGGTAGTTGACGTTCGTACCCGGCGCGAGCGAGTTCAGATCGATCAGGCTCGTCGGCGCGGTCGGCTTGGTCCGCGGGGCGTTCTTGTGCGTGATCACCGCGATGACACCGGGATGCGCCTCGGCCTCAGCGGTGTCGATGCTCTCGATCCTGCCCCGGCTGATGGTCGCGTGTGTGAGGGCCGCGTAGGTGATGTCCGGATACGGGTACTCGGCCGCATACCGGGCTTGCCCAGTGGTCTTGGCAGGTCCGTCTTTGCGGTCGACGGGCTGGCCGATGACGCCGGTCATGGGTTCACCTCACGCAGCATCGCGACGATGGCCCGGATGGCCAGTTCGACCTTGAACTCGTTCTGCTCGGTCGGAACGGCGGCGGCCAGCTCGGCCTCGGCGGCGCGGCGGAACTCCGCTTCGCCTGCCTGTGCCCCTGCCAGGATCCGTTCGGCTTCGGTTGCGCGCCAAGGCTTTGTGCCGACGCCGCCGAGTGCGAGCCTGATCTCGGTGATCCTGCCGTCCCGGGTTTCCATCGCGGCAGCCACGGAGACGAGCGCGAACGCGTAGGATGCCCGATCCCTGATCTTGCGATACCGCGAGTTCTTGGTCGTCTCAGGGATCTCCACGGCCGTGATCAGTTCATCCGGCTCGAGGGTGGTCTCCAGGTGTGGCGTCTGTCCCGGCAGCCGGTGGAATTCACCGATCGGGATCCGGCGTGTCCCCCGTACGCTTTCGACTTCGACTTGCGCGTCCAACATGGTCAATGCGACGGCCATGTCGGAGGGATGCGCGGCGATGCAGTTCGGGCTCACGCCAAGGATCGCGTGACCACGGCTGAACCCGCCGATCGCATCGCATCCACTGCCCGGCTCACGTTTGTTGCACCGGGACGCCGAGTCGTAGAAGTAGCTGCATCGAGTGCGCTGCAACAGGTTCCCGCCGACGGTCGCCATGTTGCGCAGCTGCCCCGACGCACCGGCCAGAATCGCCTGCGCCAGCACGGGATATTTGGTCCTGATGAGCGGATGCGAGGCCAGCGCGCTGTTGCGCACCAGTGCGCCGATCCGCACCCCGTTGCCGACTGCGGTCACGCTGGTCAACGGCAGCCTGGTGATGTCGACGACTGTCCCGGGGCGCTCGATGTCCTCACGGATCAGGTCGACGAGGTTGGTGCCGCCGCCGAGGAACTTGGCGTTCGGCGTGGTCGCGATCGTCTGGACCGCGGACTGGACATCGGTGACGCTGACGTAGTCGAACGGCCTCACGACGCCACTTCCTCGATCGCCCGCACGATCCCGTTGTACGCACCGCACCGGCACAGGTTGCCGCTCATCCGCTCCCTGATCTCCTCCTCGGTGAGCTCGGCCGACTCCTCGATGTCCTCGGTGACCACGCTCGGCATGCCCGCCTTGTGCTCGGCCAGCATCCCGATCGCCGAGCAGATCTGGCCGGACGTGCAGTAGCCGCACTGGAACCCGTCCGTGCGCACGAAGGCCTGCTGCAAGGGGTGGTCCACGCCTTCGATCGTGGTGATCTCCTTGCCCTCGTACTGCACAGCCAAGGCCAGACAGGACACGATCCGCGTCCCGTCGGCCAGTACCGTGCACGCACCGCACGCGCCCTGGTCACAGCCCTTCTTGGTGCCGGTGAGCCCGAGCTGCTCCCGCAGCGCGTCCAGCAGGCTCACTCTCGGCTCGACATCCAGGACTTCCTCGCGCCCGTTGACGCGCAGCGTCACTTCCACAGCACTCTCCTTCCCGGCCCCACACTTAGGGAACCATCGTTGACCTAATAAGTCAACGTCGGTTCCCTAACTCCTGATCACAGGAGAGTGACGGTGCCCTTGCCGCCGTCGACGCGGATGCGGTCACCCGTGGAGAGCAGGGACGTGGCGTTGCCGCATCCGACCACCGCGGGGATGCCCAGCTCACGGGCCACGATCGCGGCGTGTGACAGCGGCGCCCCGATATCGGTGACCACGGCGGCCGCGCGCGGGAACAACGGCGTCCAGCCGATGTTGGTCACGGTCGTCACCAAGATCTCCCCGTCGCGCAACGACTCGGCTTCTTCCACTGTGGACACCACCCGAGCCACTCCCTCGACGGCCCCTGGGACCCCCGGGAAGCCGGTGATCGCCGAAGAGTCGTCTTCCGAGGTCCAATTCGCCGGGTCGAACCGGCCGCAGATCAGGGTCGGGTACGGCGGCAGCGCCGAGTAGTACTCGTAAGCCGCATGCCTGGCGCCGATCGCGGCCAGCGGTTGCGTCGCACCCTCGAGCACAGCGATGATTTCCGGGAACCGCAAGAAGAACAGGTCGTGACCGGTGAGTTCGTTCGCTCGCAGGACGAAGGCCCGGAACACCCAGAACGACCGGGCGAACTCCGAGCGGGCACGTTCCCGCTTTCGCGCCGAGACAGCCGCCTTCGCGAGCCGGCGGGCGATCTTCGGCGCGGAGCGGGGGTGCGCGGCCTTGAGGCGTTCCCACGCCGCATCACGGGCTTGCGCTTGCCGGGCAAGCAGTTCCTCGGGCGAGGCGGTCATGCCGTCGAGCAAGCGCTTGATCCACGCGGGGTCCTCCCCCGAACGCGGCACCGACACCTCGAACTCGTCGTGACCGCGATGCCCCCACGCCTCCATGTACTCGTCCGTGGTGATCTCGCCGCGGCGCAGCCGGGCCAGGCCGATCATCGGGCCGAGGCTGACGAGTTCGTCCGAAGACGTGTGCAAGCCGGACAACAACAACGCCGCGTCAGACGCGCCAACCAGTTCGGTCAGCCGCATGCTGAACCGTGCCGCGGAAGCCTGACGCGCACCAGCGTCGAAAGTCCGGCAAGCAAGCAGTAGGTCAGCAACCTCCGACCGCCACAACTCCACGAGCTCCGGCGCCGAGGCAGCAGCGGAAATCCTGGCGCGCAAAGCAGAACAGCGTGCCGGGTTCGCCGCGACCAACGCGTCCAAGTTCTTGCGATACTCACGGAAATCCCGAGCAATCCGAATACCCGCGGCCACTGTGGCGCGCACGACTGCCAACCGGGACAGCGGCAACCGCGGGATGTCCATGTCGTCGGGGATCCGGCCGAAGATCTGCCCGGCTATCCGGCGCGCCGTGCCGCCGAGGCCCAGCGCGGTCAGCGCGGCCATGCCCGTACTGATGTTCAGATAGAACCGGCCGCCGATGTTGCCGGACGTCGGATGCCCGGCCAGTGGCGGCAATGCCAGGGACTGCGCGAGCGACCATGTCGCCGGGGTCATCACGCTCGGTACCGCTTCGCGCAGGTTCGCACAGGTCCATAGATAGTCGCCGAGCAATGTGTCGTTCCAGACCTCGAACGACGGCAGCGTGGTGATCGGCCGGGCCTGCAGGATCGTGAACTGTCCGTCGTGGACGGCCCACTCGATGTCCATCGGCATGCCGTACAGGTCCTGGATGCGCTTGCCGAGCGCGGCCAGTTCCTGTACCTGGTCGTCGGACAGCACGGCCTGGGAGCGCTTCTCGGCCGGAACCGGTTGCAGTCCAGTGCGATTCAATCCAGTGCGATCCGACCCAGCACTGTCCGCGGTCGGCACAGTCATCACCGTCTTCTCGGCGATCTCCGATCGCACGGTATCGCCGGTCAGCACATACGTATCCGGAGTCACGTCGCCGCTGACCAATGCTTCGCCCAGACCCCATGTGGCGTTGATCATGATCGTGTCCCTGGCGCCGGTGACCGGGTCCGCGGTGAACATCACGCCCGCCGCCGACGCGGGCACCATCTCCTGCACCACCACCGCGATCGCGATGTCCGATGCGGACACCTCATTACTGGCGCGGTAGTGGACCGCACGGTCCGTCCACAGTGACGCCCAGCACCGCTTGATCGCGTCGAGCACATCGTCGAATCCGACGATGTTGAGGAACGTGTCATGTTGACCCGCGAATGACAGTTCCGGCAGGTCTTCCACTGTCGCCGACGAGCGCACTGCGACTGATACCGCGCCGGACTGTGCTGATTTGCACAGCTGCGCATAGGCCGAATGGATGGCAGTTACGACATCCGAGGGAATTTCCGTGCCAGAAGCTGATACAGAATCGCGATACACGCTGGTGGTCACGAAGAACCCCGGCGGGACAGGCAATCCCGCTTGGGCCAGACGGCTCAACGACGCGCCTTTGCCACCGACTGTGGCCAGGTCGGCGCCGGGATCTCGCAGTGACAGGATCAGCGGATGGGTCATGACCGACATCGTCCCAGGTGAGGTGTCCCACTAACCGGAACCGGACGGGCGGCCTTCGGTGCGTTAAATCCCCGCAAATTCCGCCATCCGGCAGTATCTGCGCTGCATGCGTGAGTGATCAGGTACTTGCGGTGGTCGCTAAGCTGTCCGCCGGGAGGCGAAGGGCGTCGGGCTCTGCGCACGGTTCGCTAGGTATTCACGAGGGAAGCGGCCGGTTTTCGCAACGAGTCCTCTACGTTCGCCGGCGAAACACTGGCGTGGAGGGTAAACCAGGATGACCGGGTCTGGTGACGCTCCGTTGCACGACAATTACGGGCCGCAGGCCCGTGGTGCCGTGCAACGGGAAGCCGAACTACCCACAACGGCGTGGGGCCGTGCCATGGCCCACAGCCCGCGGCTGGGTCTGACTGGTGCCCGATCCATCAAGGACATACGCGTCGCCGTGTTCGCCCGCGCGGGATTCACCCCCATGACGTTCCTCAAAGAACCGTTCGTTGAGGACGTTCGTCCAGGCGACGGGCACGACGTGATCGTGTTCGGCGCGCAGGTGCTCCGGCGCGTGCATGCGCCTGGCGCATTCCCGGTCGCGCCAGATTCCCGGACGCCAGAAACACCGCACTGAGAAGCAAGACCAGCACCGCTCACAACCACATACCCGTCTATTCGGAACTCCCTACCCCGTCCCCCTGGAGTTCGTTGTGCGATCCCGTCCCCTGACCCGTCTACTGACCGCGATCTTGTGCGCCGTCGGAATGCTCGGTGTGGCAAGCCTTTCCGGCTGCTCCGAGACAGGTGCGTCGTCGGCGTCCGGCAAGATCACCATTGGTTTCTCGGCCTGGCCCGGCTGGAACGTATGGCAGGTCGCGCAGGAACAAGGCCTGTTCGCCAAGAACGGCGTCGAGGTCGAACTGAAGTGGTTCGACGTCTACACCGACAGCCTCAACGCGCTGGCCACTGGCGCGATCGACGCCAACAGTCAAACCCTCAACGACACGCTGATGTCCGTCAGCGGCGGCGCCAAGCAGACCGTGGTGCTGGTCAACGACAACTCGACCGGCAACGACAAGATCATCGCCCGGGAGGGCATCACCGGCGTCGCCGACCTCAAGGGCAAGAAGGTCGCGGTCGAGCAGGGCACCGTCGACCACTACCTGCTGCTGCTCGCGCTGGCCGAGGCGAAGCTGACCGAAAAGGACATCGAACTCGTCCCGATGGCCACCGACGCGGCCGTCGCGGCGTTCGCCGGCGGCAAGGTCGACGCGGTCGGCGCGTTCGCCCCGTTCACCACCACGGCCCTCGAGCGGCCGGGCAGCCGCGCGATCGCCACGTCCGCCGAGTTCCCCGGCGCCATCCCGGACCACCTGGTGTTCAAGGCCGATGTGGTCCGCGACCGCCCGCAGGTCGTGCAGGGCGTGGTGAACACCTGGTTCCAGACTCTGGCCTGGATCAAGGAGAACCGCGACGGCGCGGTCGGCATCATGGCCAAGCGCAACGGCGTGACCGTCGAGGACTACAAGACCTACGACTCGGGCACCACGATCTTCACCCGCCAGCAGAACATCGACGCGTTCACCCCTGGCACCACCCCGCAGCACCTCAACCACCAGGCCCGCCTGGCCGCGGACTTCCTCACCAGCACCGGTCTGGCGAAGAACCCGCCGAACCTTGACGGCCTGTTCAACGACACGTTCGTCAAGGCGGTGCCGGAGTGAAACCGGGAGTGACCCCCGGGTCGGTCGACGAGCAGGCCGCGGCCCAGCGGTTCCTCGAGGCCGAACGGGCCAGCCGGGGATCGGGCACCGCCACGGTCGCCGCACCGGCACGGCCGGACCGCACAGAATGGCCCGCACTTCCGGTGCGGCCAAGACCCAAGCCGTCGTCGTCGTTGCTGAGCATCCGCAAGCCGATCTCTCACACGACACGGCTGACCCTGCTCGTCCTGTCGTTCGTCATCCCGTTGCTGGCTTGGGTCGTGCTGAGCGCGACCCAAGCGGTCCCGGAGACGTTCCTGCCGGGACCGGTGGCCACCTTCCAGGCCGGTTTGGAGATGGCACAGGACGGCACGCTGTTCACCGACCTGTGGGACACCGTGCAGCGCATCCTGTACGGGTTCGGCCTCGCCGTGCTCGTCTCGGTGCCGATCGGCATCGTGATGGGCACGTTCATGGCGGGCAACGCGCTCTTCGAGCCGTTCCTGAGCATGATGCGGTACCTGCCGGCGAGCGCGTTCATCCCGCTGATGATGATCTGGCTGGGTGTCGGCGAAGAGCCCAAGATCGCGGTCCTGTTCCTCGGTACGGTCTTCTTCAACACGTTCATGACCGCCGATGTGGTTCGATCCGTGCCGCGGCAATTGATCAACGTGTCGTACACGCTCGGTGCCCGGCGCAACGAGGTACTGCGCAAGGTGATCATCCCGCACTCGGTCCCGGGCATCATCGACGCGATCCGGGTGAACATCGCCGCGGCGTGGAACCTGGTCGTGGTGGCCGAGGTGGTCGTCTCCACGACCGGTCTCGGCCGCAGGATCATGCAGTCGCAACGGTTCCTGGAGACCGACCAGATCTTCGCGATCCTGATCCTGATCGGCATCTGTGGCGTGATCATCGATATCGCGTTGCGCTTCTTGCGCAATCGCATCGGACGGTGGGTGGCGTGACTTCCGAAGATCTGCTTGCAGGATCGAGCGTCGGCACAGGGTTGTTGGAAATCCAGGGCGTTGCCAAGCGGTTCGATGTGCGCGGGCGTGAGGTCCGCGCCCTCGAAGGCATCGATCTTCAGGTCTCCCAAGGGGATTTCCTCTGCGTGTGCGGGGCGAGCGGGTCGGGCAAGTCGACGCTGCTGTCCTTGGTCGCCGGCTTGGACGTGCCGAGCGAGGGCAAGATCCTGTTGGACGGCAGCCCGGTGGTCGGCCCTGGGCCTGATCGCGGGCTCGTCCCGCAGGCCGGCAGCCTGTACCCGTGGCGGACGGTGGAGCGCAATGTCGCTTTTGGACTAGAGCTGCTGCCGGTCAGTTCCGCCGAACGGGCCAAGCGGGTCGACTGGTACCTCGCCGAGACGGGGTTGTCGAAGCTGCGCAACTCGCTGCCCAAGCAGCTCTCCGGCGGCCAGCAGCAACGGGTGGCGATCGCCCGTGCGCTGGCGTGCGAGCCGGAGGTGCTGCTGCTCGACGAACCGTTCGGTGCGTTGGACGTGCAGACCAAAGAGGACATGCAGGTGCTGATCCGCCAGGTCTGGCGGGACACCGGCACCACGGTCGTGATGGTCACCCACGACGTCGAAGAGGCCGTGTTCCTCGGCCAGCGGGTGGTCGTGCTCGAATCCAGTCCCGGCCGAGTGGCCGCGGACATCACCATCGACCTTCCCACAGACCGGGAGCTGGCTGTGAAACGGACCCCCGAGTTCCTCGCACTGCGGGCGAGGATCGAAGATCTCGTTCGCGCCCAGCACAACAAAGCCGGCTGAGGCCGCGGCAGAGAAAGCAGGAGGAGGTGGCATGAAGCACCTGAAGAGACCGCCGGGGCGGGACGGCAAGACCACACTGCTCGGCAGGCTCGGCATCCGGGGCAAGCTGAACCTGCTCCTCCTGCTGCCGCTGGCAGCGGTGCTGATGGTCGCGACGCCGTTCGTCATCGTCCAGGCCAACAGCGCCGCATCGGCGGGGCAGACCGCGGACGCGGCGCGCTACACGCGTGAAGTCGGTGGCCTGGTCTGGGAACTGCAGCGGGAGCGGTTGCTCACCGCGGCGTACCTGGCGTCGCCGAGTTCCGACAGCGGCGCGATGGAACGCCAGCAGCGCAAGGTCGACGAGACCGTCGGGCAGGTGCGGTCGTCACTGGGCGACGACATGTCCGACGAGCTCGCTTCGGCTCTCGTGCGGATCGGTTCGTTGAACGAGCTCCGGCAAGGCGCACTGCGCCGCGGTATTTCCGCTGACAGCGTGGCGCGTACGTACCACGCGGTCATCGACGCGGTGATCGACTCCCTGCGCCTCGTGCCGCAGGTGACCAGTGACGCCGAGGGCACCCGGCAGCTGACCGCTCTCGAAGCGCTGTTGCGCGCCAACGAATACGGCGAACTGCGCGGTATGGCGTTGATCGCGACCGCGCTCAACCGGACCACCGGTGAGGTTCTGCTGGACGACGCGACCCAGCAGGCCAAGATGTTCACCGAGCGATTCGTCCAACAGGCGGACGTCGAGCACGCCACACTCGTCGTGCAAGTGGCGGAAGGCGATCCCGCGACGGCTGTCGAAGGCCTCGCGGCGCGGATGCCCACCGACGCACGAAACCCTGCTGCTGTCGAAGCGTTCGCCAACGACGCACTGACGACCGTCGGAGCACAGTCGGGCCTGCGCCGTACGGTCCAGGACCGCGTCACAAGCCAGCTGACCGACGCCGCGACCGCACGTGCCGACAGCGCGCAGACCATCGCGTGGCTCGTCGGTGGCGGTGCCGCCGCGCTGATCGCGCTGGTCGCGTTCCTGACCGTGATCGTGAGCCGCGCGATCGCCTCGCCGTTGAAGCAGCTGACCGACGCCGCCACGAACGTCGCCCAGCTCGCCGAGACCGAACTGGTCCGAGTCAGCGACACCGAGACGCCCGAGGCGCAGCGGCCACGGCTGACCGAGATCAAGGTCTCCACCAGTGACGAGATCGGCCAGCTCGCGGTGGCGTTCAACCGCGTGCAGTCGACCGCCGCCCAGCTGGTCGAACGGCAGGCCATCACCCGGCACAACGTCAGTCTGATGTTCGCCAACGTCGCCCAGCGCACGCAGAACCTGGTCGGCCGCCAGCTCGCACTGGTCGACGAGCTGGAGCGCAACGAGCAGGATTCCCGCCTGCTGGAACGGCTTTACCGGCTGGACCACCTCTCCACCCGCCTGCGCCGCAGCGCCGACAACCTGCTCGTGGTGGCCGGTACCCGGACCGACACCGGGCTCGGCGGGCCGATGCTGCTGGCCAACGCGATGCGCTCGGCACTGGCCGAGATCGAGGACTACCAACGGGTCCAGCTCGGTGACATGCACGACGTCACCTGTGCCTCCTCGCTGGGTTCCGACCTGGTGCTGGTGTTCGCCGAGCTGCTGGAGAACGCGACGTCGTTCTCCCCGCCGGACACCCAGGTCGAGGTCAGCGCGGCGTTCACCAACGAGGGCGCGTGCGTGATCAGCATCGTGGACCACGGCATCGGCATGAAGCCGCCGCAGATGGCCGAGGAGAACCGCCGTCTGGTCGACCGTGAACGCCTCGACGTCGCCCCGACCAGTGTGCTCGGCCTGTTCGTGGTCGGACGGCTGGCCCGGCGGCACTCGCTGGCCGTCGACCTGATCCCGACCCACGGCGGCGGTGTGACCGCGCGGGTGGCCATCCCGGCCGCGCTGTTCACCCGGCCGGCCCCGGCCGCGCCACCAGCCCAGCCCGCCGCACCGGCCGCGCAGGCCCAGTCGTCGCCCGCGGTCGCCGCGCACCAAGGTGCCGCGCGTGCCCGGCTGGAGATGCCGAGCGTGCCGGAGATGCGGATCCCACCGGCCCAGCAGCACTCCGGGTTCTCGTGGTTCCCCGATGGCGACTTCTCGGGGGAACCCGCTCTGTCGCCGATGTTCGAGCCGATGTCGCCGCCGATGTCGCCGCCGATGTCGCCGCCACCCGCTGTTCCGGCTCCGGCAACTGCTCCTGCTGCGCCGCCGGTCGCGGAACCACAGCCGGTCGCCACGGCGCCTGCGCCCGCGGCGGCGTCCAGTGAGACCCGCGGCGGGTTCAAGCGACGGGTCGCTGGAGCACAGATCCCTGGCGGCGCGGTCATCCCATCGACACCCACCGTGGTCACGGCGCCGGTCGCGAAGCCCGAGCCGGTCATGGCTCGCTCCGCACAGCACGACCCGGCGGCGGCCCGTGCGGCCATGGACGGGTTCCAGGAGGCTTTCGCCAAGGCAGCGGTAGCACCGGCTGCCCCGGAGGCGGCCATGGCGGCTCCGGCTGCCGAGCCGCAGCCGCTGATGCGCGACGGGCTCAGCCGGCGGGTGCCGGGTGCCAACCTCGCCCCAGGGCTGCGCACGATGAAGACGACGAGTGCCCCTCCCTTACGGGCCAAGCCGAAGTACAAGGCACGTGATCCGGAAGCTGAGAAGGCGTCGCTCGACGCGTTCGCGAGTGGACTGGCCCGTGCCGGAGTGCGGGAGGAACCCGTTGACACTGATCCGATGAAAGAGAGCACCACATGATCACGCCCCCCGGAGTCAGCACCGAGGCCCAGAACTTCAACTGGCTCGTGAGCCGCTTCGCCCAGGGCACCGCCGGAGCGATCGCGGCGATCGCGGTTTCCGCCGACGGCCTGCTGATCGCGATGTCCTCTGATCTGGCACGGCAGAACGCCGACCGGCTCGCGGCGATCGCCTCGGCCATGCTCGGGCTGGCCAACGGTGTGTCCGACACCCACCCGCTCGGCCAGCCGGACAAGATCATCATCGAGCTGGAGCGCGGCTACCTGCTGGTCTGCACGATCAGCATCGGCTGTTCGCTCGGAGTTCTCGCGACCAAACAAGCGAGTCTTGGCACGATCGCCTACGAGATGGCAATGTTTGCCAACCGGGCCAGCGCTGTCCTGACACCGCAGTTGATCGAGGAGCTCAAGAACTCCGTGGGCCAATAAAGGGGAGGAGCGGCCATGAGTGGCAGAGGAGACGATCCCGACGTTTCCTTGTTGCGCCCGTACTTGATGACCTCAGGGCGTACCAAGCCAGTCGATCACACCATTGAGATCGAAGCCCAGGTGATGACGAGCAACCTGGGTGCCACTTCGGTGCAGAACCTCACGTTCGAGCGGCGCGACATCCTGTCGCTGTGCCGCAAGACGATGTCGGTCGCCGAGGTCGCCGCCATGCTCAAGCTGCACATCGGGGTGGCGCGGGTGCTCGTCGCCGACCTCGCCGCCCTCGGCTACGTCGTGGTACGACGGCCGGAATCCGAAACCCCGCAAGACCTCCGCATGATCGAAAGGGTCATCCGTGGACTCGAAGCCATCCGCTGAACCGATGGCGGCGCCGCGCAAGCCGCCGACACCGGTCAAGATCGTCATCGCCGGTGGCTTCGGTGTCGGCAAGACCACCGCGGTCGCCTCGATCTCGGAGATCCCGCCGCTGCGCACCGAAGCCGTGATGACCTCGGCCGCCGCCGAGATCGACCGGACCGGGCACGTCCCGTCCAAGACCACCACCACGGTGGCGATGGACTTCGGCTGCATCACCATCGACGACGAGGTCAAGCTGTACCTGTTCGGCACGCCCGGCCAGGACCGCTTCGGCTTCATGTGGCACGACCTGGTGGTCGGTGCGCTCGGTGCGCTGGTCATCGTGGACACCCGGCGGCTGGACGACTGCTACCCGGCGGTCGACTACTTCGAGAAGGCCGGTGTGCCGTTCGTCGTGGCGGTGAACAAGTTCGACGGCATGCTCAACCACGACCTCAACGACGTGCGCTGGGCGCTCGCGGTGTCCGAGGACGTACCGCTGGTGACGTTCGACGCTCGCGAGAAACTGTCGGTCCGCGACGCGCTGCTCGCGGTGCTGCGCAACACCTTCTCCAGGGCGCAGGCCCGCAGCGCGGCTCCCTGATCTTGGGCACCCGGAGAGGATGATGGCATGATTGCGCCGGGAACAGACCTCTGGGGAGCAGGGAGAGGTGCTGGTGAGCCCAGCCGTCAGGTTCGCGCTGCTGGGACCGTTGCGGGCATGGCGTCACGGGGTTGAGATCGAACTGGGTCCACCCCAGCAACGCTTGCTGCTTTCCGTGCTGCTGGCGTACGCGGGCAAGCCGGTCAGCCTGGACACCCTGGTAGACCTGCTGTGGGAGGACGAACCGCCGTCCAGCGCGGTCAACGTCGTGCACCGCTACGTCGGCACCCTGCGCCGGCTTTTCGAACCTGAACTGCCCACTCGCGCCACCGGTTCGTGGCTGATCAGAGAGGCGGGCGCGTACCGCCTCGCGGTGGACGCCGAATCCTGCGATCTGGCCGAGTACCGCGAGCACACCGCGCAGGCGCGCAAACAGGCCGGCCTCGGCGACAAAGCCGGGGCCGTGGCCACGTACATCTCGGCGCTGAAGCTGTGGCAGGGCCGGGTCGCGCACGGTGTCGCGGCCCCCGCCAGGGCCAGGGCGATCTTCCTGGACATGGACCACGAGGGCTGCCGGGTGATCTGCGAGGCGGCCGACGTGGCCCTGGAAGCGGGCCGCGCCGCGGACGTCGTGCCGTACCTGCGCTTGGCCGTGTCGCTGGACGAGTACAACGAGGCGATGCAGGCGCGGCTGATGCTGGCGCTGGCTGCCGCGGGCAACCAGGCCGCGGCACTGCAGACATTCGAGACGGTCAGGGACAAACTGGCCAGCGAGCTCGGCGTGGAGCCGGGTCCCGAGCTGACTGCGGCGTTCCGTGCGGTGCTGACGCCGCAGACGGTCGAAGAGACGCCGCTGATCACGCCGATCGTCCAGCCCGCGCAGCTGCCGCCGGACCTGCCCGCGTTCGCCGGCCGGGAGGCCGAGCTGAAGTACCTGGAGTCGTTGCTGCCGGACCGGCCGACCGGCCTGGTCACCGTCGCGATCGACGGGATGCCCGGCTCGGGCAAGACCACGCTGGCGGTGCACTGGGCGCACTCGGTGGCCGACCGGTTCCCGGACGGGCAGCTGTACGTCAACATGCGTGGTTTCGACCCGGACCACGTCCAGCTGACCGCGGCTGAGGCACTGCGCGGGTTCCTTGACGCACTGGGCATCGCCGCGAGCCGTATCCCGCCGTCGGTGGACGCCCAGTCGGCGCTGTACCGCAGTGTGCTGTCCAACCGTCGGGTTCTCGTGCTGATCGACAACGCCCGGGAGATCGCGGACATCCGTCCGCTGTTGCCCGGCGCGGCGGGCTGCCTGGTGATCGTGACCAGCCGCAGCAGACTGGGCGGGCTGGTGGCTTCCGAGGGCGCGCAGGCGATGACGTTGCACGCGTTGTCGGCCGAGGAGGCCAGGGAGACGCTGGTCCGCAGGCTCGGCCGGGAGAAGGTGGAGACCGAGGCCGACGCGGTCGAGGAGATCATCTCGCTGTGCGGCAGGCTGCCGCTGGCGCTGGCCATCGTGGCCGCACGGGCCGCGGCGTACCCGCATTTCCCGCTCAGCGCCATCATCGCCAAGCTCAAACAGGCCAAGGGGACGCTGCAGGGTTTTCGCGACGACGACGGCGAACTGGACGTGCACACGGCCTTCTCGTGGTCGTACCGGATTCTGAGCCCGGACGCGGCCAGGCTGTTCCGGCTGCTGTCGGTGCACATCGGTGTGGACACCTCGGTCGAGGCCGCGGCCAGTATCGGCGGCTTGTCCGTACCGCGGGCACAGGCGTTGCTCGACGAGCTGACGCGGATCCGGTTCCTGACCGAGCACGAACCCGGCCGGTACCTGGCACACGACCTGATCCGGACCTATGCGATCGAGAAACGCATACAGGTCGACTCGGCCGAGGAGCAGCACGAAGCGCTCGGCAGATTGCTCGACTACTACGTGCACATGTCCTACGCGGCGTACCTGCGTTTGCCGCCGCACCAGATCTTCCCGCCACCACCGGCACCACGACCCGGCGTGACGCTGTCCGAAGTCCCGAACCTCACGACCGCCCTGAACTGGTTCAACAGCGAACGCCACGTGATCCAGCTGCTGGTGAAGACCGCCGCTGAGCACGGTTTCCTGCCGCACACCTGGTATCTGGCCATCACGACCCAGCAGTACTACCAGCGCAGAGGCCTCGCGCACGACTGGGAGACCACCACGCGGATCGCGCTGGCCGCGGCGAAAGAGGCCGGGGATCCGTACGTTCTCGCGCGGGTGCACCGGAGCCTCGCGGGCGCGTACTACTTGTTGCGGCGCTGCGAGGACGCGCTCGAGCAACTCAAGATCACCGAGGAGTTGCTCACGCAGCTCGGCAAGACCACCGATTTCGCTTACCTGTACAGCAATTACGCCACGGTGTACTCCGAGCTTGGCCGTGAGGCGGAAGCCGTCGCCTACCACCGAAGAGCGCTCGTGCTCTACGAGGAGGCTGGAGACCGCAAAGGCGAGGCGATCTCCCTGCACGCCATGGCCGCCGGTCTGTCCATGTTGGACAAGAACGTGGACGCCATCGGACTGGTCAACCGGGCGATGGACATCTACCTGTCCCTCGGCGACCGGCACGGTGAAGGAAACTGCTGGGAATGCCTTGGCCTGATCCACAAGAACATGGGTGACCCTGAGCAGGCCGTGAGCTGCATGAAACGCGCGGTGGAGATCTACCGTGAAGTGCACGCCCTCGCCGAGGCCGCCAACGTGCTGATCGTGCTCGGGGACACCATGAACTCCGCCGCCACCCGGGAGGCGTTGTCCGCTTGGCGGACCGCGTTGAGCATCTACGAAGAACTCCGGCTGCCGAGCGACGACGTCCGCGCCCGGCTCACCGCACACGGCGATGCAGCCGACTTGGCGGCGACCCAGTCCACAACGGCCCTGTGAACGCTTCGGCGGCCGCTGTCACGCCGACTCGACGTACACCTCTTCACCGGCGAGAACCAACGCCTGCAGGCGCCGCAAAGCCGGGTTGGGGTCGCGGATCTCGCGGTACAGCCCCAAAGCTTCGGCCCGGCGGTCGGCAAGGGCGAGGGCCATCATCAGCAACTCGAGGAACGCCTGGCGCTGCGGGTGGGAGAACGCGAGGTGCTCCAGCTCAGCGATCAGCTCGTGGTGCGCGCCGCGCCGCAGCTTGACCCGGTAGAGCTCTTCCAAGACCTGCAGCCGCCGCTCGGCCAACCGGCGCCGCTCCGAATCGGCCCACGGCCCAGGGACCTTCTGCAGCGCGTCGCCGCGCCACAAAGCGAGGGCCTGGGTCAGCGCCTCTTCGGCTTCACGCGGGTCGCGGGCGGCTTTCCCGCGCCAGTAAAGGCGTTCGAACCGCCCGACGTCGAGCTGGTCCTTCTCCACCCGCAGGAGGTAACCGCTCGCGGCGGTCTCCACCTCTGTCTTCAGCACGCGGCGCAGCCCGGAGACGTAGCTGTGCAGGTTGCTGGCCGCGCTCGCCGGCTCGGGTTCGCCCCAGACCGCACGGATGATCGCGTCCCGGGACACGACCTGACCGGCGTGGGACGCCAGCACGGCGAGCACTGCCCGTTGCCGCGCCGGGCCCAAGGGCAGCTCCTTGCCGTCTCGCAGGACCCTGACCGGTCCAAGGAGCTCGATAGCTGTCATGGTCAGAAACATTAGGGATCAGGTGTGGACAAAGAGTGAGTGCTTTGTTACCGAGTCAAAGAAAGGGTAAAACGGCTGGTCAGGCGGTTATTTTCGACCCGTCGCGTCGGCTTGGGTTACTGCCCTTGGTCACACCGGTGTTCTCCAGGTCGTATCCACGGCTCCGGTAGTGCACCCACGACCGCTCGATGGCCCAAACGGGCGGCATTTGAGCCATGAACGCCATTCGCGGCTGACGCCCGGACCGTGGCACCGATGTAGTGAACGGTGCACGGACTCCCGGTAGGTTCCATGATCAAGGCCGCTGACAGCAGGTTCCGGGCCGTGTCGGCCGATCCGTCGTCGTTCGGGCTCGACCTGGCCGCGTTGGGGCGTCAGCACTCCACGGTGTTCGACGAGCACATGGGAGCGCTCCTTGTGCTGCGCCACCAGGACGTGTCCGCCGCGCTGCGAAACCACGGCACGTTCAGCACCAGCTTCTACGGTGTCGGGCCGATGGCGTCGATGATGATCGCGCACGGCGGCGCGGAACACACCCGGCAGCGGCGTATCCACAACCGCTTCTTCAGCCCGGCGGCGAGTGCGCGCTACGCCGCGCGGATCGTGCCCATCGCCGAGCGGACTTTCGAGCGGCTGGCCGGGCGTGACCGGGCCGAGCTCGTCGAGGACGCGCTGGCGCGCTATCCGATGGAGGTCTTCCTCGATCTGCTCGGTCTTCCGAACGATCTTGGCGATCAGGGACTGGAGTGGGTGCGTGCGATCGTCACGTGGGCCGGGTCGCCGATGAGCGAGCAGGTCGCCGCGCCTGGCCAGCGGGCATTCGACGAACTGCGGGCCTACTGCGCGGAACTGGTCGCCAAGCAGCGCGAGAACCCGAGCGACAACTTGCTTGGCGAGATCGTCCGTGCGCATCTGGAGGAGAGCGGGTTCTCCGTCGACGCGTGCACGGTCGCTGTCGTCAGCCTTCTGCTGGGCGGCCTGGAGACGACCATCCAGATGCTGTCGGCGACAGTGGCCTCATTGCTGCTCAACCCTGATGCCCTTGAACGGGTGCGCAAGGACCCTGCGCTGCGCGACACCGCTGTCGACGAGGCGTTCCGGTGGGCCAATCCGTCCGCGGGCCTCTACCGGCTGGTCACGTCCGACGTCCGGATCGGCGGCACGGACGTCAAAGCAGGCGACATGGTCTACCTCTGCATCGCCGCCGCACACTTCGACGAGCAGGCGTATCCCCAGCCGGAGGTCTTCGATCTCGACCGGCGGGGCGGGCAGCACCTCGGTTTCGGGCTCGGGCCGCACTACTGCGTCGGCGCTCCGTTGGCACGTATCGAGGTTCGCGCCGCGCTCGACGCGCTGCTTGACCGCTTCCCGCGCATCCGCCTGGAACGCCCGGTGGAATTCAGTTACGGCGCACGGGGGTTCGTTCAGCACGGCACCGAGGAGCTGCCCGTCCTGCTGACCTGAAGGTGCCGGATCAACGCGGCCGACGCCATGACGGCGACCAACGCACACACGCCGGACCACCCCAACAGCACGTACGCCCGCGAGCCAAGCCATGACCCCAACCCGCCGCCGAGGAACGCGCACGTCATGTAGGCCGTGTTCACCCGGCTGCGGGCATCGGGGCGCTGCGCGAAGTTGCGCACCATGTTCGCGATCATGCCGGACTGCATCGCCACGTCGAGCACCAACGTCCCGACAGCCAGCGCCGCCAAGCCGACGACACCGCCAAGAACGCCGCCGAGCATGACCGCGGCCGAGATCAGCACGGCGATCATGCACACCAGGTTGACCGGATCCGGTCCGCGCCGGTCGACCTGACGTCCCGCGAGCGGCGTCGCGATCATGGTCGCCGCGTTGACGAACGCCAGCACGCCGACCGCGTGCGCACCCAGGCCGTACACGGGACCGGTGAGCAGCAAGGCAACGCCGGTCCACACCGCCTGGAACGCCCCGAAGATCATCATCTGGTAGAAGCACGAGCGCCGGATCTCCGGCTCGGCCAGGACCAACCGCACCGATGCGGCGACCAACGCCGGATACCGTTGCCGCGTCGGCGGTGTGGTCTTCGGCAACGCGAAAGCCAGGACCAGAGCCAGAATCAACGCCAACGCGGCCGCCACCAGATACGGCGCCCGCCACGTGAGCCACTCCCCCAGCACGCCGCCGAATGCCCGGGACAGCAGCATTCCGCCGAGCGACCCGCTCAGCAACGTGCCGGTGACCGCGCCTTGCCGCTCCTGCGCGACCAGTCCGGCCGCGATCGGCGCGACGGCGGGCGCGACCACGGTCGTGATTCCAATCAGGACGCTCGCACCGAACAGCGGCGGCAACGAATCCGCCGAACTCGCAACTGCCAAGCTGAGCCCGGTCAGACCGAGCAACGTCACGACCAACGGCCGCAACGGAATCCGGTCACCCAACGGCACCAACAAGAAGATCCCGACCGCGTAACCGATCTGCGCGGCCGTGACGACCAATACCGCCGAGTCGACCGGAATCCCCAAGCCGGAAGCCACCAACGGGCTGATCGCCTGCGGGAAGTAGAGGTTGCCGACCGCGACGCCGCACGTCAGCGCCAGCAGCAGCACGACTCCCCGACCGATCACCGGCCCAGACAACCATCCGGGCCCGCCACGAGTCACTCCATTTTGACGCACACCGCGGCGGGCCCGAGTTTCCTGGTCAGACTTCCAAAACCGAGAGGATGTTGCCCGCGGGGTCGGTGAACCACGCGATCAGTGGTCCCTGGCCGCGGAAAATGCCTTTCTCATCGAGGTTTTCGTACTTCTCGAACTCGACACCGCGGGCCCGCAGCTCGTCCACCGCGGACTCGATGTCCTCGACCGGGAAGTTCAGGATGGTGAACGTCGCCGGGGTGTGGTCCTTCTTGGGATAGACCAGCGTGTCCCGGTCGCCGGCGATGTGCAGCGTCAGCATCCCGTTCTCCTCGGTGATGCGCAGGCCGAGCACCTCACCGTAGAACCGCTTGGCCGCTTCGATGTCGTCGACGGAGAAACCACTGAACGCCTTGGTGTTCTCGAACACTTCTCTCCTCCTCACGGCTGAAGGTCGAGCGCGGCGCCGAACGAGCCGTCCATGTAGAACGGCGTCGAGCTGTGCTCGTGGGTGACCCGCCAGTCGCCGTCGATCTTGCGCAGGCAGACCGTCACCCGGAACCATAGGTCGAACCGCTCGGTGCTGCCGAGCGGCACCGCGGACAGCCGGTGCAGGCTGTGCGTGTACGCGACGTCCTGCCCGGCGACCACCTCGAGGTCCCTGATCTCGTAGTCCACCGGGCCGTCGAAGGTCGCGAACCACTGCCTCAGCTTGTCCGCGTCCAGCGGGGCGACGTTGCGCAGCGGCGGGGCGAGGTCGTACTTGACGATCTGCGGCGCGTACTGGCCGACGATCGCCTCGGCGTCGCCCGCGGTCATCGCGGCCTGCATGTCCGCCGTGATCTGCCGGATGCGAGTCTCGTCTTGGCTGGTCATGATGTTTTTCCTCCCAGGTGTGAGTACCTTGCACCGGGGACGTAGAGACCAGCCGCTCGTTCTCGACATGTCTGGGAAGAAATTTCTGGGAGGCAGACGTGAAGTACCTGATCATGATCCAGATGAACCCGTCGGCCAGAGCGATGTGGGACGGGATGACCGAGGACCAGCACGCCGAGGGCTACCAGATCCACAAGGACATGGTGTCCAGGCTGGAGGCGTCGGGTGAGCTGGTCGTCTCCGAGGCGCTGGCCGACGTCTCGCTGAGCAAACGCCTGCACGTCAAGGACGGCGTGGTGACCACGACCGACGGGCCGTACGCCGAGGTCAAGGAGTATCTCGCGGGCTTCTACCTTGTGGACTGCGAGAACATCGACCGGGCGATCGAGCACGCGGCCAGGCTGCCCGAGGCCGCGTTGGGGCTGGTCGAGGTACGGCCGGTGATGGAGCTGCCGTGAACACGCTGCTCCGGGAGCTCGCGCCACAGGTGCTCGGTGCCTTGGTGCGCAAGTTCGGCGACTTCGACACGTGCGAGGACGCCGTCCAGGAGGCGTTGCTCGCAGCTTCCGTGCAATGGCCGGAGCAGGGCATGCCGGACAACCCGAAGAGCTGGCTGATCACGGTCGCCTCGCGACGCCGGATCGAGCTGTTGCGCAGCGACACCGCCCGTCAGCGTCGCGAAGAGACGGTCGCGGCGTTGGTGCCCGCCGATCCGGCGCTGGTGCCGGACGTGGACGACACCCTGACGTTGTTCCTGCTGTGCTGTCATCCGTCGCTGACCGAGGCTTCGCAGGTGGCCTTGACGCTGCGCGCGGTCGGCGGGCTGACCACGGCGGAGATCGCGCGGGCGTACCTGGTGCCGGAAGCGACCGTGGCGCAACGGATCAGCCGGGCCAAGCAGAAGATCAAGTCCGCCGGGTCGTCCTTCCACGTCGCAGGTGACGTCGAGACGGTACTGAAGGTTCTCTACTTGATCTTCAACGAGGGGTACACGGCCAGTTCGGGCGAGTCGTTGCACCGGGTGGAGCTCAGCAGCGAGGCGATCCGCCTGACCAGGCAGCTGCGGGCCCAGCTGCACGACCACGGCGAGGTCACCGGTCTGCTGGCGTTGATGCTGCTCACCGATGCCCGTCGGCCTGCCCGCACCCGGGCGGACGGGGCGCTGGTCCCGCTCGCCGAGCAGGACCGGGCGTTGTGGAATGCCGAGGCGATCGACGAGGGCGTGTCGTTGATCAGCTCGACCTTGTCCACCGCGGAGCTCGGCCCGTACCAGATCCAGGCCGCGATCGCCGCGGTGCACGCGGAGGCACGCAAGGTCGAGGACACCGACTGGCCGCAGATCCTGGCCCTCTACGACGTCCTCGACCGGCTCGCGCCCGGCCCGATGGTCACGCTCAACCGGATCGTCGCCGTCGCCATGGTGCACGGCCCTGCCGTGGCTTTGCAGCAGTTGTCCACCGCCGCACAGGACCCGGCTCTGGCCGATCACCACCGCGTGCACGCGGTCCGTGCGCATCTGCTTGACCTCGCAGGCGATGCGGACACCGCGCGCACCGAGTACGAGTTGGCCGCGCGCCGCACCCTGAGCCTGCCCGAGCAGCGTTACCTGCGCTCCCGTGCCGAGGCACTGGCGTAGATTCTGTTGTATGCAACCGTGGGCGCAGCCGGACGACATCCGGTGGATCCTGGAGAACTGCCACACCTGGGCGATCGTCGGCCTCGCCGACAACCCCGGCCGTGCCGCGCATGGTGTGGCGCGTTTCCTGCAGCAGAAGGGGAAACGCATCGTCCCGGTGCACCCGTCGGCGGAAACCGTGTGGGGTGAACAGGGTTACGCGACACTGGCCGACATCCCGTTCGCCGTCGACTGCGTGGACGTGTTCCGGCGCTCGTCGGAAGCCGGGCAATTCGCCGACCAGGCCGCGGGAATCGGCGCGAAAGCTGTCTGGTTCCAACTGGCGGTGATGGATCACGAAGCATTCGGCCGGGCAGGCGATGCCGGGCTGCGCATGGTGATGGATCGCTGCCCGGCCATCGAATGGCCTCGTTACGGCCCTGCTTAACTGACGTACTCCCGTAGGTGCCGCGCGGTCAGGGAATCGCTCGTCGTGATCAACTCCTCCGGAGTTCCCGTGAACACGATCCGGCCGCCGTCGTGGCCCGCACCCGGACCGAGGTCGATGATCCAGTCCGCGTGCGCCATCACCGCCTGGTGGTGCTCGATCACGATGACGGTGTTGCCGTCGTCGACCAGCCGGTCGAGCAGGCCGAGCAGTTGGTCGACGTCCGCGAGGTGCAGACCTGTCGTCGGTTCGTCCAGTACGTACGTGCTTGCCTTCTCCCCCATGTAGATCGCGAGCTTCAGACGCTGCCGTTCCCCACCGGACAATGTGGTCAGCGGCTGCCCGAGACCCACGTAGCCAAGTCCGACGTCCACCAGCCTGGTCAGGATGGATGCAGCCGGGCCGGTGGTGAAGAACTCCCGCGCCTCGCTCACCGACATGGCCAGGACCTCGCTGATGTCCTTGCCGTTCAGCTTGTACTCAAGCACTTTCGGTGTGAAGCGCTTGCCGTCGCACTCCTCGCACACCGACGCGACCCCCGCCATCATCGCCAGGTCGGTGTAGACCAGCCCGATGCCCTTGCACGTCGGGCACGCACCCTCGGAGTTCGCACTGAACAAGGCGGGTTTGACGCCGTTGGCCTTGGCGAAGGCGCTGCGGATCGGGTCGAGCAGACCGGTGTAGGTCGCCGGGTTGCTGCGCCGCGACCCGCGGATCGGTGACTGGTCGGCCACGCTCACGTCTTTGCGCGTCGAGACCGAGCCGTGGATCAACGAGCTCTTGCCCGAGCCCGCGACCCCGGTCACGACGGTCAGCACACCCAATGGGATGTCGACGCTGACGTCCTTGAGGTTGTGCAGGTTCGCACCGGTGACCGACAGCTGCCCCTTGGCCTGCCTGATGTTGGCCCGCAGCTTGACCTTGTGGTCGAGATAGCGGCCGGTCAACGTGCCTGAGGCGCGCAAGCCGGCCAGGTCACCCGCGTAACAGATCTGGCCGCCATTGGACCCCGCGCCGGGACCGAGGTCGACCACATGGTCGGCAACCGCGATCACCTCGGGCTTGTGCTCGACAACCAGTACCGTGTTCCCCTTGTCCCGCAGGCGAAGCAGCAGATCGTTCATCCGCTGGATGTCGTGCGGGTGCAGGCCGATCGTCGGCTCGTCGAAGACATACGTCACGTCGGTGAGACTGGAACCCAAGTGGCGCACCATTTTCACGCGCTGCGCCTCACCACCGGACAACGTGCCGGACTCCCGGTCGAGGCTCAGGTAACCCAGCCCGATCTCGACCAGTGAGTCGAGCGTCTCGCGCAATGTGCTCAGCAGGGGCGCCACCGACTCGTCGGTGATCCCCCTCACGAACTCGGCCAGCTCGTTGATCTGCATGGACGAGCAGTCCGCGATGTTGCGGCCGTCGATCTTCGACTCCAGCGCCGCCCGGTTGAGCCGAGTTCCCTCGCACAGGCCGCACGTGTCGAAGGTGACCGCGCGATCCACGAACGCCCGGACGTTCGACTGCATCGACTCGCGGTCCTTGGCCAGGTACAGCCGCTGCACCTTCACCACGAGACCTTCGTACGTGGTGTTCATCGTGCCGATCTTGACCTTGGTGGCCGGCTTGTACAGGAAGTCCTGCCACTCCTGCTCGGTGTAGTCGGCCAGCCGGACATCCGGGTTGACGAACCCGGACAACGCGAGCGTCTGCCAGTACCAACCGTCCACATTGAACCCGGGGACGGTGATCGCGCCCTCTCGCAGTGAAAGGGACTTGTCCACGAGCTCGTCGACATCGACGGCTGAGACCCGCCCCATGCCCTCGCACTCCGGGCACATCCCGTCGGGCAGGTTGAAACTGAACGCACTCGACGTGCCGACGTACGGATCTCCCAGGCGGGAGAACACAATCCGCAGCATCGTGTACGCGTCGGTCGCGGTGCCGACGGTCGAGCGGGAATTCGCCCCCATCCGCTCCTGGTCGACCACGATCGCCGCGCTGAGGTTGCGCAAGGCGTCCACGTCCGGCCGGCCGAGACTGGGCATGAACGACTGGATGAACGCGGTGTAGGTCTCGTTGATCAGCCGCTGCGACTCGGCCGCGATGGTGCCGAAGACCAGCGAGGACTTACCGGAGCCGGACACCCCGGTGAACACGCTGAGCCTGCGCTTGGGGATGTCGACCGAGACGTCCCGCAGATTGTTCTCGCGCGCGCCCCGGACCTGGATCAGGCCGTGGCTGTCCGCGATGAAGTCCCCCATACCGACCCTTCTGATTGCTTACGCCGTAAGGAGTCAGGGTAGCAGGAGTTTGTCAAGGCCGGAAAACCCGTGATGACCGCCCCCGGAACAGCAAAACGCCCCGCAGGCTGTCCAGCCGCGGGGCGCTTGGTGCCGTGGGTCAGCCGATGGGGCGCTTGGCTGCGAAGAAGTCCTTGCCGCCCTTCTCCATCGGCGCGGAGAGCACCGGGATGCCGTAGTCCGAGGCGTGCACGATCATGCCCCGGCCGATGTACATCGTCACGTGGTGGATGGTGGCCGCACTGGAGCCGTAGAACAGCAGGTCACCAGGCTGAAGCTCACTCTTGGACACCGGACGGCCGACCTTGTACTGCTCACGGCTGGTGCGCGGCAGCTTGTACCCGTGCTGCGCGTAGGCCCACATCATCAGGCCCGAGCAGTCGAAGACCGGCGGCTTGCTGCCGCCGAGCGCGTACCGGTCGCCGCGGCGGCTCAACGCCGAAGTCACGGCCTTGCCCGCGATGCCGTTGCCGGGGAAGTAAACGCCCTTGTCCAGCTCGCCCTGCAGGGCCGCGCGGTCGGCTGGGGACAGCTTGTCCAGCGAGGTGGTGATCTCGTTGATCTGCTTGTCCAGGTCGGCCTTCTTGGCCTTGATCTCGTCGGCCAGTTTCGCCGCGGCGTCACGGGCCTCGGTCGCGGTCTTCTGCGCGTCGGCGGCTTTCTTCTCCGCGTCCGCCGCCGCGGTCACCGCGCCGACGAGTTCCCTCAGTGCCGTGTTGTTGTCCGTGGCCAGCACGTTCAACGCCGACGAACGGGCCAGGAAGTCCTTGGCCGACGTGCCGGTCAGCAGGGCTGACAGCTTGTCGAACCGGGCGCCGCGGAACGAGGCCTGCGACAGCGCGTCGACCTGGCCGCGGAACGCGTCCTCTTTGACCTTCGCCTCGGCCTTCGTCTTGTTCGCCGCTTCGATGTCCTGGCCGGCCTTGGTGATCTCGGCCTGGCGTGCGTCGCGGTCCTCGACAGCCTTGAGGTAGTCCTCGTTGGCCTCCTTGGCCTGCGTGTTCAGCTCGCGGTACCGCTGCAGGGTCGGGGACTCCTGCTGTGCGTACGCCGGTACAGGCAGGACCGCGCCGACAAGTGTGATCACGGCGGAGGCCACCAGCGCCCCGCGCTTGAGTCTTCTCGACACGCGCGCGTGTCTCCTTCTGAAGTCGATCGAGCACCTGTTGGCCGTGACACGTCGGCCAAAGATCTCGGCAAGATTACGAAATCACTCAGCGTGAGTCCACAGTGGGTGCACGCGGTGCATTCCGTTGTTCGGTGACCACCATCAAAGGCCTGGTCACGCCCCGTTCCGCAAAAGGTGGTGACCGTTGCCGGCTACCGCAAAGCGCCCGCTGCCGCCGACAGCTCGGTCATCTTCTCCGGCGTCAGCTCGACGTGGAACACCGTCGCGATCACCTGCGCCCACCCGTGGATGAAGTACCGCCAGCCGTCGACGATCGTCAGGTTGTCGGCGGCTTGCCGGTCGCGGGCGATGTCCAGGAACTCCAGGGTTCCGCGGTAGTTGATCTCCCAGACCAGCGAGCCGGACGGGAAGCAGCAGTGCTCGGAGATGGGCGCTCCCGGGGTGTCCTTGCCCATGCCGGTCGCGTTCACGACCAGGCTGCCCGGCGGCATCAGCTCGATCAGCCCGTCCGCGGGACCGGTGACCTCCAGAGTGTCCAGATGGGACGTGGAGATCCCGGCGCGCCGGAGCATCGCGCGCAATGCCGCGAGTTTCCGCCTTGAGGTGTCGGTGCAGAAGATCCGCTCGGGCCGGTCCGGCCGGTGCATCAGGTACCACACGATCGCGGTGCCGGCGCCGCCCGTGCCGAGGCACAGCAGCTCGCCGCCGGTGCGGTGGAAGTGGCCAGCCGGGAGGAACTCCTCCATCGCAAGGCCCGCGGTGACCGCGTCGAGCGCGTGCCCGACCAACCGTCCGTCCTTTTTGGACACCGATGAGATCTCACGGAACCGTTGCGCGTCCGCGTCAACCTCGTCGAAGAGGTCCGCCGCCGCGTTGTAGACCGCGATCTTGTGCGTGGTGATCAGCGCGCCCGGCATCGACGCGTCGTCGGCGATCCGCTTGATGACGTCCCGGTACTGCTCACGGCCTGCGTCGAGCGGTAAGTCGAACCCGGTCAGCTTGCGGGTCGGCAAGCCGAGAATCTCCGCCCACTGCGGGAAGACCCGCCGGATCGACGACTCGCCGGTGCTGACGCCGACGAACCCCATGCTCACCGCTCGACCTCCTCGAACCACGGCTCCAGGCGCCGGTGGGCGTCCGGGAACTCCGTGTGCCGCCTGCGAAGCCCGAAGTCGGCTGTGCACGCGTCAGTCACACAAGGAAGATAGTCAACCGCCCAGGAATTCGTCGATCAACGCATTCACCTCATCAGGGTTCTCCAGCCCCGCCAGGTGTGCGGTCTCAGCCAGGACACCGAATCGCGCACCGGGGATCGCGTCGGCCATCGCCTTGGTCTCCGCGACAGGCCGCGGCGCCGGCGATCCGGTGCAGTTCATCAGCACCGCGCTGATCACGCGGGAGGGGTAGTGCGCGGCGAGCGTCCCGCCGATCATGCCGCCCCACGAATTGCCGACGAAGTGTGCGCGTTCCGCCCCGATTCCGTCGAGGATCTGGGTTACGCAGTGCGCGCACTCGTCGAAAGTGAACAGGTCGGTCAGTGGCTCACTGCGGCCGTGCCCGGGCGGGTCGACCAACACCACTTGGTACCTGTCGGCGAAGTGCGCCTGCTGCGCCGACCACATCGAGCCGTCCATCAACAGGCTCGGCCAGAACACGATCGGAGTACCCGATCCGCTCGCCTGGACGTGTAACCGGCCCAGGTCGGTGGTGATGTGCACAGCTCAAGGGTGCGCCGTCGGCCAGGCGGTGACAGCCAAGATGTTCTGCCCGCAATTTTCCTTTGTGAGCTGCGTCATGGAGTGCAAATTGCAGCGTCTCCCCTGCACAAACGCCGCAACACCTGGAGCGCATCGTGACCATCCGTGACCGTGTCGTCCCTGTCGGGCAAACTTTGCGGGTTCACGTCCTTTCAGGTGCTGTCAAGAACGTCGGCAAACCGCGGGTCTACGGCTACGTGTGGGGTCCGACGGACAGCACTGTCCACTCCGAGAACCAGGATCTGCTCACCGCGTGGACCTTCGAGCAGGGCTGGCTGCTGAGCAAGGTGTTCCACGACGACCATCCCGGGTTCGGCCCGGGCATGACCCAACTGCTGGAAGCACTGCGGACCACCGACGTGCACGCCGTCGTCGTCCCGATCAGAGACAGGTACGCCAGGGCCATCGCCCGCCGGATCGAGCGTTCCGGGACGTCGTGCCTCGTCGTTCCGCAGAACCGCTAGCTCCTCGGCACGCGGACAGCAGCGAACTGGTTGGCCTGAGCGACAACACGTCCGCTGCTGTCCCACGCGAACGCGGCCTCGTCCATCCGGTTGTTGGTCACGTCGTTGGCGTGCATACGGATCCGGACAGGTCCAGGGGCGGGCAACCGCCTGATGTACGCCGACATCTGCAAAGTCGGCGCCCACCCGGGCGCACCGAGTTCGAACGACACCGGCGGAACCGGATCCAGCGCCACGAGCAGGCTCAACGGATCCCAGTCCGACCCGTCGGCCAGCCGTTGCCACGTGCAGATCGAGCCCTGTTTGGCCGGCTCGCCCATGGCCCAGCCGAGTGCCGCCGGGTCGATGCGGGCTTCCACCACGTCGAGGATCGGGACTTCGAACGTGCCACCGGGCGGCTTGCCGGAGAACCGGAAACTGTCTTGCTCAGCGAGCATCTCCGGCGGCTCGACCCGGGTCCACCACGGGTCGTCCTCGGTCAGCGTGCCCTGGGTGACCAACGCTTCCACGCACGGCTTGCCGTTCTGCGTCAGCCTGGCCCGCAGCTGCGTCATCGTCCGGCTGGCCTGCAGGAACTCGACGTGGATGGTGGCCGGGCCGGGGTCCGGTGCCATCGGGAACGAACCGCTGATCGCCGTCAGGTGCGGGTGCTCAGCGAGTTCAGCCGCCGCACGGGCGACCACGGCGAGCAGGTAGCCGCCGTGCAGCTTCGTGCCGACGCTCCACTGTGCGTCCAGGTCGGCCGTGAACACGCCGTCACCGGCCGCCTCGATCGCCGTGGCCTCTTTGAATGACCCCATGCCTCACCCTGACAGCCGCAACTAGGCAGTGTCAAGATTCGGCGCGGTTCTGCACTGGCTGGGCCGGCCGCCGAGGACGACCAGAACGCTCTTGCCCGCCCCTGTTCGACGAACTGCTGAAGCCCTTTGAGAAACACGACTTACACGGGGCTGTCCGGGAGTGAAAGGGTCACCAACGCTCCGCCGTCCTCGGCGTTGGCGAACGTCAACGTGCCGTCGAGGACCTTCACCTGGGCGACAGCGATCGTCAGGCCCAAGCCGTGGCCGCTGCCGCGATCGCTGCTGCCGGTGCGGAACCGGCTCGGGCCGTCCCGCAGCAACTCCTCCGAAAACCCTGGGCCGTGGTCACGGACCTGCACCGACAAACCGTCCACCGTCACCTCGATCGGTGGCTCGCCGTGCTTCGAAGCATTCACCAGGAGGTTCACCAACACGCGTTCCAACCGGCGAGGATCCGTCCGGACCGGACGCTCGTCAACCACGGAGACAACAGCCTCCGGCGCCACGCCCGCGACCCTGCGACGGACGAACGAGCCCAAAGCCAACTCGGACAACTCGGCCCGTTCAGTCGCCGTGTCCAGCCGGGCGACCTCCAAGATGTCCTCGACCAGCACCCGCAACACCCGCACCCGGTCCCGGACCAGCTCAGCAGGCCGGGAAGCAGGCAACAACTCCGCTGCCGTAACCAAACCAGTCACCGGTGTACGCAACTCGTGCGCGATGTCCGCGGTCACTCGTTGCTCAGCGACAAGGCGTTCCTGCAAAGCATCGGCCATCCCGTCGATGGCCTGTGCCAACTCCGCCGCCTCGTCCCGAGGCCGGTCCCGGATCACGTCACGGACCCGGGCAGTCATGTCCCCGTCAGCCACCCGACGCGCAGCACCCGCGGCAAGGCGCAAACGCCGGGACAACCGCGAAACGAGCAGCACACCAAGCACGGAACTCAAGACGACAACAGCAACGGACCCGATCAACAAGACCTGGTCCAGACGGCTCAACGCCTCATCCCGATCGGAATACGGGCTCTGCAGCGACAAGACCTTCCCGTCCGTCTCCGCGGCCGCCCAGATCCACGAACCCTCAGGTGTCCGTTGCAAATACGTCGCCCGGTGCCCGCCCCGGACCGCGGCGAGCAGTTCCGGCGGAAGGTTCGGTGAGTCCATCTCGCTACCGAGCGCCGCCTGCCCGGACAAGGCATACTCGCGCACCACCAACTGGATCCGTTGGTCCTGCAGCTGGCGCGCATCGGTCAGCTGGGTCTGCGCGAACTCTGTCCGCACGAGCAGGCTCAGCGCCGTCGCCACCAAGGCGCTGACCACGGCGATCGCCGCGCTCAGCCGCCAGCGCATCGAGGTGGGCACCAGCTTCATGAGCCGGTCTTCAGCTTGTACCCGAAGCCCCGCACCGTCTCGATCCGGTCCTGGCCCACCTTCGCGCGCAGCCGCTGCACGTGGACGTCGACCACGCGTGAGTCGCCGCCCCACTGGTAGTCCCAGACTTGCTCCAGCAGGATGTCACGGGTCAGCACGCTGCCCGGTGAGTCCACAAAGCACAGCAGCAGCCGCAGTTCCGTCGGCGTCAGCTCGACGGGCTGGCCGCCCACCCGCACCTCAAGGCCGTTGCGGTGCACCTCGAGATCACCGAACCGCAGCGGCTGCTCCCCGTTCACGGCTTCCGCGCGGCTCATCCGGCGGACCACCGCCCGGATCCGCGCGACCAGCACCGTGCTGTCGAAGGGCTTGGTCACGTAGTCGTCTGCGCCCGCTTCCAGGCCGAGCACCACGTCGATCGGGTCCGCCCTGGCCGACATCATGATCACCGGGGTCGGGCTTTCCTCCCTGATCTGCCTGCACAGGCTGACCCCGTTCATCCCGGGCAGCATCAGGTCCAGCAGCGCCACGTCCGGTGCCAGCGACCGGAACTTCTCCAGTCCGGTGATCCCGTCTTCGGCCACCGTCACGGTGAAGCCGTCGCGCTCCAGCGACAGCTGGGTCGCTTCCCTGATCACCGGGTCGTCTTCGACCAGCAGGATGTGGGTCTGGTTCATCACTTGATTCGCTCGAACATCGTGCCAGTCCATTGGTAGAGCTTGGTGATCCGCTGTGACGGACAGCATGAGGGGTCGTTCGACCGGTACTCCCAGTTGGTCACCTGCACCACACCGTCGTCCTGGTCGAGGATGATGCCCGGTTCTTCAAGCGCGAGCAGGTCGACCGGCGGGTTGGCCACCACGTTGTACACGTAGTTGGCGAGCGTGCCGGTGAAACGCGTGGAGTCGAGCGCCTTGCCCAACGCGGGCGGGGCATCACAATACGTGACCGTCACGAGCAACTCGGCCACGCCATCGCCGGTCAGGTCGACGTAGCGGGAGTCCACCGGGAAGCGGCCGGTCTGCGGGCACGGCGCCAGCTGGCTCTTGATCTTGTCGTTGACCTTGGGGTCCGTCCGCAGCAGCGCGACCGGGTCGAACGACGGCGTCACGCCACTCGGCTGTGGCGGTGTCGACGGCGGCGGCTTGACCTGGCTGGCGACGCCTTCCACGCGTACCCCGCCCGCGGTGGCGCAGCCGGTCAGCAGCGCGAGACAGCACAGCCCCAGTGCCAGTCGCCGCATTCGGCCCTCCTTCGTCACTCCATTCTGCCGAGGCCCGCTAGACCGGCCACCCGGCTGTTACAAGGCCGCCGAGATTCTGCGGGCGGGCTGTTACACGACCGCCGGACTACCGCCGAAAAGCGTCCCTAACTTCGAAGGAGATCACGTTGTGTCAACGTCGGGGAGTCAGGGGCCATGCTCGAGCGTCTCAAACCGTTCCGGTATGTGGCGTTGGCGGTGCTCGCGCTGCTGATCGCCGCGATCTACCTCGTGCTGTCCGACGAACAGCCGAAGCCACAGGCCAAGGCCACCTCGACGACCACCCTGAACACGATGAACCTCCGGCCCGCGCCCAAGATCGGCCCGGCCCAGCTGGTCTACAAGGTCGACACGGCCGACAAGGTCGTCTTCCTGACCATCGACGACGGCGCGCACCGCGACCCGGCCATGGCCGACATCCTCAAGCGCAACGGCGTCAAGGCCACGTTCTTCCTCACCAACTCCTACGTCCAGCGCGATGTGGACTTCTTCCGCAAGCTGCGTGACGACACCGGCTCGGTGATCGAGAACCACACCCAGACGCACACGAACCTCAAGGGCAAGCCGCTCGACCAGCAGGAGAACGAGATCGTGCCGGTCTCCGACACGTACGCCCGCGAGTTCGGCCGGCGGCCCACGCTGTTCCGCGCGCCGTACGGCAACAGCGACGCCGTGACCTTGCAGGCCGCTGGTGAGGCCGGCGCCAAGTACGTCGTGAACTGGGGTTCGGAGATCAAAAACGGCCAGATCGTCTTCAGCGGCCCGCGCGAGTTCCGGCCCGGCTCGATCGTGCTCATGCACTTCACCGCGAACTTCGAGAAAGACGTGACGGCCTTCCTCAACCAGGCCCGTGCCAACGGCCTGACGCCCGCACTACTGACGGACTACTTGCGATGAGAACCATGAAGATCCTGTCGATCCTCACCAAGGGACTGGTCGCGACCGTCTCGTTGGCGGTGCTCGCGGTGACCGCGACCGGCTGGTGGACCTACCGGACCGCGACGACGAACCTGGCCACGGACGACGTGATCGTCCCGGACACGCCGCAACCGAGCACCAGTGGTGCGCCGACGCCGTTGCGGCAACCGCCGCAGGACACCACGATCCTGTTGGTCGGTATGGACAGCCGCACAGACGCGCAGGGCAACCCGTTGTCTCCCGAGTTGCGCGCCCAGCTGCAGGCAGGCAACTCGACTGGTGAGCAGAACACCGACACGATGATCGTGATCCACGTTCCGGCGGATCCGACGAAGAAGGCGTGGGGCCTGTCGCTGCCGCGTGATTCCTATGTGAACATCGCGGGCGGGTTCGGCATGCACAAGCTCAACTCCGCGTACGCACGAGGGAAGAACGCCAAGGCCAACCAGCTGCGCAACCAGGGCGCCGATCAGGCCACTGTGGACCGTGAGTCGACAACGGCGGGCAGGCGCAACCTGATCGCCACGATCAACAACCTGACCGGGCTGCACATCGACCACTACGCCGAGATCAACCTGCTCGGGTTCAGCGAGATCACCAACGCGGTCGGCGGTGTCCCGGTCTGCTTGAACGAGCCCGTGCGCGACTCGTACTCGGGCGCGAACTTCCCGGCGGGGCAACAGACTCTGCAGGGTGTGGACGCGCTGAAGTTCGTCCGCCAGCGGCACGGCCTGACCAACGGCGACCTGGATCGGGTCCGTCGCCAGCAGGCGTTCCTGGCGGGCTTGGCCAACCGGATGTTCAGCGCGGGCACGCTCACCGACCCGGCCAAGATCACCGATCTTGTCAACGCGTTGACCAAGGCCGTTGTCCTGGACAAGGGCTGGGACCTGGTGTCGTTCGCACAGCAGCTCGGGGACCTGAGCGCGGGCAACATCCAGTTCCAGACCATCCCGACCGGTCGGATCAACCTCGCCACGCCGTCGGACGGCAGCGCGGTCGAGGTCAACCCCGGCCAGGTCCGCGACTTCGTCCAGGACCTGCTTGACCCGCCGGTACAGCAGCAACAACAGCAGCAAGACAACCCGGATTCGACGAAGATCCAGGCGCAGAAACAGGAAAGGGTGCAGAAGATTGCCAGTGTCGAGCCCATCAACGCCGGTGCGATTCCCTGTGTGGACTAGGGTTCCGATGGTCCCGGGGTGGCTGGCGGTGCTCGGACCGGGTGCCATCGCTATCGGTGGCCTGATCTTGGGCGGCGTCTACTTCCCGCTGTCGATCATCGTCGGTTGTGTTCTCGCCGCCGTGCTCGCCGAGCGGTCCGCGTTCTTCGCCGTCGCGGTCCAGCCTCCGCTGATCACCGCGGCCACGGTGGCTGGGGCTGTGATCCTTGGTGAGCCTTTGCTTGACGGCGCGACGCAGTTGGCTGAGACGTTCCCGTACCTGGGCGGGACGATCGTGGCCGTCCTGGTGATCTTGGCGTTGCGATCGCGCGCCACCACACGCATGGAGAAAGCCATGTGAGCCAATCGGGAAGCTCACTCGCAAGGGAAGACCGTCGCGTTCCGCCTCGCGGCGGTCTTTCCACGTCTCAGGCGTTGACCACCAGGACGGCTTTTCCGTCGATTCCGCGTTCGGACAGGGAAGGTCGGACAGGATCTTCAGGTCCGCACCGACTCCGGGGCCCGACGCATCCGACCATCACGGTCACGGTGGAGTACTCGCTCACCCCGTTGGGCAGCACGCTCGTGCCCGTGGTCGCCGCGGTCAAGGCCTGGGCCGAAGCCAACGTCGAGCAGGTTCGTGCCGCGGCCGCGAGCCAAGAGAGGCCGTTGGGTGGCGGCGCGGAGACCGCCGCGCTCGTCGCCGAGCGCGGCGTCGTCGTAGCAGCAGAAAAAGTTCCAGTGATCGAGAGCACCTTGCCCACCCCCTACCCCCAGGGGGTATAAAGTCCGGGTAGGCCGAAAGGGGATCTGGAACATGTCACAGTCGACATACACGGTTGAGGGAATGACCTGCAGCCACTGCGTCAGCTCGGTGACCGAGGAGGTCGGGCAGATCGCCGGCGTTCAGAACGTCGACGTCGACCTGGCCACCGGCAAAGTGACTGTCACCAGCGACACGGACCTGAGCATCGACGACGTCCGCGCCGCGGTGACCGAAGCCGGCTACCAGCTCGCGAGCTAGCTAGTACTCCGTTTCCAGGGCCAGCAGCACTTCGCGCAACGCGTCGGCTGCGGCCCTGGAAGTGTGTTCGGGCACGTTCTTCAACAGCTGCCGCTGCGCCTCCGATGTCAGCCGGACGGCTTCCTCGGCGACCTGGCTTCCTTGCCGCGTCAGCTGAACCCACGAGCTGCGCGCGTCATCCTCGTCCGCCGCGCGGGAAATCAACTCGGCCTCGGTCAGCCGGCGCAGCACATTGCTCGTCCCGCCGGACGAAAGCCATAGCCGCGCAGCGAGTTCCGTCGGCTTGAGCCGGTACGGCTTGCCGGACGCCCGCAACACCGCGAGCACATCGAACTCCGCTTTCGTCAGCTTGAGTTTGCCCAGTACCCGGCTCGCGGCCTCGTTGAGCCGCATGTGCAGCAGCCCTGCTCGCTTGCCGAGCTCGAGTTCGATCCCGACGACGTCCGGAAGTTCCGAACGCCACGCCGCGACGACCCCGTCGACCAGGTCACCCATGTCCGAAAGGCTACCTTGCGCCCAGAAAGCTTTCGCGATAGCTTTTCGAAAAGCTTTCTGCGGAGGTAATCATGAGCCTGGTGTTCAAGCGCGGCTACGTCCTCGGTCACGGCATCGCGGACGTGCTCATCGAAAACGGCACCATCCAGGCGATCGGCGACAACCTGGACGGCAAACGCGCGATCAACGCGTCCGGCAAGCTGATCGTCCCCGGCTTCGTCGACACCCACCGGCACATGGCGCAGGCACCGCTGCGCGGGTTGGGCCCGGACATGCCCCTCGGCTACTACCTGGAGCGGGTCGTCCAGCACATCGGCGCGAGCATGACGGTCCTGGACGTGCGCAACAGCCTGAAACTGGCCGCTGCCGAGGCGATGAACGCCGGTGTGACAACGGTGTTGGACTGGAGTGCGGTGTCCGCGCCTGACCAGGTCGACGCGGCGATCGAGGTGCTGGGCCAGACCGGGTTACGTGTCGTGTTCGGCCACAGCAACCCGGACGACATGCGGCCCGAAGCGGACGCGGTCGCCTCACTGGGCCCGGACTACCTGCCGGTGGACGTCGTCGCGCGGCACATCGGGCTCGCGCGGGAACGCGGCTTGATCACCTCGATGCATGTCGGCGGTCAGCACGGCGGAGGAGTCCGCAAGCTGCACGACGCCGGTCTGCTCGGCCCTGACGTGCATTTCGTGCACGGCAACCGCCTTGAGGACGACGAGTTCAAGATGCTCGTCGACTACGGCTGCACGCTGACAGTCACGCCGGTCACCGAGCTGCTGATGGGCCACGGCGACCTGGCGTACCGGCGGTTCGCCGAGGCGGGCGGGCAGCCCGCGCTCGGCGTCGACGTCGAAATCGGCAACGTGCCGGACATGTTCAGCGAGATGCGTGCCGGGTTGATGGCCGAGCGCGCCAGGGGAACGCTCGAAGCGCGGGAAATGCTGAAGGCCGCGACCATCAACGGCGCCAAGGCGATCGGCCTCGGCGACGCCATCGGTTCGCTGGAAGCCGGCAAGCGCGCCGACATCGTCCTGCTGACCGGCCTCGAGCACCTGTTCGGGGAAGACCCGGCGGTGATCGAGGGCGCGGTGGTCACCAGCGTGGGGACCGAGGATGTCCACACTGTCCTGATCGACGGCACAGTGGTCAAACTGGACGGTGTGCTGGTCGATCACGATCTGCGGGAGCTGCGGGAGCTCACGCTGCGGATCGCACGGCGGACACTGGCTGCGGCTGCGGGCTGACTCCCGCTGCCTGGTAGTACACGTCCTCGAAAGTCGACAGGGTCCGGCCGATGTCGTGCGACTCGATCATCTCGCGACTGGCCCGGCCCATCGCGGCCGTCACCGCGGGGTCACGGAAGACCTCGTCGATCGCCGCGGCCAGGACCGCCACATTCCCCGGCGGGAAACGGAATCCGTTGACACCGGGATCCACCAGGTGCGGCAAGGCCATCGCATCCGCCGCGACAACGGGCAATCCGGCCGCCATGGCCTCCATTGTGGCCAGGCTCTGCAGTTCGGCCGTGCCCGGCATGCAGAACAAGTCGGCACGCTGGTAGGCGCGGACAAGCTCCTCATCGGACACGAAGCCGAGGAACTCGACCCGATCGCTGACCTTGAGGCTGTCCGCGAGCGCGGACAGCTTCCCCCGGCACGAGCCGTCGCCGACGATCTCGGCACGGACGTGCGGCAGCCGGGCGACCGCTTTGATCAGCTCGTCGACGTTCTTCTCCTCGTCGAGCCTGCCGACGAACAGCACCTGCTTGCCGTTGGTCTTCCGTGCCGGATAGTGGTCGAGGTCGATACCGCAGGAGATCGCCCGTGGCGAGCCAGGCAAACCGTTGGCGGTCAACAACTCCACCGCGCGAGGAGTCGGTGCGGTGACCAGCTCGGCGTCCCGGAAGACCTTGACCAGGTCACGCCACGCCCAACGGACCGCCGCCGTACGCAGGGGTTTGGGGATCGGCACGTACCCGAGGAGGTTCTCCGGCATGAAGTGATTGGTCGCGATCACCGGGATCCCGTGCTTCTGCGCTGCCCGCAGAACCGCTCGCCCGACCGGGAAGTGCGACTGGACGTGCACGACATCCGGCTGGATGCGCTGGATCAGCTCCTCAGCTTCGCGCGCGGCCTGCCACGGCAAGGAAATCCGGAACGTCGGGTGGAACGGAGTTCGTTTCGACGTCACGGGGTGGATTGTGATCTCCCGGTCGTCGACTGGTACGGCGTGTTGTGGGCAGGCGACGTGCACGTCGTGGCCGCGTTCCGCCAGCCCGTGCGCTAGTCGCCCGGCGAAGTTGGCGGCGCCGTTGATATCGGGCGGGAACGTGTCCGCGCCGATCAGGATCCGCAGCCGGTCATTGCCTTTTTTCGGGATCACAGTCTCCTCCTTGGGTACGGGATCTTTGGCCAGCGCGATCACGCCGACCACGGACAGCAGGGCGAACACAGCCAAGGCGAAGGCTTGGGCAGGTGAGAAAAGCGCGGCTTCGCCGTAGACCCACAGGCCGACAGCGACTGCCGTGAAGGGGTCGAGCACGGTCGTGCTGGCGATCACGGTCGCGGTCGAGCCGACCGCGTAGGCCCGGTGCACGAGCCAGCCGCCGATCAGGATCAGTGCGATCGACTCGGCACCGAGGACCAGCGAGAAGTCCACAGTGGCCGCTCGGATGAGGGCCGAGCCGAGCCCGAACATGACCGCCGCGGAACTCGCCAGCAGCAGACAGTTGCGCACGGCCAAGGCGACGCAGGCGAAGCCGAACGCGCCGAGCACGAACAGCTGGATGTCTCCGGTTTGGACACCGGACATGTCGGCACCGGTTGTCGAGGCGACCAACACGAACCCGGCCGTGCCGACACCGACCAGGATCACGGCCAGCACATTGCCCCGGCCGGTGAGCAGAACCGTCAGCACAAGACTGAGCACACCGATCGGCTGAACGATCACCAGCGGTGCCAACCACAACGCGACGATGTGCAGCCCCGCGCCGAGAACCGCGAACGAGGTGCCGATCAGCCAGCGGCGCGATCGCACCACCCGCAGGGAGAACCCGCTTTCCTGGACCGCGCCGTGCTGCATGGCGACCGACAGGGCGAAACAGCACGCGGCCACGACGGCGAGAAACACAGCGAGAGCGATCATCGGGCAGCCCTCCGGATGGTCAGCGCGAGCACGATGACCAGCGCGACTTCAGCGGTCAACGCGAACCGTTCGAGCAGTCCCTGCGGCAGCCACTGGACGAACTGGGCCACGCCGAACGAGGCGGCCGTCAGCACACCGACCACAGCGACCCCGCGAAGCCGCCCGGCCGTCACCATCCACACAGGATGATCGCGCAGTGACCTGGCCAACAGCCAGCAGGCCACCGGAAGAGAGGTAAGGAAGACCGCACCGCCGAACCGGTGAATCTCGCCCGCGACCGTGGACACGTCGACACTCGGGTTGCCGGGGAAGATCGCGACCAGCGTGAGGCCGAGGAACCACAGTCCGAACAGGACCTTCACTCCGGCCGAATGCGGGACTCCCGCCCTGGTCAGGCCGGTCGTGACGGCGAAGCCACCGGCCATCAACAGCAGCACTGACACCACGAACGCGACCCCGTTGTAGTACACGTAGTCGCTGACCGGGTCGAAGATCGGGCTGACCTGCTGGACCAGGTCGATGTTCAGGTACGCGACGACGAGCATCGCGCCTGCCGCCATGGTCACGGCGATCCGGCTCAGGTGCAGGGCTGCTGGGGTCACGAAAACCACGCTAGGAAGTCCAAGGCAAACGGATGGTTATCTCGGGTTACCGGAAGGCTGTCGTTGAGTCGCTAGTGTGAGATTTGTGGCGAGACTGCTGCTTGTGGAGGACGACCGGACCATCGGCGAGGCGCTGGACTCGAGCCTGCGGCTGCACGGCTACGAGGTCTGCTGGACGCGCGCCGGTGCGATGGCGCTGCACGAGGCCCAGCGAACCGCGTTCGACCTGGTTCTGCTGGATCTGGGCCTGCCTGACCTCGACGGGGTCGAGGTGTGCCGCAGGCTGCGTTCGATGCAGCCGCAGACAGTGCTGGTGATCGTGACCGCGCGCCAGGACGAGATGGACGTCGTGGTCGGCCTGGAGGCGGGCGCGGACGATTACCTGGTCAAGCCCGTCCGGCTGGGCGAACTGCTGGCCCGGGTGCGCGCGCACCTGCGGCGTGGGCCGTCCAGTGCACGTCAGATGATCTCAGTGGGTGAACTGGTGGTGGACACCGCCAGCCGTCAGGTGACCGTGGCCGGGCAGGAGGTCGCGTTGCGTGCCAAGGAATTCGACCTGCTGGCCCGCTTGGCCGACGCGGTCGGCTCAGCGGTCAGCCGGGACACGTTGATGACCGAAGTGTGGGACGCACACTGGTACGGCTCGACCAAGACTCTCGACGTCCACATCGCGGCGCTGCGGCGAAAACTTGCCGCCGTCGCACCGACACCGGAGCAGGCGCCCCGCATCTCCACGTTGCGCGGCCACGGCTACCGGCTGGAACGCCCGGCGAGGTGAGCTGATGCGCAAACGAATAGTCATGCTGGCGACAATGGCGGCGGTGGTCGCCACCACGCTGTTCGGCGTGCCACTCGGCGTGTTCGTCGCCCGGTACTACTGGGACGACGAACGCACCGAACTCGAGCGGGTCGCCACCGCGGCAGCCCTGGCCGTAGCCAACGATTTGTCCGGTTCGCCCCGGTTGCCGGTGGTGCCCACCGACACCACCATCGGCCTCTACACCCCCACCGGCGAACTGCGCGCAGGCAGCGGCCCGATCCTGGCGGATCGCGCGGTGCGACGCGCCACCAGCGGCGAGATCGAGGAGACAGACGCGGAGGACACCATCGTGGTGGCGATTCCGATCATGGACGAAGGCCGCCTGCTGGGTGTCATGCGAGCGATGAAGTCGCACAAGTCAGCCACGATCCGCACGGCGTTCACCTTGCTGACCATGCTCGGAAGCGCGGTGCTCGCGGTCGCCCTGACGTGGTTGCTGGCCCGCCGCATGGCCGCCCGGCTCGCCCGCCCGCTGGAAGACTTGTCGGCGACAGCGAAGGTGTTGGGAGAAGGCGACTTCACGGTCCGAACGGGGCGCAGCGGCGTTCCTGAGATCGACTCGGTGGGAACAACGTTGAACACCACGGCACAGCGCATCGGGGAAACCCTGGACCGGGAACGGGCCTTCTCCGCGAACGCCTCGCACCAGTTGCGGACACCGATCGCCGGGTTGCGGCTGCAGCTGGAGGGAGCGCTTGAGTCCCCGGGCGACCCACGGCCCGCCATCAGCAAGGGCATCGCCGCCGTCGACCGTCTGGAGAGGACAGTCAACGATCTGCTGACGCTGACCCGGGACTTGAACTCCACGCCAGTGGCGGATCTGGGTGCGCTGCTTGACGACGTCGAGACAACCTGGCGGGAGCCGTTGGCCTCGTCGGGGCGTTCCCTGGAGATCAACGTGCACGGAGCTCCCGCACCCCGGGCGGCCGAGGCCGGCGTCCGGCAGATCTTGAACGTCCTGGTGGACAACGCATACACCCACGGCTCAGGCACAGTGCGGGTGAGTGCCCGGGACGCCGGCGGCGCACTGGCCATCGATGTCTCCGATGAGGGCGCCGGTGTCCGGCCCGGCGTGGACGTCTTCACCAAACGCGTCAACGTCCACAACGGACACGGCATCGGCTTGGCGTTGGCACGCAGCCTGGCCGAGGCCGACGGCGGACGGCTCATGCACCGGGACGGCTCGACGTTTACGCTGCTGTTGCCGTCAGCAATGGAATCAGCTGATCATCCGCGGTGAGCGAGCCGTGCTGGCCGCTCAGCAACGACAACCTTGGCTCCACTTTGGACCGAGTGATCACCGTACTGCCCTGTGCCGCAACGACCAGGTCACCGATCCGGCCCCGCGCGTAGTCCGCCACGCTCGGCCCGAACCACCCGGCGGTGATGGCCTCGTCCCTGGTCAGCATCCAGGCACGATCGCCGACAAGCGAGCCCCACGCAGCCTGAACATCCAGTAGCGCACCAGGTTCGGTGTACACGTGCCGGACCCGCGGCTCACCGCCGAGCATCCGGACACCCTCGCGAAGTTCCGGTTTCACGTCGAAGTCGATGCGATCGTCGTCCCCGATCGACACCATGCCGTGGTCAGCGGTGACGACAAGCATTCCGTCCGGCGGCAGTTCCTCGGCGATTGTCTCCGCCAGCCGATCGATCTGCCGCAACTGGAACCGCCATGCCTTGCTGCCGGGCCCGAAGACGTGCCCGAGCAAGTCCAGTTCGGAGTGATACGCGTAGCAAAACGCCCGATCACCGGCCGACAACGCCTCGATAGCGCTCGTGGCCAGGTCACCAAGCGCCAGCACGCCACCGAACTCGCCGCCGCGGAACGCCGCCCGGGTCAGGCCGCTGCCTTCGAAAACCCGTTGAGTCGCCAGTCGAACATGCACGCCGTCGTCCGACGCGCGTTGAAACAACGTTTCCACCGGCTGGAACTCCTCGGGCACGTACTTCTCCCGGAAGTCCTCGTTGCGCCCGGCGCCGTGTAATCCCCAGCTCAACGCGTTGATCAGTTCGTCGTCCGAGGCGGCGAAGGAATATCCGACGATGCCATGGGTGCCGGAAGGCACGCCTGTGCCGATCGTGGTCAGGCTGGTCGCCGTTGTCGCCGGGAAACCGGCGGTGATCTCGTTGCCCGCCAGGCTGTTGAGGAACGGCGCGTCCTTGGGATGAGCCTTCAGCTGCGGCCAGCCGAGTCCGTCGACCAGTAGCAGGCAGACCTTTCTCGCCGCAGGCAACGGCACCGTCGCGGACAGGCCGGGCACGCCGAGGCCCGCCATGATCGACGGGACCACGTCGGACAGTGCGCCCGCGCCGTAGTTCGGTACCAAAGGCGACGCCATGATCCCAACTTAGCCGAACAGCATCTTCAATTCAGCCGGAGCGACCTGTTCAAGCTGCGCGTACGTGCAGGATTGGGGCGTGCGGTCCGGGCGGAAGCGCACCAGGCGGCTGCCGTGCCGGAAACGCCAGCCTTGAAGGTGCTCATAACGGACTTCCGCCACCCATTCACACCGCAGCGGTTCCCATGACAGGTCTTTGCCAACTGCCCAGCGGCTGTACCCGATGCTGGGTGTGTCCGCCTCGACCCATTGCCGCCACGGGTGGTCCTCCAGCGCGTTCTCCCGCAGCGGCGCGAGCTCGGTCACCAGCTCACGACGGCGTGCCGCGGTGAAACTCGTGGCCACGCCCACAGGCCGCAACACGCCCTCTTCGTCGAACAGGCCGAGCAGCAGAGATCCCACGGACTCGCCGTCCTTGTGCCACCGGAAACCCGCGACGACACAATCGGCTGTCCGCTGGTGCTTCACCTTCCACATCACACGCTTGTCCGGCTCGTACGGCTGGTCGGTCGGTTTGACCATCACACCGTCGAACCCGGCTCCTTCGAACCTGGTGAACCAGTCCTGCGCGACGTCCGGATCCGTGGTGATCGGTGTCAAATGCACCCGAGCCAGCTTGTCGTCGAGCACGCTCTCCAGCAGGTGGCGGCGCTGGGCGAACGACTCCTCCAGCAAGGAGCGGTCATCAAGGGCGAGCAGGTCGAAGGCGACAAAGCTGGCCGGTGTCTCCGCGGCCAGCTTGTTCACCCGGGACGCCGCGGGGTGCAGGCGCAGCTGCAGCGCCTCGAAATCCAGGCCGGTCTCGGAGACGATGACGATCTCACCGTCCACCACGCACCGTGGCGGCAAGGCTTCGCGCAGCAACTCAACCAGTTCCGGGAAGTACCGGGTCAGTGGCCGGTCGTTGCGCGAGCCCAGCTCGAGCTCGTCGCCGTCCCGGAACACGATGCACCGGAACCCGTCCCACTTCGGCTCGTAGCTCAGCCCTGGCCCGCGCGGCACCTCGTGCACGGCCTTGGAGAGCATCGGTTTCACCGGCGGCATCACGGGTAGGTCCACGCCTGGAACACTAAAGCACTGGTCAGGGCGACGCGAGCGCTTCGGTCGGAGTCAGCGCGGACGCCCTGACCGCCGGGTACACCCCGGCCAGCACACCGATCGTCAGGGACGCTGCGAACCCGCCCAGCATCGCCGTGCCCGGGATGACCAGCGGCCATCCTTGCAGGTGAGCATACGCGGCCGTGCCCGTGATGCCGAGCAGACCGCCCGCCAGCCCGCCAAGTCCACACAGGACTATGGACTCGGTGAGGAACTGGCCGCGGATCTGTCCCTTGCTCGCGCCGATCGCGCGACGCAGCCCGATCTCGCGTTTGCGTTCGAGTACCGAGATCACCATCGTGTTGGCCACACCGATCCCGCCGACCAGCAACGCGACCCCCGCGAGGCCCAGCAGCAGCGTGCCGAAGGCGTTCTGGGTGATTCGTTTGGCGGCCAACGCGTCCGATGGCCGGTTGACCTGAACGAGGCTGGGTTGCTCGGGGTTGAGTGTGCGCGGCAGGACCTGGCGGACGTCCTCGATGGATGACTCGTCGGATCTGACGTAGACGACCGTGGGTTTGCCGTCGAACCCGAGCTGGTCCTTGGCCGCGTCCCAGCCGATCAGCACCGATCGTTCGACGTCGGGCGCCAGCGGCATCGGGGCCAGCACACCGATCACCGTGAACCACTTGTCCGCCAGCCTGATCTGCGGTGCCTGCCCGTCGGGGATCTCGGTGATCCCCAGCCAGGTCGCGGATTTGCTGCCGAGCACGACCGTGGGGAACTTCTCGGTCGCCGCGCTCAGGAACGTTCCAGAGTGGACCGTGCCGCCGAGGATCCGCAGCAGGTCCGGTGACGCGGCGAGAGTGGTGATGCCGCTTCCTTGAGCGTTGACGTCCGACCGGCGGACGTCGGCGTGCACATTGGCCACACCGTCCGCGAGCTGCACTGGCCCGATCCGCCGAGCCATCTCGACCGATTGCGGCGGCATGCCCGCTTCCTTGTTGTTCAGCTCGTCGCGCATCGCCTGTGCCCGCAACAGGTTCGGGCCGAGCGCGGCCAACTCGTCGACCACCGCCTGCTGGCTGGACGCCGGGATGCCGATCACCACGAGCATCGTCGCGATACCGATGGAAATGCCCAACGCCGCCAGAACAGCACGCAACGGCCGGGTCCGCAGCCGCGCGAAACCCAGTGACAGCAGATCAAACGGCGACACGATCCGCCCCTATCCGCCCGTCCCGGATCTCCACGACGCGTGGCATGCCTGCGGCGATCTCCCGATCGTGGGTGATCACCGCGATGGTCGTGCCTTCCGCGTGCAGCTCGTTGAGCAGCTCCAGTACCGCACGTCCGTTCGCGGTGTCCAACGCTCCGGTCGGCTCGTCGGCCAACACGAGCGCGGGCCTGTTGACCAACGCCCGCGCGATGGCGACGCGTTGCCGTTCTCCACCGGACAGCTGATGCGGCAAGTGCTTCGCCCGGTTCGACAGGCCCACCCTGGCCAACGCCTCCAGCGCCACCGGTCGGCGTCTCCGGCGTGGAACTCCGGCGTAGAGCAGCCCAGTGGCCACGTTGTCCGCCGCGGTCTGACCGTCGTTGAGGTGGAACTGCTGGAACACGAACCCGATCTCCTTGCCGCGCAATGCCGACAGCCGCCGGTCCGACAGTTTGGTCACGTCCTGGCCTTCCAGCTCGACAATGCCCGAGGTCGGCTTGTCCAAAGTGCCCATCAGATGCAGCAGTGTGGACTTCCCTGAGCCGGACGGGCCGACGATGGCCAGCAACTCCCCCGGCGTGATCGTCAGGTTCACGCGGTCCAGCGCCCGGACACCACCCGCGTATTCTTTGCTCACGTCCTGGATCCGCAGCACCGGCATCACGAGGCGGTCACCACCGTGAGTCCCTCGGTGATGCCCGTTCCACTCACCTCGACCATTCCGTTGGCGAACATGCCTGTCTCGACGGGGACGAGTTTGGTCGTGTTGCCTGTCACCACTTGCAGCGCGTATCCGCCTTCTTTCACAGCCAGCAGCGCGCCGATCGGGACCGCGAGGACGCCCGACTTGGCCGAGCCGACGACCTTGACCGTCACCGAGCCTTCCACGGCGGCGACCGCGGACGGATCGTCCACAGTGACCGTGGCGGTCATCTTGGTGCCGCCTCCGACCGGGTTGGTGTCGGGCTTGTCCTGGCTCTTGGCGACGGCGGCCACCGATCCGGTGGTCTTCGATCCGCTGGGCAGCACGATGTCCACTTTGGTCCCGGTGGCGATCGCCGAGTCCACCGACATGGTCACCACCTTCACATCGGACGTGTAGCCGACCAGCGGACCGTCGGCGGTCGTTCCCAGTTGTGCGTTGACCGTGCCGATCCGGACGGGTGCGGGCAGGACCACGACGTCCGGCAGGTCGACGATCCCGGTCTCGTCGGTCTTCAAAGCCTTCTGCCACTTCTTCACCGCTGCTTGCGAAGCTTCAGTGAACGTGTCGGACCGCCCGGCTGACTTGCTCAGGTAACCCAGGTCGGCCAGATTCTGGTTGACCACCTTGACGTCAGGGCCCTTGATCCCAGGAGCGTCCAGTTTGCGGTAGGTCGGTGTGCCGCCGATGAACAGAACCGCGGGCCGGTTGTCTACTTTGTACAACACATCGCCGCGACCGATCTTCGCACCGGCCGCGGGCAACCAGGTGACGGTTCCGGCCGCACGTGCCTTCAATGGTGTCTCGTCGCCGAATCCCAGTGTCCCGGTGAATTCCTCGGACAGCGAAAGGTCCGTCTTGACGACGGTGGTGGTTCTGGCCGGTTCGGGTCCGCTCGCGGTGGCAGCGTGCTGCTTGCCTCCCACCAGGGCGACCACGATCGCCCCCGCGACAGCGACAAGCAGCACGCCTGCGGTGATCAGGATTCCCTTACGGCTCACTTGTACCCGCCCGCCGCGACTTCCCGCTCGCACTTCGGCGTCAAGTCGAGGCCCTTGCTGATCGACTCCGGGTCGTTCTGCGGGCCGCCGAACGCGGGCCCGACCATGCCGCTGTCCTCGTTCTTGCTGACCTCGACGTACTTCACGCCCTTGGCGCGCAGGCACGACACAACGCGACGGGCGAAGTCGAAGGCCTCGGGGTTGTTGATGTCGTTCTCCCACGCGGGCAACGGCAGCAGACCGTCACAGGCCTTGGCCGCGGCTTCGACAACTTCCTTCGGCGGCTTCTGGCCTCCGGCCCCCGACTGCCCGGGCGACCCCGGAAGCACTGGGCCTGACTGCCCGTCGTCACGGCCGCGCCCCAGGTCTGCTGGCATGCCGTGGTCCACCATGCACTTGCGGTAGTCGTCATACAGCCGGGCTTCTTCCTCGGCCGTCATGTCGATGCGGAACCGGGGCCGGTCTTTCACCGGCGAGCTTGGCTGCCCTTGCGGACTCGGTGTGGCCGATTCGGACGTCTGCACGGAAGCGACCCGCGGGGCGGCTTGCTCAGCCTGCGACGAGCACGCGCTGAGTGCGGCGACGCCCACCAGGACACCTGTGATCACGAGTTTCATACCGACGAACCTGTCGGACGAATATCAGGATCCTGTCAGGAAAGTGTCGTCAACCGGTAGCCGCAGCCGGAACGTCGAACCACGGCCGAGTTCGCTGACGGCTGTCGCCGTGCCGCCGTGTGCCTCGGCGAGTTGCCGGACGATCGCCAGGCCCAGCCCGGAACCGCCGGACTGCCGGTTGCGGGATTTCTCCGCACGCCAGAACCGGTCGAACACCTTCGGCAAGTCCTCGGCGGAGATCCCGGTTCCGGTGTCCACGACGTCGATCACCACCCAACCGTCCTGCATACGGCCGCAAACAGTGACCGATCCGCCCGGTGCGGTGTGCCGCAAGGCGTTCGTCACCAGGTTGCCCACGACTTGACGCAGCCGCACGGGATCCGCGTCGAGCCCCGGATCGCCTTGCACGTCAAGCGAAAGACGCACGCCGTTGGCTCGCGGCTGGTTCGCCGCGACGACTTGTCCCAGCAGGTCGGTCAGGTGCACGTGTTCCTTGTGCAGCCTGAGCCTGCCCGCGTCAGCCATCGCCAGGTCCTGCAGATCGTCCACAATGTGCTGGAGCAGCAGCGCCTCCTCCATCAGTGAGGTCACAAGCGCTTGGTCGGGCTTGGTCACGCCGTCCTGCGCGGCCTCCAGCCAGCCCCGGATGTTGCTCAGCGGCGTCCGCAGCTCGTGCGCGATGTCACTGACCATCGCCTTGCGTTGGCCCTCAAGCTGCTCGCGGCTGTCAGCCATCTCGTTGAAGGCCGCAGCGAGCTGGGCGATCTCGTCCGACCCGCTGACCTTGACACGCGCGGTGTCGTCTCCGCTTTTCATCCGCAGAGCGGCACCGGTCAACGCACGCAGCGGCCGGACCAGCCGGGCACCAGCGAACACCGTGGCCAGCACCGTGACAAGCAGGACGAGCGCGGCCACGCCGATGATCCGCCACCGGCTCGCGGCGGACAGGTCCCATCCAGCCGACGCCTCGCTCGGTGTGTTGACGAACAACAACGCTGCTGGCGCGAAGTACGACCGCAACTGCTCGCGCCGCGCGTCGGCGACGCATTCGGCCACCACTTGGCCTCGATCGGGCGAAACCGGCGCCGAGGCCTGCGACGGGAGCGGAGCCGGGACTATCTCCCCGTTCTGGTCGAACTGGAGAGCCACATGCGGCTGTCCTTTTGGGTCAAGACAGGCGTTGACCAACGCCGCCAGCTGCTTCAGTGCGGCGCGCTCGGTGGGCATAGGCGTGGTGAGGTCGTTGCCTGTCGAGCAAGAACGGATACTGGCCGCGGTGTTCTCCGGTCCGCGCACAATGGACCGTCCACTCGGGAGTTCTTCGAGCGTGCCGGATCCGGTTCTTGTCTGCACACAGGCGAGTACGGTGTCCGCCACGCTCTTGAGCCTGCCGTGTTCGTCGGGCGTCAGCTGGAAGGGGCCGACAGCGCGGCGATCGATCCGGTCGGCGGTCTGGCCGGTGGCCAATGCCGAGTCCACCGACAGCGGGTCGATGACCGCCGACGGCTTCTCCGGCAACGGTTCCGATCCCACGATCGGCCGACGGTCCGATGTGGCCAGTGTGATGTTCCTGCCGGTCTGCTCACTCAGCTGCCGCACAACGGCTTCGACGCCTGCCCAGTCCTTGTGCGTGGCCGCGTAGCCGACCAGGGTGTCGTAGATCTTGGCGTCGTCGGCGAGTGCTTGACCTTGCGCTTGTTTGATCGCGACCGTGGTGGTCTGGGCCGCGAGCCACGCAGTCGCCGCGATGGAGCACAACGCCACCACGATCGACACGATCAGCAGCCGGACCAGCAGGCTGTGCCGATTCCTGGGTTTGCTCCTATCCATCGGTCAGCTTGTAGCCGACGCCGTACACGGTCATCAGCCGGGTCGGCTTGCGTGGATTGGGTTCGATCTTCTTGCGGAGGTTCATCACATGTACGTCGATCGTCCGCGTGGTGATGAACTTGTCGAAGCCGTGCAGCTGTTCCAGCAGCTGCGCCCGGGTGAACACGCGGTCAGGCTGGGCCGCGAGGGTGGCCATCAGCCGGAACTCGCCTGGGGTGCAGGGGATCACGGCGCCGTCGCTGCTCAGCTCGTGCTTGTCAGGGTCGATCACCAGCCCGCCGACCCGCAGTACCCGGTCCTTGGGGGACTGCTTCGGCGCGGTGCGACGCAGCAGCGTCCGCACCCGCGCCATCAGTTCCCGGGGGCTGAAGGGTTTGGTGACGTAGTCGTCGGCGCCGAGGTCGAGGCCGAGCAGCAGATCGTCCTCTGTGGATCGCGCGGTCAGCATCAGCACGGGCACATCGGACTCCCGCCGCAGGATCCGGCACACGTCAAGGCCGTCGACACCGGGCAGCATCACGTCGAGTACCACCAGGTCGGGACGCTGCCTGCGGACCTCGTCCAAGGCGTTGCGGCCGTCGTGCACGACCGCGACGGTGTGGTTCTCGCGCTCAAGGTACCGGCGGACCAGCTCAGCCTGCTTGTGGTCGTCCTCGGCCAGCACCACGTGCGCACACATATGCCCGATAATAGGGCGAGATCAGCACCTGGCCAGTGATGCTGACAAGACCCTCACATTCCACTCTGGACCGGTTGCCTCACCGGATCGCCAGCCCCAGTGCGGCGGCGCCAAGTCCGGCCACCAGGCTCAGTGCGACGTAGGCTGCCGCGGTCGCGTACGCCTTCCGTTCGACGAGTTCGAACGTTTCGTAGCTGAACGTGCTGTATGTCGTGAGTGCACCGCAGAAGCCCGTTCCCACCAGCGCGTAAATCCCGCCGGACGCACCGGCCACCAGCCCGAGGACGAAACTCCCGGCCACATTGACCGCGAACGTCCCCCATGGCCTGGAAACCGTGCGACCCGCCACATATCGCAGGGGCGCACCGACCATGGCGCCGAGCACGACCATCAAGGCGGTCACGCGAACCGCCTGCCGATCAGGACGCCCGCGGTCACCGCGATCATGGCCGCCACCAGCGTCGCGGCCAGGTAACCGACAGCCATCCCGAGGCTCAGGCCGAGCCCCTGCACGGTGTAGGTGGAGAAAGTCGTGAATCCACCGAGGACTCCGACGCCGAGGAACGGCCGAGTCAGCCGGTGTCCCGGCCGTCCCCCCATCAGAACGCCGATCAGCAGGCAGCCAAGCACGTTCACTGCGAAAGTGCCCCAGATGGACGGAACCAGCAGGCCGACGGCGTATCTGGCCAGGGCGCCCAGCCCACCTCCGAGTGAAACAGCGAGTACAACCAGCACCCGTGCACTTTAGGCATACGGCGCGGTGAGGAGCTCCATGGCGTGCCCGTCCGGGTCGTCGAAGTAGAAGCCACGGCCGCCGTACATGTGGTTGATCTCGTTCGGCTTCTGCTTGTACGGATCCGCCCAGTACGGGATGCCGGCGGCCTTGATCCGCTCGAACGAGGCATCGAACTCGTCGTCGCTGACCAGGAACGCGCAGTGTTGTGACTGGATGTCCCCGGTGGTGTCGAAGTAGTCGAGGGTGACCCCGTTGGACACCACAAGCGGATAGAACGGTCCCCATTTGTCGCCGACCTCGAGGCCGAGGATGTCGGCGAGGAACTTGGCTGATGCTTTGGCGTCTTTCGCGTAAACGATGATGTGGTTCAGCTCAATAGCCATATGTTCCAGCCTAGAAGTCGGACATATTGAAGTCAAAGCGACAACACAGGTGATTTCGGTCAGCCGGTCGGAATGCGGGGCTCCAGGCCCGCGGCGGTGTAGATGGCATCGATCACCGCCATGTTCTTGATCGAGTCCTGCGGCGGGGTCAAGGTCGGCTCGCCTTTCTCGACCGCGTTGACGAACGCGTCCAGCTGGTATTCGTACGTCGGCCGCTTGCCGAACCGCTCGACCCGCTTCCCGCCACCGGCAACCACGGTCATCCGGTGAAACAACTGCGGCGCGTACGGGTTGGTCAGGCTCATCAGGCCGTTCGAGCCGTACACCGTCGCCGATACACGCAGGAAGTCGCTCGACCACATCGAGCAGGTGATCTCCGCGGTGTACCCCTCGTCGAACCCGACCTCCGCGATCATCGCCCGGTCCACGTTCGGCTTGTGCAGTTTGGCCCGTGCGGACAACACCTTCGGCTCGGATCCGGCCAGCGACCGTACCAAGTGGACGGGATAGCAACCCGCGTCCATCAGCGCACCGCCGGCCAGGCCGAGGTCGTAGCGGATGTCGGAGAACCTCGGCAACGGGAAGCACAGCGCGGCTTCGATCCGTTCGATGTCCCCGAGTTCGCCGTCCCGCATCACCTCGACGGCCCGCCGGAACATCGGGTGGTACCGGTAGTGGAACGCCTCCATGACCACCAGGCCGCTCGACTCGGCCGCGTCGGCGACCGTCTTGGCTTCGACAGCGTTGGCGGTAAAGGGCTTCTCACACAGCACGTGCTTGCCCGCGGCCAGCGCGGCGAGCGTCCATCGGCCGTGCAGCCCGTTGGGCAGCGGGTTGTAGACCGCGTCGATCTCCGGGTCGTCGAGCAGATCCTGATAGCCCTCGTGGACTTTCCGGATGCCGTGCTTGGCCGCGAACTGCCTGGCTTTGCCGGTGTCCCGGGCGGCCACCGCGGCCACCTCGACGTCCCCGTTCCGCTTGGCCGGGTTGATCAGCGCGGCGGGCGCGATCCGGGCCGCACCGAGCACACCGATTCGAAGCATTCCCCGATCATGTCACGGCTGCCGGGTGCTCGAATGGAGTAGGTCTTCCGGCTCTACCGGCAAGTAACCGGCGGTGGCTGAATAGGCGTCGTCCTACTAGATCGGAGGAAATCCCCGTGGCAGCGACCGCATTGGCCGCACTCAGGACGTCCGAGCAGGCCCAGGTGTTGACGAATCTGTTGCGGTCCCACCCGGAACTCGCGGCCGAGGCCGAATGGCACGCGACGACGTTGCTGTCCGCCCCGTCGTACGAGGAGGTCAGCATGGCCCTCGCGAAAACGCTGACCGGCTACGAGTTTTGCGACATGGACGCACCCGACGTCGGCGTCTGCGACCCCGACGACGCCTGCGCCTATCTCGTGGACAAAGCCGTCGAACCGTACCTCGCGGAGATCCAACGCAGGGCCGCCCTCGGGCTCGTCAACGCCGCCCACGGCATCGCAACCGGCGTCCTCATGTGCCTCTACGGCCTGCGTGAGTACGAACGCTGCACCGAGCACGTGCTCGGCAGCGCAGGCGACCTGGTCGACTACGCCCGCCGAGTCACGATCTTGCTGGAACAGCTGGACATTCCGCTGCCGGAGCGCAACCTGGCCATGGCCTGCCCGACCTGGCCGCTGGCCGCGGGCTGAGACCCGCGGCCAGCGGGTGGTTCAGCGGATCCAGCCCGGAATGCCCGGCTGTGGCCCGGCGGGCAGCTTGCTCTTGCCCGCGCCCAGGGTCTGGCTCACTGGCGGCTCAACAGCCTCGCACCTGGCGCCCTTCTTCGGTGTCTTCAACGTCGCCAAGTACGTGTCCACAGCGCCGTTGGTGCAGTCGCTGCGGCCGTAGACGCCGTGTCCCCAACCTTCGTACGTCAGCAGAACGGTGGTGTCCTTGGTCTGCCGGTGTGCGTTGACCGCCCACGAGTAGGCGGTCGCCGGGTCGTACAACGCGTTGAGCATCAGGATCTTCGGCGCGTTGTCGATGTCCAGCCGGTGCTGCGGGTTGTTGACCTTCTCCGGCAGGCCGACGCAGCCGGTGATGGCCGAGTGCCCGAGCGAACCGCCGCGCATGTCCGGGGCGATCGTGTTCTCCATCCGCTCCAACGCCTTGTACTCGGCGAAGGAACGCACCGGCAGGCTCCAGTCGGAGCAGAACGCCGCCTGGAACACCGCGTTGACCTCCTGGTCGGCCGCGAAAGCCCGCGTCGGCGCGGGCTTGCCGCTGTCGAGTTCGACCAGGAAGTCGGTCAGGCCCTTCCAGTCCGGGCCGTAGAACGCGCCGAACGCGGCGCCGATGATCTGCCGTGCCTCGGCCTTGCGGGTCGGGTCGAACGGATCGGTGACCTCACCGCGGTCGGCCTTGGCGAGCAGGTTGTGCCAGAACTCGCGTACGTCCTTGCCGTGCAACGCACACGCCGCGGTCCGGTCGCACCACTTGACCCACTCGTCGAAGGAGCTCTGCGCGGTCTGCGCTTCCGTGGCGGCGAACCCCCACGTGCCGAGGCTGTGGTCCATGTTGCTGTCGATGACCATCGCCCGGATCTTGTCGCCGTACCGCTCGGCGTACTGCTGGCCCATCAAGGTGCCGTACGAGATGCCGTAGTAGTTCATCTTCTGCTCGCCGAGCGACCGCCTGATCGCGTCCATGTCCTGGATGGTCGCGCCGGTGTCGGCGTGGTCGGAGATCGGGCCGCTGCGCTTGCGGCAGTCCTCCTTGAGCTCCCGGTTGTACGCCGCCAACGCGTCGAACTCGGCCTGGTTGGCGGGATAGCTGCTCGGTGCCCTGGTGAGCAGTTCGAGCGAGCACTTGACCGGCTGGCTGCGTGCGACACCACGCGGGTCCCAGCCGATGATGTCGAACCGCGCCTGGACATCGGCGCTGAAGTACTCCTTGCTGCCGATGGCGAAGCTGACGCCGGACCCACCGGGCCCGCCCGGGTTGATCAGCATGATCCCGGCCCGTTTGGCCGGATCGGTCGCCTTGCGGCGAGCCACCGCGAGATCGAACTTCTCGCCGTCGGGCTTCTTGTAGTCGATCGGCAGGCGCAGGCTGCCGCACTCGGCCGTGGGGTCCTCCGCGCACGGCTTCCAGTCGATGGATGGAACTTGATACGCCTGGACCTCTGTTGTCTGCGCGCTGGCTACCCCGGCACTGAACAGCAGTGTTCCGCTGGCGAGCGCCACCCCGAACGCGCGCATGGCTGGTCTCAAGATCGTCGCCCCTTTCCTAGGAAGGCACCGACCCTGCCAAGACCTCACCGGCGCTGGGAACCTCCTGGAGGATGACTTCGCCCTGATTTCCGCGGCGCCTGCCCTTAGGGGATTGCCTGTGGTGCGGCCAAAAAAGCGGCCCCCGAGCGGACTCGGGGGCCGTTTTCCCTGATGCGGAGCGGTTTACCGGTTCAGAATCCGTTCGCGCACCCACACACCGGCAGGCTTGAGCGGACCGGTGCCGGTGAAGTTGCTGCCCGCGCACGTGCCGCTCTTGAAGACCGCGCCGGACCTGGAGTCGTCCGAGAAGTTCCAGTTGGTCCAGCCGATCTGCTTCTGCGCCATCAGATCGATGTACCGCTGCGACATCGCGAAGTCGTTGCCGCCGTCACCACTGGAGGTCTGCGTACCGAACTCGGTGACGAAGACCGGCACACGGTCGGCGATGCGGGACAACGCGCTGAGGTAGTTGTCCCGGTGCGACGCCGCGTAGAAGTGGAACGTGTACATGAAGTTGGTGGCGTTGATCGGGTTGTTGAACACCGAGGTCTCGCTCTGGCCGTCGGAGATGCCGAAGGTCGACCAGCCGTGCGTACCGACGAACACGACGCTGTCCGGGTCCTGCGCGCGGATCACCGGGATCATCTCCTCGGCGTAGCGCTTGACGTTGGCCCAGCTGACGTTGTTGGGCTCGTTGGCGATGTCGTAGATGATGTTCTTCTTGTCCTTGTGCCGCTGGGCGATCTCGGTGAAGAACGTCTTGGCACGGGAGGTGTTGTAGTTCGGGTCACCCGGCGTCAGCTGGTGCCAGTCGACCAGGACGTACATCCCGCGCTTGGTGGCTTCCTCGATGTACCCGTGCATCATGTCGGTGAAGCGGCGCGGGTTGGTCTCGTAGCCGCCTTCCTGGATGTACATCGCGACGCGCAGGATGTCGGCCTTCCAGTCGTTCGCGAGCGCGTCGAGCGACGCGGTCTTGACGCACTGGGAGTACCACTGGATGCCGTGCGTGCTCATGCCACGCAGCTGGACGACCTGGCCGCGCTCGTTGCAGAGCTTGGTGCCGCACACCTTCAGCTGGCCGTTCTTGGCCACCGGGGTGTCGCCCGGGCCGGGAGGCGGCTCGGTGCCCGCGACGTCAACGGTCAACGAGTCGGCGTTCGGCCCGCCGTTGGCCGTGGTCGCCGTGGTGCGGATCCTGTTGGTACCAGCGACAAGGTTGACCTGTGTGGTGACCGACTGCCAGTTGGTCCACGCACCGGTGCCGGGGAAACCGAGACCCGACACGGTAGGGGTGCCGTTCACGGTGATGTCCAGTGGCCGGTTCGCGGTGGTTCCGTTGGCGTACCGGAAAACCAGTGAGTGGCGGCCCGCCGCCGCGGCGTTGACGGTGTACTCGACGTAACTGCCGGTGACGTTGTCGAAGTTGACGAACCCGGAGCCGGTGAACCCGGTGTGGTTGGACTCCACCACGCCTTGCGAGATCGTCGCGCTCTCGGACTGGTACGTGACCGGTGCGGCGGACGCGGTTTGCGGAATTGTGAACACGGCTGCAGTGATCACGGTCGTGATCAGCGCGGGGCTGAGCACAGCTGCGATCCATCTCGAGCGTGCCACTGATGCCTCCTGCAGGGGTCGGGGGCGGCGGCTTGACGAGTGTTCTTCAGTTGTGGCGCTGGATCTTGCCGAATTGGATAGGAAAGTTTCCTAACAGTAGCCGAATCACACCACTTGTCCGGTACGTCTGTCAATCGGCAACCGGGAAGGCCGGATGTGCCCTATTTAAATGGTCTAGACAAATGTCGTCCGGATCCACCACGGCCCGGCTGACCGCCCGAGGGCGGCCGCACGCTGGCCCACCAGCGCCGGCCAGTCCGTCCGGCTACAAGTGGGGCGCCAGCAGCCGCCGCACGGACCAAAGAGTCTGGGGCAATCCGGCAATACCGCGTCTATCAGGCCGGGACTTCCTCGCGGACATTCCTCGGGCGAGTTGGAAACGACGTCTATTCCGTTTCTTCCATCATCCGGAATTCCGGGCAGTCCGTAACGCTGGATGCGCAATCCGTCAGCGAGGCGTTCGTTACATCGGCGACGACGGCTCGCGTGACGCTTCCACCGGCACAGGAGTGTTAGCCTCGGGTGTGGACGGCATTCCAGTCGACGTATTCGGCCGCCCGATGGGCGCGTTGCGTATATCCCTCACCGATCGGTGCAACCTCCGGTGCCGCTACTGCATGCCCGAGGAGGAGTACGCCTGGCTGCCGCGCGAGGACCTGCTGACCTTCGAGGAGATCGAGCGCCTCACCGAGGCGTTCGTCTCCCTCGGGGTGGACAAGGTGCGGCTGACCGGCGGCGAGCCGCTGCTGCGCCGTGGCCTGCCCGAACTGGTCCGGCGGCTGGCCGGGTTGCCCGGGGTGAAGGACCTCGCGATGACCACCAACGGCGTGCTGCTGGCCAAGCACGCCGAACAGCTGCGGGAAGCGGGCCTGCACCGGCTGACGATCAGCCTTGACACCTTGCGGCCCGAGCGGTTCAGCGCGTTGACCAGGCGTGGAACGCATCCGGACGTGCTGGCCGGGATCAACGCGGCGGTGGCCACCGGGCTGACCGACCTGAAGATCGACACCGTCGTGATGCGCGGGTTCAACGAGGACGAACTGGTCGACCTGATCGAATTCGGCAAGAACATGTCAGCCGAAGTCCGGTTCATCGAATACATGGACGTCGGCGGCGCCACCGGCTGGACGCCGGAAAAAGTCTTCTCCCGCAAGGAAATCCTGGAAACCTTGGCGCAGGAGTACGGTCCCGCCGAAGAACTTCGCAAAACGGATGCGGCACCGGCTGACCGTTTCGTGCTGCCGGACGGCACGGTTTTCGGAATCATCTCCTCGACCACGCAGCCGTTCTGCGCCACCTGTGACCGCAGCAGGCTGACCGCGGACGGGATGTGGCTGCGCTGCCTGTACGCGATGACCGGCACTGACCTGCGGACGCCGTTGCGTGACGGCGCGTCGCTGGACGACCTGCGCGACCTGATCACGGGGATCTGGCAGCAGCGCCGCGATCGCGGCGCGGTCGAGCGGATCGGCCAACGCGCCCGCGGACAGGTCTTCGTCAGCCTTGAGAACCTCAAACGCGACCCTCACCTGGAAATGCACACCCGCGGAGGATGAACGAGATGGCCGAAGACCTGCTTGCAGGGTCGAGCATGAACGCCGAAGACCTGCGTGCCGGGTCGAGCAGCAGCACAGCCGGCCTGACCCACTTGGACTCCGCGGGCCGGGCTCGCATGGTGGACGTCGGCGAGAAACCGGTGACCCACCGGGTCGCAGTCGCGTCCGGCGCGGTGCACATGAAGCCGTCGACGCTCGAGCTGATCACCGGCGGCAAGATCGCGAAAGGCGACGTGTTCGCCACCGCGCGGATCGCCGGGATCATGGCGGCCAAGAAGACCGGCGAGCTGATCCCGTTGTGCCATCCGCTCGGAATCGACAGCGTGTCGGTCGAATTGAAACCGTCCGGGCCTGGCACCCTGGCCATCACCGCCACCGTTTCCGTCACCGGCAAGACCGGTGTGGAAATGGAGGCGCTCACCGCGGTGAGTGTGGCCGCTTTGACCGTCTACGACATGTGCAAAGCGGCCGACAAGGACATGGTCATCGGCGACGTCCGGCTCGAGGCGAAATCCGGTGGCCGCAGCGGTGACTACCGGCGTCAACCCTCCTGACCGACTCGTTCGGTGTGCTGCGCCGGCACGATCGGCAGGCGCGGCAACGGGATCGCGGGTTCCGGTGGCAGGTCGACGGCCACCATCGTGCTGGGTTGTGGCTGCGGCTGAGGTTTGGGCGCGATGACGACCTGCCGTGTCACGCGGACACCGCACCAGATTTGTCCGCAAAGGACGACAAGGGCCATCACCAGCGGCGCCGTCCAGCCGTCGGTGATGCTGTGCACCAAGCCGCACGCCAACGCGCCCACACCGGCGATGAAATAACCGAGCCCTTGCACCATTCCGGACAGCGCCGTTGTCACATCCGCGTTGCCCGCCGTCCGAACCGAAATCAGGGTCAGCGCCATCGCGAGGCCGCCCATGCCGATCCCCAGGCCGATCGACCACACCCACGGCAGGAACGCGGGCGCGACAAGCAATCCGACCACGCCAACGGCGTTCACGGCGACAAGTAGTACGACCAGGATCCATTGCCTGCGCCATTTGTGCACACAGAACGGCACGAGCCACATCATCGGCAGGCCCATCGCCATCGACAACGCCAGGCAGAAACCGGCGGTGCTCGCCGGCAGCCCGGCGTCCCGCAGAATCACCGGCAACCAGCCCATGACCAGGAACGTCAGCGTGGAGACAAGTCCGAAATAGACAGTCAGGTGCCACGCGGCCCGTGAGTGGAAAAGCTTTCTGGGGCTCAGCGCGCTGTGCGCGAAGACCATGCTGGACCGTGGCGCGCTTTGCCACACATGGACGGTCACCGCGGCCAGCAATGCCCAGCAGGCCAGCGCGAACTGCCACGAAAACGCCGCGACCAAAGTGGGCGTGACCAGTGCACCCATCGTGCTGCCGGCACCGAGTGCGAGTGTGTAAGTGGCTCTCGTCCCCGACGACGCGGGTTGCACCAGAACCGGCAGGACAGTGCCCACGACTGCAATTGCAAGACACGCGAGCAAAGTCCCCGCGAGTAACAGTTCGGAACCACCTTGGACCCGCAAGACCAACGAGATGCCAAGAATGATGAGCGAGCACGTGACCGCGTGGTGAATTCCGGCACGCTTGCGCAGCCAAGGCGTGCCCCAACCACCGATTCCGCTGGCCCACAAAGGCAAAGCCACCAGTACGGCGCCGATCGCCGCGGTCATTCCCGGCTCTGCCGACACATCTTCAAGAGCTGCTCCGAGGCTAGTCACAGCAGGTCGGAGGTTCAACGCGAGCAAGAACACAACCGCCGTGGAGACGGGTGCGGCTTGTTTCATCGCATCCCCCTTTCGAAGTGGGGTGTGCGCGACCGCCGGACCGTCAATGAAGCAGGGCAGACGGCCCGTGGCCTGCGAAAGAAAAAGGAGGATCCGCGCTATGCGGGCAATTGACCGATTTCAGGATGGTCATGCAATGACGGGATCGACGCTGAACAACCCAGACTCTTCATACGAGCCTCCCTCTGGGCGCACACGGTGTGACTCCCCGCGAACCGCACCGGCGGCGACCGTCAATTAAAGAGTCGCTGTTGTTCGCTGGCCGGTCAATCGCCCTTTTGGGCGTGTGCCAGACTATCCCCGTGGCGAACACCAGTTCGAAAGAAACCGTTGAAGTGCGAGAACGTTCCTGGCCGGAAGTCCACGCCCTGGATGAACTGCGACTGCTCACCGAGTTCCTGACTTTCCTGCGGATCACCGCGGTGAACAAGGTGGCCGGATTGGACCGGTCCAAAGCGGTCGCCACCCCGTGGCCGACGTCGCCGAAGATGAGCATGCTCGGCGTGATCCAGCACTTGACAGCGGTGGAACGCTGGTGGATCTCGAATGTCGGCGGCGGATCGGACCTGCCGACGCTGTACTGGGATGACGACGAACCGGACACGGATTTCAAGATCCCCGAAGACGCGACTCCCGCTTCGGTGATCGCGGCTTACGAGGCGGAATGGGCAAGATCTGACGCCGCGCTTGCCGGAATGCGGCCGTCCGACAAAGCGAAACTGAAGTTCCGGGATCAAGACCGGACGGTTCGCTGGATATTGACGCACCTGATCCAGGAGACCGCACGGCACGTCGGGCATCTGGACGTGCTGCGCGAGTTCGCCGACGGCCAGCGGGGCGAATAATGAGGGCGTGACCACTGCGGATGACGCCGTTTTGTCCTGGGCCGCTGACGATTTCGGCCACATCGTGCACACCCGTCCGCGAGGCGTCTTGCGCCCGCGGACGGTGGCCGAAATCCAGGACGCCTTGGCTTCCGGCGTGCGCCTGAGGCCCCGCGGTGAAGGCCATTCCACAGCGGGACAAGCGCAGGTCTCCGACGGCGTGGTGGTCGATATGCGCGGCCTGGACTCGATCTGCGTGGACGGTGCTCAGGTGTTGGCCGGGGCGGGCGCCCGGTGGAGTGCCGTACTCGCCGCGACGCTTCCGTACGGCCTCACACCGCCGGTGCTGACGGACTATCTGGAACTGTCGGTCGGCGGCACGCTTTCGGTAGGCGGAATCGGCGGAATGACGCATCGCCACGGGATGCAGGTCGACAACGTCGGCCTTTTGGAGGTCCTCACTCCTGACGGCGTCGTCCACACATGCGAACCCGGGATGCCTTTGTTCGACTTGGTCCGTGGCGGCTACGGCCGGCACGGGATCATTCTGCGGGCCGCTCTGCGCCTCGTGTCCGCGCCGTCCCGCGTCTACCGCTACAAGCTTGAGTTCTCGTCCCTGGCTGCGTTCCTTGCCGTGCAACGTGAACTGATGGAGTCACGCCGCTTCGACTACCTCGAAGGAATGGCCCTTCCCGAGGGCACGTTCGAGATCTCCCTGGCGACCTACGACTCGGTGGTCCCGGATCTCGCGGTGGACGAAGAGGTGTCCTACTTCGAGTTCGCCAACCGGCTCGTGCTGGAGGACCAGGACAAGCCGCACCCGTGGCTGAACGTGTTCCTCCCGCAGGACGCGGTCCCGGATTTCATGGCGTCCGTCGGCGACGTCGGCCCGACCGGCACGGTCCTGATCTACCCGTTCGACACCCGCCTGATCACCGCGCCTGCCGTGTCCTTGCCCGCGGGCGACGTGGCATACCTCGTCGCCGTGCTGCGGACAGCGCAGTCGCCCACGTCACTTACCCAGATGCTGGCTGCCAACGCGGACCTCCGGCGGCGCACACTTAACGCGGGCGGGCGTGTGTATCTGGACGGGAGTGGTACCCCATGAGTGTGAAACGGCCGAACCCCGCACAGTGGCTGTGGTACGCGGTGGGCGGCAAACTGCCCGACCGCTACCGCGAGTGGGTGCTGCACGACGCGACCGCGCCGACATGGCTGGTCCGCCACGTGATCAGACGCCTCGTGTTCATGGCGCCCATCCTCGCCGCGCTGTACCTGGTGCTGGCCGTGATGATGAACTTCGATCTGACGATCGTCCTGGTCGGCCTGGGCCTGGGCGTCTACGCGGGCATGTACTACTCCCTGATCTTCTCGACGCACAGCGTCGACAGCCGCGTCACCCGCCACGGCTACCCCGACCAGTACGCCTCGCAGGTCCGCAAAGCCTTGAAGCAGGCCGAGCGGGACCGCTACAACGCCACGTGGCGCAACGGCGGCGCCACCTCACGCTGACCCCTCTCCGGCTGTCCAGGTGGCCAGATCGCGCCGTTTTGCCATGTCGCCGAAGGTCCGGTTGTCACTCTGTATGACGGTTTGTCCGAGTGCACAACTGCTCACTCTGGGTGAGAATGTGCGCGGAACACACCCCTGGAGGCAGCCATGACCGGCCCCGATGTCAGCGACCCGATTGTTGTGATGGACCTGCCGAAAGCGTGGGGGCTGGTGGTGCTGCGCGGCGTGCTGGCCGTGCTGTTCGGCCTGCTCACGCTGATCTGGCCGGGCCTGACCGCGCTGGCCCTCGCCATCGTCTTCGGGGTCTACGCCCTGGTCGACGGGATCGGCCTGCTGATGGACGCGTTCCGTAACCCCGACAAGTCCAACCGCGGCATGCGGATCTTCGGCGGGATCCTCGGCATCGCGGCAGGCATCATCGCGATCGTCTGGCCGGGCATCACGGTGGCCGCGCTGGCGATCCTGGTCGGTGCGTGGGCCCTGGTCACCGGGATCGCCGAGATCGTCGCGGCGATCCGGCTGCGCAAGCAGATCGAGGGCGAGCTCCTGCTCGGCCTCGCCGGTCTGCTCTCCGCGATCTTCGGTCTGCTCGTGCTGATCTGGCCGGCGCTCGGCGTCGCCGCGATCGCCGCGTTCATCGGCGTGTTCGCGCTGATCTACGGCGTGGTCCTGATCGTGCTCGGCATACGGCTGCGCAAACTGGCCCGCACCTGACCTATTTCGGCACCCACAGGGTGACCCGCGTACCGCCACCGGGCCGGGACACGATGTCGGCGTATCCGCCCACCTGGCTGAGCCGGGCGATGATCGACTGGTTGATCCCGAACCCGCGTGGCCGTTGCGCGGTGTCGAAGCCGACGCCGTGGTCCCGCGTGGTGACCACGATCCCGCCGTCCCGCTCCTCGACCCGCACGGTCACCTGGGTGGTCTGCGCGTGCTTCAACGTGTTGCGCAGCGCTTCCCTGGTGGCGTCGCGAACGGCCTTGCGCCGCGCCTCCGGCAACTGGTCGTCGATATCGGCCATCACCAGCTGCGCACGCAACCCATCGCGCGCGAGATCCGTGGCCACGCTAGCCAGGTCTTCGGTCAACCGTCCGCCCACCGCGGGTTCATCGAAGCCCCGCCGCAGCGCGATCGCCTGCGCCCTGGCCAGATTGCGGAACTCGGTGAGTTTCGCCTCGGCGTCGACCGAGTCCGACGGCGTCCGCATCGCCATGGCTTCCAACGCCTGCAGTACGTTGTCGTGGATGTAGCGGTTGAGCTCCGCGCGTTCCGCCGCACGCCCGCGCCGCACACCGATCACGTACGCGACAACACCGGCGGCGCCGACTGCCAGCGCCGCGATGAGGATTTCCATCGGTCACACCGGCACAGTCGGCACGACTGGCGCGTACGCGACGCCTTTCTCGATGGCGTACCTGGTCAGCTCGGGCCGCCGCCGCTGACCAGTCTTGTCCCGGATCCGGTCGAGGTAGGACCGCACGGTCCGGATGCTGATATCGAGGGCCTCAGCGATGTCCTGGTCCCGCTCCCCGGCCGCCACCAGGGAAAGCACCTGACGCTCCCGCGCGGACAACTCGATCACCAGGCCTTTGTCCCGGCCGGGCAGAGCATCCAGCACGTGCGCCGCGAGCATCGGGCTGACGTAGCTGTTGCCGCCGGCGATGCGCCGGACAGCGTGCAGGATCTCGGCGCCGTCGGAGTCCTTCGACAGGTACCCGCTCGCCCCGGCAGCCATCGCACCGAGGACCTCGGCGCGCCCGGAGTAGGCCGAGAGAACAAGCACGCGGTGGCCCATACCGACGACCTCGACCACCGCCGACGAGCCTTGGACGCCGGGCAGGCGCAAATCCAGGACCACCACACCGGCCGGGTTCTGCCGGTGGGCGGCGAACTGGGCCACCGACCCCGCGACGGCGTCCACTTCGATGTCCGGTGCGTCGGCCAGCAACTGGGCTACGGCGGCGCGGTAGAGCGGATGGTCCTCGATCACACCGACCGGGATCCTGGTGGCGGCCATGGATCTCCCTCCCCATTGGGATCGCTGGTCAGGACGCTAAGCGATCCGCGGGCAGGGCTCTGACAGTCAATCGCCCCTCATAGCTCGTCGACCTTGACGATGCCGTCCTGGATGGCACGGGCCACCAGTGCGGCCTTGGTCGGTGCTTCCCTGCCGACGTTGGCGTACTTCACGCGGACCCGGTCGAGGTACCCGTTGACGGTGCTGACGGTGAGGTTCAGTTTCTGCGCCACCATCTCCTTGGACTCGCAGTGGAACCACTCGAGCAGCACGTCGATCTGCCGTTGGGTCAGGTTCGGACGATTGGCCCTCGTGTCGGTGCCCAGCGCGCCCGACAAAGCTGGCGGCGTGTACGGGGTGTTGCTCGCCGCGGCATGGATCGCGGCGACGAGGTGGTCCTCCCCCTCGGCCTTGGTCAGGTACGTGAAGGCCCCGATGTCCAGGCAGGTCAGCGCGGTCTCCCGGTCCTCCCGCATGGTGTAGACGACCACCTGGCGCCCCGCGTCGACCAGCCGCTTGAGGTCGCCGTACGCCGGGCCGGTGATGTCCAGCTGCAAGTCGAGGACGACCACGTCGGCCCGGTCACCCGGGTCCAGCCACGCCACCGAGACGCTGGATCCCGAGTCCAGCACGTCGATCGGCGGGTCGGCGGCCTGGCACCAGGCCTTGACCCCCGCGATCACAGCGGGGTGGTCGTCCACCACGACGATGCTCGTCATCCGCGGCCCCTCCAGGTCGCCTGCACCCACAACCGGTCCCCCGCCGTCACGGTCGAAGTGGTGATCTCGTCGTTGTCCACAATCGGAACGGCGTACGGCACGGAATCAGCCACCACACTCACGGTGACCTGCTCTCCCGCGCCGACGACCGTGAGCCGGACGTCGCCACGCGCCGTGGCCAGAACTGCGACAGCGGGCTCGGTGAGCAGCCGGCGCATCTCGACGGGCACCGGCGGCCGCTCGCCCCGCTCGGAGAACCGTACCGATACCCCATTTCGCTCGGCCAGACCGACGCACGCCATCAGTTCGTCCACCAACGGATCGGGGCTTACGGTGGCCTCGCCGAACAGCCTGCGCATGCGCGCCGCCTCGATCGCGCACGTCCGCCGGACGGATTCGTCCCCCGGATCGAGCGTCCCGGACGCCAGTCCAGCGAGCACCGGCGCGGTGGTCTCCGCGAGCGCCGCGTACCGGTCCTTGCGGTCTTCGTGGAGCTGACCGGCGACAGCCTCGGCGGTCCGCACCTGTTCTTCCTCGCGCGCCACCTTGGCCACCGACATGGCCACCCGGCGCAACGCGTTGGCGAACAGGATGACCGCCACCTGGAACGCCGCCGACACCACTGTGGTGTTGACGGCGCCCGCGAACGTGACATCGGCCGGGCCGTCGAAAATGGCCAGCCCGAACGCGGGCAGATAATGGGCCGCAAGCAATCCCGCGAACAACCAGACGGGTTGCCCCATCGCAAGAAGGACCAGTGGCCACCCGACCACGCCATCGGACCAGTGCGCGAGCCCCAGCCGGTCGCTCGGGGCGACGGTCAGCGTGGCGGCCAGCGAGGTCGCCAGCACGATCGCGATCAACCACCAACGCCAGCGCCGCACGATCCGGTCGAAGGCGGCGATCACCGAAACCACCGTCAGCAGGACCACGACAAGGACCTGGACCTCGACCGGCCGGTAGGAATCCCAATGGTTGAGCAGCTTCGGCAACGACAGGCCGTAAATGACGACCAAGCTGATCGCGGCCGAGCTCCACCGCATGCCCCGCATGTACTTCGTGGCCACGTCCTCAGCGTGGCCGGGAACGTCGTAAGGCTCAGGCGCGTGCATCGGGCCACTCCAACATGACCTCGGTGCCACGGCCCGGCGTGCTCGTGACGACGGCCTGGCCGCCCAGCCGAGCCATCCGCTCGACCAGCGAACCTGTCACGCCGTAACCATGGCCCGAAATCGTGGCCAGCTCGAAACCCTTGCCCCGGTCCCGAATCCAGACCTGCACCGCACCGGCAGCGGTCCGCGCGACAGAGACCTCGGCGACGTCCACGCCGGCATGCCGAACGACATTCGTCAACGCTTCACGGGCACCCCGGCACAGCGCCACAGCCACCACGGCGGGCAGCGTCACCGAGTCCTGCAGATGCCACTCGATCCGCACCGGTACGTGCTCGACGACATGGCGCAGCATCGGGACCAGATCAACTTCACCATCCGCGGGGTCGGTATGCCCCTGGATGACCTCAAGGTCACGGGCGGCCTGCTCGGACAGCCAGGACTCCTGACGGCTCGCCACACCGGCACCGACCATGAGCAACGTCGCCGACGCCGTGTCATGCAAGGCCGCGAGGTATTCACGCTCGTCAGCGCGCCGCGCAGTCGCGACGGCGGACTCACGCCGGACCTGCTCACCCCGTTCGAATTCACGGTCCGCGGCCCGTCCACCGCGCCGCACCAGGATGTAGAGGCCGCGCCCGAGGACCGCCTCGATGGCCATCCACGATCCGATCGGGACGACCAGAGTCCAGTCCTGCAGCTTCGCGAGCACCCCGCCGGTGAGGTACGCGGCCAGGATCACCAGCGCGGCCACCGCGCCGACCAGCACAGACGAGTGGAACTGATACGCCACGACGATGATCGAGGTCGCCACGAGCACCCAGCTGACGCGATCGACGTGCATCTCGGGCGCGGCCGTCCACACCTGAGCCAGGCAGACGCCGGTGATGACCAGCAGATCGACCACGAGCAGCCAAGGCTCCTGGCGCCGGAGCATGCGCACGGCGAAGAACACGTTCCACGCGTTGAAAGCCAGGATGATCAGAGTGGCGAGCAGAAAGTCCCGTGGCGTCGCAGTGGCCCACGAGACCAGGCTGCACAGCGCCGCGACGACAGCACGGATGACCACGGCGTAGAACAGGCCGAGGCGGTTGAGTTCCCGTTCTGCCGGACCGGTCATGGGCAGCGGTTCCATCTGAGCGGCGGCAGACCACCAGCGGAAGGCTGGTCCCTCATGCGCGCCACTTTCACCCGCTCATCCTAGTGGTGGGTTAGTCAGCACGACCGCGACGACACCGCCAACGTCAGGCAACGTTTTGCCCCGAAATCCGCGTCCGACCAGGCCAACCGTATACCGCACACATCTCACAGAGATCTACCACTTCTAACAAGCTCATGATAGAAAGGCGTCATGGCCGTCGCCGATCGACTCGACCTCACCCTGCGGCTGGTACGTAACGCCGAACGGATCTCACTGAACGAACTGGCCGACCGGCTGGGCGTCTCGCTGATGACCGTTCGCCGCGACCTTGACGAACTCCAAGCCAAGGGCCTGGTCCAACGAGTGCGCGGCGGCGCGGTCGCCCTCGCCGCACCCGCGGAGGAAGCCGGATTCGCCGCCCGCGAACCCTGGCAAGCCGCGATCAAACACCGGATCGGCGCGGCGGCCGCCGAACTGATCGAGCCAGGCCAGACGATCCTGCTCGACGCCGGGACGACCACAGCGGCCCTCGCGAGCAGCCTCATCGCGCGCGCACCGCTGACAGTGGCCGTGCTCAGCCTGCAGGCGGCTCACCGCCTCGCCGACCAGCCCGGCATCCGGCTGCTGGTCATCGGCGGCGAATCACGTCCCGGCGAACGCAGCCTCGTCGGCCACCTGACCCTGCGAATGCTGGAAGAGCTGTGGTTCGACACCTTCGTGATGTCCATCGGCGCGGTGCACCGTGAACTCGGCTGGTCGGAGTTCTCGATGGAAGACGCGACGGTGAAGCAGCACGCGCGCTGCCGCGGCGACAAGACGATCGTGGTGGCCGACTCGACCAAGCTCGGCGTACGCGCCTTCGCCCGCGTGGCCGGCCTCGGGGACGTCGACACATTCGTGACCGACGATCCCGGACCCGGCCCCGCCATGGAGACCCTGAACGACATCCGCGACGTCGGCGTCGACGTCGTACTGGCCTGAAGGAGCAGCCATGTCCCTGATGATCCTGGTCGCCGGACCGTACCGGTCAGGCACCGGAGACGACCCCGACAAGCTCGCGGCCAACGTCGACGCGATGAACCAAGCCGCCCTGCAGGTATTCCGCGCCGGGCACCTGCCAGTCACCGGCGAGGCCCTGGCCCTGCCGTTGATCGAGCTCGCCGGATCGACCAGGGTCGGCGACGCCGAATTCGACGAGATCTTCCATCCGATAGCCCGGCAGCTGCTGTCCCGATGCGACGCCGTCCTGCGGATAGGCGGACCATCGGCTGGCGCCGACGAGATGGTCGAGCAGGCCCGTACCGAGGGCAAACAGGTCTTCACCAGCCTGGAAGAGCTCCCAGTCTGATGCGCCCGATGCAACCGAATGGACGGACCGCGCAGGGTCTACGTAGCGGATTCCGTAGTGCCACGGATACCCCGAATGGCCGACTCGGAGCAAGATTTCCAGCATGAGCGATCGGTCTGCGCCCAACTCGCGGTACAAGAACCACGTCCTCGCGCTCAACCACGCCTTCAACACCGGCGACTTGTCAGGCGTGGACGACCTGCTCACGCCCGACTTCGCCGAGCGGGACATGCCACCAGGCCCGGAGGGGTACAAGACCGCGGTCCGCCAGTTGCGCGCGGCGCTGGCAGACCCCCGGTCGGAGGTGCTCGGCCTGGTCGCCGAGGGGTCCACAGTGGTGCTGCGGGTCCGGCTCACCGGCGTGCACGTGGGCGAGATAGTCGGGGTGGCGCCCACAAGGCGCAAGGTCGACGTCGAGCAGATCCACTTCTACGAAGGCCGTGACGGCAGGCTGGCCACCCACCACTACATCCGGGACGACCTGGCACTGCTGGATCAACTGGGCGTGCGCTCGGACGTGCAGGCAACGATGTACCTGCGGCCTGGCCGCCAGACCAAACACGGATACATGGCTCGCTTCGCGGGGTGACGCGCGCCGAGATTACGTGGTGCCACGGATAGCGCATGTGGACCGCGATAGCCACGATTTCGGCCATGGAGAACAAACGGGGGCTGATCGACGACGTGCCCGTCGAGCAGGTGCCGATAGAAGTGCGAGTGCCACCGGGATTCTGGCAGCGCGAGGAAGCGCACATGCCGATGCCGCTCACCCCCATGACCGAATCGACGATGACAGCCGACCGCGCCTTCAAGCAGGCCTGCGCCGAGCACGGCCTGCTTGTCGAGCCGCACCTGGCATCGATCGGAGGCTGGCACTACCTCTCCATGCAGCCGGTGGGCGGCAAACCAGACGCCCCACCCCCACCCGGCTGGCTAATGCCTTTGCTGCTGCGGCTATCGCCCGCCAGCCGCGAACGAATGCGTCGCTCCAAGGAAGCCACCCGCACCCACTTCGCGGACGAACTGGTCGACCGCTGGACCACCAAGTGGCAGCCCGAGTTCGAACGCCGAATCGCCGAACTCCGCGACGCGGACCTGGCGGCCCTGACCGTCGACCAGTTCATCGCCCACTTCACCGCAGCCCGCGAACTGGCCGACGACGGCACACTCACTCATTTCCGAGTCAACCTCGCGAACTGGCTGGCCCTCGCGGACCTGGCCACCGCATGCCGCGACCTACTCGGCTGGCAACAAACCGACGTCGACAACCTGCTGGCGGGCCTGTCGCCCAGAACCAGCGAACCCGCCAGAAAACTGGCCGCCCTGGCCGGAAAGAGCGAAGACGCCCCGGAATTCACGCAATACGCGCGCCTCTATGGCTGCCGGTCACTGACCGTCGAACTATCGAACCCGACCATCGCGGAACTCCCAGGCCTGGCCAGGCGCCTGCTGCAAGACCAGATCGCCCGCGGATTCAACCCGGCAACCAGCGCGGAGGAACTGGCCCGCAAACGCGCCGAAGCCGCCGCCGAAGCCCGAAGTTCCTTGCGTGGCCGGGAACTGGCCTGGTTCGAGCGTGCACTCGCCCGTGCCACCAAGGCCTACCCGATACGCGAGGACAACGTCTTCTTCACCATCGACAGCCCCAACGCATTGCTCAGGTACGCGGCCTTGGAAGCCGGACGACGCCTGGCACACAACGGCCAGATCGACACGCACTCAGACGTGTTCTTCCTCAAAGCCGACGAAGCCCTCGCCGCACTCCAAGGCAGCACCGGCATGCAGACACTCGTCGTTCTGCGCAAAGGAGAACGCCAGTGGGCCATAGCCAACCCTGGACCACCCAGCTACGGCCACGACCACGGCCAACCAGACACCCGGTGGCTGCGCTCGGACCTACGCAAGAGCACAGAAGCCCTCCTTTGGGCCGCCGAACGCGTACTGGCACCCAAACTCAGCAACCGCGTCACCGCCGAACCAAAACCCGCCACACTGACCGGCATTGCCGGCTCCGCCGGCCGCTACCGAGGCACAGCCAGAGTAATCAACTCGGAGGACGAATTCGGCAAGCTTCAAGCCGGTGACGTCCTCGTCTGCCCAACGACGCGGCCATCGTGGTCAATACTGTTCCCGTCAGCCGGTGCCATCGTCACCGACGCAGGCGGCCCACTGTCCCACCCGGCCATCATCGCCCGCGAGTACCGCATTCCGGCGGTAGTCGCGACCGGGTTCGCAACCACCACCCTGCACGACGGCCAAGTGGTCACAGTGGACGGTGCACGAGGAGTCGTGGAGGTCGAGGCGTGAGCACGCCATACCTCAACCTCACCAACGCAGCAGGCAAAGTCGCTGCGTTCTCCACCGCCGTCCGTCTAGGCCTGCTCGACCGCATCGACCGCGAACCCGCCAACCCAGCCGAACTCGCCCGCACCTGCGGCGCCACCGAACGCGGTGTCCGCGTCGTCCTAGCCGCACTCGCCGAAGGCGGCTTCGTCGAGCAACTCGCCGACGGCCGCTACCGCCCAGTGTTGACCGGCCTAGCCGCTCTGCACCCCCTAATCCCCTTGTGGGACCACCTTCCTGACGCGGTGAGGACCGGCATCCCCGTCTACGACCCGAACTCCGCGTCGCCAGGCAATGCGATCTACCCGCGAACCATGACGTACCTGGCCAGCCTCTGGGGCGATGCAGTCGATCACGCCATCTCAACACTCCCAGCAGCGACAAGGATCCTGGACGTCGGCGCAGGCGCGGAACCGTGGACGATCTCGTACTGCCGCGGGCATCCGAAAAGCCACATCACCGCGCTCGACCTACCGGAGGTACTGCCCTCGACCCGACGTGCGGTGTCGCGAGCGGGTCTCACCGACCGCTACACATTTCTCCCTGGCGACGTCCTCACCACCCCACTCGAACCGTGCACCTACGACCTGATCATCGTGGCTCAAGTCTGCAGCCTGTTCGATCGATCCAACGGATCCGCCCTGATCAAGCGACTCACTCCAGCATTGGCCGAAGAAGGTGTCCTGGCCATCATCGACACCCTCGCCGGCGCACCTGGCTCAGCGATGCAAGAGCTATCGCTGTACCTACGCACACAGGCAGGCGCCGTCCACCAACCAGACGCCTATTACGAATGGCTCGCTGACGCGGGTCTCACGGATATAACCAGCACAGATCTTCCGACCACGCTGGCGATCGCCGTGCTGACCGGCCGCAAACCCCGTCAGTCCGCTTCCGCGCACGACAACCGATGAAGCCCGGAGGTACAGCACCAGTGTCGACAATCGCGAAACTCAGACGGACAGTCGCAGGCTCTCCAGTGCGACCGGGAAAGTTTCCCGGCCAATCTAGGTGCATGGTCCCTACCGTTTGGGGGTCCCCAAGCGAGACGATCCGAGAATGCAGGCCGTGTCAGCCCGCCACACGCTGGGCGTGGAACGGAGTCCCGCCGAAGACGACGGAGACGACGCGATGACTTCGCTGCCACCGGAGAAAGAACTGACGGTGGTCCTCGCGGACGACCACCCGGTAGTTCGGGGCGGATTGACGGCATTGCTCTCCTCCGTCGAAGGGATCACGGTTGTCGCCGAAGCGACCAACGGCCGTGAAGCCGTTGAGGAAACGGTGAAGCACCGACCGGACGTGTTGCTTGTCGACCTCCAAATGCCTGACTTGAACGGAATCGCGGCCACCCGTGAGGTCCTGAAAGCCGCACCCGAAGTGGCGGTACTGGTCCTCACGATGTTCCACGACGACGAGTCGGTTGTCTCGGCGATGCGCGCGGGCGCCAGGGGCTACATCCTCAAAGGCGCGGGCCAGGAGGACATCGTCCGTGCCGTGCGCGGCGTCGCGGCGGGCGAGGCGATCTTCGGTCAGAATGTGGCGCACCGAGTTCTGGATCTGCTCGCCACACCGCGGACAGCCGAACCGTTCCCTGATTTGACTGCCCGTGAACGGGAAGTGCTCGACTTGGTGGCAGCGGGGCTCGGCAACGCCGTGATCGCCCGGCAGCTGCACTTGGCGCCGAAGACCGTCAGCAATCACATCTCAGCGATCTTCGCCAAGCTGCGGGTCGTGGACCGCGCTGCGGCGATCGTGCGGGCACGGGAAGCAGGCCTTGGCCGCTAGGCAGCGGGTTCTTCATACCGTTCGGCCACGATCTGCCGTACTTGTCCGGTGGGTGTCATGAAGACCATCCGGCCTGATTCAGGTTGTGTGAGCATCCAGCCCTTCGTCCGCTCGTACATCAGCCGATGGCGCTTGCACAGCAAGAAGTAGTCACGTTCGCGGAACCGCCGTCGACGGCCTGCCTTCTTCTTCGATGTCCTCTGCACAGTGCACTTTCGCGCAGGGACGCGACATCCGGGTTGTCGGCAGGTGCGGTCCCGCATCCTGATCCGATCGGCGAACCCGTCCGAGGCGTACCGGCGTGGGCTCGCCTCCAGCACGTTACCGAAGTCGTCAGTGATGATTCGCCTGAGCACTCCGTTCTTCGCGAGCTCACGGCATTGCTCGGCGGTGATCGGCCCGTACTCGGAAAGTTCACCAGGCTTGTTGTTAAGACCGATCAACGTGGTCAGCGGCACCGTGACGTTTATGTGGGCCTGCACTCGCTCCATGTCATTGCCTACAAGGAGATCCAGCAGTACGTCAGCCCTGCGCTGAGCGAGGGTCCGAGTGTCGTCCGGAGTCTTTGACTGATGAGCCAGGTGATTCAACACGTTGTAAGTTGCTTCGACCTCACCGGCCAGCATCGTGGCGACGAGTTTGGCTGAGCCGTCCTCACCCTTTCGAGTCACGACATCACGTAGTTCCTCCTTCTGTTTTCGTTTTCGTTCGGCGGACTCTGGGTCGGCCTTCATCGCCTGACGACGTAGCGCACGTCGATACTCTTGGTACGTCGCATGTGGTCCGTGGGCGAGCACGGAATTCTCGACTGCGAGGGCGTCCTCATCGGACAGTCCTTTGGTGATCTGACAGGTCGCGCGCACTCGCGCCAGGTCGATGGTGCCTTTCTCCAAGGCATCGAGAGTGGCGGGTAGTCGGCGGACGATGTACTCGGCTTCCAGAATCCGTTGTGTGGCAATCCTTATCGAGGTGTGCAAGGTGGCGGCAACCTCTTCCGGTGCGCCGTCGGCGAGCTTGATCCCTGGACGACCAGGCGGCATGCACTCCGCGTACTTGGCGAAGTCACGGATTTGCGCAGCTGCCCAGTAGGCCTGCTGCTTCTCGGCGATGTGGATGGAGGCTATGGCCCTGGTTTCGGGCTTGGTTTCATGCATGCGACCGACCGTAGCCCGGGGGTCTGACAGTTTTGGTTCGTTCTCGGTGTGTCGGTTGGGGATGTTCGTACGAACGGACCGTTCGTACGGTCTTTCCCTGCTCAGACCCCAGAAAATCACCCCGCCCAAGGACTGGGCGGGGTGATTCCCTGACCGATCACCGGCTGGGGGGACGGCGATCGGCAGCCTGTGTTCAGTTGCCTTCGACCTCGTTGGGTGCCGGGATATCGATCTTGACCGGCACGCCGTAGTCGAGGAAGTCCCAAGTCATCGATCCACCCGATACCGACATCTGAAGCCTGGCAAGCCTTCCCTTACTGTCGACGAAGAGCTTCATGGCGCTGGAGGCGTCGCCGGGCAAGCCCGACGTGTCCTTGTCTTCGGCGGGAATCTTGGCCGGATCGACGGTCACGTTGTAGCGAGTCGTGGGAACGCCGCGTACGGTCTCGGTGCCGTCCGGGGTGACGTCCGCGATCTCCTTGATCTCATCGATGAACCGCATCGGGTCACTGCTCGCGCCTTGGCTGCTGTTGCCGCCGCCGCCCAACTGCCCCAACGACGCTTCCAGTTCCTTCAGATCGGTCTTCGACCACCTCGGCGCCGGTGCGCCGTCAGCGGAGGTTCTCATGTAGATGGCATCACCGTCGGCGACGATGCTCACCGTCATCTTCTTGCCGCCCATGTCCATCACGGACTCGACCTTGGAGCGATTGCTCTTGAAGTCAAACGCACCCGTGCTGGTCCAGCCGCCCACACCGGCGCCGCCCTGCCCCGTGAACTCCAGCTTCGCCTCGATCTTGCAGCTGAACTCGTCCCGCGTGGTCTTCGCGGCGTTGGAGATCAGCGCCTTCGGGTCGGCGTTGGCCTGACCGCCCGGGTTCGGGGCCTGCTGTTCCACGCCGCCGCCGGGTACAGGACTGCCGGGCACGGTGGCCGTTCCGCAGCCGGCCAGGCCGAGCACACACAGCGCGACTGTGGCAATGACGCCAGATCGTGTACGCATGTGCTTCGTCCTCCGTGGCAGGGTGTTGGTGCTGTGTCCCTCGACGACGACAACTCTGGAGCACCAGAACGCCCAAATGACAGGGGCATGTCCCGGGAAAGAGCGGGAAACTGTCCGGATGAGATCGGGACCCCGATCCCAGGACAAAACAGCCGAAACGACGGAGTATTACGTGGTGCCCCCTTCCGTACACCGCCTGACGACCAGCCTGGCTTGGGGGATGTTCGCGGTCGCCGTCGCCGGAATCGCTGTCGCTCTGGTGCTGGCCGCGGCGGAAGGGACGAGTTGGCAACCGGTCACTGCCAACACAGCGATGGGCATCGCGCTGTCCGTGTGTGGTGCGCTGCTTGCCGCGCAGCGGCCAACAAACCCGATCGGGTGGTTGTTGTTGACGGCCAGCTGGGCCCAGGCGGCCAGCGCCCTCGCGCTCCCACTTGGCGACATGATCGGGCAACAAACCTGGATCTTGTCGGCCGCGCTGATACTGCCTCTTGCGTTGCTGCTGTTCCCCACTGGACGCCTGCCGGGACCGTGGTGGGCAGTGCTCGCCTGGGCACTTGTCGCGGCCACGCCCTTTGTCATCGCCGGCTGGCCCGCGGCGAGACTTGTCTGGTTGGGTTTGATCGTCGCCGTCTCGACGTCCTTGGCGCTGCGTTATCGCCGGGGCGACGAGGTACTGAGGCGACAACTGCTATGGCTGGTGCTCGCCGTGATCGCCAACGCGTGGGCGATCCTGCCGTGGCTCATGCGTCTGGGGCCTGCCCTGGTGCTCGTGACGTCCACGCTGCTTCCCGTAGCCATCACGATCGCGATCCTGCGCTACCGGTTGCTGGACATCCGGCTGCTGGTTTCCCGCGGAATGCTGTACTTGCTGCTGTCGGTAGGCGTGATCGCGATCTATTCCAGCCTGGTCCTGTTCTTCGGCCCGACCCTGAACCTCGAGACGCACCTGGGTGCGGCGGCACTCCTCGCCGCTGCCGTGGCTTTGCTGTTCAACCCGGTCAGAGTCCGTCTGCAACGAGTGCTCGACCGCGTTCTCTACGGACATCGCCGTGACCCAGTCCGTGCGTTGAACCATCTGAGCGCGCGTCTGGACGCCGAAATGGGCTCGTTGGACGACCTGCTCACCGCGGTCCGTGACGCGTTGCAACTGCCGTATGTGGCGTTCAGGTTGCAAGGCAGGGAAGTCGCGGCATCCGGGTCGGCGGCCGGTGTTCTCGAGGTGGTGCCGCTGGCCGCGTCCGGCGCCGCGAGCGGTGAACTCGTCATCGGTGTCCGTCCTGGACAGAGTCGCTTGAGTGGCCAGGACATGCACGTGCTGTCCGTCCTGGCGATTCCGCTCGGCGTAGCGCTGCGGGCGACGATGTTGTCCGAGGAGCTTCAGCAGTCACGGGAGCGGATCGTCGCGGCGCGTGAGGAAGAACGCCGCCGCCTGCGCCGTGACCTGCACGATGGGCTCGGGCCGACGTTGAGTGGTGTCGCGTACGCGACGGACGCCGCCAGGAACCTGGCCCGGTCAGACCCCGACACCGCGGTGGACCTCTTGGTGCGCCTGCGTGGCGACATCGGCGACGCGATCATTGAGATCCGGCGTCTGGTCGAAGGCCTCCGGCCGCCGGCATTGGACGAACTCGGGCTGGTCGGCGCACTGCACCGGGAAGCCGAGCGACTGTCCTATCAGGAAGGTGGACGTCCGTTGACGGTCAGCGTCGACGCGCCGGCCGACATGCCGGAACTTCCCGCCGCCATCGAGGTCGCCGCGTACCGGATCAGCGCTGAGGCGCTGAACAATGCGGCGAAGCACTCAGGCGCCGAGAACGTCCGCGTGCGGATCACTGTTGGCGACGAACTCCACATTCTCGTCCGAGATGACGGCAGGCCTGGTCCGAACGGCTGGTCACCGGGAGTCGGCATGGCATCGATGTCCGAGCGTGCCGCGGAGGTCGGTGGCCGATGTGAAGCCCGCCCTGGCCCGGACGGCGGGAGCGTCGAAGCCGTGCTCCCGCTAAAGCCCTGGTGATATGACGCGATAGTGCGTTGTGAGCCGCCGGCTGTCATCCAGGACGTGGAAGGCGATCGAGGGCGGCACTTCGAGGTCGACGATCTTGTCGGTCTCCCATGGCAGCATCAGTGTCGACACGACACCTGGCGCGACGAGCAGCGGCAGGCCGGCGAACGTGCTGGCGGCGCTGGTGTGCGCGTGTCCACAGAGAACCGCGACAACATTGGGGTATCGAGTGATCAAGGCAGCGAGTCGATCCTCGCCGTTCTGCTTGATGCCGTCGATGAACGGCACGTGCAGCAGCACCGGCGGGTGGTGGAAGCAGACGAAAACCGGGGCGTCACCGGCGTCGATGAGCACAGTTTCCAGCCATTCCAGCGTTTCGTCGGCGAGGAAACCGTCCGAACGGCCAGGAATGCTCGAGTCGCACATGGCGAACACGGCTTCGCCGACGCGATGCGCTTGGTTGATTGGTCCGTCACCGGCGCTCTCACCGAGGAGAACTTCGCGGTATGGCCCGCGTGAATCGTGGTTACCCGGACAGTGCAGCAGCGTCCGCGGCCCCGAGAACAGCTTGGCGACCTTCTCGTACTCCTCGGCCAATCCGTGGTCCGCGAGATCGCCGGTGACCAGGATCGCGTCGATGTCGCCGGGAAGCCCGTTGAGGTAGTCGAACACGCGGGTGGCGCGCTCGATGCTCCGCTGATCGCTGTCTATGTGGATATCGCTCACGTGCGCGAGTACGAGCATGAAGGCCCCATTCAGCGTATATCTGCCCTGAGAGAGACCGTATTGCGTGCAAGGCTCGTTCGCCACCATGTTCTGCTGGTCAGAGGCATGGCTCAGCGAATGCGCCAGTCATTCTGCGACCCGATCTCAGCGGGTCGGCAGGAGCTCTCCGGCGGGGTCCTGGGTCTTGGTCTGCAGGCGGCCCCACAGCACGAACAGCACACCGATGACAACCGCTGCACCTAGCGGGATCAATTGACTGAGTGTGTACGAAAGGCGCTCGCCTGCGAACGCTGTCGGCAGGGAGTCATCGGGGTTTCCGTCCGTGCCGAACCAGCCGACGCCCAGGCCTGGCCAGATCAACGTGGCGACGGTGAACGCGACCAGGAGAGTCGGGAGCATTGTCACGACCGTTGCCGTTCCCCATCCACCAGGTACCCGAAACGGTCGGGGAACGTCAGGCATCTTCTTGCGCAGGACCAACAAGGAAGGAAACGTGACCACATAGGACACAAAGGTCATCGAGATGGTCAGGCCAAGTCCTGCGGCGAAATACTTCTCCGACGAGCCGCCGGTCAGGCCCAACGCGAGCACCATGGTGACCGACGCCAGGACACCCGACAGTACGTTCACCCGGATCGGCGTACCGCGCTTGGCGGAGATCTCGCCTAACCAACGCGGGCCTGCGCCGTCTGCGCACGCCACCGCCTGCGCGCGATGCGCGCCGATGGCCCAGCCCACGCCGCTGGTGAGCAGACCTATGATCAAGCCTGCCGCACAGATCGTGCCGAATACCTGACCCGCACCGGTCAGTGTGACCGCCCCGGACGGGTCGACGGAACCGCCGTACACGGTGAGCACCATCTTGCAGGCGTCGATGAACCCGGACAGGCTGCCGATCCGGTCGGCGGGAACGACCAACAGGATGCCCAGAATTGGGCCGCCATACAGCAAGACGGCGCCGATCCCGGACCGCAAAATGGCGAAGGGCACTGTCCGGCGTGGGTCGCTCATCTCCTCAGTCGCAGTGGATGGCAGTTCGAAACCGACGTAGTTGTAGATCACAAACGGCACCAGCGCGATGAATCCGACGTAGCTCGGCGCGAAACCGCTGGCGGACAACGGTTGCACGCCATGCTTGAGCCCGTAGACGACCACTGACACCGTGAAGAATCCGAGCAGGACGATCCGGGCGATGGCTCCGGCCGTCGGCACCCATTTGCCGATTCGCAGGGACATGGCGACCGCGAGGACACCGAGCCAAATGAAGATCAGGCCGACGACGTACGTGCCCACTCGGCCGAGGTCGGCGAAGAACGTCTCGAACGTGGTCAGTGCGATGACGGTCAGGCTTCCGCCGACCCACACGGGATTGGTCAGCCAGTACAGCACCTGGTTGACACCGGCGACTCGGCGCCCGAAGGCGAGCTTCGTCCAGACGTAAGGACCGCCCTCAACGGGGAAGGCCGTTCCGAGTTCGGCGACCAGGAGGCCGTAGGGCAGGAAGAAGACGACCGCGAGGATGACCATCCAGGTCAATCCTTCCGGCCCTTTGGCCGCCACGCTGCCGATCGTGTCGAGGCCGACGAGCGTGCATAGCAGGAAGAACACCACGTCCACTCGGCGCAACGACTTGCGCAACCGCGAGCGTTGCTTGTCCCACCCGGCGCCGAGCGCGTCCATGGCGGCCTCCATAACTGGTTGGTCAGTCAGTTATTCCGCACACAGTGACCATCGTCACCCTGTCGTGTCAACCCTTGAGCGCGAATCAGCTGTTTGACAGGCGAGACGCGAAAGCGATACTGACTGAGTGATCAATCAAGTTAAGCCGCCGTACCTGCAGGTGACTTGGCACGACCCGGTCACCGGGCGGCCAGGGTTCCTGGTCATCGACCGGCTGGTCCGCGGCGTCTGCAGCGGTGGCCTGCGGATGCGTGCCGGGTGCACGCTCGCCGAGGTCACCGGCCTGGCAGCCGGCATGACCGCCAAGGAAGCGCTCAACTACGACCCAGAAGGCCGGTACATCCCCCTTGGCGGGGCGAAAGGCGGCATTGACTTCGACCCGCGCGATCCGGGAGCGGTGGACGTTCTGCGCCGCTACCTCATGGCAGTCCGGCCGTACATCGAGCGGTTCTGGACCATGGGCGAAGATCTGGGCCTGCGGCAGGACACCATCGACGAGGTGCTGGCCGACCTGGGCATGCAGTCGTCGATCCAGGCCATCTATCCGCTGCTCGACGACGAGAGCAAAGCGCGCCAGCGACTTGCCGACGCCTTCGAGATCTCGGTGGACGGCGTCGCACTGGACGAATTGGTGGGCGGTTGCGGCGTCGCCGAGGCGGCGCTGGTCGGCATCGAACGTCTTAACTTGGCTGCACCAAAGGCATTTGTGCAGGGGTTCGGGTCGATGGGCGGCGCGACGGCGCGATTCCTCGCCCAGGCCGGAGTCCCAGTCGTGGGAATCGCCGACGCCGCCGGAGTCGTGGCCAATCCGGACGGCCTGGACGTCGAGCGTCTGCTGCTGACCCGCGATCAGTTCGGGATGATCGACCGAGATCAATTGCGTCCCGATGACCGCCAACTGCCGTTGCAGGCGTGGTTGGATGTCGAGGCCTCAGTCCTGGTACCCGCAGCCGTTTCGTACGCGATCGACGACGCAAGCGCCGTGCACGCGGATCTGGTCGTGGAAGCCGCGAACATGCCGGTGACATCGACTGCCGAGGTGAGCCTGGCCGACCGCGGCGTATTGATCATCCCGGATGTGGTGGCGAACTCCGCGACCAACTCCTGGTGGTGGTGGACGTTCTTCGGCGACATCGAAGCCGACGCCGACGCGGCATTCACCAAGATCCGCGAGAGCATGCGCAAGTTGGTCAACCGTGTCCTGGACCAAGCGGCGCACGAGGCGACTACGCCCAGGGCCGCGGCTGCGGCCATCGCGGCTGAGGCGACCGACGTCATCTCGCGGCGATTCGGGCCAAGTACGGTGTGATCCATGCCCCGCCCCAGCGTCGAAGCCGAACGCAAGGACCAGATACTGCGTGCCACCTGCCAGGTCATCGCCGAGCAGGGCTACGTCAACTTGCGGGTCTCCGACGTGGCCAAAAAGGCTGGCGTCAGCGGTGGGACGGTGCACTACTACTTCGACAGCAAACGCGACCTGGTGCATGCGGCGTTCGAGTACAACTTCGCCAGGTCGCTGGAGCGGCGCCGGTGGATCCTGGACTCACCGGACGATCCGTTCTCCCGGCTCCGGTTCGTGATCGACTCGTATCTCCCGGTGGACGAGGAAACCGTCGAAGCATGGCGCGTATGGGCGGCCTTGTGGGCTGAAGGCCTGCGGGAGCCGAACCTGCAGGAACTCAACGAGCGGATGTACGGCGAGTGGCGTCGGCTGGTCGCGAGCATCATCCGCGACGGACAAGACAGCGGCCAGATCCGTGCGGGCGACCCAGTCCAGTTTGCCAACATGCTGATCTCGATGATCGACGGGATGGCGTTCCAGGTCCTGCTACATTCGCAGAACATGACCGTCCAGCGCATGAAGGCCACCTGTCTGGCCTATGTGGACAGCCTCAGTCAAAGCCCCGTCTCCAGCAAGTGAATCAGCGTCGGCCGGTCCGCGTCGAAGGCCTTCCTCAGCGCGCCGGGAAGATCGTCGGGCTGCGTGATTCCGTGGCATCCCAGCGACCGGGCCAAAGCCGCGAAGTCGGGTGACGGCAGGTCCACAGCGACGGGATTGTCTCCGCGCGCAACCATCTCCCGCCGGATCTCACCGTATCCGCCGTTGTCGACCACGATGACCGCGATAGGAAGGCCCAGTGCCGCGGCAGCGGCGAGTTCCGGCGCGGTGAACATGAACCCGCCGTCGCCGTGCAAAGCAGCCACACGCGCGGTTTTCCGGCCGAGCTTGGCTCCGATAGCGGCAGGCAGGCCATACCCCAACGTGCCAAGTCCTGTGGGATACAAGAAGGATCCCGGCATGTATCGAGGAAGATTGGAGTAGGCGCCGTAGTAACAGGCCATGGCGCTGTCTCCGGCCAAGATTCCGTCCCGCCCAAGCGTTTCGGTCAACGCGTCGACCAGTGGCGCCCATGCGGCGCCTTCAGCGGCAGCCTCGGTGGCGATCCTGGCGCGCCATGTGGCGGCACACTCCAGGCCGGTTCGGGGTTCCACTAGGCCCGCTATCGCCGCCAGCGTCCGCGCCGCGTCACCAACCAACGGAATGTCTGGCTGCGCGTTGGTGACGACCTGGGCCGGGTCGATGTCGATCCGGATCAGCTTGCCGGTGAACGCGAACGGCCCGTTCCACAGGTCCGCGGGCGCCAGTTCGGTACCGACGGCCAGGACGACGTCGCACTCGGCGACGAACTCAGCCGCAGCCGGATGGTGCAGTCCTGCGCCCAGGGAGTACTCGTGGTCCTCGGGCAGGATTCCCTTCCCGTTCGCGGTAGACAGGACGGGCGCGCCCAGGCGCGTCGCGAGAGCCATCAACTCGGTTGCGGCTCCACGTGCGCCTCCACCGACGATGATTCCGGGACGTTGAGCGCCACGCAGCACTGTCACGGCCGCCGTGGGGTCTGCCACGGGAGGACTGACGCTGATCGGGGCGATGATTGGGGTGTCCACGATCGCGTCGAGGAGGTCGTAAGGAATCTCCAAGTGCCGAGGGCGAGGACGTCCCGACGACATCTCGGCAAACGCTTGCGCGACGGCCGGCGATATCTCCTCCACGCCGTGAACGCGGTGGCTGCCCGCGGTGACCGCCTCCATCGCGCCCGACTGGTCGCGCACCTCATGCAGCATCCCGACCCACCGGCCAGGATGGTCGACCGGTGGACCCGGCGAAATCAGCAGCATCGGCACAGAGTCCGAATAGGCCTGTGCCGCGGCGGTCGCGGCGTTGAGGATGCCCGGGCCGCTCGTGGTGATACAGACTCCTGGTTTCCCTGTGGCGCGCGCGTAGCCGTCGGCGGCAAACCCGGCACCCTGCTCGTGTCGAGGCGAAACGTGCTGTATCCCCAGGTGTGCATATATTCCCAGGTTGTGTGTGCCCGGGATGCCGAACACCACCTCGACGTCGTGCGCGGCCAGTGAACGCACCAGCGCCTCGCCACCGCTCATCCTCGGCATCAGCGCCCCATCACCAGTGCGTCCACGGCGAGCGGGCCGTCCGCGGTGACCCGCACAGGATTGAGTTCGAGTTCGGCGATGTCCGCACGCGCGGTGATCAATTCCGACACGGCGACGATGACTTCGGCGACGCCTCGCACGTCGACGGCCGGCCTGCCGCGCCACCCGTCCAACAACGGCGCGCACCGCAGCCGTCGGACCATGGCGAGCGCCTGGTCAATGTCTACAGGAGCCAGCTCCAAGGTGGTGTCCCGGTGGAACTCGGTAGCGACGCCGCCTGCTCCCACCATCACCACCGGACCGAACGACGCGTCCCGGTGTGCGCCGACGATCAACTCGACAGCGTCGGCGCGGGTGTCCATCTCCTCGACCACGTAGCGACCTGGCCCGAGACGTGCGACAAGTTCGGCGTGCGCGTCCACCACAGCGGCGTGGTCGGACAGATCAAGCAGGACGGCACCGGACTCGCTCTTATGCGCGAGCCAGTCGGCCTTCAGGACGTACGGAGCGCGCAGGCCAGAAATCTGGACCACCCCGTTGACCTCGGCACACGGCGGGAATCTGACTCCGACTGTGGCGAGCAGTTCCCGCGCGGCGAGGTACCCGGCGCCAAGGTCGCCTGTCTGGCAGCCGATTTCTGGAACCTTCCGAGGCTGCGCTCCCGCTGCTCGCACTCCCCCACGCAGTGCGACCAGCGTGGTATCGACGTCGCGAAACACCGGGATGCCGTTGGCGCGCAACGCATCGACCGTCGGGCCATCCGCCGCCATGCTGTGCACGACGATCGTTTGGCCGCTGGCGGCAAGGTCTTTAACGACTTCGAGCTCACGCGCACGCAGTTCCGGAATGTCCACGCCGTAACTGCCGAAGTATCCGGTGATCAGGACCGTGTCGACTTCCCCGCTCGCGGCCAACGCGGTCGTGATGCGGCTGTAGACACCCAAGTCTTTCTCGCCCTCACCGGCCAGGTCGATCGGGTTGCGGCTGCTGGCGCGTTCGGGCAGCCACTGGGAGATCACCGCCGACACCTCGTCGGACAATCGTGGAACCTGCAGGTCGGCCGCGCTCGCGATGTCCGCCGCGATCGCGCCCTGGCCACCGCTGTCGGTCAAGATCGCGAGCCGGTTGCCGGTGACCTTCGTACTGAGCAGGAGGTGGGCCACCGAAGCCAGTTCCGCTGGTGTCCGAACACGAATCGCACCGGCGGCACGGCAGGCTGCGTCGACCACGTCAAGTGGCGCGGTAAGCGCACCAGTGTGGGATTGCGCCGTCTCGCGGCTCGCGGTACTCGCGCCGACAGTGAGAAGCAGAGTGGGTTTGCCAGCGGCCCATAGCTCGGCCAGGGCACGCACCAAAGCCCGGCCGTCACCGAAGTCCTCTACATACAAGGCAATCGCACGAGTGGGCTCATGGTCCACCAGGTCGGCCAGTATGTCGGAGACGGTGACGTCCACTTGGTCGCCGACCGAGACGAACCGGGACACACCGACTCCGAGTGACGCCGCCAGATTCGCGATCTCCACACCGAGCTGGCCGCTTTGCGACACAATCCCCAGCGCGCCACCGGTGAAGGTGCCCCACGCGAGCCGCAGGTCGGTGGACGCGTCGTAGAGCCCCAGGCAGTTCGGGCCGATCATGCGTACACCCGTTGCACGGACTCGCGCAGCGAGATCCTTGCTGGACGTCTTGCTGGCGGAGATGTCGAGCAGCCCGCGAACGCCGAGGCTCACCGCTTCGTCCACAACGGAATCAGTCGCCGGGACCGCGAGGACGACCAGATCGGGTACTTCCGGAAGATCACTGAGCCGCTGATATGCGGGTTGTCCAAGAACCGTGTCGGCCTTGGCGTTGACCATGTAGACAGCTCGCCGGTGCGCGCCGGCCAGGGCGCCACGGGCGAGCCAGTGGCCCCATTTCGCGGGGTGGTCGCTCGCGCCGACCACCGCTACCGACCTGGGATCACGGAAGACGCCGAGCGTCACGACCGGGCCAACCGACGGGAGATCACCAGCCGCTGGATGTCGGAGGTGCCTTCCTCGATCTCCTCCAACTTCGCGTCCCGCAGCCATTTCTCGGCCAGGAATTCCTGCGAGTAGCCCCATCCGCCGAGGGTCTGGACGGCCGCCCAGGTGCACCACATCGCGTTCTCGGAGCCGACGAGTTTGGCCATCGCCGCCTCAGAGGTGACATCCTCACCCGCGTCGAAAAGCTGGGCCGCGCGCATGGTCAGCAGCCGCGAGATGTCTACTTTGGTCGCCATGTCGGCCAGCCGGAACGCGACCGCCTGGTGTTCGATGATCGGCACGCCGAACTGTTGCCGTTCCTTCGCATACGTTGTCGCGAGGTCCAGAGCTGCCCGGGACAGACCGGTCGTGGCGGCGCCGATCAGGATCCGGGAGGCGTCGAAGGTCCGCATCAGCCCGTAGAAGCCCTGGCCTTCTTCACCAAGCCGGTCGGCCACCGGCACCTTGACGTTGTCCAGGAACACCTCGGCGTTGACGATCGCGCGCTGCCCGAGCTTGCGCATCGGCTTGCCTACGGTCAGTCCCTCGGAGTCACGATCGACGACGAACGCGGTGACTCCCTTGCTGCGCGAACCCGGTGCCACGGTGGCGAAGATGACGAACGACTGGGCGTAGGGCGCGTTCGAGATCCACGCCTTCTGTCCATTGAGGACGTAGTGGTCGCCACGCCGGACGGCCGTGGTGCGCAGTGATGCGGCGTCTGAGCCGACGTCTGGTTCGGTGACCGCGAGTGCGGTGAGCGGCGGGTCGTCGCCGCACAGTGGCTCAAGCCAGCGGCCACGTTGCTCCGCGGTACCCAGTTCCAGGATTGGCGCGGCGTAGAAACCGTTGGAGGTGATCAGGTTTCCGATGCCGATGTCACCGTGGCACAGCTCTTCCTGCACGCGCGCCTGGGTCAGCAGGTCGACGATTCCGCCTCCGCCGACCTCCGCGGGCAGCATGAAGGCGGTGAGGCCGATTTTCGCGGCCGCCCGCCACAGGTCGAGTGGAGACTCGACCTGTGCGTCGTCCACGGCGCGGGCCACGGGCCTGATGTCGCGGGCGGCGAACTGTGCTGCCAGCTCGAGGAACTGACGCTGCTCACCGGTCAGGTGCACCGCGTCGCGAACCGGTCGGGCCATGAGCTCCCCTCCGAAAATTAACTGGCCAGTCAGTTATATAACTTCGCTCGTAGCGGAAGGGTTGTCAAGAGGCGCCTGAGCACTGTCACCAGTGGCGCGACCCTGTGATACTTCGCGACATGACCTTGATCGGCCGGGCGAACGAGGTGGCCAGGTTCCAAGCCACCCTCGACCGGCTAGGCAGCAAGCCCTGGGTCATCGAAGTCGTCGGCGAGCCGGGCATCGGCAAGAGCCACCTGCTCGACCAAATGCGTGCACACGCACTGCGGCAAGGAATGCTGGTCTTGGGTTCCCGATCGACTGAACGCGCCCGGCGAGTTCCGTTCAGCACGATCACCGAAGCTCTCACCGAACACGTCCGCGCGGCGGATCTCGGCAAGTCGCAGCGAGCCGCGCTGGCGCCGCTGTTCCCGCAACTCGGGCCGCATTCGGGGACGGTCGAGCGGTATCGGATCCACCGGGCGATCCGGGCATTGCTCGAGTCATTGGCCAAGCCGGCCGGCCTGGTCCTGCTGCTCGACGACCTGCATTGGGTCGACGACGGCACCGCCGAACTGCTGGCGCACCTGTTGCGCCACCCGCCCACAGGCCCCTTGCTCGTCGTGCTGGCCTACCGGCCCGCACAAGCGTCCGCGCAGGTCACCGCGGCCGTCGACCAGGCGGTACGGGACGGCGACGCCGAACGAATCGCGTTGGACGCGCTGACAGTCGACCAATTCGCCGAGATTCTCGGCGAGGACGTTCCCCGGGCTCGAACCGAAGCGCTGCATCAAGTGTCCGGAGGCAACCCGTTCTATTTGTGGCTGCTGACCGCGCCACCAAGCGGCATCGCGACGGCCTCGTTGATCGACGAGCTTGCCGGGCTCGCTCCCGTGGTCCGGTTGGTCGCGTGGTCGGCCGCGGTGGCTGGCGATCCCTTCGAGCCAGGTCTGGTCGCGGCGATCGCCGCGCTGAGCATCGCCGACACTCTCGTGGCGCTCGACGACCTGATGGCCCGTGACCTGATCCGGGCCGACGACGAGCGCAGACTGCGATTCCGGCACCCCTTGGTCCGTCAGATCACGTATCTGGACGGGGACGAGACCTGGACGCGGCTCGCCCATGACCGGGCTGCCGCCGAACTGGCGCGGCGGGATGCGCCGGTGGCTGTTCGGGCGCACCACACCGCCCTTGCCGCACGTGCCGGGGATCTGGACGCGATCAGCACGCTCATCCGTGCCGCCGATGCGACGATGCGCGAAACTCCGGCAACTGCCGTGCACTGGCTCCGGGTGGCTCTCGATCTGCTGCCCGCCGAACAGCCACAGCTCAGGCACCGGCTGCTGACCATGACCGGCCACGCCATGGCCATCACAGGGCGCCTGGCCGAAAGCCGCGACCTGCTCCGCACCGCGTTGGCCGAGCTTCCTGGCGACGATGTGGAATTCAGGACGACCGCGGCGACCATGTGCGGGATGGTCGAGCGGCTGCTGGGCGAACACGAGGCCGCACGTTCGATGTTGCGCGCCGAGATGCCCTCAGGGACGCACACCATCAGTGCGGCCAGGTTGAAACTCGAGGTGGTTCTCAACGGCGTGGTGCGCGGCGAGTTCGAGCAGGACATCAACCTCGTCGATGAAGTCCTCGGTTTCGCCAGCCGATCGGCCGACCGCGTCTTGGAGGCCGCAGCACTCGCCCTGCTCTCGTGGGCCAGCTACCTGGCAGGTGATCTGGCCAAGGCAGTCGAGAGTTGTGACGCGGCGAAGGCGCTGTTCGACGGGCTGCTCGACGGTGAGGTCGGCGAGTGGATCGAACTGGCCGTCTGGTTGAGCCACGCCGAAGGCGCCCTGGAACGCTCCGATGACGCGCTGCGCCACGTCGACCGAGGCATCGCACTGGCCACGGCCACTGGCCGGGCGTACGTGCTGCCACAGCTGCTGGTTCGCCGCGCGATCCTCCTGCGCTGGCTCGGCAGGCTCGACGAAGCGGTCCGCCATGCACAAGATGGCGCGGCGCTGGCGCGGGAGCAGGGCAGCGGGCCGCTCCATGGGTTCGCGTTGCTGGTCGCCAGCCGGATCCGCCTTGTCGCTGGTGATTCGGTAGGCGCCGCCGAAGCCGCGCGGTCGGTGATGGATCGCCTCGACAACGATCCGTTCTGTCCATCCGGTACCGCACGCAAGATGCTGGCGCTCACGACCGGCCAGGCCGACGGAATGGACGTGGCGATGGAGGTGCTGGGCGGACCCGAATTGACCAAGATCGATCCGTATACCCAACCGATCCGCTACGAGGAACTCACCAGGATCGACTTGGCTGCGGGACACGTCGATCGCGCGCGGGAATGGGCATGGCGCGCTCACCGAGCCACCCACCCTGACCTGCCAATAGGCGTCGGTCTGGCCCATCTCGCGATGGCGAACGCCGAGTTGGGCGCCGGGGAGAACGATCTGGCCAAGACCTGTGCCTTGGCGGCGATCGAGACCTTCGAGGCTGCCGCAGCGAGGTTCGAAGTTGGGCGGGCGTACCTGGCCTCAGGCCGCGCGTCAGCCGCGCTCGGCGACTCGGCGGAAGCAGTCGGCGAACTGGAGAAAGCCGCGGCGTTGCTGACGGCAGCAGGCGCGCCGGTCCTGTCCGCGCAGGCCACCCGCGAGCTCCGGCAGCTCGGCCGCCGGGCAGCGGGGTCGGAGACCCTGACCGCGCGGGAACGGGAAATCGCCGAGCTCGTCGCGTCCGGCAGCTCCAACCGGCAGATCGCCGAGGCGCTCGTGATCAGCGAGCGGACCGTCGGCACACATCTGACGAGGATTTACGCCAAACTGGGAGTTTCTTCACGCGCTGCGCTGGCGGCGCAACACACCCGCGGCGAATAGGGATATGGAGGCCATGGCGCACTTCGTGGGACGGGCCGACGAACTGGCTGTGCTGACGGCTCTCCTGGCTCGCCCTGGCTTGTGCGTCGCGGAGATCGTGGGTGAACCGGGGATCGGCAAGACCCGGCTGCTGGCCGAGTTCCGCGCGGTGGCGTCCGCGAAGGGCCACCGTGTGCTCGCCGGGCAAGCCGGCGAGTTGTCCGGCACGGTGCCGTTCTCCGTCCTGGTCGATGCCATCGACGACGTCTTGGTGGGTTGCCGGCCGCCGCTGGACGACCATTCCCTGGCGCTGCTGGCCGACGTGCTGCCGTCGATCGAGGACTTCGCACCCGCCGAACGCCCGGCGAGCGGCGGCCGATACCGGGTCCACGCGGCGCTCAGCGAATTGCTCGAGTGGCTGGCTGCTCCCGGCGGCCTGGTCCTGACTCTCGACGACGTGCACTGGGCGGACGAAGCGACCTCCGAGTTGCTGGGCCGTCTGCTGCGACGACCACCGAAGGTGCCCATGGTGATCGTGCTGGCGTATCGGCCGCGCCAGCAGCCGTCGCATCTGACGGCGGCGCTCGCCGCAGGCCACAGCGAAATCGTCGAGCTGGCTCCGTTGTCCCGCGAACAGATCGCCGAGCTGGTCGGCCCGGACGTGTCCCAGCACCGGCTGAACCGGCTGTACGACCTCAGCGGCGGGAATCCGCTCTACCTGGACGCATTGTCCAAAGTGGGCACTCTGGCCTCGTTCGACGCCGTGCTGCACGCGGAACTGGCCGTGCTGGCCGAACCGGAGCGCCTGGCCGCGCACGCGGCCGCAGCGTTGGACGAGCCGTTCGAATTGGACACGGTCGCGCGGGTTGCCGAACTGTCCAAGCACGAGGCCAGATCCGCGCTTGACGGGCTCGTCGCACGAGACTTGATTCGCCCTGACGGAAGCAAGTGGCGTTACCGGCATCCGTTGGTCCGGCGTGCCGCGTACCGGTCGGCCAGCCGAGGCTGGTTGCACGCAGCGCACGCCCGGGCGGCCAGGACGCTGGTGAACGCACCCTTTGTCCAGCAAGCCCCGCACGTGATGCGGGTGGCTCAAGTAGGTGACCAGGAGGCCATTGACCTGTTGACGAGCGCTGCCCGCGAGGCGCTCGCGCACGGCCCTGCAATGGCCGCGCAGTGGTTGCGGGCGGCCATTGACCTACTGCCGGAAACCGCTGCGGACCAACGGCTGGGTTTGCTCGCCGAACTCGGCCATGCACTTTCGCTGAGCGGTTCGGTGCACGAAAGCCGTGACGTCCTTCAAACCGTGCTGCACCAGTTGCCAGCCGACGAACCGGCTCAGCGTGCGGCGGCCGTGGTGTCGTGCGCGCGCGTGGAGCAGTTGCTGGGCCACCACCACGAAGCACGCGGCCTGTTGCTGGCCGAATTGCGGCGCCTGCCGGAAACACATCCTGCCGAGAAGGTCCGGCTCGAACTGGAACTCGGTTCGGTGGGACTGATCAGCTGCGACTTCCAGATCGAGATCGGCTGGATCGACGACGCTCTGGCCACCGCTCGCGAATTGGGCGACCGGACCATGGAAGCCGAGGCATGCTGCGTCCACGCGCTCGCCGCATACGGCGCCTCGGACGCGGCCACCGCGCTCGAGTGGCAGCAAAAAGCAGCCATGCTCCTTGACCAGCTGCCCGACGACGATCTGGCGGCCAACCTGAACGGACCGGCGACATTGGGCTGGGCCGAGCTGTACCTGGCCAAGCCGCGCGTGGCCTTGCGGCACATCGACCGCGGGCTGGCTTTGTCAGCGCGCACTGGGCAAAGCCAGCAACTCGTGTACCTGCTCACGGGGAAAGCCATGGCTCTGTTGCTGTTGGGCGACCTCGTGGAAGCAAGTGCGAGCGCGGCCGAGGCGGTGGAGGTCGCGGAGTTGTCGGCGAGCGACAAGCTGCGGGTGGCGGCGTACACGGTCCAGGCGATGGTGGAAACGAGCCGCCGCAACCATGATCTCGCGTTGCGGGCAGGCCGGCGGGCGGTCCGCGCGGGTGGCGACACCTTGGACTGGTGGTCGGCGGTCGCGGGTTGCGCGTTGGGCGGTGCGTGGATGATCAACGGGGACGCGGACGCGTGTGTGGCCGATTTGGTGCGCCTGGCCGGCGGTCCTGAGCTGCCGTTGCTGGATCCCTTGCACAGGCCCGTTTTCGCCCGTGGGCTGGTGGCCGCCGAGCTGGCCCGGGGTCGTCCCGACGAGGCCCGACAATGGATCGAGTGGATGGAACAGTCCGTAGCGGGCTGTCGTGGCGGCGACCTGTTGGCCAACAGGTCGGGCCACATCGCCTACTGTCATGCCACGGTCCGCATGGCCGAACGCGACCCGCACGCGGCGATCGAGTACGCGGCCACGGCGGCATCAGCGTTCCAAGCGACCGATCATGTGATCGCAGAAGTGGAAAGCCGCGAAATCCTGGGCAGGGCGCTGGCCGCGTCCGGCGACGTCTCCGCTGCGATCAAGGAACTTTCCGAGGCCGCGAGGTTGTACGAGCGCTACGGCATGGCGTGGCACCGCGATGGCGTGTACCGGCGATTGCGTACGTTGGGCCATAACGCTGTGGCGCCACGCAGGTCGTCAACGCAGGCCAGCCTCCCACAGTTGACGGCGCGGGAAGCCGAAGTCGCGCAGCTTGTCGCCGACGGCCTGACCAACCGGGAGATCATGCATCGGCTGCGGCTCAGCAGACGAACCGTCGAGACCCACATCTCCAACATCCGCGGCAAGCTGGCTGTCGAGTCACGCGCCGCGCTGGCCGCAACCGTCATCCGAGCTGGTCAGGCCTCGTAGCCATCACGAAGCCGCGGCGACAGTGATCTTTTTCTTCCGCATCGGCTTGGTCTCGCCGACCATCGTGGTGTCCGGGCGGACGCCAAGCTGGTCGAGCAGCTCCAGGTCGTCGCGCACGCAGTAGTGCGTGGCCAAGCGGCCGTCGCGGCCTTCGTAGATGTGCACCTGCTCAATGCTGACCGCGCATCGCGTCGGCGCCACGTTGAGGTATTCGCCCACGTGCACCCCGGAAAACCGCAGCCGGACAACTGTTGTCGTGCCCTCGGCGACCAAGCCGAGCACGTCCCAGCGGGCGTCCTTGAACGCACGCCGCAACGCCTGGATGGAGCTTTTGAACCAGTCCGGCCCGGCTGACACCCCGAGGTCAGCGAAGTCCGGCGTCAGGTAGTCGTCGATCCTGGAAATCTTCCCGTCGTTGAACGCCCGGCACAGCTCCAGCACAAGGCGTTTGTAGTGAGCGGTCCCCGTCATTGCTTCCTCGACCCTCTCCCCAGGAGGTCCCCTTGCCCCGGACAATAGTGACGCACTGCGGCCCTGCGCGCTTCGTGGTAATTACGCACATCCTGTCCAATGGCTACGTAAATGACTGCCGAACGTAGCCGGACCGATCCAGTGAGTAGCCGAAAGGGCGTCGCATCACGGTCCTTCGTCCTCCTTGCATGACCTGGCAGTGCCCGGTGCCCCGCCCAGAAAGACGTCCACCTTGGGCAGAGGTTGAGGTCAGGCCACTTGGCCACCCTTAAGGACCAACTCGGCTCCGTGCCATGTCCGCCGCAGCCACCGATCGTGCGACGCGATCACGACCGCACCCGGCGCGGACCGCAACACGTCTTCCAGTTCCTCGACGAGGCTCAACGACAGATGGTTCGTCGGCTCGTCCAACAGCAGCACATCAGGCGGCTGGCCGATCAGGATGGCCAGGGCCAACCTGCGCCGCTGCCCGACCGACAGGTGGCCGACCGGACGGTCCAGGTCCTTCGGCGCGACCAGCCCGAGTTCGGCCAGCGGCACCGCGCCCGAGTACAGGCTGCGCGGGCTTTTGACCGGTTCGGCGAACTCCACGTCCTGTTCGAGCAGGCCGACGCGGACACCGCGAGCACGATGCACCTGTCCACCGTCCGGGGTCAGCCGTCCGGCGAGCACGTGGAGCAACGTGGATTTCCCGGCGCCGTTCGAGCCGCAGACCATCAGCCGTTCACCGGTCACGATGTCGAGCTGGCCGATGGCCAACCGGCCCGCTACCCAGACCTGGCGCATGGAAAGAGCCAGCTTGTCCTCCGGCGGCTCCGCGGTCAGGGCTGCGGCGAAGCGCAACGGCGCTGGAGGCTTACGCACCTGCGTGCGGGTCAACTCGTCGAGCCGGAGCTGAGCATTGCGCACGCGCCGTGAGATCTGCTTCTGCACTCGGCCACCGAAGAAGTCGTAACCCATCTTGTCGTTGTCCCGTGGTGGCCGGTTGTGGGCGACTCCGCGAGCCGTCACCTCCACCGAGTGCTTCAGGCGCTTCAGTTCACCCTGCTCCGTTTCGTATTGCTGTTCCCAACGCGCGCGCTCGGCTCGTTTGGCGTCGAGGTAGTCGGTGTACGCGCCGCCGTACAACGTGATCCCGCCGCGCGCCGGGTCGAGGTCCACGATCGCCGTGCAGACCGCGTCGAGGAATACCCGATCGTGCGACGCGACCACGACCACGCCAGGCAGCCGCGTCAGCTGGCGCTCCAGAAACGCCATGGCCTCGTCGTCGAGGTGGTTCGTGGGCTCGTCCAGCAGCAACGCCTGAGGTTGCCGGATCAGCAAGGCCGCGAGTCCGAGCCGCGAACGTTGGCCACCCGACAACGAACCAAGCGCGCGCTCATAGTCGATGCCGGCCAGGCCGAGGCCCTCGATGATGAGTGCGGCGCGCCGGTCGGCGTCCCAGATGTCGTGGGCCTGCGCCCACTCCAGGACCTCGCCGTACTCGGCGAGCGCGGCTGGATCGTCCAACCTCGTACTGAGGTCCTCCAGCTGCTTCTCGGCCTCGCGGATCTCGGCCAGTGCACTGTCGACGACCTGGCCCACCGTTTGCGCCAGGCCGTACGGCAGTTCCTGGGTCAGGAAGCCGCAGTCCGGTGGCCGGAGGATCTCGCCGGCGTCCGGTTCCTCGACCCCGGCCAGCAATTTCAGCAAGGTCGACTTGCCGACGCCGTTCTCACCGACCAGCCCGAGGCGCTGCCCAGGTGAGGCGGTCAGCGAAACGCTGTCGAGAACTCGGCGGTCGCCGTAGACCTTGTCCAGGTCACGCGCGAGCAAGTACGGGGATGGAGACATCGCACACCGCCAGTGAAAGCTCGGATGGACGTCCGCCGGGCAGCAGGCCTCGGGCGCGGACGGGTGGCGATATCAGCTCTCCATGATGGTTACGACGTTAGCAAGGTGCCACAAACGATTATTGGTTCTCCGCAGATGCTGCCGTAGATTGCGTACAGTTCCGCATATACGGAGGATGATCGTGAAAAAGCTCGCGACCGCGCTTGTAGCGCCGATCCTGCTGGCCGGGTGTGCCAACTCAGCACAACCTGCGGCCGCACCTCCGGCGCCGGGCACGGGCCAGTCGATCACTGGCCAGGTCACGGTGTTCGCGGCGGCGTCCCTGACCGAGACGTTCACCCAGATCGGCAGGGACTTCGAAGCCGCCAACCCGGGCGTGAAGGTCAAGTTCAACTTCGGCGGCAGCTCCGCGCTGGCGCAGCAGATCAACCAGGGCGCGCCCGCGGACGTGTTCGCCTCGGCCAGCCCGGCCAACATGAAGCAGGTCACCGACACCGGGGCCGCTGCCGGGGCCGCCACCTTCGTGCGTAACAAGCTGCAGATCGCGGTGAGCAAAGGCAATCCGCTGAAGATCATGTCCCTCGCAGACGTCCTCAAGCCCGAGGTCAAGCTGGCGCTTTGCGCCGAGCAGGTGCCGTGCGGCGCCGCAGCCAAGAAGGCGTTCGAGGCGGCGAAGCTGACGCCCAAGCCGGTCACACTGGAGCAGGACGTCAAGGCCACGCTGACCAAGGTCAAGCTCGGTGAGGTCGATGCGGCCCTGGTCTACAAGACGGACGTCTCCGCGTCGGCCAAGGACGTCGACGGTGTGGACTTCCCCGAGGCCGCGCAGGCGATCAACGATTACCCGATCGTCACACTGGCCAAGGCGCCCAATACCTTGGGCGGCAAGGCATTCGTGGACTACGTGCTGTCCACAAAGGGGCGCGACGTGTTGACCAAGGCCCGCTTTGAAACCCCGTAACGGTCACAGAGGGGTTCGAGCGCGGGTCCCGGTCGTCCTGATCATTCCCGCGCTGATCGGCTTGACATTCCTGGTACTTCCCCTGATCGGGCTGGTCATCAGGACGCCGTGGCCGACGTTGATCGATCGGTTGAGCACCGCCGAGGTCGGCGAGGCGCTGCGGTTGTCGTTGATTTGCGCCACCGTCGCGACGGTGATTTGCCTGGTGCTGGGTGTGCCGTTGGCGTGGATGCTCGCGCGGACCGAACTGCCGGGCAGGCGCATCGCGCGCGCCTTCGTCACGGTGCCGCTGGTATTGCCGCCGGTGGTGGGCGGCGTGGCGCTGCTGTTGGTGTTCGGGCGGCGTGGCGTGATCGGCCAATACTTGGACTCGTGGTTCGGGTTTTCGCTTCCGTTCACCACAACGGGTGTGATCGTCGCGGAGGCGTTCGTCGCGATGCCGTTTCTCGTGATCGCCGTCGAGGGTGCGTTGCGTGGAGCCGATCCGCGCTTTGAGGAGGCCGCCTCGACTCTGGGCGCCTCAAGGTGGACGGCGTTCCGGCGCATCACTCTTCCCACTGTCGCACCCGGCATCGCAGCAGGTGCGGTGCTCTGCTGGGCACGTGCTCTTGGCGAGTTCGGCGCGACGATCACGTTCGCCGGGAACTATCCGGGGACCACGCAGACTATGCCGCTGGCTGTTTATCTGGCGCTGGAACAGGACCCGGACAGCGCCACCGTGCTGAGCCTCGTGCTGCTGGTCGTGTCCATCGCGATCCTGGTCAGCCTGCGCGACCGGTGGATCGGGGCACGCGCATGACTCTGCAGTCGAACTTAACTGTCCACATCGGATCATTCACTCTGAATGCACAGGTCGATGTGCAGCCCGGCAGCACCTTGGCCTTGCTGGGACCCAACGGTGCCGGGAAAAGCACTGCGCTGCGAGCGTTGGCCGGGCTGCGACCGCTGACGGGCGGGGTGGTCGAATTGGGCGGCCGGACGCTCGACGATCCGGAGCGCAACGTGTTCGTTCCTCCGGAACACCGATCCATCGGGGTGGTGTTCCAGGACTACCTCCTGTTCGGCCACCTGTCCGCTGTGGACAACGTCGCGTTCGGACTGAGGGCGCGCGGCATGCGCAAGCGTGAGGCGAACGCGGAGGCAACCGAGTGGCTCGACCGGGTCGGCCTGGCTCAGCAGGCGCGCCACAAGCCCCGGCAGTTGTCCGGCGGGCAGGCCCAACGCGTCGCGCTCGCGCGGGCCTTGGCCATCCGGCCGGGCCTGTTGCTGCTGGACGAACCACTGGCCGCACTGGATGCCGCGACTCGCATCCAGATCCGGGCGCAGCTGCGAAAGCACCTTGATGAGTACGAGGGCGCGACCGTCCTGGTAACGCACGATCCGTTGGACGCCATGGTGCTCGCGGACCAGTTGCTCGTCGTGGAGCACGGGTCCGTGGTGCAAGCAGGCCCGCCCGCCGAAATCGCGAGACGGCCGCGGACCGACTACATCGCGGCTCTCGTCGGGCTGAACCTGTATCGCGGCGTGGCCAACGGCGTGAGCATCAAACTCGACGACGGCGGCGTGCTCACCACCGCGCACCCGATGGACGGCGCGGTCTTCGTGACGTTCCCGCCGAACGCGGTGAGCCTGCACAAAAATCGGCCGGAAGGCAGTCCCCGCAACACATGGCTCGCCGAAGTGGCCGGGATCGAACAGCACGCCGACACCGTGCGTGTCCGGCTGAACGGCACGCCGGACCTGCTGGCTGACGTGACCACGGCAGCGGTCGCGGAGCTGTCATTGACGCCGGGGCAGCAGGTGTGGGTCACGGTCAAAGCGACCGAAACCCACGCCTACCCCATCTGAATGCCCAGGTCAGCAGATGTGGCCGCGCTGGCGCGCCATCACATGTCGCCGAGCAGCGCTGTCGGATGCTCGACGCAGTCGGCCACGAACCTCAGGAAGCCACCCGCGACCTCGCCGTCGCAAACACGGTGGTCGAATGCGAGCGTCAACTCGGCGACCTTGCGGACCGCGAGCTGCCCGTCGACCGCCCACGGCCGGTCGATGATCCGGCCGATGCCGACGATCGCGGCCTCGGGGTGGTTGATGATCGCGGCCGAACCGTCCACACCGAACACGCCGTAGTTGTTCACGGTGAACGTGCCGCCGGTCATCTTGGCCGGTGGCAATGTGCCTTCCCGGGCCTGCTCGGTCAGCTGGCCCAATTGAGCGGCCAGCTCCCGGGTGGTCAGGTCCTGCGCGTCCTTGACCACGGGAACGACCAGGCCGCGGGGAGTCTGCGCGGCGAATCCGAGATGCACCGCGTCGGAGATCACGATCTCGCCGCGCTCGGTGTCCACAGTGGAGTTCAGCGCCGGGAATCGCCGGAGGCCCAGCACGCAGAACCGGGCGATCAGTGCGAGCAGGCTCACCGGACGGGCCGGGTCGACGCTGTTGATCTCCTGGCGTGCCGCGAGCAGGCCGGTGGCATCGACGTCCACCCACACGGTCGCTTCGGGGATCTCGCGGCGTGACCGGCTCAGCCGCTCGGCCACCACGCCCCGGACACCGCGCAGGGGGATCCGCGTCACCTTGTTGTCCTGGACGGGAATTCCGGCCTGGCCCTCGATCGCAGCCACCACGTCCTTGCGCAGCACGAGGCCGTCCGGGCCGCTCCCGGCCAGGGCCCGCAGGTCGACGTGGTTCTCCTTGGCGAGCTTGCGGACCACCGGAGAGATCACCGCGACCGGCCCCGTCTTCTCAGGCTCGACGGCCACCTGGCTCATCTGAGGAGCCACGCCGTTGACGGCCGCCAACGCCCGGCGGCGCCCCTGACGACGGGCCCGCTTGGTGACTCCAGAACCCACGAGGTTGGGGCTCGTTTCCACGCCCGGCTCGGACAACCCGGCCGACGCGACCGACAACAAAGGTGCACCGACGTTGATCGTCGAGCCTGCCTCGCCGTGCAGCGCGGTCACGACACCGGCGTACGGAACCGGCACCTCGATCGCGGCCTTGGCGGTCTCGACCTCGACGACGGGCTGGTCCACCTCGACCGCGTCTCCGACCGCGACCAGCCACCGCACGATCTCCGCGTCGACCAGGCCCTCACCGAGGTCGGGCAGGGTGAACTCGCGGACGTTCACTGGTCCTCCCACTGCAGGCGGGCGATCGTGTCCAGGATCCGGTCCGGGTGCGGGAGCTGGTGCTCCTCAAGGTCCTTCGGCGGGTATGGCACGTCAAAACCGCCAACCCGCAGCACCGGGGCCTCCAGCCAGTGGAAACACTTCTCGCTCACGGTCGCGACAACTTCGGCGCCGTATCCCGAGAACACCGACGACTCGTGGACGACAACGGCCCGTCCGGTCTTGCGGACCGAAGCGCAGACGGTGTCCTCGTCCAGTGGCGTGAGCGACCGCAGGTCGATGACCTCGACGTCCCAGCCTTCTTCCTTGGCTGCCTCGGCGGTCTCGATGCAGGTCTGCACGGTGGAGCCGTACGAGATCAGCGTGACGTCCTGGCCCGTCCGGCGGACCACCGCGCGGTTCATCGGGTCGGTGCGTGCGGGCAGGTCGAGGTCGGCGCGGGTCCAGTACCGGGACTTCGGCTCCATGAAGATCACCGGATCCGGGCTCTCGATCGCGGCCCGCAGCAGCGAGTACGCGTCGGCCGTCGTGCCCGGAGTGATCACCGTCAGCCCTGGCGTGTGCGTGTAGTACGCCTCGGACGAATCGCCGTGGTGCTCGACGCCGCCGATGCCGCCACCGTATGGAATGCGGATGACCATAGGCAGCGCGACCTTGCCGCGCGTGCGGTTGCGCATTTTGGCCACATGCGACGTGATCTGCTCGAACGCCGGGTAGGCGAACGCGTCGAACTGCATCTCGACGACCGGGCGCATCCCGTACATCGCCATGCCGACCGCGGTGCCCACGATTCCCGATTCCGCGAGCGGCGAGTCGAAGCAACGGTCTTCGCCGAACTGCGCGGTGAGGCCTTCGGTCACCGTGAACACGCCGCCGTACGGCCCGACGTCCTCGCCGAACACCACGACGTTCGGGTCCTCGGCCATCGCGTCGCGCAGCGCACGGTTCAACGCTTGCGCCATGTTGATCTGAGCCATCACGCCTCACCCCGGTCCGCCGCGAGCTCTGCCCGCAACGCGTCGCGCTGCGCGCGCAGCCGCGGCGTCGGCACGGCGTAGACGTGGTCGAACAGCTCGTCCGGGTCGACGTGCGCGTCCTGGTTCATCTCGGCGCGCAGCTCGGCCATCATCCGGTCGGCTTCCTCGGCGTACGCCGACTCGTCCACACCAAGCAAGCGGTTGAACCGGATGATCGGGTCCGCCGCGCGCCACGGCTCGGCGTCGCTCGGGTCGCGGTAGCGGTTGGTGTCGTCGGAGTTGGTGTGCGGCTCGACCCGGTACGTCAGCCCTTCCACAATGGACGGTCCACCACCGGAGCGTGCCCTGGCCAGTGCTTCGGAGACCACGGTGTAGACGGCCGCCGCGTCGTTGCCGTCGACTTGGTAGCCCGGCATTCCGTAGCCGATCGCCTTGTGGGCCAACGTCGGAGCCTTGGACTGCTTGGACAACGGGACGCTGATGGCCCATTGGTTGTTCTGGATGAAGAAAACGACCGGCGCGTTGAACACGGCCGCAAAGTTGAACGCCTCATGCGCGTCGCCTTCGCTGGTGGCGCCGTCGCCCATGAACACGAGGACTGCCAGCGAATCGCCGCGCAGGCGCGCCGCGTGCGCCAGGCCCACCGCGTGTGGCCCGTTCGTCGACAATGGCGTGCACAACGGAGCGACACGATGCGCGTACGGGTCGTAACCCGAATGCCAGTTGCCGCGAAGCAACGTGAGCGTCTCGACGGCAGGAACCCCGCGCGTGACAACGGCGACGGTGTCGCGGTACGTCGGGAACAGCCAGTCGTTGTCCTCGAGTGCCAGGGTCGCGCCCACTTCGCAGGCCTCCTGGCCCACCGAGGATGGATAGACCGCGAGGCGGCCCTGTTTGGTCAGTGCGGTGGCCTGCCTGTTGAACCGCCTGCCCAGCACCATGGCGCGGTGCAGAGATCGCAACACGCGCTCGTCCGGCAGGTCTCCGACGGCCGACCCGTTCTCGTCGACCAGCTGGATGGGTTTCCGGCCCGGCAGCATGAGCTCGGGGCTCGCCTCGATCGACTTCATGACCGAATGGTCAGTTGGTATCGTGACAGTTGTCCACGCTAGCGGCCGAGACCGAGACGACTTGTCCACGCGACGGCGACGGGAGGTCCGGATGTCCCATCAGATGTCCGGCCAGCGGGAGCCCGATGGACGGATGGCGCCGGTCCTGGATGAGGTCGACCGCAAGATTGTCGAACTGTTGCGGGCGGATGGCCGAATCTCAGTGCGTAAGCTGGCCGAACAGGTCAACGTCTCGCGCGCCAACGCCTACGCCCGGATCGAGAAACTCACCTCGTCCGGCGTGATCACCGGCTACCACGCGACGATCGATCCGCACCGGTACGGTTACACGGTTTCGGCGTACCTGGCTGTCAAATTGCGCCAGCGGTCGTGGCGCGAGTTCACTCAGCGCCTGGCCGACATGCCGGAGGTCGAACACGCGGCGATGGTGTCCGGCGGGTACGACGGCCTGCTGCTCGTGCGGACCACCGACAGCGACGCGCTGCGCGACGTCGTGCTGGACAGATTGCAGTCCATGCCCGAGGTCATGGCCACGCACACGATGTTCATCCTGGACGAGCTCAGGCCAAAGCCCTCGTAAGTGGCTCATCGAGCGAGCCACCCACGAGGGCCTGGGGTTTTACGCTATATCCGGGCCGCGGCGGCCGCGATGGCCGAGGCGAAGGTGCTCACCTCGGTGTAGACGCCCGGCGCGTTGCGCCTGGCGCAGCCGTTGCCGTGGCTGACGATGCCGACCTCGATCCACTCGCCCGCGTTGTCCTTGCGGAACATCGGGCCACCAGAGTCGCCCTGGCAGGTGTCGATGCCGCCGTTGGCGAGGTCACCCGCGCAGATCTCGGCGGCCGGGATCAGACTGGCGTAGTAACCGCCGATGCCCTTGCAGGTGGTGTCGGGGACGAATGGCACCTTGGCCTTCAGCAGGTACCGGCTGCCGGTGTTGGCACCCTCACGCGTGTCGCCCCAGCCGGCGATGTCGAACGTGCCGGTGTCGAACTCCTTGGTGGTGGCGATCTTCAGCGGCTTCACGTTGGTGACCGGGCTGGCCAGCTTGATCAGCGCCCAGTCACCGCCGGTGGACGTGCCGTACGTCGGGGACCGGTGCACGTAGGTCGACCGGATCTTCGTCGCGGTCGTGTCCTGCAGGTCCACGACGCCGATCGTGGCCGTGATGCTGGTGTTGTTGCCGGTCCGGCCGACGCAGTGCGCCGCGGTCAAAACGATCTGTGGCGCGTACAGCGCGCCACCGCAGCCCATGGACAGGCGGACCATCCAGGGGAACTCGCCCTTGGCTGCCCTCGTTCCGCCGATGACCTGGACGCCGACCTCGCCGTCCGGCTGCGGCTGAGCCGCCGCGGCCGGCGAGGCGAGGCTGAGCATGGTGGCGGCGCCGACAATGGCAACCGCCGATTTTTTGAGCGCGCTGAACCACGTGTTGGTGCTCAACGGATCAGTCCTTCCGAAGTCCACTCAAAGTGCAGGGAGGTGAACGCGAATCGACTACACCAGAGCGGATTCGGGCCGGTCAACCCGACTTTCTTCGGATGTTGATCCCGGTTGTGTTACCAGGACGTAGCCACGTAGGTGGTTTCCAGGTATTCGCCGATGCCCTCGAAGCCGCCTTCCCGGCCAAGCCCGGACTCTTTGACGCCGCCGAACGGCGCGGCCGGATCGGACACCAGGCCGCGGTTGAGGCCCACCATGCCTGCCTCCAACTGTTCCGACAGCCGGAAACCCCTGCCCAGGTCAGCGGTGTACACGTAGGCGACGAGGCCCATCTCGGTCGCGTTGGCGAAGGTGACCGCGTCCGTGTCGTCCTGGATGGTGAAGATCGGCGCCACCGGCCCGAAAATCTCCTCCCGGGCCAGAACGGAGTCGCGCGGAACGTCGGTTACGACCGTTGGCGGATAGTGGAATCCAGGTTGGCCAGTTCGCTTTCCGCCGAGCAGGACTGTGCCGCCGGATATTTCCACCTTCGCTTCGACGTTTGTCACGGCACGCTCGTTGATCAAGGGAGCGGACGGCATCGCGCGCATAGCAGAAACGAGCTTCGTGGTGAACTCTTCTGCGACAGATTCATGTACGAGAAACCGATTAGCCGCTGTGCATGCCTGGCCGTGGTTACGCATTTTGGCCACCATCGCACCTTCGACGGCCGCGTCGAGATCCGCGTCCTCGAGCACCACGAACGGCGCGTTGCCACCGAGTTCCATGGAGGACTTGACGATGTGGCCCGCCGCCTGGGCCAGCAGAAGCCGTCCCACCTGGGTCGACCCTGTGAAGGACAGCTTACGGATCCGCTCGTCCCTGAGCGCCTCCGCTACAAGGTCCCCTGGCTTGTCGGTGGTCAGGACGTTGAGCACGCCGTTGGGCAGGCCTGCTTCGGCGAGCAAATCGGCCAGCAACAGAGCCGTCAGCGGAGTGTCCTCGGCTGGCTTGAGCACTGCGGTACATCCGGCCGCGAGCGCGGGCCCGACCTTGCGAGTGGCCATGGCCGCCGGGAAGTTCCATGGGGTCAGCAGGAGTGACACGCCGACCGGCCGTTGGAACGTCAAAATCCGGTTCGCACCGCCCGGCGCGGTCCGCAGTTCGCCGCCGATCCGGACGGCTTCCTCGGCGAACCACCGGAAGTACTCGGCGGCGTAGGTCACCTCGGCAGTCGCGTCGGCCAGTGATTTGCCCATCTCGAGCGTGATCAACGCGGCGATCTCCTCGCGGCGCGCGATCATTGCCTCGAAGGCCCGGCGCAGGATCTCGCTTCGCTGACGCGGCGGGGTGGCCGCCCAGGACGGCCACGCGGCGTGAGCTGCGGTTATGGCCGCGTCAAGATTGTCGAGACCGGCGCGAGCGACCGAAGTGATGGTCTCGGCGGACGACGGATCGAGGACCGGGAAACTCCCTTCGGAACCCGGTACCCACTTGCCGTCGATGAACAGTTCGGTCTTCATGACAGGACCTCCTGGAAAGCCGCGTCGAGGATGTCCAGGCCTTCGGTGAGCAGGTCGGCACCGATGACCAGCGGTGGCAGGAACCGCAGGACGTTGCCTAAGGTGCCAGCCGTCAACGTGATCAGCCCGGCTCGGTGGCAAGCCGCGGACACGGCACCGGCCAAAACCGGTGTGGGTTCGGCGAATTCGACGGCCAACATGGCGCCCCGGCCACGGACTTCGCCGACCTGGCCGAATTTCGCAGCCAGGGCCTCCAGCCTCGGCCGCATGGTCGATTCGATCTGCCGCGCAGCGCCGCACAGGTCCTCGGCCTGCATGGTGTCGATCGCTGCGAGGGCCGCGGCGCACGCGATCGGGTTGCCGCCGTACGTCCCGCCGAGTCCGCCGACGTGCACCGAATCCATGATCTCGGCGCGACCGGTGACCGTGGCCAGTGGCAGGCCGCCCGCGATGCCCTTCGCGGTGGTGATCAGGTCGGGCACGATGCCCTCGTGAGTCGAGGCGAACCAGTCGCCGGTCCGGCAGAAACCGGTCTGGATCTCGTCGACGATCAGCAGGATCCCCTCGGCCGCGCACCACTGCGCGACTCGGTGCAGGAATCCCGGTGCAGGCACGATGAATCCGCCTTCGCCCTGGATCGGCTCGACGATGACCGCGGCGATGTTGTCCGACCCGACCTGCACGCGGACTGTGGTCGTAAACGCCTCAAACGCCTCGTCAGCGCAGGTGGCGCTGCCGGACGGCCACCGGTACGGATAAGCCATCGGCACCCGGTGCACGTCACCTGCGAACGGCCCGAACCGGTGCTTGTAGGGCATGTTCTTCGCGGTCAGCGCCATGGTCAGGTTGGTGCGCCCGTGATACGCGTGGTCGAACGCGACGACGGCCGAGCGGCCGGTGTGGTGGCGCGCGATCTTCACCGCGTTCTCCACGGCCTCGGCGCCGGAGTTGAACAGCGCTGTGCGCTTCTCATGGTGGCCGGGTGTGAGCTGGTTCAGCCGCTCGGCCACGGCGACGTAGCCCTCGTACGGCGTGATCATGAAGCAGGTGTGCGTGAAGTCGGCCACCTGAGCGCGGACGGCGTCGACGACTCGCGGCGCGGAGTTGCCTACGTTCGTCACTGCGATGCCGGAACCGAAGTCGATCAGCTGGTTGCCGTCGACGTCCACGACGATGCCGCCGCCAGCCCGCACGACATACGCGGGAAGGGTCGTACCGACGCCGGGCGCAACCGCCGCCACCTTGCGGGCGTGCAGCTCACGCGAGCGCGGGCCGGGGATCTCCGTGCGCAGGACGCGCCGTTGCTCGACGCCTTGCGAGGTACCGGTGGTCATACCGGAAGTACACCCGCTGACCTGCGGATCCGTCAGTTGTACAAATGTAGTATCAGTTGTCCAAATGTAGTGCGACCCAGAGTTCGGCCCTGGTGCCGACCGCGTCGAGGCTGCGGCCGAGAAGTTCCTCGATCTTGTGCAGCCGGTACCGCAGCGTCTGCCGGTGGATCGCCAGCCGTGCGCTCGCCTCGGTCCAGTTCCCGTCGCACGCCAGGAAGGTCCGCAAAGTTCCCATCAGATCCAGGGACGAGTCGTGGCCACGCAAAGGCGCCAGCAACGCGTCCGCGTACGCGCGGATCCCTGGCGTGTCCACATGCGACAACAAGCCGCTGTCGAGAAGGTCTGCGTTGGTGATGATCACCGGACCGTCTTCCGTCAGCGCACCGGACATACTCGCCACCTGCGCGAACCCTTCCGACGTTCGATCCAGCGGCACCGGGTCACTCACGACCGCCCGCCCCTGCCCTTCCAGCACCTCAGCCAGTTGGCGAACCCCGTACCGCTCGAAAACGCACACCAGATAGCCGTCTCGTGGAATGCACAGCGCCTCAGGCATCGCCTGCTCCAGCTGAGCGGCAACATCTCCAGCCACCAGCGCCACCCTGACCGGCGGTTTGGGCAGCGCGACTCCGATCTCGACCGCGTCCTGGCTGCACCCGCGGACCAGAAACCGCGCAGCCGCTGACCGCAGGGTTTGCTCAACCCGCCGGACCGCGGTGGTCTGCTCGGCCTGGAACGCCAAAAGGCTCAGCGCCGTGCCGATGACGCTGTGCCCGTCCGCGCTCAACTTCGGCGTTCCGACCGCCAGATACCCGCCCATGTGCTCGATTGGGTGGACCGACGCCTGGACCTTGTCCGCCGACCACGAGATGGAGAACCGCCCGGCCGGCGTGACCCGGTCCAACTCGGCCCGCACCCGCTTCAGCTCCCGCCGCGCCTTGGCCGGAGCCGCAGCGACGAGGCGAAAGTCCTGGTCAACCACCATGGCCCAGCCGTTGAGCCACCGTGCGAGCCGTCGGACGATCTCGCCGGGAACGTCGGGCGCGGCCAGGCATCGGATCAGCGCGCGTTCGATCTCGGCGGTGGATCGCGCCTCACGGACCGCGGTGCGCGCCATGTCGTCGGCGACGAACTTGGTGATGTCCGAGAACCGGGTTTCCAGCGGCACTTCGACCAGCGGCATCTCCGCCTTCTGGCACGCCTTGACCAGCCCGGCCGGGACGGACGCGTGCGACAGTCCGACGCCGAACCCGATGCCGACCACTCCGGCCTGTTTGAGCCGTGACACGAAGTCGCTAGGTGGCCCCATTTGCAGGCCAGTGGTCAGCAGCAGCGTTTCCGCACGCAGAAACGGACCCGGGTCGGCCAGTTCGCTGACGTGCACCCAACCGATCGGGCGATTCACGACGTCTTCCCCAGCCAGCACACGCAATCCGAATTCGCGCTCACGGACAAGTGCGGCCAGAGTGAGTGTCACCGGGTCACTGTCGCACGCGGCGGCACGGACAACCGGAAAGGAACACCGAACGAGCGACGCACGAGACCAAAGGAGACGCGATGTCCGAATCCGCGCACGACGCCGTCGTCGTCGGCTACGACGGCTCCCCTGCCGCGCGGCGGGCCGCGCATTGGGCGGCCAGGGAGGCCGCGACCCGGCGCAGGCGCCTGGTGATCGTGCACGCGTTCCGCTGGCCGTTGACCGAGCTGACCCAGTTGCGCACCGAGGCCCTGGTGCTGTCGGAGGACCCATTCCGGACCGAGTACCAGAAGTTGGTCGACGACCTCGTCGAGGAATGCCGTCCGCTGGCCGGCGGCAACGAGGTCAAGGGCGAGTTGACCCCTGGTGAGCCGGTCGACGTGCTCAACCGGCTGGGCGCGCACGCGAACTTGCTGGTGCTGGGATCGTCTGGACACGGCGCCGTGCACCAGGTCCTGCTCGGCTCCACCTCGGCGGAACTGGTCCGGTCGGTGGACGCGCCGGTCGTGGTGGTCCGCGAAACCGACCACCCCGCACACCATCGAAGGGTCGTGGTCGGCGCGGACGGATCCTCGACCAGCTCCAGGGCGGTCGATTTCGCCTACGACTACGCGACCCGGCACGACGCTGAGCTCGTCGCCGTGCACGCGTGGAGCGATCTGCCGTTGGACGCGCTCGCTCCGGTCCGCGAGTGGGACGTGAACTGGGACGAGATCACCGAGCAGGCCAAGCTGGCGCTGTCGGAGAACCTGGCCGGGCATTCGGCCAAGTACCCGGACGTCCGGGTGCGCCACATCGTCACGATGAGCAAGCCGGTCGAAGCCCTGCTGGAACAGAGCCAGAACGCGGACCTGGTCGTCGTGGGCAGCCATGGCCGCGGCGCGGTGCGCCGGATGCTGCTCGGCTCGGTCAGTCAGGCGGTCCTGCACTACGCGAAGTGCCCGGTAGCGGTGCTGCGGGCGACATGATCCAGTGTGGACAGTGTCCACTCGGTGACCACAGTTGATTCGAGGCTGGCTTGTCCAGGTGACCAAGAAAGACGGTGCCGGACATCAAGGACCAGCCCGCCCTCGACCGTCCACTCCGAGCGGACACAGTGGACGGCGTCGTTGTCGCGAGCAGCCCAAGCAACCCGCACGTTGTACGGGCGACCGCGGCACGAGACCGGCCTTGGTCACGCCGACCGACCTGCGTGTCGTCAACAGCGCGGGTCGGGGCCCATCCCCGGCGCTTCGCCCTCGGTACGCCGACGAGCATCGTCGCGGTGGCGGCTTTCCCGCCCACACGTCAAACTCGCCGGCGTTCCGTCAGAACGACGTCGTCGCCCGTGCCGTTCTCAGGACGCCGTGGCGGGCACGATCCACTTGCGTAGCCGTGGTGGGAGGCGCTTCTCCAGGCCATACGGCTCCAGATGAGCCTGGAAAACCTCGTTGAAGGCGTGCTCGACGCCGTCGGAGTCCCAGACGTCCCGCTCCAGGATCGGCGCCTTGAAATACGGCTGACCGACGATGTGCAGCTGCGGGCCGTTGCAGCGGACCACCTGGCCGGTGATCCCGTGCGCCCGGTCGGACAGCAGGAACAGCGCGACCGGAGCGATCCGGCTGGCTGTGCGGTCCGGCGGGCATGCCCGCAGGGAACGTTCCGATTTCCACACCATTCTGGTGTGCGCCAACGGGCACAACGCGTTGACGCGGATTCCGGCCTCCTCCATGTCCAGTGCCCATGAGTACGTCAGTGACGCGACCGCACCCTTGGATGCCGCATACGTACCCAGCTTGCGTTGTCCCAGATGCGCTCCGGATGAGACGTTCACGATCGAACCGCCGCCTTGTGCACGCATCTGGCGCGCGGCTGCGACACCCATGTACATCACCCCGAGGACGTTGACTTCGACCAGCTCCCTCATCTGGTCGATTTCCTCGTCCCACGGGAGTGCCTCGTAGTTGAGCCCAGCGTTGTTGATCAGGCCGTGCACCGCGCCGAATTCTCGGACGCACAAGTCGATGATCGCCTGCGCCTGGGCCGGATCGGCCACCGAGTGGCCGCTGGCGACCACCTTGCCGCCCTGCGCGCGGATGTTCTCCGCGGTCCGTTCCGCCAGGTCACCATCGATGTCGTTGACCACGACCGCCGCCCCCGCATGGGCGGCGTGCAGTGCGAACGCCTCCCCAAGGCCGCGCCCAGCCCCGGTGATGACCACTGCTTTTCCGTCCAAGAACCTCATGTGTCCAGTGTCGACACCCGGCCTGGGCCCGAATGGGTGACCGGCGACGAACGGTCTGGACATTGCGCCAAACGCGCCAACGAGTTCAGCCCTACCGTAGAGCCCCGCCTATCACCGAACAACGCGGAAGTGTGAATCGAACTGCCGATTTTCGGCTCAAAGTTGCCGGTCACCGATTGAGATCAACCGCATTTTCGCAGGTCAATACCGATGCAATGTTGCCGTTGAACAGCGTTCGGAAGTATAGGGAATCTTCACTGGAGATCCACTGGCGAAGACTAACGTTCCAGATGCCCGGAAGGCGTATTACGGCATCGGGGGGTATGTCGTAATACGCTCCGGGCTTCTCCAGGAGATCTGGATCTGCTCAGAGATCGTCGGCCGGGGGTACCCCGAGCGCGGTGAAAATCGCTTCCGCGGCACCGCGCTCGACCATCGCGTCGCCGGTCTCGCCAAGGCCGCGCAGGACCAGGCTCTTGGCCTGGCGCGCCCAGGCCTCCACCAGTCGCTGGCCGGTTTTTCGCGCAATGGTCAACGCCTGCTGGGCGTGGTCGTAGGCCCGGGAGAAATCGTTGAAAGCCAGGTGGCCCAGCGCGAGGACCGTCAACGCGCGGGCCTCAAGCAACCGCATGCCCGAGTCACGCATGACGGCGAGAGCGTCCCGTGCCGCCGTGAGCGCCTCGGCGACGTGTCCGGATCGGCGCAGCGCGGCGGACATCCCGATCAGGACCGAGGTCTCGCCGTACCGGAACTCGATGTCCCTCGCCAGCTGCAGCGCATCCCGGTAGTGGCCCAACGCGATGTCCGTGTGGCCACGGCGCATGTGCGCGGTCGCCACGATGTCCAGGCCGCTGACCTCGTGACGTCGCTCGCCCAGCTGCCGCCCTTGTGTGATCCCTGTGCGCGCCAGGACGACCGCACGGCGGTAGCGACCAGCGTCGCAATGGGTCTCGGCGAGGCAGATGATCGTGCTCACCTCGCCATGCCGGTCACCGAGTTGACGGCACGTCGCGAGCGCCCGCAAGTGGCACTGCACGGAGTTGTCCAGCTCGCCCATAGCCCAATGGGCGAGCCCGGCGCCGTTCAACGCGCGCGCCTCCACGTACCGGTTGCCCAGTTCGCGCGCCAACGTGATCGACTGCTTGTGCCAGCTCAGCGCTTGATCCGGGCGGCCGAGCGACAGTTGTGCGACGCCGATGTAGTTCAGTCCGGTCGCCTCGCCGACACGATTACCTGTCTCCCGGTTGATGGTCAGCGCTTGCGAGTAGTAGCTGGCTGCCTGGGCGGGCCTGCCCAACTGGGAGTGCACGCGGCCGAGGTTGTGCAGCGACGCCGCCTCGCCCGCCCGATTGCTGATCCGGCGGTTGAGCGCCAGCGCATCGTTGTGGTGCGTGATCGCCCGCTGGTAGTCGCTGAGGTTGTAGTAGACGAGGCCAAGGATGTCGAGCATCGAGGCCTCAGCTGATTGGTCGCCTTCCTGCCTGGCCGCCTCCAGCGCGACTTGGCAGATCTCCAGGCCGTCGACGCCGTGGCCGCGGCTGATGAAGTACCCGCGCAGCACGTCGGTGATCTGCCAGGCGTACCGGCGTGGCCCGTTCGCCGCGGCCCAGTTCACCGCCGCGATCAAGTTCGGGCGTTCGGCGTCCAGCCAGCTGATCGCTTCGGTCTCGTCGGCCAGCACGACCACGTGCGCGCCGTGCGCCATCTTGGGCACCGGCAGCCGGGAGGTGTCCGGGAACAGCAGGCTTGTCGCTGCGTGCGCGGTATGCAGGTAGAAGTCGAGCAGGCGGACCAGTGCCGCCGAGGCGTCATCCTCGCGTGCCCGTAGGCCCGCGTATTCGGCCAGCAGGTCGTGCAGTCCGTAGCGGTCGCCAGGTTCGGGGTGTACGAGGTTCGCCGAGACGAGGTGGCCGATTCCACGGCGCACCTTGGCCGGGGTTCCGCCGGTCACCGCGATCGCGGCGTCCACCGAGAAGTCCGAGCCGGGGATCAGGCCGAGCAGGCGGAACAGGTTCTGTGAGTCGGGTTCCAGCTGGGCGTAGGACAGGTCGAACGCGGCTTGGACCGCGCCTTGCTCGTCGCCTTCGACGGTCAGCCCAGCGAGCCTTCCCTGCCGCCGGAGGTCCGCGGTGTACGCGGCGATCTCGGTGTGCGGCCCGGAGGTGATGTTGGCCGCCGCGATGCGCAAGGCCAACGGCAGGTACGCGCAGGCCTCCAGCAGGTCCTCGACCGAGGCCGATTCGTCGCGCATCCGGTCCTGGCCGATGCTGCGGGCCAGCAGGGCCTTGGCTTCGTCCGGGTGCAGGCCGTCCAGGGCGAGCCGGTAGGCGCCTTCCCGCGCGGACAACCCGCCGAGGCGGCCACGGCTCGTCACCAGGACCAGGCACCCGGCACTGCCGGGCAGCAGGGGCCGGACCTGGTCCACGCCGCTGGCGTTGTCCAACACGATCAGGACCCGCCGGTTGGCCAGCAACGTCCGGTACAGGCCCATGCCCTCTTCGACGTCGATCGGGACCTGCTCGGCGGGAACGCCAAGCGCGTGCAGGAACCGGGACAACGCGTCCAGTGGCCGAACAGGTGCGCCAGCTGCGTAACCGCGCAGGTCAACGTACAACTGGCCGTCCGGGTACCGGTCGCGGACGCGGTGCGCCCAGTGCACGGCCAGCGCGGTTTTGCCGACGCCCGCGATGCCTTCGATGGTCACGATGACCACGGCGCTGGCCTGGCTGCCCTCGGGGACCAGCGCGTCCAGGGCCTCGATTTGGGCCTCACGACCGGCGAAGCCCGTGACGTCCGCCGGCAGCTGGGCCGGAACGCTGCGGCCCGTCGAAGGGGCCATCGCCGGGGCGGTCGGCGCTTCCCGCTGCAGGATCCGCAGGTGCGCCTCGCGCATCTCTATGCCCGGCCGGACGCCGAGCTCATCGGCCAGCCGGTCGCGCACCTCGCCGAACAGGCGCAGCGCGGCGGCCTGCTGCCCGGATCCAGCCAAGGCCAGCATCAGCCGGGCGTTGAGGCCTTCGTGCAACCCGCCGTGCAACGGGTCCTCACCGGTCAGCCGCTGCAGCTGGACGGCGGCCTGCTCGTGCTGGCCCAAAGCCATGGCCAGGTCCGCGTAGCTCAAAGCCGCGGCAAGGCGGCGCTGCGCGAGAGCCATGGCGGCCGGATGCTGCCGCAGCCGGTCCGGCATGTCCGACAGCACGCCGCCACGCCAGCACTGCAACGCTTCCACGAAGTTCGCCTCGGCGGTGTGCGGATCCTCGGCCGCGAGCGCCCGCGCGCGCCTGGCCAGGTCGTCGAACCGCAGGGCGTCGAGTCCGGTCTCGTCGACTTTCAGCAGGTAGCCGCCGTGTGCCGCGGCGATCGGCTGAGCCGGGTCGAGCGAACGTCTAAGTCTTGCTACATATGTATAAACGAGGTTCATCGAGGATTTGGGCGGGTGCTCGCCCCACAGGACGTCCACGATCTCCTCGCGGGTCACGACCCGGTTGGGCTGCAGTGCCAGCAACGCCAGCAGCGACCGCGGCATCGACGGCCCGATGTCGATCGGCCCCGCGCCCGTACGCACGCTCAACGGGCCGAGCACGCCGATCCGCAGTTCGGTGCGCCCGTCCAGGACCAGCCCGACGACCTCGGCGAGCCTGCGCATGGAGGCGGGACGTGGCTTGGCGACCCGGCCTTGCTCGATGTACCGCACCGCGCGGACGCTCACTTCGGCCCGGTCGGCGAGCTCCTGCTGGGTCAGCCCAGCACGGACCCTGTGCGCGCGGAGCAGCTCACCCAACTCGTTCGGGCCGGAGGACATAGCGTTGATCCTGCCCGAACAATCCGGTTAGCCGTACCAGATCCAGCGGGCCACCCTTACCGCGAGATCGCACGCCGGACGGTACTTTCGGCGTGTGCGCAGGTTGCTGGGGGTGCTGGCGGTCACGATCGCGGCGTTGACATTTGGAATAGTCGCGTCGCGTCCGGCCCCGCCGCCCGAGCAGGTGCCGCCGGGCAGCGATTTCGCGGCCGCCGCGCGCACGATCGAAGCCTTGCTGGATCCCGCGTCCGGGGTCGACCCGATCGCCCTGCTGCCCGCCGATTTCTCCACTGTGGAGAAGGTCGTGCCTGGCCGGCTGCGCGCGCCGGACGGGACCATGCGCGCCGTCCACGTGGACGGCGGATGTTCCACGCCACTGGGTGACGAGAACACCCGCTGGGATTACAGCGTCGGTTGCAAGGCACACGACCTGGGCTACGACCTGCTCCGGTACGCCGAGAAAAAGGGCCACCCGCTGCCCGCGGACCTTCGCCGCAGGCTGGACGACCAGCTGTCGCGGGACATGCACAAGCAGTGCGAGCTCAACCCGAAGAACTCGGCGGGCCTCTGCGAGATGGTCGCCGACCTGTACACGGTCGGCCTGGTGGTCAACTCGTGGCACCAACGCTGGGGTCCGCCGCGGGCCGAACCGATCTCCTCGTGGGCCGTTGGCTTGCTCGTGGTGATCTTCCTGTTCGCCGGCAGGCCGCCGTGGTCAAGGCGCAGTCCAGCCCCTGGCGCACCGGAAGCGCCACCCGTGGACTACATGTCGATGCTGCGGGTGCTGAGCATGGCCGGGATCGTGGTCGGCGAGACCGTCCTCGCGTTCACGCACGCCAGCGGCTTCTGGTTATTGCAGCTCGCGCCGTTGTTGTTCTTCGCGGGCGGGCACGCGAACGTGCTGGCCTGGCGGTCTTCCGAAGGCGACTACGGCGCGTACCTCGCGATCCGGATCCACGCGTTGCTCAGGCCGGTGTTCGCCTTCGTGCTGGCGTGGTTGCTCATCCCGCTGACCCTCGAATTGCTGGACGCGCCCGAGGGCACGATCGCGTCGGTGGGTCCGCTGGTGCTCGAGCCGCTCTGGGTGCTCGGCATTTTCTTGATCACGGTCGCCGCGTGCCCCGCCATGGAGTGGCTTTACGACAGGTTCGGGGTAGTCGTCCCGCTGGCTTTCCTTGTCGGCTCGACCGTGGTGCACGCCATCGGGTCGACCGACGCGTACCTGTTGGTCAGCGGGTTGCTGCTGGCTCTCGGATTCGGCCAGCTGGCGTTTCACTGGGAGGACGGCCCGCTGCGCCAGGTCCCCCGGCCTGCGCTGATCGGTGTGGCCGTCGCCGCCCTTGCCGGCTTCGTGTTCCTGCGCTATCTGCCGTTGCTCGGTATCGCCCAGGTCAGCCTGGCCTGCACGGTCCGGACCTTCGACTGGGTCCCGGCCAGGACCGTCGGCTTCCTGCGGTCGAGACCGATGACGGTCTATCTCGTGTACGTCGGCCTCGTGCTGTTGTACGCCGGACTGACCAGTTCCGTCGGCCTCGACTGGTTCACGCGGCCGCGCACCTGGGTGGCGGTCTCGATGATCACTGCCGCGATCCTCGTCGCATTTTTCTGGTACGAGCGGCGGCCGCACGCGGTGGCCGCTCTGCCAGGCCCGGTCAACGGTGTCCAGGCGCTGGCGTGCGTCCTGGGCGTCGGCTACGCCACCCTGGGGGTGCTCGGGTTCGCGGTCACCGGCGTCACTTGGCACATCGGCGCGCCCGCGCTGCTGGGCATGGCGCTGGACCCGCTGGCGAACCTGATCCACTTGATGCTCGGCGGATACCTGCTGCACGTGGTGCACACCGGCAAATCCGGCCGGACTTGGCCGTGGCTGCTCACCGCGGCCGCCTGCGTCCCGCCGATCCTGTCGACGTGGAGCCCGTTCGGCACCGTCGTGCACGGCGCGACCGTGGCCGTGGCCCTCGCGATTGCGGGGCACGTCACAGTCACCAGGATTCGTACCAAAGCGACAGTCGTGAACGCTGGGTAGCCTCATATGGATGTGGCGCACAAATCGCGCCACCGGGCTGTCGGTGGAATCGCCGCAGGTCAGGCCGGGAAACTGGCTTGGTGAACCGGCTGCGGCACGCCGTACCACGATGTGGTCGACACCATGTCGACGACGGTGTGCCACCCTACCGACAACCGGATGCCCTCCCTGCGCGTCCGATAGGTAGTTGGGACACATGGGGCACAGCTGAGCTGACAGGAGAGGTAGTTGGAGTACGGGCCGCCAAGGTCGAGCGGCCGCGCAGGCGATCAGGGCCGTGGAGGACGTCCGGTACCGCCGCGTGGTCAGCAGGGTGCGTCACCGCGCCGTCGAGTGCCGCCGCCTGATCGTGACTCCCGTACGCCGCTGCGTGAAAGAGACAACCGGGACCACCCGGCACGTGATCGTTTCGCTCCGGCGCGTGAGCGCTCCGGTGAGCGTTCACGGCCACGCCCAGCCGTCGCGCCAGAACGACCGAAGCGGATCGGCGGCAAGGTCCTCATCGCCGTGGTGTCCTTGATCATCCTCAGCGCCACCGGTTACGGCTACGGCAAGTACAACGAGATCGTCGGCGGCTACACCACGGCCAACGTCCTCGACGAAGGCGCCGGTGGACCGAAGCCCGCAGACGGCGCGACGGACATCCTGCTGGTCGGTCTGGACAGCCGCGTCGACGCGCAGGGCAACCCGCTGTCGAAGGAACTGCTGGCCAAGCTGAACGGCGGCAAGGCAGACGGCGTGCTGAACACCGACACGCTGATCTTGATGCGGATCCCGAACGACGGCAAAAAGGCTGTCGGCATCTCGATCCCGCGCGACTCGTACGTGGACATCCCCGGCGGCTACGGCAAGCACAAGATCAACTCGGCGTACGCCCGCGCCAAGGCCGACGCGATGCGCAAGCTGAAAGCCGACGGCGAGACCAACCAGGCCCAACTGGAGGTCAAGTCCAACCAGGCCGGCGCGGCACAGCTGATCAAGACCATCCAGGGCCTGACCGGGGCGCAGATCGACAACTACGCCGAGGTCAACCTGCTCGGCTTCTCCGAGATCACCGACGCGGTCGGCGGCGTGCCGATCTGCCTGGTCAAGTCGGTCAACGACAGCTTCTCCGGCGCCCGGTTCGCGGCAGGCGAGCAGGAAGTGTCCGGCGTGCAGGCGCTGCAGTTCGTCCGCCAGCGGCACGGCCTGCCCAACGGTGACCTGGACCGGATCGTGCGCCAGCAGGTCTTCATGAAGAGCATGGCCACGAAGGTGCTCAGCGCGGGCACCCTGACCGACCAGAGCAAGCTGGACAAGCTGCTCGTGGCGATCAAGAAGTCGGTCGTGCTGGACCAGAAGTGGAACATCGTCCAGTTCGCCAAGCAGATGCAGGGCATGACCGGCGGGGCGCTGGACTTCAAGACCATCCCGACCGGCCGTCCCGACCTCAAGACGCCGGAGGACGGCGACGCGATCGAGATCAAGCCGGCCGAGGTCAAGGCGTTCGTGCAGGGCCTGCTCGGCGAGCCGGCGCCGCCACCAGGCTCCCCGTCGTCGGGCGGCGGGCAGCCGACCGACGCGGGCAACAAGGCGATCACTGTCGACGTCCGCAACGGCAACGGCAAGACCGGCCTGGCCGCTCAGGTCTCCGAGACACTCGCCGGCCAAGGCTTCACCGCCGGTGACACGTCCAGCGTGACGGCCAGGACCAAGACCGTGGTCCGGTACGCACGCGGGGAGAAAGCCAACGCCGACAAGGTCGCGGAGGCGCTCGGCGGGGGCTACACCGTGGAGCAGGACGCGAACGTCGCCAAGGGCCACGTGGTCGTCTTCCTCGGCAAGGACTACCAGGCGACCAACGGCTTCGCCGCGCAGCCGATGCTGCAGCTCGACCCGGGCACGGCCCGCGCCCAGCAGCAGCAACCGCCGCCGCGGATCGGCTCGAACGGCGCCCCCTGCGTGAACTAGCCGGGTGGACTAGCTGAATGAGATTCACTCTTTGGGAGTAACACGGAAAGAAAAATCTACTTTCGCGTAAGAGTGGGCCTACCGGCGAGTTCCTCCAGTGTGTTGTTCGACGTGGCTGTGTACCAACGGGTGCTCGGGGACGAGATCCGCAGACTGCGCAAGAAGCGCGGTCTGACTCGCAAGCAGCTCAACCGCCGCTTGCAGAGCGACATCTCGCTGCAGACGTTGGCCACCTACGAACTGGGCACTCGGCAGTGCTCGATGGTCCGGTTCGTGGAGATCTGCCTGGCGCTGGACGAGCTGCCCCACGAGTTGATCGCACGCGTGCACGAGCGGGTGTTCACCGACTCGCCACGCGGCCGGGTCCGGATCGACCTGCGTCAGGTCGTCCGCGACGACCATCCCGAACTGCTGCCGCTGCGCCGCTGGGCCCGCGACAGACTCGACCACCATCCAGCCGGTCACACCGCGGGCGCCGCCGAGGTCCAGCTCGACTTCGCCGCGATCGAGCGGATGGCCGAACTGTGCGGCCTGGACACGGTCGACCTGATCAGCCTGCTGCGGCGGATCGGTGGCACGCCCAGTGAGCCACCCGTCTACCACCAGGTGAACGGTGACTTCGAGAGCGAGAACGACGACTGACACGGCGTGAGCCGCGGCACCTCCCTGGTGTCCCGCGGCTCACGTCGTCACCACATCACCTGATGAGTTCGAAGTCGGCCGGGTCGACCTTCCGGGTCTCCAGCCAGTAGCGCCACGTGAATCCCGGCCACACCGTCCGGTTCACGCCGGCCGCGTCGAGGTACCAGCTCTTGCATCCGCCCTGCGTCCAGACGCCTTTGACGAGTTTGTGCTGGACCCGCTCATTGAAGTCGTCCTGAACCTCCGGCCGGACGTTCAACGCCTTCGCTTCACTGCGTTCGACCAGGTCGATCGCTTCGGCGACGTACCGGATCTGCGACTCGATCATGAAGACGACCGAGTTGTGGCCGAGCCCGGTGTTCGGCCCGAGCAGGAAGAACAGGTTCGGGAAGCCGGAGACGGTGATGCCTTTGTGGGTCTGCATCCCGCGCTGCCGCCATTCCTTGGACAGGTTCTTGTGGTCGAGCCCGATGACGTCCAGCTCGTCGAACGCGTCGGTGACGTGGAACCCGGTCCCGAAGATGATCACGTCCACCTCGTGTTCGGTGCCGTCCGCCGCGATCACGCTGTGCTCGCGCACGTGCGTCACACCCTCGGTCACCACGTGGACGTTCTGGCGAGCCAGGGCCGGGTAGTAGTCGTTGGAGATCAGGACGCGTTTGCACCCCATCGTGTAGTCCGGCGTGAGTTTGTGGCGCAACGCGGGGTCCTTGACCTGCCGGGCCATGTGCCTGCGCGCGATCAACTCGCCCGCCTTCATCACGCCGGGACGACCGTTGAACCCGATCGCCCTGGCTTCGAGCATCCAGTAGATGGCGTTGCGGTAGAGCCGCTGCGCACCCGGGACCAGCCTGAACAACCGCTTGCTCCACTCCGGCATCGCGTGATCGGGTTTCGGCATGATCCACGGCGGCGTGCGCTGGAAGACCGTCAGCTCGGCCACCTGAGGCGCGATCCGCGGGACGAACTGGATCGAGCTCGCGCCGGTGCCGATCACCGCGACCCGCTTGCCGCGCAGGTCGTAGTCGTGGTCCCAGTCGGCCGAGTGGAACGCCTTGCCCTTGAAGTCCGGCAGCCCCGGCAACTCCGGGATCCGCGGGATATGCAGCGCACCTATACCCGACACGACGAACTTGGCGACGTACTCGTCCCCGTTGCGCGCCAACAGATGCCACCGGCTCTCCTCGGCGTCCCAGTGGGCGCCGACCATCTCCACACCGAACCGGATGTGCTCGCGCACGTCGTACTTTTCGGTAACGCGACGCAGGTAATCCCAGATTTCCGGCTGCGGCGAGAACGACCGGGTCCAGTCCGGGTTCTGCTCGAACGAGAAGGAGTACATGTGCGACTGGATGTCACAGGCGCACCCGGGATACGTGTTGTCCCGCCAGGTGCCGCCGACGTCCTGCGCCTTCTCCAGCACGACGAAGTCGCTGCGGCCCGCCTTCTTCAGCTGGATGGCCATGCCCAGCCCGGAGAAGCCGGTGCCGACGACAACGACGCCCGTCTCGTACCGCTCGCCCATCTGACCTCCATGCCTGCGGAGCCACCGATGTTACCGATAGTAGGTTACTTCTAGTAGGGAACGGTAGAGTTAAGACGTGACGAGTGCGGAGACCAAGACCGAACGCCGACGCCGGATGCCACGAGCAGACCGGGAGCGGCAGATGATGACGATCGCTGAAGCGGTCTTCTCCGAACGGGGGTACGCGGCGACCTCGATGGACGAGATCGCCGACCGCGTCGGCGTGTCCAAGCCGATGATCTACGAGTACTTCGGCTCCAAAGAAGGCCTGCTCGTGGCCTGCATCCGGCAAGTGCGCACCGAGCTGCGAGAACGGACCGCGCAGTCGGTCATCGGCGCGGCCTCACCCGAAGAGGCCCTCCGCAAGGGCCTGCAGACCTTCTTCCGCTTCACCGACGACCACCGCAGGTCCTGGGAGCTGCTGCTGCGCACCGAGACAGCCGTGGTCGGCGCGGCGGCCGTGGCTGAAATCGAGACAGCCCGCCAAGAACAGATCCAGCTGCACATAGCGTTGTTCTCGGCATACATGCCCGAGACGGACCAACGGTCACTCGAAGCGGCCGCGGAGATCCTCGTCGGCGCGTGCGAGCGACTGTCGGTCTGGTACGTGCGGCATGACGATGTGACACCCGAACAAGCCGCCGAACACATCATGCGGATGACGTGGTTCGGCCTTAAAGGCGAGCTGGAGCGCCAGCACGACCACCGTCAGTAGCAAACCAGAGCGACCACTAACACTCTGGATCGATCACCCGCGACTGAACTGTCGGGATAGGCTCGTAAGACGTCTAATGGTGACGAGCAAGCTCGACGATCCAGCCGCGGCGAGAGGGGCCGGCCCATGATGGAACCGATCGAGGCGAACTACGTGCCAGACGGCGACGACTGGACCATCACGATCGTCGGGAGAGGAAAAACCCTCACCGCCACCGCGCCAGGCCTGATCGCGGCAAGAGACAGAGCCGACCAGCTGGTCGAAGAACTCGCGGGCAACGAGAAGAACCGCACGGTCGTACACCGGCTCGACGGCGACGCGTTGGAATTCACCACGGCCTACCTCAACGCGCGCCTGGCCAAGCCGGAAGAACCGGCCCCGGCGACCGAAGAAAAACCACCAGCCACCGAAGAACCAGCCGCGGAAACCGAACCGCCGAAGACCGCGAAACCCACGGAGGACGAGCCGGCGCAAGCCGCCACCAGCTCGTAGCCCCCAGGGTGGCTCAGCGGAACAGCCTCCGCACGACAAGCACCGCGACCAGCACACCCACACCGATCAGAGCGGCCTTCACCCGAGGATCGTCGAACTTCGACTTCACGCTCGACGTCGCGTCGTCGACCAGCTTCTTCGGGTCGGCCTTCTCACTCAGCTGGTCAAGCGTGGACGCCAGCGCGTCACGAGCCTGCTCGATGTCGCGCTGGATGGTGTCTGGGTCGCGGGCCACAAGTCCTCCAAAGCTGCCTGGCTCTCGGCGCACCACGGTAGATCACCCGGCGCACTCATGCGGCCCCGGGATCACGGCGGGTCGCAGACCACTAGGCTATGGCCCCGAAGTCGCTTGAGGGGCCGTAGCCCAATTGGCAGAGGCACACGGTTTAGGTCCGTGCAAGTGGGGGTTCAAGTCCCCCCGGCCCTACGCGGCGTCGCGCTGTGCGACGCCTCCAGCGTGGGCCGCGTAGCCGCGGTTTCTTCTGGGGGCCGAGCCCCCAGACCCCACGGTGCGAGCTCCTGCTGAACCAGCGTTGTTACGTTGGGCTTGGACTAGCAGGGCTTGGCTGAGATTCGGTCCGCCAGCGTGTGGCCGGGCTACCGGTGGCGGGGGTGGCTCGGGGAAATGGCCAGGGGTGGTCAGCCGGTCTTTATGTGGGGCTGGATGAAGGCCAGGGCGTCGTCCTTGATGTCGGGGAATTCGTCGGTCTGGTCGCCGAGGACGTATCGCGGGCATTCGTCGGCCTTGAGGTCGATGGTCTTGGCCGCGACCTCCTGGCCGGTCTTGGCGGCGTACAGCTTCACCTCGTAGGTGGCGTTGTGGAGGGTGACCACCTGGCCGCTGTCCTTGCCGTCGCGCTGGTAGCCGTCGCATTTCTTGACCACCGAGTCTTTGACCCGCTTGGCACACACCACCAGTTGCACCTCGGCCAGGGTGTTCTTGCCGTCGGTCCACTCGCGAGTGAAGCCGTCAGGGATCTGCATCGCGATCATCTTCGTGTCCACCGCACTCGACGGCGAATAGAAGCCCAGCGCCGGGTGGATCCCAGCCTGCGACTTGTCGTACGCCGCCGCGGCGGCCTGCGGCGCGCCCGAGCACACGCCCTCGAAGTCGCTCTCGAACAGCACCTTGTCCTTTTTGGCCTCCTGAGCGGCGCCGGTTGAGCCAGCACCTGAGCCGGAGGCGGGCGCGCCGCTCGTGGACGAGTTACAGGCCGACAGGCCCAAAACTGCGACCAAGAGTGGAGCGATCACACGAACGTGGGACAAGACAGGACGGTGCTTGACATACATCGGGATGCGACTCCTCAGAGATCCAACGAACAGCGGCAGCCGCTGCGACAACCGTGGTGAGCAGTGCTCAGTCTGCATAAAGGCATTGCATTTCCGTTGCAGCCGACACCATGGTCCCGTTCGGACTCGAGCCCGACATATTCGTGATCTTTAATTCTCTTTTGGACACTCCGTATTCGGTTACGTCGCAGCAAAACCCGCACCATCGGGCGACTTGTGCGACACGGCCGGGCGCGCCAGGGTCAACGCATGAACTATCGAGACCTGACTATCCGAGTACTCGGTGATTTCACCAACCGGCAATACGCCAGCCTTGCCTACGAGGTCGGCCTGCGCCTCGAGGCCGCGGGCCTCGGCAAGCGGGCCATTCTGATGACCGACGGCAAGATCTCCGGCACCGAAATGGACATGGCGTACATCTTGCGCGACGCCGGCCCCGCCGACGCACCGGCGAATTGATTCGTCTTCCGCCGAGTCCGCTGTCCATTGTTGACAGTCGGAAATCCCCATCACCCACCCTGAATTGCTTGTCGTGCGCTGTACGGTGACGACCGTGGTCGAGTACAGCGGTTCCGGGGATCCCGCACGAAGCCTGGCATTGATGTGGCGGACGGCCGAGCGGCCCAGCCGCGGCGCCAAACCCGCGCTGACCGTCGCCCGGATCGTGCGGGCCGCGATCGACGTGGCCGACGGGGAAGGCCTCGTGGCCCTGTCGATGCGCCGGGTCGCGGACCAGCTCGGTGTCGGCACCATGTCGCTCTACACCCATGTGCCCGGCAAGGGCGAGCTGCTGGACCTCATGCTCGACACCGTCTACGGCGAGACCGAACGGCCCGACATGGACGGCAGGCCGTGGCGCGAACGCCTTGACCAGGTCGCCCGGGCGAACCTGGCCCTTTATTCGCGCCACCCCTGGCTGCTGCACGTCGCCACGACGCGCCCGCCGCTCGGGCCGAACCTGATCGCCAAGTACGACTACGAACTGCGGGCCGTCGCCGATGCCGGGTTGGCCGAGATCGAGATGGACGCCGTGCTCAGCCTCGTCCTGCAGTACGTGCACGGCGCCGCCCGCGTCAGCGTGGAGAAGTCCCAGGCCGAACGGCAGACGGGAATGACGGACAACGACTGGTGGATGGCCCACCAGCCGTTCCTCGCCAAGATCGGCGACGCGGCGAAGTACCCGCTCGCCACCGCGGTCGGTTCGGCCGCGGGTGCCGCCTTCGACGGCACGATCGATCCCGGCTTCGCCTTCGAGTTCGGCTTGAGCAGGCTGCTCGACGGGATCGAGGTGTTCGTCAACCGCTCAGCTGATCACCCCAGCCGCCCTGGACCATAGTCTGGAAGAACCACTTGCCGTCCCGCTTGACCAGCAGGTCGGCGTACCGGGCCTGCTGACCGCCTGCCGAAGTCGTGAACGTCGCGTCGCTGATCACCAGCACGAGCTGCTTGGTCAGGAAGATCGGCGTGCGGCGTGACTCCATCTTCAGCTCACCGGGATCCCCCATGACCTGTGACATGCCTTCGACGAACTGCTGGCGCGTCTGCTGAGCCGCACCGCCGTTACCCGATTCGTCGCTGTCGCTGACGACGTTGAGCGGGAACATCGCCATGTCCGCCATACGCTCGACGTCCGCGTTGACGGCGTGCGCGTCGTACTCGGCGAACCAGGCCTCGACGCTGGCGATGTCCTCGGCCGACGGCTGGAACCCGCTGCTGGCGGCGACGGCCTCTGGAAGTTCGGTCATACCCCTGCCTTTCCACTCTTACCGTACAGTGTACCGTATGATGTACGGCAAGGTCGGCCGTAGAATCCGGGATCGATGACGGACCGGCACATCGTGGATGTACACCTGCTCCTGATCCGGGACGGCGAACTGCTGCTCAGCCGCCGCCGGGACCCACTGCCCCAGTTCGACGGCCTGTGGCACCTGCCGTCCGGGAAACTCGACGCGGGCGAGTCCCTGCTCGACGCCGCCGTGCGGGAGGCCGAGGAGGAGATCGGCGTCCGGATCGAGCCCGGCGACCTGACTCACGTGCACACGTCGCACGCCACTGGCTACGGAATCGAGCCACGCGTCGGGCTGTTCTTCGAGACGCTGCGGTGGGCCGGCGAACCGGTCAACCGCGAGCCGCGGAAGTGCTCCGAACTCGGCTGGTTCGATCCGGACGACCTGCCGGCCGACATGATCGAGTACCCGGCCGCGGGCATCCGCGCGTACCGCGCCAACGAGTCGTTCGGGCTGCTCGGCTGGCCGAAAATCAGAGGTGGCCGACTTTCCGCGCCACCACAATGAGCCCGTGACACACCTGCAGATGGCGCACACGGCCGACCTCGAGACCGCCGCCCTGGCCACGGCACGAGACCTGATGTCGGTCGCCTTCGACGACGAGTTCTCCGACGATGACTGGGACCACGCCCTCGGCGGCATGCACGCACTGCTGTGGGACGGCCCGAATCTGATCGCGCACGGCGCCGTCGGGCAGCGACGGCTGATCATCGACGGACGCCCGCTGCGGGCCGGCTACGTGGAGGCGATGGCCGTCCATCCGGACCATCAGCGCAAGGGCCACGGCGGAGCGATCATGGCGGCGCTCGAACGCATCGTCAGAGGCGGTTACGACCTCGGCGCGCTGAGCGCCAGCGAAGAAGGCCAGGGGCTTTACGAAGCGCGTGGGTGGCAATTGTGGAAGGGGCCGTCCTCGGTGCTCGCGCCTGGTGGAGTCGAACGCACCGAGGACGACGACGGCAGCATTTACGTCCTGCCGGTGGCCGTCGCGTTGGACCTGTCCGGCGAGATCGTGTGCGACTGGCGACCCGGCGACGTCTGGTAGCCACCGGTACGTTGGAAACATGTCGACGCCTGGGTCACTGCCACAGCGCTCGGTCTGCCACGGCTGCCGCCAGGTCACCCACATCCGCCTTGAGGACGAGGACGACATGGCCGTGCTGCGGCCGATGACCGTGCCCGGCCAAGGATCGATCTACCACGAGATCGCGCCGGGTGTGATGGTCGAACGGCCGTGCCCGATGTGCGGGGAGTCGGCCGACCCCGGTTGGATCACCGGCTTCACCCCACCTGCCTGACCCGGTGATGCTCCACCCAGTGGCTTGACCATTCCGGACGAACTGACACCATGTCGAAAGGTCGGTGAACGGAAGGGCGGATCCATGCGGGGACTCGAGCCGCTGCGGCGAGCGCTTCGCGTGGTCGACTGGTTCGAGGCCCGTGGCGTCTACGTCCCAGGTGAGGACAGCCATCCCGTCTCGCCGTGGCGCGATTTCGGCTGGTTGATCGCCTCGTGGCTGGTCACCGTCGGGCTCTTCGTCGTCTTCTTCGCGATGGCCGCCTGACCGCACCTGTGGGGTGGCGATGGTCACTCCAGGTGCGTCTTCGGTTACGGCTTGGCCACATCACGACACCAGCTCCGACTCGACGCATGCCTCACTGTGGGTATTTAGCGCGACAGGCCCCACTCTGTGGGAGTCACACCTCCTCTCCCCGCAGGCTGAAAGCAGGAACCCGTGAGACCCGTCCGACTGGCGGTCGCCGCATGCGTACTTGGCGCGTTGGTGACCGGGTGCGACGCGGGTGTGATGACCAGCGCGGCCGCGACAGGGGTCTCCCCCGCCGCCGCGCCACCCCGGGCGGTCGCGCCGCCCGTCGCCATCGCCGACCGGCCTGCCAAATTCGGCGAGCGCCGGGCCGCCGGCGAGTCCCTTATGGTCACTGTGCTAGCGCCGAAAGCGTTCGTACCAGGCGAAACCGCGTATCCCCGGGTGCCGCGCGCGGTGGCGTTCGAGGTCGCAGTCGAGAACCAGGGCACGCGGTCGTACCGGCCGACCCAACTGGTGGTCAGGGCGACCGACCCCGACGGCAACGCGGTGGTCCCGGTCGTGGACAAGGCCCAGGGTTACGACGGCAACGTCGGTGCCGACATCGAGGTGTCGCCGGGCAAGAGCGTGCGGCTGACGTTCGCGTTCGCCGTGCCCGCCGAAGCGACGGACCTGCGGGTCATCGTCCAGCCGGACATCGCCACAGCCGGTGACCGCGCCGAGTTCGAAGGCACCGTCTGAGCCGGGTAGGTTCTGCGGCTATGAGTGAGCAGAAGCGGCTGGCCGTCGGCGATCCGGCACCTGATTTCACCCTTCCCGACAGCACCGGCAAGCCGGTGTCGCTTTCGGACTACCGCGGCCGGTCGGTGGTCGTCTACTTCTACCCCGCCGCGGGCACACCGGGCTGCACCAAGCAGGCGTGCGACTTCCGGGACAACCTGGCCGAGCTCAACGACGCCGGGTTCGACGTCATCGGGATCTCCCCGGACAGCCCGGCCAAGCTCGCGAAGTTCGTCGAGGCGGAAGGCCTGACCTTCCCACTGCTGTCCGACGAGGACCGCGCGGTGATGACCAAGTGGGCCACGTTCGGCGAGAAGCAGAACTACGGCCGGACCGTGATGGGCGTGATCCGGTCCACCTTCATCGTCGACGGTGACGGAAAAATTTCGAAGGCCGCGTACAACGTCAAGGCGACGGGACATGTCGCAAAATTGCGCCGCGACCTCGGTGTTTAGGAATTTCAACCACCTGGCTCAACCTTGCGGCCAGTCCGTGCGTTAACGCGCTGACCTGCGTAAAGGTTGAGCCTTCGGGCAGTCAACCTGCTGTTGTGCCTTGGGCGTTTCCGGGGCATGAGGAGGACACAGTGGACGATCGTGGCTGCCGCGGTGACGGCGGCGGCCACGTTGGGGCTCATCGGTTGTGCGGCAACCAAGGCAGGCCCCGAACCTTTACAGGAACTGCCGCTGCAAACGGGGTCGGGCGGCGAGGTGTCGCAGGCCCCGTCGGAATGGGCCAATCCGCCGGCCGCGGCGCCCGGTGACCCGGCACCGACCAAGCGTTCACCCGGCGCGCTCGGCATATCGGTGAACGTCCAACAGGTTGTCAGACAGACGTCGCGCAACGCGACAGCGGCCGCTGTCGTTGTCGACCGGGACAGCGGCACCGAGCTGGTCTCCCAGAACGCCGATCGGCAGTTCTACGCGGGGTCGCTGGTCAAACTGCTGGTCGCGGTGGACGCCTTCCTGTACCACCCGGACGACCCGCAGCTGCGCAGGCAGATCAACACGATGATCCGGCTCAGCGACGACCACATCTGCAACCAGCTCTGGATGGACGGGGGCGGCGGCCGGGCGATCATCGGCCGGATGACCAAGGCGATGGGACTCACAGGGACTGAACCGCCCAAGACGAGACCCGGACAGTGGGGCGACACCCTGATCACCGCGCACGACCTGGTCCGGATCTACGACTACATCGTCGACGAAGCGCCCGCGACAATCCGCATGGACATGCTCGCCGCGATGGGCAACGCGGCGAAGTTCGGGTCCGACGACTTCTTTCAACACTTCGGCATCCCGTCCGCGGTCAACAAGCACTGGGCCATCAAGCAGGCGTGGACCGACAACAGCCAAGCGGTGTCCGTGCACAGCACCGGCCTTGTCGATCCCCAAGGCCGAAGGGGCACGTGGCGGTACACAGTGATCTTGCTGACCGAGCATCCCAAGCCGCAGACCTACGAGGCCGCGGCCAAGTCGGCCACCGAGGCTGCCCAGGCCGTCGCCCCGTTATTGGAGCCATAAGACCAGGTCAGTCACGTTGTACAAGGTGGTGACCAGTTGTGCATTTGGCTAAACGACCGCACCAACACCGCGTTCGGCACCAGTTTCATCATGGTGTTGCGCGCGGCAGCGAGGACGGGCGAGGTCGTCAGGCCGACCCGGCCCGCTTGCCTGGACATCCGGGCGATCGACTGGGTCCGGCGCAGCCGGTGGTCGTCATACTGCGCCAGGTCACCCCTACCTTGCAGAATTGCGCCGAGCGTGACGGCGTCCTCCAAGGCCTGGCACGCGCCCTGCCCCGTGTTCGGCGTCATCGCGTGCGCCGCGTCGCCAATCAGCACGACGGGTCCGTGCACATAGGACTTGAGCTTGGGCACGTATGACAGGTCGTGCCGGAGGATCTTGTCCGGCGACGCCTCACTGAGCAGTTGCGGGATCGGATCGGCCCACGCACCGAACCGGCGGCGCATTTCGGCCAGTTCCCCGTCGTGGCTCGTCTGCCCGGCCGGGACGACCGCGCCCGCGAAGAAGTACACCTGGTCCTTGGGCAGCGGCACGATGCCGAACTCCTCGCCAAGGCCGAAGAATTCGCCCGCCACGTCCAGCCGCTTGCCTGGCCGGTCCACGACAGTGCGCCAAGCCGTGGCGCCGAAGTAGACCGGATCGGTGCCGGGCCAGAACCGAGCCCGGACGACGCTGCGCAGGCCGTCGGCGCCGACCAGCAAGTCGGCCCGTGTCTCGCCCTGGCTGTGCGTCACGACCACTTCCCGTCCGTCAATCCGGGCGCCAGTGATCTTCGTGCCTGTCGTCAGGGCCCCTTGCGGGACCGCTTCGACCAGGGCCGCATGCAGGTCCGCTCGATGCAGCGCGACGGCGGGACCGTTCAGGCGCTCCAGTTCGGCCATGGGCGTGTGGAACAGCCACCTGCCCCGGGAGTCCATGATCCCGCCGCTTCCGGCGAGCACTCCGATGTCGCGGACCTGGTCGCCCAGTCCGAGGTAGTCGAGGGCGCGCAACGCGTTCGGCCACAACGTCAGCCCGGCGCCGACCTCAGTGAGTTCCGGCGCCTGCTCGAACACCTCGACGTCCCACCCGGCGTGAGACAGCGCGATGGCGGCCGCGAGGCCGCCGATTCCGCCACCCGCGATCACCGCATTCGGCACGGCTTCCCTCCTCTACACCTGTAGAGGACTCTACACTTGTAGAGTGCCCGACCGTCGAGTTGAACTGATGGACGCAGCGATCGTCACACTTGCCCGCGAAGGCATGCGCGGGCTCACGCACCGCGCCGTCGATCGCGCGGCCGGTGTGGCGGAGGGCTCGACGTCGTACTACTTCCGCACCAGGGAAGCGCTCCTGGCCGGCGTGCTCGACCACCTCGCCGAGCTGAGCACCGCGGAGATCGCGGCCGTGGACGTGCAGGACATCGGGGCGGTCGCGGGCCTGATCGCGCAGTGGTCCACCGCCGGACGCGACCGGATGCTCGCCCGGTTCGAACTGACGATGGAGTCGACCAGGCGGCCGCATTTGCAGGCCACCATGCGACGGCTCGAGGGCCAGTTCCGGTCGATGGCCGAGGAGTTGCTGATCGCAATGAACGTGCCGGACCACCGCCGCCGGGCCGCCAACCTGGTGGCGCAGATCGACGGCCTGCTTTTCGACCAGGTCGTGGGCACGGGACCGGTCAGATCCCGCGAGGACCTGCAGGACGCGCTGGTCCCGATGTTCATGTCAGCTTTCGCTGAATAGGCCGGTTGTGAAGCCAGGCTTCACAACCGGATGCTCACGAACTCAGTGCCCGCAGGTGCGGGAGCAGCAGGTTCAAGGCGCGACCGCGGTGTGAGACGAGGTCCTTCTCGGCCGATTCGAGCTCGGCCGAAGACCGGGTCTCGCCCTCCGGTACGAAGATCGGGTCGTAGCCGAAGCCGTTCGTGCCCCGCGCCTCACGGATGATCCGGCCCGGCCACACACCCCGGACCACCACGTCCTCCTGGCCCGGCACGACGAGCGCGACGGCGCACACGAAGGCCGCTCCCCTGCGCTCGTCCGGGACGTCACCGAGCTGGTTGAGCACGAGGTTGAGGTTGGCATCGTCGTTGCCGTGGGAGCCTGCCCACCGTGCGGACAACACGCCGGGCATGCCGTTGAGCGCGTCGACCTCAAGGCCCGAATCGTCGGCCACCGCGGGCAGACCAGTCGCTTTGACCGCGTCGACCGCCTTCGCGTGCGCGTTCTCCTCGAATGTCGCGCCCGTCTCCGGCGCTTCGGGGTACTCGGGCACGTCGTTGAGGCTGATCACCTCGATGCCCGAAATACCGGCCGATTCCAGGATCCGGCGCATCTCCACCAGCTTCTTCGCGTTGCGGGTGGCCAGCAGCAGACGCGTCACGACTTCGCCTTCTTCTTGCGCGGCGCGGGCTCGGGCAGATCACCGGGATACGGCAGGGCGAGCGCCTCGGCCTGCAGCGTGCAGAGCTTCTCGGTGCCCGCCAGTGCAAGGTCGAGCATTTGGTCCAGGGTCGAGCGGGCGAACGTGGCGCCCTCGCCGGTGCCCTGCACCTCGACCAGGGTGCCCGTGTCGGTCGCCACGACGTTCATGTCGACCTCGGCGATCGAGTCCTCCTCGTACGGCAGGTCCAACCGGACGCGGCCGTTGACCACACCCACGCTCACCGCGGCGATCGCGCACGACAGCGGCTTGGGGTCGGCGAGCCGGTCGGCCGCCGCGAGCCACGTGATCGCGTCGGACAGGGCGACGTACGCGCCGGTGATCGCGGCCGTCCGGGTTCCGCCGTCGGCCTGGATCACGTCGCAGTCGATCATGATGGTGTTCTCGCCGAGCGCGGACAGGTCGATGCACGCCCGCAACGACCGGCCGATCAGCCTGCTGATCTCGTGGGTCCGGCCGCCGACGCGGCCCTTGACCGACTCACGGTCGCCGCGCGTGTTGGTCGCCGACGGGAGCATCGCGTATTCGGCGGTCACCCAGCCGAGGCCGGAGCCGACCCGCCAGCGCGGCACGCCCTCGGTGACGCTGGCCGCGCACAAGACCTTGGTGTTGCCGAACTCGATCATGACCGATCCGGCTGGCCACTTCTGGAAGCCTCGGGTGATCCGGACTTCCCTCAGTTCGTCATCGTTTCTGCCGTCACTTCGCGCCACCCGGCCACCCTACGAGATGGCCTTCAGACCGTGTACGTGTCCCCGAGCTCGACCAACTGGGACTGGCCGCGGTAGGCCTGACGGGCCTCCGCCAGCACGGCCTCGCGGTCGGTCCACGGCGGCACGTGGGTGATCAGCAGGCGCCGTACGCCGGCCCGGCTGGCCAACTCCCCTGCTTGCCTGCCGGACAGATGCAGGTTCGGCGGGCGACCCGGTTCATGCGTCCACGACGCCTCGGCAAGCAGGACGTCGGCGCCTTGGGCGAGCTCGGCGAGCGCGTCACACGGCCCGCTGTCGCCGGTGTATACGAGGCTGCGCCCGCCGTGCGACACGCGGAAACCGTAGGCCTCACAGGGGTGGTCGACTTTTCGCGCCGTCACCTCGAACGGGCCGATCGTGACCGTGTCCTCGGCCAACACCCGGAAGTCGAAGACGTCCGAGAGGTCCGTCGTGGCCAGTTCGTTCGCGTCCGGGGCGTACGCGCGGGCGAACCTGTCCGCGGCGTCGGTGGGTGCGTAGACCGGCAACCGCTGCGCCCTGGGATCCTTGGAGGGCTTGGGGTGGTAGCGCCGGAAGACCGTCAGCGCGGTGAAGTCCGCGCAGTGGTCGGGATGCAGGTGCGAGAGCACGAGCGCGCCGAGGAGGAACGGGTCGCAGTAGCACTGCAGCTCGGCCAATGTGCCGTTGCCGAGGTCCATCGCCATCAGGAAATCGTCAGCCTCGACCAAATATCCCGAGGCAGGCGAGTTCGGCCCGGGGACGCTGCCCGAACAGCCCAGCACGGTCAACAACACGGTGCATAGCGTTACATACGGGCGTGCCAACAACGGGTCAATTTCGCACCATCGGCCTAACTGTGCTCACTTCCAGGCCAAGGAAACGGCGTGACAGCCGGTGGAACGGGGCGACTGGCCCGGTGGCCAGAAATTCGTGCCTAGGCTCCTCATCAGCGGATTCCCGCAGCAAGTCCCGTTCGGTCAGCACCCGGACCACGTCCTTGGCGGTCTCCTCCGCGCACGACACCTGCGTGACCCCGTCGCCCATCACAATCTGCAACACGCCGGTCAGCAACGGGTAGTGCGTGCACCCGAGGATCATCGTGTCGACGTCGGCGCGCTGCAGCGGCTCCAGGTAGCTCTGGGCCAGACCCAGCACCTGGCGCCCGGAGGTGACCCCGTGTTCGACGAACTCCGCGAACCTCGGGCACGGCGCGGCCGTCACGGTCACGTCCTTCACTGCGGCGAACGCGTCCTGATATGCCTCCGACCGGATCGTGCCGATGGTGCCGATCACGCCGACCCGGCCCGTTCGCGTGGTCGCGACCGCACGCCGCACGGCGGGCAGGACGACCTCGACAACCGGGACGGAGTAGCGCTCGCGGGCATCCCGCAGGCACGCCGACGAGGCGGTGTTGCAGGCGATCACCAGGAGCTTCACACCGCTGTCGACGAGGTTGTCCATGATCGACAGGGCGTGGGCCCGTACTTCCGCGATCGGTTTGGGCCCGTACGGCGAGAATTCCGTGTCGCCGATGTAGCGCAGTCGCTCGGCCGGCAACTGGTCACGGATCGCGCGGGCGACCGTGAGCCCTCCGACGCCGGAGTCGAAGATCCCGATCGGTGCGTCCGCGGAGATCAAGCCGGCAGCTCCGGGACCGCGGGACCGGCCTGCTCGACCTTGCCCTTGCCGCGGCTGGCGCGAGAAGTGAGCCATGCGGTCAGCACACCGGCCAGCGCCCCGAAGAGGTGGCCCTGCCAGGAGATCTGCGGGTTACCAGGAAGCACGCCCAGCAGCGTACTTCCCCAGTACAGGAACAACGCGAGGGCCACCGCGAGCTGTTTGAGGCTGCGGTTGAAGATGCCGCGCACCAACAGGAAGGCCAGCCAGCCGAACGCGATGCCGGAGGCGCCGACCGTGACCACGTCAGAGGGTGCGGTCAGCCAGACACCCAATCCGCTGACCAGCCAGATGGTCACGGTCACCGCGATCCACTGGCCCAATCCACCGGCCATCGCGAGGAAACCGAACACCAGCACCGGAAGCGTGTTGCTGAACAGGTGGCTCCAGCCGGAGTGCAGCAACGGCGCCCAGATCACGCCGTCGAGCCCGGACCATGACCTGGCGACGATCCCCCAGCGGTCCAGGTCCATCGGCAGGATCAGGTCGACCAGTTCGACCAGGTACATCAACACGGTGAAGCCGAGGACCACCAGCACCGCCTGTTTCGGGTTGGGCGGCACGACCCGGTTCACCGGGCCGGGGGCGGCGGGCACAGCAGGCAAAGTGGTCACACTTCGAGGCTACGTCGCCCGATGTGGGCCCGGGATCAGGTGAAACCCTGGATTTCACCCAGGAAAACCCGGCTGCGGCCTGCTGGCTTGTTTGAGCGACCGGCCGACCAGCCAGGCCGCGACGACGCCGCCGACGGCGCCGCAGAGGTGCCCTTCCCATGAGATGCCCGGCTGGTTCGGCAGGACGCCCCACAGCACCGAGCCGTAGATCGCGAAGACCACGACAGCGATCAAGATCTGCGGGAGGCTGCGCACGAACAACCCACGTACCAGCACGAAAGTCAGGAATCCGAACACGACGCCGGACGCGCCGATGTGGATGCCCGGCGCGCCGATCAGGAACGTGCCGACGCCGCTGAACAGCCAGATGATCGCGGTGACGCCGATGAACTGGCCCATTCCGCCGGCCGTGGTGAGGATGCCGAGAACCAGGAACGGGACCGAGTTGGCGATCAGGTGGTCCCAGCCGCTGTGCAGCAGCGGGGCCCAGATGATGCCGTCCCACTCGTCGATCTCACGTGGCCAGATGCCGTGCAGGTCCAGCCTGCCGCCGAGGACCGTGTCGATGCCTTCGATCGCCCACAGCAGCGCGACGAAACCCGCGACCACGATCAGCGCCTGCAGCGGGTGCGGCGGGATGATCCGCTTCGCCGGTGGGACAGGCGGTTTGGGTGGTCGCGGATTGTGACCCCGTGGCTCATCCGGCCGCGGGAATCCACTGGGCTCCATGAAATGACAGTATCTCGGTTCGTGACTGATCGTTTCGAGATCGCGGTGCGCGCCGAGGCAACGCTCGGCGAAGGGCCGACCTGGGATGCCAGGACGTCAACGCTGCTGTGGGTCGACATCCTCGCTCCGGAGATCCACCGGTGGAGCCCGTCGACGGGCGTGAACGAGACCATGACCGCGCCGATGGACGTCGGCGCCGCCAAGCCGCGCGCGGGCGGCGGGCTGGTGCTGAACCTCCGTGACGGGATCGCGATCGTCGATTCCGCAGGTGAACAGCGGTGGCTCGTCTATTGGGCCAGGGACGGCGTGCGCGGCAATGACGCCGGTGTCGACGCGGCGGGGCGGCTGTGGGCGGGCACCATGCGGTACGACACCGCTGAGGGTGGCGGGTGGCTGGCGCGGGTCGAGCCGAACGGCAAGGCGAGCACAGTGCTCGAGAAAGTGTCCATCAGCAACGGCATCGGCTGGAGCCCGGACAACACCCGGATGTACTACGCGGACACGCCAACTGGACTGATCGAGGTGTTCGACTACGACGTCGACTCCGGGACGGTCTCATCGCGGCGCCCGTTCGCTGATGTCGACGGCTCCCCTGACGGTCTGTGTGTGGACGCCGATGGGTGCGTATGGGTCGCGTTGTGGGGCGACGGTCAGGTGCGCCGCTATACGCCCGACGGCAAGTTGCTCAGCACCGTCATCGTGCCCGCGCGCAACACGACGGCGTGCTGCTTCGGCGGTGATGGTCTGACGGATCTCTACATCACGACGGCGCGCGTCGGGATGACCGAGACCGACCTCAAGCGTGAGCCGCTGTCCGGGTCGGTGTTCGTGATCCCGAACGCCGGATCAGGCCTGCCGTCCACTGCTTTCGCAGGGTGACAGGCCTGGCTCAGGAAGTACGCCACTAGGCCCAGAGGTGGCCGTCGAGACGTTCGGCGGCCTCGTCGAGCGAGCCGCTGTAGGCACCGGTGGACAGGTACTTCCAGCCGCCGTCGGCGACGATGAAGACCACGTCGGCCGTCTCGCCCGCTTTCGCGGCTTTCTCGGCCGCGGCGAGTGCGGCGTGCAGGATCGCGCCCGTCGACACGCCGGCGAAGATGCCCTCGGTCTCCAGGAGCTGACGGGTTCGCCGCAGCGCGTCATACGAGCCGACGGAGTAGCGGCCAGTCAGCACCGACGGGTCGTACAGCTCGGGCACGAAGCCCTCGTCGAGGTTGCGCAGGCCGTAGACCAGCTCGCCGTACCGTGGCTCGGCGGCGATGATCTGGACGCCGGGCTTGTGCTCGCGAAAGTAGCGGCCGACGCCGACCAGGGTCCCGGTTGTGCCGAGGCCCGCGACGAAGTGTGTCACGGACGGGAGGTCGCGCAGGATCTCCGGGCCGGTGCCCTCGTAGTGGGCGCGGACGTTGTCCTCGTTGCCGTACTGGTAAAGCATCACCCAGTCGGTGTTCTGCTTGGCCAGTTCCTTGGCCGTGGCCACCGCCTGGTTCGACCCGCCGGCCGCGGGCGAGAACACGATCCGGGCGCCGTACGCCTGCAGCAGCTGACGGCGCTCCTCGGAGGTGTTCTCCGGCATCACGCAGACCAGGCCGTAGCCCTTCAGTTTGGCCGCCATGGCCAACGCGATACCGGTGTTGCCGGAGGTCGGTTCGAGGATGGTGCAGCCCGGGGTGAGACGGCCGTCTTTTTCGGCCGCCTCGATCATCTTCAGCGCAGGCCGGTCCTTGACCGATCCCGTCGGGTTGCGGTCCTCCAGCTTGGCCCACAGCCTTACGCCGTTGCCCGGCGACAACCGTGGCAGACCGACCAACGGGGTGTCGCCGAGCGCGTCAAGCAGCGAGTCGTACCTGGCCACGCGTCAGCCGCCGGCGACCGCGGGAAGGATCGTCACCGTGTCGCCGTCGGAGACCTTGGCCTCAAGGCCACCGGCGAACCGGACGTCCTCGTCGTTGACGTACACGTTGACGAACCGGTGCAGCGTGCCTTCCTTGACCAGACGGGTCTTCAGGCCGCCGTGGCGGGCCTCCAGATCGTCGATGATCTCGGCGACCGTGCTGCCGTTGGCCTCGACGGCCTTCTCGCCACCGGTGTGGGTGCGCAGGATGGTCGGGATGGAAACGGTCACAGCCATGGGAATCCTCCGGGCTTCGGGTTTGAAAACGGCGCGATGCGATCGGCTCAGCCGCGGTCGGGGACGTCGTCCGCCCCCGTGTGCGAGAACAAGTACGACTCGACGACTTCCACCGGCTCCTCGGTGACCTGGCCGTCCACGATCCGGTACGACCGCAGCTCGATCTCTTCCGGGTGCCGGGTGGAGACCAGGACATAGTGCGCGCCCGGCTCACTGGCCAGCGCGATGTCGGTGCGCGACGGGTAGGCCTCGGTCGCGGTGTGCGAGTGGTAGATGACCACCGGCACCTCGTCGTTGCGATCCATTTCGCGCCACAGCCGGAAATGTTCGGCCGAGTCGAACTCGTAGAACGTCGGCGACCGGGCGGCGTTGGTCATCGGCACGAACCGTTCGGGCCGGTCGGTCCCGTCTGGCCCGGCGATCACGCCACAGGCCTCGTCAGGGTGGTCGCGCCTGGCATGGGCCACCATCTCGTCCACGAGGTCACGGCGGATCTGCAACACGTCCCCATCCTAAGGGGTGGATGGGGCGTTCCCACCCGGTGAGAAAGGCCACCAGATCACGGGGAATGTTCCGGCCACAGGTCGCGGTACGCCGGCAGCTTGCTGTTGGCCTCGGCCGCCAGCAGCCCGTGGACCATCGCGCGGGCGAACGTGTCCGCGGCGGCGGCGCAAAGCCGGTCCAGCCCGAGCGCCCGGAGTGGCTCTTTCTCCGCGCCACCCTCGTCTGCCAGCTCTTTTGTCCCGGTGGCGAGGGCGAAGATCGTGTCGCCGTCGAACATCGAGTGCGCCGGGTGCACCGCGCGAGCCAGGCCGTCGTGCGCGGCCACGGCCAGCCGCCGCGTCTCCGCCTTGGCGAGCTTCGCGTCCACCGCGACCACGCCGATGGTCGTGTTGAGCAGCCTGCGCGAGATGTCGGGCAAGGTGGCCGCTCTGTTGGGCCAGGGTCCGCCGAACTCGCCATCCAGGCCGAACCGCGCCGCGAATGGGACGCCAGTCAACTCATCCACGGCCTCACCCACGGCATTGACCACCGCGAGCGCACCGACGGTGAACCCGTCGACGACCAGGCTCGCGGTGCCGACGCCGCCTTTGAGCGAGCCGACGCGAGCGCCCGTGCCGGCACCGACGCTGCCTTGCTGGGGCCGCGCGTCCGATGCCGCCTCACACGCCGCATATCCGAAGTCCGAACTCGGGCGATTGCCCCACGCGTTGACCGGTAGGTCGAACAGCACGGCCGACGGCACGATCGGGACAACCTCATGCGGTCGCGCACCAACGGCCAACCCCCGGTTGTGCTCAGCGAGCCACCGCATGACTCCGTCCGCAGCGGCCAGCCCATACGCACTGCCGCCTGACAAACAGATGGCGTTGACGTGCTGTACGAGGTTCTCGGGCAGCAGCGTGTCCGTCTCACGCGTTCCAGGCGCGCCACCACGTGCATCGACGGCGCCGACGGTGTTTGGCGGTGTGAGCACGACGGTTGTCCCCGTCGCCCAGCCGTCACCGACCTGCTGGTGGTGGCCGACCAGCAGGCCTTCGACGTCCGTAATCGCGTTGCGTGTGCCTGCGCTCATGACCCTATGGCGTGGATGAGTTCTTCCTGCACGACCGTGAGCCAGTGGTAGACCGGCAGGTGACCGGCTCGTGGGTCGTCGTCCGGCAGCTCGTCGGGCATGTTCTCGTCGACGTCCAGCGCCGTGCCCAGCGCCAGGCGCACGTCGTTCAAGGCCGACAGCCAAGCGTCCGCTTGCTCCAGGCTGAGGCGCACTGGGCCACCGTCCGGCGGGCACGTCTCCAGCACCACCCCGGCGACCCCGGTCTTCAGGTCCAGCAGCGTCGGCTCGTGCAGCGAGCGCAGCGCGGCCGCTGAGTCCATGTCCTCCTTGGACGGCTGGTCGGAGTCCAGACGGTGGAAGTCAGGCAGCAGCCGCGACAGGATCGGATCGTCCGGCGCCGTGGAGGGGCCTGTCCGGATGCCGGTCAGCTCGGCGAGCTCGTCCTGCGGCGCCTCCTCCGCCCTGGCCCGCAGCATGTCGTTGACCTGGCCGACCAGGCCGCGCAGCACAGCGGCCTCCTGGCGCTCCAGCTCGGTCACGACCTCGTCGCCATCCCGGCGCCAAGGGTTCAAGAGTTCCGCTCCATCGTCGCCCAGAGCCCCGCCGCGTGCAGCTTGGCCACGTCCGCCTCTACCTTGTCCTTGTCGCCGGAGGAAACCACCGCTTTGCCCTTGTGGTGCACGTCGAGCATCAGCTTGGTGGCCTTGTCCCTGGTGTAACCGAACAGCTTCTGGAACACGTAGGTCACGTACGACATCAGGTTGACCGGGTCGTTCCAGACGATCGTCTGCCACGGCTTGTCTTCGGCGCTCTGATCCGCACCGTGTGTCTTCCCCAGCTCGACTGGCGTGGTCATACGTCAATGGTGGCATGCGCCCGCCAGGCTGTTGTGTCGAGTTCAGGGGTTTGGGCACGCTGCGGGTTCGGCCCGGTGATCGCCCCGGCAACCGGCGCCATAGGCTCTGGCTTCATGAACGGACCCGGCGCGAGCACTGCGCTGCTCACCGACCACTACGAGCTGACCATGCTGGCAGGTGCCTTGGCCGATGGCACCGCGGAACGGCCATGTGTTTTCGAGGTGTTCGCCCGCCGGTTGCCTGACGGCCGCCGGTACGGGCTGGTCGGCGGAACGCAGCGGGTGCTCGACACGATCGCCCGGTTCCGGTTCGGTGACGACGAGCTGAGCAGGCTCAGCGAGGCCGGCGTGGTCGGCAAGCAGACCCTGGACTGGCTGGCTTCTTACAGATTTTCTGGAGACGTCGACGGATATCCTGAAGGTGAGCTTTACTTCCCCGGCTCGCCGATCCTGACCGTGCGTGGCACGTTCGCGCAGGCAGTCGTGCTGGAGACGGTCGTTCTGTCGATTCTGAACCACGACAGCGCCATCCTCTCGGCAGCAGCCAGGATGGTCAGCGCCGCGAACGGCCGTCCGATCATCGAGATGGGCTCACGGCGGACGCACGAGAGCGCCGCCGTCGACAGTGCACGCGCGGCATACATCGCCGGGTTCGCGACCACGTCCAACCTGGAAGCCGGTCGTACGTACGGAATCCCGACCGCCGGCACGTGCGCGCACGCGTTCACGTTGCTGCACGACGACGAGCGATCCGCGTTCCAGGCTCAGGTCGACGCGCTCGGCGTCGACACCACGCTCCTCGTCGACACCTACGACATCACCAACGGCATCAACACAGCGATCGAGGTGGCCGGGCCTGAATTGGGCGCCGTCCGGATCGACTCCGGTGACGTCGGCGTGCTCGCCCGGCAGGCCCGCGAACAGCTGGACTCGTTGGGCGCCAAGGACACCAGGATCGTGGTGTCCGGTGACCTCGACGAGTACGCGATCGCGGCGCTGCGCGCCGAGCCCGTCGACGCGTACGGCGTGGGGACCTCCCTGGTCACCGGCTCGGGCGCACCGACCGCGGGCATGGTCTACAAACTGGTCGAAGTGGACGGCCGTCCCGTGGCCAAACGCAGCTCCCACAAGGAATCCCGCGGCGGGCGCAAGGGCGCGATGCGGCGCCACAAGCCGACCGGCACGGCTCTGGAAGAAGTCGTCTACCAGCCGGACAAGCAGTGGCCGCCGATGTCGGACAACGACCGCGACCTGCAAGTGCCGTTCCTGCGTGGTGGACAGCCGGTGGCCGACCCGCCCACCCTGGAGCAGTGCCGCAAGCGCGTGAAGCGGGGCCTGGTCAGCCTGCCGTGGGAGGGCTTGAAACTCTCGCACGGCGAGCCGGCCATCCCGACTGTGTTCATTGACTGACCGTTCATCGGCTGTGTCGTTGCAAAGGAGTCACCGTGTCCAATGCGTTGATCGTCGTCGACGTTCAGAACGACTTCTGTGAAGGCGGCTCGCTGGCTGTCACCGGCGGCGCCGCGGTGGCCGCTGCGATCAGCGAGCACATCGGCCGCACGCCCTACGACATCGTGGTGGCCACCCGGGACTACCACATCGACCCGGGCGCTCATTTCAGCGACAACCCGGACTACGTCGACACCTGGCCGGTGCACTGCGTGGCGGGCACGCCCGGCGCGTCGTTCCACCCGGAGCTGGATGTCACCGCGATCCAGGCGGTGTTCTCCAAAGGCGCCTACGCGGCGGCCTATTCGGGATTCGAGGGCTCGGCGGCGGACGGCAGCTCACTGGCCGACTGGCTGAAGGCGCGCTCAGTGGACCACGTGGACGTGGTGGGCATCGCGACCGACCACTGCGTCCGGGCCACCGCGCTGGACGCGGCACGGGCCGGGCTGTCCACGCGGGTGCTGCTGGAGTTGACCGCGGGCGTGGCGCAGCCGACGGTCGACTCGGCGCTGGGGCAACTGCGTGACGCGGGCGCGGAGCTGGTGGGAGAACCTCGGGTCGGATGAGGCTCATATGCTGAGCCACATCCGTTGACCTGGGGTTTTCAGACCAGTGGCGTGCAGTAGACGCCGCCGACGACCAGCTCGCCGGTGATCGGGCCGCCGCCGTTGGGCGCGAAGATCACGTGCATCAGGTTGAGGGTGATGCTGCCGTCCGGCGGGGACGGCACGATGATCTCGTTGAGGATGACCTTGGCCAGCGGCGGGTCGTCCGGGTGGTCGCCGGGGATCAGCACCGTGTAGTTCGGCGTCAGCTCCTTCGGCGCGTCGATCCCGACCAGGCCGGAGAACTGCATTCGCGCGACGCTTCCGTTCAGCGTCGTCGCGCACGTCGCCAGGTAGTCGTTCATCCGGATTCTGGGGCCGCCGTACTCGGGCAGCGCGTTCAGTTCGAACCGCTGGCCGGTGGCTTCGACCGTGATCCGGCCGGTTTCCTTGTCGGCGGTGCACTTCGTGGTGCCGTCGCCGAATTCGGCCACCCCGCGCAGCCTGATCCGCTTGCTCGCGTTCTGCACCGTCCCGCCGGACGTCAGGCACTGCCCGACCGGCGGCTGCACGATTCTCTTCTTGCCTTCGAGCACGACGTCCACCGAGCCCACTGAGGCGGTCCCGCTACCGGTGGCCGCGGACGCCGGTGCCGCGTGAACCACAAGCACGGCAGCCGCCAGCACAACAGCAATCTGCCTGTTCATGGCGTTCATGATCGGCGCGTTCAGCGCCGGCCACGACCCGACACCCGGCCTTCCACCCGTTCCAGTGAGTGCCCGCTACCTGCGGTGACGCCGATAGGGGTGCACCCCTGTGTTGGGATCGTCACGGCCAAAACCTTAGTTCTGACAACTAACCTGCCGTTCAGAAGATCGATTCGGGAGGTAACCGTGTCAGTTGTGCCCGTTCCGGGTCGTCCGGCCGTGCTCGCCGACCTCGTGCCGCGTTCACTCGTCCGGGATGCCGCGCTCGTGGTCGGCGGTGCCGTGCTCACCGGGCTCGCCGCACAGATCGTGGTGCCGGTGCCGGGCAGCCCGGTGCCGATCACCGGGCAGACCTTCGGCGCGTTGCTCGTCGGCGCCGCACTGGGGTGGCGCCGTGGCGCCGCCTCGATGCTGCTCTACCTCGTCGCCGGGATGGCCGGGGTGCCGTGGTTCCAGGACGGGAAGTCCGGCTGGCTCGGCGTGACCGGTGGTTATCTGGTCGGCTTCGCCGTGGCCGCGGTCCTGGTGGGCGCGCTGGCCGCACGTGGCGGCGACCGTACGGTGCTGCGCACGATCGCCACGATGGTGCTGGGCAACGTCGTCATTTACGCGATCGGCGTCTCATGGCTCGCTGCCGCGACCGGCATGGACCTGGCCACCGCGATCGAGCGCGGGCTGCTGCCGTTCCTGATCGGCGACGGGATCAAGATCCTGCTGGCCGCCGGGCTGCTGCCGGGCGCCTGGGCCTTGGTCAACCGCCGGGCCTGACCGGCTCATCAGCACACCGAAGATGATCAACGCCGCGCCGGCGACGGTGTTCAGGCCGACTGGTTCGGCCAGGAACACCGCGCCGAGCGCGGTGGAGAACAGTGGCGTGATGTAGGTGACCGTAGACGCGACCGTGGACCCAGCGGCGCGGATCACCACGAAGTTCAACTGGTACGCCACGCCCGTCCCCAAGGCGCCCAGCACCAGCAACGCGGCCATGGCGCCAAATCCAGGCCACCCCGGCCCACCTGCGACGACCGGCGTGACCAGGCCCAGCTCGACCGTTCCGCACGCGACCTGGACCGCCGCGAGCACCAGCGAGGACTCGGGCCGCGCGGACATGAAACGCCGGGAGTACACGAACGCGGCGCCGTAGCAGGTGGTCGCACCTAGGCAGGCCAATGTGCCGACCAACGGCCCGGTGTCGACGCCGTTCCAGATGCCGAGGACCACCAGCACGCCGACGAAGCCGATGGCCATCCCCACGAGCCGCCTCGGGGTCGGCCGTTCCTCCGGCAGCAGCAAAAGCACGAACACCAGCGTCGCCAGCGGGACGGTCGCGTTCCAGACACCGGCGAGCACCGAACTGACCTTGGTCTCACCGAACGCGAACAGCGGGAACGGCACCGCGTTCAGCAAAAGCGCCACCACGGCGCCGTGGCCCCAGACCTTCGGGTCGCGAGGCAGCCGCTGGCGCGTCACGAGAACCATCAGCCAGAGCGCGATGGCGCCGAAAACGCACCGCCACAGCCCCACCCACATCGGCGAGACGCCCGCGTTCACGGCGATCTTGATGAGGAAGAACGTCGATCCCCAGATCATGGACAGCACCACGAACGCAGGCACCCAGGTGGCTTCTCCGCTGCGCCATCCCCTTTGACGTGCGCGTATCCGTAGCTCGCTCATCACGCTCCCACTGTGGCTGCTCACTGCCGGGCAAGTCCGGCGGTGATCGGACATCAGGTTCACCGAGTGCGGCACAATGAGTCCAACAAGTCGATCTGGATGATCCATGAGAGTTGCTCATGACCGTGAACCTGGCTCAACTGAGGGCGTTCCTCGCCGTGGTCGACGAGGGCGGGTTCAGCGCGGCGGCGCCGGCGCTCGGCATCAGCCAGTCCGCCGTCTCCCACGCGATCGCCGCGCTTGAGCGCTCGGTGGGCAGCCCGGTGCTCCACCGCACCAAACAGCCGCAGCTGACGACCTTCGGCACGCGGTTGATCGAGCACGCACGGGCCGCCGTGGGCGCCGCGTCCGCGATCGACGTCCTGGTGGCCGAAAACGCGAGCCAGCCAACTGGCACGATCCGGCTCGCCGCACCGGCCACCGTCTGCCAGGGCCTGTTGCCGGCGCTGCTGACGCGCTGGCGTGGCGACTTCCCCGGCATCAAAATCCGGGTCTTCGAAGGCGAGGACCACGAGATCGTCGAGTGGCTCAACGAACGAACCATCGACGCGGCTGTGCTGGTCGATCCAGAGGGCCATGACGGAGTCGAGATCGGCGCCGACGAGTTCCACGCCTTGGTCCGCCGTGATCACCCGCTGGCGGCCGAGGACGTGATCGACATCCCGGATCTGGACGACGATCCGTTCCTGCTGTCCGACGGCGGCTGCGAGCGCCATATCCGCGACCTCTACCGGCGCACGACGAGCCGTCTCCGGCCGACCCACCGGGTCCGAGAAGGAGCCACCTTGATCGCGATGGTGCAGGCCGGTATCGGCGTTTCGATCGTTCCCGGCCTGATGCAAGCCATGATCGACAACCGGGTCGCGCTCGTGCCTTTGAAACAGAAGTTGAAAAGACGGCTGGTTTTGACTGGTCCGGCTTCAGGGTCGTGGCACCCCGCCGTTACCGCTCTCGTCGACGCCACGCGCTCGAGGGTCTGAAAGTTTTGACGGGGGCTGACGGTACCTTCGATCCGTGCCCCGAACCGCCGACACTCTCCCTTCCCTGCGCGAACTGTTGACCACCGCCGTCGAGGCGGTCGGCGGCACCGAGCGGCCCGGCCAAGTGACCATGGCCGAGGCGGTACACAAGTCGATCAGGACCGGTGAGCATCTCGCCGTCCAGGCGGGCACGGGCACCGGGAAGTCGTTGGCCTACCTGGTTCCCGCGGTGCGCCACGCGATCGAGACCGGCCGGACCGTCGTGGTCTCCACGGCGACCATCGCGCTGCAGCGCCAGCTGGTCGACCGTGATCTCCCGCGGCTGGCCAAAGCGTTGAAGGCCTCGATCGGGCGCGAGCCGACGTTCGCGATCCTGAAGGGCCGCCGCAACTACCTCTGCCTGCACCGGCTGGACACTGGCGCACCAGAAGAGCCAGACGACGGCGGACTGTTCGACCCGTTCGCCGTGTCGGCGCTCGGCAGGCACGTCAAAAGGCTCTTCGAATGGTCCTCCGAGACCGAGACGGGCGACCGCGACGAGCTGGTGCCGGGCGTGACCGACCAGGCATGGCGCCAGGTTTCCGTGTCCGCCAAGGAATGCCTCGGCAAGGACAAATGCCCGTTCGGCACGGACTGCTTCGCCGAACTGGCCAGGGCCGAGGCCGGACGGGCCGACCTCGTGGTCACCAACCACGCCCTGCTCGCGATCGACGCCCTGCAGGGCTACCAGGTCCTGCCCGAGCACGACGTCGTGATCATCGATGAGGCGCACGAACTGGTCGACCGGGTCACGTCGGTCGCGACGGCCGAGCTGACCGCGGGCATGGTCTCGGCGGCGGTCAAACGCTGCGGCCGCCAGATCGCCGAGGACATCGTCGACCGGCTGGAAGAAGCCAGCGAGGGCATCAAGGAGATCTTCGACGATCTTCCCCAGGGCCGCCTGGACGATCTGCCGCGCGCGCTTCAGGGTGTCCTGACGGTGACGCGCGACGCCGCGCACTCGTGCATCACGGCCCTCGGGCCGGACCGTTCGTCACAGGACGTCGAATCGACGACAGCGCGGCGTCAAGCCATTGCCCTGCTTGAGGAAATCCACGACACCTCGGTCCGAGTCCTGGAGGCGTTCGACGCCGACACCGGGCAACGGCGTGACGTCGTCTGGCTCAGTTCCGACATGATCGGCGGCAACCCGCGGCCACCCGCACTCCGCGTCGCGCCGCTCGGCGTCGCCGGGCTGCTGCGCGAGCGCTTGTTCGGCGAGTGCACCACGATCCTGACGTCGGCGACGCTCACGCTCGGCGGATCGTTCGACGCCCTGGCTCGCCAATGGGGCCTGCCCGTCGAGCAGCGGCCCGCGCAGAAGGCCGAAGGGACAGCAACCGACATCGCGCCGCCCGCCGACAACGACGCGCCGCATTGGTCGGGCATCGACGTCGGATCGCCGTTCACCCATGAGAAAAGCGGGATCCTGTATGTGGCGCGGCATCTTCCCCCGCCCGGCCGCGACGGCCTGCAGCCTGCGTTCTTCGACGAGCTCGAAGGCCTGGTGAACGCGGCAGGCGGCCGGACTCTCGGTTTGTTCTCCTCGATGCGCGCGGCCAGACAGGCCGCCGACGAGCTCAGGGAACGCCTGGACTTTCCGATCTTGTGCCAGGGCGAGGATTCCACCTCGCTGCTGGTCAGCAAGTTCGCCGAGGACGAGGCCACGTGCCTGTTCGGGACGTTGTCGCTCTGGCAGGGCGTCGACGTGCCCGGGTCTTCGCTGCAGTTGGTGGTCGTCGACCGGATCCCGTTCCCGCGTCCGGACGACCCGCTGGCGTCAGCTCGGCAACGAGCGGTCGAAGCGCGCGGCGGGAACGGCTTCCTCACGGTCGCCGCGACGCACGCGGCGCTGCTGCTGGCGCAAGGCGCGGGCCGGTTGCTGCGGTCCAACGACGACAAGGGCGTCGTGGCGATCCTTGACTCGCGGCTCGCGACCGCGCGATACGGCGGATTCCTCCGGGCGTCGTTGCCACCATTTTGGACGACCTACGACCAGTCAGTTGTACGAGGTGCATTGGCCAGACTTAATAGTTGAACCACCTTCCCATTGTCGTCCGTACCAACCTACGGAGGCATCGCGGAAGGTGAGGGAGACAGCCGTATGGGGTCGCACCGGGAGCATGAGCCACGCCCACTCAACCGGAAAGTCCTTGTTGGACTCGTGATCGGTGTGACGGTGTCGGCCACCCTCACCGCGGTGGCCACGACGAACGAGTCACCGGTGGCGCACGAGACCGTCGAGGTTGGATCGTCCACTCCTCTTGAGCCGACAATGCGCAAGGACGTGCGGCTCACGCCCGACGAGGCCGCGGCCAGGGCGCGCGAGGAGGCTCCGCTCAGCAAGACGGTCGACGCGCTGCGCCGGAAACTCGGAGTCGCGTACGCAGGTGCCTGGTACGACAACACCAAGCGCAAGCTCATGGTCGGGATCATCGACCGGCAGTACATCGGCGAGGTGCAGCGCGCGGGCGCCGAGCCCCGGATGATGAAGAACAACCTGGCCGGTCTGACCGGCCAGAAGACCCGCATCGACCGCATGGCCCAGTCCGCGCCGCCGTCGGTGGTGGCCTGGTACGTGGACCCGACCACCAACAGCGTGGTGATCGAGTCCAAGAAGGACGCGCCAGCGGAAACGTTCATCGAGAAGGCCAAGGGCGGCGGTGACCTGGTCCGGGTCGAGTGGACCGAGCGGACAGCCCGGCCCCTGGTGGACGTGATCGGCGGCCGCGGCTTCACCGTCGGCGATGCCCGGTGCTCGATCGGGTTCTCCGCGAGCGGTCCCGGTGGCTCGAAGCACTTCATCACCGCGGGCCACTGCACCGCGTCCGGCGGCGTGGTCCTCAACAACGGCCTCGAATTCGGCCGGGTCAACGCGGGCACGTTCGACACGGACGGCGATTTCGGCCTGGTCGACGTGACGGACCCGACCGCGCAGGCACCGGCGTCGGTCGACACGCGTGACGGTGGCCCGATTACCGTGACGGGCACCGAGGTGGCGCCGATCGGAGCGTCCGTGTGCCGGTCAGGTGCGACGTCCGGCTTCGCGTGTGGCGAGATCACCGCGCTGGACGAGACCGTGAACTACGGCGAGGGCCGGATCGTCCGCGGCCTGACGCGGACTTCGGTGTGCGCCGAGCCTGGCGACTCCGGCGGGCCGTTCGTCAGCGGCACGCAGGCTCAGGGCGTCACGTCCGGCGGGATCGGCGACTGCGCCACCGCGGGCACCACGTTCTTCCAGCCGATCAACGAGGCCGCGACCAAACTCGGCGTCACCGTGGTGACCGGATAGATCCGCTGGTCAACTTGGGTGGCGCACCAGGTGCGCCATCTTCCGGGACAAGGCTGGGCGCACCTTCGAACGCAAGCGGCGGATCGTCCTAGCGGAACGCGAGCACGCGATTCTGAGTGACCCGCGAGGCAAAACCGCCGGTCCACTGAGATGGCGCGTCAGGCGCGCCACTGGGCCAGGACGGTGACCGTGCCCGGGTCAACCTCGGTGAATCCGGCGTCGCGGACGGCGATCACCCGGCGGTTCTGCCATGCGCCGCCAGGGTCATTGCCGGGGTGCAGCGTTGCCCATTGGGCCTTTGTCGGCGTCCGGACCGCGCACCGGAAGCCGTTCTCAGTCCACGCTTTGATGTCCGGTTCGTCGAGCAGGGCGGCGAGCAGCATGCTGGCGTGGCCCACCTGCGCGGCCGCCTTGCCCGCAGTCAACGGCACGTCCGGATTCAGCCAGAGGACCGGCACGCCGTCCGGGATGGCGTCGGGTTCGTCGGCGGGCAGTTCGCTGCCGGAGATCTGCAGTCGGCTGATCTCCTTGGGCGTCTCGACGACCAGCTCGGGGACCAGCGCGCGCACCTCGGCGCCGCCCACCTCGACCGTGACGCCCGGAAACGCTTGCGCGGCCTGCCAATGCGCGCCGCGCGCACGGCGGGAGACCTTCCGGATGTGCCCTGCGACCCACGCACTGACTGGCTCGTGCCACTCGCCTTCCGGCTCGGATCGTGGGTCGAGGCACACCGCGATTGCCGCCGCAGCGGCTGCCTCGAGCAACGCTGTGCGGCTGGGGACCGGGTCACGTTCGATCCGGAGAATTACTGGCATCGCCCGGACCAGCTCCGGCGCGGTCTCGACCTGGTTGGTCTGGTCCGCCGGGAGAGCCAGCCACGACGCGTAGCGGGCGGCCAGTGGAGCCAGGATGCTCACAGCCGTTCGCCGTCGATTCCGTCAGCCGCGTCGGCGGCCTCGACCTCGGCGCGGGTCACGCCGAGCACGAACAGGACAACGTCCAAGTACGGGTGGGACAGCGCCGTGTCGGCAACCTCGCGCAGCGCCGGCTTGGCGTTGAACGCGATCCCCAGACCAGCCGCGGACAGCATGTCGATGTCGTTGGCGCCATCGCCCACGGCGACGCACTGAGCCAGCGGCACATCGGAGTCTTCGGCGAAGCGCCGCAGTGCGACCGCTTTGCCTGGCCGGTCGATGACCTCGCCGACCACGCGGCCGGTCAGTTTGCCGTCGACGACCTCGAGTTCGTTGGCCGCGCAGAAGTCCAGGCCCAATTCGTCGACCAGGCGCTGGATGACCCGGGTGAACCCGCCGGACACGACACCGCACCGGAACCCGAGCCGCTTGAGCGTCCGGACCGTCGTGCGGGCGCCGGGCGTGAGCTCCAGCGCGCCGGACACCTCGTCCAGCACGGACTCGGGCAGGCCCGCCAGGACAGCCACCCGCCGGTTCAACGACTCGGTGAAGTCGATCTCGCCGGCCATCGCGGCGTCGGTGATCTGCTTGACCTGGTCCTCGCAGCCGGCCTTGGCGGCGAGCATCTCGATCACTTCGCCCTGGATCAACGTCGAGTCCACGTCGAACACGATCAGCCGCTTGGCCCGCCGGGTCAGGCCTTCCCGCTCGACCGCGACGTCCAGGCCCACCCGGGAGGCCACCTCGACGAGCGCGTTGCGCAGCAGGCCGTCCGCCTCTGGCGTGTCGTCGGCGACGGAGACGTGCAGCTCGAGCCCGGTCACCGGGTAGTCGGCCACGCGCCGGATCGCGTCGATGTTGACGCCCAGAGCGGCCATCCGCCGGGCGACCTCGGTGAACGCCCGCGCCGTGACGGGCCTGCCCAGGACGATCACGGCGTGCGTGGAACCGACCCGGGCCGGGGTCAGGGTGTCGGCGCCGATCTCGACCTCGACCTGCATGGTCACGGTCGCCATCGCCTGCTCGACGAGTTCCTGCAGCCCCTCGGGGTCGTGGTCGGTACCGACCAGCACACCGAGCACGAGCTGGCCGCGGATCACGACCTGCTCGACGTCGAGGACGTCGACGCCGTGCCTCGTGAGCACCGCGAAAAGCACCGAGGAGACACCGGGCTTGTCCGGGCCGCTCACCGTGATGAGTACAGGCGTGCTTGATGGACCGGGCAAGGCGGGCCTCCTCGGTTGGAGCTACCTCTGCTCGAGTGCTACTTCTTGTGCGGGTCGCCGCCGGTGATCTCGTCCGGCTGGGTCTTCTCCGCGAGGATCTCCGACGGGGTCGCCTTGTGGTTGCCGCCGACGTGCGCCTCCGCGCGATACCGCTCGACCATGTGCGGGTAGTGCAGCTCGAACGCCGGACGCTCGGACCGGATCCGCGGCAGCTCCTTGAAGTTGTGCCGCGGCGGCGGGGACGACGTCGCCCACTCCAGCGAGTTGCCGTAGCCCCATGGGTCGTCCGCTTCGGCGATCTGGCCGTAGCGGTAGCTCTTGAACACGTTCCAGATGAACGGCAGCGTCGACGCGCCGAGGATGTAGGCGCCGACCGTGGAGATCGTGTTGAGCGTGGTGAACCCGTCGGACGCCAGGTAGTCGACGTACCGGCGCGGCATGCCCTCGTTACCGACCCAGTGCTGGACCAGGAACGTGCCGTGGAAGCCGATGAAGGTCGTCCAAAAGTGCAGTTTTCCTAGCGGTTCGTCCATGAACCGGCCGGTGATCTTCGGGAACCAGAAGTAGATCCCGGCGAAGGTCGCGAACACGATCGTGCCGTAGAGCACGTAGTGGAAGTGCGCCACCACGAAGTACGTGTCCGACACGTGGAAGTCGATCGCAGGCGCGGCCAGCAGGATGCCGGTCAGGCCACCGAAGAGGAACGTGACCAGGAAGCCGATCGAGAACATCATCGGTGTCTCGAACGTCAGCTGGCCCTTCCACATGGTCAGGATCCAGTTGAAGAACTTCACGCCGGTCGGGACCGCGATCAGGAACGTCATGAACGAGAAGAACGGCAGCAGCACGGCGCCGGTCGCGTACATGTGGTGCGCCCAGACGGCCACCGACAGCGCGGCGATCGACAGCGTCGCGTAGACCAGCATCTTGTAGCCGAACAGCGGCTTGCGGCTGAACACCGGGATGATCTCGGAGATGATCCCGAAGAACGGCAGCGCGACGATGTAGACCTCGGGATGGCCGAAGAACCAGAACAGGTGCTGCCAGAGGATCACGCCACCGTTGGCTGGATCGAAGACATGGGCGCCGATATGGCGGTCGGCGAGCAGACCAAGCAAGGCCGCGGTCAGGATCGGGAAGGCGATCAGCACGAGGATCGCGGTGATCAGGATGTTCCAGGTGAAGATCGGCATCCGGAACATGGTCATACCCGGCCCGCGCAGGCAGATCACGGTCGTGATCATGTTGACCGCGCCGAGGATCGTGCCGAGACCACTGACCACCAGGCCGGTGATCCACAGGTCCGCACCGACACCGGGCGAATGGATCTTGTCCGACAGCGGGGTGTAGGCGAACCAGCCGAAGTCGGCGGCGCCTCCCGGGGTCAGGAAGCCGGAGATCACGATGATCCCGCCGAACAGGTACAGCCAGTACGAGAACGCGTTCAACCGCGGGAACGCCACGTCCGGCGAGCCGATCTGCAACGGCAGCACGAAGTTGGCGAACCCGAACAGGATTGGCGTCGCGTACAGCAGCAGCATGATCGTGCCGTGCATGGTGAACAGCTGGTTGTACTGCTCCTGCGACAGGAACTGCTGTCCAGGCACTGCCAGCTCGGTGCGGATCAGCATCGCCATCGCGCCGCCCACCATGAAGAAGGCGAACGCGGTGACCAGGTACATGATCCCGATCTGCTTGTGGTCCGTAGTGCGGAACAACCGCAGGAGGTACGAACCCTTGACCGTCTTACCCGCCGGGAACGGTCGAGTCGCGATCGGCTTGGGGGCTACCGCCGTCACTTCCGTGCCTCCAGTGGTGGTTCTCGTTCGGGGCCGCGCCGAGACAGCTGTCCGGGCGACGGTCTGGATACTATCCCCCGCTACATATGTGGGCGCGCGAGGGGAGCCAACCACATCCTTCGAGGCGGCAACTCGTCGGATGTGTCACAGTCTCAGCCGGTTTGGGCTAGTGAGCTGGGACGACGGCGTACTGCCTGAGCGTGAGGTCGGTGTAGGTGACCGGCCCGCGCGGACCAGGCACCTTGTCGATGTTGATCCCGGTCTCCGGCACCGCGAGCAGCTTGAACCCGTCGAGCAGCCTGGTCGTGGCGTTCCAGAACACGCCGGTCCCGGTGTACGCGTCCATGAACTTCTCGGCGGTCGCTGAGTTCTCCGTCACGATGCCGGCGGCCAGGCCCGAGGTCTTCTCGTTGGCCAGCTGCGCCGCTTGGACGGCGTCGTCGACCGGGGAGACGGTCACGGTCGCCTCACGATCGGAGTCCAGCGCCCACTCGTAGCCGATCGGGTGGTCGTGCGGCGGCAACGAGGCCCGCACGCCCGCCTTCTCCAATGTCTCCAGAACGCTTTGAAGCACATCTGCATAGATGGCGGAGTCGATCAGCAGCAGGTTGAGCCGGTTGCACACGCCGAGCCGGTCAAGGCTGCGGGCGATCAGGTCGTGTGCCTTGGCCAGGTCCGCGCCGCCGTCCACGTACAGCACGCCGCCGCCGTCCGCGTGGGCCAGCGTCCGCACACCGTGTTTGGCGGCCTCGAAGCCCAGCTCACGGGTGCTGTCGCCGCTGCCGCGCAGGATCACCAGCGGGACCAGGTCGGGAAAACGGACCAGGGCCGCTGCCGCCGCCCGGTCGGCGCTCGGCACGAGCTGGATGGCCGCGGGATCGATCCCGGCGTCCTCCAGGGCAGGCGCGATGACCTCGCGGACCAGGGCGGTCGCCGAGCCGAGCGCGGCCGAACCAGTGCGCAGGACGCCCGCGTTGCGGGACTTGATCAGCTGGGAGGCGACGTCGACTGTGACGTTCGGCCTGGCCTCGTAGTTGGCGCCGATCACGCCGACCGGCCTGCGCCGTTCGACCAGTTTCAGGCCGTCCGGCAGGTCGCGGATCGGGGTCTCGCGTCGCGGATGCGGCACGCCCGCGAGCAGGACCAAAGAATCGGCCATGGCGGTCAGCCGCGCCTCGGTGATGGTCAGCCGGTCCAACAGGCCCGAGCTCATCCCACTGGCCTTCGCGGCCTCGACATCCTGGGCGTTGGCCGCCAGCACCGCGTCGGCGCTGGCCCGCAGCCGCTCGGCCATTCCGGTCAGCGCGGCGTCGATGGCCTGCTCGGATGCCGTGGCCAGAGACGGCGCCGCCTGTTTCGCTGCGCGTGCGCAAGCCTCGACAACCTCGTCAACCACCGTGTTCTCCTCTCCAACGAGGTGACTAGTCTGCCGCACGGGGTGGCACCATCCCATGGGAGGCGAAACACAAGTCCACTGGAGGCGTCGTGACGGAGTTCGTGGGCCTGCAGCGGACCGCTGAACGGGTCGCTGCCGGCGAAACGAGCTCGGTCGACCTCGTCACCGAGGCACTTGACCGGATCGAGAAGGCACAGCCGAGCCTGAACGCGTTCCGGCGGCTGCGCCGGGAGGCCGCTCTCGCCGAGGCCGCGCAGGCCGACGAGCGCCTCGCCGCCGGTGAGCGGGCGCCGTTGCTCGGGGTGCCGATCGCGGTGAAGGACGACACGGACATCAAAGGCGAGCCGACGGCGTTCGGCTGCGCCGGTGAATTTCCTCTCAAAGGCGCGGACTGCGAGATCGTCCGCCGGTTGCGCCAGGCCGGTGCGGTCATCGTCGGCAAGACCAACACCCCGGAGTTCGGCCAGTGGCCGTTCACCGAGGGGCACGCTTTCGGAGCCACCCGCAACCCCTGGGACATCGGCTACACGCCCGGCGGTTCGTCGGGTGGGTCGGCCGCCGCAGTGGCCGCGGGCCTGGTCCCCGCGGCGACAGGTTCGGATGGCCTCGGCTCGATCCGGATCCCGTCCGCATGGACCGGGTTGGTGGGTGTGAAGCCAACCCGCGGGTTGGTCCCCAGCGATCCGTTGCCGGATATGTGGAACGGTCTCGCGACGCACGGACCGCTCGCCAGGACCGTCGAGGACGCGGCGCTTTTGCTGGACGTCCTGGCCGCGACGGGCACCCGGATGCGGGATGGCGCGAAAAGTGCGCCAGGCCGGTTGCGGATCGCTTTGGCGCTGCAGGTTCCGTTCACGTTGCTGCCCGCACGGCTGGATCCGGAGGTGCGCTCGGCGGTGGTCCGGCTGGGCCGGGTGCTGGCTCGGCTCGGGCATGAGGTCACTTTGGCGAGCCCGCATTACGGGCTGGTCGGGCTCGGCGTCTTCGCGCGGTCGCTCGAAGGTTTGAAGGGCGCGGCGCAAGAGGTCCCGGACATGCGCCTGCTCGACACGCGCACGCAGCAAAACCACAGGATGGGGCGGATGCTCTCGCCCCTGGTCAAATTTTCGCGCCTGCACGAACGGTTCGAGCGTCGCCGGGTCGGCCGGATCTTCGACAACGCCGACGTGATCCTGGCGCCGACCACCGCGACTCCGCCAACGCCCGTCGGGCACTACGACGGACTGTCGAACTTCGGCACGACGCGGACGATGATCGCGGCGTGCCCTTACGCGTGGCCATGGAACATCCTCGGGTTGCCGGGCGTGAATGTGCCCGCAGGGTTGACTAGCAAGGGGTTGCCGATTGGCGCTCAGCTTGTCAGCGTTGAGAACTCCGAGCCGGTGCTGTTGTCGTTGGCCGCGCAGTTGCAGAAGGAAGAGCGCTGGCAGGACCGCACTCCGCCCGGCCTGGGCTGACCCACGGCTCAGAGTTATGTGCAGAAACTGTTGCCGTGCAATGGGTACCTTCGCGCATTACGTACGCTGGTCTTCGACTGCTCGCTCGTAGTCAAGTGCGATGGCCGCAAGCAGCTCCTGCGACTGTCGGGTGTCGAGAGCAACTTGCTCGATGCTCGGGGTCAGCAGCACGAATGGATCCACATGCTCCGGATCCTCAATGAACACAGTGGTGGCGAAATTCGGCAGGGACAGCAACGGCCTGCCGCTGTCGTACTCGAACAGGCCGAACGAGTTGCCGAACACCGAGCGCTCGCCCGCAGCCAACGGAACGATCCTCACGTGGACATCCTGGAGATCCGCCAGCAACACCAGCTTCAACAACTGTTCGTGCATGAGGCGAGGATTTCCGACCCGGAGCCGGAGAGCCTGTTCGTGAACATAGAACTCATGGCGGCCTCGCGTGACCACACGCTGCCGGTACATCCGAGCCTGCACACACTCCTCGATGTTGTCCGAGGTTCGCCAGGTCTCCCGGCTGATCATTGCCCGTGCGTAGTCCTCAGTCTGCAGCAGGCCAGGCACCACCAGCGGTTGGTAGTGCACAGTCGCGATCGCGGACGCCTCGTGAAAAGCCAATGAGTTCAACGAGTCTTCGAGCCGCAGGCCGTGCGGGCTCAGCCAGTAGCCTCGGTCCCGGCCTTGCCGGAAACGGACCAGTTCCAAGGTCTCCGCGAGTGTCGATCCCAAGTACGCCATGTAATGGGCCAGTTCGACGTCGCTGACCGTCGCCAACCCGTTCTCGATCCTGGAGGTCCGGCTTATCGACCATCCCAGGGTCTGCGACAGCTCAGCGAGTGTCATGCCCAAAGCCTCGCGCCGCAGGCGCATCTCGTGACCCAGTTCGCGGCTCATGGCAGTCGATGCGTTCACGCCCATTCGCCCAACCTAGAGACAAATGCCCTCCCTTCAGGACAGTCCACGCCGAGGTCCACTCCAACGAGATCTCGCTTGCACGACCGGCAAACTAGGATGAACAGACGGCCGAGTCCTATGTGGAGGCACGATGAACGCACGGCTGATCGACCTGCTGACCGCCGAGCCGGTGCACGTCGGCGACTACGTGGACATGCTCGGTGACGTCGACGAACCGACCACTGGCCTGGCGCACCGCCTGATGCGCACCAACTTCGTGCCGAGGATCTACGAGCGCTACTGGCGTCCGGTACTCGGCCGCGTGGCGAAAGGCCTGAACGGGCCCAGCATGGCCGACGAGCACCGGTTCGTGCAGGAGAACTTCGCTTTGCGCAAGGGCGACTTCGTGCTGGACGTCGCATGCGGCACGGGTGGTTTCACCAGGCAGTTCGCCAGGGTGGTCGGTCCGGAGGGCCTGGCGATCGGGCTCGACTCGTCCACCACGATGCTCACGCACGCGGTCGCCCTGGACAGCGCCCCCGTTTACCTCCGGGCCGACGCCGTACGCCCGCCGTTGCGGGACGAGTCACTCGACGCGGTGTGCTGTTTCGCCGCACTGCACATGTTCGCTGAGCCGATGGCCGCGCTGGATTCGTTCGCCCGGATTCTCAAGCCGGGCGGCCGCGTCGCGCTGTTCACGAGTGGCCGCCGCACGTGGGAGCCGATGCGGACGGTGGACACCCTGTTGGGCCAGGCCAGCGGGCAGCGCATGTTCGACCGTGGGCAGATCGCGGAAGCTTTGCGTGCCAGGGGCTTCACCGCTGTGGTCGAGAGGTACGCCGGAGTCACCCAGCTGGTTGCGGCCCGCAAGGGTGAATGACCTGGCCTGCGTTCGCGGGCCCGAGCACGCTGGCAGGAGTGGCGTCCACTCGGCAGAAGCACCTCAACCAGGCTCTGATGCGCATCCCACGTCGAGCCGAGAGCACTGACCGCGATTCCTTGGCGGCAACCTACGTCTCGGCCGGGTCCTTCTCGGCGATGTTGCACTCGACCGACCATCAAATCCTTTACGGCCGCAGGGGCACCGGCAAGACGCACGCCTTGCTGCACCTCGCGGATCTGCTCACGCAGACCGGAGACCTGGCCGTTTACGTGGACCTACGGACGATCGGCTCGACCGGCGGCATGTACGGCGACCCCACGGTCAACCTGGCTCAGCGGGGCACCCATCTTCTCGTGGACACGCTCGAGGCGATGCATGACGAGCTGCTGTCGACGGCCGTGGAGGGTGACGGGCGTGAGGCTCTGTTGCCCGCACTGGACGCCCTCGCCGAGGCTGCTACATCTGTACAAGTCGTTGGACAAGTGGAGCATGAGACCAAGGTCGGGGACGCATTTTCGCAGCACCACGGCGTCGACCTGGCGACGAGAGGCGCTCGGATCTCGGCCGGCCGCCAAGAGACCGCCAATCGGGAGAGCCGCCTGCGGCGTAGCGGCGTCGAGCAGCACCATGTCGTGTTCGGTCCGCTCAACCGGGCGTTGCGGGACATCGTCCGCGCGCTCGACGGCTCCCGGTTATGGCTGATGCTGGACGAATGGAGCAGCGTTCCGCTGGATCTGCAGCCGCTGCTCGCCGACCTCGTGCGGCGCGGGATCCTGCCGGTCGCCGGGTTGACGGTCAAGATCGCGGCGATCGAGCGGCGCTGCCAGTTCCGGACCGGCCCGAGTAGTGGCGGGGACTACATGGGAATCGAGGTGGGCGCGGACGCGGCACATGCGGCGAGCCTGGACGACTTCCTGTTGTTCGATCACGTTCGTAGCCGTGCCCAGGACTTTTTCGGCCAGCTGTTCCACAACCACGTAAGCCTCCGGTTGACCGAGATGCTGGGCGAACCTCAGTCCGATGTGCTCGACGAGATGTTCAAGCGTGGCGCGTTCAACGAACTCGTCCGCGCCGCGGAAGGCGTTCCCCGAGACGCCATCAACATCGCCGCACTGGCCGCGCAGAACGCCCGCGACGAACCCATTGGCATCGCGGACATCCGACGCGCGGCCCGCGACTGGTTCCTGCGCGACAAACAGACCGCCATCATGGCCCACGAGCCCGCTCGGCAGACTCTCCGGCTACTGGTCGACGAGGTCGTCGGCAGGCGCGGATCAAGGACCTTCCTGATAAGCCACATGGCATGCCCGGACACGATCGACGAGTTGTACGACGCGCGTGTGCTGCACGTGTTGCGGCGTGGCGTCGTCGATCGGCGCCATCCGGGCGAGATGTACGACGCGTTCGCGGTGGATTTCGGCTGCTACGTCTCCCTGCTGCTGGACGGTGGCCTGAGCGGCCAGCCTGCGGACAAGAGCGGCTGGCTGACTTCGGCCAGAGGCATCCCACCCGCCGGGTTCAACTTCGCCAAGGAAGCCATCGACCCGGCCAAGCTCGCATGAGTCGTTGACCAGCAGCTTCTGACATATGTCCAAGGCGTTGGACAAATGCACAACAGCCCTCACGTGGCGATGACCGGCTCCAGCAGCCACATGCCGCCGACGACCATCGCGCCGAGGGAGATGAGCATGAACATGGCCACCCAGAACAGCCCGGGCGCGCCGGTCAGCCGTGCCAGCTGATCGGCGTCCGAATCGCGAGCCTGCCTGCGCCGCCGTTTCGCCTGCAGCTCCCACACCGGCCGCACGCCACCGAACAGCAGGAACCACGCGACCAGGCACGCGAACGCGGCCTGCACCTGCGGCGAGGTCACGAGCGACACCGTGACCAGGACAGCACCGGTGAGCACGACCGACAGCACGCCGTACACGTTGCGGATCATGATCAGGACGGCCAGCATCAGCGCGGTCATCACCCACAACAGCAGGGTGATCTTGCCCGCGATCATCAGCGCGGCGAGACCAAGACCGATGAGGGACGGCGCGACGTAACCCGCGAACGCGGTCAGCACCATCCCGGGGCCTGTGGGCTTGCCTCGTGACACCGTGACACCTGACGTGTCCGAATGCAGGGTGATCCCGCGCAGCCGACGGCCTACCAGGACGGCCACCAGGGCGTGACCGGCCTCGTGCACGATCGTGATCACGTTGCGGGCCAGCCTCCACGGCTCCCCGGACAGCACGAGCAGCAGAGCCGCCGCACCGGTCACCAAGGTCACCGCAGTGGGTGGGTCCGGCTGCGTGCCGAACAGCTCATCCCAGAAATCCACCGCGACACCTCACCACACCCCGTGTTGGCGGCCGGTGAACTCGCAGGTCAATGCAGGTGGCGCGGCCAGGCGACCTAGGCTGTGGGTGACAAAGCCGAAGAAAGGAAGCCAGCGGAAGGGCGACCGGCACTCCAGAATGTCTCGCACCATGCTCAAAGGACGAAACACGACGATGACCGCCGCGCGCGCCCGGCCGTACCTGCATGCCGTCGGTGTTTTCCTGCTGGTCCGGCTATCCGGTCTGGTCGTGCTCGCAATACTGGCCGGCAACCGTCACCGCGAGCTGTTCGACGTGTTGAAGTCGTGGGACGGCGACTGGTACCTGGCAATCGCGCAGAACGGTTACGACAACGTTCCGGCGCGGTTCGTCGACGCGGCCGGGCAACGAACGCCGACGACGCCGCTCGCGTTCTTCCCGCTATATCCGATGCTCATTCGCGTTGTGTCGCCCATCACTGGTTCGGATAGCGTGGCCGCGGCTTTGCTCGTCAGCCTGATCGCCGGGTGTGCCGCGGCAGCCGGCATCTTCCGGGTGGCGCGGATCGTGGACCCGAGGCCGAAGACCGGGCTGTTGCTGGTCGCATTGTGGGGCGGCGCGCCAATGGCCATCACGTTGTCGATGGCGTACACCGAGGCGCTTTTCACCGCACTGGCCGCATGGGCTCTTGTCGGCGTGCTGGAACGAAACTGGCTGCTGGCCGGGGCCTGCACGGCGGCCGCCGGGCTGGTCCGTCCGTCCGCGTCGGTGCTGGTCGGCGTGGTCGCGCTGGCCGCGATCGTGGCCGTATTCCGGGAAGGAAAGGCTTGGCAGGCCATGGTGTGTGCGGTGATCAGCCCGATCGGCCTGTTCAGCTGGTGGGGGTATGTGGCCAAACAGACCGGCAGCCTGACCGGCTGGTTCGACATCCAGCGGCAGGGCTGGTTCAGCTACTTCGACGGCGGCAGGCAGACGGCGCAATTCTTCGGCGACATCCTGGACACCGGCAATTCCGTGATGGAAACCGTCACGATGCTGCTGGTGATCGGCGCCGTCGTGCTGACTTTCTTGATCGTTTTCTCGCGTCTGCCGTGGCCGTTGTGGCTCTACGGCGGCGGAACCGTGTTCATGGTCGTGGTCACCGCGGGAATCACGTACTCGAAAGCCAGGTTCCTGATCCCGGCGTTTCCGCTGTTGATCCCGGTCGCGCAAGGACTGGCCAATCGCAAGCGCCACACGATGATCGCCGCGACGGTGGCGTTCGTGCTGTTCGGCAGCTGGTTCAGCGCCTATTCGCTGACCGGCTGGACGCTGGCCATCTGACGCACGCTGCCCACCAGCGCGGATACCATCGCGACCATGTCGCCCAGTACCGAGCTCACCGTCGGTGAGCTGGCCAGACGTGCCGGTGTCCCCGTTTCGACGTTGCACTTCTACGAGGCCAAGGGGCTGATCTCGAGCCGGAGAACGGCGGGCAACCAGCGCCGGTTCCGCCGGGACACGCTGCGCCGGATCGCCTTCATCCGGATCGGCCAACGGGTCGGCGTCCCGCTGAACACCATCGCCGAAGTGCTCGGCAGACTGCCGGAAGGCCGCGTGCCCAACCGCACCGACTGGGCCGAGGTGTCCGAGTCCTGGCGGGCCGAACTGGACGCGCGGATCGAGCAACTGCTGCAACTGCGCGACGACTTCACCGACTGCGTCGGCTGCGGTTGCCTCTCGCTGGACCGCTGCGCCCTGGCCAACAAGGACGACCAGCTCGCATCGCACGGGGCCGGGCCCCGCAGGTTGATCGAGGCCCGCACACGGCAATCCGCGGACTCGCTCCCCTCAGGCGAGTCCGCGGATTGTGATCCGTGTGGGGTCATTCCCACCGGAACAGGCGACTGCTGAGGAATCCCAGCCCGATCGTGTACGCGAGCAGCACCACAAGGTGCAGTGGCTCAGGAAACGAGCCTTCCCACGCCCGCAGCATCGCCTGCGAGCCCGCACCCAGCGGCGAGAAGTCGGAGATGGTCCGGACGACGTCGGGCATCAGCGGCCCTGGCGTCCACACGCCTGCCAGGAAGGCCAACGGGAAGAACGCCATGGTGCCGATGCCGTTCGCCGCCTTGCCGGTTGGCGCCAGCGCCGAGATCAGCAGGCCGACCGCGAACATCGCCGTGACGCACAACAAGAACGCCACCACGAACCCGAAGAACTGACGCGGGAAGGGCACATCGAACGCCAGCCCGGCCAGCGCGAGCACGCCCGCGGTGATCGTGGTCAGCGACGCCAGGTTCACAATGCCCTGCGCCAGTAACAATGAGACCGGACGGACCGGCGTCACGGCCAGCCGGCGCAGAATGCCGCGCTCCCGGTAGGTGGCCAGCACGCTGGTCAACGCGTTGAGCGCCATCATGCCGATGACCATCGTGACGATCGGCGGCAGGTAGAAGTCGATGAACCGCCCGCCTCCGAAGTCCTCGCTCGGCGAGCTGGTCGACGGAAGCAGCCCGAAGATCATCACGAGCAGGATGGGGACGAACGCCACGAAGATCATCCCGGGATCCCGCAGCAGCAACCGGAACTCACTGCCCGTCAGCTTGCCGAGCCCGGTCAGCGTGCTTCCGCGTCCCGTAGCTGTGTTGGGATGGCTCATTTCTTGCGCCTTCTCTATGACCTGCGTACTCATGACTCCTCCACCAGACGTCGCCCAGTCAGCGCGACGAACGCGTCTTCCAAGTTCGTTTGTTCGATCCGAAGGTCGAGCGGGACGACGTTGCGGCTCGCCAACGTGCTGCTCACCGCGTGCAGCAGGTTGCCGTTGCCGGTCACGACGACCTGGCTCGCTGTGTGCGCCACACTCGTGACCTCGGGCAAGTCCGTCAGCAGCCGGTCGTCGAAGTCGACCGAGGCGCGGAACCGCAGCCGCTGCCCGCCGCCGTCCACTCTGGACACCAAGCCCGCTGGGGTGTCGAGTGCGACGACACGGCCCGCGTCGACCAGGGCAAGGCGGTCGCAGAGGCGCTCGGCTTCCTCCATGAAGTGGGTGACGAGCACGACCGTCACTCCCCTGTCCCTGATCTGCTCGACCAACTGCCAGGTGTCCCGGCGGGCCTGTGGGTCCAGGCCGGTGGTCAGCTCGTCCAGGAACGCGATCTCCGGGTTGCCGACCAGCGCCAACGCGATCGCCAGGCGTTGCTGCTGACCGCCGGACAGCTTCTTGAACGGCGTGCGGCGCTTGCTGGTCAGGCCCAGGTCGTCCAGCAGCTTGTCGCCGTCGGCGGGGTTCGGATAGAACGACGAGTAGAGGTCCATCGCCTCGGCCACCCGCATCTTCTCCGGCAGTTCGCTTTTCTGCAGCTGAACTCCGACTCGCCGGCGTACTTCCCAGCCGTCCTGCCGCGGGTCGAATCCGAGTACGGAAATGCTGCCGCTGTCCGGAACGCGCAATCCTTCGACACATTCGACGGTCGTTGTCTTGCCCGCGCCGTTCGGTCCGAGAATTCCGAATATCTCGCCGCGCTCGACCGTGAAAGAAACGTCGTCGACCGCGACTTGATCGCCATATCGCTTATGCAGGTTCGCGACCTCGATGACCGCCATTCCCCGCTCCCCTCGAACGTTTGCTGTCTGCTCGCTTTTGATGGGGAGAACGCTATTGGCGAAACGGGCCGGTGCGTATCCGTCTGGAACCAAACCTGGGGTGGGGCTAGCTATACCCCGCTCCTATGCCTGTGAGTAGTGCGTGGCCGCGCGAGGATCAGCGAGACTTACCCCGTGCTGCGCGAACATGCCCTCGCCCTGGTCCGTGGGCTGGCGCTGTTCGCGCTGTCCTTGCTGGCCACAGTGCAGAGCGCGGCCGCGCTCGTCGTGTCGTGCGTCGGGATTCTCGCCGGGTTCAAGCGGGAACGGTGGTTGCAGAACCTGGTCAGACGGTTGGTGGCGCGCTGGACGGGCCACGACATCCCGGTCCCGTATTGGCCGAAGCCGGGGCCGCCACAGCCAGACCGGGACGGGTGGTACCGCTGGGGCAACCAGCTCTACCGCGAGCCCGGCCTAGTCGCGCGGATGGAACGGTTCGAGTGGTTGCTCAAAGACCCGGCCACGCACAGGGACCACTTGTGGGCCTTGACGACCCCGTTGACCAGCGGATTCACCGTGGGCCTGCCCGTCGTGCTCGAGGTGGCCGGTTTTCTGGTCCACCCGCTGGCGGCGTTACCCGGGGTCTTGGCCGGCCTCGCGGCCGCACCTCTGACGCTCCGGCTCTACAGCCGGTGGACTGGCGCACTTCTTGGGCCATCCGGCCGGACCAGCCGCACCACGTTCTGGTCCTGGGTGATGGCGCGCGGACGCGACCAGCTGAAGCTCGGAGCCACCTTCGGGCTGTCGCTGGCCGGTATCCCGATGATCGGGATAGCGGCCGTGGCCATCGCCGGATTCCTCGGACCTCTGGGCCCCCGCTATCAACCGGCCCGAGCGTTCGTCCGGGCCCGTCGAAGGCTGATCAGCAACTGGTCGGGCATACCGATTGCAGAGCCGTACCTGCCGATGCCGCCACCGCCTGCGCCTCGGCCGGACGGCAAGTATCAGCACGGCCGGATGTTGTACGACTCGCCGCACATCATCGTCTACTCGCAGACCGCCCAGACCTTGCTCAAGGACAAGGCCACCTGGCGTGACGTGCTGTGGCTGATCCTGGATCCGCTGGTCACGCTCGTGATCGCGGCCGTGCCGGTGATCCTGGTCGTCGTCGGGTTCTTCGGGTACTTCTGGACGTGGGTCTGGTCTCGCCCGATCAACATGGTCACCGGTGTCGACGTGGGCGAGAACTGGGCCTATCTCGGCGATGTCATCCCATCGCTGCGTGACCTGCCTGGCTGGCTCACCCCGGTCACCGGCCTGGTGGCGGCCGTGGTGGGCCTGCTGGTCAGCGAAACCTGCCTCAAGGCCCACGGCTACTGGAGCAGGTGGCTGCTGGGACCGACCAGGTCCGCTGAGCTGGCACAACGTGTGGCCCACCTGCGCGAGACCCGATCGGACGCCACCGACACCCAGGCCGCCGAACTGCGCCGGATCGAACGCGATCTGCACGACGGGGCCCAGGCCAGATGGGTGGCCATGGGGCTCAACCTCAGCGTGGTGGAGCGGCTGATCGACCAGGACCCGGCTGCGGCGAAGAAGCTCGTGGCCAACGCGCGCGACGCGTCCGCCGAAGCACTGGTCGAACTTCGCCAATTGGTCCGCGGGATCCTGCCGCCGGTGCTTGCCGAACGCGGTCTCGGCGACGCAGTGCGAGCGTTAGCACTGGACAGTGCGCTGCAAGTGCACGTGTCCGTCGCAATTCCTGGCCGTGTCGACGCGCCAGTCGAGGCGGCGGTGTACTTCGCGATCAGCGAACTGCTCACCAATGCGGCAAAGCACGGCCACGCCGAACATGTCAGCGTCGACCTGCGGTTCGTCAACGGCATACTGCGGGTGACGGTCGCCGACGACGGCCGTGGCGGGGCGGATCCCGCAGGTGGCAGCGGCCTGCACGGCATCCAACGGCGACTCGCTACATTCGACGGCGTATTCGCCCTCACCAGCCCACCGGGCGGTCCGACCACCGTGACCCTGGAGGTCCCGTGCGCGTTGTCCTCGCCGAGGACCTCTACCTCCTCCGAGACGGCCTGACGCTGCTGCTGGAGGCCAACGGGTTCGACGTGGTCGCCGCCGTGTCGACCGGCCCTGAGCTGGTCAAAGCCCTCGATGAGCAGAATCCGGACGTGGCGATCGTGGACGTCCGGCTGCCGCCGACGTTCACCGACGAAGGCCTGCAGGCGGCCTTGGAAGCACGCCGCAAGGTGCCGGGTCTGCCGGTGCTCGTGCTTTCCCAACACGTCGAGCAGTTGTACGCACGAGAACTGCTGGCAGATGGCGCCGGAGCAATCGGCTATTTGCTGAAAGACCGGGTGCTCAATTCGGACCAATTCATCGACGCGGTCCGGCGGGTCGCACAGGGCGGCACCGCGATGGACCCGGAGGTCATCTCCAAACTGCTGGCCAGCAACGCGCGCCACGAGCCGCTCGCCGAGCTCAGCCCGCGGGAACGCGAGGTCCTCGAGCTGATGGCCAGCGGCAAGTCGAACGCCGCGATCGCCGCGCAGCTGTTCGTCAGCGAGGGCGCGGTCGGCAAACACACAGCGAACATCTTCAGCAAGCTCCGGTTGGTTCCGTCGGACGACACCAACCGGCGGGTGCTCGCCGTGCTCGCCTACCTCAACAGCGCGGAGACATAAGCGCAGGTAGACGGTGTTGGCGCAGTTTCTCGGCCACGGGGGCGAGGCGCGCGCCACGGAGCTCTAAGGCCGCGCAGCGCACTGACAGCGAGCCATAAGACCAGGTGACAGTCGGTGGTGCAGTTTGTCGGCCACAGCACACGACTCGGTCGCTGAGGATGGCCAGTTCCGGGCCTCGCGGCACATGACAGGCCCATCCTGTGCAGAGGCAGTGGCACCATTCCACAGCCCAGCCGCCGCACCGCCAGAACACGACGCCTGACCCATCAGGCCAGTTCAGAGCCGGTGGCGCACTTCCGCGGCCAGGACCGCTGCCTGGGTGCGCCTTCGCAGGCCGAGCTTGCCGAGCACGCTGGAGACGTAGTTCTTCACCGTCTTCTCCGCCAGGTTGAGCCGCTCGGCGATCTGCCGGTTGGTCAGGCCTTCGCCGAGCAGCCGCAGCACCGACCGTTCCCGCCGGGTCAGCGCGTGCAGCGGATCACGGGCCTGCTCGGGCTGAGGTTCCTCCGACAGCCTGCCGCCCGCGCCGACGATCCGGATCGCGCTGGTCAGCTCGGCTCCGGCGACGTGTTTGGGCACCACTCCGGCCGCGCCTGCCTCGATCGCGGCGGTCATGGTCTCGGGGTCGACGAACGGGGTCAGCATCAGGCACCGCACCTCCGGGCAGCGCAGCTGCAAGTCCCGGCACAGTTGGACACCGTCGCCGTCCGGCAGCCGGACGTCGAGGACGGCCACGTCGGGCAGCTGCTCGGGGACCTGGGCCAACGCCTCGACCACCGTGCCGACCTGGCCGACCACCCGCATGTCGGTCTCGTCGGCCAGCAAGGACACCAGGCCGCGCCGGACCAGTTCATGGTCGTCAACGATGAAGACGCTGGTTGTCACGGTTTCAGCCACGAGCTAGTCGGTGCGCCGCGCAACACAATCAGATGTGCCGCGCGGCGCACCCGCGCCCGGCCGAGCGACGCGGCCCTGCCCCGCGTCGCTCGACCGCCGGTGCCTTCAGCACCGGGGGTCTCGCGAGGTACTACGCAACGACTCCGCGGTGACGGAATTCTGTCGATCAAAATAACCGCAAAAGAATTCAACCTCACCAGAACTCGACCGAGTCGCAACGTCTCCCACGCTACGTTTTTCGTTTGAGGACGGCCCATCTGACCGAGGTTCACTCGAATGGCGGAAGTTAGTCGCCGCCGTACCGCCGTTACAGTGAAACGCCTGATATCAGTTGAGATTCTCACCACATGGGACACAGGCCGAATGGCCCTCCCGGGCCCGTGTCACCGGGTAGATGCTTCCATCGAAACATCGAAGAAATATGTTCAATTAACAACTACTCGACATCGAGACGGCCCCTGCGCTGGGACGTGGCGGGCCGATCGGGGGTGTGGTAATGCCGGTCCCGGACGCACGCACGCGTACCGACGACTACTGGCAGGAGTGCATCAAGATCCGGCCGACACTGGTCCGGATCGCCGCCCGGCGTTGCGCGGCACCGGTGGACCCCGATGACATCGTCAACGAGGCCCTGATCCGCGGGGCGGAATTCGACGACCTGGACATGAGCAGGATCGAACAGTTTCTGGTCTCCACAGTCACCCGGCTGTGCGCGGATGAGGCCAGGCGCCGCACAGTGGCCACCCGGATGGCCAATCACCCCAGGCTGGTGCCGCCGTCCGCCGAGGACCCGGCGGAGTTCGCCTGTGACAAGGCCGAGGCCCAGTGGCTCGCGATCCGGATTCTCGCTTTGCCCCGCCGCGACCGCGCTTTGGTGGACATGCTCGCGGACGGAATGCCGCACAGCGAGATCGCCCGCGAACTCGGCACGACCACACAGGGCGCGCATTCGGCGCTCTACCGGTTGCGCAAGCGGATCGGCGCGTATCGACCGATTGGTTGATGCCCGTATCCGCCACTCCGATGGCTGGTGAGGCGATCCGGAAACACGCTTCCGCAACGCATGCTGCGTGGCATGTCAGTCATCGAGGTGTCCAACCTGCACAAGAGGTACCGCGACAAGATCGCGGTACGGGATGTGTCCTTCACCGTGGCCGAGGGTGAGATCTTCGGCATCCTCGGCCCCAATGGCGCGGGCAAGACGACCACGGTCGAGTGCGTGGCCGGCCTGCGGGTCCCCGACAGCGGCACGATTCGCGTGCTGGGCAAGGACCCCCGCCGTGACGCCAGGCAACTGCACACCCAAGTTGGCGTGCAATTGCAGGAAAGCCATCTGCCGGAACGGCTGAAGGTGTGGGAAGCGCTGCACCTCTACGCCTCGTTCTACCCGGACCCGGCCGACTGGGAGCGCCTCATCGACGAATGGGGCATGTCCGAAAAACGCGCCACCCCGTACGGCAAGCTCTCCGGCGGCCAGAAACAGCGGCTGTTCATCATGCTCGCGCTGGTCGGCAGGCCACGCGTGGTGTTCCTGGACGAGCTGACCACCGGCCTGGACCCGCAGGCGCGCCGCGAGACGTGGGGGCTGATCGAGCGGCTGCGGCAGACCGGCGTGACCGTCGTACTCGTCACCCATTTCATGGAGGAGGCCGAGCGGCTCTGCGACCGCCTGGCCCTGATCGACGATGGCGCCGTCGTGGCCATCGACACCCCACGCGGCCTGGTGTCGCGAATGGACAGTCACCAGGTCATCCGGTTCCGGGTCAACCGCCCGTTCGACGAGGGCCTGCTGACCGCGATCCCTGAGGTCACTGAGGTGGCGCACGACGGCGGCCAGGTCGTTGTGACCGGCCAGGGCGATCTGCTCTACGCCGTGACCGCGGTCCTGGCGCGCAACCAGATCGTCGCCGCGGACCTCCGGGTCGAGCAGGCGAACCTGGATGACGCCTTCGTCGCGCTCACCGGCAAGCGTTTCTGACCCGGTTTCTGTTCGTCGTTTGCACTTCCGGAATTCACGCCGTCCGTTAAGCACGGCTTCATTAGGAGAACCCATGTCCGGCACTGGCACGCTCACCCTGACCGAGCTGAAGCTGTTCCTGCGCGACCCGGCGTCGACCATCGTGACCATCGCGCTGCCCGTCGCGATCGTCGTCGTCTTCGGGGTCATCGCACAGCCCAACGGCAACAAAGATCCGATCATGACGTACTTCCCGACCATGGCTCTCGCGTTGGGCCTGGCGCAGCTGGCGCTCAACCTGACGCCGACGACCCTGGCCGGATACCGGGAGAAAGGCATCCTGCGCCGGATGTCGACCACGCCGATGAACCCGGCCAAGGTGCTCACCGCGCAGCTGGCGATCAGCTTCGGTCTCGCGGTGGCAGCGGCCGTGATGGTCGTGCTGGTCGGCCACCTGGGCTTCCAGTTCACGCTGCCAGCGCACATCGGCGGCTTCCTGGCCGCGTTCGCACTCGGCTGCACGGCACTGTTCTCTGTCGGCCTGCTCGTCGCGGCGATCGCGCCGAGCGCGCGGGTCGCCACCGGTATCGGCGTCGGCCTGTTCTTCGCCAGCCTGGTGTTCGGCGGGGTGTTCATGCCCGCCGAGAACCTGCCGCCGTTCCTGGTCCGGATCGGCGACTTCACCCCGCTCGGCGCGGCCATGCAGTCGCTTCGAGCCAGCTGGAGTGGCACCATGCCGGAGCCACTGCACCTCGCGGTGCTCGGCGCGTACACGATCGTCGCCGGTCTGGCCGCTGCCAGGCTGTTCCGTTGGGAATGAGGGGGGATGCTGCAGATCACCGAAGGCGACGCGCACCGGGCCCGATGGATCTACACGGGAATCGCGTACGCGGCCCTGCTGGCCGCTGTCACGTGGAGCCTTGTCGACCGGAGGGCGGCGCCACAGCCGTTGTTGACGGTGGCGCTGTCTGTGGTCGCGGCGATCTGGATCGCGGCGATCGCCAAGTGGTGGCCGGTCTGGCCACGCGACCGGGTCTGGGCGGTGGTCGCGTACTTGGGCCTGCTGGCCACGAGCACCGCGCTGATATCCACAAGCGACTCATTCAGCTCGTACGTGTGGATCGGCTTCCCTTACGCGTTCGCGTTTTTCCCGGCCCGGTGGGCGGTGTTCGCGGTGACGGCGAACGCGATCAGCACATTCGTGATCCAGGAAGGCGCGTTCGAGACTTCGCCCTATGTGGTGATGATGGCGGTCGCCGGGCCGGTGATCTTCGCGGGGTGGGTCGCCGGTCTGGAGAGCGAGCGTCGCAAGCAGGCGATCAGCCAGCTCACCGAGACGAACGAGCGCTTGGCCAAAGCGATGGAGGAAAACGCCGGCCTGCACGCGCAACTGCTGGTGCAGGCCCGCGAGGCGGGGGTACTGGACGAGCGTCAACGAATGGCGCGCGAAATCCATGACACGTTGGCGCAAGAACTGGCCGCGTTGATCAGGCAGCTGCACGCGGCCAACCGGGTTCGTGAGCAACCGGAGAAGTGGCAGCACCACATGGATCAGGTGCAGCTGTTGGCCGAGCGCGGCCTGTCCGAGGCTCGCCGATCCGTCCAGGCGCTGCGCCCGGCGCCGCTGGAGAACTCCAGGCTGCCCGAGGCGATCGCGGAGATGGCGCGAAATTGGAGCCAGGCCTCTGGCGTGCCGGTACGGACCGAGACGACCGGCACACCGGAGCCACTGATCCCGGGCATCGAGGTCGCTTTGTTCCGCGTCGCACAGGAGGCTCTGGCCAACATCGCCAAGCACGCGGGCGCCACCCGGGCAGGCATCACGCTGTCCTATATGGACGACGTGGTCCTGCTGGACGTCCGTGACGACGGCGTCGGGTTCGAGCCTGACGCCGCCGGGCCGGGTGACGCGAGCGGATACGGTCTTGGCACGATGCGCCAGCGGCTGCTCGGAGTTGGTGGCACGCTGGAGATCGAGAGCACGCCGGGCGAGGGCACCGCGATCGGGGCCAGCGTCCCGGCGATCCGTGCCGAAGCAGGGGCCCAAACGGAAGGCGAGGCGGTGTCGTGATCCGGCTGCTGATCGTCGACGACCACCCGGTGGTCCGGGACGGCCTGCGGGCCACGTTCACCGGCGAGCCGGACATCGAAGTGGTCGGTGAGGCCGGCAACGGGCGCCAGGCCATCGAGATGGTGGCCACGCACAACGCCAACGTCGTGCTGATGGACCTGCGAATGCCCGAACTGGACGGTGTCCGCGCGATCCGCAAACTGCGGGAAACCGCGCCGGAGACAAGGGTTCTGGTGCTCACCACGTTCGACACCGACAGCGACGTGCTGCCGGCGATCGAGGCGGGCGCGACGGGTTACCTGCTCAAGGACGCGACCACCGAGGAACTGCTCAAGGCGGTCCGCGCGGCGCACCAAGGCCAGTCGGTGCTCTCGCCATCGGTGGCCAACCGGTTGATCGGCCAAGTGCGTAAGCCACAGCGCGGCACGCTGACGCCACGCGAACTGGAGGTGCTGAACCTGGTCGCGGCCGGTGCCACGAACCGGGAAGCGGCGTCGAAGCTGTTCATCAGCGAAGCCAGCATCAAGACGCACCTGCTGCACATCTACGCCAAGCTCGATGTCCGCGACCGTGCCTCGGCAGTCGGCGAGGCCTATCGGCGGGGCCTGTTGGACTGACCGGTTTTCGTGAAGCAGAACTTAAAAGGCCCCCTCGCAAGCGAGCGGTCGGGTTGCTCGCACACGAGGGGGCTTGCGCCGCGACGGCCGAGGGCCCGGCCGCCGCGGCATTGCTCGGCCAGCCGTGTCTCTAGCCGAACCCTCTGATCGCTTCTCCTGCCGGGAAGCGACTGTCTTCTGCGCCAGGCCGCGCGACTGGTTGCATCGACGGGAATGACGGGTGGTCCATGCCTGGCCGTGCGACGGGCTGCATCGATGGGAACGAAGGATGATCCATCAACGGCATAGGCGGACGCTGCACCGGACGCATCGCCGGGAACGACGGGTGTTCCATCATCGGTTCGTCGACCGGCCGCGCCACGGGCCGCATGTTCGGGAACGACGGGTGCTGGTTGGCCGGCATCGGCGGCACGGGTGGAAGCGGCTTGCGCTCCGCACGTTCCGGACGCCCCGCCCGACGCTGCCGTGACGGCGGCGGCGCGGGACGCATCGCGTCCGCGGGCGTGTCCGGCACCTCGATGTTCGGCATGGACAAGTTCGACAGCGACAGGTTGGGCGCCGACAGGATCGGAATCGCCGTGGTCGGCGGCAGAAGCGGCTCGGAACGCACCGGCGGGATCTGCTCGGTCATCGGACCGGGGTCGCCACCGCGCATCGGCGGTTCCGGCTTCGCATGCCTGCCAGACGGCTGGTCGACCGGCGGCATTCCCCGCCTCGACGGGGGCTCCACGGGTGGCAAGCCCCGCCTTGAAGGCGGTTCGACCGGAGGCATCCCGCGCATCGACGGGGGCTCCACCGGAGGCATGGCCCGCATCGAAGGCGGCTCCACTGGCGGCATCCCACGCATGGAAGGCGGCTCGACCGGAGGCAAACCACGACGCGACGGCGGTTCGACCGGAGGCATCCCGCGGATGGAGGGGGGCTCCATCGGCATGCCGCGCATGGAAGGCCGCTCCACCGGAGTCATCCCACGCATCGACGGCTGCGGCATGGGACCGGAGTTCATCGGCGCCGCCGCCCGCGGCATCGCGGGCATCGGACGCGACATCTGCGGCCGGTTCACCGGAGGCGGCACGGGCTGCATATTCCGGCCAGTCCCGGGCGGCGGCCCGGCCGGCGCTGGTGGCCGGGCCACCGGCTGCATCGCGGGCACGGACATCGACGGTCCGACGCGCGCGGGAGTCACAGCTGCCATCGCAGGGACCTGCGTCGGCATCTCCGCCAGGGTGTTCTGGCGGGCAGGCGGCGCTGGTGGCCGCTCGGCCGCTTGCGCGGCAACGGGTTCCGTGGCCGGCGCCTTGGACGGCATCGGCGCGACCGGGCGACGGCCCTTGGTCTCGGTGGGAACGGGCAGTTCCTCGTGCAGCTTCTCGGTCCACTTGATCATCGCGCGCGGCGTGTCCCAGCCGCAGACGCCGACCAGCTTGCCGTTGCGCACGTACCCGGTGACACCTGGCGTTCCGGGCGCGCCATCGGCCAGGTGCACGGTGTCCTTGCCGAGCGACGGGATACCGGCGATCTGCAGCCGGACACCGTACTGTCCGGACCAGACCCGCGGGATCGGCATGAACGGCGTGGCCTTGTCCCGGCCCAGCAACAAGTTCTCGGCCGCGTGCCGTCCCATTTCGACCGCGTTGATCCAGTGCTCGACGCGCCGGGGCGTGTCGTCGAACCGCAGGTTGGGCCAGCGGCCGCAGTCACCTGCGACGACGACGTCCTGCGCGCCCGCGGCGAACAAAGTGGACTCGCACAGCACGCCGTCCTCAAGGATGAGGCCGGATCCGCGCATCCACTCCACCGCTGGGATCGAACCGACAGCCATGATCACCGCGCCCGCGACCAGCAGCTGGCCGTCGGTGGTGTGCATCGCCACGGAGTCGTCGGCACAGATCCAATTACGGATGTCGGTGCCCATCGCCATCCGCACGCGGTGCTTGCGGTGCAGCTTGTCCACCGCGGCGGCGACGTCGTTGCCGAGGTTGCGCAGCGGGAACCGCGAACGACCGACCATGACCACGTCACGGCCCATCTTCCGGGCGCTCGCGGCGACGTCGCAGCCGATGTATCCGGTGCCGAGCACCACGATCGGCAGGTCGCTGCGGGCGATGACCTTCTTGACCGCCAGCGCCTCGTCCACAGTGCGCAGTGTGTGCACGCGTGGGCTGTGCCGCGGAACACCCTTGAGGTGCCTCGGTTCCACGCCCGTGGCGATGATCAGGCCGTCGTACTTGATCTCCTCGCCACCGGGCAAGTGCACGACTTTGCGCTGTGTTTCAAGCCGTTCCGCGCGGGTACCCAACCGCCAGCGTGCGCCGGTGTCGATGTGGCGCTGCAGGGTCAGGTCGGCCGGCCGGTCACTGCCTGCCAGCAAGTCCTTTGACACCAACGGTCGGTGGTACGGCCACCGCGGCTCGTCACCGATGATCACCAGCTCGCCGTCGTAGTCCAGTTCCCGCAGGCGTTCCGCGGCCCGTAAGCCCGCGACACCCGCTCCCACGATGACGATGCGTTCGAAGTCGGTCATCTAAACCCTGTCCACCCTGATGGCCTGCATGGGGCAGCAACGTGCAGCTGCGGCCGCCTGCTCGACCTGATCCTCTTCCGGTCTCTTCGTGTAGAAAAGCCGCCCGTCGGGGCTCAGCTCAAACAGGTCGGGTGCCTCCATCTGGCATATCGCGTACCGCTCACAGCGGTCGTTGTCCACTTTGACCCGTAGTCGACGACCTCTCATACCTGTTCCTCCACCAGACCGATCTGCACGAGCATTCGGGTGGGGACAAAACGCAGGATTGCGAGGGTCACAGTCGGGATCAGCAAAGTCAATCCCGCGAGCCACAGTACTGCAAGGTGTCCATTCGCCATCGCACCGAGGATCGAGTGCACGACCAAAAGCGGGAGCGCGGCGTAGGCCGTTCGGTGTACGAACTGCCAGCGACGGGACGAAGTCCAGCGGTGCAGTCCCGCGGTGATGAAGATGGCGATCATCAGTTCCAGGCCGAGGATCGCGATGGCGTAACGGAAGAACACACCATCGCCGAAAGGTATCGCGATCTGCGCGAACGTGAACGCGCCTTCGACGAAGAACAAGAAGCCCAAGGCGTGCACGATGCCGAAGGTGATCGTCAGTGTGGCGAGCACCATATGCCCGGCACGCAAGGTCTTGCGCTCACCGAACCGCCGTGCCCAGCCGGTCTTGGTGAGGATTCCCCAGCAGATCGTCAAGCACATCAACGCATACGCGGCGCGAGCCGAGACCGCGGCGACGCTGCGCAGACCTTCGTCCGCGGTGCCGCCAACTGCGAGAACGACCGTGTCGGTCACTGACTGAATCACCGTGCGTATTCCTTGTCCACAAACAACCGGGTGCGCGTCCCGCCGCCGCCTCCGCCGCCTCCGCGAGGATCGTCGCGGCGGTCGTCGTCTTCTTCGTCGTCCTGGCTGGGCGCCTGATACGGCCTGCGCCGCTTGTTCCGGCTAGTGGCAAGCCACAGCAGGAAAACCGTCAGCGCGACCAGCAGCGGCACCAGGATCACCGCGACGACCATGTCGGTGCCTTCGGCGTCCGACGACAACTTCAACGGTGTCGGGTCAGCCAGGTTGGCGAAGTCCACATTGTTGGTGCTCTCGAGGATCGTCATGTGCTTCATGACGACCGTGTTCGCTGTGGTGGCGAACTTGCGGATCTCCGGGTCCTCGGTCTCCGCGCGGACCTGAGCGATCAGCGGGAAGATCATCCCGTGCGCGGAGCGCAACCGCATCGCCCAGACGGAGTCAAACTGCGCTCCGGTCGATGTGGCCATTTCGGTGAGCCAGCTCTTCTGTGCGTCGTTCGGCTCAGCGGGCAACGGGTGTGCGTACAGCGAAGCGACCCGGCGTACTTCCTGGTCCAGGACAGCGTGATCGGTCATCAGAGTGCGACCGACCTCTTGCACCTTGGGATCCGAGGAACGTTCCTGCGCCATCTCACCTGCTGGCATCTCCCACAGGCCGGCTAACCGGACCTTGGTGAGCAACTCACCGTCGAGAGCCGTCAGCGGCGGGGTTCCCGGTTGCGCGGTCGCGACCGCCTGACCCGCCATGAACAGCGTGATCAGCAAGAACACCAGCGACGCGAGGGTTCGTTTCACGGCGTCCTTCCTTGTCTCTCCGGGCGTCCGCGATGGACGGACGCGATAAGCGACGTTGCTGGAAAAGGCCGTGCTGGGTCCACAGAGGAAAGTCTCCTGTCCCGGCGGGCCCACGGGTGCGTCCTGGCGGGGCACCTGGTTTACGCCTTCACCGATGGATACGGGCGGGGTTGCCGGGTGGTTCAAACAAAAATTCCGCAACGATTTGGCACTGGACGGACAACGGCCGCCACACCAGGATGTCACCGTGGGACGCCACAGCCATTCCGCAAGAGCCCTACTGGGTGACGAGCTACGCCGTCACGGGCATACCGAAGAAGACCTGGCCACCGCGCTGTACCGGGACTTCGGCACGCCCTTGATGGCGTTCGCGCTCAAGCTGACCGGCAACGACCGGCACTGGGCGGAGGACGTCGTGCAGGAAACCCTGATCAGGGCTTGGCGCAACGCCGAGAAGCTGGACCGCAGCCCGGACATGCTGCGTGCCTGGCTCTACACAGTCGCCCGGCGAATCGTCATCGATGGCAGGCGCAGCCGGAAGGCCAGGCCTCAGGAAGTCGAGGAGCCGGACGCCAACTCGGTCGGCGTGCCCGACGAATCCGACCGCACCCTGAGTGCGATGGTCGTATACGACGCGTTGCGGGTGTTGTCCGAGGATCAGCGCGAAGCGATCATGCAGACCTATCTACGTGACCGCACGGTTAATGACGTAGCCGAGACACTGGGCGTTCCTCCGGGTACGGTCAAGTCGAGGCTGTACCACGCGGTCCGTGCATTGAGGCGCGCGCTGCGCGATCGGGGGTGAGTCGGGAATGGTGCATGCGTCAGGTCATGTCGACATAGCCGCGTACATTCTCGGCGCGCTCGACGAGCCCGACAACGCGGCGTTCGAGGAGCACTTGCTCGACTGCCCCAGGTGTCAGCTGGACTTGGTCGAGCTGCAGGATGTCCCGGACCTGCTGGACAAGGTCAAGCACGACGCGCCCGCGTTGCTCGTGCCTGTGCCTGGCCCGCAGGTGCTGTCCTCGCTGCTCGAGGAGGCCAGCAAATCGCGCCACCAGCGTCGCCGCAGGCAGTGGTTCGCCGCGGCGGCCGCGTCGTTCCTGATCGTCGCCGCTCCCGTCGTCACGATCGTGGCGACCAGCGGAGATCCAGTGCCCATCGCCGCCAACCCGCCGTTGAACGTCAGGATCGAGCAGCCTGCGCCGACGACGAGCGACTCGCCCCAGATCCTCAACGGGGTCGGCGGCGAGATGGACGCCAACGTGACCATGTTGTCGCAGGACTGGGGCACGCAGGTGTCCATCGAACTGCGCGGCGCGGTCGGTCCGCGCAAGTGCGAGCTGGTGGCCGTGTCCACGCGTGGCCTGACGGAGACCGTCACCAACTGGCTGGTCCCGCCCGGCGGGCGCAATGAGCCGCTCAAGCTCAGCGGTGGCACGACATTTCAGCCAGGCGAGATAGCGCGGCTGGAAGTACGGGACGACAAGGGTCAGATCCTGCTGTCTGTGGATGGCTGAGGGCATCGACCGGTTAACCTGAGTGAGCAAGCGCTCACTCAGGAGGACGCCGGTGTTGTTCGACTCCGTTGACGAGGTCGCCCAGCGGCTGGCTGGTGCCGGCTACCTGACGTCGACCGCGATCGCGACCACCGTCTTCCTCGCCGACCGGCTCGGCAAGCCGCTGCTGGTGGAGGGACCGGCCGGGGTCGGCAAGACCGAGCTGGCGCGTGCCGTGGCCACCGCGACCGGCTCGCAGCTGGTGCGTTTGCAGTGCTACGAGGGCATCGACGAGGCCCGCGCGCTGTACGAGTGGAACCACGCCAAGCAGCTGCTGCGGATCACCGCGGGCCGTGACGAAGGCTGGCACGAAGCGCGCGCGGACATCTTCACCGAGGAGTTCTTGCTGCCCAGGCCGTTGCTGACGGCCATCCGCAACCCCGAGCCGACGGTGCTGCTGATCGACGAGACCGACAAGGCGGACGTCGAGATGGAGGGCCTGCTGCTGGAGGTCCTCGGCGACTTCCAGGTCACGGTGCCGGAGCTGGGCACGATCACCGCGACACGCAAGCCGTTCGTGGTGCTGACGTCGAACGCCACCCGCGAGCTTTCCGAGGCGTTGAAGCGCCGTTGCCTGTTCCTGCACATCGACTTTCCCGAGGCCGATCGGGAGCTGGAGATCGTGCGGATGCAGGTGCCCGAGGTCTCCGAGGTCCTTGCGGCGTCCCTGGTCCGCGTGATCGGTGCGCTGCGGGCGCTGGAGCTGCGGAAATCACCGTCGATCGCGGAGACGATCGACTGGTCGCGGACCTTGCTGGCGCTCGGCGCGGACCACCTGGACGAGTCGGTCGTGCACACCACCCTCGGGGTCGTGTTGAAGTACGAGGCCGACCGCAAGCGCGCGGTCGCCGAACTCAAGGTCTTCGGATGAGCGTGCCGGAGCGCCTCGTGGGGTTCGTCGAGGCGCTGCGGGAACACTCGATCCTGGCCGGTCCGGGCGAGACGGTCGACGCCGCGCGCGTGCTGGCCGTGCTCGGGATGGACGACCGGGAACGGGTCCGGGAAGGCCTGGCGGCTGCTTTGCTGCGCCGGTCCGGTCAGCGAACCGTGTTCGACCAGGTCTTCGACCTGTACTTCCCGGGTTCGGTGGGTGGCCCGGTTGATGAGCCAGGGGATCTGGAGTCGCTGCGCGAGCAGCTCGTGCAGGTGTTGGCGGCCGGGTCCGCGGCCGAGCAACAAGCGCTCGCGCAAGCGGCGATCGAGGCGTTCGGCCGCTTCGGCGAGGGCACGCAAGGCGCGGGCGGCTGGTCGGCGTATCAGACCTTGCAGCGACTGCGGCCGGAAACACTGCTGGTCAGGGTCCTGGCGGCGCTCGGGGCCGAGGACCCCGGGTTCATGGCGGATGTCCGCCGCGACGAGATCCGCAGGCGGATCGGCGAGTTCCGCAGGATGGTCGAGACGGAGGCACGGCGCCGGACGGCCGAGTTGCGCGGCCGGGAGACCGTCGCCCGAAACGCCGTCGCGCCGCCGTCGGATCGGGTCGATTTCCTCACCGCGGGCCGCGCGCAACTCGCGGATATGCGTCGCGCGATCTATCCGCTGTCCCGAAAACTTGCCACTCGGCTGGCCGCTCGCAGGCGCCGGGCACGGCGTGGCGAGATCGATGTGCGCCGCACGTTGCGGCGCTCGATCGCCTTCGGTGGCGTGCCCATCAAGCCTGCGTACCGGCATCATCGGCCTGGCCGCCCTGAGCTGGTGCTGCTGTGCGACATGTCCGGGTCGGTGGCCGGGTTCGCGAACTTCACACTTCTTCTCACGCAGGCGCTGCGCGATCAGTTCAGCAAGGTCAGGGCGTTCGCGTTCGTGGAGACCACCGACGAGGTCACGCACCTGGTCAAGGCGGGCGCCGAGGACCCGGCCGGGCTGGCCACCCGGATCCACCAGGAAGCCAGGCTGACCCGGTGGGACGGCCACAGCGACTACACGCACTCGTTGCAGGTGTTCGTCGACGAATGGCTCGATGCGGTCGGGCCGCGGACCTCGGTGCTGATCCTGGGCGACGCCCGCAACAACGGTGGCGATCCGAACCTGCCAGCGCTGCGCCGGATCGCGCAGAATGCCCGCCGCACATACTGGCTGAACCCAGAAGCACAACGATTGTGGTCGACCGGGGACTCCCTCGCGCACGAGTACGCGAGCGTCGTCGAGATGCACGAATGCCGGACCGTGCACCAGTTGTCCGAGCTGATCACACGATTGCTGCCGGTCTGATGGTCCGGCGTTGGGTCCGGTTGATCGTCGGGCTGATGATCGGCGCGTGGCTGGCCTTGGCCGAGCTGTTGTACGTCGCGATCAGGTGGCCGCGCGGATGGGCCAGGTCGCTGACCGAGGTGGAACGCCGCAGGTTGGCGCGGTGGCACGACGTCGAAAGCTCCTCTGATTACGACGATCGCGCCGCCGTGAAGTACCTGGCGCTTCGGTCGCTGGTCGGATTGCTCGGCGGCGGGACGCTGCTCCTGCTTCTCTACGGGGTCGGCGTCGCGGGGATCGCCGTGCGGCAGCTGGCCGTCGGGGAAATGGAACTGCTGGACTTGGTCGCCGTCGTCCCGCTCGGCCTGATCCTGCTGTTCGTCGGCATCCAGGGGCTCCTCGGCGTGACCGCCCTGGAGAGGACCTTGGCGCTGCGCTACCTCGGCCCGAGCGAGCAGGAGCTGTTGCGGCGGCGGATCACCGAATTGGCCACCAGCCGGGCCGGGGTGGTCGAAGCGGTCGACGCCGAGCGCCGCCGGATCGAACGCGACCTGCACGACGGCGTCCAGCAGCGGCTCGTCGCGTTGGCCATGCTGCTGGGCCGGACCCGGCGCCGCCCGGTGGCCGACCGGGACGACCTGCTGGCCCAGGCGCATGACGAGGCTCAGGAGATCCTGAACGACCTGCGGGACGTGGCGTGGCGCGTCTACCCGACCGTCCTGGACAACCTGGGCTTGGAGGAAGTCCTCGCCGGGGTGGCCGAACGCGCCGGAATCCCTGTGAAGCTGAACTTCACCGTCCCGGATCGTTTGCCTGCTCAGCTGGAAACGGCGGCGTACTTCGTCGCGTCCGAAGCGGTCACCAACGCGGCCAAACACTCCCGGGCCGACCTGGTCACGATCGAGGTGGCCGGCCGCGAGAACATGGTGGTCGTGCGGATCACTGACAACGGGATCGGCGGCGCCGACACGAGCGGAAGCGGCCTGTCCGGCCTCGCCCGCCGGGTGGCCGCACTGGACGGCCACCTCACCGTGACCAGCCCGGCAGGCGGCCCGACCGTCGTGACCGCGGAGTTCCCGTGCGGATAGTGCTGGCCGAGGATTCGACCCTGCTGCGCGAAGGCCTGGTCCGCCTACTGGCTGAGGAAGGCCACGAGGTCGTCGCCGCGGTCGGCGACGGCGCCGCGCTCGTCGATGCGGTCGCTGCCGAGCAGCCCGACGTGTGCGTTGTGGACGTGCGCATGCCGCCAACACATACCGACGAGGGCCTGCGGGCGGCGTTGGAAATCCGCGAGCGCTGGCCGGAGATCGGTGTGCTCGTGCTGTCCCAGTACGTGGAGAAGCGCTACGCCACCCAGTTGATCACTTCCGACGCGGGCGCGGTCGGCTACCTGTTGAAGGACCGGGTCGCCCAAGTCGGCGAGTTCCTCGACGCCCTCGACCGTGTCGGCGCGGGCAACGCGGCCTTCGACCCGGAGGTCGTCCGGCAGTTGCTGGCGCGCACCACGCACACCGATCCGCTGTCCCGTCTGACATCTCGCGAGGTAGACGTCCTCAGACAAATGGCGGAAGGCTATACAAATGACAGAATCGCCAGCTCACTGCACATCTCTCGAAGCGCTGTCGAAAAGCACGTGAACTCGATCTTCGACAAGCTCGACCTGGCGCGCAGCACCGGCTACAGCCGCCGAGTACTGGCCGTACTGCGGTACCTCGGTTCCTGAAATCACACGCCAGCCCTGGTGAACCCTCACTACGGTTAAGTCACGTGACGATCTATCTCGCGAGGCACGGGCAGACCGCGTACAACTCCACCGGGCGGTTCCAGGGGCAGCTGGACGTCCCGCTGGACGAAACCGGGCTCCTGCAGGCCAAGGAACTGGCCGTCAAGGTCGCCGACCTGGGCCTGGTGGCGCTCTGGTCGAGCCCGCTGGCCAGGGCAAGGCAGACCGCCGAGGCGGTGTCGGCCCACATCGGCCTGCCCATCCAGTTCGACGACCGGCTGCAGGAGACCGACACCGGGATCTGGACCGACCGGCTGGTCGAGGACTTCGCCACCCAGGACCCCGACGGCTACCAGGGCTGGATCTCGGGCGCGGCGGACTTCGGCTTCGAGGGCGGCGAGACGTTCGCGGAGCAGACCGAACGCGTGATGGCCGCCCTCTCCGAGATCGAGCAAGGACCACGCCCGGCTCTCGTGGTGTGCCACGGCATGTCGATGCGGCTGGCCTTGGCTCGTCGCGCGGCCGACACGTTCTCCACGAGCACGGGCATTCCGAACACTGCTGTGGTCGAGTTTCCTAGCGCGGATCCGGCAAGCGCCGGCTGAACAAACAGACCATCACCGCGACGACCGCTTGGACCGCCATCACTGTGGCGAACGCGTCACGCATCCCGAGCACGTCCGGCTCACTGAGCCACAGGAACAACGAACCGAGGGTGGCGACGCCGAGCGCGATGCTCACCTGTTGGACCGTGACCAACGATCCGCTTCCGACGCCCGCGCTTTCCGCGGGGACCCGTGACAGAACCACCCGGAACAAGGTGGTCACCATCAGGCCCTGGCCGAAACCGGTGACCACCATGGCCGGTGCCAGGCTGAGCACGGTCACATCCGGCCACGCCACGAGAATCGTCGCTATCGCGATGACGACACCGGTCCCCTGGATCGCCGCGCCGACCGTGATCACTCCCCGCCCGAACCGGCTGACCAACCGGCTTGAGATCAACGACGCGACGAGGAACGACACGGCCATGGGCGCAATGGCGAGGCCAGCGGCAAGTGGCCCGTAGCGCAGGCCATCCTGCAGGGTTATCGCCGCGACGAACGTGAACGCGCCGTACGCCAAGAAGAACGGCCCGCTTAGCAACAGACCGCGCTTGATGCTTGGCATCCGCAGAACGGACGGTGGAAGCAATGCGATCCGTCCGGCGCGTTCGATTCTCCGTTCCACCATGACGAGGGCGGCGAACAGAACCGGACTGGCCGCGAGCAGCAGCCATGTCCACAATGGCCAGCCGATCGTCCGGCCTTCGGTCAACGGCACCAGCAGCGTGAACAATCCGAGGCCGAGCAGTGCCGTGCCCGCCAGGTCCAAAGTGGCCGGATTGGCCGACCTGGTCTCCGGGATGCGCCGGACCAGCACCAGCCCCAACAGTCCAATGGGGACGTTCACGAGGAAGATCGGCCGCCAGCTCATGCCCGCGATGTCTGCGGCGAGCAGCACGCCACCCAGCAGCTGGCCCAAAATCATGGCCATCCCGGCGTTGGCGCCGTACAACCCGAGCGCCCGGGAGCGGTGCTCGTCGGTCGTGGTGGCTTGGATGGTGGAAAGGACCTGCGGGAGCATCAACGCGGCCGCGGCGCCCTGCGCGATTCGGGCCGCCACCAGCACGCCCGCGGTCGGCGCGAGGCCACAGGCCAATGAAGTGATCGTGAAAGACACCAGGCCGAACTTGAAGAGGCGCTTACGACCGTAGGTGTCCCCGAGGCGCCCGCCGAGGACCAGCAGCACGCCGTACGCGATGCCGTACCCAGCGACGACAAGCTCCAGCATGGTGGCCGAAGCGTTCAGGGTCCGGTCGATGGTCGGCAGGGCCACGTTGACGATGAAGAAGTCGAGAATCGGTAAGAACGCGCCCAGCAGGAGCGTGATCAGCCCCGCCGTCGTCAGCCTCGCGGCGTCGACCGGCGCCGTGGTGGTGCGCCGGAGAGTGGGTGTCGTCATGAAATCCACTCTTCGCCTGGTCATAGCCTGGTACCAGAGTGTGGTTATCCAGGTATGTCCACTACCTGGTAACAGGATCGATTGGCGGGCATCCTGGTGTCGTGACCTCCCCGACCCTGGTCAAGACACCCGATGACGTGCGGCGGCGCGAACTGGCCGCGTTCCTGCGCAGCCGCAGGGAACGCATCAGTCCGGAAGAGGTGGGCCTGCCGCCGGGTGGCCGACGCCGTACGCCAGGTCTGCGGCGCGAGGAGGTCGCGCAGCTCGCCGGGGTCGGCGTGACCTGGTACACGTGGCTCGAGCAAGGTCGCGATATCCGCGCATCCGATCAGGTGCTCGCCGCACTCGCCGACACGCTCCGGCTGGACGCGCACGAACGCTCACACATGTTCACGCTCGCCGGATCGACGCGCCCGGTCGAACCGAGCGAATGCCGGGCGCTGACTCCTCAGATGCACGAGATCCTCCAGCAGCTGCACCCCCTTCCAGCTGGCGTGTTGAACGGGCGAATGGACATCCTCGGCTGCAACCCTGCTTACGAGTGGGTCTTCGGCCTGGAGGACATCCCCTTCGAGGACCGCAACGCGATGCTGCTGTTGTTCGTTCGTCCCGGCTGGCGCGACCGGCTGCTCGACCGGGCCGAAACGATGCCCCGGGCGGTGGCGCAGTTCCGCGCGTCGATGGCCGGGCATGTCGCCGACAAGAACTGGAAATGCCTGGTCCGCGAGCTGCGGGCGAAGTCACCGGACTTCGAGTCGCTGTGGAGCAGGCACGAGGTGCGCTGGATGGACAACATGACCAAACGGTTCGACCACCCCGAAGCCGGGCTGCTGGAGTTCAACTACACGAACCTGTGGTTCGGGCCGCGCAGCGAGACCAGGCTGTGCACGTTCACTCCCTCCACACAGGACACGTGGGACAAGCTGCGCGCCCGGTTCTGATCGTTTCGGCACAGCTGGGCTGTTCCCAGGCACGACCGCCAAGGATGGAGAATGGTCGTGTGATCGACCCTCGACGGCTGCGGGTGCTACGAGCGCTGGCAGACCACGGGACAGTAACCGCTGCGGGTGAGGCGCTGCACCTCACGCCGTCCGCGGTGTCGCAGCAACTGGCCGCGCTCGAATCCGAGACCGGTCAGGAACTCCTGCGCCGACGCGGCCGGCGCGTGTCGCTGACGCCTGTCGGCGAATTGCTCGTCGAACACGCCAACGCGGTCGCGGCCGAGTTGGAACGCGCGCAGGCCACGCTCGCGTCGTTCGCCACCGGCACCAGGGGGCGCGTCGAACTGGCCAGCTTCGCGTCGGCCATCACCCAGGTGGTCGCTCCGACGATCCGCAAGCTCCGCTTCTTCGCCCCGGACATCACCGTGGTCGTCCGGGACGCCGAGGGCCACGCGAGCGTGCCACTGCTGCTGGACGGCGAGATCGACATCGCGATCACCGAGGACAGCCGCCAGAGCCCGCGCACCGACGACCCCCGGCTGATCCGGTATCCGCTGTACACCGAACCGTTCGACGTGGTCGTGCCAGAGCGCCACCGCCTGGCCGACCAGAAGACCATCAGCATCCGGGACCTCGGTGACGACGAAGACTGGATCGCGCCGCTGCCCGGCAACCCGTGTCGCGACATCGTCGAGGTCGCCGGGAACAACCCGCGCATCACGCACACGTCAGACGACTTCCGTGCGATCGTCGCGTTGGTCGCGGCAGGCGCGGGCGTCGCTTTGGTGCCACGCAACGCCTTCACCAAGACGCGTGGCGCGGTCCGGATCCCGGTCGGAGACGCGCCACCTGAGCGCCGCGTGTTCGTCGCCGTCCGACGTGGCAGCGACGAACACCCGCTGTTCAAGATGGTCTTGGGCGCTCTGATCGACGAGGCCCGCAACGGCGCCTAATGAAGTTTTCCTTCAAAGCCCAGCAGTCTTCGTTCAGCTGTCCAATTTGGCCCTTGCGGCGACGAACGCGTCGACTGCGCGGTTGACGTCGTCGGTCGAGTGCGCGGCCGACATCTGGGTGCGGATTCGGGCCTTGCCGTGCGGGACGACCGGATACGAGAAGCCGATCACGTAGATTCCCTGCTCCAGCAACAGATCCGCGAGCCTGCCCGCCAGCGCCGCGTCGCCGATCATCACCGGGATGATCGGGTGCTCGCCGGGCAGCAGGTCGAAGCCTTCCTCGGTCATCCGCGTCCGGAACAGCTTGGTGTTGTCGCGCAACCTGTCCAGCAGCTCACCCGACGAGCTGAGCAACTCCAATGCGGCCAGCGAGGCTGCCGTGATCGACGGCGCGAGCGAGTTCGAGAACAGGTACGGCCGCGAGCGTTGCCGCAGCATCTCTACGATCTCCGCGCGACCGGACACGTAACCACCGCTCGCGCCACCAAGGGCCTTGCCGAGCGTGCCGGTCATGACGTCGATCCGCTCGGTCACGCCGAACAGCTCGGGCGTGCCGCGACCGGTCGGCCCAGTGAAGCCGACAGCGTGCGAGTCGTCGACCATCACCAGGGCGTCGTATTTTTCGGCCAGGTCGCAAATTTGGTCCAGGGGCGCCAGATAGCCGTCCATGGAGAACACGCCGTCGGTCGCGATCAGCCGGTAGCGGGCGTCGGCGGCGTCCTTGAGCTGGCGCTCCAGGTCGTCCATGTCGCGGTTCTTGTAGCGGTAGCGGCGGGCCTTGCACAGCCGGACGCCGTCGATGATGGACGCGTGGTTGAGCTCGTCGGAGATCACCGCGTCCTGGTCGGTCAGCAGCGTCTCGAACAGCCCGCCGTTGGCGTCGAAGCAGGAGCTGTACAGGATCGTGTCGTCGGTGCCGAGGAACTCCGACAGCTTGCCCTCGAGTTGCTTGTGCGGCTGCTGGGTGCCGCAGATGAACCGGACCGAGGCCATTCCGAAGCCCCACTCGTCCAGCGCGTTCTTCGCCGCCTCGATCAGCGCCGGGTGGTCGGCGAGGCCGAGGTAGTTGTTGGCACAGAAATTGAGCACCTCGTCACCGGTACCGACCCGCACAGCCGCCCGCTGCGGGGTGCCGATCACCCGCTCGGCCTTGTAAAGGCCTGCCGCGCGGATCTCGTCCAGCCCGGCCCGCAGGCCCTCGCGCATCGCGCCGTACATCAGCTCTCCGTCCAATCCAGAATGACCTTGCCGCAGTTGCCGTCCCTGGCCGTGGCGAACGCCAGGTCGAATTCTTCGGCCTTGTACCGGTGGGTGATCACCGGCGTCAGATCAAGGCCCGCCTGCAGCAGCACCGACATCGAGTACCAGGTCTCGAACATCTCCCGGCCGTAGATGCCCTTGATGTGCAGCATCTTGAGCACGACCGTGCTGAAGTCGACGGGGAACTCGGCGGCGGGCAGGCCGAGCATCGCGATCCGGCCGCCGTGGGACATGTTGGCGATCATGTCGCGCATCGCGCTGGGCTGGCCGGACATCTCCATGCCGACGTCGAAGCCCTCGGACATGCCGAGCACGGACTGCGCGTCGGCGATCGAGGCATGGCGCACATTCAGAGCCAGGTCCACGCCGACCCGTTTGGCCAGCTCAAGCCGGTGGTCACTGACGTCGGTGATGGCGATGTTGCGGGCGCCGGCGTGCCGGGCGACGGCCGCGGCCATGATCCCGATCGGCCCGGCGCCGGTGATCAGCACGTCCTCGCCGATGACCGGGAACGACAGCGCGGTGTGCACGGCGTTGCCGAACGGGTCGAAAATCGCGGCCACATCCAGGTCCACCGGATTGCGGTGCACCCAGACGTTCAGCTCGGGCAGCACGGCGTACTGGGCGAAGGCGCCGTTGCTGTGCACCCCGAGGCCAAGGGTGTTGGCGCACAGATGGCGCCTGCCGGCCTTGCAATTGCGGCACTTGCCGCAGACCAGGTGGCCTTCCCCGCTGACCAGGTCACCGACTTTGACCGAGGTGACGGCCGCGCCGATCTCGACGACCTCGCCCGCGAACTCGTGGCCGGCCACGAGTGGCGTGCGGATGGTTTTCGCGGCCCAGTCGTCCCATGCGTCGATGTGCAGATCTGTGCCACAGATACCTGTGCGCAGTACGCGCACCACCACGTCGTTCGGGCCCGGTTCGGGGTCTGGGACGTCGGTGAACTCCAGGCCCGGGCCCTCGACCAGCTTGACGAGTGCCTTCATGCGGGCAGTGTGGACCCGGGCCTGTTGTGCAGTCCATCAGGACTTTCTGAACTCGCTTGTTAGCGCAGCTTGATTAGCCTCTCCGGTTGGACACTGACCTGCGGATCTGTCAATGGTCACAGCAGATGTGGTTCGCCCATTCGGGTTCGTGCCACCAGTGCCGCCGCTCGGCCGACGGCAACGGCGGCAGGACCTGGTTGACCACCCGGCCGTTCCCCTGAGCCTGGCCACCCGCAACAGCCTGGCCGATCCCAGCAGCCTGGCTGTTCTCCGCGGCCTGGCTGCTCTCAGGGGCCTGGCTGCGGAACGGCGCCAGCAACTCGTCCACGGTGTAGTGGACGCCGCCGAGGACCGTGCGCCGTACGGCGGCCGCCGCCTTGATGTCCGCCAGCGGGTTGCCGTCCACGAGCGCCAGGTCCGCAAAGGCGCCGGGTTTCAGCACACCGACCCGGTTCTGCAGGCCGAGCCAAAGCGCCGGGTTGCGCGTCGCGGTGATCAACGCTTCGCGCGGTGTGAACCCGTGCTTGACCATGGCCCGGAGGTTCTGGTGCAACGAGACAGCCACATTGTCGAGCGGAGCGTCCGTGCCACAGATGACCAGCCCGCCACCGCGGTGCACGCGGAGCACCATGTTGACGTTCGCCTCGAGCGCTTTCGCGTTGAACGACGCCCCTGGCGTGCCGATGAGGTTGATGTCGTTCTGCAGCCGGTCGTATTCCCATTGCGGGAAAAGGACTCTGGTTCGTTCGTCGGTGAACAGCGACTTGTCGTCGGCGTAAAGCACCTTGGAATTGAACAAAGTCGGCGTGACCGACATGCCCGATCGGGTGAAGAGCGTCACCGCGTCCTGATATGCCCGGCCGATCCGGCTGACCGTGTGCGAATACCCGAGCCGGTTGGTGGCGCCGGTGTGTTCCATCCCGTCCATACCGATGTTGGCGGCCGGGTACAGATAGTGCGACGAGAGCGGAAGACCGGCGGTATGCGCCGCCCGTACGACCATCTGCTGGTACTCGACCGGCATTCGGACATACGTCTTGATGAGGTCGTATTCCAGAGCGATGGCCCGGGACATCTCGAGGTCGAGTTGCTTGCGCGACAGCGTGGGGCGCATGAAGTTGTAGTAGATGCGCGATCCGTCGACCGCCTCGCCAGTGGCCAGAAATCGCGGCCCGATCTGGCTGCCGGATTCAAGCGACTCCCTGGTCTCCACCATCTGGTAAGCCGGATCACCAGGCGAGCGGGTGGTCGTGATGCCGTAACTGAGCCACAGCCTGCCCTGCCGGGCACCCCATTCCCGGCCACGCAAATGCCAATGCACATGCGCGTCGATCAACCCGGGCATCGCGACAAGCCCGCTGGCGTCAACGGTTTCCGCACCGGCGCGATGGGGCCGTATCTCGGCGATTCGCCCGCCCTCGATCACGATGTCAACGTCGTTGCGCAGCCGGTCCGATTCGCCGTCCCACACCGCGCCCGCGTGGATGATCGAGCGCTCCGGCGGACGTGGACGGCGCCAGGTCGTGGTGAGCCTGATCGTGCGCGGGCGTCCACCACTGATCCTGACCACGCGCAACTGCCCGTTGGACATGTACACCAACGAGTGAGAACCTTGCCAGGCAAGCGAATCGGTGACCTCGTCGGTGACCTGCCTCGGGTCGCCGATGAACTTGCCCGCCGCGTCCACCGGCGCGATCCAGGCGACGCTCTCCACCACGAACGCCAGGTACTTGCCATCGGGAGACCACAGTGGACCGTCGTAGCCCCTGGTGGCCAGCGAGCGGAACGGCATCGGCTCGGTGTACCTGAGTTCACCGCTGCGCAGGTCCACCGTCAGGATTTGGCTTGTGCCCTCACGGAAACGCCGGGAGAACGGCTTGACCGCGGCCAGCACGATCACGTTGCCGTCGGGCGACCAACTCGGCCGCCCCGGCTGGAACAACTCGGGCGTGACCTTCTGGACGTTGCCTGTGGCCACCTCAAGTGTCCACAATGCACCGCCCTGGTCGATGTAGGCGACCTTGCGCCCGTCCGGCGACCACCGTGGCATTGTCTGGGCGCCCGGCAGCGAGGTCAGGACAGTGTCCTTGCCACTGGCCAGGTCCCGCACCCACAGGTCAGCGGTGCCTAGCCGGTCGCTCGCGTACAGCAGGCTCTTGCCGTCAGGCGAGAAATCCGGATCGGCGTTGAAGTAGTCGTCGCTGACGATCCGCTTTGGTGTCCCCCCAGTACTTGACACCAGGTACAGCGCATTCAGCGCCCGGTAAGCGATCTGCGTGCCGTCCGGCGACACGACCGGGCTGACGATCCCGCGCACCGGCATAGGCGCCGGCGAGCCCAGATCCCGCACGCGGTGCCGGTAATTACGCCGGGCGACAGAAACGCCTGCCTCGATTGGGATGTCCTTGACCGCTTCACCGGAGCGGCGACGGATGCGGCCGTCAGCCACGTAAAGGACGTCCTGGCCGGACCACGAGGCGGCGAAGCCGAAGACGTCTTCGTCGCGCGTGAGTTGTTGGTCGCCCAGCATCAGGTGCGCGTCCGCGCCGCGTAGCCGCATGTAGCTGGGCGTCTGTCCGTCGGGCCCGAAAGCCGGGCCGAAAAATCGGTCCACCCCAGTGGCCGTGATGAGTCGTTTCCGCTCGCCGGTCGCGACCGTCACGGAGTCGATCGCGGTGTCGTTGACAGTGAAGACAAGGCGCTGCCCGTCCGCCGACCACTTCGGCGCCGCTTCCTCGTCAGGCGTCGTGGTCACCGCGGTGATCGCGCCGGACGCCAGGTCGAGCAGCCAGATTCCGTAGCTTCCGTCCCGGTCGCTGCTGAACGCCAGGCGTTTGCCGTCCGGCGAGAAGGCCGGTTCGCGGTAGTCGAACGTGCCGCTGGTCAGTTTGCGCGGCCTGCCACCGTCCGCGTCGATGACGTAGAGATGGAAGTTGCCGTCGCGGTACGACTGGAACGCGATCTGTTTGCCGTCTGGCGACCAGGACGGCAGAGTCGCGTCCTGCAGGTCATCGGTCAGCCGTTTCGCCCGTCCCCCAGTCGCGGGCACCACCCAGATCCCGGTCACCAGGTCGATCACAATGCGTTTGCCGTCCGGCGACAGCGCGGCGGACATGTTCGTGCCCTCGCGTAAGACAACCTGGCCGTCCGGCGCTGCCATCGCAGTCGCCCCGCTCGCGAGAGTCAGCCCCGCAGCGACCTGGCCGCTGCGCAAAAGAAGTTCCCGACGTGTTACGCCCTCAGGTGACATATTTACCTCCCTCGGGCAACTATGCCGTGCCAGATGATCCGAGTCCATCAGTGTTGACCACACGGCGGGTATCCGCCGTTACAGAGCGCTAAGCTCGAACAGGCCACAGGGAGGTGGGCATGAACGACCGGGGCACCGGGCGATACACAGTGGACAGTGAGCGAGTTGCCGTCGGCGCGGGCAGGATGGAAAGGTGAACCGGAAGGCGGTGCCGCGACTGCTGATCGTGGCCGACGACCAAGAACTCATCTCCCGGCTCGGCGAATTGCTGGACGGCGCCGGGTATTCCCACGACGTCGACCCGACCATGGCCAGGGCACTGGACTCGTACTATGACGTCGTCATCGTCGACCGGACCACGGAGAACCTGGAAAACCTCGCCGCGATGCGCCGCCAAGCGATGACGGCCCGCGCACTGGTCCTCTCCACGATCGGTTCGGACAAGGACCAAGCCGACGCGATGGCCGCGGGCGCGGACGACTACTTGCCCAAGCCTTTCCTGCCCGCGCGGCTGCTCGGGAAAATCCGCGGCTTGCTGCGCAGGCACATCGACAACGCCGAGACGATCCCGTTTGGCCGCGCGCAGCTGGATGTCCGCCGCTACGAAGTCGTCATGCCTCGCGGGAAACGGGTGTCGCTGTCAATACGCGAATTCGACCTGCTGCGCACGCTCGTGGCCCGGCCAACGGTGATCTACCCGAAGGCGGAACTGCGGACCCGGGTCTTCGGCACCGACGCCAGCGAGTCCACGGTGGACACTTACGTGTACTACCTGCGCAAGAAACTCGGCCAGGGCGTCGTCCGCTCGGTCTACCGCCTCGGCTACAAGGCCGGCGCCATCGCCCCCTGAAAACCCTTACCCACCACGGCAACCACGGCGCGGACCTCGGGCCGGCAAACGCCCACAACTCACATCCACCAAGATCACCAGCCCCCGGGCAGGGGCCCGCCCTCCCCAAGGGGGCAAAACGCCCCCGGCAGAAAGTCTACCGGCGATAGAGGGCCTGACGTGCGCAATCAAGGGGCGGGCCGGTGCGAACGGTCCGTTCGCACCGACTTCACCCGGACGGCCCAATCAGAAGTTGATCATGTGGCCGGCGAGGCCGTGGACGGCTTCCTTGACCGCCTCGCCCAGTGTCGGGTGCGCGTGCACGTTCCTGGAGACCTCGTGCACCGTGAGGTCCCACTGCTGCGCCAGGGTCAGCTCGGGCAGCAACTCGGTGACGTCCGGGCCGATCAGGTGCGCGCCGATGATCTCGCCGTACTTGGCGTCCGACAGGATTTTGACGAAGCCCGCGCTGTCGCCGAGGCCGTGGGCCTTTCCGTTGGCGGTGAACGGGAACTTCGCCACCTTCACGTCGAAGCCGCGTTCCCTTGCCTGCGCCTCGGTCCAGCCGAAGCTGGCGATCTGCGGCTGGCAGTAGGTCGCACGCGGGATCATCACGAAGTCCAGCTCCATGGTCTCCGCACCGGCGATCGTCTCGGCCGCCACGATCCCCATCGACTCCGACGCGTGCGCCAGCATCAGCTTCGCGGTCACGTCACCGATCGCGAAGATGTGCGGCACATTGGTGCGGCCACGCGCGTCGATGTCGATCGCGCCGCGGTCGGTCAGCTTGACGCCGGTGTTCTCCAGGCCGTAGCCCTCGACCATCGGCTGGAACCCGATCGCCTGCAGCACCTTGTCGGCTTCGAGAACCTGCTGCTGGCCGTCCTTGGACACGGTCACCCGGACACCGTTGCCGGTCTCCTCGATGGTCTCCACCTTGGTGGACGTCAGCACGTCGATGCCCAGCCTGCGGTAGCGCTTGAACAGCTCGGCGGACACCTCTTCGTCCTCGAGCGGGACCATCCGGTCGAGGAACTCGACGATGGTGACCTTCACACCGTAGTTGTGCAGCACGTACGCGAACTCCACGCCGATCGCGCCGGCGCCAGCGATCACGATGCTCTGCGGCACGTCCTCGGCGAGGATCTGCTCCTCGTAGGTCACCACCCGGTCGCTCTTGGCCGTCCCGGGCAGCAGCCGCGGCTTGGCACCCGCCGCGATGATGCAGTGCTTGAACTTGATCTGTTCGGCGCCGACCTGGATGGTGTTGGCGTCAACGAACGTGCCACGGCCGTGCACCTCGGTGATGCCGTTCTTCTTCATCAGGAAGTGCACGCCCTTGACGCGCCCGTCCGCGACCTTGCGGCTGCGGCGGAACGCCTCGCCGTAGTCCAGGCTGACCGTCCCATCGACCTGGATGCCGTACGACTTGGCTTCCTTGGTGAAGATGTGCGCCAGTTCGGCGTTGCGCAACAGCGCCTTCGACGGGATACAGCCGACATTGAGGCATACGCCGCCCCAGTAGCGCTCCTCGACGACGGCCGTCTTCAGGCCCAGCTGTGCCGCGCGGATCGCCGCGACGTAGCCGCCGACACCGGCCCCAAGGACGACGACATCGAATTCAGTGGTCATGGTCTTAACCCTATGTCGGTCGGATTAGGGTGTCCGAACCGACGAGAGGGGGCTCACGATGGGACGTGCGCGACTACCGGACCACCTGCAGGTACTGCTGAACGACCGGGCCGAAGTCATCGACTTGTACTCGTATGGCCCGTGGCGAGTGCCAGCCGGATTGCTCGACGAGATCAGCGAGCGGGCCCGCGTGCTCAACAACGATCCCCGTGTCGCCGAGCTGCCGTACAAGCTCACCGATTTCTACAGCGAGAAGGCCACCATCGTCGGTGCCGAGCTGTGGGGCATGATCCCGTGGCTGTCCGGGACGGCCGCGATCCGCGGCGGCACATGCGGAGATCTGGAAGGCTGGCTGCTCGAGGACTTCCGCGCGGAAAAGCCCATCGTCAGCTTCAACCCGACGTGGTTCACCGTACGCACCAGCAAGTTCCGGCCACCCGGCGAGTGGCTGATCGCCGCGGCAGGCGATGACCTGGACAAACGAGAGCTCGCCGTCCAGCTGGCCAGGGAATGCCTCGATGTGTTCGCCGGGATCGAGCCGTTCGAACGGCGCCGCCAGGCGACCATCGCGCTGTACGAGCTGAACATGCCGGACGTGCGCAAACCCATCGCCTACACCCACCTGGCCGACCACTGGGCTCGCTCGGCCACCGACGAGATCCTGGCCGATCTGCCGGAGCTGGCCGGATCGGTGAACTACCTGGAGTGGCTGGTCAAAGGGTTCGTCGCGGCGCACAACCGGCTCCGGTCGGTGATCTCAGGCTGGGAGGCCGCAGCCGCCGTGGCATGCCTGGCGCAGCAGGCGGGCATCTGGGAGAGCCCGAGCGAGTTCTCCGTGTTCAGCGACGAGTCCCTGTACGAAGACATGAAGAGGTACATCGGTCAGCCGTTCGCCGAGGGCTGGGCGAACGAGGTCCGCGCGTGGCTGGCCCGCGGCGTGGTCGAGGGCGAGGCGGACGCGTGCCGGGCGTGGCTGGACATGGCCGTGCGCCTGGAAGCGTGCCTCCGAGGCATGCCGGACGTGCCGAACTCCACCGGCACATTGCTGCCCATCGGCGCCTTCCAGCGGACCGTCAGCGATCTGTACCGCAGGCGCCAGCTGGTCAATCCGCTGGAGCAGAAGTTCGCGGTGGCCACCCAGGAGCGCCAGGCGCAGGCGGCAGCCGCGGCACCGGAGGTTTCCCTGGTGGGCCAGCCCGAACTGACGGCTGCGCTGCGGGACCTGCGGGTGGAACGCCCAGGTGCGGAGCGGCAGATTCGGCTGCTGGTCGCCGGGCAGGACGCGACCGGGCGCCGGACAGCCGTGAGCGCGTTGATCCAGAACCTCGTGGACAACCGTGTGGTGTCGTCGGCGCGCTGGATCTCCGACCCGATCTACGCCGCCCTCGACGCAAGCAACGCGCTGCAGCAGCTGACCAGGGACGTCCGCGAGTGCCTCGCCGAGAAGACGCTGCTGGTGATCGACGGGCTGGACCGGATCATCGGCTTCGACCGGTGTGGCACGGCGGTGGCCGAAGAATTGCGCCGCAGCCTCAAACGGCACCCGGACCTCAACGTCATCGTGGTCTGCGGGCCGGGCGGCGACACCAGGCTGTTCGACACGAACCCGGCGCTGTACCAGCTGTTCCGCGTGGCCAGGACGACCGAGTTCACCGACAAGCACTACGCGGAACTGCTCAAGCGGGCCGTCGCCCGCCGGGGTGCGACGATCAGCCGGACGGTCAGCCTCGCCGCCGGTGTGCTGCTCACGCGCACTCCCCCGCTGCTGAACCTGCGCGGGGCTCGTCTCGTGGAGCACCTCGCCGAGCAGTCGGTGCGCGCGGCACGTAAACGGGCGAAGGTCGGGCCGTCCCGGTCGGTCACTGTGACCGAGGCTGATCTGCCGCGCCAGCTGGTTCCGGGTGACATCGCCGGATCCGACCCGCAGGCCGAGCTGGACTCGTGCGTGGGCCTGGAGAAGATCAAGCGGGAACTGGCGTTGCTGGTGGCCGAGGAGAAGGCCCACCGGATGCGCCGCGAGGCAGGCATGGTCGTCGACGCCCGCGCCCGGCACATGGTGTTCACCGGCCCGCCGGGCACCGGGAAGACGATGGTGGCCCGGATTCTCGGCCGCATGTTCGCGGCGACCGGTGTGCTGTCGTCCGGGCACATCGTGGTGGTCGACCGGGCGGACCTCGTCCACGGTGAAGGCTGGGAAATCGGGCCACGGGTGCGTCGGCTGGTCGACCGGGCTGTCGGTGGCGTGTTGTGTGTCGAGTCGGCGCACGAGCTGCAGCCGAGCGAGGACGACTGGCGCAACCGGGAGACCGTGAACGCGTTGGTGGCCGCTGTGCAGAGCCACACCAAGGACCTCGTGGTGGTGCTGACCGGTCCGGACGCGGGCGTCAACGGGTTGTTGAAGTCCGAACCGGACCTGGCCGCGTACTTCCCGTCCGTGCTGCGGTTCCCGGCGCTGACCGAGGACAACTTCGTGGCGCTTTTCGAAGCCAAGTCCGAGGCCGCCGGGTTCACCCTGCGCGACGGCGTCGTGCAGAAGGTCCGCAGCCTGGTGAAGTCGACGCCGACCGGCAACGCCCGGCTGGCGATCGGGCTGCTGGAACGCGCCATCGCCCGGCAGGCCCGGCGTGTGCTGGCTGACGGCGTGGTCGGGGAAAACGAGTCACTGCACGAGATCCTGGTCGACGACGTGCCCGACACGCTGGCCACGACCTCGTGGGTCGAGCTGCCGCACGACCCGCTGTCGGAGATCGACAAGCTGATCGGGCTGGAGTCGGTCAAGCACGAGGTCCGGCTGCTGGTGGCCGAGGCCAAGGCCGACCGGATGCGCCGCGAGGCCGGGATCCCGCTGGCCTCGCCAACGCGCCACCTGGTCTTCACCGGCAGCCCGGGCACCGCGAAAACGACCATGGCCCGGCTGCTCGCGGCCGTCTACGCCAAACTCGGCCTGCTCTCGTCCGGGCATCTGGTCGAGGTCTCCCGCGGCGACCTGATCGGCGAGTACCTCGGGCAGACCGCGCCCAAGGTGCGTGCCGCGGTGGCCAAGGCGCTCGGTGGCGTGCTGTTCATCGACGAGGCCTATTCACTGACCGAGGCCTGGTTCGACGACTACGGCTCGGAGGCCATCGCCGAACTGATCAAACTGATGGAGGAGCATCGGGAGGACTTGGTCGTCATCGTGGCCGGGTACGACGCCAAGATGGCCAAGTTCCTGGACAAGAACCCGGGCCTGGCGTCGCGGTTCCCGTCCAAACTGCGGTTCCCCGACTACAGCGACGACGAACTGATCGCGATCTTCCAGGCCATGACCGAGAAGGCCGGCTACGAGCTGCACCCCGACGTGCTCCCGGCGGTCCGCCGGCTGCTCAAGCGCACGACGCGGGGCGAGTCGTTCGGCAACGGCAGGTTCGTCCGCAACATGTTCGACCGGGCGGTGGCTCTGCAGGGCCACCGGATCACCAGCAGCGCGGAGTCCCCCGAAGTCCGTGTGCTGCTGGCCGAGGACCTGCCGGAATCGCTGGACTCCGGTCCCGATGCGCCAACTGGCCAATACCTCTGACATTTGTACAACTACATAACCCCAGGTCAGAAGGATGCCGACGGCGACCGGCCAGAACCGTGCACCGACCAGGCAATTACGACAATTGGATGATGCTTCTTACATTCGTACAACGACCAAACGGCTGGTCAGGACGGGATGTCCGTGCGGCGGCGCATCGGACGCGCCTGTAAGGGAATGGCCGGCGGAGCGGAGGCTGGGGCCGAGCCGTTCTCGCTCGGCGTGGCCAGACAGATCTGGTTGCGGCCCGCTTCCTTGGCCGCCAGCAGCGCGGCGTCAGCGGCCAGGACGAGACGGTCGACGTCCACACCGGAATCCGGGTAGACGGCCGCGCCCATGGACACCCGGATACCGTCGAGGATGATGGTCTTGCCGGTTTTGGCGTGCGTGATGGACACCGGCGTATGCGCCAAGCGCAGCCGGATGCGTTCGCCGACCGACAACAGCTCAGTGCTACTTGTGCCGGGCAGGACGACTGCGAGTTCGTCGCCACCCCATCTCGCGGCCAGGTCGCCACGCCGGATCTCGGAGCGGACCACGCGGACGACCGCCTGGAGGGCTTGATCACCTGCCGGATGGCCGTAGCTGTTGTTGATCTCGCTGAACTTGTCGACGTCCATCATCAGCACGCCGACGTTGGCGCCGACCAGTTGGGCACGGCGCAGCTCGGCATCGACCACCTGCGACCAGAACGTCGGTGCCGCAAGGCCCGTCTTGTCGTCCGTCCGGGCCTGACGCTGGTACTGCGGCAACAGCAGGTCGCGATGGAGAGCCAGCACGGTGACCATCAGCACCGGCACAACCCACGGGTTGGACGCCTCGAGCGCGCCGACCGCGATGCCCAGGCCGAGCGCGGCAGCCACCACGAGCTGGTCGGACAATTCACCGAGCGCACGCCGGGCGGTGGTCTCTGGAGACGACAAGAGAATCGCGCCGACGACCATGGCGTAATTGATGAGCCACCAGGTGGTGGCCGCGGCGACCACGATGACCAGCGACCACGGTCCAACCGGGACCCGTGGCGCGTTTTCCAGGCCGCCGGCACGCAGCACTGCCGACGCACACGCGCTGGCCAGGATGAACGTGGCCGCGGAGAAGATCTTGCGATGCCAGATGAACTGGCCGTACACCCGCGCCCAGCAGAAGGTGTAGGCGATCACCACGAGGGCGACTACGAGCGGTAGCGGCAACAGCAGGACCCCGGTGAACACCCAGAGTGACTTCAGGTTGGTGTACGGGACGCCTTCGACGGCCAGTTCGCGCCTGCGTTCGATGCTCCGGGCCGCTTCGAGGTGCAGCAGCGAGGCCCCGGCCAGCACGCCGAACCACACCCATTCGGTGCGACTTACGCTCAGATGCAGGCTTGCCATGACTGTGACCAGCACCGCGACCACGTCTGTGACCAGCACATACGCCATCGAGGCTGGTGGCAGCGACCAGAGACGCCACTTTCGGGGCGAGACCCAGCGCAGCCTGGGGTTCACACTCATCACCAGGCCCGTATCTCGAACGCGGGTCACCCGGTGAACGGTAATCGGCAAGGTCACCCGATGTCTTTCGGCCAGTCGGGGGTCTTGTGCCGATCCGATGTGTACAGAGAGGAACGACCGTGAACGGCAACGAGTGGGTTCAGCGCGGGAACGAATGGTTCGCCGGCAACGAGTGGTTCGCTGGGAATGAATGGTTCATCGCGGGAAACGAGTGGTTCACCGGCAACGAGTGGCTCTTCCAGGCCGCCTGCTGATGTGGCTCGGGAGGTGGCGGGCTCGCCCTCGCTGAGCCCGCCACCCCGGCGCCACCAGGCACCGGTCCTCAATCGGCCGCTGTGTCGCCCCGCTGCCGTACGAACGGTCCGTTCGCGAATCTAGTTGTCCACAACCGACCAGTAACCCCCTTGACCAGGCCTTATCCCGGATAGAATGGCGTCGGGGTCGCCCCCCGGGAGTGGCGGGGGCTGCCTGGGGACGGGCTGCATGAGGGATGTCTGGGGTCGCGCTGCGTGGGGCGGTTCGTGATGGGTCTCGGTTCTGGTCGGGGCTTGGTGGGTGGACGTGGTGGGTTGGGTGTTGGCGGGTTGGGTTATTGGTCGAAGTCGATCTCCACGGCGTCCGATGTGGGCACGGTTTGGCAGGTGACCACGAATCCGGCGTCGACCTCGGCGTCCTCCAGTGCGAAGTTGCGGCGCATGTGGACCTTGCCGTTGACCACTTTGGCCCGGCAGGTCCCGCACACCCCGCCCTTGCAGGCGAAAGGCAAGTCCGGGCGGACACGTTGGGCACCTTCGAGCAGGGTCGTGTCGCGCGGGACGATCGCGGTGGTGGTTTTGCCGTCGAGCCGAACGGTCACTTCGGCGCTCGGGCCGGTCATGGCTGGGTCGACGTGCTGGACCTGCTCGGGCGGCTCGTCCTCCACATAGAACAGTTCGAAGTGGATGCGCTCACGCGGGACACCCAGGTCCGTCAGTACTTCACGGGCGTCGGTGACCATTCCGAACGGTCCGCACAGCCACCAGTGGTCCACCTTGGACACCTGGAGCAACATCGGCAGCAAGGTCCGGAGTTTCGCGGCGTCCAGGCGGCCGGTGAACAGTTCGGCCTCGCGCGGCTCGCGGGACAGCACGTGCACGAGTTCCATCCGTGCTGTGTAGCGGTCCTTAAGATCCGCGAGCTCGTCCGCGAACATGACTGTGTTGGTGCGGCGGTTGCCGTACAGCACCATCGCGCTCGCCGCGGGGTCCTGCAGCACCGTCGACAGGATTGACATCACTGGCGTGATTCCTGAGCCAGCGGCCAGCAGCACGTGCCGCGCGGGCGTCGAGTCGGGGGTGAAGTCGCCGGTGGGCGGCAGGACTTCGATGGTGTCGCCTGGTTTGACCTCGTGCACGAGCCATGGCGAGAACGCGCCGCCAGGCACTTCGCGCACGCCGATCCGCGGTTTCGCACCGACCATGGCGCAGATCGAGTACGACCGGCGCTCGTCCCGGCCGTCGATGATCCGGCGCAGCGTCAGCGATTGCCCGGCGCGGAACTCGTACTCCGAGGCCAGTTCGGGGGGCACGTCAAAGGTCACCGCGACGGCGTCGTCGCAGAGGCGCTCCACGTGAGCCACGGTCAGCTTGTGGAACTCGGTCCTACGGCGCAGAGAAGTGGACACGTCAGATCTCCTTGACGTGTTCGAACGGTTCGTCGCAGGCCCGGCAACGCCGGAGCGCCTTGCACGCTGTGGCGCTGAATTCCGACAACAACTCGGTGTCCATCGAGCCGCATTGCGGGCAGGCGACCCGTTTCGGCGGGGCGGTCAGCGTGAGCGGGATCGGGCCGCCGCCGCGAGGTGCGGCGCTCGGCGGGGCGATCCCAGCCGAGGCGAGTTTCTCCCGCCCAGCAGGGGTGATCCAGTCGGTGGTCCACGCGGGCGACAACACCGTCCGCACGTCCACCGAATCGAACCCGGCTCGGTGCAGCGCCGAGTACAGATCCGAGCGCATCGCATCCATGGCGGGGCAACCGGTGTACGTCGGCGTGATGGTCACGACCACGCCGTCCGTGCTCTCGTGGACGTCACGCAGGACGCCCAGATCGGCCAGGGTCAGCATGGGCAGTTCGGGATCGGTGACCGTCTCGGCCACGGCACGCGCGCTCACCATGTCGCGTCCGGATGGGCACGGGCGACGCTCTGCATTTCGGCCAGCAACGGTTCCAGGTGCTCAGTGTGTGCGCCAGGCGTGGGCACCGAGTGGATAGGTGGCTGCTTGAGTGTGCCAGCGGTCATGACCTGCGCGATCACCGCGTCGAACTCGTCACGCAGCACCGAATCGCCGTCGAAGAGTTCATCGACGTACGGCCAGACCGCGTCGATCCCGGCCTGCATCCGTTCGTGCGACAACTCCGTGCCGTCGCCGAGGCGGACGACCCAGCGGGCCGCGTAGTCGCGGTGATAGGTCAGTTCCTTGATGCCCTTGGATGCGATCGCCGCGAGGACCTGGTCCGGTGAATCGACCAGGCGCTGGAAAAGCGCCAGCCGCCACGTGCTGAACACCAGCAGCCGGGCCATCGAGAACGCGAAGTCCCCGCCGGCCAGCTCGACCAGCCGGACGTTGTGGAAGTCCGCGGCGTCACGGAAGAACGCCAGGGCGTCCTCATCGGACTGGTTCACCGGCGGCACGAGTGACGGGTCGGCCTTGGCCGCTCGGGCGAGCAACAGCCGGGCCTGGCCGAGCAGGTCGAGGCCGATGTTGGCCAGCGCGACCTCGTCCTCCAGCTCCGGTGCCGCGGCACACCACTCCTGCAGCCGGTGGGACATGATCAAGGCATCGTCACCGAGCCACAGGCATGTCCTGGCCAGCTCGGCAGCGTCCACACCGGACGGAACCGTGGTGTCAAGGCCCGCCAAGGGGTCGGCGAACCCGGTGCCGAATGCCCACCGGGTGTCGTTGTCTTCGGTAAGCGCCTCGTAGGCGTTGTCAAAGGACATGGCCACTCACATGTGGGGGACGTCTTCGGGAATGTCATAGAACGTGGGGTGCCGGTACACCTTGTCGCCGCTGGGCGCGAAGAACGGATCCTTCTCGTCCGGGCTGGACGCGGTGATGTGGTCGGCCCGCACGACCCAGATGCTCACGCCCTCGTTGCGGCGTGTGTAGAGATCGCGGGCGTTGCGCACCGCCATCTCGTCGTCGGCGGCGTGCAGCGATCCGACGTGGACGTGGTTGAGTCCACGCTTCCCGCGCACGAAAACCTCATACAGCGGCCAATCGCTCATGCCGCAGCCTCCTTGTGCTTGGCGGCGTACGCGGTGGCCGCGTCGCGCACCCACTGGCCGTCCTCGTGCGCCTTGCGGCGCCGTTCGAGCCGGATCTTGTTGCACGGGCCGTTCCCGCTGACCACTTCTTTGAAGTGCTCCCAGTCGATCTCGCCGAAGTCGTAGTGGCCGCGCTCGGCGTTCCACTTCAGATCCGGGTCCGGCAGCGTGACGCCGAGTTTCTCGGCCTGCGGCACGCTCATGTCCACGAACCGCTGGCGCAGCTCGTCGTTGGTGTGCCGCTTGATCTTCCACGCCATGGACTGCGCGGTGTTGGTCGACTGTGAGTCCGGCGGGCCGAACATCATCAGCGAGGGCCACCACCAGCGGTTGGTCGCGTCCTGCACCATGTCGCGCTGTGCCTGGGTGCCGCGCATCATCGTCATCAGCAGCTCGTAGCCCTGGCGCTGGTGGAACGATTCCTCTTTGCAGATCCGGATCATTGCCCGCGCGTACGGCCCGTACGAACTGCGGCACAACGGGACCTGGTTGCAGATGGCGGCTCCGTCGACGAGCCACCCGATCACGCCGACGTCTGCGAACGTCAACGTCGGGTAGTTGAAGATGGACGAGTATTTCTGCCGTCCTTCGATCAACCGCTCGGTCAGGTCCGTCCGGTCGGCGCCCAGCGTCTCGGCCGCCGAGTACAGGTAGAGCCCGTGCCCGGCCTCGTCCTGTACCTTGGCCAGCAGGATCGCCTTGCGGCGCAACGAAGGCGCCCGGGTGATCCAGTCACCTTCCGGCTGCATGCCGATGATTTCCGAGTGGGCGTGTTGCGCGACCTGCCGGATCATCGTCTTGCGGTAGCCATCGGGCATCCAGTCCCGCGGCTCGATCCGCTGGTCGCGCTCGATCGTGGCGTCGAAGTGTTCTTCGAGGCTCATGAGGACTTCTCCCGCTTCGCGACGAGCGTGAGCACGTCGTACTTGGCGACGGACTCGCCCTTCTGGTTGGTCACGTCGGCGTCCCACCGGACTTCGCCGTAGTCCTGGTCGTTTCGTGGCGTGATCTGCTTGGCGGTCAAGGTGACCGTCAGCGAGTCGCCGGGGAACGTCGGCGTCAGGAACCGCAGATTCTCCAGGCCGTAGTTGGCCAGCACCGGACCCGGGTCTGGCTGAACGAACAGGCCAGCGGCGAACGACACGACGAGGTAGCCGTGGGCGACCCGGCCGCCGAAGAAGGGGTTGGCCGCGGCGGCTTCCTCGTCCATGTGCGCGTAGAACGTGTCGCCGGTGAACTCCGCGAAGTGCTCGATGTCGGCCATGGTCACTTCGCGCGGCCCGGCCACGACCGTGTCGCCGAGGCGCAGGTCTTCGAGGTGCTTGCGGAACGGGTGCTCGCCTTCGGTCCGCTCGGTCCCCGGCACCCACCGGTTGGTGACGGCGCTCAGCACGCGCGGGCTGCCCTGGACGGCCGTGCGCTGCATGTGGTGCAGCACGCCACGGACGCCGCCCATCTCCTCACCGCCACCGGCACGACCCGGGCCGCCGTGAACCAACGCGGGCAACGGCGATCCGTGACCCGTGTTCTCCTTGGCGTTCTCGTTGTCCGTGACGAGCAGACGGCCGTGCCATGGCGCCACGCCAATTACGACGTCGCGTGCGAAAGCGGTGTCCGCAGTGACGACGGATCCCGCGAGGCTGCCGTGGCCGCGCGCGGCGAGTTCGATGACGTGCTGTGTGTCGCGGTATGGCATGAGCGTGCTGACCGGACCGAAGGCCTCGACCTCGTGCGGCTGGGCCTGGCTCGAATCTTCGGCCACCAAGAGGACTGGCGAGATGAACGCGCCACGCTCGGCGTCGGCGTCCACGACGGACACCTGGTCGGGGTCGCCGAACACGACCCGGCCTGCCTCGAGCAACGCTTTCAGCGACCGGCGGACTTCCTCGCGCTGTTCCAGGCTGGCCAGCGCACCCATCCGGACATCCGGGTTGGCCGGGTTGCCGACCTGGATCTTGGCCAGGCGCTCGCTGGCGGCCTGGGCGACGTCGTCCAGCAGCGCGGTGGGGACGAACGCGCGCCGGATCGCGGTGCACTTCTGGCCCGCCTTGACGGTCATCTCGGTGACCAGTTGCTTGACGAACAGGTCGAACTCGGGCGTGCCTGGCGTGACATCCGGGCCAAGGATCGAGCAGTTCAGCGAGTCGGCCTCGGCGTTGAACCGGACGGAGCGGCGCACGATGTTCTCGTGCGTACGCAAGCGCTGCGCGGTGGAGGCGGATCCGGTGAACGACACCAGGTCCTGCTCGATGAGGTGGTCGAGCAGATCGCCCGCGCTGCCCGCGACGAGCTGCAACGACCCCTCAGGCAGGATGCCGGACTCGATGATCAGCTCGATCAGCTTGACCGTCAGGTACGCGGTCTGGCTCGCCGGTTTGACCAGGCTCGGCACACCGGCGATGAACGCGGGCGCGAACTTCTCCATCGGCCCCCATACCGGGAAGTTGAACGCGTTGATCTGCACCGCGACGCCCCGCAACGGCGTACATATGTGCTGCGCGAGGAACGTGCCGCCCTTACCCAACGGTTCGACGTTGCCGTCGACGTAGACCGTGTCGTTGGGCAGTTCACGGCGTCCCTTGCTGGAGTAACCGAACAGCGTGCCTATGCCGCCGTCGATGTCGAACTTGTTGTCGCCCTTGGTGGCACCCGTGCGGTGAGACAGCGCGTAGAGCTCGTCACGGTGCTCCATGAGGTACGAAGCCAGGACCTTCAGGAGCGCGGCGCGCTCATGGAAGGTCATCTCACGCAGCTCGGCGCCCTTCTCGCGGCCATATGCCAGAGCGGCAGCCATGTCCACGCCAGCGGACGAGATCCGTGCGATCTCCTCGCCGGTCACCGCGTCGTGCAGTGGCGCGCCTTCGTCATCCGGCGTGTGCCACTGGCCGGACACATAGCTGCGCAGCGGAGCCATCCTGGTCGACCTCCAAGCTGAATTACTAACCGTCCGTTCAGTAGGCATGGTAGCTTGGCGGCATGGCTGACGAAAGCGGTGTGGCGCTCGTTCGCGATGGCGCGGTCGCCACAATCACGATGACTTCAGCGGCGCTGAGCACGCGGGTGAAGAACGATCTGCTCGATGCGATCACCGAGGTCAGCAAGGACTCAGAGGTCCGCGCGGTGGTGCTGACCGGGACTGGGAAGGCCTTCAGCGTCGGCCAGGACCTCAACGAGCACGCGGAGACGTTGCGGGCGGACGCGGCGCACGCGTTCGACACCGTCGAGCAGCACTACAACCCGATCGTCCTGGGCCTCGCGACGATGCCGAAGCCGGTCATCGCGTCCATCAACGGGTTGTGCGTGGGTGCGGGGTTGGGTTTCGCGCTCGCGTGCGATCTACGGATCGCGTCGGCCAAGGCGAAGTTCGGAACTGCCTTCACCGCGATCGGGCTGACCTGCGACTCCGGCTTGTCTGTGACGTTGGGCAGGGCCGTCGGCGCGGCGCGCGCGAGTGAGCTGGTGTTCCGCGCCAACACGTTCAGTGCCGAAGAGGCCCTGACGTGGGGCATCGTCGGGCAAGTGGTCGAACCGGAGAACCTGGCCGAGGAGACCTCGGCACTGGCGCAGAAGTTCGCCAACGGCCCAACGTTGGCGTATGCCGAGGCCAAGGCGGCTATGGCCGTTTCGTTGAGCCAGGCCTTGGCGGCCGAGGGCGCCGGTCAGGCACGCCTCGGCGTCACCAAGGACCACCAGAACGCTGTTGAAGCTTTCCTTAACAAGCAAACCCCGACATTCGAGGGACGTTAGGCACGACGGATCTTGTGGGCGCGGGTGTCGATCCACTGCCCGTGCGGTGACTGCTCGATCATCGGGTCGGCCCACCACAACCGCACGCTGTCCGGACGGACCTCCTGCAGACGCGCCTCGCGCCACTCGCCGTCGTACTCGACGAGCCACCGGTCGGCCAGGCAGGACAACCCATCCCGCCGCACGATGTCCTCGGCTTCTTCCAGGCTCGTCGGATCGGCCAGGGCGGCGTTGAACACCGTCGTGGCTTGCCAGTGGTCGCCTACCGGGACCACATAGCCCATGATCTCGTCGTCCTCGTCGCGCCGAATCGTGTACATGGCGATCTTTGTATCCGGCGCGACGGCGTGGACGCTTGTGAATTACGGCCTTTCGAACGCGACTGTCACGCCTTGCCCGACGCCCACGCACAGCGTGGCGATGCCCCGGTTGCTGTTCTCACGCTCCATGCGGCCCAGCAAAGTGACCACCAGGCGCGCGCCGGAACAACCGAGGGGGTGGCCCAACGCGATGGCCCCGCCGTCGGCGTTGACGCGCTCGTCGTCCAACTTCAGCCGACGGATCACCGCGAGGCTCTGCGCGGCGAACGCCTCGTTCAACTCGACGGTCAGGTCGTCGCGTTGCCAACCCGTGCGGGCTAGCACTTTTTCAGTCGCAGGCACGGGTCCGAGTCCCATGATGTGAGGCTCAACCCCCGCGCTCGCGCTAGCGACAACCCGCGCGCGGGGGTTGAGGCCAAGGCGCTCCACGGCGGCCCCGCTCGCGAGCACGAGGGCTGCGGCGCCGTCAGACAATGGCGAAGACGAGCCAGCCGTGACGATGCCGTCCTTACGGAAGACTGTCTTGAGCTGGCCGAGTTTTTCGAGCGTCGTGGTGCGGCGCGGCCCTTCGTCCACAGTCACTGTTCCGTCTTTGATTGGCACGGGAACGATCTCGCTGTCGAAGCGGCCAGCGTCGATGGCTGCGAGGGCACGAGTGTGGCTGCGCAATGCGAACGCGTCGGAGTCCTCGCGGGTGATGCCGTCCAGAGTGGCCACTTCCTCGGCCGTCTCACCCATCGAGATCGTGCTCTTGGCCGGGAACTTCGGGTTGGTGAACCGCCAGCCCAAGGACGTGTCGGCGACCTCGCCCGGTTTGGCCCACGGCGTGCCCGGCTTGGCCATCACCCATGGCGCACGTGTCATCGACTCGACGCCGCCCGCGACCACGATGTCGGCGTCACCGGACTTGATGGCCGCCGCCGCGGACGCAACCGCGGTCAAACCGCTGGCGCACAACCGGTTCACGGTGAAGCCCGGGATCGTGTGCGGCAATCCGGCCAGCAGCACGGCCATCCTGGCGACGTTGCGATTGTCCTCACCGGACTGGTTGGCCGCGCCGAGGATCACTTCGTCGATATCGTCCTGCGGCACTCCGGCGCGGCGCACCGCTTCGGCCACCACCAGCGCCGCGAGGTCGTCCGGCCGTACCGCGGCGAGCGCTCCGCCGTACCGGCCCTGCGCGGTTCGAACACCATCAACCACGAATGCCTCAGCCATACCGGCTATTATCAACCGTCCATTCGGTCAGTTGGCAAGGTGGTGAATCCGGTGTCACACAATGCGGCGCACGACATGTTCGAAGCGGATACCGCGTCGCGTGCGCTGGGCATCGAGCTGATCGAAGCAGCCGACGGCCGCGCGGTCACCAGGATGCGCGTCACAAAAGACATGGTGAACGGGCACGACATCGCGCACGGCGGATACGTTTTCCTGCTCGCGGACACGACTTTCGCGCTCGCGTGCAACAGCCGCGGACCGGTCACCGTGGCCGCGGGTGCCGATATCACTTTCGTCACATCGGCCCGGGCCGGAGATGTTCTCATAGCGCACGCCGTGGAAAAGACGCGCTACGGGCGTAGTGGAATTTATGACGTGACAGTGGACCGGGACGGCGAAGTGATCGCGGAGTTCCGCGGCCGCAGCAGGGTGATCAACCGATGACCCGCCGCGGACGCCCCGGATATGACCTGGAATCGCTGCTCGCGGTCGCGGTCAAACTGTTCAACGAGCGCGGGTACGAAGCCACCAGCATGGAAGAGCTGTCCCGCAAGCTCGGAATCACCAAATCGGCGATCTACTACCACGTCGCCAGCAAGGACGAACTGCTTCGGCTGGCGGTCGACCGGGCGCTGAACGGCCTGTTCGCCGTGGCCGACGAGGCGATGACGATCGAGGGCCCGTCGATCGACCGGCTGGAATTCCTGGTCCGCGGCAGCATCAACGTGCTCGTCGAGCGGCTGCCGTTCGTCACGCTGCTGCTGCGCGTGCGTGGAAACACCAAAGTGGAGCGCGCCGCGCTGGCCCGGCGACGGGAATTCGATCAGCTGGTCACCGAGTTGGTGAAACAGGCCGAGGCCGAAGGCGACGTGCGGCCGGACATCGATCCGTCGGTGACGGCCCGGCTGCTGTTCGGCACCGTCAACTCACTCATCGAGTGGTATCGCCCGCGAGGAGGGCTCGGCAGCGCCGAGCTGGCGGACGCCGTCTGCGCGATCGCGTTCGACGGCCTTCGAACCCGATGACAAAAACAGACAACAATCCATTCGAGGCGTGACTGGAAGTGGCTCTCCCCGCGGCCACTTCCAGCGCCGGCGTCACGACGAGAATGCCGGCTCAGCCTTCTTCTTCTTGCCGGTGTGCGCGGCCTCGAAGGCGTCGATGACGTTGGCCGGAATACGGCCGCGGTCGGAAAGCTCGAAGCCGTTCTGCCGAGCCCAGTCCCGAATGGCCTTGGTCTGTTCCCGGCTCGCCGGCGAACCGGCCCGCTTCGTCGGCGACGTGCCGCGCTTGACACGGCCACCGGTGCGGCGCGCCGAGTTCACGAACTCCTCAAGGCCGGCACGCAACTTTTCCGCGTTGGCCTCGGTCAGGTCGATCTCGTAGCTCACGCCGTCGAGTGCGAAGCTCACGGTGCTGATGTCGTCGGCGGCGGTGCCGTCGAGGTCATCAACCAACTGGACGGTGACCCTCTGAGCCATTAAAGGTTACCTCGATTTGCGACAGTGGTGACAATGGGTAACTCCTGCCGATCGAATCTACCCGGTGCAGGAGTTACGAGAGACTATAGTTTGTCACTACCCGCACTTCGCAACTACCGGCGTTCCGGCGTGGCGGATCACACGGACATGCATCAGATAGGTTTTCCGTTGACCGTCACGTTTGTGAACTTGCGGCCGTCCACGTTGTTGAGGATGTTGCCCGTGTTGGCCACGCCGGTGAACTTACAGTCGGCCGCGACGAGTCCCTTGACGTGAGCGTTCGGCAGGCCGCTGACGTCGAACACGCGCGCGGCCTTCGTGCACGAGGAGTTGGTGACGGTAAACGGCCCGAACGCGGGCGGGAAGTTACCGGTCTGGTTGTTGTAGGTCGACGTGACGAACACGAAGGAACGCTGGAACGTGCCCGTCACCGAGTCAAGGTTGATGTTCTGCGAGAAACCGCCACGTTTCGTGTTGGACTTGACGTAGAGCGCATACTTCGTCGCGCCAATGACATTCAACTTGTAGGCGTAGACGTTCCGGATACCACCGGTCTGCTCGCTGCCACAGGTGATCGCACCCCAGTTGCCGTTCATCGTGCAGTTGACCACGACGACGTTCTGACATGGGATGTTGACCCGGCGCCCATCGGCGTCCCGGCCGGACTTGATGGCGATGTTGTCGTCGTGCGCCCCGAGTGTGCAGTTGGCGATGACGACGTGGTCACAGCACTCGGGATCGACCCCGTCGGTGTTGTTCGCCGCCGTGCTGGGGTCGGTGGTCACCCCGTCGACAGTCACGTTCTTGCACAGGGTTGGGTGAATTTGCCAAAACTTGGGGTTTTTAACAGTGACGCCCTGGATAAGGACCGTGTCGCAGTTGTACGGCTCGATGAAGGTGGAGCGGGCGGTGTGCCCGGATCCGGGAAAGACCCGCTTGGCCGGATCGGTCACGCCCGCCGCGATCCGGGATTCCAGCCAGGCCCGGTCCGAGCCCTTGTTCCACGACGACGTGGCGTTCGCGTCCAGGGTGCCGCTTCCGGTCAGCGCGATGTTCCGCTGGCCGTGCGCATAGACCATCGGCGAGCGGTTCATGCACTCGATGCCCTCATACCGGGTGAGCACCGTGGGGAATTTCGAGGCGTCCGAGCTGAACTTCAGCACGGCGCCGGATTGCAGGTGGAAGTCCACATTGCTCTTCAGATGAATCGCCCCGGTGACATAGTTGCCCTTGGGCACGATCACGTGCCCGCCACCCGCCGCACTGGCCGCGTCGATGGCCTTCCGGAACGCCGCGGTGTTGTCGGTCGAGTTGTCCCCTTTCGCCCCGTACTTCGGATCCGTGGCGAGAAAATTCACACTCGGAAAAATGGGGAGCTTGGTGGCCGCGACGATCTCGTTGGCCTCGGGCCACGGCAGTGTCGGTATCGCGGCAGTGAGCATGATCGGCTGGGCATGGGCCGTACGGAGTAATGCCGGAGAAATAGGGGCCATCACGGTCGCGGCGGCCATTGCGCTGGTCCGGAACAACTGACGGCGATCCATCCGTGCCTCCACGTGGTCGAAGGAACCCAGCGGCGGATGGGGTGCCTCTGACTGTAAACGTTTTCACCACGGTCGGTCCAGCCTCGGCCAAGCCGGAGCGAGGCCGGCGCCGAAGTGATACTCAGCGGCTATAGCCAACCTCTAGTGACAACACGAGGGTGGCGATTAGGGTGAGTCGACGCCTGATAAGGAGGCCACCATGTCCACCTCGGTGGCGATGCACATGAGCGACGGCCTGCTCAACGCTCCGACGTCGATCCTTTTTGGCGCGGTGGCGGTGATCGGGCTGGTGATAGCGACAATCGGCGCACGGCGGGACCTCGACGACCGCACCGCACCGATGGCCGGACTGGTCGCAGCGTTCATCTTCGCCGTACAGATGCTGAACTTCCCCGTTTTGCCCGGTGTGAGCGGACACCTGCTCGGCGGCGCGCTCGCCGCCATCCTCGTGGGGCCGTTCGCCGGTGCGCTGTGCGTGACGATTGTGCTTACGCTGCAAGCATTGTTGTTCGCCGACGGCGGTTTGACCGCTTTGGGGGCGAACGTCACGAACATGGCGCTGATCGGTACCGCCGCGGGTTACCTGGTGGCCGTGGCGCTGCGGAAACTGGCCACTCGCAACAAGTTCGGGTTGGTGGCGGTCGCGTTCTTCGCCGCTTTCTGTAACACGGTCATCGCGTCGCTCGGCTTCGTGCTGGAGTTCGCGATCGGCGGTGACTCGGCGTTCGCACTGGGCGGCGTAGCCGCAACGGTGATCGGCGTGCACTGTCTCATTGGGATCGGCGAGGGCATCATCACCGCGCTGACCGTCGGCGCTGTCGCCGCGGTACGCCCGGACCTGGTGTATCTGCTGCGCGGCACCTCGCGTCCGCTCGTGATCAAGGAGGCGTCGTGACTCGCCGTCGTAGCCTGTTCTTCATCGGTTTCGCCCTGATAGCCCTGATCCTGGCCGGCGGCGTGTCGTATTTCGCCGATTCCAATCCGGACGGTCTTGATCACGCCACCCTGCAAGGCTGCACAGTCGGCGAGAACGAGCAACTGACCGGGACCTGCATCGCGCAGGGCGCCACCGACCACTCGCTCAAGGACAGCCCACTGGCCGACTACGCGGTGGGCGGCGCCGAAGGGACTACCGGCCTGGCCGGCGTGATCGGCGTGATCGCGACCCTGGCGGTCGCGGGCGGGCTGTTCTGGGTGCTACGCAAGCGTTCCCCGAAGGACAGCTGATGGGAGCCGGGCACAGCCACCTGTTGTACCGCGCGGGTGACTCGCCGGTGCATCAACTCGCACCCGAGGTGAAGATCATCTCGGCGCTGGCGATGGTGCTGTGCGTGGTGGCCACGCCCCGCACGGAATATTGGGCGTTCGCCGGGTATTTCCTGGTGCTGCTGGTGGTGTGGGCGATCGCGGGAGTGCCGCTGAGGTGGTTCGCCGCGCGCGCCATGATCGAGATTCCGTTCGTGGTACTGGCTTTTCTGCTGCCGTTCGTCGGCGGCGGGGAGCGGACGCAGTTCCTCGGCCTGTCGGTGTCCGTAGCGGGAGCGCTGGCCGGGTGGAACATCCTGATCAAGGGCACGCTCGGCGTACTGGTGTCGCTGACCCTGGCCGCCACGACGAGCCACCGCGACCTGATCGCCGGTCTGCAACGGCTACGCGTGCCCAGCCTGTTCATCACGATCGCCACGCTGATGATCCGTTACGTCGAGGTGATCGTCGAAGAAGCGCGGCGGATGCGGATCGCGCGCATCAGCCGTGGACACGATCCACGATTCCTCTGGCAGATCGGTGCGACCGCACGGGGAATCGGAACACTGTTCATCAGATCGTATGAACGCGGTGAGCGTGTGCACATCGCGATGCTGTCCCGCGGGTGGTCGGGCGTCCTGCCCGAATCCGCCCGGCAACGCCCTGGCGCACGACTCTGGGCAGCCGGACTGGTGCCCGCGGCCGTATCCGCCGCGACCCTTACGGTGGCATTGTGGACATGACTCCAGCGCTGCAGGTCGAAGGCCTGGCGTACGCGTATCCCGACGGCACGCAGGCGTTGTTCGGTGTGGACCTGCGGGTCGACCCGGGCGAACGGGTCGCGGTGCTCGGGCCGAACGGCGCCGGGAAAACGACCTTGGTGATGCACCTCAACGGGGTGTTGCAGGCGGGCGCCGGCAGCATCTCGGTGGCCGGGCTGCCGGTCTCGAAGGCGAATCTGAAGGAGATCCGGCGCCGGGTGGGCGTGGTCTTCCAGGACCCGGACGACCAGTTGTTCATGCCGACCGTCGGCGAGGACGTCGCATTCGGGCCCGCGAACTTCGGCGTGACCGGCGCTGCGCTGGAGTCGGCCGTGGCATCGGCGTTGAACGCGGTCGGCATGGCGCATTTGACGGACAAGTCCCCGCTGCACTTGTCGTTCGGGCAGCGGCGGCGGGTCGCGGTGGCGACCGTGCTGGCGTGTGATCCGGAGATCATGGTGCTGGACGAACCATCGGCGAACCTGGAACCGATCGCCCGGCGCGAACTGGCCGAAGTACTGCTTTCCTTGGACCGCACGATGTTGATGGTCACGCACGATTTGCCGTACGCGTTGCAATTGTGCCCGCGCAGCATTCTGATCGACGGCGGCGTCATCGTGGCCGACGGGCCGACCGAGAAGATCCTGGCGGACACGGATCTGCTTGCGCAGCACCGGCTGGAGCTTCCGTACGGGTTCCAGATCCCCGCCTGACATGACGGTGTGGCTGATCCGGCATGGGGAAAGTCTCGCGAACGCGGGCAGCCACACCACTGGGTCGGCCACGAATCCACTGACGTCACTGGGCACGCGCCAGGCCGCGGTGGTGGCCTCGGTTTTCAGCCATGCTCCGGACCTGGTGGTTTGTTCGCCCTACCTTCGTGCCCAGCAGACGGCCCAGCCGACCATCGACCGGTTCCCGCAGGCACGTGTCGAGGAGTGGCCGATCGAGGAATTCGACTATCTCGGCCGATTTCACGGTAAACCGACCACTGCGGCGCAACGGGCTTCGGCGGTCGCCGCGTACTGGGCAGCCGCTGACCCGTGCTACCGGGATGACGAGAATTCCGAGTCCTTTGTGGACGTACATGCTCGGGCTCGCCGGTTCCTGGCGCGTTTGGCGGAATCGGGGGTTGAGCGCGTGGCCGCTTTCACCCACGGCATGTTCATGCGCGTTGTGCTGTGGGCGATTCTGACCGGTGACACCGTTCCCGACTCTGACAGCATGCGGCGGTTTCACACCTTCCGCATGGCGACCCTCATCCCCAACTGCTCAATCCTGCCGTTGGTTCTGCATCGCGAGCAGGGCTACCAGTTCTTAAGCGCGACCACGGCTCATCTTCCCGCGACACTGCAGAGCGGCGGGTACTGATCTGCGAGCCAGCGTTGGCCGCGCCGCAGACCAGAACCAGGAGCCGACGTGGCGCTGCGGTTGCGCCAGGAGTTCACACAAGAAGCCGCCGACAACCAGTTCCGACCAGGACCAGGACCAGCTTGCCTCACCTCGCCGAACCGATTCCCCTTACCGCACAAAGAACATCCCCCACCACTCCCGGGGGCTCCCCTGCGGCCAGTCTATCGGTGGGGTGTGATCAACAGGGATTGTGTCGTGGGCGATGTGGACAACTCGGCTCCTGTGGACAACTCGGCGATGTGGATCTTCGCGCACTTGCCTGGCCGGTGGGTCTCACTACGATCGGCAGTGGCATTGCTTTCCTTCTGTCCGTTCATAGTGTGAAGCCATTGGGGAAAGGATCGGTGGGGTCCAACAGGTATTGAGCCATGCCGGTGATCCAGGCGCGACCGGTGACAGTCGGGACGACCGCGTCGAGGGAAGCGACAGTGGTCTGCTTGCTGAGCCGTCCGATGAACGTGGTTCCGAGCAGGGACTCGTTCACGAAGTCCTGCCCGATGGCGAGTTCGCCGCGGGCATGCAGTTGCGCCATCCGTGCGGAAGTGCCTGTGCCGCACGGGGATCGGTCGAACCATCCAGGGTGGATGACCATGGCGTTGCGGGAATGGCTGCCGCCAGTCCCGGGAGCCACCAGTTGTACGTGTTTGCATCCAGCGAAGCGCGGGTCGCCGGGATGCACTGGTCGGCGCTCGGCGTTGATGGCCGCCATGATCTGCAGGCCTGCCGTGAGCATTCTGTCCTTTTCGGACTTGTCAAAGGGGATTCCCAGGTCCTTGATGGGCAAGATGGCGTAGAAGTTCCCGCCGTATGCCATGTCGTAACGGACCTCGCCGATCCCCGGCACAGTCACGACCGCGTCGAGTTCCAGCGAGAACGATGGCACGTTCTCGATGGTGACCGACTCGGCGTGGCCGTCGCGGACATGGACTTCCGCGACGACCAGGCCCGCGGGCGTGTCCAGTCGGATAGTGGTGACAGGTTCGACGACTTCGACCATGCCGGTTTCCACCAGCACGGTGGCCACACCGATTGTGCCGTGCCCGCACATCGGCAGGCAGCCGGAGACCTCGATGTAGAGCACTCCGGTGTCGGCGTCGGGTCTGGTGGGTGGCTGCAAAATCGCGCCACTCATGGCGGCGTGCCCACGCGGCTCGTTGACCAGGAATTGGCGAATGTGATCAAGGTGTTCGACGAAGTAGGCGCGTTTCTCGGCCATGGTGTCGCCTGGGATCACGCCCACTCCGCCGGTGATCACACGCGTCGGCATGCCCTCGGTGTGCGAGTCGACCGCGGTGAAGTAACGGGTGGCCCGCATTTCACGCCACCCCGACCGCTCGCCGCATGTCGGCTTCCAGTGCGGCAAGCTGGTCGCTCGACAGCGGGCCACGAGGTGGCCGGCATGGTCCGCCATACCGGCCGACGTAGTCCATGCCGTACTTGATCGCCTGTACGAACTCGGTTCGCGAGTCCCACCGGAACGCGCCGACCATGGCTTCGTACATGGCGCGAGCGTCGGCGACCTTTCCTTCCAGGGCAAGGGAGAACAGGCGCACGGATTCGGCCGGGAAGACGTTCGGGAATCCGGCGAACCAGCCGGTCGCGCCCATCAGCACCGACTCGACCAGGACGTCGTCAGCTCCGGCGACCACGGTCAGGTTCGGCGCGAGGTCGCGGATCTCGGTCACTCGACGGACGTCACCGGAGAATTCCTTGATCGCGACCACGTTGTCGATCTGGGCGATCTCCGCGAGCAGCGCGGGTGTCAGGTCGACCTTGGTGTCGAAGGGGTTGTTGTAGACCATGACAGGCAGGCCCACGGCCGCGACCTGTTCGAAGTGCTTGATCACCTCGCCGGCGTTCGCCCGGTACAGGGTGGGTGGCAGGCACAGCACGCCATCCGCGCCGTCCTCGGCCGCGACCTCGGCCCAGTGCCGAGCCTGGTGTGAGCCGACGCCGTGCACGCCGACCACCACAATTCCCCTGTCCCTCACCGTTTCGATCGCGGTCCGCGCCACGGCGCGGCGTTCGTCGTCGGTGAGGGAGGAGTATTCGCCGAGTGACCCGTTCGGGCCGACGCCCCGGCATCCGTTCTCGATCAACCAACGGCAGTGGTCGGCGTAGCGGTCCAGGTCGACTCGGAGCCCGGCCGGCGCGGCCGGGTCCTCGGCGTACGGCAACGCGGTAGCGACGATGACGCCGTCGAGCTTCTCCTGTGTCACTCTTCCTCCTCGGCTGCGAGTTCTCCCAACCGCAGCGGTGCCGCGATCGGGCGTCGGTCGTTGAAAGCCACTCCGGTCAGGTCGGCCGCGTTGCGCAAGCAGGTGCGGCCTTGGCAGCGGCCAAGGCCCACTCGGCTGACCAGCTTCACGGTGCGCGCCCCAGTTGCCGCCCTGGTCCGGACGGCGTCGCACAGCGCGCCGTACGTGACGCGTTCGCAGCGGCAGACGACGGTGTCGGTGGCCAACCAATCGCGCCACTCTGGCTGGACCGGGTACGCCTGCGTCATAGCTGCCGCGAATCTGCGGCCCTGACGTACTTTTCGCAATGTCTCACGGGGGATGTCGCCACCCACAGCGGCGATCCCGGCGATGGTTCCCTCCGCCGCGGCGAGGTCCGCACCACCGATGCCGGTGATCTCCCCGGCCGCGAAGACGCCCGGAACTGAGGTCGCTTGCGTGATGTCGACATGGACGAATCCGTCCACCAGTTCGCATCCCGCCGCGACTGCGAGCTCCAGCTGTGGCGTGAATCCGTAGCCGATGCACACCGCGTCGACCTCAATTTCCTTCGTGCTCACGACATTCCAGTGCTCGCCGAGTCTGGCGACAGTCGCCGATCGGATCTGGGAGTCCCCGTGCGCCGCAACCACGGTTGTCTGGGTCCGGTACGGAATCCGGTGGCGCGCGAGTAGAGCCACGTACTGGGCGGCCTCGCCGAATTTGTGCCGACCGGCGAGCGGCGTGCGTAGCCAGCGCGCCGGGGAGTTCGCCTCCAGGACGCCGACCACCGAAGCTCCCACGTCGATCAGCGACTTCGTGACGGCGAGCAGAAACGGCCCGGTCCCGGCCACGAGCACACGTTTGCCGATCGGGATGCGCTGTTCTTTGGCCAGGATCTGTGCCGCGCCCGCGGTGTAGACGCCTCGCATGTCCCAGCCAGGAAACGGAACGACCCGGTCGTACGCGCCGGTCGCGAGAATGAGTACGTCGGCGTCGATCGCGCGGGCACGCCTGTCTGGCCCATCTGCTGGGCCAGTGAGCAGGTGCACGCGGCGTCCTTCAATCGCCCAGACCACTGTGGACGGCAGGTGCTCGACTCCGGGCAGCGTGCGCGGTTGGTCGAAGGGTTGCCGGAAGAACTGGCCACCCACTGACTGGCCGGCGTCGACCAAGGTCACTCGCGCGCCACGGACCGATGCCGCTCTGGCAGCGCTGATACCTGCGGGTCCGGCTCCCACGACGACCACGTTCATGATCGAGTCCGCACGTCGTCACCGTCGACCGCTATTCGCTGGCAGGCACGAACATCCGGAATTTCGTTAAGCGTGACTACACAGTCGAAGCACACACCGATCCCACAGAAAACCCTGGCACGGCCCACTTTGTGCAGGACCGCGGCGATGGTCTCGCCGGGCTGCGCGGGCACTTTCTGGCCGTCGACGGTCACGTGCATGGCGTCACCTCCGGGCGGTCCACTCGGAACGGCAGCGGGTCGACCACGGGTGGCCGTCCCAGGAACAGGTCCGCGATCAACTGGCCCGTTCCGGCGGCCAGGCCGATTCCGGCGCCCTCATGCCCGGTCGCGTGCCACAGTCCGGGGACACGCGGGTCGGGGCCGATGACCGGCAAGTGGTCGGGTGCGTATGGGCGGAAACCACCGTACGCCCGCATGACGGGTACTCGGGCCAACCCGGGAAACAGCCGGACGGCCTTGCGCGCCAGTTCTCGGAGTACGGGCACGCGCATGGTGTCGTCGAAGCCGACGCGTTCCCGGCTGGAGCCGATCAGGATCGTGCCCGCCCGGGTCGACTCGACCACTGTGGACGTTTGCAGGTCAGCCGCGCCGCTCTCGACCGCGCCGACGTAGTCCGCGTCGTAAACCTTGTGCCGCACGGTGAACGGTGTGTGGCTCGTTACGAGGACCACTCCCCTGCGCGGCTGGATGTTGATCGGCGCGCCCACGCGTTCACTGAACTGACCGGCCCACGGTCCGCAGGCGTTGATCACCGCGCCGCAGTTCAGGAAACCCTCGGATGTGCGGAGGCCGCCCGGTCGGATGCCGAGCGCCGCCACGTCACCGCGCACCTCACCGCCGCGGCGCTTCACAGCGGCCAGCAGCGTCGTCGCGGCCAGCACGGGCTGCAGCTGGGCATCGTCCGGGTAATGCACGGCGGCGGTGACGTCAGGCGTGAGGTTCGGCTCGAGCTCCAGCGCGTCCGATGCCGTGATCAGGTCCGCGCGGACACCGGCGCTGCGTTGGTGGTCGGCGAACTCGGCCAGGGCTTCGGCGTGCTCCAGGGCAACCACCAGGCCGCCCTTGGCGTCCCATTCCACCTCCGCCTGCTCGGATCCGAGCAGGTCACGCAGGGTGGCCAGCAATTTCGGCCACCTCGCGACCGAGGCCTGCGCCAGTGCGAGTTCGGGGCCTGGTGGCTTGTCGGAGAGCAGGACGTTGCCCTCGCCTGCCGCGGTCGTTCCGCCTGCCGGTGTGCCTCGATCGATCACGGTGACCCGGACTCCGGCCGCGCTGAGCGCCTCGGCGCACGCAGCGCCGATGATGCCCGCTCCGACGACCACGACGTCCGGCTGCATGACCACCACCGTTCATTAAAGTGAACGACAGCAGGGTAGCCGGAGATGCTGGCGCATCCAATGGGCCATTAGGGGTGAACGGGTGAAGCCACCGCTCCAGCCGGGTATTGCAGCAGCAGGACCGACATCACCGGACCGTCGACGGCCTCGTAGATGTGCGGCCGATGAGCCGGGAAGCAGATGTAATCACCCGGGCCGAGGAGGTATGGCTCGTCCGGTGGGCCAAAGTGCAGTTGACCTGCCATGACGGTGACGTGTTCGAGGCCGGGATGGCCGTCGGAGTGCTGGATCGCGCCCGGCCGGACGCGCTGGTCGTAAATCTCGACCACCGTGTCGGTCAGGTCCATCCGGCGCAGCAGGCGCAGGTCGACCGCGTTGCTGCTGAGCACGTCCAGGCTCGTCGAACGGACCAGCACGACGCCGGGATCGGTCTGTTCGGTCAGCAGGCTCGACACCGGGACGTTGAAGGCGTTCGACAAACTGAACACAGTCTCGATCGTCGGGTTCCCGGTCCCCGACTCGAGCTGCGAGAGCGTCCCCTTGGCTATCCCGGAGCGCCTGGCCAGCTCCGACAGCGACAGACCGGCTTGCCCGCGCAGTGCCCTGAGGTTCGCGGCCAGTACCTGACCAGCCTGTTCCCTGACCACCCGGCCTCCTCGCGCTCGCGGAGGCCGAGGCTACCCAACCGTGGGTGGACGGGGCAGCCCCGGCACATACCGCGAACCCTCACGAACCGCCGGTCAGCTGCCGGTAAACGTGCCGGACTGGATCACGTTCCACTTGCCGTTGTCCACTCCGTACACCGACAGAACCTTGTTGGTGCTGTCGCCGTATTGGTCGAAGGCGACGTCGCCGGTCGCACCACTGCCCTTGTAACTTTGCACCTGGTCACGCAACGCTGCGCGCTGCGACTCGCTCCAGGTGCCGTTCGGCCCGAGGGTGTTCGCCAGGCTGGCAATGATCGCGTTGGCCGCGTCGTACGAGAAAGCCCCGAATCCGCCGTATCCGTCCGCATAATTCTTCTGGTTGTACGCGGCGACGAATTCCTTCGCGGACGGCTGGGTCTCGGTCGGCGCGCCGACCGATGTCGCCAGGTCGCCCTTGCGGCCACCGAGCTCGATGAACTTCTGGTCGTAGATGCCGTCACCGCCCATAACGGACACGTTCAGCCCCGCTTCGCTTGCCTGCTTGCTCAGCGGTGCGGCAACCGGGTATTCGCTGCCGACGTAGATCGCGTCCGGCTTGGCCGCCTTGACCTTGGCCAGCACACCGTTGAAATCGGTGTCCTTCTCGCTGACGGTCTCCCGTGCGACGATCCGGGCGCCAAGTTCGCGCGCCTGCTTGGTGAACTCGGTCGCGAGGCCTTCGCCGTAGGTCTTGCCGTCGGTGACGATCGCGATGGCCTTCTTGCCGACCTTGCCGACCAGGTATTCCGCCGCATACGGACCCTGGTAGGCGTCGGTCGTGACAGTCCGGAAGTAGTTGTTGAACTGGCGCTTGGGTTTGGCCGAGTCGGGACCGATGGTCAGCGACGGGTTGGTGTTTCCCGGTGAGATCTGCACGATGTTCTTGCCAGCGAGAACAGGCTGCACGCTCTGCGCCACTGAGGAATTGTAGGTGCCGATCACGCCGACGACGCTGTCCGTCGCGGCCAGTTTGGACGCCGCCTGGATACCGATCTGCGGAGTGGCCGTGTCGTCTTCCGGCTGCAGAACGAGCCGATAGCCCTTCACGGTGCATTTCTCGTTGGCTTGGTCAACGGCCAGCTGAGCCGAGTTCCTGATGCCGAGGCCGATCGACGACTGACCGCCGCTCAACGGCGCGATCAGGCCGACGACCAGCGCACCTTTGCTGGTGTCGCATCCGTTGGCCTGGCCGGGCGCACCGGCCTCGGTTTTGTTGGTGCCGCAAGCGGCCAGCAGTACCAAGCCGGCGATCAACGCACCGGCTTTCACTGTCGGGTTGTGCACTTGATGTCCCTCCCTGGCGCCGATCGCCTGCCTGTCGGCAACGACCGGCGCGACCCGGTATGTGATATTCGGGTTTGAAATTTCGATCAATCACTGCCTTGTGGCGATCGCGGCCAACGTAGTGGCAGACGTTGCCAAACGAATGCAGGTCAATTTCGGATTCGGCCAACTCATGCCATCTGGTACACAGCTGCGCCCGATTGTCTAGACCGCATTTCCCCAGTGTGCGGACAGGAATCCAGGAACGCGTTCATTGAACGACTTTCCAGAACGAGCCGTCCACGCCCGAATGGACGCGGAGCCGATCGGAAGTCCCCGCCCCGCGGGACCGGCGGCCGTACGCCCGTTCACCCCGCTCGCCCGGCCGATGCCACCCGATCGCTGCTGGATAAGCTTGGGTGTCCGGCACTCAAGGGGTTAGGAAGATCATGGCTGAGGCCGCCTTCATCTCGACGAGCATCCCGTACGTGAACGCGCAGCCGCACCTTGGGCACGCCTTCGAGTACAGCCAGACGGACGCGTACGCGCGCCACATGGCCAGCCAGGGTATGGACGTCTACTTCCTCAGCGGCTCGGACGAGAACAGCCTCAAGAACGTGCTGGCCGCGGAGAAGGAGGGCGTCACCGCCCGCGAACTGGTCGACCGCAACGTCGTCTTCTTCGAGCGGATGGCCGCCGACCTGCAGACCAAGCTGTCCCGGTTCATCCGCACCAGCGTCGACCAGGATCACATCGACGGCGCGGTCGAGATCTGGCGCCGGATGGACGCCAGCGGCGACATCTACGCCAAGGACTACGAGGGCCTGTACTGCGTGGGCTGCGAGCAGTTCTACACACCCGCTGAGCTGGTCGACGGCAAATGCCCCGAGCACCTGACCGTGCCTGACCTGATCACCGAGCGGAACTACTTCTTCCGGCTGTCGAACTACCAGGACAAGCTGCTGGCCGTGCTGGAGTCCGGCGAGCTGAAGGTGTTCCCGGAATCGCGCCTCAACGAGGTCGTCAGCTTCGTGCGGTCCGGGCTGGAGGACATCTCGATCTCCCGGTCCACTGGCCGCGCGCGCGGCTGGGGCATCCCGGTGCCGGGCGACGAGAACCAGGTCATGTACGTCTGGATCGACGCGCTGACCAACTACACCAACGCGCTGGGCTGGACCCGCGACGGCGAGGAGTACAAGAAGTACTGGGTCGACGCGGCCAAGCGGGTGCACGACGTGGGCAAGGGCATCACCCGGTTCCACGCCGTGTACTGGCCCGCGATGCTGATGTCCGCGGGCTTGCCGATACCGACCGAGATCGTCGTGCACGGCTACATCACCGCGTCCGGCCAGAAGCTGAGCAAGACCACCGGCAACGTGGTCGACCCGGCCGACCTGATCGAGCGATTCAGCTCGAACGCGGTGCGGTATTTCCTGCTCGCGGAATTCTCGCCCTTCATCGACGGCGACTTCAGCGAAGAACGCCTGATCGCGCGGTACAACGCCGACCTGGCCAACGGCCTTGGCAACCTGCTGTCGCGGGCGACCAGCATGACCGTCCGGTATCGGGATGGCGTGATTCCTGAGCCGGCCGAGATCGGCGACCCGGAGCGTTCCCTGGCCGAACAGCTGGCCGCCAGCGAGCAGGAGTCCGTCGCCGCGATGGCCGGGTACGACCACCGCGAGGCCCTGGCGCGAATTTGGGACCTGGTCCGCCGGACCAACGCGTACGTCGACGAGCGCGCCCCGTGGCACTTGGCCAAGGACCCGGCGCAGGCCGCCGTGCTGGACACCACGCTGCACTACCTGGCCGGCGCCGTACGCCAGCTGGGCCGGTTGCTGCTGCCGTTCCTGCCGGAGGCCGCCGAGACGATCGTGCGCACGCTGGGCGCCGAGCCGGACAAGGTCCCAGGGGCCCAGAACTGGCTCGACGGGCTGGCAGGCGTGCAGGTCACCAAGTCCCCGGCGCTGTTCCCGCGGATCGAGGCGCCGGCCGCCGAATAGGGCGAAAACCCTGATTCCGGTGAACCGGGAGAACTGACACGCGCGGTCCGACGTTGTCCGGATATGGACTTTACGGTCGAGAGCCGGGCACTGGTGGTCGTGGCGGGCTTGCCGGGATCAGGCAAGAGCACGCTGCTGCGGCACACCCAGGCCAATGTGCCGATCTCGGTGCTCGACACCGACCATGTCCGGGCTTTGTTGGCGCGCCTGTTGCCTCGTTCGGTCCCGTACGGCTGGTACCGGCCGCTCGTGCACGTCCTGCACACCGCCCGGCTGCTGGCGAGCGTGCTGTTCGCGTCCGGGCCGGTGCTGGTGCACGACCCGGCGACGGGCGCGGGTACGCGGACGGCGTTCGCGTTGATGGGCGTGCTGTCCCGGCGGCGGAGGCATTTCATTTGGATCGATTGTTCGCCCGCTGAGGCTCTCGCCGGTCAGGTCGCGCGCGGGCGGGTGCTGCTCAAATGGTCGTTCGCGAGGCATATGCGCCGCTCACCGCAGGTGCGGTCCCGGCTGTTGGCCGGTCGGTGTCCGCAGGGCTGGCACACCGCGCAGCTCGTCGACCGGAGCACCGCGAGCACCGGGCTTCAGTTGAAGGTCGCCTGAGGGTTTGGCGGGGCTGGCGGACCAGCCCCGCCGATGACTCAGCGGCTCATCCGCGCAGATAGACGATCTTCAGCTGCGGCGAGGACAGGATCTCGTGCTCGCAGAACCGGCCACGCACCCACTTGCCCTGCGAGTACAACTTGGTCTGATCAGCGAAGAAAGGCGAGGTCCGGTCGGTCGATTGTGCATATGTAAGAAGCGTTCTTACATCTGGACAACGGCCGCCGTCGAAGGAGACCGCCTGGATGTAGCTGGAGCCGTGGACCAGCTCCGTGTTGCCCTTCGCCGGATCCCAGACCGGGACTTGCATGTTGAGCACACCTAGCTGGTTGGGCGCGCCATGCACCGGGATCCGTTCGCCGTTGCGCACGACGTACTGGTACTCGCCAAGCGGCGCGTCCATGGGGATCTTGGCGGCACGCAGTTCGGCCACGGCGTCGGTGAAGGCTTTACGCACCGCCGGGCTTTCGGTGTTCAGCGTGTTCGGGGTGCGGACCGGGTCCGCGGCGTTGAACGGGACCTTCCACGAGCCTGGCGGGACCTTCAGCCAGAACCGCTCGAACAGCAACGCGCCCTTACTCCAAGTGGAGTACGTGTTGTCCAAATGTCTGATCGCCTCGCAGGCGTCCGCGACATTCGGCAGGTCAGCGCACATCTTTGCGGTGTCGTCGGCGGCGAGCTGGCCGACCAGGCTGCGGTCGGAGAACAGCATGTCCTGGACGGACTGCCTGGAGAACTTCTTGCCGTCCAGCTCCGCGATGGCCATCCGGGTGCGGGGGCCGCGTTCGGTGCCGACGTCGCCGATGATCCGTGGGTAACTGGTGATCGGTGCGGCGGGGTTGGTCAGCCACGCGCTGTCGTTGGAGTTGGCCACGTAGTCGTTGCGGTTCAGTTGTGGCTGCCTGGCTGGGCCAAGCAGGCCCGGCACGATCGCGTCCGGGTCATTTCCCCAGGCACAGCTGGTTTTCGCGCCGTCGAGCACGGCCACACCGGTGCTCGGGAACACGGCTGAGCCAAGCGGGGTGCTGCAACGCTGCGCCATCTCGTCGGTGATGTGCGGTACGACTTGGATATCGGCATAGGTCGCGTTGCCCGACCTGTCCGTGGCGATCGTGTTGACCCACGGCGAGCCCAATGTGTCCGACAGCGCCTTGACGATTCCCCGGGTGTCACGGGCCTGGGCCATCTCGAACCACGTGTTGCCCGAACGGAGGTTGCCCCAGTTCGCGTCCCGCATGGCGTAGGCCGTCGTGCTCGTCCACGTCAGCGGCAGGCCGAACGCGGAGTCGATCACCGGTCCGTATCGCGTTGACCAGAGCATACGCTCCACTGTAGACAGACTGCCGTCCGGATTGCGGCTCTGCACAGTCACCTTGCGGCTGGTCATCTGCTCCGGCTTGCCGTCCACCAGGTAGGTCGTCGGAGAACCCGGCACGAGTTGCAACTGGTACAGGCCGAACGGCCGCGGGGTGGCCACAGTGTGCGTCCACGCCACGTCTTTGTTGTAGCCGATCTGCACGAACGGCATGCCGAGCAGGCTCGCACCGGACACGTCGAGACGACCGGGCACGGTCAGCTGGGACTGCCAGAACCGGCGGCCGCCCTGCCACGGGAAATGCGGGTTGCCCAGCAGCAGGCCCTTGCCGTTGGCCGTAGCGTCCCGGCCGAACGCGAACCCGTTGCTGCCCATGTCCTTTGTGGCCTCGAGCGCTTCGGCGACCTTGCGGGCGGCGTCCTGCGGGATCGCGGGCACTTCGGTCGGCGCTGCCGGCGGCTTGGCCGAGGCGATCTGGTCGATCAGCAGGGCCTGGCCGCTCACGGTGGCCATGGCGTGCATGTGGCGGTAGACGTCGATGTCCGTGATCGGCCGGACCCACGCGGCGTCCCGGCAAACCGGGTCGGTGATGCGACGCTCGGCCACGAACCGGTTGTACCCGGCCACGTAACCCTTGGTAACCTCCCGGACTTCCTGACGCGGCCCGAGCGGCTGGCTCTGTTTCAGCGCCTCCTCCACCGCGCCAGAGTCGTTGATCTGCTGGAAATACAGGTCACTCGCCAGGCTTGTGGCCGCACTGCCGAGCGCCGAATTACCAGGCGCGTCCGGGCCGAAATACCGGGAACGTTGTGCACTCAACGTGACGTAAAGGTCGGCGATCTGGCAGATGTTGTCCTTCGCGGCGGTATAGCCGTAGCCATAGCCGAGCCCGGCGAAAGTATTCGACTTGATGTGCGGAATCCCGTTCTCGGTGTAGCGCACAACGGCGGAGAAATCTCGTTGGTCCGCAGAGCTCACGGTCGTGGTCAGCGGAAGGGCCACCACGACGGCGGCGGCTAGCGTGACCACTCTTCTCGGTAACGACACGATTCTCTTTGTACGGCACCGCGACACTGGCGGCATCCGGGAACACCCCTAGGAGCCCAGCGGCCTTGGCTCCGCGGCGGTCACCGTGATGCCGTTGCGCCGTCAGGGAAACATCGAGTCCAACGTGGTCACGAAGTTGCCCCGGAGCGGGACCGGAACTCACGGACCTTGTTGCGGTTGCCGCACCTTTCCATCGAGCACCAGCGGCGCTTGCCTGGCCGGGACGTGTCCAGGAAAAGCAAGGCGCAGTTGTCGCCCGCGCACTGACGCAGGCGCGTCGAGCCGACTAGGTCGATGGCCTCGCGGGCGGCCATGGCCGCGATCTGCCTGCCGGTGATCGGCGCCGCCCAGTGGCGCTGCAGAGTGGCCACGTCGATCTGCGGCCGTGGCGGTTCGCCCACGGCGCCGTTGATCACTTCGAGGTGGCTCTTTTCCGGAGCCTGGCCCTTCGCCATGGCCTCGGCCGCATGCCACAGGGCGTTGCGGAACTGCGTGACGTGGGCGAGGTCGGACTCCGTGATGTCGAGGTCCTCGCGGCGGACCGGCGCGGTGTCGTTGAGCCGGGAGTCAAGCAGCCACTCGGCCAAGTCGTCAGGCTTGAAGAGGATCTCGTAGGCCTCCCCGATCGGCCCGGGACCGCCGGTGAGCAGCAGTTCCAGGCAGAAGACGCCGGCGTCGAAGTGGTAGCGCTGGCCGTCGAGTCCAGTCAGCACCCTTGTGCGGCTCGCCATGTAACCAGTATAGTCGGTTTCACTACCGGTTATACCGGTTACAGACACTGGAGGGGCGATGAGCATCGAGCAGACGTTGCTGGACCTGGAAGAAGAGCTGTGGCGGGCCAACCGCGAAGGCGACGGTGCGTTCTACGACAAGGTCCTGCGTGATGACGCATTGGGCGTCAGCAAGTTCGGCGTGTACGACAAGAGCGGGGCCGTCAAGCTGATCAGCATCAACGACAACCCGTTCACCCGCTCCAAGATGAGCGACGCGAAGGTCCTGCTGATCAACGAGACCGCCGCACTGGTCACGTACAAAACGGACTACACGGCCTTGATCGACGGCACCGAGCATGACTTCACCGCATTGGCCACGACGGTCTACTCGCTCGAGGACGGCGAGTGGCGCGCCGTACTGCACCAGCAGTCATGATCGGGCAGACGAAGGACGTCGGCTTCCAGATCGGCGTCTCCAAGACTTTGCCGTTCGCACCGGAAGCCGTGTGGGCGGCGATCATGAGCGACGAAGGCATCGCACTGTGGCTCGGAAAAGGCGCCACCCTCGTCAAGGGCCAGTCGTACGAGACGGCAGACGGCACGGTCGGCGAGGTGCGGAGCCTGAATGAGCTCGACCGGGTCCGGGTGACGTGGCGGCCGAAGGACTGGGATCACGAGACCACGGTCCAGATCGCGATCTCAGCCAGCAACGGCAAGACACGGCTGACCTTTCACCAGGAACGGATGACCGGCCCGGCCGAACGGGAACGCCAACGCGAGCATTGGCGCAGGGTGATGGCTGACGTGGTGGACCTGCTGACAGCGAAGTGAAGAGGTGGCGCGACGGCTACGCCTCTCGACTCTGTGAGCGGGAAACCTCAAGTTGGGTGGTCTTCGATCAGGCGGCTCGAGATGAAAGTGCGAGGCGGGCGGGGGTGGCGCATCCGCCGCGCCACCCCGACTCACTAGCGCAGGACTTTCAGTTCAGCGATCTTCGTTTCGCTGGTCCGGGCCCACGCCACGGCTGCGCCGTCGGCGAAGATCGCGATCGCGGTGTCGGGGCCGGTGGTGACGACTTGGGCTGGATGGCTTGAAAATTCGGCCAGGCGCTCGTCCGACTCCAGTGCCTGTAGCAGCACTTCGCGCGGTGCCGGGGTTGGCGGCACAGGTGCGCCTGCCTCTGTGAACACTTCCTTGATGTGTTCGAGGGCCATCACCGCGCGCGGGAAGCCGGAGAAGGCTGCCGCTTCGGTCACGATCTCGGTGATCTCCGCGGGTGCCAGCCCTGAGGACAGGCCGGTTCGGGTGTGCACGCGGATCGGTGTCCCCGCTCCGCCGGATGCGATGATCGCGGAGATCGCGGCCGCTTCCCGCGTCCGGGCGTCCAGGGCGGGGCGGCTGTGCAGGTGGCCGTAGACCACGCCGACGGCCAGTTCTTCCAGGCCGGGCGCCACTTCGAAGATCTTGTCCAGCCTCGCCTTCCCGCCCGGGATCAGCTCGCCGACGACGTCCCGGCCTTTCTGGTGCAGGTCCTTCACAAGTGCCTCCTGAGGAAGTCCACCGCCAGCGCCCACGCTCGTTCGGCCGGTTCCGGCTGGTAGAACTGCGGCGCCACCCGGTTGTGGAACGCGTGCCCGCCGTCGGGCTGGATGTGCAACTCAACCCCGGCGCGGCCTTCCACCGCAGCGGCCACATCGGCGACCTTCTGGGCAGGAATGTACGGATCGTTGCCGCCGAAATGCAGCTGCAACGGTGACTTGATCTTATCGAGCAGGTCCAATTGGGACGGTACGCCTGAGCCGTAGAACGACAGCACGGCCGCGGGCTGGATCGACGCCGCGGACACGAAAGCAACCGTGCCGCCGAAGCAGAAGCCAAGCAGCGCCACGCCACCAGTGACCTCGGGCAGCTGGGAGAGATGCTGGTACGCGGCCGCCACGTCGGCCACGCCCGTCGTCATGTCGAACTGGCTGGCCAGGTCCATCGATTCGGCCAGGCCCTTGTCGTCGTGCCCGGCGCGCCAGCCTGGCCGCAGCCGCCAGAACATGTCCGGCGCGGCCGCGACATATCCCAGTTCCACCAGATCACCGGCGACCGCCTCGATGTACTCGCCGACGCCGAAGATTTCCTGGATCACCAGCACCGCGGGCCCGCCACCATCCGGTGCCCAAACGGTCAGGTCGAATTCACCATCCGGGGTACGCACGGATTCTGTACGCTGCACACTCACGCTTCGAACTTACCTTGTCGATAAACCGGGAGGCCGAATGGCCGAGTTATTTCCCAACCGGCGTCGCAGACTGAGAACGATCGTCTCCATCTTCGCGGTAGGCACAACACTCGCCGCATGCAATACGACAGCGGCACCGGCGCCGGAGACTTCCACCCCGGCCGAGTGGGCATCGGAAACCAGTGACCAACCCGCGCCTTTGTCGGCGATTCCACAATCGACGACCACGACCAGCGGGACGCAAAAGCAAGCCGCTCCCCCGCCACCACCTCCACCCGCCCAGCCGAAAACCAACTGCATCAAGACGCTGCGCGCGTGTGGTTTTCCCGATGCGAGCAATACCGGGTGGCAGCACACCGGGGTCAAGCTGACCACCGCGGGCGTGAATCTCACCGCCGACGCGGAGTTCCAGATCAACGAGCCCAATACGGTGATCGACGGCAAGGACATCCGCGGCTGCGTCAGCATCAAGGCCAACAATGTCAAGATCAAACGCAGCCGGGTGCGCTGTGACAGTTACTTCCCGATCCGGGTCTACGACGGTTTCCGCAACGCCGTAATCGAGGACACCGAGATCGACGGGTTGAACTCGGGAACCACGAATGCCGCCGTCGGATTCGACAACTACGTTCTGCGCCGGGTGGACATGCACAGCCTTGGCGAAGGCCCGCACATGGGCACCAACGTGGTGATCGAGGACTCTTATGTGCACGATCTCGCGAGCTGCGACATCTGCCACAACGACGCCATCCAATCGTCCGGCGCGCTGAATGTCGTGCTGCGGCACAATACGTTCATCAACGACGCCATGGGCAAGAACGCCGTCGTGCGCATCGCCACCGAACAGGGCGATTCCAAGAATTTCCTGGTCGAGAACAATCTGCTGGCCGGTGGGAACTTCGCGGTCCAGGTCCGCAGCCAGGGCCACGGTTTCCCGATCGGCGTCCGGGTGATCAACAACCGGATCGTGCCGACATGGCGGTTCGCGCCGTTCGACACCACCGACGGCCGGATCGAGACAATCGGCAACTTCCGGGACGACAACCTGGAGCCGCTCACCGCCGATTGACCTCGCGCTCAGCCGCTTCCCCGCCGAGCCCGACTTCCGCTCAGTGGAAGCCGGGGCTGAAAACCGGAAATCCGCCACCTATGGTCTCGCGGCAACCCGGCAACTCGGCAACGCGATGGAGCGAGACGGTGACGACAAAGGTGGCGGAGCGTGCTGGTCGCCGATGGGCGATTTCCCTTGCCTGGAGCGCAGTCCTGCTGGACGGATTCGATCTGGTCGTACTCGGCACGGTCCTTCCAGTCCTGCTGGACACCAAGGAATGGGGCCTGAATCCGGCCAGTGCCACGGCCGTGTCCACATTCGGCTTGGTGGGTATGACAATCGGCGCGCTGACCATTGGCGCACTCACTGACGTCATCGGCAGGCGTAAGGCATTGGTGTTGTCAGTCACCAGTTTCTCGGTGCTCACGCTGCTCTGCGCTTTCGCCCCATCGGTTTTCATGTTCGGCCTGTTTCGTTTCCTGGCCGGGATCGGCCTTGGCGGTTGCCTGCCGACGGCGATCGCGATCGTCAACGAACACGCGCGCAGCGGCAAAGCAGGCAGCGCAACCACAACTGTGATGACGGGCTATCACGTCGGCGCTGTTCTCACCGCATTGCTCGGCATTCTGGTGATCCCGGACCTCGGCTGGCGCGCGATGTTCATCATCGGCGCGGCGCCCGCGGTCGTCCTGGTCCCACTGATGATCAAGTACCTGCCCGAGTCCGCGACACTCACCCGCGAGCGCACGGCATTCGGCACGATCACGTCGCTGTTCCAAGGCAAGTACCTCCGCTCGACACTCGCGTTCTGTGTGGCGTCTTTCATGGGCCTGCTGCTGGTGTACGGCTTGAACACGTGGTTGCCGCAGATCATGCGGTCCGCCGGATACGAACTCGGCGCGGCGTTGGCGTTGTTGCTGACGCTCAACGTGGGCGCCGTGGTCGGCCTGCTCGTCGCCGGTGCCGTCGCGGACCGGGCGGGAGTCCGGCGTCCCACCATCCTGTGGTTCATCTGCGCGGCCGTTTTCCTCGCTGTGCTGAGCGTGAAGATGCCGCAGTTCGGTGCGTACGTCGCGGTGTTCATCACTGGGTGTTTCGTGTTCAGCGCGCAGGTTCTGGTGTACGCCTACATTGGACGGACCTATGTGGACGACAACCGGGCCACGGCACTGGGCCTGGCCGCGGGCATCGGCCGCCTCGGCGCGATCAGCGGGCCGATCGTAGGCGGCGCCCTGCTCGACGCCGGTGTCGCGTACCCGTGGGGTTTCTACGTGTTCGCGCTGGTCGGAGCGTTCGGCGCGATTGCCGTGACGCTGGCCAAGTCAACGGCGGCGAAACTCACGAGCCAGCAGCCAAGCCAGGTAGAGCCCGCCGATGACCGCGGTGGCGATACCAACCGGCAGCTGGGTGTCTGAAAACAGCTTCTGCACAACGAAATCGCTGGTCATCAACAGCAGCGCACCCATCGCCCCCGCGGCGATGGGCCCGGCGGAGGGCGTACCGGCCAACCGTTTGGCGATCTGCGGTGCGGCCAACGCCACGAACGCGATCGGCCCGGCGGCGGCCGTGCCGACCGCGGCGAGGGCGACGCTCACCATGACCAGCACCAGCCGGGTGCTTTCGACGCGGACACCCAGCGCCTTGGCGGCGTCGTCGCCCATCTGCAAGATCGAGAGCCGGTGGCTGAAGAACACCGCGAACGGCAGCAACGCGACCATGGCCCACGCGACCGGTTCGACGTGCTCCCATCCGCGCCCGTTCAACCCGCCGACCTGCCACGCCGCGGCGGCGAGCGCGTCCTGCAACGACGCGTGCGTGATCAAGTACTCGTTGGCGGCGAACAACATCGCGCTGATGCCGATGCCTATCAGCACCAGCCGGAAGCCCTGCACACCGCGCCGGTACGCGAGCAGGTAGATCAGGATCGACGTGACGATCCCGCCGGCGAGCGCACCGCCCGCGGTGAGCATCATCCCGCCGTCGGTCAGCACGATCACCGAGAGCGCGCCGGTGGCCGAGCCCGCGGTGAACCCGATGATGTCCGGGCTGCCCAACGGATTGTCGGTGAGCCGCTGCATGATCGCGCCGCTGATCCCGAAGGCGGCGCCGACCAGCAGCCCCGCCAGCAACCGGGGCAGTCGCAGTTCCATCACGATGAAGTCGGCACCGGGCGGGCCCTGGCCGAGCACGGTGTCCACCACTTCCGGCACGGTCAGCGGGTAGTCACCGGTGGTCATGCTCAGGAAACCGAGCCCGATGATCGCCGCGGTCATGATCAGGCACGTCACCGTGGCGCGGATGTCCAGCCGCAACGACAGCCGCGAGATCCGGATCGGGCGGCCGCGGACCGCCGTGTTGACGCTCACAGCTTGGTCACCCGGCGGCGCCGGCACAGCCAGATGAACACCGGTGCGCCGATGAACGCGGTCACGACGCCCACTTGCAACTCCGAAGGTTGGTTGATCACACGACCGAGCACGTCCGATCCGATCACCAGGATCGGCGCGATCAGCACGGTGTACGGCAGGATCCAGCGTTGGTCGGGGCCGGTGATCAACCGCACCACATAGGGCACCGCCAGCCCGACGAACGTGATCGGACCGGCAGCCGCGACCGCGGCGCCGCACAACAACGTCACGGCGAGGACACCGACCACCCTGGTGCGTCCGATGTGGGCGCCGAGAGCCGTCGCCGTCTGGTCACCGAGCGCCAACGCGTTCAACGAACGGGCCAACAGCAGCGCCAGGACGATGCCGACCACAAAGAACGGCAGCAACTGCGTGACGGTGTCCATCTGCCTGCCGCTGAGCGATCCCACGTTCCAGAACCGGAACTGGTTGAACGTCAGGGGGTCCATCAGGATGAACACGCGGACCAGCGCGTACAACACCGCGCTGACCGCGGCACCGGCCATGATCAGACGGTCCGGCGTCGGCCCGCTGCGCCCGGTCGCGCCCAGTAGGTAGACGATCACGGTCGCGGCTCCCGCACCGAGGAACGCGAACCAGACGTATCCCGACACCGAGCCCACGCCGAACACGCTGATCCCGACGACCACCGCGAAGGATCCACCCGCGTTCACCCCGAGCAGGCCGGGTTCGGCCAGCGGATTGCGTGACAACGCCTGCATCAGCGCTCCGGACAAGCCCAATGCGATCCCGACCAGTAAGCCGAGCAGGGTCCGCGGGATCCGGACGGAGTGGATGATCACCGCGTCGCGGGACCCGTCGTTGTGCCACAGCACGTTCCAGGTCTCGGCGAACGGGATGTCCTTGGATCCGAACCAGATGCTCAGTGCGCAGACGACAAGCAGCGCCGCGAGGCCGACCACCAAGCCAAGGGCCCGCCCGGCGCGATGCGCCGTTTTGGCGCGCTCTGTCACGCCTGCCACACACCACCACCAGTGTTCCTGGATGCCGATAGTTGAGGTTAGGCTAACCGAAGTCTTCGGACCAGTGGACACCGGCACGAGGAGTCGGGGCGTTCCGACCTGAAGGGCGTATAGATGATTCGTTACCTGTTAGCCGCCAGCCTGCTGCTGCTCACCGCGTGTGGGTCCGGCTCCAACACCCCGGCAGCACCCCAGTCCGCCACGGGCGACGCCGCGGCCTTCCCCGTGACCATCCCGCACAAGTTCGGCAGCACGACGATCAACGCCGAGCCCAAGCGGGTCGTCGTGGTCGGTGTGACCGAACAGGACCCCCTGCTGGCCCTGGGTGTCGTCCCGGTCGGAGTGACCGACTGGCTCAAGAAGTACCCCGGCGCGATCAACCCGTGGGCCAAGGACAAGCTCAACGGCGCTCCGCTGCCCACCGTGCTGACCGATGAGAACGGCCCGCAGTACGAGAAGATCGCGTCGCTTCGGCCGGATGTGATCATCGGCCTGTACGCCGGGTTGACCCAGGAGTCGTACGACAAGCTCTCCAAGATCGCCCCGACGGTGGCGCAGCCCAAGGAGTACAACGACTACGGCATCCCGTGGCAGGAGTCCACGAAGACGCTCGGCAAGATCGTCGGCAAGGCCGCGCAGGCGGACAAGCTGGTCGCCGACGTCGAGGCGAAGATCGCCAAGACCCGTCAGGACAACCCGAAGTTCGCCAACGCCACCGGCCTGGTCGCGACGCTGTGGGAGGGCTACTTCGTCTACGGATCGCAGGACCCGCGTTCGCGGCTGCTGACGTCGCTGGGCTTCAAACTGCCGGAGAAGCTCGACGAGGTGATCGGCGACAAGTTCGGCGCGTCGATCAGCAAGGAGCGGGTGGACCTGCTCGACCAGAGCGTGATCATCTGGCTTGCGGTCCCCAAGGAGGCCAGGACCACCCTGGACAACGATCCGCTGTACGCCTCGCTGAAGGTGGCCAAGGAAAAGCGCGACATCATCCTCGACGAGACGACCGACATGGGCAACGCCGCGTCGTTCATCTCGGTGCTGAGCCTGCCGATGCTGCTGGACAACCTCGGACCGCAGCTGGCACAGATGGTCAAGTGACCTGATCGGAACGAAATGGGGCCTGTCACCGCGGTGACAGGCCCCATTCGCATGCTGACTCACAAGTTGCTGACCAGTGCTCGCAGGATCACCGCGGCGACGAAGACCACGGTGAACGCGAGGTCGATGGACACCGAGCCGACGCGAGCAGGCCGCATCAGCCGGCGTACCGGCCGGATCACCGGCTCAGTCAGGCCGTAGGCCACACGCCGTGCCTTGATCACGGCCGCGCCGCCACTGGAGAGCACGCCGACCCAGTCGAGGATCGCGCGGATCACCATCACCACGATGAACAACGTCAAAACGAGCCCAAGCAGGGTTCCCAGCGCACTCATGACGAACTCCGTTCCACCTTCTCCATGGTGACCCGGGTCGTTGAGAGGAGTCTGAGAGTGTGCTGTCAGTCGCCCATGGCTTCGATGAGGCTCTGCGGCCGCATGTCGGTCCAGTTCTGTTCGACGTAGTCCAGGCAGGACTGCCGGTCGGCCGGGCCGTGCACGCTGGTCCAGCCGTCGGGGATGGCCACGAAGTCCGGCCACAGGCTGTGCTGGTTCTCGGCGTTGACGAGCACGTGGTAGGTGCCGTCGGGGTCCTCGAACGGGTTGGTCATGATCTCTCCATTGGCGTCAGTCAGAGACGGTCGCGTTCTTACGGGTGTCGGACCAGGCCTGCCACAGGGTGGCGTAGTGGCCGTCGGCAGCGACAAGTTCGGAATGGGTGCCGGACTCGACGACACGGCCGCCGTCGAGAACCACGATGCGGTCGGCGGCCATGGCCTGGGTCAGGCGGTGGGCGACGATGAGAGCACTGCGGCCCTCGAGCGCCGCGACAGTCGCCCCTTCCAGCACACGAGCGCCGGTGCTTCCCGCTTCCGCGGTGGCTTCGTCCAGGATCACGATCGGCGGATCGGCCAGGATCAACCGGGCCAGCGCCAATTGCTGGGCCTGCGCCGCGGTGAGGCGGTGCCCGCCTTCACCGACCACGGTCGCCAGTCCGTCGGGCAATGCACGGACCCATGCCACAGCCCCGACACGGTCCAGCGCCGCGATCAGTTCCTCGTCGGTCGCCTCCGGACGGGCCAGCCGCAGGTCGTCGGCGAGCGGCCCGGCGAAGACGTGCACCTCTTGGGTGACAAGGACAACGGACTTGCTGACCGCTGTCGGGCCGAGCCGGTCGAGTGACTCGCCGCCGATCTGGATGGCCCCGCCGGATGGCGTGTGGATACCTGCGATGAGCTTGGCCAGCGTCGTTTTGCCCGCACCGCTGGCACCGACCAGGGCCACGCGCTCGCCTGGCCGGATGTCCAGGTCGATCCCGTGCAGCACCTCTTCGCCCTCGCGGTACGCGTGGTGCACACCGGACGCGGTAACCGACGCATCCGTGGGGACAGCCGGCTTCTCCGGCTCCGCCGGAAGCGGCGACTCGGCGACGCCGACGAGCCGGGCGAGACTCGCCATCGCGGCTTGGGCGTCGTCGACGAGCGACAGGGCGACGTTGATCGGGTTGAACAGACCGTGGAAGTACAACGCGGCCGCGGTCGCCGTACCGACGGAGACCTCGCCGTTGCGCACCAACAGGAACCCGGCGGTCAGCACGGCGCCCAGCCCGATGAACTCGGCGAGGTTGAGCCTGCCGTAGAACCTCGTCCACAGCCTGGCCGCCGTCAGTGCCACGTCGACAGCGATCTGCGACTTGCCGCGGACGCGGTCGATGTGGTCGTCGGCGAGCCGGAACGCACGCACGGTCTTGCCCGCGCCGATGGTGTCGAGCAACTGGTGCTGCTGGGCACCGACCGCGACACGTTGGCGCGCGTACATCGGGCCCGCATTGCGCGCGTACCAACGAACTGTGCTCAGCTGGATCGGCACCGCAAGCAGCGCGGCCAGCAGGAAACGCCAGTCGAGCGCGGCGATTCCGCCCAGTGTCAGCACAATGGCCAGCACCGAACGCGACAACGCGGGCAACGCGTTGCGGACCGCCTCGGCGATCACCGTGACGTCATCGCTGACTCTCGCGGTCAGGTCGCCGGACCCGGCCCGTTCGACCTGTTCGAGCGGCAACCGCAGGGCCCGGTCAACGAACCGCTCCCGCAGCCGGGCGAGCATCCGCTCACCGACCTGCGCCACGAGATTCGTACCGATACCCATGAAAACGCCCTGCGCGATCGCGGCGATCACCAGCAGCACGACGGGAAAAGTGATCGCGCCGACCGGCGAGCGTTCCACGACGAGGTCGACGATCCGGCCGAGCAGGGGCGCGGTCGCCAGCCCGACCGCGGTCGCGGCCAGCAGTACGAGAAACGCCACGACAGCAAGGCCCCGGTCGAGGCGGACCAGTTCCCAGACCGCTTGGCGCGTCCGCTTGGGAGTCGCTGTGGGCAACAGTTCCTGAGTCATGCGTACTCCCCGCTGTGCTCACGTTGGTCGCATGACCCCGGCGCTGTGTTGAATGACTCGCTCGCAAGCTCGCTCATGCGAGCACCGCCGTCCGGTAGCCGGCATGCGCCGCGGCGAGCTCGCCGTGCGAGCCTTCCGCGGAGACCTTGCCGTCCTCGATGACCACCACGCGGTCGGCGACCGCGAGCAGCGCGGGGCTGGTGGTGAGCAGGATCGTCGTCCGTCCCCGGCGGATTTCCCTGACCCCTTCGGCGATACCCGCCTCGGTGACCGCGTCGACCGCGGTGGTCGGGTCGTGCAGAACCAGCACCGGCGGATCCGCCGCCAAGGCACGCGCCAGCGCCACCCGTTGGCGTTGCCCACCTGACAACGACCGCCCTCGTTCGGTCAGCACGGTGTCCACTCCCTCAGGCAGTGCCCGCGCGACTTCGTCGGCGCCAGCGGCAGTAAGCGCACGGGCTGCGCCGTCCCCATTGGACGTGACATTGCTGATCAGGCTGCCCTCGAAGAGATCGGCGTCGTGCGCGGCGATCAGCATCGCACCACGGGCCTGGTCGAACTCAAGCGACGACAGCGCGACACCGTCCAGTTCGACGGTCCCCGTGGCCGGATCGACATCGCGGCCGAGGCATTCCAGCAGCGCGATTGCGATGGCTGGATCCGGCACGACGACTCCCAACAGCTCACCCGGAGCTGCGTGCAGGTCGATATCCCTCAGCCCCGCGTGCGACACGCCGCGCAGCGCGATCTCACCCCGCACCGGGCCGGCCAGCTTGCCGGTCCCCGGCTGCACCGCGGGCGGCGCCGAGAGCACCGAGGCGATCCGCGTCGCCGAGGCACGGGCCTGAGCGAACTCCGAGTTGACCCAAGCGACGTTGGTCAACGGGCCCAATAGGAACTGCGCCAGACCGACCGCGGCGACCAACGCACCGATGCTGATCGACCCTTCCGCCGCCAGCCGACCGCCGACCAGTGCGACGATGGCGAGGAAGATGCCGTTGAGGGCCAACATCCCGCCGTCGTGGACCGACTTCACGCGCGCCGCGCGCACGGTGGCGGCCAGCGATTCCCGGCTCATGGTCCGATAGCGCGCCACCGCCACTGACTCGGCACCCAATCCTTTGAGCACCCGCAGCCCGGAGACCAGGTCCGCGGCCACTCCCGAGGCGTTCGCGGCACGTTCCCGCTCGGCCTCGCTGCGTCGTTCCAACGGACGGCCCAACAGGTGCGCGAGCCACAACAACGGCGGAGTCCCCAGCAACACGAGAAGCCCCAACGGCACGGACTCACCCAACAGCGCGACAGCTGCCACGACGACACCCGTCATAGCCGCGAGGCCATACGGCAGCGCACGGTTGAGAGCACCGACCCGCTGGGCGTCACCGGTCGCGAGACTTGCCAGCTCACCCGGCAACCGGCCCGATTCGGCTCCACCACGCGGGTCCAGCACACGCGCCGCCAGCGCCAGCCGGATGTCATGCGCGGCCTGTTCAGCGGCGCGCTCCGCCGCTCTGGCGCCGTACCGATAGCTGTACGACAGCACCGCGAACACCGCGGCCAAAATCCCCAGCCAGAGGAACAGCCCGCCATACCCCTCGACGGCGATCGCCTGGTCGATGACGACACCGATCAGCACGGGCACGATGGCCTCACCTGCCTGGTGCGCGCTGAAGCCCAGCGCTGCCAGGGTGACGTGCTTGCGCTGGCCGGTAATCGCCCCCCGCAGCACGTTCCCGCCGGTGATCTGTTTGCTTGTCACAGCCCCCGCCCACTCAGTTGTGCCGTCTTGCGCTCGACTAGCGGAGCGTACGTAATCAACGTGCGTCGCATTTCGGGTTCCTATTCACGGTCGTCCAGCCGAGCCGACAACCCGGCCACAGTCGGCGTGCGGAAGAACTCCGCGATGGGCAGGTCGGTTCCAGTCCGCTCACGGATCCGGTTGCGCAGCAGCACGAGCATCATCGAATGCCCGCCGAGCGCGAACAGGTCGTCGTCGATACCGACACCGTCGGCACTGATTCCGAGCACCTCGGCGAAGATCTCGCAGAGCGTGCCCTGCAGAGGCGTTTCCGGTCGTCTGCTCAGCGACGGCCCGAAGTCCGGAACCGGCAGCGCAGTGCGGTCAAGCTTGCCGTTGGCGGTGACGGGGAACGCGTCCATCGCGACGAACGCGGCCGGGACCATGTACTCGGGCAGCGTTTGCTGCGCGAAGACCCGCAACTCGGCCGCGTCGGGCCCGGACGGGACGGTGTACGCGACCAAGCGTTTGTCACCCGGCCGGTCCTCGCGGACCACCACAAGCGCGTCCTGGACGGCGTCGTGCCTGGTCAGGACCGCCTCGATCTCGGCGGGTTCGATCCGGAACCCGCGGATCTTGACCTGGTCGTCGGTCCGGCCCAGGTATTCCAGCTGTCCGTCCCGCCAGCGCACCAGGTCGCCGGTCCGGTACATCCGCGCTCCCGGCGGTCCGAACGGATCGGCCACGAACCTGCCCGCAGTCCCGCCCGCCTGACCGAGATACCCACGGGCCAGACCGGCACCGGCGATGTACAACTCGCCCGCGACTCCGGCAGGCACCGGCTGCAAACCACTGTCCAGGACGTACGCCCGCGCGCCATGCACGGGCCGGCCGACCACGGGACGATCGGCGTCCTGGGCCCGCCCGACCAACGAGTCCACAGTGCACTCGGTCGGTCCGTACAGGTTGTACGCCTCAGTACCCTGCAGTGTCCGGAACTTCTCCCACAACTGCTGGGAAATCGCTTCGCCACCGACGCCGACCACCGGCAGCGCACAGGAGTCGCCGTCGATCACACCGGCCGCCGCGATCTGCGTGAAGTGCGACGGGGTCAGCTCAAGGAAGCCGATTCCCTTCTCCCGTACCAATGCGGCCAGCTGGGCCGGATCACGGCGGGTCTCGTCGTCGACGACGTACACCTCGTGCCCGTCCAGCAGCCACAACTGCGGCTGCCAGGACGCGTCGAACGAGAACGCCCACGCGTGCCCGACTCGCATCCGCTTGCCTGCGGGCCGGTACAGCGTTTCGCGATGGCTGTGGAAAAGGTTGGCCAGCGCGGCGTGCGGCACGACAACGCCCTTCGGCCTGCCTGTCGAGCCTGAGGTGTAGATGACGTACACCGGGTTCTGCGGCTGCGGTGGTGTCGGCTCGGCCTCCGGCAGGTCGTCCGTGGCATCGATGAAGATCCGCCGCGGGCCGCCGTCCGGGAGGTCCATGTCCGCGGATGTCAGCAGCAGTACCGGGTTGGCGTCGGCGAGCAGGTCGGTGATCCGGCCGGCCGGCTGGTTCGGCTCGATCGGCAGGTACGCGGCACCCGACTTGAGCACCGCGAGGATCGTCTCGAACACCCGCGCGCTGCGCGGCAACGCGATCGCCACAACCCGTTCAGGCCCCGCTCCGGCCGCGGCCAGCTGCCTGGCCAGCCGGGTGGTCCGCTCGTCGAGTTCGGCGAACGTGAGCGTGGTGTTGTCGTCGCTCAGCGCCGGTGCGTCCGGTGTCGCGGCCACTTGCGCGGCGAACAGCTCGGGGATCGTCCGCAGTCCGTCCACCGTGGACGATGTGCCCCACTCGCCGACAATCAGCAGGCGTTCGGCCGGGTCCAGCACGTCGACGTGGCTGATCGGCCGGTCCGGTTCGGCGACGACCGCTGTCATCAGCCGGACCAGCCGTTGCGCCAATGTCCGGACGGTGTCCTTGTCGAACAGGTCGACGCTGTACTCGATGTCGACATCGATTCCGTCGACGCCGTGGGTCTCCATCAGGTCGAACGACAGGTCGAACTTGGCCTGGCCCAACCCGGCGTCCTGCCACTGCGCGTCGCGTCCCAGCACGCGGTCGGGTTCGTCGGCCATGTGGTAGAGCGCGACCATCACCTGGAAAAGCGGGTGCCGGGCCAGCGACCTGGTCGGGTTGAGGATCTCCACCAGCCGCTCGAACGGCAGGTCCTGGTGCGCGTACGCGGCCAGGTCCACCTCACGCACCCGGCTGACCAGCTCACGGAACGTCGGGTCACCCGCGGTATCGGTCCGCAGCACCAACGTGTTCACGAAGAACCCGGCGAGATCGTCCAGCGCGTGGTCGGTACGGCCGGCGATCGGGCTGCCGAGCGGGATGTCGGTTCCCGCGCCGATCCTGGTCAGCAAGGCCGCCACGCACGCCTGCAGCACCATGAACAAGCTGGCGTCGCTGCCGTGCGCCAGCTCGCGCAGGCCACGGTGCACCTCGGGCGGCACCGTGAAGGACAGGTTCCCGCCACGGTTGGTCGACTGCGGCGGGCGCGGCCGGTCCGTGGGCAGTGCCAACTCATCGGGCAGTCCTGCCAAGGCTTCCCGCCAGTACGCGGCCTGCCGCCCGAGAATGCTGTCCGGGTCGTCCTCGCGTCCCAGCATGTCCCGTTGCCACAGGGTGTAGTCCGCGTACTGGACCGGCAATGCCGCCAAGTTGGGCTCTTCACCGGCGCACCGTGCCGCGTAGCTCTCGTCCAGGTCACGCACCAATGGAGGCAGCGACCAGCCATCGCCGGCGACGTGGTGCACGAGCAGCATCAGGACGTGGTGGTCCGGCGCTGTGGAGAACAACGCGGCCCTGATCGGGATCTCTTTGTCGATCGCGAAGCAGTACCTTGCCGCCGACGCCAGCCTGCCCGGCAAGTCCTCCGGGGACACGGTCTCGATGTTCAGCACAGGCTCGGCCGATTCGAGCACGACCTGCCGCGGGGTGCCGCTGTCGTCGACCACGAGCGTGCGCAGCACCTCGTGTTTGGCCACGACGTCACCGAGCGCTGCCTGCAACGCCTCGGTGTCGATGTGGCCGGAAAGGCGCCACGCCCACGGGATGTTGTACGTCGGGCTCGGGCCGGACAACCGGTCGAGGAACCAGAGTCGTTGCTGGGCAAAGGAAAGCGGGATGACCTCGGGTCGTTGCACCGGCCGCAGCGGCGGGCGGCCCGCGCGGCTCGGGTCCAGCACCTCGGCCAGCCGCGCCGGGGTCGGTGCGTCGAACACGGCCCGGATCGGGACCTCGACGCCGAGCACCCCGCGGATCCGGCTGACCAGCCGGGTGGCCAGCAGCGAATGCCCGCCCAGCTCGAAGAACCCGCTGTCGACGCCGACCCTCGGCACGCCGAGCACTTCGGCGAAGAGCTCGCACAACGCCTGCTCCGCCGGCGTGTGCGCCTCCCGGAGCACCACGGTGACCTCGGGTTCTGGCAGTGCGCGCCGGTCGAGCTTTCCGTTCGGCGTCAACGGGAACTCAGGCAGCACCACGATGTTCGACGGCACCAGGTGCTCGGGCAGACGGGACATCAGGAACGACCGCAACCGCGTCGCATCCTCCTGTGCCACAACGTATCCGATCAGCCGGTCGGTCCGCGCGACGACGACCGCCTGGCTGACGGCCGGATGCGTGAGCAGCGCGGCCTCCACCTCGCCGGGTTCGATCCGGAAGCCCCGGATCTTCACCTGGTCGTCCACGCGGCCGAGGAACTCGACGACCCCGTCCTTCCGGCGCTTGGCCAAGTCACCGGTCCGATACATCCGGCTGCCAGGCGGACCATACGGATCGGCCACGAACCGCTCGGCACTCAGCCCCGGACGGCCAAGATAGCCGCGCGCCAACTGCACCCCGGCCAGATACAGCTCGCCGGGCGTGCCCGGCGGAACCGGCCGCAACTGGGCATCCAGCACGTAAGTCCTGGTGTTCCACACCGGACGGCCAATCGGCACAGTCGCGTCCGCAGGATCACACTGCCAGTAGGTCACATCGACCGACGCCTCAGTCGGACCGTACAAGTTGTGCAACTCCGCGCCGAGTACCCGGTGGAAGTCCCGCACTGCCTCCACTGGCAGCGCTTCACCGCTGCAGATCACCCGACGCAGGCTCGCGCACCCGGCGACAGCCGGTTCCTGAAGGAAGACCTGCAACATCGATGGCACAAAGTGGACGGTCGTGATCTCGCGCGAACGGATCAAACCGGCCAGGTAGACCGGATCCTTGTGCCCGTCCGGCCGGGCCAGGACCTCCGTCGCACCGACGATCAACGGCCACAGGAACTCCCACACCGACACATCGAAACTCGACGGAGTCTTCTGCAACACCCGGTCATCACCGGTCAGCCCGTACTCGTGCTGCATCCACAACAACCGGTTGACGATGCCCCTGTGCGGCACCACAACACCCTTAGGACGACCCGTCGAACCAGACGTGTAGATCACGTACGCGGGACTATCCGGCGTCGCGGGGCTGGCCAAAGGTTCGCTCGACCACTCCGACAGATCCGTCTCGTCCAACGCGACGGACTCAAAGGCCATCCTTCCCGCCGACAGCACCAGGGCTGGAGCCGCGTCGGACAGCATGAACTCGATCCGCTCAGCGGGGTAGTCGGGATCCAACGGCAGATATGCCGCACCCGCCTTCAACACTGCCAGAATCGACGTCACCAAGTGGACCGAACGCGGCAACGCCAACGCCACCACGCTCTCCGGACCAACACCACGGCTGATCAACAACCGCGCCAGACGGTTGGACACCGCGTCCAACTCCGCGTAGCTGAGCTCCACGTCCTCGAAGAACAGCGCCGGGTGATCCGGCATCCGCTTGACCTGAGCCGCGAACAACTCCGGGATCGTGGTCTCGGGGACTTCGACGGCGGTGGCCGACCACTCGGCACTGAGCCGGTCCTTCTCGTCCTCGGTCAACAGGTCGATCTGGCCGAACGGCCGGTCCGGATCGGTGATGGCGGCTCGCAGCAACCGTTCCCATCGGCCGAGTACTGCGTCCACAGTGGACCGGTCGAAGATGTCGCTGTTGTACTCGGCGGCACCACGGATGCCCGCGCCTTCGCCCTCTCCGACGTAGAAGACGAGGTCAGCGCGGGCTGTCCCGAGCCTGACCGGCTCCTCGGACACCGTCAGCCCGGGCAGCCGCACGTCGGCGGTCGCGTTGTTCTGCCAGGCCAGCGAGGTCTGGAACAACGGGTGGTACGACAGGGAACGCGCCGGGTTGAGCGCCTCGACCAGCCGCTCGAACGGCACGTCCTGATGCGCGTACGCGTCCAGGCTGCGCTCACGGACCCGGGCGACCAGATCCCGGAACGACGGGTCACCGGCCGTGTCCACCCGCAGCACCAGCGTGTTCACGAAGAACCCGACCAGATCGTCCAGCGCCTGGTCGGTCCGCCCGGCGATGGACGTCCCGATCGGCACGTCCGTCCCGGCACCCAGCCTGGTCAATACGGCGGTCAGACCTGCGTGCACGACCATGAAGACACTGGCGCCACATGCCCTTGCCAAGTCCACCAGCCCGGCGTGCAGGTCGTCGTCCCACTCGAACGTGAACTGTTCGCCCTGGTAGGAAGCTTGCGGCGGATGCGGCCGGTCGGTCGGCAACTCGATGCGTTCCGGCAGGTCGGCCAGCACTGAGCGCCAGTAGTCCAGTTGCGGCTCGATCACGCTGTCACCCAGGGCATCCCGCTGCCACAAGGTGTAGTCGGCGTACTGAACCGGCAACGGTTCCCACTCGGGCGCGTGGCCAGCTGTCCTGGCCGTATAGGCGGTCGCGAAGTCACGCCACAGCGGCGCCATCGACCAACCGTCCGACGCGATGTGATGGAACACCAGCACCAGGACGTGTTCCCGCACACCGAGCCGAAGCAGGTCGGCCCGCAGCGGGACCTCGGTCCGCAGATCGAACGAACAGCGCGCGATTTCGGTGACCGCGTCGGCCAGCCCGGCCTCGGACACGTCCCTGACGTGCAGGGTGATCTCTGGATCGGTCAGGATCTGCTGGTACGCCTCACCGTCGTGCACCGGGAACACGGTCCGCAGCGCCTCATGACGGTTGACCACGTCCGCGAGCGCCGCCCGAATCGCCTCGACGTCGAGCATGCCTGTCAGCCGCATGGCGATCGGCATGTTGTACGTCGGCGACGGTCCTTCGAGCTGGTGGAGGAACCACAACCGTTGCTGCGCGTACGAAAGCGGCAAGTACTCCGGTCGCTCAGCCGGAACCAACGCGGGCCGCACCTGGCCGTCGCCGCTGGCCAACGCGGCGGCCAGCCCGGCGACCGTGGAGGTTTCGAAGACCGCGCGGACTTCCAGCTCCACGCCGAAGACCGCACGTACCCTGGCCACCAGCCGGGTCGCCATCAGCGAGTGCCCGCCGAGTGCGAAGAAGTCGTCGTCCACGCCGACCGCGGGCACGGCGAGGACCTCGGCGAACAAGCCGCACAGCACCTCTTCGACCGGAGTACGCGGCGCCCGGCCGGACATCGAGGCGTTCCGGTCCGGGCTGGGCAGCGCCTTGCGGTCCAGCTTGCCGGATGCCAGCAACGGCAGCCGGTCGAGGATCACGAACGCTGAAGGCACCATGTACTGCGGCAGCTGATCCCGCACGTACGAGCGCAGGGAAGCCACCAACGAGCTGGTCTCCCTGTGCCCGGCGGGGTTGTTGCCCAGTGACGCCAGCGAAGCCCGCACCGGGGTCTTCTTGTACACCTGACCTGGGGCGTTCGTGGCGAACACCGCGTCGAGCGCGCCCTCGGCACCGGCCGCCCACGTCACGGCGACGTGATATCCCACGCGCTCGGCCAACGCGAACAGCTCTTCCGGGTCCACACCGTCCACAATGTCCAGTGCGGCGACCGCGTCGCCGTCGCCCAGCACCCGGACTGCGGCCAGCTCCCCGGAGAGACGGGCGTTGGGAACCCCTGTCACCCGCAGCCGCTCAGGCCGCGATTCACGCAAGATCCCTTCCACCGCTTCGAGATCGGTGAAGGAACGGACCTCTTCGCGCACCGGCTCGACGGGAAGTGCCTTGCGCAACACGACGTCATACCGGTGGCGGGTCAGCTCGTTGTGCACGACACCGCGCTTGATCCACAGGTCCACGTCGCCGTCGAGCTCGTCGGCCAGAGCGACGAAGTAGTCCGGATCCAGCAGCAACTCGCCTTCCCGAGCCACCGCTTGGTCAACCGCCGGGACGCTGGCACGCCCGTGCCGGATCTCAGTCGCGGTACGGAAGGCCCGCAGCAGCCGCAGGTTCCGGATGTCACCGAGGAAGATGACGCCACCCGGGGCGAGCAGGCTGTACGCCTCCCGGATCACCTCGGTCAGGTAGCCCACGCTCGGGAAGTACTGTGCCACCGAGTTGATGACGACTGTGTCGAAGTACTCCCGTGGCACGTCACCGAGGTTGTGGGCGGGCCTTGCCTCCAGGTGGATACGCGGGTCATCGCCGAGTTCCCCGCGCAGGTTGGCAATGGCCTTCGGCGACAGGTCGACGCCCCAATACTCCTGCGCCAATGGCGCGATCCTGGACAGGATCAGGCCGCTGCCGACACCGATCTCGAACACGCGACGCGGCTGCAACGCGCTGATCCGCTCGATGGTGGCCGCGTGCCACTCCCGCATTTCGCCGAGCGGGATCTCCGAGCCGTCGTAGCTGGAGTTCCACCCGGTGAAGTTCTCCTCAAGACCACCGGACGACGCCTCAGTGAACACGTCCTCATGCAGCTCACGCCACTCCTCGACGTGCTCAAGCTCGGTACCCGCGTTCCTGGAGTCAGCCGTGACCACGTACGCGATCAGCTGATCGTCCTTGGCGATCACCACTGACTGCCCCACAGCTTCGTGCCCGGCCAGCACGGACTCGATCTCGCCGAGCTCGATCCGGTAGCCCCGGATCTTGACCTGGTCGTCCGCCCGGCCGACGAACACCAAACGCCCATCCGGCAACCAGCGGACCAGGTCACCCGTGCGGTACAGGCGACTTCCCGCAGGACCGAACGGATCCGCCACGAACCGCTCGGACGTCAACGCGGGACGACCGAGATAGCCGCGAGCCAGCCCGGAACCGCCGAGGTACAGCTCCCCCACCACACCCGGCGGAACCGGCCGCAGCCAGGCGTCGAGGACGTACGCCCTGGTGTCGGGATCGGGGATGCCGATCGGGACGACGGAAGCGCCCGCGAGCTCCTCGGCCGTGCTCTCACCGAGGGTCGAGTTGGTGGTCGCTTCGGTCGGGCCGTAGGCGTTGAACATCCGCCTGCCCGGCGCCCATCTGGCGATCAGCTGCGGTGACACCCGTTCCGTACCTGCCAGCAACACCGAATTCGTTGGCAGGTCGCAGTCCTCGGGCATCGCGTCGAGCAACGCGGGCGGCAGGATCATGAAGTTGACCTCGTGCGCGAACGCGTACTCGGTCAACGCGGGCCCGGCGACCCGCCGTTCGGCCGGGACGACCACCAACCGGCCGCCCGATAGCAAGCCCAGGCACAGGTCCCAGAACGCTACGTCGAAACTCGGCGAGGCGAACTGCAGGACCCGGCTGTGCGGGCCCACGCCGAACCGGCGCTGCTGGGTGGCCACCAGCTTGGCCACCCCGGCGTGGGACACGACCACTCCCTTGGGACGGCCGGACGAACCAGACGTGTAGATCACGTAACAAGCACTACTCGCCACCACCGACACTTCCGGCGCGGTAACCGGCCGCAGTGCCACTTCAGGATCGTCCACCACCAGCAGCGATACGCCGTCAGTAGCTCGGATGTGTGAATCTCTCGACGCCACAAGACAGACCGGTGAGGCGTCCTGGAACATGAACGCGATCCGGTCGGCCGGGTAGTCCACGTCGATCGGCAGGTACGCCGCCCCCGCCTTCATCACGGCGATCTCGGCGACGATCATCTCGATCGACCGTGGAACCGCCAGTGCCACAACCTTTTCCGGCCCAGCACCGCGTGCGATCAGAGCGTGCGCCATCTGGTTGGCCCGCGCGTCCAGCTCGGCGTAGGTGATCTCGATGTCCTCGAACACCACGGCAACCGAGTCGGCCCGGTCCCGGACCTGCGCGGCGAACAGGTCGAGGAACGTCGACGTGCCAAGGCCTTCGTCGACACCGGCCCACACGTCGAGCACCTGCGCCCGCTCGTGGCCCGCGAGCAGGTCGATGCCGCCGATCGGCCGGTCGGGGTCGGCCAGCGCGGCCCGCAGCAGGCGCTCAAGCCTGGCCAGGATCGAGTCCACGGTGCCGCGGTCGAGGACATCGGTGTTGAACTCCATCACACCGTCGATGCCCTGATCCCGTTCGGTCAACGAGATCGACAGGTCGAACTTGGACGTCCCGGTGGTCACCGGGATCTCGCTGACGGTCAGCCCAGGCAGCGTGACGTTGGCCCGCGCGTTGTTCTGCCCGGCGATCATCACCTGGAACAACGGGTGGTACGACAACGAACGCGCCGGGTTGAGCGCCTCGACGAGCCGCTCGAACGGGACATCCTGGTGCTCGTAGGCGTCCAGGCTCAGTTCCCGTACCCGTGTGACGAGCTCACGGAACGTCGGCGCACCTGAGGTGTCCACCCGCAGCACCAGCGTGTTCACGAAGAACCCGACGAGCTCGTCCAGCGCGTGGTCGGTACGGCCGGCGATCGGCGAGCCGATCGGGATGTCCGTGCCCGCCCCCAGCCTGGTCAGCAGGGCCGCGAGCCCGGCTTGGACGACCATGAAGACACTCGCCCCGCTGGTGTGCGCCAGATCCACCAGCTCCGAGTGCAACCGCGCGTCCCATGCGAAGGTGTAGAGCTCACCGCGGAAGGTCGCGACCGTGGGATGCGGCCGGTCCAGTGGCAGCTCGATGCGGTCCGGCAGGCCTTCGAGCGTCCGTCGCCAGTAGTCGAGCTGGGCAGTGATCTCACTGTCCTTGTCGGACTCGGTACCGAGCAGGTCTCGCTGCCACAACGTGTAGTCCGCGTACTGCACCGGCAGCTCGGTCCACTGTGGAGCCTGACCCGCCAGGCGAGCCTGGTAGGCCGTGGCGACGTCCTTCCACAGCGGCGCCATCGACCAGCCGTCCGACACGATGTGGTGGAACACCAATGCCAGCACGTGCTCTTGCGGGCCGAGCCGCAGCAGCTCGGCCCGCATCTGCACCCGGTTCTCCAGATCGAACGGGGCACGGACCAACTCGGTGAGGGCCTCCGCGAGGTCCCCCTCGGTAACCTCGCGGACCCGCAGCCGCGCCCCCTCGTCGGCCACATCCAGGATGCGCTGGTACGGCACGCCGTCCCGCTGCGGGAACACGGTCCGCAGGGCCTCGTGCCGATCAGTCACATCGATCAGTGCCTGCCTGAGCGCGTCGACGTTCACGTCCCCCGTGAGCCGCATGATCAGCGGCACGTTGTACGTGGCCGACGGGCCTTCCAGGTTGTGCAGGAACCAGAGTCGCTGCTGCGCGAAGGAAAGTGGAAGCACGTCGGGTCGCTGCACCCGCTGCAGCGGCGCCCGGACCCGGCCACCGGAATCAGCCAGCAACTCGGCGAGCCCGGCAGGCGTCGGCGTCTCGAACACCGACCGCACAGCCAGTTCGGTGTTCAACGCGGCACGTACCCGCGCGATCAGCCGGGTCGCCAGCAAGGAGTGGCCACCGAGCGCGAAGAAGCTGTCGTCCGGCCCGACCTTCGGCAGGCCGAGGACTTCCGCGAACAACTCGCACAGCAACCGCTCACGCGGAGTGCCCGGCTCACGGGTGGACACCGACACCGCCGGATCTGGCGACGGCAACGCCCGCCGGTCCAGCTTTCCGTTGGCGGTCACTGGAATCGCGTCAAGGACAACGACCGCCGACGGCACCATGTGCTCCGGCAACCGTTTGGCCGCGAGATCCTTGACCTCAGCGGCAAGTGTGACGTCCTGACGGAACCGCAGCGGATCACTCACTGCCGGCCCGTCAGCACCAGGCCGGAACGCTCCAACGGGAACACCGTCGCCGAGGAAGAAGACGGCGTCGATGCTTCCGTCTGCTGTGGACGACCACGTGGTGACCGTCCGGTATCCCAGTGCGTCGCCGAGTTCGTGGAAAGCCTCGGGATCCACACCGGCAACGATCCGGCCGTTCGGAATTCCCGTGATACGCAGAGAATCAGGACGCTCGCGCAACGCGGCCTCGACCGTCGAGAGGTCACGCCAAGCCTCGTGCGGCACCGAGCTCAAGTCCTGAACCGCTTGCGGCTGCTTGTACAGCACCACGTCGTAGCGGAACTGGCTGAGCTCGTTGACATACCGGGCCCGCTTGACCCGGACATCCACGAGGCCGTCAAAGAACTCCGGCGCGACCAGGAGCTCCTTCTCGCGCTGAACTCCTTCCTCGGCTGTCCGGTCACCACGGCGAGCCGCGACCTCGGCGTGGAACGCGTGCAGCTGACGCAGGTCCCGCACATCGCCGACGAACACCGCGCCGCCGGGCACGACCAGGTCGAGCGCCTTGTTCAGCACCTCGTTGAGGTAGTCGCCGCTGGGGAAGTACTGCACCACCGAGTTGATCACGACGGTGTCGAAGTATCCCGTTGGCATACCGTCGAGATCCGTGGCCTCGCCGTGCCGCAGTTCCGCTTGTGGGAACCGGGCGCGCAGGCCGTCGATGACCTTGGCGGACAGATCCGTTCCCCAGTATGACTCGCAGTCCTCGATCAGCTGGGACATGATCAGGCCGGTACCGACGCCGATCTCCAGAACCCGCTTGGGCCGCAGCGAACGGATCCGCGTCACGACCGCGTCACGCCACTCCCGCATTTGCTCCAGCGGGATCGGTTCGCCGTCGTAACTGCTGTTCCAGCCGACGAATTCGGCGGCGTCGGTGTAGACGGAGTCGTACAGCTCCTGCCACTCACCGATCTGGTCGCGCTGGGCATCGCTGTCAGTCTGCTCGGTGTCCGGCACGACGTAGCCGACAAGCCTGACGTCACCCGGCCGGTCTTCCCGTGCGATGACAACAGCTTGCGCGACACCGGGGTGCTCGGCCAGTGTCGCGGCGATCTCGCCTGGCTCGACGCGGAATCCACGGAGCTTGACCTGCTCGTCCGCGCGGCCGAGAAACTCGACGACCCCGTCCTTCCGGCGCTTGGCCAAGTCACCGGTCCGATACATCCGGCTGCCAGGCGGGCCATACGGGTCGGCCAGGAACCGCTCGGCACTCAGCCCCGGACGGCCAAGATAGCCCCGGGCGAGTTGGATACCGGCGAGGTAGAGCTCGCCGGGGGTGCCCGGCGGGACGTGACGCAGATGTGCGTCCAGCACGTAAGTCCTGGTGTTCCACACTGGACGACCGATTGGGACGGTCGCGTCCGCGGGATCACAGTGCCAGTAGGTCACATCGACCGACGCCTCAGTCGGACCGTACAAGTTGTGCAACTCCGCGTCGAGCACGCGGTAGAAGTCCTGAACCGCGTCGACAGGCAGCGCTTCGCCACTGCAGATCACTCGACGCAGGCTCGTGCACTCGGCGACAGCCGGTTCTTGGAGGAAGACCCGGAGCATCGATGGGACAAAGTGGAGTGTGGTGATGCCGCGCGAACGGATCAAAGCGGCTAGATAGGCGGGATCCTTGTGCCCGTCCGGCCGGGCCAGGACCTCCGTCGCACCGACGATCAACGGCCACAGGAACTCCCACACCGACACATCGAAACTCGACGGAGTCTTCTGCAGCACGCGATCGTCACCGGTCAGCCCGTACTCGTGCTGCATCCAGAGCAACCGGTTGACGATGCCCTTGTGTGGCACGACAACGCCTTTGGGACGGCCGGTCGATCCGGACGTGTAGATCACGTAGGCGGGGTGATCCGGCGTCGCCGGGCTGACCAAGGGTTCGCTTGACCACTCCGACAGATCCGTTTCGTCCAGCGCGACGGAGTCGTAGCTCAGCTTCTCCGCGGACAGCACGAGGGCTGGAGCCGCGTCGGACAGCATGAACTCGATCCGCTCCGCCGGATAGTCCGGATCCAACGGCAAGTATGCGGCGCCTGCTTTGTGCACCGCCAGAATCGACGTCACCAAGTGCACCGAACGCGGCAACGCCAACGCCACCACGCTCTCCGGACCAACACCACGGCTGATCAACAGCCGGGCCAGGCGGTTGGACAGCGCGTCCAGCTCCGCGTAGCTGAGCTCGACGTCCTCGAACATCAACGCCGGGTGATCCGGAGTCCGCTTGACCTGAGCGGCGAACAACTCGGGAATGGTCGTCGCGGGGACCTCGGTGTCCACCCATTCCGCCGTGATCCGCTCGTGCTCGGCCGCGGTGAGCAGGTCGATCGCGCCGATCGGCGCACCAGGATCGGCCACGACCGCGCGCAGCAAGGTCTCCAGCCGCGCGAGCACAGTCTCCACAGTGGACTTGTCGAAGATCTCCGCGTTGTACTCGGCCATCCCGTCGATCCCGCGCGGTGTCTCGGTCAGCGAGAACCACAGGTCGAACTTGGACGTGCCGGTACCGACCGGGATCTTCACGGCGTCAAGGCCGGGCAGGTGCACACCTGCGGCGGGGGTGTTCTGCCAGGCGAGCATCGTCTGGAACAACGGGTGGTACGCCAGCGACCGGGACGGATTGAGCTCCTCGACCAATCGCTCGAACGGCAGGTCTTGGTGCGCGTACGCATCCAGGCTGCGCTCACGGACCTGTGCGACGAGATCACGGAACGACGGGTCACCCGCCGTGTCGACCCGCAGCACCAACGTGTTCACGAAGAACCCGACGAGGTCCTCAAGCGCTTGGTCGGTACGGCCGGCGATCGGTGTACCCACCGGGATGTCCGAACCGCCACCGAGGCGGGTCAGCAGAGCGACGAGTCCTGCCTGGACGACCATGAACGGGCTTGCCCCGCACGAACGGGCCAAGTCCGCCAGCCCGGTGCTCAGGTCCGCGTCCCACGCGAAGGTGAAGAACCCGCCTGCGTAGGTGGACACTGTCGGGTGCGGCCGATCGGATGGCAGCTCGATGCGCTCGGGCAAGCCTGCCAGGGTCGTCCGCCAGTAGTCCATTTGCGACTCTTGGTCCGGCAGGTTTCGCTGCCACAGCGTGTAGTCCGCGTACTGCACCGGCAACGGCTGCCAGTCGGGAGCCTGTCCCCTGATCCTGGCCGAGTAAGCCGTGCCGACGTCACGCCACAGCGGCGCCATTGACCAGCCGTCCGCGGCGATGTGGTGGAACACCAGGACGAGCACGTGTTCATCGGGACCGGTCGCCAGCAGCTCGGCACGGACCGGGATCTGCGTCTCCAGGTCGAACACCCGGCGGACGATCTCGTCGATCGGGCTGTCCGACCGCACGAGCTCGACCGTCGCGTGCGGAAGTACATGCTGATAAGCCACCCCGTCGACCGCGGGAAAGACGGTACGCAAGGCCTCGTGCCTGGCCAGCAAGTCGTTCAACGCGGCTTGCAACGCATCGACGTCCAGCTTGCCTGTCAATCGCATGACCAGTGGCACGTTGTAAGTCGCGGATCCGCCCTCAAGCCGGTGCAGGAACCAGAGGCGCTGCTGTGCGAACGAAAGCGGTATGCGCTCGGGCCGTTCCACTGGGACAAGCGCCGGAAGGACCACCTGGTTGCCCGCAGTCCCCAGCAACTCGGCCAGGCCCGCCGGAGTCGGGTGGTCGAACACCGAGCGAATCGCGAGGTCCGCACCCAACGCCTTGCGGATACCCAGGATCAGCCGCGTCGCGAGCAGCGAATGACCGCCGAGATCGAAGAAGTTGTCGTCCGCGCCGACCGCGGGCAGGCCGAGCACCTCGGCGAACATCTCGCACAGCATCTGCTCTGCCGGGGTTCGCGCGGCACGCCCGGTCCCCTTGGTCCTCGGCTCCGGATCGGGCAGCGCTTTCCGGTCCACTTTGCCCGAAGTCAACACGGGAAGGCGTTCCAAGACAACGAATGTGCCTGGAACCATGTACCCGGGAAGCCGTTTCCGCGCGTACGCGCGCAGCGTCGAGACGAACGAACCCGACTCCCGACGCGCAGCCGGGTGGTTCGCGTACGCACTCAACGCCTTTGCTGAAGCCGGGCGGTACACGGCGACAGGCACTTCAGAACGAGAGAAAACTGCGTCCAGCTGACCGTCGGAGGCGTGGGCATCCCACGTGATCGCGACCTGATATCCGACGCGCTCAGCGAGTGCGTGCAGTGTTTCAGGGTCCGCACCGAGGATGGTCTCCACTTCACCGGACAACCGAGCGTTCGGAATTCCGGTGACCCGCAGGCGATCCGGCGCACTCTCCCGCAGGAACCCTTCTACCGAAGCCAGGTCTGTGAACTCAAGCGTGCGCTCGTCCGGTTGCGCCTGCGCAGAACCCTTGCGCAGCACGACGTCGTACCGGTACCGCGTCAACTCGTTCAGCGAATGGCCGCGTTTGACCCACAAGTCGGCGTCCGCGCCGAGTTGCCGCGCCAACGCCGGGAAGAAGTCCGGGTCCAGCAGCAGTTCGCCCTCACGCGCCACAGCCTGGTCCACAGCGGACTCGTCGAGCGGGCCGTGATGCCGCTCGATCGCGGTGCGGAAACACCGCAGCAGACGCAAGTTCCGGATGTCGCCGAGGAACACGACACCCCCGGGGGCAAGCAGCCGGTAGGCCTGCGTGATCACCCCGATCAGGTAGTCAACGCTCGGGAAGTACTGCGCCACCGAGTTGATGATCACGGTGTCGAAGAAGTCCTCGGGCATGTCCCCGAGGTCGTGCGCCGGACGGGCGTCCAGGTGGACCTTCTCGCTCAGCTCCGGCCGGGTGGAGATCTCCTTGCGGAGGTTCGCGATCGCCTGCGGGGAAAGGTCGACGCCCCAATAGGCATCGGTCTGTGGCGCGACTCGCGACAGGATCAGGCCGCTGCCGACACCGATCTCGAACACGCGGCGCGGCCGCAGTTCCATGATCTTGCCGATCGTGGCCGCGTGCCATTCCCGCATTTCGCCGAGGGGGATCTCCGAGCCGTCGTAGCTGGAGTTCCACCCGGTGAAGTTCTCCTCAAGCCCACCGGACGAGGCTTCGGTGAACACGTCCTCATGCAGCTCACGCCACTCCTCGACGTGGTCGTGCTCGGCGTTCTCGTCGCGGCCCTGCGCCGCGACCGCGTACGCCACCAGCTCGCCGTCCCGCGCGACGACCACGGACTGGCTGACGCTGGGATGCTCGCCCAGCACGGACTCGATCTCGCCGAGCTCGATCCGGTAGCCCCGGATCTTGACCTGGTCGTCCGCCCGGCCGAGGAACTCCAACGCACCACGGGAGTTGATCCGGACCAGGTCGCCGGTCCGGTACAGCCGGTCCCCCGGCGCGCCGAAGGGATCCGCGATGAACCGCTCCGAAGTCAGGCTCGGCCGGTTGAGGTATCCGCGCGCCAATCCAGGCCCGCCAAGGTAAAGCTCGCCCTCAGCGACTGGGCGCAGCTGGGCGTCCAGAACGTACGCGGTCGTCATCGGGTCCGCGATGCCAATCGGCACAACGGGTCCCTTGATGTGGTCCGGGTGCGACTCGCCCAAAGTGGAGTTCACGGTCGCTTCGGTCGGCCCGTAGGCGTTGAACATCCGCCGATCGCGGCCGTACCGTGCCACGAGCTCCGGGTCGACCCGCTCGGTTCCTGCCAACAGGATCGCACCTGGCCGCAACGACAGCTCGCGTGGCAACGCGGCGAGCAACGCGGGCGGCAGGATCATGAACGTGATCTCGTTGCGGTCGATGTACTCGGTCAGCTCGGGACCGGGGACCCGGCGCTCGGCCGGAACGACCACCAGTCGCCCGCCGGACAACAACGCCAGGCACAAGTCCCAGAACGCCACGTCGAAACTCGGCGACGCGAACTGAAGCACCCGGTCGGACGGGCCGATGCCGAACCGTTCGGTCTGGGTCGCGACCAGCTTGGCCACACCGGTGTGCGAGAGCACCACGCCCTTGGGCTTGCCGGTCGATCCGGACGTGTAGATCACGTAAGCCGCGTTGGTCGCCTGGATGTCCGGCGCGGGCAACTGCTCGGGCCAGTCCCACGCCGACGGGTCGTCGAGCAGCACATGCGGTACGGAGGAAGGCAGATCGGCCGCCGCCTCACTGACCGTGACCATGCAGACCGGCTGGGCATCGTCGAGAAGATAGGAGATGCGATCGGCCGGGTAGTCCGTGTCGATCGGCAGGTAGGCGGCACCGCTCTTGAGCACAGCCACTTCGGCGATGATCATGTCCAGCGAGCGGGGTACCGCGAGTGCCACAAAGCGTTCCGGCCCGGCGCCCGCCGCCACCAGCCGGTTGGCAAGGCGGCTGGATCGTGCGTCGAGTTCGGCGTAGGTCAGCGAATCGTCTTCGAACACGACGGCGACTGCGTCAGGAGCAGCGTGCACACGTTCCGCGAAGAGCTCCGGCCAGGTAGACGACATCGAGGCGATCCTTTGTGGACAAGAGGGCGCTCTCGCGAGCGGGATGCTGAACCGCTCGCGAGAGCATGTTCTTTTCAGATTCAGGTCTTCTTTGCCGCCGTTGACAGCAGCGGCAGCGCCTGGTCGAGGTACAACATCGACTAGTCCTTCATCACTCCGACCGCACGCCGGTCACGGCGAGGTCCGGCAGCTCGGCAGGCTCGTCGACCCGACGGGCGACGATCGCGTCGAGGATCTCACCGACCCGGACCGCCGTGTTGGACAACAGTGACGAGGTGATGCCGTGCGTGTGCTCGGTCCCGCCTTGCAAGTAGATGCCGCACTGCAGATCCGGGTCCGTCCACACGCGATAGTCGCGGTCCACTCGCAACCGCCCGTGGTCGTCGCGCACGCAGTAGCGGGCGACATCACCCAGTTGGCCCAACGGGTCCGCGGGCAGGTAGCCAGTGGCGTAGACCACAACATCCGCGTCAAGGACCGTCCGCTCGCCAGTGGTGAGCGTCTCGATCGTCACCCGGACACCGGCGTCGGTGCGCGCGACCTGCGTCGGGCGGGCGACGTTGAACAGCCGAAGCCGTTGCGCGCCTTGCACTTTTTCCTGATACTCGCGGCGGTAGAGCTCGTCGATGAGGTCGATGTCCACGACTGAGTAGTTGGTGTTCGCGTGATAGCCCATCAACCGTTGCTTGACGTCTTCTGGCGCGCCGTAGAACTCGTCTACCGCGGCGGGGTCGAAGATCCGGTTGGCAAAGGAGCTGTCATCCGACGGGCTGTAGCCGTATCGGGAGAAAACGGCGCAGACTTCGGCCCGGGGGAACCTTTCGTGCAGGAACGCGGTGACTTCCGCGCCGCTCTGACCCGCGCCGACCACGACGAACCGCTGCGGATCGGTGACCGCGTCGACTCGGCTGAGCAGCTGGCTGTTGTGCCAGATGTGCTCGTCGGCGGTGACGCCTTCGGGCAGGATCGGCCGCAAACCGGTGCCCAGCACGATGTTGCGGGCCCGGAACACCGCTCCGGTCGAGTCCTGGACGTCGAAGAACTCGCCACCGGGGACCGCGGTCACCGAAACGACGTTGCGGTCGTACGCCACCAGGTCGTCGACCTGGGCCGCTGCCCACTCGAAGTAGTCGTGGAACTCGATCCGCAGCGGGAACAGGTTCTTGTGGTTGATGAAGTCGACAAGCCGGTCGCGCGCCTTGAGGTAGCACAGGAAACTGAACCTGCTGGTCGGGTTGCGCATGGTGACCAGGTCCTTGAGGAACGACACCTGCATGGTGGCGTCCTCGATCAGCATCCCGCGGTGCCAGCCGAATGCGGGTTGCCGCTCAAGGAACTGGGCGGTGACGGGTTTGGCAGCCTGCTCGTTGAACTCCGTCAGTGCTATGGCGAGCGCCAGATTCGACGGCCCGAAGCCGACACCGACGAGGTCATAGACCGCTGGCTCTGACATACCCGTCCCATCGTTGGTCCATTTCAATCCAAGGTCACCCTAACCTAACTAAGGCTAGGCTCAACTACTACATTCGAGGGTGACGCTCGTCGCTCAGCGCAGAAGTCAGTACAGAAGGAGGGCCCATGCGGGTCGCGATGTTCGGGTACCAGACATGGGGTCACCGCACCTTGCGGGCGCTTTTGGACTCCGAGCACGAGGTCGTGCTCGTGGTCACGCACCCGAAGAGCGAGCACGCCTATGAGAAGATCTGGTCCGACTCGGTCGCCGACCTCGCCGAGGAACACAACGTTCCGGTTCTCCTGCGTAACCGTCCCGATGACGAAGAGCTACTGACCCGGCTGAAAGACGCCAATCTGGACATCATTGTTGCCAATAACTGGCGAACATGGTTGCCGCCGGAGATCTTCGACCTGCCCAAGCACGGAACGCTGAACGTGCACGACTCGCTGCTGCCCGCCTACACCGGCTTCTCGCCGCTGATCTGGGCACTGATCAACGGCGAGAAGGAGGTCGGCGTCACCGCCCACATGATGGACGAGGAACTCGACGCGGGCGACATCGTGCTGCAGCGCGCGATCCCAGTCGGCCCGACCGACACCACCACGGACCTGTTCCACAGGACGGTCGACATGATCGGCCCGATCACCGTCGACGCGTTGGCGCTCATCGCGTCCGGCGAAGCGGTACTGACCAAACAGGACCGTTCGAAGGCGAGCTTCTTCCACAAGCGGTCCATTGAGGACAGCCTGATCGACTGGACGTGGCCTGCCGAGGACATCGAGCGCTTGGTGCGCGCGCAGTCCGACCCGTACCCGAACGCCTTCACGTACTACAAGGGCGAACGGATCCGCGTGATCAAGTCGTCGGTGTCGAAGGCCTGCTACGGCGGCACCCCCGGCCGCGTCTTCATCAGGGAAGGCGACGGTGTGGTGATCGTCGCGGGCGCCGACGCGCGGACCGGCCGCAACCGTGGGCTGGTGATCGAACGCGTCCGCACCGAGGATGACACCGAGTACGCGGCGACTGACTTCTTCAAGGCCATGGGCGGCTATCTGAAGTCAGCCTGAGTCAAGAGAACAGGGCTCCCTGGGCGAAGTCCGCGCCCGCGTTGCGCCACCACTGGGCTTTCTCCTCGGAGACGACGCCGTCGACGATGACCTGCGCGCCGGCCAGGTGCACCAAGCTGGCCATGTCCAGCAAGGAGTGCGTGACCGGCGAACCAGGCAAGGGCTCGCGCGCGGTCAGCCACGGCGCGATGCGGACCGCGTGCAGCGGCAGGTCCTCCACGCACACCATGTCGCCGGAGGTCCCGCCGAAGTCCAGCGCGACGGCCTTGACTCCGTTCTCCGCCAACAACCTCATGTTGTCCATGGCCTCGCCCTTGTCGGCGAGCAGCGCCTTCACCGGCATGCCGAGCCACAGCCGCTCCGGCGGCATTCCGGTGTCCCGCAGAACTTTGCCGACCTCGCCGACCAGGTCGCCGTCGCACGCCTGCTGCTCGGTGAGGTTCACGCTGAGCGGGATCGACTTGTCCCACCGCAGTTGTTCGCACGCGGTCCGCAGCAGCCATGGTCCCAGCGCGAGGATGAGACCGGTCTCCTCGGCGAGCTCAAGGCAGCGTTCGTCGCACACCAGGCCGTGCTCCGGGTGATCCCAGCGCAGGATCGCTTCGGTACCAACGACTTCTTTGTCCGACAGGCGAACGATCGGCCGGTAGGTGACGGCGAGTTCGCCGTTCTCCCACGCGCCGGGCATCGCCGCGGCGAGGCTGAACGTCCTGCGGTCGCGGTCGTGGTGCTCCGGGTGGAACAACTCCCATTGCCTGCGGCCGTTGTTCTTGGCGCGTCGCAGCGTCATGTCCGACGCGCGCAGCAACTCGGACGGATCCATGGTGCGTGGCGGGCGATTCACCACACCGATGCTCGCCGTCGCCGCGACACCGTGCTCCTCGATGTACACCGGCTCGGACAGCTCGTTGTTGATGGTCGTGACCATGGTCAACACGTCCGGCGAGGTCGGCGAGTTCTCCACGACGATCGCGAACTCGTCGCCGTCGAACCGTGCCACCATCGCCTTTTCGCCTGCCAGCACGGCTTTCAACCGCTCGGCGACCGCGATCAGCAGCAGGTCACCGGTCTTTCGGCCGAGGCCTCCGGTGATCAGGGAGAAGGCGTCGAGGTCAAGGTGGTACAGCGTCACGCCGTACTCCGGATCCGCCCGGCGCAGCACGCTTTCCAGGTGCGTGGTGAAGAACTGCCGGTTCGGCAGGCCGGTCAGCACGTCGTGCAGGGCCTGGCGGCTCAGCTCGTTCTGCAGGAGTTTGAGCTCGGTGCCGTCTTCGACGACGGTCACGAAGTGCCGTGGCTGGTCGTCTCCGTCACGCAGCACAGTCGCAGTCAGTGAGACTCGTGCTATTTCGCCGTCCTGACGGACAAGGCGTTGCCCATGGCGGAACCGTTCGTGTTCACCATTCAAAACGGCCTGGTACGCCTCGCGGAGGTAAGGCGCTTCCTCCGGGTGGACAAGATCGAAAAGCGACAGCTTCGTCAACTCGGCGGTGGTGTGGCCGACGATTTGGCCGAACGAATGGTTCGCGCGGATGAACCGGCCATCCAGATCTGTGATCACAATGCCGCTCGACGAACACGTCGCGACCTCGTCGAATCGCGCCTCACTCACTTTCAGGTTCCACCTGGCGTCACGCACCGCCATGATCAACGCTCGCTCGAGTTCCTCCTGCTGGCGGAACACGGCCCTGCGGATCGCCTCGGCATAACAAGCGCCGAGCGCACCGACCAGCGACACAACCTTCTCGGCGAGCCTGTCGACACGCTGCAATTCGGTGCAGAGCAGCAAACCGCGGCCGAGAACATCAACTGTGCAACGCAGACTGACACTGTCCGCACAGTTCATCGCGACAAGGCGTTCAGTAAAGTCCGCAGCGAACTCTAAATCGAGCGGATCCTCCCGCAGAGCGGCAACGAGCTGGGCGATCATGTCCAGCAGTTGGCGCTCCAGCTCGTCCTGCGACAACGGAACGTAAGTGTTGTGACACATCAGGTAGGCCCATTTGCGCGCGAGCTTGTGCCGCTCACGAATGACGTCGCTGGTGGCGACATTCAAATCATCCGGGAGCGGCGAGATCGACTCGCGCGGAGGCACCGAAAAAGCCTACCGAGGGTCGCGCGCGACCCGCCACAGATTGGTTCAGCGTTCAATCGAATGGGCCAATCGGGGGATGCCCTGACTACGCGACGCTACCGCGTGCTGATTGTCGGTGAACAATTCAACCTTCCCCAGAATTGTTCCGCCCCTGGCAACTTACGAAGAAGGATAATTACTGTTCGCACAACCACGGTTACGCCCTCAGCCTGTCGGCCGAGGGCGTAGGCCATTTGGTTCAACCGGCGAGAGCCAGTTCCGGCTTCCTGGACCGCCGCAGCACGGTCAGCGCGACCACGATCGCGGCGACGACAAAGCCTGCACTGACCCCGAAAGCCAAGTGGAACCCACTGTTGAGCGCTTCAACGTTCGCAGTCCCATTGGCCAGCTCGCTTTCCGTCCGTGACGCCGCGAACGTCGACAACACGGCCAGCCCGACGGCGCCGCCGACTTGCTGAGTGGTGTTGACCAGCCCGGACGCGAGACCCGAATCCTCAGGCGTGGCACCGGACATCGCTTGCCCCATGACCGCGGGCATCGCCATGCCGCCGCCGATGCCGAGCAGGATCATCACCGGCAGGACGTGGACAAGGTACTGCCCGTTCACTGGCGCTTGCGTGAGCAGCAACAGAGCCACGGTGATGCCCACGAGTCCGCCGGGCAACGCCACCGCCGGCTTCAGCTTCGGCGCCACGAACAGGGAAACCAGCGCGATGGCGACCGTGACCGGCAGGTAGGCCAGGCCTGTCCGCAGTGCGTCGTAGTGCAGGACTTGTTGCAGGTAAAGGGCACCGAGGAACTGAAAGCCGAACAGACCCGCGACCATCAGCATCTGGACCACGTTGGCACCCGAGACCGCCCTGGACCGGAAGATGCGCAACGGCAGCAGCGGAGTAGCTGCTTTCGCTTGCCTGACAAGGAAGGCTGCGATGAGCGCCACTGCGGCCGCGAGAAGTACCGGGTTGGTCTCCACAATGGCGTAGACGAGAAGCATCAGGCCGCCGGTGACCAGCACCGCGCCGATGATGTCCGCGCCTTTGCCGAACCCGATGCCCCGGTCCTTGTCGAACGTGAGAGCCAGAACCGTCGCGGCGACGCCGATCGGGACGTTGATGAAGAAGATCCAGTTCCAGCTGATGGCATCGGTGAGCACTCCCCCTGCCAGCAACCCGATGGACGCACCCGACGCGGACACGAAGCTGACCACGCCGATGGCCTTGGCCTGCTCCTTGGGTTCCGGGAACATCGTGACGACCATGCCGAGAACCACGGCGCTCGCCATGGCACCACCGGCCCCTTGCAGGAACCGCGCCACGATCAGCATTTCCTGACTGGGTGCCACTCCACAAAGGAGGGATGCGGCGGTGAAGACGATGAGGCCCGCGACGAACATCCGCCTGCGGCCGATCAAGTCACCAAGCCGCCCGGCGAGCAGCAACAGGCCGCCGAAGGCGATCAGGTAGGCGTTCACGACCCAGGCGAGAGCGGATTGCGTGAAGCCGAGTTCACGCTGGATCGCCGGCATCGCCACGGTGACGATGCTGCCGTCCAGGATGATCATCAGTTGGCCCGCGCACAGAATCAGCAGGCTCCACCAGCGGTTACGTGTCTTCGGTGACCCCTCAGTCAGCATGCGGGTCACGCTAACAGATAGTCCGCTAACAAACAATCTAGAACAGAGTGATCCTGTAGCGAACGTCTAGGACCCATGTTCCGGCAGCTGACGAAAGTCATGGGGGGTTCATGACGATCCGGACTGCCGCCGCGCCTGCCTCCCGGCTGGAATCGTTCCATGGCAACGAGAGTAGGACTGGCTCTCTCCGCCGCGGTGCTCGCCCTGACATCCACGTCGGCGGTCGAGACCGTGCCGGAGGAGGAGCCCTTCACTGGCCCGGTGGCGCGAGCAACGTGCCGAGCGGGCGACCTCGTCGAGACGGGCGTTCAGGGCCAGGTGCCGTTGCCCGACCGGCTCAACGGCCGGGCAGCCGACGGCTACAACTGCAACCTCGACCTCATCGCAAGCGTGGGAGACACGACTGGGACACCGACACCCAAGGTGTACGGCGGAGTGAGCCTTGACTCCTATAAGGACTGTCTCTACCAGGCCATCGCCTCAGCCGACGGCGTTCTCGGCCGAGGCGGTACCGAGGTCCTCGACATGTCCGATTCCCGCAATCCTGTTCGGACAGCGCTCCTTCCAGTCAATCCGGCCGAGTCGCTACGAGTCCATGCCGGGCGAGGACTGCTCGCCGGCGTCCACGAGGACTTGAGCTTCAAGATCTACTCCATCAAGGAAGACTGCCGACACCCAAGGCTTCTCTTCAGTGGCGCGGTGCCGGGCATCGGTGATTCGCACGAGGGGTGGTTCTCGCCGGACGGAATGGTCTATTTCGCCGGCTGGGGCACCGACTCCGAATTGCCGTCACTGGCCATCGACGTCACCGACACCGCCCAGCCTCGCCCGCTCGCAACGTTCTCTCGCCACGTCCACGGCGGCGCGACCAGCGAGGACGGCACGAGAACATATGTTGCCCACATCGGGCCCGAAGACAAGGACAACCGTGGCGGAGACACGAATCCGTCCGAGCTTCTGATCTACGACAGCTCGCAGCTCCGGCACGGCCACATGCGACTGCTCAGCCGGCTGACCCTCGCGAACACGCAATGGTCACACGGGTTCTTCCCGGTCCGATACGGCAATCGGAAGTACCTTCTGCAGTACGGGGAGCGCGGCCTGAATTCCGTGGGATTCGGCGGTATGGGCTGCACGAGCCAGACCCTCTCGCCGTTCCAGTACCCGAACATCATCGACATCTCCGACGAGCGCCGGCCACGGATCGTTGCGACGTTGACGCAGGAGATCGGTGAGCCGGCGCGGTGCGCCTCGGCGCTGAACTTCGACCGGCCCGCATTCCCCCGAAACACACCGTTCGTCCCCACACTGGGGATCTACGCGGCATTCAGCTACGGGACGCACATGTGCCGTCCCGACAGACTCGACAATCCGACGATCCTTGCCTGCTCCGGCTTTGCATCGGGACTGCGCGTCTACGACATCCGCGACCCGCGTTCACCCAGAGAGCTCGCGTACTTCAACCCCGGCACGCTCGGGCCGGCCGATCCAGCGCCGGACTTCACGGTCTCGCCGCCTGTCGTGCGGGCACGCGATGGCGAGATCTGGTTCAACTCGCTCTTCTCCGGTCTGCAGGTGGTGAAGTTCGCCCCCGGTACCTACCCGTTCACTTCGTCCTTGACCTGCGGGGATTACATGTTCGCCCAGTACAACGACTGCACCGCGTGTGTCAGACCAGCTTCGGGGCGCGGGGACGACGGACTGGCTTGCCCACCGTGACCGGGTTGGCCAGACGGCCCTCGACTAAGGTCACCAGCGCGTCCACAAAAGACTTTCGTTGCGCCGCAGGGAGTTCGGACAACACGTCGGCATACACCCGGGACACGACTTGCTGCCCCTTGGCGAGGATTTCCTCGCCTGCCTCAGTCACCGTGATCACGCGGGCGCGGCGATCGGTCTCGGAGGGACGGCGTTCGGCGTAGCCCGCGCGTTCCAACTCATCCACGGTCACGACCATGGTCGTCTTGTCGAGGGCCGCCAGCTCCGCGAGACGGTTCTGCGTCAGGTTTCCAGGCAGCGCCTTCTGCAGGACGCACTGATGCCGTGGAGTGATCCCCAGGTCGGCCAGGGCCGCCGTCAGTTCGAGGGTCAGCGCATGACTGGCTTGACTGAGGTACAACACCAGGTCGAGCTGCATGACAACCAGTCTAGTACGGGACTGTTCGTCAGCGAACAATCTCGGTGGCGCGCGCGAAGACCTCCGCGAGGACCGCCCGGTGCGTACTCACCGCTTCGGCATGCAGCGCCCGGCCCGCTTCCGTCGGGGTGACGAAGATGTTGCGGCGGTCGTCGTGACACATGCCACGCTCCACCAGCCCGTCTCGCTCCAGCCGGGCGATCAGCCGGGACAGTGCGCTCTGGCTGAGGTGAATTCCGGCCGACAGCTCTTGCACGCGGCACTTCGGGTTCTCAGTCTCGATCAGCCGGTCCAGGACCTCGAACTCGCTCGCACCAAGACCATGTCGCTCGTTGAGCTCACGCTCGAGTGCGCCCCAAGTCCGGGCGTGCAGAGACAACATCTCCCGCCACTCACAGACGAGCGGCCGGTCAGCATCGGCGGCCATGCCCGGCACCCTACCACTGCAGGCGCATTTAATGCAAAGTCATTAAATGCGGTTGCATCGAATGCGCGTGCATGCAATAGTGGCCGACGTGATCGAGTCAACGACTACTTCCACCTCTGATGTGCGCTGGGGACCCCGGCTGTGGGGCGCGCTGGTGGTGCTTTGCGGCGTCGTCTTCCTCGACGCTCTCGACGTCTCCATGGTCGGCGTCGCACTGCCGGCCATCCGTGAGGACCTGAACATGTCCACCGCTGCGCTGCAGTGGGTGGTCAGCGGTTACATCCTGGGGTACGGCGGCCTTCTCCTGCTTGGCGGACGGGCCGCTGATTTGCTTGGCAGGCGGCGGGTTCTGCTCGTCGCACTCGCTGTGTTCTCCGTCGGTTCACTGGCCGCGGGTCTGGTGAGCAGCCCTGAGCTGCTGATCGCCGCACGATTCATCAAGGGTGTCGCCGCCGCGTTCACCGCGCCCGCTGCCCTGTCCATCATCACCACGACGTTCCACGAAGGTCCGGCTCGCAACCGGGCACTGAGCATCTTCGCGGTCTGCGCCGCGAGCGGTTTCTCCCTCGGCCTGGTCGCGTCCGGGCTGCTGACCGAGATCGGCTGGCGCTGGCCGCTGCTGCTGCCCGGCCCGATCGGTCTGGTCATCCTGATCGCCGCGTTCAAGTTCGTCCCGGACGACGGTCGTCCGGAGCGCAACGGCCAGGGTTACGACGTCGGCGGTGCCATCACGTCGACAGCGGCCATGCTGCTGCTGGTCTACACGATCGTGCAGGCCCCCGAGATCGGGTGGGCCAACCCGTTCACCATCATCTCGTTCGCCGTCGTTGTGGCTCTGCTCACGGCATTCGTCGTGATCGAGCGGCGCAGCAGCCACCCGTTGGTCCGGCTGGGCATCCTGCGGTCGGGTTCGCTGGTCCGGGCCAACCTGGGCGCGATGATCTTCTTCGGCTCGTACGTCGGCTTCCAGTTCATCGTCATGCAGTACATGCAGCGCCTGCTGGGCTGGTCGGCGATCGAGACCGCGCTGGCGTTCCTGCCCGCCGCGGTGATCGTGGCCGCGAGCTCGACCAAGATGGACAAGGTCATCGACCGGTTCGGCACACCAAGGCTGCTGATGATCGGCATCGTCGCACTGGTCGGCAGCTACGCGTTCATGCTGGGCATGGACGTCTCGCCGAACATCATCGGCGTCGTGCTGCCAAGCATGCTTCTGCTCGGTGTCGCGTGTGCCCTGTCCATCACGTCGTTCAACATCCAGGCGACGGCCGGGGTCAAGGACGAGGAGCAGGGTCTGGCCTCGGGCCTGGTCAACACGTCACTGCAGGTCGGTGGCGCGGTCGGGCTGGCCATCGTGACCGCGGTGATCTCGGCCAACGAGACGCACACCGCCCAGGTCACCCCGGACGAGCTGCTTGCCAGCTACTTCCCCGGCCTCGCCGTGGTCGCCGGGATCGCCGTGGTCGGCGTGATCGTGGCCCTCTCGGGGATCCTCGCCAGCCGCAAGGAGAACAAGGCCCGCGCGGTCGAGGCGGAGCTCGAACTCGCCAACGCGTAGGCAACTGGAGGTATGTCCCTCGTGAGTTGACGCACTCACGAGGGACTCCTCGGCGTGGTACAAGAAACCTATGACGCGCGGGAGCCTTCGGGAGATCCGTCGCCGCTGTGAGGCGACGGCCCGCGCTTTGCCATTGCCTCAACCGTTTGACGCCCGCGCTCTGTGTCAACGAGTGGCACAACAGCGCGGCCGGGCAATCACGTTGACGCCGATGAACTGCGGCGACAGTGGTGTGCTCGGGTTGTGGGTGGCCGCGAAGAACGCCGACATGATCTTCTACGAGGCGTCCACCACCCCGCCGCACCAGGAACACATCATCCTGCACGAGCTGAGCCACGTGCTCTGCGACCATTACCCGGCCCGGCTGTCGGACAACGAGATGCTGCGGCTGCTCATGCCGAACCTCAACCCGTCGATGGTCCGCCGGATCCTGGGCCGCACCTCGTACGACGCGGCCGAGGAGCAGGAAGCCGAGCTGCTGGCGTCCCTGATCAGGCAACGTGCCCAGCGGGAAGCCATGCCGGGCCACGGCACGGACGTCGCAGGCCGGATCAACGCCGCGTTCGGCTGGCCGGAACCCCATGAGTGACTGGATCAGGCTCTACGGACCGGCGATCCTGGCCTGGGCGTTCGTCGCGGGCAAACTGATCGACCGCTGGCGCCGCAACACCACCGACGGGTTCGCCCTGTGGCTCATCCTGGTCGGCCTGGCCTGCTCGCTCACCGCCATGGCGCCCGCGCCGTACGGACTGATCAGTCAGATCTCCGGGGTGCCGAACCTCGGCAGGCTGGTCTCCCATCTGTCCATGCTGGTGGTCGCGTGGGCAGCGCAGGCGATGATGTTGCGGCTCAACGGATCCAAGATCAAACACCTGTGGTGGCCGGTGACCGTCGGCGTGGCGATCACCGTGTTGTTCGCGCTCGCCGACACTCCGGTTGACGACGTCCGGTTCGCCGGACGGTACGCCGCCGAGCCATGGGTGCTGGAGTACTGGCTGGTCTTCATGACCGGCCTGCTGCCCGCGTTCGTCAGGACCGCCGTGTTGTGCTGGCAGTACGCCGGTCTGTCGGGCACGTTCATCGGCAAACTCGGTCTGCGCATGGTGTCCGCGGGCATCATGAGCTCGCTGCTCTACCACGTGCACAAGGCGTTGTTCTTCGCCGCGGCACGCTTCGACATCGCTTATCCCAAGGCGTTCGGCGGTTTTCTCGATCGCATGTTGCCGTTGCTGGCCGCGATCTTCGTGCTGGTCGGTGTGACGGTCCCGACATGGGCACCGAAACTCGGGCTGAACGCCTTGTTCGGCTGGCTCGCCAGACTGCGGACGTACCACCGGTTGCGGCCGCTGTGGCTCGCGCTTTACCAAGCCACGCCGCAGATCGCGTTGATCCCGCCGCGCTCGGCCGCGGCCGAGCTGTTGCTGCCCACCGATGTGGATCTCCGGCTGTACCGGCGGGTGATCGAGATCCGGGACGGGCGGCTGGCTTTGCAGCCGTACCTCGATCCCGAGATCGGCTCGGCCACCCGGGCCAAAGCGTCCGGTATCGACGGCCGGCGCCTCGACGCGCTGGTCGAGGCGAACATGCTGGCCGCTGCCGTCGCCGCGAAACGCGCGGGCGCGCCGACCCGGGACAGCGAGATGGTCGCCGTCGCGGGTGGACGTGACCTGGAGAGCGACACCGCGTTCCTGATGGACGTCGCCCGCGCGTTCCGGAAGGTCAGTCCTGCGCCCGAACCGGCGCCAGGACAGGGCGTTTCGGCTTGATGTGATCACCGGACGACTCGCCACGCAGCCGCCGCTGCACCCACGGCCACGCGTGTTCCCGGCTCCACTGCAGGTTCTGGGCACGACGTTCCCGGGTGGTCAACACCTCCCGGGGCCCGAGTTCGGTCTCGGCCAACGTGTGTCCGACGCCCAGCACCGCCAGGACCTCGATCGCGACCGCGGTGTGGCCAAGGCTGTTGAGGTGCAAGCGATCAGGCGCCCACATCCGCCTGTCCCGTAGCTGCCGCATCGCCCACATGTCCACGACCAGGGCGCCGCGCTGCTTGGCGATGACCCTCGTGTGCTCGTTGTAGATCGCCACGCGGCCACGCATCTTGCGGAACAGTGCGTCCTCGACGCCGTCGACACCGGTGAACACGACCACCGTCGCGCCGGTTTCGGCCAGCCTGCCGATCGCCTTGTCGTAGTCGTCCATCATGGCGTCGATGTCCACCGACGGGCGCATCAGGTCGTTGCCACCCGCGTACAGCGTGACCAGATCCGGCCGCATGTCCAGGCCCTGGTCCAACTGCTCGGCCAGTACCTGGCCCATCAGCTTGCCGCGGACCGCGAGGTTGGCGTACTGCAGGTCCGGTTCGTGCACGGCCAGTTGCTCGGCCACCCGGTCGGCCCAGCCGCGGACCCCGTTGGGGTAAGCGGGGTCGTCATCACCCACGCCTTCGGTGAAGGAGTCGCCCATCACGACTAAGCGCTTGCTCATGTCAGCCAGGCTAATCGACGCTAGGTTCGACTCATGACCAAGGCACTGATCATTGGGGGCGGCATCGCCGGTGCGGTGACTGCGATGGCCTTGCGAAAAGCCGGGATCACGCCGGTGATCTACGAGGCGTACGACACCGGGGCCGACGACATTGGGGCGTTCCTCACCATCATGCGCAACGGGATGAACGCCCTGCACGCGGTCGAGGCGCACCAGCCGGTCATCGATGCCGGGTTCCCCGCGACCGACGTGGAGTACCTGGACGGTTCAGGCACCCGGATCACGCTCAACCCGATGCGCGGCGGTGCCCAGACTCTCAAGCGGGCGGTGCTCTACCGCGTCCTGCACGACGAAGCCACGCGGCGCGGTATCACGCTGCACCACGGCAAGCGTCTGGTCTCCGCGTCGACTGTGGACGGTGTGGTGCGCGCACAGTTCAAGGACGGCACTGCCGCTGAAGGCGATCTGCTGGTCGGTGCGGACGGCATCCACTCGGCGACGCGCGCGATCATCGACCCCGAGGCGTCCGCGCCCAGGTCCACCGGCCTGACCATCGCGTACGGCTACACCAAGGCCGCCTCGTTCCAGCAGTCCGCCGACGCGTACCGGATGATCGCAGGCAACCGGGCGTTCTTCGGCTACACGACCGCGCCGGACGGGGAGACCTGGTGGTTCAGCCGTGCGCCCGAATTGGACTTGAGCACGGCGACCAAGCAGAACTTCATCGACCTGCTCGCCGGCGACAAGACGCCGGCCGCCGAGATTGTCCGGTCGACCGATGACCTGTTCATCACCAACGCTTACGACGTGCCCGAGACCCGGCACTGGCACAACGATTCCATGGTGCTCGTGGGTGACGCCGCGCACGCTGCGTCGCCCGCAGCGGGGCAGGGTGCGTCGATGGCGTTGGAGGACAGCGTGATTCTGGGGCAGTGCCTGCGGGACATCGCGGACAGGCGTGCCGCGTTCGAGAAGTACACCGGTATCCGCCGGTCACGGGTCGAGCGCTTGGTCGCCGAAAGCGCGGCGCTGAGCACGGACCCGAACCGCCGGGTGGCCGCGCCGGGCTCGCAGGACCGGCACTGGCTGTACGACCACGAGATCGACTGGGACGAACGGATCGCGTAAGCCACCCGTCCAAATTATTTCATCAAGCGTTGAGATTGTGTTAACCTCGGCGCCATGACGACGTGGTCTCGGGACTTCGAGGACATCTCCGCCGACATGCTCGCCGCGGTCGGCGGCAAGGCGGCGAACCTCGGTGAGCTGACCAGGGCAGGATTGCCGGTCCCGCCCGGGTTCTGCATCACCACTGACGCGTACAAGGAAGTCGCCGCGCTGGCCGGGATCAGTTCACGATTCTTTGGCGGCAGCCACGACGCGGCGAAAGCCCGTGAGCTGATTCTCGGCACGCCGATCCCCAGCGAGATCAGCAAGGCGATCGTGAGCGCCTACGAGCACCTGGGGCCGGACGTCCCGGTCGCTGTGCGCTCCTCGGCCACAGCCGAGGACCTGCCGTTCGCCAGTTTCGCCGGCCAGCAGGACACGTACCTCAACATCGTCGGTGCCGACGCGGTTCTCGACGCGGTCCGCCGGTGCTGGGCTTCACTGTGGACAGATCGTGCCTACGCATACCGCGCCACCAATGAGATCGACAACCGGACCGTCGCGCTGGCTGTGGTGATCCAGCGGATGGTGCAGTCCGAAGTGGCCGGTGTGATGTTCACGGCCAACCCGGTGACCGGGCGGCGCCACGAGTACGTGATCGACGCGAGCCCCGGCCTCGGCGAGGCAGTGGTCTCCGGCGCGGTGAACCCGGACCATTTCGTTGTGCACGACGGCGAGATCGTCGATCGCAGGCTCGGTGACAAACGTGTGGTGATCCGCTCGTTGCCCGGCGGCGGTACCGAGCACATCGAGCGTGAGTCCACAACGGACGCGTGTGTCACAGACGCTCAGGTCATTGCCCTGGCAGAGCTCGGCGAACGAGTGGAGCAGCACTACGGCAGCCCGCAGGACACCGAGTGGGCGATCGACGCGGACGGTGAGCTGTGGCTCACCCAGTCACGGCCGATCACGACGCTGTACCCGCTACCAGCGCGAACCACGTCCACTGCGGACACTCGGGCGTACTTCTCCTTCACCGTTGCGCAGGGGCTGTACCGGCCGATCACGCCGAGCGGGCTCGCGGCTTTCCGGCTTCTTGCCAGCAGTGTCAGCAAGGACATCCTCGGCTTGCCGGTGGCCGATCCGCTCGCCGGACCGTCCGGGTTCGTCGAGATCGGTATGCGGGGATACATCGACGCGACCGCAGCCGTGCGCAGCGAGGCAGGGCGGTTCATCATGCCGAAGGTTCTCGGCGTGATGGAGGCACGCTCAGGCAAGGCGTTGCGCACCTTGTTCGACGATCCGCGGTTCAGTCTCGTGCCGGCACCGCGCCGGAAGGTGATCGGCCGGGTACTCCGGCTGGCGCTGCGGCTCCGAGTGCCGTACCGGGTTCTGCAGGCGATCATCAGTCCGCAACTGGCGCATCAGTTCGTGGAACGAGTCGGCCACGAGATCCGCCGCCGGATCGCGTTGCCGTCCACCGCGACTCCGGCCGAGCGGCTCGACCACGTCCAGGAAGTGCTGCTGCGGCACGTCTTCCCGGTGGTTCCGCGCGTGCTGCCCAGCGCCGCGGCGGGTTTCCTGATGCTCGGCCTGGCCAGCAAGATCGTCGGGCGGCCCGGTGAAGTGCAGGCGGTGCTGCGTGGACTGCCCAACAACATCACCACCGAGATGGACCTGGAGCTGTGGAACCTGGTCACCCGGATCCAGCAAAGCGATGCCGCGGAGCTGTTCGGCACCGAATCCGCCGAGGAACTCGGGAAGCGCTACCAGACGGGCACGTTGCCGGACATCGGCTTGACCGAATTCCTTGAGATATGGGGAGACCGCGCGGTCGCGGAGATCGATGTCGGGATGCCCCGCTGGTCCGATGATCCGACACACATCCTTGGTGTGCTGGCCAACTACATGCGACTGGACGATCCGGATGCCGCACCGGACGCGGTTTTCGCCCGTGGTGCGGCGCAAGCCGAGGCCGCGATCGACCGGCTGGTCGCCGAAGCGCCACGGCGCAAGCGATTGCTGCGCTTCGCGCTCGGCCGGGCCCGTGCGCTCGCCGGGATCCGGGAGATGCCGAAGTACTTCATGGTGATCGCGCTGGGCTCGGTCCGCAGGCATCTCAAGGTGATCGGCGCCGAGCTGGCCGCGGCCGGGAGGATCGCGGCGCCCGGCGACGTGTTCTTCCTTGATTTCCAGCAGATCAGGGCGGCTCTGGGTGGAACGGCCTTGCACGATGTGGTTTCGCGCAACCGCGAGAGCTACGAGCAGGAGCTGCGGCGACGCCGGATCCCGAGGGTGATGCTGTCCGACGGCACCGACGTGGAGTCCGTTTCCCAGGCAGCCGCGACCGAGGACGGTTCATTGCCCGGCACCCCGGCGTCCGCGGGCACTGTCACTGGCACCGCACGGGTTGTGCTCGATCCCGTGGGTGCTCGCCTTGAGCCAGGCGAGATCCTGGTCGCCCCGTCGACCGATCCCGGCTGGACACCGTTGTTCCTGACCGCGGGTGGCCTGGTGATGGAGATGGGCGGCGCGAACTCCCACGGCGCCGTCGTGGCCAGGGAATACGGAATCCCGGCCGTCGTCGGCGTCGCGGACGCCACTCATCGGATCACCACCGGTCAGACCATCACCGTTGACGGTGCGACCGGCACTGTGCTTCCCGCTTAGAGCAATCCCATTTGCATCGCACGGACGCCCGCTTGGAACCGGCTGCGGGCGTCCAGTTCCACCATCGCGGACGCGACATCGCCGCGGACCGTGCGAACGCTCACCCCCAGTCGGCGAGCGATCGCGTCGTCGGTCAGTCCCTGCGCGAGCATCCGCAGCACGAGTTCGTGCCGCGACCTCGTCGGTTTGCCCTTAGGGACCTGGCTGACTTCGACGCTCTGGGCCCACAGCCCGTCGGCCAACGCGACCAGCGACCGCAGTTCGGACTCGGCTCGGATCACCCGGCCCGCACCGGATTCACTGAGCACCACCCCCACGAGTCCGTCCACCACGACCGCCCTGACCGGCACGTTCGCCGTGGCCCGCGGCGTATACCCGCGCTTGCCCAGCCAGACCGCGTAATCCACGGCCGCGATGTCGGTCCGCCAGAGCATCCGAAGCCCCGCGCCACGGCGGAGCACCCCCTCGGCGATGTGCTCGGCGAACTCGTACGATCGCGGATCGTAGACCGGGGTCAGCACGACAACTTCGTTACGGACCCGTGCGGCCAGCCGCTCGACGACCGCGAGCACCTCGTCCATATCGGACAGCGGCGCGGCGTCGTCCAGCCTGCCGGTGGTTTGTTCGTGCAGTGACACAAAAGTCTCGACGGCCGCCGCGCTCGGCATCGGCCCACCGGACAATCGCCGCGCTGCCAGCGCGGGTAGCGCCAGACAAGGCTGGATCGCCCGCACCGAGCCAGCTTCCACGGCGGAGTTCGTCACCAGCCCTTCGGTGCGCAGTTCCGCCAGCACGGTCGCGCACTGCTGCGGTGACCATGCCAACGCGTGTTCGAGGCGTTCCGGCTGCCATCGTGACCGGGTCAGTAATGCCCGGTAGCCGATCTCAGCCTGGCCGCCCACGCCAAGCCTGTGGCTCTTCATGCTCGCCCTCACCCTCATTCGACCCGATGAACACCGGCCGAGTTCCCTTCCCCCTCCTTGCGCGCCGAAAAAATCGGCGCATACTTCGCCTCCCGTTCCACAAGAGCGCGGGAGCGGCGGTGAAATACCGCCGGCGCGGCGTGGTGTCCTCGTCGCCTCCAGTCGAGGATGACCCGCCCGGGCCCCGTGAACAAGCAGGACGCGGAGAATGCGCCCGGATGCCACGCCGGTTCGCGTGTGCCAGCCGTCGGATGGCCGGTTGGCACGGCGGTGGCCTCCTTTTCGGTAATACAGCGGCAAAACAGCGCAACTTCGGCAAGTTGCGGACTGCAAGTCCCCCGCCGGCAGGTGTACCGGTGGCAGGGAACCCTCCCATGCGGTCCGGCTGCAATCGTTGCCAGCTGCTTCGACCACTCATCCATAGTGGACTTCACCGGGCTCGTCCCGTGCACTGGTGAAACGACCTCCCACCTGAAGTCCGCTGTTGTGACCACCGAGGCTGCCCCAACGTAGCGATCGGCGATGACAGACCGGTGAATCTTCGCTGACTCGGTCCCATGACGGGGGAAAATCCGAGCGCCGAGGCCAGTTGTCCCCCGACTGGCCTATCGGCGGCGCCGATCTGTGCGATGTGGAGCCCGGTGATTCAATGTTGAGCACTGACACTGCGTCCATGTCCGGTCGCTGTTCGCGATCAACGCCCGCCGTCGCGAAGTCCATAGTGGAAGGCGCGGACAGCGACCGGGCGAACACGCCGCGCGACGAACCCGGTCGCAAAGTACACAGTGGACAGTGCGGTCGTATCGACCATGGCACCCCTCGAAAATCGACGTCCCCAGTAAGTTGGATGCTGAACGGAGCGTAAACCAGCGTTACGAGTCCCGTCAACGCAAGCTGGCGATGTACCATTTTACGAGCAACTGATGTTTAGCCAGCCCGCAGCGTCGAGGAGGTCAGGTGACCGCGCGGTTCTCGATCGCCGAGAAGCTCGACCGGCTGTTCCAGCGTGTCCGGCCGGCCGGTCAAGGCGAGTACAGCCACAACGCGGTGGCCGAGGCCATCAAGGAACAGCAGGGCATTTCCATCTCGCACACCTACATCTGGCAGCTGCGCACCGGCCGCCGCGACAACCCGACGATCCAGCACCTGACCGCGCTGGCCACGTTCTTCGGCGTCCCGGTCGCGTACTTCCTCGACGACGAGGAGACCAAGAAGATCGACGGCGAGCTCGAACTGCTGTCCGCGCTGCGCGATACCGGAGTCACCGAGATCGCCCTGCGGGCCGCGGATCTGTCGCCGAGCAGCCGGGAGACGATCAGCAACATGATCCTCAAGGTGTGGGAGCTGGAGAATGAGCGGAAGCGGACGGACTGACCTGGTACCGCTCGGCGAACTCGGCCGGATGGCGCGACTTGTGGTGCGCCCGGCTGACCTTCGCCAGCCACCTGGCCTCCTCCTGCTCGTCCGCACCGCCCGGCATCGCCTCCCAGCCACCGGGGCACGGCCGGCCACCAGCCCTTTTGCGGCGTAGTGCGACTTCGATCCAGCACGCCTCGGCGACGTGTTCGCTGTGAACGCCGCGCGCGGCCAGGAACTCCCGCGCCTGGCCGGCCGTGTCCGCTGGTACGTAACCCCGAAGTTCCAGCATCCCGTCGCGGATCTCGATCAACCGGCGGTACAGCCGCAGCCGCGCGGTCGCGAGCACCCCGTCGGCGCTGGGCAGCTTCTCGGAGACGTACAGGATCATCTCCGGGAACGTTTCCCGCATGGTGCGCCACAACGGCGCCAGCGCACGCATCGACAGGCGCAGGCCAACGAGCTCCCGCGCGAGGCTCCACCCAGGCACCAGAACGCCGCTGACGATCAGCAGTCCGGCGACCGGAAGCATGGTGTCGGAGATCGCCGCGACAACGTCTTTCGGCAGTTCGACGCCCGCGGCATGCGCCACCAGGTACGCGGACTTGTACGCCGCGTACACCGCGTTGAGACCGGTTCCGGCGCACATCAACCACATCCCGACCCGCAGCGGGTTCGTCGGCGACACCCGGCTCACCCGCCAGACCAGCAAACACCCCGTGCACAACACAGTCCCCAGGTACACCTCAAGCAGCAACCAGTACGCCAGTTCGACGGGCGCGGTGTGCGGTTCGGCGAGCAGATCGTCGGCAGAACTGTGAATGCCGTCGCGGGCAACTGTGAAAAGTCCGGCGAGCACCGCCGCGACCACAAGGCCCAGCACGACTTGGTAGCGCCTCGGCGGCCGGCCCGTGATCAGCGCGACGAACCGCAGCAGGCTGACCGCGGCCGCGATGGCGAGCAAGTGTTTGATCACGGCGTCGGCGTTGGTGCCGAGCGCGGACTGGATGGCCGTCGCGATCGGCTGCAGCGAGATGGTTTTGATGATCGCGATGGGCAGAAAGGTCAACCAGACTGCCCGTTGCTTGCGACCGCGCCGCAACGACGGCAGCCAAGCGGCCACCAACCCCCAGAGCAACACCAGAAGTATCGCGTTCAGCGGCACAGCCTCCTACGTGTATGGACTGAACACCTCGGTCATCCGCGACAGCGCGTCCCTGGCCTGCTGCCTGCCGCCGCCACCGCGGATCAGCGAGGCGAGCATTTCGGCCTCCTGCTCCTGTTCGGTGGCGTAGTCGACGCGGCCGAGCACCCGCCGCACCATTTCCGGGCTGAGGCTCGGCAAAAGCTTGCGCAGCACCGAAGAGTCCATGCTCAGCCGGTGATCGCACAACATGTGCGCCAATTCGTGCAGGATGATGTGCTCGGAGTGCAATTTCGAGGTGGCCGGTTCGTAAAGGATGACGTCGACCTCGGCCATGGACACCCACATCCCGCACGGAGCGGACGCCGACAACCCGGAAATCGGCCTGAGTTCCAGGCGGCGGCCACGCAGCTCACTGACGTGAGCACAGAAAGTGACGAGATCGAACGGCTGCGGGATGGTGAACGCGCGCAGGCGCTGTTCGCAACGTCGCCGTAGCTTCCCCATTCCCCAGTCCTCCCGTTTCGCAGGCTACCCGGCAAGGATGGTGGGTATGAAGGTCCGCATCGGAGTTGGCCTCGGCCCGCACGAGGATTTTGTCGAGGCGATTGATCACGCTGAAGAGATCGGGATCGACTCGATCTGGTTTTCCGAGGTGGTGTTCGCCGAGCACGTAGACCCGTTCATCGGCATGGCGTACGCCCTGTCGCGAACCCAGAACATGAAGGTCGGCACGGGTGTGGCCGTCCTGCCGGGCCGCAACCCGATCCTGGTGGCCAAGCAACTGGCATCGCTGGCGGCGCTGGCCCCCAAACGCGTCCTGCCGGTCTTCGGCCTGCAACCGGCGAGGAAACCGGAACGGCAAGCCTTTCCGGTGCCGCACGGGAAACGGGGAGAGCTGTTCGACGAGACCATGCAGGTGATCCGCCGCCTGCTGACCGAGGACGCGGTGACGTTCAACGGCACGTTCCACACGCTGGAGAACGCGTCGATCAGGCCACGTCCACGCCGCATGGACATCTGGCTGGCCGGGACGGCCAGGCCAGGACTCGAACGCACCGGCCGGCTGGCGGACGGCTGGCTGGGCAGCTTCCTCACCCCCGCGCAGTCCAGGTTGGCCAAGCGCACGATCGAGGCGGCAGCGGCGGCGGCCGGCCGGGAGATCGAGGCGGATCACTACGGCGTCAGCATCGCGGTGGCGACTGACGGCATTCCGCCCGCGCTGCTCGATGCGGCCAGGGCTCGGCAGCCTGAGGTGGATCCGCGGGAGGTCATCCCACAGGGGTGGGATCAGGCACGGGACTTGATTGAGGAGTACATCGACGCGGGGTTGACGAAGTTCGTGGTGCGTCAGGTGGATCCGGCTGCGCGGGTCCGGCCGTTTCTCGACGACTTCGCGGCGAAGCTGATGCCACTGGAACGGGACATCCCCGACCCAGTCTGACCATTGTGGACCAAGCACCCGACCCCTGGCCAAGGACAGCCCCCGCCGCTCCCTGGGGGGCGTCCCCGGTCCAGTCTATCGATGGCGCTTGATCAACAGGGGGTGATGGCTGGGTTGCGGACAACTAGATTTGCGAACGGACCGTTGGCTCGGAGTCCGGGTTGTGAAAGGTCCATAACCGCTGTACCGCTTCCTCAGGACCGTGTCAACGCGTACTGGCTCTGGATCTCCCATGGCTCCAGCGCGCGGTCGAGGAACATCAAGTTGTCGAACCGGCAGTTGCAGGGGTTGCCTTCCCGGTTGTCCTGCGGGAAACTGCCGCCGATCTTGATGCCACGCGGGTCGGTCGGCGAAGCGGAGTACGGGCCTTGGCCCGTGCCGATGCCCCACGGATCTCCGGCGACCACATAGGACCCCGGCAACGCTTGGCCGTTCTTGTACAACGCCATCTTGCCGGTGTTGAAGTCGAACGTCGCCGCGAGGAAGACCCATTCGTCCGGCGGCAGGATCGTCCGCCAGTCCTCAGTGGCCGCGAACGTCTGCGACGCGCTGCCGTCGATCCGCCTGCCCAGTGCGACGACCTTCATCACACCGTCCACTTGGATCAGTTCCAGCAACGCACGCACCGCGTGGCCGTCGGAGTTGCCGGACAGCACTCCCGCGATGCCGATGGCGCCGTAGAAGTCGTCCGGGTTCGCCGAGTTCGAATTCGGGCTGGGGTTCTGGCCGGTCATCTTGACCCAGCCCATCACCGTCGTCTGCCGCACGCCGTTGAACGCTCGCAGCGTCGGCACTCCGTCGGCCGAATAGATCCCGGCCTTCCAGTCGTCGTTTCCTGCCGTCGCCGGACTGATCTGCTTGGTCTGCAGGGAGAACTTGCTTCCCTTGTACGCTCCGTCCGCGACTCGCTGGTCCGCGCCGCCGTTGACCAGGTCGATCGGGGTGCCTGATCGGCCGCGATCCGCTTCCTGAGCGGGATTTGCCGGGTGGTCGAAGTCGTAGTGGGCGACGAGGTTTCCGGTCAGCGACGGGTAGACGTCCGGCAGTGGCCTGGTACCCGTGACCTTCCAGATCTTGCCGTTGGCCTTCGCCAGGACGAACAGGTCCCCGGCCTTGTTGGTACCGAACCTGATGTCGGTACGGCGATCGCCCGCGAAGTCCTGCATGGTCATCGGACGGCCCGCGTTGTCCATCAAGGACAGCTGGTACAGCGGCGCGAGTTTTCCGCCACGCTTCATCTCGTGCGTGTTGGTGTAGAACAGCTTGCCGTCGACCAGGTCGCCGAAGACGTACTTGCCCCAGAGCTCCGGGATCTCCTTGGCACGGTAGACAAAGCCGCCGACGATCGCGTGGCCGCTGTCCGCGGTGCAGGAGTGTCCAGGTGGCGGGTCGTGGTCGTAGGCTGCGACCGGGTACGTGTAACCGAACTGGGCGTCGTTCTCGGGCAACGGGTACAGGTTGCAGCGGTCCGTGCGCTTGAAGACGAACGGCCCCTCACGATCACTCCAGCCGAAGTTGTCGCCCGCGCGGACTTCGTAGACGGCCTCGATCTCGTGTTCACCGATACTGCCGAGGTACAGCCTGCGGGTCAGGGTGTCCCAGCTGAACCGATGCGGGTCACGGAAGCCGTACGCGTAGATCTCCCCCATCGCGCCTGGCTTGCCGACAAAGGGGTTCCGGATCGGAATGCCGTACTTGCCGTTCGCGCTGTCGCGTCCCTCGGGGTCGATCCGGATCAGCTTTCCGTGCGGGAGCGCCAGGTTTTGCGGGTCGTCGCTCGACACGCCACGGCCGCCGTCGCCGACCGCGAGGTACAGCTTGCCGTAGTCCTCGTGATGACGCGGCACAGTGGGGTTGAAGTCGATCTGCTGGATCGCGTGGGTGAACCCGGTGAACCCGATCCGCAGCATCTCCCGCCGGCTGCCCGCGAAGGTTTCGGCCGCCGGGTCGGTGGCCGTCCACTCGGTCACCACGCTTTGGATCACGATGGTGCCGGGCTGGTTGTAGTCGGCGGGCTTGGTCGTCAACGCACCGCGCGCTTCGGTGTGCGTCGTGTAGAACTTGCCGTTGCGCGCGAAGTCGGGGTGGAACGCCACGAACCCGAAGCCACTGCCCAGGCCGCGGTTGTTGAAGAAGTCGGGGCCGACGGCCGCGCCGACGTCGAGGTAGTCGACCGTCTTGCCGTCCTTGACCAGGTAGAGCTTACTGTTCAAATCTGGTACGTATAACCTGCCGGATCCGTCCGGGACTTCGCCGATGAAGTTGATCCGGGCGTGCCTGCGTAAGCGCGCGTCGGTCACCGGGGGCGTGGGTTCCGAGCGCGGCATGGTGATCACCTCGGCCAGGGTGAGCGCAACGCCTGATGTAATCGGTTTCTCTGGAATCGGGTCGACTATCGGAAGGTCCTCGGCGAGCGCTGGCGGCGCCATAACTACTGCCACCACAAAGGGAACTGCTGCAATCAGACACCTAAGGGGCATGGCCACTCCACCATGAACTTCGTTGGCATGGTAAGCGCTTACTATGAAAACGCTTACACGAAGCTACCTACTGGCCGACGGCGAATCAACCCCCGGCGCGACACTACGCTGGGTGAATGCGCATCCTGTCTTCCTTTGTCGGCGGACGCGGCCACTGGGGGCCGATGGAACCGATTGCCCGTGCCGCGCTCGACGTCGGGCACACCGTGGGAGTCACCTGTCAGCAGAGCATGGTCGAGCAGGTCCGCAAGGCCGGGTTCGACGCGTGGCGATCCGGCCCCGACTACGACGGCGGCGGGATCCGGCGGCCGTTGATCAAACCGAACCAGGACCACGAGGACGAGGGCCTGCGTGACGGCTTCGCCGACCGGGCTGCCCGGATGCGCGCGGCCGACCTGCTGAAGATGGAGTGGGATCCGGACCTGATCCTGTGCGACGAGATGGACTTCGGCGCGATGATCGCCGCCGAGAAGCTCGGTGTCCCCTACGCCTCCGTGCTGAACAACGCCTCCGGCTCGTTCATCCGCCACTCGGTGGTCGGGGAGACGCTCAACGAGGTGCGCGCCGAGCACGGCCTGCCACCGGACCCGAACCTGGAGATGCTCAGCCGTCACCTGGTGCTGTCACCGTTCCCGCCCAGCCTGCGGCACCCGGACTTCCCGCTGCCGCCGACCGGCCACACCATCCGCATCCAGGACGTCGTCGAGGCAAAACCGGAAGAGCCGACGATCTACTTCACCCTCGGCACGATCTTCAACACCGAGTCGGGCGACCTGTTCACCCGCGTCCTGGACGGCCTCCGGGAGCTGCAGGCGCGGTTGATCGTCACAGTCGGTCCGCACATCGACCCCGCCGAATTCGGCACGCAACCCGCGCACGTGCAGATTGAGAAGTTCATCCCGCAGCACGAGATCCTGCCGCAGTGCAGTCTCGTGGTGTCGCACGGCGGCTCCGGCAGCATGACCGGCACCCTCGCGCACGGCCTGCCCACGGTGTTGATCCCGCTGGGCGCCGACCAGATCGTCAACAGCCAGAGGTGCGCCGACCTCGGGTTCGGCAAGGTCCTGAACGCGTTCACCACGACTCCCGACGAGGTTCGCGAGGCCGCCGTCGAGGTCCTCGACAACCCGTCTTACCGGCAGGCCGCGGCCCGCCTTAGGGACGAATTGGCCGCTCAGCCCGACACGTCTTACGCGGTGCGGCTGCTGGAGGCCCTTACATAACGCTCAGTTGCCCAATGCGGCGAGTGGGGCCTTACCCCGAGTCTTAGGCTCATGTGGAACGTGGCAGAGACCCAGCTCGCGATCATCTCCGGTGAGCACGCCCGCCAGCGTGTCGCGACTCGCGGCGAACGAATGGCCCGTGGGGCGCAGCGACGCAGCCGGGACTTGCGGTGGCAGCCGGACGGTCGGCCACCTGAACCTGAGGTCCCAAGGCGGCGCCCGGCGACAGCCTGAGTCACCCCGCGCGGCTCGACACTGGGGGTTCGCGCGGGCGGTCTGGGTGTGCCGGGGCGCCCGTTGGGGGACCACCGCAAGCACGACAAAAGCCGCCACCGGGGGAACCCCTATTTTTCATTCAACACGAGGGGTCTGACAGTTCTTGCGGTTCAGCTGTTGGAAAAACTGGCGGGAGGGGAGCCGCTGTCTGTGCCACGATGCGTTGTGCCTCGTATCGGGTCTGGGATTCCGCTGGTCGGCAGACAGGACGAACTGGCGGAGTTGAAGACCGCGCTGGCCACGGCCGCCGCAGGCCGGGCGGGTGCGGTCCTCGTGAGCGGGGACGCGGGGGTTGGGAAAACACGACTGCTCACCGAGCTTGTCGCGGCCGCACGATCTGGCGGTACCACCGTGTTCACGGGCCGGTGCCTCGACGTGGATGAGGCGGGACTGCCTTACCTGCCTTTCGTCGAGGCACTCGGCCAGCTCACACCCGCACAGCGCGCCATGGCCGAGCACCGCTCGGTGCTGAGCAGGCTGATGCCCGGGGTCACGGCCGTTGAGGAGTCCAATGAGCCCGCGATGGACCAGTTGCGGCTGTTCGACGCGGTGCATGGGCTGTTCAGCGACCTCGCCGCGCAAGCGCCGGTGCTGCTGGCGATCGAGGACCTGCACTGGGCGGACGCCTCCACTCGCGACCTGATCCTGTTCCTGGTGTCGAGGCTGTACACGCAGCGGATCCTGATCGTCGGCACGTACCGCCTCGACGACTTGCACCGCAGGCACCCGTTGCGGCCGGTGCTCGGCGAGCTGTCCCGGCTGTCCACTGTAGAGCTACTTGAGCTCAGGCCGTTCGACCAGGTGCACGCGGAGAAGCTGGTCGACGAGCTCGCCGACGGCGCCCTGCCGCCCGCCACGGTCCAGAAGATCGCCAAGCGCTCCGAGGGCAACGCGTTCTTCTGCGAAGAGCTCACCGCGGCCTACGGTGACGGCGCCGGAGTGCCCGCGGGCCTGGCGGATCTCCTGCTCGCCAGGATCGAGCGACTCAGTGGCGACGCACGCAAGGTCGTCCGTGCCGCGGCCGTGGCCAGCCAGATCGTGACGCACGCGAGCCTGGCGACCGTGTCCGGCCTTCCAGGCGATGTGCTCGAAGAAGTGCTGCGGGAAACCGTGCAGCACAACGTTCTCGTCACCGCGGACGGCGGCTACCGGTTCCGGCACGCGCTGCTTCGCGAAGCGGTCTACGACGATCTGTTGCCGGGCGAACGAGTTCGGCTGCATGCCGGTTACGCGCAAGTCGTCACGTCGCAGGCTTTGCTTGCCTACCACAGTTTCCGGAGTCACGACCTGCCTGGAGCGCTGACCGCCTCGGTGCGCGCGGCCGACGAGGCGGGAAAGATGGGCGCGCCGGGCGAAAAGCTGCGGCACGTCGAACAGGCACTCGAACTGTGGAGCGTGGTCCCCGATCCCGAGCAGAGCGGAACCACCGAACTGGGCCTGCTCCGCGCGGCGACCCGTGCCGCGATCGCCGCGGGCGAGGTGGAACGCTCCGTCGAGTACGGCAAGGCCGCCGTGGCCTTGGCCGACAAACTCGACGACCCGGAACTGTCCGCGTTGACCCGCCACCAGCTCGCGATCGCGTCGATCTCGTTGGAGCACCGTGGTTCCGATATCCAGCGGATCGTCGAAGAGGCATGGGAGCTGGTGCGCGACCGACCGGCCAGTGTGGTGAAGGCGAAGGTGCTCGCGTTGGCCGCCCGGGAGTGGGTCTGGTCGTGGGAAGTCGACGTCGAGCGGATGAAATCCCTTGCCGAGCAGGCATTCCAGGACGCCAGACTGCTCGGCGCCACCGCGGTCGAAGTCGACGCGCTGGTCACCAAGGCCGTGTTCGCCGAGTGGGACGCCAACATCGAGGAAGCCATCGCGATGGGCAAGGCGGCGATCGAACGCGCGGCCTCGATCGGCGCCTACGACGTGGAGCTGCGGGCTCGTAAGAACACCGCGGTCGTGCTGTGGATGAACGGGGAGAAGACCGAGGCCATCCGCATGATGGACTTCATCATCACGCGTTCGGCCCAAGTCGGCCTGTCGTGGGGCCTGTCCGGCCTCGACGCCCGGGTCGAGCGGATCTGCATGCGGTACGCCCTGGGTGAGTGGGCCGAGGGACTCAAGCTCGCCGAGGACGTCGACGGTGCTCCCACGGTGGCCAGAGCCCGCATGATGGCGCCGACCTTGTGGATCCTGGCCGCACAAGGAGACTTCGACACGCTGGACGCACGGGCCGAACTGCTGGCCGCGCAGTCCGAGGACCTGTTCACCCACGAGATGGGCAACGTGGGCCGCGCGGAGGCCGCGCTGTGGCGAGGCCGCCCCGAAGAGGCGGTCGAGCACGTCGAGGCCGTGCTCAGCGCGATGGAAACGCTGGCACGCGGATCCGTCACCGACACCATGATGGCGTTGGCCATGGGCGTATGGGCCCTCTGCGACATCGCTGAGGCAGCACGCCGACGAGGGGACCAGGCAGCGGTCGACGCTGCCATTGACCACGGCGCCCTGCTCGAACAGCGTGTCCACAAGATCGTGCCGCAGAGGTACGGCCGAGGCAGACGCGGCGAGCACCACCCGGAGAGCCGAGCCTTCCAAGCCCGGGTGGCGGCCGAGCTCAGCAGGCTGCGCGGGCACCACGACACCCAGCTGTGGCAGGACGCCGTCGGCCCTGCTGTCCAGATGGAGTACTGGGTGGGCGTGGCGAGTTGGCGATGGGCATCCCTCCTGCTGGCCGACGGAAACCGTGACCAAGCCGCCGACCGGCTTGTTGCCGCGTACGAGATCGCGGTGAACCTAGGCGCCAACCCGCTGCGCGACGCCGTCACCGAACTGGCCAAGCGCAGCCGGATCTCCTTGCCAGGCAACGAGATCGCCGCCGAGCCGAACAGCGACCTGACACCGCGCGAGCTCGCCGTGCTCGAACTCGTCGCCGCTGGGCTGACCAACAGGCAGGTCGGCGAACGGCTTTACATCAGCCAGAAGACCGCGAGCGTGCACCTGTCCCGTGCGATGGCCAAACTCGGTGCGGCGAACCGCACCGAGGTCGTGTCCATCGCGCACGACCGTGGCCTAATCGGCCAGTACCAGGGGTAAGCCGAACTTCTCGAACAGCGCGTGGTCGAAGAACGAGGTCGAGTGCGAGATGCCGTCCTTGGTCAGGGTCAGCACGACCAGGTTGAACGCCTTGTACTCGCCGTCGCGCAGCCAGTAGGCGCCGAAGCCCGGCTGGCCGTTGGCCGTCACCGGGACCAGCCGCATCTCCCCCGGGCCGACCGGGCAGCCGTAGGCCAGGTGACGGGCGATGTTCTCGCGACCGCGGTACCAGGTGGCCCACGGCGGCATGTCGAAGATCGCGTCCTTGGTGAACAGCGCGACGATCTCCGGCACGTTCTTGGCCTCGAACGCGGCCACGTACTTGGCCAGCAGTTCGCGCTGCTCGGCCTCGGTCGGCTCGACGACCTTGTCCTCGCTCGGCGAGATCTGGTCGAGCTGCGCGCGGGCGCGCTGCAGCACGCTGTTGACCGCCGCGGTCGAGGTGTCCAGCGCTTCGGCGACTTCGGCGGCCCGCCACTTCAGCACGTCACGCAAGATCAACACGGCCCGTTGCCTGGGCGGCAGGTGCTGCAGTGCCGCGATCAACGCCAGCCGGATGCTCTCCTTCGACGCCACGATCGACGCCGGGTCGTCGCTGTCCGGGAACGGCTCCAGCCACGGCACCTCGTGCTGTTCGATGAGCGGTTCCGACGGGTCGCTGTCCGGATTGCCCAAGCCCGCGGGCAACGGCCGCCGCTCGCGGCCGTCCAACGCCGTCAGGCACACGTTGGTGGCGATGCGGTAGAGCCAGGTCCGCAGTGACGACCGGTTCTCGAACTTGTCGTACGACTTCCAGGCCCTGATGAAGGTCTCCTGCACCAGGTCCTCGGCGTCGTGCACCGAGCCGAGCATCCGGTAGCAGTGCGCGAGCAGTTCCCGCCGGTACGGATCGGCCTGCTGCAGGAAGTCGACGGACTCCGCTTCGACAGTCATCACGTACTCCTTCCCCCAGTCCTGGCTGACTCTACTTCGCGCAGTAAAGACCCGGGGTACGACAAAAAGTCATCGAGGTTCTTCCGACAGCCGGGTCAACCAGGCCGCGACCTCGACAGACGGCAAAATCCGATCCAATTGGACCGTGGGGCGCATCCGCTCGAACAGCCGCCCGGGCGACCACCTCCGCGGGTACGGCTGGGGCTCGAGCAGCACCACACGACGACCGTCGAGCACCGGGATGTCCGCGGGCCGGCCTTCACCCCATATCCACGAACCGGTGTGGTCGACGAGGTTGAACTGGCCGCTGATCCCGCCAGGCGGCGTCAGGTCGCCATCCGTGGCCGCCGCGACCCACACCGGATCGGGCGGCGTTCCCGCGATCAGACCGTCTCCCTCGGAGCCGATCAAGGTCGCGGCGAGCAGAGTCTGCAGCTGGAAGTTCCCGCCAACGCCCGAGACCGTCAGCTCGTAGCCCTGACCAGAAGCCCGGTGCAATACGACGAAAGGCTCGTTGTCGAGCACGGCCAGCAGTTCGACGAGGAACCCGAGGTCCTCCCGCAGCGGTCCGAGCCGGTCGACCAGTTCGGTCAGTGCGTCGCGGTTGGGCAAGTCAGCACGGACTTCGGCGTGCTGGAGCACGGCGATCGCGGGCGCGCTCCACGCGCCCACCGCGTACCACGCGAACGCCACCGAGTGCGCATCCCACTCGGAGTGGACCTTCGACAACACCCGCACTGTGTTGTCGTAGCCGTCTCCGGTGAAGTCCGGACGTTCCTCTCCCTTCGGCCACGTCTCTATGAAGGTGCCGACGCGCCGCAACGTGTCGATCAGTCCGGTGACGATCATCGGTACGAGCGGCCGCGGCGACGCCCCGAGTTCGACCAGTGCCCCGCCGAGAACCGGCAACCGCCCCACGACATCGACTGGCATCTCGCCGAGCAACGCCGCGATCCGTACCACTGCCGCGTCCAGATCAGCCTGTGGTGCTTGTTGCGCGGCCTCCCACACGGATCCGATCGCGTGTTCATAGGAGCTTTCATCCTTGTGCCGCACCGAAAGTTCAAGGTCGCCGACGGCCTGATCAAGCATGCGGGGAGCTTACGGGGTCCGTGTCCGGTGCGATGCGGCCCTGAAGTCCAATGAGATGCCGCCGTTCGCCCGCATGCGCGCTGGGCGGGCGGGCGTAGGCGGAACGGAGCACACCGGGATACCGCCGATCGCGCCGCGGAAAAACTTTTCAAGATTTTTCCGGATGTGTGTCGATCCGGCCGTCGGTGGCTCGACGACTAGATGTCAGGCAAGAGAGAGACACCCCCGAGAGGACCGAGACGATGACCACCCAGAGCCTCCCCCAGACCGTCGCCGCCACCACCGCCGCCGCCGACAACTCCGCCCCGAAGACCAAGCACGACAAGCTCACCGGCGTCACGATCTCCGCGTTCCGCGTTGTCGTCTCGTTCCTGTTCCTGTGCCACGCCCTGCAGGGCTTCGGTGCCTTCGGCGGCATCGACGGCGCCGGCACCGGTGTGGGATTCGGTTCATGGCCCGGGTTCTACGCCTCGGTGATCGAGGCCGTGACCGCGATCCTGGTCGGCACGGGCGTCTTCACCCGGATCGCCGCACTGATCGCCTCCGGCACCATGGCCTACGCGTACTTCGTCTACCACCAGGAGATCGCGCTGGTGCCGCTGCAGAACATGGGCGAGCCCGCCGCGTTGTACAGCTGGATCTTCCTGCTCATCGCCGTCATCGGCCCCGGTTCGCTGACCGTCGCCGCGTTGCGCCGTCGCCGTGGCTGAACCGCCGAAAACCCAAAACCCTTGTGGCAAGCCACAAGGGTTTTCGGCATGTCATCCGAAGTCTTCGCGTACCTGGGTCAACCGGATGCTGTTGCCCGACGGGTCACGCAGACCACTGTCGATCCCGTATGGACGTTCCTCCGGCTCCTCGGTGAACTCCACGCCACGCGCGAGCAACTCCTTGTACGACCGGTGGCAGTCGTCCGTGGTCAGGAACAGGGTCCCGGTGAACCCCTTGGCCATCAGCGTTCGGACGTCCTCGGCGGTGGCGGCGTCCATCACCGGCTCACCCGGGATCGCCATCAGTACCAACGTGAAGTCCTGCTGGGTCGGCCAGCCCACGGTCAGCCACCGGAAATCGCCCATCTCGGGCATGGTGACGTCCGCCCGGATCTCCATGCCGAGCTTCTCGGTGTAGAACCGAAGCGCCTCGTCCTGGTCGTGCACCCACAGCTGCATGCTGCCTGTCGTGATCATCTCTGGTTCTCCCTTCGGACTGCGGAGAACGTTAGCCACGCGGGTCAGGTGTCGTCTTCTCGAAACGTCCGGTTCTGCGGGCGGCCGTAGAACCGCTGCACACACGACGGGACACGCGCATACGTCGAGGCAGGCGGGTACTTCGCGCGGTAGGCCGTCGGCGATACCCCGAACATCCGCGTGAAGCTGGTCGTGAACGACCCGATGCTCTGCAGGCCGACCGCGACGCAGATGTCGGCGACCTTCCGATCGGTCATCCGCAGCATCGACGCGGCTCGTTCCAGGCGCCGGGTGAGCAGGTAGGCATGCGGCGACTCGCCGAACGCCCGCCGGAACTCGTGGCTGAAATGTGCCTTCGACAAGCCAGCCGCCCGCGCCAGGTCCGTGACGGTCAACGGGTCGGAATACCGCGCGTCAGCGAGGTCCTTGGCACGCAACAGGTGCCTTGCCGGTGGGACGGAGGTCACGTCTCACAGGGTACGGCCTGCGGATTTGAACAAACTCCGAACTCGGTGCGCGACAGTGGCAGCCGGTGTTACCTACTGGGGGTGGTGTCATCGTGTTGACGCTGGTACTGGCCGATTCGGCGCCCGTCGTGCGGGACGGGTCACGTGCCTTGCTGGCGTCACACGGTGACATCGCTGTCCTCGCCGAGGCCTCGGACGGCAGGCAGGCGCTGGCCGAGACGATCAGCCACCGGCCAGACGTGCTGTTGATCGACCTCGACCGGACCGAACTGATGTCCACGTGCCGTGAGGTCCGGCGGAGCGCGCCGAAAACCGGCATTCTGGTCTTCACCGACATGAACGACGACGCCACCGTGGTGGCCGCCGTCCGCGCCGGTGTTCTGGGCTACCTGCCCAAGACCGCGGCCGAGCAGGACCTGGTCCGCGCGGTGCGCAATGTCGCCGCGGGGCAGGCGGTGTTCGGGCCGCATGTGGCCAGCAAGATCACCAAGCTCCTGGACGTGCCGCAGCAGACGGTCTTCGACGAGTTGACGCCGCGGGAACGCGAGATCCTCGAGTTGCTCGTGGTCGGTCTGTCCGTGTCGACCATCGCGCAACGGCTGGCCGTCGCGGCGAAGACCGTCCGCAACCACACGTCAGGGATCTTCACCAAGCTCGGCGTCGCCAGCCGCGAGGAGGCCGTCGTCGTGGCGCGTCGCGCCGGCCTCGACCGCCTGGTGTGCCAGTAACCGGTACCCGATCTGGTCGGCGATGACCAAGGCCGCCTCCGCGTCCCCGCGATCGCCGCGGCTCAACGCCAGGCCGATCAGAGCTTCACATTCCTCGTAACGGGCACCAATCGCCCGTGCGACAGCCAATGCCCGCTCGTACTCCGCGGCCGCCTCGGTCTTGTCGTCCATCGCCAAGTGCGTCGCAGCCAATGCGCTCCGGACCCACGTCTCCGTTCGGCGCTCACCGGTTTCCACGGCCAGCACCAGCGCCGCCCGCGCCTCTTTCATCGCCTCGTCGTAACGGCCATAGCCTCGGTACACGTTGGCAAGATGCGTCCGGGCACGGGCTTCGTCGTTGCGGCCACCCAGGGAAAGGTAGATCCGCAGCGCCTCGGAATCGTCCTTGAGCGCCTCGTCCAATTCCCCCATCAGGTACTGCACGCCGCCCAGGAAGTGCAGTGCGTTGGCTTCGGCGTGCCGCTCCCCCATCGCCCGGCTGAACTCCAGCGCCTGCCGGTAGTACGACTCGGCTTCGGTCAACCGGCCTCGGCATTGCAGGTTGTTGCCAACCCTGATCAGCGCCGGGCCGAGGAGGTGGTGGTGCTCACCCGTTGAGCGCAACAACGCCAGCAGTTCGACGAACTTCGCGTTGGCGCCGTCGAGATCGCCTTGCTGTTCCAGGATCGCGCCCAGGTTGTTGAGCATCGCGGCCTCGCCCGTCAGCCAGCCGATCGACCGGGACCACGTCTGCGAATCGCTGTAGTGCCGCACTGCCTCGGCGTACTGGTTCTGGCTGTAGTAGGCCGTGGCCAGGCTGTTGTGCGCGGCCGCACGGGCCTTGGGGTCGTCTCCCGCCGTGGTCAGGGCATGGCGTGCGACGCCGAACAGGTCGACGATGTGGCCACGGAAGTACAGGTAGCTGCGAACCGTGTCGGCCAGCAGCCAGCTGCGTTTCCCTTCAGCCTGGCGCACGGCTGCGACCAGGTTGGCACGCTCCAAGTCCAACCAGGCCAACGCTGAACCGTGGTCATCGAAACTCTTCGGTGTGCCGCCTTCGATGCGAAGCATGTACGGGTACAAGAGTTCCACGGCAGCTCGTGTTGTGGTCTCGTAGTACTCGTACAACCGATCCAGTGCCGCTTCTCGTTCCGCCAAGCTGTCCTGTTCGGTCGTTCTTTCCCAGGCGTACTGGCGAAGCAGGTCATGGAAGGTGTAGCGGCCCGGCGTGTGTTCTTCGATCAGATGCGCCGCCGCGAGGCGCTCAAGCAGGACGTCGACATCGTCCGCACCGGTCAGCGCCGCTGCCGCGTCGACGGACGCGTCCGGCCCTGGAACGAGTCCCAGCAACCGGAACAGGCGCTGGGCGTCGGGCTTCAACGCGGTGTACGACAGGTCGAACCCCGCCGTCACCGCGGCTTGGCTGTCTCCCTCGATCTGAAGGGCCGCAAGCGGATCGCCCGCTCGCAGCGCGGCGACGTGATCGGCGATGGACCTGTTCGGCCGGACCGCCAGATGCGCCGCGGCGATCCGCAACGCCAACGGCAGGTAGGCGCACGTCACCGCCAATTCCGCTGCCGCGTCGAGATCCTCGTCCACGCGGTCGCCCAACATCTGGCGCAGCAACGCGATCGCTTCCTTCGGCGACAGCACGTCGAGGACCACGCGCTTGGCGCCGTCCATCGCGACCAGCCCGTCGAGCCGGTCGCGGCTGGTGATCACCACGACGCTGCCGGGGCTGACGGGGATGAGCGGCCGGACCTGGTCGGCACTGACCGCGTTGTCCAGCACGACGAGCATTCGCTTGTCCGACAACAATGTCCGGTACATCGCGACGGCTTCGTCCAGCCCGGTCGGCAGCCCGTCCGACGGCACCCCGACCGCGCGGAGGAACTGGTTGAGCACCTGCGCCGGCTGCAGGGGCGGGCCGAGGTCGTAACCACGAAGGTTCACGTGCAGCTGTCCGTCGGGAAAGCGGTCTCTGATGCGATGCGCCCAGTGCACGGCCAAAGCTGTCTTGCCGACACCGGCGGTCCCGTCGATCGCCGTGATCACGACCGCGGCCGGATCCCTGGCGACGAGCGCGTCCAGCTGGTCCAGCGCGGCCGAGCGGCCGGTGAAGTCGGCCAGGTCCGCGGGCAGCTGGGCCGGGCCACGGCGCCGCGGAGTGGCCAGTGCGGGATCGTCACGCAGGATGGCCAGCTCGAGGTCCTGCAGCTCGCGCCCCGGATCGATGCCCAGCTCCCCGGCCAGGTACTGGCGGGTCCGCCTGGCCACGTCCAGTGCCTGCCCGGATTGCCCGCCTCGGTGCAACGCCAGCATCAACTGGCCGACCAGGCGTTCCCTGGCCGGATACGTCTCGGCCAAGGACGCGAGCGAGCTGACCACCGAGTGGTGGCGGCCCAGCCGCAGCAGCGCGTCGAACCGGTCTTCCGTGGCGACCAATTTGGCCTCGGTCAGGCCACCGAACAGGCGCTCGCGGATCTCGTCGGACGCCGTGTCGGCCAACGCGGGCCCTTGCCATTGGCCGAGGGCTTCGTCGAGCACCTCGACCTTGCGGCGGTCGTCCACCGTCGCACGGGCCTGTTCCACCAGGTCGAGGAACCGGTGCGCGTCGATGGTGAGCGGGTCGGCCCGCAGGACGTACCCGCTGCCCTGCGCGGTCAGTTCGGCGTGCCCGGCCAGGATCGACCGCAGCTTCGACACGCAGACCCGGACGGCGTGCTCCGCGGTGCGCGGCGGGGAATCCGGCCACAGCAACGAGATCAGCCGGTCGACCGAAACCGGCCGACCGACTTCCCAAGCCAGCACGGCGAACACCAGCCGCTGCTGCCGGGGCCCGAGTGGTACGGACTGCGCGCCCTGTCTCGCCCGTACTGCCCCCAGCAGCAGGAACTCCACGCCCACCCCCGTGGTGTCGGATCGTCATCTCCAACTTACTCACCGGGGCCCGCACTCAGCACTCACCCAGGTAATGCGTTTGCACCGACGACACACCCCCTTTCCAGCTGGACGGATGCACCGTCGCCGCCGAGCTGCGCTGTCGCGCCCCTGTTCACCAGCAGCACGCCAAGAACAACCCCGACAAGCACGGTCCAGAATGCGAACCTGACCACCGAGGAAAGCGAGCAGTACAGCCTCATCACAGCCTCTTTCCAGCAGAGTAATGAAATGCCTTGAAGGAATTTCCGACGCACTCATATCGTCATCTCTCCGGGTTGGCTGCGACAAGGAGTTTCCGGTTTCCTCAGTTATCTGGAAACCGCTTTGATCCTTTCGGGTGACGCTTGAACAATGGCAGCGACGCGGGCTAACGTCGGTGGATGACCATCCGCGATGAACAGCTCGTCGCTGATTTGAAGGCGCTGCGCAAAGGGCGCGGGATTCTGGCGGGGTCCATCACGGCAAGGGTCGGCGAGGCACTGCGCACGGCCACCGGGACCCACGGCGTCGAGCACGCCGTCGAGGTGCGGCGCAGGGTCGCGGAATGCCTGTGGCGCTGGGCCGGCGAGCTGCCCGACGACCTGCGGATCGCGGTGCGCGCGGCGTTCGCCCTCGACCAGTCCGACCAACTGCCGCTCTACAAGGACCGGGTGCGGTTGGTCGCCGAACGGCTCAACCGGGACGAACGCACCGCGCGGCGCCGGATCGACGAGGGCATCGAGCGGCTGGCCGAAGTGGCCCGTTCCGGCGCGCCGCTGACCGAATTCCCACCGGCCGAGCCGGTTCCCGGCTGGCACACCGAGGAACTGCGCGTCACCCTCGCACTCGACCAGCCGACCCCGGAGGCCTTCGAGTTCCGCCGGATCGTGGCCGACCACGACCGGATCGAGCACGTCGACCTGGCCATCACGCTGACCGCGCCGCTCGGCGCGAACGGCCCGGCGCGCACCGACGACCTGGAGATCGACGTGTTCCACGGCGGGCGGCTGACCGCACGCGAAATGGAGTCCACCGACCGGTTCGGCTTCCGGCTCACCCTGCCCAAACCGTTGCGGCGGCACGAATCGCACCAGATCGGGCTGCGGTTCAAGATCCGTCCCGACCGGACCATGGCACCGCATTACGTGTGCGTGCCCAAACACCGCTGCGCCGAGTTCGACCTGCGCGTGCGGTTCGACGTGCGGCGCCCGCCCGAGCGGATCTGGCGGCTGGTCAACGCCTTCCAGCGGGACGTCGACGACCCGCAACCACGGGGGGAGACCATCCCGCTCGACGCCTCCGGCGAGATCCACACTTCGTTCCACGAGCTCACGCCCGGCCTTGCTTACGGGATCCGCTGGCATCGAACGACAGGAACCGCCGGATCTTGACCGAGGCGGCTCGCCGGAGGCGGTCGACCTGTGTCGCGTCGATGCCCAGCCGACGAGCCGCTTCAGCCACCCCCTCGCCTTTGCGCAGGCCGCGATACGCGGCCCGCTCGGCCGCCGTCAGCCCGATCAGCCTGCCGATTCTGGCCAGTGCCCGTGACTTCAGCTGCCGTGCGCCCGCGTAGCTCTTGTTGGTCAGCCTGGCCAACTCCCTGAGGCCGAGGTCGGGATCACGGGCCAGCGTGAGGATCGCGTGCAGCTGCTCGGCGGTCAGCGCCCGGTCGAGCCGTTCGGCCAGCCACTGTTCCCAGCCGACCGCGTCGGTCAGCGGATGCACCCAGATGTCCGGCGACTCCGGCAGTTCGCTCATCGCCAGCGGCTGGCGGGCGCGGTCTTTGATCATGTCAAGGGCGACGAAGTTGACACAGCGGTCCAGCCAGCCGCGCAACCCCTCGTGCTCGGGCACGACACCGCGCTGGCGCAGCAGCCGTTCGCTCGCGGCCTGGTAGAGATCGTCCCGGTCCAGCGTGTAGCGGCGCGCGTAGCCGTCCACGGTCGCGCGAAACCGCAGGTCCGGCTCCGTGATCACACGCAGCAGGACCTTGTGCCCCGGTTGATCTGTTCGCATGGCCCGTGCCCAGCTCTGGCGAGAGTGCTGCCTCCTGACGCAGAGGATGCCGCACGAACCGGGCGAAAAGCAGACCGATTTCTGGACAGATTCCTGTCAACCCCGCCGGAGAGTTGACACGGTTGTGCGTCGGAATTCACAGACTTGGCGGCTGCCGGCTGCCAGTGTTCAACGGCGACCACCCCATTGGGCACAATTGATCAAGGAGCAGCCATGTACCGTCGGCCCCTTCGCGGGCCAGCCCGGCGTGAATCACGCCGACAGCTTTTTCACCAGCCGGCAGTTCCCCATTTCCACCTTCACTGACCAACTCTCTGGCCGGCTGGGCGTGGCCCCTTGCGAAATCACCCGACGAGGGGTCACGCGATCCCTTCAGCGAATCGGTCAAGCAGGTCCATCCGAAGCACGTCGAAGCTGCACCGGTTGGTACGGACGGCGCCCGCGTCCCGGAAAACCTTCAGTGCCTTGGCGACGGCCTCCCGTGAGGCACCGGCGGCCTCGGCGAGTTCGCTTTGCCGCAGTTTCACCGTCAGACCGCCACGCACGGGCTCGCCGTACTCGCGCGCGTAGTCGACCAGCAACCTCGCCGTCCTCGCCGGGACGTCGTACGCGCCGTTCTCCAGACGGCGCTGCGTCGACTCCCGCAGCCGCCCGACGACCATCTTCAGCAGTTCCACGGTCACACTCGGCGCGGCGAGCATGAACCGGTGGAACTCCGCACTGGTCAACGAGACCCCCTCGACCGCGGTCAACGCGGTGATCGTCGCCGACCGGACGTCGCCGTCGATCGCCGCCACCTCGCCGAGCAGGTCGCCAGGGCCACGGATGGCCATCAGCACCTGCCTGCCGCTCGGCGCGGTCACGCTGACCTTCACGCGGCCGCCGGTCAGCAGCACGACGTGGTCGGACGTCTCGGATTCCCTGATCAGCACCTGGCCGACCGACCAGCGGCGCGGGGTACCCGCCGCGATCAGCCTGCGTTGCCCATCCGCACTCAGCCGCCAGTTCATGGCTCCCTCGCAGAACTCGGTCCTGCTATGTGTACTGCGCGAGCACGGCGTTTTGTGACACCGCGGGTGCTACAGCCAGTGGTTGTCGTGCTCGAGGAAGAAGTCGACCTGCTCCTGCTCGCTCATCTTGGCAAGATCGGGAATGCCCTCGAAGTAGCCTTCCCTTGGCGCGCCCGGGGAGAAGTGCAGCAGCATGGACGCGGGCTTGCCGGACTCGTTGCGGAATCCGTGAATTCCTCCCGCGGGCACGTGCACGAAGTCACCGGGCTCGGTGTCGATCCACTCGGTGCCGTTGAAGATCTTGATCGTCCCGGTGAGGACGTAGAAGGACTCGGTGATCGTCTTGTGGAAGTGCGCACCGGGCCCGCTCGGCTCCGGCCCCATTTCCCAGCGGTACAAACCGAACAAGCCGCCCGTCGACTCGCCGGTGGCGAGGTAGTGCACAGTGTTGCCGTTGGCGTAGGTCCAGTCCGGTTTGCTGCCGTTCGGCCGATAGGTCGCGCTCTTCTCGCCGGTGGTGCCGTGATAGATCGGTTCCGGATATGACATGTACGGAGTCCTTTCCCCAGGTGGTGTCGCGACCTTACCCTGGTAGCCGTGATCACGCATGGTCACCCACATCGCACCGCCGGGTGAATCCTTGCGCTGTAAGCGTTTTCGCCCACTCGATCACTGATAGATTGGCGCCATGGCGTCGACGAACGACTTCGAGAGAAGGTTGATCAGTGTGGAAGAACAGGTCAAAGTGGCCAGAACCGATGCGGCCAAGGCACTCGTGCTCGCACAAGGCGCTGACCGCGACGTCGGCGACTATCAGGAGAAATGGCAGGCCCAGACTAAACTGATCCAGGCGATCCGCGAAACCCAGTCCGAGCACAGCAAGACCCTGCAGGACCACGGCAAACGGCTCGACTCGCTCGAGGCGAAGGTGGACAACGGCTTCGCGAGGATGGACGAGAACTTCGCGAGGATAGACCAAAGATTCGCGGGGATGGACGAGAACTTCGCAAGCATAGACCAAAGATTCGCGGGGATCGACGAGAACTTCGCAAGCATAGACAAGAGGTTCTCGGCGATCGACGAGAACTTCGCGAAGGTAGATGAGAACTTCGCCAAGGTCGAAGAACAGTTCGCCATCCAAGCCAAGGGCCAGGCAAAGATCACCGCGTTGCTCGACCAGATCATCGACAAGGGCAAATGATCACTTCAACCACCGTGGACACTCGCCACGGCGCCGTGCGCGGCGCCGTGGCGGGCGGTGTCCTGACGTTCAAGGGCATTCCGTATGCCGCGCCACCCGTCGGGCCGAACCGGTTCCGGCCGCCGCAGCCTGTCGAGCCATGGGCAGGGATTCGCGACGCCACGAACTTCGGCCCCACCGCGCCGAAAGCTCCGTACACCCCACCTCTGAACGCGTTGATCCACGAGGTGGACATTCCCGGGGACGACTACCTGAACCTGAACGTGTACACACCGGACACGAGCGCACGACTGCCTGTCATGGTGTGGATTCACGGCGGCGCGTTCGTCAACGGCTCCGGATCCGCGTATGAGGCAACGGCATTCGCCAGAGACGGCGTGGTGGCTGTGACCATCAACTACCGCCTCGGCGCGGACGGATTCCTTTACCACCCGGGCAATGCCAACCGTGGGCTGCTCGACCAGATCGCCGCGTTGGAGTGGGTGCGCGACAACATCGCGGTATTCGGCGGGGATCCTGACCAAGTCACTGTGTTCGGTGAGTCAGCGGGTGCGATGTCCGTCGGTGCGCTGCTGACAATGCCCAAAGCCAGTGGGCTTTTCCAGCGCGCGATCCTGCAGAGCGGCGCTCTGCACCACGCGATCTCCCCGGCAAGCGCTGAGCTCGTCAAAGCCCGACTTGCCGCGAAGCTCGGCACGGACGACTTCGCCGCGGTTCCGGTCAGCGAGCTTGTTGTTGCCCAGCAACAACTTCGAGCGGAGGTGTCGGCAAACCCTGACCCCGCGATGTGGGGTGAAGTGGCCACGACCATGATTCCGTTCAGCCCGGTCATCGACGGCGACACGATTCCTGGCGGCTACTTCAACTCCGATGTGGACATCCTGGTAGGCAGCAACGCCGACGAGTTCCGGCTTTATTTGGTGCCGACCGGGCTGATGGATCACGTCACCGACGAGCTTTTGATCGCTAACGCGCGGCGTTTCGGTCTCGACCCGGACCAGGTGCGGTCCGTGTACCAGGGCACTCCGGGTGAGAAGCTCGCGCAGCTGATGACCGACTTGCATTTCCGGGTCCCAGCGATCCGGCTGGCCGAGACCGCGAAGACCGCGTACATGTACGAATTCGCGTGGCAGGCCGGGACTTTCGGCGGCAAGCTCGGCGCATGTCACGCGGCAGAGATCCCGTTTGTCTTCGATGTCCTTGAGGACAACCCGTTCGAGGCTTTGCTGGGTACGGACCTGCCGCAGCATCTAGCGGACAGCATGCACGCGGCGTGGGTCTCGTTCGCCACCAACGGAAATCCCGGTTGGTTCAAGTACGACACCGGAAACCGCAGCACGATGCGGTTCGACTTCACCTCGGAAGTCGTCCTCGATCCACGACCGGCCGAACGAGCACTCTGGGAGGGAATCCGTTAGGCGGACTGGCGTACCACCAGGATCGGTTCGAAGATCACCGACCGGATCGGCGTATCGACCCGGTCGATCTGCCTGAGCAACTGGCGTGCCATCTCCGCGGCCATGTCCTCGACCGGCTGCCGGACCGTGGTCAACGGCGGATCGCAACTGAGCGCGGCGCTGCTGTCGTCAAACCCGACGACAGCGATGTCGTCGGGCACACGACGCCCATGCTTGCGCAATACGGGCAAAGCGCCTTCCGCCATCAAGTCCGAGGCGATGAACACGCCGTCCACATCGGGATACTCGGCGATCAGCTGTTCCATCGCGGCCGCACCGCTTTCACGCGTGAAATTCCCTTCCACGGAAACGACATCCGGCTGCCCCAGCTGAGCCATCGCGTCCCGGAAACCAGCGAGCCGATCATGCCCGGGCGGCCGGTCAAGCGAACCCGTGATCGTGGCAACCCGTTCGCAGCCGCGAGCAACGAGGTGCTCGGCTGCGAGCGCACCGCCCGCAGTCTGGTTCACGTCGACGTACGTGATGGGTATCGGCTCAGCCGGACGCGCGGACAGCACTACGGGTTGACGGCTCTGCAGAAGCAAGCTCGGCAACGGATCAGCCTGATACGTGTGCACCAGGATCACGCCGTCCAGCCGCCCCTGCCGCAGGTCCGCGACAACCTGATCGCCGGTGTCCGCACTGGTCATCATCAAAACCAGATGCACACCGATCGGCCGTAGCACAGTGGACACCCCGCGCACGATCCGCGTGAAGAACGGGTCGCCGACGATTCTGCTCTCGCTGGGCAACACCAGCGCGATGGCGTCCGCCCGCCGGGTCACCAACGACCGGGCCGCCAGGTTCGGCAGGTACCCCGTGCTGGAGATGGCTCGTTCGACCGTCTGCCTGATGCTCTCGTCCACGCTGGTCACACCGTTGACCACACGGGAAACGGTTGCCCTCGACACCCCGGCGACTCGGGCGACTTCCTCAAGCGTGACGCGCTTCTGGTGTCGTGACACCGATTCTTTATACCGGTACAACCGCGCCGAGCCGTTGGGTGAATCCGATTCGGTCCGTTTCCATCCGCCTGGCCAATGCCCTCGTTGGTTCATCCGACACCGCCTGTGCCGCCGACCGGACGACCGTGATCGACTCGTCAAGATGCGCTCGGAGCAACTTCGCGAACAGCGCGTCGAATCCCGGCCCGGAGGCCTCGAGCGCGGAGATTTCCTCATCGGTCGGCATCCCGGGCATGTCGTGTCCCTTGTGGTTGTTCACGTATTCGAGCGCAGCGGCCTTCAGCAACCCGTGCAGCTCAACGACTTCAGCGCGTCGCGCGGCACCGATGTCGTTCGCGAGTTGCTTCAGGGCAGGCTGCACCGCCTGTTTCGTCCCCACGTCGAGCAGCTTCACCGCCTGCTCGTCGGTCGCGATCGCCAGTTCGACGAACGCCCGCTCGGTCAGTCCGAAAGGGGTGGACCGGCCGGTCCCGGACGCAGGGGGTTCCGGGACCGGGCCAGTCACCTGTCCGCCGCAGCCCGCCAGGACGAGCAGCAGCAGGACGCATCGGATGATCACGGTCATCCGTGGTTGCCGTTGTGATCACACTTGATCACGACGTTGAGGCAGTTGCGAACGCGGCGTTCCATCTCGGCGACGGGCCAGACGTTGAAGAAGTCGCCGTGATACGTGTAGCCGGACCCGGACGACAGCCGGAACGTGCTCGGGTCGCCGTTCACCGGGTAGCGGATGACGAAGCGCAGCTTGGGAACCGAGACCGGGTGCGTGGACGGGCAGCCACCGGCAACCGGGTATGCCATGTGGCTCTTGTGGTCGGCTGAGTCGAGATCCCGGCCGTTCCAGCACTGCGGGAAGTCCAAATAGGTCTCCAGCTGCGTGCCGGCCGGGCAGTTCACGAAGTTCTTCGACGGCGGCACATGCCCGGCGTGCAGGCACGACCACCGCGCGATGCTGTCGCTGTCACCGGTGGCCTTGGCGTTGCCCGCGACGATCTTGAGCCCGAACGGCGTCGGCTTGATGTCCTGCGGCCGGTTCACGCCCTCGCCGAGGTAGTAGAACGTGACGATGCTCGGCTGGATCGCGGTTTGTCCCTTGTAGAGCGTCGGGACCCAGTAGGACGAGATGTCCGGCGCCGGGTTGCAGTTCCCGGTGGCACCGTTGAGGCTGTTGACGTCGGAGTTGGCGTTGGTGGAGTGGTTGCCGAAGAAGTCGTGCGAGTGCGACGCACCCGCGAGCCTCGGCAGCACAATGGGGTCGTCCGGCAGCCGGTGGCTGAGCGGACATTCAGCGAGGAACTCGGCAACGCGCACCGGCTCCGCGTCCGCGCGGTCCGGCACGCCGCTGAGCCCACCAGTCAGCAGGGCGCCGACAGCGGCGACGATCAGGCTCAGTCTCGTACTGATCCGCCAGCGGTTCATTGTCTTCTTCATTGAAGATGAACTCCCTCTCCTGTCGGAGTGACGGGTGAGAGCGCTCTCGCGTATTTGAGCATGACGCTGGTCACAGGAAGTCGTCAACCTAAACGATCCAGAGACACAGCGAAGTTAGGCCACTCGCCGTAGCAGGCAGGACTGAAAGGGCTATCCCGCCTACCGGTCCATACCGGTTCAGAGAGCGCTCTCTCACTGCCGTGTCCACCTTTCCAGCACCATGAAATGCACACTCCGACACCCCGAAGGCACCACGTTGCCTTGCCTGGGAGATTTCGGTGTGCCGGAACGGTGCAGACATGGTGCCGCAATGGTGGACATGGGGTGCTGGAAAGGCGGACACGCGTTGGGGTGCGCCTTGACAGCGCGCAGGCTGCGGCTGCACTCTCTTGGTTCGGGAGAGCGCTCTCGCACAGTTTCCCCTGCACCCGTAATTCCGACCTGCCGCGGATCGTGCATGGCGCAAAGGAGCACGCATGCAGAAACGGCTGTTATCTCTTGGGTTGGTCGCAGTCATCGCGATTGCCCTCGTGCAAGCGCTCAGCGGCACGGCATCCGCTGCCGGTCCGCTGATTTCCCAGAACAAGCCGGTGACGGCTTCCTCATCCGAGAGCGCGGCGTTCCCACCGTCCGCCACGGTTGACGGCAACGCCGGCACGCGGTGGTCCAGTCAGTTCTCCGATCCACAGTGGATTCAGGTCGACCTCGGCGCCAGTGCCGCCGTCGACCAGGTCATCTTGAACTGGGAAGCCGCGTATGCCAGGGCTTTCCAGGTCCAGACCTCCGAGAACGGCAGCGCTTGGACCACGATCTACACCACCACGTCCAGCACCGGCGGCATTCAGACGCTGCCGATCACTGGCACTGGCCGCTATGTTCGGCTCAACCTCACCGCGCGGGCCACGCAGTGGGGTTATTCGCTGTGGGAGTTCCAGGTCTTCGGGACGACCGGTTCCGGTCCAGGACCGAACGACGGCCTTCTCTCCTACAACAAGCCTGCGACGGCGTCGAGCCATCAGGACGACGGCATGTGCGCGGTCTGCACGCCGGCCAAGGTCACTGACTTCGATCCGGCCACCCGCTGGGCGACCAGTGCGACAACGGGATGGGTCGACCCGGGCTGGATCACCATCGACCTCGGGGCCGCTGCCAACGTCAGCAAAGTTGTCCTGCAATGGGATCCGGCGTACGCCGTGAGCTACCAGATCCAAGTCTCGGACGACAATTCCACGTGGCGTTCGATCTACTCGACCACGGCTGGCAAGGGCTTCAAGGAAACCCTCACCGTCTCCGGCACGGGCCGCTACGTCCGGATGTACGGCACCCAGAGGTCCAACGGCTACGGCTATTCCCTGTGGGAGTTCCAGGTTTACGGCACCGGCGGCAACCCGACGCCTCCGCCACCGCTCCCACCCGCGCCGAACTTCACCAGGCTGGCGTGGAGTGACGAGTTCAACGGTCCGGCCAACTCCATCCCGGACCCGGCCAAGTGGACTCCGGAGATCGGTCCCGGCGTGAACAACGAACTGCAGTACTACACCAACAACGAGAACGCCCGGATGGACGGCACCGGCAACCTGCAGATCCAGGTCCGCAGACAGGCCACGCCCGGCTCGGCGTGCCCGCCCGATCCGATCAGCGGCAGCACGACCTGCCAGTACACGTCCGGCAGGCTCAACTCGTACAACAAGTTCCAATTCACCTACGGCCGTGTTGAAGCACGCGTCAAGGTCTCCAGCAGCCAAGGCCTGTGGCCTGCGTTCTGGATGCTCGGGTCGAACTTCTTCTCCACTCGCACGCCGTGGCCCAACTGCGGCGAGATCGACATCATGGAGCACGTCGGCCGCGAGCTGAACGCCGTCTACTCGACCCTGCACGCGCCGGCGTACTTCGGTGCCGGTGGGTACGGTCAGCGGCTCGACCTCGGCCAGCGGGTGGACGCCGCGTTCCACACGTTCGCCGTCGAGTGGGACTCCAGCCACATGACGTTCTTCGTCGACGGGCGGTCGTTCTTCACGGTCGACCGCACACAGCTTGAGCTGACGCGGGGGCCGTGGGTGTACGACCACGACCACTTCCTCATCCTCAACAGCGCGATCGGCGGTGACTTCCCTGGTCCGCCAGGTGCGGGCACCGTCCTGCCGCAGAACATGCTGGTCGACTACGTGCGCGTCTACCGGTAGGGAACTTGGAACGACCGGGCGGTGTACCCACACTGCCCGGTCTTTCTACGTTCAGGGGTCCGCTCATGCGACTACTCGCTCTGTTAGCCGTCATCGTCACGACGTTCCTGGTCTCGCCGTCCGTCGCGCTGGCCGGTGGGCCGACCAGCGTGATCATCACTTCGCCGGCCGAGGAGAAGGCTGCCGCCCTGTACACCTCGCAGGCAGACTACGGCCACCTCATGAGTCTCCTTGGCAACAACCCGGTCGCGGATCCGCAAGCGCCCGACGTGGCAGGCGGGCCTGGGTCTCGCACGGTCAGGCTGACCTGGCTGATCCACGACGTGCACGTCTGGCGGGTGGACCACGTCTTCCTCGATCTCCCGGACGGGGTGTGGATCGAGACCACCATGGCCGCAGGCGAAGACGGCCTGAAACTCGACCGGCCTGGCGTGGTGCATCGCCCGGCTGACCAGCACACGTTGCGCAAGTTGCTGTACAGCGTGCTCAACCCGGCACCAGAGGCGACCGCCCAGGTCCGGACCGCGGCATCCGCACCACCACCGCCAGCCGCCGAGGGCATCCAGTGGACATCGCTGCTGATCGGTGCCGTGTGCGGGGTGGTCATTGTGCTCGCGGGCCGTGTGGTGTTCGGGATGATGCGTCGCCGTTCTGCATGACCGGCGCGCAGCCGCCCTGGCGTTCCGGACGGACATGGGGGTACGTCAGGTCGGCTGTTCCCTTGTACGCATAGGGATCCTTACCCGCGATGAGCTCGATGTCGCGATGGTCAAGCATGCCCATCGCCTCGTCACCGCTTGGCGAGAACCACGGCAGCAACGACGAGGCGCTCATGTAGTGGTTCACCAACGCCCGCCGCATGCCCGCGCGGCCGTTGTTGGGCAGGGAACGGTGCAGCAGGTAGCCGTTGAAGATCAGTGCCGAGCCTGCGGGGAGTTCGACTGGGATGGCGTCGTCGTCGGTGAAACCGTACGCCTCCATCGTGCAGTCGAAGCGGACGTCCTCCTGGTCGCGCACGGGATAGAGCACGCCGCTGCGGTGCGATCCGGGCAGCACCCAGAGGCAGCCGTTGTCGACCGTCGCGTTGTCCAGAGCGATCCACGCCGCGGTCAGCGACCGATCACGGGTCGGGATGTGTGCCTCGTCCTGGTGCCATGCCTGGCCGGGTTTGCCCTCCGACTTGATGAACAGCATCGACTGCATCATCTTCACGTCCGGCCCGATCATCGACGTCAGCGCGGACACCACGGCCGGATGTCTGGCGACCTGCCGGAACAGCTCGGACACCTTGTGCGGGAAGTGGATGCACAGGATGTCCCGCAACGCTGTGCCCGACATGACGTCCTGGCAGATCGCGGTCGTCTCAGCGAGCACTCGCTCGAGCAGATCGGCATCCAGCACATCCGGCACGACCATGTATCCCTGATCCATGCGGTCATCCTGAGCCGAGCACGCGGATCTGTGGAATGCTCAGAACGAGCTGGCACTTGTCTGAATGTGCACAGGAGGCCGCGGTGCCCGTCGCCGACTACCCCGCGGGTGCCCGGCTGCCGACACGGGTGATCGAGGACTTCGAGTTCGTCTGGATGCTGCGCGGCCGAGCGACTTTCCGCAGTACGAACCGCGACATCGTGCTGACTCCCGATGTCCTTCTGCTGGTTCCGCCGGGCGTGGAACACTCTTTCGACTGGGACACTAAGCGTCCTTCGCGGCATGGGTATGTCCACTTTGATCGGCCGGATCTCGACAAACGCGTGCGCATCCAGCCGATGCGAGACCCTTTGAGGGGCCTCTGCGGGTATCTGCTCAGCGAGGAACGTGCGATCGACCAGACCATCGACTTCATGCTCACGGTGATCCACTTCGGCTCCCCGGAACCAGACCGCAGGATCCCGGGGCCGGTCCGGCTTGCCATCGAGTACCTGCGGGAACACTGGGCGACCATGCCGTTGCGCAGAATCAGCGTCGCTGAACTGGCAGCCGCGGCGCATGTGTCACGCGGCTACCTCAACCGGTTGTTCCAGCGCACGTTCGACTTGAGCGCAGCCACTGCGCTGGAACACATCCGATGCGCACGAGCGGAGATTCTATTGGTGCGCACTGATCTGACTGCCGAGGCGATCGCCAAACAGTGCGGTTTCGCCGATGTCAGTCACTTCTCACACCGATTCACCCTGGTACACGGCGTTTCGCCAAGCGTGTACCGTGCGCATCCGGTGTCGTCAGTGCTGGATCACCCTGGGTTACGCGGGCTCAACCGGCTCATAGTCGAGGCCGTCTGAGACCTGGTGGTGCTGTGTGCCGCACTCGGGGCACTTGAGGTTCTCGTCGAGACGGGCCGCGCATCGGCAGACCCAGCCCTTCTGCACACCCGGGTTGCCGACGATGAACGCGTGCGCGGGAACATCCCGCGTGACAACAGATCCCGCGCCGACAAAGGCATTGCGGCCGATGGTCGTCCCGCAGACAACGACAACTCCAGCACCGAGCGTCGCGCCGTCACAGACCCTTGTGGACAGCAGTTGGTCGCTGCCGAGCTTCTGGTGCGCACGCGGCCGCATGTCGTTGGTGAACACGACGTTCGGCCCGAGGAAGACGTTGTCCTCACACGTGACACCGTTGAACACCAGCACGTTGTTCTTCACGGTCACGTTGTCGCCGAGCACAACTTGGCTCTCCACGAAGGCACCATCACAGATGTTGCAGTCACGGCCGATCTTCGCGCCTTCCAGCACGTGCGCGAACGCCCAGACGCGGGTGCCTACACCCACGTCCGTGCTCTCACAGAGGCCCTTGGGGTGTACGAACGTCATGCCAACGCTCCAATCAGGACTTCGGCCACCCGCTCCTGCTGCGCCCGGGTGATACCCGGGAAGATCGGCAGGCTGAGGATCTCACCGGCGAGCAGTTCGGCGTTCGGGAACGTCTCTCCGGTCGCGAACGGTTCAGTTTTGTGAATCGGTGTCGGGTAGTGGATTGCCGCGCCGACACCGTTTGCGCGCATCTCGTCGTGCACCCGGTTGCGCTCCGGCACCCGGATCACGTACAGGTGCCAGACATGCGAGTTGCCTGGGAGGACCTGCGGTAGCCGCACACCGGCGACTCCGCTGAGCAGAGTCGAGTAGTAGTCGGCCGCGGCGGCTCGTTGGGCGTTCCAGACGGCCAGCCTGCGGAGCTTGGCTTGCAAGACCACGGCTTGCAAGGTGTCCAGACGGCTGTTGAACCCCAGTGCACTGTGGACGTACTTCTCAGCCGATCCGTGCTGGCTCAACAACCGCACCTTCTCGGCCAAGGCCGAATCATTGGTCGTCACCGCACCCGCGTCGCCGTACGCACCAAGGTTCTTGCCGGGGTAAAAGCTGGTCGCGGCGATGTCACCGACGAAGTTCAAGCCGTTCCGCGTCGCGCCCTGCGACTGCGCCGCGTCCTCGACGATGGCGATCCCCTGGTCCCGTAACTCCTCGACAGGAGCCAGCTGGCCGTACAGGTGGACCGGCAGGACAGCCTTGGTACGCGAGGTGATCGCGGCCAGCGCGGCCTTGGTGTCGATCAGGAAGCTGTCCGGGTCGCAGTCCACAAACATCGGTGTCGCGCCTGCCCTGGCGACAGCTTCGGCGGTCGCGATGAACGAGTTCGTCGGCAGGATGCACTCGTCACCCTGTCCGACGCCGACGGCGCGCAATGCCAGTTCCAAGGCATCGGTGCCGTTGGCGACGCCGACGCAGTGCGCCACGTTGGAGAAGGTCGCGTACTCCTGCTCGAACTCCGCGACCTGCGGGCCGCCGACGAAGGCGGTCTTGCTGAACACCACGTCCCAGCCCGCGGCCACCTCGGCGGCGACCTCGGCGTGTTGCAGTGACAGGTCGACTGGCGGGATCATCGAATCCTCCTGGCAGGCACCCCGGCCCATACCTCGTTGTCCGGCACGTTCTCGAGCACCACGGCGCCCATCCCGACCAGCGCACCCGCACCGACCGAAAGTCCTTCTCGCACCAGGGCTCCACTGCCCAGGTAGGCCGTCTCCCCCACCGAGACGTTGCCTGCCAATGCGACTCGGGCGGCGAACGTCACGTACGAGGAAACCTTGTCATCATGGGTGATCGTGACGTGGGGCATGATCACCGCGTGTTCGCCGATCTCCTGCGGCGCTGTCACCGCGACGAACGCGAGCACGATCGAGCCCGCGCCGACAACAGTCCCGCTCGCGATGCTCGCCGTCGGGTGCACGATCGTCGCATAGCGCTCGGCAGGAAGCGCCAAGCGCTCGGCGATCCGCTTGCGCACAGCCCGATCCGACGATCTCGCGGCGCAAAGGACGATCTGCGCGTCCGGGTAGTCGGCGATCAGGTCGGTCGGCCCGAGCACCGCGACTCCGTCGATTGCCTGGCCGTGCAGTGCCGGATTGTCGTCGACGAACCCCAGAACCTTCCAGGAGTCCCTTGCCGCGGCCAAGGTCTCCCTGGCCAGACCGCCCGCACCGACCAGGATCAGCTCGTTCATCGGACGATCTCGGCGAGTGCGGTGACCACGGTGTCCTGTTCGGCCTCGGTCATCTGGTGGAACAGGGGAAGGATCACCGACCTCGCGGTCAGGTGTTCGGTGACGGGCAGGTCCACACCGGAGTACGCGGGCTCAAGGTGCGCGGCCATGATGCCGCGCCGCGCTGAAACACCGCGCGCCAGCAAACCTTCGAGCACATCGACAACCGTGCCCGGGTAAGAATCAGGCAAAACCACCCAGAACGACTGGTAGTTCGTGGTCCCGTAGTCCGGATCGCCGACCCAGCGCAGGCCGTCGATCTCGGCCAGCAGCTTGTGGTACCGCTCAGCCAGCTCCCGGCGCCGCGCGATCACACTCGGCAGTTTCGCCAGCTGTACCAAGCCGATCGCGGCCTGGATGTCGGTCATCCGGAAGTTGAACCCGACCTCGTCGTACGACTCCAGCTTCACACCCGAGGACGCGTGCCGGTCTGCGGCGGACACGCTCATCCCGTGTTCCCGCAGCCGCCGCAGTCGCGCTGCCCTGTCCGAATCGGACGTGGTCAGCATGCCGCCTTCACCGGTGGTGAGCAGCTTGCGCGGGTGAAATGACCATGCTGCAAGCGAAGCACTCGCACTGACCGGCTTGCCTCGATACGTCGACCCTGCGGCACAAGCAGAGTCATGCACCAGTGCAAGGGAATGCTTCGAGCACACCGCGTCGAGGGCGTCCACGTCGAATGGAACGCCACCCTGGTGCACACCGATCACAGCGACCGTCTTCGGGGTCAGCACGGCCTCGATCGTGTCCGGCGTGAGGTTCCCAGTCACCGGATCGACGTCCGCGAAAACAGGTGTAGCACCGACATATCGGGCCGCGTTGGCCGTCGCGATGAACGAGAACGACGGCACCACAACCTCATCACCCGGGCCGACGCCCAAGAGGTGCAATGCCAGGTGCAATGCAGTGGTGCAGGACGAGACCGCCACACCCTCGGCGGCACCTGCCTGCTCGGCGAACGCCTTCTCGAATTCAGCCACACGCGGCCCTTGTGCGACCCAACCGGACCGCACAGCTTCCGCCGCGGCTTGAGCTTCCTCTTCACCAAGCCAAGGCCGGATGACCGGGATCGTCATCGCTGCGCCTGCCACCACGAAACGAGCGACGCCAGGCCGTCTTCCAGGCCAATGGCCGGCTTCCAGCCCAGGTCCCGTTCCGCGGCACTGATGTCGGCGAGCCTGCGGGTGACCGCGTTGACCGACCGGGCCGGGCCGAATTCCAGCTCGGCGGTCGAGCCCATCACCTTCTGCAACGCCTCGGCCAGCTCAAGCAGCGAAGTCTCAGTGGCCGTGGCGATGTTGTACACCGTGTCGGTGACATCGGCCTGTGCCGCAAGGATGTTCGCCCGCGCGATGTCCTCGACGTGCACGAAGTCCATGGTCTGCTTGCCATCGCCGAGCACGAGCGGCGGCTCGCCAGCCTCGATGCGTTCCATCCAGCGGATCAGTACTTCGGTGTACTTGCCGTGCGCGTCCATCCGCGGGCCGTACACGTTGAAGTAGCGCAGGGCCACGTAGTCCAGGTCGTGCATGGCCTTGAAGCTGCGCAACATGCCTTCGTTGAAGGCTTTCGCGGCACCGTAGAAGGTGTCGTTGTGGTACGGGTGGTGCGTTTCCTTGGTGGGGAACTCGTCCGCGAGGCCGTACACCGAAGCCGACGAGGACGCCACAACCTTGCGCACCCCGGCGGCGACCGCGGCCTCGATTACGTTGAAAGTACCGTCCACCAGCACTTCCAGCGCGACTCGCGGCTCAGCGGCACACCGCGTGATGCGCAGCGCGGCAAGGTGGAACACAACATCCTTGCCCTCGCTGAGTTTGTGCATCAGCGCGACGTCTCGGATGTCGCCTTCGACCAGCTCGACCTTGTCCGGCGCCCGATCCAGCGCGGTCTTCAGATTGGCCAACGTGCCGCGGGACAGGTCGTCGACCACGACCACCTGGCTGGCACCGGCATCCAGCGCCTGGTCGACCACGTGCGAACCGATCGTGCCCGCGCCGCCGGTGACCAGGATCCTGGTGTCGGTCAGCTGCATCAGAACGTTCCTCCATTCACCGGCACGAACGTGCCGCCAGCGGCGTAGCTGGCCGACGCGGCTTCCAGTTGGGCAAGCACACGAAGGCCGGACCGCCCGTCGGTGAGCGGTGCACGCCCTTCGATGATCGCCGCTGCGAACTCCGCCATTACGCCCCGCAGCGCCTCACCTGTGGGCAAAGCGGGCGCGACCATGTCGCCGATGCGGTAGGAAACGCGCTTGGCCTCGGGATTCTCCGACCAGTCGACGCCGCGGTTGTACACCGCGAGCGGCTGCGTCGGGTCGAGGTCGTTCCACACCGCGGTGTGCTTGGACCCGCCGACGATCATCGTCCTGATCTTGGTCGGCGACAACCAGTTGACGTGTGCGTGCGCGATGGCACCGTTGGACAGCTGCACAGAGATGTACGCGACACAAGCTTTGCCGGTGTGCATCGGGTCGGAGCCGTGCGCGGCAACCGCGACCGGGGTGACGCCGGGCGGGAGAATGGAGTCCAGGATGGACAGATCGTGCGGCGCGAGGTCCCACAAAACGTCGATATCGGGCTGGACCAGGCCGAGGTTGATGCGAACGGAGTCGATGTACTGGATGTCGCCCAGCTCGCCGTCGTGCACCAGTCGGCGTAATCGTTGCACCACAGGGGTGTAGCAGAAGGTGTGGTCGAGCATCAGCACGAGACCGCGTTCGGCGGCGGCGTTGACCAGTTTCAGGCCGTCCTCGTACGAGGAAGCCAGCGGCTTTTCCACCAGCACGTGCTTGCCGGCTTCGAGCGCCGCGAGCGCGACGTCCAGATGCGTGGCGGCGGGTGTGGCCACCGCGACGGCCTGAATGTCCGGATCCGCAAGGGTTTCGGAAAGTGATTCGGTCGCGCGTACCGTGCTGTACCGCCCCAGCACCTCCCGTGCGCGCGTGACGTTCAGGTCACACAGCGTCTTGAGATGCAGCTGCGGGGTCGCCTGGATGTTTCGCACCAGATTCGGGCCCCAGTAGCCCGCTCCGATGACGGCCACACCAACCATCGAGATCCTCTCCAGGTTCTCCCGCACGGGTGGGGAGCTACCTTCCGAATCGCGATGAGACCCCCTTGGCATTACAGGGTTAGCGGAGGATCACCCTGGTTGGTACTTTCGGGCAATCGGATCGTTCATCTCTCACTCACCGGTATGTCACCGTGTCGGGATCAACCGGTGCGCGCGGTAGCCGCTGCGTTACTCCTCAGTCTTCCTTGATCTTGAGGCCAGCCCGGTCGGCCCATTCGAGCAACGGCTCGAGAGAGTGCGCTTTGTCATCGATCGCGGCGTGCAGGTCGCCGAGTTCGGCGAACCGGGCGGGCACTGTGGCGATGGTGAACTCCTGTGGATCAACGTCGTCGATCTCGTCCCACCTGATCGGTGTGGACACTGTGGCCTCAGGGTTGCCGCGCACCGAATAGGCGCTCGCGATCGTGTGGTCGCGCGCGTTCTGGTTGTAGTCCACGAACAACATCGCCGGGTCGCGATCCTTGCGCCACCACGCGGTCGTGACGTCGTCCGGTGCGCGGTTCTCGATCTCCTTGGCGAACGCGAGCGCCGCACGCCGTACTTCCTGGAAGCCCCAACGAGGTTCGATCCGGACGTAGACGTGCAGGCCTTTGCCGCCGGAAGTCTTGGGGTAGCCCACGATTCCCAGCTCGTCCAGGACCTCGTGGACCACGTGGGCGACTCGCCGGACCCTGGAGAAAGGACAGTCCGGCATCGGGTCGAGGTCGATCCGCCACTCGTCCGGCGATTCCGTGTCGGCCCGGCGCGAGTTCCACGGATGGAACTCCACTGTGGACATCTGGACCGCCCAGATGACACTCGCGAGCTCGGTCACGCACAGCTCGTACGCGTGCCGGTTGTAGCGCGGGAAATGGATCCGCACGGTCTCCAGCCACGGTGGCGCGCCGTTCGGCACGCGTTTCTGATGGACCTTCTCACCGGACACACCGGACGGGAAGCGGTGCATCATGCACGGGCGCTCCCGCAGGGCACGGACGATGCCGTCGCCAACCGACAGGTAGTAGTTGACCAGGTCGAGCTTGGTCTCACCGCGGGCAGGGAAGTAGACCCGGTCCGGGTTGGAGACGCGCACGGTGCGGTCGCCGACCTCGAGTTCGATCGCGGACGCCATGCGGTGAACCTAACCCGAAATCAACGCTTCCGCCGCTGCCTTGGCCTGCCAGGCCGCGTCCGGGTCTTCCCGGATCGCCGCGACGACGATCGCGCCTTCCACCAAGAGGAGTAACTGATCGGCCACGGTGTCGTCCTTGACCAGGCTGTGCAGGAAGTCTCGCAGCTTGTCCTTGTGGTGCCGGACGACGGCGGTGATCTTCGGTGAGGTCGAGCCCAGTTCGCCGAAGGAGTTGATGAAGGCGCAGCCGCGGAACCCCGGCTCGGAGAACCACTGGTGCAGCCAGTCGAACACGGCACCGACCTCGCGGTCGTGCTGGTCGACGTACGTCCGCAAGTCGTCACGCCAGCGCTTGTCCCTGCGTTCGAGGTAAGCGATGACCAGCGCTTCTTTGGAAGGAAACAGCTGGTAGAGGCGCTTGAGCGAGACGCCGGAGGTGGTGCGGATCTGATCCATGCCGACGGCCTGGATGCCTCGCTCGTAGAACAGATCCTCGGCCGCGTCGAGTACGGCTACGTCTTGCATCACACCTCCCTGGACATCGAGAACGGTCGTTCTCTACTCTACCGGAGAACGCTCGTTCTCCGTTTCGCTCTACGGAAAGGTTCCAGCCGTGGCCGCACGACCGCCGTTCCCGCCGTTCGACGAGGAGACCGCCCGCATCAAGGTGCAAGCGGCCGAGGACGCGTGGAACACCCGCGATCCCGAGAAGGTATCCCTGGCGTACACGGAGGACTCCGTTTGGCGCAACCGGGACAGGTTCGTGACCGGAAGGGCCGAGATCGTCGAGTTCCTGACGCAGAAGTGGAAGCGGGAACTGGACTACGCGCTGCGCAAGGAGCTGTGGGCGTTTCACGAGAACCGCATCGCCGTGCGCTTCCAGTACGAATGCTGCGACGCCGACGGCCAGTGGTACCGCTCGTACGGCAACGAGCTGTGGGAGTTCACTTCAGAAGGCCTGATGGCACGCCGGGAAGCGAGCATCAACGACTTGAAGATCAGCGAGTCGGAGCGCCGGATCTTCGGCAAGCGGCCGGACGAGGAGCACGGCGTGCCGTTCCCGCTGCAGTAGACGTCCTGTCTGGACGAGAACGCCCCCGCCGCGGCATCGCCACGGCGGGGGCACATCAAGGAATTCAGCGGCGAACGAGCATGCGGCTGGCGCCGCCCGACTCAGCCGCCTTCGCAGCCGACGCAGTGGGTTCCGGTGCGGGCACCGGGTCACACTGCATGTCGGACCGGCGGCCCGCCTTGCGCTCCGGCAGCTTGCCGGTCGCCAGGTAGTCGGCGATGGCGTTGTCGGTGCACGCGACACCGCTCAGCGAACCGGAGTGCGTGGTGCCGCCCACGCCCTCGATCAAGGCCGAATTCGGGTACCGGCTGCGCACCTCGAGCCCGCCTTCGTAAGGCGTTGCCGCGTCGAGGGTCTCGCCGATCAGCAACAGGCTGGGCACCTTGCGGCCGTCGATCTTCACCGGCTTGCCCGCCTTCGCGCCCCAGTTCAGGCACGGCGCGTTGAACCAGGCGTTGCCCCACGTCTCGAACGGCGCGCGGTAGTGGGTGATCCAGTTGTCGACCTTCCACTTCGTCCAGCTCTTCGGCCACTGCACGTCGGTGCACTGGGTCGCGAGGTAGATGGCGTAGCCGTTGTCCGCACCGGGACCTTGGCCGTTCGAGTCGTCGTACAGCTTCTTGATCGGCTGGATGTCTCCATTGTGGACGTACGCGGCGAAGGCCGACGCGATGTCCGCCCAGCCGTACACGTAGTAGCCGGCCTGCAGGAAGGCGTCGGTCCACTCGTCCGGGCCGATGACGCCGTCGGCCGGCTTCTGCCGGAGCTCGTTCTGCTTGGCGTAGTAGAGCTTCTCCACCTCGGCGCCGGATGTGCCCAGCTTGTAGGTCTCGTTGTTTTTGGCGATCCAGTCGAAGTAGACCTTGATGTTCTTGTCGAACGCGATGTCCTGGTCCAGGTTCGCGTCGTACCAGACGCGGCGCGGGTCCACGGTGCCGTCGAAGACCATCCGGCGCACCCGCTCCGGGTACAGCGTGCTGTACACCTGGCCGAGGTAGGTGCCGTAGGAGAACCCGAAGAAGTTGATCTGCTCCTGGCCGAGCGCCTTGCGGATGCTCTCCATGTCGCTGGCGTTGTCGGTCGTCTTGAGGTGGTCGAGCACCTCACCGTTCGCGGCCTCGCACGCGTTGGCGTAGTCCTTGGCGCGCTTGAGCCACGCCTGCTCCAGCTCGCTGTTCACCGGCACGTAGTAGGGCCGGTTGTAGGAGAAGTAGTTGCCGTCGCAGGAGACCTGCGGCTCGCTCGATCCCACGCCACGCGGGTCGAAGCCGATCCAGTCGTACGCGTCGCCCGCCTTGTTCGGCACGGCCCCGCCCAGTCGCGACAACCCAAGGCCGGAGCCACCCGGGCCGCCCGGGTTGACCAGCATGACGCCCTGGAACTTGTCGTCGGCCACCTTGTGCTTGATCCGCGACACGGCGATCTTGATCTTCTTGCCGTCCGGCTCGGCGTAGTCGAGCGGCACCTCGAGCATGCCGCACTCGGCTCCGGCTTGCTGCAGGCGCTCGCTCGCGCACTTACCCCACGGGATCGGGTCCGGCTGAAAACCTGGCTGTTTCGGGGCGGCGTTCGCCACGGTCGCACTGGACAGCGCGAGACCGGCGGCGACAACCGTCACCACGATTCTTTTCACGGTCACAGTCCCTCTCGTCCCCCTTGTGATCATTCAGTGAGTGGATTCTGCACCGCGCGGATTAACTTGTGAACCACCCGAAAGTTCGTGTCTTAGCGCGTCATCGGCAGCCCGAATGCCGGGAACAGCGCCGAATCCATGAACGAAATCGCATGTTTGATACCGTCCGTCGTCACCGTCAGAACTTCGATGCAATGTGCCTGGTAGACGCCGCCCGGCCGATCTCGCAACCACCACGCTAAGGCAGGCTGGTCATTTGCCGTTATCCGGACAAATTTCACGTTCTCCGGCGCTATACACCAGAGCGTGGCCAAAAATCGCCCAATCGCCGCAGGACCGGTGAACCATGTCGGAATAGGTGGCATCTCCCACACGGCATCATCGGTGAGCAACCGCATAAGCGCCGCATTGTCGGCATTCTCGAATGCCTTCATCAGCCGGTCGACCACGGAAACAGCCACCGGATCGTCCGGTTCGAGCACATCGTCCTGCGACAAGTCGCCCACGTGCGCGCGTGCGCGTTGCACCAGGCTGTTCACCGCGGGCGTGGTGATGTCCAGCAGGTCTGCCACCTCATCGGCCCGCCACATCAACACGTCGCGCAGGATCAGCACGGCCCGCTGGCGCGGCGGCAGGTGCTGCAACGCCGCGATCAACGCCAGCCGGGTGGTCTGCCGCGCGTCCACAGTCTCCGCCGGCGTCGGGAACGGCTGCAGCCAAAGGACTTCCCGCTCGGGTTCGGCCAACGGCTCGTCCGGATCGCCGGGCGCGGTACCCAGCCCGTGCGGCAGCGGCCTGCGTTTGCCTTTCTCCAACGCCTTCAAGCAGGCGTTCGTGGCGATCCGGTACAGCCACGTGCGCAGCGAAGACCGCCCTTCGAACCCGTCATACGCACGCCACGCCTGCAGAAACGTCTCCTGCACGGTGTCCTCGGCGTCGTGCACCGACCCGAGCATCCGGTAGCAGTGCACCAACAGCTCATGCCGGAACGGATCTGCCAGCCGCGCGAAGTCCTCAGTACTCGTCATCACACTTCCCTCCATGAGTACTGATCCGGCTCGCGACGCGAACTCATCGGTCTCACTCGGGCAACAGTGGCACAGATATCCCCGGGTCGCGGCCGAGCAGGACCGCCCGCGTCACCGCCGACGATCCGAACTTGTCGTGCACGGTGTCCAGCACCGTGTCGAGCGCGCTGCCGACGCCGTCGTCGAACGGCAGCATGAGCTGCACAGAATCCGCGTTGTCCAGGTTGCCCACCGAGATACCGATCAACGTCAGCCCAGCGCTGTCGATCAACGGCATCGTCTTGGCCACCAGCACACGCAGTGCAGTCAGGATCTCCTCGGTCGACGATGTCGGCTGCGGCAACGTATGGGACCGCGTTGCCCTCGTGAAGTCGCTGAACCTCATGCGGAGAACGACAGTGCGGCCCACGCGTCCGGCGCTGCGTAATCGCCGGGTGACGCGGTCGACCAAGGCGACGACCGTGGCGTCTATCTCCTCGGGGGTTGTCAGCGCACGGGTTGCACGCTGGGCGCCCATAGAACGACGGCGACGACCGACGTACACCGGACGCGGGTCATAGTTGTGCGCAAGCGCATGCAGGTGACGGCCCAGTGCGCGCCCGAGCATCGACACCAGCATCGACTTCGGCAGGTCGGCCACGTCACCGACTTTGGTGATTCCGTGGTCGCGCAGCTTGGCAGCGGTCACCTTGCCGACGCCCCAGAGCCGCTCGACCGCGAGCGGATGCAGGAAGGCCAGCTCACGGTCCGGCGGCACGAGCAGCAGGCCGTCCGGTTTGGCCACCCCACTGGCCACTTTGGCCAGGAACTTCGTCCGCGCCACCCCGACCGTGATCGGCAGCCCGACCTTCTCCCGCACGTCCTTGCGCAGCCTGCGGGCGATCTCCAGTGGCTCGCCCGCGATCTTGCGCAGGCCGCCGACGTCCAGGAACGCCTCGTCGATCGACAGTCCTTCCACCACCGGGGTGGTGTTCCGGAAGACCTCGAACACGTCCTTGCTGGCCTGCGAGTACGCCGACATCCGGGGCGGGACCACGATCGCCTCGGGGCACAGCTGCAACGCTCGCGCGCCGCCCATGGCCGTGACGACACCTCTCCTTTTGGCCTCGTAGCTGGCCGCGAGCACGACGCCGCCACCGACGATCACCGGACGGCCGCGCAGCCTGGGGTCGTCCCGCTGCTCGACCGAGGCGTAGAACGCGTCGAGATCGGCGTGGAGTATCGTGGCGCCCGTCACGAACACATGTTCGCATATTCAAACTCACCGAACGACCGATGAGTTTCCCCGGCCCCGGTCGTTTCATGTGTTAGATCGACCGGCAAGGCAAACCGAAGGGGCAGTGACATGGACTGGAAGCTCGAGGTCGTCGTGGTGCCGGTGACCGATGTGGACCGCGCGAAGGACTTCTACACCAAGAACGCCGGCTTCACCCTGGACGTGGATTTCAGCGCGGGTGAGGACTTCCGGATCGTGCAGCTCACCCCGCCCGGCTCGAAGTGCTCGATCACGTTGATGCGCAACGAGGAGTGGGCCGGTCACATGATGGGCCTGCAGGTCGTGGTGAACGACATCGACGTCGCGCACGCCGAGGCCAGAGAGCGGGGCCTGGATGTGGGCGAGATCCACTGGTACCAGGACGGCGTCCAGACTCCTGGGCACCACCCCGAGCGCGCCGACTTCGGCACCTTCTTCGCGTTCAAGGACCCGGACGGCAACAACTGGCTCATCCAGGAAGTCGGCAAGACCAGTGCATGAGGCGGCATTCGAGCAACACCGGCGTGAACTGCACGTGCACTGCTACCGGATGCTGGCGTCCTTCGACGAGGCGGAGGACGCCGTGCAGGAGACGTTCCTGCGCGCGTGGAAGGGCCGGCAGACGTTCGACGGCAGCGCGCAGTTCCGGGCGTGGCTCTACAAGATCGCGACCAACACCTGTCTGGACATGATCCGGCGGCGGTCCCGCCAGGTGCCGGTGCTGGAGTCCTTCGCGGAAGTGCCGTGGCTGCAGCCGTATCCGGACGCGTTGCTCAACGAGATGGCTCCGCCGCAGGACGAGCCGGACTCGGTCGCGGTGGACCGCGAGACCATCGAGCTGATGTTCGTCGCGGCCATGCAGTTACTCCCGGCCAGGCAGCGGGCCGCGTTCATCGCGCGGGACGTGCTGGACTGGTCGGCCAAGGAGACCGCGGCTTTACTCGACACCAGCGTCGCGGCGGCGAACAGCGCGTTGCAGCGGGCCAGGGTGACCATGCAGGAGAACCTGTCGAGGGAACGCGCCGAGTGGTCCATGGCCGAACTGAGCGACGAGGAACGGGACCTGCTGGCCAAGTTCATCGACGCGCACGAGCGGCTGGACGCCGAAGCGGCGGTCGCGATCTCGGCCAAGGACATCCGCGTCACGATGCCGCCTCTGCCTGCGCGCTTCGACGGGATCGACATGGTTTCGACGCTGATCGCGAGGGCGTTCGGCCCGGAGCGCGACGGCGACTGGCGACTGCTGCCGACGTGCGCCAACCGGATGCCAACGGCAGCGAGTTATCTGCGCCGACCTGGGGACACGGTGTTCCGCGCGTTCAAGCTCGACGTGCTGCGCGTGCAGGAGGACGTGATCGTGGAGATCACCACGTTCGGCTCGAGCTTGTTCAAGCACTTCGGGCTGCCCGAAACGCTCTGACTTTTTCTGGGGCGGTGTGTCGATCTGGGGTCGCGTGGTTCGACGCACGGATGAGCGAGCACTTACTGAAGGGGACAACTTGTGCGAAAACTACTGACGCTACTGACGGCCGCGGGCTTGCTGGCGGGCTTGGCTGGGGTGGCCGACGCCGGCGAAAGCGGACTGGTGTGGACCGACGCGGGCCCGGTCCGCGGCACAGTCACCGCAGATCACCAGCTGTACCAGGGAATCCCGTACGCGGCGCCACCCGTAGGCAACCTCCGGTGGCGCTCCCCACAACCCGTGACACCGTGGATCGAACCTCGTGACGCCACCAAACCCGGGCCCGTATGCGCCCAGGCTGGCGGCGCTGGTTCGCCGAGCACGAATGAGGACTGCCTCTACCTGAACGTCACCACGTCGTCCCGGCACGGGCGCAAGCCCGTCATGGTGTGGCTGCACGGCGGCGGCAACAGCTACCTGTCCGGCGACGGCTTCGGCACGCGCCGACTGGCCGTCCAAGGCGACGTGGTCGTGGTGACGATCAACTTCCGGTTGGGCTTCTTCGGCTTCCTAGGCCACCCCGACCTGCCCGACTCGGGCGCGTACGGCATCGAGGACCAGCAAGCCGCCCTGCGCTGGGTCAAGCGGAACGCGGCAGCGTTCGGCGGAGACCCACACAACGTGACCGTCTTCGGCGAATCCGGCGGCGCGTTCGACGTATGCGCTCAAGTCACCTCACCCCTGTCACGAGGCCTGTTCGACAAGGCCATCGCCCAGAGCGGCGGCTGCTCGATGACGTGGCCGAACAACGGCGTCATCCACGGCTTCCCCGCCAGTGCCCCCTTCATCGTCAAGGACAAGGCAGAAGCCGACGCACTCGCCCTGACCAAGCAACTCGGCTGCTCGGATGTCGCCTGTTTACGCGCACTGCCCGCATCGGCCTTCACCGCCATCGACCGCGGCCCGACGCCGATCGTCACCGGCAACCGAGTGCTGCCGATGCATCCAGTGGACGCACTGCGTTCCGGACGCTTCAACCGCGTCCCGGTGATCTGGGGCAACACCCGCGATGAAGGCCGATTGACGGCCGCGACCGTCCCAGAGCCGTTCGACTACGTGGATTTGCTGAAGCAGGCGTACGGTGACAAGGCACCGAAGATCGCAGCCGAGTACCCGCCCTCGAAGTTCGGCTCACCGCGACTGGCGTACGGCGCCGTACTCACCGACGGCATCTGGGCGTGCGCGCAGCTGGCCGATGACCGCCTGCTTGCCCGCAAGACGACGACGTACTCGTACGAGTTCGCCGACCGGACCGCACCCGTGGGTTACTTCGGCCCATTATTCCCACCCGGTTTCCCTCCGGGCGCGTTCCACGCATCGGAGCTCGCGTACCTCTGGGACATCCCGACGTTCGACCTCAACGCGGAGCAGCACAAGCTAGCGAGCCAGATGATCGGCTACTGGACCCGGTTCGCCGCCACCGGCAACCCCAACGCGCGCGGCCTTCCCACCTGGCCGAAGTACCAGAACGGGACCGTCCACTCCCTCGCACCCAACGACATCAAGCAGGTGAACGCCTACCAGGAACACAACTGTGCCTTCTGGGCAGGTCTGTGAGGCTTGAGGTGCCCTGAACGCCGGTCCTTCCTCGCCCGGGTTTCGGCTTTCGGCCGGGACCCGGGCGGGTTTCATGCGTCAAGCGTGCCGTGCCGCTCCGGGCTGGGTGTCCGTGATGCTTTTGTTTCGGGCGGCTGAAAAGAATGGCGGGGGGAGGCCACCCACAGAGAGAGGGCTTCAGCTCGAATCTCCCCTTTGTTGGTGGGCGCGGGCGTCCCCTGTGCCGCCACACCAGGGAGCTGCTGCACCGGGCAGAGCCACCCTGCGCCGCCGCACCGGAGTGCCACCGCAACAGGGGAGCTGACGCACCGGAAGGTCATCCCTGTGCTCCTGCGCTGGACGTGCAAACCCTGGGCCGCCACACCTGAACGCTGCCGCTTTAGAAGAGTCGGCCCGAATCACACCGACGGGCCGTATGGCCGCCGCCGCATCGTTGGGCATGTAGGCGGTGTCTGCGGTGTTGTCGCCGACCGTGGATGATTCTCGTGTGGACCTTCGTACTGTCGAGGCGACTCGGTATGTCACGCCGCTGCGTGAAGGCGGCTCGCTGCCTGGGCTGATCGAGGCCGATGACCTCGGGATGTACGTGCTCAAGTTCCGTGGTGCCGGGCACGGGCTGAAGGCGTTGACGGCCGAGATCATCGTCGGTGAGCTGGCGCGCAGGCTTGGCTTCCGGGTGCCGGAGATGGTGTTCGTCACCCTCGATCCCGCGCTGGCCAAGTCCGAACCGGATCAGGAGGTGCAGGAGCTGCTGGCCACCAGCGGCGGGCAGAACCTCGGCTTCGACTACTTGCCCGGGTCGTTCGACTTCAACCCCGTCGTCCGCGATCCCGGCCCGGAGCTCGCCGCGCGGCTGGTGTGGCTGGACGCGCTGACCCTGAACGTGGACCGCAGCTGGCGCAACCCGAACCTGCTGCTGTGGCACAAGAACGTGTGGCTGATCGACCACGGGGCCTCGTTGTACTTCCACCACAGCTTCCGCGAGGGCTGGAAACCGGCGTCGAGCTACCGGTTCGACGCGCATGACCACGTGATGCTGCCCGCGGCGGGCCCGATCACCGGTGAGACGGTCAGTACAGACATGCTCAAGGAAGTTCTCGCCCTCGTACCCGACGACTGGCTCACGTCCGACGGTGTCTTCGACGCGGACGGTGCACGGGCGGCGTACTTGTCGTTCTTTGAGTCGCGACTGGCCAACTCGGACCAATGGGTCAAGGAACTGGAGGCGGCCCGTGTCGCACGTGTTTGAGTACGCGCTGCTGCGGGCCGTACCCCGGCAGGACCGCGGCGAGTTCATGAATGTGGGCGTGTTGCTCTACTGCTCGGCCGTGGATTTCCTGCGGTGCAAGACCCACGTCGACGAAGACCGGTTGCGCGCCCTCGACCCGAGAATCGACCTCGAGCTGCTGCACGACAGTCTGAAACTCTGGTGTGGCGCCTGTGACGGCTCAACCGAGGCTCAGGTGCGGGAGACATCGTTGGGTCAGCGCTTCCGTTGGCTCACCGCGCCACGCAGCACACTGCTGCAGACTTCGCCCACCCATACCGGTCGTACGACCAGTCCAGAGCGCGATCTCGACCGCCTGTGGCGCACTTTGGTGCTCCCACCCGAGTAGTCCGCACCGAAACGCCGCGGTCACCCACAACTGTGCGGAAATCCGCAATCACGCGCTCGCCGGACCGATTTGTCCACATCGGACCTGCGGAACGGCGTACTGCCGTGGCGAAAGCTGGTGGCGCGCTCATCGAACCGGGTAGTCGATGAGCGCGCCTGGAGTTCATCTGGCCAGCGACGAACTCCATATGTCCAGGGGGAGACCCTGTCAACGTGTCGGCGACACCGGGTATTGCGCTGACCGTTGCTCCCCAGTCCCCCCTGGTTGCTTGCCTGTTCCCCCCTCACCACGAAGACCCACCCCCAGGAGGTCTTCATGACCCGGCGGCCGGTCTCCCGTGCCGTACACCAAAGATCGCACCACCGTGTTGCGCGATCGTTGACAGATGGCTGACACGGATCCACTAGTTTGGGGCAGTGGAATTTCGGCTGCTCGGCCCCTTCGAGATCGAGGCGACCCAGCCGGTGTCGATCCCGCGCCGGCGTGAACGCTGCCTGCTCGCGGTCCTTTTGCTGGAGCAAGGCCGCAGTGTCTCCGCCGAACGGCTCGCCGACCTGTTGTGGGACGGCGCGCCGCCGTCGACGGCGGGTACCACACTGCGCAGCCATGTCAGCCGTCTGCGGGCGACAGTGCACTCGGATGACGTCCAGATTCTGAAACACGGACCCGGTTACATGGTGCGGACGGACCCGCAGCGGATTGACGCGCACCGCTTTCGATCGATGGTGCACCAGGCGCGCGCGGTGCCGGATGCTGAGACGCGGTCGGGTCTGATGCGCTCCGCACTCGACCTGTGGCGCGGGCCGGTGCTGGTGGACATCGCCAACAGCATGATCCGCGACCGGCTCGGCGCGAGCCTTGAGGAGCTGCGGATCGAGACGCTGGACCAACGCATCATCGACGACCTGTCCCTGGGCAGGCACCGGGATCTGATCGCCGAACTGCGGGAGATCGTGGCGGCCGAACCGAATCGCGAGCGGTTCACCGCGCACTTGATGCTCGCGCTGTACCGTTCCGGCCGTCAGGCCGACGCGCTCGCAGTGTTCGATGAGAGCAGGCGATTTCTCGCCAGCGAGCTGGGTTTGACTCCGGGCAGCGAATTGCGTGCGCTGCATGAACAAATCCTGCGCGGGGACGCCGCATTGGACCTGCCTGAACGTGTTGAGGTGGCCAACGCGCCCACCCGGCCGAGCACATTGCGGCAGTTGCCACACGACATCATCCATTTCGCTGGTCGCAGCCAGGAATTGGCTCATCTCGACGCGGTCGCGGCCATCGACGGCCCGGCGCCGACGATCGTGTCCATCGACGGGGCGCCTGGCACAGGCAAAACAACCCTCGCGGTGCATTTCGCACATCAGATCGCCCATCGCTTTCCCGACGTCCAATTGCATTTGAACTTGCGTGGGTACGGCCGGGACGAACCGGTCGCGCCGGCTTCCGCCACGGAAACGTTGCTGCGCGGGTTGGGTGTGGACAGCGAATTGATTCCGCCGAGCGTCGACGAGCGATCGGCCTTGTTGCGCAGCCAATTGGCGGGCCGTCAAGTGCTGATGTTGCTGGACAACGCCCGCGATGCCGACCAGGTGCGGCCGTTGCTGCCGGGAACGGGCAGTTTGGTGATCGTCACCAGTCGGAACCAATTGCGTGGACTGTCCATCCGGGACGGCGCGCACCGCGTCACGCTGAACCGGCTGCCCGCCGACCAAGCGGTCGAGTTGCTCAGCGCGTCGATCGGGGCCGACCGGGTCGGCGCGGAGCCCGCGGCCGCGGCACGGCTGGTCGAGTTGTGCGACCACCTTCCGCTGGCGATCTCGATCGTCGCCGAACGAGCGGACCGCAGCAGCACACTGGCTGAGGTGGTGCACGCGCTTGAAGACGAGAAGGCACGCCTGGACAACCTCGGCACGGGCGAAGACGACCCACATACCGACCTACGGGCCGCACTGTCGTGGTCGTACCGCGCGCTGGACGAGGACGCGGCGGCGATGTTCCGGATGTTGAGCCTGCATCCAGCCAACGACATCAGCCTCGAAGCCGCCGCCGTGCTGGTGGATCTGCCGATCGCAAGGGCGAAAGCGTCGCTGGACAAGCTGCTTGCCTCGCACATGGTCGAGCAGCGCCGCGGCAATCGCTACGAACTGCATGACCTGATGCGGCTTTACGCCACGGAGACAGCGGATCGCGATGAGCCGGAGGACAACCGGCGCGAGGCCGTCCACCGCGTGCTCGACTGGTACTTCCACGCCGCCGTGAGCGCCGATTCGGCGATGCACCCCCATCGCCAACGGCTGTGGGTCAAACCGTTCGAGCCGCGCACCGAGCCGCCCCAGTTCGCCAGTTCCAGCCAGGCCATGCTCTGGTTCGAGCAGGAGTACGACTGCCTCAAGTCGGTAGCGGGCTGGGCGGCGACCAACAGCCACGCCGGGCACACCTGGCGCATTGTGCTGGCCATGATCTCGTTCCTCGACCGCCGGATCCCGGTGTCCGACGCGACCGCGTTGATCATGGAAGCAGCCAGGGCAGCCGAAGCGGCCGGCGACCTCTTCGGCCACGCCTACACGCTGAACTCGCTGGGCGCACAGGAGATCAACAACGGCGACCGGCAGGCCGCGATCGCGTACTTCTCCCAGGGCCTCGACCGGTTCGCGGAAATCGGCGACCTGTCAGGTCAAGCCATCACCCTGGGCAACCTCGGCCTGGCGTACGGCGAACTCGGCGAGCACGAGAAAGCCAAGGAATACCGCACGCGAGCGTTGCGGCTGTGCGAGGAACTCGGCTACACCCGGGGTATAGCGCTCAACCTGGACAACCTCGGCGTGGCGTACACAGTGACCGGGAACTACGAGAAGGCCAAGGAGTGCCACCAGCAAGCGTCGAAGATCCTGGCCGAACTCGGTGACGCGCCCGCAGTCGGGACAAACGAGTACCACCTCGGCTGGGCACTGAGCAGCCTGGCCGATTTCGCCGGCGCGGCACGGGCTTTCCGGACCGCGGTCGCGATCTTCCGCGAGTACGGCAACGACCGGTGGGCAGCTGCGGCGCTGGGTGATTTCGGCTTGATGTTGCTGGACGCGGGACACCCGATCCTGGCCCGTGACATGCTGAGTGCGGCATTGGTGACCATGCGGGAGATCGCAGATCCCCGTACACAGGAATTCGAGGCGGCATTGGCGAAGCTGGCATGAATCCACTTGAGACGTTCTCGGTCAAGGACGGCTGGCCTGCCCTACGCGAACGGGTGCAGGTCGCCGACGTTGCCCTGCTGGACGAGGCCGTCGATTTCGCCGTGCAGTGGCATGGCGATCAGACGAGGCCCGCGGGGGAACCGTATGTGGAACACCTGCTTGAGGTCGTGGCTGTCCTTGTCGACGGTTTGGGCGTCACGGATATCGATGTACTGCGGGCCGGCGTCCTACACGATGTCGTCGAGGACACTGACTGCGACTTGGAAACCGTGCGCGCCAAGTTCGGCGACCGGGTGGCCGAACTCGTGAACTGGGTGACCAAGGGCGACGACCGGGAGGCGTACCTCGCGAACCTGAAGAAGGCGCCGAGAGACGCGTTGACGGTGAAGCTCGCTGACCGGTTGAGCAACGTGCAGCGGCTGAACACGCATCCGAGGCCAGCGAAGCAGCAGGCTTACTACCGGGAGACCGTGCGCACGATCGTGCCGTTGAGCAAAGGGTTCCCGTGGTTCGAGCAGTGGTATGCGAGGTGGCAGCATGAGTTCAGCCACCTCGCATGAGGCTGGCTTGGATGCCCCCTGCGGCACCCAAACTTGTCGTACCCCTGCGGTACTGTGAAATTTAGGGGTTCCCCCTGGGGAATTGTCGGTGCGGTGGAGGCTGGCCGGATGTCCAGGCACGTGCACGCCTGCCGGGGCGTGCCGGTCGAAGATCTTTCCGGGGTCAGTCGCCGCGGATCGCGGACGCGATCGTGCCGACCTGGTCGGCGAGCAGGCCGACCGCCCCCACCGCGCGGCTCATCGGATCCTCGTCGTCCCCGCCAAGAGCGCGCTCGCGGACATAGGCAGCCTTCACCTCGGCCCATCGCTTGGCCTGTTCGGGCGTGAGCGTTCCGCGCAGCTCGGCGAGCTTGAGCAGGTTCGCTTCCGCGCCTGAGGTCAAGGTTTGCGCCTCGGCCAGGTAGTGGTCGTCGATCATGGCCGCCAGCTCCGCGTCGTTCATCGCCGGAACGATCTTCTCCGCGAGCTTGTTCATGTTCCGGTACGAACCCTGCAGCTGGAACGGCGGCTCCGTCCGCGAAGCGTCCGACTGCGCCGCCGAGGCGATGTACGCCTGGTTGTTGGCCAGTACGACCTTCTGCACAGTCAACAGCTTGCGCAGCACCGACAACACCTGGTCGAGCTCGACCGACGAGTACGGGTGCGTCAGCTGGTCGGGCCGGACGGTCGGGTCACCTTTCGCCAGCCGCACCAGCTTCGGCACATCCGAGCGGTCGCGTGTGGACAGCGGGGCCAGCACGGCGTTGGAGGTCAACGAGTTCTCGACGAAGCTCAGCGCGAACAGGTCTTCCTTGCCGGACAGCACGTCACCGAGGTTCCAGACGTCCGCGCGGTTGGCCAGCATGTCCGGGATCCGGAAGCGTTGGCCGGACTCGGTGTACGGGTTGCCTGCCATGCACACCGCGAATCGCTTGCCGCGCAGGTCGTACGTCTTGGTCTTGCCGTTCCACACGCCTTCCATCCGGCGCTGCGCGTCACAGAGCGAAATGAACTTCTGCAGCAGCTCAGGCGACGTGTGCTGGATGTCGTCCAGGTAGAGCAGAACGTTGCTGCCCATCTCCAACGCGAACGAGATCTTCTCGATCTCCTGGCGGGCCGTCGCGTTCGGCGCCTCGTCGGGGTCGACCGACGTCACCGAATGCCCGAGTGCGGGCCCGTTGACCTTGACGAACACCAGGCCGAGGCGGTTGGCCACGTATTCCATCAACGTTGTCTTGCCGTAGCCGGGCGGGGAAATCAGCAGCAACAGCCCCATCTGGTCGGTGCGCTTGGACTCGCCCGCCGTACCGAGCTGCTTGGCGAGGTTGTCCCCGATCAGCGGCAGGTACACCTCGTCAAGCAAGCCGTTGCGCACGAAGGCGCTCATCACCTTCGGCTGGTATTCCTCGAACCGGAGCGCCCGCCGCTCGGTTTCGACCAGTTCGGCGCGTTTCTTCTGGTACGCACGGAAAGCCGGGACCTGCTCGTCGTGGAACCGGCGCATCCGGGCGAGTTGTTCGTCGAGCCGGACGGTCAGCTTGCGGTCCACGATCCGGGGATGCGTCCCCAGCAGCCCTTCCACCGTCGCCTCAAGCGAAGCCGAGGAATCATGGCGTGGCACGTCACGGCAGAGCTCAAGGGCGATGGCTTCGGGCAGAGCCGCGCTGGTTTCCCCAACGCTGGCAAGGAACGCGGTCAACCAGGCCGAGATCAGCTGGTACTTCTCCGCGATACCGTCGATCGCCCGCAGGTCGTCGTCGAGCTCCTTGGCAGTCTTGGCTTGCGCGCCAAGCGTCCGGCGGAACCGCTCCACAAGGGACCGGGCACCGGCACTGGTGACGAACCCGAACGGCGCGCTGGAGAGTTCCTCGAACAGGTACTCGCCCGCCAGCGGGTCGGCCTGCAAGCCGTTGGCCGACAGGAACTCCGTGATCTCATCGGTCAACTCGGCAGCGAGCTGGTCGATCGCCGGAGTGTGCCCGAACGCGGCACGGGCCCGGGCCAACGACCCAGCCCGCCGGGACCAGACCGCCTTCGCGGTCTCGTCGGGACCGAACGCCCAGAAAATCGTTGCTGCAGCACGAGCCTGCGGCGGATAGCGCAGCACTCCCGCGCCCGCGCGCAAACGCATGACCGCTTCAAGGATCTTGGCGGCGTCGTGGTCATGCACGCCACGCTCGTAGCCTTCGTCGTACCGGGTCTCCGCGACCTTACGCACGTGTTCCAGCACAGCGCCTTCGTCCAAAGGCGCCGAGGGAAGCGCGACTGTGGCGAGGAATTCGCCGCGATACACCTCAGGCGTCTCCGACACCAACAGCTGGTTCCAGAACGGCCGGGTCGTCTCGAATTCGGCGTCGACAACTGGGGCACGGAAGTCTGTGCCGGTGATGCCGACCGCCAGGCCGTCGTCGTACGGCACCAGGGTCAGGTCCATGGCTTGGGTGTTCACCGCGAACACGTGCCTGCCCAGCTTGATCGTCTCGCCGCCGTCGGCGTACAGGTCGAGCCGGTCGCGCAACGACCGGCCTGCCTCCTGGCGGGCGGCTTTGATCCGGCCGTCGAGTTCGTCGGCACGGACCTGGTCGCCGAGTGCTCGCAAATCGTCAGCGACCGCACGGAGTTTGGCGACCATCGGATCGCCGGCGAAGTACGTGTTGACGTCGTCCAGCGTCGCCAATTGCCCGGCCCGGCGCTGCACGCTGCTCAGGATCCGGTTCGCCGACTCGGCCAACCGGTCCGCGCGCCGCGCCCGATCGTCGAGCAAAGCCTGTTTGCGGGCGGAAAACGCTTCGTAGACGTCGGTGCGCTTGGCGCCGAGCTCAGCCATGAAGTCGTCGAACTCGCCGAACCTCGACTCCAGGTTCTCCAGCTGCAGCATCAGCCTGCCGAGGCCCTCGTCGCACTTCTGCGGCGTGTCCGCGACCGCCAACGCCCCCGTGATCGCCTGGCCCAGCAACGCGAACTCGGCGGCGAACTCGGCACGTCCTTCGCTGGCCGCGAGCTCACGGCGGCGTCCGTCCACAGTGGCGCGGGCGCGGTTGATCCCGCCGAGAACCTCGCCGACGCGCGACAGAATCCCGGTCCGGACGGTCGCGTCGGCGATGTCGAGTGAGCTGACCACCTGGGTCAGCAACTCGAGGCCTGCGGCTTGGTCAGTCAGCCTTTCCTGCACCGGTGCGGCCTCGGCGACGGTCTTGATGGCCGCACCGTCGGCGACCAGCCGCTCGACTTCCTCGTGATACCCGGCGAAAGCGTTGTCCCCGCTGAGGAACTCGACCGCCCGCTGGGCCGCGGTGTCAAGTTCCTTGCTCAGCAGGTCGTTCAGCGAGTCGATGCGGGCGGTGTCGATGTACCGCATCTCCTTCAACGTGATCAGGTGGCCTTGTGCTTTGCGCAGCTCGGCCAGCTGCGTCACCCAGGCATCGGCCGACTTCGGCGCTTCGCCGCGGACCTTGCGCACGAGCGAGGCGATGTCCTCATCGGACTTCGCCAACGCCGTCGCGGCCTGGTTCGTCAGCGCCTGCACGCCTTCGAACTCGTCGAGCACCTGCTCGGCCGTGGCGCGGACCTCGGCCAATGGGGTGCGCAGATCGCACAGGTCCTGCTCGCCGAGCCAGTGGTAGTGGTCGAAGGCCCGGTCGCACGCGGCGATCAGCGCCTCGAAGACCTCTGTGGACGGTGCCATCTCGCCGACCATCCTGGACACCGACAGGCAGTCCGAGATTCCCCTGACCAGGTCGGCGTTCCCGACACGCCCCAGCGGGCCGTCGCCGGTCTCCTGAGCTGCCGCATACGTGTCGGACAAGTACGGCGTCTGCCAGACCTGCATCGGATGCACGCGGGTCGGCTCGTCGGACACCGCGCGGAACACCACGAGCGTGCCGTCATCGAACAGCGAATACCCGTGGCACGGGATCGGTGTGCCGACTTCCTTGCGGATCACGTTGTACGGCAACAGCAGTGATCGGCCTTCAGCGCGGGCATGGAAGACGTACAACACGTCTTCGCCGTTGGTCGAGCGGATCACCCGCTCGAACTCGAGGTCGGTGACATCCGTGTCGAACGTCTTCGCGACACCGGTCGTGAGGTAGTAACCGCCAGGGAAGATGATGCCCTGGTCTTCGGGAAGCCGCTGGCACGCCTGGCCGATGCCGTCCAGCCGGGTCACGCCTTTGGTCTGCGTGTTGAAGACCAGGTACCGCCAGTCAGTTTCCTTGTACGGCCGGATCTTCAGCAGGATCAGCGCGCCGACGCGGGCGTACTGGACGTCAGCGTCGGCCAGGCTCTGCAGCGCTTCGGTGACCGGCTCGGAGTAGATGCCCTCGCCGGTCTCGGTGTTGTTCTCCAGCTTGATGGTCAGGTCGCCGCCGACCGACTCGATGAACACCTCGTTCTGGATCGAGATGTGCGGGTGCCTGCCAAGGACGTGGTCGTCCCGCGTGGTCTCGATCCACTCGAAGTCGTGCGAGGGCGGGAAGACATGGTCCCGCTCACCCCGGTTATCCTCATAGGACACCGTGCCGTCAGTGGCCAGTTTCCACCGCATCACCTTGATGTCGGCGGCGTTGGCACCAGTCTGGAAGATCGCCAGCAGCTTGCCTTCGACCCGCCGCAGCTGCAGCAGCCGGGTTTCCTTGTAGTACCGGTACAGCTCGACGAAGTCGTGCACGAACTGCTGGTCGTCGAGCAGGCCGCTGACGCTGGCGTCGTCGAATCGGAACGCGTCGCCGTCCCTGGTGAACGAGTGCACCGAGAAGACGTCCTTGACCTCGGTCTCCGGCCGCAACCCGATGAACACGTTGTATCCGAACAACATCGAGCCGTTGACGGACACGACGTCGCGGGGCACGCAGTTGTTCGCGGTACGGATCCGTTCGGTGCCGATCAGCCGGAGCTCGGTGCCGCCGAAGACGTCGAGGCGCTTGGTGTTCAGCTGCTCGGCACGGGCCGCGAGCGCGGCGGCGTGTTCCGCCAACCGCGCCCTCAGCAGCTCGTACGTGCCCTCGTCGAGGGACACAGCCGTGGCGGTCATCGGGGCAGCAGGCCCGCCACGGAGTGCTCACCGATCCCGAGCCGGTTCGCGGTGTCCAGCAACTCCTGCAGCTTGGCGGATTCCTTGCCGCCCGAGCCGATCAGCTTGAGCAGCAACGCCGACACGGTCAGGTTCTGCACGTCGGCGGTGCTCACGCCGCCGAGCATGCGGCTGATGTCCTCGGTGAAGCTCTGCTCGCCGTTGAGCCACGGCTTGACCAACGCCTGCGCGGTGTTCGAGTGCTCGACGAACCCGTCGACGCTCTTGCCCATCGTGACCGCACCGACCAAGCGGTCGAAGAACATCGACTCGCCGCCGACGATGTCGATGTCGGCTTTCTCCAAGCCCGCGGCGATGACCGATGCTTGCGACGCGGCGACGTCGCGCTGCGCGTCCAGCCCGGCCAGCCGGATGTCCTTCTCCATCTCCAGCCGCAGCCGGAATTCCTCGTGCTCGCGGGTCGCGTCGTTCATCGCGGCCAGCGCGGCGGCCTTCTCGGTGAGGCCCTCCGCCTCGCCCTTCAGCTTCTCGCGCAACGCTTCCGCGATCGTGACGGCCTTCTCACGCTCCACGCCCACCTCGGCCATGCCGATCTTCTCGGCGGCCTCCGCGCGTGCGAGGGCCTTCTCACGCTCGACCACGGCCTCCGCGCGGCCGACCTTCTCGATGGCGGCCGCGTCGCGTTCCCTGACCTGGGCGTTGGCCAGGCCTTCCGCGGCAGCCTGGGCCTGCGTGCCTTCGGCGAGGCGGATCTTGGCGCGGGTGTCCAGTTCCGCGGCCTGCTGGCGGGCCTCGGCCAGCGCGAGCTCGCGGCGTGCCTCGAACTTCGCGGCCTGCTCGGCGGCTTCGGCTGCCTTGATGTCCTTGACCAGCTTCTCCTGCGCCTCGGCCTCGGCCTGGATGACCAGCGCCTGGCGCATCCGCTCGGCCTCTTCGACCGCACGCAGCCGCTTGATCGTCTCTTCCTGCTCGGCGACCGTCTTGTCCACCGCGATCCGCTCGCGGACCACCTCGGCGATCGCGCGCTTCTCGCCTTCGAGCTCCTTGTCCTTGCTGATCCGGGACAGCTCGGTCTCCCGCTCGCGAGCGATCACCTCGAGCTGGCGGTCCTTCTCGATCCGCTCGGTCTCGATCGCGATGACCCGTTCCCTGTTCTTCTCCGCGACAGCGATCTCACGGGCCCGGTTCTGGTCCTGGATGCCCAGCTGCTCTTCGGTGCGAATGTTCGCGGTGTGCGCCTTGAGCCGTTCCTCGGCCTGGACCTTGGCGATCTCGGCTTCCTCGCGGGCCTTCATCGTCTCGACCTCGCGGCGCTGCTTGACCTCCGCGTCGGCCTGGCGGCGCTCCAGCTCGAGGATCTGCTCACGGGCGTCGACATTCTGCCGCGTGATCTCCTTCTCCTCGTTGCGCTGGTATTCGTTGGTCCGCACGTGCTCGATCGCGGTCAGCTCGGTGATCTTGCGGATACCCTGCGCGTCAAGGATGTTCGCCGGGTCGAGGTGGCTCATCGGGGTCTGCTCGAGGAAGTCGATCGCGGCGTCCTCGAGGCTGTAGCCGTTCAGGTCGGTGCCGATCACCCGGATGATCTGGTCACGGAACTCGTCGCGCTTGGTGTACAGGTCGACGAAGTCCAGCTGCTTGCCGACGGTCTTGAGCGCCTCGGAGAACTTCGCGTTGAACAACGCCTGCAGCGTGGCCTCGTCGCTGGCGCGGGCGGTTCCGATGGCCTGGGCGACCTTGATGACGTCCTCGGCGGTCTTGTTGACCCGCACGAAGAACGTGATCCTGACGTCGGCGCGGATGTTGTCCTTGCAGATCAGGCCTTCCTGGCCGGCCCGGTTGATCTCGATGGTCTTCACCGAGATGTCCATGACCTCCGCGCGGTGCAGCACCGGCAGGACGATCGCACCGGTGAAGGTGACGTGCACGTTGCGCACCTTCGAGATGATCAGCGCCTTGCCCTGTTCGATCTTGCGGAACAGCCTGCTGACGACGAAGACGATGATCAGGATGACCAGCAGGATGACGCCGATCAGCACGCCGGCCCCGATTCCGATAGCGTCCATTCCTCAGTCCTTCAGATGAGTCTCGACCGGGGCGACCCAAAAGAACTCGCCATCGGTGTCGTAGTCGTAGATCAGCGCCGTCTGCCCGGCGCGCAGGTCGTCCGTTCCGGTCTGGCGGACTTGGACGACGGCCGAGGACCCGTCCTCGGCGTGGACTTCGGCCTGGCCGAAATCGGTTGCCACAGTGCTGGTCCGGATCACGCATGTGCGGCCGATGAAGTCGGCGCGCGAGGCGGCCGGTCCGGAGTGGAACACCTTGCGCAGTGGTGTCACGAGAAGTCTCGTCACCAAGAGCGCCAGGACGATCGCGGCGAGGAGAACGAGCACCCCGAACGTGATCCGCACGCCCGTTGCCGTTCCGGCCAACAGGACCGTGCCGACAAGACTGAGGAACCAGGCGACGACGATCGTCAGCGTCAGCACGATGGTCAGCGGCACGCCGCCGAAGCCCAGTGCGCCGAGCAGATCACCCGCGTCCTCGTCGACGTCGATGGCACCGAACAAAGTCAACAGCCAGTAACCGACGCAGACGATCAGCAGAAAAGTGAACAGCACAGCCGGGAAAGCCAGTGTTGCCTGGAAGAACTCGGCCACCCCGCCCCCTAGACGCCGAAATCCGGTACCTCCCCTTGGCCCGGCCGGGCGACTATAACTCAGCAGCGCTCACTGAGCGTTTCCATCGTGGCCCCGTGACCGAATCGTGTCACACGTCCGTCCAGTTGGGAGCTTTTACGGAGCTTTTCCAATGCCCGATGTTGGGCTATTCGGACATCCGCGGGGGTACTGCCGATCGCCTCGGCGGTCTGTTCGGCGGTGAGGCCGCACATCGCGCGCAGGATGAGGATCTCCCGTTCACCATCGGGCAGGACGGAAACGTTGAGTGCCGAGTCAGCACAGCCCGGCTCGCCCTTCAGTTCTCTGGTCACGTTTTTCACGGCCATCCGGTAAGTGATTGCCAGCAAGGGCTCCCGCTCAGCGGTCAGTGACCGCAGAACAGCGTGCAATGTCTCTTTGGCAACCAGATCCGCCACGGCGAACGAACCGTCCCGCCTGCCGATCCGGGCGCGGCAGTACCGCACCACGACAGGTTTGATCGTCGACACAACGATGTCCCCGAGACCCATGGCGTCTCCCCGGATGGTGTGACCAGTCACAGTGATGACTGACGGAAACGCCATGGCTTACGCGACTTCGCGGGTTTTCCAGAAGAAATACCCTGTGTGGCAAGCCGATTTCGAGACGTGTCGGTAATACTCCACTCGGCGCAACGATCACCCTAACGGCCGGATAACTATTAGCCGGAATCGCCGTTACCCGATTGATCTCTGCGCTTGGCTCACGGCTGTGAGGAACAAGATCGCACTCGCAGTGGTCGGCATGACCAGCGCAAGCGTGTTGATGGCGTGCTCGAGCAGCGAGTCGAAGTTCGCCGACGAGCTCAAAGCCGCGGGGTTCGGCACGGTGCAGCCGACCACCGAGACGGAGAAGAAGACCAAGAAGGTCGGCACGAAGACGGTCAAGTCGAGCACCAAGGTGCTTGAGGCGGTCGTCCGCGTGAAGGGCTGCGACCTCGAGTTCGAGAAGGTCTCCGGCCAGTCGGGCTACTGGCTGGACGAGTTGCACGTCAACGGCCAGGAACCGGAGTGGCCCGGCTACCCGGAGAACCTGCGCAAGCAACAAGTGGAGACACTGCTGGCCGACTCGAGCCAGAAACCCGCGGGCTTCACCAGCTGCTACAAGCCCTGACCCACGCCCGCCCTAAAAACATCCCCACCGCTCCCGGGGAGGCGTCCCTGGTCCAGTCCATCGGTGGGGCTTGGTCGGCAGTGGTTGAGTCGTGCGCGATGTGGACAACTCGGCAGCTGTGGACAGGTTGGTGGTGTGGATCTTCCGCGCGGCCGGGATGTCAGGGGTACCGGATAGGCTGGATTCGGGGGCCGGTGGCCGCCCGAATCCAGCGATGTCCGTCAGCGGCGGGTGAGGAAAGCCTGCAGCCCAGCCAGATCGTCCGTGTTGATGTGGTCGACGCCCGCCTTGCGCAGCTCGGTCCAGATCGCGTCCCGTGCGGCGCCCGGCACGTCCGGGGTCGCCCAGAAGCGGACCCGTTGCCCGGCCTTGTGCGCCGTGGAAACGATCTGCCGCAACCGATCCCGTTCAGCCGCAGGGAACTCGCCGACACCCGTCCACGTGAACAGCTTGGTCCAGTTGTCTGACACCAGAGGCGTCAGCCGCGCATCCGATCCCGGGCCAAGGTCCGTCGAATCGACGATGCGGCCGTCGTAGAAGGCAACCCTGTGCCGCTGGGACTCCATCAAGGAACGGGGCCGATCGCCCGAAATCACCGCGGTCACCGGCCCTGGAAGCACGAACCCGTTGACATACCTGGTGAACAGGAACGGGTACTGCCGCAGCACCTTGTCCAGCTGCGTGTACGCGGCCACCCCGTTCGTCTTGATGTCGATCAGCAGCTGGAACGCGACCGGCTTGCCCCGGTAGACCTTGCCGTGGTTGGCAAGTACGCGCTTGTGCAACGGCTCGAGGTAGAGCGATTGCAAGGTGCGCTCCGGAGTCAGGTCCTCCGGGTCGTGCCCCACCAGGAGCTGGCCGTCGACCAGGTAGATGTCCGCTTCCACGCTCGTGAACCCGTGATCGAGCGCGTCGAGCAGGGGTCGCGTGTGCTCGTAGTCGTTGTGCGCGTGCGCCTGGGGCAGCGGGCGCACCTGGGTCGCCGATGCAACCGCCGACGCACCGAAAACCAGCGCGAAAACGCTCAGAACCACTGTCAGTACCCGCATGCGGTCACCCTAGGCGTGGATGAACCGCTTGTACGTGAACTCCGGCGTAATACTCAGCCCCGACCGGTTCCAGCACGATTGGAACGGTGTTTCACTTACTGTTGACGTGGCCGTTGTGTCGACTTTTCACAAAAGGCGTGAGCTGACAGTAGTCGCTCTGTTACAGTCGCGCGCATGATCACGCGGCTCGGCAGCCTGCGCACGGCCATCGCCGTTGCCACCGGCATCGCCACCCTCTACATGGGACTTGTCGTCTTCAACAACGTGTTCGACTTCCCGACCAACCGGGCATTCGTCGAGCACGTGCTGGCGATGGACACCACGTTCAAGTCCGACAACACGATGTGGCGTGCGATCACGAACCCGACGGTCGCGCTGATCGCGTACATCGCGATCATCATCTGGGAGGCGCTCACCGCGATCGTGCTGGGCATCGGGTTCGTGCTGGGGGTCCGGAACAACGATCGTGCCCGTTCCTACGGCACAGTCGGATTCCTGATGATGATGGTGTTGTTCGGCGCGGGTTTCATCGCGATCGGCGGTGAGTGGTTCGCGATGTGGCAGTCACAGCAGTGGAACGGCCTGCAGCCCGCGACGTTCAACTTCCTGATCGCCTCGGCCGGCCTGATCCTCACCCGGTTGCCTGAACGTTCGCAGCCGTGACTTAGCCGCCCGCCTGCGCATTTCGCTTGGTGGCCAACAACAGAACCATGTAGGCCCGCTTGATTGTCTTGCGGGCCAAGTGGATGCTGTGCTGATGACGCGCGCGACGCCGCCCCCTTTACAGCCGATCGGTCCACGCTCGTACGACAGCGAGATGCCCAACGCGTCCCGGATGTACGACTACTACCTCGGCGGTGCGATGAACTTCACCGCCGACCGCGAACTGGCGGAACGCGCCAAGACCGTGCTGCCGTGCACGCCGTCTTTGGCGCGGTTGAACCGATCCTGGCTGCGGCGGGTCGTGAACGTCTGCCTGGACGAGGGAATCGACCAGTTCCTCGACCTCGGTTCGGGCATTCCCACTGTGGGCAACGTGCACGAGATCGTGCAGCGAAGCAACCCCGACGGTCGCGTGATGTACGTGGACTACGACGCGACTGCCGTAACACACGCACGAAAGCTGTTGAAAGGCAACGAAAACGCCGGGATCCTGCACGCGGACATCCGTGATCCGCAGACCGTGCTGCACGCGCCGGAAGTCCGTTCCCTGCTGGATTTCACGCGGCCGGTGGGCCTGCTGATGGTCGGGATCCTGTTGTACGTCGGCGAAGAATACGACCCAGCAGGACTGGTGGCGACCTATCGTGACGCGTGCGTGCCGGGCAGCCTGCTGCCCATCTCAGTGATCACGACGCAGATCGTGGCCGAACATGATCCGATGACACACAAGCAAATTCTCGACCTGATCGCGGTGTACAACGACGCCAGCGAACAGATCCACCCCTGGACAGTGGACGACCTGCGGTCCTGGTTCACCGGGATGGACTTGCTGGAACCCGGGATCACGATCCTGCCGGAATGGCGGCCGGACGGCTCCTTGGAGTCCGACAACGACAGCGAGGCACGACTGCTCGGCATCGGCGGCATGGGACGGGTCCGGGGCCCCGTTACCGAGGCCCCGGCCTAGCGAACACCTATCGGTTGAGAGCCTTCACCGGCAGCTCGACAGTCCGGTCGAAGATCTCCTGCAGTGCCGGGTTCGGCTCCGCGGCCGAGCTCAGCAGGCTGCGCGGCAACGGAACCGCCTTGCCGTCGAGCGGGCCCTTGACCTCGTAGACCGAGCCGTCCTCGGGGAGCGGCGCGGTGCCACAGATCTCGTTGCGCCCAGGCAGTTCCCCGTTGAACAGGAACCTGTCACCGAACTGCTGCACGCACGTGGACGGGCCGCTGATGTACTGCCCGTGCTTGCCCTCGTCGTCGACCGAGACGAGGCGCGCAGCGTGCGCGATGTCCTTGTACGTCCGCCAGGCACCTTCATACGCGGTCTGCGGGTCGATCTCGCTGTGCACCAACAGCATCCGCGGCGCGCCCTTCAGGTCCAGGTTGCGGTCCTGCGGCGGGTACGGCCAGAACGCGCACATCGGCACACCGTTGAGGTAACCGGCCCACGGGTTCTGCCTGGTCATCCGATCGGCTTCACGGGTGTAGTACCTCGGGTCCTTGTTCCACGCGGTGTCGTTGCAGCGCACGGTCGTGGAAATGGCGCCGATGTTCACGACTCCATCAGCCGCAGCGGTCGCGTCGACGTCATACCGCGTCTTGATGTCCGCGAGGGTGTCGTACGCCTGCAGTGCCGGAGCGAGCCGGCCCCATGCGCGTTCCACGTGGGCCACCTGGACCGTGGCGGCGGGCGCCTTGCCCAGCTCGTCGTGTACGAGGATGTCGATCAACGCGCGGATGAACCGGCGGTTGTTGCCGATCACGCCGAGCACGTTGAAGTCCAGGTCGTGTGGGCGAACCTTGGTGAGCCCGGCCTTGTACAGCTCAGCGATCCTGCCGCGGATGCTGTCGTACGTCCGCTGCACCTGATGGGCGCTGGTGCCCAGGCTTCCGGTGATCTGGTCGGCGTGCCGCGCGATCCACGGCTTGAACTGCGTGTCGAACCGGCGCTGGTAGGACCACGGGTCGAAGTTGACGTTGTCCCACTGCGTGTGCGTCCAGTCCATGTTGGAGTCCAGCACGAACCGGCCGACGCGCTGCGGGTACGTGTCGGCGTACCAGCCGCCCAGCCACGTTCCGTAGCTGTATCCGATGAAGTTCAACAGCCTGTGACCGAGCAGGGCACGCAGGAAGTCCATGTCGTACACGGTCTGCTGGCTGCTGACGAACCGCCCAAACTCCGTGGCCGCACAGGCCTTGGCCTGCAGCTGCGCCTCGGCGATCTCGGTGCGGTGCGTCTGTTCGTTGCGGACGCGGTAGTCAGGAGTGGTGGGCAGCGCGTCCAGTTCCTCCTGTGTGGTCAGGCACCGCAGGGCCTCACTCTTGCCGAAGCCACGCGGGTCGAACGCCAGCAGGTCGAAGTCCTGGAACATCTGCGGCCGGGACAGCGCGAGGTTCGAGGTCAACTCCAGCCCGGCGCCCCCAGGGCCGCCCGGGTTGGACGTCAGCAAGCCGCGAACCGGGCCAGTGGCCTTGCTGTGCGCGATCGCCACCGTGATGTCCGGGTGTGCGTCCGGGTTGTGCCAGTCCATCGGCACTTTGACCGTGGCGCAGTTGGTCGTCGGCGCCTGTGGGTTAGCCCGCTTGATCCGTTCGTCGAAGGAACAAGGCGCCCACTGGATCGGCTGGTCGAGGTACCGCTGCGGGATGACCGGGTTCTTCGGCTCGGCAGGCGGTCGGTCCGGCAGGGCTGCGCTCGGCGTGGCGAGCACCGTAAGTGCCATGGCGGTACACGCCATAGTGGTCACTAAGACACGTAATGGGGCCATGCGGTAGTCCCTATCTCACTGACAGCGAACGCGGCAGGGCCACATGTCTTAATTTCGCGCGCGCCCTTGCGCGATGGAAGGATCGAGGAGTGGAGAAACGCACTATCGGCAGGCTCGGCCGCGACGTCTCGGTGATCGGCCTCGGCACATGGCAACTCGGCGCGGACTGGGGTGAAGTCAGCGAGTCCGACGCGCTGGCCGTGCTCGACGCGGCGGTGTCGTCCGGCGTGACCTTCCTGGACACCGCGGACGTCTACGGCGACGGCCGCAGCGAACAGATCATCGCCAAGTACATCGCAGGCCGGGCGGACCGGCCGTTCGTGGCGACCAAGATGGGCCGCCGGATGGCACAGGAACTGGGCAACTACACGCTGTCCAATTTCCGCGCCTGGACGGACAGGTCACGCAAGAACCTCGGCATGGACGTACTGGACCTGGTCCAGCTGCACTGCCCACCGCCATCGGTGATCGCGTCGGACGAGGTCTTCGACGCCCTCGACACCCTGGTCGCCGAACAGCGGATCGCCGCTTACGGCGTGAGCGTGGAGACGTGCGCCGAGGCTCTCGCGGCGATCGCGCGGCCTGGTGTGGCGACCATCCAGATCATCTTGAATGCCTTCCGCCGCAAGCCCTTGGAGGAGGTCCTGCCCGCGGCGGCCGCTGCCGGGGTCGGGATCATCGCCCGGGTTCCGCTGGCGTCGGGCTTGTTGTCCGGGCGGTACCGCGCCGACACGACGTTCCCGGAGAACGACCACCGCAACTACAACCGGCACGGTGAGGCTTTCGACGTCGGCGAGACGTTCTCGGGCGTGGACTACGAGACCGGCTTGCAGGCCGCGCAGGAGTTCTCGGCTCTCGCTCCGGCTGGTGTGACTCCGGCTCAGTTGGCTCTGCGGTGGATCGTGCAGCAGCCCGGGGTGAGCACAGTGATTCCGGGCGCCCGGAACATCGAGCAGGCCCAGGCCAACTCGGCTGCGGCTGACGTGGCGCCGTTGTCCGTGGAAACCCTTGCGGCTATTGAGGACCTGTACGACAAACGGATCCGGGCTCTGGTCCACGACAAGTGGTGAGCCCTGGAGGGGCTGCCGGCGGCGGCAGCCCCTCCACTGTCTTATAGGGCTTGGGCCAGGCGGTCGGCCAGCAGGCGGGTGAACCGCGGGGCGTCGGCGAGTTCGCCGCCTTCGGCCAGCAGGGCGATGCCGTACAGCAGTTCCGCGGTTTCGGCCGCGCCTTCCTTGTTCTCTTCGTGGGCCTTGCGCAGGCTGGTGACCAGCGCGTGGTCCGGGTTGAGTTCGAGGATTCGCTTGATCGGCGGGAGTTCCTGGCCCATCGCGCGGTACATCTTCTCCAGTGTCGGCGTGACGTCGTTCGCGTCGCCCACGATGCACGCCGGTGATGTCGTCAGGCGCGAGGACAGCCGGACCTCTTTGATGTTGTCCTTCAACGTTTCCGTCATCCAGGACAGCAGGTCTGCGAAGTCCTTGGTCTTCTCTTCGGTCGAGGCGTCGTCGGACAGGTCGACCTGGCCCTTGGCGATGGACTGGAACTGTTTTCCGTCGAACGCCGGCACCGAGCTGACCCACATCTCGTCGACGGCGTCGGTGAGGATCAGCACCTCGTAGTCCTTGGCCTTGAAGGCCTCCATGTGCGGCGAGTTCTCGATGATCGTGCGCGAGGCACCGGTCAGGTAGTAGATGTGCTCCTGACCTTCCTTCATCCGCGAGACGTAGTCCTTGAGCGACGTCAGCTCGTCGTCGGAGTGCGTCGAGGCGAACGCGCAGATCTCCAGGATGGCGTCGCGGTTGTCGTAGTCGTTGACCAGGCCTTCCTTGACCGCCGCGCCGAACTCCTGCCAGAACGTCTTGTACTTCTCCGCATCCGAGGACGACATAGCCTTGATGGTCGACAGGATCTTCTTCACAAGGCGACGGCGCATCAGCTGGATCTGCCGGTCCTGCTGCAGGATTTCCCGCGACACATTCAGCGACAGGTCCTGGGCGTCGACAACGCCTTTGATGAACCGGAGGTATTCCGGCATCAGCGCTTCGCATTCATCCATGATGAACACGCGCTTGACGTACAACTGGGGCCCGCGCTTGCTTTCCCGCATGAACAGGTCCAGTGGCGCGCGCGACGGGATGAACAGCAGTGCCTGGTATTCGAACGTGCCTTCGGCCTGCATCTGGATGATCTCGAGCGGATCGGTCCAGTCGTGGCTGATGTGCCGGTAGAACTCTTTGAACTCGTCCTCGGTCGCCTCGTCCTTCGAGCGCGCCCAGAGCGCCTTCATCGAGTTGATCGTCTCGAATTCGGTCGTGGTCTCGCCGTCGGCGGTCTTTTCGACCTTGAGCCGGACCGGCCAGGTGATGAAGTCCGAATAACGCCGGACGATCTCCCTGAGCTTGAACTCGGCCGTGTAGTCGAAAAGGTGGTCCTCTTTGTCCTCCGGCTTCAGGTGCAGGATCACCGAGGTGCCCTGGGGGGCGTCGTCGAGTGCTTCGATGGTGTACGTGCCCTCGCCCTCGGACTCCCACTTGGTGCCCTCGGTCTCGCCTGCTTTCCTGGTCACGAGCGTGACCTTGTCGGCGACCATGAAGCTGGAGTAGAAACCGACACCGAACTGGCCGATCAGGTCGGCCGAATTCTCCTTCGACTCCTTGAGTTTGCGCAGCAGTTCCGCGGTCCCAGATTTCGCGATCGTGCCGATCAGGTCGACGACCTCGGCTCGGGACATCCCGATCCCGTTGTCGCGAATGGTGAGCGTGCGCTGGTCCTTGTCCGCTTCGAGCTCGATACGCAGATCATCGGTGTCCGCTTGCAGATCTTTGTCCTTGAACGCGGCCAGCCTGACCTTGTCGAGCGCGTCCGAGGCGTTGGAGATCAGCTCACGCAGGAAGATGTCCTTGTTCGAGTAGATCGAATGGACCATCAACTGCAGCAGCTGGCGTGCCTCGGCCTGGAACTCGAGCGTTTCCATCTGGGTGTCCACTCCCCCATTATCTCGTGCGCCCGCGCTGCCCGGAACGCTGGGCGTCCCGGGCAGCGGGACCTGGTCGTATCAGGCTTTGCGACAGGTGAAACTGTCAGCCGAATTGGGATCGCCGCCGATGTACTTCGGCACCAACGGATACAAGCACAGGTTGCGGCTCGCCGTTCCGTCGGCCGTCCGCGCGGGCAGCGTCTGCGGGGCCTTGCCCTTCTCGACCCAGTCGACGACCGCGGCGAGCGGGTCGATCGGCACCGCGCCCGGACCGCCGAAGCAGTGGTCGGCGCCGGGGGCGAGGAACACGCGGTAGAAGTCGTTGACGTTGCCCGTCCGGCGAGCGACGCGCTCCCGGTAGTCGACGGTGCCCTGGTACGGGATCAGCGCGTCGTCGGTACCGTGCCAGGTGACGATCTTGCCGCCTGACTTGCGGAACGCCGACAGGTCGGGATCATCGGCGCCGATGATCGAGTTGTACCGCACCTGCGAGGCCACGAAGGTCCGGTAGTACTCGGCGTAGGACATCTTCGTCACGTCGAACCGCGGGTTCTGCTTGATGAAGTACTGCACCCAGGTCGCACTGATCTCGAACGGCACCGGCCCGGCGGTCCACTCGAGGTCCGCGCCCTTGTTGAAGCCGAACCAGCCGCGTGGCCCGTCCCAGATCTTGCGGACGACCTCGGCATCGGCCGGCGAGATGGTCACTTCCTGGCCCTCGCAGACGATCTTCGTGCCGACCAGGTCTGCCGGGTTGTAGCGGCAGGTCCTCGGGTCGTTGATCACCCGGTCGGCCACGCCGTCGATCTTGTCGCACGCGTCGACCGCGGCCTTCTCGAACGCGTCGAGCTCGCACGAGGTCAGCCGGTTGCGCTCCTCGTTCTGCACGACCTGCGCCCACAGGTTCGCGACGATGAACCGGTCCCAGTTGATCGCGGGCGCGGCCGCGTTGATGCCGTCGTAGTCGTCCGGGAAGCTCTGGGCGTTCTCCATGCCCTGGCGCCCGCCGGTCGAGCAGCCGTTCCAGTACGAGTACTTCGGCGCGCGACCGTAGTACTGGTTGGTGACGGCCTTTCCGACGACGGCCATGTCATGCAGGGACCGTGACGCGAAGTTCGTCAACAGCTCCTTGTTGACGTTGCCGTTCTCGTCCAGCGCCCAGCTGGCCGGGCTCATCGGATTGGCCTCGACGCCGCCGTCGGTCGTCGCGACCGCGTAGCCGAGTTTGACCTGGGTGGCCATGTCGGCGTCCCAGCCACCCATCGAGTAACCACCGCCGCCAAGGCCCTGGAACCGGCCGGTCCACCCGGACAACGGCAGCCACACCTTGACCGCGACCTTGTCACCCACGCCTGGATGCGTGAGCGTCACCGTCACAGCGCAGTACGGCGGGACGTCGGTGACCGGCGGGATCGGATACCCCGGAGGCCATTCGACGGTCCCGCCGGGTTGCTCGGCCGCGGTGACCGACACGACCTCGGCGCCAGGCACCGAGAGCTTGCCCACGGCGCACTTCTGCGCGGCGGACGCGGAAACAGGCGTACTGACCATCACGGTCGCGGAAACAAGCGCCACCAAGGCGCCACAAAGTCGTCTCATCACGCTCCCCAGTTCTGTATGTGACTCAACGGACCTTACTCAGCCCCTGCGGCAGGTGAAGCTGTTCGCCGAGTTGGGGTCACCGCCGACGTACTTCGACACCAACGGGTACAGGCAGAGGTTCCGCGTGGCCGAACCGTCCATGGTCCGGGCGGGCAGCGTCTGCGGGGCCTTGCCCTTCTCGACCCAGTCGACGACCGCGCCGAGCGGATCGATCGGGACCGCACCCACACCACCGGCGCAGTGATCCACTCCGGGCGCGAGGAACACGCGGTAGAAGTCGTTCACGTCGCCCATCCGGCGGCCGACGCGCTCGCGGTACTCGACCGTGCCCTGGTACTGGATGACAGCGTCATCCGTGCCGTGCCAAGTGATCATCTTGCCGCCTGACCTCCGGAACGCCGACAGGTTGGCATCCTCGGTGCCGATCAGCTTGTCGTAGCGCACCCGGGCTTCGATGAAGGCCTTGTAGTAGTCGGCGTACGACATCTTGGTCACGTCATACTGCGGGTTCTGTTCGATGAAGTACCGCACCCAGTGCGCGCTCAGGTCGAACCCCGTCGGTCCGCCGACCACGCTGAGGTCGGTTCCCCTGTTGAAGCCGTACCAGCCGCGTGCGCCTTCCCAGATCTTGCGGATGACCTCGGCGTCGGCCCGCGAGATGGTCACTTCCTGGCCCTCGCAGACGATCTTCGTACCGACCAGGTCGTACGGGTTGTAGTGGCACTTCCGTGGGTCGTCGATCACGCGGTCGGCGACATTGTCGATCTTGTCGCACGCGTCGATCGCGGCCGTCTCGAACGCGTTGAGCTCGCAGTCCGTCAGCTGGTTGCGTTCCTCGTTCTGCACAACCCGCGCCCACAACCCGCCGACGGCGAACCGGTTCCAGTTGATCGCGGGCGCCATGGCGTTGATGCCGTCGTAGTCGTCCGGGTAACGCTGGGCGTTCATCACCCCTTGCCGTCCGCCTTGGGAGCAGCCGTTCCAGTACGAATACTTCGCTGGGCTTCCGTAGTACTGCGCGGTCACGGCCTTTCCGGCGACAGCCATGTCGTGCAGCGACCTCGACGCGAAGTTCGTCAACAGCTCGGTGTTCACGTTGCCGTGCTCATCCAGCGCCCACGCGGCCGGACTCGACATGTCAGAGCCGACTCCGCCGTCGGTCGTCGCGGCCGCATAGCCGAGCTTGACCGCCTCAGCCAGGCTCGCGTCCCATCCGGTCATGGAGTAGCCGCCGCCACCGACACCCTGGAACCTCCCGGTCCAGCCGGATACCGGCAGCCATACCTTCACCGTGACCTTGTCGCCCACGCCAGGGTGAGTCAGCGTCACGGTCACAGCGCAGTACCGCGGAACGTTGGTCACCGGCGGGATCGGCAGCCCAGGCGGATATTCGACGGTCCCGCCGGGCTTCTCACCGGCCGTGATCGACAGGACCTCGGTGCCTGGCACGTTGAGTTTGCCCACGGCGCAGTTCGGCGCCGCGGACGCGGCAGCAGGCGTGCTGACCATGACGGTCGCGGATACGAGCGCCACTAAGGCGCCGAGCAGTCGTCTCATGATTCTCCCCAGGTCAAAGTGTTCACCGCACCATAGGAGAAACTCCGGCCCGAGACTATCCACTTCAGCCCCAGCTATCGCCTGCACGCACGGTAATGATCGACATCCCCCGGATGACGGTATCCGGACAGTGATCGTTTCGCTTAGCTGACGCTATGCACATCGTTGATCTCGCGTCGCGCCCCGACCTGGCCGACGCCGCCCTCGATCTCGGCGACGTCGGTGGCCAGTTCATCTACGCCGGGATGAGCGGAAAGATCATCACCGTCGAGCGGTTCCTGCGGCACTGGGGCCGGTACTTCCTGATCGCACTGGAGGACGACGTCCCGATCGCCCGTACCCTCTCGGTCCCGCTCGCCTTCCCGGCCGACGACCGTACCGAACTGCCGGACCACGGCTGGGACGAGGCGATCCAGTGGGCCGCCCAGGACAAAATGGACGGTCGTGCGCCCAATGCCCTGTGCGCACTGGAAGTCGTGATCGACCCGAAGCACCGCGGCAGGCACCTGTCATCGGAGATGCTCAAGGCGTTGAAAGCCCGCGCGCAGGAGACCGGCCTGTCCCGCTTGATCGTGTCGGTCCGGCCGATCGGCAAGGAAGACGAACCGAAAACGCCGATGGCGGAGTACGTCAACCGCCGTCGCCCCGACGGCCTGTTCGCCGACCGCTGGCTGCGCACCCACGAACGCCTGGGCGCCAAGATGGTCAAGATCTGCCCGTTCGCGGTGACCATCTCGGGTTCGTTCGCGGACTGGTGGGAATGGGCGGGCATCGACCTGGTCGACGGCGACAACCTGTTCCCCGGCGGCATCGCGCCGATCATCGCATCGGCCGAGCGGGACTACGGCGTCTACGTCGAGCCGAACGTGTGGATGGAGCACCCAATGTAGGGCTTAGGTGTCGTATTCGCCGCTGTCCCACGGTTCGGTGAAGGCCATGTAGTTGCCTGGATGCAGTTCGACCCACCACGAATCGTCCTCGTCATCACCTGGGCGGGCGATGAGGCCGAAAGTCGTGCCGAACTTCTCGACTTCGAACGGAGCCACTTCGATCCGGGTGAACGTGACCGCGCCCAGTTCCCGCAACCGCTGTTCGTACACGGCTTTGCGCCGTTCGGGGTCGATGCTCGCGCGTGGGCCGAACTCGTCGATCTTCGCCTCGAGGAAGTTGCCTGCCGCGTCGAACAGGAAGAGGGCAACGAACTCGTTGCCCTCCTGCCCGAGCCCAGGTTCGAACGGCGTGGTGAGGAAGAACTGCCTGCCGTCCGAAGTCCGGCCGACGTGTTCGGCGTGGTAGTCGTCGTGGTCGATGGCGACTAACGCAGGGGCACTCATGCGACCGGATACTAACCAGGCATCCGCCAGATCTGGTTGGCGAGTCGATCTGGTTTTCCGGAGCTCCTAAATCGCGCCGGCGATCGAGTCCATTGATCCCATTGAGGACCGGGCGATCACCACATCGTTGACCACAGCGCGGCAGGCGCTGTCATGGACGTACCTGACATGCCGGGACTCCACCGCCGAGGCGGGCCGCGGCTTCCGCGAAGATGTCGTCGATCTGGCTGGCGAACTGGGCGTAGCGGTCGGTTTGACCGTTGCCACGGACACAAACACGTTTCCCGCTCACGCGGGATCGTTTGCTGTCACTGACAAACCGGACAACCAACCGGACCACGCAGCCGAAGTCCTCAGCAGACAAGGAAAACGGCCCGGTGGCCTACGCTCGCCACCGGGCCGCAACCGTCGTGCTTACCTGATGTTCACGTCGACACACACGTAGAACGCGTTCGCGGTGTCCGCGACGTTCCAGATGGCCAGCATCTTGTGCCTGCCAGTGAAACTTCCGAAGTTCACGTTGTGCGTGAAGGTCGCGGGCGGCTGCTGGCCACCCTGGTTGAACGACGCCACACGGGTGCCGCCGATGTAGTACTCCCACGTGCTGGTGCGGTGGCGAGCCGTGATCTGCCACGAGAACGGCTGCGTCCGGCTGACGTTCTGGACCTGCCAGCCCTTGCCGTCGTTGTTCAGCTCGGCGAACCTGGCCACGTTGCCGTGACAGTTCCGCAGGCCCTTGGGGCCTTCCACGCTCTGTGGCTCGTACTTGATCTCGCCACACGCCACCGTGCCGGCCCGGCACTGCTGCTGACGGCTGGCAGGACTGGTGATCCATCCGTGCGCACTGGCGGTTCCCGCGGGCAGGACCACAGTGAGCAAGGGGGCGATGAGTACACCGATCGCGGCCGCGATGAACTTGCGCTTCATGTTTCAGCTCCTCTTCACGACGAGCTGCGGTCCGGTGTCGCGCGCCGACCGGCCCCCTGAAGCTGGGGGCCGATACCAAACACAAGACCTGCAGGGGTTTTGTGGTCTAGACCATACTAACGTCCGACGAATCGGTCAAGAGATGTCGAATTTCCCCAGCTACCAGGGGTTGTCAGCGCGCCGGGACGATCACGTATTCGCCGCCGTTCCGAGTGGCGAAATTCAGCACATCACCGTCCGTAGTGTGCGGCACGAGCCTGCCTTCCGAGAAGACGTGCACTGCATTGCGGAACATTGAACTGCGGAGCTTGACAGCGCCGCCATTTCCGGTTTCCAGCCGGATCTGACTGGGCACGCCGGACTTCCACGTGACGCCGACCGTCACGTCTCCCCTGGCCCGCAGCCCGTCGACCTGCCCGTCCGACCAGCCGGCCGGTAGTGCGGGCAGTACGTCCACGACACCCAGATGGCTTTGCAGCAGCATTTCGGTCATCCCGGCGGTCGCGCCGAAGTTTCCGTCGATCTGGAACGGCGGATGGGTGTCCCACAGATTCGGCAGTGTGCTCGTCTTCAACTGGTCGGCGAGCAACTTGTGCGCTCGATCGCCGTCCAGCAATCGGGCCCAGAAGTTGATTTTCCACGCCTTGCTCCAGCCCGTTCCGGCATCGGTCCGCGCGTTCAGCGAAACCTTCGCCGCCTCCGCGAGTTCCGGGGTCGTGCGGGGCGAGATCTGCTTTCCCGGGTGCAACGCGAACATGTGCGAGACGTGCCGGTGGGTTTCGTTCGGGTCGTCGATATCGGCTTTCCATTCCTGCAGCTGGCCCCATTTGCCGACGCGCAGTCCCGGGTCGAGCTTGCCGAGGACCTCGCTCGCCTTGGCCGCGAAGTCCTTGTCTCCCAGCGTTTCAGCCGCCTGGCGGACATCGGTGAACAGCAGCCAGAGGATCTGCTGGGACATCGAGGCACCCGCGGTGTGCGGGCCGATCTCCGGCGAGCGGCTCGGCAACGCGACCAGCTTGCCGTCCCGCGGGTCGGTCTGCAGGAATTCCAGCCATAACTGAGCGGTCTCCTTCATCACCGGGTACGCCTGCCTGGCGAGGTACTGTTTGTCCAAAGTGAACCGATAGTGGTCGTAGAGCTGTTCGGACAGCCACGCACCGGATTCCGGGAAGAAGTACGCGGGGTGGTCCCACGCGCCGGTCCAGCCGTAGATGTTCGAGGCGTGATGGGCCACCCAGCCTTGCTTCACGCCGTACATCTCGCGCGCGGTGACCCGGCCGGGCTCCCGCAAGGAGTCGACGTAAGCCGCGAACGGCTCGGCGGTTTCGGCGAGATTCGTTGTGTCGGCCGGGAAGTAGTTCATCTGGATGTTGATGTTCAAGTGGTAGTCCGCCTGCCACGGTGGCGCCTCCAGCACGTTCCAGACACCCTGCAGGTTCGCGGGCAACGAGCCCGGCCGGGACGAGGCGATCAACAGGTAACGGCCGTAAGCGAAGAACAGCTGCTCAAGCGCTCGGTCGGCGGCGGTGTCCTTGCCGTACGCGGCCAGCACGTCATCGGTCGGGACGTCCGGCATGCGCCCGCCGAGGTTCAGCGACACGCGGCCGAAGAGTTCCCGGTAATCAGCGATGTGCCGATACTGCAAGATCCCGAAACTGCGTCGCTGCGCGGCATTCACCGTCTGTGTCACCCGCTTGTGCGGATCTTCGCCGCGATACTTCGGGTAGTCGTTGGCGTAGTCCGTGCCTGCCGCAAGGACAAGCGTGACCTCGTTCGCTCCGGCTACGGACACCGAACCGTCCGCGTTGTCGGTCCGAGTGCCGCCGTGGTTGTTCACCTGCGCTTGCGTTTCGTAGCGCAGTCCGTTGCTGGCCAGGGCTCCGGCGACGGTGATGCGGCCTTTGCCCGCTGTCGCCGTGCTCGTCCGGTTGGCCGGGACCTGGATCCGCGTGTCCATGGTGACCTTGCCCGGCTGATCGGCGCTGATCCTGGCGACGACCACGTCGTCCGCAGCCGTGGCGAAGTACTCACGGGTGTAGCGCACGCCGCCGGACCGGTAGGACACCTTGGCCACGCCACGGGAAATGTCCAGCTCACGCCGGTAGTCGGTGAACTCGGTGTGCGGGAACGCCAGGCGCAGGTCGCCGAAGCTCTGGTACGCGCCGAACCGCCGGTGCCGCGGCGTGTCGGACTTCAGCCCGAGCGACGCCAGCACGTCCTCCGGCTTGACCTGGCCTTCTGTGATGACCCGCTGCCGGATCGCCTCGAGCGCGCCCGGACGAGGCTCCGACCAGTTGCCGAAGTTGTAGTCCGAGACACCCGGACCGCCGGTCCACAGGGTCTTCTCGTTGAACTGAAGGCGCTCGCCCTGCACACCACCGAAGATCGTGGCACCCAAGGCACCGTTGCCGATCGGCAGCGACCGCGTTTCCCAGCCCTGATTGGTGTCCGGCGCCGGTTCGTCGTACCACAGCACCATGTCGCGGCCGGTATTCGCCTCGGCGACCGGCACCGGGACGGTCATCAAGATCGCGGCCAGTACCACAAGACTACGTCGTCTCATGCCGAGCTCCCGCCAGTTCGCTCGATACATCGGAGGTGTGTCGCACTTTACCCACACGATGTCCAGAATTACTAGAGAGAGCTCGGACCTCTCTGGTAATTCGACGATCGTCCAACAACAATGAGGATCATGGCCTTCAGTCATCTGTCGCATTTGGACTGCGCACGCTGCGGCAACCGGTACGACGCCGACGAGATCAACAACCTCTGCACCTGCGGCTCACCGCTGCTGGCCCGCTACGACCTCGGCTCGGTCAGCGTCGATCCGAGTGACATCGCGCAGCGGGAACCCACTTTGTGGCGTTACCACGAAGTACTTCCTGTACGTGAACGCGTGATCAGCATGGGCGAGGGCATGACTCCCCTGCTGCCGCTGCCCGCGTTGGGCAAGCAACTGGGCGTCCCGGGTTTGTTGATGAAGGATGACGGCCTGATCCCGACCGGATCGTTCAAGGCACGCGGCGCGGCGGTCGGCGTCTCGCGCGCGGCGGAGCTCGGCGTCAAGGCGTTCGCCATGCCCAGCAATGGAAACGCCAGCGCCGCATGGACCGCGTACGGCGCCAGGGCCGGAATGCGCAGCGTGGTCGCGATGCCGGAGTCGGCACCGCTGATCAACCGGACCGAATCGGCGATCACCGGGGCCCAGCTGTACCTGGTTCGCGGCCACATCGGCGACTGCGGCCAGATGATCGGCGCGTTGATCGCACGCTCCGGCGGCGCTTTGTTCGACGCGTCGACGCTGAAGGAGCCGTACCGCATCGAAGGCAAGAAGACGATGGGGTACGAGATCGTCGAGCAACTCGGCTGGCGCAGCCCCGACGTGATCGTCTACCCGACCGGTGGCGGCGTCGGCCTGATCGGCATCTACAAGGCTCTGCTGGAAATGCTCGAACTCGGCTGGCTGACCGGCCCGCTGCCCCGGCTTGTCGCCGTCCAGTCCTCCGGCTGTGCCCCGATCGTCCAGGCTTTCAACGCGGGCGCCAAGGTCAGCGAACCATGGCCGGATCCCAAGACAGTCGCGTTCGGCATCACCGTGCCCAAACCACTCGGAGATTTCCTGATCCTCGAAGCCCTTTACGCCACGAACGGCACAGCTGTCGCGGTCGACGATTCGGACACCCTTGCCACACAAGCATTGTGCGCACAGCTCGAAGGCGCGTTCATCTGCCCGGAAGGCGCGGCCACCCTCGCAGCGGTCCGCAGCCTCCGGACATCCGGCTGGATCAAGCAATCTGACGAAGTTGTCGTGCTGAACACCGGCGCGGGCGCGAAGTACCCAGTTGACGTCGATGTTCCAGTCCTCAACCCAGGTGACTCGATCTAGCTGCTCGGTGCGGCGTAGATCATCGCTTTGACGTCGAGCGGGCCGGTGAGCACGCCGTAGGTCTTCATCAGGTCCGCCACCCGCTGCAGGCGAGCCGGTTCGAGTGTCAGCGGCCACGTGCCGAGATGCAGCAGGCTGGCCGTCTGCCTCTCGACGTTGGCGTACGCCGTGACGAGATCCTCGACGTCGGTCCGGTTCGCGCAGTCACGCTGTCCTTTGGTGATCGCGCGCTGGAACGCCGCGACGGTCCTGGGGTTCTCCTTGGTGAACTCGGCACTGGCGGCCCAGCCCGCGATCGGGATCTCGTTGGTGGCGCCGCTCGCCGGGTCGACCACCGCGGTCACCCCGGCGAGGCGTTCGGCCTGGGTGATGAACGGCTCGACCATGAAGGCGGCGTCGAAGTTCTTGCGTTCCAAGCCTGCCCGCATGTCGGGGAAAGGCACCTCGACGAAAGTCACCGTCTTCATGTCGACGCCGGCCGCCTCGAGCGTGGCCCGGGTGGTCAGTTCGACGATGTTGTTCTTGGTGTTGATGGCGATCTTCTTGCCCGCCAGGTCCTGCGGTTTGGCGATCCCGGACCCGCGCGCGGCCACGATCATGAACACGTGTGGACGTGCCTGATAGCCGTCGGCGACCAGCGTGATGTCGAGAATTTTCTTCGACTGCGCCGCGAAGAACGAAACATAGTTGCCGAAGGCGAACTGCAGTTCACCGTTGGCCATCCCCGGAATCGCGGCCGCCCCGCCCGCCAGGTTCTTGAGGTCGACATCGAGTCCTTCGACCTTGAAATAGCCCTTCTTGATCGCCATGTGGACGGCGGCGGCATCCACGATCGGCAGCACGCCGACCGTCACCTTGGTGCGTTCCAGCGGGCCAGGCGTGACCGGAGTCCCCTCGGAACTCCCACCGGAAAGCAGCCCGCACCCGGACACGGCGGCCAGCGTGAGCGCCGAGATCGACAGCGCGAGCATCGAACGAGTTCGTCTGAAGACTTGTGCACAGGGCATTTTCGAGGATTCTCCCGACTACCGGCGACATATGCCTGTCATGAGCGCCAAGCAACTTATATGTCCAATGCCGACAGTCGCTAGAGGAGACTCGAGTCAAGAATTCAGCCCATGATCCCGGCAATTGTTGTTGAGCTCTAATCTATTCTAGCTCGCAATCGTCCACGAGGGACAGTACGACCATCTTGATACCGATAGCCGGGTTCCGTCATCGGCACCTCCCGGTCGATCCAGCTCCGCGAGCCCTCATGGCGAACACCGACCATCCCGCCGGACGTCACCCAGTCGGACGCACCGCCGGTTCCCTGTTATCCCACTGGGCCGAATGGCCCATTGACGCCCTCGGCGGTTACCAGTTGTATCGAAACGTCTACATGTAGGCATATTGCTATCCCTGCACACAGTCGTACGTTGCCGGTCGCCTGACGCGTCCGGGGATGAAGGCTGTCCGAGATACGGCGTGCCCGCTGTTGCTTCCCTGCCCGGGTGCGCCTCGGGAGGACACGGCTGATGAATCGCAAACGAGCGGGCCTGGCCCTGACCGCCAGTCTCGCCATGGTGCTCACGGCATTGGCGCAACCCGCCCAGGCCGAAGAACTTGTTGCCACGCGTGCGGCCGACCGCGCGGGCGTGGCGCTGGCGCAGAGCCCGGACGAATCGTTCCGGCGGTCCGCGACCACTGCCGGCGCCGCCGGGCTGTTTTACTCGTCCTACCAACGGACCTACCGGGGGCTGGAGGTTGTCGGCGGTGACGCGGTGATCGTCACCGATGGCCAGGGGCGCGTGCACGACCGCGTCACGGCGGACACCGCGCGGATCAACGTCGACACGCGGCCCACGCTGTCCGCGGCCGCTGCCAAGGACATCGCACTGAAGCAACTGTCCGTTGTGGACAATGTGGCCGAGCGACTGGTTGTCCTCGCGGGCGAGCGGCCCGCCTTGGCGTACGAGGTGGTGCTGACCGGATGGGCTTCCGAGCAGGTGCCGAGCGTGCTGCACGTGTTCGTCGATGCCAGGACCGGCGCGGTCCTCGACAGCTGGGACGAGGTCAAAGCCGGGACCGGCAACAGCTTCTACAACGGCAACCCGGTGACGATCGACACTCAGCAGAGCGGCAGCACGTTCTCCACCATCGACCCGACGCGCAGTGGCGTCCGGTGTGGCCGCTCCAGCAACCAGCAGGTGTTCACCGGACCCGATGACAACTGGGGCAACGGGTCCGGCACTGACCTGGAGACGGCCTGCGTCGACGCCCTTTACGGCGTGCAGAAGCAGTGGGACATGCTGCGGACGTGGCTCGGCCGCAACGGGATCAACGGCAACGGCGGCGGATTCCCTGCTTACGTCGGGCTTTCCGCGGTGAACGCGTTCTGGAACGGCAGTGCGGCTTCGTTCGGCCGGTCACAGGACGGACAGCGTCAGGTTGTGCCGATGGATGTTGTGGCGCATGAGTTCGGCCACGGCATCTTCCAGTTCACGCCCGGTGGTTCCGGTGGTGGCGGCAACGAGAAGGGCGGCCTGAACGAGTCGACCGGTGACATCTTCGGCGCGCTGACCGAACACTTCGCCAACAACCCGAACGACCCGCCGGACTACCAGGTCGGCGAAGAGGTCAACCTGGTCGGCAACGGCGCGATCCGGTTCATGTACCAGCCTTCGCTGCGCAACCACCCGAACTGCTACAGCTCGTCCATCCCGAACACGCCGGTGCACGCGGCGGCCGGCCCGCAGAACCACTGGTTCTACCTGCTCGCCGAGGGCAGCAACCCCGGCGGCGGCAAACCGACCAGCCCGACGTGCAACAACTCGACCGTGGTCGGCATCGGAATCCAGAAGGCAGGCCAGATCTTCTACAACGGCCTGCTGCGCAAGACCACAACGTGGACCCACGCCCGCGCGCGGGTCGCCACCCTGCAGTCCGCCAAGGCGCTGTTCCCTGGCAGCTGCACCGAGTTCAACGCGACCAAGGCCGCCTGGGCCGCGGTGAGCGTTCCGGCGCAGGCAGGCGAGCCTGCTTGTCCGTGACGTGATCACGTGGTGGCGGGCAGCTGTCCGCCACCACGGATCACTTCCACCAGACTGGCAAAACTCTCCGCACCACTCCCTGCCTCGATGCCGCGCGTCGTCAGCGAGTGGATCAACCTCGGCAACGCCGAATCCAGCCCACGTTGCTCGGTCGCGACGATCAGATGACGCATCAGCGGCTCGTCGAGCTCCAGCCATTCCTCGTCACCGGGATAGCTCCCGGCATCGATCTGTCCGGCGTAGCCCTCGATGACATCGGCGACTGTGCTCTTCAGCCACTGCGTCAACAGCGGCGTGAACGTCCTGGCCTCGACATTCACCAGGGCCGCCGACTGCAGGTATCCGATCAGCGTGGCCCAGGCGAAGTTCAGCATTGCCGCGTCGTAGAGCGATGCCGTCGCTGGATCCGGCCCGAGGTACGTGGCCGAACCAAGCCGGGCAAGGGTTTTCTCGTGGCGCGCGAAGACGTCCGGAGATCCACTGTAGACAAGGACCGTCTCCGGCCTGCCGACGTGTTCCGGGTGCGCCATCAACGCGCCGTCGAGATACCTGCCAGGAAACCGTTTCGCCGCCTCGACGGCCTCTTCGGTCGTACCCGACGTGAGGTTCACGATGTCCGGTCCTGGCGGCACATCCGGGACCGTGGAGTAGTCCTCGGCACAGATGACCACCAGCTCCGCTTGTCCCGCCACAGGTTCCAAGGCGTCCGCGATCGCCTTGGCACGGGGGTTCGCCCCGATCACTTCCGTTCGCACCTAACTTACATTATGTAGGTTAGCGGCCGGCCGCAAGCCTTTTGACGATCAACGTGGCCGTCGCGATCGCGTCGGCACGGGTGATCCGCTGGTCCGCAGCGGCACGGGCGAGGCCGTCTACCGCGCTGAGCATTCCGGTCAACGCCGGCAAGTCCAGGCGCGCGAACGGTTCGAGAGCAGCGGCGAACTCCGCGATGTAGAAATCTCGCGAGTCGTGTAGCACCTTCCGCGTTTCCGGGCTCCCGGCGAGCGCGGCGAAGACCTCCTCGCACTCCTGGCCCGCGTCAACCACACCATCGACATACGCGGTGGTCAGCACCGACGCGACCGCGCCGAGCGACCGGGCGCGTTGCCCCAACGCTTGCCTCATCGTCGCCACGATCCGCTGGTCATAGTCGCGATACAGCTCGACCAGCAGACCCTCGCGGGTTCCGAAGTGGTCGTACACGACTGGCCGGGTCACGCCCGCTTTCTCCGCGAGTGTGACCAGCGTCAAAGCGTTGGTTCCCTCGGCACGGATGATCCCCATCGCCGAGTCCAGCAACTGCCTCCGCCGGTCCGCACGGCTCAACCTGCCCATGCGTCCATTTAGCCACAGACTCCGATTGCCGTTGCGTCTCGGACGGCGAGTGGGTAACCTCGCGGTATCTCCCTCCTGTGGATGCAGGCGGACCGCCGCCCACGGAGAGTCTTTTCACCACCTTCGCCGGATGAGTTTCCCGGCATACCCACACCTAGGAACAACCATGCATGAAATCACCGGAATTCTGGACATTGTGGACAGAGGCGCGTACCTCCGTGCGGAGGGGTACCTGCCTGGTCCCGACGACGTCCAAGTCCCCATCGGACTGATCCGCAAACACGGAATGCGCCGTGGCGACACCGTCTCCGGCGTCACCGACGGCCGGAAAATGACCGAAGTCTCGCTGGTCAACGGCCAGTCCCCACGCCCTCGCCCGGAATTCGCCGACCTGGTCACCGTCCATCCTCAGGAACGTCTCCGCCTCGAAACCGAGCCGCACCTGTTGGCGACGCGTGCGTTGGACTTGCTCATGCCTGTCGGCAAGGGGCAACGCGCACTGATCGTCGCGCCGCCCAAAGCGGGCAAAACCACTGTGCTGCAGTCGATCGCGCACGGGATAGCGAAGAACCACCCCGAGTGCCACCAGATGCTGGTGCTGATCGGCGAACGTCCCGAGGAGGTCACCGATTTCGCCAGGGCCGTGCCCGGTGAGGTGATCGCCGCCACGTTCGACGAGCCGCCGCGTGACCACGTCGCGATCGCCGAACTGGCCGTCGAACGAGCCAAACGCATGGCTGAGGCAGGTCAGGACGTCGTCATCATCATGGACTCGCTGACCCGGCTGGGTCGTGCGTACAACCTCGCCGCGCCGACATCCGGCCGCATCTTGACCGGCGGTGTCGACTCAGGCGCCTTGGTCCAGCCCAAACGCTTGCTCGGCGCGGCCCGCAACCTCGAAAAGGCTGGCTCGATCACCATCTTCGCCACGGCCTTGGTGGACACGGGTTCGGCCGGCGACAGCGTGATGTTCGAGGAATACAAGGCGACCGGCAACGCCGAAGTCCGATTGGACCGCGCGATGGCGAACAAGCGCGTCTACCCGGCCATCGACCACAGCCAAACCAGCACTCGCCGCGAAGACCTGCTGCTCACTCCGTTCGAAAACGCCACCACTCAACTGCTGCGCCGCGCCTTGCACGGCCGTGACATCACTGTGTTGCTTGATGGTCTGCGCCGCACTCAGACCAACGCGGATTTCTTGCAGCAGCTGCGCAAGTAGTATGGCCGTATGCACCTGGGTGGCGCACCATCGTGGCGTGTGGGTTACGGCGGCTCACTGGCAGTCGACTTCGCCCTTTTCATCCGGGACACACTTGCCCTGTCCGTGGACACCAGGCCGCATGTGCCAAGCCTCGAACCAGTTCTGCCCGTCGCCATTCCCAACGGCGTCGACCGGGCCGCGATCGAGGCGGAATGGCCCGGCTGGTGGGACGACGTTCTCGAGTGGGCCCGGGAGGAAGTGCCGTCCCAGCAAGCGCTGACCATGGCACCGATGGTGGAAACCTCACCCGCGTTGGCCAACCGGCCTGCTTTGCGCGCTTCGGTCGCGGCACTGACCGTTCCCGCTGCGCGATACCACGCCGAGCTGAGCAAAACCTTTGTCTCGTCGCCACTTCCGATCAACGACGTGGTCCAGTCGGTTGAGCGGGAGCTCGGCAGGCCAGTGCGGCCGTTCAGCCTGGTGATCACTCAGGTCCGGGTGTCCGAGCCGATGTGGGAACCGCTCACCGAGACGCACGTGCTTGCTTCTCACCGGTTCACGGACTCCAAGGCGGTTGTTCCGGCGCTCCGCGAGATCATCTCGCCGCTGGCTTGAAACGCTGCCCGGTAGTCCCGCGGGGTGGTGCCGACGTGTTTGGCGAAGTGGTGACGCAGGGTCTCCGGTGACCCGAAGCCACACGTCTGGGCGATCCGCTCGACCGGAAGTCCTGTGGTCTCAAGCAGTTCACGGGCCCGCTGCAGTCTGCGGTCCAGCAACCACTGCAGTGGCGTCGTTCCCGTCTGGGCACGGAAGCGCCTCGAAAGGTGGCGAGTGCTCATGGTCGCCTTGGCCGCGATGTCCGCGATGGTCAGTGGGAGGTCGAGATTGTCCTGCATCCACTGCAGTACCGGGGTCAGGTCGTTGGTGTCCACGTCTGGTTCGGGGTGTTCGATGAACTGCGCCTGGCCGCCTGTCCGTTGTGGTGGCATGACGATCACTCTCGCCGTGTTCGCGGCGACGGCCGCGCCATGATCGAGACGGACCATGTGCAGGCAGAGGTCGAGGCCCGCGGCCACGCCCGCTGACGTGAGGATCTGTCCTTCGTCGATGAACAACACCGAAGGGTCGACTGTGACCTGTGGGAACGTCTTCGCCAGGTCGTCGGCCACGATCCAGTGGGTGGTGGCTTTCCGGCCGTCCAGAAGACCTGCGTAAGCCAGGACGAACGCGCCTGTGCAGACCGACGCGATCCGGGTGCCACGGGCAGCCGCGTCCCGCAGCAGCTTCAGGACCTTCGGAGACGGCGATGTGCCCGGCTCAATGCCAGGGACGATCAAGGTATCCGCGTCCACGGCGTCTTTCAGGGTGTAGCGCGAGGAGACCCGGAAGGACTCCTGACCATGGGATGTCGCCGTGACGGATCGTTCGGCGCAGACGCGGACTTCGTAGCCGGGCGTCGAACTGAACACCAGGCACGGGATGGTCAGCTCGAAGGCGACCACGCCGTCCAACGCGAGAACCGCGACTACGTGCATGGCCAGATCTTACGCATCCTGGGCATTACGGCCACTGTCGCGGGCCGGTGTCCGCCGAGAGAATTTGGCCATGTTTCGTGTGCACACAGTGCTCTATGACGGGGTCGAGCCGCAGGATTTCATTGGTCCGCTGGGGCCTTTACAGGTCGCCGATGGCGTTGAGCTCAAGTACGTCTGCGTTGACGGGCCCAAGACTGTTCCCACCGCCGCCGGGTTCGAGATCGCTGTCCGGCAGCCTTGGTCGCCCGATGATGCTGATTTGGTTCTGGTTCCAGGCGGTGGTTACGGGCCTGAATCCCCTGTGGACAGGGAGGTTCGGCGGGGCGTGATTGCTCAGGCTCTTGCTGCTGCTCGGCGTCCCGGGTTGGTTCTCGGCGCAGTGTGCACTGGGACGTTGTTGCTGGGCGACGTTGTCGTCGGGCGGCCGTGCACGAGTTTTGAGCTCGCCAAGGATGATTTGAAGGCTCGTGGGGCCAGCGTGATCGACAGCCGGGTGGTCGATGATGGCGATCTGGTCACCGCTGGTGGGGTGACGTCTGGGCTTGATCTCGGGTTGTGGCTGGTTGAGCGGTTCTTCGGGGTTGAGACGGCGTTGTTGGCCCAGCAGGTGCTCGCGTACGAGCGTCGCGGGCCGGTGTGGCTAGGCGGTCGCGATTCTGCGCAGCTCGTCGGCTGAGAGTTGCGCTTTGGCCAGGAACCCGGCCGCTGAGGACCGTGCGATTGCGTCGCCGTACTCGTCTTCGTCGCGGATTGAGCAGAGGACTATGACGAGGTTGGGTTGGGTCGCGTGCAGTTGGCGGCAGGTCACGAAGCCGTCCTGGTCGGGGAGGCCTATGTCGAGGAGGACCAGGTCTGGTTTGACCTGGGCCGCGGCCAGGATTGCCGCGGCTCCGGTCCCCACCTCGGCCGTGACTCGGTAGCCGCCCGCCTCCAGAACAGTGCGGGCCACCGATCTGAAGGCCGCGTTGTCGTCCACGATCAGCACGCCGGCCACTCGGTCAGTGTTCGGTGTTTCGGCGTTCGGGCACATCAGGGCTATCCCTGAGATCGTTCGGGGGCTTCGGGGCGCTCTGTGTCTACTTCGGCGCGCTCTAGCTCACCGCCGGCGCGCGCTGTGCCTACTTCGGCGCGCGCTGTGGTCATCTTCGGCGCGCTCCTGTGACTGGTCGGCGCGATTTGGTGTGGAGCCTCTGCGCCGCAAAGGACAGGGAAAGCGGGCAGGACCTGCGGCCCTGCCCCGCCGACAAGCTTATTTGCGGCGCCACTCCACACAAAATCGCGCCGACTACCACTTTTGGCGCGCCTTTCTGTGCCTGGGGCGCGCCTTCGCTTTCACTCGTGGCCCGCCTGCGTTGTCGATGGCTGCGCGCCTTGTCCCTCTTTCTGTCAGACCCCCTCTGTACTTTGGGTCATCGGGGGGTGCTCAGGTCGGGCACCGATTTTTGTCGGTGGCATGCCGTAGCCTCGCCGAGCCAGGTCTGCGTCTTCGCCGGGTGCGCCTTCGTTCACTCCAGGAAGGCCAGCACGGCCAGCACTCTTCTGTGGTGGTCTGCCGCGTCGGGCAGGTTCAGGCGTTCGAAGATTCGCCGGACGTGTGTTTCGACTGTCTTCGCGGCGACGTGCATCTTCGTGCTGATTGCTGAGTTTGATAGGCCTTGGGCCATCAGGGAAAGGACTTCGCGTTCACGTGCTGACAGTGCGTCCAGCCTGTGCCGGGGTTTGGTGAGCATTGCGTTGACCACCTCTTGGTCGAATACGCATCCGCCCGCCGCGATCTGCCGGACCGCGTCCAGGAAGTCCGGGCCGGATGCGCGGTCTTTCAGCAGGTAGCCGACGCCATGCGTTCCGCCGTCGACGAGATCCTTCAGATGTGCGGCTTCCACGTATTGTGACAGCAGCAATACGCCTACGCCTGGGTGTTCACGGCGAATGTCGGTTGCGGCGTGCAGGCCTTCGAGCTGGTGGGTCGGTGGCATTCGGATGTCGACGACCGCGATGTCCGGGCGCTTCTCCGCAACCATCGCGCGTAGGCCGTCCGGGTCTCCGACTTGGCCGACGATCGTGCATCCGTTGCTCTCCAACAACTCCGCTAAAGCTGCACGGAAGAGCCGGGCGTCGTCTGCTAGCACGACTCGTAACGTCATTCGTACTCCAAGGGCAAGACGACCTGGACTGTGGTTCCGTTGGCGTCGCTGCGAATTGTCAGTTGACCGTCCAGCGCGAAAGCTCTGTCCTGCAAGCCAAGCAGTCCTGTTCCGGCTTCCAGTGACGCCCCGCCGATGCCCGTCGTCGACGACTTCGAGGGACAGCGACGAGTCGGCACACAACACTGTGACGCGGATGGTTTTGGCTTGCGCATGTTTGAGGGCGTTGGTTAGGGCTTCGGCGGCGACGTAGTAGGCGGTTGCTTCGACGGGCGGGGGTAGTTTGGGCAACGCGGCGACGCAGACTTCGACGGGTTGTGGTGATCGTGCGGCCAATGCTCGTAGTGCTGCGCCGAGGCCTGCTTCGCTGAGCACTGCGGGGTGGATTCCTCGGGCCAGTTCGCGGAGTTCGCGTAGTGCTTCGGTGAGTCCGTCGGCGCTTCGGGTCAAGTAGTCAGCGAGTTTGTCGTCCTGTGAAGGGAGGTCGTCGAGGCGTTGACGTGCCAGCTTTAGCAACAACGCGACCGTCACCAGTTGTTGCTGGGCCCCATCATGTAGGTCACGTTCCACTCGTCGGCGTTGTTCATCGCCTGCGGCAACGATGCGCGCCCGCGACGCGCGCACTTCGACCAACTGGGCGCGTACCTCGGCGGCGAGTCTTTGGTTGTCCAATTCCAATGCGGCCGCTGATTTGACGGCCTCGAGGACGTGGCGGTCTTCGCGTAGGGCGGGATCGTGTAGCAACGCTGCCACCTGACGGCCCTCGCGGACGACAACGGAGACGGACTGATCGGGTGGAATCGTGAGGGGTTGGCCCTCCAGATCTACATAATCACCGTTGTCCTCGCGGTAGTACGCCACGCGTAACGATGGGTCGCCGAGTGCCTTGGCCAACAGGTTCTGCAATTCTGTCGGCGCGGATCGGGGCAGTTTCACCAATAAGTCCGCGACGTTCGTACGGCCCAGCCGGATCCGCCATACTCCGGCTAGGAACGCCAGCGGCAGCATCAGGACCGCGGCGTGGCCGATGTCGCTGATCAGTGACGTGTTCAGGATCGGCCCGAGCAACGATTGGACGGAGCCCAACAGTCCGGTGAGCACTACCGGGGCGAGCACTCGGCGGGCGGGCCGGGACGCGGTGATCCAGCGGACCGCGAGGACGATCACGACCATCGCGCTCACCACGGCCTGGACCGTCGAGATCACGTCGCGGACCCAGTACACCTCCCAGATCAGCAGCAGATTCTCGGTAACCGTGGGAAACGCGACCGTGCTCAACGGGACAAGCCCGAACACCGCCACGTAGCCGATCATCACCACGACACGGTCGATCCGCGATCGCAGTTCGCCGGTCGGGAACGCCAGCACCAGGTGCAGCAACAGTCCCGTGGACGCCGACCGGAGCAACAGGCCGATCGTGTGCGTCAGCGGGTCCACCGCGACCTGCAGGTCCTCGGCGAACCAGCCGAAGCCGACCAGCACCATCAGCAGCCCAGTCCGGTTGTCCGGCTGACGCCAGTGCGCGATCGATCCGGCCACCAGATACAGCACCCCGACTGTGCCGGAGAACAGCGTGGTCGTCGAAGTTTCGTGCCTGCCGGACGCGCTCAGCACGAGCACCATCCCGCCGAACAGCGCACCCGCTGCCGCGAGCGCGGCGACGAAACGCATCGACAGGGCCGTCACATTCGGACCTCGCCCCAGGTTTGACCGGCGTTACGGCACATTCGGGTGAAACGTGCCGCCAGACAGGCGATCTTGACGACCTGGTTCTACGCCGAGCAACCGCAGATACGCCAGCAATGGCTGTGAGTGACTGTGCAGGTTGGCGACCGGGTACGCCTGCATCGCCACGCCCATGTCGGGCATCGCCCATGTCTCACCGGGACGGTCGCTTTCCGGCGGAAGGTACGCGTCCGGTCCGGACAACGTGCCTGACCAGATGTCCGGGTACGCGGCCGCGTGCGAGTGCAGCGTCATCCTTCGCCACTCGTCCCACGCCATGTCCGAGTTGTGCCGGGCGGCCGCCCAGATCAGCGTCATGTTGATCGAGAACCAGACCGCACCGGGCGTCGGCCAGCGGACCCGTGCGCCGAGTGGCGATCCGGCGCGACAGGTCTCGTCGATCGTTCGCAACAGGTCCCTGGCTTGCTCGGGTTCGGCCGCGCCGGACAGGATCGCCCACGGCTGGACCTCCAGCCACAGTTCGTCGTCGCCGATCGGGCCGGTGCCGTAGGCGCGGCGGAACCACCGGCCGTTCCACTCGTCCGCGACTCGCAGCCGCAGGTCGTCGGCGAGCTCGCGGGCTTCGGCAGCGGTGTCCGGGTCCGCGATCTGCGCGTAGACCGGCAAAACCCACGCGGCCATGGCGGAGTTGAGCACCGACTCGCCGTGCTCGACCATCCATTCCCTGTCCACTCCGGACTCGACGATCGCGACGTCGTTCCAGTCGGCGTTGAGAATCCGGACGTGCCCGCGCTCGCCGAGCCCGACCCGGTCGACGAAGAACCGGAACTGCCTGCGCAGGTGCTCACCCAACGACACCGGCTCGGCCTGGTGGATCGGGTGGTACGGCACGGCTTCGGCGAGCGCCTGCACGTCACCGGTGGCCGAGACGTACTCGGCGCCGAGCCAGAGCGCCCAGAGATTCTGGTCGGAGGGCCGGAACAGCTGTGTCCACGGCTGCTTTCGGCCATCCAGCGCGTACGGGAGATCGCCATCCGGGCTACCCCACGCGCATGTGTTGCGCAGCACGGACAATGCGAGATCTGGTTCAAAGTAGACCAACGGAAGCGCGTGCTGTAGCGGATCTCGGGCGGCGCCGTTGAACCCGTGCCGGAAGGAATACGCCGATCCTTGATCCAAGGTGTGGCCGCCGAGCAGGCCGTCAACGCACGCGGCACCGGTGAGCATCGCCGCGTGCCACGGGACTTCGATTTCGGCTTCCGGTGCATGTTCCGAGCTGGCACGCGGCAGCCGTTCACGCAATCTTCGCAGACTGTTTTCGTAGACAGCCGTATCCACTGGGCCGTCATCGATTCCGAAGCGGAACCACACCGTTGTTGTTTGCTCCGGCACAAGATCGAGATGCCGTTCCACAGTCAGCGTTCCGTCGGCGGTTTCGACACGAGTACCGCCGATTTCCTCAAGTACGACGACTGCCGTGGCAGGCGGGTTTTCTCCCCTCGGCGGGCCGAATTCCAGGCTGACCAGGCGCTGCCTGACCTCCCACCGCTCGGTCAACGTCGGCCGGAGCGCGGTTTTGCTCGTGATGTCCACCCGGATCAGCAGCCACGGCGACTCGCCTTCCGGGCACAGCACTGTGCGTTCCAGCACAACGTCGTCATCCGCCTTGGTGACCCGTAAGAACGTCGGACCAAAAAGGATCTTGCCAGGGGCCGTCAGGCCGGAAAGGTCGCATTCGCCGGTATGTTCGGCGATCCACCGGCAGTCGACGTATTCATCCCATACGCCACAAAGCCCATCACTGTCGGCCACCAGGGTGATTCGGCGATTCCCCAGGTGGACGACGTTTTTTGTGGACGGTGGATCGATCAACGGATCCCACTGCCGCGGCCCGGCCGTGCAGGCGAAAGCGGGTAGATCCTCCGCACGAGTCCATTCCCCGAACGCGCTCACACTGTCAGCATTGCAGTTCATGCGAGCAACTGTCTGCGCCCTTGTGGCCGTTCTGCTCACGCACACCGTCACGGCCGCCGCCAACGCCGCCCCGGAACCGGGCTGCGCGTCCGTGATCGATTCGACCGCGTTCACCTCGGAAGCCGAGTTGCGGCAGATGAACGCGACCATCGCGGGCTTCGGCCTGCGCACCACCGCGAGCCCCGCGCACCGGCGGCTGGTCGACTGGCTCGAGCGCGAGGTCCGGCGGATGCCCGGGATCACGACGCGGTCGGAGACCTCGAAGATCCGCCGCTGGCTGCCGGTTACCGGCGATCTGGCGTCGACCGGGCTTCTTTTCGTTGGCCATGAACGGATTCCGGTCGCCGGTGCGATCCCGTACACCAAGCCGACGCTGTTCAGCTCCGGTGAACTGGTCTACCTCAAGGATCCGATCACCGCGGCGAACGCCCGCGGCAAGGTCGTCATCCGTGACTTCCCGGCCGTGGACCGGGGATATCTCGCCGAAGCGGCGCTGAACAAAGACCTGGTCGACGCCGGGCTGGCCGGAGCGGCGGGATTGATCATCGCTTTCGACTTCCCGCGCGCACAGGTCAGCGGCTACTACGACCCGCACACAGGCACGCATTACCGCGTCCCAGGGGTTTTCGTCGGCGGCGCGGAAGCCCAGCAGCTCAAGCAAGCAGTTGGTAGCCGGGCGCACCTGGCGATCCTGGCGATCACCGGCCGGGCCACCACCCGGTCGGTGATCGCGACATTGCCGGGACAGCACAAGGAAAAGATCGTCTTCGACGCCAACACCGACGGCAACACATGGGTTCAGGAGAACGCCAACGCGGCATTGCTGGCACTGGCCAAGTACTTCGCGCACCAACCGCTGCGTTGCCGTCCGCGGACGATCGAGTTCGTCTTCGCCACCGGCCATCTCCACCGGCCAGCAGAGGGAACGGAGTTGTACGCCCGCAAGCTCGACGCGCAGTACGACGACGGAACCGTGGCTTTCGCGTTCGCCCTCGAACACCTCGGCACCCGTGAGTACGTCCGCGTCGGCCAGGAACTCCAGACATCGGGTCTGAGCGAAGTCTTCGGCTGGTTCGCCGGAAGCCCGGTGCTGTCGACCGCGGCTCAGAACGCGATCGCCCGGCACGGCCTGGATCGGGTGTTCGTGTTGCCAGGCATCGACTCGCCGGTGCCCGGCCGCGTACCGCCGCAGTGCTCGTTCGGCGGCCTCGGCACGCACTTTCACAGCCACCTGATCCCCAGCATGGCGATGATCTCCGGGCCGTGGTCGCTGTGGGCACCGTCGTTCGGCTCGCAGGCGATCGACTTCGCCCGCATGCGCGCCCAGACCCTCGCCGCTGGTGACACGGTCCTCGCACTGGCCAACGTGCCGCGCGCCGAGATCGCCGGGCCGTACCTGGCGTATCGCCAAGCTCGCGCGGCCGGAGCACCGACCTGCTCGCACGAGCTGCCACCAGAGGATTGACAAAAGAAGTTTTTACGTTCAAGGTAGCCTTATTATGAAAGAGGTGTTTTACATTGACCGGTTTGAGCAGGCCGAGGCCCTGCTCAAACCGCAGCGCGTCGAGGTGCTCCGGCAGCTGGCTGTCCCGAAGTCGTGCACGGAGGTCGGCAGCGTGCTGGGGCAGTCGCCGCAGCGGGTGTACTACCACGTGAAGAAGCTGGTGGACGCCGGCCTGGTGACCCTGGTCAGTGAACGCCGGGTGCGTGGCATCCAGGAAGGCGTGTACCAGGCGAGTGCGCAGTCGTATTGGCTGTCGCCGCAACTGGTGGGCACGGTCGGGCCCAGGAAGGTGCAGGACGAGCTGAGCCTCGGATACCTGCTGAACCTCGTCGAGGAAGTACACGACGACCTGGCCAAGATCGACGGTGGGCCGACACTGGGGGTGTCGGGAGAAATCCGTCTGCCCAAAGGGAATCGGAAAGCCTTCCTGGACGACCTACGCGCGACATTGCAGGAGCTGTTCGCCCGCCACGGCGGCGCCGAGGGCGAAGCCTTCCGTCTGGCCGTGGCCTGCTACCCCAAGGAGACAGCCGATGAGTGACACCCTCGCGCTCGAAGCACACCTGTCCACACCACCAGCCGAGGTCCACGAAGCACTGACCTCACCCGCCGCACTCCAAGTCTGGCTGGCGGAGCACGCGGAAGTCTCGTTGCCAGACAAGCAATACACGTTCTGGGGCAAGTACACACCGCAGGGATCCAAAGCGGCACAGGAACTCCTCGCCGTATCGGATGATTCGTTGAGCTTCTCGTGGACCCTCGACAACGAGGAAACCACGGTCACTTACTCGCTGGTCCCGTCGCCAACCGGCACAGTCCTGCGCGTAGAGCAGACAAACCTGCCCACGCTGGAAGAACTGATGAACCCGCCGGGCAGGCGCGACGGCAGGCATTCCATGCACACCTTCTGGGGCCTGGCCTTGGCCAACCTGGCGGAATACCTCGACGGCAGGCCACAAACGCCGAAGGCCGACTTCAGCCCGGACCGGTCGCCGGAGATCAGGGTCTCGTTGACGGTCGCGGCGCCAGCCTCGGAGGTGTTCGCGAGCCTGATCGACCCGGCCGCGATCAAGAAGTGGTTCGGCTGGGAAGCGACGGTGGAACCACGAGTCGGTGGCAAGATCGCGGTGGGTGTCGATGGCAAGATCTTCGAGTTCGAGCCGAACAAGAAGCTCGTCTACGGCGACGACGAAGGCTCGGTGGTGCACTGGGAACTCGAAGGCTCGGAAGGCAGAACGCACCTGACCTTCGTCCAGAGTGGATATACCGACGACGAGCTGGACAGTGCCGCTCAACACGAAGCCGGGTGGCTCGGTGGCCTCGCAGAACTGAAGCGAATGCACGAACTCGGCCCAGCCTGGACCCCACTGACCACCGAACTACCGGACGAAGCATAAACGAACCGCCAAGCAACCCAGGTTGACTAAACTCGATTTTGTCAACTAGGGTTGCTTGCATGTCCGAGGCGAAGTTCCCGAACCAACCTGCTGATGGGCTTGCGGCGGTAGTGGCATTGCGGCGACTGGCCGACCAACTGGAGAATGCCGCCGTCGAGCAGGCGATGCGGGCGGGGTGGAGCTGGCCGCAAGTTGCCGAGGCGCTGGGGGTTACGCGCCAGGCCGTGCACAAGAAGCACGCCAAGCGGCTGATAGCCGCGGGTGTGCGGCTCAGGAGACGTTGATGCCGTCCACATTCGACAAGTACCTGCACAGGATCATCGAGCAAGCGGGCCGCGAGGCCCAAGACGACCGCTCGGCCACGATCGAAGCCCAGCACCTGTTGCTGGCGATCGCCCAGGACCAAGAGCCGTCGACCAAGAAAATCCTCGCCACCGCGGGCCTGGATCATCCGAGACTCCGCGAAGCCCTCGACCGCGAGTTCGAGCACAGTCTCAACACCGTTGGCGTGTCGAAGAAAAACTTCGACCTGACCAGCTATCAGCCTGACCCGCCGACAACCGTTGGCGCTTCCTTCAAAGCCGCGCTGGAACGCAGCTTCACCACCAACCGCAAGAAAGACCTGCGACCGGCCCACGTCCTGCTGGGCGTGCTGCAAGCCGAACACGGCACAGTCCCGCGGGCACTTGAACTCGCCGGCGTCAACCAGCAAGCCCTGGTCAGCCGGATCGGCGAGGCCCTCACGTGAAGACAGCCATCATCGCGATGACGCTGGCAACGTGCATCCAGCCCGAACTCGACCGGGCTGTCACCGACTACGGGTTACCCAGCATCGTGGCCGAAGTAGACGGACAGTGGTCCAGCGCGGGCGAGAAACGACTGCCAGAGCACAGGTTCCGGATCGGCAGTACGACCAAGACCTTCGTCGCCACGCTAGTCCTTCAGCTCAACGCCGAAGGCAAACTCCGTCTCGACGACACCATCGGCCGCTGGGTTCCGGGCCTGTCGGACCGCGTCACGGTGCGCCAGCTGCTCAACCACACAAGCGGGATCTTCGACTACCTCCAAGACCCGGCGATCCGGACGTGCGCGAACTGCACGCCCGAGCGGATGATCCAGATCGCGAAGAACCATCCGGCTGGAAAGCCCGGCACCTGGGAGTACTCCAACACCAACTACATCGTCGCCGGAATGATCGTCGAACAGGTCACCGGCAACCCGCTCGCCGAGGAACTCGCCACCAGGGTCACCCGCCCACTGAACCTGCAAGGCACATACCTGCCTGTCGGAGACGAAGCGGTGATCCGAGGCCCGCACGCGCGGCACTACACGAAGTTCGACAACACGACCTACGACGTCACCGACATGGATCCGTCGCCGTACTGGGCAACCGGCGGTATGGTCTCGACGACCGGTGACCTCAGCCGGTTCTTCCAAGCCCTCGTCCGCGGCAAACTCCTTCCGTCCCGACAACAGCGGGAGATGTTCACGGCGCACCCGACCAACAACTGGATCCCGAACACCAGATACGGCCTGGGGATCTCAGAAGTCACCCTCGCGTGCGGCAAGAAGGTCTGGGGCATGGGCGGCGCGATCATGGGCTCGTGGACGTACACCTACGGCGACACCAGGCACATGCTGGCGATGAACGTCAACGCCGACTGGAACAACCCGATCGAACAGTTCACCAACGTCCTTCACGCCAAGTTCTGCGGCACCAGATCGGCCTGAGTCGCCAGCACCGCCAGCCTGATCCGGTTGGGACACCCCGTCTTGTCCAGCAGGCTGGCGATGTGCGTCTTCACGGTCGTCACACCGACGTGCAACCGCGCGGCGATTTCGCCGTTCGTCAGCCCCGCTCCGACCAGCCCCAGCACCTCCCGCTCCCGAGCGGTCACCCCGGGAAGCGCTGGAGATGACGTTTTGGCCAGCGCTCGTGTGACGAGCTTGCGCATGACCGTTGGGCTGAACGGACTGTCGCCCGCGGAGGCCCGGCGGATCCCGGCTATCAAGTCGTCCGGCTCGGCGTCCTTGACCAGAAATCCGCAAGCACCGGCGGCCAACGCCGGATACAGGTGATCGTCATCGTCGAACGTCGTCAGAGCGACCACTCGAGCAGCCGGCCGCGCGGCCAGAATCCGCTGGGTCGCGACGATCCCGTCCACGCCAGGCATCCGGATGTCCATCAGGATCACGTCAGGATGCACCTGCTCGGCCAGGCGCACGGCTTCCTGACCATTCCCAGCCTCACCGACAACCGAAATATCCGTAGCCGACGAACACAGCATCCGCAGCCCGGCGCGGACAAGCCGCTGATCGTCCACCAAAAGCACCCGGATCACGACGCCACCGGCAAAACCGCCAGCAGACGCCACCCATGGCCGTGGACGCCCGCCTCCAAGGTGCCGCCGAGCATCTCGACCCGCTCCCGCAGTCCGACCAGCCCGTGTCCCGAACCACTGCCGGCCATCCGGAAGTCCCCGCCGTCGTCACGGATCTCCAGCCGGACGGCATCCGCGGACACCGACGTGGAGAACTGGGTCCGAGCCGAACTTCCCGCGTGTTTGGCGACATTGGCCAAACCTTCTTGCGCCAGCCGCAAGACAGTCAGCCCGCGAGTGGCGTCCAACCGTGCCAAAGCCGGATCGACCGTCGCGTCCACCCTCAACCCGACCTTGCGGGCACGAGCGACCGCGGCCTCGACGGCGGCAGGCAACGAGTCCGGCTCGACGAAACTCTGGCTCGGATCACGCAACACCGTGACCAGTTGCCGGAGATCGGCCAGTGCGGCGACTCCGGTCTCGTGCACGTCATCCAGCACCGCACGCACCCGCGCATCCTCCGGCGCCAGCACCTGTCGAGCCACTTTGACCCGCAACACGATCGAGGAAACGTGGTGCGCGACCAGGTCGTGCAACTCCCGCGCCACCGAGGTACGGACTTCGACCTGAGTCAACCGCCGCACAGAACGTACATACGTGCCAAGCAGAATCGGCCCGCCGATTGCCATCACCGCCCGGAACACCAGCCCTGGCAGATCATCTGGCCGGTTCAGCGCGTACACAGCCGTCATCACCGCGGCCGCAACGGCCAAAGGCCAGCCGGAGCGGCGCATCGCCAGCTCGAACAACGCGACCCCAGCCAGCACCTTCAACGCCAAATGGCTGGCACCCTCCGGCGCCACCACGAGCAATCCGGCCAGGGTCACCACGACAGCCAGCGGCCACCGGGGACCGGCGGCCATCGCCAAGACTGCCCCGCCGACGAGCACGGCGTCGAGCGCAGTGGGCGACGCGAAGACTAGGAAGTAGCTGACCGCGACGGCCAGTAGGACGAGCAGCCGCAAGGGAACCGCTCGTCGATCGAAGAACTGGTCAAGCCATCCGGGCAGCACGAGAGCACGGTAGCCAACCGAACCTGAGAACTCCCCCAACTGGCCGCAACCGCGGCCGCTGGGCGGATCCGCGAGGCCCTCCCGCACGGCCACGCTGATCTCGCAGACCACACGGGAGGGATCGAGGATGAACAGGCGCACACTGCTGGCAGCCGCGGCAGGCGGGACGACGGCCGCCGTGCTTTCCGGCGCACCTGCTGCGGCCGCGGCACAAAAGCGTCGTTTTCAAGGGAAAGTCGTGGCCATCACCGGGGCGACGTCCGGTATCGGCAAGGCCGCGGCCATCGCCTTCGCCGCCCATGGCGCGAAAGTCGGTTTCTGTGGCCGGAGGGCCCAGTTGGGCAACGAGGTGGCCGCCGAGATCCGGAAGGCCGGCGGCGAGGCCGTGTACATCCAGGCCGACGTCCGGCACGAGGAGCAGGTGAAGTCGTTCGTCGACCAGGTCGTTGCGAAGTACGGGCGGCTCGACATCGCGTTCAACAACGCCGGGATCCGGGGGCCTGGGCTGCAGCCGCACGAGGTCAAGCTCGCCGACTGGGACGACGTGATGAACACCAACGTGCGAGGCGTGTTCCTGGCGATCAAACACCAGGTGCCGCACATGCTCAGAACGAAAGGCGGCGTGATCGTCTGCACTTCGTCCGCCTCCGCCGAGCGGGCCCGGCCCGACGGTGCGGCGTACTCCGCGAGCAAGGCCGGGATCAACGGCCTGATCAAGGCGGTCGCGCTGGCGTACGGTACAGAGGGAATCCGGGTCAACGCGATCATGCCGGGCACGACGGACACTCCGTTCGTCGCCCGCCCGCCCGGCATTCCCGACGCGGATTGGGAAGCGTTCAAGAAGCTGTGGGGCCCGCTCAACGTGAGCGGGATGGAGCGGATGGCCACCGCCGACGAGATCGCCGCCGCCGTCCTTGGCCTGGCATCCGACGACTTCCGGTTCATGTCCGGCGTCGGTGTACAGGTCGACGGCGGCGACTCGGCCGGCCGCAAGATGGTCATGCCGAAATTGCCCGTCACACGAACAGGATGATGGTGACGCCGATGACGACGTCCACCACGCCGCACCACTCGGAGAACGCGCGCGGCACGACCTTGTCGTGGCGGTGGTGGAAGTAGTCCCAGATCCCGTGGGCCAGCCAGCCCGCGCCGATCAGGTACTTGGCGATCTCCTCGGGCACGGACAGCGCGACACCGACAAGCACGAGGTAGGCGGCGAACCCGGTGAGTTGCAGTGGCAGCATGCCGGGTTCGCGCAAACGCTTGCGGAACGCGCCGATCACCAGGTACGCCGTGGGCAGGATCATCATCACGACAGCCGGTGGGTACATCGGCGTGACCCAGTTGTCGATCGTCACGACCAGCGCCAGCCACGTCGGCCACCGGTCCTTCAGGAAAGTCACCACCTTGCCCGAAGCCGACGGCTGCCGATGGTGATGCACGGTGTACTCGGTGCGGCGCAGCAACATCGCGACGAGCATCGCGGGCAGCATCAGCACGTGTCCGCCGATCATCACCACGTCGGCCGACAGCATTCCCAGCCAATACGGACCGAGTAAGAGCAGGAACGGCACGTACATCGCCGCGCCCATCTCGGCGATCGGCCGCCAGCCGTGGCCGCGGATACGCATCCAGATCCCCATACCCAGGGTCATGTTCGTAGCCATCACGAGCGCTTCGACGTCCGGCCGCGCCATCGCGGACCACCACGTCCACAGCGGAGCGAACAGCAGCATCCCCGCGACCATCGCGACGATCATTTCCACGTAATGCCGGGCGAATCGCCCGTTGAGAGTCATCGTGTTCGTCATGTACTTCAGCGTGCTGCCGGCAACGCGCAACGAGTACCCGCGCGATGTCATGAGCCGACTATGCGAATCACACGCCTCGAGCATGCATACTGCCGAGCATGGGGAACATCGACGTCAGACCGGCTACGGCCGATGACGCGGAGCAGGTCGCGGAGATCTGGTACTGCGGCTGGCAGGACGGGCACCTGGGCAATGTGCCCGACGAGCTCACCGCCGCCAGGACGAAAGCGTCGTTCTGGGAACGTGCACCGCAGCGCGTCGGGGACACCACGGTGGCAATCGTCGACGGCGCCGTGGCCGGTTTTGTCATGGTGGTCGCAGACGAGGTCGAGCAGGTCTACGTCTCGGCCGACCACCGGGGAACTGGCGTGGCCGCGACGCTCCTCAAGGCAGCCGAGGACCATGTCGCCAAGAACGGTCATGAGCGCGCGTGGCTCGTGGTCGTTCCGGGAAACACCCGGGCGCGCAAGTTCTACGAACGCAACGGCTGGGTGGACGAAGGCCTCTTCGACCACCGTGCCGTGAACGTGTCCGTCCCGGCGCACCGATACGCCAAGCTAGTCAAGTAGCGACAAGTCCTTCGGTATCAAAGTCGTCGACCGCAACAGCTCCCTGAGCAGGTTGTCGTTGAGGGCGTTGCCGACCGGCTCGCCGACTTCCTCACGCGTGAGCCCAGGAACCCCGTCCTGCGACAGCCGTTCGCGGACGGTCTTCACGCGGTGTTCGACCTTCTTGGCCGTCCACGCGACCTCCGGGCGCAGCTCGGCGAGCTGGTCAGCGGCCTGCTGCCAGGTCAACGGCCGGGCTCCGGGGTCATGCAGCAGGTACCGCTGTCCGAGCACGACCAGCACCAGCTGTTCCTCGTCGCTCAGGGCGTAACGCCGAGGCATGTCGGTCTGTTCGGTGTGTTTCGAAGCCGGTTTGTTGCCGTCCGTCCCCGTCACGAACACCTCAAGCAAGTGCTCGCGCTCACGAGAACCCGGCACGTGCAGCGGTGTGTAGCCTTCCGACAACGGAATGGCGTCCTCGTCGGCGAAAAGCCATTGGGAACGCGGCAATCTGATCGGCCGGCGGCCGGTGTTGCGCAGCCACCAACGACCGTCCCAGTGCCTGAGTTCGCCGTGTCTGCGGCTCACCTGGCGGTCGTCCTCACCGATGCAGATGTGCACCTCGGGCCGATTGCGTCCGAAGTAGACAACGCGGCCTTCGCTCGGGCCGACCGAGTACCCGCCGCCGAGCGCCAGCGCGTGCACCGACCCGGATATTGCCCGCGGCACACCGTGGACGAGGCTGTCGTGGCCTTGCGGCAACAGCAGTCCGCCCGCATACCTCAACTCAGGATTCATGTTCCGACCTCCTGGCGTCACCTCTGGCACACCGCCCCTCTGAATGACTTCGGCTGGCTGAGATAGATCTGTTCGGTGTTGGTGCCTCGGATCTGGAAGCAGTATCCGCCGGTCGGCTTGACCGGAACACGGATCGAGGTTTCCCGTTCGGCGTTCAGGTACTGCTTGGCTTCGCCGTCCGGCGAGACCACGACGACGCTGTCGAGCGGTTGCGGGCTCACCCACCTCAGCAGGACGTGATCGCCCTGATCCACCGGATCCGCCAGGTTCAGGGTGACTGGCGGCGGCGGTGGCGGTGGCGCGGCCACGGGCGTTTCCTCTTCTGGCCACACGAACGGCGCGATCGCCAGACCGGCCGCCAGCACTCCGCCAGCCACGAAGTACGGCACTTTCGACTTCTTCTTCGCCTGCGGCACAACGATGTCCGGTGTGGGCCGGGGCAGCATCTTGCCGAGACGCTCCACCGCCCATGTCGCCTTGTCCGGTCGGCGATCGGGTTGCGGCGTCAGCATCCGGGCGACTATTGTGGACAGCTCGATGGGGACGTCCGGCCTGCTGATGGCCGGAACCGGGTCGCCGAGTACCCGCAACACGCGCTCCCCTGGCTGTTCACCGATCCGGCTCGGATGCGGCGACTGCCCGGTCAACGCGTAGTGCAGCACCGCGCCAAGGCCGTAGACATCCGTTCGCTCATCGACAACACCGGACCGCAGCGTCTCCGGCGGAACGCATTCGATGGCGTGCAACGGATTACGCCGGAAGGACTGACGGATCACAACACCGAAATCCGAAAGAACCGGAGGCCCGAACGCACGGTACAACACGTTGTGCGGGCTGACGCCTCCATGCAGCACCCCATCGGCGTGTGCGGCAGCGAGAGCGGAAGCCAAGCCATAGCCCAGTTCGACGACGTCCTCGACGTCGAGCGCGCCGCTGCGTTGCACGCGAGCCGACAACGACTCGGCGCACAACTCCATCCGCAGCGCGTGTTTGCCTTCCCACTGGCCGATCGCGTCGATCGGCAGGATCGGCAGTGTGCTCGCGAGTTTGACCAGTTTGAGGCGCTCGCGCTCGATCACGGTGAGCGTCTTGCGGTCGAACTTGCCGGGAAACACCTTCACCGCCACGGGATGCCCCGAGGCGGTGGTGGCGTAGACGGCGGCGACCGGGCCGCGGCCGAGCAGTGTGTGCGTCATCGGATCGCGAACACCGCCCGGAATCTGGCGCCCCACGGCCGCCCGGCCAACGTCTTGCGGATCCGTCTGACCGAAGCCCACGCTTCGGCGACCGCGCTGTCGTTCGCGCCCATTCCCGACCACATGGCGACATCCATCTGCGTGGCCAAGCCGGTGAGACTGTCCACAATGGGCGCATCGGATGTGATCCTGGCCAGGTCACGCGCGGTCATTCCTGGCGTGACGCGCGTTCCGTACGCACGCATCAGGTCTCTGGCTTCCCACCACGCGGCCACGACCCCGCTCGTCCCGGTCTGCCGTTTGCGGCGCAAGGTCCGTACTGCCTTCACGATCGGAACCGACAGGACAGCAAGAACGAGCAGCGCGACAAGGGCCACCAGCGCAACCAACGCGATGAACCAGATATCCAGGTTCCCACCGGACTCGTCGTCGCGTTCCTGGGGAGGCAACGGCTGTTCGGGCAACTGGTTCGGCGGCGGCAGCTCGGCCCGTGCCTTCGCGGTGATTTCCGCCAGCCTGGACGGCGCGGGGCCCGCACCAGCCGCACCGCCAACCGGGTCAAGCGGCACCCAGCCGATTCCGGCCACCGCGACTTCCGGCCACGCGAGGATGTCTCGGTTGTGCACGACGGTCTCGGCGCCGATCGGGGTCTGCGGAGCCCGGTAACCCACGGCGAGCCGCGCCGGAATGCCCGCGATCCTCGCCAGGGCCACGTAGGAGGCCGCGAACTGCTCGCTGGTTCCTCGCTTGCTTTCCAGCAGGAACTCTCGCAACTGTGGCCATCCGCTGCCAGTCGGCAATTCCGCACCGGTCGCCACGTTGTAGTTGCGGCTGAAGTACTGCTCCAGCACCAACGCCGTCCGGAATGACGGCCGCTCCCCCGCTGTCGCCCTGCGTGCCAAATCGGCGATGCCCGGCGGAACCTCCCCTACCCCGCCCGGCGTCTCGGCCGACGAGAGCGCCGCGTTGGGCAGGTTGTCGTCGACCTGTGGTTCCCACCAGTTCAGGTCGTACTCCAGCGCACCTTTCCGGTCACGCACCAGCAAGGCACCGGTTGCCTGATCGATGAGCGGTGCCGCACCGGTGACCGAGGCGGGCATCGGCTGGCTCGGCAGCCACTGGCCGTCGGGTGCCTGGATCTTCGCGGAGTACTCCCGGACCGGGGCACTCGTCGACGGACCGATCCGCGACCCGAGCCTGCGGTAGTTGTCGTCGGGCTCCCAAGTGACCCCGTTGAACTGGTTCAGCACGACCAAGCGCCAGCGGTCGACCGGGCCCCTGCTGGTGTAGCTGAACACCGGAGTGTCCGGTTTGGACAAGCGGGCGGCGACCTCGGTCAGCGGGCTGATCGTCCTCGGCAACGGCACTTGCGCGGACTCGCTCCGCTGCAACGAGTACGGCTCACCAGTGTCGATCAACACGACCACGGCCGCGCCGGCAAGCCCCAGAACAACCGTGGGTATCAACACCAACCCCGGCCGTACCGGCATGTACAACCCTGCCGCGACGACTGCGAATCCGAGCGCGGCGAGCACGGCCGTCATTCCGGACAAGGCCACGAAAGCCTGGCTGAGCACAACAACCGCGATGCTGGGCAGCAAAGCCGCTGCAGGCCAACGCAGCAGTTCGATGCCGATCACGGCCGCGAGCAACACGAGCAGCGGGACGAACAGCATCAGTTCGGCGTCCGGCCGCACAGGCCAGGTCGACTGCAATGTCAGCTGCCACGAATCGGTCACACCCGCGGTCAACGCGGTCACGTCCACCGACCCGAACATGGCGATGCTCAAGGCCAGCAGCCCGAGAACAACCATGATCAGCGGACGCCACGGCTGAAGCACCTTGACCCGGAGGCACAACTCCACCGCGGCATAGCAGGCCGCGAGAACGACAGCGATCGGAAGCAGCAGCGGCCTCAGCCCGAAAACCGGCGCGAACAGCAGGCCGGAAATCGCCGACGCCAACAACACCCATGCAGCACGGATCCTCATCGCGCGATCACCGACTGCCATTGCCTTGTCGCGTCGACGGCATTCGCGGGCTTCAGGATCTTGGCGCCAGGAACCACAACGGCCTTACGGCCCAGGTTGATCACCACGAGGTCCGCGTACCGCGACCGGAGCATCGCCAACGCGGCCTGATCAGCGGCGGTCACGGCCGACGAGATCACAACGAGCTGGCCGCCCCATGACTGCGCCAAAGCCTTTGGCACGAGGGGAAGGTCTGTGTTGTCGGCGCGTTCCAGTACGCACAACTCGTCGAGGAGACGTGGAACCGCCGCAGCGCCCGGGGTGGTGATGATGTCGAGTCCGCCCGATGTGACCAGCTGGCACCGGTTGTCCGCTTTAGCCGCCGCGACCACGAGCGAAGCGGCCACCTCGACGGCCTCCTCGAACTCGGGCTCGGCCGGAATCGCCGGCCGGTTGTCCAGCAGCACAGTGAACTGGGGCTGCTGTGGGTCGGCGTAGTCCCTGATCATCAGCTGCCCGGTACGCGCGGTCGCCTTCCAGTGCAGGTGCCGTACTTCGTCGCCGGGAACGTACTCCCGCACTTCCCTGACGTCCAACGACCCGCGTGGCGAGTTCTCGTTCGCCGCGCCTTCATGGTGGTGCAAGGGAAGTCCACTCGAGACTGACCGTACCGGATGCGTCCTCGGGTAGACCCAGATCGTCGCCGTGGTCCCGATGAACAGCTGGCTTTGCCCGAGTCCCAGGGCATCGCTGCGCCGCAGCGTCAGCGGGCCGACTTCGTGCCTGCCGCGCTCCCACGTCGGCAGCTCGTTCAAATAGGACTGTTCCGAACCTGGCGCCAACGACCGCACAGCGATCTTCAATGTGCTTGCGCCCAAGCGATCCACCGCGGTGAACCCAGGCTGCCGCCGCGTGCCCGGATTGTGCACACGAAGGGTGATTCCCGCGCGGCTGCCGCGTTCGACCCGGTCCGGGAACACATCCCTGGCCACGTCGACCCGAGGTTTCCGCCCGGCAACGGCAAGCGCGGCCAGGACGGCCCCCAACGCGATCGCTCCCAACGCGATCAGCATCGCATAACCCGCGACCGCGCCCGCCCCGATCAGGACAGCCGCGGCTACGAGTGTGGCGATGCCACGCCGGGTAAGACGCATACTCAGGCTCCTGTCGCGACAGGCACGGGAATCTCGTTGAGCAGCTCACGGACGATGTCCTCGGGCCGCCGCTGCCGCAGTTCCGCGTCCGGCGTGAGGATCAGCCGGTGGTCGAGCACTGGATGCGCTACTTCCTTGATGTCGTCGACAGTCACGTACGCGCGCCCATACGTCGCCGCAACCGCCTGCGCGGCTCGGACGAGCGCAATGCTGCCGCGCGGGCTTGCGCCGTAACGCAAATCGCCGTGCTGACGGGTCGCCGCCGCGATCGTCGCGGCGTACTCGACGACAGCGGTGTGCACGCGCGCGGAACGTACTTCGGCGACGGCGGCCTGCAGTGTCGGAATGTCCACTACGGCAGGCAATTCGTCCGGATCGACACCCGCGCAATCGCTGAGGATGACCATGACCTCGTCCTTGAGGTCGGGGTAGCCGATCTGCAAGCGCATCAGGAACCGGTCGAGCTGCGCCTCCGGCAAGCGGTACGTGCCGGCCATCTCGATCGGGTTCTGCGTGGCGATCACCAGGAACGGCCGCGGGACCTCGTGCCGGACCGAGTCGACCGTGACCCGCCGCTCGGACATCACCTCAAGCAGCGCGGACTGGGTTTTCGGGGTGCCACGGTTGATCTCGTCGGCGAGCACGATGTTGGCGAACACACCGCCGGGGTGGAAGGCGAACTTGGCGTCGTTCTGGTGGAACACCTGGACACCGGTGATGTCACCGGGCAGCAGGTCGGGCGTGAACTGGATCCGGCTCCACGTTCCGTTGATGCTGCGGGAAAGACACCGGGCGAGGGTGGTCTTGCCGAGACCGGGGACGTCTTCGATCAGCAGGTGTCCCTCGGCGAGCAGCGCGGCCACAGCCAGCCGGACAACCTGCGGTTTGCCGCGCAGCACCCGCTGCACGTTGTCCGAGATCCTCTGGTAGACCTCGCCTGCCGACACACTCACTTCCGCCTCCACACGATCTCATTCGACTTGACCCGGCCGTTCAGTCTGGTGTTCACGACGAAGAACCTTGGCGGTCGCGATGCACGGCCGTGGCAGGCGCGCCGGTGAGCGTCTGCCCGTCCGGGGTTCTGGTGATCGCCCGGATCGTGAAGGTGACCACTCTGCTCGCCTCCACCTGGGGGTAAGTGACCGAGGTTCCGGTGACCTGGCGAGTGCCGAGACCGGTCGCGGTGACCTGGTAGTGCACCAATGTGCCGCCGTTGAGCGCGGGCCGGCCCCAGCTCACCGTCACGTCCCGGGTCGGGCGGTCGTCCACGTCGAACGTGGCTTTCGGATTGGTGGGAGCAGCCGCAGGCGAGACCGGTGCCTTCGGTGTGACGGCTGCGGCCGAAGCACGGGCGCCTGTACCCATACGGTTCGTAGCCGCGACCGTGAAGACGTAGCTCACGCCGTTGGTCAGGCCGTTCACGGTCGTCCGCCGCGCTCCCGCTCCAACGGTCATCGACCCCGTCTGGCCCGTACTCGAACGCCACGACACCTGATACGCCGTGATGTCGGCACGGTTGTTCGGTGCGGTGCCCCAGGTCACCGTCGCCGAACCGTTGCCGGCCGACGCTGAAACCGATGGCGGGGCGCCAGGACGGCCCGGAGGCACGGGGGGCGGCGTAGTCGGCGAGACAGGCGGGCGTGGCCTCTGGGTCGTCGGCTGCCTTGGCTGTTGCGTAGACCGCGTGGACTGTGGCGATGCTGGCGGGGGCGCAACGACCCGGATGTCCGTCGAAGTGCCCTGGTTCGGGTTCGGCACGCTCACCTGGCTGGTGGGCGGCGCGGGACGTTCTGCTGTGGACACGTCCTGCACGTTGCCGTCCTTGGCAACGACCACAACCTGTGTGCCGTCGGCATCTTCGACGTACACGCGGTTGTCCTCGCCACGGCTGAGCCTGGGCGTGCCGCCCTTCTGCTTGATCGGCTTCGTTTCCCTGCGCACGCCATCGGGGGTGTAGGTCAGCACGTTGCCGCTTTGCCTGTCCACCAGGACAACCACGTCACCGGTGGACATCGGGCCGTCGTAGTCGCCGACGGGCAACGCGACCGCGAGCGCCTTCTCCGGCGGGTTCTTGGTGTCCGCCAGCACAAGGGCTTGCTTCTGCGGATCCAGAATAGCGAGCTTGCCGCCGACCTCGTTGGTGGCAAGCCTGGCGTTGGGCGAAAGCGGCACGCCGATCGGCACACCCTCGCCCAGCTTGCCGTTGTCGATCCGGTGCAGCGTCCCGGAGAACGTGTCGACGAACGCCGGTTTCCCGTCCACAATGGTCATCGAGCCGGGGTGTCCCGCCGCAACTCCGACCGGACATCCGCCGACCCGGTCGGCGTCCTTGGCAATCGTGCAGAGCTGCCCGACATCCTGGCGGTGCAACCACATCGTGCCGTCCGTGGTCACGATCGGAGTCCCGACCGCGCCGCCAACGGTCACGATCGCCGGCGGATCAGACAGCCGCACAACCTTTCCCGCGTTGCGGTACACGAGATACGGCCCGCCGACGACCTCGATGAACACCGGCAGTTCGTTGGCGGGCGGGCTGATGCTCTCCTGCGTGGCCAATGTGGCCTTGTCGAACTTGGTGATCACGCTCGGTCCGACGACATAACCGTGCGTGTCGCTCTGCACGACCTGGCTGCCCGGTTCGCCGTTCACGTCGGCGTGTGCGTCGATGTTCGTTGTCGCGCCGTCGATGTGGAAGACCGCTTGAAGCACCGAGTTGAACACCCAGTGGCCGGTCAGCGCGAACTGGCCGGCCGGCAGTGGCATCGCCGTGCCAGTGAGGGCGGCAACCAGGGCGCCCGCGACAAGCACGGTGACCAGCGCGAACGGCCTGCTCCGCTTCAACACGGCCGCAACCTACCTTCCCGCGTTCGGGAGGGGTCCCGAACCCCCGATTGGCCTAGTCAGGTGTTGTTGAACTGGAAGCTGTTGAAGATGGCGGTGGCAATGGGCCGCACGGCCCGCCACTCATTCTGCAACGTCGTCGGGTCCGTCGCGCGCAGCGAGAACGTCATGATGAACAGCCTGCCTTGCTTGTCGGTCACCGCCCTGGTCAGGACGTGATACCGGACAGGTCCGGCGGCAGAGCCGTGCTCGTACTCGAGGATGTCGCCGGTCGTGGAGGACTTGTAGTCGGTGTTCTCCCGGTCGGCCTTCACGCTTGTGTCCCTGTTGGCCAGGTATTCGGCGGCTGTGATCCCGGTCGTGTCCCGCCTGACCTGCACCTCGGGCGCACTGGCCTGCGGATCGGGCTGCGGGCCGACGTAGAGCACGTCGGTGCGGTCGCCCGCTGTCGACTCGGTGCGTTTCCAATCTTGCGGAATGCTGATCGTGTAGCCCAGCAACTCCCGGTAGGGCACCAGCGGCGGCTGCGGGCTGGTCGTCGTCGACGGTTGCTGCTGTGGTTGCTGCTGCTGCCCTTCAGGCGGGGGTTTCGAGGTCAACGCCACCACGACGACCACGATCGCCACCACCAGCGCGGCGCCGAGGGCGATCAGAATCCCGTGGTTCTTCTTCCTGGGCGGCTGAATGGGAATGGGATCGAGGGTGATGTCCCCTGGCGCGACCGCCTGCGGGTAGACCGGCGGCGGCATCAACGGCGGCGCGGTGCGGGTGTTCGGCGCGGTCTCGTCCACGACCGTGACCTGCTCGGAGGGGTTGTCGATCCACGTATTGGCACCGTTCGACGGCCTCGGCGGGCCACCGCGTGGCGTCAACCTGCCCGCGACGCTGTTGAGACGCTCGATCGCGTCCTTGGCCTCCATCCGTTCCGCCGGTTGCTTGCGCAGCAAACCCTGGATGACCGGCCACAACCGGCCGATCCGGGGATCGGGATCCGGGTCACGGGACGCGGCCGCGGCCAACGTGCTCTGGATGTCCTTGCGTTTGAACGGAGAACGCCCGACGACTGTGGCGTACAACGTGACACCGGCAGCCCACATGTCCGCTGCTCGCGTGGCCTCGTGACCGTCGATGCGCTCCGGGGCGATGTACTCCGGCGACCCGGGCATCTGTCCGGTACCGGTCAGCGCGGACGCGCCGTCGATCAGCGCGATCCCGAAGTCCGTCAGCACGACGCGTTCACCGTCGAGCATGATGTTGGCCGGTTTGACGTCCCGGTGCAGCACGCCCCGATGGTGCGCGGCGTCGAGCGCCCGCAGGATCTGGATGCCCACCTGGGCGGCCTGGTCGAGCGGGAGTGGCCCGTCGTTGTCGAGGATGTCCGCGAGCGACCGGCCTTCGATCAGCTCCATCACGATCCACGGCAGATTGTCCTCGATCACCACGTCGTGCACGGTGACGATGCCCGGGTGCCTGAGTTTGGCGGCGGCTCTGGCCTCTCGCAGCATTCTGCGCACGGCCGCCTCGGACTCGCCGGTGTCCGCCGACTCGCCAAGCCGGAGTTCCTTGATCGCCACGTCGCGGTGCAGGTATTCGTCGTGGGCCCGCCACACGACACCCATCCCACCGCGGCCGATCGGCCGTTGCGCAAGGCGATAACGCCCGGCAACGACCCTCCCCTCGCCCTCAGTCACAAAAGGCAATGTACCGACCGCCCGATGTCACTACCGTGCGAACAGTGGGCGTGACGCTCCGACGGCGGTAAAACGCGTGTCCACCACACCACCACGATGAGATGCGCATTCCGGCACCGCATGTGCGCCACTCCAGCACAGTGTGTCGACCATTGCGGCAGCGCGGCCACGCCCGCTGACCTCGTAGGCAACCGTCATCCAACACCTGCGCAACAGCCTCCAGGCACGTTCGGCCGACCAGTCGGACTTCGAACCTGGAGGAAGCACATGCGTACCTCAGTGGGCGGGCTGATCCTTGCGATCACGGCCGTCCTCGGCTCAGCCGGGCAGGCATTCGCCGGTGAGCCAAGACCCGAGGAAGAACCGTTCAGCGCGTTGGTCAAACGCGCTGACTGTGACAAGAACGGTCCCACACAGCGGGACGGCACGATCGCCGCGCAGCTGAACCCGAAGCTGACCAAGGCGATGCGTGGCTACATGGACGCCTACCGGGTGTCGTGCGCACGCGAGGTCGTCGAGGCCGTGCAGGCCCGTAAGTTCAACAAGAAGGCGGCCGTCATCGCGATCACCACGGTGATCGTGGAGACCCGGATCGTGAACATCGCCGAGAAGGTCGACCACACCAGTCTCGGCCTGTTCCAGCAACAGGACCCGTGGGGCAGCGAGGCGAACCGGCTGAATCCGACGTGGGCCACCAACGCGTTCCTCGACGCGATGGTCCGCAAGGTCCCCGACTGGAACCAGGCCACGACCGACGCGCAGATCGGCGCGGTCTGCCAGAAGGTGCAGGTCTCCGCGTACCCGGAACGGTATCCGGTGCAGGTGAGTGACGCGAAGATCATCGTCGACGCGCTGTGGACCACGACGCCGCCCGCAGGCCGGGACTCCGGCGGTTACTACAACCCGGCGGACGGGACTTTCCATCTGCGCAACGCGTTAAGCGACGGCGCGTCGAACGCCGCATGGGACACCGCGCTGGAAACCATCCCCGGCGCCGTCGTCCTGACCGGTGACTGGAACGGCGACCGCAAGGACTCCACCGGCTACTACGACCCGCGCGACGGCACATTCCACATTCGCAACGACCACAGCGACGGAGCCTCCAACGCGGCTTGGGACACCGGCCTGGAAACCATTCCGGGCGCGGTCATCCTCACGGGTGACTGGAACGGCGACGGCAAAGACTCGACCGGTTATTACGACCCGCGCGACGGCACTTTCCACCTAAGCAACGACCACAGCACTGGGCCGTCGGACTACGCCTGGGACACCGCACTCGAAACGGTTCCCGACGCGGTCATCCTCACCGGTGACTGGAACGGCGACGGCAAGGACTCCGTGGGCTACTACAACAAGCGCGATGGGTCATTCCACTTGCGCAACGCGCTCAGCGACGGCGCATCGGACTACGCCTGGGACACCGCACTGGAAACCGTTGCCAACGCTGTCGTCCTGACGGGTGACTGGAACGCCGACAAGAAGGACTCCACCGGCTACTACAACCCCAACGACGGGTCATTCCACCTGCGCGACGCATTGAGCGACGGCGCATCCGACCACGCGTGGGATACCGCGCTCGAAACCATTCCCAACGCTGTCGTCCTCACCGGCGACTGGGACGGAGCCTGACATGAGACGAACACTGACGACCCTTGCCATCGCCAGCTTGTTTGCCGGTGCGATGACCACGACAGCCACTGCGGCCGGACCGCGGCCAGACTTCCAACTGCCGTTCGTGTGCGGCCAGAAATGGCAGCTGAACTCGTATGACTCCACCCACGCTCCCGCGCTCGACATGGTGAAGGAGCCCAACCAGGTCGGCACCGAGGGCGCGCCGTTCCTCGCGGCCGCCGCGGGCACTGTCCGGCAGTCGTTCTACCACCACAACGCGGGCAACATGATCCAGATCGACCACGGCGGCGGCTGGTTCACCACTGGCATCCACCTGCAGAGCCGCGCGGTGTCGGTGGGCCAGAAAGTCAAGCAGGGCCAGCAGATCGGCAAGGTCGGCAAGACCGGCCCGACCTCCAACGGCCACCCGCACCTGCATTTCGAGCAGGCCTTCGACGCCAACGGCGACGGCAGGGCGACGTGGGGCGCGGTGGGCAGCGAACGCGTCGCGCAGGTCTTCGACGGCAAGACGTACGGCGCGAAGACCGGTGAGACGTGGAACGACGTCCCCAGCAACAACTGCGGAGACGAACAGGAAACCCACGGCGTCGATTCGGCTGGGTACTACGACCCACGTGACGGCACATTCCATCTCCGCAACTCGCAGAGCGACGGCCCGTCCAACTACGGCTGGGACACCGCGCTGGAAACCATCCCCGGCGCAGTGGTTCTCATTGGCGACTGGAACGGTGACGGCAAAGACTCCACGGGCTATTACGACCGACGCGATGGAACCTTCCATCTGCGCAACGCATTGGATGAGGGCGCGTCGAACGCGGCATGGGACACCGCACTGGAAACCATTCCCAACGCTGTCATCCTCACGGGCGACTGGAACGGCGACGGCAAAGACTCCACCGGCTACTACAACCCCACCGACGGGACATTCCACATCCGCAACGACCACAGCGACGGAGCCTCCAACGCGGCGTGGGACACCGGCCTGGAAACCATTCCCGGAGCTGTCGTCCTGACGGGTGACTGGAACGGCGACGGCAAAGACTCGACCGGTTACTACGACCCGCGCGACGGCACTTTCCATCTCAGCAACGACCACGCGAACGGAGCGTCCGACTACGCGTGGGGAACGAACCTCGAATCGGTCCCGAACGCGGTCATCCTGACCGGTGACTGGAACGGCGACGGGAAAGACTCCGTCGGCTACTACAACCCCGCCGACGGGTCGTTCCACCTGCGGAACGCCCTGAACGACGGAGCGTCCGACCGGGCGTGGGACACCGGCTACGAGTCGGTGCCCGGCGTCGTCGCCCTGACCGGCGACTGGGACGGCGCCTGACCCTGTTGGGGGTGCCCACCTTTCCGGCTTCGTGCCGGAAAGGTGGACCCGGCGCTCGTGACCACAGTTGATGACCGGACCTCTGTACATAAACTTGAGTTGCCAGAGCACGCGCCTACCTGATAGGAACCGGAATGCAGGGAGTCTCTCCGGGGGGCCGGGATGGGCGCACAGTTCGGAGTGTTGGGCGAAATCACCGCACTGGTCGACGACCGTGCGGTGTACCTGGGCCATGCGCGGCAGCGCTGCGTGCTGGCCGCGTTGCTGATGGACGCGAACCGCGTGGTCTCGTCGGACCAGTTGGTGGACCGCGTCTGGGCCGACGCCCTTCCGCCCCGGGCGCACCGGACGCTCGCGAGCTACCTGTCCCGGCTGCGCCAGGCGCTCGGCATCTCGATCGAGTGGCGGCACAACGGATATCAGCTCAGTGCCGATCCGGCGGGGATCGACGCACACCGGTTCCGGGAGCTCGCCGCCAAGATCCGGGCCGAACGGGACGACGCCCGCGCGTTGACGCTGGCCGACGAGGCGTTGGGGCTGTGGCGCGGCGCCCCGTTCACCGGCCTGGACACCCCGTGGATCAACGAGATCCGGCACGCTCTGGAGAAAGACAAGTTCGCCGTCGAGCTGGATCGAACCGATCTGTTGTTACGCAGCGGACAGCATGCGGGTCTGCTGACCGAGTTGTGTGCACGCAGCGAGGCGCATCCCTTGGACGAACGCGTTGCCGGGCAATACATGCTCGCGCTGTACCGCAGCGGGCGCCAAGCCGAGGCGCTCGACTCATACGAGCTCATCCGCAGACGGCTGCGTGACGAGCTCGGCGCCGATCCTGGTGCCGCACTGCGGAAAGTGCACCACCAAGTCCTTACCGGCTCCACAATGGACGCGTCACCGAGGCAGCTTCCCGCACCACCACCCGTGTTCACCGGACGGCAAGCCGCGCTCACCGAGCTGGACAAGGTGGCGGCCAAGAACACGATGGCGATCGCGACCGTCAGCGGACTCGGCGGCGTCGGCAAGACTTGGCTTGTCCTGCATTGGGCGCACCACAATGCGCGGCGCTTCGCCGACGGTCAGTTGTACGTCAATCTCCGCGGGTTCGATCCGGCCGGTGAGCCACTGCGTCCAGAGATCGCACTGCGCGGCCTGCTCGACGCGCTGGGCGTGGACCCGGCCGCGATCCCACTCGACCTCGACGCGCAGACCGGGCTGTACCGCACGCTGATCAGTGGCAAGCGAATGCTGCTCGTGCTGGACAACGCCCGCAACACCGAACAGGTTCTCCCTCTGTTACCAGGCACTTCGTCGTGCACAGTGATCGTCACGAGCCGTCATCAGCTTGCCGGGCTCTACGCGTCGCACGGGGCGGTTCCTGTGCGGCTGGACACCCTCGCCGACGCCGAGGCCACCCAGATGCTGGCCGCACACCTCGGACCGGACGTCCTCACAATCGAGCCCGACGCGGTGACCGAGTTGCTCTCGTACTGCGCCGGGCTGCCGTTGGCGATCAGCATCGCCGCGGCCAGGGCAACCTTGTCGGGCCTGCCGCTGGCGGCGCTTGCCAAGGAGCTGCACGACGCCGCCACCAGGCTTGACGCGTTGGACGCCGGTGAACTCAGCGTCAACCTGCGCGCCGTGTTCTCGTGGTCGACGCAGGCCTTGGATCCCGCTGTGGGCAAGCTCTTCCGTCTGCTCGGCCACGCGCCGGGCATCGACATCACCGTGCCCGCGGCAGGTGCTCTGGCACAGAAGCCACAAGCCTTGCTGAACAAGCTGGACAAGGCGCATTTGATCCAACGCCACCAGCCCGGTCGTTACCGGATGCATGACCTCGTCCGTCTGCACGCCGCGGACGGCGCCCCGCCCGACCTGGCCGCGCTGCACAAACTCGCCGAGTTCTACCTGCACACCGCGTACGCCTGCGATCGGCTCCTTGCTCCACATCGGACAGCAATGGCTCTGGAACCTGTTGCCGCACTTGAGGTGCCTGATGCGATGGCGTGGTTCGACGCCGAACACCGCAACCTGATGGCGGTACTGCGGTTCGCCGCGATCCACGGATGGCACGAACTCGTGTGGCAGCTGGCGTGGAGCCTGAGCACCTTCCACCGCATGCGGGGGCACGCCACCGAGTCGCTTGCCGCGTGGCAGGCGGGTACCGACGCCGCCGAGCACCTCAACGACCTGGCCAGGCAAAGCGTGGCCCGCAGGTTCCTCGGCGCCGCCTACACCAGGCTCGGCAAACCGGCCGAAGCAGTCAGGCATCTCGAACAGTCCCTCGCCCTGGCTGAGGAGGACCTGTTCAAGATGCACACGTACCGGATTCTGTCGTGGGCTTGGGAACAGGTCGGTGACGACCAGCGCAGCCTCGACACGGCCGAGGCTGCGCTGGCGTTGGCCGAGCAGCTGGACGAGGCAGTGTGGAAAGCCGACGCGGAGAACCTTGTCGGCTGGTACTGCGCCCGGCTTGGCCTGCACGATCGCGCCCGCGCACACTGCCAGGACGCACTGGCCCTGTGCCGCCGTCTGCAAGATCACGAAGGCACAGCGGCCACATTGGACAGTCTCGGGTACATCGCCCACAACACCGGCCAGTACGCCGAGGCTGTCTCGCACTTCGAAGGCGCTCTGGCCATTGTGCGTGACCTCGGCTATTCCTCCAGCGAAGCCGAGATCCTCGATCGGCTCGGGGCCACCCGGGCCGCGATGGGCCAGCCCACGCAAGCCCGCCATACCTGGCAGCAGGCCATCGAGCTGTACCAAAGCCAGCACCGCACCAGGGAGGCCGCCCGCGTCGGCTCCCTCTTGTCCACTCTGGACTAACGCAACCTTGCCACTTCCAGTACGGCGTCGACGAATGCCTTCGGCGTTTCCCGCGGCAGGTTGTGCCCGGCCTTGGGAATCACGTGGTGCACACGAGGACCGGCGAAGAATTTCGCGGAGGCCTTGCCGTCGGTCGGCGGGACGCTGCCGTCCGATGCGCCGTCGAGCGTCACCGCGGGCATGGTGATCTTCGGCTGCGTCAACAGCTTCTTCTCGAGCGCGTCGTACCGCGGGTCACCGGGGGCGGCGAGCTGCCGGTGCCGGTAGACGTGGATGACGATGTCGACGTAGTCCGGGTTGTCGAACATCGCCGCCGCGTCGTCGAGATCCTTCTCGCTGAACTTCCACTCCGGCGAGTTCTTCAGCCACACCACCCGCGCAAGGTCCTTGGTCTGCTCGGCGAGGCCCCGGCGGCCGCGCTCGGTCAGGAAGAAGTAGAAGTACCAGTGCGCGGCCTCCGTCGCGACCGGGTCGGGATTGTCAACATTCGCGAGGTTCGGGATGAGGTAGTTGTTGACCGACACCAGGCCGGTGCAGCGTTCCGGCCAGAGCGCGGCGGCCACGTTCAAACCGCGCCCGCCCCAGTCATAGCCACCGAAGATCGCGGAACGGACCTCCAGCGCGTCCATCAGTGAGATCACGTCCGACCCGAGCGCGGCCGGCTGGCCGGAACGGAAAGTGTCGGGTTTGAGGAATCGCGTCGGCCCGTGACCACGCAGGTACGGGACGACCACACGGTAGCCACGACGCGCCAACGCAGGCGCGACCTCGGCGTACGCCGTCGGACTGTACGGCCAACCGTGCCCCAGCAGGACGACCTTGCCGTTGCTCGGACCGACATCGTGGTACGCGATCTTGAGCAATTCTGTGGTGACGTGCCGGACCGGGCCGAGCCCTCTGCCCCCGCCGGTCGGCGACGCCGCCGCCAACGGCCCGGACAGCCCGCCGATCGCGGCGGCTCCCACACCGACTGCCTTGCCGAATGTGCGCCTGTTCAACATGTCGAGATCCCCTTTGCTCAGTCGACCGTCACGTCGATGGTGACTTCGACATTTCCGCGCGTGGCCTTGGAGTACGGGCAGATCTGGTGCGCGGCGGCGCCGAGCTCCTCGGCGGTCTGCTTGTCCACACCGGACATCTCCAGGTGCAGCGCGCCGCTGAGCCAGAACTCGTCGTTCGCGTGGTGCAGCGTGACATCGGCGACGACAGCCAGGTCATCGAGTTTGACCTTGCGTGCCGCGGCGGCCCGCTTGACCGCGCCGAGGAAGCAGGACGACCAGCCCACCGCGAACAGCTGCTCGGGGTTGGTCGCGCCGCCGCTGCCGCCGAACTCCTTCGGGATGGCCAGCGTGACGTCGAGCAGGCCGTCGCTCGTGACGGTCCGGCCGCCGTTGCGGCCCTCGCCGGTCGCGGTGGCGCTGGCGGTGTATGTGACCTCAGACATAGTTCTCTCTCTTTTCATTCTCGTAAATGATCGCGTCACGCATGATTTCCATTTGCCCGTGATGCTGGACAACGTCGGTGTACACGTGGAAAAGCGCGGCTCCCTGGTCGCTTTCGTCGTGCAGACCGGGCACGGGCACACCGATCGACCGCCGGACGTACGCGTTCCCGACGTCCTTCGCGAGCAGTTCCACGGTCGCCCGCACCCGCGCAACCAGTGGCCCTACCTGGCCTGACGCCTGGAATTCGGCATCCCGGTCGCGGTGCACCCGCCGACCGGCGACCACGTCGCCGACCCAGTACTCGATCGCACCGAGGCAGTGGTTCAGCACCGCGTATGGCGAATTCGCGCCGGGGAAGGGCAATTTCCGATTCGCCAGGTCGTCACCGAGTTCCTCGACGATACCGGCCATCCCGTACAGCGCACGGGCCATGAAGAACAGGTACTGGCCTCGGGTGATCACCGAACCTCCCCTCAATTCGTCACCGGTTAGAACGGTGACGACTATTGCAGGACCATTCGTCACCTGTCAAGCTGGTGACATGGAACATGCCTTCCCGTGCGGCAACGTGGCGCTCGACTTCGTCGGGTCGCTGAAGGCCAGGCGCAACGCGGCGCCGATCGAGAAGCTCGGCGCGCCGTCGAGCCTCGACTCGTGGTTCCGCGAGTCCGGCGTCACGCACAACGACCCGGGCAGCACGCCAGCGGACCTGCAGGCCGCGGTGACGTTGCGCGAAGCCATCTATTCGCTGGTCGCAGCCCGCCTCTGGAAGACGGACTACGACGACAGCGCGCTGGCGATCGTGAACCGCGCGGCGAGCAACCCGCCTGCCATCCCGACGCTCACGCGAGACGGCCTTGTCGTCAACGCCACAGCCGAGCAGGCACTGTCCACTGTGGCGCGGGTAGCCATCGACATCCTCAGCGGTTCGGACGCGGACTTGCTCAAGGAGTGCGGCAGGCCTGAGTGCACGCAGGTCTACATCGACCGGTCACGCGGCTCGCGCCGCGAGTGGTGCGCGATGGAGACCTGCGGAAACAAGATGAAGGCGGCCGCGTACCGCGCCCGCAAGCGGGGCAACCCGCCGCTCGCCCCGGCCCGCGGCCCCGCGTAACCGCCGGCCGTTGATCACCCCTCGACGTCAGCTCATGCCGAGTTGATTTGCATTAGCGAACACAGATCAGAAGGGAAACACGATGTTCGTCAAGATCGCCGCAGCGATCATCCCGTTGGCGGTGGCCGTTCCGGCGCCCGCCACCGCGGCCACCGCCCAGACATGCGCCCCGATTGGCGTATCCGCGCCATCCGGAGCCAAGGTCGAGTCCGTCACGGCTGTTGCCCAAGCGTCCTTCTGCGACATCACGGTCACGCTGAACCACAAGGGCGCCAACGATCATGTCCGCGTCAAAGTCCTGCTACCCACCCAGTGGAACGGCCGGTTCCAGGCCATCGGCGGCGCCGGGTACTCGGCAGGCGACTTCGGCGCCGGACTGACCGCCGCAGCGGCCAGCGGGTACGCAGCCGCGTCAACGGACGCGGGCGTGCCCTTGGATTTCCTCGACACCTCATGGGGTTTGTTGCCCAATGGCCGCGTGAACCACCCGTTACTGGAGAACTTCGCGTCCCGGTCGCTGCACGACCTGGCGGTCGTCGGTAAACAGGTGACGCAGAAGTTCTACGGGCGCATGGCGTCCTATTCGTACTGGAACGGCTGTTCCACCGGTGGCCGCCAGGGATACATGGAGGCACAGCGGTTCCCGGACGACTTCGACGGCATCCTGGCCACCGCACCAGCGGTCAGCTGGGACCGGTTCGCCGTCGCGACCATCTGGCCTCAGGTGGTGATGAACGAGGAGAACAACTTCCCCAGCCCGTGCGAGTTCAAGGCATTCCAGGACGCCGCACTGCAGGGGATCACTGACCCCAAACAGCTGATCGGCAAGAAGATCCTCTGCGAAGGCAAGGAAATTACCATCTCGGCCGAGGACGCGAACGTCGTCAGGAAGATCTGGGACGGCCCGCAGCCGCTGTGGGCGGGACTGCCCAAGGGCGCTTCGTTCGACGGGCTCGCGTCCACTGTGCAGGACGCTCAGGGCAACTGGTTCGCACCGGGCTTCCCGGTCGCGGCGAACTGGATCAAGACGTTCGTCAAGCAGGACCCGGGCTTCGACACCAGCACGCTGACGTACCGGGACTTCTACGCGGTGTTCTTCGCCTCGCAGCTGAAGTACAACCACATCATCGGAACGGACTCGCCCGACCTGTCGGCGTTCCGCAAGTCCGGCGGCAAGCTGCTCACCTGGCACGGACTGGCCGACCAGCTGATCCCGCCGCACGGGACGGTGAACTACCGCAAGCAAGTTGACCGGGTGATGGGCGGCCACCAGCGCGTTGACGAGTTCTACCGGGTGTTCCTGGCCCCGGGTGTCGCGCACTGCCAAGGCGGCCCGGTGCCCGTCGACGCCTTCGGGGCGTTGGTGAACTGGGTGGAGCACGGGAAGGCGCCGGAGACATTGCCTGCCTCCGACGGATCCCAGATTCCGCGCTACTGAGTTGTGGCGGGGCTCGCACTGGGCGAGCCCCGTCCTTTCACCGCACCGACTTCGCGGCCGCGAGAATCAGATTGGCCACCTCAAGCGGACGTGACACCGTCACCGCGTGCGAGGCGCCCTCCAGCTCGACGGCCTCCCGTGCATCCGCCCGCTGCGCCATGAACCGCTGCGCCTCCAAGGGAATGTTCTTGTCAGCGGCCGGGATCAGGAACCACGAGGGCGTCTCGCGCCACGCAGGCTCGCCCGCTCCCTGTGACAACGCCACATCCCGAATCGGCCGTTGCGTGACGGCCATCAACGCAGCCTCACCAGCCGGGACGTCGGCAGCGAACTGCTGGCGGAAAAGCTCCTGCTTGATCGACAGGTCAGTGGAGCCGTCGTCCAGCGTGGTCGGGTTGAGCGTGTCCCCAAGGGTGCTGCCCGGGTACTTGTTCGACAGCTCCAGCGCGGATTCTCCCTCGACAGGCGCGAACGCCGCGACGTACACCAGCGCCTTCACCTGTTTGTTGCCTGTCGCAGCGCCGGAGATCAGCATGCCGCCGTAGGAATGTCCGGCGAGGACGATCGGCCCTTCGATGCCCGCGAGCACCTCGCGGAGGTAGCCGACGTCGCCCGCCAAGCTGCGCAGCGGGTTGGCCACCCCGACCACCGGATAACCCTGATCCTGCAGCTTGACGACAACGCCGTTCCAACTGGCCGACTCGGCGAAAGCGCCGTGTACCAACACAATCGTCGGCTTCTGCCTGTTGCTCATTTCAATCACTCCATTGTAGTCAGGTAATGCCAGTCCAAGCCGTTGTCAGCGGACGGACTTCGCCGCCTCGATGATCAGATCGGCAGTCTCAAGTGGACGAGACACCGCCACCGAGTGCGAAGCTCCCCGGATCTCCACGACGTCGCGTGCGTTGGCGCGCTCGGCCATGAACTGCTGCGCCGCCAAGGGGATGTTCTTGTCCGCGGTCGGGATCAGGAACCACGACGGGAGGTTGTGCCACGCCGCCTCGGTCGCCTTCTGGGTCAACGCCACGTCACGCACCGGCCGCTGCGTTGCCGCCGCCAGCGCGGCCTCGTCCCGTGACACGTCCGCGGCGAACTGCGCACGGAACTTGTCCGGCTTGATCGACAGGTCATTGCTGCCGTCACCCAACGGGTTCGAGTTCAACGTCGGGCCCAGCGTGCTGCCCGGGAACTTGTTGGAGAGCTCAAGCGCGGACTCGCCCTTCTCCGGCGCGAACGCCGCGATGTACGCCAGCGCCTTCACCTGCGAGTTGCCCGCTGCCGCACCGGAGATCACCGCACCGCCGTAGGAGTGGCCCACGAGAACGATCGGACCGTGGATCCCGGCCAGCACCTGGCGCAGGTAGTTGATGTCGCCTTCCAAGCTGCGCAACGGGTTCGCGGCCGCGACAACGGGATAACCCTTCTTCTGCAGCCTGGCGATCACGCCGTTCCAGCTCGCCGACTCGGCGAAAGCACCGTGCACCAGCACAATCGTCGGCTTCGGCTTGGCACCGGCGTCCGCCATCGGCGTGGCGGAAGCCGCGAGCGGCAGGATCACCGCGGAAGCGAACACGGCGGCAGCGGCCAGAACCCCGAACCTCTTGAGCTTGCCCATCTCAACCCCTCCAGTTAAATCGTGTGCGATTAGATCGTACACGACTGAAATTAGCAGTGCGAACCACTCTTGAAAAGGTCGCGCACGATGTAATTCAGGTCACTACAGCTTTGACCTGTGGATTTCCCGCCAGGCGGCCGGTTGACGGACTAGCGACGAGCACGTGGAGTGACCACTTCTCGCCGCAAGATCACGCACCGCGAACTGTCAGACCCCACCGGTAACGTTGAAATCAGGGGCTCCCCTGGATGGCGGGCTTTGGCGGGAGTGAAGCAAGCGGGGCCGCCTGAGGTCCAGCCACGGCTTCGGCGCCGAAGCTAAGCCGGAACGCAGATCCCGCGGTGCGGCAAAGTGCATTTCACAGTGCCGGAGTGGTGGACACGCCCTCAGCGCACCAGGTCGCGGCTTAGCTCGTGGCGCCAGAGCGGACTCGGTGCAGCATCTTGCGCAGCACTGCGATCTCCTCGTCGTCCATCCCGAGGGCCGCGCCGAGTTCACCGGTCATCTCGTGCGACAGCCAGCGCAACTTCTTGCCCTCGTCGGTGAGCTGGACGAGGACCGAGCGTTCGTCGGCCGGGTTGGTCACGCGGACCAGCAGGCCCGCCTTCTCCATCCGCTTCACCAGCGGCGACATCGTGTTCGACTCGAGGTCGAGTCGTTGCGCGAGTGCGCCCATCGGCTGTTCGTCCTGCTCCCAGAGCAGAGTCAGTACCAGAAACTGGGGGTACGTCAGGCCCGTGCGCTCGAGAAACGGCCGGTAGAAGGCCGTCACCGCGCGGGAGGTCGCGTACAGGTCAAAGCAGAGCAGGTCCCCCACTGTCGCCGGCGCATTCGACTCGCTCACCCCACACAGGTTACTCGCGGCTGTTACATTCAATGATCAGTAGACGCGAGTGAGGAGTCACTTCTCTCATGCTGGTGGCTGAGGACGACATCTCCGGGTGAGCCCGGTTGGTCGAGCGGTGCGCCTGTGGCGACACCGCCCCAAGTCATGTCCTGACCACACTCGCGAACGAGAGCCATGTCCAAGATCATTTGTTTTGCCCTGTCCTTTTCCTGGTCGGACGGCACACCTGTGTTCACCGACCTCAGCTTCACCGTCAACACCGGCCGCACCGGCCTGGTCGCCCCCAACGGCGCAGGTAAGAGCACTCTGCTCAGGCTGATCGCCGGTGAGTACGAACCGCTCAGCGGGTCCGTTTCGGTCGACGGCGTCCTGGGCTATCTGCCGCAGACCCTTCCGCTGGCCGGTGAGCCGACCGTGGCGCAGGTGCTGGAGATCGCACCGCTCCTGCACGCGCTCAGGGCCATCGAGTCGGGCGATGCCAGCGAGGAGCACTTCACCGTCATCGGCAACGACTGGGACATCGAGGAACGCGCCCGCGCCGAGCTCGACCGGCTCGGGCTGGGCGGCGTCGATCTCGATCGGACGATCGGGACGTTGTCCGGCGGCCAGATCGTGTCCCTTGGCCTGGCCGCACAGCTGCTCAAGCAGCCGGACGTGCTGCTGCTCGACGAACCGACGAACAACCTGGACCGCGACGCCCGGCGCCGGTTGTACGACGTGCTCGGCGATTGGAAGGGCTGCCTGCTGCTGGTCAGCCACGATCGCACGTTGCTCGACCGGATGGACCGGATCGCCGAGCTCGACCACGGCGAGATCCGGTTCTACGGCGGCAACTTCGCCGAGTACGAGGCTGCCAAGCAGTCGGCGCGCGAGGTGGCGGAGAAGAACCTGCGCAACGCCGAGCAGGAGCTCAAACGAGAGAAGCGGGAGCTTCAGCAGGCCAGGGAACGGGCCGCCCGGCGGGCGAGCACCGGTGCCAGGACGAACGCCGACATCCCGAGGATCATCAAGGGCGGTCTGCAAAGGCGCGCCCAGGAGTCCGCAGGCAAGGCCAACACCATGCACTCGCAACGCCTGGACGTCGCCAAGGCCAAAGTGGACGAAGCCGACCGCGCCCTGCGTGAAGACCAGACCATCGCACTGTCCTTGCCTGACACGACAGTTCCGGCCGGGCGAACAGTGTTCCACGGTCAGCGCATGCAGGTCCGTTCGCTGTTCGCGGGCGACGGCATCGACCTGTCGATCCGCGGCCCGGAACGGATCGCCTTGACCGGCGCCAACGGTGTCGGCAAGTCGACACTGCTCCAGCTGATCGCGGGCATCCAACCACCGGACAGCGGGTTGATGACGCGCGCCGACGGCCGGGTCGCCTACCTCTCCCAGAAGCTCGACCTGCTCGACCTGGACAGGTCCACAATGGAGAACCTGGAGTCCGCAGCCCCGCATCTGCCGTTGTCGGACAAGATGAACCTGTTGGCACGCTTCCTGTTCCGTGGTGACCGCGCCAAGCTGCCGGTCAGCGTGCTCTCCGGCGGAGAACGCCTGCGGGCGACGCTGTTGTGCGTGCTCTGCGCCGAACCCGCGCCACAGTTGCTGTTGCTCGACGAACCGACCAACAACTTGGACCTGACCAGCGTGGAGCAGCTGACCAGCGCACTGAACGCCTACCAGGGCGCCTTCGTGATCGTCAGCCACGACGACCGGTTCCTCGCGGATGTCGGCGTGAACCGCCGGCTGGAACTGGCCGACGGCACACTCACCGAGATCTGACCGCCACCATCAGGAACACCACAGGCCGGGGCTCTACGCGGATCCGGACGTCTTCATACAAGATCGTCGGCACGCATGTGGTGTTCCTGCCAACCGGTGTGGTGATTCGTAGACTGGCGGCATGCCCGGCACCCCGGAACCCCGCTGGCTGACGCCGGAAGAACTCGCCGCATGGCGGTCTTTCTCGCTGATGATGTCCATGCTGACGACCGCTTTGGACAGTCAGCTGCAGCGGGATTCCCAGCTGAGTTACGTCGAGTACTACACGCTCGCCGGTCTGTCCGAGTCGCCGGAGTGGACCATGCGGATCAGCGAGCTGGCTGTGTTCGTCAACGCCGAGTTGTCCCGGATGTCGCACTTGATCAAGCGGTTGGAGGGGCGCGGGTTCGTACGCCGGGAAGCCGACCCGACCGATGGCCGGTACACCAACGCCATCCTCACCGAGGATGGCCACGAGCACCTCGTCCGCGCCGCGCCCGGGCATGTCTCGGCCGTACGGCGGCTGGTGATCGACGCGCTCGACCCAGCCGCGCTGCGGGCGCTGCGGTCCACTTCGGACGCCGTCATCGGCAGGATGATGACCGACCAGTAGGTCCGGCCTCGCGTGGGGGAAGACGAGGCCGGACCCGTGCGGTGATCAGGCCTCCGTGGCGATCTTCCACAGATATCCGTCCGGGTCGCTGAACCAGGCGTCGTATCCGCCCCACTCAGCGGCGACGGCCGCCTTAACCACGGTGGCTCCGGCGGCCTCCGCGTTGCGCAGTGCCTCGTCGACCTCTTCGCGGGTGTCGGTGAGGTAGTGGAACGAAACACCGCGGAACCCGGACCCCTCCGGGGAGACGCCGGCGTCCTGCGCGTGTGCCTCCCACTCGTAGAGCGCCAGCTTCGAGGAGCCGTCGCCGAGGCTGCACCGCGCGAAGCCAGGGAAGTCCTGCTCGACCGTGGCACCCATGCCCTCGACGTAGAACTTCTTGGCGCGGTCCACATCCTTCACGCCGAGCATGATCACGCTCGCCTGCAACGACACTGTTCTCTCCTTACTCCCGGTGTATGTGTGGCTCCGTCAGGTCCACGCACGGTCACGGTATTGCCGACGGCACACCCAGCGCTTCTCGATTCCTGATCAGTCTTGGCCGGCCGGGAGGTTTCTTTCCCACTCTTGCCCCAGCCGATCCGGCGAGATAAAACCGGCCTTCCGGGCATGGCGCTGAACCGATCCAAGCGGTAGAAATATCCGATCCCTCCATCCGTCGCCCGGCTGTGGCGGAGCGAGCGAGAGAGCGCTCTCTCACGCGTGTTTCGCCGAGCGGGCCTGGAGAAACAGGCAGGTCGATGACGATCGTGCACCAGCAGGCGCGTGGGAGCGCTTACACGCACTTAGCCAGATGGGGCCGGGCGTTCGTGCTCAGCCTCGCCCTAGTCGCCGCCGCGGGCAGCACCGCGACCGCGGACCCGGTGAGCGAACGCCGCGGCGGCACCCCCGACTTCGGGCCGAACGTCACCATCTTCGATCCGAGCATGCCGGTCGAGCAGATCCAGGCCACCCTGGACGCGACCCATGCCAAGCAGGTCGACAACGAGATGGGCACCACGCGGTACGCGTACCTGTTCAAGCCGGGCACGTACGGCACCGCGGACAAGCCGTTGCAGATCAAGGTCGGCTACTACACCGAGGTCTCCGGCCTCGGCGCGTCCCCGACCGATGTGGTGATCAACGGCAAGATCGAGGTCTACAACCGCTGCCTGAACAACGCCGGGCCCAACTGCATCGCGCTGGTCAACTTCTGGCGCACGCTGTCCAACCTCTCGCTCAACATCAACGCCAAGGGCCAGGACGGGTGCCGCTCGTCGGCCAACTTCTGGGCGGTCTCCCAGGCCGTGTCCCTGCGCAGGCTGAACATCGCGGGCGGCGGACTGTCGCTGATGGACTACTGCACCGACGGCCCGCAGTACGCCAGCGGTGGCTTCATCGCCGACTCCAAGCTGCCGGCCACGACCAACGGTTCGCAGCAGCAGTGGCTCACTCGCAACAGCGAGGTCGCCAGTTGGTCCAACGGCGTGTGGAACCAGGTCTTCTCCGGCGTTGTCGGTGCGCCCGACGACTCGGCGTTCCCGACCCCGCCGTACACGACGCTGGAGAACACGCCCGTCAGCCGGGAGAAGCCGTACCTGTTCGTTGACACCAAGGGCAAGTACAACGTGCGTGTGCCTTCCGCGGCGAAGGGTACCCGCGGCATCACTTGGGCCAACGGCATGACGCCCGGGCGCACGATCCCGATCAGCGACTTCTACGTCGCCAAGCCGGGCGACTCGGTCCACACGATCAACGCGCACCTGGCGCTGGGCAAGCACCTGCTGCTCACCCCGGGCCTGTACGACATCGCCCGCAGCATCCAGGTCCTGTGGCCGAACACCGTCGTCCTCGGCCTCGGGCACGCCACCCTCACCGCTGTCCGTGGCGCGACCCCGCTTGAGGTCGCCGACGTCCCCGGCGTTGTCGTCGCCGGTGTCACGATCGACGCGGGTCTGCAGGAATCGCCTGTGCTGCTGCGGGTCGGCAAGCGGCACGGCTGGGGCTGGAGCTCGCCGTCGAACCCGACCACTCTGTCCGATGTGTACTTCCGGGTCGGCGGGCCGCACGTCGGCAAGACCGACACCGCGCTGGAAATCAACAGCGACAACGTGTTGATCGACCACACGTGGGTGTGGCGCGCGGACCACGGCGTCGAGGGCTTCACCGACACCCAGCGGTGGAACACCAACACCGGCCGCAAGGGCGCGGTCGTCAACGGCGACAACGTGACCGCGACCGGCCTGTTCGTCGAGCACTTCCAGCAGTACAACACCACATGGAACGGCGAGAACGGTACGACGATCCTGTACCAGAACGAACTGCCGTACGACCCGCCGACGCAGGCCGACTGGATGAACGGAAACGTCGAGGGCTACGCCGGGTACAAGGTCGGCGACAAGGTTCGCAACCACACGCTGTACGGCGGCGGTGTCTACGTGTTCAACCAGAACAACCCGCAGATCCACACCGAGAACGGGTTCGAGGTGCCGCAGACGCCTGGCGTGAAGCTCAACCACATCATGACCGTCAACCTCAGCGCCGGGATCATCGACCACGTGGTCAACGGTGTCGGTGACGCGGCGGACATGACCAAGATCGGTCAGCCGGTCTACATCAAGCAGTACCCGTAACACCGTTGCCTCGCCACGGTTTCCCGCCGTGGCGAGGCACCTTACGTCTGTCGGGCGTCGTAGCGCTGACGGGAATCGGCGATGTAGTCCCGATGCTGTTCCGCCCACCGCAGCACTCCGCTCACTTCAAGCGACGGCCGCGCACCTCCAGCTTGAGGACGCCAAGGTCACCACGGTGATGGCCACGACCGACCGTGATGCGCTTCGCCAGCTCGCCGCCGATGTGGCTGCCGGGCGTGTGCGTGTTCCGATCGCGCGGAGGTCATGAGCCTGCTCGACGAGGTTCTCAGTCGAGCAGGCTCATGATCTCGTCGATGTCCTTGCGCAAGCGTTTGCGATCCACGCCGGACCGCACCGAGACCCGCAGGCCGAGCCAGGCGTTGACCAGCATGCTGGTCAACGCCTCCGGCTTGGCCCGGTCGGTGATGCTGCCGTCCTGCAGGCCACGGCGGACGGCCTCGAGCATGGTCTCCCTGGACCTGACCAGGTACTGGTCGATGTGCTGCGCGGCTTCGTTGTCACGGGCCGCGACCTCGGTCGCGGAGTTGACCAGCAGACAGCCCTTGAGGTGCGCGGTCGGCTGCAGCACGACGGAAAGCAGGTCACGTACGGCCTCGCGGCCGGTCTTGGCGGTGTCGAGCACGGATCCGAGCCGTCCGGACAGCGTGTCGGCGTACCGGTTGAGCGACTGGATGAACAGGGCGTGCTTGTCGCCGAATGTGTCGTACAGGCTGCGCCTGCCGATGCCCATCCCCTCCACCAGGTCCTGAATGGACGTGGCTTCGTACCCACGCTCCCAGAACATCTCCATCGCCCGGTCAAGGGCCACGTCCGGATCGAACTCCTTGTGCCGCACCACCACCTGCTCCCTTCCTGCCTCAAGCCTAGAGCGCGGCGCTGAGGTTCTGCTTCGCCCACCGCGTCTGCTCGTCGGCGAGCACCTCGGCCACGCCCGCAGCCACGCCGTCGAGGGACATCTTGGCCACCTCAGCGGGGTCGATCTTGTCCTCGGGGGCCACAAAGGACGCCATGTCAGTGTCCATGAAGCCCACGTACAACGCCGTGACGCTGATTCCCCTTGGCGCGAGCTGCGCGCGCACGGAGTTGCTCATCGCCCAAGCCGCGGCCTTGGCGGCGTTGTACGAACCGCTGCCGAGGGTGTGCACCCAGCTCAGGATCGAGTGCACGTTCAGCAGCGCGCCGCCGCCGTTGCTCTCGATGACCGGCACGAACGCCCGGATCGCCGACAGCGTGCCGAAGTAGTGCGACTCCATCTCCAGGCGGATGTCGGCGAAATCGCCGTCGAGCAGCGGCGCCCTCGTGGACACACCCGCGTTGTTCACCAGCAACGTCGCATCGCTCGCGATCTTGGCCGCCTCCTCGATCGTCGCCGGGTCGGTCAGGTCGAACTTGACCGGCACGACACCTGGGATGTCGATGGTCTCCGGCCGCCGGACCGCCCCGTACACCTTGGCGCCCCGCTCGACCAGCTGCTGCGCGAAGCGAAGGCCCAGTCCACGGTTCGCTCCGGTGACAACCGCGACCGCATTCTCGAGTTCCATGATCGTCCTCTCTCTCGGGTACGCCCAGCGTAACCCTATTGAGAACGACCGGTGCAATAAAATGTCTAGAGAGCTGGGCCACACTCGCCTTCTTGCGGACGAAATCGAGAACGACCGATGCGGATTAGCCGAGTTCTACGCTGGTCACCGCGTACTGGCCGACGAGGTCGACGTCCGGGACCGGACCGCGGTACAGCCGCGTCGACTCGGACGTCTGACGTAAGCCGAGCTTCTCCATCAGGATCGTGGCGCACTCGTTGATGTCCGGCACGTCAACGCATACAGGCCGGCCAGGAGCACACGCGGACAGGCCGATGACCAAGGCGAGCGCGACATCCTGCGAATCGGCGTAGACCGGGCCGATCCGGTGTGCACCGCTGGCCGGGCGCATCACCGCGAACCCGTGGAGGTGGCCATCCCTGATCGCGGCGACCGCCGTATGGCCGGGCAGACTCACCCAGGACGCCAGGAACGCGTCCCGCGGCGCTGGGAAGAACAACCGGTCATAAGCCGCGATCTGGTCGAACGGAACCGAACGCGCGTCCACAAGCGACAGACCCCTCGGCCGATCCAGCCCGGTTGGCACGCCTTCGTAGCGGATGGTGGTCCACGCACGGCGGAAACCTGGGTACCCCCGTCCGTCGACGGAGATGGTCCGGCCAGCCAAGCGGTCCAGCGCGGCCTGCCAGAGCTGACGCCCATATCCGCAGCCACGAACGTGGTCCCGGACGATGTGATGGCCGATGACGCCGTAGTCGGAGCCGTACCGGACCGCCGAGATGGACGCGACAGGTTCGCCGTCAAGCCGTCCGATCAGGAACCCTCTGGGATCGACGGGGAAGAACGCGTACCGGTCGGAGTCACCGGGATTCCAACAGAGGTCATCGGCCCAGTCGCGGAAACGCACCATGTCGTCCGCTGTCGCCGCGGCGATCCGGAAGTCCACCATGCCCGTCACCCATCACTCGCATCCGGCGCCAATGAACTCCACAAGGCGCCCGCAGCACAACGACCGGTACGGATCGATGCCTGAAAATTCCTCACCGCTGGCCCGGAAATACCTGCGGGTAAAGCCGATACCAAGGTCGCATTGTGGCAGCGCGCCTGGCACGCGAAGATCGGACGAACCGGGCGGGAGGGGGTTGACGGTGACCGGGAGCTGGTCCATGTGGAGCGCAAGGCAGGCTTGTTCGAGCGGTGAAGGATGACTCACCCGTGCCCAGCCTGACCAGTCGGCCCGATTCCCGATCCCTACCTCGTTCTCAGCCTGGACACCTAGCCGACGAACAGCGAAACCCACAGGCGGCCGAGCCAGGCGGCGTACCCTCTTCGCTCCACCCGCGTTGTTCGACGAGCCGATGCCAGAGAGCGCCGTCGGTGGTCGACCACATGACGTCCCGGCATTCCTCTTCGGACACTGCGAGCTGTCCGGTGACGGCGGCTGCGTGGGCATGCATGGCCATGGCTTCCAGGCGTTGCTGCCCGAACGCGGCGAGCATCTCGGCGGCAGCCGGGTCACTTGCCGCGACCCCCTGAATGGCCAGGTGCAACGCCGCTGTCCGGCGCATCACCATGGCGTTGAACGCAGCCAGCTTCACCAGGCGGGCAGGGAGATCGGGCTCCTCGAACACGGCGCGCAGTTCAGGGCGGTCGATCAGGGCAAGGTCTTCGTCATCGCCGCCGACTGCCACGTCCCATGCGCGATGCAGGAGCGTGAGCTTGTTCTTGAACGTCGAAACACCGAAGTGTTTGTGACCGGTCATGGACCACCAGGCGAACTTCCGGGGAGGATGCCTTTATTGACTGTGCAAGAATGCCCGTAACTCCCTACTCACGATTAACGTTGTACCGCTTACCGGGAATTTGACTACCGGTCGAGCACATGTGCACGAAAACGCAGTCAAAGTGTGCCCGAAATTGATCGGCCACGTTCCGAGTACGGTGATCGGATGGTGAGCCGGGTAGCGGTGTTGTCCGACATCCACGCGGTCATGCCCGCGTTGGCGGCCGTGCTGGCCGAACCCGATGTCCAGGCGGCCGACAAGATCGTGCTGACCGGCGACATCGCGGCCGGACCGCAACCTGAGGCCGTACTGGACACGCTGTTGGATCTCGGTGACCGAGTGGTGTGGCTGAGCGGCAACGCCGACCGGGAGATCGTCGAATTCCGCCGTGGGCAACGGGATCAGATCCCCGACGAGATCGCGATGTGGGCCGCGGATCGAGTGCGGGACGACCAGCTGGACTTCCTGGCGAACTTGCCGCACACACGTCAGCTGCCCGTCGAGGGCCTCGGTGAAGTGCTGTTCTGTCACGGAACTCCGCGCGCGGACGACGAGATCGTATTGGTCGACACCAACCTGGATCGCTGGGCGGAAGTGCTCGACGGTGTGGACGCGAAGACCGTTGTCTGCGGCAACACGCATATGCCGTTCGTTCGGCTGGCGCACGGAACACTTGTGGTCAACCCGGGCAGCGTGGGCATGCCCTACGGACGGCCAGGCGCGCACTGGGCTTTGCTGGGGCCCGGTGTCGACCTGCGCCGCACGCTGTTCGATGTGGACGCTGCCATCGCGGATGTGCGGACGTGCGGCTACCCCGGCATCGATGAGTGGAGCGACTTCTTCCTGCGCGCCCGCGCCACCGCCGCCGAGGCGATGCAAGCCTTCTCAGGGGAGGTTTCGTAGCCCACCTAGCGGTGCGCGTGCCGGTCACGGACCACGAGCGGCCCGGTCATGGCCGGTTCGGACGACCCGGACCAGGCTGAAGAGGACCGCGTTGAGGGGAGCGAGAATGCCCGGCTGGATGCGTGACGACCACAAGGCCCTGGCCGAACTGGCGAATGAGTTCTTCGCCAAGGAATGTGCGCCCAACGAGACGCGATGGGCACAGCAACAGCATGTCGACCGCGAGATCTGGACCAAGGCAGGCGAGTTGGGCCTGCTGTGTGCGTCCATACCCGAGGAGTACGGCGGTGGAGGCGGCGACTTCGGGCATGAGGCCGCGATCGTCGACGCGCAAGTCCGGGCGCTCGCGCCGAGCTTCGGCGGCGCGGTGCATTCGGCGATCATCGCCCACTACATCAACGCTTACGGCACGCATGAACAGAAGCTGAAGTGGCTGCCGAAGATGGCCAGTGGCGAGGTCGTGGCCGCGATCGCGATGACGGAGCCGGGCACCGGGTCGGACTTGCAGGGGATCAAGACCACTGCGGTCAAGAACGGCGACGAGTACGTCATCAACGGCTCGAAAACCTTCATCACCAACGGTTTTCTCTGTGACCTGGTGATCGTCGCCGCCAAGACCGATCCCGACGAGGGCGCGGCCGGTGTGTCGCTGATCGTCGTGGAGAACGGGATCACCAAGGGCCGCAAGCTGGAGAAGGTCGGTCAGCACGGTCAGGACACGTGCGAGCTGTTCTTCGACAACGTGCGCGTGCCGACGAGCAATCTGCTCGGTGAGGAGGGCCATGGTTTCCGTTATCTGATGGAACAACTGCCGCAGGAACGGCTGATCATCGCGGTTCCCGCGGTCGCGTCCATGGAGAAGGCCGTCGAGTTGACCATCGCGTACGCCAAGGAGCGGACCGCTTTCGGCAAGCCGATCCTCGCGTTCCAGAACACCCGCTTCGAGCTGGCCGAATGCTCGACGTTGGGCACGGTCGCCCGCACGTTCCTGGACGACTGCGTCGCCAAGCACATCGCGGGCGAACTGGACATCACGGGCGCGGCGAAGGCGAAGTGGTGGCTGACCGAGCAGCAGAACATCGTCGCCGACCGGTGCATGCAGCTGTTCGGTGGTTACGGCTACATGGCCGAGTACCCGATCGCCCGGATCTGGACCGACTCCCGCATCCAGAAGATCTACGGCGGCACCAACGAGATCATGAAGGAGATCATCGGCCGCACACTGTGAGCCGAGCACGCCATGGGACCTCTCGCCGGAATTCGCGTAGTGGAACTCGCCAGCCTCGCGCCAGGCGCGTTCGGGGCCATGATCCTCGCCGATCTGGGCGCCGATGTGCTGCGGGTGGACCGCAAGAGCCGCAACCGCGGCCTCGACCTGCCTGCCGGAGTACTCGACCGGGGCCGGAGCACTCTTTCCCTGGACCTCAAGGACTCCGGAGACCTCGCCACGCTGCACCGGATCGTGGAGTCGGCCGACGTGTTCGTCGAGGGCTTCCGGCCGGGCGTCGCCGAACGGCTCGGCCTCGGCCCGAATGACCTGATGGACCGCAACCCCCGGCTGGTTTACGCCCGGATGACCGGATGGGGTCAGGACGGGCCGTTGGCTGCACGAGCCGGGCATGACATCAACTACCTTGCCGTGGCCGGGGTGCTTGAGCCGATCGGGCCGAAGGGACACCGGCCGGTGCCGCCGCTCAACCTGGTCGCGGACCTCGGCGGCGGCGGAATGCTGATGGCGCTCGGCGTGCTGGCGGCTCTGCTGGAACGACAGTCCTCCGGGCAGGGTCAGGTCGTGGACGCGGCCATGGTTGACGGTTCGTCTTTGCTGATGACGTTCATCCACGGCATGCGTGACGTCGGCCTGTGGCCGAACGGGCGCGGCGAGAACCTGTTCGACTCGGGCGCACCGTTCTATGACACGTACGAGTGCGCGGACGGCCGTTTCATCTCAGTCGGCGCGGTCGAAACCGAGTTCTACGACCAGCTCGTCACAACCTTGGGTCTCACCGAAGCACCACAGCAATACGACTTCTCCCGGTGGCCGGAACTGCGCGAACAGCTGGCCGGTGCGTTCAAACAGCGCAGCCGTGACGAATGGGCCGAGATCTTCGCAGACGTCGACGCGTGTGTTGCCCCTGTGCTGACACCACAAGAGGCCCCAGACCATCCACACAACAACGTTCGCAAGGCATTCATCCAGGTCGGCACGACCAAGCAGCCCGCACCGGCGCCCAGGTTCAGCCGTACCCCGGCCGATCCGCCGCGACCACTGAACACAGTGGACGCCAGGACAATGCTGGACAGCTGGGCGGTGGACCTGCCGTGACCATGTGCGAAGTGTTTCAGCAAACGGTCGCCGCACACCCGGATGTCGTCGCTTTACGAACACCCGACGACAGTGCCCGGATCACTTGGCGGGAATACGGCGAGCGCGTACGTCAAATCGCTGCCAAGTTATACGCCTTGGGTGTCAGGAAAGGCGACACCGTCGCGTTGATGATGACCAACAGACCGGAGTTCCATCTGGTCGACACGGCCGTCTTCCACCTCGGCGCCATCCCGTTCTCGATCTACAACACCAGTTCCGCCGAGCAGATCGACTACCTCTTCGGCAATGCCGAGAACCGGGTCGTGGTCTGCGAGAAGCAGTTCGAGCCGCTTGCCTGCTCAGCCGAGACCGTGCTGACCATCGAGGATCTCGCCGATGACAGCCCGGATTTCGACTTCGACGCGACGTGGCGAGCGGTCGATCCGGACGACGTGCTGACGCTCATTTACACGTCAGGCACGACCGGTCCGCCGAAAGGCGTCGAGATCACGCATCGGAACATCAGGTTCAGCATGGCCGCTGCCTTGGAAATGCCGCAGTTCGCCGCGGCGGCCACCGACGGCCGCGTGCTGTCGTATCTGCCCGATGCGCACCTCGCCAACCGGTACTTCGCACATTATCTGCCGATGTGTACAGGCGCGACCACCACGTGTGTCAGCGATCCGAAGACCTTGGCGTCGGTCCTGCCGAAGGTAAGGCCGACCGCCGTCGGCATTCCAGTGTGCGAAGGCTGGGCGATGTCCGAGTCGTCCGTGCACGGCACCGTCAACCGGCCTGACGCGCTGAAACCAGGCACTGTGGGCAAACCCATGCCGGGCGTGGAGGTGAGACTCGCGGACGACGGCGAACTGTTGCTCCGCAGTCCGGCGGTGATGAAGGGTTACCGCAAGGATCCGGTCAAGACCGCCGAGGCCATCGACGCCGAAGGGTGGCTGCACACCGGCGACATCGGCACCATCTCCGACGACGGTTACGTGTCCATAGTGGACCGCAAGAAGGAACTGATCATCTACGCGGCGGGCAAGAACATGTCGCCTGCCAACATCGAGAACGCGGTCAAGGTCGCCAGCCCGCTGATCGGATCCGTCGTCGCGATCGGCGACCGCAGGCCGTACGTCGTCGCCTTGATCACCCTGGATCCAGAGACCGGCACCGATCCGCACGCCCTCGCCCAAGATCCCGAGATCGTCCAGGCCGTGACCAAAGCCGTGCGGGAAGCCAATGCCACGCTGTCCAGAGTGGAGCAGATAAAGGCATTCCGGATCCTGCCCACGTTCTGGCTTCCCGGCGGCAACGAGCTCACGCCGACGATGAAGCTCAAGCGCAAGCCGATCGCCGAGCTGTACGCCACCGAAATCGACGCCCTCTACTCCGAGCGGTAGGCACCCGGCGGGCTGCCGGTCCACCGCCGAAACGCCCGCCGGAACGCGCTCGCCTCGGAAAAACCGAGCCGGACGGCCAGATCGTCCACGGATTCCTCGCCTCGGACCAGGCTGGCGATCGCCGCGTCCCGCAGGATCTCCTCCTTGATCTCGCTGACCGACGTCTTCTGGTCGCGCAACAGCCGCCGTAGGTGCTGGACGCTGACCGACAGCCGGTCGGCGATCTCCTCCGCGCTCGGCCATGTCCCGCTCAGCCCGCGCTCCAGGATCTTGCGGACCTGGTCAGCCGTGGTGCTCCCGAAGTCACGCCGGGCGTACCACACGCCGGGTTGATCACTCATGTACTCGGCCAGGTCCTTCTCGTCGCGCACGACCGGCGCGTCGAGCAGCGCGCTGTCGAACTCCAGCGCGACGCGGCCTTCCGGACCGTCGAACGTGGGCATCCGCCCGTACATCGGCTGGTAGTCGGCGGCGTACGGCGGCTCCGGGTACGGCAGTCGCACCGTCTTCAACGGGATCCGGCGGCCGATCAGCCAGCTGGACAACCGGTGGACCAACGCGATGAGCAGCTCGGTGCCCAAGTGCTCGGGGTCGTCGAGTTTGCTGACGTCCATCTCGACGCGAGCGATCGTCGCCCCGAAATCGGCTTTGACCCGGGGCACGCCGGTCAGCACCTTGCTCGCGCCGCAGAACCGGATGATGACTTCCCGCAGGTCGGGCGCGTGGATGATGGACAGGGCCACGAACTTCATGGTGCCCAACGGGATCGGCGGGCCGATGCCGAAGAGCTCGTCGTTGGTCAGCTGCCACAGGCCGCGGGTGACCTTGGCCATCTGCTCGATCGTGACGCGGGTCTTCGGCCGGTACGCGATGTCGCCGGGAATGCCCGCGGCACGCAGCAGCGGCATGACATCTGTGCCACGCCGCTGTGCCTGCTTGAGCAGGCGATGCACAACGTGGATCGGCACCGTCTGCGTCGACATGCGAACACTATGCCCAAGCGGCGAGCTGTTCGCCCAGTTCAGCCGGGTCCCATGGGCCGTGCGTCTCGACCGTGCCGACCGTTGTCCAGCCTTCGAGCAGTGAGATCGCGCCGCCCTGCACGATGAACACCTTGCCGGTGAAGGGACACTTCTCGCTGGCCAGGTAGGCCACGGCCGGTGCGACGTTGCTGGGGTCGAAGGCGTCGAACTCACCCTCCGGGACTTCGGCGGCGAACATCGCGCCCATTCCCGGAGTCGCCAGGGTCAGGCGGGTCCTGGCGATCGGCGCGATGGCGTTCACGCGGACGCCGTAGCGTTCCATCTCCATGGCCGCGACGAGGGTCATCGCCGCGATACCCGCCTTGGCCGCGCCGTACACGGTCTGACCTGGGTTGGGCATGGTCGTGCCGGAAATCGATGTGGTGTTGACGATCGCGCCGTTGGGCTGGCGGCCGGCTTTGGACTCGGCCTTCCAGTACGCGGCCGCGTGGTGCATCACCGCGAAGTGCCCCTTGAGGTGCACCCCGATCACGGCGTCGAACTGGGCTTCCTCGGTGGACGCGAGGTAGGAGTCACGCAGGATGCCCGCGTTGTTGACCACCACATCAAGCTGCCCGAACTCGTCGATCGCCTGCTGGACAAGGCTTTTCGCCTGATCCCAGTCCGCGATGCTGCTCGTGTTGGCGACGGCCTTGCCACCTGCGGCGACAATCGTGTCGACGACTTCCTGTGCAGGCTCGTTGTCTACGTCGTTGACCACGACGTGCAGGCCTTCCTTCGCGAGGAGCAACGCGTGCTCGCGGCCGATGCCGCGGCCCGCGCCCGTCACGATCGCGACGCGCCCCATCACGCCACCAGCTTCTCAAGGTTCGCCAACGACGTGTCGAGCTCCTTTTTGGACGCTCGCTCGATGGCTCCGGCGATCGCGCCGACGATCATCTGCCCGTCGAACGACGACGTCACCACCAACTCCGAGCTGTCGCCCTGTGGCGTCACAGCCAAAGAGATCGTCACCACCGCACCGGCCAGGCCCTTGCCGCTGATGGCCAGCTTGCGTGGTGCGTCCCATTCGTCCACGACCCACTCGATGGTGTTGGGCATGTTCAGCACGCTGGCCACGCCGGTCACCTTGGTGCCCTCGCCGACCTGGGCGGGCACTTCGCTCTTCCACTTCTGGTGGATGGTCAGCCAGTCCTGCCAGCGTCCCAGGTCCGACACGACGGACCAGATCTTGTCCGCGCCGGCGGGCAGTTCGGCGGTCTTCTCGATGGTGATCATGCCGTGGCTCCTCGATACGCGGTCACGACGGCCGCGCCGCCGAGGCCGATGTTGTGCGACAGCGCGACTTTGGCTCCCGGCACCTGCCGGGCATCGGCGATTCCCCTGAGCTGCCAGGTGAGTTCGGCGCACTGGGCCAGTCCGGTCGCGCCGAGCGGATGCCCCTTGGAGATCAAGCCGCCGGAGGGGTTCACCACCCATCGGCCGCCGTACGTGGTGGCGCCGTTGTCGACCAGCTTGCCGCCTTCGCCGGTCGCGCACAGGCCCAAGGCCTCATAGGTCAGCAGTTCGTTGGTCGAGAAGCAGTCGTGCAGCTCGATGACGTCCACGTCCTCGGGGCCGATCCCGGCCTGGTCGTACACCTGCCGCGCGGCGACTGTGCTCATATGCACGCCGACTATGCCCGCCGCGGTGCCGTCGAAGGTGCTGTCCAGGTCGGTCACCATCGCCTGTCCGATGATCTCCACGGCCTGGTCCTGCAGACCATGCCGCTCCACAAAGGACTCACTGGCGAGGATCGCGGCGGCCGAGCCGTCCGATGTCGGCGAGCACTGGAGTCTGGTCAGCGGATCGACGATCGGCTTGGCGTCCAGGATGTCCTGGAGCGTGTACTCGTCCTGGAACTGGGCGTACGGGTTGTTCACCGAGTGCTTGTGGTTCTTGTAGCCGATCTTGGCGAACTGTTCGACTGTGGTGCCGTACTTCGCCATGTGCTCACGCCCGGCGGCCGCGAACATCCACGGCGCCACCGGCATCGCGAACTCGTGCAGGCGGGCCAGGTGCTCGATGTGCTTGAGCAGCGGCTGTTCCCGGTCGGTGTACCCGGCCTCCAGCGAACCGGACTTCATCTTCTCGAAGCCCAACGCCAGCGCACAGTTCGCGAGGCCGCCGCGAACTGCCCGTGCCGCAAGGTAAAGCGCGGTGGACGCGGTCGCGCAGTTGTTGTTGACGTTGACGATCGGCACACCGGTCATCCCGAGCTCGTAGACCGCGCGTTGACCAGAGGTCGAGTCGCCGTAGCAGTAGCCGACGTAGGCCTCCTGCACCCGGTCGTAGTCGATTCCCGCGTCCTGCAGGGCTTTCGTCCCTGCCTCCTTGGCCATGGCCGGGTAGTCCCAGTCTCCGCCGGGCTTCTCGAACTTGGTCATCCCGACGCCGATTACGTAGACCTTCATGCCGTGGCTCCATACTCGGCAAGGCCGTCCTTGATCACGGTTGTCCCCTCGTCTGTCACGGTTTCGAAGGCGTAGCCGTTGCCGACTCGCCACGCTGAGGTGGTGATCGTGTGCTTCGGTTGCGCGGGCTTGCTGAACCGGACCGCGAGCCTGGTCAGCTTCTGCGGGTTCTTCAGAGCGTGCGAGGTGAAAGCCATCGTGCACAGCCCGTGGACGATGATTCCCGGCAATCCGAGGGACTTCGCGAACTCGTCACTCAGATGCACCGGCATCGGATCACCGGCCGCCTCGGAATACCGGAACGTCTGGTCCTCGTCGTACTTCTGCACGGCGACAAGGTCCGGCTCACGCTCACGAAGAGTCTCGTCGAAAGCGTGGCCGGGCCCCGTCTCCCCCTCGCTCTCAGCTTCGGCACCAGGAAAGAAGCCCGCGAAGTACTGCTCGTTGACCAGGGCGTCGTGCTGGTCACGCGTCTCGAGCTTGGTCGACACCACGACACCCGACGACTTGCCGTGGATCCCGATCACCTTGGCCCGGCACCGCAGCACGTCACCGGGCACGATCGGCCGATGGATGTGGAAGTCGTGCTCGCCGTGCAGGATCCTCATCATCAGCTCGTCCGGCACAGCCGACATCGTGGTGTTGGCCATCGCGCGGAACGCAGGCACCACGGCGAACACCGGCGGCGCCACGCTTCCGTCCAGGTGGGCGGGCGTCGGGTCGTTGGTCGCCTCGGCATAGGCGACGATGTGCTCCCGCGTCACCGGGAACTCGACCGGTTCGTCCCACACGCCGATCACTTCGCGGTGAAAGCTCATACACCGACGCTAGGAGCTCTCAGCCCGAAAGCGAATGACCGCACCACGCGTAGTTCGTGACCGCGACGCGCATACACGTACCGTCCAGCCAGAGCTATGCGAGAGTCGATCGTTGCGACACGGAAATCTGGGAAGCTGGTGTCATGACGAGCTACGACTACGTAGTGGTTGGCGCTGGTTCAGCCGGATGCGTCTTGGCGACACGGCTCTCCCACCATGCACGGGTCCTGCTGATTGAAGCGGGTAGCGCCACTCCACCGACGGCGTTGCCGCGGCTCGCATGGACGCTGTACGAGACCACAGCGAACTGGGGTGATCAGACCGTCGAACAGGCGTCCGTCCGCAGGCCACTGGATTTGCCCCGCGGTCGTGGGGTGGGCGGCTCGTCGGCGATCAACGCGATGGTCTTCGCGCGCGGGCATCGGTCGAGCTACGACTGGGGTCCCGGGTGGACCTTCGACGACCTCCTGCCGTACTTCCGGCGGAGTGAGACCGCGATCGGCCGCGACCCTGTGCTGCGTGGCACGGACGGACCGCTGACTGTCGCTCCCGCGCTGGACCGGCATCCGCTCGCGATCGCAGGCTTCGAAGCGGCGCTGGAAGCCGGTCATGCCGAGGCCAAGGACATCAGCGGCGGCCTGGAAGAGGGCTTCGGCTGGCCGGATCTGTGCATTGTGGATGGACAGCGGCTCAGCGTCGCCGGCGCGTACCTCCCGCAGGCCAATGTGGACATCGTCGCGGACGCCATGGTGCACCGGATCCGGATCCGCAACGGCCGGGCGGTCGGCGTGGACTACAACGACACCACAGTGGACTGTTCCGGCGAGGTCATTCTGACCGCGGGTGCGATCGGTTCGGCGCAGCTGATGTTGCTGTCCGGCATCGGTCCGGCCGATGAGTTGCATACGCTGGGCATTCCGGTCGTCGCCGACTTGCCGGTCGGCGAAAACCTGCACGACCACGCGCTGTTCTCGATCAAGTACGACAGCGCGCAACCCGTCCCGGAGAGCGTGTACAACGGCATCGAAGTCATCGGTCTGGCCGGCGACCTTCAGTTCCTCTACTTCGCACGTATCCCTGTCGGTGACGTCTACGGCATCTACTTCTCCTTGATGGCACCGCACAGTCGCGGACGGCTCCGTCTCGCGAGCCCGCGACCTGGCGACCGCCCTCTCATCGACCCGGGCTACCTGAGCGACAGCCGTGACATGGCAACCGCGCTGACCGGCCTGGACATGGCCCGGGCGCTTGGCGCCACGCGCGCCTTGGCCCCGTGGCGCGCCGCGGAGCCGCTGATCAAGGACCCCAAGGCGTACCTTCGAGAGGAGTTGGGCTCGTATTTCCACTATGTCGGCACGTGTGCCATGGGGCGGGTTGTCGACTCTGACCTGCGGGTTCACGGTATCGAGGGGCTTCGGGTCGCGGATGCGTCGGTGATCCCGGCCATTCCGTCGGCGAATACGAACGCCACGGTCGTGGCGATCGCCGAACGCGCCGCGGCCTTGGTGAATGAGGAGCACGTCAGCGGGTAACCATGCCCGGAGAGGATCATCCACGTCAGGGAGGACCCATGCCGGAGTTCGGGGTCGAAAAGCCCATCGAAGACGCCATCGAGCAGCAGATCCCCGTCACTGACGACGACCGTCCCGTTGACATGGAGAGCGAGACCGACTGGGAAGCGTCCGAAGCGGACGTGATGGAGCAGCGCCTAGAAGTCCCGGACGAGGAGCCCCGCGGCTAGCGCTTGCGTGGAGCAGCGCATCAGGAACTGACCTCACCGCAGGAGGTGCGGGCGATCAACTCAGGCTGGAAAACCAGGCTCACCGGCTCGGCCGGGCACTCGATGACGAGTTCGGCGGCTTTCCTGCCCATGTCGTAGGTCGGCTGGGCGATCACCGTGACGCCCAGTGCCTCGGCCCACGGGAATTCGTCCATCGCCAGGAACGCGATGTCGTCGGCGATGGCGATGCCGCGGCCGGTCAGTGCGGAGTGGACAGCGGCGGTCAACCGGCCACTGGTGCACACGATCGCATCGAGCCGGTCATTGGTGTCGAACAGCGCGTCGATGGCGCCCGGCACGTCTTGCGGTGTCTCGGCAACGGTTACCGCACGCTCGGGCACCGCAAGCCCTTGGACACGCTCGATTTGGGACGGGCGGCGGCTGGCAGTGACGACACCGATGGACCCACGACCACACGCGGCCAGATGTGCGGCCATCAGTTCACCGGCACGGACGTTGTCAAGGCTGATCGAGTGCATTCCTGGAACGACCCGGGAAACGATCACGCACGGCGTGCCGTTGTCGGCCATTCGGCGTGTGTGGCTGTCGGCCGTGACTCCCGTTGTCACGATCAGGCCGCGTACCCGCTGCTCGTCCATTGCCCGTACCTGGGCGGCCTCCCGGTCGTCCTTGCGGAACGTGTTGGCCAGCATGACGAGGCTGTCGTTGGCCGCCGCTACTTCGTCGATCCCGCGGATCAGGTCGAGGTAGAACGGGCTGCTCAGGTCCCGGATGACGACCCCGATCGTGCTGGATCGCCCGGCGAAGATGCTCTTGGTCAGCGCGTTGGGGCTGTATTCGAGACTGGTGATCGCATCCCACACCCTGGTGGCGGTCGCCTCGGCGACGACGCCGCCGTTGATGACGCGCGAGACCGTCGCCGTGGACACGCCTGCTTGCGCGGCAACGTCGCCGATGGTTACCCGCTTCATACGACCACGCCGTCCCTGGCGACGACGTTGCCGCCGATCATGACCATGCGGACATTGTCGAGGTTCGCGGGATCCGTCACCACCAGATCCGCGATCGCGCCGGGTACGACGCGGCCGCGCCGAGGTGCCAGCCCCGGAATGGCGTCCGCGACATTGGCCGTCGCCATCGCGATCGCCGCGGGCAGGCTCACCACTCCGGCCTTGGCCGCCCGGTCGATGGCCAGCAGGATCGAATCGTGGTGACCACCCGCGTAGTCGGTCGAGATCGTGTCGACCAACCCGGCCTCGAACAGCGCGTAGAGCAGTTCTGGCCCGGTGGTCAGCCGTCGCGCGCCGAAGGTGTCCAAAGTGGATACATCGACGATCGCACCCATCGCCTTGAGTCGTTCCGCGTGCTCCAGCGCCTCACGTAGGTCGAAGCTGGAGTGGTTGGAGTGGCCTGCGATCAACCGCACTCCGGTGGCGGCGACGGCGGCTACCTGAGTCATCGACGCCGCCGCGTTGTGCACCAGCACCGGCACGTCGAGCTGACCGGCCAGCTCGGCTGCCTCGGCGATACCTCGCAGCGCGACGTCGAAAGCAGGCAGCACGATGCCCGAAACGATCTCACGGGCCTCCTCGACTGACAGCTTGCCGGCGAGTCCAGCCGCGTCCAGTGCTTCCGCCACCGCGTCCGGGTCGAAGGCTGAAGCAAAGATGTGCCTGCCAAGGACCGCGATCTTCAAGGCGTTCGCCTGGCGGGGCGTGATCGTCACCCCGGTACGTTTCTCGATCTCGGCGGGGATGTACATGTAGCTCGCGCCACCGCCGCCGAGCGTGTGCCCCGCCCCGATCTCCCCCAGGGCGACCGCTCCTGCCGCGACCGCCTGTCGCGCGGTGAAAGCACGGTTCGCTTCGGCCAGTCCGCCGCCGTCGGCGATGGTCGCGGCCGCCAGGCATGCAGGTGTGTTACAGGAAGCCAGTTTGACGTTGGTCGGGTGGGCTTGCTCTCCAGGGAGGACGAACCCGTCGACGCACAGGACCGTGGTCGTTCCTTCCAGCAGGTGCCGGTCGAGGTTGGCCCGCACCTGCTCGCGGGACAGGCCTTCATGTCCACTCGGGAACAGCGGACCGTACGCGGTGCCGTGGGTATGGTTGTTGATCAGCCCAGGAATCACCACCATTCCGGCGTTTTCGGCTTGCGAAGGGCGGATCTCGCGAATCGTGTCGCCCTCGATGACGATGTCGACGTCTTGCCGCACTGGCGTTCCCTGACCGTCGATCAGGTCGTAGCCCTGCAGAACCGTGGTACTCATAGCCGCTCGAACCGGAAAGGCGCCAACTCGTCGCTTCGATCCTCACCGAGCACTTCGGCCGCGACCAGGTCGCCGACGTGCACGCAGAGCGTCGCTGCACTGTGCGAAACGGCGAAGTGGAAGTTGGGCAGTTCGAGCACGCGTCCCAGCACCGGCTTGCCGTCGAGCGGGATCGGCCGCTTGCCCACCCGTACGCTTTCGACTGTCGCAGCGCGGATCCCCGGATACACCTCGCAGGCCGCCGCCAGCACGTTCGCTGGATCGTCGTCGTCCTTGCCGTGCAACAACAATCGGCCGCCGCCGTCCGGGCGAACGTGCACGTGCGGTGCGTGGACCACCCGTGACACCGACACCGCGACCGGCGAGGTGTACACGAGCACACCGGGTTTGTTGCGCATCGGAAAGCTCAGCCCGGCCAGTTCAGCGATCTCGTTCGCTTGCGGGCCGGCGCAGTTCACGACCGCGTCAACGACAATCCGCCGCCCCGAAGCGAGGTGGACCGAACGCACCCGTCCTGCTGATGTGTCCAGGCTGGTGACGGCGTCGTCACGGACCACCTCAGTGGCCGTGGCCAGCAGACGGGCGATCATCCTTGTCGGCTCGATCCAGCCTTCCCGCGGGAAGAAGACGATCTCGTCGTCCGGGAGCACCGAGGGATCGACGTCCGGCTCAAGGCGCAGTGCTTCCGACCGGCTCAGCCAGTGCGCCTCGTACCCGTAGTGGTGAAGTCCGGCGACCCGCTGCCGCAGCCGTTCCGTGTCACCGGCGACCCACTCCAGGTTGCCGGTCTCGTGGTACCAGTCGCCGGCCATCTTCCGGTGGGCTTCCATCCCGGCGACGTTCAGGTCGTGGTACTCCCGCGGCTGCTTGCCGCACGAGTTCGTCCAGGAGAACGTCGCCCCAGAAGTGCCGCTCCCTGGCGCGGCGGCGTCCACGACCGTGACGCTCGCGCCTCGCTTCGTCAGCGCGGCCGCCACCGCCGCGCCGTACACACCTGCACCAACAACAACCACGTTCATAGCGACCCCCTGCAGGGCAGAAGTGGTGTAACTAGTTGCTGTAACTAGTTACACCATAGGGACCGGGGCGCTGCCCGGTCAATGCTCAGGACGCGAGGACCTCCTGGACGACCCGTTCGGCCGACTCGAGGGCACCGTTCATCCAGCCCGGCCAGACGGACGTGTGCTCGCCTGCGAAGTGCACCCGGCCTTCGACCTGACGCATGACGGGCAGCATCCACGCCAACGTCCCCGGCGGCACCAAAGCCCAGCCACCACCGGCCCACCGGTCCCACTGCCACACCTTGTCCACAGTAGACACCAGCTGGCCGCGAAGTCCCGGCAGGGCCCGCTCGGCCAGCCGGCGAACCTCGAACCCGCCGCGTTCGGCGTACCGGACTGCCTGCTCGTCCATCATGTAGCTGTGCAGCATGCCCATCCGCTGGTCACGTTGCTGCGAGCTCGTGTTCCAGATCCGGCCGAACGCCGTGTCGCTCGCGACCAGGTTCAGGCCGCCAAGCCCTTCGGCTGACCAGAACCTCGTCCTGGTCTGGAAGTAGGTCCGAGCCGCGGGCATGTATTCCAGCTTCCCAATGGCATCCATTTTGGACTGTGAGAAGACGGCGTCGACCCGTCGCAGCGGGATGAACGGAAGCGCACAGATGACACGGTCGGGGCGGAGCTCGTGCCGTCGTCCTGCCTCGCGGTATCCCACGGTCACTCCGGTCGAGTCCTGCGCGATGCGGACGACTTCGGTGCGGTATTTCAGCCGGCCGCCGAGCGCGGCGGCGAAGGCGTACGGCAGCCGGTCGTTGCCGCCTTCGATGCTCCCGACATTCCCCGAGGCCATCGACTCGGCCGCCAGCGCAGCCGCGGCATTCCACCTGCCCGCGTTGCCCTCAGTCGCGAACAGCCAGCTGATCCACGTCTCCGAGGCCCCCAACGACCTGAGGAACTCGGCAGCCGTGTACTTCTCGACCTCAGCTGACGATGGGACACTGCCCGGCCAGCCAGGCGTACGCGGGTCCCCCATCTTCTGAATGCCCTGCCCGAGGTAGAAACCGAACAACGCACGCGGATCGGGCTGTTCGGACGGAGAAAGCCCGTCGAGCGGCCACGGCGTTCCAGCGGGCGGAGGAAGAAAACGCTTGCCTTGCATGAGGTAGGCGGTGATGCCGGTGTCATACGGCTTCACCGCGAGATTGAACTCGCGGATGTACTTCTGGGTATAGGAATGTGAGTCGAAGACCCGCACGGCACCCAATTCCGCGTGACCGCCGTTGAGGAAGCCGGATCGCGCCGTCTGCACGCGCCCACCTGGCCGATCCTGCGCCTCCAACACGGTCACGTCGTAACCGTGCTTCATCAGGTTGTAGGCGCTCGCCAAACCGGCCAGCCCCGCACCGAGCACCACTACTCGCTTGCCGCCCGCGGCCGCCGCCCCCACGAAGGGCAAAGCCGCCAGGCCGGCTATGAAATGTCGCCGCCGCACCATGCCTCACAGCATGGCCCGCCCGGCGGTCCAGCGTGATCAGCTCTGCACCAATATCCCCCGACAGGTGCCCCATTTGGCTACTCGCGATCCAGCCACGTGCCCACGCAAGCCTCGTTGCCCTCCGGGTCGGCGAGCACCCACCACGACGGCGCGAACTCGTCGGTCACCAACGTTCCGCCAGCGGCAATCGCGGCGGCGACCCGTGCCTCACCTTGATCATGCGGCACGTAGACATCCACGTGCATCCGGCTGCGCCGGATATCCGATTGCTGAAACCAGACCGGCGGCCCGCTGCGGCGCGGGTCGACCAGGTCCTCGTCACCCCATTCGGTGTAGCCGAGAACCGCACGCCAGAACGGCATGACCTCGGGGATACCAAGAGCGTCGATCGAGATCTGAACCCGCTGCGGAGCGACCGGAACCGACGCCATACCCGATTTCCGCGCCACGGCCGAAATCCGTCGTGCCAACTCGGCATCGGGCTCAGTCAGGCGCACTGTCACGCCGTCCGGCCGGATGTCGACATCGGCCTGCTTGCCTTCCAGCATCGGGCAGATGGACTGGGCAAAGTGCGCTCCGGCGGCGAACGAACCCGTCATGAAGTGGGCGCACGCCTCGTCACCGACAAGCACACGCCAGTCCTCGACACCTTGGGACTCGTGGAACTCCCGCGCTCGCATACTGCCGTATTGTGGTGCCCCCAAAGCGGCTTTCGCCACTTTGGGGGCAACAGGTTCAGCTGGTGAATCCGGTGGCCGCGTTGAGCAAGGTCGAGGCCAGGTCATCGGCTTCCAGCGAGTACATCATGATCCCGCCGAGCCGTTTGTTCTTGATGTACTGCCGTTTCGCGGTGAGCGAGCGGGGTTGCTCGATGCTGTAGAAGTTCTGGCCGTCGTACACCCACGAGCCGCCGGTCTGCTGGTCGTAGAACAAGCTCCCCAGCTTCCCGGCCGCCTGCAACTCCTTGTACATCGCCACACCCGGCTGCTGGGAGAAGGCGAACGGCGCCGTCGGCCCGGTCACTGACTGGTACCGGCCGTGCTTCCCGTTGTCCGGCACGCCAGTCCATCCGCGACCGTAAAGCGGAACACCCAACGCGATCTTCTCGTTCGGGAAACCACGCATCAGGTAGTTGTTGACCGCGTCGTTCACGGTCAACCCGGTTCGCGCGGCCGGGCTTTCGGCTGAGTCGTACAGCGGTGCCTGGAAGTTCGTCGGACCGGTCGTCTCCCACGCGCCGTGCATGTCGTACGTCATCACGTTCGCCATGTCCAGGACCTGCCCGAGCTGGTCGACTTGGAGCTCGTCGATGTCGCCAGGCCCGGCGGGCAGCGCCGCGGTCAGCCGCACGTGTCCCTTGCCCAAGGCGTCCAGCTGGTTGCGGAACTCCTTGAGCAGCAAGGTGAAGTTCGCGGTGTCCTGCGGGCTGGTGTGGTTGCCCGCGTGGCCGTTCGCGCTCGCCGGGAACTCCCAGTCGATGTCGAACCCGTCGAAGATCCCCGCCGCCACACCGGTTCCGCCTGCCGGATCGTCACCGATCTTCGGCAGGTTTCCCTTGATGTACATGTCGATGCACGACGACACGAACTTCTTGCGGGACGCGTCGGTGGCTCCCGCGTCGGAGAAGTGCTTCGAATACGTCCACCCACCGATCGACAGCAGGATCTTCAACGCCGGGTATTTCGCCTTGAGCTTCCTCAGCTGGTTGAAATTGCCCTTCAGCGGCTGTTCCCACTGATCAGCCACACCGTCGACGCTGATGTCGCTGGTGAACCCTCGCTGGTAGTCAGCCCACGCGTCGGAGGCACCGTCGTTTCCTGTCGTATCGCTCTCGTCCGACGACCCGGCTTTGTTGGCCGCGAAGCAGGTCAGGTTGACCGGGTCGATGTTCTCGAACGCGTACACCATCGTGGTGAGTTTGCCCGCGATACCGCGCCCGTCGAGGCTCTTGGGGTAGAGCTCGTTGGCGTAGATCGACCAGCTCGGGAAGTACGCCGTGCGTTCGGCAGGCTGACCAGGGTCTGGCAACGTGATCAGCTCGTCGTGGTCCGGCTCCTCGTACGGCGGCACCGGGGCGCCAGTCGGGTCGTACGGGGTGAACATCCACTGCTGGTTCGCCGCTGCCGAACAGTTCCAGACGATCATTCTGCCGTCGTCGGGGTTGGCCGGACCGCGCTCGATGTCCATGCACAGCTCCGGATGCGGCACGCTGTGCAGCAGCACTTGACCGTCGTCCAACTGCTCCGGCTGCCAGAGCTGGCTGTCCTGGCCCGTGCAGTCGAACAGCACGAGATCACGGCCCGGGCCGACGTTCTCGTTGCTGTTGTGGATATCGATGCATCGGCCGCTGGACACGCCCTTGAACGACACCGTGTCGTAAGTGCCGTGGTCGTGCCACTGCGGCACCCAGCCCTGGTTGGCGCCACCGGTGCGGTGGAAGGAGATCAGCGCGGTGCCGTTGCCGGTCTTCTCCTTCTCCGCGTCGACGACACCACCGTTGCGGACGCTTTCCAGCGTGAAGGGCCCAGGAACACCGGCCGACAGTTTCTCCGGCGACTTGCTGGCACTGGAGTTGGTGTTGGCAGGCGTGAACACCCAGCGCGAGTTCGGCGTGTTCTGGCACGGATACATGATCACTGCCGTGTCGTTGCTCGGGTTCGACTGACCGCCGCGAACGTTCAGGCAGTCGTCCAGGTTCTCCGCGCTGCGCAGCTGGTATTCGCTGTTGCCGAGATACTCGCGCCAGAAGCGCTGGTTACGGTTGTTGGTACACGGCTGGATCGTCTGACCGCCGGATCCCGCGGACTGCATGCACATGCCGCTCTGTCTGCCGACGAACCGCACTGTTCCGTCGTTGTACTGCTCCACTTCCCAGCTCTGGTTGGCTCCGCCGTTGCGCCTGCTGCTGATGATCGGCGTTCCGATAGAGGTGTTCGCCCGCGTGACATCCAGCACGCCACCTGCCGCCATGCTCTCCAAGGCCCGGTCGGCCGAGTAGAGGTCCCGCGGTTCGGCGCCCGCGCGCAACTGGCCGGCGAGTACCGGCAAGTGGTCGGACACACCGGCGGTTTGCTGGTCAAGGACATTCACCTGGACACCAGGGTGGACACCGCCTGAGTAGACGAACCAGTCCAGCTCGTTCAACGACGCCGGCCGAGTCGCGCGACCGGACCCGTAGATCGCGGCACCGGCGGGCAGCGCGCCGTTGTTCACGCTGTTGGGTTGCCGGTTGAAGTCGCCCATGGCGATCCACTCGTGGTTGGCGCCTTGTGTCTGTACGAACTGGTCGATGTTGGCCAGCAGACCTGGCGCGTCATTGCCACCTCCGGACAGGGCGTGGATGTTGAAGTACCACGTCGTGCCGAACCGCAGACCCAGCGCGGCGCGGGCCGCGAATCCGGTTTGCGGGCCGAGCGGATTGGGCACGATGACAACATCGTCAGCCGGCCTGTCGGTGACCATGGCGAGGTTGACCCGTCCGCCGCCCCATGTGTCCGCGTTGGTGTCCGTCTGCAGGAAGTAGACGTCGAAGAAGCCGTGCCCCGCGGTCCATTGGCTGTGCCGCACCTGCCGTGGACCGCCTTGGATGTTGATCGGCGGCAGTTGACCTTGCATCGCCGCGGGCAACAGGTGGGCGCCGTTGAGGTAGTTCGTCGCCGTTCCCTCGGTGTTGGCCGGCTCGTGGCCGCCGACCTCCTGCAACGCGATGATCGGCGAGTTCGTCACACCGACGACGAACTGCGATATGTGTGAATTCCAGACACTGAGGTCGTCGGTCGTCGCGCCCCGGATGTTCCAGGTCACCAGCGGCCGGTCGCCGATCACCGCCGAGGCTCGCGGCGGTGCCACGGTGATCACGCCGAAGCCCAGCAACGCCGTCAGGGCAATGGCGAGCAAGCGCCATCTTGTGACTGTTCTTGTTGGCTGCATCTGTTGTCGGATCCCCTCGTAATCAACGGATCTCGTTGCGTCGGACACGATCCGTTCGGTCGCCGTGCGCTCGCATCCGCCACTGGCCAGCCGTGTGCGCGACATAACATCAACGGGTCGGGTCTAGGTGCACAGTGGATGGACGATGCAACTCATCGGCAGAGACGCGGAAACCGGGGTGCTCGAGGAGTTCCTCGGCCGGGTCCGTGCAGGCGAAAGCCATGCGTTCGCGCTGGTCGGCGAGTCGGGTGCGGGCAAAACCGCACTGTTGCAGCACATCGCTGAACGCGCGTCAGGGTGTCTGGTCGTGCGCGTCGAAGGTGTTCAGCCGGAGGCTGATCTCGCTTTCGCTGGCCTGTACCAACTCCTGACCCAGTTGCCGGTCCGGTTCGACCAACTGCCCGCCGCGCACCGTGAGGCGTTGCGGACCGCGGCAGGCATGCGGCCGGGCTCCCTGAACTGGCTCGCGATCTCGCTTGCCGTGCGGCACATCCTGTTCGCCGCGTCGGACAAGCAGCCACTGATCTGTCTGGTCGATGACGAACAATGGCTGGATCACGCCTCGGTGCACGTACTGGCGTTCACCGCCCGCCGGTTGGGAACAAGACCAGTGGGCCTGGTCTTCGCGAGCCGCGAACCAAGCTCCGAAATCGCCGGACTGCCGTTTCTCAAGCTGAACGGCCTGACCGACAGCGCGGCACGGGCCTTGCTGGACTCCACGCTGGCCGCACCCGTGGATCCCGCTGTGCGCGACCGGATCATCGCCGACGCACACGGAAACCCCTTGGCGATACTGGACATTCCGGACGAGCCGCTCGGCGGTTTCGCACTCCCCCTGGTCACCAAGGACGAATGGCACCTCGACACGCTGCCTGATGAGACAAGGCGACTGATGCAAGTCGCCGCAGCCGACTTCGTCGGCGACCCGGTGCTGGTGTGGCGGGCCGCGGACAAGCTGGGCATTGCGGCACGTGCGGCGAATCCGGCGATCGAGGCAGGCCTGCTCGAACTCGATACCCTTGTCAGGTTCCGGCATCCGGCGATGCGGCGCGCGGCCTACTGGTCGGCCACTTTGCCGCAGCGCCAAGAGATCCACCAAGCGTTGGGCGACGTCACCGATCAGCGGACCGACCCGGACCGTCGCGCCTGGCACCACGCCCACGCCACCCCGGGCCCGCAGGAGGCCATCGCCGCCGAACTCGAGCGCTGCACCGTCCGCGCACAATCACGTGGCGGTCTGTCCGCAGCGGCAGCGTTTCTGGAACGCGCGGCGATTCTGACTCCCGAGCCGGCTCAACGCGCACGGCGACTATTTGCCGCGGCTGCGGCGAAACACGACGCGGGCGCCAGGAACCAAGCGTTGGAACTCGTCGCCGCAGCCTTGGCCGGACCGCTGTCCGCGGGTGAACGCGCCAAAGCCGAGCAACTGCGGGACCAGTTGCGCACGGCGACATCACTGATGGACGAGGTGCGCCGAGCCGTCGAGGCTGGCGGCAACACGGATGAAGTGTGTATCGAAAGCGTGCTGGAGGCCTGGCGCGGTGTCGAACCCACCACAGCCGACGACTACGCCAAAGCCGTGCTGTACAACGGAATCGGCCGCCATGACGCCGCCCGTGACGCCGCATTGCGAGCACTCCACACGCCACTTGTCATAACGGAATTGGCGGAGGCCGCGGCGAGAACCGGTCACTTCGATCTGGTCAAAGCACTGCCAGATCCCGTCGGCGACTGGGCGTCCGGAATCCAAGCCCGAATCGACGCCCTGCTGACCGAAGGAGCACAAGCGGACGCACACCACCGCGACTCGATCACGTACCTCGACCGCACGCACGTCCGCATCGAGCTAGCGCGGGCACACCTGTTGTACGGCGAATGGCTCCGCCGCGAACACCGCCGCATCGACGCGCGGGCACAGCTCCGGACAGCGTTGGAAATATTCACGTCAATGGGAGCCGAAGCATTCTCCACCCGTGCACAGCGCGAACTGCGCGCAACCGGTGAGACAGCCCGCAAACGCACCCAGCCGAACCACAACACGCTGACAGCTCAGGAAACTCAGGTCGCCCAACTCGCTCGCGACGGCCTGTCCAACCCAGAGATCGGCACCCGGCTGTTCATCAGCCCGCGAACAGTCCAGTACCACCTACGCAAGGTTTTTGCGAAACTGGACATCACCTCGCGTACCCAACTGGACCGAGTCATGCTCGGATAGACCTTCTGCTCGAGGTAGGCGGAAGAACTACGCAGCAACGCCTTCGCCCCGGCGCTGCTAAGTTGCGACGAGTGCCGACCAATGAGGAGATCACCCGACACCACGATCCCGACCCGACTGAGAACGCTTGGGTCAACGGCCCGCCGTCACCTGCGACCGTCGCGATCGTCCCGTACACGCCAGAATGGCCCCGCCTGTTCCAGGCACTGGCCGCGGAGATCCGCACGGCGCTCGGCGACGCTGCCCTCGACGTCGAGCACGTCGGTTCCACATCCGTCGAAGGCCTGGCAGCGAAGGACGTCATCGACATCGACCTCACTGTCGCCGATCCCCGCCACGAGGACGTATATGTCCCCGCGCTCTCACATCTTGGCTATGTCCTGACAGTACGAGAACCGTCCTTCCACGAACACCGGTGCCTGACACTCACCGACCCCAGGGTCAACCTGCACGTGTTCGGCCCGGACTGCCCAGAGACCATCCGCCACCGCATGTTCCGTGACTGGCTACGGACCCACCCTGAGGACCGCAAGCTCTACGAGGACGCCAAACGCGCGGCAATCGCTGGCGACGGGCACGTGATGGACTACAACGCCCGCAAGCAGGAGACGATCCGCGAGATCTACGACCGCCTCTTCCGCGCCGCAGGAATGCTGTAAACAGCCCCGAAGACCGCACGCACGTACCCCGACCTGGCTGAGACCTTTGTGCCAGACTCGGGGTTCGACAAAGGTGGTGGCTCATGATCGCGCGAGTAGCAGTGTGGGAACCGATGCCCGACGACGACCGGCAGTGGGTCATCGACGCGGCCAAGGCCGTTCCTGGTGTCCTCAACGCGTACCACTTGGTCGACCCGGCAACCGGAAACGGGCTGTCGGTCGCGTTCTTCGATGACGACGTGGACACCGCTGAGGTGAAGGCCGCAATCACCAAGCGAGCCGAGGAAATCGGCTGGAACGACGTCCCCCGGCCGTCCCCGACGTCCGAAACGATCTACCGGGTGATCCGCAACGGCTGACCGGGCGCAGTCGCCCGGCGGACGACTGCGCGATACGACAAGTGCGACCGGAGGATGTCACCTCCAGTACTTGTACCACCATCCCGACCACGGGGTGGTCGACCAATAGCACTGGCTGACGGTGTACGCCTTGGACATCTTGGCCGACTCCCACACGCAAGTGAAACGATCGCCGTAGGGCCCGCCATAGCAGGGAGTGGCCACCGTACATGCTTCCAGCGCGCCGGGCGTCACCGTGCTCGCCGCGGCCGGCGCCGTGCCGATCACCGCGCCGGCGATCGCCCCTGCCGCAAGCACCTGGACCGCACGAACGGACGTTTTTCGAAGAAACTCCATGCCGGTGACGCTAGACAGTCGCGGTTCACGCGCCCCTCTCACAACATTGACAGAAAAGTCACCGCATAAGTCTGCTTTGGACAACTGTGCGATCAGGGGGTACGGACGCCGAGTTCGAGATAGCGGGTGCGCGTAGTCCACGGCCCAAGGTCCGGAGTGTCCGTCAAGACGTCGTACCACGGCTGCTCACCAGAGCCCGCCAGCTCATCGTCCGCCGGATACGTGGGCCGGTCAGCCCACAACCGAACCCACGACTGCACGTCCAAGGCCGGATCACGCTCGGCGTGCCACGAGCGGGGGTCGAGCGCGCTCCGCATGAGGTCTGCTGCGTTGGAGCCGCTTTCGCGGGCCCCTTCCAGGTCCCGGGAAATGAGAGAGGTGATCGACGACCGAACCCACCCCAACGCCAGCGGGAGCTCGAGCACCGCCGGCCGGAACCCGCCGGTGTATCGCTGGACCCTGATGGAGCCGACGCGAGGCAATCCCGTCTCGCTGACCGAACAGGGAGTGTCCGCACGCGTCAGCGTCTGACTCCGGCCCCGGTAGTGCGGCTCGCTGTAGAGCGTGACGCCGAGATATTTCTCCGGCTCGAGCTGATGACGCAGGTATAACCGCCCACCGGCGATGACACCGCCGATGGAGGCGATGGCTGCCATCGCGAGTTTGGTTCTGCGCTTGACCATGCGGCACCTCGCTGCGGACGGGGGCGACCCTTCCATCATGCCCCAGCGATCCACCGCGCTTGGTTCGCGACGTCCCCGATCTGATGCCGCGCCGAGATTTCGGCACCGTCGTGCGCCGACTCGGCGAGCAGATCCGCGTATGGACTCGACAATACGAAACTCACTTGTGGATCACCTGAGTGGCGCGGCCGACGACCTCCTTGTGCCGAGCCTTGATCGTCTCCAACTGCGAAGCGTGCTTGCTGATCTCGGCACTCTGGTGCCTGGCTTCGATTCCGTGCCAGATCTCGATCAGGTGCGTCTGGTGCTTGCAGGCGATGTCAGCCTCGGCGGTCGCGAGTTCGAGCGGTGAAACGACGGGGTTGTCGATGTCAAAGCTGGCAACGACCTCGATGGGGTGGGCGTGGTGGTACCCCTTGGCTTTCATACATTCCGACCAGGCGGTGAACGCCTGCGTGACGCTGGGATCAGTCATTGAGCTCTGATAGGAGTCCCGGGAAATCTTTCCCACCAGCTCGGCTTCACCCAGTCCCGCCGGGCCAGCAAGTGTCGCATCAGCTTCCCGCATACAACTCACGGCGGGTGACAGCTGACGTGTGTCCAGCTTTTCCGTCGCTTGCCCCACCAGGTGATAGCCGTACGCCTTGGCGATGTCTGCGTTTGTGATGCCGTAACGGCGCCTGTTGCCGTAGTGCCCAAAGTTCTCGGCTTCCCGGTCCGCCTTTGGCGCGGACCGGGAAGCGAGGTCTGTCTCAACCCCGAGCCGGCTCATGCAGTCATCGACGAGTACGTCCCGCGCGTGGCCGATGAGAACGCTGTCCTGCACTGTCAGCGCATACGCGTCGACCGGTAGGAAGAAATCGCCTGATGCGTCGTCACCGTTCGTCGTGCCGACTGTGCTGGTCGTGCCACAGCCCGTGATGACCGCCGCGATGACGACAGCAGTTCGCCAACATGCCATATCGCTAGAGCTCGTGCCGGATTCGTACCGAGGCGTTGTCACTCCAGGTCAGCAGCAAGTTGCCGACTTCACCTCCATACAACCAGTCCCAGTTACCAAGATAACCACTGTTGAAATAGATGTAGCACTTGTACACCGGCAATGCGCACATCACAGACTCGGAGTTGTTCTTGACCGGCTGATTCTGCCCGGTTCCCACTGTTCGATAGAAGATGCCTTCAAGGTTGCGGACATCTTTGCTTGTCCCCCAGTAAGCACCCTTCCCATTGCCAAGCCGGTACAGACACATCAGGTGGCCGGTGTCAGCGCAACGCTGCTCAAACCCGAGCTTGCCGATGTACTGATCCTCCACCGCGCTCGCCTGACCGGAAACTGCCAGCAGACCAGCGAGAACACCGACGACTACCGCAAGCACCCTTGACCTGGATCGTGGTCGTGTCATAACTCCTGTCCCCAAGTAGCTCGACCGCCCCGACAGGGCTCGTCGAGCCAGTAGAGCGGGGACAGTGCGCGTACCGGAAGCGTCCCCGAAATGGCCGCACAAGCCCGCACAACCGAGGAAGGCCTGATGGCAGGGGCTCGGGCCGAACCCGTCGGGTGTCCGGGAAAGATCTTCGAAGAAATCCGGGGGCGGTGTCGGATCGGGGCAGAGGCGTTCGTAGCAGGGGTGAGACCGCCCGCAAGGGGGCGGCGCCAAGGCAAGGAACCGCGATCATGAAGCTGACGACGATGACTCAGGTCACCCTCGATGGAGTGATGCAGGGAAACGGCGGCACGTCGGATGAGGACCGTAGGAACGGATTCGAACGCGGCGGATGGGCCCGGGGCAAGGGTGACGACGAGACCACGGCGTTCATCAAGGAGACCTACCAGCGCGCCGACGCCTTCCTGCTCGGCCGGCGGACCTACGAGCTGTTCGCCGACTCATGGGGTTCATTGACTGAACAGGATGTCCCTGGCTGGGAGCCCGTCATGCGGGCGTTGAACACACAGCCCAAGTACGTGGTGTCGAGGACGCTCACCGATCCGGCGTGGTCGGGCAGCACCGTCCTGTCCGACGACCTCGCGACCGCCGTCGCGGACCTGAAGGCGAAGCCCGGGGGTGAGCTGCAGGTGCACGGCAGTGGCGCCCTGACCCGGTGGCTGCTGGAGAACGATCTGGTCGACGAGATGACTCTGATCGTGATCCCGGTGATCCTCGGCCAGGGCGCTCGATTGTTCCCGGAGACCGGCCCGGATCTCGCGCTCGACCTGATCGAGTCGCGGGTCGACTCGAAGGGCGTGACCATCCAGGTCCACCGGCCGGCCGGGCGCCCGCAGTACTACGCCGGCTGAAACACCGTCCACCGCACTGTCTTGACACCAGAGGAGATGATCTTCAGATGCAGTTCCTGGTTTCCGTGATCGATGACAAGAGCAATCCCGGCTGCACCGACAGGGAGCCTGCCATCAGCGCGTTCAACGAACGACTGATCGCCGAGGGCTACTGGGTTTTCGCGGGCGGACTCGCGGACACCGACGCGGCCACGGTCATCGACAACCGCGGCGAGCAGGCGGTGATCAGCGACGGGCCTTTCGTGGAGTCGAAGGAGTACCTCGCCGGTGTCTGGGTGTGGGAGGCGCCCGATCTGGATGTGGCGCTCAAGCTCGCCACCGAGGCGTCGAGGATCTGCGATCGGAAGATCGAGGTGCGGCCGTTCCGGTGAGCGACGTCGATGAGGTGATCATCCGGGTCCACCACGAGGAGTGGGCCCGGGTGGTCGCCGCCCTGACCAGGCGCTTCGGTGACCTCGACATCGCCGAGGAGGCGGCCGCCGAGGCGTTCGCGACCGCCGTCGAGCGGTGGCCGGCCGACGGCGTGCCCCCCAATCCCGGCGCGTGGCTGACCACCACCGCCAGCCGCAAGGCCATCGACCGGGTCCGGCGCGAGAACAAGCGCGACGACAAGCACAAGGAGGCTCGGATGGTGTACGACGACAGCCCGCCCGAGCCTCCCGGCGCCATCGACGACGACCGGCTCCGGCTGATCTTCACCTGCTGTCACCCGGCACTGGCGATGGAAGCCCGTCTGGCGCTGACGTTGCGCATGGTCGGCGGTCTGACTGTGCCCGAGATCGCCCGCGCCTTCCTGGTGTCCGAAAGCGCCACGGGACAGCGGATCACCCGCGCGAAGACCAAGATCAAGGCGGCGCACATTCCCTATCGCGTGCCGTCCGCCGAGGACCTCCCGGCACGCGTCTCCGGCGTATTGACCGTCCTGTTCCTCGTGTTCAACGAGGGCTACTTGGCCACCGGCTCCGACACCGATCCGGTGCGCCACGACCTGACCGCCGAGGCGATCCGGCTCACCCGCCTGATCCGTGCCCTTCTGCCGGACGACGGTGAGGTGGCCGGACTGCTGGCGCTGATGCTGCTCATCGAGGCCCGCCGCCCAGCCCGGGTCTCGCCCGGCGGTGAACTGGTTCCCTTGGCCGAGCAGGACCGTGGGGCGTGGGACGCGACGCTGATCGCCGAGGGGCACCGGCTGGTGCGCGAACGCCTCGCCGCTGCTGCCGCCGGGATGGCCCCGGGCCGCTACCAGATCCTCGCCGCGATCAACGCCGTGCACACCTCAGCCCGCGAGATGCGCGACACCGACTGGTCCCAGATCCTCGCGCTCTACGACCAACTCGTCCGCCTCGACCCCTCCCCGGTCATCGCCCTCAACCGGGCCATCGCAGTCGCCGAGCTCGACGGACCGGAGGTGGCGCTGGCGGCCGTCGACCGTCTCGAGCAGAGGCTGGCCGACTACCACGCCTACCACGCCACCCGCGCCGACCTACTGCGCAGGCTGGGCCGCAGCCAGGAATCCCGTGCGGCGTATGACAAAGCCATCGAACTGGCCGGCAACACCGCCGAGACCGCCAACCTGACCCGCCGCCGCGACCAACTGCGATAACGCCCTCGGATCCCGACCGAAACCCCGCGGCCGGACATCGTCGTGCGCTACTTTCGGCGAGCTTCGAGCGCGTCCAGGATCAGGTCCAGGCCGTAGCCGAACTCGTTCGTGTGGTCGTAGCCCGGCCGCAGGGCATGGTCGACGATCATTTCCCTGAGGTACGGCAACTCGTCCGCCGGCAGGTGCTCGAGGATGCCGCCAGCCACTTCCTCGACGTCCTCGGGCGTCGTCATCGGCAGGTTCACCTCCTGCAGGACGTACCCGCTGATGTAGCTGTCGATGAGCGAGATCGCGTGTGCGGCCGTCGGCAGCGCGAAGCCCGCCTCCCGCAGAACGCCGAGGACGGCGTTGTGGTGGCGTAGCGTCGCCAACCCAGGGTTACGACGGGAATCCATGAGGCCGAGAGCCCAGCTGTGCCGCGACAAGACCGCACGCGCGGAGTAAGCGCGTTCACGGATCGCTTCGCGCCAATCGTCGCAGTCGGCGCTGGGTAGCTTGATCGCCGCGAACACAGCATCGACCACGCCGTCGAGGATGGCGTCCTTGTTCGGCACGTGGTGATAGAGCGACATAGCCTCCACGCCGAGTTCCTGCGCCACCCGTCGCATCGTGATCGCCGCCGCGCCGCCGCGATCCGCGACCTGGATCGCGGCGTCAAGCACACGATCTCGGCTGAGCGGTGGCCGTGGTGGTGACACGAAGACTCCAGGGGTGCGGGCGTGTTGACAACCTTACATGCGTAAGTCAGCCTTACACACGTAAGGCCAAAGGAGGACATGCCAAATGCCGATGCCAAGGTGGTTAGGACGCGTGAACAAGCGTGTGGTCAACCCACGCTCGATCGCGCGCGGGAAGAGACCGGTGCTGACCCACGTCGGGCGCACTTCGGGAACGACGTACCGCACGCCGCTCGACGCGCATCCTGTCGACGGCGGCTATCTGTTCATCCTGGTGTACGGATCAAGATCGGACTGGGTGCGGAACGTCTTGGCAGCAGGCGGCGCGAGGCTGAAAGTCGACGGGCGGGAGGTGGAACTCGTCGCCCCACGTCTCATCGGACAGGACGAGGCGTTCCAGGCCCTCTCCGACGATGTGACACGCCCACCAAAGTTGCTCCGCATCACCGAGTTCCTCCGGGCAGACCTGCGCCACTGATCACCAGGAGGCTGGGTCGGCGCCCTTACCCGGTGCAGAGCAAGGGCGGCGACCCCCTGTGTCAGGCGATTAGCGTTGCAATGTCAACAGACCCGGTCGGTACGGCAGGAGGCCGTAATCGCCGCCGGAGTTGGGGTCACGTCCCTGATAGAGGAACTGCAGGTTGCAGGGATCGATGGTCTTGGTCTGGTCGGGGTTGCTGCGAATCAGGTCGCCGTGGCTGATGTCGTTGGTCCAGGTGGCGCCGCTGTTGGCCTTGCCGGCGAAGGGGTTGCTCTCGGTGGCGGCCTGCGGCGTCCACGAACCGTTCAGGCTGGTGGACGTGAACGAGCGGAAGTAGCGCCCGTTGCGTCCCATCGCCTCGACGATCATCAGGTATTGGTTCTGGCCCTGGACCTTGTAGACCTCGACCGCTTCGAACAGGTTGGCCTGTGTGTCGCTCATGATCGTCGTGTAGGACGAGCCGAAGCTGCCCGGGAAGTTCCCGATGGGCATGCTGGCACGGTAGATCTTGCCGTTGTCGCCGGCGAAGAACAGGTACATGTTCGTGCCGTCCGCGATGAGCGTCTGGTCGATGGGTCCGGTGCCAGAGCCGGAAATGCTTCCGGTGAAGAGCGTCTGCGGCGCCGACCACCCATTCGGGTTGGTGGGGTCGCTCGACGTCCTGTAGCTGAAAGCGGGCCCACCCCATTGGTAGGCGAGCACCCAGATGTTCTTCGGGGCGAAGTAGAGCAGCGTGGATGCGACGGCACCGGGGTTCATCGCGTTCTGGCTGGCCGAGGCCATGTCGGACCAGTTCGTGAAGGTGCTGAAGTTCATCGAGCCCCAGGTCGTTCCCGTGTCGTGCGTCGTCGCGTAGACCAGGTGCTTGCCGTTGTAGACGACGTGGGTGAAGTCCTTGAGTGAGACCCAGCCCGCCTTCGGGTTCGCCAGCGACCCCGTCGACGTCCAGCGGTACGTCGACGGAAGGGAGCACGTGCCGGGCGGGGTGTCGCTCAGGCGGACGAGTTGCCACTGCTGGTTGGCCCCGCCCCGGTCGCCGTACTGGACGACGGCTGCTCCGTCCGCGGTCGACGAGCCTGTCACCTCTACGGCTTTGCCGCTGTTGCGGTTGATCAGCCTGACGTAACCGCTGTCGGAGTCGGCGAGGCGGAATTGCTGGTTGGTTCCGTTGAGGTCGGTCCACTGCTGGACTTTCCCGCCGTCCGCGGTCGACCAGTTGTCGATGTCGAGCACCTTGCCGGAGTTCTTCGACTTCAGCCGGTAGTAGCCGTCGCCGGAGTCCACGAACTGCCACTGCTGGTTGGCTCCGTCGTGGCGAGACCACTGGTGGACCACCGCTCCGTCGGCGGTGGAAACGCCGGAAACGTCCAACGCTTTGCCGCTGTTGCGGTTGACCAGCACATACCACGCACTCGTGTCGACGGTCGCTGCCGACGCTGCGCTGGTGTTGAGCGCGACAGCCGTGACAGCGGCGAGGACGGTCGCGAGCAGGGTGATCAGCGTGCGCGCCCAACCGCTGCGCCGGGCGCGATCCCTACGGTGGGGTGCCGCCCGTGGTGGCACGGTCGGCGGAGCTTGACCCATCGAATTCATGGTGGTTCTCCTTCGGTGTCAGGGCCGCACGAAGCCCGATATGCGTGCAGGGAGGCCCGATCCCCGCTCTCCCGGGTTGGTCACGACGGGAGCGCGGGATCTGATCAGCTCTGGTTGGGTGAGGTGGGCGCGCTTGTCGCACCGCCTACCCGATGCGACCGAGTTGCCATGGCCGGTCGGTCCCGTTCCAGGACGTACCAAGCACTCGTGCCGACGCTCGCCACCAACGCCACGCCGGTGTTGAGCGCGACCGCGCCGCAGTGGTGTCCAGGAGGGCGACCAATCCGATGCGCCCAGCCACGTCATTGGCGGGCCTGCTCAGATTCGTCGTTGAATCTCATGGCAGCTCCTTGTCCAGGTGAAAGCGGCGATATCTGTTGTGTTAGCGCTAACATTTAAGCCCGCAAAAATGTGTGCACATCAAACAGAGCATTGGGGTAACGGCGAACATCGCCGCTTGGCGCAGTTGCCAGACCGCTCCCGAACCTTCAAGAAGCAACTGCTTTTAAGTGCGTCTCTGCACACTCGGTTACGCGGCTGAATACGCAGAACGTGGCCACCGACAACCGAAGTGGATCGCGCCCAGCACCGCTCGCACATGTGCGTGATCGAATGAATCGCAGGACGTGGCGGTGGCGGATGGATACGCAGGGGCATCCGCTCACCCTGGGTGCCTCACCTCCACAACGTCACCGCTGACGCTCAAACGTTCAGGCTATCCCACTTTAAGTTTCGAACCAATGTAGCCAGTCCTGCCGCCGCAGTCAACGGGAATCACCAGGACCACACCTAGGATCAACCGCTGATGGATCGCTCGGCCGTACGTGTCGACCTGCGACGTTGTCGTATGGCATTCGCCACTGGCAGCACTGACCCGAGCGCGCCACCGCCCGTGTCGAATCGTTGACCGCATCGCGCGAAGTACCACATCGATCGAAATGACAAGGGCCGCGATCGAAACTTTCGATCGGGCCGAACGTACAGGATGGCCAGGGTTGAAGGCCCCGATGCTCGTCGGGCAAGTCCGCGACAGAACGGCATGGGGCACCGTCCGATCGGCTACGAATTCCCTCGTCTCGGCACCAAACACCCTCGGCCTGACCAAGCTCGGAAACAAGCGCTGAGGAACCCGCACATCAGCATGAGCGTGTTCTGTCAACAGTGATCAACGTGCGCGCACATCCAACCCCCGGATGTGAAGTGAGGCCCGCCGGAGACGGCACGTGGAGGGTCTAGGGGCTCGGCCCCCAAAAAGACAGCGACGAGACTCCCAAGCGAAGGGCGCGAAGCAAGGGAGTCTCAGAGTCGAGTGGAGCTGAGGGGATTCGAAACCCTGACCCCACACTGTCAGTCCGATTCGGACAGTTCCCCTGACCTGCGACTCTACAATATGCTGCCCTCAGGAGTGCATCGCCTTATTCACAGGAGAAGCAGTTCGGGAAGGGTTTGCACGGCGATGAGGCAGCGATCGCATACAACTTTGCGGAACAGCTGTTCGCCAGGGATGCGTATGGCGTCGCCGAAGGTGAACGAGATCCGGCACAGCGTTGTCAGACCTTCGAGTGTGCCTTCGGACAGGAGTTGGACCTCGTCGCGGCCGATGGGGGCGAAGTGGCCGACGTCGTCTCGCCAGCCGACCCGGTGGTTGGTGCCCGGAAGGACGCCGCCGAGCGGGAAACGGACCGCTAACGCCGCCGTGACCTTGACGCCCAGTTCCTCGATCACCAGGTTTCCCACCAAGACGGTGCAGACCGCCAGCTCGTCATGCGCGACCCGTCCCGGTATCGCCGGTCGGGCAGGTGACGCGCGCCGCTCCGGCGCACCGAGGTGATCAAACTGGTCACTGGCAATTTCCGAACTGTTTGACGTACAAATACCGGACAGGCGCATTCCGTACGCAGCATGGCATCGCGGCTCCACGTCACGCACCATTGCTTCACCCGGCGGCAATGCCGTATTCGCGTCGGGTCAGAGGGGTTTTCCGATATGGCCCGTGGCGAGCCCGGTGACTACCGGTGCATCCCCCGTAGCGGACCGGGACATCACCCATATGGACGAAGGTCATCGTCCGGCAAGCACCGCGGGCCCGCGATGATCGAGGGGGGAGAAGGCATTCCCCAGAACTGTCCGTACTGGCACGGTGGGCGCACACATCGCACGGAAGGGCCACGCGCCCGGATTCGACTGACAGCACTGGGAGTAGCGAATGGGAATGCGGCTGCTGGTCGTCGGCGCCGGTGAGACGGCGTTGCAGATGGCGGCTCATATCCGCAACGGCGGCGGGCACGCGACAGTGCTCACCCCGACCCCGCCGGAAGCGGTCGCGGCCAGCCCGGTTCGCTCCACCCAGGTGAAGGTGTGGCGCACGCGCGGACAAGAGCGGTCACTCGGGTTCGACCTGTGGCCGGAAGCGCCGCAGATCCGAGGTATCTGGTGCCAGGCTGTCGAGCAGGGCCGGGTCCTATTCGAATGGCGCGGCACACTGACCAACCCCGCCGTGTCCGTCAACCAGCCCGATCGGTTCGCCGCCTGGCTCGGCATCCTCGACGACCGGGGCGTACGCATCCACGCCGAGACCAGGCAGCCGATCACCGCGGCCTACGTCGACCGGCTGGCGCAGGACCACGACCTCGTCGTCGTCACGACCTCGCCGAAGGACAGCGATCTCGCCGAGCTGTTCCCCGCCGATCCCGCCTTCCCTGCGCTGCCCCCTGCCCGCCAACTCCTCGCCGTCTACCTCGACGGTGTCGAGCCGACTCCCGGCAACTACGTGCAGCTGGCCCTGCTGCCCGAGGGCGAGATCCTGCTGATCCCGGCATACTTCGGCGATCGCACGACCAGCGAAGGCCGCACCTGCCACATCGTCCTGATGGAGGCACGCCCCGGGACCGCGCTGGACACGTTCCGGGACGTCAAGGACCCTGCCGCGCGCTCGGAACTCCTCCTGCGCCTACTGCGTGAGTTCGCACCCAGCGTGGCCGCCCGGTGCGGCCGGGCCACGTTGGCCGACGCACGCGGCACTATGGCAGGCGCCGTCACGCCGGTCGTGCGTCAGCCGGTCAGCCACCTGCCACTGTCGGGGCGGCCGGTGGCGTCCCTCGGTGACCTGGCCATCCAGATGGATCCCTTGGCAGCACAGGGCGCCAACAGCCACTCTGACGGCGCTGCGATCTTCGCTCGCCGCGCGCTGGCCCACTCCGGGCCGTTCGACGAGGCGTTCCTGACCGCTTGCTCCGACGAGTGGCGGCAGCAGCGCGCGTATCCGGCGTCGCGGCTGACCTCCTTGCTGCTGGAGCCACCACCGCCGGTGCGGCAGCTGCTGGCGGAGGCGGCCGGACAGCCGGAGCTCGCCGACACAATCGTCCGCCTGTTCGAGACCCCATGGGCACTCGAGCAGCTGCTCAGCGCGCCAGTCGGCTAGGGCCCAGCACGCGAACCCGTCCAGCTGTCCGATCGGACGCCGGATAGGCGGATTCGGCTCGCCCAGCCACGGTCGCCGGTCCACGACCGGGCCAGAGCTCACGGCTCGCTCGGCGCGGAGTGGCCACGCGGGCGGCGACCGCAATCGAGACACACAAGGAGTAAGCAGGTGTACGACCGACCCCCGGCGCCGGCGCAGCCGCACCGTCGCCTCCAGTCGCTCGGGACCCGGTTGCGGTTGTCAACCCTCACGCTCGTCGCGCTCCTGGGTGTGACGGTTCTCCTGGGCGTGATCCAGATCGGTCTTCCCAGCCTCAAGCTGAAGATCATCGGGGACGGCGTGCAAGAGGTCTCCGTGCCCGCGGTGCCCGCACTGGCTGAGCTGCAGGCCGAGCGGCAGCATGCGCTGGCCTACCTGGCCGCACCGGGCGCCGACGCCGCCGCCCTCCGGCAGCAGGAAACCCGTACCTCCCAAGGGCTCGAGAAGATGCAGAAGGCGTCCGAGGCGCTGTCCGGGGCTCCGCCGGAGATCACCGACCGGCTGACCGCGTTCACCAAGCTGCTCGACCGGCTGCCGGAGCAACGCGGCCTGATCGAGTCGAGGTCCGCGAGCCCGGCGGAGGTCTTCTCGTACTACAACGAGGTCCTCGACGCCGCCACGCGCCTGTTCGACGCCCAGGCCCGCTTCGTGCCCGACGTGGAGATCACGCAGTCCGCGATCGCCGCGGTGGGACTGTTCCGGGTCTCTGACAACATGTCCCGCGCCGGTTCGCTGGCCGTCGGTGCTCTCGCCAACCAGACCTTCGCGGCCGGCGAGTACCAGCGGTTCCAGCACCTCGTCGGTGCCTACCACAACGAGCTCGACACGACCGCGCAGTACCTCGAGCCCGGGGTCCGTGACCGGTACACCGACGTCGTCGAGGGATCGGCGTACCAACGGCTGAGCGGCATCGAGGACGCACTGATCGCACGGGGACCCGATCCGCACCGGAGCGGCGACAGAGAGATCACGGTGTCGTTCCCGGTCAGTGCGCGCGAATGGACGGACCTGACGTCCACGGTGTCCCGGCAGCTGGTCGATCTCACGGTCATGCAGGCCACCACCATCGCCGGGGCGGCGGCCGACACCGGCTCCGAGGTGTTCTGGACGACGGCGCTGCTGCTGGGTGCCCTCGCGGCGGCGGCGGTGGCCGCGGCGATCGTCGGTGTGCGGCTGGCGCGGCGGGTGTCGCGCCGGCTGGGGAGCCTGGCCCAGGGCGTGCACCGGGTGGCCACCGACGACGTGCCGGAGCTGGTCCGCGTGCTTCAGGAGGACGACGACGTCGACGTCCGGGACGACGTCGTGCTCCTCGACGAAGGGCCGGACGAGATCGGCGGTGTCGCGGCCCGCTTCCGCGACGCCGTCGTCGCCGACCTCGAGGCGCGCCGACGGGAGATCCTTCTGCGGAAGGGCACGACGCGGGTGCTCAAGGAGCTCGCGCACCGCATCCAGCTCCCGGTGGCACGGCTGTTGTCGACCGTCCTCGCGGCACAGGAAAAGGAACAAAACCCGGCCGTCCTCCGGCTCCTCTACGGGATCGACCACGAGGTGGTGCGGGCCCGGCGCATCGCCGACCACATGATCGTGCTCGCCGGGGACCAACCGCGGCGCCAGCGGCGCAACCCTGTGCCGCTGTTCCACATCGTCCAGGGCGCGGCCACGGAGACCTCGCCGCCGGAGGGCCCGGACCCGGCCGGGCAGCTGCAGCGGTTCTCGTTGCAGAACATCCCGGAGGTGTCAGTCAAACCGCTGCTCGCGCACCAGGTCGCGCACGTGCTGTCCGAGCTCATGGACAACGCCGTGCGGTATTCCCCGCCAGGAAGCCAGATCCGGGTACTCGGTGAGCTGACCGCGCACGGCGTCGCGATCGAGATCGCGGACGCGGGGATGGGCCTGTCCCGGCAGGCGCTGGAGTCGGTCAACGAGCTGATGCGCAACCCACCCGAGTTCGATGTGATGGTCCGCGAGGACGCCATCGGTCATCTGGGCTTCTTCGTGGTGGCGCACCTGTCCCGCGCGCTTGGCATGATCGTGGCCTTCCAGACCTCGGCCTTCCAGGGCCTGTCGGCGGTCGTGACCCTGCCCTCGGAGTTGCTGGCCTCGTTTCCGCAGGAGGAGGTCATGGTCCATGGCGAGGACCGGGCAGCACCCGCCGAATCGACGTGGTTCGGCACGGCGACGGAGACGACCGCCGAACACGACCTGGCGCTGGTCGCGTCCTCGGCCGGGCCCGGCAGGGCCGAGGTGCCGAACCCGATAGGGTCCGCGCACGATGTGGGACCCCGGCACGCTCGCCCGCCGATGACCGCGGACCCCGTGGTATCCGCACCGAACGGTGCGCCCCCACCGTTACCCAGGCGCCGTCGGGGCGCCTCGCTGCAATCCTCCGCTTCCCCGGGCATGGTGCACGCCGCCGCCAGCCTCCCGCCGGACGAGATCGACGTCGCGAACACCCGGTCCCAGCTGAGCCAGCTGCAGCGTGGGACGGAACGAGGCCGTCAGGCCGCCGCCGCGGAGCCCGGACCACCTCAGTCGCCGGCCTGGCCGCGCGAAGACGAAGAAAGCCGACAGCGATGACCGAACGTGTCCAGTACCTGCTCCAGAACCTCCTCACCGCGGACGGTGTCCCCGGCCTGCAGATGGTGATGGCCGTGACCGTGGACGGCATGCTGAGAGCCCACGCGTACCGGGACCAGGACACCGCCAACCGCGCCGCCGCCGAACGACTGGCGGCGGGCACCGCCTCACTCGTGGCACTCGCTGGCTCCGTCCTCGCTGAGCAGGGCGACGTGTTGCGACAGCTCCCGATCGAGGGTCGCCAATCCTGGTACGTCGTCATCGCCGCCGGGCCCCACGCCTACCTCGCGGCACGTGCCGACCACGACGCCGTCCTGGACGACGTGTTCTACGCGCTGCACAGAATCGTCGGCTCGGTGGGACAGGAACTGACCGCCACGTTGCGTGACGCGGACGCCCCGGCGTGGGTGCCGACTGGTTCCCCCGAGCGCTGATCATGGCCCGGCACGGCGATGACGACGAGCCGTTCGTGCGGCCCTTCGGGCTCACGGGCGGCCGTACCGTACCCAGCCGCTCCGATCTGGACCTGACGACGCAGGTAAAGGTGGCAGCTGGCGCCGACCAGCAGGCACGGGCAGGGCACCGGCACCTGCTGGCGATGTCGCCGGAGATGCAGACGATCATGGACCTGGCGCCGCGGCCCATCGCCATCGCCGAGCTCGCCGCGCGCATGGCGCTGCCGCTGACCACCGTCCAGATCCTCGTCAGCGACCTCGTCGACGACGGCCGCCTCACGATCAGCCTTGGCCTCCAAGCCGCCGACACCCACGGCCAGACGCGACTCGACTTCCTCCAACGCGTCAGGGACGGACTAATCAATGCATGACCACAACGGATTCCCGCGCACCGCGAAAATCGTGGTGGCAGGCGGTTTCGGCGTCGGCAAGACCACCATGGTCAGCGCGATCAGCGAGATCGAGCCGCTCACGACGGAAGCGCCGCTGACGCAAACCAGCGCCACCGTCGACGACCTCACCGGCGTAAACGGCAAGACCACCACCACGGTCGCGCTCGACTTCGGCAGGCTGACGCTCGACGACTCCCTCACCCTCTACCTGTTCGGCACGCCCGGCCAGCACCGGTTCTGGAACTCGTGGAACCACATCGTCATCGGTGCCGTCGGCGCCATCGTGCTCATCGACACCAGGCGGCCGACGGACTGCTTCGCGGCTATCGACTTCTTCGAGAGCCGGTCGGTCCCGTTCGTCGTCGCCATCAACGACTTCGACGGTCTCTCGCTCTACGACACAGAGGCCGTCCGCGACGCACTCGACGTCGACCCGGAGACCCCGATCATCCGGTGCGACGCACGCAGCAAGGCAGCGTGCAGGCACGCGCTGTTGACGCTGGTTGACCACGCCATCCAGACGGAGCGCGCGTATCTCGGCGGGTAGCCGCATCACATTCCGTTGCCGCAGGCCAGAACATCACCACCGGGCTGGGCGCTTGTCCACACCTGTTCGCGCGTGGGACCGTGCCCGGTCGTGAGAGGGATCACTCGTCTCTCACCCGGACGCCTACCGCTACGGTGTTTCCCCGCGCGCGGACACGCGTGCGTTTGCCCGATGACCATGGGACGTCGAGGAGTGCTGCGGGATGCCCAGAGACCTCTCGGGGGCTCTGCCGGCCGAGCCGGACCTGTTGATCGGCCGGGACGAACTGGCGTTCCGTATCAGAGACCACCTGCGGGGTGGTGCGCGCGTGGTCACCCTGACCGGCACGGCCGGAGTCGGCAAGACCACGCTGGCGCTGCACACAGCGTGGTGGATGCGGCACAACCATCCGGACTTGGTCGTCCGGTGGGTGCGGATGACGTCCCTGTCCCCTGACACCGGGCCCGACCAGGTCGATCGTGCCGTCCAGGACGCCCTCGACTCGCCCGACTACGGCGACCGCCCGCCGTGGGAGGCGATCACCGACTACCTGCGGACCCCGGACCGCACGACGCTGCTGGTGCTGGACAACTGCGAACACATCGTGCTCCAGGCCAGCGAGTTCGTCGCCAGCCTGCTGGCCGCGGTCCCCAAACAGGTCACCGTCCTCGCGACGTCCCGGGAACCGCTGGGCTGCGTCGGCGAGCACGTCGAGTACGTGCCGCCGTTGCCTTTCCCCCGCGAACAGGACTCGCTGGACGGTCGGTGGCCTGCGCTGGAGATGTTCGCGGCACGCGCCGACGCACTCGGCCACCCGTTGTCCGCGGCTGAGCGGGTGATCGCGGCCGAGCTGGTGCGCAGCGTGGACGGCCTGCCGTTGGCGATCGCCATTGACGCGGCGCGGTTGCGGTACGAGTCGCTCGCGGAGATCCGGGCCAGCCGCGTGATCGACTCCCGTCAGCCCGTGCGGCGCCGCTACCCGGGACTGGACGACGTGGGAGGGCGGGCGAACAGGTTCCTCGTCCCGGACGGCCTCCGGCAGTCCTACACCGGCTCGTACCGGCGGCTCGACCAGGTCGAGCGGCGGGTGATGGACCGGCTCGGCGTGTTCTCCGGCGGCTTCGACCTGCCGACAGCGGGCCAGGTGTGCAGCGACGAGGAACTGGACCCGGACCAGGTGATCCAGGCCGTGAAGGCACTCGTCGACCGGTCACTGGTCATGGCCGACACCCGCGGCGGTGTCCACCGCTACCGCCTGCTGCAGCCGGTGCGGATGTTCGCGCTGGAGAAGATCGAGGACAGCTCGGCGGAACGCGCGCTGCGCCGCAGGCACCTCCAGCACTTCGTGGGGATGGCGGCACGGTACGGGACCATCTGGTTCAGTCCCGAGGAGACCACCATCCTCGAGGACGCACGCTGGCAGCTGGGCAACTTCGAGGCCGCCATGCTGTACGGGCACACCGAACCGGACCTGGCCGCCGACGCGCTTGCCATCGCCATCCACATCTCCCGGCTGCGCGGGTGGTTCTACTGGGGCAAGCTCGGCGAGGGCAAGGAATGGCTGCTGAAGGGCCTGGCGGCCACCGCCCACCTCGGCGCGGCACACCCGATGCGGATCGTGGCGACAGCGATGGCCTCGTGGATCGCCCTGTGCCAGGGACGGGTCGACGAGGCCCAGCGCCTGCGCGATCTGTACCTCGAGGCACAACGCCGGATGGACGAGCACGGTCCCGACGGCGGCGAGGACAACCCGTTCACCGCCGCGGTGAACCCCGCAGTGCTGTTCGTCGACGGCGCCCACCGAATGCTTGTCCCGCGCCAGGACGGCAGCTACGACATGGGGTGCATCGACATCCTCATGCGGGCGGCGAAAGACTCGACCGCTATCGGCGACCAGGGCGGCTGGGCGATGTGCACGCTGTTCGCGGGCTTGGCAGCCGCGTTCCACCTCACCGACGAGCCCGGCAGGGTGGTCACGTTGACCAGGGAGTACCTCACGGCATGCGAGGAGGCCGGCGGTCACTGGGCCATCACCTGGGCACGGATCGCGCACGCGATGTCGTTGGCGTGGCACGCCGACCCCAGGCAGGCCGAGGCGCTGGTCCAGGACACGGTCCTCGATCAGCGCGATGTCGATGACTCGTGGGGCATCACGTGGCTGGCCTACATACGTTTCTGGGTCGGCGCAGGCCTGTTGCAGCGACACCGCGGTGAGCAGTCCGACAGTGCTCGCGGGTCCCAGCCGTTGAAGCTCACGGCGGTCGAACTGGGCCGGGCCTGGGGTGCCGCGGAGTCACTGCGCACCCGGGTGAACGTCCGGCTGGAAGGCCTCGGACCGTTCCTGCGAGCCCAGCAGCGCGCCGAGGCGATCGTCCGCGCGATCGCGGGCCCGGAGATCGAGAGCGCGGTCGCGGCGGGCCGGGAACTGGACCACCGCCAGGCGATAATGCTGGGAATCCCCCAGGAACCCGAAGGCTTCGCCGTCCGCTGGCAGGGCCTGCCGCCGGAACTCAAACGGGTCGCCACCCTGGCCGCCCAGAAACGGACCAACAAGGAAATCGGCACCAAGGTGCACCTGTCCCCGCGCACCATCGAGGACAAGATGGCCGCCACGTTGCGCCTCCTCGGCCTGCGCAACAGAAAAGAACTGGTCGACCTGCGCGTGACGATCGAGAACATGACCGGCTAAGAGGCTCCGACAATTGATCATGTGAGCTGACCTGCTCGACGAGCCCACCAACAACCTCAACCAGGCCACCGTCGGCCACTGACAACAACTCAACGGCAAAGGTCGACACGAAATCAGGGGGAGATTGTCCTCCCGAATTCCTCCATACCAGTGCACCGCCACAAGTCCACAGCACAAGAACCCAGAAGTCACTGCTAAGGGGACCTGAGCTAAGGATCAAGCCGGTCGACACGAAGCACGCTAGTAAAAGCGAAAGGCGCCCAGCGCTGGTTCGTAAGGAGCACGCACCGTGGGGGTCTGGGGGCTCGGCCCCCAGAAATAATTCGAGGCGACCCGGTTCGCGCTTTCCGCGAACACAGACCGCCTGAGTCGAGTCGAGTAGAGCTGAGGGGATTCGAACCCCTGACCCCACACTGTCAGTCCGATTAGGACAGTGCTCCCGACCTGGGACTCTACACTACACACGTCAAGCCGTTGCAATCAAAGCAGTATGATGCCACCGAGTGCAGTACAGCACAGTTGGACGCGCGCCCGTGCTCCTGTTTTGCTCCTGTTTTGCTCCTGTTCCACCAGTGTGAAACCCGATTGAGCACATTTCAGTCCTCTGTAGAGAGTGGCGCACACCAACCATCAAATATGCACTCCCAGGAGTGCATCGCCTGCAACCTCTTCCCAACAGCACCAGTCTCGGTCACCCAGGCCAGCTTGACTTGCACTAGACCGTCCCCAGCACTGCGCACAGCCTTGGCCGCCGTGGCCATCCGGCCGGCAGAACGAGATGTGGACAGTCGAAGATGACAAATGCGTCGGCCACTGTGGAGTCCCGTCCCTGCTGCTTCTAGCCTCGGGCAGCACGGCCTTGCCCCGCCGCTCGTCCTCGTCCACCAGATTCCGCAGGTCTCTCAATGATCCAAGCCGGTGACCTCGCGGATCTCCGCGGCGCGGGGCACGTGCCGTTCCCTCCCCCAGCCCCGGAAAAGTCTGAGCCACGCCCCAGACACCGAACCCAGGCCAACTCGGTGGCGGCTGTACAAACCCGCAGTGTCGTCGACGTCGCGATGGTGCAAACCCTGGCGCGCAAGGACGACATCACGTCCCTCACCAACGGCTACGGTCTGGCTGTCGCCGACGAATGCCATCACATTCCCGCAGCGGCATTCGAACACGCCGTCACGTAAGTCACAGCACGCCGATAGCTCGGCCTGATCGCCACCCTACCGACGCGACAAACTCGACGACCTCATCTCACTCCAAATCGGCCCAATCCGGCGCACCATCAAGAGTTCTACACAAGACACTCACGACGACCAAGCACCACAGCTCGACCTCGATCACCCAGAAGCGATACCAAGACCAGCGCCCGTGCTACACGTGCACGACACCGAATACCGCTGATGGCCGCCACCTACCGTGGCCTCGTCGCCAACGACACCCGTGTCCACCAATTGATCACCGATGTGACCGCTGCGCTACAACGAGGAAGGCATTGCCTCGTACTCACCCAGCGCGGCCCCACGTCGAGCGCTTCACCGACGAGCTTCGCCAGTACGGGTCGATCCTATTTGTTCTCCGCGGCGGCATGCCCGCGAAGGCCAGACGCGACGCCCTATCCCAGCTGAGACCGTCAACAGACGGACCACTCTACTGGTCGTGGCCACCGAGCCTTTCATCGGCGAAGGATTCGATTGTCCGACCTGGACACGCTCTCCTTCGCCGTCCCAATCACCTTCAAAGGGCGCCTCGTGCAATACATCGAACGAATCCTCCACCCCTATCCAGAAAGGACCACCGCCGACTACCGCGACATTAACCGGCGTACTCGCTTCCCCTCTTCCAAGCGCGCTTCAGGCCCTCTGCCGGCCGGATGACGCCAGTCGCTGCTCGCCGTACTGGCGAATGGCCTCCAGCATCCAGTACCGCGCCACGGTAGCGTTCTTGGTCCGGATGAGGACGGATTTGTCCACTAGCCCGGCCACCAGCTCTAGTACGTCCTTACGCGCGATACCGGCGCCGGTACAGACTTCTTCCGCGGCCTGCAGATCGAACCGCCCGTGAACACCGACGCCCGCAGCCACAACGTCCGCTCCTGCTCGCAGCACAGGTCGAAGCTCCAGGTGATCGCGGCCTGCAGCGACTGCACGCGCGGTACCGCGGTCCGGCTTGCCTCCGCCAGGAGTTCGAAGTCGTGGTTCTCGAGCCGGGTCAGAATCTGCTCCAGGGACAATGCCCGCACCCGGGCTGCAGCCAGCTCGATCGCCAGCGGTATCCCCTCCAGCCGCCGGCACACGCGAGCGACCGTCGCGCGATTACGCGCATCGACCGTGTAGCCGGGCCGGGCGAGCGCCGCCCGCTCGGCGAACAGCCGCACCGCCTCATTCCGTGCCAGTGCGCGGGCCGTCGCGCCTCGGGGGCGGGCACCGGCAACGGCGGCACCTCGAGCAGATGCTCCCCGCCGGACCGCAACGCCTGCCGGCTGGTGACCAGGATCCGCAGTCGAGGCGCCGCGGCCAGCAGGTCGTTCACCACCATGGCGCACGCGTCCACCAGTTGCTCACAGTTGTCCAGCACCAGCAGCAGTTCCTTGTCTGCCAGGAACTCCGCCAGCACTACCATCGGAGGCCGACCGGAGCGATCCCGGACGCCCAACGCGTCAGCGACCGTCTGGACCAGGAACTTGTCGTCCTCCAGCGCGGCCAGCTCGACCAGCCATACCCCGGCAGGGAAGGCATCCGTCAGGTGGGTGGCCACCCATACGGCGAGCCTGGTCTTGCCCATCCCGGGCCCGCCGGTCAGGGGCACCAGTCGATGCCGCAGCAGCCGCTTCGCCACGGCAACCTCCTGCCGGCGACCGACAAAACTTGTCGTGTCGCACGGCAGGTTGCTGCCCGGTCGGCGTGATCCGGTGCGTGCCGTCATGGATTCCGGCTTTCGTGTTGTGTGGTGACCCATGCGGCGAGTTGAGTGCGTGAGGTGAAGCCGAGCTTGGTCAGGATTCGTTCCACATGGCCCTCGGCGGTGCGTTGGGAGATCACCAGTCGGGTGGCGATGTCCTTGTTGGACAGTCCTTGCGCGACGAGTTCGGCGACCTGCCGCTCCCGGCGGGTCAGCGGCGCTAGTGGTTCGGCGTTGGTGGCGGAGGGAGCGGCAGGGGCGGGCTGAGGGCTTTCGCCGAGTGCGTAGGCGGTGGCCTGATCGAGGCTGAGTTCGGTGCCGCGCTGGAAGGCGATCTCGTAGGCGTGGTTGCCGAGGGCACGGCGGGCCTGCTGCTCGCACGCTTCGTGCGCGGCGAGGTAGTGCTGCGAGCCGAACAGGGGCTGGCCGCCGACCCGGGGCCAGATCGTGCTGGCCGCGCCGAGCAGCACGGCGGCCCGCTCGTGCTCGCCGGCCGTCCCGGCAATCCAGGCCAGCCGCTCGACGAGCAACACGATGCCGAAGGTGTCGTTGAAGGTGTGCATGCCCCGCAGGCCGTCCCGGGCGTGCGTGCGTGCCTGCGCCAGCTCGCCCTGTTTCCATTCGGCGAGGGACAGGGCGTAGAGCGTGTAGGCGCGGGCCCATTGCTCGCCGTGCCGCTCGCAGAGCGCGCGGGCGTACTGGCCCAATGCGATGGCGCGAGCGAGGTCACTCTGGACGACGGTTGCTCCGACCAGCGTGACATAGGCGACGATCACGGTGCTGTTGAGTTCGTCGAGGGCCTCGAAGCGTGCCAGGGCGTCCTTGAGCAGTGCCTGCGCGCGTGGGATGTCGCCGCTGAACCGTGCGATGGCTCCCTGGACAAAGACGAGGTAGGCCAGCACCGTCTGCTCGCCTCGCGACTGGGCCCAGTCCTGAGCCTCCTGCGCCATTGCCGTGGCAGCGGAGGCGTCGCCCTGCAAGACGGCGAGGTGGGCGTTGATCGCCAAGGCGGTGGCCCTTGCCTTGCTCGGTTCGGTGTCCTGGGCCAGTGCCCTGTCCAGCCAGTGGCGTCCCTCGGCCACGAAGCCGCAGCCGTGCCAATAGAAGTGCAGGGCCGCGGCGAGGCGTAGTGCGGTCTGGGTCCGCTCGGGGGTGGCGAGGCAGAACTCCAGGGCGAGGCGTAGGTTGGCGTGCTCGAGTCGCAGTCGCTGCAACCAGGTGGCCTGGTCGGGGCCGAACCACTCCCGTTCGCCTCGTTCGGCCAGGTGCAGGTACCAGTCGGCATGCCGGCGCCGCAGCCAGGTTAGCCCGCCGGCCTGTCGGAGCATGCGCTGCCCGTACTGGCGCAGTGTGTCCAAAAACTGGTACCGGGTTCCGGTGCTGTGGTCGTCCCGGATGAGGATCGACTTGTCCACCAATCCGGCCAGCAGGTCAACTACGGAACCAGCGGGCAGGTCCTGGCTGACGCAGATCTCCTCGGCCGCTAGCAGCCCGAAACTGCCGGCGAACACCGAGGCCCGCGCCCAGAGTGCTTGTTCGGCGGGGGTACATAGCCGGAAGCTCCAGTCGATCGTCGCCTGCAGGGTCTGGTGGCGGGCAGACACCGTGCGCGGACCGGCGGTCAACAGGGCGAACCGGTCGTCCAGCCGGGCCAGGATCTGGTCGGCCGACAGTACCCGTAGGCGCGCCGCAGCCAGTTCGATGGCCAGCGGGATGCCGTCCAGACGGCGGCAGATGCCGGCCACGTGCTCCTTATTCTCGCTGCCGACTGCGAACGTCGGCATCACCGCTACAGCGCGCTCGGCGAACAGCGCCACCACGGCATCCCGGGAGCCGGCGTCGGCGGGTCGTGTTCCGTTGTGCTCGGAGACCGGTAGCGGGCCGACCGGTAGGACCTGCTCGCCGGGCACCCGAAGGACTTCCCGGCTAGTGGCCAGGATCCGCAGCCGCGTAGCCTCGTGCAGCACGGTGGCGACGAGCGTGGCGCATTCGTGCACTAAGTGCTCACAGTTGTCCAGCACCAGCAGTACCTGGCGGTCCCGCAGGACATCGACCAGCAGTCCCAGCGGCTCACGCCCGCCGTCGTTATGAATCTCCAACGCCTGAGCCACGGTATGCACGACCAGCGCGCCGTCTCGTACGTGGGCCAGCTCCACCAGCCACACCCCGTCGGCGAACGCGCGTCGCACCGCGGCTGCTACCCGTACGGCGAGCCGGGTCTTGCCAACCCCACCGACCCCGGTCAACGTCAACAGCCGGGAGGCGGACAGCAGCCGCTTGGCCTCGGCGATCTCCTTTCGGCGGTCCACGAAACTCGTGGTCTCGGCGGGAAGATTGCCACCATGGCGCTTCGACCTGGTGCCCGACATGAAAGGCCTCACGTTCGATGTGACCTTCGGCGGGTACATCGCGCCTACATTCGCCGCCCACAATGCGGATCCGGTATCTGTCGCACAGATTCCCGTTAAGGATGACTCAGCAGCCCGGCAGGTTGGAATGACAGGAGCCGGCGCAGTCTCGTCAGTGGCTACCAGCCGCCAGAGCAGGGCAGGATTTGATTGCGGAGGTATCTACGGTGGTTTCTTGACGATGCGTCTACACCGCCGAGTACCCGCACAGTTCGACTTCAGCAACCCCACATCGCCAACACCAACAACCCATCCACAGACAACGGCCACTACGCCGCCGTCACCCCATCAGCACCACCACGAAGCGCGAAATCCCGCTGATGTTGGTACGAGGCATACGCAGCCACCACAGCCACAACCAACGCCGAGCCGCGCCGAACCCAAAGATCTAGATCGACTCGAGCGGCATGGGGATCGCCAACCCTCGGATCCAACGAACGATCACTCATCGCTCACCGCCAGCAATCGCGGGGAGCTCCAACTCAACCCTCTGCATCAACGCGGTGGCGTACTGGTCCGCTCGGTCCGCGGAATGGCAGAGAACCGCTAACCTCGGCGCCGAAACGGAGCGCGGAGGAATAGGTGTCGGAGGATTGGGCGGCAGTCGCCAAGGCCATCAACAAGTGAGTCAACGAACTCGGATGGCGTCAACGCGAACTGGCCGAACGCCCGCAGGTGTCGCGAGCCATCGTCCGCGAAATCAACATCCCGTCGTGGAACGTCGCCGCAGCGCCCGAACCCTCGAATCGCTCTCGACGGCCCTCGGCCTGCACCCACAACACCTCGAAGCGGTGTTGCACGGCCGAACCCCTCCATCGCCCGGCGAACCGGTGACGCAACGGGAAACCAACGTGATGTCCCGTTTGGACGGTCTGGAAAGGCGCCTTGACGACATCACCGACCGTCTCGACGACCTGAAAGCCGGTCTTGCGGTGCGCGAGCGGCCCTGGTGGGTGGTCGTCGAGTACCTTCCACTTCTGTTGTCTTCTGAGCGGAATACCTCCGAACCCTGCCGTCAGTGGCCGCTTCCCCGACCGTTCGAGGACGGGCTCTCCGCAGAAGAACTATGAGCTCGGTGGAGAAACTGCCAGCGCTGCCGAACCTGTCGGCGACCCGTTCTTCGTCTCGAAAAGGCCGCAGCGGTGTGCAAACACAGCCTCCTGAAGAGCTACTTCCCGAGGTTTGCTGGAAAGGTGGGCTCGACTGAAACCGACAAGCGCCTCGTCTATGTCGACACTCACGCTGGTCCCGGGCACGACCGTTGGCCTCGCCGTGCAGCGGATGACCACTCCGGACCAGCAACCGATGCCTGGCTGCGGTCGGAGCTGCTGAAAGGCACGGTCATCCACGAGCGGCTGGTTGAGCAGTACGGGTTCACCGACAACCATCAGCGGGTCAAACGTATCTCCTGATTACCCCCGAAAGACTTCCGAAACCGACCACTAAGCCGACCTTAAGAGTCCTCCTTACGGTCGTACCTGCTACCTCAGCCGAAGTAGATCACCGGTGGACCGAAGGGACAACCATGAGGAAATTCGCTCTCATCGCAATGCTGATGGCGCTGCTGACCGCCCTGCTGATGGGTGGTGCCGCCTCCGCGCAGGCAGGGACGGACAGCTGGACGCAGGCAGGCACCACCGACAGCTGGAAGTGTAAGAACGAGAAGTCCATCAAGCTGGTGTCCTGCGCCCTGAACGAAATCACCATCAAGGTCGACGTCAGCGACGTCGTCGACGTCAGCGACGTCCAGGTCGTCAACATCAAGAATGCCCTCAACAACAACAAAGTCATTGTGACGCTGATCAAGACCGGTGACATCGACGCGGCCAAGAAGATCGTGGTCAATATCTTCAACGACAATGACGTGAAGATCAAGATCGGAGACGTGAAGATCTGCATCCTCGCGGTCTGCAAGTAACCTGCACCAGGCGCAGTCGCAGTAACCTGAACGTGTGCTTGTGCAGAGCGCTCCCGTGGCGGGGGGTGCCCGATCGGCATCGCCCCGCCGCCTGTGTCCGTGTCCGAGGTCACGCTTCCGCGTTGCGGCTGATCAGGTTGTCGATGACCGGGGAATCTCCCGCTGGTCGCGGTGTGCGTGGCACGCGGTATTCCACCGATCCGAGCGACCGTGCTGACACTGAATGCAGCAGCACCTCGGTGGGCGCGCGGCCGGGCCTGCTGCGAAGAGCTCCGAAGCACAGCCGCGCATGGTCCAGGGCAGAGCCGAACGGATCGAGGAACGCGATCCACGTTCGCGCGAATGCCTTGTGGGCTGTAGAAGAACGCGACGCTTTGTGTATCCGACAATCGCATGCTTCGACGCGGTGTAGGCAGCGCCCGATGGGGAGGCACGCAGGGCTGCCGCGGAGGCGACGTTCATGATCGCGCCGCCACCCGCCGCGATCATGCCGGGCAGGATCGCCCTGGTGAGTCGCATCGGTCCGGTGAGGTTGACCCCGAACACCCGGTCCCATGTGGCGTCGACCACCTCGACGGGCGGCAGGAAACCGTCCATGATGCCGGCGACGTTTGCCAGACCTTCTCACCGGCCGCTGCCACGATCGTCTCGGCAACGGCAGGATCCGTGATGTCTCCGGCCACAGTGTGCACATCGAATCCACTGAGGTCGCCGGACAGGGTGTCGAGACGCTGCCTGTCCACATCGGATGCGATGACGCGTCCGCCTTCGTGGGCGATGCGGATTGCCGCGGCGCGTTCGATGCCCGATCCGGCTCACGTCACGATGACCACACCATTCCGGCCATCACCGATGCGGAGCTGAGGCGATCAAGGCCTGGCAGACCCGGCCGTTGGCGGAGATATACCACCCTCGGTCCGCGAGGTCACCGGCCGGATCATGCCCCAGTCGGACCGGCTCGCCTGCGCACACTCCGGACCGGATACCCGAGTTGGACCGGATCACCGCCCCGGGATTCCGTGGGCCTTGGCAAGGTCGATCCCTGTTGTCGCCGGTGAACGCAACCCGGTGAAGCGACTGGCGACAGTCAAAGGGCCAGCTGGGTGAATTCACTGCACCATTGGCGTGGTGCAGCGGCGGCTACGGATGCGGTGCCGGTAAAGAAGTTGCACCATCTTGCAGGTTGCACCGGGAGGTTGTCCCTGCTGGCCTTCAGGGGCCGTTGTGGTTCGGCGTCTACCGGAGTCGCTGCCGTGAAGGCACGGTGGTGGCTGCCGATTCGGCTGGTGAGGTGATGCAAGCAGGTGGGCAGCCGCGGGTAGTAGGTGAGTTGCGCCGCGACATTGGGCGGTACCGCGTTGTTGTGGTGACTGGTGTGGCGGGGTGGGGGAAGACGACTGCGGTGATGCAGGTGGTGCGAGAGCGGTCGGCCGCGTGCCTGGTGATCGATCGTCGGCATGCGCATCCGGCCCGGTTCGTCGGCGGTCTGGCGGATGCGTTGCGCCAGCGCGGATGTGATGTGAGCGTGCCCTTGCCCGAGGCCGGAAGCGCGGAGGAGCGGGTCTGGCAGCCGGCTATGGACCAGCTGTGCCGCACGCTGGAGGAGTTGGGGCGTGAACTTGTGGTGGTGTTCGATGATCTGCAGGAGCTGCCGTCCGATGCGGCTGCGCTGCGGGTGCTGGCCGACCTGTGCCGGGGAGCACCCGAGGCGCTGCGCCTCGTCCTGATTACTCGCCACCAGCTGCCGTTCTCGTTAACCCGGTTGCGGGGACGAGGACTGGTCGGTGACGTCGACACCAGACAGCTCGAGCTAGATCGCGGCGAGGTGGAGGTGCTGCTGCGGGCAGAAGTCGAGAAAGCCTCGGCCGGCCTCATAGACAGGGTATGGGAGTGCACTGGCGGCTGGCCGGCGGCGGTGCGGATCGCGATTGACGCGATCGGGCGAACAGGTGAGGGCAAGTGGGCGGCCGCCCTCGACGCTCTGGTCCGGCCGGGCGGTCGGTTGCGGGAGTATGTGCTCGAGGAAGTTCTGGCGTGTGAACCCGATCGGGTCGTGGATTTACTGCGTCAGTTGGCAGTCCTCGGCTGTGTCTCGGTCTCCGTGTGCCGGGGACTCGGATGGGAGGATGCCGCCGACTTGTTGCCGGAGCTGGCGCGCCGGGGCCTGGTTCGAACAGCCGACGGTGACGCCGGGCAGTGGTCGCTGATCCGGCCGCTCGCGGGGGTGTTGTCTTCGGAGTCCGTGATGACCACGCAGGACGCGGCCGCGCTGCATCGCACTGCGGCGGATGTCTACCGGCGTGAGGGCGACTACGCACGGGCGCTGCGGCATCTGACGACTGCGGCCGATTACCGTGCGGCGGCCCGGCTGCTGGCCGAGCACGGCGAGGCGATGGTGGAAAGTGGGCATGGTGATGTGGTGCTCGCCGCCTCTGGAGTCGCCCCCGCAGAAGTCGACCGTCCCCGCATCACCCCGGTGCTGGGTCACGCCCGCTACGTCCGCGGGCAGCTCGACGAGGCAATGGCCGCCTTCGACGCGGTGGCGCACAGCGATCCGCTCGATGCGGGGTTGGCCTGGCGCATGGGCCTGATCGCCTTCGCCCGCGCTGAGTTCGACGAGGCGCTGACCATCTTTCGGCGCGCTGAGCTGGGTTCGGCAGACGCCGACGAGGCGCAGTTGCTGGCCTGGGCTGCCCGCACCCATCTGCAGGTTGGCCACCGTGACCGATGCGCGGAGCTGGTGGCGCGCGCGCTGGCTGTGGCCCACGGCTGCGGCGACCAGGTTGCGCTCGCCACCGCATACTCCGCGCACGCGGATCTGGCGATCCATGACGGTGACCGGCTGCGCGGCGAGGCCGACCTGGCGGCCGCGCAGCGCGCAGCGCAGGCGGGTGGCAGTTTGCTGCAGCAGCTCGGCATCGACGTGACACGGGCCTTCCATCTGCTGGAGCTGGGATTGCCGCATCAGGCGCTACGCGAGACCGGTTGTGCGCTGCGGATGGCCGAGCAGTCGGGCCACGCCACCCTCGCCGCGTTCGCGCTAACCCACCGCGCCACCGCCGAGGCACGCATCGGCCGGATGGAGGAGGCGCTGTGCGACTTCCGTGCCGCGCGCGACCTTTTTGCCTCCATCGGGTCCCGCTTCATCTCCCGGCCGTTGTGTGGCATAGCCGAGGCTCATCGCGTGCGCGGTGAGCTGGCGCAGGCTGCCGCCGCTTACCAGGAGGCGCTGGAGGCCGCCGAATCCCACCACGAGGCGTACTCGCTGTCGTATGCGCTGACCGGGCTCGCCCGGGTGTCCGTGATCGACGATCCGGATGCGGCGGTTGACTACGCCGACCAAGCGGTCGCTTTGGGGCCGGGCCACCGCCAGGTCCAAGCTCTGCTCACCCGCGGCTGGGTCGCCTTGGCCACCAATGAGCCCGACACCGCCCGCATCCACGCCAGCCATGCCGCCGCCCTGGCCCGGCGTCGGCGCGACCGCCCTGGACTGGCTGAGGCACTGGAGCTGACCGTCCTGGCGTCCCCGAGCCCGGGCGAACATGGCGTCCTGGCCGCAGAAGCGGCGCAGATCTGGCAGGAGTTGGGCTATCCCATCGATCATGCGTTCGCACAGCTGATCGTGGCAGGTGCTGCCACGCACGTGACCAGCGCTGCCGCCGAGGCGGCGGTACGCCTGCTGCATCAGCATCGAGTACGGACTACCCCGCCGCAAGCGGCCGGTCCGCTGGCGGTGCTGCTTCATCGCGAGCGGCGGGTGTCCATCCGGACGCTGGGTGCGCTGCAGGTTTTTCGCGACGGCAAACCCGTCGCTTCGGCTGAATGGCACTCGAAGAAGGCCCGACAGCTGGTGCGGATCCTCACCGCCCGGCATGGCCGGCCGATCGCACGCGAGCAACTGATGGAACTGCTGTGGCCCAAGGAGGACCCGGCGCGGACCAGCAACCGGCTGTCGGTGCTGCTCTCCACCGTGCGCACCGTGCTGCAGCCCTCGGGCGCGCCGGGGCAACCGGTTCTGCTGGTGTCGGACCGGGACGCCGTCTGGCTCGATCTTGATCACGTGGACGTGGACGTGGAGTGCTTCCTTGCGCTGGCCGGCCCGGCACTGGACGCTCACACCCGCGGCAGCGCCGCAGCCACCGCACAACTGATCACTGCGGAAGCGGCCTACACCGGGGACTTCCTGGAGGACACGCCCTACCAGGAATGGGCGATACCGCTGCGTGAGGAGGCTCGCACCACCTACCTCAATGTGCTGCGCGCCCTCACCACGCGGCTGCGCGACGCCGAGGATGTCGACCGAATGACTAGGTACGCGCTTCGGCTACTCGCCTACGACGCCTACGACGAGCAAGCTCACCTCGATCTGGTGCGCGGCCTGGTACGCGCTAGACGGCGCGGTGAAGCTCGACGCCGCTACAGAGTCTACTGCCAGCGCATGAAACAGCTCGACGTGACTCCGGCGCCCTTCCCCAACAGGTGACCAGCGGCCGGAAACGAAGTCGAGAGGCTGGTGCCCGCTTGATTCCCGCGGTCCGCCGAGCGTGCGTAAGCCACTGCTAGGCAATCGCTAATCCGGGTGTAAGGCGGCTTCCTAACATCGTCGGTGACGCAAACCGTTCCATACGGTGACGATGTGTAGCTGACCCGCAGAAGTCACCTGGGTGTCCGAGCAGACAGATGCCAACAGTCTGCGGGGCTGGATATGGCTGTGCACGTACACGGATCGATGCGGTGAAAGGAGGTGCGAGTATGCGTACTTACGAGCGTCCAACGCTGATGAGGATGGGCTCGTTCGCCCGGCTGACCGGCCTGGGCGGGCGTGGCCCGCGTGACCTTCTGTTCCGGCACCAGCTCCTTTGAGTCTCTGTCGACTCAGGCCCAGGATTGATTCCCGGCTGCTGAGCCGGTGACAGGTTGATACCGGATGCTCGGGCGGCGCGCCGCCCGAGCCTACAACGCCATTCCCCCGCGATCACTGAGTCGCAGAAGCGGCAACGCTCGACGCACTGAAGGAATTTCTTGTTGCCATGGCCAGCCTCGCCGAGCTCAGCAGCGTCCCCTCCTGGTTCGCCGTGTTCCCGGACAGAGCTGCGGCGGGCGCGATCCGTGCCGCCCTGGCACCGCTGCCAGCCTGTGTGGTCGACCACCCCTCAACCAGGCCGTGGCTGGTCGGGAATTGGCCCCCGGACACCATCACCACCGGGCAGGCCGGTGACACCAAGATCGCTGTGATCGGCCAGCACGCGATCACGGCTTGCGAACTGTCCGCGGAAGCCGGCCGAGTCCGCCGTCCCGCCGATCTCAATCGACTCGCGCGGTCGCTACAGGGCAGCTCGCACGTGATCGCCTCAATAGCAGGCACCGTGCGGGTGCAGGGCACTGTCACAGGCGTCCGCCGGGTGTTCACCGCCCGGCTCAACGGCATCGAAGTGGCCGCGGACCGCGCTGACCTGCTGGCCCGCCTGCTTGAATCCTCAGTGGACGAACAGCGGCTGGCGGTGCACCTGCTGCACCCACCGATCGTCTACCCACTCGCCGGCCAACCCGTGTGGCGCGGCGTCGAGTTGTTGCCGACCGATCACTACCTCGTGCTCGATCGGGACGGGGGAAAACACGCGGTGCGGTGGTGGTCCCCGCCGGAGCCGGTGGTGCCGCTTGCTGAAGGCGCAGTCGCGTTGCGGGAGGCGCTCGTCGCCGCGGTCGGCACGCGCACTCGCAACCGGCCGATTGTGAGCTGCGACCTCGGCGGCGTGGACTCCACCGCAGTGTGCAGCCTCGCCGCGTGCGGCGGCCAGGCAAAGACCGTCGCCTACACCGCAGCGAGCCTGGACCCGCTCGCCGACGACGTGGACTGGGCGAAACGCACCGTCGCCGCGCTCGGCATCGAGCACCACGTGATCCCGGCCGAACAGATGCCCCTGGTCTACGACGGGCTGCTGGGCGCAGACGACGTGCTGGACGAACCGTGCGCAGCCACGGTCGATCGCAACCGGTGGCTCGTCATCGCACATCAGGCCGCGGCGCGGGGGTCGCGTCTGCACCTGACAGGCATCGGTGGTGACGAGCTACTCTACGGATCGCTGGCGCATCTGCATCCGCTGCTGAGATCGGACCCACGGACTGCACTGCGCAACCTGCGCGGCTTCGCGGCGAAATACCGCTGGCCGCGGCGAAAAGTGTGGCGGCAGCTGCGCGCCAACTCGCCCTACTCGCAGTGGCTTCGCCGTGTCGCCGACAGCATCACGACTGCACCACCCGCGCCGGACGAACCGCTGCTGGACTGGGGATTCACACCTCGCCTGCCCGCTTGGGCGAGCACCGACGCCATCCACACCGTGCAGAACGCCATCTACGACACGGCACGCAATGCCGGCCCGCTGGCGCAGAACAGGGGCCAGCACCGGGAAATGGAGACTATGCGGTTCATCTCCCGCATCGCCCGGCAGGTCGATCAAATGGCTCGCGGCGTGGGTATCGGGCTCGGCGCGCCCTACTACGACGACCGGGTTGTCGAGGCTGGTCTGGCGGTCCGGCCGCAGGATCGCATTTCCCCCTGGCAGTACAAACCACTACTCGCGGCGGCGATGCACGGCATCGTCCCGCCCGCAAGCCTCACCCGCTCCACCAAGGCCAACGGCACCTGCGACGACGAAGCGGGGCTGCAGCTGCACCGCGGCGAGCTGCTCGACCTGTGCGCCGGCTCCCGCCTGGCCGAGCTGGGTCTGGTTGACGAGGCGGCACTGCGGGAGGCGTGCACCCGCGCGGTGCCGACTGAGCTGCACGCATTTCTGTACGAGACCGTGGCCTGTGAGACGTGGCTGCGCAGCCTGGAGAAGACGACCAGCGTACGGATGACCCACGGCTGACAGAGGTAGAAATGCTTGAACTACGTGAAGACGTGTCCCTCACCGACACCGACTACGGAACTGTGCTGCTCGATGAGCGCAGCGGCGAGTACTGGATGCTCAATCCGACAGCGGCGCTGGTGCTGCGCACTCTACTGGCCGGGGGCACGTCCGAGGACGCGGCGAACCAGCTGGCCACCGAGTTCGATGTCGACCCCCGCAACGCAATACAGGACGTCGACGTGCTCCTGGACGAACTCGGTACGGCTGGTTTGGTCCGACAACCCCCCAACGCACACCAAGACGGCGCTCCCGCAGACACAACGCGGCAGAGGTGACCGATCCCAGCTAGTCGAACGGAGGTCACATGACCACGCCGGAAACTGTGGGCCACCGACGCGCTTCGGTTCCTGTCTACCGTCGGATCACCGCCAGCCTGGCCGTGCTCGCGGCACGCCTACTGGCCACCCAACCGCCTCACCGCATCCGCACCGTACTCCGTTGGGTCCAGCGACGAGCTCGTCCCGCCACCTATGAGCAGGCCAAGGCCGCCCGGGACGACGTCGTGGCGGTGAGCATGATTTGCGGCGCACGTGAGGGATGCGTCCTGCGGTCGCTGGCCACCGTCCTGTTGTGCCGCTTGTACCACGGCACAACGCCAACATGGTGCGTCGGCTGTCGGCGGGTGCCGCCCTTCGGTGCGCACGCCTGGGTGCAGGCTGACGACATCGCCGTTGACGAGGCCTACCCACCGGCTATTTCCGCACGCTGTTCACGGTGCCATGACGCGGATGGCGCACACCGGGCTGGAGGAGAGTCGCATGCTGTGCCGTCAGCAGCACAGTAACCACACGTTGAGGTCCGGGGCGTGGGATGTGCTGCGTGCCGTACGCGACCACAAGTGGTCGATCATTGGCGCGGTACTGCTGACACTGCTGAGTTTGGGACTGGCATTGGCCCAACCGCTGGTGGTCAAGCGTCTACTCGACTCCGTCATGGCCGGGCCTTTGCAGAGTGGCGTGCTGATGCTGCTCGTCACGCTGTTCGCCTGCCAGACAGGGATCCAGGTGCTCGCCCGATACGTACTGGCACGCACGAGCGAGAGCATCATGCTCGGGCTCCGCCTGCGCTTGATCGAGCACCTCCTGCGACTGCGGATACCGGTCTACAACCAGCATCGGATCGGTGACCTGATCTCCCGGCCCGGCACCGATGTAGCGGTGCTACGCAGGGGGATCGCCGACGGCGTCACCCACGCGGTGACCGGCAGCATCGGCGTGCTCGGTGCCGTGACGTTGATGATCTGGCTCGACTGGAGGTTGTTCCTGCTCGTCCTGGCCGTTCTGATCGTCGCCGGAACCATTGTGGTCACTGTGGTGCGCGGGATCCGGACCGCCTCGCTGGCCGGTCAACGCGCCATTGGATCGATGACCGCCGGCCTCGAACGCGCCCTGTGTGCCATCCGCACCGTCCGCGCCAGCCGCGCCGAGGAACGCGAGAGCAAGACTATCGGGCAGGCGGCCCGCTCTGCCTACACCGCGAGCGTGCGAATGGCCAAGCTCGACTCGATGATCGGCCCGGTCGGCGAACTCGGTGTGAACGGCGCCTTCCTGGTGGTCCTCCTTGTCGGCAGTCTTCGGGTGACCACTGGGGACGCCTCGATCTCCGATTTCGTCGCGTTCCTGCTCTACATGACCTACCTGGCGACCCCGATCGACGCCGTGTTCCAAGCGATCAGCACCATCCAGCACAGCCGTGGCGCACTGCAGCGGGTGAACGAAGTGCTGGCGCTGCCGCGCGAACGCGAACCCGTAACAGCCCGCCCCGCGACCGCAACACCAGCGCACACGGAAGGCGAACCAGTACTGGCATTCCGGGACGTGTGGTTCGGCTACCACGCCCGTCGACCTGTGCTGCACGGCGTGTCCCTGACGGTCCCCCCATGCTGTTGCACGGCACTGATCGGACGGTCCGGCGCGGGTAAGTCCACCCTCTTCGCCCTTGCCGAGCGCTTTTACGAACCCGACCGTGGTCAGGTCTGGTTCCGCGGCGAGGACGCGAGCAGGCTACCCCTGGCTGACTACCGCGCCCGGATTGGGCTGGTGGAGCAACACTGCCCGGTGATGCACGGGACACTGCGAGACAACCTCAGCTATGCGGCCCCTGATGCCTGTGACGACGAATTGCACCGCGTCATTGAGCTCGCCGACCTGGGAGAGTTGATAGCGAGGCTGCCTCGCGGCCTGGATACCGACGTAGGTGAGCATGGGACGATGCTCTCCGGCGGTGAGCGTCAGCGGGTCGCGATCGCCCGCGCACTGCTGACCAAACCGGACCTCCTGCTGCTGGACGAGCCGACCGCGCACCTGGATGCCATCAACGAAGCTGCGCTCACCCGCACCATCCGACTAGTGTCCACTGAATGCGCGCTGCTGATAATCGCGCACCGGTTCTCCACAGTGCGCGCCGCAGACCGAATCGTCGTCCTCGACGCTGGAAGAGTCCACACTGCGGGAACCCACGAGAAACTCCTGGACACCAACAGCTACTACCGCAATCTCGCCGCTGCATGGTCGGCCAATTCCGATAACCGCAACGGAGATGGTGGCGGCCGTGACACCACAGCGGACCGCACCGGTGTGGAGTGGTGAAGCTGGTAGCGAACGAACGAGTCGTAGAAAGTGAAAACGAACATTGCCGGCATCGAACCCAGCGACGACGCACGGACCAGACTGGCGAGAATTCATGTCAGCACAAGCAAACTTCGGCCGACGAGCCAGCGCCGAGCTGGCTCTATCTGACTGTCTCGCACGACAAGTGGCGAGCTACAGACAGCGAGCGCGCCAAGCTACCACGCCTGCTCGTCAACGGACGAGCATGTTCGTACGCTGCCCCGTGGTTCCGCGCTACCGGGCGGACGCAGCCGACTGACCGCGATCACCACATCAACCTTGCCTTCCGGCCGATTCCAGTTGCGCGGCGCGGCGAACGAACCACACTCCAACCGTTGCGAGCCTGGCGGCAAACCAGGCGGAGGTCCCTCTGGGAAGCAAGACTGCCACCCAATGTGCTGGGTGAGCTACCGCTCCGGAACCGGTGCCCCCGACGAAGCCGCGGAAGTAGCGAACGCTGGAACAACTCCAGCGATCAACACAACGGCGACAACTCCCACAACGAGCAGCAGCCCACGCCGAGCCGAGAACTCCTGAGCAGCTTCCATGATTCGCCTCTCCCCAACACTCCGTGGCAGGAAACCAGTCCCAGCCAGGAAAACCTCCGATCCCAGGGAGTCATTCGCCTGGCCTGCAGTGGATACAGGCGTGAAGCACGCGCACCCCCAACGCGTGCTTCACGCCCTCCTCCCCCGGTCAGTCGTGCCTGTCGATCTGTTCAGCGTGCCGGCGAGCACCGGAGAAGACATCCGGAACGCTGCCTACATCGCCATTGACCATGGCCAGTGCGCCGACCACGCCTGCCCGGGATGTGACGCCAAGCTTGGCGATGATGTGCTCGACATGGTGGTCGACGGTCCGCGGACTCAGACACAGCTTCGCGGCGATCTGCCGACTGGTCATCCCTATGACCAGCAACTCGGCCACCTCCTTCTCCCGGGAGGTCAGCGCGGCCGGCCCGACGGCATCGCGAGGGTTACGTTGTCCCGTAACGCCGCGCGGCACCCGGCGCCCCAGCCTGCGCAGTTCGCGGCTGGCTCGCTGCTGCAGTCCGTTGGCGCCGCAGCGGGCAAACAGGGCGCGAGCCTGTTCCAACTCGTCCAGTGAGCGGGGCCGTTCTCCAGCGGCGGCTGTCGCTGTCCCGGCCACCAGCCAGGCTCGGGCCGCATCAAGGGGGTTACCGCTCTTGGTGAACCCCGCAGCTGCGGTCCGGGCTGTCGCACTGGCACGTGCCGGGTCGCCAGAGGCGTGCAGAACTCTTGCACGAGCCAGTAGCGCGAACGCCTTGCGGCCCGGCAGCCCCACCAGGCTGGCGGCCGCTGCTTCGGCGCGCGCCGCCCATTGTTCGCTCTCCGCCTCACAGCCCAGGGCCAGCGCGGCGGTGGCGAAGAACTCGAACCAGGCCGGGCGGCGCGCCGGATCGATCATCAGTAGCTCCGGACTGCTGCCAAATATGTCCAAAATGGATGAACATCCGTCGAGATCGTCGGCCATCAGGTGAGCTTGCGCGAGAAAAGTGGCCGTCAACATTGCCAGCCAGTCATCAGACGATCCGGCGAACTGGCGCGCTTCCTCCCCCAAACGCAGTGCCTCCTCGACCTCTCCGGTCAACGTTGCCACCTGGCACCGCATCGCCAGCGCGAACGCGTGCAACCACGGACTGCGCACCAGCAATGCCGCTTCTTCCGCCTCGACGAAGCAGTCTTTGGCCTGTGCCAACAGCCCCTGCCACAGCAACACCCTGCCACGACCGACGAGTAGCTTGGTCAGCAGAGAGTTCTGCCCGGACGCCCTGGCCAGTGCGAGGCCACGTTCGAAATGCCGCCCTGCCGCGTCATAGCGTTCCAGATCGTGCTCTGCGTAACCGAGGAACTCCACGCTGTCCAGCCGCTGCGACAGCTCGCCGTCGGTCAGCCCGTCGACCAGTAAGGCCGCGTCGTCACAGTGCTCGAACGCAGCTGCGACGTCCTCGGCGAGACAGTCGGCATAGGCCAAGAAACTGGCTGCGGTCGCCTGTGCGGGGCGATCCTCATGGCGGTCGATAAGCTTGTATGCCGTGCTCGCCCATGTGCGAGCATCGGCGACGTCGCCGCGGTAGATGCTCTGCTCAGCCAGTCCGAGCTGCAGCGTCGTCGCGGCGCCATCCTCCAGCCGTGGCAACCCTCGCAGTTCCGCCAGCAGCAGGGCACTTGCCTCGGCGTGCCGACCCAGAAACTGTTCGAGCCTGGCGCAGAACGAGACCGCCCGGACACGTCGATCTGCCGCCGTGCGGGGCAGGAGCCGCAACACCTCATGCAGGACGTCCCGGGCTTCCCACAACTGGCCGCTGATCCCCAGGAACCTCGCCATGTCCATGGTCAACTCCAGGCGGCGTATGTCGCCCTCACCCTCATCGGGTAGCAACCTCAGCGCCACGGACAACCAATGCGCGGCGTCGGCCGGTGCCCGGCCAGCCACCGCTTCGGCGGTGGCGACCAGAACCGCGATTGCCTTGTCATTCCCGGGAAGTGCCGCATGCTCGACATGGGGCGCGCGCCGTACCATCGAAGCGGCCCGCTCCTCAAGGGCGTTCCACGCCCTGGCATGAGCCTGTACCAGCCATCCGGCGCCGGCGTCTTCGTACGCGGCAGCGCGCACTATCGGGTGGCGGTAGGAAAAGCGGCCCGGACCCGCCGGTTGGGCGAGATCACGGGCGACCAGCTCGTCCAGTGCACTGTCGGCCTCTTGACGACTCAGCCCCGCGACCGCGGCCACGAGATCAGGCTGGAAGGGATCACCAGCCACGGCGGACGCGTGGGCGATCAAGCGGACTCGCTCAGGCAAGATCGCCAGTTCGGCTTGCAGGGTCGCGGAAACGACGGGGGGAACGCCATCGAGGGACAACACACTGTTTCGTGATCGGGCAGCCGGCCGCTGCTTCGTCCCCGCCACCGAAGGCAACCACTCCTCGGGCGCATGAGCCAGCGCTTCCAAGTAGAACGGGTTGCCGCCACTGGCTTGGTGCAGGACCCGGCGCCGAGCTTCATCGACGTCGGGACCGAGAAAGTCGGCGACTTCGTCACGGCTGAACGGACCGAGCTCGATCCGGCGCATCGCCCCTTCCCGTGTGGCTTGGGTGAGTACGGCGGCGAGCCGGGCAGGTCGCTGACGGGGGCGGTAGGCAAGGAGCAGCGCCACAGGCGCGCACGGCGGGTGGCGGAGCAGGTACCCCAGCAGCTCGAACGAGGCGTCATCGCCCCAATGCAGGTCGTCCAGCGTGAGTACGAGCCCCGGGCCGGACGCGAGGTGTTCCAGAAGGGCACGTATCGCCAGGTGCAACCGGTAACGCTCGCCCCCGAGGACCAAGCGCTCGTTTCCGCCCTCCACGCAGGCCGTTGGCACCGGGATACGCGGAAACACCATCGCGAGCTCACGCACCAGTTCCGTCCCGAGGCCAGCGAGATCTGCTGGGTCGAGCGAGGCGACGTGGTCGCCCAGCGCATCAAGAAATACTCCGAAGGAGTTGTGCCGTTCTAGCTCAGTGGCGTGGCCGGCCAGCACGACCCAGTCCTGACGATTCGCCGCGGCACGTGTCTCACCCAGCAGCCGGGACTTGCCGATGCCCGGCTCGCCCACCACCTCGATCACTCGTGCCACCGAGTCGCGCGGACAGTCGAGTGCATGCTTGAGCAGTTCCCGCTCTCGCTCCCGTCCCACCAGACGAGGAGCACCGTCTCCCAGTGCTCCGTCACAACCCCACATACCCCTCCCCAAATCCTTGACCGGATACGGACCCTGCTCATCTTGCGCAGGTGATCGCCACTCAATTTGAAGCTCCTTCCGGCTGCGGCGGGGTTGCAGTGCGGCTGCAGACAATGCGATCCCCGCACAGCCGAACTGTGTTCTGGTAACGGCACTGTGTTCTGGTAACGGCGCAACAGCTCGGACTGGGACAAGTCATGTGATTGCAGGAAGTTCTGTAGGCAGTGTTACCGATGCTCGCACCCGCCCACTGCCTAACGTGCCCAGCCATCAACCTTCCCAGCGGCGCTGTCCATTCGCGTCGAGGCGCCCGTGGAATGGAGAAAGTTTCTTGAACCACAACGAAAACCGCATCGCGTCGACTGCCAACGAGCGCGACTGGCCTGTGGAGTGTCGCCGGGTGCTGGTTGTCGACAACCACCCAACGTTCCAGGAAGAGCTGTGCGCGTTGCTCGATGCGGTTGATGACCTGACAGTGGTCGGCCGGACCTATTCCGGAACCGAGGCGACGGGTTTGGTAGCCAGCCTGCGCCCCCATGTCGTGATCACGGATCTGAACCTCGCAGACATACAAGGCGTCGAGGTCGCGCGCAAAATCAACGTCCGTGACCGCGAGGCGGTTGTCCTGGTACTGACGACGTCTGCCGACAACGAGTCAGTGTTCGCAGCCATGCGCGCAGGGGCCAGAGGATACCTCCTCAAAGACGCGGACCCAGCGCGGATCGTTCGCGCAGTGCGTGCCGTAGCAGACGGCGGGGCGGTGTTCGATCCGGTGATCGCACGCCGGTTCGTCGGCTATTTCTCGACCGCGTCGAGCTCGTTGGCCTTTCCCGAGCTCACCGCGTCGGAGCGGGCGGTGCTGAGGTTGTTGGCGGCCGGGCTGAACAACACCGAGATCGCCCGCCAGCTCGTCGTAAGCCCGAAAACCGTACGCAACCGTGTCTCCAACATCCTCAGAAAACTGCGAGCACCCGACCGAGCCAAGGCCATCGTGCTGGCCCATGAGGCCGGGATCGGCGCCGCCCGGATCCGCCCTGTCCATTGCGGACACCGCTCCCCCTGACCACGCGGCAGGGCACCATGGGCTGGCCGGCGTGCCAGGTCCATTCCAACCACCGGCGATTGGCCAGTGCGGCGCTGTGCCGCTCGGAAAGCCGTCGCATCTGGCGCTCGGAAAGCCGTCGCATCTGGTCAGGGCACCAGTGCACGGCCAACACTTGCACGCAGCTACCCACTCGGGTCCTCAATGGACCAATCAACGAATACTGTTGCCCAGCTTGACGCTGCCAAGGGCTTCTTGCTGGCGTGTTGTGACAAATGGCGAAGTACGCCACCAGGATGCCGCTAGACTCCAGTGGCCGGGTGGCATGTGGCGTGATCGTCCCATCGCAGTGAACCAAGCAGCGCGGTTGCCACCAGCGCAAGGACGATGCGTCTTGGCGGCCCCAGCCACTACTACGCGACCCGCCTCCCCGCTCATCACCTAGTGTCCTTGTCGGACAGTCCGTTGGCGACGATATCTGCAGCCGGACCGGACATCGGGTGTGCTGACACGGTACCGAGGATGACGCCGCGACCGGCTGCTCGCCAGCGGCCAGTGCCGGCGCAATCGCGCCAGCGGCCACCAGATGCCAGACCGCGACGGGCACGGTGTCGTCGGCTGCCCGGGATCCGGCGCTGACAACGGCGGCACCTCGAACACCTACTCCCGCAACCCGGCACTCGAGCAGCACCGCGCCAGATCCGCCTGGTAGGCCAGGCTGTCGATGCCGTGTTCGGCGCTCACCGTCTCGGGCTGGGAATGTTCAAGCCCGTAGCCGACTACACTGACTACTCAATTCCCATTATGTTGGCGGACTGTGCCTGGACACGATGAACGAGACCTCGCCGGCGACGAGTTGCAATTCAATGGTGGAGCTTTTTCAGCCATGGCGAGTATTGGCCACTGCCGTTTTTCGCCTCAGCTCACGAGGAGGGCAAAGGAGTCCTCATGACTAAGGTTTGGGTCTGTGACGACGAACCCAGCGAACGATTTCCCATATACACCCGGGGCAATGTGTCCGAGGTGTTCGTCGAGGCGGTCTCACCGCTGACGTGGAGCGCCTACGCGCCGCGCTCCTGGGAGCTGGGCTGGCGGGACGCCTTGTGCCGGATGGGGGCGTTCACCCCGGACGAGTTCAAGCCGGTGGGCGACTGCGAGGTGGTCGGCTGCTTTGGCGGCTATGTCTACCTCAACGTCTCCCTCTCCCGTGTGCTCGGGGTCCGGATACCGGAGATGTCGATCGAAGCGATAGACCGGTCGTTCTTCGGCGACTACCCGGACGTCCCGCCGTACCGGCCGGACCCGCGCGACGAGAACCCGGAGCGTGCTCGTGCGGCGGGCGAGTGGCTGAGGTCGCTGTTCACCACGACCGAACTGCCGGAGCTCGCGGAGGACGAGGCCCGGCTCGACCGGCTGGCGGGCAGCCGGCCCGACCTGTCGCGGTTGTCCGACGCCGAGTTGCTGGCGCGCTTCCGCGAGCTGCGACCGGAGAACCGCTACTTCTTCGCCAAGCACATTTACATGACCTACTGCTCGAATGTGGTGGCAGCGGTTGTCGCGCAGATCACGGCCGCCGCGCAGGCGCCGGAAATGGCGGCCAAAGTGACGACTGCGCTCGATATCCCGTCGGCGCGGCAGTCATTCGAAATGTGGGAGCTGTCGCGTGTGGTGGCCCGCTCCGCGGTGCTCATGCGGGAATTCGACGCCGGCGTCGACGGGCTGCTGGAACGCCTGCTGGACTCCCCTGAGGCCGACGCGAAGAAATTCCTTGCCCACTGGGCGGAGTTCATCGATCGGTGGGGATTTCTCGGGGCCAGTGTCTGGGAGTTTCGTTCGGCTACCTACGCGTCCGATCCCCGGGTCCCGTTGCGTATGCTCGACCGCGCCCGGCAGGCTCCCGACACGGCCGCACCACGCGAGCGATCCACAGTGTTGTGCGCCGAGCGAGACAAGGTGATCAAGGAGATCGCGGCACGGCTGTCGGGTGACGCCGAAGCCCGAGGCCGGTTCCTCGGCGCCGCCCAAGCCGCCGAGGTGTTCCTGCCCGCCCGCGAGCAGACCAAGCTGAACTGTACGCGGATGACCGAAGAGATCAGGGCCAATCTGCGGGAGCTCGGTGGCCGGTTCGTCGACCGGGGCGTGCTGGTGGCGTGGGAGCAGCTGTTGTTGCTGCTCGACAACGAGGTGGATGGTTTCCTCGACGATCCCGGCCGCTACGGCGAGAAGATCGCGGACCGTCAGGCCGGCTTGGAGCTGCTGAAGTCGAAGTGGCCACCGTTCGTGTTCGAAGGCGAGCCACTGCCGCTGGCGAGGTTCGAAGATCGCATGAAGGAGCCGAAGCCCGCCGTCACCAGCGGGGAACAGTTGATCGGCGTGCCCGTTTCGCAGGGTGTCCACACCGGACCGGCCCGCGTCATCAAGTCGCTGGACGACGACAGCGACCTTGAGCCGGGTGAGGTCATCGTCGCCGTCACCACCGACTCGTCGTGGGGCCCGCTGTTCCTGGCAGCCGGCGCGGTGGTCTGCCAGACCGGAGCCGCGATCTCGCACGCCGCCATCGTTGCCCGCGAGCTCGGCATCCCCGCGGTGGTATCGGTTCCAGACTGCGCCGAACGGATCAAGAACGGCACTGTGGTGACTGTGAATGGCTCGACGGGTCGCGTGACGGTCGCATGACAAGGACAACCATGCTGGATCCCGGCAGGAGGCTCGTCGTTTCTCTCGACGGAACTACCGACCTGTCGCGCGCGGACATCGGTGACAAGGCCTGGAACATCAACCGCATGCGGGCGCTCGGGCTCCCGGTACCGCCCGCGGTCGTGGCCACCACTGCCTACTGCCGGTCGTACCACGCCGCCGGAGGCCGGTTGCCGGATCCGCTCTGGCAGGGGATTGTCGACCAGATGTGGTTTCTCGAAGCGCAAACCGGCCGTAGTTTCGGTTCGCCGTTGAAACCTCTGCTGGTGGCCGTGCGCTCCGGTGCCGCTCGGAGTATGCCCGGAATGCTGGATACGGTCCTCGACGTGGGGATCAACTCCGCCATTGAAGCCGCTCTCGCCGCCGAGACCCAAGATCCGGCTTTCCCGGCCGACACCCACCGCCGATTCAGCGAGGCGTACCGCCACATCGTCCTCGGGATGACCGATGCCGAGGTGCCGTCGGATCCGTGGCAGCAGTTGCGTGGCGCGGTGGAGGCAGTCCTCGCGTCCTGGAATTCACCTCGCGCCCAGGCGTACCGGCGACACCGTGGCATCCCTGACGGCGGTGGCACTGCGGTCATCGTGCAGGCCATGGTGTTCGGCAACCTCGACGACCGGTCCGGTACCGGGGTGCTGTTCACCCGGAACCCTATGACCGGTGAGGGACCGTCCTTCGGCGAGTGGGTCGCCCGCGGGCAGGGCGAAGACGTAGTGTCCGGCCGCGCTGACCCGCAACCCCTGGTTGCCTTACGCGAGCGATTGCCCGAGGTGCACACCCAGCTCATGGACATGGCTGTGCGGCTGGAACGCGATCGTGGCGACATCCAGGACATCGAGTTCACAGTGGAGTCCGGCCGCCTGTGGCTGTTGCAGTCGCGGACTGCCCGACGGTCGCCGCGGGCCGCGCTGCGCGCGGCCGTCGCGATGGTCGACGAGGGCATTCTGGAACCGGGCACCGCGCTGGATCGCGTCACCGCCGAACATGCTCGTGCCTTGCTCGGTCCTGTGCTGGACCGGTCGTGCCTCGCCGAAGCCGCGCCGGCGGCAACCGGGCATCCGGTCTGCGAGGGCGTGGCCACCGGCGTGGTGGTCCTTGATCCGGACGAGGCCGAGCGGCGGGCCGGCGCGGGTGAGGACGTTGTACTGGCCAGGTCCAGCACCGGCCCGGACGACCTGCCCGGCTTCATCGCCGCGCGGGCCGTGCTTACCGAACACGGGGGCGCGACCTCGCACGCCGCCGTGGTCAGCCGGGAACTCAGCCGCGTCTGCGTGGTCGGCTGCGGCGAGGGTACGGTGACTTCGCTGGCCGGTCGGCAGGTGACGGTGGACGGTGGCAGCGGCGAGGTATGGCTCGGTGAGATGCCGCTGCTGTCCGTCGAGGAAGAGATCGATCCGGACCTGGCCCGGCTGATCGACTGGACTGGGGCCCGAGCGCCCCTGGCTGTGCGGTGTCACGCCCCTGCGGGATCGATCGACGAGTTGGCAGTGCTGCGGCTGGTCGGGCTCAAAGGGCGGGTCGCCCCGGAGATGGCGGCGCACAGTCTCGGCGTGGACCGCGACCGGCTGGACGTGGTGTTCCTGGAGCTGGTCGAGCGCGGACTGTGCACGCACTCCGGGAGCGGCCTGCGTCTGACACCGGACGGGCATCGTCGGCTGTCCACTCTGCTCGCGGAGGAACGGATGAACAGCGACCAGGCAGTGGCCGGGCGCCTCTACCGAGAATTCTGCGGCTTCAACGGTGAACTCAAACAGATCATTACCGACTGGCAGCTGCGCGACCACGCCTCACCGAACGACCACACCGATACCGCCTATGACCAGGCGGTCCTGGACCGCCTTCGCGACCTTCATGAGACCGTGAAACCCTTGCTCGATCGGCTCGGCGACCTCGCCCCGAGGCTGCGGCGGTACGCGCCGAGGTTCGGCGAGGCGCGCGCTCGCCTCGCCGAAGGCGACCACACCTTCATCGCGAGTATCAGCAAGGACAGCTTTCACACGTTGTGGTTCGAACTGCACGAAGATCTGCTCAGCATCACCGGCGGCAGCCGCGAATGCGAAGTGGCGGCGGGCCGCGCGCTCTAATCCGGACAAGGTGGTCTTTTCGACACGATGCAGCGTGCGAAGTATCAGGGGATATCGGATCGGGCGCTGGGACGCCTGCCAGTCCAGCTGACCAGCTTCGTCGGCCGGCGGCGCGAGGTGTCCGAGGTGCGACACCTGCTGTCCAAGTCGCGGCTGGTGACTTGCACCGGGCCAGGCGGGGTGGGCAAGACGCGGCTGGCGTTGCAGGTCGGCGCTCAATGCCAGCGGGCGTTTCCCGACGGTGTCTGGCTCGTCGAGCTAGCCGGTCTCAACGAAGCGCAACTGGTCGCCGACGTCGTCGCCGATACCTTCGGGCTGGCAGATCATCGGGCCGATCCGACCGTCCGGTTGGAGGAGTACCTCCGCGACCGGCACCTGTTGCTGGTGCTCGACAACTGCGAGCACCTGGTGGATGCCTGCGCGATGCTCGTGGCCGGGCTGTTGAAGGCGGCACCCAGGCTGCACGTCCTGGCGACCAGTCGGCAGGTTCTCCGGGCAAGCGGTGAGCAGCTTTTTACCGTGCCGCCGTTGACGATCATCCCGGCGGAAGGAGCCATCGACGGCAGGGAGTTCCTCACCTCGGACGCCGTCACCCTGTTCGCCGATCGGGCGGGCGCCGCGGTGCCCGGCTTCCAGCTCACCCCAGAGAACCTGCCGACGGTGCATGCCATCTGTCGGCGGCTCGATGGTATCCCGCTGGCCATCGAACTGGCCGCCGTCCAGTGCCGCGCGTTCGGGCCGAAGGCAATGCTGGCTCACCTCGACGACGCGTTCGCGCTGCTGGACTCCGGGCGTGGCGGGGGCGAATCCAGACACCGGACCCTGGAGACCGCGATGGCGTGGAGCCATCGCCTGTGCACCCCGGCCGAGCAGCGGATGTGGGCGCGGCTGTCGGTGTTCGCCGATGACTTCGATCTCGATGCCGCCGAAGCCGTGGGCTCGTGGGACGGGATCGACCGGTCCGAGGTGGCCGAACTCATCGCCGGCCTGGTCGACAAGTCCATTGTCATCCGCGCCGACGAGCCCTGCGAGCGGGAGGCGCGGTTCCAGCAACTCGTCATTGTCCGGCAGTACGGAGGCCGCCAGCTGGCCCTGTCCGGTGAGGAGCTCGCCGTTCGCGAACGGCACTTGGCCTACTACCGAGCCCTGGCCAATCGCGGGGAGACCGCGTACTTCCACTCTGGCGAGGTCGCGTGGTTCACCGAGTTGCGTCGCGAACACAGCAACCTCCGGGCCGCGCTCGAGTTCTGCCTTGCCGATCCCGCTCGCGCACCCGTCGCCTTGGACATCGCCGCCCGGCTGCGGATCTACTGGTATGCCTGCGGGCTGTTCCGCGAGGGGGCACTGTGGTTGCGCCGAGCTCTTGCGGCCGCCCCGGAACCGAACGCGCTGCGTGCCAAAGCGCTGGCGGCGTGCGGGTTCCTGGTGCAGTTCTGCGGCGAGTACGACGAGGCGGCGACCATGTTCGAGCTGGCCGAACAGTTCGGGGACACCGCCATCAGCGCGGACGCCGACTGGTGTGCGGCCCTGCGTGCCGTTTACCGCGGCGACACGCGGACAGCGGTCACGCTGCTTGATCGGTCGTTGGCCAAATCCCGTGCGGTGTCCGACATGGCGGGCGTCTACCGCACGTTCATAGTGCATGGCATCGCCGCGTTCGACATCGCTCCCGACGAGGGGAAGGTGTCTGCGGAGCAGGCGCGTGCCCTGGTCGAGCTGTCGGGAGCCGACTGGTCGAAGACCATTGTGCTGAGGCTTCTCGGCCGCTACCGACTCGCCGACGGGGCGCTCCCCGAGGCGGCGGTCCTGTTCGAGGAGGCCCTGTCGCTGGCCTGGCAGACCTACGACCTGCGGACGATCGGGCGGTGCGTCGAGGCACTGGGGTGGTGTGCTTCGGGTACGGGCCACCACGAGCGGGCGGCGCTACTGTGGGGCGCGGCCGAGACGGTAGGGCAACTCGCCGGTGCCGCACCGGACTATCCGCACATCGCCAAGCGCTTCGCCCGCCACGAGCAGGCCACCCGGGAGGCGCTCACCAAGCGCCGGTTTGCGGCAGCCCTCGCCCGGGGCAAGGCGATGTCACCCGCTGAAGTGGTCGAATTCGTACTGGACAAAGCGGCAGAGGCGCCGGCTCCCACCGGGGGGACGGCTCGGCTCACCCGTCGCGAGACGGAGATCGCCCGGCTGGTGGGTGAGGGGCTGACGAACAAGGAGATCGCCGCTCGGCTCGTGATCGCCCAGCGCACCGCCGAGGGCCATGTCGAGCGCGTCCTGGCCAAGCTGGGCTTCCGATCACGAGTCGAGATCGCGGCCTGGATCAACAGCCTGTCGGCGACGCCTGACCCGGCCGGGGTTCAGCCGCCGTGCGAACCAGGCTCGACGGCCTGCGATACGAGGTTCTAGATCACTGCCTTGATGGCCTCGTCGAGGGTGAGGTGGGTTCCTTGGTGGAACGTGGCGGCGAACTTGTCATTCCCGAGTGCCTGGCGGGCTCGTTTCACGCATTGGGCGTGGGACGGGGCGAGGTGCCTGAGTGTGGCCGTTGGAGTCCCGACCGATTCCCAGATCTTGTGGGCTGCGCCGAGCAGTCGTGCGGCGTGTTCATTGTCTCCGTCCGCTGCCGCGGTCCAGGCCAGGATCTCGAGGCTGTGAGCGATGCCCCATTGGTTGCCCAATTGGTGGCCTAGCCGGATGGCTTCGCGAGTCAGCCTGCTGGTCTGTTGCCGATCGCCGGTCAACCATTTGGCGAAGCCGAGCGACCACAGCGCCCAAGATCTCGACAGGTGCGCGCGGGTTTCGGACAGAGCCAGGCACTCCTCGCCGAAGGTGACAGCACCCTCGGGGTCGCCGAGAACTGCTGTTGCCACGGTGAGCTGGAGTAAGGCGATCCAGACACCGGCTGGATCACCGATCGCGTGGTGGTGGGCGAGTGCGTCTTCGAGAAGCGTGACCGCGCGCAGGAGATGATTCTGGTAGAACGCGGCCATACCGGAGATCCGGGTGGCGTGTGCGAGGGCGGATTCATCGCGAAGTCGCTGAGCGAGGGCGCGGGACTCCTGCGCCATGGACCGTCCTGCGGCCGTGTCGGCCTGCTGGAGGGCGAGCCAGCCGCCGACCCATAGGGCGTTGGCCCGTGCCGAACTCGGTTCCTGGCTTAGCTTCAATGCCTGGTTGAGCCAACGGCGGCCTTCACGGTGGGAGCCGGTGAGGATCCAGAAGGTCCATGGCGTGGCGGCGATCTCGAGCCCTGCCTGTGCCTCTCCGGGGGTCGTCAGGCAGAACTCCAGCGCGGCTCGGATGTTCGCATGCTCCCGCCGCAGCCGGGCGAGCCCTTCCAGTTCGTTCGGCCCCAGCCACTCCCGCGTCGCGTCCTGGACGAGATGTCGGTAGTGGTCGCGGTGTCGTGCCAGTAGTGCCGCCTGCTGGCAGGGCAGTATCAGCCGTTCCTGGCCGTACTGGCGGATCGGTTCCGGCATTCGGTAGCGTGCCTGGTCGCCGTGGTCCAAGCGGATGAGGATGGACTTGTCCACCAGCCCGGCCACCAGGTCAAGGATGGCTTGCCGGGCGACTCCCTGGCCGGAGCAGACGGCCTCGGCCGCATCCACGTCAAATCCATCCGCGAATACGGATGCTCGCGCCCACAGCAGCTGTTCCTCGCGGGTACACAGGTCGAAGCTCCAGTCGATCGCTGTTCGCAGCGTTTGCAGGCGGGGTGCCGAGACCCGGCTCCCCTCGGCGAGATATTCGAAGTAGTCGCCCAGCCGGGCCAGCATCTGGTGGATCGGCATCGCCCGCACCCGTACCGCAGCCAGCTCGATGGCGAGGGGGATGCCGTCCAGCCGATGGCAGATCTGGGCGACGATCTCGTAGTTGGTGGCGTCGACCCGGAAACCGGGCAGTGCGGTCGCGGCCCGCTCGGCGAACAGGCGCACCGCCGCATATGACTTCGAAGGCCTCGTTGCCCATCCGAGGTCCGGCATTGGGAACGGGGGCACCTCCAGGAGGCATTCGCTGGTAGTTCCCAGTGCCTGCCGGCTGGTGGCCAGGATCCGTAGTCCTGGCGCCGCCCCCAGCAGCGCATCCGCCAGCACCGCGGACGTGTCCACGAGGTGCTCGCAGTTGTCCAGCACCAGCAGCAGTTGCTTGTCCCCGAGGTAGCCGAACAGCGTGTCCACTGTAGACCGAGCCGACTGATCCTGGATACCCAAGGCATCGGCGACCGTTTCGGGCAGCAGCTTGTCATCCGTCAGCCCCGCCAGCTCGACCAGCCACACGCCGTCGGGGAACACCTCGCATAACTGCGCGGCCACACGTAGCACCAGCCGTGTCTTGCCGACTCCGGCCACACCCGTCACGGTCACCAGCCGGCGTCGGCGCAACACCCGTTTGGTCTCGGCGACCTCGCGCCGACGATCTACGAAACTAGTCAATTCACCGGGAAGATTGTTCTTCGGCCGATGGGATCTGGTACGGGCCATGATGGAATCTCACGTTTCACGGTGTTCGACAGCCCAGGCGGCGATCTGCGCGCGAGAGGTCAAGCCGAGTTTGGTCAGGATGCGCTGCACGTGGCCTTCAGCGGTGCGTTGAGCGATCACCAGCCGGGCTGCGATGTCCTTGTTGGACAGTCCCTCGGCGACCAGTTCGGCGACCTGGCGTTCTCTGCGGGTCAGGGGCGTCGGTGAGGTGTCCTTCTGCCCTGGGGCAGGAGAAGACGACTTTCGTTTCTCGCCGAGCGCGCAGTCGAGAGCCTCATCGAGGGATAGTTCGGTCCCGTGCTGGAACGCGGCCTCGAAGGCGGCGTTCCCGAGTGCCCGGCGGGCCTGGGCCTCGCACGTCGCGTGCGGAGTGTTCCACTTCTCGGACCCGAGCCGGGGCAATCCGACCGTCGACCAGAGTTGGTGGGCCATGCCAAGCAACCGGGCGGCCTGTTCGCCCATACCCTCCGCCACCGCAGTCCAGGCCAACAGGTCGACAACCAGCACGATGCCCACGATGTCGTGAAAGGTCCGTTTGATTCGCAGGCTTTCGCGTGCGTGGGCCGCCGCCTTTCGTGTCTCGCCGCGCCCCCACTCGGCGTAGGCGAGATAGTAGAGCGCGTACGACCGGGCCCACTGCTCCCCGTGCCCCTCGCAGACCGCGCGGGCTTCCTCACAGAGCACCACGGCATGGTCAAGGTCGCCCTGGTGAACGTGCGCCGCGGCCAAGCCGACCCGAGCCATGATCACGAGACTGTTCAACTCGCCGAGAGATTGGAAACGTGCCAAGGACTCCTCCAGCAGCGCCACCGCACGCGACAGGTCACCCCTGAGCAGCGCGGCGAACCCCAGCCTGTGGGTGGCGTGCGCCATTGTGGACGGGTCTCCCCATTGCCGCGCCAGCGTCCGGCACTCCTCCAGCATCGACTCGCCGTCCGCGATGTGCCCCTGCTGAAGGGCGATCCAGCCATTGGCCCACCGGGCCCTGACCCCTTCCCGGGTTGGCTCCGTGTCCAGGGCGAGGGCCCGGTCGAGCCAGTGCCGTCCTTCACTCGGGAACCCACAGGCACTCCAGTAAAACCACAAAGCCGCGGCCATCCGCAGGCCGGTCCGTATCTCGCCTGGTTCGGTCAGGCAGAAATCCAACGCCGCCCGCATGTTGGCGTGCTCAAGCCGCATACGGGCGAACCACGTTGCCTGATGCGGACTGAACCATTCCGCCTCAGCACCCTCAGCCAGGCGCAGGTACCAATCCCGGTGCCGTCGCCGGACGCCCTCTTGTTCTCCGGCCTCGCGCAACCGTTCACACCCGAACTGGCGAATCGTGTCCAGCAACCGGTACCGCATCTTGTCGGCATGCTCCTCGCAGATCAGGACCGATTTGTCCGCCAGCCCGGTCATCAGGCCCAGAATCTCGCCGACGGCCAAGCCGTCCCCCGCGCACACTTCCTCGGCCGCCGCCAGGTCAAAGCCGTCGGCGAACACCGACGCCCGCGCCCACAGCAGCTGTTCCTCGCGGGTACACAGGTCGAAGCTCCACTCGATGGCCGCACGCAGCGTCTGGTGGCGAGGCAACGCGGTGCGGTTTCCCGCTGTCAACAACTCGAAGCGGTCATCCAGCCGCTCCAGGATCTGCTCCGGTCGCAAGACCCTCAGCCGAACCGCTGCCAACTCAATCGCCAACGGGATCCCCTCCAACCGGTGACAGATGCGGGCCACCGGCTCCTGATCGTCAGCGGTGATCGCGAAACCACGCGCTGTCGCCCGCTCGGCGAACAACGCCAACGCCGGATACCGCGCCGTTGCCCCCGGCGGCAGCGGCAGTTCCGGATCTGGCGCCGGCAACGGCGGGACCTGCCAGGCGCGCTCGCCGTCGGTGTCCAGCACCTGCCGACTGGTAGCAAGCACACGCAGCCCTGCTGCCGCTCGTAGTAGCGTGTCCACAAGGGCGGCGCAGGAACTCGTCAGATGCTCACAGTTGTCCAATACCAACAACAACTGCCGGCCCTGCAGGTAATGGATGAGGACTGCCAACTGTCCGCGTGTCGATTGATCCTGGATCCCGAACGCCTCGACGACAGTGTCGACAACCAGGTCAGGGTCCTGCAGCGCCGCCAACTCCACCAGCCACACGCCGTTGGCGAAGGCCCGCCGCAGATCCGCCGCGACCCGCAACGCCAGCCTCGTCTTGCCCACCCCACCGACGCCGGTCAAGGTCAGCAGCCGGGTGGCCGACAGCAGCCGCTTGGTCTCGGCAACCTCCTCTCGACGGTCAACGAAGCTACTGACCTCGACGGGAAGATTGCCCACGCGTTGACGCGGCGCGCTACTCGCCATAACAGCTCACCGTCGGTCGGTCGTTGGTGATCAGAGATGTACGAGCTCAATTGCGTGATACGACCGAGCGTGAGAGTGCCTCCAAAACTAGCTCGCCGCAACCAGAGGCGTAGGCGCAGTCACGTCAGTGGCCGCCACACGCCAGTGCGAGCCGACCGCCGATACCGCCAGCGGACGAAAAGTCACTGGGACTCGTCTTTGTTGGTTGTGTTGTTGTTGGTTGTGTTGTTGTGGTGGGTGGTGCGCGCCTTGTGGGGTGTGGGGTGGGTTTCGTCGGGTGAGCGGTTGTTCATGGTGCGGGAATTGGGTGCGGGTCTGGCCGGTGCGGGCCGTGAGTCGCCGGTGTGGCGTTTGTGGGTGCGTTTCACCGGGTTGTTGCGGGGGATTTGGGTGATCGCGGGTCCGGCGGCGAGGTGCTCGTGCGGGTCCGGCGGTGTCGCGGTGCCGGTGGTCGGGTTGGTGCCGGTGGTCGGGTTGGTGCCGGTGGTCGGGTTGGTGCCGGCTGGGATGCTGGTCTGGGTCGCGGGCCCGCGACTCTGGCCTGTCTGCTGGGTGTGGTCATTTTGGGGGCGTGGCGGGGGTGGGTCGGCGAGCATGGTCTGCGGTAGCAGCAGCTGAGCGGTGATTCCGCTGACCGGCGTCTGGGTCAGTTCGACCTGGACGCCGAGCCGGTGGGCCAACCGGCCGGCCACGTGGTGCTCGATGGACTGGGTCGGCGCGACGGTGATGTCCTGTTCGCCGCGCAACCGGGCGTTGGCCGTGGCCAGCTGCTCGGGGGGCATTCCGGCGCCGTGGTCGATCACGGTGAGCGCATACCGGACGCCGTTGCTCGCGCCGTAGATCTCCACGTCCAGGTGTGGCGGGCAGAGCGACAGGGCGTTGTCGATCAGCTCGGCGAGCAGGTGTGCCAGTGCGCCGACCACCGGACCGGTCACGTGCACCTCGTCGATCTGCCGCAGCGCGACGCGCCGGTAGTCGGTTACTCCGGAGATTCCGGCGCGGATGACGTCGGTGATGGCCAGCGGTTGCGCCCCGCACAGTGGACTCGGCTGGCCGGCCAGGACCAGCTGGCTCTCGGTGTTGCGGCGCATGCGGGTGGCCAGGTGGTCCAGCTCGAACAGCTTCGCCAGTACCGCCGGGTCCGGCTCGTCGCGTTCGAACTCGCTGATCAAGCCGAGCTGGCGGCAGACCAGGTCCTGGTTGCGGCGGCCAAACTCGGCCAGCGACTCGGTGGTGTTGCGGCGCACCAGAGCCTGCTCGCCGACCAGGTCGAAGGCTGTGCTCTGTACCCGGTCCACCGCCCGGGCGGCCGACGCGATCTCGGTAGCCGCCCGGGCGGGCGCGCGTACCGGCTGCGGCGGCGTCGGCCGCTGTGCGCCCGGCGCGTGCCAGGCGGCCGCCGCAGCCGGCAGCCGGCGCGCGGCCACCTCATGCGCCTGCGCGACCAGCGCGGCCAGCGGCCGGACGATGGACCGCAGGCAGCCTGCCACCAGAGCGACCTGCAGGCCGACTGCGAACACTGCCAGCACAAACAACACAGTCAGCCCGCCGGCGGCGTCGGTGCGCAGGTCTCTCGCGCGCTGCCGCAGGTCCTCGCCGACCGCGCGCTGCACGTCCCACATCTGGTCGACGACCGAGGTCATCTGCGCCCACCAGCCGACCGGATCGATCGGGTGCGCGATCGGGCCCACCGGCGAGGAGATCGCCACGTTCTCGGCGGCGGTCGCCTGCACCGCGGACTGCGACTCGAGGCTCGCGTCCAGCTGGGACCGCCGGGCCAGGGTCGCGTCGTGGCGAAACGCCGCCAGGCCAGCCAGTTTGACGGCCCGGATCTCGGTGAAGCGGATGTACTCACCGGCGCGGAAACGGTCGGCGGCGAAGACACCAGCCAGCAACCCGCGTTCCTGCGCCGTGGCCTCCTTGGCCGCGCCGAGCGCACTCAGCGCGCGCAGGCCCTCCCGCAGCTCGGCGTCCCGCGCCTGGCCCATACCTGGCTCGACCTCGTTCAGTGCGGCGATACCGGCGGTGTACCACTCGAACGTGGCACTTCGGTCGGCCAGGCCGGCGTCGACGTTCCGCCTCGTCGAGATCACCGCGTCAAGCCGGTCCAGCGCGCCGCGGACCTCACCGGCTCCGGGGATGTCCCCGGCAGCGACAGCCTTGTTCAGCTCGGCCAGCGCCCGGTCGGTGTTCTTCCGCTGCCGCCCGATCGACTCGATCGACTCGATCGACGGTGTGGAGCGGGACTCACCGTCGGGCTTGCCGTTGGTCACGTCACGCTCCCGCTGCAGCTCCTGGGTCAGGCTCTGCACAGCCAGCACCAGCGACACGGCTTTCTCGGTCTCCTCGGCTTCCGAGTAGTCGCTGTACCAGCCGACGACGCTCAACCCGAGCAAGACCAGCACGAGGATCACCGACACCAGCAGAATCCGCACCAACCGGTACCGGATCGTGCGGGGTGCGAGCAGCCGATAGACCAGCCGCCGGTCTCCCTCCTTTCCCGGTGCATCACCGTCAGACACAGACCCAGCACATACCAACACTGATCCTCCGATTCACGGAATAGAAATCGATTTCCTCCGCCCGCTGCCCCGGCCAAGGGATCATCAGCTGGCGGCACCTGCTGGATACCCGGTGAACAGGGCAGACTTCGTTGGCTTGCCCTGTTCACCGGGCTGCTTTCGAGTCCGCGCGCCAGTCGCGAAGCAACTACTATGCGGCCAGGCTGGCCCGGCACATCCGCACGATCTACCGGCTGGCCAGCGTGGTTGGAACCGCACCGCAACGCGGACACGACATCGACACCGTCCGTCCTGTTGACCTCGTCAACCGCGATCAGCTGCGCACGCTCACACCGGCGGCACCAGCGGTGCCCAGTCAGCGGGATGGCGTGCAGTGCGAGCTGATGCACCAGTGAATCCACCTGCGGTGCACCGGGCACGAGAGCCGTTCATGAACAGACAGCCGTCCGAGTTCCTCGTCGCGGTCTTCGCGGTCAAGCACAGCGTCGACTGCTCCGCAGCTGCGCGGATGCTGGTGACTGAGATCGTGATCGCCTCGCCTCGAGCAGACTCTTCACTGGCTTCCACCAGAGTGGATTCAGCAAGGACTCAGCACACCGTGACAACTACCTGATTGGATACCGAAGTACGCGTTGACCGCAGTCTCCGCGGGTCATCGCCGTGGCCCTGACAGACGTCGGAGAGCACGGCGGGGAGAGCCTCGGTCTCATCTCCAACATTTCCTACGCCGGGGCCTCGACGCCGACAGTCTGCAGTGAGCTGGTGAGCTTGTCGCCGATCGTGGCAAACCATTGCTCGATCAGCGGGGATCTCAGCGCGCCACTCGTCGAGGTCGACTCCCAGCACCGCCTTACGTCTGTCCCGCCATCTTCACTCGTCGACAGCGGCGGATGTGACGGATCTCTTTCGTGCGAAGGAGCTAATGTGCGATCTGGTCGCACACCCACAACCCGGCGGAGAAGAACACAACAAGGTCAGCAGCATCCCTTGACCGGCCCCATTCCTTCAGGAATGACCTGTACGGACGACGTTCCGACAGGCGCAGAGATCGTTCGTGCGGGGACACGAGATCACCGGGTGTCGTCTCTCAGGCGGGGGTGGGGGCGGTGAAAGCCCTGGTGAACAAGGCTTGCACGATCCGCAGGACCAGCGTTTCGAGCAGGTTCGCGCCGATCTTGGCGAGAACGGTTGCGAGGAAGTCAGCCATGGTGGTGTCCGTTCGGGGGGAGCGTTCGGTTGGCCATGGCACTGTGCCTCACGCCGGTACGTTCCGAGTGGGACGTGGGGTGACGGTTTGGTGAACTGAGGGGTGCTTCCATGCCCAGCCGAGGAATTCGACCGCGGTGGCTGCGGTGGCCGCGGCCAGGGCGATGCCCCACTGGTGCGGCAGCAGCGGTCGGCAGCCGAAGAAATGGCTCAATCCGGGAACCTGCACGATGCCGGCCAGCATCGCCAGCGAGCCCGCTGCGGCCGCGACGACCAGTGTCGTTCGCCCGCGCACGGCGATGGTCTGTCCCAGTTGCGCGCCGACCAGTGCTACCAGCCCGGTCGTGCTGGCTTGTGCCGGGGTGCTGACCGGCCGGGCGAGCAGCCAGCCGGCGATCGCGGCCGCCGAGGTGGTGGCGGCCCGGGTGGCGATGGCGCGGTTGAGGGTCGTGCCGAGTGAGGCTTCGGGGCCTTCGGCGAGGAGCGCTTCGGGTGTCACTCGGGGCGGTGGGCGCACCGCGATCGCCATCGCGGGCAGGACGTCGGTGAGCAGATTGATCAGCAACAGTTGGCGCGCGTTCAGTGTGTCCCGGGTGCTGAGCAGGCCGGCGGCCAGGGTGAACGTGATCTCGCCGAGGTTTCCGCCAAGCAGGATCGACAGCGCGTCGCGCACCGAGGTCCACATTGCCCGGCCTTCGACGATCGCGTCGGTGATGGTCTCGATCCGGTCATCCGTCACGACGAGATCTGCTGCCTGGCGCGCGGCGGGGGTCGCTTGAGAACCGAGTGCGATCCCCACATGGGCCAGGCGGATGGCGGGCACATCGTTGGCGCCGTCTCCGGTCATCGCGACGACTCGGTCGGCGCGGCGGAGGTAGCGCACGATCCGGGCCTTCTGCGCGGGACTGACCCGCGCGAAGACCGTGGTTCCTCGTAGGCGGTCGGCGAGTTCGTCGTCGTCGACGGCGTCCAACTCGGCGCCGGTCATCAATCTTCCGTCCAGCACACCGAGTTCGGCCGCGATGGCTTCCGCGGTGCTCGGGTGGTCGCCGGTGATCATGACGATATCGACGCCGGCGCGGCGCAATGTGCTCACTGCGTCCGCCGCGGTGGGCCGGACCGGATCCGCGAGGGCGAGCAGGCCACAGAAATCGAGTCTGTCGACGCGGGAATCGTCGAGCTCCGCCCTACCGGAAACACCGCGTTCCGCGACCGCGAGAACCCGATAACCCTTGCGCGCCAACCGGTCGATCGCCGCGTCCACCTCACGGCGCGAGGCGGCGTCGAACGGGACGGGCCCGCCTGGCCGCCGCCACTGGACACAGCGGGCGAGTACGACCTCCGGTGCGCCCTTGACGCTCACCAGCATGCTGTGGGGACTTCGGGCCAGCACGGCGTGATAACCACGGGACGGCTCGAAGCGCAGCTCGTCGACCCATTCCACGCCGCCCAGCCGGTCGCCGGGGGCGATCGCGAGCGCGGCGGCACCGTCCAGCACGGCCCGATCGGTGGGGTGGGGCAGCGGATGGTCACGTTCGTGCCACGGGCTCGCGCGGACCCCGACAGTGAGCGCCTCGCGAAGCGACGGCGTGAGATCCGAGACGGACCGTTCATTGCGGCCATCGGACACCAGCCGCAGTGTGATGCGTCCCTCGGTGAGAGTCCCGGTCTTGTCGAAGCAGAGTACGTCGATCCGTCCGAGAGCCTCGATCGTCGACGGGTTGCGGGCCAGCACGCCGCGACGGGACAGGCGCCGGGCGGACGCGAGTTCGGCCACGGTCGCCACGAACGGCAGTCCTTCGGGCACTGCGGCGACCGAGAGCCCGACGGCACGACCGAGCGCCTGGCTGATTCCCCGCCCGCGCACGAGGTCGGAGATCATCAGCACCGCGCTGGCGCCGAGGGTCACCGGCAGCGTGATTCTGGTCAACGCATGAAGCCTCGCCGCGACTCCGGTCTCGGCGGCCGCCTCACCGGTAGTCCGGGTGGTACGTCCGATCTCGGTGCGCTCGCCGGTGGCGACGACCACGCCCACCGCCCGCCCGGCCGCGATGACCGTGTTCTGATACAGCATCGACAGCCGGTCGGCGACCGCCGGGGCCGCAGTCGCCCGGGCTGTCTTGATCACCGGTTGAGATTCACCGGTCAGACTCGACTCATCGACCTCGAGCGCGGTGGCCTCCAGCACCCGGCAGTCGGCGGGCACAGCGTCGCCGGCGTGCAGCTCGATCACGTCACCGGGCACCAGGTCGTCGGCGCGCTCGACCCGCTTGGTCCCACCGCGCCGAACCCGCACCCGCAGCGCGCTGGTCTCCACCAACCGGCCCAGCTCGCGGTTGGTGCCGCGCCGCTGCACACCGCCGATCAACGCGTTCAGGCCGAGCACGCCGACGATCATCACCGCGTCCATAATGGAGCCGAGGCTGGCGGACACGCCGGCGCCGGCCGCGAGCGCCGGAGTGAGCGGGCTCGCCAGCTCGTCCACCGAGGCCCTTGCCAGCCCGACTTCGGCCGGCTGGGTCTCGGCGTGCTGGACACGTTGCCGACGCTCATGTTCGGCCTCGTCCAGACCGTCCCGCGTGCTCGCCAAGCGCGCCAGGACCGAGCTGCGTGACATCGCATGCCACGGAGTGCGGTCCGCCGAGGTCGGGCCGGGGAGGCGCCCTGGTGCCGTGCCCAACCACGTCCCCACACCGAGCGCGAACAACGCAGCAAGCTGAACGGGGAAACCGGCGCGTAGTGGCGCCGAGCGAGCTGGCCCCAGCGCGCCGAGCAGCGCGCCCACAAAGGAACCGGCGACGGCCATCATGGCGCACTGTCGGCTGACCCGGCGAGCGACAGGTACCGACTCCAGCAATACGCATGCGCGCGCGAGGTCGGGGCATACAACGTGCGCACCCCATGGCATCGTGCCCACATCCTCGATCACACCGATCCCGACGTCGGCACCGGCCAGCGCGTCGCGGCGGCGGGTGGATGCCACGGCGACAATATGCCCATCGGCCTGCAGCTTTCGCACTGTGTCGAGCAACCGCCGGTCACCGGGCAGGACACGGTCCACTCGTAGCTGGGCCGCGAGCCTGCGGCTAGCCCCGGCGAGGACGGGCGTCCCGGCGTGGCGGGCCGCTTCGACGACAGCCTCGGCGAACGGATCGGTCTCCGCGACGACGTGGACCACGCCCACGGGCTTGCCGTCACGTAACACAGCGATCGCGTCACGCGCGGCGCGCCGGGAGTAGCCGGGCAGAGATGTCTCCACCTGGTCGACGGGAACCACGGCCCAGCCGCCGCGTTCGTGACGGGCCCTCGGCCACCAAGGGTCGACCAAGTCATGCGCCCGCAGCAGGATCTCGGCCGGATCGACTGCCTCGTCGATCGGGACAACGCGGTCGTCCACCACGTGCCGTCCGGACACGAGCATCGAGGCGTCGAGCACCACCGTGTCCACACGATCCAGCCGCCGCAAGGCATCCGGCTCGAATACCAGGTTTCCCGCCTTCGACAGATCGACATCGAGCTGCGCGGCGAATGCCTCGCGGCCTACTTTCGCGGCACGCGGCGTCCCAGCGAGCAGCATCGCCAACGCACGCCGGGAATTCCGGGCGGTCGCCAGGACCCCGCCATAGCCGGCCAACGCGAGCACGCTCGCGGTGTTCGCGACCTGTTCAACTGGGCCGCTGGGCACCGGGCAAGCTCGGGGCGGGCACTGCACGGGCTCGGCCTGATGTGCGGAGAGCTGGTCCGCTGTTGTGCGTTCCCATCGTTGCCAGGCCTGCCGCCTGGCGTTCACTTCCCGGTTCAGGCAGAACCTGTAGCCGAGGTCGATCAGCAACCCGATCGGCTGCTGAGCCAGTGCCTGGCCCACCGCGCCCCCGATCACCAGTACCGCATCGGTGACCGGGCGGCCGAGCCTGGACTCGGCCTCCACCCGTATCCGCGGCGAAGAGTCCACAAGAGACAGAAGCGCGGACGCAACCGGCGAAACCGCGCGTACCGGCAGTACCTTGCCAACGACCGCGAAGCCGAGGCCCACCAATTGGGTCGTGATCGCGATCAGCTCGCGTACGTGGGGGGCGGAGTTCGCCGGGTGCGCGGCGCTGACCGCGGCCTGCTCATGCCGGTCCAACTCCCACGCACGCTCTATCTCGGCCACGACGCGGACAAGCTCGACGCTCGAGACGACTGCCGGATCATGACTGACCACGACCCGGCCCAGGACCGCGTTAAGCTCCGCGTCCCATACTCCGTCCACCGCGGACAGCGTCCCCAGCAAATCCGCGATGGCGTCCTCGGCGTCTGGCCGATGCACACCACGGACCTCGATGTGCGTGCGACTCCGCGGACGATCGCCCGACGTCCACACCCGGCGACCGGTGTCCGGCGTGGCGACCTCGCGAAGCGCCGCCACAACCGGCCGAGCCGCTTTCACGACCAGGCCAAGCGGGCTCGGCAAGCGCATTCTCGGGGCCAGCTACTGCTTTTTCGGCCTGCGACCGCGTGGTGGAGTTGCCGGACCATCTGTAGGTTGGCGCTGTTGTGGAGCCTCCTGGTGCGAGCTCTCGCGTGTCTGGCCGGTCCCGGCCACTGCGGTACCGACAGCGACGGCGGCTGCCACTGGCCAGTCGATCAGCTCCAACGCAGCCATCAGAGCGAGGCCCCCGTAGTACACCGTCTTGCGAGGAGACGGCAGGTACGACCCCACGGTTCGCAACGCGGCACTGATCTCCTGCCGGTCCGGCACACGCACATGCGGCAAATGCAACTCCGGTGCATGAAACTGAGCCGTGACGAACGGCAGGTTGACCGTCGCGGTGCGCGCGCCATGCTTCGTCGCTGAGCCGTTGTCGACCATCGGCCCTCCCTGTCCACGAATTCCTAAAACGACACCATGTTACGAGATCGGAAACATCAAGTGAAGCAATCTCAAAAAGAGGCGAAGGGTCGCACAATTCGGCGGCGCGAAGGCGCTGGGTCCACTATTGGCGCCTCAGTGCCATTGACGAGTTTGCGTCAACCCGACCATTCTCTCGATTGGTTGAAATATTGACAATATCGGGGATGTTGCGGAGAGGAGTTCTTGCATTGCCCTCTGCGCACAGGTGGCCTGGATGACGGTTTGGTGTGTCATCAGCTATCCGAGTCACGGCTGTTCCCAGCATCACCTACCGGTGCCACGGCAAGGCTCACTGTTTCTGACGTTTAATGGCCATTGACGAGACTGCGTCTACTTCCGCCGTTCCACCATGCCGAGCTGCTGCCGCATTCTTGATCCCACGGTTTTGTCGCTGCCCCGCGTCTTCTTCTGGACGACACCTACGAACGTGAAGCCTGTGATGTCGGACGCTAGCTCGCGACAGCGTGGTGGCAATCTTCCTGCGGAGGTCACCAGTTTCGTGGACCGCCGCCGGGAGATCGCCGAGGCCAAGCGGCTGCTGTCCAGCACTCAGCTGCTGACGTTGACCGGTGCCGGTGGTGTCGGCAAGACCCGGCTGGCACTGCGGGTGGCGGCCGGGGTGCGGCGGGCGTTCACCGACGGAGTGTGGCTGGTCGAGCTGGCCGCGCTGCAGGACCGGACACTGCTGGAGCAGACGGTCGCCGACACCGTGGGGCTGCGGGATCAGTCCGCGCGGTCACCGCGGGAGGTGTTGGTGGGCTACCTGCGGAACAAGCGGCTGCTGCTGGTGCTGGACAACTGCGAGCATCTAGTGGACCGCTGCGCGGGGCTGGCGACCGATCTGCTCACGGCGGCGCCGGGCCTGCGGATCCTGGCCACCAGCCGACACGCCCTGCGCGCCCTGGGCGAACACATCTTCGCGGTGCCGTCGCTGCCGCTGCCGAACCTGGAGCGGATGTCGCCGGGGAAACTGATTGGCAACGAGGCGATCCGCCTGTTCGCGGAGCGCGCGACGCTCGTGCAGCCCGGCTTTGAGGTCACTGCCGACAACCGCGCGACGCTGGCGCAGATCTGTCGGCGGTTGGACGGGTTGCCGCTGGCGATCGAGCTGGCCGCGGCGCGGCTGCGGGCGCTCTCGCCGGAGCAGATCCTAGCCCGGCTGGATGACAGGTTCCGTCTGCTGCGGGCAGGCTGGCGGGCGGGGCCGGTCCGCCACGAGACGCTGCGGGCGGTGGTCGACTGGAGCTATGGGCTGTGCTCGTCGGCGGAGCAGGCGTTGTGGGCCCGGGTGTCGGTGTTCGCCGGCGGGTTCGACCTGGACGCGGCCGAAACGATCTGTACTGGGGACGGCATCGACCGCGACCAGGTGATCGATCTCGTGGCCGGGCTGGTCGACAAGTCCATTCTGATCAGAGAGGACCAGGATCACGGTCTCCCGGCCCGCTACCGGCTGCTGGACACCATCGCCCACTATGGACGGGACGCCCTGCGCGCGGCCGGGCAGGAGGCGGCGCTGCGTCGGCGGCACCGGGACTACTACCTGGATCTGGCCGAACGCGGTGAGGCCGAGTGGTTCGGCCCCACCCAGCCCGAGGTGGCCGCCCGCACCCGGGATGAGCACACCAACCTGCAGGCCGCGCTGGAGTTCTGCCTCGTCACCCCCGGTGAATCCCAGACCGGGCTGCGAATGGCCGCGGCCCTGTTCTTCTACTGGTTCTGCTGCGGCTTCCTGGCCGAGGGACGCCACTGGCTGGACCGGGCACTGGCCCAGGACGCGGAGCCGAGCAGGGCGCGGGCCACCGCCCTGTGGATCAACGCCGACCTCGCCCTCTGCCAAGGGGACTTCCCCACAGGCGCAGCCATGGTGAACCAGTGTCGGGACTGGGCGAGGCAGCAGGGCGACGACACCATGCTGGCGTACGCCCTCTACCTCCAGGGATGCATCATCCAGGGATCCGCCGCGACAGCGAGTCTCGACCTATCCCGCGCACAGGCCCTGCTGGAAGAGGCCCTGGCGCTCTTCGAGTCCTCCGGCGAGCTGAACACCATCGTGGTCATAGCCCGTGTCGCGCTGGCCGCGGCGGCCATTTTCCAGGGGGACCTCGTCCACGCGGTCGCGCTCTGCCGGCAGAGCCTGGCGATCAGCGAGACACACGGCGAACACTGGGCCCGCGCCTACACGCTCTACTTTCTCGCCTTGGCCGAGTGGACCGGCGGCGACGTGCCACAGGCCACCACCCATGCCCGGGAAAGCCTCCAGATCAAGTACACCTTCTTCCGTGAACTCCTCGGCTCGGTGTTGGCCGTCGAGCTGCTGGCCTGGATCGCCGGGACGGCCGGCGAGAGCGAGCGGGCCGCCGTGCTGCTCGGCACCGCGCACCAGATCTGGCCCCTGGTCGGCGGCCAGCCCCTATTCGACTCCCCGCACTGGATCGTCCCGCACCAGGCGTGCGAGCAGCAGGCCCGCCGCGCCCTCGGCGACCGTGCGTTCCAGGCCGCGTTCGACCGTGGCGCCGACCTCGACCTGAATTGGGCCATCGCCTACGCGCTCGGCGAGAAACCCGCGCCCGCCACCCCGGTCTCCACCGCGAGGGATACCACGGGGACGCCATTGACCCGCCGGGAGCGGCAGGTCGCCGAACTCGTCGCGGAAGGACTGTCCGACAAGGACATCGCCGCGCGGCTGGTGATCGCCCAACGCACCGCCGAAGGCCACGTGCAGCGCATCCTGGCCAAGCTGGGTTTCACCACACGCACCCAACTCGTCGCCTGGATCACCCAACACCGAGAAGGCCGAGACCAGTGACAGCGGGCAGCAGATCGGGTCGGCCGGTGGACAATCTGCCGGGCGAGATGACGAGTTTTATCGGTCGTCGGCGGGAGACCGCCCAGGCAGTGCGGCTGCTGCGGCGGGCGCGGCTGGTTACGCTGACCGGGGTGGCCGAGGTCGGCAAGACCGGCTGGCGTTGCGGGTGGCCGCCCGGGTACGCGGGGCTTTCCGGACGGGGTGTGGCTGGTTGAGCTGGCCGCACTCATCGACGACACGCTGCTGCCCCAAACGGTCGCCGACGTCCTGGGTGTCCAGCAGCGGCGCACTGTTCCTGCCCTGGACACGCTGGCGGACCACCTTGCGGACAAGCGGCTGCTGCTGGTGCTGGTGCTGGACAACTGCGAGCACCTCCTCGACTCCTGCGCGATGCTGACCAGCCAACTGCTGGCCGCGGCGCCGGGACTGCGAGTCATGGCCACCAGCCGGCAAGCCTTGGGCACGCCCGGGGAACACCTGCTCGAGGTGCCGCCATTGTCGGTGCCGGACCCAGAACAGCCGATGGTCCCGCGCACCATCGCGCGGGGAGAGGCGGTGCGGCTGTTCGCCGAGCGGGCCGCGCTCGCCCGGCCGGGATTCGCGGTCACTACCGGCAACCGCGCCACGATCTGGCGGATGTGCCGTCGGCTGGACGGCATCCCGCTGGCGATCGAACTGGCGGCGCTGCGGGTCCGGGCCATACCGGTCGCCGAGATCCTCACTGGGCTGGACGACTACCTGGGGTTCCTGGCCGCAGGCAGCCGGGTCGCGGTCCCGCGCGTGCAGATGCTGCGCGCGGTGATCGACTGGCGGGCCGAGCAGGAGTGGCTGGGCCCGAACGAACAGGCGTGGTTCACCCGGCTGCGGCGCGAGCACCCCAACCTGCGGGCCGCGCTGGAGTTCTGCCTGACCGAACCCGGCCAGGCCCGGGCCGGGCTGGAGATCACTGCCGCCCTGTTCCACTACTGGGTCCGCTCCTGCACGCACACCGAGGGTCGCTACTGGCTCGACCGGGCACTGACTGGTGTGACAGTGAACGGCGCGGCCGAAGCGGTGGCTGATCAGGCCGTGGATGAGCAGTTGGTGCGGGAGTTGACCGAGCAGCCCGGGTCCAGCGCCTGCAACTGACCGGCGAGAGTGAGCTGCTGGGCCGGTTGACCAAGATGGTGGTCGAGTCCGCGCCGCAGGCGAGATGGACGACCATCTCGGCGCTACCGCAAGCACGACCCGATCAGCCACACCGGCGAGAAATCGCGCAACGGCACGCGACAGCTCGTTGGGTGCGCGTCTGCGCTGGTTGACCGTTTCGCGCCACCGGCCCCACCAGGCCCGACAGCAACGACCACCCGAACCACACCGTCAGCCTGACCAAGCGCATAAAGCCAACGCCCGCACGTTGCTACGTACCCGCGTCCTCAATGGACTCACCAATGAGCACCACTAAGCCACTTGATGACATGCAGCGATGACTCTTCGAGCGGTACAGGAGTGCCACTGACATGCCAGGGCAAAGCCGAGAGTGCGACGGTTCAACGAGCGAGGGCTGTGCCGAACACGTGCCGATCAACTGACATTCGCCACGCCACCAAGAAACGTCTTTACATCCTTCACACTGGCGAATAGACGCAATTGACCAGCATGCGCCACCCTGCGGTGTTCCAAATCACAAGCTTAGGGGCCATTGTCGCAGTGCCGGTGTGGTGACAGGCCTAGAGGTGTTGCCAGGCAACGAAAGGATAGCTCCACCCGCACGCCAGTCGGCTAGGACGATGCTGTCACACCGTGACGGAGGAACCAGCGTGAATTCTTCCAAGACCGCGCGAGTCAGGTTTCCCCGCAACTGTTTATTCACCTCCGAGTTGTCATCTTCGGAATGATCTTAATGGATCATTAGGAGGTTTTGCATGAATAGTTCTGGCGGCATTTGTTCGCGTTTGTAGTGGCGGTGCACACCGTGGCGTTGGCCGTCACCGGTACGCGCACGTTGCCGGCTCAGGGAATATGAGCGGCACTGCCAGAGTGAGAAGAGCGGTGAAACGTTGCTCGTCACGACTGTTCCCGACCAGACGAACGACATCTGGATCAGCCGAAACATCGTAACCGGCAAGCACATTGTCACATTGTTAGGGACTTCGGGACGCGCTCGACACGACTCCGGGGATGCCTGCGCACAGCTAGGAGCTGGCCTTACTGAGAGGGTGGCATGTCCGTCGCGTGTCTCCCGGATCGAGGTCGAGGTCAGAAACCTCAATGACACAGCTCGCCGAATATCTCGTCCGTGCAGGTGGTGGTCAAGCAGCCGCTCATCCCACCCCATTCCACCCAGGACACAAACGAATTGTTGGCACAGCAAGGGAATTCAGAGGCGCCCGGGCGACCGTAAGAGGCGAAGGAGGCACGATGACATACGCATGCCCGTCTACTGTCACAGTCGGCGCTTACGTACTCGGAGTGCTCTGCGCGCGGGAAAACACCGAGTTTCGCCAGCACGCCGTGGGGTGCCCGTCATGCCAGCGAGAGATCGCCGAGCTGACACCGACCGTCCGCCTCCTGGCGATACTCAAGACCGTCCCGGCATTGTGAGGTGCCCGTGCGCTCCGGCGGCACACACCTGGCGACTCACCTTCAGCTCCAGCCGGTATTGGACGGCATCGTGGTCGCCCCAGCAGAAATCCGCGTGTGGGTGTGTGCGCCTGCATGAGCACCTGGATGGAAGAGGCTTAGCCCTGGTCCTTCACGAGACGAGATGATCATCTGTTGTTGATCTCGTTTGCGGGTCGGCATGGTGGTGAGCTGGCGCGGTCGCCGGTGTCTCCGGGGCCTGGATCGAGAGATTGACTGTGGCAGTCCGCGCAAGAGGCATTCACGTCCAGCACTAGCCCCGGCAGGTCCACCCCCAGCAATCCGGACGGCCGGCGCGCTGCAACCGGCTATCTCCGCTCGCTGCATCCACGCCCGCTCCCGGGCGACCGCTCGTGCTGAGCGAAGCCGTCACAGCAGGGCAGCATTGGTGCTGTCCAACACCCGCCATGCGGTGGCTGTCGGGGCCACCGGACCGAACAGCAAAGTTATGTGGACCAGATCCAAGTTTCATGCGGTGGCGACAACTCAAAATCCGTCCAGCATAAGCGGAGTTATGGGTTAGACCGAGTTGCCTGACAGCTACACCGCCGATAGCAAGATCAGGATCGGTTCAATCTAGGATCAACGTGCCCAGGCGCGCATTGCCGGAGCGAGAGCCGAGGGTACTGGTGAAATCGTGTCATTGGCGAAATTGCGTCATTAGGCGGCGGCTTCACGGCATCTTGCTTCGCTATTAAGTCGAATTTAAGCTCGTCTCGGTGCTAGATTTTCAGATATTGTGGAGATCTCCGGGATAGCTGTACTGCCGGATATAGAGTTAGCCGTGCGGGGGCGTGATGTCAGCGAATATTGACATTCGGTTGTTGGGGCCACTGGAGATAGCCGCGTCGCGTGGTCCGGTGGTGCTACACGGGTCTGTTCAGCGCACCCTGGTGGCTCGGTTGGGGGTCCGGCCTGGTGAGACGGTGTCGCGGGAAGCTCTGGTCGACGCCTTGTGGGATGAGTTGCCCCCGCGGACGGCCACCAAGACACTGCACAGCCATCTTGCGCGCTTGCGGCATCAGTTGCAGGACGCGAGCTTGGCTGGGTTGATCGCAGCCCAAGGGCCTGGCTATGCGCTGCTCGCTCCGGCCGAGGCGGCCGACGTGGTGCGTTTCGAGGCGATGGTCGATCGGGGTCGAGAGGCGCTGGCTGGAGGAGCGACAGAGACCGCGGTGGAGTTGCTGCGCCAGGCGTTGGGGCTGTGGCGGGGTGACCCGTTGGTCGAGTGCCGGCCCGGGGAGTGGGTGCGCGCCGAAGCGGCTCACCTGGCTGAGATCCGGCTGGCCGCCACCGAAAACTTGATCAGTGCCCGGCTGAGAGTGGGCGAGCATCTCCAGCTCGTTGGTGAGTTGGAGCCGTTGGTGATTCGGTATCCATTCCGGGAACGGGTGTGGGAACTGCTCATGCTGGCGCTGTACCGATCGGGCCGCCAAGCCGACGCGCTCGCGGCCTTTCAGCGCGCCCGGACCGCGTTGGTCGACGAATTGGGGATCGAACCGGGGCGTGAGCTGCACCGGCTGGAAGCGGCGATACTGGCGGCCGATCCCACCCTTGAGCTCAACGCCCCTCGGCGGACGACAACCGGTACCCCGGTCTGTCGCCGGTTGCCGGTGCCGCTGACCAGCCTGATCGACCGTGAGGCGGACAAGGCCGCGCTGGGGGACCTCGCGGCTGGGCGACGTCTCGTGACGCTCATCGGCCCCGGCGGCTGTGGCAAGACGCGTCTGGCCATTGCCGTGGCCGCCGAACACTCTGAGGCGGTGTGTTTCGTTGACCTGACCCCACTTGCCAAGCCGGAGCTCGTGCCGCAGGCGGTCGCCGAGGCCTTCGGCCTGCGCGCACAGGCTGCTGGCCGTGGCGCGGTGGATAGCCTTGTCGATCACCTGCACGATCGGTCCCTCTTGTTGGTCCTGGACAACTGTGAGCATCTGGTCGATGCCTGCGCACACCTGGTGAGTGCGTTGCTGCCCGCCTGTCCCGGGCTGCGGGTACTGGCCACCAGCCGGGAGACGCTGCGCGTGCCCGGGGAAGCGGTTTACACGCTGCAGCCGCTGGCCACTCCCGATCCCAAGGCCGTCCCCGCGTACGACGAGCTTCTCCACTATGACTCGGTACGGCTGTTCGTGGAGCGCACGCGTGACGCCGGTGGCCAGATCGGTACCGACGGGGCTACCACACAGGGGCTGGCCACGATCTGCGCTCAGTTGGACGGGCTGCCGCTCGCCCTCGAACTGGCCGCCGCCCTCACCGCGGCACTGCCGGTGCCGCGGATCGCCGAGCAACTTACGGGCCGCTTCCCTGCGCTCTGCTCGGGCAGTCGCACCGCCCGGCCGCAGCATCGCGCAATGCGCACAGCCATCCGGTGGAGCTACGACCTGCTCGACGATGACGAGCGTGCCCTCTTCCGGCGGCTGGCGGTGTTCGTCGGCGGGTTCGACCTGCCCGGCGTCGAGGCACTGTGGCCCCGCGCCGACGCGGTCGAGCTGCTGGGGCGGCTGGTCGACAAGTCACTGGTGGTCAGGGAGTGCGGGAATGCCCGCTACCGCCTGTTGGACACGATCCACCGGTTCGCAGCGGAGCAATTAGCCGATGACGAGAAGTGCGCCGACGTGCGGCAGCGGCACGCCGAGTTCTACTTGGCACTGACCGAGCAGGCGCAGGAACACCTCGACGGGGCTGACGCCGTGGAATGGCTTGATCGACTGACCGCGGAACACGAGAATTTCCGGGCAGCGATGGCGTGGGCCGTCGCCCAACCCAACTCGACGGCCCTGCGACTATCCGTCGCTCTGACCCGCTACTGCCAACTCCGTGGGCACTACCGGGACGGGCGACGGTGGCTGGCCGCGGCGCTGGACCGAGGTGCGCACACTCCCCTGATACTGCGGGGCAACGCGTTGTACGGCTCGGCCGTGCTCACGTTTCTGCAGTGCGACTATGACGCGGCGGTGCCGCTGGCCAAGCAGGCGATGGCCATGTACGAGTCGCTGAACGACCTGGAAGGCACGGCGCGCACCCGCACGCTGCTCGGTTCCATCTGGCGAGAGCAAGCCGACTACCCACGGGCACTGGAATTCCACCGCCGCGCGTTGGACACCTTCCGCGAGGCAGGAGACGCCCGCGGCATCGCCGAGGCCCTGCAGCGGTGTGCCTTCTCCGCCTGGCTGCAGGGCGATTTCGACCCAGCCCAACAGTGGGCGCAAGAAAGCCTGCAGCGAATGCGGCACTTGGGCGACGCCGAAGGCGCCGCCGGCGCACTCTTGCACCTGGGTGCGATCGCCCACTACCGGGGTGACCAAGCGCAGGCGCTGCGGCTGCTGAGCGAAGCCCGTCAGACGTCCGAACGGACCAGCTGCCCGGAGGGCATCGCCTGGGCACTCAACCTGCTGGGCCTGGTTCACCGTGCAACCGGCTCGGCCAGTGCCACCGCGCTGCTCCAGCAGAGCCTCGCCGTACACCGAAAGCTGGGCGACCGCTGGCGGATGGCCAGCGTGCTGGAAGCGCTCGCCGCGCTCGCGTGCGACGAGCGCCGTTGGGAGCACGCAGCCCAACTGCTGGACGAGGCCGCCACGCTACGGGCGGCGATCAACAGCCCAGTGCCGCCTTGCGAACGCCCCAGCCACGAACGCACCCGCGCCGCGCTCGCCACCGCAGAGCAGATCGCTGCGCTCCCCCACTGATTAAATACGGGCCTATTTCATCCACGTTCCGACCTCCACTGTTGCAGCCCGCCTCCCTGACCAGCACGAACGAACAGGTTCGGAACTGTGCTGAACCCCAGAATCGGATTGGTTGGCACATGTGCGCCTCCGACGCGTTGTGGCCAACCGTGGCCCCTCCCGCGCCACATTTTAGTCATACACTGGAAAATCGCCGTATGAAGGGCGCATGACGAGCTTGGCCTCTTCTTGCTTCGCGACGCGGCGGACAACCTGAATTAGGCAGAAGAAACAGAAAGTAAGGCACACCAAAGAATCTAGGCGGACAACATGCATAAACCGAGAACTTTCCTATCGATAATGATGGCTTGCGTGATCGGTTTGACCGTTTCCATTCCCGGAACCTCGCTCGCCGACTCGCCCCGGCACAACTACTGCGCCCTCAACATTGAAACTGACGCGATGTCGTGCTTCTCGACGGAGTCCGAGCTCGAGAGCATGATGTCCACCAGCGTTCCGCGGGTTCGACTCGGCACCTGGTTTGACAGGACCAACATGGATCGTCGCGGGGGACATCTGGTCTTCTTTGCGTCTCATGGGTGTTCGGACACCAACAACGACGTCGACCACGCCGACAGCAGTCTCAAGGGTAGCGATTGGAACAATCGTGTTTCCTCGCTGATCACTGCGAGCGGATGCGACTTTAAGCTCTATGACGGAATCGGTTTCACAGGACATCGCACGTCCTGGATCGATTCCAGCGCCAACCTGGGCGATTACGACATGAACAACAGGGCCAGCTCGTACAAAATTTCGTAAGACGGCCTTGAGCGTCCGGCGGTATCTCGCCATTCTGCCAGTCCAGCGCCCTGAGAGGGTCTGTCAAATTTCGACTTTGTCGCCGATTGAGTGATCAACTTCGCGGGTGGCTGGAGCTCGCGGTGACGTTGTGATCATGGTTGGCGTGTGATGGTGATTAGCTGGGCGGCCTCCTACCGCACTTCGTCGACGTGGTGGTCGAGCAGATCGAGCGGCGGTCAGGACTGTCTGGTCGGGACGTTCGCCGAGCAGTCGAGGATCTGACAGCCAAGCACGCTCGCCGGACTGCGTTGGGTAGCAACAAGGCGAGGGAGCATATGCCGTCTGGATGCGCCTCGACGGGTCTCCGTTCCACTCGACGACTATGGAGATCTCGGCCTGGCAGTGGTCAAAAGTGTCAATGTCGCTTATGCGCCAACAGAGTTTGTATCCGGCAGCTCGAGAGCTGTGGTTGGCTGCCTTCGTTATATGGGCTGGCGTGTTGCGGAGGATTAAGGGCGGGCATGCGAACGCTGCGAAGCATGGTCGGCCTGCTGGTCTTGCTGCTCACCTTTGGCTTGGTCTCCGTGCCGGTGGCCTCGGGTGTGGCGGTGCAGGCGGTAGCGGCCGACGTTCATCTCTTCTACTACCCGTGGTACGGCAGCCCGTCTGTGAACGGGAGATATCGGCATTGGCAGCAAGGCGGTCGTACGCCGCCCAACGACATCGGCGCGGACTTCTACCCGGTGCTCGGCGCGTACGACTCGGCCGACACAGCCATGATCGACCAGCACATGCGCTGGGTCCAGCGGTCCGGCGCGGGCACGATCGTGACCAGCTGGTGGGGCCAAGGATCCTATGAGGACAATGTGGTGCCCGCACTGCTCGCCGCCGCGGCACGACACCGCATCAAGGTGGCCTGGCATCTCGAGCCGTACTCCGGCCGGACCGCTGACTCCACAGTCGCCGACATCAACTACATCAACTCCAGATATGGCGGCAGCCCGGCGTTCTACCGCGACGCCGCCCACGGCAACCGTGGCGCCTTCTACGTCTTCGAAAGCCTGCGGATCACCGACTGGACCGCCATCAAGCAGGTCAAGCCGACGAGCATCGTGCTGGCCCAGACCACTGCCACGAGTAAGGTCGCGCACTTCGGCGGGATGTACACTTACGACGGCATCGCGGGCGCGACCGCACGCGGCTGGAAGAACGCTTCCGACTTCTGCAAGGCCAACGGCCTGGTGTGGGCGCCTTCTGTCGCGCCCGGCTACATCGACGACCGGGCAGTGCCCGGTAACACCACTCCCACGCTCAACCGTGACAACGGTGCGACGTATGACAAGGAGTGGAGCAATGCGTTGAATCCGGCGACCGGTGGGGCGCCGACATGGGTCTCGGTCGCCTCGTTCAACGAGTGGCACGAGGGATCCACCATCGAGCCGGCACGCTCGAATCCGCCCGCGGGACAGGGATATCTAACGTTCCAAGGCGCCTATGGGCAGACCGGCACCGCCGCGGAGACCGCGTATCTGGACCGGACCCGGTACTGGGTGCGGCAGTTCACCGACGGGAACCTGCCGCCGACAAACCCCGATCTCGCGGCCGAGCTGCAAGGTTTCCGCGTCTAAGCAAAAGTCCCGAAAAGGACACCGATGGATGGCACCGTCCCCGGGCAGCGTCGGTGTGGCCGTACCACCGCACTGTTGGTCAGCGCCCCTGTTGTTATTCCCGCCCCGTTGGCGACCGCCGGATCCGTGATCCCGCCCGGCGACTACCAGCGAGTGCAGCTGGCGCTTGGACCGAATGAGCTCGGCGGAGCGATGTCGCTCGCAATCCTGCCCCACAGATCCGTGGTACAACCGCACACGACGGCGCACCGTCCGAGTGACCAACGCGGGCAACACCACGTCCGCGGGCAAGCTGAACATGTGCCTGCACGACGAAGAAGGTCTGTAAGGCGTCGCGGCGGGCCGGACTTCACATCCAACCGGTTCGTCTACCTTCTACACTCGTCGCGACTGTCCACACCAGACGGATATGCGCCGGCCGAGGGGACGCAGGCGGACTGGGACAGGTGGATGGTGAGCTCTACCTGTCGCGGTTCGTCCTGACTACGCACAACACGCTGGACATGGCCAGCGAACGGATCGTCCTGCGAGTGCCGAACGACCTCGACCAATGCTGCCGCGTCGGTGGTACATCGATTTGACGCAGCCAGCAGCTATACCTGACCACAGGTGACGACAACAGGAACCCATTCCAGTCCGACAGCTACACGCCGATTGACGAGCGGACGAACCGCAATCCCCAGTTCCATGCCCAGCGTCCGTCCGGCAACACGAACCGACCTGCGCGGCAAGGTATTGCGGATCAAACCCGCAGGCTGATGGCACGTACACGATCCGTCGTCTCCGGAATCGCCGTCCACCCAACGGAAGCGGCACGCTCGGCGTACTGGCGGGCCTGCCGGACCGAGCAGCCGAACCAATGCGCCAGCACACGCGCGGCTGTCCTGTCGGCGGAACCGCTGGCCAATCTCGTTGAACAACGCCAACAACTCCGCCCGCCCTCATGGCCTGTAATCACCATGGCAGGTTGATCGGCCGTGCTCCTGCGACTGGCCTACCTCGGCCTGACAAACTCCTTCGCCCTACTCCGACTGATCTCGACGAGAGACCGAGACAAGGACATCGAGATCCTGGCAGTGCGGCACCAGATCGGGATACTGCAACGCCAACTCAATCCCGGCAGAGTGCGGTTCACTCCCTGACCGGGCGTTGCACGCCGCGCTCATGCACCGGCTACCACGCCACACCTTGCACAGGCTTCGTCTGCTGGTCCGCCCAGACACGATCCTGCGCTGGCATCGCAACCTCCTCCGCCGACACCACGCCCGGGCGTCTCGACCAAAACGCCCGGGCCGACCCCGCACCATCCGATCCATTCGAGTGCTGATTCTGCGCCTCGCGAACGAGAACCTGAACTGGGGCTACCGCCGCATCCACGGCGCCACACCACATCCGACCGCGGCGTTCGCAGCGGGCGCTGGGCTGGGCGTGCACGATGACCGCCTCGACATCCGAGACCAACTCGACACGCTCCACCACCGCGTGCTCCAACCCGAGCAGCCGACCCCATATCCTGGCCTCGCGCATGCCGTTCTCCTGACACCTAGATCACTGGACCTCAACAACCCAGCAACCTAGGCAGAGAACGGCATGCGTCTTGTCAAGACACGCCCCGCCAGCCACGGATCAGTCAGAAGAGCCACATTTGGGCGGCGGCCCATGCCAACCGAAAACCCGCGCGCCAGCCTAAAGGTCGTGCGCTGTCTGTTTGACGATCCTTCTGCGGTACTCGGGTCGGCCCTCGACGACTCGACGTCACGCGCACTGGCGCCGTCCGAGTCGGGCCTACCGACGGGGCCCCTTTGGCGGGCAGGATGTTCTGGTTAATGTGGAACGCGTTGCCCGGGTCGTAGCGTCCTTGATCTGGGCGAGCCGGTTGTAGTTGCCGCGTGGCACGACCAGCCAGGCACCGCCCCAGTCGATTGGCCTCGGGTCCTTCGGCTGTTCCGGTGACCCATCTGCGGTCTTCGTCCAAGCGTCGTCGTTTCGATCAAGGGACGGGTGCGCTCCTGCACTACTCCGGGTGGGGGCGTCGAGTGCGTACCCCCAGTCTCGCGCACTCGACGCCCCGTTTTCCCCCGGAGGCTATGGGCCAGCACGGGCATAGTTGTCGGTCACCATGAGCGCTCGGCCTTTTGCTGAGCCCATGTGGCCAGTCGGCGCCATCGCCGGCTGGAGCGGAGCTGGCGAGCCACCCTGTGGTAGTGGGCGACCAGTTCCGCCTCGGGCATTCGAGTTCTGGCCAGAACTTCGTAGTGCAGCATCGCGGTGATCCCTTCCGGGGGCTAGGTCTGGTGGTGGCGGTGCGGTAGCAGCGCCGTGGCTACGCGGCGGTCTCCAGGTCCCGAAGTAGGGCGTGGCCTGCCGCGGTGAGTTCGGCGGGAACGCGCTGTCCCATTTCCGCCGCGCGCGTGGCATGGACGAGGCCGGCACGCGCGAGGTGGTGGGCGGCGTGCTGGTCGCAGCAGGCCAGGCTGTCGATGAACAGGTCGGGTTCACTACTGCCGGTGATCTCGCCGCGGCCGGCGGCGATGGCTTTCAGCATGGCCCACTCGCGTCGGGAGAGGCTCAAGCCTGGTGGGGTGGGCGTGGACATGGGGTCGTACTCCTCATGCGGTCAGAAACGTGTGATCAAGAAATCCGGAGTGAGTCCTTCAACTCGTGGTGTCCGTCAGTGAAGTCACAGCCGGATGCGGCGGGGCTGTCAACGGCACCCGAATTTTGACCCCTTTCCGGCATCTGAATGTTGACCCCCTGCATGGGAATTGATCTCTACTCTTCGGTTGTGCCGGCGGTGGGGACGCGGCCGAGGTCGCGGTCCTTGAGCCGGTAGCTGTCGCCCTTGAGGGCGATGACTTCGGCGTGGTGGACGAGGCGGTCGATCATGGCGGCGGCGACCACGTCGTCACCGAACACCTCGCCCCACCGGCCGAAGACCTTGTTGCTGGTGACGATCAAGCTGGCCCGCTCATACCGGGAGGAAACCAGTTGGAAGAACAGGTTCGCCGCTTCCGGTTCGAACGG
>NZ_FWXV01000019.1 GCF_900176515.1 Kibdelosporangium aridum
AGCGGGAAGCTCGTTCCAAGATGAGGTCTCCCACCCATTTGATGGGTTAAGGCTCCCAGCTAGACGACTGGGTTGATAGGCCAGAGATGGAAGCACGGTAACGTGTGGAGTTGACTGGTACTAATAGGCCGAGGACTTGCTCACAAAGATGTTACGCATCCACTGTACGGTTCTGAAACACCAAACCCCGGTTTGAGTGGTTTCACGGTTTTACCGTGGTTATAGCGAAGAGGAAACGCCCGGTCCCATTCCGAACCCGGAAGCTAAGCTCTTCAGCGCCGATGGTACTGCACTGGGTACGGTGTGGGAGAGTAGGTCGCCGCGGTAATATTCTTCGAGGGGCCCCGCGAGTAATCGCGGGGCCTTTTCGCTTGTGGTCCCTCGTGAATGTTTGCCCGGGTTGTGCCCGGATAACCATTCATGAGCGGTGACCTGCACCGGCTGAAACTCTTGCGTTGCAGGCCGGTTGTTACCATGGTCGATGGCCTGCTGGCCAACTTGAGAAGTTTTCAGCCCCGCGGGACGGGGCGTGGAGGTTTAGGTGTCAGAGTTCGATCGGCCCGAGGCCGGTAGCGGCGACCAGCCGCGCGGTCGCGGAGCCGGCGGTGATCGTCAGAACGATCGCCGTAAGGACGGTCGGCGTGGGTATGCCGGCGACCGTAAGCCACGTGGAGCTGGCACCGACCAGCGGTACGGCGGCCGTAACCGCGACGAGCGGGGTGACCGCTGGGCGCCTCGCGACGACTCCGATCGCCGTGACTTCCGCCGAGATGACCGGGACGACCGCCCGTTCCGGAAGCCCGCGCGCGACAACAACTCCCGCGGCTATGACCGCGGCGACAAGCCACGCCGCGACTTCACCCCGCGAGACCGTGACAACAACCGGGGCGGGGACCGGCGCACCTTCGGCCGTGACGACCGTCCCCGCCGGGACTTCAACCGCGACGACAAGCCGCGCCGCGACTTCAGTGACCGTGGCCCGCGCCGGGACTCCAACAGCGATGACCGGCCGCGCCGGAACTTTGACCGGGACGACCGTCCCCGCCGCGACTTCAACCGCGACGACCGCCCGCGCCGGGACTACAACCGCGACGACAAGCCGCGCAGCTTCAACCGGGATGACAAGCCGCGCAGCTTCAACCGTGACGACCGTCCCCGCCGGGACTTCAACCGGGATGACAAGCCGCGTCGCGACTTCGGTGACCGTGGCCCGCGGCGGGACTCCAACAGCGATGACCGGCCGCGCCGGAACTTCGACCGGGACGACCGCCCGCGTCGGGACTTCAACCGCGACGACCGCCCTGCCCGCAGCTTCGATCGCAGCGATCGACCGCGCCGCGACTTCAACAAGGACGATCGGCCCGCGCGCAGCTTCGACCGGAATGACCGTCCCCGCAGGGATTTCAACCGGGATGACAAGCCGCGTCGCGACTTCGGTGACCGTGGTCCGCGCAAGGACTTCAACCGCGACGACCGCGGTCCCCGTCGTGACTTCAACAAGGACGATCGGCCCCGCCGGGATTTCGGTGACCGTGGTCCGCGGCGTGACTCCAACGGCGATGACCGGCCCCGTCGGGACAGGGACGACCGTCCCGCGCGCAGCTTCAACCGGGACGACAAGCCGCGTCGCGACTTCAGTGACCGTGGTCCGCGCCGCGACTTCAATAAGGACGACCGTCCAGCACGCCGCGACTTCAGCCGCGACGACAGGCCCCGGCGCGACTCCGGCAATGACCGCCCGCGCCGGGACTTCGACCGTGACGAGCGCCCGCGTCGCGACTTCGATCGCGATGAGCAGCCGAGTCAGGAAGTGCAGCACGTCCAGGACGTCCCCAGCGAGGAGTCGCCGAGCCGCGACTTCGAGCCTTCGCAGGATGTCGAGCGTGCTGACCTGCCGGTGACCGAGGCGTCCGAGCAGGAGCCCGCCGAGCAGACCGACGAAGCGCCTGAGGCCAGGCCCGAGCCGAAGAAGCCGGCCAACCCGGACCTCGAGACGCTGCCCGAGGGCGCGGACATCTCCAAGCTCGACCCCGAGGCCCGGCAGGAACTCAAGAGCCTGCCCAAGGCCCAGGCCGAGGACGTCGGCCAGCACCTCGCCGCGGCGGGCATGCTGATCGACGAAGACCCCGAGCTCGCCCTGAAGCACGCCCGCATCGCGCGTGGCAAGGCGTCGCGGGTGGCGATCGTGCGTGAGGCAGCTGGTCTGGCCGCGTACCACGCGGGCGAATGGGCGGAGGCGTTGTCAGACCTGCGTGCGGTGCGCCGCATGACGGGCTCGAACGCGCACATCGCCGTCATGGCTGACTGTGAGCGTGCCCTCGGCCGTCCCGAGCGGGCTCTCGACCTGGCCAAGGAGGTCGGCACGGACGTCAGCCCGGCGACCGCCGTCGAACTGCGTATCGTCGCGGCCGGTGCACGCCGTGACATGGGACAGCTGGACGCTGCGGTTGTCGCGTTGCAGGGCCCAGACTTGGACCCGAAGCGACGGGACCCGTGGAGCGCGCGGCTGTTCTACGCGTACGCCGACAACCTTGAGGCTGCCGGTCGTAACGACGAAGCGATCCGTTGGTTCCTCAACGCGGCTCAGGTCGATGACGAGGAAGAGACCGACGCGGCCGAGCGGGCCGTGGAACTTGGGGCCGCGCTGCAGTGAAACGTCGGCTGCTCGACATCTACGATGCGCTGCTGCTCGACCTGGACGGAACCGTCTACCGCGGTGGTGAGGCGGTTCCGGGAGCGGCAGAGGCAGTACAGGCAGCCAGGGAGAACGGCACAGCCGTCCGGTTCGTGACCAACAATGCCTCGCGTAGCCCTGAGGATGTCGCGGAGCACCTGACGAGCCTGGGTGTGGTGGCCAAACCGACCGAGGTGAGCACGAGCGCGCAGGCCGCGGGCACGGTTCTGGCCGAGCGCCTGCAGCCTGGGGACGAGGTTCTTGTCGTCGGCACGGACTCGCTCGCCGACATCGTGTCCGCCGCTGGCCTGCGCCCGGTTCGCACGTTCAGCGACACCGTGAAAGCCGTTGTCCAAGGGCTGACGCGGGAACTCGTCTACAACGACCTGGCCGAGGCAACACTCGCCATCCGTGCCGGTGCGTTGTGGGTGGCGTGCAATATGGACGCCACCCTGCCGACCGAGCGCGGCGAGCTGCCCGGCAACGGTGCTCTTGTCGCAGCCGTACGGGCCGCGACAGGGCAGGAGCCTGTGGTCGCGGGTAAGCCCGCGCGGCCGTTGATGGACGAGGCGATCACGTCCGCCACCGCAGGCAGCCCGCTGGTCGTCGGCGACCGTCTCGACACCGACATCGCGGGTGCCGTCACGGCGGAAGTGGACGCTCTGCTCGTACTGTCCGGCGTGACGACGGCTGCAGACCTGTTGGCAGCGCCCGCGTGGCTTCGGCCGCGTTATGTGGCGGCGTCAGTTGGTGACGTATGTGGCCCCGCAGCTGGACTCGAGATTGAGGCACAGCGTGCATGGGAAGTCGACCGAACTGATCATCTGCTGACCGCCCGGTGGACCGGAAACGGCTGCGCCGCTGACGAACTGGCGTTATTACGCGCGTTGTGCGCGGCGCACCGGCCGATCGACGGCGGTGAGATCAAGGTCCGTGCCGAGGACGACGCGACACGTAGTGCGCTGAGCGCGTTGGGAATTGCCAGAACGGCGGTACCGTGAAGTGGTGCAGTTCAACTCTGAAGGCAGCTGGCACGCGCCCGTCCCTGGGCCGCCACCGGACCCGACCGCCGCGATCGACGCGGCGCTGGCCGGTCTCGAAGGGCTCGACCAGCTCGAGCCGGTCGAGCACGTCGGCCGGTTCGACGCGGTGCACACGGCGCTGACCGAGGCGCTGTCGAGCATCGACAAGGTCTGAGACGCCCATGCCCCGCAGGTCGAGGCTGGACGCTGAGCTCGTGCGTCGTGGCCTGGCCAGGTCACGCGAGCACGCGTCCCAGCTGATCGTGGACGGCCATGTCACGGTGAAGGGCGTCGTGGCCAAGAAGCCCGCGACCGCCGTGGAAACCGACGCGGCCGTGGTGGTCAAGGAAGACATCGACGACCCCGGTTGGGCGTCGCGTGGCGCGCACAAGCTGATCGGTGCGCTCGAGGCGTTCGGGCCCGATGGCTTGACCGTCAAGGGAAAGCGTTGTCTTGACGCGGGCGCGTCCACCGGCGGGTTCACCGATGTGTTGCTGCGCAACGGAGCTTCGCAGGTCGTCGCCGCGGATGTGGGACGTGGCCTGCTGGTCTGGCGGTTGATGACCGACGACCGGGTGCTGGTGCTGGACAAGACGAACGTCCGCAGCCTGACTCCCGAACTCACCGCCGGGCCGGTCGGCTTGGTGGTCGCGGATCTGTCGTTCATCTCGCTCAAACTGGTGCTGCCCGCGTTGCTGGCCTGTACGACCGAAGACGCCGATCTGGTCCCCATGGTCAAGCCGCAGTTCGAGGTCGGGAAAGAACGTCTGGGCTCCGGCGGTGTGGTGCGGGACCCTGGACTACGCGCCGAAGCTGTGATCGAAGTGCTCACCGCTGCCGCGGAGCTCGGCCTGCGCCTGCACGGCGTGGTCGCCAGCCCGTTGCCGGGGCCGTCGGGCAACGTGGAGTACTTCGTCTGGCTGCGGCGTGGTGATCGGCTCGAACCCGAGCAGGTCGCCGAGATGGTTCACACTGCTGTGCAGAAAGGACCGCAATGACCGAGAGACCGCCGATCTACGAGATCCTCATGGTCGTGCACACCGGGCGGCACGCGAACCGGCGGACCGCCGAGCTGGTCGCCGAACAGTTCGGCAGGGCCGGAGTGGCGGTCCGGGCGCTGGACGTCGAAGCGGGTGACTTCAGCCCGGACCTGTCGACGGTCTGCGTGGACGAGAACGCCGCCAAGGGCGTCGACCTGGTGTTCGTGCTCGGTGGTGACGGAACCCTGCTGCGGGCCGCGGAGTTGGCGCGCCCGGCCGGTGTCCCGGTGCTCGGCGTGAACCTCGGCCGGGTCGGCTTCCTCGCTGAAGCGGACTCCGACGACCTGGATGTGGCCGTGCGGCGCGTGCTGGACGGCAAGTTCCACGTCGACGAGCGGATGACCCTTGAGGTCGTGGCGACCCTTGAAGGCGAGGAGATCGCCAGGACATGGGCGTTGAACGAGGCCAGCGTCGAGAAGAGCAGCCGCGACAAGATCCTGGACGTGCTGATCGAGGTCGACGGTCGTCCGGTCTCGGCGTTCGGCTCCGACGGTGTGCTCTGCGCGACGCCGACGGGTTCGACGGCGTACGCGTTCTCCGCAGGCGGGCCCGTGCTCTGGCCGGACGTGGAAGCTCTGCTCGTGGTGCCCAGCAACGCGCACGCGATGTTCGCGCGGCCGCTCGTGGTCTCACCGTCGTCGGTCGTGGCCATGGAAGTCGATCCGGGCGGGCACCCGGCGGTGTTGTTCTGCGACGGTCAGCGCACGTTCGACTTGCCTCCGGGCGCGCGCGTGGAGGTCTCGGCGGGATCAGAGCCGGTCAGGCTGGTCCGGCTGTGGGACGGGCCGTTCACCGACCGGCTTGTGAATAAATTTGGTTTGCCCGTACAGGGGTGGCGCAAGCGATGACCGAAGACCTGCTTGCAGGGTCGAGCGTTAACACTGTCGGAGCGGGTAGGTAGGGTTCCTACTGTGCTGGCCGAGATGCGCATCCAGGGCCTCGGCGTCATCGACGAGGCGACCCTGCAACTGGACCCCGGATTCACTGTGGTCACTGGTGAGACCGGGGCGGGTAAGACCATGGTCGTGACCGGGCTGCATCTGCTGTCCGGTGGCCGTGCGGAGGCGTCCAGAGTGCGCTCTGGCGCGAGTCGTGCCGTGGTCGAGGGCCGTTTCCACGTGCCGCCAGACTCAGCAGCGGCGAAGGTCGCGGTGGAAGCCGCGGCGGAACCCGACGAGGACGGCAGCCTGATAGCGCTGCGTACGGTCGGATCAGACGGACGGTCCCGCGCCCACCTGGGCGGCCGATCAGTCCCCGTGGGTGTGCTCGCGGAAATCGCCGAGCATTTGATCGCGGTCCACGGCCAGAACGACCAGTTGCGCCTCCTGCACCCCGCGGAGCAGCGCGCGGTCCTGGACACGTTCGCTGGAGACGCGGTCGCGAAGGCGTTGGCCGAGTACCGGTCGACCCGCGCGGAGTGGCTCGATGTGATCGAGGAGCTGCGGGAGAAGACCGAGCGCGCCCGTGAACTGGCGAAGCAAGCGGACATGCTGCAGCACGGCTTGAAGGAGATCGAGGCCGTCGACCCGAAACCGGGTGAGGACACGGCACTGGTCGACGAAGCCCGGCGGCTGGCGGACGTCGACCAGCTCCGTGAGGCAGCGGCAGGCGCCCACTTCTCGCTGAGCGGCTCGCCGGACGACCCGGCTGACGGTGCGGGCGCGATGGCCCTGATCGACGAGGCCAGACGGCGTCTTTCTGCCTCGGAGGATCCCAAGCTGCGTGACCTCGAACCCCGCCTGGCCGAGGCAGCGGTGTTGCTGAGCGACGTGAACAACGAGCTCAGCGGCTACTTGGAGGGTCTGGAGGCCGACCCGGCTCGTCTTGAGCAAGTGCTGGCGCGCCAAGCCGAGCTGAAAATGCTGACCCGCAAATACGCCACGGACATCGACGGCGTGCTCGCCTGGGCAGCGGACGCTGCCCAGCAGCTGACCGGCCTGGACACCTCCGAAGAGGCACTGACCGCGCTGGCTCACCGCCGCGACGAGCTGGCCGCCGAGTTGGCACGGCACGCCTCGACGTTGACCGAAGAGCGCGAGCGCGCAGCCCAGGAACTGTCTTCGGAAGTGACCTCAGAACTCGCGGGCCTCGCCATGGGCTCCTCGGGCATCGAGGTCGCCGTACGCCCGAAATTGGCAGCCGCGGAAGACACCAACGCACTCAAGGTCGGCGACGTCATGTTGTCGGCTGGGGCGGACGGCGTTGATGAGGTCGAGATCCGGCTGCGCGCGCACGACGGCGCGCAGGCGCTGCCGATCCACAAAGCGGCGTCGGGCGGCGAGCTGTCGCGCGTGATGCTCGCGATCGAGGTGGTCCTCGCACACGCCGACCCTGTCCCCACCATGGTCTTCGACGAGGTCGACGCCGGTGTCGGTGGCCGTGCGGCCATCGAGATCGGGCGCCGGTTGGCCCGGCTGGCCCGTAGCCACCAGGTCGTCGTGGTCACGCACCTGGCCCAGGTCGCGGCTTTCGCTGACCGGCACCTGGTCGTGGACAAGTCCGCCAAGGGTGGGCTGACCAAGTCCGGTGTGAAGACGTTGTCGGCGGAGGAGCGGGTCGTCGAACTCGCTCGGATGCTCGCGGGCATGGAGTCCACCGAGACCGGGCGTGCCCACGCGGAGGAGCTCCTCGGCTTGGCCGAGACCGTCAAGCGTGAGGCCATCAACGGCAAGAAGTCCCGCCGTAAGCGCTCCTAGCGACCCAAAGCGGGCATCTCGGTGACCTTGGTCGGCGATACTGCGGACATGTCCGAGGTGGACCGGGGCGACTGGACCCGATGGCCGCAAAGCTATCGGGAGCGGCTGCCGGTGCCGCAGTTGTCGGCGCACGTGAGCTGTGTGTGGCTCCAGGAGGTGGCGCCGGACGCCGAGCCGTACTGGTTTCAGGCCGTACCGAACGGCACTGTCGAAGTCGTTTGTGTGCTGGGCGGCATGCCTTACGTGATCGGCCTGCAGTCGGGGCGCACGCGTGAACTGCTCACACCCGGCACTGTGATGGTCGGTGTCCGGTTCCGGCCGGGTGCCGCGGCGCCCGTGGTGCGTGCCTCGGCGGGGGACCTGGTGGACCTGACAGTCGGCTACGACGACCTCTGGAACCCTCGCGCGGCCCTGCGGGTGGGCGAGTTGGTGGCGGCCGCACGTTCGCCGCAGGATGCGGCAGCGCAGCTGGAAGCCGAAGTGCTTCGCCTGGTCCATGCCGCGGCCGAGCCGGATCCCGTGGTGCGGGCGGCAGTCGGCCTGCTGACGACTGGCCCGGTCAATGCCGTCCACACGCTGGCAGCCGAGTTGTACGTGTCGGACAGTCAGCTACGCCGCAGGTTCAGCACCGCGGTGGGCTGTTCGCCCAAGGTCCTGCAGCGCACGCTGCGGTTCTGGGGATTCCTTGCCTTGGCGCAGGCAGGCCCGCGGCCGCGCCGCTCGCTCACCGAACTGGCCGCCGTCGCCGGGTACGCCGACCAGGCCCACCTGTCGCGCGAGGTCGTCTCGATCACCGGGGTGCCACCGACCGAACTGCTGGCGGGCCTCGAACGCACCTGCGGGGAGCACCACGACCACACCGCTACCTACCAGCCACTGTTGACTGATTTGTTCAAGCGGTGGCACAGCAGCCGGTCCTAGGGTCGGTCGCATTCAGCACCGACCTCCCGGAGGAACCGTGGGTTTAGTGGAAGTCAACCTGTCGATGTCGCTCGACGGATACGTCACCGGCCCGGAGCCCGACGCGGCGAACCCTCTTGGTGTCGGCGGCGCCGCCATCCTTCGTCCCGGCGGCGAACGCTGGATGGTCGACGAGGTCGTCGCCGCGGCCGGTGCCGTGGTCGCCGGCCGCCGGACGTACGACCACGTCGACGGCTGGGGTGAAGAGCCGCCGTTCCGCATGCCGGTTTTCGTTCCGACGCACCGGCCACGTGACGTCCGGGTCGCGGGCGACACCACCTTCACGTTCGTTGCCGACGTCGAAACAGCGGTCGCGATGGCGAAAGAGGCAGCGGGCGACAAGAACGTGTACATCATGGGTGGCGCCAGTACCGCGAACCAGGCACTGCGTGCCGGTTTGGTCGATGAGCTCAACCTCCACATCGAGCCGGTTCTGCTCGGCGGTGGCGCACAGCTGTTCGCGGACTTGGGCAGGCAGCAGATCCGACTGGAACGGACGCGGTTGATCGAAGGCCCGAACACCACTCATGTGCGGTTCCGGGTCCTGCGCTGATCGTTGTCCAGCCAGGTCACAGCACGTGACCTGGCATCCCTCATGTGAGTGACCGTCCACGTGGCACGGCGTGGCGTGAGCACTGTGGACTGTCCATTTGCCACCATCGGACGCATGAAGCTTCCGGGAGTGCTCAATCGCGCGAATCAGAGTCAGCCCGGGGTGACCGGGGTGGCCAAGGTCGACCGCAGGACCGGGGATCTGCTGCGGCGGATCGGGCCTGGCGATGTCGTTGTCCTCGACCAGCTCGACCTCGACCGCGCCACGGCCGACGCGTTGGTCGCGGCCGGTGTCGCGGGCGTGGTGAACGCATCTCCTTCTATCTCTGGGAGGTTCCCCAATCTCGGGCCGGAACTCCTTGTCGAAAAAGGCATCCCGCTGATCGACGGGGTCGGTGTGCACGCGCTGCGGGAAATCCGGGAAGGAAGCAAGCTCCGGCTGCACGCTGGGACTGTCTACTGTGGAGACCGGGAAGTCGCGCGCGGCACTCAGCAGACCGCCGAGACCATCGCCGATCAGATGATCGAGGCGAAGGCCGGGATGTCCGCTCAGCTGGAAGCCTTCTCCGCCAACACCATCGAGTTCCTCCGCCGTGAGCGGTCGTTGATCCTTGACGGCATCGGCGTGCCCGAGCTTCGCATTCCGGTCAAGGGCAGGCAGGTCCTCATCGTCGCGCCGGGCACGGACTACGTCGAGGACCTCAAGAAGCTCAAGCGCTACATCTCCGAGCACCGGCCTGTGCTGGTCGGTGTCTCCAGCGGCGCCGACGCCCTCAGGGACGAGGGGTACAAGCCCCATGTCATCGTCGGCGATCCCGATCGCATCAGCACCGACGCCCTCACGGGCGGCGCGGAAGTCGTCATCCCCGCGGACACCGACGGGCACGCCCCTGGCCTGGAACGCATCCAGGACCTGGGCATCGGTGCCGTCACGTTCCCCGCGTCCGGAAACCCGGAAGACCTCGCTCTGATCCTGGCCGACGCGCACGGCGCATGCCTGGTCGTCACCGTCGGATTCCAAGCGACCCTCAGGGAGTTCCTCGACAGCGGCCGCTCCGGTTCCAACCCGTCGACCTTCCTCACGCGACTCAAGCTCGGCAGCAAGCTCGTTGACGGCAAGGCCGCCGCGAGCCTGCACCGCACCCGTGTGTCGACTGCCGCCATCGTGTTGCTGATCATCGCCGCTCTCATCGCGGTTGGTGCGGGCCTTGCGGTGTCTGGCGTCGGCGGGACGTATGTCGACTGGATCGTCAACACCTGGAACGACTTCGCCGCCTGGATCAAGGGGTTGTTCACGTGATCTCGCTGCGCTACCACATCATCTCGATCGCGGCCGTCTTCCTCGCGCTGGCCGTCGGGGTCGTGCTCGGGTCGAGCACATTGAGCCGGACGTTGCTCTCCGGCCTGTCCGACGACCGTGACGAGCTGGCCAAGCAAGTGGCCGATCTGCAAGTCGAGCGCAACGGCCTGAACGCCAGACTGGCCAGTTCGGACGGCTTCGCGGGCTCGATCGGCCCGATGGCGGTCCGTGGGGAACTGGAGCAACGCACCGTCGTCATGGTGACCACGCACGATGCCCGCCCGGCGGACCGTGACGCGGTGAAATCCCTCATCGGCAACGCCGGTGGCACGGTCTCCGGCGAGCTTCAGCTGACCGACGCGTTCTCTGACCCGCAGAAGGCCGATCAGCTCAGGGACGTCGTCACGCGCTTGCTCCCGGCTGGGCTGCAGCTGCCCACCGCGTCGGATCCGGGCACGCTCGCCGGTGGTCTGCTCGGGTCGCTCGTCCTGATCAACAAGGACACCAACCAGCCGCAGGCCAAGCCGAACGAGGTGACCGCCGCGTTCACCGGCCTGGCCGACGGCGGCTTCATCCACATGCCGACCGATCTGCGGCCAGGCCAGCTGGCGTTGATCCTCACGGGCAGTGCCTTGGCTGGCAACGGCGCCGGGGACCGTGCGTCGACGGTCGCCCGATTCGCCGCCCAGATCGACCGCGCTGGTGCGGGCGCCGTGCTGGCCGGCGACACGGGTTCGGCGGACGCGACCGGTCCGGTCGGCATGGTGCGCGCGGACACCGCGGCGACGTCCATCCTGTCCACTGTGGACAATGTGGAGCTGAACGCCGGGCGGGTGGCCACGGTTCTGGCGCTGAGCGAGCAGTTGGAAGGCAAGGCGGGGCGGTACGGCACCGCTGGCACAGCGCAATCCGTCGTGCCCTGATCGTTACTGACGGTTATCACCGAGACACGCCTATACCCTGTTCCCCACTGGACGGCAAGAAGGTGTTACCGTGGAGCCCCGTGGAAAACAGTAGGCGGCTGCCTCAAGCGCGGACGACAAAGCACGTTTTCGTGACGGGAGGCGTCGCCTCCTCCCTGGGTAAGGGACTCACCGCTTCCAGTCTCGGTCAACTGCTGACGTCTCGCGGTCTGCGGGTCACGATGCAGAAGCTCGACCCGTATCTCAACGTCGACCCCGGCACGATGAATCCCTTCCAGCACGGCGAGGTGTTCGTGACCGAGGACGGCGCGGAGACCGACCTGGACATCGGGCACTACGAGCGGTTCCTTGACCGCGACCTGAGCGGCACGGCCAACGTGACCACCGGCCAGGTGTACTCGACCGTCATCGCCAAGGAACGGCGCGGCGAGTACCTGGGCGACACGGTGCAGGTCATCCCGCACATCACCGACGAGATCAAATCCCGTATCCAGGCCATGGCCCTGCCCGACGCCAACGGTGTCGTGCCGGACGTGGTCATCACCGAGGTCGGCGGCACGGTCGGCGACATCGAGTCACTGCCGTTCCTGGAGGCCTGCCGTCAGGTCCGGCACGACGTGGGCCGCGACAACTGCTTCTTCCTGCACGTCTCGTTGGTGCCCTACCTGGCGCCGTCCGGTGAGCTGAAGACCAAGCCGACGCAGCACTCCGTCGCCGCCCTGCGCAACATCGGTATCCAGCCGGACGCGATCGTCTGCCGCGCCGACCGGGAGATCCCGGACTCGTTGAAGCGCAAGATCGCCCTGATGTGCGATGTGGACACCGACGCGGTCGTGGCCGCGCCGGACGCGCCGTCCATCTACGACATCCCGCGAGTGCTGCACAGCGAGGGCTTGGACGCCTACGTGGTCCGCCGCCTTGGCCTGCCGTTCCGTGACGTCGACTGGGCCGTGTGGGGCGACCTGCTGGGCCGTGTGCACAACCCGAAGGAGACCGTGCGGATCGCGGTCGTCGGCAAGTACGTCGACCTGCCGGACGCGTACCTGTCGGTCACCGAGGCGTTGCGGGCCGGTGGGTTCGCCAACCGCGCCAAGGTCGAGATCGTCTGGGTCGCCTCGGACTCCTGTGAGACGCCGTCCGGTGCGGCGCACGCGTTGTCCGGTGTGGATGGTGTGCTGATCCCCGGCGGGTTCGGTGTGCGGGGCATCGAAGGCAAGCTCGGTGCGATCAGCTTCGCCCGTGACCGCAAGATCCCGCTGCTCGGACTGTGCCTCGGCCTGCAGTGCATGGTGATCGACGTGGCCCGCAACCTGGCCGGGCTGACGGGCGCGAACTCCGCGGAGTTCGACGAGAACACCGAGCACCCGGTCATCTCCACGATGGCCGACCAGGAAGACGTCGTCGCGGGTGAGCGCGACATGGGCGGCACGATGCGGCTTGGCGCCTACCCGGCCGCGCTGACCGCCGGTTCGGTCGTGGCCAACTCGTACGGCTCCACAAGCGTTTCCGAGCGGCACAGGCACCGCTACGAGGTCAACAACGCCTACCGCAAGCGTTTGTCTGAGGCTGGCCTGGTCTTCTCCGGCATCTCGCCGGACGGGCACCTGGTCGAGTTCGTCGAGCTGCCTGCCGACAAGCACCCGTTCTACGTCGGCACGCAGGCGCACCCGGAGCTCAAGAGCCGCCCGACGCGCCCGCACCCGTTGTTCTCCGGCTTCGTCAAGGCGGCGCTGGCGTACCGCACCGCCGACCGGCTGCCTGTGGAGCTGCCGGAAAGCAACCACGTCGTGAGCGTCGTCTCGTGACCGAACGGCACGCGTTCGACGTGGTGTCCACAAAGGACATCCATATCGGCAGGGTGGTCGGCCTGCGGATGGACGAGGTCCGCATGCCCGGTGGCGGCACGGCGATGCGCGAGGTCGTCGAGCACCTCGGCGCTGTCGCCGTTGTGGCGCTGGACGAAGACGGCAAGGTGGTGCTGATCCATCAGTACCGCCACCCGGTCGGCCGCAGGCTGTGGGAACTGCCCGCTGGCCTGCTGGACGTCGAAGGCGAGAGCCCTGCCACGACCGCCGCGCGTGAGCTGGAGGAAGAGGCCAACCTGTCCGCGTCCGAGTGGTCGGTGCTCGTGGACGTCGCCGCATCGCCAGGCTTCACCGACGAGGTCGTGCGGGTCTTCCTGGCCCGTGGGCTGACCGAGGCCAACCGCACGGAGCCGGAGGGCGACGAAGAAGCGGACATCGTCGTTGAGCGCATCCCGATGGCCGACGCTGTCGCCAAGGTCTTCAGCGGCGAGATCGTCAACGCCTCGACCGTGGCAGGCCTGCTCGCCGCTCAAGCGGTCCTTGGCGGCCAGGCGACACCGCGTCCGGCCGACGCGCCATGGGACGACAAACCCACCGCGTTCGCCCATCGCCGCAGGTAGCTGCTCGTGAGTGTTTTGGACGGCTGGAGCCGGCCAAAACACTCACGAGGGCGAGCAGGGCAGCGGCGATGAGGGCCGCCGCGGTCCGGGTTCGGGCCCGGCGGCAGGACGTGCAGGCGGCAGGGCCGTGTTCGGCGAGCATTTCGGTGGCTTGGTCCCGGGGGACAGCGGACAAGATGCCGGGCAGGCCGGCGAGTGCGGCGACATCGGCTGAGCAGGACGGGCAGGTGCGCAGATGCCGCTCGTAGTTCTTCCGCTCGGACGGAGAGAGCGAACCCAGTACATAGGCGACGTCCCAGTCGCGGTACGCGTCCGTCGGGAGGTTCAATGCCCGGTCACTCCTCTCTCTTGCAGGGCGAGGCGCAGCGCACGCAGGCCGTAGTGCAGCCGCGAGCGCACTGTGCCCGGCGGAACCTCAAGCAGTTCGGCCAGTTCGGCCACTGACTGTCCCATGTAGTACGCACGGACGATCACCGTGCGGTGTTCCGGTGTCAGCTGGCTGAGCGCGTCGGCGACCAGCCAGGTGTCCAACGCCGACTCCGTTGGGTCGGAGCGGGCACGTTCGGGCACGACCTCCAGACCGATCTCACGCCGGGCGCGAGCACTGCGGCGGTCGTCGATGACGACGTTACGTGCCACCTTGTAAAGCCACGCCCGTGCGGCCGTGATGCCCTGCGCCAGGATGTCCGGGTTCTTCCATGCGCGTAACAGCGTTTCCTGCACGACGTCCTCGGCGAGCTGGTCATCGCCGGTGAGCCGTAATACGTAACGCAGGAGCGGCGCTGCGTGCTCGTCGTGCAAAGCACGCAGCAGCGCCGTATGGCTCTCGTTGATGACACACCCCCTAGACACGGCGGAAGACTGGCTTGCGCTTGGCCAGGAACGCCGTGGTGCCTTCAATCATGTCCCGTGTGGTGAACGTCCGCCGGAACGACGCCAGCTCGATGCTCAATCCTGCACGGACCTCCTGGCCGCGTGCGGAGTTGACCGTGGCCTTGCACAGGGCCACGGCGGCAGGAGAGTTCGCGGCGATCGTGCCGAGGCTGCGCCGGGCAGCGGCGAGCATGTCCTCCCTGCTGTCGAAGACCTCGTTGACCAGCCCGATCCGCCGTGCCTCCTCGGCGTCCACCTTGCGGCCGGAGTAGATCAACTCCCGCGCCCGGCCGGGACCGACCAACTGCTGCAACCGCACACAGCCGCCGAAGCCGGGGATGAGTCCGAGCAGCACCTCTGGCTGGCCGAACACGGCCTTCGAAGTCGCGTAGATGAAGTCGCACGCCATCGCCAGTTCACATCCGCCGCCGAGGGCGTACCCGTCCACGCATGCGATGACCGGCGCGGGCACGGCTTCCAGCAGGTTCATCACGTCCTGGCCGAGCCTGCCGAACTGTTCACCCTCGTCCGGGCTCATCGCCGCCATCTCGCGGATGTCGGCACCGGCGACGAACGCCGGTCCTGGCGCGCCGGTCAGGATCATCGGCTTCGCGGCCGTGCTGAGGAAGTCTTTCAACTCGGTCAGCACCTGATGGGACAGTGCGTTGCGGGCCGATGGGCGTGTCACGGTCAGTGTCACGAAGTCGTCGGAGTCCTCGACGTGCAGGGTTTCGTAGTCCGATATGGACACTGTGGTCACCTCATGAGTCCCAGATGGCGCCGAACGCTGGAATACCACGGGTTTCCAGCTCCTCGACGACATGCCAAGTGGTCTTCTTGTTGGAGATGCAGATGACGGCCTCGGCCCCGGACTGCACATACGCTTGATAGGTCAGTGCGATGAGATCCGGTTTTCCGTCGGCGTCGGTGTCCCAGATGATCGCGTCTGGTTGTACACCAAGGATTTCGTCGACCAATGCGTCGCCGTAGGTGGCGCGAGGGTTGCGAGTCGACCAGACAAGCAGCGAGGGGGTGTCGCCGGACAACAGGTGCGGCAGGCATGGGCCGATACCGCTGCCGGTCGCGACCCAGACCACCTTGCCGAACAGCTTGTCGATGTTGCCGACACCCGCGGTCGGGATTCCCTTGACCCACACATGAGTCGGCAGATCGTCGATCAGCGACCCGGTCCAGTCACCGGCGCGCGAGATCGTCAGCCGGAACCCGGTCCGCCCCGGCGTCGGGACGTTGGCGAAGGAATGCCATTCCAGCAACGGACTCCGGCTGACCGAAGTGGACGAACCGGCGAACGGCGTCACGCCGTAGTCGAACCAGACGAGTGCCACGTGCCGTGACGGGCGGACGATCTGAACCGGCACCCGGCACAGCCGCAGCCACGGAAGCGCCACGCTGAACACCACGACAGCGAGAACCCACAGACTCGGCGAACTGGCGGCCATCGCCGAGTGCAGTGCGAACAGTGCGAGGACAGTCCATCCGCCGAAGCGGTGTGCTCGCTCGAACCAGTCATGATGGCGTGCGCGCAGCGAGGGCAGAGCGAGCACGATCATCGCGACAAGGAGCGCGAGGATCAACCACGTCAAGGCGAGAGACGGCGCGGTGAAAGGAAACCATGCGGTCGCGCAGACTGCGGCGCCGACGTGCAGGCCACCGAAGTGGTACACCTTGCCCGCGGTCCACCGGATCCGCAACGGCCAGTGTTTCGGCACGCTCGTCGCCAGCCGGAACAGCAGGTTGATCACGTACTGCTGGCGGATCAGCACGGCCAGGGCGAAGTTGGCGAGCACCATCGAAGACGCGTCCACAACCGGGATGCACGCCAGGTTGAGCAGGATGACCAGGGCAGCGAGCCGGTTGTGGTGGGTGAACGGGCGGCGCTTGAGCTTGGCGCGCAACGACCGTCCGGGTGCAGGGAGAGTGATCTGGGTACTCGTCATGCCACGGTGTCCAAACGAGACACCAATGCCCGCCGGTCGACCTTGCCACGGTCGGTCATCGGCAGCCGGTCCACAGGCACGATCAGCGTCGGCGAGCAGTAGTACGGCATGCGTTGCTCGACAGTGTGCCTGGCCAGCTCAGGCTGGACGGTCGCCGGGCTGACGAAGCCGATGAGCCGATCCTCGTGCAGCACAGCGGATGCGCGTGAACACCCGGGAGTCAGCTCCAACGCGGACGTGACAGCGTCCAGTTCCACTCGGAACCCGCGGACCTTCACCTGGTCGTCGGTCCTGCCGTGGTGTTCCAGCTGACCGTCGGACGTCCACCGGCCGAGATCCCGGGTGCGGAACATTCTGCTGTTCCCCCCGAGGAATGGGTCCGGGCGGTACCGTTCGGTTGTGAGCGCGTCGTTTCCGATGTATCCGGCCGTCACACAGGCTCCGCCCGCCCACATTTCGCCGATTTCGCCGATCCGGCACGGCCGGAGGTCTTCGTCCAGGATGTAGACGGTCGTGTTCGGGACCGGCCGGCCGATCGTCAGCGTACCGTCATAGCGCTGAACAGTGTTGACGATGGTGACTTCGGTCGGACCGCAGGCGTTGTGGAATGCCACGCCGTCCGACCAGGACTCGGCCAGTGACCGCGGGCAGCGCTCTCCCGCGACCGCGACGGCGCGCACGTTCGCGCACATCGAGCGATCCAAAGTAGACAGTATGCTTGGCGTGCTGATGATGACGGTCAACGTCTTCGCGGTCTGTTCGATGTCCTGGCCGCGGATCACCAGCGTTCCGCCGTGTGCCAGTGTTCCCAGTATTTCCCATGCGGCCATGTCGAAGGCGATGTTGAGCAGCTGGCCGACCCGGTCACCCGGGCGGATGCCGAGTGACCCTGGTTCGGTGAGCAGGACGTTGCACAGATTGGCGTGGGTCACTGTGACGCCGTTGGGTTGTCCTGTGGTGCCGGACGTGAAGATCACCATGGCGGCATCGCCGCTGGGCCGGGCTCTTCGTGCGGTGACACCGTCTGGAACGGTGTCGATCGCGACGACTTCGCCAAGGCCTGCGGGGATTTCGTGATCACTCGTGGTCAAGATGACGCGGATGTCCGCCGTGCGGATCACGTGCCGCAGGTGGTGCGGTGGCGTGATTCGGATGTCTTGCGGCACGTACGCCGCACCGGCTTTGAGGATCGCGAGGATGCCGACGACCATGTGGACCGAACGGGTGAGGAACAGTCCGACTTGATCGCCCGGACGGACGCCGAGTTCGGCCAGGTGAGCCGCAAGGCGTTCGGCCCGTTGGCCGAGTTCTTGGTATGTCAGGCAAACGCCGAGGTGTTCCACGGCGATCGCGCCGGGGTGCTTGGCGGCTTGAGCTTCGATGGCGTGGTGGATCCGGGTATGTCGCACGGGGACCCTCGCCCCGGATCCGAAGCGCTGGAACAGGATCCGATCGGCGGGGGCCAGTCCGTGCGGTACGGAGAGCTGAAACGGTGCTGTCACGATGGATGCGCCTTTCAGACGGGCCTGTCGGGTCACTCGTTCTGAACGAGACAGCACCGCCTGGTGTTCAACGCACCGAGCAAATTCTTGGTCGGTCTTTGTGGAAAGCGCTTTCCGTCATCCGTCCACAGGGCACCTCAGAAGCGCGCCTCCAGCAGCGTCTTGTCATTGGTGGCCAGGCGGATCTCGATCCGCATGATCTGGTTGCGTGGCACATCGGTCGTCGCCGTTGGCGTCATCGACGTGCCGGGTCCAGCGTTCCAGCTGCCGACACGCGTCGTGGCGCCGTTCGCATCCACGATGTAGAGGGTGTACGGCAACGCGCGCCCGCCCGACGCGCCGCCGTACTCACACTTCACGTCGATCCGCGTGCCCCACGGTTCCTCGACCAACGTCACGGACGCGGTGACCGGGCTGGGAATCGTTTGCGTCAGCTGCGCGGTCACGCCATCGGCTTTCGCGGCCACAGGAGGAGGCTCGTCGCTGGGCAGCAGGATGGCCGTGAGCACCGCGCTCACAGCGGCCGCGGCGACGACCGCCGCGGCGATCCTGATGCGCGTCCACCGGCGGGATTTGCGAGCCGCGGCGAGCAACGTCGGCATCGTGTCCTGCTTCGGCGGATCCAGCAGCTGTACGGCCTGCTCCTGGGGCAGCATCGACAGGATGGCCGGGATCCCGGACAGCTCGGTGACCTGGGTCTTGCAGGACTCGCAGGTCTCCATGTGCTCTTCGTACTCGCGGCGCTCGTCCGGGGAGAGCGAGCCGAGGACGTACGCGGCGTCCCATTCGCGGTAGGACTTCACGGCCCGGTCACCCCTCTTTCCTGCAGTGCGAGGCGCAACGCGCGTAGTCCGTAGTGCAGCCGCGAAAGAATGGTGCCTTCGGGCACGTCCAGCTCCGCGGCCAGGTCCGACACCGATTGTCCCATGTAATAAGCACGGATGATCACGGTGCGGTGTTCCGGGGTCAGCTGGGTCAGTGCGTCGGAGATCAGCCACGAGTCCAGCGCCGGGTCCGCCGCGCCGACGACCTCACGGGCCACCGAGTACAGCGAGGTCGCGACGTCGTGATCGCCGAGCAGATCCGGTTTCTTCGACACCCGCAGCAACACTTCCTGCACGACGTCGTGCGCGCGTTGTTCGTCGTCGGTGAGGCGCAGCACGTACCGCAACAGCGTTGCTGCGTGCTCGTCATGCAAAGCTCGCAGCAACGCGATGTGGCTCTCGTTGATGGCTGACCTCCCGCTAGCTACTCCAGCTCCTGCTCCGCCCTGGCGATCGCGGCGAACTCCTCTTCCGGAGCATTGGCCACCAGGTGGTGCCGGCTGTAGAACCAGAAGTATGCCAACGCCACGACCATGATCCCCGCGGTGACCGCCGCAGCGACCTCGTCGACGAAGAACGTCGCGATCACGGCGGCGACCGCGAGCACCGCGGCGATGCCTGTCGTGATCACACCACCGGGCGTCCGATATGGCCTTTCGAGGTTCGGTTCACGGATCCGCAGCACGATGTGCGAGACGTTGAGCAGCACATAGGATACTGTCGCGCCGAACACCGCGATGTTGATCAGCTTGTCGCCGTTCTGGATCACCACGGCCAGCACGAACCCGATCGTGCCCGGCACGATCAGCGCGAGGTACGGCGTCTTGCGCCGCCCGGTGACCGACAGCCAGCGCGGCAGGTACCCGGCCCGGGACAGGGCGAAAAGCTGCCGCGAGTACGCGTAGATGATCGAGAAGAAGCTCGCGACCAGGCCGGCGAGACCCACGTAGTTGACGAACTGGGCGAGGAAGTTGTCGCCGCCGAAAGCGGTGCGCACCGCGTCGGGCAACGGGTTCTTCGACTCGGCCAATGCCGCCGAGCCCGCGCCGCCCGGCGCGAAGACCAGGATCAACGCGGCGAACAGCAGCAGCACGGTCATTCCGGCGATGATCCCGCGCGGCAGGTCCCGCTTGGGGGCGCGGGCCTCTTCGGCGGCGAGTGGCACACCTTCGATGGCCAGGAAGAACCAGATGCCGTATACCAGTGCCGCCAGCGCACCGGCGATCCCGAACGGCAGGAACGAACTCGCGCCGATCGCGTCGGTCATCGGGATGTCGAACAGCTTGTTCGCGTCGAACTTGCCGATCATCCCGATCACGAAGGCGATCAGCGCGACCGTGGCGATCCCGGTGATCACGAACATCGCCCGCAGCGCCTCGCCGACACCCCACAGGTGCGCGCCGACGAAGATCAAGTAGCAGACCAGGAACACCGGCCAGCCGCTGGTGAGCCCGAACAGTCCCAACGCTTCGACGTACCCGCCGATGAACACCGCGATGGCGGCTGGGGCGATGGCGTATTCGATCAGGATCGCGATCCCGGTCAGGAACCCGCCCGTCGGGCCGAGGGCTCGGCGGGCGAAGCCATAGCCCGCGCCCGCGACCGGGAGGGCGGAGGCCATCTCGGCGAGGCCGAAGACCATGCAGGTGTACATGACGGCCATCAGCACGGTCGCGATCAGCAACCCGCCCCAGCCGCCCTGCGCCAGACCGAAGTTCCAGCCGGCGAAGTCGCCGGAGATCACGTAGGAGACGCCCAGCCCGGCGAGCAGCACCCAGCCTGCCGCGCCGCGTTTGAGTTGGCGCTTCTCCATGTACTGCTGGTCGACTGTCTCGTACTGCTTGGACATCGGTGCTCCCTCGCTGGGATCAACACGCCGGATTAATGGGTTAGCTTCAGTCCTTTTGGTTGCCCGGAAGAGTGATACGGGTTACATCTTCGTGTCAAGACTGCGGTCAGCGGTATACGTGGCGCCGTTGACATGCAGGTTGTCACTCGGGTAGCAATGACCAGCAATGGATCGGGAGCGATCCTTTGGATAGGGGTGCCGATGCGACACACCGAAGGCCTCTTGAACGTCGAGCAGCTGCGCGAGCTCGTCGAATCCGGGGAGATCGACACGGTCCTGGTGGCCATGACCGACATGCAGGGACGGCTGCAGGGCAAGCGGTGCTCGGCCGAGTACTTCATGGAGGAAGTCCTCTCACACGCAACCGAGGCCTGCAACTATTTGCTGGCCGTCGACGTGGAAATGAACACGGTCGGCGGATACGCGATCTCGTCGTGGGACCGCGGCTACGGCGACTTCGTGTTGCGCCCGGACTTGAGCACGCTGCGTCGCATCCCGTGGTATGAGGGCACCGCGATGGTGCTTGCTGATCTTGAATGGGTGCAAGGAGGGCCGGTCGCGCCTTCGCCACGGCAGATCCTGCGCCGCCAGCTCGACCGGCTGGCCGAACGCGGGCTCGAGGCGTTCGTCGGCACCGAGCTCGAGTTCATCGTCTTCGACGACACCTACGAACAGGCGTGGCACAAGACCTACCGCGACCTGACACCGTCCAATCTGTACAACGTGGACTACTCGATGCTGGGCACCGGCAGGCTTGAGCCGCTGCTGCGCGACATCCGCAACAAGATGACCGGTGCCGGGCTCTACGTCGAGTCGGCCAAGGGGGAGTGCAACCCCGGGCAGCACGAGATCGCCTTCCGGTACACCAATGCGCTGGCCACATGCGACAACCACAGCATCTACAAAACCGGAGCCAAGGAGATCGCGGCGGCGCATGGCAAGAGCCTGACATTCATGGCCAAGTACAACGAGCGTGAAGGCAACTCCTGCCACATCCACATCAGCGTGCGGGACAAAGACGGTAACGCTGTCATGGCGGGCGACGGCGAGCACGGGTTCTCCAAGCTGATGGAGCACTTCCTGGCCGGGCAGCTGGCGTGCCTGCGCGAGTTCACGTACTTCTTCGCGCCGAACATCAACTCCTACAAGCGTTTCGTACCTGGCAGCTTTGCGCCAACCGCGGTCGCGTGGGGTGAGGACAACCGGACGTGCGCGCTGCGCGTCGTTGGACACGGTTCATCGCTGCGGGTGGAGAACCGTGTGCCAGGTGGTGACGTCAATCCGTATCTGGCGGTCTCCGCTTTGATCGCGGCCGGGCTGCACGGCATCGAGAACGAACTGCCGTTGGAGCCGGTGCTCACCGGCAACGCGTACGACTCCGACAAGCCGCACGTGCCGCATACTTTGCGTGACGCGGCCGACCTGCTCGCCGAAAGCAAGCTGGCGCGGGCCGCGTTCGGCGATGAAGTGGTCGATCACTATCTCAACGCGGCACAGGTCGAGCTCACGGCGTACGAGGCCGCGGTGACGGACTGGGAGAGAGTGCGTGGCTTCGAACGGCTCTAGGGTGCCGTTGATCGGCATCACGACCTATTTGGAGCAGGCCAAGTTCGGCTTGTGGGAACTGCCGTCCGCGGTGCTCATGAGGTCCTATCTGGATTCCATTGTGGCCGCTGGCGGGATGCCGGTCATGCTGCCACCGGTGGGCCGTTGGCTGCCGGAGCACGTGTCGCATTTGGACGCCTTGGTGCTCTCCGGTGGCGCGGACATCGACCCGAGCCGGTACGGCCAAGCACCGCACGCGGCCACCGGAACCCTGCGGCTGGAACGGGATACGTCCGAATTCGGGCTGTTCCACCTCGCGTTGGAAGCAGACATCCCGGTACTCGGGGTGTGCCGGGGCCTGCAACTGATCAACATCGCGTTGGGCGGCACACTGCACCAGCACGTGCCCGACGTGGCCGGTTCGAACAGCCACAACCCTTCATCAGGGGTCTTCGGCACCAATGACATCAAGCTCGCGCCCGGCAGCGTCGTCGCGAGCCTGGTCGGCGAGCACACGATCGTCCACTGTCACCACCACCAGGCGATAGACCAGCTCGGCTCCGGGCTGACGGCCGTCGGCTGGGCCCAGGACGGCACGGTCGAGGCGGTCGAACTGGCCGAAGCCAGCTTTGTCATCGGTGTGCAATGGCATCCGGAGGAAAACCACACGGATGTCCGTCTGTTCCAAGGCCTTGTGCAGGCCGCCGTTCAAAGGAAGTCCCAGTGACCACAGGGTTCGACGTCATCAACCCGGCCACAGAAGAGATCGTCGAGACCGTTCGGCTGACCTCAGCCGAGGAGACCGACGCGGCGATCGAGCGTGCACACGCCGCGTGGCCAGCCTGGCGAGCGCTTGCTCCGGCCGACCGGGCCCGGCTGCTGCGCCGGTTCGCGTCCGCTGTGGACGCCGACATCGAGAACCTGGCCCAGCTGGAAGTCCGCAACGCCGGCCACACGATCGGCAACGCCCGCTGGGAAGCAGGCAACGTCCGGGACGTCATCCAGTACTACTCGGCCGCGCCCGAGCGCTTGTTCGGCAGGCAGATCCCGGTGCCCGGTGGCGTGAACATGACCTTCGCCGAACCGCTCGGCGTGGTGGGCGTGATCGTGCCGTGGAACTTCCCGATGCCGATCGCGGGCTGGGGCTTCGCGCCCGCTTTGGCCGCGGGCAACACGGTTGTGCTGAAACCCGCTGAGCTGACGCCGTTGACGGCCATTCGAATCGGCGAGCTGGCCAGGGACGCGGGCATCCCCGAGGACGTCTTCCAGATCCTGCCGGGCAAGGGATCCGTTGTCGGGCAACGGTTCGTTGAGCACCCGCTGGTGCGCAAGATCGTGTTCACCGGCTCGACCGAGGTCGGCAAGCAGATCATGGCAGGCTGCGCACGCCAGGTGAAGCGGGTGACACTGGAGCTCGGCGGCAAGAACGCGAACATCGTCTTCGCCGACGCCGACCTGGAGAAGGCAGCGGCCACCGCGCCGTACGGCGTGTTCGACAACGCCGGCCAGGACTGCTGCGCGCGGTCCCGGATCCTGGTGCAGCGCAGTGCGTACGACCGGTTCATGGAGCTGCTCGAACCGGCTGTGCAGGGTGTGGTCGTCGGCGATCCCAGTTCTGACGCGACCGAAATGGGCCCGCTGATCTCGGCCGCGCACCGGTCGTCCGTGGCGTCCTATGTGCCCAGTGACGCTCCGGTCGCGTTTCGTGGCTCAGCGCCTTCCGGTCCGGGTTTCTGGTTCCCGCCAACGGTTCTCGCGCCGGTGTCGCCTTCGGACCGGGCGGTGACCGAAGAGGTCTTTGGCCCGGTCGTGGCCGTGCTACCGTTCGACGACGAGGAAGAGGCACTGCGGCTGGCCAACGACACCGAGTACGGCCTGTCCGGCTCGATCTGGACGCGAGACGTCGGCCGCGCGCTGCGCGTGTCGCGCGGGGTCGAAGCGGGCAACCTGTCGGTCAACTCCCACTCGTCGGTGCGGTACTGGACGCCTTTCGGCGGCTTCAAGCAGTCCGGCCTTGGCCGGGAGCTCGGGCCGGACGCCGTGGCGGCGTTCACCGAGACCAAGAACGTGTTCATCGCCAACGACTGAGGAGCTTGAATGAGGTTGCAGGACCGGGTCGCGGTTGTCACCGGGGGCGGCAGTGGCATCGGCCTTGCGTCAGTGCGGCGCCTGGCCAGCGAAGGCGCCAAAGTCGTCGTCGCCGACATCGACGTGCAGACGGGCAAAGCGGCGGCCGACGAGGTGAACGGCCTGTTCGTGCGGACGGACGTGACAGACAGAGAACAAGTCGAAGCACTCTTCCAGTCCGCAGTGGACACATACGGCTCATTGGACATCGCCTTCAACAACGCGGGCATCTCCCCGCCGGAGGACGAGTCCATTCTGAACACCGAGCCGGACGTGTGGCAGAAGGTGCAGACCGTGAACGTGAACTCGGTCTACCTCTGTTGCAAGGCGGCGATCCCACACATGCAGCGCCAAGGCAAGGGCTCGATCATCAACACGGCGTCCTTTGTGGCCGTGATGGGCGCGGCAACCTCGCAGATCTCCTACAGCGCCTCGAAAGGCGCGGTACTGTCGATGACCCGGGAACTCGGCGTGCAGTTCGCCCGCGAAGGCATCCGAATCAACGCCCTGTGCCCAGGCCCAGTGAACACGCCGTTGCTGAAGGAACTGTTCGCCTCGGACTCCGAGCGCGCACAGCGCCGTTTGGTGCACGTCCCGATGGGCCGATTCGCCGAGCCGGAGGAAATCGCGGCAGCGGTGGCATTCCTGGCAAGCGACGACTCGTCGTACATGACAGCATCCAGTTTCCTGGTCGACGGGGGCATCAGCTCGGCGTACGTGACCCCGCTGTAGGGTCCGCGGTGCAAGCCAGGTAGCGCAGAGGTCGTCGCGCCCCGTCTGCAACTGGGAAGACGCCGGTTCGAATCCGGCCCTGGCTTGCCTCGAACAACTGCTACCCTGCCCGCGCGGATCGGGTAGCGCAGAGGTCGTCGCGCGCGGACTCCAATCCGTGAGGACGCCGGTTCGATTCCGGCTCCGATCCGCGCCACACGGGGTCTTAGCGCAGAGGTCGTCGCGCCGCCTTGCTCAGGCGGAGGACGCTGGTTCGATTCCAGCAGACCCCACGTGATCGATGAGGTGGACTTCGAAGCGTGCCTTGCCATGCTGGCCAAGGTGCGTGCGTTACCGGTCGATCACCCACAGCGACTGGCGATGGAGCGAGCCGTTGACGGCTTCGTCAAAGACGGCAAACGCCGACGCACCAGCGAACGTCGCCGCAAGACTGCTGCGGCCGACCGAGCTTTGATCGCTCAGACGAGCATGGGCGCCGCCGACCGCGTTGAGGACGTTTCGATCGAGGCCGAAGGCGTTGGCGGGACGTTGCGCCGGAGCCGACAGTGCTATGTCTGCAAGGCGGCCTACTTCGAGCTTGACGCGTTCTACCAGTGGATGTGCCCGAGCTGTGCGGGGTTCAATCGTGAGCGGCGTGAGGCTTGCGCCGATTTGGTTGGGCGGCGGGCGCTTGTGACCGGTGGGCGGGTGAAGATCGGGTTCCATGTGGTCCGGATGCTTGTTCGAGATGGCGCTGAGGTCGTGGTGACCACTCGGTTTCCTGCCGATGCGGCACGCCGGTTCGCGGCTGACCCTGTCCTTGGGCAAGCGCTTGACCGGTTGCGCATCATCGGCATCGACCTCAGGGATCCCCGTCAGGTCGTTGGGTTGACGGAGAAACTCCGGGCTGATGGCCAGCCGTTGGACATCCTGATCAACAATGCCGCGCAGACTGTGAAGCGGCCTGCGTGGACGTACGCGCAACTCATCGAGGCCGAGGCTCGCGAGGCGCGGCTCAGCATCGATGCCGCGCCTGGCTTTCAGCCCGCGCTGCCCGATCCGGGGTTGTCCGCGGTCCTGAGCGACGCGTTGGTCGACGCTAGTGGACTGATGGTGGACCCGTCGCTGGACAACTCGTGGACCGCGAAAGTCGGCGACATCGACCCGGCCGAGATGCTGGAAGTTCAGCTCATCAACGCGGTGGCGCCTTATCTGCTGGTGGACGGTCTGATGCCGTTGATCAAGGCGTCGGCGTTCGCGCGGCGGTACATCGTGAACGTGTCGGCGGCCGAGGGCTGGTTCGCCGCGAAATACAAGTCCGGCGCACATCCGCACACCAACATGGCGAAGGCGGCGCTGAACATGCTCACTCGAACCAGCGCCGAAGACCTTGCGTCCCAGGGAATTTACGTGACCAGTGTGGACACCGGCTGGATCACCGACGAAAACCCGGCGCCAACCAAGACGCGGCTCGCGGACCAGGGTTGGCGGCCGCCGCTCGACGTGCTCGACGGCGCCGCCCGGATCTACGACCCTATCGTGCGTGGCGAAGCGGGTGAGCCGCCGTCAGGCGTGCTGCTCAAGGACTACCGGGAGGTGGCGTGGTGAGCCTGGAACCGTTGCTTGCCTGGCTGCGCAGCGGCGAAGAGGCCTCCCAACGCCTCGAATTCCCCATCGGCACGGCGTTGCCAGACGGCCGTCTCGACTTGTGCAAGTCCAACCTGGGTCCGCTCGGTGCTCAGTCCGTTGTGGACGCTTTGCCGGAAGGCGGGCCGGTACGGCATTTGCTGCTCGGTACCGACAGCCTTGGCGACGCCGGTGCGGTGACAGCCGCGGATGGCGCACTGAAGGCCGGAGCTTCGACTGTCTACTTGGGATGTAATGGTATCGGTGAAGGCGGTGCCTGTTCACTCGCGGAGCGGATCGCGGCGTCGCCGGGAATCGTCCGCGGATTGTGGCTGAAGCGCAATCCGATTGGTGCTACGGGTGTTCGTGCTATCGCGGAGCTGATTGCGACCGGTCATGCGCCCTCGACAATCGACCTCGTGCAGACCGGAATGACGGCGTCTGTGCTCAGTGGATTGGTTGATGCGCTTGCGTCGACTCGTGTCGTGAAGCGGTTGTTCCTGTCTGGAAACCACTTTGGTTCAGCCGAAGCGCTTGCCCGATTGGTATCCGACTGTGGACTGGAGGAGCTTTATCTGTCGGCGTGCGGGCTCGGCGACGACGGTGCACGGGTGCTTGCGTCAGGATTGAAGCCGGGCGTACGGCGCCTTTCCGTTGCCAGCAACGGAATTGGTCCTGTTGCTGCTGGTGAGCTGGTGCGTGCGGCTACGCTCGCTGGAGTCGAGGTCGTGGACCTGGGCAGGGTGAAGGCGGCCGGTGTGCTCGGTGCGGACGACAACTGTGTCGACGCCGCGGGTATCGCGGATGCGTTGTCTTCGGGTACGCATCGGTTGTGGCACATGGACTTGCGGCACACCGGGATGGACAGTCGTGGCGCTTTGGCATTGCTGGGCGGTGCGCGGAAGGCGTCCAGTGCGACGCGATTCGTTTTGGGAAGCGGGATCGCGCGGCGGGTGAAACGCGAACTCGGGCACATCGCCTCAGCGCTGCCGGAACTGCTGCCGCACCCGGATGTGGCCGCGATCAGGAGCGTCCACCGCTGATAAGGCGAGCTCGAAAGCGGCTGCCGGTGTGCTCACCCAGACAGCCGCCCGCGAGTACGTCGATCAGGCGAAAGTCAGCTTCACCGGCGTGCCCGGCTCGACCGAGTGGCTGACGGTGCAGGTCAGGTCGACGGCCTTGGTGACCAGCTTGACGAGCTGCGCCTGGTCGGCCTCGCTCAGCTTGGCCATGTCGAGCTCGAACTTGGTCTCCACACTGGTCACGCGGTCGGCTTCGACGTCCTTCTCGGCGGTGACGACCATGTCGATGGCGGCGTCATCGCCGAGCCTGCGGGAGATGACGCTGTCAGCCGAGAGCGTCGCGCATGCCCCGAGCGCGGCCATCAGCAGCTCGACCGGGGAGAAGTCCGCGCCGTCCTGCGAGCGGCCGATGGTGATCTCGGCGCCGCGGGCGTTGGTGGCGACGAACTTGGCCGGTGCGGCCCGCCGGATCTGGACCGGTGTCGGGTTCATGGAGTGTTCTCCCATCAGGTGGTCATCGGTGGCCCCACGGCGTGGAACGTGGTGAGGTCCGATCATGTTCCACCAAGAGGGGCGACAGTGAGCGAGATCCCCACCCTCAAGCGCACGCTGACTCTACGTGACCTGATCGTGTACGGTCTGCTGTTCATCGGGCCGCTGGCGCCTGTTGGCGTGTTCGGCGTTCTCGACGGGCGCAGCGGCGGAGCGGTGGCACTGGTCTACCTGATCGCCACGATCGCTATGGGCCTCACGGCGTACTCCTACGCGACGATGTCGACGGAGATCCCCAAGGCGGGGTCGGTGTTCTCCTATGCGACGGCTGGGCTGGGCAAAACGGCCGGGTTCTTCGCCGGGTGGCTGGTGCTGCTGGACTACCTGCTGATCCCGAGCGTGGCCTACCTGTTCACGGGGATCGCGACGAACGCACTGGTTCCCGAGATCCCGATCTGGCTCGCGACCGGAGTGGCGATCCTGCTGACGACGACGGTGAATCTTCTTGGCGTCCGGCTCGCGGCGGTCGTCGGTTTCATTGTCCTTGTCGTCGAGATCGTGTTGCTGGCGGTGTTCGTCGTCGCCGCTCTGGCTGTGTTGATTTCAGAGGGCGCCCAACGGCCGTGGCTCTCGCCGTTCACTGGCGTGTCCGGGTTCGACCTCACAGCGGTGGTCGGCGCGGTGTCGGTCGCGGTGCTGTCGTACCTCGGCTTCGACGCGATCGCATCCTTCGCCGAGGAGAACGTCGGACCAAGCCGGATAGTCGGCCGGGCGACGCTGTTCTGCCTCGTGTTGGCCGGTGGCCTGTTCGTGCTGCAGACCTACCTCGGCGCACTACTGACCCCGGTCGATCCGTCCGGACCCGATGGCCAGGTCTTCTACGAGATGCTGCGTTCCAGTATCGGCCCGTGGCTGGCGGTAATGATCACGACGGTAAAGGCCATCGGGCCCGCGTTCTCCGCCATGGTCGCCCAAGCTGCCGTCGGCCGCCTGATCTACAGCATGGCGCGCGAGTCACGTCTGCCACGTCAACTGGCGTCGATCGACAGCCGCACCAAGACACCGTGGACGGCGATCTTGGTCTCCGCGGTGCTCACGTTGGTGATCGCCGTGTGGGCCGCGGGTCGTGATGACGGCCTGGACATCTTGGTGTCGATTGTGGACGTTGGTGCACTGGCGGCTTTTACGCTGCTGCATTTGTCCGTGATCGGTTACTTCCGTGGCAGGTACAAGGTTTTCGCGCATCTGGTTGTGCCGACCGTCGGCGCGGCGGTGATGATCGCGGTGCTGGCTCTGTCGAGCACAACGGCTCTGATTGTTGGTGCGATCTGGCTGGCCATAGGGATTGTCGTGAACGTGGCCGGATCCCGTGCCAGAGTGAGCTAGGACCTCACCGGGCCGACGTGGTGAGCCGACGTGCTAACGCGGTGAACTCCTTGAGTGCTTGCGAACTGGCCGGCAGTGCCTGGTAGGCCTCGGGAGAGTGAGACCGTCGCTCAGCGGGCGGCAGGCCAAACCACAGTCCGCGAACAGCACGGTCAGCGTCGCTGACCGCCTCCGCGCTCGCGATCAGTTCATCCGGCCCGGTAAGCCGGATCAGTAGCAGCGCCTTCTTGAGATCGTTGCGGGCGCTCCAATACCGTTGCTCAGTTTCAGTGATCATTTCCGCTGTCGCGGGCATCGGCGTTTTGTCCTCGCGGATGGTCCGCAGCAACCACTTCACTGCCTCCCGGGCTTCGGCCGCCGCCTCCACCAGTTCGGCGCAGCGCAAGGCCCTGTCCTCTCGCAACCTCGTCCGCGCAGCGACTTTGGCTTTGACCGGCTCAAGGAACACCCCGAGTGACACTCCGGCGAGCGCGAACAGCCCCGTGATGAACGGAATCAACATGCGGGAACCGTCTCACACCGTCGGCTCCACCAGATGCGAAACGTCGGAGGGCAACCGGCCTTGTGGGCGTTGGTTCTTCGCGGCTGTCTGCGCTGCTGCTAGATAAAGCATGCCAAGAGATTCAGCAGGAGTTGTGTCCTGTGCGGACGGATTGCCTGCTATCGCATCCGTGATGGCGCGCTCGGCTCGGTGTCGTGCCCTGAGTCGTGTGAGTGCTCCGGCTCTGGTCATCGACGCGAAGCCGACCAACGCAGGGTCCTCAAGTGCGCGGGCGGCTTCGAACGCTCGTCTTGTCGAATCGTCGCTCGCCTTTCTCCAACATCGACAGGTACGACTTCGAGATTCCCGCAAGATCGGCCGCGGTTTCCAGGGTGATTCCGCGGCGTTTGCGGATCCACCGTGCTCGTCCACCGATGTCAGCTGGTGCGTTCATGAGAACCTCCCTACTTGGTGGATGGCGTGATGAGGGCGGTTTCGTAGGCGACGATGACGAGCTGGGCGCGGTCGCGGGCTTGGAGTTTGGACAGCAGGCGGCTGACGTGCGTCTTCACGGTGGCCAGGCCGACGTGGAGGTGGTCGGCGATCTCGGTGTTGGACAGGCCGCGGGCGATCAGGGCGAGGACCTCGCGTTCGCGGTCGGTGACGCCGTCGAGCTCGCGTGCGGTGGCGTTGGCAGGTTCCGGACGGCTGGTGAACTCGGCGATCAGGCGCCGGGTCACGGTGGGGGCCAAGAGGCTTTCGCCCGCCGCGATGATCCGGATCGCGGACAGCAGGTCGGCGGGTGGGGTGTCCTTGAGCAGGAAGCCGCTTGCTCCGGCACGCAGGGCTCCGTAGACGTACGAGTCCAAGTCGAACGTGGTGAGCATCAGGACTCGAGTGTTCGTTGAGGCGCAGATCTGCCGCGTCGCCTCGATGCCGTCCATCTCCGGCATGCGGACGTCCATCAGGGCGACGTCGGGCTGTTCGCGGCGGACGAGTTCAATCGCCTCGATGCCATTGCCTGCCTCGCCAACGGTCTGCAGACCGTCGGCGGTGTCGATCAGCATCCGGAAGCTGCCGCGCAGCAGCGCCTGGTCATCTGCGACGACAACGCGGATCACGGGTGAACTCCTGACGCAGGTGGTGTGGTCATGCTCGTGTCCACCATTCCAGCACCCCGTGTCCACCTTCGCGGCACCACGAGATGCACGTTCCAACACGGTGAGATCCGCGTTGCGACACTGTGAGATGCATGCTCCGACACAGCGAGATGCCCGTTGCAGCACTGGGCCGGTGGGGCGACGGGGTGGCGATTGATCACGGGGTGGTGCCCTTCGGATAAGGGCTGGGCGGCGGAGGCTGCGCAGCCGAGGGCTGAGCGGAGCGAGGGCTCGGGGGTGCGGGGACGGGCGGCCAGGCGAGGTGGGCAGTGCGGCTGGGCGGTGTGTGGTGGAGGAGCGATGCCAGGTGGAAAGGCGAGGGATGGGCTTTCGCGGGAACGGCTTCGCGGAAAGGGAGAGCGGGCAAGGCAGCGGTGAAAGGGCGTGGATGGGTGGAAGAAGGGCGTGAGTGGGCAGGGGAGGGGGAGAGCGGGACGGGTTGGCGGGCAGTGCGGGCTCGGCGGTGTGGCCGAGGAGCGATGCCGGGTGGGAAGACGTGGGAAGGGGTTCGTGGGAAAGGGAGAGCGGAGAAGAGGGAGAGCGGGACGGGTTGGCAGGTAGCGCGGGCTGGGTGGGGTGTGGTCGAGGGGCGGGAAGGGTGGCTTGGCGTGGGGAGGGCTTCGTGGGGAAAAGGGAAGGGGAAAGAGGGGAAGGGAAGAGCGGGGACCGGTTGGCGGGCGAGGCGGGCGGTGAAAGGGCATGCAAGGGGCATGGATGGGCAGTAGAAGGGCGTGGGTGGGCAGGGGATAGGCATGGATGGGCGGGCGTGCGGGAAAGCGGCAAGCGCGAGCACGTTGGTGTGGTGGGGTCATGGTGGGTCGGCTGCGTAGGGCAGGCTGGCGGACACGGCGAAGCCCCCGGAAGGCAACGGGCCTGCGGAGAACTGGCCGCCGTACATCATCACGCGTTCACGCATGCCGATCAGGCCGTGGCCGGAACCCGGAGTGCCGCCGCCACGGCCGGAGTCGATGACGGACACGCGGACGTGGCCCTCGGACGCGCTGACGTCCACGGAGCAGGGGACCGGACCTGCGTGTTTCACCACGTTGGTGAGGGCCTCCTGGACGATCCGGTACACCGACATCTCGAGGCCGGTCGGCAGCGAGAGCGGTGGCGCGGTCATGGTCACGTCCACGCCCGCTGTCCGGGCGCGTTCGGCGAGATCCGGCAGGCCGGATAAGCCGGGTGCCGGCGCCAGGTCTGGGCTGTCGGATCGGAGGACGCCGAGCATTCTGCGCATGTCGTTGAGGGTGTCGCGGCTGGTTTGTTCGATGACGCGCAAAGCGTCGCGGGCTTCGTCGGGGCGTTGGTCGGCGATGTGGTTGGCGATTCCGGCTTTCACGGCGATCAGGCTCATGCTGTGCGCGACTATGTCGTGCAGTTCGCGGGCGATGCGCAGGCGTTCGTCGCTGACCATCGAGTGGGCGAGTTGTTGCGCGGATCGATCGGCGTACGTGCGGCGGGCCTCCACCCAGCGGCCGACGGCCCATGTGGCGACCATGACCAGGCTGACGAACGCGAGGATGTCACTAGGCATGCCCGAGAAAGATCCCGTGTTGATGGCCGTGATCGTCACCGCGACCACGCCGCTGCCGAGACCCGCCGCCAGGGCTATCACTGGTCTGCGGTTGGTGACAGCGAGGATGTAGAGCGCGGCCGCGGCGGGCACCCATGGCTCACGGGTGGCGTTGAAGACCGTGGTCACGACGGCCCCGAGCAGGGTCAACGCGTACACGGGAACAGGCCACAGCCTGCGTACCGCCATCGGCATGGTCGCCAGGATCGAGATCAGCCAGCCGAACCACATCGGCCCGGTGAACGGCGGCTGGCTGTCGTCCACGATCGACAGGAACGAGATGTGCGCGATCAACAGCACCACGGCCGCCACCGTGTCGAAGGCGACGAGCTCCCACAGCTTGAGTCTGCGGGCCAGGAATGGGCGTTGGTCGGACATGCACGCAACGTTATCGAAGCTGGTCAGATGGGGCATCCGACTGCGGTCCATCATTCTTGAGGTGGACTCCGCCCAGGGTCTGAGCGTAGGTTGACCGGAGTCTTGGACAACTTCATATGGGCCGCTACGAGCCGCGGCGGGAGAGTCTCCGCACAGGAGCACCGAAGGAGCAAGCCTCCCCGCAATCTCTCAGGTACAGCTACCGCCGTGGCCAGGCCACTCTGGAAAGCAGGCTGAAACACGCCTCGCCAACGGTGAAAGCCGCACAAGCGGTGAAGCTCTCAGGCAAAAAGGACAGAGGGGGAGTTCCCGACGACAAGGAGGAGCTCCCGGATGTTCGACGCCGAACTGTCCACAGTAGACCCCGAAGTTGCCGGGGCGCTCGCCGCCGAGCTGGCCCGCCAGCGCGGGACACTGGAAATGATCGCCTCCGAGAACTTCGCACCGCTGGCCGTGCTCGAAGCACAGGGCTCGGTGCTGACGAACAAGTACGCCGAGGGCTACCCCGGCCGTCGCTACTACGGCGGCTGTGAACACGTCGACGTCGTCGAGCAGCTGGCGATCGACCGGGTGAAAGCCCTGTTCGGAGCCGAGCACGCGAACGTCCAGCCGCACTCGGGCGCGCAGGCGAACGCCGCGGCGATGGCCGCACTGCTCGAGCCGGGCGACACGATCCTCGGCCTCGACCTGGCGCACGGCGGCCACCTCACACACGGCATGCGGATCAACTTCTCCGGCCGTCTCTACAACGTCGTGGCCTACCACGTGGACAAGGACACCGGCCTCGTCGACATGGCCGAGGTCGAAGAACTCGCCGTCCAGCACCGTCCCAAGCTGATCGTCGCCGGGTGGTCGGCCTATCCGAGGCACCTCGACTTCGCGAAGTTCAAGGAGATCGCCGAGAGGACAGGCGCCAAACTCCTGGTGGACATGGCCCACTTCGCCGGTCTGGTCGCGGCCGGCCTGCACCCGAACCCGGTGCCCTTCGCCGACGTCGTCACGACGACCACCCACAAGACCCTGGGCGGCCCGCGCGGTGGCGTCATCCTGACCGGCAAGGACCTGGCCAAGAAGATCAACTCATCGGTGTTCCCCGGTCAGCAGGGTGGGCCGTTGGAACACGTCATCGCGGCCAAAGCGGTGGCCTTCAAGCTGGCGGCCACCGACCAGTTCAAGGAACGCCAGCAGCGCACCCTTGACGGAGCACGCATCCTGGCCGAGCGCTTGCTCGGCGCGGGGTACAACGTGCTCACCGGAGGCACCGACGTGCACCTCGTGCTCGTCGACCTCCGAGAGTCCACACTGGACGGGCAGCAGGCCGAGGATCTGCTGGACAGTGTGGGGATCACGGTCAACCGTAACGCCGTGCCGTTGGACCCCAGGCCACCGATGGTCACTTCCGGCCTGCGGATCGGCACTGCCGCCCTGGCGACAAGGGGTTTCGGCGCGGCGGAGTTCACGGAGGTTTCCGACGTGATTGCCGAGGTACTCCAGCCAGGAGCCGACCTTGCCGCGGCGCGGGCCCGTGTCGAGGCGCTGGCCGGCAAATATCCGCTCTACCCTGGCCTGTCATGACCATCAGCGTTTTCGACCTGTTCAGCATCGGGATCGGGCCGTCCAGTTCACACACGGTCGGCCCGATGCGAGCGGCACGCACGTTCGCCGCGGGGTTGGCTGAGCACGGTCTGCTCGAACACACCGAGACCGTCCACGCCGAGCTCTTCGGGTCGCTCGGCGCGACCGGCCACGGGCACGGCAGCCCGAAAGCCGTTCTGCTCGGGCTGGAAGGGGAACGTCCCGAGGACGTGGACACCGGTTCGGTCGACGCGCGGGTCGCGGGCATCCGTGACCGGCAGCGGCTGAAGTTGCTGGGGCAGAAGGAGATCGTGTTCGTCGAGGACACCGATCTGGTGATGCACCGGCGCAAGTCGTTGCCCGCGCACCCGAACGGGATGAAGTTCGCCGCCTTCGACGCGAAGGGCGAACAGATCGCCGCGCACACGTACTACTCGGTCGGCGGCGGGTTCGTCGTGGACGCCGAAACCACCGGCGAGCTGCGGATCGTGCCCGATACGACCGTCGTGCGGTACCCGTTTCGCACCGGCGCCGAGCTGCTGGAGCACAGTGCCGCGACGGGATTGCCGATCAGTCAGGTGATGCTGGCCAACGAGCTGTCCTGGCGCACGGAAGACGAGATCAAGACCGGCCTGCTGAAGATCTGGAACGTGATGCAGGAGTGCGTCCGCAACGGATGCGAGAAGGAAGGCGCGCTGCCAGGCGGACTCAAGGTCCCAAGGCGCGCGAAAGCCCTGCACGACAAGCTGATCCATGAAGACGGTGCGCAAGACCCGTTGCACGCCATGGACTGGATCAGCCTGTACGCGCTGGCCGTCAACGAGGAGAACGCGTCCGGGGGCCGGGTCGTGACGGCGCCGACCAACGGCGCGGCGGGCATCATCCCCGCGGTCCTGCACTACTACGAGCGCTTCGTGCCGAACGCCGACGACGAAGGCGTGATCAGGTTCCTGCTCACGGCCGGTGCGATCGGCGTGATCCTCAAGGAGACGGGGTCGATCTCCGGTGCGGAGGTCGGCTGCCAGGGCGAAGTCGGGTCGGCGTGCGCGATGGCCGCGGCCGGTCTCGCCGAGGTGCTCGGCGGCACGCCGCTGCAGGTCGAGAACGCCGCCGAGATCGGTCTGGAACACCACCTCGGCCTGACGTGCGACCCCGTCGGCGGGCTTGTGCAGATCCCGTGCATCGAACGCAACGCGGTCGGCTCGACCAAGGCGGTGCACGCCGCGCGGATCGCGTTGCGCGGCGACGGCTCGCACATCGTTCCGCTGGACAAGGCCATCAAGACGATGCGGGAGACCGGAGCGGACATGAGCACGAAGTACAAGGAGACCGCCCGTGGCGGCCTCGCGCTGAACGTCATCGAATGCTGATGCCTACACTGCTGCCGTGACCGATTCGGACGTTTCGACCTTGGCCAGCGCCGACGAGGCGCTGTTTCGGCCTGTCCGGACGGGCAACGCGTTCGAGGAGACGGTGGAACGCCTGCTCCAGGCCATCCGGCTGGGGGTCGCAGGCCCGGGTGAGCGGCTGCCCGCGGAACGCGACCTGGCGACCCGGCTGAACATCAGCCGGGTCACGCTTCGTGAGGCGATCCGCGCGCTGCAGGAGGCCGGGTACGTCGAGTCAAGGCGCGGCCGGTACGGCGGCACGTTCGTCAACGAGACCTTGCCTGCGGCAAAACCCGCGGGCAGGCAGGTCGCGCCGAACGAACTCGACGACGTCCTGACCATGCGCCGAGTGCTCGAAGTCGGCGCGGCCGAGGCGGCGGCATCCCGTCCGCTGACCGACTCCGACCGCACCTACCTGCGGGATCAGCTGACCGAGGCGCGGACCGAAGACCTCTCGGAGTACCGGCGCAAGGACTCACGGTTGCACCTGGCGATCGCCGAGGTCGCCGCGTCGCCAACGTTGACATCGGCCGTGGCCGACGTCCGGGTCCGGCTGAACCAGCTGCTGGACGCGATCCCCTTGCTGCCGACGAACATCGACCACTCGCACACCCAGCACGCGGCGATCGTCGAGTACATCCTCACCGGGGACGCGGTGGGCGCACGGGACGCGATGGCCGAACATCTCGAAGGCACCGCGTCCCTGCTGCGCGGCTTCTTGTCCTAGTAGCAGAGTTCACGGTTGGCCGCGACGATCGGCCGTGCGGTCGCGCGGCTGACGTTCCAGCTTTGCCACGAGCGGTCGTACATCCGGATGTTCGCCCCGGCCAGCGCGCACGCCCTATGTTGCAACGGCAGCTTGGCCAGCGCGGGCGCCGCGTCCGCGGAGAGCCTGGACAGGTATTCGACGTCGATCTTGCCGGTGGCGTCCAGCCGCTGGACGTTGTGCTCGGCGATCAGCTTCTCCGGGTTGAGCATCGCGAACGCCAGCAGTCCCGTCAGCGCCGAGCCGACGATCGCGCGTGGCAACCAGCGGGCCTCCAACCGGACACCGGCGACGATCACCATGACGTACACCAAGCCAAGCCAGAGCTCGAACGCCTCTACCGACAGCCGCAGCACCGTGAAGCCGTAGGCCTGCTGGTACGTCCACATCCGGCTGAGCGCGGACGCGACAATCACCAGCACGAGCACGGACAAAGTGCCCAGCAGGCCACGCAACCAAGCGCGGTCTTTCGCTGTCCGTCGTGGCGCCCAACGAATCACGGCCGCCACGACGCCGAGCGTCAACACGGTCACGGCAAGCAGTTGCCAGAAACCACTGCGGGCGTAGGTGGCGAAGCTGACTTCCTCGGTGTCCAGGACATACTTGATCCCGCCGAACAACACGGTGAACTGGACCGCGGCGAATCCGGCGAACAACATCACCAGAATGCCCACGGGCATCGCCCATTCCGTGACCGACAGCCGGGACGGTGGCCGGTCGTTGTCGGGCAGCTCTGGCGGCGCCGTGATCACCAGGCTGGCGCCGGCTGTGCCCACCGCGACCAGGACGAACATCAGCACCGAGCGGGCGACGAAGTCCGCGTCGATCGAGGGAACGACGTTCGCAAGGATTTTCGCGAACGCGGCGTCCGCACCGGCGAGCAGCGGCACGAAGACAAGCAGCAGAACCGCGCTGATCAGCACCGAGTTGGTGAGCCGGAGCGCCTTCCTGGTTGTCTTGCGGCGCAACGCACCCAGGCCTCGTGCCACCCACGGCAGCGCGAGCACGCTGCCGAGCGCGACCGACACCGAGCCCAGCAGCACACCCCAGATCGACCGCCCACCCGCGACGGCGAGCGAGGCCGCGGCGACCGCGCCCAGCAGGCACATGGCGAACAGCCAGTCCGCGTCACGGAAGACGGTGACGGCGACCAACGCCAGCGACAACGTGCCCCAGACGATCGTCCAAGGTTTCAGGCGGCCCATGACCCGCCAAGCCGCCCCGGCGCACACAATCGCCACGACCAGATATCCGATGCCCGATGTGGTCTCGGGTAACGCGACCGCACCCGCGGCACCGGCGATGCCAATGGCCAGCAGGGTTCGTGGCGGTGCGGGTTCGGCGGGTTTCTCCCAGCGCATGATCGTGCTGTAGGTGGCGGGTGTAATTACTGAAGATGCATTCATTAATTTCTCCATGGTGGAAGCTCGTGCGTGGTTGTGCGGGTTCTAGCCCGGAGAACCAGGCAGAACGAGGCGGATACCGGCCGGATCGACGACCGAGATCTCGCCGCCGTGCAGGTCGATCACCCAACGGGCGATGGCCAGGCCGAGACCCGTGCCACCGCCCGCTCTCTCCCCTCGGGTGAACCGTTCGAACACGCGCTCACGGTCGGCAGGCGCGATACCCGGGCCTTGATCACGGACTTCGATCACCACGCCGCCGTCGCCGACCGGACGGGACACGATGACGATCTCGCCGCCCTGCGGGCCGTGCCGCATGGCGTTGTCCAGCAGGTTCCAGATCACCTGGTGCAGCCGGGCGCGGTCGGCGAAAACCTTGCCCGGCCGGACATCCAGCACGAACCGAGCATCCCTTCCGGACACCTCGGCCTCGGCGACGACTTCGTCGAGCATCGGGGACAGCTCGAAGTACTCACGGTGCAACGGCGTCACACCAGCGTCCACTCGGGACAGGTCGAGCAGTTCGGACACCAGGCGCCCCAAGCGTTCCGTCTGTGACAGCGCTGTCCGCATGGTCGCTGGATCCGGCTCGGCGACCCCGTCGACCACGTTCTCCAGCACCGCGCGCAAGGCGGAGATCGGTGTACGCAGCTCGTGCGACACGTTCGCGATCAGCTCGCGACGCTGCTGATCGGCCGCTTCCAGGTCGGCGGCCATCGTGTTGAACGCCTGCGCCAGCTCACCGACCTCGTCGCGGGACGTGGCCCTGACTCGCTGCGAGTAGTCCCCACGAGCCATCACACGTGCTGCGGCCGTCATCTGGCGCAGCGGCCTTGTCATCCCGTGCGCCAGGATCTGCGAGGTCACGATGCCGACCCCGATGGCGATCAGTGAGGTCTGGGTCGGCAGCCAGCCGAGCCGGATCCGGAAGTACGCCAGCGCGGCGGCGCCCGCGCCCGCGACCAGCAGGCCGATCTTCATCTTGATCGACCGGATCGGGTCGAGTGGTCTTGGCAGGCTCATTTGGGCACCTCAAGGGCGTAACCGACACCGTGCACAGTGCGGATGAGATCGGCGCCGAGCTTGCGACGCAGCGCCTTGATATGGCTGTCCACGGTCCGCGTGGCCGCCTGGTCGGTCCATCCCCAGATCTCGCTGAGCAAACGCTCGCGCGGCACGACCGCGCGCGGCCTGCCTGCCAGGTGAGCCAGCAGTTCGAACTCCGTCGGCGTCAGGTGCGCGGGTTCCCCGGCCCGCTGCACCCGGCGCTCCACCGGGTCGATCTCCAGGTCACCGAGCACGATCGTCGAACCAGGACGCTGGTTGCGCTGCACCCGCCGCAGCAAGGCGTGCACGCGTGCGGCGAGCTCACGAATCGAGAACGGCTTGGTCATGTAGTCGTCGGCGCCGACGGCGAGACCGACCAGCAAGTCGGTCTCGTCGTCTCGTGCCGTCAACATCAGCACAGGCACAGGGCGGTGCGCCTGCACCTGACGGCACACCTCCAGGCCGTCGAAGCCCGGAAGCATCAGGTCGAGCACGATCAAGTCCGGCACGACCTGCTCGGCCTTCGCCACGGCCGACGGCCCGTCGTGCGCCAGTTCGACCTCGAACCCCTCCGCGCGCAGCCGCGCGGCTATCGACTCGGCGATCGTCAGCTCGTCCTCGACGACCAGGATCCGCCGTTGGCCCTCCCGCATGAACCCGACCCTATGCGCGGCGTATGGAGGTGGGAGGGGAGATGTGTGAAGGATTTGTGGATATGGGCGGCCTGTCGATTTGCTGTCGATTGGCCCAATTGGCCGGGTTCCGCGAAAGGATCGCCGCGTCATCAACATGCAAACGATAGGAGTGAGCATGTCCCGAAGACTTGGTGTGCTGGCCGCGGTGCTGGTGGGAGCCGCCCTCGTCGCACCGGCGGCGGCCGCCGAGACTGACCGGTCTGGTCGGTTCCCGACCGAGTTCGCCCTGCCGAACGGGTTCATGCCCGAAGGCATCGCGATCGGCGACGCACCGACGGCGTACTTCGGCTCAAGACGTGACGGTTCGCTCTTCCGCGTCGATCTACGGACCGGCAAGGGCGAGGTGTTCTCCCAGGGCCCCGGCACCCCGTCGGTCGGCCTCAAGATCGACTCGCGCAAGCGGGTGTTCGTCTCCGGCGGCGCCGGCGGCGACGCGCGTGTGGTGGACGCGCGTTCAGGTGCCGTGCTCAAGAGCTACAAGTTCGCGGACACCGACACGTTCGTCAACGACGTGATCGTGACCAGCCGGGCCGCCTACTACACCGACTCACGCAAGGCGGTGTTGTACAAGATCCCGTTCGGGCGGCACGGCAAGCTGCCCGAGACCTTCACGCCGATCCCGTTGTCCGGGGATTTCGTCCTGACTCCCGGCGTGAACAACGCCAACGGAATCGCTGAGACACCGGACGGCAAAGCCCTGCTCATCGTGCAGAGCAACACCGGGTTCTTGTTCCGGGTCGACCCGGCGACCGGCGTGGCCAAGCGGGTCGACCTCGGCGCGGAGGTGCTGACCAACGGCGACGGCCTGCTCGTCGAGCGCAACACGCTCTACGTCGTGCAGAACCGGCTGAACACCGTCGCCGTGTTCAAGCTCAACTGGCCGGGTACCACGGGCAAGCTGGTCACCAAGGTCACGGACCCGCGCTTTGACGTGCCGACCACGGTGGCGTCGTTCGGCAACCGTCTCTACTTGCCGAACGCACGATTCAACACGCCACCGGAGCCGACCACGCCGTACAACGCGGTCGCCATCCCGAAGCCCTAGGAGCAGATAGCTCCCTGAGCTGCAGAGCCGACGAGACGGGCGTACTTGGCCAGAACACCGGTCCGCCTCGTCGGCTCCGGCGCCGTCCAGCCCTCCTTGCGCCGCGCCAACTCTTCGTCGGAGATCTCCAGGTCCAGGGTCCTGGCCTGCATGTCGAGCACGATCCGGTCGCCGTCCTTGACGAACGCGATCGGCCCGCCGTACGCGGCCTCCGGCGCCACATGCCCGATGCACAGACCCGTTGTGCCACCTGAGAAACGACCATCGGTCAGCAGCAGGACGTCCTTGCCGAGGCCCGCGCCCTTGATCGCGCCGGTGACCGCCAGCATCTCGCGCATGCCCGGGCCGCCGCGCGGTCCTTCGTAACGGATCACCACGACGTCGCTGGGCTTCAACGTGGTCAGGGCGTCCATTGCGGCCTTCTCGCCGTCGAAAACCCTTGCGGTTCCTTCGAACCGGGACGAGTCGAAGCCCGCGCTCTTCACCACGGCACCTTCCGGCGCCAGGCTGCCGTGCAGGATCGTCAGGCCGCCGGTGGGGTGGATCGGGTTGGCCAGCTTGCGGACAACGTCACCGTCAAGCTCCGGCGGCGCGAGCTCTTCGAGGTTCTCCCGCAGCGTCTTGCCGGTCACGGTGAGACAGTCGCCGTTCAGCATTCCCGCGTCCAGCAAGGCTTTCATCACCACGGGCACGCCGCCGACCCGGTCGACCGCGGTCATCACGTGCCGCCCGAACGGTTTGACGTCCGCGAGGTGCGGGACGCGGTCACCGATCCTGGTGAAGTCGTCCAGCGTCAACTCGACTTCGGCCTCGTGCGCGATCGCCAGCAGGTGCAGCACGGCATTCGTGGAGCCACCCAAGGCCATCACGATCGCGATCGCGTTCTCGAACGCCTCACGCGTCAGGATCTGGCGCGCGGTGATGCCTTTCGCGAGCATCCCGACAACGGCCTCGCCACTGGCGCGAGCGAACGTGTCGCGGCGCCGGTCGACCGACGGCGGGCTCGCCGAACCAGGCAGCGACATCCCCAGCGCCTCGGCCGCGCAGGCCATCGTGTTCGCGGTGTACATGCCACCACACGCGCCTTCACCAGGGCAGATCGCGCGTTCGATCTTGTCGACCTCCTCGCGCGTGATCAGGCCACGCGCGCACGCGCCGACGGCCTCGAACGCGTCGATGATCGTGACTTCCCGACCGTCCACAGTGCCCGGAAGAATCGACCCGGCATACAGGAAGACCGCGGCGACATCGAGACGCGCGGCCGCCATCAGCATGCCTGGCAGGCTCTTGTCGCAGCCGGCGAGCAGGATCGCGCCGTCCAGCCGCTCGGCCTGCATCACCGTCTCCACCGAGTCCGCGATCACCTCACGGGACACCAGCGAGAAGTGCATGCCCTCGTGGCCCATGGAGATGCCGTCGGACACCGAGATCGTGCCGAACTCCATCGGGAACCCGCCCGCGGCGTGCACACCCTGCTTGCTCGCCTGGGCAAGACGCTGCAGGGAGAGGTTGCACGGCGTGATCTCGTTCCACGAGGACGCGACGCCGATCTGCGGTTTGGCGAAGTCCTCGTCGCCCATTCCGACCGCCCGGAGCATGCCCCGGGCCGCCGCCCGTTCCAACCCATCCGTGACATCGCGGCTACGCGGCTTGAGATCCATGCCGCGAGCCTAGTGCGGAAATGAACGGGCGGCCCGGCCGTGTGGCCGCTACGATCTCCGCTGTTCATGGAGTAGATCAGCGGTAGATCGCCTGGCTTCGGACCGGGAGGGCGCGGGTTCGACTCCCGCCTCCATGTCCACCTGGTGTAGATCAGCGGTAGATCACCCGGCTTGTATCCGGGAGGGCGCGAGTTCGATTCTCGCCACCAGGTCAAGCCGTCATTTGGGGGAGTCATGTCCTACGCGACCGGCCAGCTCGCGCGTGCGCTGGCCAGGCTGACCGAGTCTGGCGACCCTGGTGCGTTGAAGAAGATCCGGCAGTGGGAAGACGTCATCACCGGAGTTCGCGACGGCACCATCACGGTCGGCTCACGCACCCCGGTCGCGGACACCCCGGCCTGGGTGACGCTCGAAGTCGCGCATGGCGGGTTCGCCACCGGCCGGTACCTGTCCGAGGTGCCGTTGAGCAAGGAGGAACAGGCCAAGCTCGGTGAGCTGCCATCCGACGTGCCTGGCGAGACTGATCGTGAGCGCCTGAACCTCTGGTACCTCAGTGACGAAGGCCAAGCCGAGTTGCTGGCGGCACTGCGCGCGGGACGTTACTGGGTGGACCTGCCTGAGGACATGGCGCTCGCGGTGGTTGCCTTGTTGCTGGACAAGGGGTTCGCTGAGCAGGCACTGGACCTGGTCGCCGAGCTGCGGCCGCTGATGCACCGGCTGCGGTTCGTCCCCGGGTTCGTTTCCGTGCCACGCCCGTCCGGAATGGCCGTACGACTGGCGACCGTGCGGGAGGTTTCCGAGTCGCTGCGTGCTGTCCAGGTGCCGCAACAACTTGCGGTGATGCGTGAGACGTTGGGCGTGTGGAACCCGCTGTACGACAGGCTTGTCGCGTTGTGGTGTCAGACCGTGGACGGCGAACTGCCGTACTTGGAGGACGGCGTGGTCCACGGAGGCTGGCCGTGCAAGCAATGGCCCGACGGATGGGCAGACGAGCGCTCTCGATGGCTCGCCGACTACGCCGCCACGGCTCGTGAGCACACGCCGACAGGACGGCACGCCCATAAGAAGAGCAACTTCGTGCGCCTGCACACCGCACTGCTTAACAGCGACGCGCTGTCCGCCCGGGACGTGGGCTGGATTCGTCGTGCCATCGCGAACACCGTGACCCGCAACGGCGCTCCGGGCTCGTCCGAACGCACCGGATTGCGGGCGGCGCAAACCGCTGTCGCCGTCGCGCCGACCCACGAGAACCTCGCCAAAGTACTGGTCAACCGGCTTGATCAGTACCCGGCCGCGGGTGGCCTGGCCTCGATCGACCCGGTCGTGGAACCTGTCGACGGGGTCTGGGTCCCGTATGCGCTGCACCGAAAGGTCATGCGCGCGATGGAGGCGCCGGCGGACGTGCTGATCAGGCACGGCGTGATCACATCGGGGGAGGTGCTCGCCACCGTGCTGCCGCAGGTGACCTCACGGTTGATGTCGTCGGGCATCAACGACCCGATGGCAGCGGAGTGGTACGAGCAGACGTACACCGCGTTCCGGCGTCGGCGCAGTCTGTTGCTGCTCAACCTCGAGCACCAGGTGCAGTTCAGTGAGCTGCCGTGGGTCCGTGCGCTGTCGGCGTTCCGGACGTCTGAACAGGACGACACATTGACCGTCCGGCACGCGCTGCAGCAGACGAGTCTGCTCGCAATGACCGCGTTCCCGTACGCGATCATGCCGAACCCGCTGGTGCGAGAGCTGGGGGCGTTGACGGGCAAGGCCGGGATGAAGCTGCCGTTGGTGGAGGAGGTCGCCGCGGACATCTTCATGGGCACGTTCACCACGAAGTGGCGGGAAGCGGCGATCGTCGCGAGCCGCACCATGGCGGGCACGTTGTACGCGAACTACTACGACCTGCCACCCGAATCACAGTGGGCAGCGCAGCAGCGAACCCTGCGCAGGTGGGGCAAGAAGACCTCCCGCGACTTCGCTGACCTGTGCGCCTCGCGTGCCAGGGAAGCAGGTACCGGGCGCGGGGTCGCTGCCAACGGCGCAGTGCTTGAGCAGAGCCAGATCCTGACCACGCACAACCTGGCCGTGCTGGTGGACGGGCTCGGACTGACCGAACAGGTGCGCGAACGTGCCGAGGAGCTGTCAGGCAAGGCGTTCGAGTGGGCGCTGCGCAGGCTCACGCAGCCCACCAGCGACCGGCACGTGGCACTGATCCAGATCAAGCAGGCTGCGTACGCCTGGCGGCAGGCGATCTACCTGCTCAGCTTCGGCGAGCCGAGCGCGCAGAAGGCGATGGCCCGTCGGCTGAGCGAGCGTGTCGGTGACGTGCCGCGGTTCGAGCCCGCGATCCGCGGCTTGTCCGGCGTGATCCACGGGCAGCGGTTCGATGCCGACGGCACGTTCAAGGGCGGCAGGAGATTCTTGGGCTGGGGCCGTCGGCAAGCACTGGCTACTGGACGGCTGAGTCACCAGCGCAGGTCGTGGCCCTGCGCGTCCGTTCCGCCCCTGGCGATCAGGATGATCCCATCGATCAGGCACCAGATCACGCCGACACCAACGAATGACAGCAGCAACTGGGCCACGGCCATTCCGGTGTGGCCGGTGTAGAACCTGCCGATCCCGAACGGCAGCAGGATCTGCAACAAGCCAGCCGCCAGGCGATAACGCTGGCTAGGCGAGTAGGCCGGCTGATTGGGTGGCATGGGCGCCATTGGGTACTGCGGCTGAGGCACTATCGGGTGAGGAACGAGGACCGCCGGGTGCGGTGGCGGAAGATCCGCGAACAACGGCCGCAGGTCGGCGCGGGTCTCGGCTTCGACCGCTTTCGACACGCGCTCGTCGTACTCCGCGACAGGCAGCCTGCCTTTGGCGAAGTGGTCGCCGAGCGCCTGGAGCGCCTGGTCACGCTCCTCGGTGCCGATCCGTAAGAAGTCCGGGTCGTTCACGCTTTTCACCGTACTCACCGGACGTAACGAAACCGGATAGGTCCAACTGGACCGCACCGCATTCGTAGGTGATCAACTGTAAGGTCGGTCCATGTCGGTCGCCGGGGTGATCGCCGGATACCTCGATCATCTCGCGGTCGAGCGTGGCACCGCGCGCAACACGCTCGACAGCTATCGCCGTGACCTCGCCAGATATCAGGAATACCTCGGCGAGACGGACCTCGCCGCGATCACCGAACAGACCGTCGCGGAGTTCCTCGCGGTGTTGCGCGAAGGCGACGACGACCACCCGCCGTTGGCGGCGTCCTCCGCGGCGCGTGCCCTGGTCGCAGTGCGAGGCCTGCACAAATTCGCGGTACGGGAAGGCCTCGTCGAGAACGACCCCGCGCGTGAGGTGAAACCTCCGCAGACCCCACGGCGGTTGCCGAAGGCGTTGCCCCTCGACGACGTGCTCAAATTGCTCGACATCCCTGGCGACGGCCTCGCTCAGCTGCGCGATCGTGCGTTGCTCGAGTTGCTGTACTCGACGGGCGCTCGTATCTCCGAAGCTGTCGGTCTCGACCTCGATGACATCGACACGACCGAGCGAACCGCGTTGCTCGACGGCAAGGGCGGCAAGCAACGGCTCGTGCCAATCGGCCGCCCCGCGCTCGCGGCACTGGACGCGTACCTCGTTCGGGCACGACCCGCCTTGGCCAAGCGCGGCACGCCGGCGGTGTTCCTCAACCAACGCGGTGGACGGCTGTCACGACAGAGCGCGTGGCAGGTCCTGAAGGATTCCGCGGAGCGCAGCGGGATGGACAAAAAAGTTTCCCCACACACACTTCGTCACTCTTTTGCCACACATCTCCTGGAAGGAGGGGCAGACGTTCGGGTGGTTCAGGAACTTCTTGGCCATTCCTCCGTAACCACAACGCAGATCTACACGCTAGTAACGGTGAATACGCTCCGCGAGGTCTACGCGACCGCCCACCCTCGCGCCAGCGGATAATCTGACAGAGGCCGGACAAAACGGAGGTGTTGCGGACGATGTTTGGGGTAGACGAGCCTGCCCATGAGCAGCTCACCCTGACCGACGTACTGCACGCGCTCAGCGACCCAACCCGACTCGCCGTCGTCGCACAGCTTGACCGCGTCGGCGAGATGTCATGCGGCTGCCTCGAGGTCACCGTCGCGAAATCAACGTTGTCCCAGCACCTGCGTGTGCTGCGGGAAGCAGGCGTCACGCACACCAGACCGGACGGCAACCAGCGCTGGTTGTCAGTGCGCCGTGCGGCACTGGACAGCCAGTTCCCGAACCTATTGGACGCCGTGCTGGCCGCGCATGCCCGCGCGGCGGCGTTCGTTTCCTGAACTGCGGATACGGCCCCTTACCGGCGAGGCGCGTTGCCACGTGGGTTGGTCACCCTTAGTCTGCGCCAAGACCGGACGACAAGGAGCTAGGTCGGCATGTCGACATTCGAGTCAGCGGCGCAGCCTTACGGCGTGCCGGGGCACGCCTCGGCACCGCCTTATCCAGCCGCGTCCGCACCAGCGCCATATCCACAGCCCCAACCGTCCCCACCGACTTATCAACCGCAGGAGCGCCCGCCCGTTACTGCCGTTCCGGTCGTGCGCCCCACTGAGGATCCTTTGAGTCTCCCCGCCAAACCCGCTACAGACGCCGAAGAAGACGACCCGTCGACCGGTCCCGATGGATCGATCGGCCCGACGGGGCGGCCGAAACGGCACATTCCCGAACCGGCCATGCTGGAGAAGCACGGTCCGGCGAAGGTACTGGCGATCTGTAACCAAAAGGGTGGCGTCGGCAAGACGACATCGGCGATCAACCTCGGTGCGGCACTGACCGAGTTCGGCCGTCGCGTGCTGCTGGTCGACTTCGACCCGCAGGGTGCGTTGTCGGTCGGCCTCGGCATCCCGCCACACGCGCTGGACCAGACGATCTACAACGTGCTCATCGAGCACGGGCCCAACCTCGACGACGTGGTCATCCGTACCACGGTCGAGGACATGGACCTGCTGCCGAGCAACATCGACCTCTCCGCGGCCGAGGTGCAACTGGTCGCGGAGGTCGGTCGGGAGCACGCGCTGCTGCGCACGCTGCGTCCGGTGATCGACAAGTACGACTACATCCTGGTGGATTGCCAGCCGTCGCTGGGACTACTCACGGTGAACGCCCTGGCGGCAGCCGATGGCGTGCTGATTCCGCTCGAATGCGAGTATTTCAGCATGCGTGGAGCTGCGCTGCTGATGGACACGATTCAGAAGGTCCAGGAGAGGCTGAACCCGAGGCTGGAGATCACCGGCATTCTCGCGACCATGTTCGACCCCCGTACGCTGCACTCACGCGAGGTGATGGCCCGCGTTGTGGAGAGGTTCGGGGATATCGTGTTCGACACCGTGATCAACAGGACCGTGCGCTTCCCGGAGACGACCGTCGCCGGCGAGCCGATCACCCGCTGGGCGCCGCGATCGGCCGGTGCGAAGGCCTACCGCGCGCTTGCTCGCGAGGTGATCGCCAGGTGACCCGCCGCGCCCCTTTGCCGGGTGCGGCCGAGCTCTTCCGTCCGACAACTCCACCAAAGCCGGAGACCCGGCCAAACGTGGTCCGGGGTGGCTCGCCGCGCCAGAAACACGACACGAAGATCACGGTGTACGTGTCCGACGAGGAGCTGCTGGCGCTGGAACACGCCCGCCTGGCGTTGCGCGCCAAGCACGGGCTGGCGGTCGACCGCGGCCGTGTCGTCCGTGAAGCGATCGCCGTGCTGCTGGCGGATCTCGAGGAGTACGGCGAGGAGTCGCTGCTGGTCCGCAGACTCCGCCAGGAAAACGGGCAGTGACGACCGCGTTGGAGACCCCGCCCGAGCCGCCAGCCGACCCGCAGCCTGGGTCGTCGAAGTTCACGGTGAAGCTGTCGAACTTCGAGGGGCCGTTCGACCTGCTGCTGCAGTTGATCTCGCAGCACGAGATGGACGTGACCGAGGTGGCGCTGCACCGGGTGACGGACGACTTCATCGCGTACATCCGGGCATTGGGCAAGGACTTCGACCTCGACGAGACCACGGAGTTCCTGGTGGTCGCCGCGACACTGCTGGACCTGAAAGCGGCCCGCCTGCTGCCCGCCGGCGACGTCGAGGACGAAGAAGACCTGGCGCTGCTGGAAGCCCGCGACCTGCTCTTCGCCCGGCTGTTGCAGTACCGGGCGTACAAGCAGGTGGCGGCGCTGTTCTCGGAGCTCGAAGCGAACGCCTTGCGGCGCTACCCTCGTTCGGTCGCGCTCGAGGAGCGCTACACCTCGCTGTTGCCCGAAGTGATGCTCGGCGTGTCACCGGAGAAGTTCGCGGAGATCGCGGCCGCGGTGTTCCGGCCGAAGCCGCCGCCCACGGTGTCGCTGGCCCACGTCCACGTGCGCGCGGTCTCGGTGAAGGAGACGGCGGGCGTCCTACGGGTGCGGCTGGCCGAAGCAGGGACCCTGACCTTTGCTGAGATGGTCGCGGACTGCGAGCACATCGCGGAGGTGGTCGCCCGGTTCCTCGGCCTGCTCGAGCTGTACCGCGAGGCCGTGGTGTTGTTCGAACAGGACGAGCCGCTCAGCGAACTGCGGGTGAAGTGGACCGGCGGCAGCGTCGAGGAGGCCAGGGCCGCGGCCGAGGCAGCCAAGACCTCCGCCGAGGAGGAGGAATACGGGTGACGACGCCCGAAAACGGACCTGAAGACCCCCGCAAGCCAGCGAACGAGGCCGACGCCGAAGCCGAGGCGACCAACGCGCGCATCGCCGCTCTGGTGGCCTCGTTCGACGAGCGCAGCAAGATGGTGGCAGAAGCCGAGGCTGCCGCGGCCAGCGAAGAGGCGGCCGCCGCTGCTGAAGTGAGTGCCGATGGCGACGGCGCGGATCCAGCCGACGCAGCTGAAGCGAGCCTGGAGGTTGAGGGCTCGGGTCTGGCCGATGCTGGTGAAGCGAGTGCCGATGGCGAAGCCGTGCCGACCCCTGACTCGGGCGCGGCAGCCACTGATGTAGTCGCCGAGGAGCCAGCCGTCGCTGGTGAAGTGAGCCCTGCGACCGAGGCCTCGGATCCGGCTGCGGCCCCCACCGATTCGGCTGCCCTCGACTCGGCGGATGCCGACGCGGATGTGGCCCTTGCAGCGGGTGCTGACCCGTCCGCCGCCTCGGCCACCGAGGCCGAGACACCCGCCGAGCCACACGCCGCCGACTCCGGAGCCCCGCAGCCAGCCGATGCCGGTGCCGCGGATGGCGATGCCACCGAACCAACTGATGCCCCCAACGCCACTGTGAGCGCATCCCAGGAAGGGCAAGCGGCCCCGGATGCCGACCTCCCATCGGCCACCGCCTCGGCTGCGGCTGACGCAGCCGCTCCGGAGGCCGTGTCCGCTGCCGACCTGGCTGCCGCAGTCGACTCTGAAGCCGCCGGCGAAGATGCCAGCGAAGACGCCACCGCCTTCGCCTCCCGCCTTCCGGACCTCACCGAGGACGAAGCCCTCCACTCCGCCCTCGAAGCCCTCCTGCTCGTCGTCGACTCCCCGGCCGAAGTCGAAATGCTCGCCGGCGCCCTGGACGAGCCCGTGAAGCGGATCCGGGCGGCCCTGAAGACCATGGCCGCCCAGTACGCCGAGCAGAACCGGGGCATCGACCTGCGTGACGTGGGCGGCGGCTGGCGGTTCTACACGCGTGACAAGTACGCGCCGTTCGTCGAGAAGCTCCTGCACGACGGCCAGCGCGCGAAGCTCACCCGCGCGGCACTGGAGTCTCTCGCTGTCATCGCCTACCGGCAGCCGGTGACCAGGGCGAGGGTTGCCGCTGTGCGTGGTGTCAACGTCGATGGGGTGATCCGTACCCTGCTCGTGCGCGGTCTGATCGAGGAGACCGGCACGGACAAGGACACGGGTGGCATCCTTTATCGGACGACCGAGTTGTTCCTGGAGCGGTTGGGGCTGTCCTCCCTGGAGGATCTGCCGCCCATCGCCCCCCTGTTGCCCGAAGTGGATGCGATCGACGATGTCTGAAAGTCCGGAAGGTGTCCGGCTGCAAAAGGTGCTCTCCAAGGCGGGAGTGGCGAGCCGGCGCGCGGCCGAGGACCTGATCGCCGAAGGCCGGGTCAGTGTCGACGGCGAGATCGTGCGCGAGTTCGGCCGGAGGGTTGATCCGCGCAACGCCGTGATCCATGTGGACGGTGTCCGGGTTGTGCTCAGCGAGGACCTGGTGTACCTGGCGTTCAACAAGCCGCTGGGCGTGCACACCACGATGACCGACGACCGCGGGCGTCCGTGCGTCGGTGACTGGGTCCACAAGTACGAGCGCAACGCCAACGCGGGCATCTTCCATGTCGGGCGCCTTGACGCCGACACCGAAGGCCTGCTGCTGCTCACCAACGACGGCGACCTCGGCCACCGGCTGACGCACCCGTCCTACGAGGTGCCCAAGACCTACCTCGCCGAAGTGCCTGGTCCGATTCCCAGGGAACTCGGCAAGCAGTTGAAGGACGGTGTCGAACTGGACGACGGGTGGGCGCGCGCGGACGCGTTCAAGCTCGTCGACTCGATGCCGGGCAAGGCAATGGTCGAGATCGTGCTGCACGAAGGCCGTAACCGCATCGTCCGGCGGATGCTGGAGCACGTCGGTCATCCCGTGCAGCGGCTTGTCCGAACGGCGTTCGGGGACATAAGGCTCGGCAATCAGCGCCCGGGCACGATGCGAGCGTTGAACCGCAACGAGATCGGCGCGCTTTACTCCGCAGTGGGCCTGTGAACCGTCCGTACACGATCCTCAGCGCGGCGATGTCGGTCGACGGCTACATCGACGACGCGACGGATGACCGCCTGATCCTGTCTGGTGACGAGGACTGGGATCGGGTGGACGAGTTGCGCGCGAGCGTGGACGCGATCATGGTGGGCGCCAACACAATCCGCCGTGACAACCCGCGGCTCGGGGTCCGTTCGGACGAGCGGCGTGCCGAGCGGGAAGCGCGCGGGCTGCCTGCTAACCCTTTGCGCGTAACGTTCACCGCCTCAGGTTCACTTGACAAAGAGGCGGCGTTCTTCCGTGACGACAACTTCGTCGTGTACGGCCCGCCGGCGGTTCCACTGTCCGTTGTGGTCGAGGACTTGGCGAGGCGTGGCGTGAAAAGGCTGATGGTCGAGGGCGGAAGTGCTGTGCACACGGCATTTCTGACGCAGAACCTGGCCGACGAGATCCAGCTCGCGGTCGCCCCGATCTTCGTCGGCGACAGCCGCGCGCCCCGGTTCGTCCAAGATGGACAGTTCGGGACCGGCCGGATGGTGTTGGGTGACATTCAACGAGTCGGCGACGTCACGGTGATGCAGTTCTTCCCGGACGCCGACCGGTACTGGTTGCGGGTCTGCATCGAGGAATCCCGCAAATGCCCGCCGTCCGAGACGGCGTACCCGGTCGGCGCGGTGATCGTTGCCGCCGACGGCAAGGAGATCGCTCGGGGTTACTCGCGGGAGACTGATCCCAAGGCGCACGCCGAAGAAGAGGCCCTGGCCAAAATCCCGTTCAATGACCCGCGTCTCAAGACCGCGACCATCTACAGCTCGCTGGAACCGTGCAGCACTCGCATGTCAAGGCCGCGCAGTTGTTCACAGTGGATTATCGACGCCGGCATCCCGCGGGTGGTGTTCGCATTGCGTGAGCCGAGCCGGTTCGTGATCGGTGAGGGCTTCGAGGTGCTCGCCACCGCCGGCGTGACGGTCGTGGAAAGACCAGATCTGGCGCCAGAAGTCAAGAACGTGAGTTCTTTGTACCGTTAAGACTGCACGAACTACTCATCCCACGTGAGCTGGGATTTTCGTTCGTTACTCCATTCGGGTAACAGCTTGGTCTAGACCCTTGATCTTCACGTGGTCTGGACCACATCGTTTCTTGCATCGCTCCGCCCCTGCCGTTTGAGGAGACTGATGTTCAAGTTTCGATGGCACCACGCCGCGGCCTTAACGGCCGCCTCCGCCACAGTGGTGTTGGGCCTCGCCGTCGTGCCCGCCGCGGGCGCAGGCGGCGTCTCGGCCACCTTCAGCAAGGGTTCCGACTGGGGAACCGGCTACGAGGGCAAGTACACGATCAAGAACGGCAGCACCAGCGCCCGTACTTCGTGGACGCTGGAGTTCGACCTGCCCGCCGGGCACAGCCTGTCGGGGCTGTGGGACGGCAGCCAGACCACCAGCGGTCAGCACGTCACGGTGAAGAACACCTGGAACGGCACTATCGCCCCAGGTGCCTCGGTCAGCTTCGGCTTCAACGTGAAGTACAGCGGCGCGTACACCGCGCCGACCGGCTGCAAGCTCGACGGCGGCTCGTGTGACGCGTCCGGCCAGCCGCCGACGACCACGCCGCCACCGACCACGACGCCGCCGCCCACCACGACCCCACCGCCGGGCCCGGGTGGCAAGATCAACCTCGGTTACTTCGCACAGTGGACGGTCTACGGCCGCAACTACCACGTGAAGAACATCCACACCAGCGGTTCGGCCGCGAAGCTGACGCACATCAACTACGCGTTCGGCAACGTCCAGAACGGCCAGTGCGTGCTGGGCGACCGCGACCCGGACATCGAGAAGTTCTACGACGCGGCGTCCAGTGTGGACGGTACGCCGGACTCGTGGGACACCGGTGCGCTGCGCGGTAACTTCAACCAGCTGCGCAAGCTGAAGAAGATGTACCCGCACATCAAGGTCCTGTACTCGTTCGGTGGCTGGACCTGGTCCGGCGGCTTCGGCCAGGCGGCGCAGGATCCGGCCGCGTTCGCCGAGTCCTGCTACAAGCACGTCGAGGACCCGCGCTGGGCGGACATCTTCGACGGCATCGACATCGACTGGGAGTACCCGAACGCCTGCGGTCTGACCTGTGACTCCAGCGGCCCGGCCGCTTTCAAGAACGTCGCGCAGGCCCTGCGCAACCGCTTCGGCCAGGACTACCTGGTCACCGCGGCGATCACGGCCGACGGCACCAACGGCGGCAAGATCGACGCAGCCGACTACGGCGGCGCCGCGCAGTACCTCAACTGGTACAACGTGATGACGTACGACTACTTCGGCGCGTTCGCCGCGCAGGGCCCGACCGCACCGCACTCGCCGCTCACGTCGTACCCGGGAATTCCGCAGCAGGGCTTCGACTCCGACACCGCGATCCAGAAGCTGAAGAGCAAGGGCGTCCCAACGAGCAAGCTGTTGCTCGGCATCGGCTTCTACGGCCGCGGCTGGACCGGCGTGACCCAAAGCGCCCCGGGCGGCTCAGCGACCGGACCGGCCCCCTCCTCAGTGGAACCGTCGGGCGGTATCGACGACTACAAGGTCCTCAAGACAAAGTGCCCGGCAACCGGCACGGTCGGCGGGACGGCGTATGCCCACTGCGGCAACGAATGGTGGAGCTACGACACCCCGGCCACCATCGGCGGGAAGATGACGTACACCAAGAACCAAGGTCTCGGCGGCGCGTTCTTCTGGGAACTGTCCGGCGACACGACCAACGGTGAACTCATCACGGCCATGAGCAACGGCCTGAAGTAGAAGGACATTGCGACCCCGGGGGCTGCCTTGCGAGAGCCTCCGGGGTCGCAAACCCAACGCAAACGAATCCCCCGTCAACCGCGATAGAGTCTTTGACTCACATCAGCGGCAGATGGGGGATTCGTGCGTAAGAACCCGGCGCTCACTTACCGCGGCGCGCTCCGCCTCCTCGGCAAATCCGACTCCAAGCTGGTCAACGCCCTGGACACGCTGCTCGGTGGCTTGATCCTAGCCAGCCCGCTGTCGCCGGTCGCGACGCTGTTTCAGATGGTCGATCAGAAAAACGAGGCTATCTCGTTGCTGCGCAAGCTGGTCAGCGGCGTAGCCCAACGAATCTACCCGACCAAGGGTTACGAGCGCTATGAGTTGATCACCGCCGCGCACACGGTGATCGTTACAGCGGCCTTCTTCGACGCCTACCGAGAAACCACCAGGCGGTCCGCGTACGCGAGAGCCAATCTCAGCGAACGGGAAAAGCTGTCGATTGTCACTGACACACCGCCGGCGGATGCTGAAGAAGCTATCGCGTTGCTGGTGTCCTATCAGTTGCCGATGCCTCCGATGGGCGAGGGCCTCTATCAGTCGCAGGTCCTGCGCGGTTATTACCAGAATCTGCTCAGGTCAGTGGACAGGGTAGTCAGAGGCCTCGACACCGGCCAAAGCGGCAGAATGGGCAGGGTCGTCAAGAGGCGGGATACTGGCCGGAGCGACAAGACACACGAAGAAGAGATGAACTCCGTTCGGGACGAAGTAGTGGCCAGAGCGGAAACGAGGTACCAGAGCTACTTCATCGAACTGGCCAATGATGTGCCCGAGTTCTTCGTCTGGGTGACCGTCGCCGGCCTGCGCGGCATCCAGGGCGTACACCAAGAGCTGAGGATGGCGCTGGCTGAGGAGAAGAACTCACTTGGCCGAATCGAGGAAATCCTCACTCGGCTCTCAGTGGCATGGGGCCGGAAACCGGACACCTACCGGCACATCCTGGTACGTGCGAACCGGTCTGTGCTCACCGAAACAGTCATGCCGAACGAAGCACTGGATCAGTTCACCGATATGGCGTTCCCTGCGGTGGAACGCGTTTATCAAAGCCCCCGGTTCCGCGTCGCCGATGCGGCGAAGTCGTCACCCGCGGACGAGAACTGGTGGGCGCTGCAACCCATGCGGTCGAAACTCGACCTCTTCTTCGCGTCCTTCCTTACTTCCCTGAAAAGCGTGTCAGCGCCGTTGCTGTTGCTTGGCCACCCCGGTGCCGGAAAGTCGTTGCTCACCAAGGTGCTCGCGGCCCGGTTGCCGGAAAGTGGGTACATCGCGATCCGGGTGCCGCTACGCCGTGTGGACGCCGACGCGCCGGTCATCGAGCAGATCCAGCAGGCGCTCGACCTGGCTACCAACCGCCGAGTGCACTGGGCCGACCTGGTCGACGAAGGCGATACGACCCGGGTGGTTTTCCTGGACGGTCTGGACGAGCTCTTGCAGGCGTCGTCGCGTGGCCGCGCTTCTTATCTCCAGGACGTCGCGGAATTTCAGCTCCGGGAGGCCGAGCAGGAACGACCGATCGCGTTCGTTGTCACCTCTCGGACAGTGGTGGCCGACCAGGTCCGGATTCCGGCCGACGCGACCTTGATGAAGCTGGAGGAATTCTCCGATGAGCAGATCGCCGACTGGTTGGGTGTCTGGAGTGCCTGCAACCAGGACAACATCGCCGCAGGTGTGATGGGCGAAGTCTCCTTGGATGTCGTGATGAAGCATCGCGGGTTGGCGTGTCAGCCGTTGTTGTTGATGATGTTGGCTGTCTATGCGGCCGATCCGTCGGCGCCGCCACTGGACGCGAAGATGTCCAATGCGGTCTTTTACGCTCGCATCCTCGATGACTTCGTTCGCCGGGAAGTGGCGAAGCGTGATTCCACTGTGGATGTCTCCGATCTGATCGAGGATCAGTTGTGGCGCTTGGGAATCGCCGCGTTCGCCATGTTCAACCGGGATCGCCAGGATGTCAGTGATCACTTGCTCGGGTCAGACATTCTGGCGCTGACCGGCGAAACGCCGTCCGTCCGTCCTGACCGAGTGGGACACGAAACGATCAGCAGGTTCTTCTTCGTTTACACGGCCGAAGCCGACGCACACCGGGAAGAGGCTCACCGGGCGTACGAGTTCCTGCACGCGACCTTCGGCGAATACCTGGTCGCGCACTACAGCGTCAAGGTTCTGCTGGAGGTGGCCGGGAGTGGCAGGAAGACCAGACGGGGTGGGCGCGAGTACGACGACGACTTGCTCTTCGCCTTGCTGTGCAATCAAAGCCTGACCACACGCCAATCGATCGCGGACTTCATCGGCGAGATCTTCGCGCGTATGACCGAACAGGAACAAACGTCGTGCGTGCGCACATTGGACGTGTTGCTGGACAGTTTCCGAAACCGGTCAGACAGCAGTACTTACGAGGGCTACCAGCCGCTGCCTGTCGACGATGTCCGAAAATTGGCTGCCTATTCGGCGAATCTCGTGCTACTCCGAACCCTTCTGGCGCCCGGCTTCGACCCGCCGGACTGGTGGGTGGCCACTGTTTCCCTGTGGCGTGCCGGGCTGGGAACCGGTTGGGAGACGCAGTGCCGTGCGCTGGCACGGGTGGACGGCAGGATAGTCCTGCGGAAGGACGTATTGCAGCCGGGCACGCTTGAGATCGCATTCCACCAGATGTGCGGCGATGTGAAGTCGGCCGCGCTTTACCAATGGGGCTGGACTGTCGCCGACAAGGGGCAAGTGACGAGCACGAATGAGGCATACTCGGACCTCGTCGCCTTCCTTGTCGAGGTTGTCCTCAATCCTGGATCTGACGTGCGCGAAGAGATGCCTTCAGCCATGTGGATGCTGGAAGATGAGCTTTCACCGATGGATATGGACCGCCTGTTCCGTCTCATCGGCCTTTATGTCGCCAAGCGTGCACCTGGCTTGACCTCGGGCACGATCAAGGAGTGGATCAGGCTCGCCCTCGATTGCCGGCAGCCCGGGGTCGACCTCTCTGTGCTTGCTGCGGCGATTGCGGTCCATCCTGAGCTCCTGCTCGACTTGCCCGAGCTCATGGTGCCAGAGCAGTACAACATGGTGGCGTTGTTGATTTTCTTCGCAGCACAGGTTTCGACGCACCAACCTGGCAATGACGCGTTGCGTGCGCTTCGCGATGCTGTCGCGGCGCGCCACAGTCATGTGGACTTTAACAATCAGCGTGTTCTGTTGATCCTGCTCAGGAGGATGCTCCACATTTCGTGGACACCGCCTGACACCACGAACCCTTAGGTCATTCGATGTCTAGGATCTTGCGAACGTCATCAGCCTCGGGCACGCCCAACTCCTTGTACAGAGCCAAAGCCTTCTCCCACTGGGCTCTTGCCGCGTTCTCGTCGCCAAGGTCGTGGTGGGCTTGCCCGAGCCCGTTGTACGCCCGGGCAAGCTCCGAACGCAACCCGGTCTCCTCGCTGAGCTGCAAAGCCTCCTGGTGCAAAGCCAGAGCCTCGGCCGGATCCGAAGCACCCCGAGCCGCCTCGCCCAGACTGTTCAGCACCTCGATCTCGAACGTCCGGTTCGACCACTTCCGTGCGATCTCCAACGCCTGTGTCAGGTACTCGCGTGCCTCGTCATACCGCTCAAGCTGAGTAAAGGTCCGCCCGAGGTTGTCCAGCGCATGCCCTTGCAGGTAAGGAAGTTCGTCCCGCGCGATCGCCAAGGCCCGCTTGTAGTGGTGGATCGCTGCCTCGTGATCGCCAAGCCCGGCCAGCTCGATGCCGAGATTGTCCAAAGCGAACACTTCCAGGACCCCGGTTCCGGTCTCCCGTCCGATCTCCGCGGCTTGCCGGTAGTACGACATCGCCTTCTGACGCCGGCTGAACCACGAATGCGCCACGCCGATGCTGTTCAAAGCATGGCCTTCCAGTTGCCGTGCCCCGGTTTCACGGAAGATCCGCAACGCTTGTTCGTGGTGTTCAACGGCTTCCGTGTAACGTCCGAGCCGCTCAAGGCACATTCCCAAGTTGCACAAAGCTTGTCCTTCAAGCACACGTTCACCGGACTCGCGTGCCGCCGAGACAGCGCGCGTGTGCAGCGTCAGAGCCTCGTCGTGGTGGCCGCGGATATACAAGAACCGCCAGAGGATCGCCGACAACAGCGACGTGAACCTTCCGTCCCGCACTGCCAACAGGTTCGTCCGCTCCGATTCCAGCCATGCGGCGGCTTCCTCATATCTGGTCAACGTCGGAATCGGGGTGTCCGAGGACGGGACCGTCGCACGCCGGTGCCGTTCCTGAGGCGCGATCAAGTCCATCGCCACCGACGCGGCGTGCAGGTAGTAGTCGTACAGCTGGCCCAGCGCCGACGTGTCCTTCGCCAGTTGCGCCGCGTACGCCCTGAGCAGGTCGTGCATCCGGTATCGGCCGGGACTTGGTTGCTGCAGCAGGTGGACGTCCAGCAAGCCTTCCAGCAACCGGTCAGCCTCTGGCAGAGAGATATCGCCGAGTGCCGCCGCGGCGTGCACGTCGAAGTCCGGACCTGGGATCAGGCCGAGCAAGCGGAACAGCCGCTGGTGCGGTGAGTCGAGATGCTCGTACGACAGGCTGAACGCGGTCGCCACGCTACGGTCTTCGGCGTGCAATTCGGCCAATTGCCGTTGGTCCCGCAGGCGTCCTGCCAGGTGGGCGACCATCCAGCGAGACCTGTGCCGTAATCGGGCCGCCGCGAGCCGGATCGCCAGCGGGAGATACCCGCACAACCGCAGGACCTCCTCCACCGCGCCCGGTTCGGCGATCTGCCGTTCTTCGCCGATGATCCGGCCGAAGAGTTCCTTCGCGTCCCGCGGTGGCAGGACGTCCAGCGACAACACGCGCGCGTCGTCCAGGCCTGCCAGCCGCTGCCTGCTCGTGATCAGCACCAGGCATTCCGGCGTTCCCGGAAGCAGCGGCCGGACTTGTGCCGTGTCGGCCACGTTGTCCAGCACGATCAGCATTCGGCGTCCGGCCAGGCGCGATCGCCATAACGTCGCTCGTTCGTCGACGTCGTCGGGGATCGCGGAGACGCCGATCGCCCGCAGCACTTTGTCGAGCGCGGCGGCGGGGGAGAGCGGTGCGCTACCAGGCGTGTACGCGTGCAAGTCGAGGAACAGCTGGCCGTCCGGGTACTGCGGCGCGAGTTGATGCGCAAGCCGTACCGCCAACGCTGTTTTGCCGATGCCTGCCATGCCGTCGATCGCTGCGACACCGTCGGCATTCGTCAGCAGATAACGCAGTTCCGTGGTTCTGCCGGTGAACTGGGTGACGTCCCTCGGCAACTCGAACCGAGCTGCGGGCGTCGCGCTGTTGGTGAGGATCTGCTGACGGGTCCTGGTCAGCTCCGGGCTCGGGTCGATGCCCAGTTGCGCGGCCAGCGCGCGACGGGTTTCGTCGTACACCGCGAGCGCGCCGGACTGCCTGCCGGATTGGTGCAGCGCCAGCATGAGCTGGCCGGCAAGCCGTTCGTCCAATGGGAATTCCGCGGCCCGCGCGGTCAGCTGGGGGATCCGGTCGACGCTCAGTTCCAGGTCGTTGCGGTCCAGTTCGGCCGCGAGCCGTTCCCGGTTGAGAGTTTCCCGCACGTCCGCGAGCCACGGCGTGTCCAGACCGGCGAATGGCTCGCCACGCCACAAAGCCAGCGCTTGGTCGAACAACCGCACGTCACCGGTGTCCCGTGCTTCGGCGGCCAGGCGGCGGAACCGGTGCAGGTCCACCAGATCGGGATCCACGCTCAGCACGTAACCGCCGGACCGGCGCACGATGTCCACGTCCGGCAAGATCTGCCGCAGCCGGGAAAGGTAGCTGTAGAGCGAGTCACGGGCTCTGGTCGGCGGGCGTTCGCCCCACACCCGGTCGAGGAGCTGGTCGACCTGCACCACCTGGTCGGCCTCGACGAGTAACGTGACCAACACGCATCGTTGCCTGGCATGCCCGAGATCGACCAGCTGACCGCCCTGCTGCGCCTCGATCTCGCCGAGAAGCCTGAACTCCACCACGCGTATGGTCGCCTATTCAAGGTCTGTTCAAGGTTTCTCCATGATGGCACGGACAGCCGCGCGGCACTGGGGAATTGGGCGTGCGAGTGGCCCGCCGCCGCGTGGTGCGGTTAGCTGGTCGGCATGCGCGTGATCGTGGTCGGTGGCGGCATTGTCGGTGCTGTGGCGGCGTATCGGCTGGTTGCCGAGGGTGCGGAGGTCCTGCTCGTGGACGCGGGACACGAAGGCCAGGCAACGGCGGCGGGCGCGGGCATCGTGTGGCCGTGGCCGATCGGCGAGCCTTCGCTGGGCACTGCGGACTTCTGGTGGGCCGCGGCGGCGCAGTACCCGGTTCTGTTGAACCAGTTGGCCTCCGACGGCGAACCGGAGCCGGGTTACGCGCAGGTCGGCGGAATCACCATCACCGACGACGAGAGCGGCCTGCCCGAAGCGGCCACGATGATCCGCGCCATCCAGGAACGCGACTCGTCCGTCGGCGAGTTCGAAGTGCTGCCCACCGGGGAACCCGCACGGCGTTTTCCCGTTCTGCGCCAAGATCTCGCTGGTCTGTACGTCAGCGGAGTCGGGCGTGTCGACGGTCGCGCGATGCGGGATTCGTTGCTACGTGCGGCCGAACGGCGTGGCGCGCGCCAGATTCGTGGCGAGGCCAAGCTTGTCCGTGCACTGTCCCGGGTGACCGGTGTCGAGGTCGGTGGTGAGGTGATCGGCGCGCACGCTGTCGTTGTGGCAGCGGGTGCTTGGACGGCCACGCTGTGTGAGGAGATCGGTGTCGAGGTCGCGGTCGAGCCGCAGCGCGGCCAGATCGCGCACCTCCGTCTGTCCGGAGTGGACACTTCGGAGTGGCCGGTGATCCGCTCGATGAGCGATCACTACCTCGTGGCGTTCCCTGGCGGGAAAGTCGTGGTCGGGGCGACGCGGGAGACCGGATCCGGGTTCGGCTTCCGGCAGACCGCCGGCGGCGTGCACAAGGTCTTGTCGGACGCCCTCGGTGTGGCGCCGGGACTTTCCGACGCCACGATCGAGGAGATCCGGATCGGCTTCCGGCCGTTGAGCACCAGCGGCCGTCCGGAGATCTCGTCGCCGGCTGACGGCCTGGTCATCGCGACCGGGCTGGGTCCTAGCGGGCTCACTTTGGCTCCGTTGACCGGGACCATCGCCGCCGAACTGGCGCTTGGTCGTCAGAGTTCCTTGGCCAGCAGCGAGACCAGGTAGGTCCCGCCCTTGGTGCGTTGCTGGCCGACCTCGACGAACCCGATCCGCTTGTGGAACCGCAGGCTGCCGGGGTTCGGCGGCTCCAGGTTGACCTCGCACAGCACGCGCGGGGCGTCGTGTTCCTTGGCGTACTCGCTGACGATGTCGTAGAGCTTGACGCCGATGCCGCGATTGCGTGCCTCTTCGCCGACCACAATCCGGTCAACGTAGATGAACCGGTCGTAACGCTCGCTGAAGAAGCGGTAGTTCTCGCTGGCGTAGTCCACGCCCGGCGGCAGCGTGAGCACGAAGCCGAGCACGGTGTCGCCGTCCTTGAGTGCCACGGTCAGCTCGGACATCTCGATCAACGCGGCGAGTTCGGCCTCGGTGGCCTCGTTCACGTTGGGCACCGCGGCGTTGTTCATCGCCAGGATCATCCCGGCGTCGGTCGGCTTGAGCATCACGCTTTCCATGGCGCGATCTTGGCACATGGGTGATTGCAAACGTTTGCAGGCGTCCTGACCGGCTCGCGCTCACAGCGGCCAGGCAGAATAGACGGTTGGAACGGTTTTCGAGGAAAGGGCGACGGGGTGGCACTGGGTGATTTGCGTGGGGTTATCGCGCTCGACGGCCCCTCCGGCACCGGCAAGTCCACCGTGGCGCGGCGGCTGGCCAGCACTCTGCGGTCCGGCTACCTGGACACGGGTGCGATGTACCGGGCGGTGACGCTCGCGGTGCTGCGTACCGGCGGTGACCCGGCCGAGGTCGCCCGCACCGCGCGGGTGGAGATCGGGACCGACCCGGTCAGCCCGACGGTGTTGCTGGACGGTGCCGACGTCGCCGCCGAGATCCGTGGCCCCGAGGTCACGCTGGCCGTGTCCGAGGTGTCGGCCGTGCCCGAGGTCCGGCGGATTCTCGTCGAGCAGCAGCGCGCGATCATCGCCTCGATCGTGAACACGCAGGGCGGAATCGTCGTCGAGGGGCGTGACATCGGCACAGTCGTCGCACCGGACGCCGAACTGAAGGTGTACCTCACCGCGTCGGCCGACGCGCGTGCCCAGCGCCGTACCCGCCAGGACGCTGCCGCAGGGCGTACCGCGACCGTCGAGGCGACGCTCGCAGATGTGCAGCGACGTGACGACTATGACTCCTCGCGCGCGGTGTCCCCGCTGCGCAGGGCCGACGACGCGGTCGAGCTGGACACGACCGAGCTGGACCTGCCCGGCGTGCTGACGTCCCTGTTGGCCATTGTGGACAGCCGAGGGCTGCGCACCGGCCAGGCGGTGAGTCCGTGAGCAAGGCCTCTGACCTGCCCGAGGACGCGATCCCGTGGTTGCACGAAGTGGGCAGGGTGATCGGCCGGTACCTGTACCGTCCCGCGTTCCGGTTCCGGGTGCACCACATGGACCGCATCCCGATGGACGGTCCTGTGGTGCTCGTGGCCAATCACAGCTCGATGATCGAGCCGCAGGTGCTGTTCGGAATACTGCCGCGACGGTCGGTGTTCCTGGTCAAAGGTGAGCTTTTCAAGGGGATAGCGGGCCACGGCCTGCGGGCGATCGGGCAGTTGGCCATCCGCAGGGGAGAACCGGACCGCAAACCGCTGCTGGCCGCCGTGCGCGTGTTGCGCGGTGGTGGTCTGATTGGCGTGTTCCCCGAGGGAACCCGTGGTGAAGGTGACGTGCTGAACGCTGAGCAGGGCGCCGCATGGCTGGTACGCCAGTCCGGTGCGACCGTGCAGCCGGTGGCCGTGCGCGGAACCCGCCGGCCCGAGGGATCGGGCAGGCGCTTGCGGCCGGTGGTGGACGTGCTGGTCGGCAAGCCCTTCGAGCTGACCGTGGGACCTGGCCGTTCCGGGCTTGCCGCCGGAACCGAACAGATCAGGACCGCATTGGCGGACCTGGTCGGTGAACTGGATCGAATGCGAGACTTGCGATGACTGAGCTGGACGGTACCTGGGTTGATGAGTCCGATTGGGACATCAGCCCTGGCGCCGATGATGAAGCCGAGGGTGCGGCGTCACAGCCGGTGCTGGCGGTGGTGGGCAGGCCGAACGTCGGCAAGTCGACGCTGGTGAACCGGATCCTGGGGCGCCGCGAAGCCGTGGTGCAGGACGTGCCAGGCGTGACGCGCGACCGCGTGGCGTACGACGCGTTGTGGAACGGCCGGAAATTCACGGTCCTGGACACCGGAGGCTGGGAGCCGGACGCGGCAGGACTGCAGAAAGCCGTTGCGGCCCAAGCGGAATACGCGATGTCCACAGCGGACGCGATCCTGCTCGTCGTCGACGCGTCGGTGGGCGCGACGGCAACGGAAGAAGCGGCGGCCCGCATCCTCCGGCGTTCGAAGCGCCCGGTGATAGTCGTAGCGAACAAAGTGGACGACGACAGGCTGTACGCGGACGCGATGGCCCTGTGGAACCTGGGTCTCGGCGAACCGTTCCCGGTGAGCGCATTGCACGGCCGAAACTCCGGAGACCTGCTCGACAAGATCCTCGAGGTGCTGCCGGAAACGCCGCGAGACGACTTCAACAGGGTAGGCGGACCCCGCCGAGTGGCCCTGGTGGGCAAGCCGAACGTAGGAAAGTCGTCCTTGCTGAACAAACTGACCGGCGAAGACCGCGCGGTGGTCGACTCGGTAGCGGGGACAACGGTGGATCCAGTGGACTCCATGGTGACCCTCGACAACGAGGTCTGGCGCTTCGTAGACACCGCGGGCCTGCGCAAACGCGTGAACACCGCAAGCGGCGCGGAGTACTACGCCTCCCTGCGGACAAAGGCAGCGATCGACGCGGCCGAAGTCGCGATTGTGTTGCTGGACGCCTCGACCCCGATCAGCGAGCAGGACCTCCGAGTCCTGACAATGGTGGTGGAATCCGGCCGAGCCTGCGTGATCGCAATGAACAAGTGGGACCTGGTCGACGAAGACCGCAGGCACCAGCTAGTGCGTGAACTCGAACGAGGCCTCGTCCGCATCCCCTGGGCAGAACGCGTGAACATCTCGGCCCTAACAGGCCGATCAGTCCACAAACTAGCGCCCCACCTAAGGACAGCGCTGAAGTCATGGGACACCCGCGTCCCAACGGGACAACTGAACTCCTGGCTGAGCGACCTGATCGCGGCAACACCCCCGCCAGTGCGCGGAGGCAAACAACCCAAGGTCCTCTTCGCAACCCAAGCCCAAGCCCGCCCACCGACACTGGTGCTGTTCACCACCGGCTTCCTGGAAGCAAGCTACCGCAGGTTCATCGAACGCAAGTTCCGCGAAGAGTTCGGCTTCGTCGGTAGCCCCGTGAGGCTGTCGGTGCGGGTCCGCGAGAAGCGCAAGAAGTAACCCGGTGTAAGCCGCCCGGGGGCGTACGCTAAGCTTCTCCTCGCACCGGGCAACCGGATGCGACCGGGACGTGGCGCAGTTTGGTAGCGCACTTGACTGGGGGTCAAGGGGTCGCAGGTTCAAATCCTGTCGTCCCGACGGTCGCAACAAGCCCGCTGACTCTGGGTGAACATCCAGGTCAGCGGGCCTTTTTCGTTGCGCGGGTTGATCTTGTGTGATCGTTGTCGTGGTAGGTGTTGATCGAATATGGGGTGAATATGGGGCACGGTGCCCCATATTCGATGTTGGTGTTGTGGCCTGTATCTGGTATTTGCGCTGGTCAGGGGAACCGTGTGGCTCGTGTGGTGGGGGTGCTCCTTGAGGGTGCTTGCGGGGTTCAGGGTGTGGTGAGGTGTCGTCGGATGTAGCCAGTGCGGGGTGTGACGGGCGGCGGTATCGGTTGCTGGGCGAGGGTGTGTCGGGCGTCGAGCCAGGCGTGTTTGAGCGCTGTCTGGATGTGGGTTTCGATCTGGTCGGCGATGTGGCTGTAGACCTCGGTGATGCGGTTGTCGAGGCGGTGGCCGAGTCTGCGTGCTTGGGCGATTTCGGGGATGCCGGCGGCGATGAGCCAGGTTTTGTGGCTGTGTCGCAGTTCGTGGAAGGTGAGTCCGGGGCGGATGGGGGATAGGCGGACGGTGGGGTGCGGTTGATCGTCGTTGCCGTCGAAGGCGGGGTTGAACACGCGGGTGCGCCAGGTGTGGCGCCAGAGGAAGCTGCCGGTGTCGCTGGCGAACACGGCGGGGTGGTCGTGGCTGGCGAGGTGGTGTTTGAGCAGGACAGCGAGAAATGCGGGCAGGGTGATAGTGCGCGCGCTGGCGGGTGTTTTGGGCGGCCCGAGCCACTGCCGGTGAGCGGTTTCTTTGAGCGCTCCGGTGTCGGGGTCGATGACGATGGTCCGGTCGTCAGCGTGGGTGTTGTGGCGTTGGAGGGCGGCGAGTTCGCCCCATCGGCATCCGGTCCACGCGGCGGTGATGATGAGCAGGGCGCTGGTCCGGTTATGGAAGAGCTCCGCCTGTCGCGCGCCGCGGAGGACTTCTTCGGGTGTGGCCCAGAGCATTTCGTGGTGGATGCGGAACGCGCGAGTGCCGCGGTTGCGGTGTGGGTGGATGGGGTTGGCGGGGATGAGGCCGTCTTCGACGGCGTCGCCGAGGATGCGGCGGAACAGGCTGACGATGCCCACGATGGTGGAGTGCTGGTAGCCGGCGATGTGCAGGTCGGCGGTCCAGGTGGTGATGTTGCTGGCGCGCAGTTCGCCAAGTGGGATGTGGCCGAAGCGGGGGGTGATGTGGGTGTGGATGAGGTAGTGGTAGTTCTCGAGGGTGGTGTCGTCGAGGGTGAGGGTGGTCCACCAGCGTGGTAGCCACTGGTCGACGGTGGTGTGTCCAAAGGTGGGGTCGTAGAAGGTGCCGCGATGTTGGTCGACCTCGATCTCCTGCGCGCGGGTATGCGCGGCTGTTGGGCTGATGAAGCCACCTTCGGAGGTAACGGTGCCGTCAGCGTGGCGGTAGCGGACTCGCCAATGTTGACCGCTGGTGTGTTCGACCCATGCCATGACCGACCTCCCGCCCACGAAACTCAGGCGAGGCACACGGGTCGAATTCCATGTCCGAGGGACCGATCGGGGCCGTCGTGCGCTCGGCCTGCTTCCAGTGTGTGCCTTCTGGGCGGCGAACGCGATCCGAGACCTTGTGCGCTGGTGCTCGTGGGAGAGGTGGCTTGCATAGAGCACAGCTGTGCCGCTTGACCTGCAGCGATGAGTTTTCGAGCGGCACAGCCACGTTTGCTGCGCTGTGGGCGAAGGCCCATGGGATCAGCGATGGCCTTCGCGGTGCGCGCCCGGTGGCCAAGGACATCTTGCGCGACCCGAACTGGTTCGTGCTCGGCGCCGTGTCGAGGTGCACGGCGACGGTGGTGACCCGGACTGCAAGGAGTACCGGTTCTCCAGCTTCGCGAACGAACTGTCGTCCGCTGACGTCGGTCGCGAAGTGCCATGACCGCTTACCAGACCAGGAGCGGGAAGCCCACGACGACCTTCTATCCCTCGAAGCAGTTGGCGCAGAACGATCTCGGCATGCTGCTCGGGTTCTTCGGCTCGGCGGTGCTTGCCATCGGCGGGCCGATCGCAGTGTGGCCGCGCCGCCGGAAGTCACTGGACGGCGCTCCGCTCAACACCTAGGTTCGCCACGCCGTCGGCGGCACGGCCGACTGCGTCGCGTGCTCCTACCACCGACGACAGGTCTGGTTTCGGTACTCTCGAACCGCCTGACGGAAGGACACGGGTGGACGACTCGGCAAAGGTCGGTAGGCATGCTCGCGCGGTGCTGGCCGCCGCCAAGGCGTTCCGCGCCGAGGCAGCAGGGGTGCGCGCGGAACCGGATCGGCTGCTCGCGCTCGCCGCCGCGAAGTACCAGGAGGTCCGGGACTCGCTGGTGGCCGACCAGCTCCGGGACATGCCGGTGGACAAGCTCCGGGACACGAAGGCGAACCTGCGGCTGAGCACGCTGAAGGCCGCCGGGTACCGGACCGTCGCCGACGTCGCCAAGGCGCGCCCGGAACAGCTCGATAGTGTGCCCGGAGTGGGCAGGCAGTCCGCCGAGCAGATCGTGCGGGTCGCCCGCGCCGTCGTCGATGGCGTCGCGCGCGACACGACGGTCCGGCTGAACCCCGACCGTGCTGACCGTGCCCAGACCGAGCTGCTGCAGCTGCTGTCCAAGCTGCGCAGGGCGAACCAGCTCGTCGGTCCGCTGCGCGAGCCGCTCGGAGACGTGCTGGGCAGGGTCGACGCCGATGTGCGCGCCGCATCCCGTGCCTGGAGCCGGGTGCGGATGTTCTTCTCGTCGCGGAAGAACCGGCAGGCCGCCATCGATTCGCTCGGCCGGCTCGAGGCCCTGCTGGCCAGTCGCGATGTGGCGGCGTTGCGCGCGGTGGGCACGCAGCTGCGCGTGCCGGACCTGGATCACCGTGCGCTGCGGCGCGACTACGAGCTCGACGCGGCCGCCTACAACACGCTCCTCGCCGACCTCGCTGGTGCGGACGCGATGCCGGATCGCAGTGCCGCCAAGGGTTTCGTCCCGGCCGACATCGAGCACGAGGTCGACGCGACCACACTGGACACCAGCCTGCTGAAGGTGTCGCTGCGCGGATACCAGGTGTTCGGAGCCAAGTTCGCGCTGGCCCGCAAACGCGTCATCATCGGCGATGAGATGGGACTGGGCAAGACGATCGAGGCCATCGCGGTGATGGCCAGCCTCGCCGCCGGTGGGCGGCGTGGGTTCCTGGTGGTCTGCCCGGCGAGCGTCGTCGTCAACTGGGTCAACGAGATCGCCAGGCACAGCGACCTCGTGCCGCACCGGATGCACGGCGCGGGCCGCGACGGCGCGGTCGGCAAGTGGTTGGCGCAGGGCGGCGTCGGCGTGACGACGTTCGGCACGTTGCCGAAACTGGTGCTGCCGAAGAGGTTCCGCGCGGCGCTGGTCGTGGTCGACGAGGCGCATTACGTGAAGAACCCGGACACGCAGCGCTCACAGGCGGTCAACACGATCGTGCGGCGCGCGGAGCGGGCAGTGCTCCTCACCGGCACGCCGATGGAGAACCGCGTCGAGGAGTTCCGCAACCTGGTCGCCTATCTCCAGCCGGGCGTCGCGGCCCGCACGGGCGCCACCGACGCCGTGGTGGGAGCGAAGGCCTTCCGCCGCGTTGTCGCACCGGTGTACCTGCGGCGCAACCAGGAGGACGTGCTGGGGGAGTTGCCGGAGCTGCTGGAGATGGAGGACTGGGTCGAGTTCGGCAAGCAGGACCGAGGTGCGTACCTCGACGCGGTGCGCGAGGGGAACCTGATGGCGATGCGCCGCGCCGCCTACGCGCCGGGCACGCCACGCGGCTCGGCGAAGCTGGAGCGGCTGCTGGAGATCATCGAGGAGTCGAGGGACAACGGCTGGAAGGTCGTGGTGTTCTCGTACTTTCACGACGTGCTGGACGCGGTCGCGAACCACCTCGAAGTCTTCGGTCCCCTGACCGGCGCGACGTCGGCGCAGGGCCGTCAGCAACTGGTGGACGCGTTCACCGCGTGCGAGGACCACGCGGTGCTGGTGGCCCAGATCGAGGCGGGCGGCGTGGGCCTCAACATTCAGGCCGCGTCCGTGGTGATCATCGCCGAGCCGCAGTGGAAACCGAGCACGGAGGACCAGGCGATCGCCCGTTGTCACCGGATGGGCCAGGTCCGCAAGGTCCACGTGCACCGGTTGCTGGTCAAGGACAGCGTGGACGCACGGGTGCAGGAGATCCGCGACCACAAGACCCTGCTGTTCGACCACTACGCGCGCGAAAGCGACACAAAGCACTCGCACGCGAGCGCACTGGACTCAGCGGTGTCGGTGGAGCAGCGAGTGGTGCAGGCCGAGCAGCAGCGCCTTGGTCTCTAGGATCTGGACGCATGCCGGACGTCGCCGAGTTGCAGAAGCGGTTGTTCCGACCTGTGCCGCTCGAAAGTGATCCCTGCACGTCACGCGGCGTATCTGTACTCGTTGATGAACCCGCCGAGGATCCGGTGTGGAGCTGGAGCTGCGCGTTCTCCTCCGTCTCACCACGGAGCAGCACCGACGCGGCGGACAACAACTTCCAAGTCACCTTGTACAGCAAAGACACGACCACCTGAGCATGCTGTCAGCCTGAGAGAGATGCGCTGCCACGTTGTGGCGATTACTTTCGAGCGGCACAGGATCGGCGCAGTAGCCATGCCAGCGCCGGCTGGGCTGGCGTTGCGCGGTACTTCGTAGCCAGCGAGTCAAGCAGACCACCGGGTACAGCGTGTGTGCCGGTTGCGAGAGGCGCGCACGGCACGAAGGCGATCTTGGTGATCTCGCAGTGACGAAGCACGTCTTCGAACACGCGGTCCGAGACGTAGTACTTGTTCTGCACCGCGGCGACGTTGATCAGTTCGCTGGCCTTGTGAACCTGGCTCATGTCCACGTTGGACAGGCCGCATGTTGGTCTTCCATCGGCACTGCCGGGTCGATGCGGTGGAGATAGTACAGCTCAATCCGCTCGACTGAAGCCGCCGTAGGCTCATCTCCACGCACTGGCGAAGGTAATCCGGGCGACCGCAGGGCGTCTATTCGTCAGGGCCGTGGCGAGTCAGACCACCCTTGGTGGCGATGACCCAAGCCGTCCGGGTACGGGTGCAACGCCTTGCGGATGTTGTGCCGCTCAAAAACTCATCGCTGCAGTTCAGGCGGCATGGTGGTACTCGTTGATGATGCCGCCGAGTAGGCGCTTGCGGACGATCTGATGGCTGCTGTGGTTCGGGATCCGTGGTGGCGGGGATGTGGCCTCGGGCGGTTGTTGGTTGCGGGCTTGATGTGGGCGATGGTGGTTGTAGTGGTGTGCGTATTCGGTGAGAACACGGTGGGCGTGGGTTGTGTTGACGACCAGGATGTGGTCGAGGATTTCGCGGCGTAGGGTGCCGATGACTCGTTCGCAGTGGGCGTTTGTCTTGGGTGCTTGTGGCGGTGTCTTCAGGATCTCGATGTCGTCTGCCTCGAAGACGACATCGAACTTGCGTGTGTACTTGGTGTCGCGGTCGCGGATGAGGAACCGCAGGGATTCCGTGCGGGTACCGAGGTTGTAGGCCAGGTTGCGGGCTTGTTGGGCGACCCACTCGCCGGTGGGGTGCGTGGTGACACCGGCGACGTGGAGGCGGCGGTTGCCGTGTTCGAGGAACACCAGAGCGTAGAGACGCTGCATGCCAATGGTATCGATGTGCGCGAAGTCGCAAGCGATGATGCTGTTGGCTTGAGCGGCAAGGAATTCTCGCCATGTCGGACCGTTGCGGCGCGGTGCGGGGTCGACGTCGGCCGCGTGCAGAATGTTCCAGACGGTGGATGCGGCGACGGTGTGGCCGAGCCTGGCGAGTTCGCCGTGGATCCTGCGGTGTCCCCATCGGCTGTTCTCGGCGGCAAGCCGCAGGACGAGCTGGCGGATTGCGGGAGGTGTCGCCGGTCGGCCCGGTTTCGTACGTCGGGCCGTGTAGTCCCATTTCCGGGCGATGAGTCGGCGGTGCCAGGACAACAAGGTCGCTGGTGTGACGGGAAAGACCGATGCCCATCGGCGGCGGGGGATGAGCCTGGACAAGGCGCTGAACCAGAGCCGGTCCGCGGGCTGATAGCGCAGGCGCTTGCCGAGTTGGCGGCGGAGGATCGAGTTCTCGTGTCTCAGGACCAGGAGCTCGGCGTCCCTGGTGGTCTCACGGCACAGCAGCGCTCCGGGAATCGAGAGCAGGTGCCGAGTCACGTGGTACAGCAGCGAGACGATCATGCAAGGATTGTCTCGACCTGACTAGCAGGCCCGTTGACCAGCAGCGATGAGTATTTGAGCGTCACACGCGAAAATACGGGCGCTGCAGCACGAGGTCGTCGTGCCGCAGCGCGTGAATCCGCGACCGCGCATGTCCTGGGCTGATCGGGCGGTGCTCGCCGCGTTGGCGTTCGTCATCGACATCAAGACACGCCGGGTTCACCTGCTCGGCGTCACCGCGCGCCCGACCGCGCAATGGCGCAATGGACCGTGCAGATCGCTCGCAATCTTGTCGCCGACCTGGAGGAGACCGGGCACCGATTCAGCCATCTGACTCTCGACTGTGATGCGAAGTTCGGTGCCACCTTCGACGCGGTCTTCGCCTTCACCGGGATCGATGTCGTGTTCACCGCGTCCCAGGCGCCGCGGATGAACGCGTATGCCGAACGCTGGATCGCTTCCGTCCGCCGTGAGTGCACCGGCCCGGATCCTCATCGTCGGAAAGCGCCATCTACGCCGCGTGATGGACGGCTACATCGTCCATCACAACGCTGGATGCAGTCACCAAGGCGACGGACTGGAGCTGCATGCCCCCGACGACGAACAGAACGTGATCCCGTTCCCCACGCCAGCAGACCGGATCCGACGACGGCGCGTTCTCGGTGGACTGCTCAACAAATACCAGCAAGCTGCGTGAAACCCCAGGTCACAGCCAGTAGCAGGGGTTTTCGACCAACACAGCCCTGATCAACGAATACGAACCCCCTGCAGTCTAACGCGCAGGTCACGGCCACAGGGTCGACTTCTGACACCCCATACGCCTCTGACCAGCACAGATGAGGTTCCCAGCACGCGCATCCTGGAAGAACCGACACGACCACGTCCACATCCCTGCTGACCGTCCAGCGGGTTATCGTGTGAACATGGCCTCACCTGCCACGCCGTCACCGGACCCGCACCCGGCTCCTGCCCTCCTATCAGCCAACACCCCCCAAGCGATCCGCGACGCCCTTGTCGGCTCCGAGCGCAGCGAGTTCGAACAACGCTACGCCGAGGAAATGGCCGCCGCCGCCCACACCCTCAACCTGACCGGCGTACTCACCGTGCTGGACACCTATCGCAAGATCGCCGACATCACTCAACGACAAGGACCACACGCACACCAACGCATGCTCGACCAAGTCGCCCGCCTACAAAACGGACAAGACGTACCCACCGTGTCCGGCCAAGAACACAAAGCACAGATCAACACGAGGCTGGGCCACTGACCAGGTGTACTCCTACGAAATCCTGCCCGAGGCACGAGACCAGGTCGACGGGCTCCCGATCGCAGCGCTGCCCTTCTACGCCGAACTCATCGCATTCCTCGAATTGACCCCGTGGGACGCTCCCCCATACCGCGACGACAACCCCGACGGAAACCTGCGCAAGATAGTGTTCGGCCCCACCGCCGAAGGCATCGCCGTATACCTCGTCCTGGAAGACCAACGCCGCGTCGTCGTAGTCAGCGTCACCTGGATCGGCTAACCCAATCGGCCGCAACGACAGCCGATATGTGGTGTGACGTGCAGCGATGACTTTTCGAGCGGCACAACCTAGCCAGGGCCGTGTGCTCGACAACGGCCACGCAGTAACTGGTGAACCGGCTTATCCACGAGAACGTCGAATCAACAGCCTTCCCCTACCTGTGGACGCCAAAACTGTGCACTGACACGCTGAGCTGCGGTAATCGTGCACCATGAGCCGTTGTGCTTGCCGAAAATGTCATCCGCGCAGGTCAAGCGGCGTGGTGGTACTCGTTGAGAATGCCGCCCAAACGTGGGCGCCGGCGGACGTCGAGCCTGGTGATCTGGGCTGGATCGGTGATCGACTCTGGCAGTGGTTGAAGTGGTCGGGCGTTGGCGATGCCTTGGTGGGGTCGGTGCGAGTTGTAGAAGCGTTCGTATTCGCGGAGCGCGTGGAGTAGGTGTCGCTGGTTCCAGGTCAGTGTGCGGTCGAGGAGTTCGTGTTGGCAGGTCTGGATCCAGCGTTCGACGATCGAGTTCATCCTGGGCATCTGAACACCGCTCAGCACGACTTTGATGCCGGCGTCGGCGAGGATGGTGTCGAACAGGTGAGGGAATTTGCCGTCTCTATCGTGGATCAGGAACCGTGTTCGGGAGTTGGCGTCCTCTAGATCCATAGCGAGGTTGCGAGCGGCCTGGGTCACCCATGCTGCGGTCGGATGTGGTGTGGCGCCGAGGATGCGGATGCGGCGCTGCGCGTGCTCGATCACGACCAGCACGTACATGCGGACACCGGTGAGAGTGACGGTTTCGAAGAAGTCACAGCCCAGCAGGAACTCCGCCTGGGAGCGAAGGAACTGGGCCCAGGTGCTCGACGCGCGGTCGGGAGCAGGATCGATCCCGGCGTCGGTCAGGATCTGCCACACGGTAGATGCGGCGACTTTGACGCCCAAGACAAGAAGTTCGCCGTGGACGCGCCGGTAGCCCCAGCTCGGATTCTCCTTCGCCAGGCGCTGGACCAGGACTCGCACGGATCGAATCGTGCGAGGCCGACCTGGACGGTTCGGTCGGGACATCCTGGCATGGTGTCGGCGCATAAGGTCACGGTGCCAACGCAGAATCGTATCCGGGCGCACCAGCAGACGGAGTCGATGCAAGGCCTGGCGCGGCAGTCGATGCAAGAGCGCGGCGAGTAACGCCCTGTCAGTCGGACTGAATCGCACCCTGGTATCGCTGAGTTGCCGTTGCAGCACTGTGATCTGGTGTCGCAGCACCAGGATCTCGGTGTCCTTGTCCCGGTCGGTCATCGGGAGCAAACGAAGTAGGGCGAAGGTGTTGATCAGGCCGAGGTAGGCCAGTCGCAGTAGCACGGCCAGCCATCCTGCCGTGCTGATCCCTGAGCGTATGCGGCGACAGGGTTGATGTTGGTGACACGGCCTGACCAGGACGGATGAGGTTTTCGGCAAGCGCAGGGTTCGGGAAGTGACTTGTCCGAAGTGCTGACCATGGGGATCGGGTCAGCCGCGCTGGAGTCAGGAGCCGCCCCCATGTGTCCTCCCGGGCCTGCCGCCCCGCGGTGGGCGTCGCGGACCATGACGCGGTAGACGATGTCGGACAGGCGGCGTTTGAGGCACCGCATGGCCTCCATGTTGGTCTTGCCGTCGGCGAGCTTGCGCCGATAGTAGGCGCGGCCCTCGGTGTCGTGGCGCAGTTGCACGATGGCCATGATGTGCAGGACCCGGTTGATCCTGCGGTTGCCCGCCCGCGACAGCCGGTGGCGTCGTTGATCGCCGGAGGAGGCTTCCAGCGGTGCGGTGCCGTTCCAGGAGGCGAAGCGGCCCTTGTCGGCGAACCGGCTGATATCACCGATGTCGCCCAGCAGACGGGCGGCGCCGGATGGGCCGATCCCGGTCAGCTCCAGCAGGGTGCTGCCGGTGGCGGCGACCAACTCACGCAGCTCGGTGTCTGCGGTCTTGATCCGTTTGTCGATCCGGTCTAACTCGGTGATCAGGTCCGCGGCCAGGCGTCGACGGGTGCGGCTCACGACGTCTCGAGGTCGCACCGAGGCCAGCAGGATGCGGGCCTGAGCGGCGGACAGGAACTTTTTGGCCCCACCCGGCAACAACTCCAGCAGCAGACGGTGCAGACGGTTGACCGTCTGGGTACGGGCATGCCCGAGTTCGTCACGGTGATCGACCAACAAACGCAAAGCCGCCGTGGTGCCATCGATCTCCACCTGGCGCAATCCCTTGGTGCGTAAGGCAATTACGGCCACCGAGTGCGCGTCGACCGGGTCGGTCTTGCGGCCCTGACCGGTGGCGAACACCCGCACCCGCGCCGACAGTTTTGCTGGTACATCGACAACGGTCTGCCCATCAGCGACCAGGCGCTGCGCGAGATGGCGGCCGATGCCTTGGGTGCCTTCGACCGCCCAGACCCGCTGCGGATGCGCATGGCCGACCGCCAGCATCCGCTGGTAGCCGTCCTGGTCAGTGCCGAACCGTCCGGTACGCAGGACGTGTTCCCGATGGTCGATGATCTCGATGGTGGCCGACCGTTTGTGGGGGTCCATGCCGATGATCACTGATCCCACGCTGATTCTCCTCGCCGGGGAAAGGGTTGGTATTAGGCGAGGTGGGCAGCGCTACTTCGAGCTGGGCAGACCCCTCTTGAGCCACACTCCGCCACGGTGCTCGACGGGGCACGCCATGAGTGAGCCACACCCAACAGCACGGTGGGCAGCCGATGAGGGAGCCACCCGTCGAGCACCTCGACCAAGCCTGGCCGGGCATCGGTCGTACCGCCATTCAACAAGTAGCCGATGAGCTGGCGGATTTGGGTGACTGTTCGGCGCTGAGGGCCCACAGTCAGGCGCGTGTGTCCGGAACGCTGTCGGGATGTCCCGAACGTCGGCTTGCGGAAAACCCGGCAAGGCCGGCAATGTTGGTGGCCCTGCGACCAGGAGGCTTGCCGATGACCGGTACTGGCACGGAACGTTATGGCGAGCGCATGTTCTCCCACGGCCACGACGCGGAACTGGACCGCCTCCACGGGCTTGCCGGTGCCCTGGACGACGGGTCGTTCCGGCGGCTGGCGCGGCTGCCGATACGGGAGGACTGGCGTTGTCTCGACATCGGTGCCGGGCTCGGCACCGTGACCCGGTGGCTGGCGCGACGCTGCCCGCGCGGCCGGGTGGTCGCGATGGACCGCGACATTCGCCTGCTGTCGGTGCTCGACGACCGAACCGGTTGGGAGGCAGTCGAAAGCGATGTCACTCGCGAGGACTTCCCGGCGGGTGGCTTCGACCTCATCCATGCCCGTTGGCTGTTCGCTCATCTGCCGAGCCGGGACGCCGTGCTCGAGCGGGTGGTCCGGTGGCTCGCGCCGGGGGGCTGGTTGGTGATCGAGGACCTCGCCCGCTTCCCGCTCGAGTCGTCGCCGCATCCCTTGTATCGCAAGGTGAGCCTCGCGATCTGCGATGCCGTCATCAACCGTATCGGCACCGACCCCGCTTGGGCGCGGACGTTTCCCGCACCGTTGCGCCCGTTGGGCCTGACCGACCTCGGAAGCGAGACCTCGCTGCCGGCGGTCGGGCCGACACCGATGGGCCGATTCTGGCGGCGCAGCGGCGAGCAGCTCGCGGCCGACCTCACCGGCCAGCTGGGTATCACCGAAGCCGAACTCGCCGAGTTCGGCGAGCTCGTCGAGAGCCCGGACTTCCACGACCTGTGCCTCGCCACCGTCGCGGCCTGGGGCCGCCGACCCGAGTAGCGAAGCACCGCCAAGCGGGGAGGCCACGCGTGCTCAGTAGGCTCCCCTTTATGTCATGAGGCAGCCGAGACATGAGGGCGCGGTAGAGGGCAAGATCTCTGAGTGATACTGCAGTCGAGTCTGCAGCTCTTGCCCTCGCAACCTATCTCACCGACAACCCGCTGCATCCAATACCGCCATTGGCCTTCGTGTCTCTCTGGGGCTGGCATACCCGCCCGTATAAGGAAGTCTGGTGATTCCCTGCACGCAGCGATCACCACGGCACCAAGCCACACCGCCGCCGAGCCAACCAATCGGTGTGCAGAAGCTGGTCAGCTGTGCCGTTAACACGAATGCTGTCGCTGCCGCGGTCGAGCCTCGGTATTGGTCAGATTGGTGGCAGCCGTTGTGGCGGGGCGAGAGTGTTTCGACGGCAGTAGCTCGGGCAGCCTTATGGTTGACGTGGGACAAGGGACGGAGCACGTCGCCAGCGGACTCGGGAGATTCCATAGAGCGCAGGGGACATATCTCGCGGCCGACTGCGCGGAGCGCCTGACGGCGGGGGAGTCCGCCGCACGGTCGCCGTCGTCACATGTTGCGCTGGGTGCGTCGTCGGTAGTGGTCGTGCACTAGGAGCGCACCCAGGGTGAACGCGATAACCCCGAAGAGGATCCCGATAGCGATCGGCAGCGAGAACAGTGACGCGCCGGCGTTGGCCGCAACGGCCAGAATCAGCAGAACCCACACGGGCCCGCGTGGCAACCTGCGAGGTGCCGCGTTCGCGACAGTCGTGCCGGTGGTAGCGGTGGTGGGGGGTGTGCGGTTCTCGGTGGTCATGACTGGTTCCTTCCTGGTCGTGCGGGCGGCCGGTGGCTGTCCGATGGGATCTATCGTGGCTGTCTGGCGGGTGTGGGCACATCGGTGAAAAGGTGACAACCGGTCGTGTCCTACTTTCGATGCAAACTGGGCCGTCGATAGCGGTCGGCGTACCGTCGTGACCGAAGATGGGCTGGTCACTGTCCACCGGGCGCGACGTCGGTTACCCGCGAGGCCGGGCTGGGAGCGTGGCAGATCCTGCTGGTCAGATCCGTGGAGGCCGATATGTTCCCCCTTACCTGGGTGTCGCACGGGTCCCGACCGTTGCATCCGGGGGCCGCGCTGGGTAGCGGTGTGGCCGCGATCGGCATGCTGCTGTTTCTCCCGAGCGCGGCCGAGGCCAACCCGGACCTGGGCTTGGTGCCCGGCCTCGGGGGCGCGGCGTGGTGGATGGTCGCGGTGGTACTGCTGGTGCAGGCTGTCGCGGTCGCCTGGACTGGTCGGGCACCCGAGGTGGTGGTGCCTGGGTTGGCCGCGGTGGCGCTGGTGCTGATCCCGGTGGAGCCAGGGCCGGCATTCACGTTCACCGCCGTCGCCGTGTTGGTCTCGGTGTTCCTCGCCGTCGTCGCCCGTCCGGCGCGACGGTTATGGGGACCGCTGCTCGCCGCGGGGGTGCTGTTAGCCACGGGACAGTTCCTGACCGCAGACCCTCGCGGCGTTTCCGGGGTGGGCGCAGCCGGCACCGGTGCGGCGCTACAGGCGTTGCTGGTTATCGGGCTGCCGTTGCTGTTCGGCTCGGTGACCGCAGCACGTCGGGACGCGCACGAGGCACGTCGGCTGGAACTGGCGGCCCTGCGTCGGGAGCAGGACGCGCTCCTGCAGGCGGCGATCTCGCGACAGCGCACGGCGCTGTCGCGAGAACTGCACGACATCGCCGCTCACCATCTGTCCGGTATCGCGATGCTGGCCGGGGCGGTCGCCCGGCAGATCGACACCAACCCCGCGACAGCCAAACATTCGGTGGCCCAGATCCGCGAGCAGAGCCGTGCCGTGCTGGCCGACCTGCGACGGCTGGTTGGACTGCTACGCGAGGAGACCGACGCGGCCCGTCCGGTGGAGACCCTCGACGCGGTGGCCGGGCTCGTCGAGGCCCGGCGGGCGGCGGGCGCCGAGATCGAGTTGCGCATGCCGCTGCGCGGGGAGGCGCCGGGCCCACTGGCGCAGCTCGTCGCCTACCGGATGGTGCAGGAGTCACTGGCGAACGCGGCGGTGCACGCACCTGGTGCGCCCTGCACGGTCGAGATCGGCGAGCCACGTGAGGGATGGCTCACGATCAGCGTGCGCAATGGCGTGCCCACCAGCCCCGATCCGGGTCCCGGCAGCGGGTTCGGCTTGGTGGGCATGGCCGAACGGGCTCAGCTAGTCGGAGCCGATCTCGACCATGGCCCCACTCTGGACGGTGGTTGGGAGGTGCGGCTAAGGCTTCCGCTCGGGGAGACGGTCAGTACGATGTGCGCGCCCGCGACCCTTCCGGAGGTCTCACATGATCCGCGTGCTCATCGCCGATGACCAACCCCTGGTGCGCACCGGACTGACGGCGCTGCTGACTGCCGAGCTGGACATCGAGGTCGTCGGCGTTGCCCGGGATGGGACGCAGGCGCTGACCATGGCGCGTGAGTTGGTGCCCGACGTGGCCTGCCTCGATATCCGGATGCCTGGCCGCAGCGGCATCGAGGTGGCCAGGGAGCTGTGCGCGCCGCATGCCGACCCGCAGGTGCCGGTGCTCGTGCTGACGACCTTCGACCTCGACGATTACGTGTTCGGAGCGCTGGAGGCCGGGGCGTCAGGATTCTTGCTCAAGGATTCCGAACCAGATGACATCGTATCTGCGGTGCGGCAGGTGGCCGCTGGGCGGGGAACGATCGACCAGACGCTGACCCGGCGCATTCTGAGCGAGTTCGTGCACCGGCGACGGCTGCAGCCGGTGGCCGGGCGGCGGGTAGAAGAGTTACTCACCCCGCGTGAGCACGACATCCTGTTGCTGCTCGCGGAGGGTATGTCCAACGACGATATCGCCCGCAGGCTGGTCGTGGAGGTTTCGACGATCAAGTCGCACCTGGCCCGGATGCTGCCCAAGCTCGGAGTGACATCCCGACTACAGGCCGTTGTATGGGCTTATCAGAACCACGTTGTCGCCGTGCCCGAGCAGGAGCGCACGCACTGACGTGCATTGGCGGGGGTCTTGTGTGTTTTCGTGGGTGTGCGCGTCGGTGGCGTGTTCAGGGTGGTGAATATCGGCGGGCGGGACGTCACAGCTCGTGTGGTCTGGTCACCGTTATCCGTTCCCGGTCCGGCAATGCATGGGCTCCGGCGCGAATCTTGCGTCTTTAGATGGCATCTGAGGGCTTCGGTCGTTCGCATCTCGTGACCGACTTCGCTCGTCTGCAGGATTTCGGTCATGACGACTTCGAACCACACCCCGCCGCTCACCGACCCCAGTTCCCGGCCTCCAGATCCGTCCCGTGCCGGTGGTGTGTTCGGAATGATGCGCCGCCATCCGCTGCTGAGCTTCTTCCTGCTCGCCAACTTGCTGAGCTGGCTGGCCTGGACGCCCTACATCCTCTCGGAGAACGGGCTGGGCTGGTGGGCTTACCGGTTCCCGGAGGTTCTCGGGACCAGCCAGTTCGCCGGAGTGCTGCCCGGCGCCTATCTCGGCCCCATCGCCTCGGCGCTGGTGGTCACCGCAGTCGCCGACGGGAAGGCAGGGTTGCGGCGGTGGGTGGGCCGGATGTGGCGTTGGCGGGTTCGCTGGCACTGGTACGCGATCACACTGCTCGGCGTTCCGGCGGCGATGCTGGTGACCGGGTGGGCGTTTTCCGGAGGGCAGATCGCGGTGCCCTCGATGATGGCGGTCGCGGCCTACGTGCCGGCCCTGCTACTCCAGATGATCACCACCGGGCTTGCCGAGGAACCGGGCTGGCGGGACTTCGCCCTGCCGCGCATGCAGCGACGGTTCGGCCCGCTGACCGGAACGATGATCCTCGGTCCACTGTGGGCAGCCTGGCACCTGCCGCTGTTCTTGACCGAGTGGGGCGGTTGGCCAGATGCGGACTGGACCCGCCCGGTCGCCTTCGCGGTCTTCTGCATCGCGTTCAACGTGGTGATGACATGGGTGTTCAACCGCACCAGGGAGAGCCTGCCCCTGGCGATGCTCCTTCACGTCAGCGTCAACAACTTCGCCTCGGTCATGTGGTCGGAAACGTTCCCCAGCATCGACGGGGACCGGGCAATGCAGGCGATGGCAACAGGTTCGGTCGTCGCCGCGGTACTGGTCCTGCTCGGCACCCGCGGACGGCTCGGTTATCGCCCACCGACCGAATGATCATCTGTGGTGGCAGCGTGAGCATGGTGTCCGCTGCCGGGCTACGCGCCCTGCTTCGTGTTCGCGACGCTGCGAGGCAGAACGCCACGGCGGTGCGGTGATGGGAGGCCTAGCTGTTGCGGGTCATGAGGTTGTTGACGCCGGTGAGAGCCTGAGGATGGGGACGGGTCTTCCGGCGGCAGGATACGGAGGGTTCTGATGACCCGTTCGCAGTGCGCGTTCATCCGCGGTGCCTGAGGTGCGCTGGTCAAGATGCCCATGTCCTCGGCTCGGAAGACGGCGTCGAACGCCGTCGAGTACTTCGTGTCGCGGTCGCGAGCAGGAAGCGGAATGGGTTCGTGTCGAGACCGGTGGTGAGATTGCGGGCCTGTTGGGTGGTCCAGTGCTGGGTCGGGTGTTCGGTGACGCCGGCGATGTGCAGTCGCCGTGTGCCGTGTTCGAGGAATACCAGGGCGTAGAGGCGTTTGCCGAGTGCGGTGTCGATGTGGAAGAAGTCCGCGGCGTGGGACCAGTTCGGCGTGGAGCGGGATCGATCCCGGCTGAGCTGAGGATCTTCCATACGGTGGATGCTGCGATTGGGTGACCGAGTCGTTCCAGTTCGCCTTGGATTCTCCGGTGGCCCCAGCGCGGGTTGTCGTTGGCCAACTGCAGGACGAGCTTCTTGATCGTGGCGTGGGTTGGCGGCCGCCCGGCAGGGCGTCGGCGTGTGCTGTTGTCCCATTTCGCGGCGATGAACCTGCGGTGCCAGGCCAGATCGTTGCGGGTTGGATGGGGAAGATCTCGTGTCAGCGGCGTCGGGGGAGCAGTGAGGACAGTGCGGCGAAACCAGAACCGGTCCGCGGGCTCGTAGCGGACCTGACCGGTGATCTGCCGGCGGAGGACGGCGTTTCGTGCCATGATCTCAATGCCTGTTGTCCTAGCGCCCTGACCAGGCGCGACGACTTATCGAGCGGTACAGGGCCAGTTCGAGCTGACTCCACTTGGTTGAAGCGGTCTCAAGAGGCGAGGTGTGGCATGACGTTCTCCGCGCTGGCCCCGATTGGTGGATACACGGTGCTGGCGGTGTGGCTGACCGATGACCCGTCATCGGACCCAGCCCCGGGTGTCGGAGCGGAAACACCGAACGCGAAGACAGTTGTTAGAGGTCATCAGTTGTTGTCGATGGTGGCGAGGTGGGCGCGGAGGTCGTCGGCGTCGGTGGTGCCGAGGTGGGTGTAGAGGGTCAGGGCGTGTTGGTAGTGCTGGCGGGCGTGGGTGGGGTTGGCGAGGGTGTGGTGGGCGTGGCCGAGTCCGACGTGGGCGCGGGCCTGTTGGTCGAGTGCGCCGATGTCGACGGCGATGGTGTGGGCGGCGGTGTGGTGGGTGACGGCGTCGGTGGGGCGGCCAGCGGTGTAGGCGGCTTCGCCGAGCCCGTTGAGTGCGTAGGCTTCGCCGTCGCGTTCGCAGGCCTCGCGGAAGATGGCCAGGGCCTGCTGGTAGTACCCGGTAGCTTCGGAGGGCTGGCCGAGGTGGATGTGAAGGACGCCGATGCTGTCCAGTGTCCAGGCTTCGCCGGCGCGGTTGCCGAGCTGCCGGTACAGGGTCAGGGCCTGCTGGAGGTGGTCGATGGCCGGCTGGATGCGGCCGAACTTGACCTCGACGTCGCCGAGGCCGTTGAGTGCGTAGGCTTCACCGGCCCGGTCGCCGGCCTGCCGGACCAGAGTCAGGGCCTGCTGGTAGTGATCGGTGGCCGACTGGAAGCGGCCGAGCTTGACCTCGACGTCGCCGGCGCTGTTCAGTGCGTTTGCTTCGCCGGCTTGGTCGCCGGCCTGCCGGTACAGGGTCAAGGCCTGCTGGTAATAGTCGGTGGCTGGCCGATAGTGGCCCAGCCGCGCCTCAACGCGGCCGAGGTTGTTCACGGCGCGGGCCTGACCGGCCGGGTCGCCGGCCTGCCGGTACAGGCGCAGGGCCTGCTGGAGGTGGTCGGTGGCCGGTCCCGGCTGGCCCAGCTGCGCGTGTGTGGCGCCGAGGTCGGTCAAAGCCCGGGCTTGCCCGGCCGCGTCGCCGGTGGATTGGGCGGCATGGCGGGCATGACCGTGGATGGCCAGGGCGTCGGTGAAGTGCCCGCCGTCGAGGTAGCGGAACAGGGCGGTGGACAGTCGGGTGGTGTGGGTGGGCCAGCCGTGGGCGGCGGTGTGGGCGGCGACGGCGACGAGGGTGGGGCGTTCGGTGTCCAGCCAGGCGAGGGCGGTGTCCGGGCTGGTTAGGGCGGGTGTGGGGGTGCCGGCCGGGGGAACGGAGGGCCGGCGGTGCGTCTCGGCGGGGTGCAGGGTGTCTATGGCGGCGGCGGTGGTGGCCAGGTAGTAGTCGAACAGGCGGGTGAGGGCGGCGATGCGTTCGGGTGGGCGGTCTGCGTCGCTGGCCCGGCTGACGGCGTAGCCGCGGACCAGGTCGTGGAAGGTATACCGGCCGGAAGTGCTCTGTTGCAGCAAGTGGTCTTGGCGCAGGTGGTGCATGTGGTTCCGGGCGGTGGGCAGATCGGTGTCGGCTAGCGCGGCGGCGGCGTAGGCATCGAGGTCTTGGCCGGGGTGTAGCGCCAACAGCCGCAGCAGCCGTTGCTGGTCGGTGGAGAGGTGCTGATAGGACAGGTCGAGGGCGAGTTCTACCCCTGTGTCCAGTCGCCGGTCACGGTGGCGTTCATCGAGCCGGTCGGCGTGATCGGTGAGAGTCCAGCCGGGTGTGCTGCGCATGTGACCGGTGAGCAGCCCGAGGGCGAGGGGCAGGTATCCACAGCGCTGGGCGATCCGCGTCGGGGCGTGCGGGTCTCGGCCGACGGGAACTTCGGGTGCGGCCCTGGTAAGGAATGTCACCGCCTCGTCGGGGGTGAACACGTCCACCGCCAAGTGCGCCGCGGCGGGCAGGGCGGTGAGCCTTCGCCGGCTGGTGATCAGTGTGAGGCAGTCCGGGGTTTCGGGAAGCAGCGGGCGGACCTGGTCCTCGTTGGCGGCATTGTCCAGCACCACCAGGGCGTGGGTGCCGGCGAGGCGGTCGCGGTAGGCGGCGGCACGTGCGGGCAGGTTGTGCGGGATCTGCTGGCCGGGCACCCCCAGCAGGCGCAGGAAGCCGTCCAGGACGGCAGCTGGCTCGGCCGGCGGCTGGGCGGGGTCGGGGTGGAATCCGCGCAGGTTGACGAACAGGACCCGGTCAAACGACTTCTCCCGGATCAATTGGTGCCCGGCGTGGATGGCAAGTTGGGTTTTGCCGACCCCGGCCATCCCGGCGATCGCGGAGATCACCACCGCGCCGCCGACCTGCTGACTGTGGTGCAGGACCTGGCGGAGCCGGTCCAGTTCGGCGGCGCGGCCGGTGAACCCGGACAGATCCTGCGGGAGGCAGTCCTGCACCCGGACCTGCGACGCCGCCCGAGCCTCCCCGCCAACCACCTGCAGTGCCTGCCGCCACTGCGTCACGTACCCCACGTCCGGGTGCAACGCCTGCACCACCGCGATCACGAGGTCGGTATTCAGCCGTCGCCGACCGGGTTTGAAACAGTCCACAACTGTGGCCTTCTTTGTCAATTCACCTGCCGGGCGACCGGCCGCCGTCCAGGCCTTGTTAATGCGGCCGGTGATCGACTCATAGGATGGGTCACCTGCCCACACCTTTAGTGACCGTAACCCTTCGACGAGCTCATCGAGGTTCCGGACCCGACCCGGGTCCGGAATCACCGCGAACGTGTGGTCCGGTCGCACACCAGCCATAGATCATTTCCCCCGGGGATGACCATTAACGGGATCATTAATCATAGCCCCCGCAAACCCGTCGAAGTCAGGGCAATGCCCGATCCGCCCAGGGAGCATGATCGGAACAGAATTGATATTCCCACGTGGGGAATCCGCATGGGATTACCCAGCCCGTCGCGGCACCGCGGAAGGGCCAGTTGGCCACTGTCGTCACGCAGCCCAGTGGCGATCAGCAGCTCGCAGTGCTGCGCCTTGTTGAGCTACCGCACGGTTGTGCCGCACGAAGTAGTCGGTGCCGGGGCCCAGGAGTCGATCTGTTGGCCCAGGCGTCTTGCTGGCCGGGGGAGGAAATGCCGCCCGCCCAAACCTTCAGCGACCGCAGACCCTCGACGAGCTCATCGAGGGTGCGGACACCGCCCGGGTCCGGAATCGCAGTGAGCGGGCGGTTTGGTCGCGAAGCTGTCATAGATCTCTCCACCCAGAGATGGCCAATAGTGGGCCGCTCGTCGTAGCCCTGCAACCCTCGCCGAAGTCACGTTTCACTGCCCGCGATCTGGCTCACAGACGCGATTGAACAAGTTGATCTCTCCGTGTGGGATTGTGTGGGATCTCCCAGCCCGCTCCGGCCAAGCGGAAAAGTTGCCAGCAGACCGACACCGTCAGACAACCGGCGGCCGGGCCGTTCCACCTATCAAACGAAGGTTATGAAAAAGCTTGAATCCCGTCTGGGAAGTTTAACCAGTGCGGATTCGACGACTCTCGGAGAAAACAATATGATGATTACATTACGACGTCGGGCCACAACTATCGTGGCGATGCTTGTGCTCGCAATCGGTAGCATCCTTGTCGCTCCAGCATCGGCCAGCACGCAGGCGTCCGCCACCGCGCAAGCCGTCTGCACCGGGGCGGGTTCCTGCTGGTTCAGCTGGGGGCCCATCAGGGCAGGAGACTGCACAATGGACCGCGCGAAATGGACCCTCAATCGCGACGGCAGCGCAGTATTTGAGGCAATAATTGTCAGCAGTAGCAGCGATGACGCGTGGTTGATGTGGGTGAATACTCTGGATAGCGCTGGCATCGTGCTAGGCCCTGTTCACCATGGTGGTGACCCCAAGTTTGTCAGGGGTACGGTCAAGAACGAGTGGCACTGGTGGTTCGACAGTGGGACGTTCGACAGCCGGCTTTTCGACCGGATTAACAGCATGCGGATGACGAGTCACTGCTAGTCCGCCGATTCATGATCGGTCGGTGACACGCGGGATTAAGATGAGGAAAGTGCCTGCCCTGTAAGGGAAGATGGGCTTGTTGAGGGTCCATGTTTCGTTCACGGGTAGGCACTTTCCGAGTGCAAGTAGTGCTTTCGATTGCTGTCCTTTTCGCGCGTACATGGAGGGCTGTGGGGTGATTCAACTTCCCGGCAAACAGCTACTAATTGGATATTTCGGGGCGCTATCCGGGCCGCAAAGAAAGATCACCTCGATTGACACCGTTCGAGTGCCGTCGCCGTGCTCCCAGCAGAGGTCTGATCAAAAAGGACGGGCTGCCCTCAACTCCACCTCCCTGCTACGGCAGGGACAAGCGGTGAAGGTCTCCCACCTTCACTCGAATCAACAGCGTCTCACTGCGCAGACGAACTTTGGGCCAGAGCCAGAACGACGGCGATCGGCGCCGATAGTTGCCCGCAGGGTGTGACGCCTTGTGACGCCACGCCCTGCGGTTACAGCTCAACTGTTCCCCGACGGGGCTCGACCCCGTCCTACCCGGTGCACCTATCCAACCGCGCCACTCTCATTGCCACCCTGCTCCACAGCGGGTGCGACCTCGAGTACGAAAACACATGTGGGGCGACTGTGAGGAGATCGCCAGCACGCTGCCCACTCCGAAGTCCGCTCATACCAGGTAACTCGTCGGTCCGCCACTTGCATGAACCGAAAGACACTTGAACAACGATAATTCGGGCAGAGTATACGAGCGACCCGATTCCCCAATGGCGGTTTTCAGTAGACTGATTCGGCCACTCCTTGACCAGTCCCACGGAGGAATGCCGTGCGAACGGTAGAGCTCGCCAAGGTAGCCACCGAAATCAACGTCAGCCCCCAGCAGGTGTGGGCGGTGCTCACCGACTTTCCCCGCTATCCCGAATGGTCCACGTACATCCAGGAGATCGACGGGCGTGCGGATGCAGGCACCAATCTGAGGATTGTCATGAGGCTGCCGGGTCAACGTCCCATTGTGGCGCGTCTGCCCCTCATCGAAGCCACACCGGGAGTCAGGCTGGCGTGGGCGGCCGTGATCCCCGGCGCGGCGTGGCTACCCAAAGCCATCTTCGGCGGTGTGCACGAGTTCATACTGACCGCCCTGCCGGACGGCGGAACGAGATTCCTGCACCGCGAACACTTGAGTGACCGAAGTTCTCATCGAGTCGACGTCGATATTGGCGCACTCTCTCAGACTGAAGTATTTCGGAAAGTTTATTCTTCGACAGATCGCCGAGAGTCCACTCGGGCCCTAGGGGACGTCCATACCGGTCTATAGCCCAAGGTGATGCCAGGAGCGTCCCGTCGGTTAACAGCCCGAATGACTCTCTCACAAGATCGCAAGGGTTGACCCCCTGATTATGATGTCGATCTTGGTTGAGGCGTGGGCGCATCAGGGACCACCGAAGGTCGCGCAGAAGCACAAGGTGTTGGCCGACGCCCTCAAGCTGCTCCATGTCGCTGCGGGCTTGCCGGTCGCGCCTCGGCTGGTGTTGTGCCTGTGCGATTCGGAAGCCGCCTACCATTTCACCGCCGCACGATCCTGGGCAGCCCATGCCCTGCGCACCTTCGCCATCGACATTGCCGTGGTCGAACTACCCGCCGAGCTCAAAGCCGCAGTCCGTACCGCACAACAGCGCCAATACCGGTAGGACACCACGACGACCAACGCTCTAGGTCATGCCGCGATTGGAAGAGGTGCACGTGGTGTCTGCGTATCGCCTGCCACAAGCAAGACCTGGCAGGTGACAACCATGGTGACGGTTGGATCGATGAGATCTGACGGCGTGAGAAAATCGTTGCTCGTCACGCAGCTTGGAGGTGATCGATGACCAACGCCTCGGGCCCACATCACTATCCGCCTGACCTGACTGCACTCCTGGTGGACGTCATCCCGTTGCTGCGCCGTTCAAAGGCCGACGCCGTGGATTTCTTCCGTGCGTGCGGCGTCAGCCCAGAGTACCTCGCTGACTTGCAGCGTCGCGTCGACACGGACCGCGCCTCGATCAACAAGTACGAGATTGTTCGAACAGTGATCAAGCGAATCAACGAACAAGGCGATGCCGGGCTGAACGCTCGGCGGCTGGTCCTACGCCGTGTCGTCGAATGGAAAGACTTCTCCACCTGCTGGTCAGAAGATGCGCTAAAGGCTCAGGGCCTAGTAGCCAGCGTGCGCCAGATGGTCAACACCAAGGACTCGTTCACGCGGATGCAGCAGGAACGCGACCGTGAACGCGAAGAACGGATGCGTCCGCAACGGGAAGCCGCCGCAGCGGCGAAGTTGAAGAACGAGCGGCGGCAGGCGCTCTGTCGCCGCCTGATCTCGTTGTTTCCCATGGCTGATCCCGGAAGCGTGGTGTTCAAAGCGCTGCTCAACGAGATACAACCTCCAGGGTGTGATGTTGATGTTGCGGAGGCGTCATTGTGCACTGTGGATCGGTTTGACCTGTGAGGACAGGGGTGTGGTAGCTGCTTTGCTTTTCGGTTGTCTGTTGGCGGCCACGAGAAATCCGTTCGGGGCGTTGGTGACGAGGACTGAGGGGCCTCTGGTTAGCGCGATCGGCGGGTGTCGCGGATGTAGCGGATCCCTCGGTGGATACCGACGAGGAACGCGATGACTGCGGTGGCGAAGCGCAGGGTGGCGCTTCCAGCGGCATCGCGGCCGGGGTCGGCAGCCGGAAACGCTTGCCCCGCCACATCACGGCAGGACCACCGGCAGGGGCGGGTTTACGGGTCGCTTCGGCACGTTGGCTGGTGCTCACTCGGGTGTCTCCTGTCTGGTCGTGCTGGTCGGTTCGGGTGTGGTGGTCAGTAAGGCGCGCAGGATGAGCGAGGCGGTTTCCAGCCGGACAGTCAGCGGCGAGGCCCGCGGCCGGGTCCAGCCGTAGCGGGCGGCATCCGCTCTGTCGCAGGCCCGCATGTACCCCTCGGACGCCTCCACGGTCAGCAGGACGTCCACCAGTTCCTGACGCTGCTTATCGGTGAACTCCGACATCAGCTCGCCTTGCCTGCTGTGAGCGCGGGCGGGGTTGCCAGCACGGCGGGGTCGTCGGTCAGCCACACGCCCAGCACGGTGGACCCGCCGACCGGCGCCAGTGTCGCGAAGGTCATGCCCCACCGGTTTTCCTGGCTGCGGGACCATTGGGCGTCTTCGGTTTCCGACACTTCGGCGCGGGGCAGGTAGAGCCGGTGGTGGTAGATCTCGGTGTCGCTGATGAAATCGGTCCAGTCCACACACAACGCGCGCACGTCACTGCGTGGGACGCTGGAGATCTCCGCGCGGTACTTCTTGCTGCCCTGCGCGGTTTCCACAAAGGTCATGCCGCCGAAGTAGACGCCGAGCACGACCGCTTTGGACTCCTGGAACGTCGAGGCGACGGTGAGTTCCTGGCCCTGGTAGATGTAGCGCGCCGGGGTGAGTTGCTGCCAATGCTCGGTGCCCTGCTTATCCACTGAGCGCCGCGCCGTCACACCGTCCGAGGTGGACAGACCCAGACCGGTCCATGCGGCGGGTAGCGGGGTGGTGGCGTCCGGGGGTTCCGGGGTGCCTGCCTTGGCCAGGGAGATTTCGCCGGTTCCGGCGACACGGACAAGGGCACTGTTGAGTGCCATGAATAGATGACCTCCACAAGGATCGTGCAGAGGTCATCCCCCGTATGGCGGAGGTATGAGCCTCCATTGGGACGGACGACAGCGGACGCGCTCTGGTGGTGGGGCCGCTGCCGGAATGTGCGGGATAGGGTGACGCGCGAGGAGTTTGTTACACCACGTGAACGGGTGTAACAAAGCGTGACGTTATGTCGTGGCCCGGACGAGAGTGACCAAGCCGTGTCGAACAACCAAGAACCAGGACTCGTGTGGACGGTCGAGCCCGGTGAGCACGCCACCGTGGTGCACATCAGCGGCGAGATCGACATGGGCTCGCAACCCGAGTTCGCTGATGCAGTGAGTGCGGGTCTGGACAGCGCGGCACTTGTGGTGATCCTGAACCTGGGTGAGGTGGCGTTTCTGGGATCGGTCGGGCTGCGGGTTCTGGTCCAGGCCGATTACGAGGCTAAGCAGGCCGGGCGCCAGGTGCGCGTGGTCGATGGGGCCACGATTGTGCACCGGGTTATCGAAGTCACCGGGCTGGATCAGGTGCTCTCGCTCTATCCCACGATCGAGGATGCACGCTCGGCCTAAGTCGTCACCGACCGGTTAGCGCGAAATCCGGTGGGTATGTCCCCTTATGGGAGCCAATGACGCCATTCCCGGGGCGGGTGACGACGCGCTTATGATCGAGGACCATAGTTCCCTGCCGATAGTCACCCGCCTGCATGCGTGGGCCGCCACGCTGCCGTCGTTCGCCGCTGAGGTGGTGTCGCGGGCCGATATCACCCGGCCGCACATCTACACCCAGTTCGCCGCCGTGCCGGATCAAGTCCAGGTGGCGCGCGCCAAGGTCACCGACTGGATCCAGCGGATCGGTTTATCGACCGCCCAAGGGCAGGATGTTGTCCTGGCCGCCGACGAGGCCGTCAGCAACGCCGTCGACCACGCCTATCCAGACGCCCCGGCACGCTGACACTGTTTGCGGCCTGCACCCGTCTAGCCGACGCGGCCCGGATCATCGTGTCCGATCACGGGTGCTGGCGTCCACCCTCAGCCACGTCCGGGATGCGCGGGCGCGGCCTGCCCATGATGGAGCGTCTGTCGGACGTGTTCCGGCTGGCACACACCCCGCGCGGCACGACGGTGCTGCTCGGCTGGTCGCTGCCCGGCTAACCCGCCTCAGCGGGCGTGCGCACCCGAAGCGCAACCGCGGCCGGGGCCAACGGCGCGTCGGTGGACGGATCAATCCCGGCCAACGGCCCGGTAACCGGCTCTGCCGTCCACGGTCGCGACGAGCCAGGAGCGCAGAGCACGCCCAGGGCAAGCCCGGCGAGGGCCTTGCTGCTGTGCGGGGTGCGATGCCAGCAGGTCAGGCGAATCATCGCCCGCTGGACAGCGGGCCACGCCCAGGTGTGGCCGTCCTCGGCGACCAGCAGCCAGGGCAGCGAGGGCGGGCCGCCGTTCGGGCCGCGCCCGGTCTCGGTCGACACCTTCACCCCCGCCACGACCGGTTCAAGACGCCCGGCCAACAGGCCCCGCAACGCCCGCACCACCAGCTCGGCCACGTCGACCGGGACAGCCACACTCACGAGTCGGCCCCGTCCAGGCCGTGCACGTCCAACCCGGCCGCTGTGGCAGCGCGCTTCAGCACGCCGTGGTGGGCCTCCATGCCGACCCCGGCCGGGTGACGGATCGCCACGGTGGAACCGGCCCGGTCACGGCCGGGATCGCTGAACACCTCGATGGGCAGGAGCTCGCCGGACGTGACCCGGTGGCCTTGGGCGCGGGCGGTCTCGGCGACCTGTTCGGCCAGCTGGTGCACCGCTTCGGTGATCTCGGGCGAGGACAGGATCTCGGCGACCCCGGCCCGGTCGATCTGAACGCCGTCGAATGCCGACATGTTTGTCATCCCTCCACAGTGGTCAGTGTGGCTTCGTGCGCGCAGGTTCCCCGTCGATCTCCAGGACACGGCCGTTCCACTCGACTCGCTCCCGGGTGGCGATGGGCTGGACGGTGAACAGCCGCCACGACTTGGTGACCGGCACCCGACCAGGCTCGGCGGTTTCGGCCGACGCTGTGGGTTGCAGCAGACCCCAGACGGTGCGGCGGGGCGCGGCCGGGCCGTAGTCCAGGGCGGGGGTGGGGTTGTCGTACTCGTCGACCAGTTCGGTCGGGGTGACCAAGATCAGCCGGTGCGGCAACTGCATCAGCCATCACCTCCAGCCGGTGTTGGCGGGACGGTCCATAGGCACCACGTTGGTCTTGCTTACGACAATCTCACCTATCCAACAGCCGATCCCAAAGTCCAATATGGTGCGAACCCCGGACCAGGACGCGGAAGTCACCGTCAGCTACGAGTGGGATCTCCGCACTCAGATCAACACTATGTACCGTCGATGGCGGTTCGCTGATGGCGCCGAAGCGCAGGATGTCATCCGCCGTCGCGTCCTTTTCCCTCGTGAGATTGAGCTGTACCTAGCTTCGGCAGGCTTCGACCTGCTTGAGATCTTCAATCCTGTGGCTCCGCAGGCCGAGGAGCTCGCCGGCCCTTCTGCATGTGTCGCGGCACGATACGTTGCAGATCAGAGTCGTCGTTCTTCAGTTACTTGATCAAGTCACGTGGCCTGTCGACCAGTTGCGTCAAGTCGGGGCGATCATGTGGTTCTGTCAGCCGTCGAGGTGTGGTGCCATCACCAGTGACGTTCTCTGCTACTCGATTGCGCTACTAGGAGGCGGGGGCGCGACGGGTAGTTCTTGTTGAGGTGGTCGGACGGACCGGCGCGATGCGACTTCAGCGTTGTGACCCCGAGCAGGGTTGTACTGACCGGTCACGAAGATCGCCACGATAACAGCCAACCCGGGGGTAGCCACGATGCCGGCCACCCAGGGGTGGCCAATCGCGGCGAGCGTCACGATGGTTGCGAGCGTGATGATCAGTGCGCCGAACCCGAGAATCTGCCCCCGCTTCACGATCGCCAACAGCTCGCGAGCTTCCGCATCCTCGCGTCGCGATGGGAATGTCGGACGGCGCCCATCATGACCACCCCGGCCCGGAACGGCAATGCCCGTGCGCCGTCTCCGACCTGCAGGAAGATTCTTCACACTCTCGTATACTGCCCAGATGGGACATTGGCATTGGTCCGAGAGCCTCGTCGAAGAGCTCGCTCAGGAGATCGGTGGCAACCCTGACCGTCGCATGCTGAAGGACGCGCTCGTCCAGAGCGGCCGCGACATAGACATCTTGTCCGGCCGTAGCTTCGGTCCACCCCGCCTGGCGACCGAGGTCATCGAGCCCAACGGCTTGCCCTTCGCGGACATCCCGGATTTGCAGCTTGGTTCGATGGAACCTGTGGAGGGAGCATGGGCGATCCCCGACCCGGTTGGCCGCCAGAGAGCGACTGTCATGCAGGTCTTGTCCTTGGCTGCCCCAGCACCGAAGGCCGCACGAGTCGCCGAGGCACTTTGGTTTGCTGGTCAATTCGTAGCCGAAGCGTCGCAAACGGGGCGCCTGTCGAGAGACTATGTCGTCCATTGGCTCGGAACATCTGTGGACCGCGAGCAGCGAATGAAACTCATGCGCCGGGTCATGGATCCTGCCGTTCGACTTAGTGTTCCGATCCTTGGGGTCTCTGTCGCTGGGTGGTGGATCCAAATCACTCGCCGTCTCATCTGGGTAACGAACGAGCACGAGGACGACGGACGGCTCATCGAACTGCTTCTGGACGACACCACGACAGGCGGCGAGCTCATACCGCTCGCAGCCGTCGAGCCCACCCTGATTGTGGCCCGGATGACACAACAACCAGCAGACTGGGCGTTCACAGCGCGCATCTGGCCTGAGGGGGGCCAGCGGCCCCACAATCGGCGGTGGAGCAAGTTCTCGAAGGCAATCCATAGCCATGGTGTCCCGACCATCACCCTGGACTCCATCTCGACTCCACAAGAGATCGCGTGCCAGGTGGTCTTGAAGGGGTATTGGCACGGCTACGTCGGGAGCGACGAGCCAGCACTGGCGAATGCCGTCGCGAAGGCGTATCCGCGTCAGGTCGAGCGCATTCAGCGTGGAACCCGTGCTCCGAACAGTGCGTCTGCAGCCGCGACGCTGCTCGAACAACTGATCCGCCCCGGATTCGACCCGGCTCAAGGCGCCGAGGCAACCCGTCGGTACGTGCGACGCAAGGCGAACATCGCCGTCATGGAGCACAGGAAGGCGGAGGCGCCGGAAGGTTACCCGTGGACACAGATCGGGATCAGCGAACGCCGCTACTACAAGCTTCTGCCGCGGTTTGCTCAGAAGGTCAACGGTCGCTATGACCTCGACCACGACGACGTGGTGGCGCTTATGAAGGCTCACCTGGACGACCTAGACCGCGAGCGGACCATTCGAGCAAATGCCATTGACGTCCTCCGGTCACATGGCTTCGGGGAGGCGGCCGCGCGCAAATGGCTACAGCGGCACGAACCTAAAGAGGCCGTAAACGCGTGGCCGCGGGGACAGCGGCCGTCAGGTCCGCAGGACTGACCAGCGTTTTCCGGGTCGGGTGTGTCGGCATGCGAACTACCAGTTCAAGATGGGACATCGATGACTAGGTAGGTTCTTCTTAGCGGCCATCTTGCGCTGGCGCCTCGTCGAGGGCTGTACCGGGCTTGCGATGATCTTCCGGAAGTCGAAATGTCTTCAGCCGCATCTGTTTCGCGCGCAGGCGCATGCCGACGTCGTCGGTCAGTACTCGAACTCCGGTGGTCGGGTGGAGGGTTTCTAGGTCTGCGGCGCTCCGAAGAATTGACAGATCCGCATCTTCACCACGGTCGTCAGTGTCCACCCAAATCTCCAGAGTGGTGTCCTCGCGCAATCGGACTGCCTCACCTGGCTGGCTGTTCTTTAGAACGCGCTCGAGGTATCGGATCGCAGTCGCCGCCTTCCGTGCGAGATCGCCTTGTCCGTACTTTTGCCGGTCGAGTTCATCGATGACACGGAGGGGTATGACGAGCCGCGTCTGTGGGACGTTCTCGCCTGCGGCTTTGAACACGTCTCTCCACCGGATGTCGCCGGGTTGTCTCCAGTGGTTCAGCATGTTCGTGTCGTACACGATGGGCAGACCTGGCCGTGCGGCGAGCTCCTTCCAAGCGTCAAGCTCGACGCGTGCCTGCTTCAAGGCTTGGACCTGGGACTCGATCTCGGTGATGAGTGCATGTCGTACCGTAAGATCGGCCGGCTCTCTCATCACCCTGGCAAGAGGACGGTCAACTGACCTGTCTGGCGCCATGCTACGGATCGCCACGAGCTGCCAGTACGCCGTCGAATGCAGACCAGCACTCAGGTCTGGTGACACGAAGACCTGCTTGAGGGTGGGGAAGGTGTCACGAACTGCCTCAACGTAGGCGCCGTAAAGCTTCCCTGAACCGCGCACGGCATGCCAGATCGTCTCTGCTCTGCTGAGCACGTCGTCGGCGTAGTCGAGGGCTGTCCCGGGTGTCAGTCTCACAACTCGATACTGGCAAACGACCGGTATTGGCTCAGTGCGCCGCGCCCTGGTGCACGGCGATGGAGGCCGCGCACACCAACCCGACCGTGGGCCAGATGTGGGCGCGGTACGCCGAGGCATGCGACTACGTGCCGATCGCCGAGGTTCCGGAGGCCACGCAACTCTTCTCGTCTTTCACCCCACTCCACGACGAGTGATGCCGGCCCTTCGTGACTGGGTACGCCCCTCTCTGGGCGAACGTCCGCTCGTCGGCTACGAGGGCGCGCCGCGGTCACGTCACGGCGCGGGGTCCGCACCGGTCGGATGAGCACTTCCGGACCATCTGCCAGCACTTCCTGGTTCTTATGCTGACATGTTAGGTCCACACAGGTCACTGACCAGCGGTTTCATGATCAAAATATGATACCGCTCGAACCAACCCGGGGCCCGATCCCAACCAGCGCGGTCAAGCACGGTTGTCGACTGCGCCGGTGCTCAACGCTCGCTCAAGCAGCGTGAGCGGGTTCCGCGCCTATTGTTTGGCTATGAGCACTACTCGTGGCCTGAAGATGGGCAGCTTGGCGAGCGGGCGCGCCTGGCGTGGCCTGCGACAGTTGCTGCCTTGCCCCTGGGGACCCAAGTTACGGGTGAGGTCATCGCCCGCCAGCCGTTCGGAGTCTTCATTCGTATTGATGGCACACCTGATGCAGTGGGCCTCGCCGAGATCACTGCGATGCCGCAAGGCGCTGAACTTCCCGCGGTGGCTGCGCAAGTCACCGGTGAGGTGATCTGGCACGCTGAACACAACCACCAAGTCAAGATCCGTCTTACTCGCATGTGACGCCGCTCGCAAAACAGCGAGACTCTAGGCGGAGAGCCATCAACGTTCGCTCATCGCATATCAGGTCTGAGCTGGTGTTGTGGTCAGGTCCTTCTCCGGAGTGCGACCGGCTTGATCACCAGCTCTGGCCCCTGAGCTGTGACTTCCTGGTTCTTATGCTGACACGTTAGGTCCACCGGTAGTTCGATTTTTGCGTTCTGACCTGCGGTCCTGTACGCAGAGTAACCCACTCGCTAACGACATGAGCGAGAGGGTTTTTGCTGGCCAGCGGCTGTTCCGGGTTCTAATCCCGTAAGGTGTTGTGTTTATTGGGGCTGGTGTTGTCTAGGTCAGGGGTGCTACTGGCCACGGCTCGTGGTCGGCGTTGCCGAAGCCGAACAGGACGGTGAGGCCGACGACGACGCCGATGATCACGGTGACGGCCTTCACGACGATGGCCCCATCCGGACCTGATCGAGTTGTCGATTCAGCTGCGGGTCGGGTCATCGAGGATCACCCGCTTCGGTGCGCGGGCGTCTGTGGGTGTCTCGGGTGGGGACACCATGTTCGCGCAGTGTGGTCAGCACGGTGGTGTGGGCAACGCCCAGGTGTCGGCCGACTTGCGCCAGGGATCAGCAGAGGTTGTAGAGGTGGATGGCGTCGTCGACCCGGTTGGGCGAAAGGCCGCGGCGGCGCATCGGCACGCCGTGCCGGTGGAGAACGTTAAGACTGAGAGCACAAGTAACACCATTCACAAGGACGATGTGGACCAGCTCGGTGGGAGCGTCCGGTGGGCCCGGAAACGGCACCCGGGCGTCATCAGCGAGTTGGTCATGCTCCACCCAAGCAGCTTGGTGAGCACGCAAGCGACCCCAGTTTCGGGGATGCGCGGATCACGCCGGAGAAGCTCGATCAGTTCAAGGACGCGTTGCGGGCGTTCGCGGTGGAGCTCGCGAGCGGCCAGGGCAACTGGGGCGACGAGGAGGCGGTCGCGGTCCAGTTGAAGAAGCGCAAGCTGACCCGGGCAACTTCGTCGACACCTACTCGGTGGCGGCCCGACTGCAGGCCTGAACACATCGTCGCCGGTGCCACCTGGTACTTTCGGGAGCGATCGTCGATCTGGCCAGCGTCGATGATGGTCCGCAGTGGACGTAAATGTCTATTGTGGATGGTGCTGACCGTCGCGTATGCGCGTGCTGAAGGTGATCGGGGCGCACGGGGCCCGCATTCCCAGGTGTTCTCTGCCAGTGCGACCACGGCCGGGATCCTGTGGCGAGTTGGGCCGATCGCGTTGGCATTCGGCAAGCTGACGAAGCAGAGAAGGCCCCGGGGACGCGCGGCGCCTTCCTGTTGGGCGGCCGTCAGCGTCCTCGGTGTTCGGCACGCCAGAGATCATATCGGGCATCAGGTGCATCTCAAGATCAGGAGTTACACCACTCGTTCCAGTGTCATGCTGGTCATGAGTGTCATCGTGGGTCCGACATTCCTGGTCGGTCCGCTGAACGCTAATCGACGACTTTACGTTCGAGGGCGGATGGCTCTGAGCGGAGCGTTGTCGGCGGTATTCGACGGTGTTAGCTTGCGGGTGGGTTTTGGTCGTTGTGTTTAAGGGGTTCTGGTCGGTGTGTAGGTCCGTTCGGGTGTTCCAGTTGGATTGATCATCCATCGGACCTGCCTGTTGTGAGTTTGCCGTGACTAATTGCTCTGGATGGAGTCTTTGCCGGGATCTGCTCCTGGGCCAAGCTTCCTAGGTCAGGGTGGGATGTGCGTGGCGTCGGGGCTGCGCGTGAAATCGGGCCAGGGGGTCCTTCGACGTCATGGTGCGCCACAAGTTGGTGCGCGGCTTGAGGCTGCGCACATTTTCCGCGTGTGTTGGTGTTCTGTTGGGTGTGTCGGTGTTGTCGGTGCCTGTGGCGTCAGCGAAGTTTGCTGAGCAGGTGGTCACGCGGGCTGCTGATGAGGCGTCGGCGTCGGCGGCTGCGCGTAAGCAGGGTTCCGCGGTCGAGGTGGAAGATCGCACGTCGGAGACGACGCGGGTGGTTGCTGAGCCTGATGGGTCGTTTTCGATGGAGCAGTCTGTGCTTCCGGAGCGGGTGCGTCGTGGTGACCAGTGGGTTGGCGTGGATACGGGCTTGCAGACTCGGCCGGACGGGCTGGTGGTGCCGAAGGCGACGGTGTCTGATGTGGTGTTCTCCGGTGGGGGAACGGGTCCGTTGGTGCGGATTGCCTCGGGCGGCGCGGTGATGGCGTTGAGTTGGCGCGGTGTGTTGCCCAAGCCTGTGTTGGCAGGGGATTCCGTGACGTATCAGGATGTGTTGCCGGGTGTGGATTTGCGGGTTCGGGCGACGTTGCTGGGTTTCGGTCATGACTTGGTGGTGAAAACGCCTGCTGCGGCGGCGAATCCGGCGTTGCGGAAGATCTCATTCGATCTGGCCACGACTGGTGCGACAGTGTCGGTGGACGAGCATGGCAACAGCAAGGTGGTGGACGCGAGCGGGAAGTTGGTGTTTTACGCGTCGCCGCCGAGGATGCGGGAAACCCCTGCTGTGAAGGCGAAGGGGCACGAGCAACCGCCGGCGAAGTCGGCTCCGGTGGGTCTTCAGGTGGCGGGTGGCGAGTTGTCGTTGGTGCCGGATACTGGGCTGATGACCGATCCGGACGCGGGGTTTCCGTTGGTGATCGATCCGGATTGGAGCGAGACGACGTCGTTCCAGTCGGGGTGGACGTTGGTGCGTAAGGCGTTGCCGAACGATGCGCATTTCAACATCGCTGCTCGGGATGAGGACGAGCGTGTGCTGGGTGTGGTGCGGGTGGGGCGTGCGCCTGACTGGCCGGCGCAGTGGATTGATCGGTCGTTGTTCCGGTTCGATACCCGGTGGGTTGCTGGTGCGCGGATTGATCACGCGCGGATCCAGTTGTTCCAGTTGTGGAAGAACTCTGACTCGTGTAACCCGGCGGATGTCGCGCCGATGGAGGTGCGCAAGACCGGTGAGATCGGCCCGTCGACGACCTGGAACAATCAGCCTGCGTGGGGCTCGGTGCTCGATTCGATCCAGTCGATATCCAAGCTGGGTAAGTGTGATCCGAAGTGGGAGAGTTTGACGGTGACTTCGGCGGTCCAGGAGACCGCGGATGCCCGGCAGGACAACGTCACACTGGGGATCAAGGCGACTGACGCGGACGAGGCGTCCGCGAACCCCAACGGGTGGAAGCGGTTTGAGAACGCGCTGAAGGACAATCAGCCGTATTTCCCGAAGTTGTGGATGAAGTACAACCATGCGCCGTATGCGCCGAGTGAGCTGTCGACGGATCCGCCTTTGCCCGCGCCGTGTTTCCACTGCGCTGGTGTGTCCTATGTGAACAATGATCGGATATTGCTGAAGGCGCGGGTCACTGATCCGAATGGTGGGCAGGTTCGGGCGATCTGGGACATCGCGACGATCGGTATCCGGGAGCAGTGGCTGGCCAGTGGTTCGGTGTTCGGGACAGAGGTCGTGCTGGGGCGGCACCAGCAGGGGACGTTCACCTGGAGTGTGCGCAGTAACGATGGTCTGTTGGACGGCCCGACGGTGCAGGGGTCGACATTCGCGGTTGACCGTGTTGGTCCTGACAAGGCGCCGACCGTGACGGCTGATCTGTATCAGGCGGACAACGCGTGGTACGGCGGTGTGGGGGTGCCGGGAGCGTTCCGGTTCGACCCGAGCGGTGTGCCTGATGTGGACAGATATCGGTATTGGTTCACTGGCGGCAATCCTGTTGAGGTCAATGCGGTGACGTTGGGTGGTGGGGCCTCGGTGCTCGCGGCGCCACCGAAGGACGGCCCGATGGCGTTGTTTGTGCAGAGCGTGGACCGTGCGGGACGCCCCAGTGCCACCACGGAGTACCACTTCAACGTTCGGCCGGGCAATGGTCCGAAGGCGAACTGGCCATTGGACGGCAACGCGAAGGATGAGGCGTTGATGGGCCAGCGGGACGGCACGGTGGTCGGTGACGTGACTTGGACTCCAGGGGCGTCTGGGGCAGCGGCGAGGTTCACGGCTGCGGGTGGGCATATCACCGCGGCGAACACTGTCCGTACCGATGAGGGTTTCTCGGTCGCGGCGTGGGTGAGGCTCGACCGGGCGGACGTGAAGTCCTATGCGGTGGTGAGTCAGGACGGCCAGAACACGTGCGGGTTGTGCCTGTCGTATGAGGGCGGGACCAAGAGTTGGGCGTTCGTCGTGCCGCACCAGGACTCGGAGAGGCCACAGATCAAACCCGCCGTCGTGCGCGCCCCCGCCGCTCACCATGGTGGTCAGTGGATACACCTTGTCGGTGTCTACGACCGCGCTGAGGGCCGGATTCGGCTGTACGTCAACGGTTCGTACGTCGGCGAGGACCAGCGGTTCCCGTCAATGAACGCCACCGGGCTGCTGCGGATCGGTCATCAGATGGGCAGTGTTCCCAACCAGTTCGAGGGCGCGATTGACGACGTGCGGGTCTATGACCGGGTGCTGAGCACGGACGCGGTCCGAGCTTTGGTGGCCAAGGACGACATCCAAGCCGCGCATTGGCGGTTTGACGAGGAGTCGGGCAACACGGCGAGCAACGCGGTCGAGGGCGGCGACGCCGCTGTGCTGCGCGGCGG
>NZ_FWXV01000005.1:0-186506 GCF_900176515.1 Kibdelosporangium aridum
ACCATCACCCTGGACAAGCCCCTCGAATTCGACGTCCCGGTGAACTCCACCTCCGACGGCTCACCACCGATCGGCGGCGCGACCTACGACTCGAAAGCCGCGCCCCTGGTGGATCCGGTGGTGGGGGTGGGGTTGGAGCAGTTCACGCTCACTCAGGACATGCCGAACCTGAACAAGGCCGACGCGGTCCACAACTACGGCAACATGGACCCCCGCGCGCAGATGCACGGGATCGTGTTCAAATGGGCCGCCAACTCGTGGGTCCGCGGGATGCGCGCGGAGATGACCGGGTCGCATCCGATCGTCACCGAGGAGGCCAAGAACCTGCAGATCGTCAACAACGAGCTAGACGGTTCCTGGAACAAGGGCAAGGGCGGCAACGGCTACTTCCGCGGCTCGCGAGTCTGGGACTCACTGTATGCAGGGAACACGTCACGGAATCTGCGGCATTTCACTTTCCAGTGGTCGGCGTCGGGCAACGTGGTGATCGGCAACGACTTCGACTCGGATCTGAACCTGCACGGCGGGTGGGAACGCAACAACCTGTTCGAGCTCAACACCGTGCGCGTCAGCTACGGCCACCGATCCGGCAACTGCCGGGCCAACTGCGGTGATGAGGGCGGTGGTGGGCCGGATGACTCGAACTGGTTCCCGATCTGGTGGGGCGCGGGCAAAAAAGCCGTCAAATGGTCCGGGGCGACCGGCGCACGCAACGTGTTCTTCAACAACACCATGACCAAACAACTGTCGGCCAACGGCCCGTTCCAGGACTACTACCCGGACAAGCAGCGGATCTACATCTTCGGCTGGAACGGCACCGGCTACCAGCACCTGGACATCGCCGGCACCCCGATCCCCGACTGGGCCAAGAACGAACAACGCGACTACACCAACGGCCGCGGCATCGACGCCACCAAAACCGACAGCGCACAGTCACTGTTCCTCAAGAATGTGAGCCGCTGATGAAAGGCACTCTGGCACTCGCCGCGGCCGTGCTCACCGCTTTCGTCACCGTGGCACCGTCGGCATCTGCGGCCACTGTGGACGTTTCCACCGCTGCGCAACTCCAGGCCGCGTTGGCCAGCGCCACCCCTGGGACGACCATCAGGATGGCCGCGGGCACATACCGCGGATCGTTCGTATCACAGAAAGCCGGGACCTCCTCTCAGCCGATCACGTTGACCGGTCCGGCGAACGCCGTGCTGATCAACGACGGCCCCAGCGGTACGGCGCCGTCCTGCCCGGCGCCGACCGCTGGGTGGGACTCCGGCTACGGGCTCTGGCTGTACGGCGCGCCGTACTGGAACCTGACCGGCTTCACCGTGGCGGAGTCGAAGAAGGGCATCATCCTCGACAATTCCCACCACATCACCATTGACGGCGTCTACGTGCATCATGTGGACGAAGAAGCCGTGCACTTCAGGCGTTCCTCTGCGGACAGCGTGATCCGCAACTCCCGGATCACTGACACAGGGTTGGTGCAGAAGGGATACGGCGAAGGTGTCTACATCGGATCCGCGCACTCCAACTGGAAGTGCCACGGCAACAACGGTGGCGTGGACAAAGCCGACCGGGTCCAGGTGCTGGACAACCGGATCGGCCCGAACATCGGCGCGGAACCCATTGATGTCAAGGAGGGCACCCAGGGCGGTGTGATCCGTGGCAACACGTTCAACGGCCAGGGCATCAGCGGCCAGAACTCCGCCGACTCATGGGTCGACGTGAAGGGCACCGGATACCTGATCGAAAACAACACCGGAACCTTCAGCAGCCCGGGCACGTTCGCCAACGGCTACGAGACGCACAACCCGAGCACGTCGCCGTCGTTCCTCAACGGGTGCGGAAACACCTGGCGCAACAACAAATCCGATCTTGGCGGCGCCGGTGAGTACGCCATCAGGATCACGTCGACCTCGAAGTGCCGGGAGCGGCCGAACGTGGTCTACGCATCGAACACCGTCACCAGGGCGACCAAGGGATTGACCAACATCCCTGTCACTCCTTGATGACGGCCCGTGAGTGACCCGGCCACCCGACACCCCATCGGGTCACTCACGGGGTTCGATTTCCGGCGTAAAATCACCACAATGGCAGCCTTAGCCCTGGCCCTGTACGTCGTGTTCCTGGTCGGCGGCTTCGCCCTGCGAGAGGTCGTGCACCGCAGAATGACTGGGGCGTCGGGGATCAACGGTGTCCTCAGCGGCCGCCCAGGATCAGCCGTGTGGTGGGCGGGTCTCGTCTTAGTGCTCTCGACGGTCCTGTGCATCGCGGCGCCGATCGTTCAGCTGTCCGGCCTGGATCCAGTATCGGCCCTGGTCACGCCGCCGATCCAGATCGCCGGAATCGTGCTGGCGGTACTGGGCTTCCTCGGAACTGTGGTGGCTCAGCACATCATGGGACCGTCGTGGCGTGTGGGCGTGGACCCCGATGAGACCACCGGCCTGGTCACCCGGGGAGCGTTCGCCATTGTCCGCAACCCGGTTTTCACCTCGACAGTCGTCTGCTTCCTCGGCCTGACCTTGATGGTTCCCAACATCATCGCCCTCATCGGGTTCATCGGACTTCTGATCGCCGTCGAACTCCAGGTCCGTGTGGTGGAAGAGCCGTACCTGCGGCGAACCCATGGTGAGGCTTATATCGGCTACGGCCGCGAGGTCGGCCGGTTCCTGCCGGGCGTCGGTCGTTTCGGAAATCAGTAGCCGCGCTGCTTATGCTCGTTGCCATGGAGTGGGCACGAGGGGTGACGCGGGTGTCCGTGCTGACGGGCGCCGGGATCTCGACTGATTCGGGAATTCCGGACTTCCGTGGGCCGGACGGCGTGTGGACGAAGAATCCGCGGATGGCGGATCTCTTCACGTATCAGAACTACATGGCCGATCCGGAGGTTCGCGAGCGGTTCTGGGCGACCTACAGCGGGCACAGCGCGTGGAGTGCTGAGCCGAACGACGCGCACAGGGCACTGGCCGAACTCGACCGTGCCGGCCTGGCCGTTCGCGTCCTCACGCAGAACATCGACGGCCTGCACCAGCGTGCCGGGATGCCCGATCGGAAAGTCCTTGAGCTGCACGGGTCCATGCATCGGACGGCCTGTACGAAGTGTTCCCGGACCTTGCCGAGCTCGCAGGTCCTGGCCAGGATCGAGGCGGGTGAGGCAGACCCGCCCTGCGTGGACTGCGGCGGCATCCTGAAGCTCGCGGTTGTCCTGTTCGGACAGTACCTCGATGCCGACGTGTTGGGTCAAGCCCGGAACATCGCGGCGGCGAGTCAGCTGTTCATCGCGATCGGCAGCACGTTGGAGGTCGAGCCTGCCGCGTCGTTGTGCTCGGTTGCCGTCGAGGCCGGGGCGAAGCTTGTGATCGTCAACCGCGACCCGACACCGTACGACGGCCTTGCGGTAGAGGTGATCAGGGAACCGATCGGAGTCGCGGTGCCCCGGATCTGCAAGGCGCTGCTTCAGGGCTGATACATCTGGATCATCGCGTGCGTGCCGGCGATCCGCGATGCGGGGTCGATGTTGCCGGCGCCGACGACCACTTCGGACTTCAGGATCCGCAGTGCGACGGCTGGCCCAGGCAGATAGGACACGGTCTGGCGGAACGGCGTGGCCTCGTCCCAGTAACAGTCGCCAACGAGCCGACGGTAGTTCAGGTCGCCCTTGAAGATGGTGAGCTGGGACTTGAGCTCCGTGGCGAGGTCGTCGGGCATGTCGTGGAACGACAGTGGGGCACAGTGGAACGGGTGGGTTCTGACCTTGAGCCGCCCTTCCGCTGCTGCCTCGTGCAACCGCTGCCCAGCGCCGCCGGGTAGTTGTCGAAGGCGCCGCATGCAGTCGCCGACGTCGGTCATGGTCGCGTCGGAGACGTAGTACGGATATGGCTTGGCGTGCAGCGTTATTTCCGTCGCGAGGCCGTTTGCCAGCAGATGGTCCGCGAACACCAAGTCGGACAACAACTCCCGGCCCGCGTTGTCGAGGATGAACGTGACCTTGGCAGGCTTGCGGAAGAACTCCTGCACCTGTGCGCTGTCGTCGGCCACGAGCTCGTCGTGGATCTTGGTGTTCCCAGCGATGAGCTGGAACCCAAGGTCAGCACGGTTGCCGTACAACGAAGCCATGAGGGCCGCGTCGAAGTCCAACGGCTGCGCGAGCCAGGCATAGTCGTCCTCAAGGGTGGACGAGTGCAGTTCAGCGGTCTTGAACGGCCCGAACGGGTCGACCCCGGTCTCGAAGTACCCGACCGCGCCGAGGAGAAGCCGATAGAAGTAACTCTCGGCCCAGAGGAACGGAGCCTTCGGCCATGGGGTGCCGAAGTGCCTGCGGTCCCAATCCAGCCACTGATCCCGGTCAAAGGCGTCGTCAGCGAGGCTGATCACACCCTCTTGGGACTCCCTGAGCAGCTCATCCAGGGCTTTCCGCTGCTGGGGGCCGTACGGATGCGCGTCCTTGAGCCGCTGGAAAAGAACGGGGTGCCGCTTGTGGAACACCTGACGGGCAAACGGGCTCTCAAGCGTAATGACCGGTGGCACGCAGTCAGCCTAGGTCTGTGACTGCGGTCACGTAGAGCGTGGAGGTCACGTCGAGGACCGTAGTTTCCGTCCGAGTGGCTGGTCAGGGCGGTACGAGGCAAGATGAAGAAGTTCTCATCTTGATCTCATCGATCAGTCATGGGCGAGACGCAAGGTAGGTATATGGCCCGGATCAAGAGCATTGCGGCGGTCATCGCCGTGCTCATGTTGCCGGTCCTTGCTGCGCTCACTGGGCTGATGCTCGCGCCCGACGCGCCTCCGCCGTCTGTTGACCCGGTTGTGCGGATTGGGGAGTCGAACACGCCGTATCCGACGCCGACGACGTCACCGACGCCGTCGCCGTCGTCGACGCCGTCGGCGCCGACGACCTCGGCATCTACGCCTCCTGCGCTGCCGCCGCCACCGCCCGTGGATGACGATGATGACGGGGACGACGATGGCGACGGGTAGCCGGCTGCCTGCGCGGGTGCGGATCATGGGGTGGCTGGTTCTGCTCATGCTCTCCGTGCTCACCACGGTCGTCTTGGTCGTTCGCGAGTACCAGTTGCGGGAGATCGACGATCGGGTCAACCGGGCGCTGGAGCAGGAAGCCGAGGAGTTCAAGATCTACGCCGCCACTGGGGTGAACCCGGTCAGCGGCCAGCTTTACGACCACCGCCATGAACTGCTCGAGGCGCACCTGCGTGGCCAGTACCCCGACCACGCGGAGATCTTGATCGGCGTTCGCGACCTCGGCACCCGGCTCGATCCGGATCGCCAGGTCAGCCCCTCGGTTCTCGCCGTTCAGCCCGACGACACGCTGTTGTTGTCGATCGTGCGCGACAACGCCAGCACCGGGACCGCGATCACGGCCGGTGGGGAGATGCGCTGGATCAAGGTCGGGGTTCTTGCCGCCAATTCGCCGCTGGACGCGCGACCTACTGCGTGGCTGATCGCGGGTTACTACTTGGACCTTGTGCGAGCCAGTGTCGCGTCGACCCTGCGCACGTTGATCGTGGTGAGTCTGATCGGTCTTGTGCTCACGGCAGGGGTCGCCTGGGTGATCGCGGGGTGGATCCTCGCGCCTGTCCGGACTGTGCGGATGGCGGCCGCCGAACTGACGGAGCATGACTTGACCAAACGGATTCCCGTCAAGGGGCGGGACGATATCTCCGCGCTCGCCGAGCAGTTCAACGCCATGCTGGATCGGCTTGAGCAGGCGTTCGCCACCAGGCGGCAGTTCCTCGACGACGCCGGGCACGAACTCCGGACGCCGATCACGATCATTCGTGGGCACCTCGAACTGATGGGGGACGATCCACTCGAACGCGCCGAGGTCATCCGGTTGTGCACCGACGAACTCGATCGGATGGCGCGGATGGTGGACGACCTGCTCCTGCTCGCCAAGGCCGAACAACCTGACTTCGTCAAGCTCGACATGACCTCGGTTCCCGAGTTGACCAGCGATATCGACGCCAAGGTGCGGGCGATCGCCGACCGGCGGTGGATCCTGGAGTCGCTCGGCGAGGGAGACGCGCGGCTGGACGAGCACCGCGTCACCCAGGCCATGGTTCAGCTTGCCCAGAACGCCGTCCAGCACACCAACCCCGGCGACGAGATCCGGATCGGGTCCGCGTTGTCGTGGGACCAAGTGCACTTCTGGGTCACCGACTCCGGTCCAGGCGTCGACCAGGCCGACATGGACCGCATCTTCGAGCGCTTCGCCAGGGGCCGGGACAACACCAGGGACGGGGCCGGCCTCGGACTGGCGATCGTCAAGGCGATCGCGGACGCACACCACGGCGTGGTCACCGTGTACTCGCCGCCGGAGGGTGGCGCGAGTTTCCGATTGGAGCTGCCGAGATGAGCCGGATCCTGATCGCGGAGGACGAGCAACGCATCGCGTCCTTTGTGGAGAAAGGACTACGCGCCAACGGGTACAGCACGACCATCGTGTCCGATGGGGACGCGGCGCTGGCCACGGCGATCACTGGCGACTTCGACCTGATCGTGCTCGACCTCGGCCTGCCCCGCAGGGACGGCTTCGAAGTGCTGCAAGGGATGCGCAAGGCGAACGTGATGACACCGGTGATCATCCTGACCGCGCGGGACTCCGTGCACGACACCGTCGCGGGCCTGGAAGGCGGCGCCGACGACTACATGACCAAGCCGTTCCGCTTCGAGGAACTGCTGGCCAGGGTCCGGCTCAGGCTCCGGACCGAGCGCACTCCCGAACTGACCGTCCTCAGGCACGGCGACCTCACCTTGGACCTGCGCACCCGCCGAGTCACCACGCCGCAGTCCACTGAGGACCTGACCGCGCGGGAATTCTCATTGCTTGAGCTGTTCCTGCGGCATCCGGGCCAGGTGCTCGCGCGTGAACAGATCCTGTCGCACGTGTGGGGCTACGACTTCGACCCTGGCTCCAATGTGGTCGATGTGTACGTGCGCACTGTGCGGCGGAAAATCGGCGCGGACTACATCGAGACGGTCCGGGGCATGGGTTACCGGCTGTCCACATGAAAGCCTCCTCATCTTTGTGTCATCTGTGTTTAAGATCCACGTCGCACAGTGGACACCATGGCAAGCCCGGCGGTACTCACCCTGGTCATCTTCGCGATCACGATCATCGCGTGGATGATCGGCAGGCTTGACGACACGTTCGTCGGCCTGCTGGCCGCGCTGGCCTTGCTGTTCGTCGGGGTCATCGAGCGGGAGGACTTGTTCGGCGCGCTCGGTGGCGACACGATCTGGCTGCTGATCGCCGCCTTCGTGATCGCGCAAGGACTCGCGGCGACCGGATTGCCCGAGAAAGTCGGCGCGATCCTGATCGCGAAAGCCCGGAGTGTCCGGCAGCTCGCACACCTGGTCACCGCCGGGCTCGTGCTGACGGCCCTCGCGGTTCCGGCGACCTCGGGACGTGCGGCCTTGGCGCTGCCCGTGTTCATGGCCCTCGCCGAAGTGCTCAAGCAACGACCACGAGTCGTCAGGGCACTAGCTCTCCTCATCCCGTCGGTGATTCTCCTGTCGGCCATTGCCACGTTGATCGGCGCTGGCGCGCACTTGATCACGAGTCAGCTGCTCGCCGGGCTCACCGGTACGGGCATCGGGTTCGGCCACTGGCTGCTGCTCGGCCTGCCGTTCGCGGTGATCAGCTCTCACCTGTGCGCCGAGATCGTGGTGCTGCTGATGACAAAAAGGACAGACCGGCGGGAGCGGCTGCCGCGGGTACAACTGGACAAGGAGCCCTTCACCGCGGCACAGAAGCGCGTCACAGTCGTGTTGGGCGTGGTGATCGCTTTGTGGTGTACCGGGTTTCTGAATCCGGCGATCGTGGCGCTAGTCGGCGCGGTCGTGATCACCTCGCCGAAGATCGGCACGATCGGCATGAGTGCCGCGTTGGCGAAGGTGCCGTGGAGTCTGTTGCTGTTCATGGCGAGTACCGCGGTGATCGGCAACGCGCTGTCCACTTCGGGCGCCGCCGACTGGCTCGGACGCGCCGCTTTCGGCAGTGCCACAGGCAATGCCGTTGTCCTTCTGATCACGGTCGTGGTCGTCAGTGCTGCCGCCCATCTGGTGCTGCAGTCGCGGTCCGCGCGGTCGGCTGTGCTGGTTCCGCTGGTCATCCCGATGGCGTTGGCGACAGGGATGAACCCGGCGGCGCTCGCGTTCGCCTCGACCGCCGCAGCGGGGTTCTGCCATACGTTGCCGTCTTCGGCCAAGCCGGTCGCGATGTTCGCGTCCGCTGAGGACGTTCCCACATACCGCAAACGTGATCTGGTCCGGCTGTCGTGTGTCCTCGGACCGCTGGTCGTCGCACTGGTCGTCGCGTTCGCGCTGTTCGTCTGGCCGATGCTCGGCCTTCCCATGGAGGTGTCATGAGGTTCGCAGTCGCTCCAAGTGGTTTCAAGGAATCGCTCGACGCACCGGCCGTCGCCGCCGCGATCGCGGCAGGTATCCGGCGGGTCGAACCCGGCGCGGTGATCGACGAGATCCCACTCGTCGACGGGGGAGAAGGCTCGGCCAAGGCACTCGCCGTCGCCCGTGGCGGCCGGATCATCCCGGTCACCGTGACCGGCCCGGTCGGCCGGCCCGTGACATCACACTTCGCGATGCTCGACGAGCACACTGCCGCACTCGACATGGCCGCGGCGGCAGGCCTGCGGCTCGTGCCGAGAGCACACCGGGATCCCGGGCTGACCACGACTTACGGCGTGGGCGAGCTCATCCGGCACGCCCTGGACCAGGGTGCCCGCAGGATCCTGGTGGGCTGCGGTGACTCCGGCACGTGCGACGGCGGCGCGGGCGCACTGGAAGCCCTCGGCGCCCGGATCCTGGACGTCGATGCCCAACCAGTGGGCCAAGGCGGATACGCACTCGGCCAGGCCGCGAAGCTCGATGTGTCCTCATTGGACAGCAGGCTGACCGACACCGAGATCATCGCCGCGGTCAACCCGTACAACCTGCTGACCAGCGTCGCCCAGGTGTTCGGCCCGCAGAAGGGCGCATCGGCGGAGCAGGTCCGGATCCTGGCAGGCGCGATGGACCGCTGGGCCGGCGTCCTGGCCGGGCACTGCGGCCTGGACCTGCGGCCATTGCCAGGCAGCGGAGCCTCCGGCGGCCTGGGCGCGGGCCTCGCCGGTGCCCTGAACGCGAAACTCATCCCGCGCTTCGACGTCCTGCTCGACCACACCGACCTGGACAACCGGCTGGCCAAGGCGGACCTGGTGATCACGGCCGAAGGTGCGATCGACTACCAGACACCACGCGGCAAGATCCCAGCCGAGGTCGCCACCCGTGCCAAACGCCATGGCAAGCCGGTGATCGCGCTCGCGGGCACGATCGGCGACGGCGCGCACCACGCGTACGCCACCGGAATCGACGCGTACGCGGGAATCCTGTCGGCTCCGGTGCGACTGGCCGAAGCGATCGATCATGCCGCTGAGCTGCTCCGCGACGCCACCGAACGCACTCTCCGGCTGGTGCTTGTCGGTGCCGCGATGAAGTAATTCCGATCTCCCGGGAACCCGCCGCCCGCGTCACCCGACTCCTACACCGGAACCAGTCTGGGCGAGCGCGGGAGGCTCTGGGGGAATGCGGTGGTACGAGAACGACGACTTGTGGTCGGGCTTCGCCGAAACGATGTTCCCGCCGCGCCGGGCCACGGAAGCCGCTGACCTGGTCGCCACGTCACCGCTGCTCCAGTTCGCTCCGGAAGCACGGGTACTGGACCTGTGTTGTGGCCCAGGCCTGTGGCTGTTGCCCTTGGCGCAACGCGGATACCGGGTCATCGGCGTCGATCTGAGCCCGGTGATGCTCGAACACGCCAAAGCCCGGTGCCCCGAAGCGGAGCTGATCTGCGAGGACATGCTGGAGTTCACCCGGCATGGCCAGTTCGACGTCGCCCTCAACGTGTTCACCAGCTTCGGGTACTTCGCCGAAGCCAAGGACAATCTGCAGGTCCTGCGCAACGCGTACTCCTCATTGGCCAACGACGGCCAGCTGATCCTCGACGTGCTGGGCAAGGAGGTGCTCGCGAGCTGGGTCGGCAGGCCGAAGTCCGTTGACGTCGAAGGTGGTTACGTCGTCATGCGCGACACGATCCTCGACGACTGGACCCGGCTGCGCACCGACTGGACGCTGATCAGAGGTGAGACAGCCAGACACGCGGTGATCGAGTGCTTCATCTACAGCGCGGCCGAGCTCAAGGCGCTGGTGACCGAAGCCGGCTTCCAGGACGTCGAGTGTTTCGGCGACTTCGACGGCGCGCCCTATGACAACCACGCGAAACGGTTGATTGTTCGTGGCTACCGGCGTGACTGAGCGGGTCCGGCTGGTCCCGGTCCTCGCGACACTGTCCGTGGCGTTGATCGTGTCGATCGCCGCGGGTATCGCGCTGGGGCCAACCGTTGTCCCGGTCGACGAAGTGCTGCGATATCTGCAAGCCGCGTTGACCGGCGGCACGATCACCGCGGACGAACTGTCCAGCTACACAATCGTGTGGGAAGTCCGGACACCGCGCGTGCTGCTGGCCGTGCTGGTCGGAGCCGGGCTGAGCGTCGTCGGCGTGGTGATCCAGGCGTTGGTACGCAACGCTTTGGCGGACCCGTTCGTGCTGGGCATCTCCTCGGGAGCGTCGGTTGGTGCGACCGCAGTGGTCGTGTTCGGTGTCTTCGCGAGCCTCGGCGTCTACGCGTTGTCCGCGGCGGCGTTCCTGGGTGCGCTCGGCGCATCAGTGCTCGTCTACATGGCGGCCATGAGCAAGGCCGGTCTCACGCCGCTCAGGCTCGTGCTGACCGGAATCGCTTTGGCGTACGGATTTCAGGCCGTGATGAGTGTGCTCGTGTTCTTGGCACCGGACGGCCAAGCAGCTCGGACGGTGCTGTTCTGGCTGATGGGCAGCCTCGGCGGAGCAAACTGGGGATCCCTGCCGATCGCGGGAGTTGCCGTGCTGCTGGCGATGGTTGTGTTGCTGCGCAACAGCAGACCCCTGGATGTGCTCGCGATGGGTGACGAGACGGCGGCGAGCCTGGGCGTGGACGCAGCACGACTCAGGCGCTGGCTGTTCGTGCTCACCGCTGCGGTGACCGGGTTGCTCGTCGCGGTCAGCGGTGCAGTCGGGTTCGTCGGGCTCGTGATGCCACACCTGGTTCGGATCGTGGTCGGGTCGGGGCATCGGCGGGTGCTCGCGGTGGCGCCGTTGGCGGGCGCGGTGTTCATGGTCTGGACCGACCTGGTGGCCAGAACACTGGTGGCGCCGGAGGAACTGCCGCTCGGCGTGATCACGGCCGTGATCGGTGTGCCGGTGTTCATCACGTTGATGCGCCGCCGTGGATACCTGTTCGGGGGGCGCTGATGGACATCTCGCTGACCGGTGTCACGGTCGAGATCGCCGGGAAATCCCTGATCCGCGAGCTGCACCTGGAAGCTGACGCCGGACAGATCGTCGGGCTGGTCGGCCCCAACGGAAGCGGCAAGTCCACAGCTCTGCGGTGCGTCTACCGCGCATTGACACCCAGCGCTGGAGCCGTGTTCCTGGACGGCACGGACATCGCGACCTTGACGCTGCGGGAGAACGCGAAGTACGTCGCCGCACTCACCCAGGACAACCACACGGATCTGGACTTCACGGTCTCGGAAGTGGTTGCCCTCGGCCGGACTCCGCACCTGCGCGGAAACGAGGCGTTGTCGGCGAAGGAGCACGACCTGTGCCGGGAGGCCATGGCACAGACCGACGTCCTGCACCTCAAGGACCGCAGCATCCTCACTTTGTCAGGCGGCGAACGGCAACGTGTGTTCATCGCGCGAGCGCTCGTGCAGGAACCCAGGGTGCTCGTACTCGACGAGCCCACGAACCACCTGGACGTCCGCCACCAGGTCGAACTGTTGTCCTTCCTGCGTAAATCCGGGCTGACCGTGCTGGTGGCGATCCACGACCTGAATCTCGCGGCCGCCGCGTGCGATCGCCTCGGTGTGCTCGCGCAAGGCGAACTCGTCGCCGCCGGAGCGCCGATCGACGTTCTCACACCCGCACTTGTCCGCCAGGTGTTCGGTGTCGAGGCGACGGTCGTGCCACATCCCAAAACCGGTGTCCCGCAGTTGCTTTACGACCTCAAGGAGAGAGCGTGACCAAGATCCTGCCCCTTGTGCTGGTCGCAGGGCTACTCGCCGGGTGCGGCGCCACCGTGCAGCAGACGGTGCAACAGAACGGGGATCCCAACGCCCCGGTCACGATCACCAACTGCGGACAGGAAATCAGCTATCCGACGCCGCAACGCCCGGTCGCCTACGACGTCAGCGGGGCCGAGAAGATGTTCTCGCTCGGCCTGGCGGATCGCATGCGCGGCTATGTGATGAACAAACTCGGCGACCCGTCCATCGCCGGATCGCCGTGGAAGGACGACTACACGAAGGTCCAGCGGCTGGGCACGTCCCGGATCACGCGGGAGATCGTGGTCGACGCCAAGGCGGACTGGGTGTTCGCCGGCTGGGGTTCCGGGTTCAGCGAGGAGCGCGGGATCACGCCGCACCTGCTCGACCAGGTCGGCATCCGCAGCTACCTGCACACCGAGACGTGCTGGAACTTCGGTGACAAGAAGACCAAGGTGCCGCCGCTGGAGGCGTTGTACGCCGACCTGGCGAACCTCGGCAAGATCTTCAAGGTCGAGCAGCGCGCCGCCGACCTGGTCGCCGACCTCAAGAGCCGGGTGGCCAAGGTCCAGCAAGCCAAGCCGGCGAATGCCGAGCCGGCCAAGGTCTTCGTCTACGACTCCGGCACGGACCAGCCGTACACGGCGGGCAAGCACGCTGCGCCCACCGACATCATCGCGACCGCCGGTGGGCGCAACGTGCTGGGCGACTTGGAGAAGGGCTGGACGTCGGTCGGCTGGGAGCCGGTCGTGCAGGCCGCACCGGACGTGATCATCATCATCGACTACGCCGACCAGCCCGCCGTGGACAAGCAGAAGTTCCTCGACTCGTTGCCCGCGTTGCAGGCGGTCCCGGCCGTGCGGGAGAAGCGCTACTTCGTCATGTCCTACGGGGACGCCGTGAGCGGCCCGCGTAACGTCAAGGGTGCCGAGGACTTTGCCGCCTACCTCAGGTCGGTCGGCCGATGAACCTGGTGCACGAGCACATCACCGACGCGATCAAGGCGCCTGACCTGATCCGGTTACGGGACAACATCATCCTGGCCAGGTTCGAGACCATGAAGGTCTACGCGGCTCTCGGTGCGGTCCGCACTTTGCTCGACCGCGGTGTCGTCCGGCCGGGTCAGACCCTTGTGGACAGTTCGAGCGGCATCTACGCGCTGGCGTTGGCCATGGCTTGTCATCGATACGGGCTCAAATGCCACATCGTGGCGTCGACCACTGTGGACGCGGCCATGCGGGCGCAGCTGGAAGTCCTTGGCGCGACCGTGGATCAGATGCCGCCGTCCCAGTCTCTGCGGCTGGACCAGGAGCGCCGGGTGCACCGCGTCCACCAGTTGTTGGCGCAGCGTCCGGACGTGCACTGGATGCGGCAATATCACGACAGCGTGCACTATGAGGGTTACAAGCACTTCGCCGACCTCGTTTCGGAGGCTGTCACCGGGCCGCTCACGGTCGTCGGCGCGGTCGGTACAGGTGCGTCGACCGGCGGGCTCGTCGAGGCCTTGAGGGCGACCGATCCGTCCGTGCGGCTGTTGGGGTTGCAGCCGTTCGGCAGCATCACGTTCGGCAGTGAGGGATTCACCGATCCGGAGGCGATCATCGCCGGGATCGGCAGCTCGATCTGGTTCGACAACGTCCGCCACCACCTGTACGACTGTTTGCACTGGGTCGATTTCCGGCACGCCATGGCCGGAACCATCGGGCTGCTGCGGGACCACGCGGTCTTCGCCGGACTGTCGACCGGGGCCGCGTATCTCGTCGCGGAGTGGGAGGCAAGGCGCAACCCGGACCGCACCCACTTGGTGATCGGCGCCGACACGGGACACCGCTATGTGGAGCGTGTGTTCGCACGGCACGAGGAAGCCCCGCACGTGGAGTCACTGCGCCCGTTGGAGATCACTTCACTCGATGACTTGGCCATGCCGTGGTCGGTGATGGAGTGGCAGCGTCGTCCGTGGCTAGCCGCACGACAGGAGGAACAAGCCTCATGACCATTGTGGCCCTTGAGGCACTCACATTCGGACTCGGGCACATGGTGCGGGCCGCGGCCAAAGCGGGGGAGCGGTTGTGCCTGCTGACCGGGGTTCGCGAGATCTACCGGCATGAGCTTTCCCAGCTGTCATTGGACGTCATCGACGTCGACACCACAGACACGGCGGCTTGCGCGGCGGTCCTCAAGGAGATCCCGGACCTGCACGGGCTGATCAACTCGACTGACACCTGGTTTGTTCCTGGTGCCGAGTTGACGGCCCAGTTCGGGCTTCCCGGGCGGACCGTCGCATCGGCACAGTTCCTGCGGGACAAGCTGAAGGTCCGGCAGCGCCTGCATGAGCACGGTCTGAGCCCGGCTCCCGGCAACACGCTTCCGGCCGTGCTGAAGGACTCCGCAGGCACGTCGTCGCGGAACGTATGGCTGGTGCGGACGGGAGAGGAACTCCAGGCCGCACTGGATGAGGCTGCGAGTAGTGACCTCAAGGGCAGACTGTTCGCCGAACCGTTGTTCGCAGGCCCGGTCTACAGCGCCGAGACCATCACCTGGGAAGGACAGACGCGGCTCCTTGGCGTGCTCAGCCGCCAAGTGACCGGGGTGCGCGAGGACGCAGCGGCCTTCCCAGTCGCCTTCCCGCAGGAGGTTCAAGCCGAGCTGGCGTGGTGGGTCAGCCGTGTGCTGGACGCCGTCGAGTACGAGCAAGGCTTCGCGCACATCGAGTTCGTGTTCACTGTGGACGGCCCGCAACTCGTCGAGATCAACCCACGCATCGGCGGTGCCCTTGTGGGCGAGGCTTTGTGCCGCACACTCGGCGTGAACGTGTACGAGTCGATGATCGACATGGCGCTCGGCAAAGCGCCCAGCCTGCTTGAGCACGCGGAGGCGACCGGGCCTGCGGTCGCGTTCGCACTGGTTTACCCCACCGAGCAAGGCATTCTTGAGACGATCGACGGCCTTGACCAGTTGGCCGCCTACCCAGGCAAACCCGAGTGGTACCCGACGAAAGCGGTCGGTGACCGGATCGACCACCTGACCGACCAGCGTGGGTGCGTCGGCATCGTGCTGACCGAAGGACCGACGGCGGAACTGGCCATGCACCGGGCCATGGCCGCAGCGGCTGCGGTTTCGCCATCAGCAAAATCGGGCGTCCCCACGTCCGAACCTAACTAGGGTGACGGCATGGGTGAGCCGATCACGGGCACAGCTGCAGGCGTGCCGTACACAGCGTTGCCTCCGTCTGTCGAAACTGACGCCCTGCTGGTGTCCTGGCACATGATGGACGCTCCACGCACGAATGCCGCGTTCGCCGCCGCCCTGCCGCTGAATGATCTCCCCGCCTGGCGCGTCCACTTCGGGCTGCCCTTCTGCGGCGCGCGGATGATCGACGGCAGCATGGATGCCATCATCGAGCGTGCCCAGCGCGACCCGGTACTGTCCTACTTCTCGTTGTTCGTCCGTTTGGCGGTCGACGAGTTCCCGGCGGCCCTTGCCGCCGTCCGCAGTCAACTGTCCATTGGCGACGGACCACTCCTCGCGCTCGGCGGATCCCTCGGTGGCGCTGTTGTGCTGCAGAACCTGACCAAGACCGAGTTCAAGGCGGCGGCGATCGTCAACGGGCTGATCCGGGTCCGGACGGGCGTGAGCCTCATCGAGAGCATCTGGGGCAACCCTTACCCGTGGAACGCGGAGTCCGCCGCGGCGGCAGACGCTCTCGACTTCGTGGCTCGCGCGGGGGATATCGGCGCAACGCCGTTGCTTGTGGTCAGCGGTGACGAGGATCATCCGGGATTTCGCACCGATGCCAAGGAATTGGCCGACTCGCTGCCGAACGCCGAGCTCGCAGGCGTTCCGGACCTGGCGCACCCGCTCGCCGAGGAGCCAGGAATGCAACCGGCACCGCAGTCGCCCTTGGCCAAGAAGGTCGACGAGCGGCTCACCCAGTGGTTTCTGCGTCACGTCTGACCAGCAGGAACACCGGAAGCAGGGCGAGGATCCCGGCCACCCCGGCGACGAGCGGGTAGCCGCCGTAGCCGAACAGGTGGCCGGATCCGATACTCGCGAACGCCGACGACCCCCAGATCACCGCGTCGATCGCGCCTTTCTCCCTGGTCTGCACCATGCTGCTGAGCAGGCTGCTGCCGCCGACGAACATCAGGTTCCAGCCGTACCCCAGCAGGAACAGGGAAATCGGCAGGCCGGACGTGTGCGACGAGGGCAGCATGATCGCGAGCACCGTGGCCGCGGCCAGGACGACGATTCCGCACGCGATGGTGCGTCGCCCGCCGATGCGGTCCGCGATCCGGCCGCTGATCGGTGACAGCGCGAACATCCCGAAGATGTGTGCACTGAGGATCCAGCCGACGACGTCCAGTCCGTGCCCGAGGTGGTGCAGCTGCGGAGGCGTCATCGTCATCACAGCGACCATCGTGATCTGCGCGGCCACCATGGCAGTCAACGGAAGTTTCAGCGCCGGACGCCGGAACACCGCCCAGCCTTCCGGTTTCGTGGACTGGGCGACCTCGTCCGGCGGCAGGATGAACGACGTCGCCGCGGCCAACGCGACCGCAAGGCCAGCGACCATGATCGGGCCGGAAAGGTCAGGCAGATCAAGCCATTTCGCGGCGTGCGCGGTCGGCGCGATCATCAACGGCCCGGTCAGCGCACCGATCGTGCCCGCCCACACCACCGACGACAGCGCGAACGCCTTGCGCTCCGCCGGATACATGTCGGCCGCGAGATACCGGGACAACTGAGCGGCGCCGTTGCCGAGGCCAAGAGTCATCAGGCCGGCCAGCATGAGGATCAACGAACCTATGACGGCACCGATCGACGCGGCGAGCGCACCGGCGGTCGCGGATCCGTACCCGACGAGCAAAGCGAAACGCCTGCCGTGCCGGGAAGTCAGCGCACCCGATAACAGAGCGCCAACCGCGGTGCCGATGACACCGGCCGCACTGGGCAAACCGCTCGCTCCCGGACCGCTCGTCTCGGCAGCGATCAGCGTGCCCGCCGTATTGGCGAGCACCTGCGCGGTGTTCATCAAGGCCACAGTGGCGAAAAGCGCCGACATCGCGCGCCGCCGAGTATTGGTCCCCAGGTCCATGGCTAAGGATGGTATGCAGGTCCGGACGGGTTTCGAATGGCCGCAGAACGGAGTTCGCGGCCGGCGACCGTGTCGACGCAAGGAGGAAGTGGCCGATGACCTTCCGAATGGAAAGGCAGCTCGACGAGCTGGACTGGCGCATCGTCGAGCGGTTGCAGGCCGACGGCAGGCTGTCGTTCAAAGAGCTTGGCCGTCGGGTGAACCTCTCCGCGCCCGCGGTGGCTGAACGCGTCCGCAGGCTTGAGGAGAGCGGCGTGATCACCGGCTACCACGCGCGGGTCGAACCGCGCAGAGCCGGGTATCCGATCTCCGCCTTCATCGAAATGCGGTGTGCGCTCGGCAAATGCCTGCTCAAGACCAGTGCGTCCGACGACTATCCGGAAGTGGTCGAAGTGCACAAGCTCAGCGGCGACCACTGCTCGATGCTCAAGGTGCGAGCGGCGTCGCTGGAACACTTCGAAGGACTGCTCGAGCGGATCGGCGCGCACGGCGAGATGCGGTCGTCCGTCGTGTTGTCCACCCAGTACGACGGACGACCAGTCGAGCGCCCGGCCGCAGACTTCTTCCGCGCCTCATCCAGCAATGGCTGGAGCAGCGCTCAGTAGCCGATCCATCTCACGCGGTTGTCCTTGCGTGCCGTGGGTCTCGCCTCTTCGTCGGGAAATCCGACGGGCACGATGCCGACCAGGGTCTTGCCGTTGTCGGCCAGCCCGGCCGCGCGTTCGACCGAGTGGGCGCACGGCAGACCAGCCCACGCTGTGCCCAAGCCTGCCGCGTGCGCGCCGAGCATCATGTTGTGCACCGCGACCGAGATACCGAAGGTGTCGTCGCGGCCGTCCGGCAACGTACCCGCGTAGGCGAAGACGAGCACGGGTGCACCGCCGAAGTCACGGTAGAAGGCGGTGACTTCCTCAGCGATCTTGTGTCCGTGATCGCGTTCGCAGTCCGCTCGGATGCTCTCCAGTTGTTCGACGACCGCTTCCTGGATGCGGGCCCGCAACGCGCCTCGGGTCACCACGAGCTCGTACTCGTGTTCGCCGCCGGAAGACGGTGCCCACAGTGCGAGGTCCATGACTTCGGCCAGCAGGTCACGGGGGACGGGTGTCGGTTTGAACTTGCGGATGGGGCGCCTGCCGCGGATCGCTTCGTGCAGGTCCATCGCGTCACGACCGCGCAGGAAGGCCGGTGGCCAGGGAGAACTGTTCCAATGCGCGTTGGACGGTGCCCTCGACGTCCTGTGGCGGGATGACGATCGCGCCCGATGACGTGGCGTCCCGCATCAGGCGGACGTGCGTCAGGCTTTGCGAGGCTTCGCGTAACACGAGGACGAGCTTCCTGCCTTCGTTGAGATGCATGGTGCCAGCGCGGCTGAGCAGGTTGTCGTTGCGTGCGTTGGTGATGGCCGAGAGACTCTTGCCCGAGCAGGGGGCCACGATCATGCCGTCGGTACGGAACGATCTTCTTGAGATCGCCGCGTCCAGGTCGCCGACGTCGTACACCTTGGTCGCCAACCGGTAGACGTCATCCAGAGTGTGCTGCGTCTCGTACTCGAGAGCGGCACGAGCCCATTTGCTGACCACGAGGTGAGTCTCGATGGTCCCGGCCTGCTTGAGGACCTCGAGCAGCCTGACGCCGAAGATCGAACCCGAACTGCCGGACATGCCGACGACTAATCGCATTGCGGAATCTTGCACCGCGACCGCACGACCAGACCGCCGAGTGACTACTTCTTGCCTGGTCCGGTCAAAACGGGCGTGTCGAACACGGGCTAGCTGTCCCGGTGCTGATGCGCGTCGATGCGCTCGTCGAGCTCGGCCAGGTCGTTGTGCAGGGCGGTCAGCTCGCGAGCGTGTCTGTTGAGTTGCTGTGATTGCTGGTCGATGCGGGTGCGCAGGTTGTGCAACTCCTTGCCGGTCTGCGAATCAGGGACGGCGGCGGTGTCGCCAGTATCTTCGGTCATACAAATCTCCCAGCGGACTGATCGCGTCCCCCCACCAGGGCGTGGAGACCCAGCACGGATTCCCCACGTGATCGAGGACTAAACGCATGGACTTCACGATCCTTGACCGATACCTTGGTCATACGACTTGGACGATCGCCCAAGACGAATGACCAGGAGCGTGGCACGATGTCGGTGATGGCTGAGCGTGGCCGGGACGTGCGGCTGCGCCTGATGGCCGCAGCGGTCCAGCTGATCGCGCAAAAGGGCTGGTCAGCGGTGAGTACGCGGATGCTCGCCGAGCGGGCTGGAGTCGCCCCGGGAGTCGTGCACTACCACTTCTCGTCACTGCGCGCATTGCTCACCGAAGCGGCCATCGGGGCGATGCGCGAGGCCGTGGCCGGTCTCGAACCGGCCGACGACGTGGTCGCCGGACTCATCGACCCGCTGGAGAAGTTCACCGGGGACGACCCGGTGTCGCTGGTGTTCATCGAGACCTACTTGGCCGCCACCCGGGACGCGGAGCTGCGCGCGGCGATCAGCGCACTGGTCGCCGAGTTCCAGCAGAAGCTCGCCGGGTGGCTGGCCGACCGCGCGGTTGTTGCGCCACAAGAAACAGCGGCCGTGCTCGTGGCCGCCATCGACGGCCTGATGTTGCACCGCGCGTTGAACCCGTCGGCGAAGACAGACCTCCGGCCGGTGCTGCGCCGGTTGGTCGGAGGGACAGACGTATGAAGATCCTGATCTGCGGGGCGGGGATAGCGGGCTTGACCCTGGCGAACCAATTGGCCCCGAACCATGACCTGACCGTCGTGGAGAAGGCGCCGGGGCCGCGGCCGCAGGGCTACATGATCGACTTCTTCGGCCCCGGCTACGACGTGGCCGAGAAGATGGACCTGTTACCCAGCTTGACAAAGGCGGGCTACCAGGTCAGCGAGGCCGCGTACCTCGACGAGACCGGCCGTCGCCGGGCCGGTCTGCCGTTCGGCACTTTCGCGAAGGCGGTGGACGCCAAGCTGGTCAGCATTATGCGGCCGGATTTGGAGGCGGTCCTGCGTTCGCGTCTCCCCGCCTCGGTCGACCTGCGTTTCGGCACGTCCGTGCGTGACATTGACACTTCGCCGGACAACGTGGCAGTCACGTTGTCGGACGGAAGCACAGTTGTCGCGGACCTGCTCGTCGGAGCGGACGGCATCCATTCCGTAGTGCGGTCGTTGACCTTCAACAGCTCGGACTGCCTGCGTTATCTGGGTTTCCACACAGCTGCGTACGTTTTCGACGATCCATCAGTGCACGCACAAGTGGGCGACAGGTTCTGCCTGACGGACACCGTCGGCAAGCAGTTCGGGTTCTACGCCCTGCGCGACGGCCGTGTCGCCGCGTTCACCGTGCACCGGACGCCCGATCCGACGTTGCCCGTCGATCCGCAGGCCGCGATTCGCAGCGTGTACGCGGACCTGGGATGGGTTGTCCCGCAAGCGCTTGAGGCCTGCCCCGGTCCTGCGGACGTGTACTACGACCAGGTCGCGCAGACGGTGCTGCCGGAATGGAGCCGGGGCCCTGTCGTCCTGATCGGTGACGCGTGCCATGCCGTGTCGCTACTTGCTGGTCAAGGCGCATCCCTGGGCATGGCAGGCGCCTTCGTGCTGGCAGCTCAACTCGACAGGACCCATTCCGTGCGCGAGGCGCTGACCAGCTACGAGAAGCTCTGGCGCCCGGTCGTGGAGGAGAAACAACAGGTTGCCCGCAACGGCGCCCGCTGGTTTCTGCCCGCGTCCGAGAGCCACCTGCGAATCCGCCGCGCCGCCATGCGGTTGGCCCGTGTCCCGGGCTTCAGCCGCTACCTCGCGAGCACGATCGCGGGCAAGACCACCGCGGTGATCAAGCAACTCTAGGGCCGGGAACACAGACCGGCGTCGTAGGCCAGCAGTCCGGCCTGAGTACGGTTGGCGCACCGCAACTTGACCAGGATCTGGGAGATGTAGTTCTTCACGGTGCCCTCGCTCAAGTGCACGCGAGCCGCGATCTGGGCGTTGGACAGGCCGTCACCAAGGCAGGCCAGAATCTCGGTCTCCCGTTCGGTCAACTCGGCGAGCAGGGCCGATTGGGCCGGACGCCGCTCGACCGTGTTGGCGATCAGCCTGTGGGACACGGCAGGCGACATCACAGTGTGCCCGTTGGCCGCGACACGAACCAAGCCGATGAGATCCTTGGGCGGCGTGGACTTCAGCAGATATCCGGCGGCCCCGCTGCGCAGCGCCCGGAGGATGTAGTGATCACCGTCGAACGTCGTCAACGCCACGACCGCGGGTGGTTGCTTGAGTTCGCTGATCTTCTGGATCGCGGTCAGCCCGTCCACACCGGGCATGTGCAAGTCCATCAAGACGACGTCGGGACGATGCCGCAACACCGCCTCGACGGCCTCGGCGCCGTCGTACGCCTCCGCGACGACACCGAGATCCTCTGCGGTACCAAGGATTGTGCGCACGTGGGCACACACCATCGGGTCGTCGTCCACGACGAGAACTCGGATCATGAGACTGGCTCCGTCAGGGTCGCCGAAACGTGGAAACCGCCTTCCGAGGACGGGCCCGCGTCCAGTGTCCCGCCGATCATGCTGACGCGCTCGCGCAGGTTGTCCAGCCCCGAGCCGGAGCCGGCCAGGCTGAGGCCCGGCCCGATCGGCGGGGAGTTGCGCACCGAAACCCTGGTATCGGACGGGCCGTAGGTCACGTGCACGCGAACTTTGGCTCCGGGCGCGTGCTTGCGGACGTTGGTCAACGCCTCCTGCACGATCCGGTGTGCGGTCCGGCGGACCACAGCGGATGCCTGCCCGGCAGCGCCCTCCTCGACCAGTTCCACAGGCACGCCAACAGACGTGGACTCGGAGACCAAAGTGGATAGTTCGGGTACCGGCGCCTGCGCCGTCTTGCCGGTGCTTTCCCCGCCCTGCTCCCGCAGGATCGCCACGACCTCACGCAGCTCTTCCAATGCCTGGCAGCCGTTCGCGCGCAGTTCCTCGGCCGCGCGGCGGGTTTCCTCGTCCCGTGCGGTCATTTCCAGCCCGCCGGCCTGCAGGACCATCAGGCTGACGCGGTGCGTGACGACGTCGTGCATCTCGGCGGCCAGTTTGGCCCGCTCGTCGGCTCTGGCCGACTCCATCAGCACCTTGTACGTGCGGTCTCGGGCCGCGATGGACATGCCGATCACCGCGGGCACGATGACCAGGATCAGCGACTGGGCGATGCGGGCTCCGGTGAGCTCCCACGGCCGCAATCCCAGGATGAACAGCACCCCGGTCGGTATCCACACGGCCGTCTGATTGCGGTAGTGCGACATGGCCCCGCATACCGCGAACGGGGTGACGGCCTGCGGAATCCACAGAGTGCCATGGTCATGGGCCAGATCGATGATGGTGCCCGGTGCGACGAGCTCGGTGATCGACATACCGATCGCGGTCGCCGCGGTGAACCAGATGACCGCCAGCGGCGCCAGCCTGCGGAACACCAACGGCCCGACGGCCATCACCTGGACGGCGATCCCGACGCCGGTGTACGCGAGGTTCTCCGGCGGGCCGACGACCGACACGATCAGCAAGGCGATCGCGCCGGTCAGGCTCAAGGCGTCGAACACCCGGTCACGCGTGATGGTCACGTGCCCAACGGTATTCGGCGTCACCGCGCAGTCCACACCAATCGGCACAAGACCTGACGAAAGTCACCCGGTTCATGACCTTCGTCAGCGCCGTTGGTGAGGTTGCGGACTGCCGATGTGACCCGGTGACTCGCTGTGCTTGTGCCTTGATGCACATGTTCGGCCGAGCCAACTGGTGGATGCCCCGATGGCGCAGCATTTCAAAGATCTGACCGGCGTGACGATCGAGGACATCGTCATCGACACCGCAGGCGACGGTCTCGTGCTTGAGAACTGCCGTGACGTGACCATCGCCCGCGTCACGATCAACGCATGCGACGGCGACGGGATCCGGCTGATCGGCTGCACAGGCATGGCCATTGTGGACTGCGCGGTCTACGGCTACGACACAGGCTCAGTCGCCGACGGCACGTTCCACTACCGGACTCCGTGGCCGCAAGGGGGAATCAAGGTGCTCGCATCGAGCCGTATCACGGTATCCGCCGTGGTCCTCGAACACTGCCAAGGCCTAGTTCTGGACACAGTGGACGATGTCCGCGTGCACGGGCTCAGCATGACCGACATCTGTGGCATCCCGCTGACCTTGCGTGGCAGGGGCCGCCGGGTCGATCTCGGCGACATCGACGTGTGCAACGTGATGTCAGGCCCGCGAGCGGTACAGCCAGATCGTGTCCCGGCCGAACGACCAGGCCAATGTGGCCAGTGCGGCAATGATGATCATGAGGGAGACCGTGTGGGGCAGCGCGCCTGAAGCCGCCGCCACCAAAGCGATTCCCTGGGCGGCAGCCACGGTTTTACGCGCCATGCTGTGCGGGAGCGGAGCGTTGAGCCACGGGAACACCCAACTCGCGGCGACGAACACATATCGCATGGCGCCGAGCAGCACCACCCACGGCCCTAGGAACTGTGCCACGAGCACGCTCAGAACAAGGATCAGGAACGCGTCCACTTCCATGTCGAAACGCGCGCCCAACGGTGTCGCGCAGCCCATGCGCCGGGCAAGCTGGCCGTCGATCGCATCGCCGATCAACGCGACCGCCGCGATAACGGTCAACAGCACCAACGGAGCAGGCCGCCAGAACGAGTCGACCACAAAGGCCGTCACGCTTCCCACAAGCGCGGCTCTGGCGAGCGTGACGCGGTTCGCGGCACCGACGGTCTTCGCACCTGTGCGGAACAGAGCTGTCATCAACATGCCGCCCATCACAACGGCGTAAGCAGCCCCTGCCACCCACCCTTCGACGCCGAGCGGTGTGACCATCGCGAGGGCAGTGAGCAGCAGCAACTGTCCGACCACGGCCACAAGGGGCTCGACGGCCAACGCAGTCCTCCCACTACTTAAGGTGATCGAGACCTTGAGTGGAGGGTAGAACGAATGGAACGGGCGTTCTGGGTGCGTTCGGCTGGTCGTGGCGACATTGGGCCTGCTCATGTGCAACAACACGCGCCGGACGATGTGTTGGTTCGAACTATTTTCACCGGAGTCAGCCGGGGCACCGAAACGCTTGTCTTCCGGGGTGAAGTCCCGCCAAGCCAGTACGAGGCGATGCGGGCTCCGTTCCAGGAGGGTGACTTTCCTGCACCGGTCAAGTACGGCTACCTCAACGTGGGTGTGGTCGAGGAGGGGCCTGGCCACCTCGTCGGCAAGACAGTGTTCTGCCTCTATCCACATCAGACTCGATACGTCGTTCCGGCGGCCGCCGTGTCGGTCGTTCCGGACAATGTGCCGCCCGAACGGGCGATTTTGACCGGAACGGTCGAAACAGCCGTCAACGCCGTATGGGACGCGGCACCCATGATCGGTGACCGGATCGCCGTGATCGGGGCGGGCATGGTGGGCGCGTCCGTGGCCAAGGTGCTGTCCGGTTTTCCCGCCACCCGGGTCCAGTTGGTCGACGCCGACCCGGCGAAGGCCGAGGTGGCGGCGGCACTGGGGGTCGATTTCGCGCTGCCGGGGGATGCCAAGGACGGCTGTGACCTTGTCGTGCACGCGACGGCGACCGAGGCAGGCCTGGTCAGGGCGCTTGAGCTGCTCGCCGAGGACGGCGAGGTCATCGAGATGAGTTGGTACGGCGACCGCCGGGTAAACCTCCCGCTGGGGGAGTGGTTCCACTCGCGCAGGTTGACGATTCGAGCAAGCCAGGTAGGGAAGGTGGCCAAGGCCCGCCGCGACAGCCGCGGCTATGCCGACCGGCTGGCCGTGGCCCTCGACCTGCTGGCTGACCCGGGGTTTGACGCCCTCATCAGCGGGGAGTTCCCGTTCGATGAGCTGCCCCGGGTGATGAGTTCTCTGGCCAGCGGTGAACTACCTGGCCTTTGTCACCGTATTAGGTACGACGGTTGACGACACGAACCGATTGGGAGGGCCCCCGGGTGTTCAGCATCACCGTCCGCGATCACGTCATGGTCGCTCACAGCTTCCGTGGCGAGGTTTTCGGACCCGCACAGCGGCTGCACGGCGCGACGTTCCTCGTGGACGCAACGTTCTCGCGAGCCGAACTCGACGACGACAACATCGTCGTCGACATTGGACTCGCCACCGAGCAGCTCGGGGAGGTGCTCGCTCCGCTCAACTACCGCAACCTGGACGATGAGCCGGATTTCAAGGGCATCAACACCTCCACCGAGTTCCTCGCCAAGGTGATCGCCGACCGGTTGGCCGGCCGGATCGGTGAAGGCAAGCTCGGTGACGGCGCGCGTGGACTGTCCGAAATCACCGTCACGCTGCATGAGTCCCATGTGGCGTGGGCAAGTTACCGGCGTCAGCTGTGATCACCTTCGTTGTCCCTGGCGACATCGACGACCAGGCAGTGCCGAGCGGCGGGAACGTGTACGACCGTCGCATGGTCCGCGCGCTCGGCGCCACCGAGGTCGCGATCGCCGGGACTTGGCCGACGCCGGACGACAAAGCCCGTCAGGACTTGGCGAGCGCCCTCGCGAAGATGGACGAGGGCGCGACCGTCCTGATCGACGGACTCGTCGCCTGCGGTGTCCCGGAGGTCGTGGTGCCGCAGGCCCGCCGGTTACGCCTGGCAGTGCTGGTGCACTTGCCCCTGGCGGACGAGACGGGCCTGGACCCTGACCTCGCCAAGGACCTCAACACCCGGGAACGGGAGACGCTGCACGCCGCGGGCATGGTCATCGCGACCAGCCCGTGGGCGGCGCGCCGGATCGTGCAGCACCACTGGCTCGACGGCGACCGTGTGCACGCCGTGCCGCCGGGTACCGATCCCGCGCCGCTCGCACCCGGCACCGACGGCCGCTCACGGTTGCTGTGTGTGGCCGCGGTGACCCAGCGCAAGGGCCAGGACCGGCTCGTCGAGGCCCTCGAAGACGTCCGTGACCTGCCGTTCAGCTGCGAGCTCGTCGGCTCGTTGCGGCGGGACACCGACTACGTGCTCCGGCTGCACGAGATGATCAAGGAAAGCGGGCTGGCCGACCGGGTCACGATGACCGGGCCGAAGACCGGCGCGCAGCTGGAAGCCAGCTACGCGGCGGCGGACCTGTTCGTCCTGCCGTCGCACACCGAGACCTACGGCATGGTCCTGACCGAGGCGTTGGCCCGGGGAATTCCAGTGCTGGCAACAAAAGTCAGCGCGATGCCGGAGACCGTCGGCAAAGCACCCGACGGGACCGTGCCCGGCATCCTCACCTGGCGGCTCGCGGACGCGCTGCGCCGGTTCTTCACCGACGCGCCGCTGCGCGACAAGCTGCGGGCCGCCGCGCACGCCCGGCGGGAAACGCTGATCGACTGGGACACAGCGGCGCACCAACTGGCCGATGTGCTGGCTGACCTGGAGGAACCGGCATGTCGCAGCTGAGCAACAACACCACGTACCCGGCCGAGTGGTTGTCGCTGCGGGAGGACGCGGACGCAGCGGCCCGGTCGGCCGAACTCGTCGAGCCGCTGCGGGCGTACCTCGGTGACCGGCCCGGGCTGATCATCCGGGACCTCGGCTGCGGCATCGGCTCGATGGGCCGCTGGCTGTCGGCCAAGCTGCCCGCACCGCAGCACTGGATCCTGCACGACCGTGACCCGGGTCTGTTGTCGCGTGCCGTGGCCGGGATGCCCAGGAACGTCACGGTCACCGGCGAGCTGCAGGACATCACCCGGCTGCGCGCGACCGACTTGAGCGGGACGTCGCTGGTGACCGCGTCGGCCCTGCTCGACCTGTTGACCGCGGACGAGATGGCCGCACTGGCCGAGGCCTGCGCCAAGGTCCCGGTCTTCTTCGCCCTGTCGGTGGTCGGCCGGATCGAGCTGGACCCGGTCGACGCACTCGACGGCGAACTGGTCAAGGCATTCAACGCACACCAGCGGCGGACAGTGGACGGCAGACGGCTGCTCGGGCCGGAGGCAGTGGACACCGCCGCCAAACTCTTCCAAAACCAAGGAGCGACCGTGCACCGCAGGCCCAGCCCGTGGCGGCTCGGCGCAGGCGACGCCGCACTGATCACTGAGTGGCTACGGGGCTGGGTGGCAGCCGCCGTCGACCACCAGCCCGGTCTCGCCGAGCACGCCGAGGCGTATTTGGACCGCAGACTGGGCGACTCACAGCTGCGCGTCGTGGTCCACCATGAGGACCTGCTCGCCCTGCCGGCAGGTGCGTCATGACGAAGACCATGTGGGCGTGGGCCAAGCTGCTGATCGGCGCCGGAATTCTCGTTGCGCTTTTTCTCCAATTGGGTACCCAGAGCTTCGTGGACGGGCTGCGCGTGATCACCGTGGGCGAGATCTTCGCGGCCCTCGGCATCGGGCTGGCGACCACAGTGCTCAGTGCGTGGCGCTGGTGCCTGGTCGCCCGCCGCCTCGGCCTGCGGCTTTCTCTTCCCCGTGCGGTGCTGGACTACTACCGTGCGTTGTTCCTCAACGCCGTGCTGCCGGCGGGAGTTCTCGGTGACGTCCAGCGAGCGGTCGAACATGGACAACAGGAAGGCGACCTCGGCCGAGGTGTGCGAGCTGTTGTCCTCGAACGCATCGCGGGCCAAGCCGTGATCGTCGTCGCCGGTGTGGCCGTGCTGCTCGCGGTCCCGTCCCTCGGTCTGCCCCGTGACATCATCCTGATCATCCTCGGTGTACTCGCCGTGATCGCGGTCGCGTTCGTCGCCGCGAAACGATGGGTACGCGGCAACACCGGTCTGTCAAGGACCATCGCTGACATCAGAGCGGGACTGTTGGCCCGTAACGCGTGGCCGGGAATCACGCTACTGTCAGCGGCAGCGCTGGCTGGGCACATCTGCCTGTTCGTCGTCGCGGCCCACGCGGTCGGGTCGACGGCACCGATCGCCCAGCTGGTGCCGTTGATGGTGCTGTCGCTGCTGGCGATGGGACTTCCGGTGAACATCGGGGGCTGGGGACCGAGGGAAGGCGTGGCCGCGGTGGTGTTCGGTGCCGCCGGTCTGGGCGCCGCGCAGGGACTGACCACAGCGGTGGTGTACGGAGTGCTCGCGCTGGTCGCGAGCCTGCCCGGGGCCGGAGTGCTGATCCTCCGCGCACCGGTGCTGCGGAGATTGGAAAAGGCACTATGACGGAACTTGCCGGCTTCACCCGACGAGCCGCCGAAACCCGGCTGCCCACCCGGTACGGTGACTTTCTCGCTGTGGGATACCAGGACCCGACGTCCGCGATCGAGCACATGGCACTGGTGTACGGCGACATCACCGGGCGCGACCCGCTGACCCGCGTGCATTCCGAATGCCTGACCGGTGACGTGTTCGCGTCCACCCGGTGCGAGTGCGGTGATCAGTTATCCGCGGCGATGAAGGCGATTGTCGCCGAAGGCGCGGGCATCCTGATCTACCTGCAAGGCCACGAAGGTAGGGGCATCGGCCTGCTGGCCAAGCTGAAGGCCATGCGGCTGCAGGAAGACGGCCTGGACACAGTCGACGCCAACGTGGCGCTCGGCCTGCCCGTGGACTGCCGTGACTACCAAGCCGCCGCGGACATCCTGCAGGACCTCGGCGTGCCGGCGATCCGCCTGCTGTCCAACAACCCGCACAAGGTCGAGTCGCTTTCGCAGTACGGAATCCGTATCTCCGAACAAGTTCCGTTGCTCATCGACGTGAACGACGACAACCTGCCCTACCTCAAGGCGAAGCGGGAGCGGCTGGACCACTACCTGCCCCAGCTCGACGACCTGCTCTGAGGCTACCCCTGTTCGAGTGCCGTGAGGACGGCCGCGAAGGAAGTCACCAGGCTTGCCAGCACATCGCGGCCCTTCTCCGCTGTGGCACGGGACGGCAGGCCGACCACGCCGGATTTGGTGTACGCCTGCAAGCCCAGTGTCAGCATGTGATCGCGGTCGTCCGCCAGGTGGTCGTGTTGCGCGTAGTCCGCGCGCACGACCTCCGGGTGGGTGTGCAGCAGGATGGCCACTTCCAGTTCGCCCGCGTGCATGTCGCTGATCATCGGAGTCTCGATGCCGCCCGCGATCCTGGCGTTGTTCCAGTCCACTTCAGTCGGGAACAACGCCATCCCTGCCGACTCCTGGACCACATTGGACAGTACGTAGTTGCCGCCGTGCCCATTGATCAGGACGAGTTTCTCGATCCCTGAACGGCGCGACGACTCGGCGATGTCCCGCACGACCGCGTACAACGTCGGCGCCGAGATGCTCACGGTGCCCGGCCATGCGGCGTGCTCGTGCGAGCACGACATGGTGATCGGCGGCAGCTCCAGCACCGGATAGGCCGAGCTCAGCGCACGTGCGACGGTCGAGGCGATGATCGTGTCGGTGGCCAGCGGCAGGTGCGGTCCGTGCTGTTCGTGGCTGCCGACGGGCAGGATCGCGACGGTCGGCTGCTGGTCACGCACGTCGACGGTGGTGTTCAGGGGGAGGAACTCGGTCATGTCGTCCTTCAGATGATCGCTTCCTCGCGCTTGCGCGCCATGTTCATCACCTTAGCCGGGACACGGACCCGTTCGTCGTCCCGGAGCATCGCCTTCAGCTCGTCGGTCGGGGCGTCCGGGTGCTCGGTCAACGTGCCGAGCCGGTCGAAGAACGCCATGTCCACGTCGTCTTCGGGCTCGGGCATCATGCCCCACACGTCGAACGGCAACAGGGGCACGTCGATCAGCGCGGCGGCGTCGCGAATCATGTTGGCCGCGATCCACCAGTAGCCGGACTCCTCGAACATGCTCAGACCGAACTTGTCCGGGTCGGCTTTGCCCGCGCGGCACCACTGCCAGGCGCGGCCCGCGGTGAGGAACTTGTCCCGTGGCACGTCCGTGACGTCGAAGTCGATCGGGAACTTGGTCATCTGCACGTCGTCGATCTGCCCGTCGACCAGCACCCAGCGTGTGCCGTTCCAGTACTCGGCGACCCAGTGGTCCTCGTAGAAGCCATCGTTGAAGTACGAGCCGAACCCGCAGCGCGCCCTCGCGGTACGGCCTTGCGATCGCAGCATCGAGACGAGCAACACCGTGAAATGACGGCAATTGACGGCTGTTCGCTCCGCGGGTGGCCGCGCGATGCCCAGTGGGCGGTCGTCCTCGCCGGTGATGGCCGACAACAGCTCCTCCACCGGCCGGATGTGCACGGTCTTGCGGTCCTCTTCGGACAGTTCGACGTCGTAGAAGTGGGTCATGTACTCGTGGATCAGCAGGCCGTGGCCGACTTTGGTCAGCCCGGCGATGTCGGACGGCAATGACTCGAAAAGACCGGCGTGGCGGCCCGGCGAGGTCAGCATGTCGTCGAGCTTGGCGGAATTTATGCCTGATTCGCAAGGTATTCTCGCCAACCATGACCGCTGTGGTGCTCGACTGCGACCCTGGCCACGACGACGTGTTCGCGATGCTGCTGGCTGCCGCGCATCCGGCGATCGACCTGCGGGCGATCACGACTGTGGCCGGGAACGGGACCCTCGATCAGGTGACGGCCAACGCGCTGAAGGTCTGCGCCTTGGCAGGCATCGATGTTCCGGTCGCGGCAGGCTTGTCGCAGCGGGAAAACGAGAACGCGCCGTCGATCCACGGCGCGAGTGCGTTGGACGGCGCGGATTTGCCGCAACCCGCGGACCTCCTGGTGGACGAGGACGCAATTTCGTTGACCGAGCGTTTGCTCGCCGAAGGTCCGCTGACGATCGTCGCGACCGGACCGCTCACGAACGTGGCCGCGTTGCTGCGCAAACGTCCGGATCTCAAGCCGAGGATCGTGTTCATGGGCGGTAGTTGCGGGCGCGGGAACTGGCGGCCGCTGGCGGAATTCAACATCTGGGCCGATCCGGAAGCGGCCGACACCGTGCTGTCCAGCGGCCTGGCGGTGACCATGTGCGGCTTGGACGTCACGCACCAGGCAACGGCCACCCCGGAGGTGTTCGGCAAACTCCGTGCCATGGCGACACCGTTGGCCGACACAATGGTGGATTTGTTGCGGTTCTTCGCATCCACGTACGACGAAGTGTTCGGGATGCCGGACCCGCCGGTGCACGACCCCGTCGCGGTCGCCGCTGTGGCCGAGCCCGGTTTGCTGCGAACGGTTGCCGCGCCGGTCGCCGTCGAGCTCGCCGGAACCCACACGCGCGGCGCGACTGTGGTCGATTTGCACGGCGTGACAGGCAATCCCGCCAACGCTCATGTCGCGGTGGAGCTCGATCGGCGTGGTTTCTGGGACGTGATGCTCAGAGCCGTCGAACGGCTTGGCTGATCGTGGCGATGCCCGCTTGGATGTCGCTCGGCGTGTTGGCGGCGTATCCCAGGATCAGCCCTGGCGAACAGGGATTCTGGCAATGCCAGGACAGTGGCTGCACCTTGACGCCCGCTTTGAGGACGGCCGCGGCAAGGTCCACATCGGAGAACTCGGTGTCGAACGTGATCATCAGGTGCAGCCCGGCGGCCACGCCGTGGACTGTGGCGCTGGGCAAATGCTCACGGACCGCCTCGACCATCGCGTCGCGGCGCCGGATGTGCCGCCTGCGCAGGAACCTCAGTTGCCGTTCCAACTCGCCGGAGGACATCAGCTCGGCCAGGACCAGTTGGGGGAGCGAGGCATTGCCGAGGTCGGCAAGGCGTTTCGCGGCGATGACCGCGTCCCGGTACTTCGTCGGCACGAGCAGCCAGCCGACTCGCAGCGCGGGAGCGAGCAATTTGGACACACTGCCCGCGTAACACACGCGCTCGGCCAGCACCGACCGCAACGCGGGTACGGGCGGCCGGTCGTAGCGGTGTTCGGCGTCGTAGTCGTCCTCGATGATCAACCCGTCCCAGCGCATCAGCTGGCGCCGACGATCGCCGTCGAGGATGACACCGGTCGGGAACTGGTGCGCGGGCGTCATCATCACCGCGTTGATTCCGCTGTCCTGCAACATGTCGACGCGAAGACCTGCGGAATCCACTGGAATGGGCGGGGTTTCCAGTCCTGCGTTGCGCATGTGCTGCCGTACACCGAGAGATCCTGGGTCCTCGACGGCGACCTGGGTGATCCCGTCGTCCTGCAGGACCCGTGCGATGAGACCAAGCGCTTGCGCAACACCGGCGACGATGACCACTTCGCTCGGATCCACCCGGATCCCCCGTGTTCTCGCCAGCCAAGTCGCTACAGCAAGCCTTAGTTTGGGCGTGCCGCGCGGATCACCGTAACCGAACTCGGCTGGCGCGACTGTGTTGAACACCGTGCGTTCAGCGCGTAACCACGCCGTCCGCGGGAACGCCGCGAGATCGGGCACACCGGGGGAGAGGTCGATCCGGGCTGTCGCGGCCCGGAAGGAGTCGAACACGTCGTCCGCGGGATCGGTCGCGAACACATCCGCGGTCGACGGCGGCCGGTATGGCTTCGCGGTCGGCGCGTCAGTCGGCACGGCGACGACGACCGTTCCGCCTCGGCCGCGTCCGGCGACGTGACCATCCTCGATCAGGCGCTGATACGCCTCGGTCACGACGCCACGGGACACACGAAGGTCCGCGGCCAGTACCCGGGTCGCCGGGAGCCTGCTGCCGACGGGCAGACGTCCGTCGGACATCGCCAGCCGGAGCTGCTCGGCCAGCCAGTCGGCCCGGCCGCCCGGCGGCGCGTGTTCGATCCGCAGCTGCAGGAAGTCCGACCCCGAAGTTATGGACCTGTCAACCTGGCGCGGTTTGGCCCTACTCATGGGACCATTGTGGCAGCACAGTAGCGGCTATGAGTATCGCTTTCCTGGTCACGACGTTGATCGCGGTCGCAACGCCGGGCACCGGCGTGCTCTACACGCTGGCCGCCGGTCTCACCCACGGGCGCCGGGCGAGCGTGATCGCCGCCTTCGGGTGCACGCTCGGCATCATCCCGCACATGCTCGCCACGATCACCGGCCTGGCGGCGCTGCTGCACACCAGTGCGGTGGCCTTCGAGATCGTGAAGTACCTCGGCGTCGCGTACCTCATCTACATGGCATGGAGCACGCTGCGTGACAAGGAAGCCCTTACGATCTCGCAGGCCCCGGCACAGTCAGCCATGAAGATCGTCGTGTCGGCGGTGTTGCTGAACTTGTTGAACCCGAAGCTGACGATCTTCTTCGTGGCATTCCTGCCGCAGTTCGTGAGCGCGGACGACCCGGCACAGCTCTGGCGGATGCTCGAGCTGAGCGCGGTGTTCATGCTGCTGACCTTCGTGGTCTTCGCGCTCTACGGGGTGTTCGCCGCGTCGATGCGCACCCACGTGATCTCCCGGCCGCGGGTGATGGCTTGGCTCCGCAGGTTTTTCGCAGCCTCGTTCGTCGCCCTGGGAGCCAAGCTCGCGATCACCTAAGAGCGCCAGACGCTGCCACGCCGCTCGTACTCAAGCACGGTCTCCACCTGCTGAGCCTGCTTGGCACCGATGAACCGCTCCACCAACCACAGCGCCACCTCGAGGCCGGACGTGATGCCGCCACCCGTGATCAACGTGCCGTCGTCCACGACCCGCGCGTTGATCACGTTCGCACCCTGCTTGGCGAGATCGGCCTTGGCCCGCGAATGCGTGGTCGCGGGACGGCCCTTCGTCATGCCTGCCGCGGACAGCACCATCGTTCCGGTACAGATCCCAACTGGCAGAGCCGTGACCGCTGCCAGCTTCTTGAGGAACACCGCGTCGTTGATCAGCCGGTTCACCCCAGGCCCGGTCTTGTCGGCGTAACCACCACCCGGCACGACCAGGATGTCGGCATCCTGCGGCGACCACCCCGCCGGCACCTCGACGCGTGTGCCGAACCTCGCCGTCACCGTTGCCGGATTCCCTGTGGTGACAAGCGTTGTAGTCCACTCCGCACCCATGGCCTTTGCCAGGCCCAACACTTCGACCGGAGCCACGAAGTCCTGCTCCTCGACGCCGTCGAAGACCACGATCTGCACCCGCACTGAATCTCTCCTTAGCCTCGTCCACCCCACAGGTCGGCCAGGAAAGTCCGTTGGTTCCGTCGAACCGGATGTTGTGCGCTACCAAGTGATCGGCAGCGCCTGCAGGCCGTGAACCGGTGAGTACGGCCGGAACGGCACCTCCTCGAAGGGCACGGCCAACGCCAGCGACGGGAACCGTTGCAGCAGCGCGGGGAACGCGATCTTCAGCTCCATCCGGGCCAGTGGCGCACCCAGGCAGTGGTGCAGGCCGTGGCCGAACGCCATGTGCGCGGAGATCTTGCGGGTGATGTCGAAGCGCTCGAGGTCCTCGCCGAGCACCGGATCCCGGTTCGCCGCGGGCAGCGAGCAGATCACGGCCTCGCCCGCGGCGATTTTCACCCCGGACAGCTCGACGTCGGCGACCGCGGTACGGGGGATTCCGGAGTGGACGATCGAGAGGTAGCGCAGCATCTCCTCGATGGCCTCGTCGACCAGTCGCCCGGCCCGCACCTCGGCGAGCTGGTCCGGGTTGCGCAACAGCAAAAGCGTGCCGAGGGCGAGCATGTTCGACGTGGTCTCGTGCCCGGCGAGCAGCAGCAGGTCGGCGACGCCGGTCAGTTCCGTGTCGTCGAGCTCGTCGCCGTGGTCGCGGATCAGCATCCCGATCATGTCGTCGCCTGGGTCGGCGCGGTGTTTGGCGACGAGCTTGGCCATGTACCTACGGGACGCCTCGATCGCGGCGGTCCGCTGTGCCATCTCAAGGGTCATGTCCAGCCGGATGCTCGCGTACTGCTGGAACTCCGCGCGGTCCTCGTAGGGCACGCCGAGCAGTTCGCAGATCACCAGTGACGGAACCGGCAACGCGAAGCCGGAGACCAGGTCCGCGGGTGGCCCGGCCTGTTCGAGCGCGTCGAGGTGGTCGTTGACGATCGTCTCGATCCGGGGTTGCAGCCGCCGGATACGCCGGACGGTGAACTCAGGCGTCAGCATGCGGCGCAGGCGGGTGTGGTCCGGCGGGTCATAGCCGAGCAGGAACCCGCTCCTGGATCCGTTCAGGTCGCCGAAGGGACGGCCTTCGGGGGAGTTGCTGAACTTGGTCGCGTCGCTGAACACGACCCGGATGTCGGCGTAGCGGGTCGCCAGCCAGGCGCTGCCGCCCCATGGCAGGTCGATCTTCGTGAGCGGCTGCTCGCGGAGCTGGAGCAGGTCGTCGGGTGGGTCGAACCGGTTGCGTTGGGCGTGTAGCGGTATCTCGGGCGCTGAAGTCATCGGACTCTCCCGGTAAGTGATATTCAACTATCGCTTATTGCCACGCTAGCACAAGTGGAAGTGGGCTATCAGTCTGTTAGCGTTGCCAGATATGACCGGGCCTTCGCAGCGCCCGTTGCGTGTGGACGCGGCACGCAACGCCGAGTTACTCGTCCGGGCCGCCTGGCGGGCGTTCATCGAATCGGGTACCGAAGTCCCGCTCGACGAGATCGCCAAACGCGCGGGCGTCGGCGTGGCGACCCTCTACCGGAGGTTCCCGACCAAGGACGACTTGCTCCTGGCGGTGCTGGAATGGCGGTACGCCGAGCACATCCAGCCAGCGGTGGCCCGTGCCCTCGTTGATCCGGATCCATGGCGCGCGGTCGTCACCGCATTGGAGACGGCTCTGGCCATGGCGGCGGAGGCGCACCCCGTGATCAAGGCGCTCCGGGACCCCGGTTATTTGCTGTCCGGGTTGAAGAACCGTTTCATCGCCGACCTCACCACCATCGTCGATCGCGCACAGGACGCGGGTGTGGTGCGTCCGGACCTGCGCCCCAGTGACCTGCCGATGGTGGTGTTCATGCTGATCAGCACGCTCCGGGTGTCGCCGGATCCGGTCGAGGGGTGGCGGCGCAGTTGTGCCCTGCTGCTCGCCGGGCTGCGTCCAGGCTCCGACATCCCGCTGCCCGAGGCGGCTGTTGAAGACTGCTGAGGCAGCGGCGTTTTTGTCGGTACCCGGGTCTAGCGTGCGGCACATGGACGAAACTTCGAGGACTCGTCAGACCGCGCAGGCGTACGTCGACCGCACCGAGCGGCGTGACTGGCAGGGGCTCAGTGACCTGCTTGCTGAGGACGTCGTGTACGAGATGCCGCAGTCGCGGGAACGGATTCGTGGCCGGGCGGCGTTGCTGCAGTTCAACCAGGAGTACCCCGGTGACTGGCACTTACAGGCGCGTCGCGTCGTCGCGGACGGTCGCCATGCGGCGGCATGGATCGACGCCCGAGTCGGCGATGAGCACCAGGATGCCAACGTGTGGCTGGAGCTGTCCGACGATGGATTGATCACGCGGATCACTGACTACTGGCCAGAGCCGTACGATCCGCCTGCGGGCCGCGAGCACCTCGTTGAACGGTTCTAGGCCCGCTGCCGGAGCTTGAACCGCTGTACCTTGCCACTGCTGGTTTTCGGCAACTCGTCGAGGAATTCCACGGCACGCGGGTACTTGTAGGGCGCGATGGTCCGTTTCACGTAGTCCTGCAGCTCGGTGACCTCGGACTGGCCTTTGTGGACACCGGGCCGCAGTACGACGAACGCCTTCACGATCATGCCGCGGTCCGGGTCGGGGGCGCCGATCACGGCGACCTCGGACACGTCCGGGTGCCCGGCCAGCGCGCTCTCCACTTCGGGACCGGCGATGTTGTACCCGGCTGAGATGATCATGTCGTCGGTCCGGCCCTGGTACCAGAAGTAGCCGTCGGTGTCCTTGACGAACGTGTCGCCGGTGATGTTCCAGCCGTTGTGGACATACGTCTGCTGCCGGGGATCGGCCAGATATCGGCATCCGGTCGGGCCTTTCACGGCGAGACGCCCTGGTGTGCCGTCGGCGACCGGGTTGCCGTCGTGATCCAGGACGGCTGCCTCGAACCCCGGGACGGGCTTGCCTGTCGAGCCGGGGCGGATGTCGTCGTCTGCGGCGGAGATGAAGATGTGCAGCAGTTCTGTGCCGCCGATCCCGTCGATGATCCGGACACCGGTGGTGCGGTGGAACTCCTCCCACACCGGCTGGGGCAGGTGTTCGCCTGCGGACACGCACCTGCGCAGGCTGGTCAGGTCGGCGCCTTTCCCGGTGGCCAGTATCGCCTTGTACATCGTCGGCGCGGTGAACAGCACGCTGACCCGGTGGCGTGCGATGGCGTCGGCGAGTTCGTCCGGCGTCGCGCGTTCCAGCAGCAGAGTCGATGCGCCCACGCGCATCGGGAAGATCACCAGGCCGCCAAGGCCGAATGTGAAACCGATCGGGGGAGTGCCGGTGAACACGTCGTCGGGCTCGGGCTTGAGGATGTGCTTGCCGAACGTGTCCGCGATCGCGAGCACGTCCCGGTGGAAGTGCATGGTCGCCTTGGGCCTGCCGGTCGTGCCGGACGTGGCGGCCAGCAAGGCGACATCGTCTGCGGCGGTGTCGACGGCGTCGTAAACGTCGCTTTTGGACTCGGCCATGCTCGGCAGTTCGCCTGCGTACGTGATCACGGGCAGGCCGACGCCGGTGAGCGCGTCGGTGAACCGGTCGTCGCTGATGATCAGGCTGGGCTTGGTGATCTCGACCATCGTGTCGATCTCGACCTTGCGCAGCAACGGCATGGTCGTCACCACGACGCCGCCAGCCTTGAGCACGCCGAACCAGGCCGCGACCAACCACGGATTGTTCGGGCCACGCAACAGGACGCGATTGCCCGGCACCAAGCCGTAGTCCTCGGTCAGCACGTGCGCGATCTGATTGCTGCGCCGGTCAAGCTCACCGTAAGTCCAGGTCTCGGTGTCGGTCCGTAAGCACGGCCGATCCGGGCTGACTGGGGCGAGCAGTGCCGTCGCGCAGTTGAGCCGCTCGGGAGCGGCCGGGTCGAGCAGGAACTCCGGCTGTTGCTCCTGCGGCGGGAGGTTGTCCCGGCAGAACGTGTCCACGTGGGCGGAGCGCGCCATCGCACCCTCCTGCGGGTCGGGTATGTCACTTGGGTGACGACCGTCAAGTTCACTCTACAAGCAGGCGGGTGTCAAGGGCGTGTACTGTGGATCGCGGCAGACCGACCGAGGAGGTGAGACCCATTAACGCCACGTCAGGCCGGGTGCTCATGCTCCTGCACGGTTCCGATCGCGAACGGTGAGCCAGCGAGCGCCTGAGGATCATCGAAAGGCGCTGGACATCTATCCCGAAATCGTTTCCCAACTGCGTGCTGTCGGCTGCGTGTTCGCCGAAGACGAGGCACGCCTGCTGATCAACGCGGCCCGGACCCCCGTCGACCTCGCCGAGATGGTCGACCGAAGGGCCGCGGGCCTCCCGCTGGAGCACGTCCTCGGCTGGGCCGAGTTCTGCGGCCAGCGCATAGCCGTCGACCCCGGGGTCTTCGTTCCCCGGCGGCGCACGGAGTTCCTGGTTTCCCAAGCTCTTGCGCTGACCGCGCCGGGCTGTGTCGTCGTGGACTTGTGCTGTGGGTCAGGTGCGGTCGGTGCGGCGTTGGCTGCCTCGGCCGATCTCGAGCTGTATGCGGTCGACATCGACCCCGCCGCCGTGCGGTGCGCTCGGCGCAATGTGTCCAATGTGTACCTTGGTGATCTGTACTCGCCGTTGCCGCCGGGATTACGCGGGCGCGTGGACGTCCTGGTCGCCAACGCGCCTTATGTTCCGACAGAGGCGATCGCGTTGATGCCGCCGGAGGCTCGGGATCATGAGCCTTTGGTTGCTCTTGACGGTGGAGCGGACGGACTTGACGTCCAGCGCCGGGTGACTGCCCAGGCTTGGCAGTGGCTGGCCCCAGGCGGGCATCTGCTGATCGAGACCAGCGACCGTCAGGCTCCGCACACGGCTGCGGCTTTCGCCGAGCACGGTCTGCGCCCCAGGATCGAGAGATCAGAGGAGCTGGGCGCGACCGTGGTCATCGGAAGCAAGGCGGCGGCGTAGGAACGCTACTGCTTGCGCCATACCGAGATGTGCTTGTGGCTGTCGCTGGTGAACGGGCTGCGGTCCCAGTCTTCGAAGCGTTCGTGCAACGCCATTCCCGCCATCCGGGCCATCAGGTCCAGTTCAGCCGGCCAGACGTAACGGAACGGCATGGAGAATCGACGTTGCACCGCGCCGTCGGCCAGATGGTAGTGGTGCGAGATCATTCCCTGGTTGGCGATGTCGTATTCGTCGAAGCCAAGGTGTGTCGGGCTGATGTTGAACGGGCGCGCCGTTTCGCCCGGCGGAATTCGTTGCAGTTGGGGCACTCCCACCTCGATCACGAAGAATCCGCCGGGCACCAGGTGCTCCGCGACATTGGCGAAACACGCGACCTGAGCGTCCTGTGTGGTCAGATTCGAGATCGTGTTGAACACGAGGTAGGCCAGCTGGAACCGGCCGGGTGCCTTGGCGGTCGCGAAATCGCCGACCGTCACGCCGATCCGCTCCGCGCCGGGTTTGGCGTGCAGCCGCGCGAGCATTTCCGGCGACAGGTCGATCCCGTGCACCGCGACACCGGCTTGGCTCAGTGGTACGGCGATCCGGCCGGTGCCGATGCCCAGTTCGAGCGCGGGTCCGTCACCCGCCAGGTCCCGCAGGAACTGGACCACGGGTACGACGGGCATGTCCTTGACGCCTTTGTCGTAGTCCTTTGCCACATCTTCACCGAAATGGTTCACACACCACCCTGGCATCGGAGAACGGCGCCGGGCCACCCAATTTCGGGCGAATGGGTCTTGACGGCCCGCGCGTGATCACTAGCGTGAGATGCATCCACTATGGACCTAGGGGTGGCCATGTCATGGTTGCTGAGCGCTGTTCTCATGGTGTTCAGCAGTGTGATCACGGTTTTGCCGGTGAAGGTCACGTCGAACTTCGAGAACTATTGGGGCGTCAGCCTCAACCGGGACTGCGGGTTTTCTGAACCGCTGGACAACGGCCAGGCGCTTTGGTTGTTCTGCGACACAGCGTGGAGCGACTTCAACGGCAGTCACTTCGTTTCCGGGTCCACCGCCGCAGTCGGGCCGTACAGCGCTGGTCTGGTGCCCACTGAACTGAACGAGCTGTCGATGTCGCCAGGACCTCCACCGAAGCCGCCGCATTACGGCAGCCCGTCGCAATTCCTGCCTGCTCCCGCGGGCTTGCTCAATCCGAGTGGGCAGCCGTGCACGCCGAACGTGGGGCAGTACCCGGCGTCGTGGATCACCGGGATCGCCACCGTCACGCCGGACAACCTGCTCGTCACCTACGCCGATCTCTGTGTCACGGACACCGAGAAGCCGTTCTTCATCCAGGGCTTCGGTATCGCGGAGTACAACCCCGCCAACAACGCCGTGACCGCACGGACGACGGTGTTCTCCACGCCAGGCGTTCAACTCCCGGCCGCGAAGATCCTCGGTTCGCCGATCTACACCGGGGGGTTCGTGTACCTGTACGGCTTCGAATGCACGAACTGGTTCAGCGGAGTCTGTGTCAACGGCAGCACGAACGTCGCCAGAACTGATTCCTGGCGTGCGCCCGGCAACTACCAGTGGTACTCGCAGGGCGCGTTCGTCTACAGCCACGCACAAGCGACCAACATCATCCCCTCCGCCGCGGCCGGTGTGTCGGTGCACCGGTTCGGGTCCGCGGGTCTGCACGCCATCCTGCAGAAGGATCTCGGCGGCGGGTTCGAGGTGTGGCGCGCGGCAACCCCGGTGGGCCCGTGGATCCAGCGGTCGAGCGGAAAGGTCGCGTGCTCGGGCGGCAGCGGCCACGACCTGTGCCGTGCGCTGACCGGGCATCCGGAGTTGTCCACGGCCGATCACATGATGATCTCGTACTTCAACCCGGGCAGCGGTCACGTCGAGGCCGCGCTTGTCCCGTGGGACTCAGCTGAATGACAGCTTGCTCGGCTCGCCACGCTTGAGCGCTTCGACGTGCACGGCGAGGTTCGTGCCGTCACTCAGCGTTCCGCCCGCGGCCAGGTGTTCGGTCAGCTTGCGCTCGGCTTCCTTGACGGCCAACGCGGCGTCGAGCAAGTCCGAGACCCTGCCGGGATCGACGACGATCAGGCCTTCCTCGTCGGCGAGGACCATGTCGCCGGGGTTCACGACCACACCACCGCACGTCACCGGGACCTGCAGTTCGCCGAGTTTCACCGTGGTCCCGGCCATCGGCGTGAGGAACCGGCTGTAGATCGGCAGCTGGCAAGTCGACACGAAACCGATATCCCGGTAACCGGCGTCGATGACGATCCCGCCGAGGCCACGGGTCAGTGCGCCGCGGGCGAACATCTCACCCGCCAGCGCCAGCTCGCGCGCACCGCCGTCGACCACGATCACATCGCCTGGTGCTGCGGTTTCAATGGCCTGGAGCACGCCGAGGAAGTCGTCACGGCACCGCACGGTGTACGCCGGGCCGAAGATCCGGGGCTGCGCGGACCGCAGCTTGATCGCGCTGTGCATCACCCTGGTCGTCTTGTCCGCGTCGCAGATCGCAGTGGTGTCCACCTCGCGAAACCGTGCCGCCAGCTCCATCGGTCCTCCTGGTTTGGTGCTCGGCGAACAGGCTAAGCCGAGTGCACGGTAGCTTGGATCCCGGAAGGTCATCTTTGCCCGGAAGGTCACTGTCCTTGTTCTTTTTGCTGCTCGGTGTGCCTGCCGCGCTTGCCCACTATTACCTCTGGCGAAGACTCGTGCGAGACACGACGCTCAAGGGCAGCCGCGGCAGATTGTTCGGGAACGTGGCGCTGCCCGCGGCCTTCGTCCTGATGATGGCCGCCTTCGTGCTCCAGCGGGACGTCGAGTTCCTGGCGTGGCCGGGCTTCATGTGGCTCGCGCTGATGTTCTATCTGACGCTCGTGCTCGGTGTGCTGGAGATCCCGAGGCTGCTGGTCAACCGCCGGGTCAAGGCACCCGTGCTGGTCGGCGCGGACGAGCCCGACGCGGTGCCGCTGCCGAGCAGGCGCGTGTTCATCGCCAGGTCCTTCGCGATCGCCAGCGGGATCACCGCGGGCAGCATCGTCGGCTACGGCGTGAGCAAGGCACTCGGCGCGCCCGAGATGACGTCGGTTCCCGTGCCGATCAGGCGGCTCGACCCGGCACTGTCCGGGTTCCGGATCGCGGTGGTCAGCGACATCCACCTCGGGCCGCTGGCCGGACGCGGGCACACCGAGCGAATCGTCCGGATGATCAACGAGCAGCAGCCCGACCTCGTCGCGATCGTCGGTGACCTGGTCGACGGCAGCGTCGACAGGCTTGGTGACGCCGCGGCACCCCTGCGTGACCTGGTCAGCAAGCACGGCAACTTCTTCGTCACCGGTAACCACGAGTACTACTCCGGGTTCGAGCCGTGGCTGGCGGAGTTGGAGCGCCTCGGCGTGAACCCGCTTCGCAACGAACGAGTCGCCATCGAACGCGGCGGCGCGACCCTCGACCTCGCCGGCGTCAACGACGTCACGGGCGGCCAGTTCGACGACGGCCCCGACATCGCCCGCGCACTCTCCGGCCGCAACACCGCCAACCCCGTCGTGCTGCTGGCACATCAGCCGATCCAGGTGGAGACGGCATCGAAGCACGGCGTGGACCTCCAGCTGTCCGGGCACACGCACGGCGGCCAGATGTTCCCCTTCCACCTGGCTGTCCCGCTTCAGCAGCCCGTCACCGCGGGACTGGAGAAGATCGACGACACGTGGGTCTACGTCACCCGGGGCGCCGGATTCTGGGGCCCGCCGGTGCGTGTCGGTGCGCCGCCCGAGATCTCGATGATCCAACTGACCACATAGGACCATGTTGGCCCTGCGGCGGACGCGGCGTGATGGACGGTCCCTTGACCGAGAACCACTTGCCTTTGAAATCAATGCGCGTCTGCCGAAGTGCCGGTAGTCGCGCTGGTCTTCGGAGACTTGGACGTGCGCGCCCGTTGCTGACGTAGTCGAGCGTCACGATCGCCTTCGACAGATGGAAAGGCCCGACGCGGGACGCGATCAGCACCGCATGCCGCTGGATCCGCCCCCGCGCCATCCAGGGCAACAGCAAGGTGCACACCGGCATAGCGCGCCGCGCAAGCCTGATCCGCCGCGGCGTCCGCTATGTGGACGTGCTGGAACAAAAAGCGGCGCACCAGAAAACTGCCCGCATGCTTACCGACGAGTCGACCTACGACCAAGTACGCCACCGGCAATGGCTTGCCGGCGCGGCCCGCGGCCTGTCCCGCCGTACCGTGCTGCGGATGTCGGTGATCGGGGGAACTGCGATGGCCGTCGGGACGGCGGGGACGGCATCCGCGACCGGTCCGATCGTGAAACCGTTGCCTCCGGAATTCTTCGAAGTGTACGGGGCCAACGCGGAAACGAAGTGGGAATCGTTGAGCGGACAGGGATACCTCACGCCGATCGACCGGTTCTTCGTGCGCAACCACACTTCCACGCCCACGATCGACGTGAACGCTTGGCGGCTGCGGGTGTTCGGCAGTGGACTGCGCCGTGGCCCGGCCGAGTTCAGCTACCGCGATCTGCGTGCGCTGCCCGCCGAGACAACCACTGCGTTCATCGAGTGCGCGGGCAACGGCCGCAGTTACTTCACCAGCCAACAGGGCCAGCAAGTATCAGGCACGCCCTGGAAACTCGGGGCTGTCGGCGTCGCACGATGGCGCGGCGTCAAACTGTCCACTGTGCTCGCCAAGGCCGGGCTGAGCAGGAACGCTGTCGACGTGCTGCCGTCCGGTCTTGACGCCGACTTCGTGACCGGTGGCGTCAACCTCGGCAAGGTCCGCAGGCCGCTGCCGATCGGCAAAGCACTGGACGACGTGCTGCTGGCGTACGAGATGAACGGCCGGCACTTGCCGCTCGATCACGGTTTCCCGGTCCGGCTGGTGGTCCCGTCCTGGATCGGGATCTCGTCGATCAAGTGGCTCGGCGAGATCGAGGTGTCCGAAACGCCGCTCGTGTCGCCCTGGAACACGCAGTTCTACCGGCTCGTCGGCCCGACGTACCCGGCCGAGGGCACAGTGGTCAGCCGCCAGGTTGTGAAGAGCGCGTTCGAACTGCCCCGGGACGCGACCTTGGCCGCTGGGCAGCGGCACGTCCTACGTGGCCGTTCCTGGTCGGGCAACGGCAGCATCCGTAACGTCGACATCAGCGTGGACGGCATCAAATGGCATCCCGCGAAGCCGACGAGCCACGCTTACGAGCGGGGCTGGCTTCAGTGGGAGTTTCCGTGGCGTCCCAAGCAACCGGGCGCCTACACACTCCACGCCCGCGCGACGGATTGGAGCGGCGTGACGCAGCCGGTCGTCACGCCGTACAACACGCAGGGCTACCTGTTCGACGCGATCGTGCCGCATCCCGTCACAGTGGTTTGAAATCAGCGGGCCCGTCTGAGCCGAAGAACTTCAGCGCGGCTTCCTCGTGCAAGGAGAAAGCCAGCCCACGCGGGCCGAAGATCACTCCGCGCTCGGATGCCTCGCTGTTCGGCGTGAAAGGCGGCAAATCGGACACCTGCACCTGCGGGGCGACGGAGAAAAGCAGGACATGCCGTGGATCCGGCTCGGTCGAGGTGAACCACATCGGCTGCAGCGTCGCGGAGTCCACGAGCATGCCCGCTTCCTCGCACAGTTCGCGGGCGCCTGCCTGCTGCCATGTCTCGCCTTGGTCGACGAATCCGCCGACCAAGGCGAGCTGGCCGACTGGCGGGATGGCTCGCCGTACGACGAGCAGCCCGGTCCGCGAACCGTCCTTGACCGGCACCAACACGATGGCGACCGGCGTCGGGTTCGCCCAGGTCTGCATGCCGCAACCAGGGCAGACGCGGGGATAGCCGGACGTGTCGGCGTAGGCGGTCCCGCAGGAGGAGCAGTAGGCGTCGCGCTTCATGACACGGGAATCTAGATCCTCGGCAGGAGACTTTCGGTGAACCGCCACAGGAGGGTCGAGTCGTTCGTGTGGAACGCGGCCCCGGTGTAGAAGGTGTTGTGTCGGCCTTGCAGGGCGCTGAGTCTTCGGTAGAACCCGCCCGCGATGTCCCGGCCGCTGACGCTCAGCAGGAAAGGCGCGTGGCTGGCGAACATCTCGAACCGCGGCTGGGTGGTGGGAAGGACACCGGTGGATTGCAGCCTGCCGAGGGCGGCGAGGATGTCCGCGCGTACTCGCGCTTCGGGCAGTGGACGGCTGCTCCCGTAGTAGGCGATGAAGATCTCGGGAATGCCTGTGGCGGCGAGCAGGTACAGCCCAGGCATGGTCGGCATGTGCTGCCGGGCGGCGTCCGCGCTGACGTTCTGGATCGGGACCTGCGCAACGCCCGGCAGCCGCAGCACACTGGTGTAGTAGCCGCCCGGGCTGAACCGGCTGAACAGTGCCCGTTCGGTGCTGTCGAGATCGAACCTGGCCAGGTTGGCCAGCAGCGGCGGCACGGTCACCACCAGTCTGCGTGCCCGGATCGTGCGTGGTCCGTGTGGAGTGCTGACAAGCACCTGGACTCCGGCACGCTCACGGCTCACCTCGGTTACCGTGGCGTTCAGCAGCACATCGTCGCCGAGATGTGTGGTGATCTTCTCGTAGAGCTCGCTGTTGTCGCGACGGCTGGTGGTCACGGTCGTCTGGGTGAGCATTCCGTGAACCGCCGGGCCATTGAGGTACTTCATCTCATAAAGGGCAGGCAGGTCGAACAGGTCGCTGCGGCCCTGGCTCACCAGGTACAGCAACGGGGCCAGATCCGCGAACCCGTGCTTGGCCATCAGGTCGGTGAACGGTGCCACCAGTTCCGGCGGTACCGGGTTGGGCAGGTCCGGCCCGTCTTCCAGATACGGGTACTGCTCCAGCACCTCCGCGTACTCGGCCAGCCTGCTCATCGGCGGCATCCGGTAGTTGTCGACGGGCAGGCCGGTCCGGTAGTCGGCGAATCGGATCGTGCCGGGATTGGTCTTGGCGAAGCTCAGCGGCACATCGAACCGGCCGAAGTGGCGGCGGACGAGCGGGATGTCGTGGTACCCCACCACACCGATGTCGGCGGTGCCGCCCGTGACCGGATCGCGGAACGTCTCGGTGTGCCCGCCCAGCCTGTCCTCGCGCTCGACCACAACGACCGAACGGCCCAGGTCACGCAGTCGGACGGCGGCATAACTGCCGGATGCTCCGCCGCCGATGACACAGACATCTCGCTGGATCACCCGGCCACTGGAGGCATGCGCTTGCGGTGTGACCATCACCGCGGCGCCCGCTCCCGCCATGGCCTTCAGTAATTGCTTTCGGGTCAACGTCATGCGCGAACCCCCTTGATTCAAATGACTTCCCATCATTGAATCCACGAAGATCGAGGCGCGACCAGCGGCTGAACGGAGGCGGGCGGACCGCCGTTTGACAAAGTGAAGACGACTGGTCACATTGAGGGCATGCCCAGGGCAAGTGTTCGTGAGGTCATCGTCGAGACGGCCGTGCAAGAGATCCACAAGTACGGCTATGCCGCGTGCTCGGTCGACACCATCACAAAAGCCGCGGGCGTGCCGAAAGGGTCCTTCTACAACCATTTCAAAAGCAAGGAGGACCTCGGCGCCGAGGTCGTCCGCCGCTACGCCACCGAGTCCGAGTGGCACCGGTCGACGCCGGGCCTCTCACCGGTGGAGCAGCTCAGGGCGCGGTTCACCACGATGGCGGACCTCTTGGCTGGCAACGACTTCACCCGGGGCTGCCTGATCGGCAACATGGCCGCCGAACGCGCCGACCACAGCGACATCATCCGCACGCAAGTCGCGATCAGCCTTGGCACTTGGTCGGACAGCATCGTCCAAGCCATCAAGGAAGCGCAGGCCGCCGGCGAGGTTGGCGCCGACCTGGATGCTGATCGGCTCGGCCGGTTCGTCCTGAACGCGTGGGAGGGCACATTGCTGCGCGTCAAAGCTGACAAGAACACACAACCACTGGACGACTTCTTCACTGTCGTGTTCGACACGATCTTGCGGTAATAATGATCGTGCGTCCGGTCAGTGAGGAGCCCCGATGTCGCACGTGGAAACATTCGTGGGCCGATCCGTGACCAAACATGCGCTTGTGCTGGGCGGTGGCGGTGTCGCCGGTATCGCGTGGATGACCGGAGTGCTCGCCGGTCTTGCCGAGGCGGGTATGGACGTGACTGGCGCGGATCTGGTGGTCGGCACGTCGGCAGGTTCCACCGTGGCCGCGCAGCTGGGCAGCGGCTTGAGCCTGGACGAGCTCTACGCGAGGCAAGTCGATCCCGCGTTGCAGAACAAGGAGATCGACCCAGGCGTCGACCTGGAGTCCTATGTGGCCAATCTGGCCGATGTCCTCGACGGCGTTTCCTCGTCTCTGGAGATCGGGCGCAGGATCGGCGCGTTGGCCTTGGCCGCGGACACCGTGCCGGAGGCCGAACGGCGAGCCGTGATCGCGTCCAGGCTCCCTTCGCACGAATGGCCTTCCTTCAAGCTGAAGATCGTCGCGGTCGACGCGGAAACCGGTGAGCCGCGCGTGTTCGACAACTCCTCAGGCGTCAGTTTGGTCGACGCCGTGGCCGCGAGCTGTGCCGTGCCCATGATCTGGCCACCTGTGACCATCGATGGCCGGCGCTATGTCGACGGTGGGATCCGCAGTACTCACAACGCCGATTACGCGGCGGACTATGACAAGGGCGTTGCGCTGCTGCCGATGGGCGTGACGCAGTTGGTGCCTTCCCAGGACCTGTTGCTTCCCTCGTGGGGTGATGACATGACTATCACTCCGAACGAAGCGTCCGCCGAGGCGATCGGTACCACTCCGCTGGACCCGAGTACCCGGGCACCGGCTGCCAAGGCAGGCCGCGCCCAAGGACTAGAAATCGGCACGCTGTCCGATGTAGATCTCCGCGAAGGACTCAGCGGCTCGTCGTGATCCCAGCAGCCGCCGCAGGCGCGCACGGGAAAGCTCGTTCTGGAACGGATCCGGCGAGCCGTGGAAGATGTCGGACAGCCACTGGGAGAATTCCTGGTACTGCCAGACCCGGCCGAGGCACGCGGCGGTGTAGTTGTCCAATGTGGACTCATTGCCCTCGTAGTGCGCGATGATGCCTTCGGCCAGCAGCAAGGCGTCGTGAATGGCGAGGTTCATGCCCTTGGCGCCGATCGGCGCGACGAGATGGGCCGCCTCACCAGCGAGGAAAAGCCGCCCGGACGACATCCGGTCGAGCACGTAGTTGTGCATGTCCAGAACGCGTTTCTCGATCAGCGGCCCCTCGATGATCTTCCCGTCGGAGACCGTGAGCCGCGCGTGCAATTCCGTCCACACCCGGTCATCCGGCCAGTCGGCATCGGTGTCGGTGGGAGAGCATTGCAGGTAGAACCGAGTCACCGTGGGCGTTCGTGCCATGTGGGCGGCGAAGCCTCGGGGGTGGATGCCGAAGATGACGCCGTCCGCTGACGGCGGCGCCTCGGCAAGCAAGGCGAGCCAACCGATGCCGTAGTCGTGTCGTGCGATATTTGCTGGCACGTATGCCTGCGTGACGCCTCGCGCGCCGTCGCATCCGGCGACGAAGTCGCAGTCGATCCGGTGGTGGCCTTCGTCGTCGGTGAAGGTGACGAACGGTTCGGTCGTCAGGTCGTGCAGCTGGACATCGCTTACGCTGAACCGGACTTCACCCCGGTACACGGCAACGAGATCCTTCACCAGTTCCTGTTGCGGATAGACGAAATGCCGCTGTCCGGTGAGTTCGGCGTAGTTGAACGGATGCCGTTCGCCCTCGAACCGGAACTCGAACTTCCCGTGCGTCTGCGCCCGCTCAACCAAGCGATCGGCCAAGCCGTGCCGTTCGAGTTCGCGGACCGCCCACTCCTCGATGAACCCGGCCCTGGGACGGTGCTCGATGAACTCGCGGGTCTCCTGTTCGAGCAGCAGGCAGTCGATGTCCGCCTGACGCAGGAGGTTGGCGAGGGTAAGTCCGGCAGGCCCCGCCCCGACGATGACAACCCGAGTACGCCCCATGGACCGAAACTAACACCCACCCTCAGAAGTGCGTGTGAATACCGAACGCCTGACGCAGCTGAGCCATGTCATGCCGATCGCGTTCGCTCGGCTCATACCCCTGATGGAAGTAAACCTGCTGCTCAGCGGACAAGCACGGCACTTGGCGGCCATCAATGACGCCCGTGACGAAGCAATCGGCCGGGTAGACGAACGGCTTGTCCGGTTGCAGCGAGGCTTGACGGGCACTGCCGTCCGGTTGGAAGACCAGGGGATGCAGATCGATTTCGCGGCTGTCCTCGTGGGCGTGGACGAACCGGATCGGGCGCCAGTTCAGGATTTCGGTGAAGCCCGCGGCTGTGAGGGCATCGAGAATGCCTGGCTCCTGCTCTTGCCTGTACATGAGGTCGAGGTCTCGGTGGTCACGGGTCTGTTGCCCGATCAGTGCGTCGATGCCCCAGCCACCGCCGACCCAGACGTCGAAGTCCCGCAACAAGTCCAGAATCCCGAGAACGTCCTTGCCTTCCACACCCGCAAGCATGCTCCACCGCAACGACAACGCCCCAGGGAGTTGTGCTGGCTTCTGTCGAGGCCTTGACAAGTTTTCTTTTCCGGACGACTATCACTTTCGTGAAGTCGATCGCCGAGGTCACCAGCACCGAAGCCGTGCAAGCCATGGCGCATCCAATGCGCCTGCGGATCCTTGCCGCGCTCAGGGAACCGGGTTCCGCGGCGGGCGTCGCGCGTGAGCTGGGGGAGCCCCGCCAAAAGGTGAACTACCACGTCAAAGAGCTGGAGCGGGTCGGTCTCGCGCATCGTGTCGGCGAGCGCCGCGCAGGCAACTTGGTCGAAAGCCTCTACCAGGCAACCGCCGCCACCTACGTGGTCTCGCCGCGTCTCGCCTGGGTCGACCGGCCGCGGATCGAGGCGCTGGCCGAACAGGTGGCGTTGGAGAACCTGGTCGCTGTCGGTGAGCGGTTGCAGCAGGCGGCCGCGCTTCTGCTTGACCGGGCCGCGTTCGATGGCGAGAAGATCGCCAGCGCCGCCGTCGAGGCTGAGGTTCGCTTGGCGGATGCCGCGCAGCGGACCGCTTTTCTCAAGGAGTACATGTCGGCCGTCGGGCCGATCTTGAAGAAGTATGGGGACTCGCAAGGAGATCCGTACCGGGTCGTCCTCGCCGTGCATCCGGATCCGAAGGAGCAGTCGTGAACTACGGCAAGTACGAGAAGACTTTCTCGCTGTCCGTCCCGGTCGAGCGCGCGTGGCAGGCGTTCACCGACGCGAAGGACCTCGAGGCGTGGCTGACGGGCACGGTCGAGGAAACCGACGTTCGCCCCGGTGGCCGGATCGCGTGGGCCGCGGACGATTACGGGCAGCTAGTGTGGGACATCGTCGAGGCCGACCCGCCGAACAAGCTTGTCTACAAGGAAGGCCCGGGCATTCTGCCGGTCGAGACCGACGTCACCGTCACGTTCGAGGAGACCGACAGCGGCACCCGGATCACGGTGACCCAGGCGGGTTTCGGCGAAGGCGAGGACTGGGGATCGCATCTGGACAGCGTTGGTCTCGGCTGGGTGCAAACGCTGGCCGCGCTCGATCTGTACCTGCGCACCGGTGTGCGCTACGACAGGTTCTTCACGTTCCAGTCCGGACTGGGCATGATGACCGAGGACTGGCTCGCCGGTCCGGTCGTCGTGTCGGTCGATGACGGCGCTTTCGCCGCCAAGGCAGGGATCCAGCCCGGCGACATCATCCTGAAGCTGGGCAGCGCTCCGGTGTTCGGGCGCACCGATCTGTGGCTGCTCACCCGGGAACACCCTGTCGGCAAGGAGATCGAGGTCGTGTACGCGCGCGGCAGCGAGGTGCTGACTGCCCGTGCCGCACTCACTGACCCGACATAGCGTCCGGAGGTGGTATTACTATACCGGCAAGTGCTAGGGTGCCGGTATAGTAATACCAACCCGTGACGTGAGGTATTCGTGATTGAACTGAAGACGCCCGCGGAGATCCAGCGCATGCACGTGGCCGGGCGTTTCGTCGCCGAGGTGCTCTCCGAGATCGGCCGGCTCGCTGACGTGGGCGTCAACCTCTTGGACCTGGAGCACCATGTGCGGGGCATGATCAAACGGCGCGGGGCGCAGTCGTGCTACTGGGATTACGCCCCGCCCTTTGGCAAAGGCCCGTTCCGCAACGTCATCTGCCTGTCGGTCAACGACGCCGTCCTGCACGGCTTGCCTCACGACTACACGCTGCGCGACGGAGACGTGCTCAGCGCGGATCTCGCGGTCAGTATCGACGGATGGGTGGCCGATTCGGCGCGCACGGTCGTGGTCGGAACCGCCGCCGAGGAGGATCTGCGGATCATCCGCGCCACCGAGGAAGCGTTGGAAGCGGCGATCGAGGTGGCACGTCCGGGTAACCGGCTGGGTGACATCTCCGCGGCGATCTGGGCGGTCGCCTGTGATTACGGCTATCCGGTCAACACCGAGTTCGGTGGTCACGGCATCGGCCGCACCATGCACGAAGAACTCCACGTTCCCAACAAGGGCCGGGCGGGCCGCGGCCTGAAGCTCCGGCCGGGCCTGACCCTCGCGCTCGAACCCTGGTTCGCCCGCACCACCGACCAAATCGTCTATGACCCCGACGGCTGGACGATCCGATCAGCCGACGGCTCACGCACGGCCCACTCCGAGCACACGGTTGCCATTACCGAGGACGGCCCCTTGGTGCTCACCCGGCGGGAAACGGAGAAGTCCGCCCAAAACGCCTGACGGCCACGCTGGGTACGTCGATGTCGGTCACAAAGTGCTGGCATCACCTCACTTCCAAGAAAGATCGCCCCCGGATCGAACATCTGTTCGAACGCGTGCTAGGGTCTCCGGGCGGCGAAAGGGGGAGTGATGGTCCGGGGCCCGATCTGGTCTGCTGCGGTGGTGTTCCTCTTGGGACTCAACCTCAGGCCTGCGGTGACGAGCCTCGGATCGGCGCTGCCGGACATCGCGGCCGCACCGGGAGTGACCGGTGCGGTCGCGGCGGTCCTTGTCGCGCTTCCCTTGTGGGTGTGCGGAATCGGCGGTTTGCTCGCGCCGTGGTTACAGGCTGCGACGGGTACACAAAGGACGGTTCAGGTCGCGCTGGTCCTGCTGGCGGCCGCACAGGTGGTCCGGGTCGCGGATGGACCGTTCCTGCTCATCGCTGGAACTGTGTTGGTGTGCGTGGCGATCGCGTTGATCGCGACCATGCTTCCGTTGCTGGTCGGTGGAAAGTCCACGGCGTTCAGTGTCTGCTACACGCTGTCACTCGGCTGCGGCAGCACAGCGGGAGCGCTGATCACGCCGTGGATCGTCAGCGAGTCGTCGTGGCGCTTCGGCTTGGCCGGGTGGGCCGTGTTGGCGGCGGTCACTGTGCCGTTTTCCCGACGACTGGACGGAAATCGGCCACAGCGGGGTGTGCTGAGCCCGCTCGCGGTGTCGAAATCGGGCCGGGCATGGGGTTTGACGGTCTATTTCGGACTTGTTTCCACGGTGACGTTCCTGGTGATGGGCTGGTTACCGGCGATCCTGCGGGACGCGGGCGTGTCGGCGGATGTCGCCGGGGCTTGCCTGAGCCTGTCCATGATCCTTGGCCTGCCGATGATGTGGCTGGTGCCGTGGTGGGTGCATAAGCGGCACAATCAGCACGCGTTGCTGGCCTTGCTCGTGCTGCCAAGCATGATCAGTGTTGCCGGGTTGCTTGCCGCGCCAGCCGTGATGCCGTGGTTATGGGCGACTGGGCTCGGCGTCGGCATGGGCGGTATCGCCTTGGCGTTGACCAGTATTCCGAGACGGGCGGGCGCGGATCCACAGATCACAACGGCGTTGTCGGCGATGGTTCAGGGCGGCGGGTTCCTCATCGCCGGAGTTGGCGCGCTCGCTTGTGGACTCGTGCACACCATCACACAGTCATGGCAAGCCTCACTGGTGATGGTGCTCGTTGTCCTCTGTGGACAGGCGGGTGCCGGGTTGGTCGTGGTGCGGCCGGGGGTGGTGCGGTCCGCCGCTGTTCCACAGCAGCGGACCGCTGCCTGGCCTGAGCGCGTGCCACATCTCAGTGCCAATGAGCCTTGTCCACCACGTTGATCAAAGGGTCGCCCGCGGCGAAGCGTTTCGCGTTCTCCACGGTGACCGCGAACCGGCGTTCTTCGGCGTGCGGACCCGCACCCGCCACGTGCGGCGTGATCAGCACGTCCGGCCGTGTCCAGAGTGGATGCTCCGGCGGGAGCGGCTCCGTTTCGAAGACGTCGAGGGCGGCTCCGGCGAGTTTGCCTGCGGCCAATGTGTCGTTGAGTGCGTCGAGGCGTAGCGTCGGGCCGCGGCCGATATTGACCAGATAAGCATTGCTGCGCATTTTCGCCAGCCGCTCGGCGTCGAACATTCCCTCGGTTTCCGGTGTGTGCGGCACGGTGATGATGACCAAGTCGGCTTGACCGAGCCGCTCGTCCAGTGCGGCCGCGGGCAGCATTTCGGCGAATCCTTCGACCAGGTCGGTCTGCCGCGCGTCGATGCCGATCACGCGGGTGCCGAATGCCGAAAGCATCCGGCCGACCTCTTTGCCGATCGCCCCGACGCCCACGATCAACGCGGTCGACTCGGCCATCGCCAGCACCGACCCGGGATCCCAGTCGGGCGCCCAGTTCGACTGAGCCTGTGCGCGGACGTACTGCGGCAGTCCGCGCGCCAGCGCCAGGACGAGTGCCATGGTGTGCGTGGCGACGTGGTCGGTGTACGTGTCCCGCATGTTGGTGACCTGGACCGGGTGCTCGATCAGCTTGGGGTGGTAGAACCCGGCGGGCGGCCCGGCTTGCGGAGCCTGCAACCATCGCAGCTGTCCGGCGTGCGCCAACAACTCCTCAGGCAGTGCACCGTAGGCTGCGTCCGCCGTACGCAACGCCTCGGCAGCTTCCTCGGCGGTGTCCGGTCGCAGCACGCGAAGGCCGGGGACGGCCTCGGCGAGCCGCTGTGGCCACGTGGCGGTCTCGTCCTGCTGCGGCGGCACAAACACCATGGTGAAGCTCATGCCCGGCATTATCCCTGCTCACATCGCCAGCAACATCAGGCCGGTGCCCGCGCTCATGGCGGCGTGGCCGAGCGCGTCGACCTGCTTCCCAAGCAGTGGGATCGTGGCAATCAGGAAATACCAGGCAAAAACGACCATAACCTGATGGCCGACGGGAACGGTCATCGCGCAGACCATCCACGCCATGCTCGCGCCCATGAGCGCGTGGTGCACCGCACGCAACCCGTGCCGCCGGTCAGGCACGGTGGCCAAGCCGGCGAACCACACCGTGATCGCGGTGAAAACGGCTACCTGGAGCCAGAGGGGCAGCGGGACACCCCAGACCATCGCGACCATCGCCAGGCTCATCACCGCGTGGCCGCCGCTGGTGACCCGCTCGGCCCCGGCAGCCGTGGCGCAGCCGATCGTGAACCACACGCCGGTCCCCAGGAATAAACCGGTCAGCAGCCAGTTAAAAGACATCAAGACACCTCCATGTCAATACAGACCGGATAGGAGGCGGAAACTGATCGGGGCGGTACCGTGGATTTCATGGGGTACGTGACCAGGTTGGGCAGTGCGGGGTAGGCGATGGGCGGCTTGGCCATCGGACCTGTGGATCCCTTCGGCCCGCTCGCCGAGCTGGCGGTGCGGAGGGTGATGCTCAGCGATCTGGTCGCGGCCGCGAAGTTCGGCACGGGTCAGCAGATTGACGACCCGGTGCGGGAACAGCAGATCCTCGACGCCGTCGTGGCCGAGTCAGTGCGCCGAGGCATGCCCTCGGGGCCACCGGCCGGGTTCTTCCGCGCGCAGATCGAGGCGAGCAAGGTCGTCCAAAATGGACTGTTCAAACGATGGGAACGGCACCCGGACCAGCGGCCGGCTCGCACGCCTGATCTGGCGACCGAAGTACGCCCGCAGCTGGACCTGCTGACCGAGCAGATTCTGGGCCAGTTGCACGCGACGGTGGAGCTCTGGCGGCCGACGATGCTGTGCGGGATCTGGCGCCTCGACGACATCGTTCACTCGCTGGACGAACTGCACCGGCACGCGGTCGCGGTGTCCTTGCGCCCGATTTTCGCTAGCTGAAGCCGATGCGAGAGACGCACCGGCTTCACGCGTGCTTCACAGGGTTTCGGTCAAAGCGTTCGTCAAGGACAAGTCCGGTGATGGTCAAGCCGGATGACGATTGGCCGAAAACCAGGCGGCTACTGGAAGTCGCAGCCGGGGTTCGGTTCGTCCACCGACAGCGGCGCACCTTCCGGCAGGACGTACAGGACGTCCAGCACCACTGGTGTTTTTCCTAGGTTGCGGCCGACGTGGATGTTGCTCTGTCCGGCGGGCTCGACGAACACCGAGCCGGGCTCGTAGATGCCGTCGATCGAGCAGTCCGCCTTGTTGTGCGTCAGTGTTCCGCTGCGTACCAGGGCGTAGAGCGTCCCCTCGTGGTGGTGCCAGCCAGTCGTTCCGCCCGCGGCCAGGGTGATCTCCCTGAGAATGTAATCCTTGCCACCGGCGGTCGTCTTGCTGATGATTGTCCCAGTGACCCCGCTGGGGGGAGTGGCGTTGGCTGTGGTCGCCGACAAAGCGACCGTGGTGAGCACCGCGCCGGCGAGTGCGGCTAACCGCATGAGTTGTCTCCTCTCGTCATGGTCCATTCTGGGTCCATAAACCATCATGGACTGTCCACTCTCGACATCCATCCTGGCCCGATGCCCGAATGGTCACCACACACTGCGCGAAAACTCCAGGCCGAACGCCTTGCTGGCCGCCTTTGCGGGTGTAGCGTCGTTCTTGTCGCACTGCGATGGGGTGTGACAGCCTCAAGAAACGCTTTACCGAACAGATATGAGGGCAGGGCTCGTATCTGCTCACAACTCGGTGCCGATGCCCCCTTCGGCACCGGGCAGCGTATGAGGCACGGCCTGGTGTGATGTCGGCGCTGGCATCACACCAGGCGTCCTACCGACCGCCGTATCGGGAGCCGTACCGAAATGAAGCCCTCTACCACTCCACGTGTTGTCGTTCTCGACCGGGAACAGCGGGAATTGCTGCGCTTGCTCGCCACTGGCCTGCCGGACACCGCGATCGCCCGCCGGATGTCGCTCGCGCCACGGACTCTGGCTCGCCGGATCTCCAGCCTGTACCAGATGCTCCAGGCGGACAACCGTTTCCAGGCCGGTGCCGCGGCCGAACGCCTCGGCCTGCTGGCCGGTGCGCGCGCGGACGAACACCCGAAGTCCGTCGCCGTCTGACGTTCTCGTTCGAACATGTGTTCGAACCTGTGATAAGTTCTCCGTCGGTCTTACCGTGCTCGCGAGCCGACGGGGAATGGCGGACATGCGCAGTCGAGTGATCAGGATCTACCAGCCGTGGCCGACGCCTGTGCGGGCCGCGTGCTACACCGATCCGGCTGTGTTGCCGGAGATCGATGCCTGGGTCGACAGGTTGCGGGAGCAAGGCCTTGTCCCGCCGGACGTCGACTTCGCCATCCGGGATGGCAAAGCCGGCCCGGTGGGCGTGCTGGGTGATCACGAAGGCGAGCACGAACTTCGGCCGACCGGGTTCCTGGTCTTCGGCCGCGGCAGGTTGCAGGTACTGGACGAGTCGGCGTTCTTCGGCCAGTACCACGACCCCGCCAGGGATGAGATCTGAAAGAACACGTTCCAGTCGCGACCCTTGCTGCTTGGCATAGCGGGCATTGCGAAACTGAAACGTGTTCTAATACTCTGCCTGGTGTGCGGTATGGGATCGTGCTGTTCACCAGTGACCGTGGCATCGCGCCCGCGGTGGCGGCGGCTGCCGCCGAGCGGGCCGGCCTGGATTCCTTCTATGTGCCGGAACATACGCACATCCCGGTCAAACGGGAGTCGCCGCATCCGCACACCGGCGATTCGTCGCTTCCGGACGACCGCTACATGCGGACCCTCGATCCGTGGGTCGCGCTCGCGACCGCGGCCTCGGTGACCACTCGGATCAGGCTGGCGACCGCGGTGGCCCTCCCGGTTGAGAGCGATCCCATCACGCTGGCCAAAACAATTGCCAGTCTCGACCACTTGTCCGGCGGTCGGGTGACCCTGGGTGCGGGGTTCGGCTGGAACGTGGACGAACTCACTGACCACGGCGTTCCCGGTGCGAAACGCCGGACCGTCCTGCGTGAGTACCTGGAAGCCATGCGTGCACTGTGGACTGACGAGGAGGCCAGCTACGCGGGTGAGTTCGTGTCGTTCGGTCCGAGCTGGGCGTGGCCGAAACCGGCGCAGGCGCACATCCCGGTGCTGATCGGCGCCGGCGGTACCGAGAAGACCTTCACATGGATCGCGCGGTCGGCCGACGGCTGGATCACCACGCCGTACGAAGTGGACATAACCGACCAAGTGGCCACGCTGCAGGCGATCTGGCGGGACGCCGGGCGCCGCGGTGCGCCGGAGGTCGTCGCGCTGGGCGGGCGGCCTGATCCGGATCGGTTGGCGCACTTGGCGTCCATTGGCGTCACAGAGGTCGTGTTCGGTTTGCCCGACCGTGCCGCGGATGACGTCGCGGCCTGGATCGGCAGGCTCGGTGAACGGCTCGGCCTTCAACCGAGGTAATTCATCCTCGCAGTTGACTTTGGCAACGGATTTCGTCGCAATCGGGCGTTGACAGTGCGAGATTCGTGCTGTTGCATCTTCGCCATGCCGCGTACAGAGATGTTCCGCTTCGTGCGTCAGGTTGCGGTGGACCATGCTGTAGCCGAGCGACTTGGCATGCCTGTGCTCGAACACCGCGAGGCGCGGCTGGCGCGTGCTGCCGAAGCGCGCACGATCAGCCGTCGCGATGTCCTGAAAATCGGTGGTGTGCTGGCAGGCGCCGCGATGCTCGGCCTGCCGAGACCCGCCAGTGCCGCGACACATCCCAAGGTCGCGATCATCGGCGCCGGGCTCGCCGGGCTCAACGCCGCGCTGACCCTCGCCGACGCGGGCGTGAAGTCCACGGTGTACGAGGCGAGCGACCGAGTCGGCGGCCGGATGTTCTCAGAGCGCACGTACTGGGACGCTGGGCAGATCGCCGAGCACGGCGGCGAGTTCATCGACACCGACCACGAAGCTGTGCGGGACCTGTGCGTCCGCTTTGGCCTCGGGCTGACCGATGTCCGTGCCGCCGCGCCGAAAGACGGCAAGGACGTGCTGTTCTTCGACGGCCGGTACCGCTCGCACAAGGAGTTCGTCGAAGACTTCCGGCCGGTCTACAAAGCGCTCGAGGCGGACGTCGAGAACGCGCCGGACGCACCGACATGGGACGCGACCACACCCGCCGCGACGGCACTGAGCAACATGAGCGTGGCCGAATGGATCGCGACACGCGTGCCCGACGGCTGGCTCGCCCGGTTCCTCGAAGAGGCATATGTCGTCGAATACGGCAGGCAAGCCGACGAGCAGACCGCGGTCAACCTGGTCTACATGATGATCGACCAGAGCGATCTGGAAAACCCGAACGTCTGGGGCGCGTCCGACGAGCGCTACCACATCACCGGCGGAAACCAGCGGCTGCCCGAAGCGATCGCGGCCGCGTTGCCCAAGGGCACGATCGAACACGGTTGGCGACTTGAAGCCATCAAGCGCAATACCGACGGCAGTCAAACCCTGACGTTCGAGGGCGGCAAGACGGTCACAGCGGATCACACGATCCTGGCCGTGCCACTCGGCGTGCTGAAACACATCGACTACCGGCGCGCAGGTTTCGACGCCAGGATGAAACGTGCGATCAGTGAGCTGCACATGGGCTACTGCACGAAACTCAACATGCAGTTCCGGGAACGCGACTGGCTGGGCCGTGGTGTGTGGCCGGGGATCTCCAACGGTGCCAGCTTCACCGACCTTGGCTACCAGCAGATCTGGGATGCGACAGCAGGACAAGCGGGCACGAAGGGCATCGCGGTCCAGTACGGCGGCGGCGATGGTGCCCTGCGGTTCCGCCCGTCGCGGCCGTTCCTGGATTCGGGCAACGCGTACGTGCGGGCAGCGGTCCGGCAGAACCTCGACCAGTTCGGCAAAGTCATTCCCGGCGTGGCCCAGGACTGGACCGGCAAGGCAACGCTGGCCGCATGGCATCTGAACCCGGACTCGTACGGCGCCTACAGCTGCTATCCGATCGGCTACTGCCATCGCTATGCCGGTTACGAAGGAATGCGACAAGGAAACATCCACATCGCCGGTGAACACACCTCGGTGGACTACCAGGGATATATGAACGGTGCGGCCGAAAGCGGTGCCCGCGCCGCCGCGGAAATCCTCGGTTAGAGGAGGGGAAGTGGACCGGCTCAAGCCCAATTCGGTCGGCCTGCTCGGTGTGGTGTTCATGGCGGTGGCCACTGCGGCACCGATCACCGCGATGACAGGCAATGTCCCGGTGGCAGTCGCGTTCGGAAACGGTATCGGCGCACCGGCCGGTTACATTTTCGCGACTGTCGTGCTGACGGTCTTCAGCATCGGATTCGTCGCGATGGCGCGCCGGATCACCTCGGCGGGCGCGTTCTACGGCTTCATCTCCCACGGCCTGGGCCGGGTGATGGGATTGGCCAGCGGGCTATTGGCGGTGCTGGCGTACATCGTGTTCGAGGCGTCGATCGTGGGCATCTTCGCGTACTTCGCGGACACCACGATCAACGCCCAGCTGGGTCTCGACCTGCCGTGGCAGCTCTACGCGGCGATCATGCTGGCGGTGACGGCGGCGTTGTCCTATTTCGACATCCACCTGGCCGCCAAGGTCCTCGGCGTTTTCCTCATCGCCGAGATCGCTGTGCTGGCACTGATGGCATTCGGAGTGTTGTTCCACGGCGGCGGACCCGACGGCATCCCGCTCGATCCGGTCGAACCGACGGCGGCGTTCGGCGGAGCAGCGGCGGGATTCGGCTTGTTCATGGCCTTCTGGTCATGGGTCGGCTTCGAGTCGACGGCGATGTACGGCGAGGAGTCCCGCAACCCGAAGAAGATCATTCCCATCGCGACACTCGTCGCGGTGGTCGGCATCGGACTGTTCTACGTTTTCGTGTCGTGGATGGCGATCGCGGGCAACGGCCTTGACGAGTCGGTCGCACTGGCGGCCAAGAGCCCGCTGGATCTGTTCTTCGCCCCCACCGAACAAACGGTTGGTCACTGGGCCGTGGTTGCCTTCCAATGGCTGATGATCACCGGTTCTTTCGCGTGCGGCATGGCATTCCACCAGTGCGCCGCACGGTACCTCTACGCGTTGGGACGCGAGGGCCTGATCTGGCGGCCACTCGGCCGGACCCACCCGAAGCACGGCTCGCCGTTCGTGGCTTCCTTCACCCAGACCGGAATCGCGGTCGTGATCGTGGCCCTGTTCAGCCTCTCCGGGCAGGATCCTTACCTCGGCCTGTACACCCTGATGGCATTGCTGGGCACAATGGCGATCCTGATCGTGCAGGCACTGTGCTCGTTCGCCGTGGTGGGCTACTTCTGGCGGCGCGGCGGCAACAAGCTGACGACTCTGTTGGCTCCCTTGCTCGGCGGCGCAGGCATGATCACCGTTGTCTGGCTGTTGTTCGACAACGCTGACGCGGCGGCAGGCCCAGCGGCGCGGTCCACTTTGTTCGCCGCGATCCCGTGGATCGTCGCGGGAGTGTTCGCAGCCGGTGTCCTCGGCGCGCTCTACCTGCGCAAGGCCAAACCCGAGACCTACGACCGGCTCGGCCGGATCGTGTTGGAGGACACCGAAGAACGCACCGAACGGATCGCCGCGACGTAGCCGTCCGGGCGAACCAGCACCTGCGTTGCGGGGAGCACGTCGTAAGCGCCGAAGGCCTGTCCTTCGTGATCGGTGAACTCTCCGCCGAAACCGGGCGGGAACACGCTGTACGTGCGTACTTCACCCGGCCAGTTCGGCGGATCCGCGGATTCCTGTCCGAAGGCCAGCACAGTGGCATGCGTGCCGTGGAAGAGCTCGAACAGCCGAGTCAGGCGCCCGTCGCGGGCCTGGACGAGTGCGTCTGGAGCACGGTCACCGGCACGCAGGGTTCCTGGTTTGGCGCGTTCGTCAACCGACAGTGGGCTATGACGGTAACTCAGGTCGAGCTCCGGCGGTACTTTGTCACCGCTGGCGTAAGTCCGCGTCAGACCGGTGATCATGGTATGGATCTGACTCGCGACCCTGTGCCGCTCCTGGTGGTAGCTGTCCAGCAACGCCACGCATTCCGAATTGGACAGTGCGGTGGCGAGTTTCCAGCCAAGGTTGTACGCGTCCTCGACACCGGTGTTGAGCCCGTAACTTCCGGTGGGCGGATGGACATGTGCGGCGTCACCGGCGAGGAAGACACGGCCGATCCGGAAGCGTTCCGCGACACGGAGATTGGACCGCAGCACGGTCGACCACCTGAGGTCGCGCAGGCGGACTTCGCCGGCGCCGCAACGGCTGTCCAGCAGGGCTTGTACGCCCGAGTGTGTGGTTTGCGGGGCGTCCGCACCGAGTGGTGCCCGCAGTTGGAACAGCGGTGGCTGGCCGGAAACGGGCACGAGCGCGAGCCCCTGCGCGAACCAATGCGCGCACGTCGTGTCCAATCCGTCGATCTCGACATCGCAGATCAACATTCGGACCGTTTCGTCGGTCGTGCCCGGAAACGGCACGCCGAGTACGTGACGCACAAAGCTCTTTCCACCGTCGGCGCCGACGAGGTAAGCGGCACGTATCTCCTCGCCGTTTAGACGCACCGTCACCGCTTGGGCGTCTTGGGACAAACCGGTCACAGCGGTTCCCAGCTGAACCCGCACACCGAGCGCGGCGAGCCGGTCCCGGAGCAGCTGTTCGGTTCTGGCCTGACCCAGCAACCACATATTCGGACGTTGCCCGGTGTGCGTGATCCTCTCCCGACGATGCGACAGCGCGCCATCGCGGTAGGTCTGTACCGGGTACTTCGCGTGACCTGCTGCCAAGACCTCGTCGAGGACGCCGAGATCGTCGAAGACAGTCAACGTCCGGGGGACCAGCGCGTCGCCGCGTGAGCTCGTCGGATACGCATCGACCTTGTCGACTATCCGCACGTCGACGCCGCGCCGAGCCAGCTCGATCGCCAGCACGAGGCCGGTCGGTCCGGCCCCGGCGATCAACACTTCGGTGTCCATGTCCCTCCTCACGACAGCAGCAGCGCGCGGTCCCAGTCCGGCGGCTCCGGTGCGACGGCGGCGAGCAGTGCGAGCACCACACCTGCTGTGCCGTCGAGGAAACCCGGCTCATCGGGCGCGGACGTCACGAGCTCGGCTGCGAGCTTCGGCATGGCCGCGACGAGCTCAGGATCGCCGGTGTCCGAGGCGAACCGGAAGGTGACCTGAAGCAGGCCGGCCCTTCCGTGGCAGAGGCCGACGTCCGGCGTCGCGCCCTGACGGTGTGCGGCTTTGACCGTTGACACCGCACGATCGCACATGTCCGGGTCACCAAGGGAAATCCCCGCGTGCCACAGCGCGCGGGCCATACCGGCGCTGCCACGGCACCACGTTGTCCCTGGCATCTCGACGGCGTGCTGCAAAGCCAGCGTGGCAATGGCGTCCCGCTGTCCCGGGACGCGCACGCCTGCCCTTTCGGCCAAACAAAGCAAGGCAAGCGGGCCGGAGCTGCCGTGGGCCATACCTGGCGGAAGGTCCGCACTCGCAGCGGCCAGCGCTGTCAACACGGTCGCGAGCGCCGGTTCGTCACGTCGGCACAGCATGTACGCGCCAGTTCCGGTCAGTCCGGAGATGAGGTCGACCTCGCGTTGACTGCCGCCACCAAGTGCGCGAGATCGTGCGATGGCTTGCCGTACCACGCTTTCGTGTATGTCCGGCACGTCCCGCGCCAGCATCCACGCGGCGAAGGCGACTCCGGCAAGCCCGCCATACATTCCCGGTGACGCGCCGAGCCCACCGAGCCGGTGGACGCCCGCGACGGTCGCGTCGAGATAGTTCTCGGCCATGGCACGCCAGCCCTGCCCCGGCAGGCAGCGATCGAGCTGGTTGAAGGCCAGCACGAGACCAGGCCCGCCGTCAGCGAGGGCAGGCCGGACGCACTGCGGCGCCGGACGCGGCTCGCCGACGAGTGCGGTGATGGCGTCGAGCGTGATCATGGTTCTCCGTGATCGATGGAGCCGGGTTCTGCGCGGCCGCGCGACAGGTGGCCGCGCAGAACAGCGCCGCCGTTATTCCTTACAGCGCGGCGGATCGGTGCACGAACCGCTGGTCCAGTCGGTGTCGCAGCACATCACCGGGTTCAACTGCTCGGTGTCGGTCTCCGGCAGCGTCTGGAGTTCAAGGACGTCACTCTGCATCTCGCTCTCACCTCCTCAAGGTCACTCGAAGTCCGGCAGCCACGCTCGGCCACCGCCGTATTCGAGGCGGAGCAGGAAATCCAGCGCCCCGGACAAGCCGACTTGGTAGCTGGCCTGGACTTCGCGCAATGTCTCGTCGGGTACCAGCAACCGGTCGGCACGCCGGGTGGCTCGCGTCGCGAGGCACACCACCGCTTCCTCCGCCCAATACCTGTACTGCGCCTCGCCAGTCGCGTCGGCGACATCGAGCAACAACTGCGCATTGCCCGCGACGCCGTGGCACGTACTGGGGCTGTGCCGCCAGCGATCCCGATGGACCACGCGGGCGGCTCGCTCGGCGTGATCGAGGAACACCTGTTCACCGGTCGCCTGCCACAGCCGGATCAGGAAGGTGCCGATGCCGCTGGCGCCATGGCACCACAGTGTCAGGCCCATCCGCTCAGTACGACCAGGCCCTTTGGGCCACAACACCAATTCCCCGTCGCGCTCGGCCACCGCGCACAACGCATGGCCGCCGGACGCCGCGATGTCCACCAGTTCAGGCCAGTCCAGTGCGCGCCCGGCGATGAGCAGGAACGTGGCAACGCCCGCTATTCCGTGTCCGAAGCCGTAACTCGGGCATCCGGCGAGCTCCCGGCGATGTTCCAGCGGCCATTCCACACCGCTCGCCGAGTTCTCGAGTAGACGGAGCACTCGATCCGCGCATTCCGTGGCTCGGTCGGCGAACCGTCGATCCCCAGTCGCCCACCAGAGGTGCACCTGGGCAAGACCAGCGCCGGCCAGCCCGTGGCAGATGTCGGGATTGGACCAGTCCAACGGAATGCGCAGGGCATACGCGGTGGCCTGGTCGGCCAGCGCGGTGTCACCGAGCGTCCTTGCCGCGTCATACAACGCCCACACTGCGCCGGACCGTCCAAAGTGGAGGCCAGGAAGGATCCGGTCAGGTTGGGTCAGTCGTCGTCCCAACCACTCGGCCGCACTCCGCAGCACGGGTTCGACCTCGGGATGCGCCCCTGTCCGGACGGCACGGTCGAGCACCGCGAGCACTCCACCGGCACCGAGCTGGACATTGCAGGGATCGCCCGCAGGCACGCCACGGCCACGGGGCCACAGGTATTCGGCATTCACGTCGATGGTTTCGGCCAGATAAGCAAACCCGTCACGCGACAACCGGTTGGCGACACCATTCAGTGCGGGAGCCTCGACAGCGGCTACATCTGGCTTGGCACTGAGAAATGCGACGGCCTTGTCCAGCGGCCACCGATCCGGCACGTCCGCGGTCATGCCGATGACCAGCGGGGCGAGGGCACGCAGCGCCGGATGTTCCGGCGCCGCGGCGCCGACGATCGCGGCGAGCCGGTCAGCGACCGGCCTGACTGGCTCGGTGTCCTCGGCCAGCACCGGATTGATTCCCGTCGCGGTGTGCAGCAGTGTCGCGCCGATGCTGAAGCAGTCCACTTCGGGCCCGGCCTTGACACCGTCGGCGGCAGCGAGGTGTTCGGGCGCGGTGAACCCGGCCGTGCCCCTGACATGGACGGCGGCACCGAGCTCGACCGCGCATTCCAGATCGATCAGCACCGGCTCGTTCCGTGGCGTCATCATCACGTTGCTGGGCTTGAGATCCCGTACGACGAATCCGGCGGCGTGTGCCTGTGCCACAAGCCGGGTGAGGTCACGGGCCAGCCGCCACATCAGCTCCAGTGGCATGCGCGCGCCGTTGCGCGTCGCCTGGTCGATCGACCACTCGGTCAGGCTCGTGCCCTCGATCAGGTCCTCGACAAGGAAGACATGGCCACTGGACTCGAAGACCTCTCGCACCGCCGGCGTCACCCCGAGCGGAGCGAGTTTGCTCAGCACGTGCGCCTCATACCGCAGCCAGTCCCGGGCGTCGCCGTCGCTGGTCCCCGCGCCGATGTGCGGGCGCGCCTCCTTGATCAGCACCGCCTCGCCCGTGCGCTGGTCCTCAGCCCGGTAGACCCCGCCCCGGTTGGCGTGCCGAATTGCCTCACGGACCAGATAACGGCCTGCGAGCAGCACAGGTCGGCCGGTGCCGCCGTTTCGGGCAGACTGCTCGAACGGCGGCACCGCCCATTCGGGAGGCGAGAACCACGGATTGCGCTTGTCTGGGACGAAGCTGCCGTCGGGAGCCAGCAGCTGCCCCTCGTAGAAGCCTTCGTCGTTCAGTTCGCGAGCGGACGTGAAGCTGCCGTAGCGGTAGTGCACGACGCTGTCCGGCCGATAGCGCCGATCGGACAGGATGGCCGGTCCAGCCAGGCCGATCGTTGCCTCGTGCAGGCGCTGAGCCAGCTCACGCAGCTGGTCGTCGTCAGTGGGATAGACGGTGAGGAACTTGCCTGACTGGGCACGCGGCGCCCGCACGCCGGTCAGGTCGATGAGAACCCGCGGGCAGGAAGCGAACTTGAACGCACAACGGTGTTCGGCCAGGATCGGTGTCACGGCTTCGAGGACGTGGTGGGCCGTCGAGGCGATCGCCGAAACGTGCAGTTTCCAGCCCTGCCTGCGGTGTGTGTGCAGGGCAGGCGTCACCATGCACCACGTTGCCCCGTCCTGGAGTGTCCACCCGGGAGCCTCGGTGCCCAGCACCCGCCGGACTATCGCCTGGTAGTCCGACGATGTTGCCGTTGTCAGGCTGGACAGTGCGCCACCCCCTTGCCGGAATTACCTGTCCGACAAGGTAACGACGCGTGACGGTGATTCTCTCTCCCGAAGGGGCGGCAGTTCGGGAGTGCCCGTTCATCGCCCCCTTCGGGCGGCGCCAAGTCAGAGCAGGTGCCACGCCTCGGTGAGCACCTTGCGCAGGATCTGCTCGATCTCGTCGAACTGCTGCTGGTCGCAGATCAGCGGGGGCGAGAACTGGATCACCGGCTCGGCGCGGTCGTCGGCACGGCAGTAAAGCCCGGCGTCGAACAGGGCACTGGAGAGGAAGCCGCGCAACACGCGCTCGGACTCCTCGGCGCTGAAGGTCTCCTTGGTTTCCTTGTCCTTCACCAGCTCGATGCCGTAGAAGAACCCGGCGCCACGGACGTCGCCGACGATCGGCAAGTCACTCAGTTTGTCCAACGTGGACCGGAAAGCTGCCTCATTGGACAGCACGTGGTCGTAGATCCCCTCGTTCTCCATCAGATCCAGGTTCGCAATGGCGACGGCACACGACACCGGGTGTCCGCCATACGTCGAGCCGTGCAGGAATGTTGTCGTGCCTTGGAGATACGGCTCCATCAGCCGGTCGCTGACCAGGACCGCGCCCAGCGGGGCGTATCCGGACGTCAGTCCTTTGGCGACGGTGATGATGTCGGGCTGGTAACCGTACCGCTTGGCGCCGAAGTCGTGTCCCAGACGGCCGAACGCGCAGATGACCTCATCGGACACCAGCAGAACGTCGTACTGGTCGCAGATCTCGCGCACTCGCTGGAAATAGCCAGGCGGTGGCACGAAACACCCGCCGGTGTTCTGCACCGGCTCAAGGAAAACCGCCGCGACCGTGTCCGGGCCTTCCATCTCGATCGCCGCGGCGATCTGGTCGGCGGCCCAACGGCCGTACGCCTCAGGGTCGTCGCCGAACACCGGTGCGCGGTAGATGTTGGTGTTCGGCACCTTGATCGCACTGGGCACCAACGGTTCGAAGTCCTGTTTGGCCGCCGGGATGCCCGTGATGGACAGTGCGCCCTGCGACGTCCCGTGGTACGCGAGCGAGCGGCTGATCACCTTGTGCTTGGTGGGTTTGCCGGTCAGCTTGAAGTACTGCTTGGCCAGCTTCCACGCCGTCTCGACGGACTCGCCGCCGCTCACCGTGAAGAAGACCCGGTTGATGTCACCCGGTGCGGACGCGGCCAAACGCTCGGCCAACTCGACCGCTTTCGGGTGGGCCGTGCCCCACAACGGGAAGTAGCCCAGTTGACGCGTCTGCTCGGCGGCTGCCTGCGCGAGTTCCTCGCGGCCGTGGCCGACCTGCACCGCGAACAGGCCTGCGAGGCCGTCGAGGTAGCGCTTGCCTTCGGCGTCGAAGACGTAGGCGCCCTCGCCGCGCACGATCACCGGCGGCGGCGTGTCAGCGAAGGTGGAGTGGCGCGTGAAGTGCATCCACAGGTGCTCACTCGCGGATCGGGCCAGGTCGGCGGCGTCGTAGGCGGTCATGCCTGCTTTATCGCACACTCGCTACGGATACGCAAGTAAATCACCCTTGCGACCGATGTTTCCGGTATTCAGACCGTGATCAAACTACGGATTCCGTAGTCACCGAGTGCCCCACTGATAGGACTGCTTGCGCAGCTTCAGGTAGACGAGGGTCTCCGCGTTGCGCACGCCGGGGATCGCGCGGATCCGGGTGGAGATCAGCTCGAGCAGGCTGGCGTCGTCGGTGCAGATGACCTCGCAGAGGATGTCGAACCGGCCCGCGCAGACCACCACGTAGTCGATCTCGTCCATCTCGGCGAGCGCGTCGGCGACGGGCTCGATCGGGCCGGCCACGTTGATCGCGATCATCGCCTGGCGGAACAGCCCGACCTGCATCGGATCGGTCACCGCGACGATCTGGATCACGCCGGCGTCGGCCAGTCGCTGCACCCGCTGGCGGACCGCGGCTTCGGACAGCCCGACGATCTTTCCTATCGTCGAGTACGGCATCCGGCCGTCCTGCTGCAGCTGCTCGATGATCTGTTTGGCGATGTCGTCGAGCAGAGGGGCCGCTGTCCGCTCTGGTGCCGTGTTCTTCCGGTTCACGCTGGCATTATGACCGGTCGGTCAGAAAGGCTCGCCGGTCCGGCGGATCCGGGACGTGTCGCGACGTAAACAACGGATTTCGTCGGCGATAGGCCGTTGACATTGCGGTATCCGCGTTGTTTTATGCGTCACACCACGGTGACGTGAGGCGAGGAGAGTATGGATGACCGATACGGCGACTCCCGCCAAGGCCGCGCTCGTCCCCACCGAGCCGCGGCGGCTGACCAGATCGATCGGCGTGTTCGGGGGAACGCTGTTGACGTTGAGTTGTCTGACTCCGGCGTCTTCGCTGTTCGTGGTAGTGCCTCCGCTGCTCGGCGAAACCGGCACCGGGACAGCGTTGACCATCGCGCTGGCCGCGTTGCTCTGTATCGGCGTGGCCTTGTGTTACGCGGAGTTAGGCACGCTCGTGCCCAGCGCCGGTGGTGAATACGCGATGGTGGGCATCGTCGCCGGGAGGTTCGCCGGCTGGATGATGTTCGTGCTGTCGTTCATCATCGTGTTGATCATTCCGCCGGTCATCGCGTTGGGCACGGCGGACTACCTGCATTCCGTGATGGACGTGGATCCGCGGGTCGCGGGGGCGGTCGTCATGCTGCTGGGAACCCTGATGGGCCTGCTCAACCTGCGTGCCAACGCCTGGATTACCGGCATCTTCCTGGTTCTGGAGATAGTCGCGATCGCCGTGGTGGCGTTCCTCGGCTTCGGCAACGCACAGCGCCCGGCCTCCGTGCTGGTCAACCCCACCGTCACCGACCCGGTCGAGCCGCTCAGCACGGTCACGATCATCGCCGGGCTAGCCGTCGCGCTGTTTGTCCTGCAAGGGTTCACCACCGCTGTCTACCTGTCCGAGGAGATGCACAACCCACGCCGCACGGTCGTCCGGACCGTTCTGTGGACGCTCGGCATCGGCGCGTTGGTGGTGATCATCCCCGTCATCGCGATCACGTTGGGAGCGCCGGATATCACGACGCTCACCGGCGGCGACATCGCGGCGATGGTCACCGGCTGGAGCAACACCGGGGTCGGCGTGTTCGTCAGCCTCAGCATCGCGTTGGCGATCATCAACGCGGTGATCGTCATGGTCATCCAGAACTCCCGCGTGCTGTACGCCTCCGCCCGTGACCGCGCCTGGCCGGAGGTTGTGAATCGCGCATTCAGTACGGTCAGCAACCGGTTCTCGTCGCCATGGGTGTCCACATTGGTCGTTGGTATCGGCGGCGCTGTGCTGTGTTTCGTGCCAGTGGAGACGCTCAGCGGCGTCACCAGCGTCGTGGTCGCCGCGCTCTACCTGGGCGTCGCCATCGCCACGTTGACAGGGCGCCGGGGCGAGCACCGCGGCAAGCCTGCGTGGCGAATGGCGGGTTGGCCGGTGCTGCCTGTTTTGATCGCGCTTGTCCTGCTTTACGTCGTGGCTCAGCAGGCGCCGCTCGATCTGCTGATCACGCTCGGGGTGCTCGTCGCGGCTACCGTGTACTGGGTGGCCTACCTTCGCCCGCGACCAGCGGACCGCTGGGTCGTCACCGTTCCGACCGAATGACATCACCGGAGATTCTGTTGTCTGACAAGCAAGTCTTCCGCAACTTCGTCAACGGCAAGCACGCCGACGCGGCCGACGGGCGGACGCTCGACATCGTCAACCCGGCGACCGGCGAGGTCTACGCGACCTCCCCGCTGTCCGGTCAGTCCGATGTGGACGTCGCGTTCGCTGCGGCCGGGACCGCGTTCGAGACCTGGCGGGACACCACTCCGGCGGAACGCCAGCTGGCGTTGCTGCGAATCGCCGACGCCCTGGAGGCGCGGTCCGAGGAGTTCGTCCAGCGTGAAGGCGAGAACACCGGCAAGCCGATGGCCGTGACCCGGGTCGAGGAGCTGCCGGTCGCGGTCGACCAGATCCGGTTCTTCGCAGGCGCGGCCCGCGTACTGGAAGGCAAGTCGGCCGGGGAGTACCTGAGCGGCTTCACCTCGTACGTCCGTCGCGAGCCCGTCGGCGTCTGCGCGCAGGTCACGCCCTGGAACTATCCGCTGATGATGGCGATATGGAAGATCGCGCCCGCGATCGCCGCCGGGAACACCTTGGTACTCAAGCCGTCGGACACCACACCGGCGACCACAGTGATGCTGGCCGAGCTGGCCGCGGAGTTCCTGCCGCCTGGCGTGCTCAACATCGTCTGCGGTGACCGGGACACCGGCCGATCCCTGGTCACGCACCCCACGCCGCAGATGGTGTCGATCACCGGCTCGGAACGCGCCGGCATCGAGGTCGCGGGCGCCGCCGCGGCTGATGTGAAGCGCGTACACCTTGAACTGGGCGGCAAAGCTCCGGTCGTGGTGTTCGACGACGCCGACATCGCCGCGGCCGCAAAGGCAATCGCTGCGGCCGGGTACTTCAACGGTGGCCAGGACTGCACCGCCGCGACCCGGGTGATCGCGGGCGCGGGCGTACACGACGATTTTGTCGCTGCTCTTGCCGAGGCCGCCAAGGAAACCCGAACCGGCGGGCCCGACGAGGACGTCTACTACGGCGCACTGAACAACGCATCCCAGCTCGCCCGGGTCAGCGGCTTCATCGACCGCCTTCCGGATGCCGCAACCATCCACAGTGGAGGATCGGCGGTCGGCGAGCGTGGCTACTTCTACGCGCCGACGGTGGTTTCCGGCCTGAACCAAGGCGACGAGATCGTCACCGATGAAGTGTTCGGCCCGGTCATCACCGTGCAGGAGTTCACCGACGAGGCCGAGGCCGTGCGGTTGGCCAACGGCGTGCGCTACGGCCTGGCCTCATCGGTGTGGACGCGCGATCACGCCACCGCGATGCGGATGTCCCGGCGGCTGGACTTCGGCTGCGTGTGGATCAACACGCACATCCCGATGGTGGCCGAGATGCCGCACGGTGGCTTCAAGCACTCAGGCTACGGCAAGGACCTGTCCATGTACGGCCTCGAGGACTACACCAGGATCAAGCACGTGATGTCCGCGCTGGACTGAGCGCTTGCTCGATGTCGGCCCACAGGTCGTCGGGATGTTCGACACCCACGGCGATCCTGACCATGTTCTGGCTGACACCGGCGGTCCGTAGCTCGTCGGCGGTCAGGTGCCGGTGGGACGTGGTCGCCGGGTGCATGACGGTGGTTTCCGTGCCACCGAGGGAAGACGCGTTCATGATCAGTTCCAGGTTGCCCATGAACTGCTGTGCGTCGGTGACTTCGGTCGCGATGATGGCGCCGTAACCGCTCAGCAGTTTGGTCGCCCTGGCATGACTGGCGTGTGTCGGCAGGCCCGGATAGTGCACTGCGGACACCGCTGGATGCGCCGCCATGCGTTCCGCCAGCATGGCGGCGCTCTCGCAGGCACGGTTGACCCTGAGCGGCAATGTCTTGAGGCCACGGATGATCAGCCATGCCGCGAACGGGTCTGCGACCACGCCGAGGTTGATCGCGTGCTTCCAGGCTTGCCGGTAAAGGGCTTCGTCGGCGAACACGGCGACACCGCCGACCACGTCGTGATGACCGCCCAGGTACTTGGTCGCCGAGTGGATCACGATGTCGGCGCCGTGTTCGATCGGCCGGCACAGCAGGGGAGTGGCGAACGTGCTGTCGACCGCGGTGAGCAGGCCGTTCTGCTTGGCCTCGGCGGCCAGCGCGGGCAGGTCCGGCACGTGCCCGATCGGGTTCGCGATCGTCTCCAGGAACAGCAGCTTGGTGCTTGGCCGCAGTGCCGTGCTCACCTCGGCCGGGTCGACGCCGTCGACATAGGTGACTTCGATACCCCATCGGTCGGCGAGGTGGTTGAACATCGCGACTGTGCCGCCGTAGAGCGCCTTCTGGGCGATGATGTGGTCGCCGTGGCGCAAGATCGTCTGCAGTACGGTGCTGAGCGCGCTCGATCCCGACGCTGTGACCAGCGCTTTCTCGCCCTGTTCCAAGTCGGCCATGGCTTGCTCAAGCGCTCGGTTGGTCGGGTTGCCGTACCCGCTGTAGGCGAAGGAGTCCGGATCTGACATGGCCCTGGTCAGCTCTTGCGGGCTTTCGAACCGGAAGTTGGACGTCTGGTAGAGCGGCACGGTCACGGGCTGACCAGGCGCAGGGGCGGTCAAGCGGGCTGCTCGTGTCTCACGGTGCATGATCAGAGTCTTGTCGGAAAATTGGCCCTATGGCAGAGCCAATCTGGCAGAATTGGTTTGGTGACGAGACCGGAGGACCTGGTGACCCGGCTCGGCCGCTGGTCGGCTGGGCGTGGTCCGCTGTACCTGCTGCTCGCTGGGCGGATCCGGCGCCTGATCGACGACGGCGAGCTGCAACCGGGCACACCACTGCCGCCGGATCGCACGTTGGCCGCGGCTCTGGCGGTTGGCCGGACGACTGTGGTGTCCGCGTACGACCTGCTGGCGCAGGAGGGCAAGATCGTGCGGCGGCAGGGCAGCGGGACGAAGGTCGCTCCAGCCGCGTTGCGCCCGGAGCGTCCTGCCGACAGCGCGAACCCGTTGTTCATGCACCTGCTCGAACCGCTCGACAAGATCGTCCAACTGACGTGCGCGGCGCCGAACGTCATGCCCGCGGCTGTCACCGAGGCCTACGCCAAGGCGCTGTCTGTCGAGGTCACCGACGACATCGGCTACCACCCACTCGGTTACTACGAACTGCGGGCCGCGCTGGCGGACCGCTTCACCGCGCGCGGACTGCCGACCAAACCCGGCCAGATCCTGGTGACAACGGGCGCGCAGCAAGCTTTGGCATTGCTAGCCAGGTTGTTCGTCGCGCCAGGGGACCGGGTTGTGGTGGAGACACCGACTTATCCCGGTGCGCTGGAAGCTTTCCGGGAGTCCACTGCGGACTTCGTACCTGTTCCGGTTGGTGATGCCGACGGGCTGGTTCGTGCGATGCGGGCGCGACCGGCGGCCGTGTACGTGATTCCCACGCATCACAACCCGACCGGGTCGGTGATGTCCACTTTGACCCGTCAGCGCCTTGCCGCCGAAGCCGCGGAGCTGGGCGTCCGGCTGATCGAGGACGAGGTGCTCGCCGACCTGAGCTTCACGGACGAGGCCCCGTTGCCTGTCGCGGCTCACGGTCCAGCGGTGACGATCGGGTCGTTGAGCAAGGTCGTGTGGGGCGGGCTGCGGATCGGCTGGGTCCGGGCGTCCGAATCGGTGATCATGCAGCTGGCGCGGCTCAAGGCCGTACACGATCTGGGCAGCAACTACATCGGCCAAGTCGCCGCGGTGTCCCTGGTGTCTTCTTTGGACGCTCTGCGAGCTGATCGCGTCTCGGCGTTGTATGCACAGCATGCGCAGCTTTGCGCTTCGTTGCGGGAACATCTTCCGTCGTGGGAGTTCACCCCGGCTGCCGGCGGCCAGAGCTTGTGGGTCCGGCTGCCGCACGGCGACGCGGTTTCGTTCGCTCAGTTGGCGTTGCGGCACGGCGTCGCCGTGTTGCCAGGCGGATCGCTGGACGCCTCCGGCGCCAGCAAGGAATTCCTGCGGATTCCGTTCCTGGAACCCGCGGATGTCCTTGCTGGCGCGGTGGTGTCGTTGGCCTCGGCTTGGCGCGAGTACAACCCCGGCGTCCCCGGCGACTCGCTTACGACCCTAGTCGTGTGAACGTCAGCTCGATGCTCGCCTTGTGGGCGTGCAGCTGGTACTGCGGGAGCACACCTGGGCCGCAAGCAGCTGTGCCCACGCCGTTCTGGGCGATGTCGAGGTTCAGATAGATCCAGTCGGTGGGCGTCAGATCGATCGTGTGCTCGGCCGCGTCGAGGTCTTCGGACGTCCACCGCCTCGCGGTGAATTCGAAGTCGCCTTCGATCCTGATGCCCTCGCCGGTGTCGTTGGTGAGCTCGGCCCAGCGGACTTCAGTGCGGTTGCCGTTCTCTTGCGGGACAACGTACGGCGTCTGCATTTCGTCCACTGTGTACTTGTATCTGCCGACGGCCGCGGCTTGCCTGGTGTCAGCGTAGGCTTCGTTCGGGCCTCGGCCGAACCACTCGACGTTGCCGTATTCCTTGGGCAGGGCCATCCTGAGGCCCAGACGGGGCAACGTGCCCGGCCATTCGCCGTCCGGCTCGATGTCGACTTTGAGGTTCAGCGTGGTTTCGTCGCCGGTCCACGTGTAGGTGACGAACATGCCGAACGCTCTCGCGGGCGGGGCCACCCGAGTCTTCGTCGTCCCGCCTTCCACGCTGATCAGGCGGTGCTGCAGGCGATGCAGGCCGTTCTTGCGCCAGGTTTCCTCGTCGGACGGCTTGTCGTTCTCGGTCGGCGCCCGCCACAGGTCCAGCTTGGGCGCTTCGATCGGGATCCCGCCGATGTCCCGGGGTACTTCTCGGGGCTCTCGGCTTCCTTGGGTCTGCTGGCGGGCTTTGACGTTGACTTGTCCCCACGCGATCGGGTGATTCGCGTTCGCCCACGCGGCGTCCTTGGCCAGCGTGGCGGTCACCGTCACCCACGATTCGCCTTGGGTCTCAGGCATTTTCGGCAGGTCAAGGGTGACTTCCTGGCCCGGCTGGACGGTGGGGGTGTGCAGGATGCCGGAGGCGACCTCGACCCCTTCATCCTCCAGTTTCCAAGCGAAACTCAGCTGCTCAAGCCCGGAGAAGTCGTAGTGATTAGCCACAACAACCTTCAAGTTGTCCACAGCTCCCAGCGAACCCTTCTCCCCATCCCCACCCCCCGATACGCTGGATGCGGGGTGCCCCCCGGGAAGGGCGGGGGCTGCCTGGGGGCTGGTCGATGGTGGAGGGGAGTCGAAATCTCCTTGGGGGGCAACGGTTTCGGCGGAATTCGACGATGCTGGGGACTTCGATGCCGCTGGGTTTGCGGTGCCGGGTGTCCCGTGGGTCTGTGTCGTTGGGATGGCGGCGCCGGGAGCCGAGATGCGGACTGGTTCGAAGATCTTCTTGAGCTCGTGCAAGCCTGGAGAAGGCGTGCGATCCGGGAACACCAGGCCGTCGATCACGAAGCTGCCGTCGTGGATCGTCTCGCCGAAGTCGCCGCCATACGCGAAATACGGTCGGCCCTCCGAATCCACCTGACGGATGCCGTGGTCGAGCCATTCCCAGATGAAGCCGCCCTGGCACCGCGGGTACTTCTCGAAAAGCTCCCGGTACTCCAGCAACCCGCCAGGCCCGTTGCCCATCGCGTGGGCGTACTCGCATTGGATGAACGGCAACTCGGTCGTCTGGCCGATCTCGTCGACCTCCGCGTGTGAGGCGTACATCCGGCTGTAGACGTCGACATACTCGCATGCGGCGTCGCCCTCGTAGTGCACGGGCCGCGTCGAGTCACGGGAACGAGTCCACGAGGCCATGGCGGCGAGATTGCGACCGGTGTGAGCCTCGTTGCCGAGTGACCACATGATGATGCTGGGATGGTTCTTGTCGCGCTCGACCATCCGCTTCATCCGGTCGAGGTACGCCGCTTCCCACTGCGGGTCGTCGCTGGGATTGCGTTCCCAGCCGACCTCTGAGAAACCGTGCGTCTCGAGGTCGCACTCGTCGATCACCCACAACCCGTACTCGTCGCACAGGTCGAGGAAGGCCGGGTGCGGCGGGTAATGCGAAGTTCGCACGGCATTGATGTTGTGCTGCTTCATCATCAGCACGTCGGCCAACGCAGTCTCATACGGCACAGCACGGCCCAAGTCCGGGTGGTGTTCGTGCCGGTTGACACCCTTGAGAAGGATACGCTTGCCGTTGACTTTGAGCTGACCGTCCGCAATGGTCACCGTGCGGAAACCGATGCGCAGCGGCACGCGTTCGTGGTCCGAAGCCAGGTATCCCTCGTACAACCGAGGAGTTTCCGCGGTCCACGGCTCCACGACACCCGCGTCGATCGGCAAGTCGGTTGATGCCCGCAGAATGCCCAGCTCCGGGATGGACAGCCACGCCGGACCGTCCACTTCGACGCTAAGGTAGCCGCGACCCGTGGTGTGGTCGTAGTCAGCGCGCAGCCAGTAGTCGCTGATCCCGCCGGTCGGCCGGGCCAGCAGCGTCACGTCACGAAAAATCCCGGACAGCCACCACATGTCCTGGTCTTCCAGGTAACTCCCCGAAGACCATTGGTGCACGCGCACCGCAAGCACGTTTCCGCGTTCCCGCAACAGCGAGCCGACGTCGAACTCGGAAGGCAACCGGCTGCCACGTGTCACACCCAACTCTGTGCCGTTGAGCCAGATTCGCCCGCACGAGTCGATGCCGTCGAACCTCAGCACCGCAGGTTGCGTGAGCCAAGCCGAGGGAAGGTCGAACGTGAGCCTGTAGTCGCCGGTCGGGTTGTCCGATGGCACGTAAGGAGGGTCGACCGGGAACGGGTATTGCACGTTGGTGTACGCGGGCTTGCCGAAGCCGTGCATCTGCCAGTTGGCTGGCACAGCCAAAGTGGACCAGGACGAGTCGTCGAACGTGTCCTGCTCGATGCCCGGTGGCGCGTCGGCCAATGAGGGTGAGAGGTGGAAACGCCAGTCCCCGTTGAGACTTAACGAAGGCGCGTCCGAGGAGAAGGCGGCGCGTGGTGGCAACGCGCCGTATCCCGGGGACACGTCGTCGAGATAGGACATGGTGACCTTTCAGCCTTTGACCGCGCCTGCGGCGATGTTTCGGATGAAATGCCGTGCTCCGAACAGGAACACGACCAGCAACGGGATGACGGCCATCAACGTGCCGGCCATCACCAGGCTGTAGTCGGCGCCGTAGAGGCCGTTGAGCTGGTTCAGCGCGACCTGCAGCGTGGTGTTGGACGGGTCGACCATCACGATCAACGGCCACAGGTAGTCGTTCCACGTGGTCACGAACGTGAAGATGCCGAGGAACGCCAGTGCGGGCCGCAGGATCGGCATCGCGATCGTCCAATAGGTACGGAAGAACCCGGCACCGTCCACCTTGGCCGCTTCCAGCAGTTCGTCCGGGATCGCCGACGCGGCGTACTGACGCATCCAGAAGATGCCGAACGCGTTCGCCGCCGCCGGGACGATCAACGCCTTGAGGTCGCCGACCCAGCCGATCGACGCCATGATCGAGTACTGCGGGATCGCCGAGAGCTGTGTCGGCACGACGAACGTCGCCAGCAGGATGGTGAACAGCACGTTCCGGCCAGGGAAGGCGTACTTGGCGAACGTGAAGGCCGCCAGCGAGTCGAAGAACAACACCAGCACGGTCGTGGCCACCGAGACGATCACGGTGTTGAGCAACGACCCGAAGAAGTCGATCCGGTCGAGCACCTCGCCGATGTTGTCGAACAGGTGCGTGCCGAACGTGAGCTTCGGTGGCGTGGTGAAGATGTCCCCGGTCGTGTTGGTCGCCATCACGGCGAGCCAGTAGTACGGGAACAGCACGATCACGGCGCCGATCGCCAGCAGGATGCCGCCGGTGAGCCTGGTGCGCAAAGTCGGGGTCACGCCTTGACCTCCGCCCGCTCGGGCCGGTTGATCAACCGCCAGTTGATGATCGCGAACAGCAGCACGATCACGAAGATGCCCCACGCGATCGCGGCGCCGTAACCGAAGTCGTTCTCCAGGAACGCCTGGTTGTAGAAGTACAGGACCATGGTCATCCCAGCGTCTTGCGGTCCGCCGCGTTCACCGACCAGCACCTGCGCCTCGGCGAAGATCTGCAGGCCGTTGATCGCCGACATCACCACGGAGAACAGCAAAACCGGGCGCAGCAAAGGAAGTGTCACGCGCAAGAACGTCTGCACCGTGCCGGCGCCGTCGATTCGGGCGGCCTCGTAGACCTCCTGCGGGATCGCCTGCAGGCCGGCGAGGAAGATGATCGCGTTGTAGCCGACCCACCGCCAGATGATCATCACCGAGATGGCGATCTTGATGCCCCACGGATCGGTCACCCATTCCACCGGGTCGAGGCCGAGCCAGCTGGCGAACGCGTTGAGGATGCCGAACTCGGGGGAGAAGATCGAGCTGAACACGATCGCCATGGCCACAATGGACGTGACGTTCGGCGTGAAGTACGCGATCCGGTACAGGCCCTTGAACCGCACCGAGGAGTTCAGTCCGACCGCGATCAGCAGCGCCAGTACCGTCATCGGCACCGTCGACATCACCCAGATGACGAACGTGTTGCCGACCGAGTTCCAGAACTCCAAGTCGGAGACCAGGAACTCGAAGTTGGACAGCCCGATCCACTCGGCCGGGCCGATCCCGTCCCACCGCTGGAACGCCAGATACAGCGAGTAGAACACCGGATAGGCGCCGAACACGGCGAACAGGACGAAGAACGGTGCGATCGCCAGGTACTGCGGCAGGTACTTCAGCCGTTTGCGGGGCATCAGAGCACTCCTCGCCGCCGCAGCAGCCGGTTGACCGAGTTCTGGGCGTCCCGCCACGCCTGACCGGGATCCTTGCCCGCGGACTCCACGTTCACCAGTTCGTCGGTGAGGATGTTGCTGATGTCGATGTCCTGCGGGCTGAAGTACGCGGGCTTGACCTCTTTCGCGGCCTGGCCGAAAACGTCCACTGTGACCTGTCCGCCGAAGAACGGGTCTGGTTCGCGCATCAGCGGATCGTCGAACGCGGCCGGTGCGGACGGGAAAAGCCCGGCGTCCACGTAGTGCCGTGCCTGGTTGGCTGGGTTGAGGATCCAGCTGGTGATCTCGAACGCCGTCTGTGGATCGGCGCAGTACCTGGTGAGCGCCATGAACGAGCCACCCTGATTGCCCGCGCCGCCGGGACTGCGGCAGATCCGCCACGCGCCGGCCGTTCTCGCCGCTGATTCCTTGATCTCGCCGGTGATCCAGGACGCGTTGACCAGGCTCAGCTCCTTGCCGTTGTTCCACGCGGCGTGCCGGTCGACCGAGCCGGACTCACTGCCCGTGTCGACGAGCCCGGCGGTCAGTCCTTTGCGGACAGCGGTGAGCGCGCGGTCCCACGCCAGCTGAACATGCGCTTGGTCACCGATGTACTTGTGCTGCCGGTCAAGATACTTCTGTGGTTCCTGCGCCATCGAGTACGTGAACACGGTCTTGGCGTCGGTGATCATGTACCGGCCGGGCAGCGCCTTCTGGATCTCCGCGCTGAAGTCGAAATACTGGTCCCATGTGGACACGGCACGGGCCACGTCGTCCGGTTCGCTCGGGAACCCGGCCTGTGCGAACAGGTCGTGCCGGTAGAACAGCGCCGCGGGCCCGGTGTCGATCGGGAAACCGAGCAGCTTGCCGTCCGGTGTGGTGCCTGCCTGCCACTTCCACGGCAGGTACTGGTCCTTGAGCCGGTCCGCGCCGAGCGTGTTGAGGTCGATGAACTGGTCGGCGTCCTCGAAATACCCGGCGATGTCGTCGTTGAGCATCGTGATGTCCGGGATGTACGCGTTGCCGGAGATCGCGGCCAGCAGCCGGTGCCGCAGGTTGTGGCCGACGTTGGCCGGGTTGAACTTCGCGTCGGCGAAGCGGGTCTTCGCCTCGTCGAGGACCTTGTCCGACAGGCCGCGGGTCCAGTACCAGAGCGTGAGCCTGCCGGGACTGGTCGTCTGCGGGCTCGTGCACCCGGCGAGCGCGAGCAGACAAGCCCCTGCTCCGGCCAGGAATCCCCGTCGATCCACGGCCACGAAATCACCTCCGGCCAGCGCTGCCCAGGCTTGCCGTGAACGGTCACGTGACCGGTCACGTCCGGCGAGTGTTGAACACGGCAAGCCCAATGTCAAGGATCAGGCGGACCCGCGCAGCAGGAGCGTCGCCTTGATCGTCGCCACCTCGGGCCGCGTGCCGCTGAGCAACTGTCCTACCTGGTCGATGGCGGTTTCGCCGACCTTGCGGGTGTCGATCCGGACGCTGGACAGCGGCGGCTCGACCATGTTGCCGATCGCCAGGCCGTCGAAGCCGATCACCGCGAAGTCGGCGGGAACGCGCCGCCCGAGCAGCCGGGCCTGGAACATCGCGCCGATCGCGATCACGTCGTTGTACGTGAAGATCGCGTCGAGCTCCGGGTGCTTCTCCAGCATGGCGGCCATCGCGCGTTGCCCGCCCTCGATGGACTGCGGGGCTTCGGCGACGAACGTCGGCAGACCGTGCTCGCGCATCGCGTCGCAGTACCACGAGTAGCGGACGCTGGGCTGATGGTGGTGATCGTGGTCGAGCATGCCGATCCGGCGCCTGCCGGTCGACGCCAGGTGCGCGATCGCCGCGTGCACGCCTTCCTCACCGTCCACCCGGATCTCGCCGAACCGCGCGCCGACGTCTGTGCGTCCTATCTGGACAACCGGCATCCCGCTGGTGTACCGGTCGATCACGTCGTCCGGCTGGCTGAAATAGCCGACAACGGCGTCCACTTGCGAGCCGATCATGCCCAGAGTGGACAGTTCCTGGCGCTCGTCGTCGGCGGTGTCGTAGACCACGACGTGCCAGTCCTTGCGCCGGGCGGCGTCCAGTGCACCCGCCGCGACCTCGGTGAAGTACGGGTTCAACAGGTTCGGGATGACCAGGCCGACGGACGTGCTGTCCTGCCGGACAAGACCACGGGCGAATCGGCTCGGCCGATACCCCAGTCGCTTGGCGGTATCCAGGACACGCTGCTTGGTCGTGGTGTCGATTTCGCCTTTGTCGTTCAGTGCACGGGAGACCGTCTGATACGACACGCCAGCCGATTTAGCAACGTCGCGGATCGTGATCCGCTTGCCTGGAACCGGCCCGTCCGTCATTTCGCCGACGTTAGCAGCACTCGGCGCGACACTCTTGCTTCCCAACGATCGGTGCCCTTACCCTGTGGTTCCCGCCGCCTCTGGGAACCCTGCACCGGAGGATATCTGTGGCAAGAAAAATCCCCATTCTCGCCGCTGTGCTCGCGTCCGCTGGCAGCCTCGCGCTGTCCGCGCCCGCGGCCAACGCGCAGGTCGAAACTGGGCCGTGGACTTCGTACAGTCCTGGATTCTCGGTACAGCAGCAAGGCTGCGGAACGGTCAGCGGACTCACCTTCAGCCTCAGCTGCACATCGACGAGCGGCGTCCAGCGCGCCGAGCGCCGGTACGACACCTATTGCGACGGTGTCCGCCAGTTCCAGGGCACGTTCCGGATCAACAGCATGTCCGGTGACCGGCTCAGCCTGAAGCAGACGTTCGGGCCGTCGGACGCCGACTTCATGCTCGCCGTGGACAGCAGCCGGAGGCTGTACTCGGTCCGTAACGGCGGAGCCACCATCTCGCCTGCCGGAACCGCCCCGAACGGACGGTCGGTGACCGTCAACACCGTGCACTCCGGATCGACGCACCGCATCTACATCAACGGCTCGCAGCGGCTGGTCTACGCCGGCCTGAGCGGTTGCCACTACGACAAGTTCGGTGCCTACCGCACCGACAGCGGTCGCGGTGCGATCTCGGTGACCTGGAGCAACGTCAGGTTCTGGCGCAGGTGATCAAACAGCTGACCGCGGTGTCGCTCGTGGTGCTTGCCGGATGCTCGGCCGGCCCCACGGGCGATGCCCCGAACCTCACCGCGACGCTGAAGACGCCGGTCAACGTCGAACTGACGTGGAAGATCACGGACCAGGCCGCGGCGGGACAGGTGGTCGAGTACTCCAACGAGGAAAAAGGGGAGTACACGATCCTGGACTTCCTGCCGCTGACGCGGACGACGTACCAGCACACGGACCTGATCCCGCAGACCAAGTTCTTCTACCGGGTCCGGCCGTACTACGGGACCGCGTCCACACCGGTCGAGCTGACGCTGCCACCCGGTGACCTTGTTGAGAGCGAGTCCGAAGAATGGCTGCAGCCCTCGACCCGTCCGGGCCCGCCCGCCCGAGCTTCCGTCCGCGACGTACAAGGCGCGCCGACAGATTTCACGGTGACGATGATGCACGCCAACGGCGTGAAGCTCGCGTGGACCGACCAGACCACCGACGAACAGGGCTTCCTGATCGAGCTCAAGGCGGACGGGGCGGCGGACTTCGCGAACGTCGCGATGGTGGATCCGAACGTGAACACCTTCGGCCTGATCACCCAGCCGCAGGAGAAGAAAGCGACATATCGGGTGCGGCCGTACAAGTTCGGCGAACCGACGAACATCGCCCAGCAGACAACGGGTTCCTCTTAGTAGGGTTCGCTTCGTGGCGACGTGGGACGAGCTGGCCGAGTACGTACGGGCCGAATATGAGGTCCTCTCCGACAAGCCGGGGGAGATCCGGCTGCTGTACACGTTCGACGAGGAAAGCGATCGCACCCAGGTGATGATCGTGGCGCGGGAGGAGCTGGACCGGAAGTACGAATGGGTCCAGATCGCCACGCCACTCGGCCTGGCCCGCAACGTCGACCTGTACGCACTGCTCGATGCGATCGGGCACACGACCGTGTCCGGCGGCGCCGCGATCATGGGCGACCACATCGTGATCAGGCATTCGCTGCCGCTGGAGAACCTGGACATCAACGAGTTCACCGATCCGCTGACCTTGATCGCGGGTGCGGCGGACGAACTGGAGTCGGAATTCTTTGGCGGCGACGAGTACTGACCGGGCATACTCGCGCCTGTCCGGCAGCTCGGTGAGAGGAGTCGAAGTGCGCACGTGCATGGAAAACGATCACCGCTTCGACGCAGGGTCGCTGAGCCGAAAGCGCCACGGCCCCAGCAAAAGCCCATAACGCCATCGAATCCAATCCCGAGGGCGGCGAATCCCGAGGGCGGCCGAGCCGACAGCGGCCGAGCCGAGGGCAGCCAACCCGAAGGCGGCCAATCCCGAAGGCAACCGAGCCGAGGGCGGCCAACCCGAGGACCGCCAACCCGAGAGCGGCCGAGCCGACAGCGGCCAACCTCCGGAGTGGCCAAGCCCCGGAGTGGCCAAGCCCCAGAGCGGCCCCCGCCCTTTCCCGGGGGCACCCCGCCACGCCAGTCTATCGGTGGTAGACGATCGGCAGGGTTTTGGTCGCGCGCGATGGGGACAACTCGGCCGCTGTGGACAACTCGGTGCAGTTGATCTTCCGTCGGGCTGCGGTGTCGGTGCCCGGCGCTAGGCTGGATTCGGGGGCCGGAGGCTGGGCTCTGGGGCTGGAGCCGAGTTCCTTGTGTCGAAGCGGTCGATTGTCCTTGACCGTTTCCCTTTCGAGGAGTTCCTGTGCGAGCCCGGATTTCCGCGCGGTTCGACTTTGCCAAACTGTGGGCCGCGTCGGCTGTTTCCAACATCGGTGACGGGGTGACCATTGCGGCTGGGCCGCTGTTGGTCGCCCAAATGACCCAGAATCCCGCCTTGGTCGCGGGTGCCGCGTTCGCCCAACAGCTTCCTTGGCTGCTGTTCGGGTTGATCAGCGGGGCGTATGCGGACCGGATCGACCGGCGCAAGCTGGTCGTCTTGGTCAATGTTCTGCGAGGACTGGTGCTCGCTGCACTGGCTGTGAGCATTGCGGCCGACGTGGCGAGCATCCCCATCATCTATGCGGTGTTCTTTTTGCTCGGCCTCGGCGAGACATTCGCGGACACGGCGTCGGTCGCATTGTTGCCCGCCGTCGTCCCGCAGGAGAAATTGGCGTCGGCCAACGCGAAACTGATGGCGACCTACACCATCAGCAACCAGTTTGCCGCGAAACCTTTGGGTGCATGGCTTTTCGTTACCGCCGCAGCCTTGCCGTTCGCGTTCGACGCGGTGAGCTTCCTGGTTGCGGCGGGACTCGTCGCGACGGTCACCAGAGCGCCCAGGCGACTGGAGCCAAAGAAAACCAACCTCAAGGCAGACATCAAAGAAGGCGTCCGGTGGCTGATGAACCACCGCGTCCTCAGAACTCTGGCAATGACCATGAGCGTGGCCAATGTCGTGTTCTGCGCGGCCTTTGCCATCTTCGTGCTTTATGTCCAGCAGCGGCTCGTCTTGACCGAGGTTGGTTACGGCGCCCTGCTCACCACCTTCGCCATGGGCGGGTTGATCGGCGCGGTGATCGCACCGCGCCTGCAGCGGAGGCTTCTCGCCAAGCATCTGCTCAGGGCGGGCCTGATCGTTGAGACGCTGACGCACCTCGTGCTGGCGATCACCGGCGACTGGCTCGTCGCGAGCGCGATTCTGGTGGTTTTCGGCGTGCACACGACGGTGTGGGGAACCATCGTCATCACCATGCGTCAGCGCGTGGTGCCCGACGGCCTGCTGGGCCGGGTCACGAGTGCGTACTTGTTGCTGGACCTCGGCGGCGCGGCGCTCGGTTCCCTGCTCGGCGGGTTGGCGGCCACGGCGCTGGGAGTCACCGGGCCCTTCTGGATCGCGGCGGGGGTGATGCTCGCGATCTGCGTCGCCGCGTGGCGGCCGCTGCGCGAAGCCTGAATCATCGTCCAGTATGGACGCCAGGCAGTTGGAGTACTTTCTCGCGGTTGTCGACCACGGTGGAGTCAACCGGGCCGCGTCGGCGCTTTTCCTGACGCAGCCGTCGTTGTCCCAGGCGATCCGCGCGTTGGAGCGTGATCTGGGGCAGGAGCTGTTCCACCGGGTCGGCCGCCGTCTTGTACTCACCGACGCTGGGCGTTCGCTGGTCGAACCGGCGCGTGACGTGATCAGGAGCCTGGCGGTCGCACGCGACAGCGTGGCGTCGGTCGCCGGGCTCGTCACGGGGTGCGTCGAGATCGCTTCGATGCCCTCACAGGCCGTGGAGCCGTTGAGCGGGATGATCAGGGAGTTCACTGAACACCACCCAGGTCTGAAGGTGAGTGTCCGGGCCGCGTCCACCGCGCCGGACGTGATCGGCATGGTCCGCACCGGGGTGGCCGAACTCGGGCTGCTGGGCACCAGCGAAGAGCCCGCCGCAGCCGACCTGACACTGAAAACCCTGCGGCGACAGCGGTTCGTGGTGGTCGCTCCGGCCGGGTGGTTCGCGCGGCGGAAGGTACTGAAGCGTGCCGACTTGCACGGGCAACGGATGATCGTGGGGCAAGTCGGCACCGGCATGCGGCGGGTTGTCGACCAGATGCGGGCCGACGGGATCGAATTGACCGCGGTCGTCGAGTCGGAGCATCGGGAGTCGATCCTGCCGCTGGTGCTCGGCGGAGTCGGGCTGGCGGTGCTCACCGAGTCGTGGGCGCCGTTGGCCCGGCAGGCGGGCGCTGACGTGCTCGATCTCGACCCGCCCGCGTACCTCAACATCGCGCTGGTCAACCGGAAAGCCTGGCTCAGTCCCGCCGCGGAGGCCTTTATAGGCATCGCCTATAGGTCTGGACGTTAACGTCACTTGGACGTGCCGCCCCGGAAGTGGTGCTATCGAACGATGCAGACGCACCGCATCGCGCTCATCCCCGGCGACGGCATCGGCCAGGAGGTGACGCCCGCGGCCTGCTCGATCCTCGACGCCGTGGGCAAACGCCACGGCTACGAACTCAGCTACGACTCCTTCGACTGGTCCTGCGCCCGCTTCCGCAGCGAAGGCGCGATGATGCCGGCGAACGGACTCGACCAGATCCGCCACCACGACGCGATCTTCCTTGGCGCGGTGGGTGATCCGTCCGTGCCCGACCATGTGTCGCTGTGGGGTCTGCTGATCCCGATCCGGCGCCAGTTCCAGCAGTACGTCAACCTCCGGCCGATCCGCGTGTTCGACGGCGTGCCCAGTCCGGTCCGGTCGGCCACGTCCGAGGTTGACTTCGTGGTGGTCAGGGAGAACGTCGAGGGGGAGTACAGCGAGATCGGCGGCCGGATGAACCGCGGCTTCCCCAGCGAGATGGCCGTTCAGGAAGCGGTGTTCACGCGCGCGGGCGTGACCAGGATCGTCGACTACGCCTTCACGCTGGCGCAGGGACGCGGCAAGCACGTCACCTCGGCCACGAAGTCGAACGGAATCGTGCACACCATGCCGTTCTGGGACGAAGTGGTCGCCGAACGCGCCGGGACCTTCCCGGACATCGCGTGGACGCAGGAACACATCGACGCGTTGTGCGCCAAGGTGGTTCTCGACCCCGCGCGATTCGACGTGATCGTCGCGTCGAACCTGTTCGGTGACATCCTGAGCGACCTCGCCGCCGCGGTCGCGGGCAGCATCGGAGTGGCGCCCGCCGCGAACCTCAACCCGGAACGGGACTTCCCGTCGATGTTCGAGCCGGTGCACGGCTCCGCGCCGGACATCGCCGGGCAGGGCGTGGCCAACCCGGTCGGCGCGGTGTGGACCGGTGCGATGATGGTGCGCCACCTTGGCCACGCCGAAGCCGCGGACGAGATCGAGCAAGCGATTGCTTCACTTTTCGCGACCACGGACCTGCGCACCCGAGACCTCGGCGGCACGGCGACAACGCGCGAATTCATCGACGCGTTGCTGGAACGCCTCTCGTGAGACTTCCTTTCGACTACCAGCGGGTCGACGTCGGTGAGGTGCGCATCAACTGTGCGGTCGGCGGTTCCGGGCCGCCAGTGCTGTTGATGCACGGATACCCGCAGACACACGTCATCTGGCACCACGTGGCGCCAATGCTGGCCAAGGACTTCACCGTGGTGCTGACCGATCTTCGCGGTTACGGCGACAGCTCGAAACCCACGCCGAGTCCGTCCAATGTGGAGTACTCGAAGCGGGCGATGGCCGAGGATCAGCTGGGCGTCATGCGGCAGCTGGGGTTCGCGGAGTTCCGCGTCGCCGGGCACGACCGGGGTGGCCGAGTCGGGCACCGGCTCGCGCTCGACCATCCCGAAGCCGTGACAGCGTTGGCGGTGCTGGACATCGTGCCGACCAAGCACACCTTCGAGCACGCGGACAAGGACTTCGGCCTCGGCTATTTCCACTGGTTCTTCCTCGCCGCGGGCAACGGGATTCCCGAGCGCCTGATCGGGAAGGACCCTGAGTTCTGGATCAAGGCGCGGATGCGCAGCCGGCACGGCGGCGGTATCCCGTTCGACCCGGCCGCGATCGACGAATACGTGCGGTGTTTCTCCGATCCCGCGGCGATCAGCGCGTCTTGTGCCGACTACCGGGCTGCGGCGACGATCGATCTCGAACACGACGCTTCCGGTGGCACGCTGTCCATGCCGTTGCTCGCGTTGTGGGGCGAGCACAGCTTTGTCGGACGGACCTACGACGTGCTCGAGGTCTGGCGTTCGTATGCCGGCCAAGTCGCGGGTGCGGCGTTGCCCAGCGATCACTACCTGCCGGAGGAAGCGCCGCAGGAAACCGCTGCGGCGCTGCGGAAGTTCTTCACTTCGTAGCCCGTTCCGGCCGGTCGAGGATGCGCAGCCAGGTCCCGTCGGGTTGCCGACGCGCGACCTGGGTGCGTCCACCCGTGCCGTCCGCGGGGACGGTCGCGGTCAATGCGATGTCGCCGTTGATCAACGTCGGCAGCGGCTGCTCCACAGTGAACTGCGGACGCGCGGCGACGAGTTGCTTGAGCACCGCGCGGATCGCGTCACGGCCGATCGTCGGGTTGCCCGCGGGAAAGTCGAGGACGGCGTCCTCGGCGTACAGCTGGGCCATGCTGTCGGCGTCGCCCGCGTTGGCGTATTCGACGAACAAGCGGGCCAGGTCTTCCGGGTGCGTTGCTTTCTTCATGACTCCAGCGTGCGCCGCCATCAGCCAGAAGTCCAAGAGCTAGATCGTCTGAGAGCTAGAATCGTCAGTTATGGAACTCAGGCAGCTGGCGTACTTCGTCGCGGTGGTCGAGGAGGCGAATTTCACCAGGGCAGCGGAACGGATGCACGTGGCACAGCCCGGGATCAGCGCACAGATCCGTCAGCTGGAGAAGGAATTCGGCCATCAACTGCTCGACCGTTCCGGCCGCACGGTCCGGGTGACCGAGATGGGCGCCGCGGTCCTGCCGCACGCCAGAGCGGCACTGCGAGCCGTGGAAGGCGCGAAGCTGGCCGTTGACGAGCTGGCCGGGCTGGTCCGTGGCCATCTCGCCATCGGCATGGTCACCTCGCATCCGGTCGACATCCCGGTGCTGCTCGCCCAGTTCCACGACGACTTCCCGGCCGTGGAGATCACCCTGGCCGAGGCCAATTCCGGCAAGCTGGTCGACGATCTGCACGGCGGACGCCTCGACGTGGCGATCATCGGGCTCGCGACCGACCTGCCTGGTCTGGACCTGCACATGCTGTCGGACGAGCGGCTCGTGGCCGCGGTCGGCCTTGGCGATCCACTCGCGAAGGTCAAGCGGATGCCGATCAAGGACCTGCGTGGGCATCCGTTGATCTGCTTGCCGGACGGCACAGCGATCCGGGCGATCCTGGAAAACGCCTGCACCACAGCGGGTTTTCGGCCTCGCGTGGCGTTCGAGGCGGCAACGCCGTCCGTGCTGGCCGATCTCGCCGCGAGGGGACTGGGCATCGCGATCTTGCCGGAGTCCCTTGTGCGCAACCGGGCTGACTTGCATCCGATCACCGTGACCGGCGCCGAGCTGCGGGGACGGCTGGCGTGGGGATGGCGCGCGAGCGGTCCGCGGAGCCCGGCCGCGCGGGCCTTCATCGCAACCTTGCGTAACTCGTGAGAGCGCTCCCCTTGCCCTGAGTGGTCTGGACCGCCATACTTTGTTGGCTGCCACAACAAATCGTGTCCTGGACGCGATCCCTGCGCTTTCGTTGTGACCTCGGGGTTTTTCGCGTGCCAGTGCGCCGCCGGGAAGTCCAGAAGAGAGGTGACAACGATGTCCAAACCCTTCTCCCGCCCCTTGTCGAGGCTGTCACGCGTTGTGGTCATCGCCGCGATGGCCGTGGTGTGCGGGCCGGTTGTCCTTGTGCAATCGGCCGGTGCCGACGTCGGCATCGCGGCGACGACGTTCTCCGACGAGTTCAACGGTGCGGCAGGCAGTGCTGTCGACACTCGCAAGTGGAATCTCGAAGTCGGCGACAACGTCAACAACCACGAGCGGCAGTACTACACCAACCGCACGGCCAACGCTTCGATGAACGGCCAGGGCCAGCTGGTGATCACCGCCCGCAAGGAGAACCCAGGCAACTACAACTGCTGGTACGGCCGGTGCACGCACACATCGGCCCGGCTGAACACGTCCGGCAAGTTCAGCCAGACGTACGGCACCTTCGAAGCAAGGATCAAGATGTCGCACGGCCAAGGCATGTGGCCGGCGTTCTGGTTGCTGGGCAACGACATCGGCCAGGTCGGCTGGCCGGCGTGCGGCGAGATCGACGTCATGGAGAACATCGGCCGTGAGCCCAACACGGTGCACGGCACGATCCACGGCCCCGGCTACTCGGGCTCCGGTGGGATCGGCGCGGCCTTCAACGGCCCGCGCTTCGCCGACGGCTTCCACACCTTCCGCCTGGAATGGTCGCCGAACCTGCTGGTGTGGAAGGTGGACGGACGCGAGTTCCAGCGCCGCACCCCGGCCGACCTCGGCGGACGGCAGTGGGTCTTCAACAAGCCGCACTTCGTCATCCTGAACCTGGCGGTCGGCGGCTACTGGCCGGGCGATCCCGACAACAGCACGCCTTTCCCGAACACCCTCACAGTGGATTACGTGCGAGTGACCAACTAGCAGCCGGTTCACTCGCCGGGTGTGTCCTCGGCTTGGCAACGGGGCAGCCGAGGGCACACTCCACGGGCAGGAATGCGCGCGTGTCCACCTTTCCGACACCCCGTGTCCACCTTTCCAACACCATGAAATTCCCTCGCCAGTGGACATTTCACCGTGCCGGAATGGTGGACACGCGTTGGGCGGCTATGGCCGATTCAGCGTCACGATGAACTTGCCTGCCGAGCTGACGTTCCCTGCCGGGTCGACGGCGCGGTATTCGATGGTGTGGCGGCCGTATCCCGGCGGCACGTTGTCCCAAGGGGACAGTCGAGGTTCGCCGAGCTTGCCGTACACCAGGTTGTCGATGTTCGTGCCCTCCGCGGTGAACAGGAAGGGCGCGTTGGCGTCGGTCGGCCAGCCGAAGTAGTTGTACCACCCGTCGCCGTTGACGCGGAACTCCGTGATCCCGGTACCGGGTGTGTCATCGCTGGACGTCAGCTTCATCGTGAACGGTCCATTGAAGACGTACTCCGGTGGCTGGCCGGGCCGAGTGACCGCGCTGACCGGTTTGGACAGTTCGAACTTGGCGACCGGGTCGGTGGCGTCGACTTTCCACGTCAACATCTTGCCGGGAATCGACGCGGTCAGCGTGTGCGATCCCTTGAGAGGCAGGCGCTTCAGGTCGAAGTCGCGGTCGTTGCCCGCAGTGGGCACCGGACGGCCGTCGATCGCCCACGACACGGCAGTCGGCCGGGATGTCTCGACAAACACGACATCCTCGCCGCCGACCGGTCGATCAGCGGGAGTCGACGATGTGAAGCCGAGGGGAGTGGTGTCCGGCGGGGTTTTGATCGACGTGTCCACAGTCCACGTGCGGGTCTTGCTCATCGCGCTGCGAATGGCCGGATCGCGCACGAACGGCGTCGGATCGACCACGGTGGCGGTAAGCGTGTGTATGCCAGGGCTCATCCGCACGCGCCGGAGATCGACACTACGACTCCCGTTGGTCGGCAAGTCGCGATTGTCCAGGCGCCACGTCACGTTCAGTGCGTGCCCAGCCGGGTGCAGGGTCTCCACCCAGACCACGCGGTCGGCGCCGATCGGTGCCGTGTTCGGGGTGCCGCCCTGCAGGATCGACGTCTTGCCGGAGATCCGCTGGGTCATCCGCTCCCGGCTGATCTGGTCGAAGTAGTACCCGAGCGACTTCATCATCGAGTGCTTGCTCGGCCGCCAGACACCGGTCCCGCTGTACAGCCCGCCTTCGAACCGGTCGATGATGCCGCCGGACTCACTCGGCTCGCCCAGCCACCGCCACCATTTCGCTCGCTGCGAGCGCATCTGCTGTGGCGTCAACAGCGAATGGTGGATCGACGACGGTTCGGCGCCGGTGTACTGGTCACCGCGCACACCTCGGGAGTAGTAGTCGTACTCGTCGTCGAGGCCACCGAGCGAATGACCGAGTTCGTGCGGCGTGATCAGCGCGGAGAGCGCGTTCCCGCCCGATGCGGTGGCGTACGTACCGCCGGCACCGCCATAAGTATTGCTGTTACCGATCGCGAGAAGCTGGCGGTTGTTCGCGTTCGTACCAGCGACCAGATCGGCGTACTGGGTCAACGCCGAGTTGTTCACAGTTAACAGACGCTGCACGCTTGCCGAGTTGCAGCCGCCCCAGAAACCCATGCCCAGAGGCGTGTTACGGCGCGGCGAAGTCAGATCGGGGTCGCAGCTCACGCCCGACTCGGTGGACGGCACCTCCACCGAGTACACGTTGAGATAACTGCGATATGTCTTGAACGGCTCGAGGGTGAGCAACACGTTCACGTGCCGGTCCACGTGTTCCCGGAACTTCGGCATCTCCGCGGCGGTGTACCCGTCGCCGACGATCACGATGTTGAAGCGTTTCGCGGGGTCGCCGGTGATCCGGACCGGGACGACGGTCGCGGCTTCGGCATTCGCCGGAGCCGGTAGCGCCACCAGGAACGGGATCACGGCGACGCCGGCTGTCACGAGGGCACGTCTCCACATGTGCCCGCACGTTATGCAGGGCCTCTCGCCCTTGTGCAGAGCCGAAAGTAGCGACTTTCCCAACTCGGCCTGCCCCGCGTTTTCGCAGGTTATGCTCGTGCGGTGGCGCGTGTCCCTGCAGAACAACGTCGCCGGCAATTGCTCCAAGCCGCTTTGCGGGTGGTCGCCACGGAGGGTGTGGCTGCCGCGAGCACGCGCCGGATAGCAGGCGAGGCCAACCTGCCTCCCGCGGTCGTGCACTACTGCTTCCGCTCGGTCGAAGACCTGCTGGACGCCTTGACGGCGCTGGTCTTCGGCGAGATGGCCGAAGTCGCGGCGGTGGCCTTGCGGGCGCGTGGCGGCGTCGAGTCTTCGATCAAGGCCGCGCTGCACCGGCTTTGGGCGCCGTACCGGACGGATCCCGCGCGCTACAAGGCACTGTTCGACCTGATCCCGTATGCCCTGCGGCGCCCGTCGGCGACGGTGGTCATCCGGGAGTACGAGGACAAGATCTGCGGCCTGGCCGAAAGATTCCTGATCGATGTGGCCGAACGCAACAACAAGACATGGCAGGACCCGGCCGACGTGATCGGCCGGGTCCTCATTTCCACTGTGGACGGTGTGGTGCTCGCGTGGCTGATCGACCGGGACGATGGCAAGACCGAGGCCGCACTGGACTGGCTGGCGGCATCGATCGCCTCAGGTGTTACGGATAGCTCGGGACATAGCTGACTTGGTTTGCCGTGTTGGCCACCGCGCCAGTGTCGTTGATGACCCGGTTGATCGTGCCGACGCCACCGAGCGAAACCGAGACAAGGCCGTGGAACCGCACGCCCGGCGTGTTCGGCACTTCGAACGATCGGCTCGCCACAACACCCGGATTGATGTTGAAGAAGCAGTAACTTCCCACGCCCCAAGCCTCGTGCGTGGTCACCGAGTTGGCGACCTTGTACGCGGCCCATCCTTGCGTCCCACCACCGGGTGATCCCCATTGGGCGTTCGACGCTGGGTCGTAAGGCATTTCGTTCTGGAAGAAGTACGTGCGCCCGCCGTTGCCGTTCCAGATCACCTGGTACTGCTGGTAGTGCTCGACGAACAAGCCGTACATCGTGACGTTGTTGCCGTTCACGATCAAACCGTTCGCGGCGGTGTTCTGGTCCCACCCGATGCCGTCGCCGTGATCACCACGCCAGAGCCATAGGTGGTCGCCGATCACGTTGTGGCTGTTGATCCGCAGGCTCGTCGAGGCCTTGCCGACACCAGGGCCGCCGATGCGGAAGAACACGTCGTGCAGCGAGGTGGGGTTGGCGCTGTGGTTGGCGTTCGACCCGGCCGGGCCGACCTCCATCAGCACCGGCGAGTTCGCCGGGCCCGCGTCGATCAGCAGACCGGCGACCTTGACACCGTCCACATCGGCCACCGTGATGGCGGGCAAACCAGTCCGTGGCGACAAAGTAGCCAGACCAAGACCGAGGATGACGGTGTCCGGCCGGGTGACTCGGATCGTGTCGGTCAGGTTGTACACGCCCGGCGTGAACAGCAGGTGCTTGCCTTGCGCCAGAGCCGCGTTGATCGTGGCGACCGGGGAAGTCGGGTGCACGACGTAGAACTGGCTCAGTGAGATCGATGTACCGGCCGGGTTCCCGCTGCCCCACGACGTGCCGCGGGCATTCTGCCGCAACGCGGGAACGAATACGTTGTAGTTGCCCGCGGCGTCGAAGTAGAGGAAGGGCTTCTCGCGGATCACCGGCGTGTTCGACACGACGGTGTGCGACGGGTTGGGGAAGTTCTGTGGCGGCGACCCGTTCGCGCCCACGAACACCATGTTCCACACCGACCCGGACCAGCCGCCGTTGAGATCCGAGTTACGGGTCAGGAACTGTTGCTGCGAGCCGGATTCCACCAGCCCGTCGATCCGTGAGTCAGCGAACAGGCCGCCGCTGGCCCAGCCGATGTAGCCATCCCACAGCTGGACCTGGCCGCGCAGGTGCATCCGCCGGTATGGGGCGGCCTGCGCGACAGCCCACCGCTCGATCTGACCGGCGGGCAGCGTGACCGACAGGTTCTCGGCGGCACGCCAGAAGTTCTGCGTCGCGTTGCCCTTGTAGTTCGGGTCTTCGCCCTGCTGCAGCCAGTCGGCCTCGACCCGGACATGCCCGTTGATGTTGACCTGGTCCGGCAGCAGCCCGAGCCCGGCGACCTGCGTGTAGAACCGCAGATTCACGTCGGCGTTGTAGGTGCCGGGCTTGAACAGAACGGCGTAGCGCTGCGATCCGAACTGGTTGGTGTGCATCTGGGTCGAGATGGCGTTGAGCCGGCTCTGAATCTCACTCTGCGGAGTGGACGGGCTGTAGACGAACGTATTGGGCCCGAGGTTCGGGTTGCGCGGATCCGTTGGCGGAACAGTGGGATCGGTTGAACCGTCGTCGACGTTGACGGTCATTTCCCACAACGAATGCCCCCATCCGGTCGCGCGGGCCGTCCCGTTGATCCTGACATAACGGGCGGTGCCGACAACATCGATTGACTGGTTCCCGCCAGTGCTCGTGGTCGTCGAATAGGCGTTGGTCCACGAGGTGCCGTTGGCGGAGAGCTGGATCTGGAACGCACTGGAATAAGCGGCTTCCCAGTTCAACCCGACCCGGCAGACGGCCTGTGCCGACCCGAGGTCGACCTGGACCCATTGCGGGTCACTGAAAGCGCTGGACCACCGGGTGCCGGAGTTGCCGTCGACGGCCGCACTCGCAGGCGTACCAGCGTTTTCGGTGGAAGAGGCGGTGGCCGGCCGGTTGAGCGCGACGTTGGTCGTGCCGCAGGCGGCCGAAGCCTGGTTGGCGGTGATGATCAGGGTGAACGTACTGAGCAAGGTGACTGTCGCTGCCGTCAAGGCGGTTAAGCGACCAGGCCGGGACGACTTCATCTGCCTGCCTCTCGTCGTCGGGGAGCAGGTCTCGCAGGGGAGTTCGTGCAGGGCTAGCAGGGTTGATCGATACAGAGAGCGCTCTCCCGATACCGGTTCCGGAACCGGTTACGGGAATGATTGGAGTTAACAACGCGGATATCCGGCCGTCAAGAGGTCGTCCCTCATCCGGTCGTCCCGTCAGGGGTTACGGTCGGTGGCGTGCCCTAGACAGCGCGGGTGCCCGCCTGGGATCGAGGTTCGACTGTCCACAGTGGTCTGTAACCCTGTGTCGGATTGTCGTTTTATGACAAGGTGCTGACAGATTTCTGGCACGTTTTCCGCGTTTGTGTGTTCTGGCTTTGCAAGGCTCGGCGGAAGGTGGTGGCACAATGTCGGATGGGCGTTCATTCGTACAGATGTTCCAAGAGATGCATGCCGCGGATCCGATGTCCGGGCGTGCTATGGAACTCGTCAAGGAGGCACTTGAGCGGCCTCCGGCAGTCGAATTGCTTCGTGGCTTCCTCGACCTTGCCAAGGTCATTAAATTTCATGGTGACATAGCCCGGATGAAGATATTGGTCAGCCGCTGCCTGCAGTTGCTGCGTACGTCGCAGGAACTGATGCCGGACGACTGTGACCGTGAATTGATTATCCGCACCTGCGGCAAAGTGTGGTACCTGTGCTGTGAGCAGCGGCTCGATTATGCGCTGGAGGAGGCGCACCGCAGTATCCGGATCGCCGAGTCCAGGGTCAATCAACGGCGGACACTGGCGCACGCCAGGAAGTACGTCGGCGAAATCGCCCGGCGGATGGCGGAGGAGAGCACCGGCCACGACCGCACCTACCGGCTCGACACGAGCGCCAACAATCTGCGGGAAGCCATGGCGCTGTTCTCGGCCATCGACGGTGACTACACACCCGAGAGCGAGGTTGGCGTCTGCCTGCTTCTGCTGGCACGTACCCAGTTGGTCCGCTACCGGCTGTTGGGCGACCAGGCCGCTCTTGCCGAGGCCGAGCAATTGGCTGACCAGGTTGTCGGGATGGATCAGGTCGAATCCTACGACCGCGATCTCTTCCTGGCGGAGATAGCCGCTGCGAAGGGGCGCTATGCCGAAAGCAAAGACCAGCTCGGCCACTTGATCGAAACGTTGATCACGCTACCGGGTGCCTATGCCGAAGTACTCGCTCGTGCTTACTGCGCTCGCGCGCGTATCGACCTTGAACGGCGGGTGCGAGGGGCCAAAACATGGCAATGGCTGACCTGCGTAAGCGCGTGACGTGTACCAGCAACGTGGACTCGCTTACCCGGAGGCGGCCACGAAATGGGAGATGGTCAAACTCGATCCCAAGGAGGTACGTCAGCTCGGGATCAATCAGGAAGATGTCGTATCACTCGAACAGGCGACTGGCGACGCGCGGCTGCGCTTTGCCGCGATCGACGATGTGCGGCGAGAGTTGGACTCGCGGGTCGGCAGGCAGCCGGGGCGCCGGATCAACTGGGTACAGCGGGTGAATCGAGTGCGGCTCCGGCAATCTACGCGGATTCCCGGACAACCAGTGAAGTCGGGATGATCTGTGGCTCCTGCGGCAGCGTCTCGCCTGCCAACCGCGAGAGCAGCATTCGTGCGGCTGCCTCGCCCATTTCACGTGAAGGCTGGCGGACCGTGGTGAGCGCCGGCTGGGTGTGCGAGGCGATGGGGATGTCGTCGAAGCCGATCACCGCGACGTCATCCGGCACGGATCGGCCTGCCGCGCGCAAGGCGTCCAGCACGCCGACGGCCATCAAGTCGTTCTGCGCGAACACGCCGTCGACCGCCGCGCCGGTGTCCAGAATGGACTGGAATGCTTCCCTGCCGCCGTCGCGGGTGAAGTCGCCCTCGACTTGCAGCCGGGCGTCGAACGGAGTGCCTGATTCGTCCACTGTGGTGCGAAAGCCGTCGGTTCGGTCCCGTGTGCAACCGAATTGAGCGGGCCCGGTGACGACCGCGAGGTGCTTTCGGCCGCCGGTGAGCAGGTGCTGGGCCGCGGAGGCTGCGCCTTCCCGGTTGCTTGTTGCCACTGAGGGGAATTCCGGGTGGTGGCCCCGGTCGTCGATCATCACCATCGGGAAGCCGGACTCGTGCAGGCTGCTGATGTAGCTGAGGGTGTCGGGTGGTTCGACCAGCAGCAGCCCGTCGAAAGCGTTGGCCGACACGTGTTTGGCGAACTGCGTCAGCGATTCCGCACCTCGGTTCATCGTGTTCAGCAGCAGGCCGTAGCCCTTCGCTTCGAGCACGTCGGCGACGCCTTGCAGCACGTCTCCCATCCACGGCCACGTCAGGCCGGGCACGAGCATGCCGACTGTCTGCGTGCGGCCCTTGGCCAGGCCGACCGCGCGGGCGCTGGGCGTGTAGCCGGTCGCAGCGATCACTTCTCGTACCCGGATCGCGGTCGCGGCGTCGACATCGCCCTTGTTGTTGAGCACCCGCGAAACGGTCGCCTTGCTCACACGTGCCCGGCGGGCGACTTCAGCGATAGTGACGCGCACGTGATCAGAATAGCCATTTCCCCAGCCAGTCCGGGGTGCGGCCAGTCATATTCCGATCAGCGGTAAATCTCGGGCCGCGGGAAGAGCCCGAGGAATCGCGCCGCTGATCGTTCGTCGCCCGCCACCACCTCGTCGGCGAGGGCCCGGCCACCGAACACGATGCTCCGGAGGGTGACCGCGTCCGTCTCGATCACCGCGTCAGGTTCCGCGGCGTGTCCCGGTTCAATCTCGATCTTGCCGTTGGCGACGACCGCTCGGAAGTGCTCGCCGGACACATGCAGGTCGTAGGTCGCGTCCAAGTCGCCGGCCAGTGTGGGGGAGAAGGTGGTCAGCATCGCGAGCATCAGTGCGGCGACGCTCAACGTCGCGGCTGACGCTGTCGGTGCGTGGCAGCCCCACTTGGCCAGTTCGATGATGACGGGCCGCAGGTCGTAGCCGCGTCCGGTGAGTTCGTAGACCCACGCGCCTGCGGGCGGGCCGAGTTTGCAGCGGGTCAGGATGCCGGATTCCTCGAGCTCTTTCAGACGGTGTGACAGCACGTTCTGGCTGGCAGTGGGCAGTCCGGCTTTCAGATCCGTGAAGCGTTTCGGGCCGAACAGCAACTCGCGCACCACCAGCAGCGCCCAGCGTTCGCCGATCAGGTCGAGCGCGCGGGCGATCCCGCAGGGGTCGTCGTAGCTCCGGTCCGCCATTGCCACTCCTAATTTAGGACCAACTAGTGCTAGTGTAGGACAACGAACTCGAGAAGGGAACCGCGATGACCCTGCCGCAAGGACACCTTGACCTGCTGAAGACCGATGTCGCGCAGCGTTTGCTCGAATCGAAGGAGCTGGCCCGGCTGGCTTACGTGGCGGCGGACGGCACGCCGCGTGTCATGCCGATGATGTTCCACTGGAACGGTGCGGAGATCGTGTTCGCCACGTTCGCGGGCGCCAAGAAGATCAAGGCCTTACGGGCCAAGCCGGACGTCGCGATCACCATCGACACGTCCGGCATGCCGCCGGAGGTCCTGCTTCTGCGTGGTGCCGCCGAGGTGACCGATGTGGACGGTGTGGTGCCGGAGTACGGCTTGGCGCACAAGCGTTACGGCGGGGAAGAGCAGGGCAAGCAGGCGGTGGCCGAAGTCGACAAGCCCGGCTTGAAGATGGCAAGGATCGCGGTCCGGCCGACGTGGGTGGGCGTGCTTGACTTCATGACGAGGTTGCCGGGCGGGGCCACGCCCGAGGAGTTCGCGAACCGAGGGCGGAGCTGACATGAGCACGTATGTCTTGATTCCCGGTGCGGGTGGACAGGCGTCATACTGGCGGTTCGTCGAGCCGGAGTTGCGGGCACGTGGCCATGACGTGGTCGCGGTGGATCTGCCCGCTGGTGACGACAGCGCCGGTCTTGAGGAGTACGCCGACGTCATCGTGCAGGCCATCGGCGACCGTACCGACCTGATCTTGGTGGCGCAGTCGATGGGTGGCTTCAGCGCCCCGCTTGTCTGCGAGCGGCTCAAGGTCGACCTGCTGATCTTGCTCGCGGCGATGACCCCGAAGCCCGGGGAGTCGGCGGGGGAGTGGTGGGCCGCGACCGGTCAGGGCGAGGCGGAAGCCGCGGTCAAGCAAGCTCTTGGCCAGCCCGCCGACGGCCCGTTCGACCCGCTTTTCTCCTTCCTGCACGATGTTCCGCTGGACGTGGCCGTCGAGTTGATGGCCGAGGGCGAGATCGTGCAGTCCGGCACGCCGTTCGCCAAGCCGTGGCCGTTGACGGCCTGGCCGGACGTGCCGACCAAGTTCTTGCTCGCTCGGGACGACCGCTTCTTCCCTGCCGAGTTCCAGCGCCGGGTTGTCAAGCAGCGCCTGGGTTTCCAGCCGGACGAGATGCCCGGCGGGCACCTGGTCGCGCTGGCCCGGCCACTGGAACTCGTGGAACGCCTTGAGGCCTACCGTCGCAAGTAGGCGCGTTCGAGCACCGTCCAGGTTGTCGTCGTGAGCAAGTACAACCCGGCGGCCAAGGGGATCACCGCGACAGCGAAGGACGTACCGAACGGCAACAGCCGCAAGAACTTGGGCGTTTCCTCGGGCATCGCCCGCGAAGCGAAGTAGCCGACCACGAGCAGCGCGGCGAACAGGCCGAGGAACACGACCACATCCGCGCCCGAGCTGAAGAAATGACTGCCGAGCGGCGCTCCGAACAACACGTCGGACAGCAGGTTGTTCGGTGTGCCGTCGAACGAACCGGCCGTGAAAAGCCGGTACAGCACCATGAAGACCGGGATCTGCAGCAGCATCGGCAAGCAGCCCGCGAACATCGAGACGCCGTTGTCCTGGTACAGCGCCAGCAGTTCCCGTTGCATGCGTTCGGGATTCTTCTTGTGTTTCTCGCGGAGTTTCGCGGCCTGCGGAGCGAGGGCGGCCCTGGCCTTCTCGCCGCGAATCGCCGAGCGGGCAAGGGGATGCAGCGCCAGTCGGACGGCCGCGGTGAACAACACGATCGCCGCGGCCGTTCCCGTCGCGCCTGCGATCAAGGACACCAGGTCATACGCGCCATGTGCGGGCACGTCAAGGAAATCGAACATGGGGGCAGCACTCCGTCATGCCAGAAAGGACTGGGGACAAACGGAAGCGGCTGCTTGGCAGTCACGCAGCCGCGAGGGCTGCGCCTGGCGCTCGAGGACGCGGACGGCCTGCGGCGTCCGGATCCCTGAGGCGCAGGAAGACGCTCTGGCGAGCGCGTTCCTGCAAGGAGATCGCCCTTACCTGGGCGGGAACAGCGGTGGGCACGCCGATCGACAGCAGGATCGCGACACCGGCGATCACCGCCAGCACGATCGCGTCCGAGGTGGTGCCCGTCAACAGGATGAACGCGACCGGGAGGAACAACGCGAGCAGCAAGTGCAGGCGCAGCATGGCGTCCCCCTTTCGAACCGGTCTCCTCACGGTAGCAGGTCGAGGCCCTTCACCAGTTTGCTGATCCTGTTGCGCGGGCCCATGATGCTGATCGCGCACAGGTCCAGATCGGCCGGTTTGGTCTCGGCCAGCTCGGCCATGTACTCGGTGTAGACCCGGGTGCGCTGCGCCATCGCCGGCATCTCGGTGACCAGAACGCCCGCGCTGGCAACGGCTTTCGCGCGGAGTTCGGCCAGCTGGGGTGCTGTCGCGCGCAACACCGTGCAGCCTGCCCATGGCAGTCCTGGATGAACGCGGCCCGATGCGTCCGGTGCTTCGGGGCCGATCATGCCGGTGACGGACTGCCCCACGGAGGCCGCGACGCATGCGACGGCGTTGACCATCTGACCAGGTGGGAGCGCTTCATCGACGATCACCACCCACTTCAACCGGGCAGCCTTGGTAGGTCCGTCCAGCTGGACTTCGTCCGGAGCGAAACCAAATACATCTGCGGACACGTTCGACCTCTCACTCATGCGGGATAGGAGCCAAACGCTAATCTGATTTCTGGCAGGATTCCAACAGTGGCGAACTTAATTCGGCAGAGAGGCGTGCGGCGTGGAACTCGACGAACTTGATACGGCGATCCTGCGCGAGTTGCAGGTGGACGCTCGGCGGACCAACCGGGACATCGCGACCGCGGTTGGTGTCGCGCCTTCGACCGCGCTTGAGCGGACGCGCGGGCTGCGCGAGCGAGGCGTGATCCGTGGTGCGGTACTGGACGTGAACCTCGCCGCGATTGGACGCGCTGTCCAAGCGCTCATCGCGGTCCGGATCCGGCCGCCGTCACGGCGGAACATCGACGCCTTCCGCAATTGGATAACGTCGTTGCCGGAGACCATCGGAGTGTTCGTGGTGTCGGGCAACGAGGACTTTCTGGTGCATGTCGCGGTGCGGGACAACCAGGACTTGTACGCGTTCGTCATCGACAAGCTGACCCTGCGCGCCGAGGTTGCCGACGTGCGCACGAGCGTGGTGTACGAACACCTGCACAGCACCAAGATCGAACCCCGGTGAGTGGCGTTCACACTTTTCCGCTGGGAACGCCTTGCGCGCCCAGCGGTCCGGCATAGTGTCGCGCATGCCGACGCCAACGGGATTCTTCTGGGACATGATGGCCGGCCGCACGCCCGCCCCGGCGGCCGCCGCGACACTGGGCTGGAAGCTGCGCGAGGTCGACCCGGACGAGGGGACCATCGAGGTCGAGTTCGCCGCGACGGACAAGTTCACCAACCCGGCCGGGCACGTCCAAGGTGGCTTCCTGGCCGCGATGCTCGACGACACCATGGGTCCCGCGCTGGCCGCGACGCTCGGTCCCGGCCAGTTCGCCCCCACTTTGGACCTGCACGTGCAGTTCCTGCGCGTGGCGTGGCCGGGTACGTTGATCGGCAAGGCGACTGTCGTCCGCCGTGGCAAGCAGGTCTGTCACTTGCGCGGCGAGCTCACCGACAGCGCTGGCCGCGTGATCGCGACGGCCGTGGCCACCGCGATGGTGCAGCGCGGCGAGCGTGTCCGGGACCGGAGCACGGCTTCCGCGGAGTCGCTGATCGGTTAAACGCCATACGCGGCAAGGAAAACGCGGACACCTTCGTCGGCGAGGTGGTCGAGTTCCTCGTCAGTGAACGCGGGCGTGTCGCCGAAGAACATGGACTTGTCCAAGGCCACGCCGAGGACAAGGAACGCGAAGTGCTTGGCAGCCAAGGGCGGGTCGGGCACGCGCAGCAGGCCGCGTTCGTCCAAGTGCTTCAACTCCGGCGCCAATGCGGTGAGCACGCGTTCGGGCGCCCGCTCGTAGTACGTGCGCGCGAGTTCGGGGAAGCGGGCGGCTTCGCCGACCAGTAGCCGTCGCATTTGCAGCACCTGCGGGCGCATCACCGAGTGCAGGTACTGGCGGGCCAGCACGGGCAGGTCCTGCGCCAGGTTCTCGGTGTTGTGCAGCTTGTCGCCGATCAGCTTGATGAAAGCGTCCACAGTGGTCGCGACGCTCATGATGATCTCGCTGAACAGGCCTTCCTTGTCGGTGAAGTTCTTGTAGACGGTCTGTTTGGACACCGCCGCCAGCGCAGCCACCTCGTCCATGCTCGTGCCCTGGTAGCCGTTGCGCAGGAAGAGCGTGGTCGCCGCTTCCATGATCAGCCGCCGTTTGCGGGCGGAGCGGCCCTCTTCGTTCCCGACACCGACACCCGCGATTCCCATGATCAGCCTCCTGGTCGGAAATGGTACTAGACGGCTCAGTACCCGTCAGAGTACTGTACGGTCTAGTTCCAGTTAAGCCACTGAACAGGGGAAATGTCATGACGCACGCCATCTGGACGCCGCGGACCATCGGTACCAACTGCGAGCTGCCGGTCCGTATCACCAGGTCTCTGCTGGGCTACGGAGTTCTCGCCGGCCCGTTTTACGTCATCGTCTCCGTGGTGCAAGGACTCACCCGCAGCGGGTTCGACTTCACCAGACATCCGTGGAGCGTGCTGGCCAACGGTGACCTCGGCTGGATCCAGACCACGAACCTCATCCTGACCGGCCTGATGGTGCTCGCCGCCGCGGTCGGTATGCGCCGGCTGCTCAAAGGAGGAGTGGGCGGGACATGGGGACCCGGGCTGATCGGCGCGTTCGGGCTGAGCATGGTCGCCAGCGGGATCTTCCCCGCCGATCCGGTGCCCGGCTTCCCGAGCGACATCGTCAACCTGGCCATGCCGACCATGGCCAACACCCTGCACTTCGCCTTCGGTGCGATTGGTTTCGTCTGCTTCGCGATAGCGACCTTCGTCATCGCCCGCAGGTTCGCCGGACTCGGCTGGGCGACTTACTCACGGATCACCGGCGTGGCGTTCCTGCTTTCCTTCGGTGCCATGGCCGCAGGTCCCGGCGTCGGTATCCTGATCTTCACTGCTGGGGTCCTTGCCGCGTTCACGTGGCTCGCAACAACTTCTGTGCGCTTCTACCGCGGCGCGGACAGGTGATCGACAATGGGTACTGCCATCTCCCGTGACGGCACGAAAATCGACTTCGACCGGGTCGGCTCTGGCCCGCCCGTGGTGCTGCTGAGCGCGGGACCGAACGACCGCTCGGTGTCCCAGCCGCTGGTTGAGGTGCTGAAGCCGTTCCTCACCGTGTATACCTACGACCACCGCGCGCGGGGTCGCAGTGGCGATACATTGCCGCACACCCCTGAGCGGGAGTTCGAGGATCTCGCCGCGGTGATCGCCGAAGCAGGCGGGGTCGCGGGGGTGTTCGGTAGCTCGGGTAGCGGCAACATCGCGCTCGACGCGGCCGATCTCATGCCGATCAGCCGGGTCGCGATGTGGGAACCGCCGTACATCGTCGAAGGCGCGCGTTCGCCCGTCCCGCCGGAGTGGGGCCAGACGGTCCAGGAGGCCATCGACGCCGGGCGCCCCGAGGACGGCATCGCATACTGGCTCACCGACATCATCGAGATCCCGGCCGACTATGTGGCACAGATGAAGGGCACACCGTTCTGGGACGGCATGGTCGCGCACGCGCAAGGCTTGGTGTACGACGCTTCAGTGTTGTGGGATTTTTCCGTGCCCGCCGCTCCGACCGAGGTGCCGGTCCTGGTGGTCGACGGCGGGCAGGCGACCCTGCCGTGGATCAGGGCAGGCATCGACGCGCTGCTGAAGAACCTGCCGATCGGCCGGCACGAGGTCCTGGAAGGCCAGCCGCATGACGTCTCGCCGGACGTCCTCGCCCCTGTCCTGATCAAGTTCTTCACCGAGGAGTGAGCCGTGAAGTTCCGTGCCGAGCTTGAGGCGACCGGCAAGAACACCACCGGGATCCCTGTGCCCGACGAGGTGGTCGCCGCGCTGGGAACCAGTAAGAAGCCGCCGGTCGTGGTGACCATCAACGGCTACACGTACCGCAACACTGTGGCCAGGATGGGTGGCCGCTATCTGCTCTCGGTGAGCGCGGACAACCGGTCGAAGGCAGGGGTGTCCGCGGGGGACGAACTCGAGGTGACGCTTGAGCTGGACACCGAGCCTCGTGTGGTGACCGTTCCGGACGACCTCGCCGCCGAGTTGGACAAGGAAACAGCTGCTCGGCAGGCATTCGACAAGCTCTCGTACAGCCATCAGCTGCGGTGGGTGCTGTCGGTCGAGGACGCCAAGACGGCCGAGACGCGCCAGCGCCGGATCACCAAGGCCGTCGAGTCGCTGAAGTCGGGAAAATAGGTTCCTGATTGAGGACGGAAACTGACCGCTATGCCTCATAGAGTTGTCCTCAACAGGGCAACCGAGGAAGGCGGAAGACAATGAGCAGCACCTACACCGAGCCGAGGACCACCGTTACCGGCGAGCGCGCGGACTTCCTGCAGATGCTGGCCAAGCACCGCGGGTTCCTGAAGTTCACGGTCCAGAACCTGACCGACGAGCAGGCCAACCAGCGGACCACGGTGAGCGAGCTGACGCTCGGCGGGCTGATCAAGCACGTCGCGGTGACCGAACGCGGCTGGGTCAACTTCATCCTCGGAGGCGCCGCGGGAATGTTCTCCGAGCCGGTCGACTGGGAGGCTCAGTTCTCCATGCGGGAGGGCGAGACGCTGGCCGGATTGCTCGAGCAGTACGAGGAAATCGCCCGCCGGACCGACGAGCTGGTCGCGACGGTCGACCTGGACGAGTCGCACCCGCTGCCCGAGGCGCCGTGGTTCGAGCCGGGTGCGGCCTGGTCGAACCGCCGGGTGCTGATGCACATCATCGCCGAGACCTCGCAGCACTCCGGCCACGCCGACATCATCCGCGAGTCACTGGACGGCTCGAAGACGATGGGTTGACCGGCCGGGACTGGGTACTCGAATGCCGTGACCACCACCACGTCAGCCCAGTCCCTCTGGCTCAAAGCCCTTCCGGCCGACGGCTACCCGCCCTTGCAGGCCGACGAGACGTTCGATGTCGCCGTGGTCGGCGGTGGCATCGCCGGAATGACTACCGCCTTGTTGCTCAAACAGGCCGGCCTGCGAGTCGCCGTACTCGAGGCCGGCCGGGTGGGCGCAGGCGTGAGCGGCAACAACACCGCGAAGGTGACCGCCCTGCAGTCCACTGTGTACTCGACGATCCTGCAGAAGCACGGCGAGTACGCCGCGCGGGACTACGCGGCGGCGAGTCTCGCGGGCGTGGAGAAAGTGGCGGAACTGGCCGTCGACTGCGATCTGCAGCGCAGGCCCGCGTACACCTACGCGCTGGCACCCGGCGAAGTCGAGGCTGTGGAAAACGAGGCGCAGGCCGCCGCGAAGGCGGGACTGCCGGTCACGTCAGAGCCGATGGACGTGCCATTCCCGGTGCACGCCACAGTGAAGCTCGCCGACCAGATCCTGATCCACCCCACGAAGTACGTGCTCGGCCTCGCCGCGCAGTTCGTCGGCGACGGCTGCCAGATCTTCGAGCACACCCGGGTCGGCCAAGTCGAGGAAGGACGGCGCTGTCGCGTTAGGACAGCAGGCGCGACGGTCGAAGCCGACCGGGTCGTGGTCGCCACGCACTACCCGATCCTGGATCGCGGGCTGTACTTCGCCCGTCTTGAACCGACTCGTGCCTACTGCGTCGCCGCGAAACTGCGGTCCGGCTCGCCTCCGGAAGCGTTGGCCATCAACCCGGGCACGCCGACACGGTCGTTGAGTGCTTCGGGTGATCTGCTGATCGTCGCGGGGGAGAGCCATCCAACCGGTCAGCCCGGTGTCGGCATGAGACGGTACGAGGAGCTGGAGAACTTCGCCCGTGAGTACTGGGATGTCGACCAGATCACGCACCGGTGGTCCGCACAGGACCCGAGTTCGTACGACAAGCTCCCGATGATCGGGCGCTACAACCGGTTCTCCGACCGTGTGTACGTGGCGACCGGGTTCATGAAGTGGGGGCTGGCGACCGGTACCTTCGCCGGGATGATCCTCGCGGACGTGCTGACTGGCAAGGACAATCCGTGGGCCGAACGGTTCGATCCGCACCGCGTGACGCTGAACTCCGTTCCGGAACTGGCGCGGCTGAACGCCAAGGTCGCTGTCGACCTCGTCGGCGATCACCTGACCACGCCCGGCGAACTGCCTGCCGATGTCCGCATCGAGCGGGACGGTCTCGGCAAAAAGGGCATCTATCGCGATCGTGACGGAAAGCAGCACGCGGTGTCCTTGCGCTGCACGCACCTCGGTTGCCTGCTCCGGTTCAACGCCGCCGAGACCAGCTGGGACTGCCCGTGCCACGGCTCACGGTTCGATGTGGACGGTAATGTCCTCGAAGGACCGGCGACCAAGCCACTGGAGCTGCGCGACGTTTGAGAGAGCGGACGCCGGGTGACCCATGGAACATGGACCACAGTCGTGCTCCGGTGCTTGAGGCGCTGCAGCGCTACCACGAACGTGCGTTCGTGCCCTTCAACGCACCCGGCCACAAGCAGGGACGCGGGATCGACCCGCGGGTGCTCGACGTCGTCGGCAAGGACGTCTTCCGTTCCGATGTGCTGACACCGAACGGTTTGGACACCCGGCGCGTCGAGAACAGCGTGCTGCAGGACGCGCAGGACCTGATGGCCGACGCCGTCGGCGCGGACAAGACGTTCTTCTCCACGTGTGGCAGTTCGTTGTCGGTCAAGAGCGCCATGCTCTCGGTCGCCGGGCCCGGCGAGAAGATCCTCGTCGTCCGGCACGCGCACAAGTCTGTCATCGCCGGTTTGATCATCAGTGGTGTCGACCCGGTGTGGGTGCATCCGCGGTGGGACACCGAACGGCATCTGTCCCACCCGCCGGGCCCGGATGACGTACGGGCCGCGTTCAAGGCGGAACCCGAAGCCAAGGGCATGCTGCTGGTGACGCCGACGGACTACGGCACGTGTGGCGACATCACCGCGATCGCCGAGGTCTGCCATGAGTTCGACCGGCCGCTGATCGTGGACGAAGCATGGGGCGCCCACCTGCCGTTCCACTCCGACTTGCCGCCGTGGGCGATGTACTGCGATGCCGACCTGTGTGTCACGAGCGTGCACAAGATGGGGGCGGCCGTCGAGCAGAGCTCGGTCTTTCACCTGCAGGGCGACCGGGTGGACCCCGCGGTGCTGAAGATGAGGGAGGACCTGCTCGGCACCACGAGCGCGTCCTCCTTGGTGTACTTGGGTTTGGACGGCTGGCGCAGGCAGATGGTGGAGCACGGCAAGGAACTGCTCGGCGGCGCGTTGACGCTCGCGCGGTCGGTACGGGCCGAAGTCGATCGGATCGCAGGCCTGCACCTGGTCGGTGACGAGGTCGTGGGACCCGAGTACGCCTCGTCGATCGACCCGCTCAAGGTGATGGTCGACGTGAGCGATCTCGGCATCAACGGTTACCAGGCAGCCGACTGGCTGCGCGAGGAGCGCCGGATCACCGTCGGACTGTCGGACCATCGCCGGATCGTCGCTGAGTTCACTCATGCCGATGACCAGGAGACAGCGTCGGCTTTCCTGCGGGCGATGGAGGACCTTGCCGACTCCGCGGACTCGCTGCCGAGGCCACCGCGGGTCGATCTGCCGACGCCGGACGAGTTGGAGCTTCGTACCGAGATGCTGCCCCGTGACGCCTTCTTCGGTGAGACGGAGCAGATCGCGGTGCAGAAGGCGGTCGGCCGGATCGCCGCGGAGATGATCACTCCGTATCCGCCTGGCGCGCCGGCCGTGCTGCCTGGTGAGGTCATCAACAAGGCCGTGCTCGACTACCTGCGGTCAGGCCTGGATGCCGGGATGTACATCCCCGACGCGGTCGACGGAAAGCTCGATTCGGTCCGCGTAGTCGCGCGGTAACCGCATACGCCAAGTTCAGCCCCTGTGAGAGCGACTCTCACAGGGGCTTTTTGGATGTCCGCACGGTTGACGGGATCCGGCTCATGGAAGTACGGTTTCGTTAGATGGAAGGTGAGTTCCGCAGAGCGAAATTAAGGAGCGACGGTGGACCATCGCTTCCGGTATGACGTGAACCTCTCGATCTTGTTCACCGAACTGGACGTGAACAGCCGGGCGGCCGCGGCGAAAGCCGCGGGTTTCAGCGCGGTCGAGTTCTGGTGGCCGTTCAGCGACGCGGTGCCCAAAGACTCCGATGTGGACGCTTTCGTCCGCTCGGTGCGCGAAGAGGGCGTGCGGCTGATCGGCTTGAACTTCTTCGCCGGCGACATGCCCGGCGGCGATCGCGGTGTGCTGTCCAACCCCGCGCGCAGCACGGAGTTCAGGGAGAACATCGAGGTCGCTGTCGAGATCGCCGACCAGCTCGGCTGCCGCGCGTTCAACGCGTTGTACGGCAACAGGATCGACGGCGTCCCGGTGGAGCAACAGGACGAGGTGGCGCGGGAGAACCTGGCGATCGCCGCGAAGGCGGCGAGCCGGATCGGCGCGAGCGTCCTGATCGAGCCGTTGAGCGGCGCACCGGCATATCCGCTCAAGACCGCGGCTGAAGCGCATGCTGTGATCCAGCGAGTACGCAAGGAAGGCGGCGTCGACAACGTCGCTTTGCTCGCGGACCTGTACCACTTGGCGGTCAACGGTGACGACCCGGCGCGGGTCATCGACGACTACGTCAAGCAGATCGGGCACGTCCAGATCGCCGACGCACCGGGCCGCAACGAGCCTGGCACGGGCGACCTCGACTTCCGTGATCTGTTCGACCGTCTCGCTGAGAACGGCTATGGCGGCTACATCGGCTTGGAGTACAAGCCAAGCGGTGCGAGCGCCGACAGCTTCGACTGGCTTCCCCGCGACTTGCGGGCGTGACACCGGAGGAATCATGACGACGGTGGGATTCATCGGCCTGGGCATCATGGGCAGCCCGATGGCCGCACACCTGGTCAACGCAGGACATGAGGTGATCGGCTTCGACGTGGTGCCGGAGTCGCTGACCGCGCTCACCGAGGCGGGCGGCAAAGCGGCCTCGAACGTGGCAGAGGCGGTGACAGGTGCCGAGGTCGTGATCACCATGCTGCCCAACCACCCGCACGTCGAGTCGGTGGTGCTCGGCGACGACGGTGTGTTGCAGAACGCCAAGGACGGCATTCTGCTGGTCGACATGAGCACGATCCGCCCGGAGAGCTCGCTGGCGATCGCGGAAGCCGCGAAGGCAAAGGGAATCCGTGTGCTGGACGCGCCCGTGTCGGGTGGCGAGGCCGGCGCGAAGAACGCGGCACTGTCCATCATGGTCGGTGGCGATGCGGCGGACTTCGAAGCCGCGAAGCCGTTGTTCGACGTGCTCGGCAAGACGGTCGTCCACGTTGGACCGCACGGCGCCGGCCAGGTCGTCAAGGCCGCCAACCAGCTCGTGGTCGGTGGCACGTACGCCTTGGTGGCCGAGGCCATCGTGCTGCTCGAAGCGTCCGGAGTGGACGCCAAGACCGGGCTTGACGTGCTCGCCGGTGGCCTCGCGGCCAGCCGGATCCTCGACCTCAAGCGGGAGTCGATGGTGGCCCGCCAGTTCCAGCCGGGCTTCCGGATCGACCTGCACCACAAGGACATGGGCATCGCATTGGCCGCCGCACGGCAGGCCGACGTGTCGCTGCCGGTCACCGGCCTGATCGCGCAGCTGGTCGCGGCTGCACGGGCGATGGGCCACGGCTCACTTGACCACTCGGCCCTGCTCAAGGTCACCGAGCAGCTCTCCGGCCGCGGTTGATCGGCGCCGGGTCAGGAAGGACATGACAGATGCCTAGAGTTCCCGCGATGCAAGCGGTTGTCGAAGTCCTCAAATCCGAGGGTGTGGACACCGCGTTCGGCTGCCCAGGCGCCGCGATTCTCCCGCTGTACAAGGCCCTCGAGGTGGTCGGCGGGATCGAGCACCTGATTGTGCGGCACGAAGAGGGCGCGACGCACATGGCCGACGGCTGGGCGCGCACCAACGGCAAGGTCGGTGTCGCGATCGGCACGTCCGGTCCGGCCGGGACCAACATGATCACCGGTCTGTACACCGCGATCGCCGACTCGATCCCGATGATCTGCATCACCGGCCAGGCGGCGTCGACCAAACTGCACCAGGAGGCGTTCCAGGCGGTCGACATCGTCGAGATCGCCAAACCGGTCACCAAGTGGGCGGTGCAGATCAAGGAAGCCGCACAGGCGCCGTGGATCTTCCGTGAGGCGTTCCGCATCGCGCGGTCCGGCAGGCCAGGGCCCGTCCTGATCGACATCCCGGTGGACATCGCGAAGCAGGAGATCGAGTGGGACGGCACGATCGACGCGCCGTTGCCGCTCAACCCGGTGCTGCCGCACCTGCCTCGCGTCGAACGTGCGCTGGACATGTTGCTGGCCGCGGAAAAGCCGCTGCTGCTGGCCGGCGGTGGCGTGATCCTCGGCGAGGCGCACGAACAGCTGCAGGAACTCGCCGAGTACCTGCAGATCCCGGTGCAGGCCACGCTGATGGGCAAGGGTGTGCTCGACGAGAACCACCCGCTGTACTCCGGGATGACAGGAATCCAGACGTCCCAGCGGTATGGCAACGCGTCCTTCCTGGAGTCCGACCTCGTGCTCGCGATCGGTGCGCGCTTCGGGGACCGGCACACCGGTGATCTGCCGACCTACCGGGGCGAACGCAAGTTCATCCACGTGGACATCGAGCCGACCCAGATCGGCAAGGTGTTCGCGCCGGACCTGGGCATCGTGTCGGACTCGAAGCTGTTCCTGCAGGCCATTCTGGACCTCGCCAAGGCGCGGGGCGCCGGTCGCCCGGCCGGTGCGTGGGTCGCCAGGGTGCAGGAGTTGAAGGCGACGCTCACCCGTCGTGAGGACTTCGACACCGTTCCGGTCAAGGCACCGCGCGTGTTCAAGGAGATCAACGAGTTCTACGGTCCGGACACGTACTTCGTGACCGCGATCGGGCTGTACCAGATCTGGTCGGGCCAGCACCAGCTGGCGCACAAGCCAAGGCACTACCAGGTCTGCGGCCAGGCCGGTCCGCTCGGCTGGGAGATCCCCGCCGCGATCGGTGTGAAGAAGGCGCTCAAGCACACCGAGCCGGACGCGGAAGTCGTCGGCATCGTGGGTGACTACTCATTCCAGTTCCTGGTTGAGGAACTCGCCGTCGCGGCGCAGTACGACGTCCCGTTCGTGCTGATCATGCTGAACAACGAGTACCTCGGGCTGATCAGGATGGCCGAGGACCACGGTGGGTACGACATGAACTACGAAGTCGACATCCACTACGACACGGTCGGCTCGGACAACATCAAGATCATGGAGGCCTACGGCTGCTCCGGCCGTCGCGTCACGCAACCCCGTGAGATCACGGATGCGTTGGCGTGGGCCAGAAAGCAGGCCGAGGCCACCAGCAGGCCGGTGCTCGTGGAGATCATGATCGAGCGCGAGGCGAACACGGCCAACGGTGTGTCCATCGCGAACGTTCGCGAGTTCGAACCGTTGCCTTAAGCGGACTTGGGTGGCTGCCACGGTCGGATCCGGGGCAGCCACCCGGGCACGGCAGCTTTGTACACTTCGTACTGACTGCCGAAGCTGCGTCGCAGCGCGGGTTCCTCATGCCAACGGACCATCGCGTAGAACGCCGCGCTGACAAGCACCGCGTACACGGGCAGGATCCACTGGCCAAGGATCAACGCCTGGCCGATGATCGTGCTCAGCACCGCGAGGTACATCGGGTTGCGCACGTATCGGTAAAACCCTCCCACCACAAGCTTTTGCGGTGGTGCGACCGGCGCTGGGGTGCCGAACCCCTCGGCGACGAAACGGGCGAACGCCGAGATCAGCACGGCAACGGCGGCGACGAACACCACCCAGCCGATCACGCGCAGCGGCAACCAAATCGGTTCAGCATCCCATCTGGTGAGCAACCACGGGATGAGGCCGGCGACGATGCCCGGTGCGAGAACGAAGAAGCCGGCTGAACCTGCGGCGGCCACGACTCGGTTGCGCACGACGTAATTGTGCGACGCCTGAACGATTCTACGATCGAGTAGATCGCCGGTTTCACCCGGATAGCCTACGATTTCCCCCATGCGCCTGATAGCCGACGCGACAAAGAAGTCCGGGCTCATCTGGATCACCCGGCCGGGCGACACCCGCCCCGTCCCGACATGGCATCACTGGCACAACGATGCGGCATACGTCCTTGTGGATTTGTCCGACGTGGATTCTGTTCCGGTGATCGTCCGCGACAAGGCGACCGGGGCTCGCGCCCTCACATGGGACGCGACCGTGACCCGAGTGCTGCCGGGCACCGATGAGTGGGACACAGTTGTCCCCGAGATCCACGCGGCCCGCTTGAACTCGGCACCGATCGATGCGAACACCCCGCTGTTCCGGCTGGCCCCAGCCGCCGTGTCCACCACTGCAGCACCATGAAATGCGCGTTCCGGCACCCCGAGTTCGCGCTTGCCCTAGCGGGGTCGGGGAATTTCACCGTGCCGGAATGGTGGACACGCGGTGCTGGAAAGGTGGACACGCGTGAAGAAAGCCCGCCGGGTCTCGGGGTCCGGCGGGCTTGGCTTCGTCTTCCGGGCTTCAGGCGATCAGGCGAAGTCCTCTTCCTCGAAGACCTTGCGGACCTCGACCTCGCCCTCCTGGAACGGGATCCGGCGGGCCCACTCGACGGCTTCCTCACGGGACGACACCTGGATGATCCAGTAGCCGGCGACGAGTTCCTTGGCCTCGGCGAACGGGCCGTCGACGACCGTTGTCCTGCCGCCGGGGCCGTAGTGCACGCGGAAGCCCTCTGAGCTGTCCCGCAGGCCGTTCCCGTCGAGCATGACGCCTGCCTTGACGAGCTCCTCGTTGAACTTGCCCATCTCCGCCAGCTCCTCAGGGGAGGGCACGGCGCCGGACTCGGCCTCGGGGCTGGACTTGACGATCATCATGTAGCGCATCTCGTACTCCCTGTCGTTGTCTGTCTGACACTGACGCGTCGATCGACCGGACGCCACATCGACAAGAAGTTCCAAGATTTTTTACACCGAGACGAGTTCCCTGGTCGGAGGCGGTGTCGGGGCCGCGGGGGCGTGCTGGTGCGGGTGCAGGCGGGTCAGCACGACGACACCGGCGATGGTGACCACACATGCGGCGAGCACGCCGACATTGGCCAGCAACGAGGTGGGCAGCTGCTCGTTCAGCACGATCACGCCGATCAGCGATCCGGTGATCGGGTCGGCGACCAGCAGGGTGGCGTAACTCAGGGCGAACCGGCCGGTGCGGTACGCGTTCTGCTGGAACAGCAGGCCGAGCGCGCAAAACACGACGGCAAGGCCGATGACCCAGAAGACTGACGCGGACATGTCGTTGAGGGCTGAGCTGCCGCCGACGCGTGTGAGGGCCGCGAACACGCCGTACGCCACGCCGGAGCCGATGGCGAGGAAAAGGGCGTTGACGGCGCCGGTGCTACGGCGAGCCATGACCGCGGCGCCGAGGATGATGGCCAGGGTCGCGCCGCACAGCACCGCCGCTGAGCCACCGTCGAGGGTTGGCCGCGCGGACTCGTGCGGGAGCAGCAGAAGCAGGCTGACCAGCCCGGCGCTCACCGCGAACGTGCCGAACATCTCCTTGGCGCGCACGCGCCTGCGGTCGATGGCCGCGGCAATCAGTACCGCGATCGGCAGGCCGCTCATCCCGAGCGGCTGCACGATGGTCAGCGGACCGTTCGACAGCGCGATGATGTGCATGATCGCGCCGCACAGTGTGGTCGCTGAGCCGAGCACCCATTTCGGCCTGCGGACCAACTGGCCCAGCAACCGCAGGAATCCGAGGCTCTTGCAGTGCACCGCCGCGTTCTGCTGCAAGGCAGCACCCAGTGCGACGAGCGGGGCTCCGGCTACGGCCGCCACGAGCCAGAACGTCACCTGTCGGTCTCCGAAAGCGTGACGGCGCGTGAGGCCACAACTAGAGATCGGTTCGAGATCGAATCGAAATGCACTTGCGCACCCTAATGGGTGACCCCTAAGGGACATGTGAGGTGGTGCCCCTCAGGGCTATCACCAGTAAAGAGGCCTATGCCAATCCGGCATACCCAGCCTGCGGGCTTCCGGTGGACGAAAGGGCGATCAACCCACCATGATGTGATCTAACACACAGTGCGGCAGGCCCTCGCGGAGGTGACCACGTGCACGGCTATTTCGGAGCATACGGACTGGTCGCGTTGCTCCTGGTAGTCGGCGCTGTGTTCGTGACAGTGGCGTTGACCGCGAACCGCGTCCTGCGGCCCGCCCGGCCCACGCCCCAGAAACTGCTGACGTACGAATGCGGCGTCGACCCGGTCGGTGGTGGCTGGGCGCAGTCGTACGTGCGCTACTACGTCTTCACGTTCCTTTATGTGGTGTTCGCCGTGGACGCCGTCTTCCTGTTCCCGTGGGCCACCGTTTTCGCGGCTCCCGGCTTCGGCGTCGCCACGCTCGTCGAGATGTTCGTCTTCCTCGGCTTCCTGGCCGTCGGAATCCTGTACGCCTGGCGTAAGGGGGTCCTCGCGTGGGCTTGACCGACCTCGGAATGATCAACCAAGTCCCGAAGCCGATGCGGTTCATCCTCAACTGGGGCCGCCGCTACTCCCTCTGGGTGTTCAACTTCGGGCTGGCGTGCTGCGCGATCGAGTTCATCGCGACCTCGATGAGCAGGCACGACTTCATCCGGCTCGGCGTGATCCCGTTCGCGCCGAGCCCGCGGCAGGCCGATCTGATGGTCGTCTCCGGCACGGTCACCGACAAGATGGCCCCGGCGGTCCAGCGGCTCTACGAGCAGATGCCCGAGCCCAAGTACGTGATCTCGTTCGGCGCCTGCTCGAACTGCGGCGGGCCGTATTGGGATTCGTACTGCGTCACCAAAGGCGTCGACCAGCTCATCCCGGTCGACGTCTACGTGCCCGGTTGCCCGCCGCGCCCGGAAGCCCTGCTGCACGGGATCATGAAATTGCAGGCCAAGATCGGCGACGAACAGTGGGCCGAGCGCGGATCGCCCCAATATCCCACCTTCGAGCGGGTGGACGGATGAACCAGGACGTCGCCCCGGACGATTGGATCGCCGCGCTCACCGAAGCGCGGGACTCCCGGCAGTGTGACTTCTTCGACTTCCTCACGGCCGTCGACGAGTTGGACGACGGCATCCGGATCGTCGCGCACGTCTACTCCACGACAACCAGACAGCATCAGCTGATCCGCACCCTGCTGCCACCGGACGCACTGAGGCTGCCGACCGCGACGATCGTCTACAAGGGAGCGAACTGGCACGAGCGGGAAACCTGCGAGATGTTCGGCGTGCACTTCGAAGGGCACCCGAACCTGATCCCCTTGCTGTTGCCGGACGGCTTCGAAGGCAACCCGCTGCGCAAGGACTTCGTGCTGGCCAGCCGCGTTGCCAAACAGTGGCCGGGTGAGGTCGACCCTGGCCAGTCGCTCACCGAGCTGAAGAAGCCCAAACGGCGCCGCAACCTGCCGCCTGGCGTGCCCGAGAACTGGGTGCAGCCATGACATTCCTGGAGATCGTGCTCCGGCTCGCGTTCGTGGTCGCGGCCTTCCTGCTGCTGCCGCTGCTGGTCGGCCAGCTGGAACACAAAGCCATGGCGCACATGCAAGCCAGGCTCGGGCCGATGCACGCGGGCGGTTTTCACGGGTGGGCGCAGCTGATCGCCGACGGCGTGAAGTTCGTCCAAAAAGAACACGTTGTGCCGACACAGGCCGACAGAACAGTGTTCTCACTCGCTCCCGCTGTGGCTTTGCTGCCGTACCTGATTGTCCTGGTCGTCGTGCCGGTCGGGCCCGGGCTGGTCGCGCTCGACCTCGACATCGGGTTGTTCTTCGTGCTCGCCGTGATGAGCGTGAGCGTGCTCGGATCGGTGATGGCCGGGTGGTCGAGCGGCAACAAGTACGCGCTGCTCGGCGGACTGCGCAGCGCGGCCCAGCTGATGGCGTACGAGCTGCCGCTAGTCCTTGCGGCATCGTCGGTCGCGATGGCCGCGGGCACGCTTTCGTTGTCCGGGATCGTCGAGGCGTGGTCACCGTGGTGGCTTGCCTGGCAGGCCCCGGCTTTGCTGATCTTCTTCGTCGCCGGGCTGGCCGAGCTGCACCGGCCGCCGTTCGACATGCCGGTGGCCGACTCGGAGATCGTGCTCGGCCCGTACACCGAATACACCGGTTTGCGGTTCGCGCTGTTCCTGCTCGCCGAGTACGCCGGGATCGTCGTGCTCTGCGCACTGACCACGGTGTTGTTCCTCGGCGGATGGCGTGGACCGTTCGCCGACGAGGAGCTGGGCCCGGTCTGGTTCCTGATCAAGCTGTTCGTCCTGGCCTTCGTGGTGATCTGGCTGCGGGTCAGCAACCCGAGGCTGCGGGCCGACCAGTTGCAGAAGCTGGCGTGGCAGGTGCTCGTCCCGCTGAGCCTCGCCCAGCTCGCCCTGACCGGCGTGGTGAAGGTGGTGGCGATGTGAAAGGGCTCCTGAAAGGCCTCGCGGTCACGCTGCGGACCATGACGCGCCGATCGGTCACGCGGCAGTACCCCGAGGTCAAACCCGAACTGCCGGCGCGCAGCCGGGGCGTGATCGGGCTGATGGCGGAGAACTGCACGTCCTGCATGCTCTGTGCGCGCGAATGCCCGGACTGGTGCATCTACATCGAATCGCACAAGGAGACGTTGCCCGCGCAGGTCGAAGGCGGCCGGGAACGCAGCCGCAACGTGCTCGACCGGTTCGCGATCGACTTCTCACTCTGCATGTACTGCGGGATCTGCATCGAGGTGTGCCCGTTCGACGCGCTGTTCTGGTCGCCGGAGTTCGAGTACGCCGAGCACCGGATCGGGTCGCTGACGCACGAGATGGACCTGCTGGGCAAGTGGATGGAGACGGTGCCGCCGCCTGACGAGATCGAGCCCGGGGAGCGGACATGACCGCGGCGGAGATCGTGTTCGCGCTGCTGGGAATCGTCGCTATGGGGTCCGCGGTCCTGGTGGTGACGACGAAGCAGATCGTCCGGGCGGCGCTGTACCTCGTGGTGAGTTTCGGCGCGATCGCCGCGTGCTTTCTCGTTCTCACAGCGGAACTGGTCGCGTGGGTGCAGGTGTTGATCTACGTCGGCGCGGTCGTGGTGTTGCTGCTGTTCGGGATCATGCTGACTCGTGCGCCGATCGGTCCTTCGTCCGACTTGGACAGCCGGAACAAGCCCGCGGCGATCGTGGTCGCGGTGGCCACAGCCGGGGTGCTGGTCACGGTTCTGGTCAGCGGTTTCGGGGACGCCTACGTCAATGTGGGGGAGCAGACGTCGGGATCGGCGAGCAGCATCGGGGCGGGGATCTTCCGGTACTGGGTGCTGCCGTTCGAGGTGCTGTCCGTGCTTCTGCTCGCCGCGCTGGTCGGTGCGATCGTGTTGTCGCGAACGGACATCGGGCCGCCGAAGGACGGTGACGCCTAATGCACGTCCTGTACCCGGCTGTGTTGTCGGCGCTGCTGTTCTCGATCGGTGTTTACGGCGTGCTGGCGCGGCGTAACGCGATCCTGGTGCTGATGTCGGTCGAGCTGATGCTCAACGCCGTCAACCTCAACCTGGTCGCGTTCGACGTCTGGCTGGCCGACAAGCTGGGTTCGGGACAGATCCTGACGCTGTTCGTGATCGTCATCGCGGCCGCGGAGGTCGGCCTCGGCCTGGCGATCGTGCTGCAGGTCTTCCGTAACCGCGCGACGATCTCGGTCGACTCGTTGACCGAACTGGCCGAGGACAAGCAATGACCGCACCCCTGGCCATAGTGGGCACTGCGCTCGGCGCGGTGGGCGCGATCATCCTGGCTCTGGTTGAGCCTTTCGAGACGCACGCGACCCTGACACCGACCGGGACCATTCCGATCACACTGGGCCTGCGGGTCGACGAGCTGTCGTCGACCGTGGCCGTGATGGTCACCCTGGTCGCGCTGGCCATCCAGGTCTATTCGGTCGGCTACATGAAGCACGACGTGCGATATCCGACGTTCGCGACGCTGGTCGGGCTGTTCACGCTGGCGATGCTCACCGTGGTGCTCTCCGCCGACCTGCTCGTGCTGTACGTCGGCTGGGAGATCATGGGTGTCTGCTCCTACTTCCTGATCGGGCACCACTGGGAGAAACCGACGGCGTCGGCCGCCGCGATCAAGTCGTTCCTGATGACCCGGTTCGGTGACGTCGGGTTCCTGTTCGGGATCTTCGTACTGGGCGCCGCGGCCGGGTCGTTCCGGATCACGGACGTGCTCGCGGCGGTGCCGACCATGTCGTCAGGCACGTTGCTGACCGGGTCGCTGCTGTTGCTGGTCGGCGTCGTGGGCAAGGCGGCTCAGTTCCCGCTGCACAGCTGGCTACCGGACGCGATGGCAGGCCCGGCGCCCGTCAGCGCCCTGATTCACGCGGCAACGATGGTGGCAGCTGGTGCGTACGTGGTCGCGCTGTTGTATCCGGTTTTTCTAGCCGCGCCGCTGGCGCTGGACATCCTCGCGGTGATCGCGGTCATCTCCATGCTCGGTGCGGCGCTGGCCGCGCTGGCCACCGATGACCTCAAGCGGGTGCTGGCGTACTCCACGATCAGCCAGCTCAGCGTGATGTTCGCGGCCTTGGCGGTCGGCGGGCGGACGCAGGCGATCGCGCACCTGTTGTCCCACGCGGCTTTCAAGGCTCTGCTGTTCCTGTGTGCCGGTGCGGTGATCATCGCTGTGGGCAGCAACCTGATGTCGGAAATGGGTGGGCTTCGCCGCCGGATGCCCTTGTCTTTCCTCACCATGACGGTCGGCTTCGCAGCGTTGGCCGGAATTCCGCCGACTGCCGGGTTCTTCAGCAAAGATGCCGTGGTCGCGGCGGCCGAGCACGCGCCGAACTGGTTCGTGTTCGTCGGATTGCTGCTGACAGTCGGGTTGACTGCGGCCTACACGACCCGGGCGTGGCTGCGGACGTTCTTCGGAGCGGACCGTGACGTCCGCGAGGCGTCGAAGATCATGACCATTCCGCTGACACTGCTGGCTTTGGTGGCGCTGCTGCTTGGGTTCGTCGGCCTGTGGTTCCAGGAGCTCCGGCCCGAGGTGGTGAGCGCGGTCCTGTCGTTGGTGCTGGCCGCCGTCGGTGCGCTTGGGGTGTTCATGATCTGGCGGCGTGACCCTGCCAAGGACCCCGCGGACGCGCTCGGCCGGTTGCGCGGCGTGTTCGGCTCCGCTTTCGGCACCGATTCGTTGTACGAGCGAACAGTTGCCCGGGGAGTCATGCGCGTGGCCAACGAGGTCGTGCGAGTGGACGATTCCGTAGTCGGGCGGTCAGTTCGAGGCACCGGGCTTGGGGCACGTGCGCTGGGTGGGCTGATTCGGCGTACGCAGAACGGAAATCCCCAGTTCTACGTCACGGCTGTGCTTGCCGGGGTTGTGGTGATAGCGGTCGGGGTGGTGATTCTGCAATGAATGTGCTGTTGCTCGCTGTCCCACTGGCCGGTTGCCTTGCCGTACTGGGAATGCGCCGTTCGGCCGTGCTCGTCGGTATGCTGGTCACCGGGATCACGTTCGCCATTTCCGTGGCCATCGCGTTCGCGGTCGACTACGCGCGGCCAGGCATGCAGCTGGTGACGGACCTGCCATGGATCCCGCCGCTCGGACTCCGGTTCCACCTCGGCGTCGACGGCGTGTCCGTGCCACTGGTTGTGCTCACGGCGTTGTTGTGCTTCCTGAGCATGGTCTATGTGGCGCGCAAGGATGGCGAGCCGGAACGCGCGCATTCGTTCGTGTCGCTGCTTTTGCTGACCGAAGTCGGCATGCTGGGCACCTTCGTAGCGCTGGATCTGTTGCTGTTCTTCGTGTTCTTCGAAGTCGTGCTCATTCCGATGTACGCGTTGATCGCGGGTTGGGGTGGCGCAGGGCGAGGCCCGGCGGCTCGGCAGTTCATCTTGTACACATTGCTCGGTTCCGGTGTGCTGCTGGTCGGCCTGCTCGTGATCTACGGTCACACGTCCACTTTGAACATGGTCGAGCTGGCGGCCGGTGACGGCGCGGGCATGAGCCGCGCGGTCCAGGTGATCGCGTTCGTTCTGGTCGCGGGCGGCCTCGCGGTGAAGGTGCCGATGTGGCCGCTGCACACGTGGTTGCCGGACGCGCACAGTGAAGCACCGACGGTCGGTTCTGTGCTGCTGGCCGGAGTTCTGCTCAAGATGGGGACGTACGGCCTGATCCGGATCGCGGTACCGGTGTTGCCAGAGGGAGCACTGGCCGTGGCTCCGTTCTTGGGGGCGTTCGGCGTGATCGGGATCGTGTACGCGGCGCTGGCGTGTCTGGCTCAGCGGAACCTCAAGCGGCTGATCGCGTTCTCGAGCGTCGGGCACATGGGGTTCGTGCTGCTCGGGATCTCCACGCTGACACCGGCGGGCATGAACGCGGCGCTGTTCGCCAACATCGCGCACGGCCTGATCACCGGCCTGCTGTTCTTCCTGGTCGGCGGAATGGCGGAACGATTCGGCAGCACGGACATGGACAAGATCGGCGGCGGCACACTGGCCGTGGCACCCCGGCTGAGCGTCCTGTTGATCATCGCGGCGGTGGCCAGCTTCGGGCTGCCCGGCCTGGCGGGATTCTGGGGCGAGATGCTCGCCATGCTGGCCGCGTTCGACCCGGCGCCCGGCCTGAACCGCAGCCTGTACCTGGTCTTCATGGTCGTCGCGGGAATCGGGGCGGTGCTGACCGCGGCCTATTTCCTGGTGATGCTGCGCAAGGTCGCCCAGGGCACGCCGTCGCGGCAGGGGATTCTCGATGTGGGCCGGGCGGAGTGGGCGGCGTGGATGCCGCTGGTGGTGCTGGTGTTCGTGGTCGGGCTCTGGCCGGGCCTGGTGCTCGGGCCGACCGCTGAGGCCGTCGGGTTCTACCTGGGAGGCCTGTGATGGTGCAAAGCGTCGACTACTTGGCGATCGCGCCGCCATTGATCCTGGCTCTGTGCGGCCTCGCGGCACTGTTCCTGCGCTATGCGGCTTTCGTGGGACTGGTCCTGGCCGGTGCGTTCGAGGTCGTGCTGCTGACCGGCGATCCACGTCGGACGTTCTGTGTGGACAGTTCGTGCTCCTTTGTGGTCGATGATTTCACGCTGCTGTTCCAGACCGTGATGCTGATCGCGGGTCTCGTGGTGGTGTTGATGGCCCAGGTGGAGGTCCGGGACACCCGGTTGCCATCCGGCGAGTTCCACTTCCTGATCCTGGCAGCGATGTCCGGTGCGTTGACTCTGGCGGCGGGCCGGGACCTGGTGACGTTGCTGGTGTCACTGGAGGTTGTGTCGCTGCCTCTGTTCGCACTGGTGGCTTTGCGGCGCTACGACGGCCGGTCGTCCGAGGCCGGGGTGAAGATGTTCCTGGTGTCGGTGGTGTCGACCGCGGTGATGCTGTTCGGTATCAGCCTGGTGTACGGAGCCACGGGGTCGCTGTTCCTCGACCGGATCGGGGCGGTTCTGGCCACACCGTCCCCGTTGGAGTCCGTCGCTGCGGTTGGCATCGTGCTTGTGCTGGTCGGGTTCGGGTTCAAGGTGTCCGCGGTGCCGTTCCACTTCTGGGCACCGGACACGTACCAGGGCTCGCCGGTCGCGGTGGCCGCGTTCTTGTCCGTGATCTCCAAAGCCGCGGGGTTCGCCGGCCTGGCGTTGGTCCTGACTATCGCTTTTGGACCGTTCGCTGCCGTGTGGGGCCCGTTGGTCGCTGTGCTCGCGGCGGTGTCGATGACCGTGGGCAACCTTGTCGCGTTGCGCCAGAAGACCGCGATGCGGTTGTTGGCGTGGTCCTCGATCGCCCAGGCCGGGTACATGCTCGCACCGCTGGGCGCGGCCGGTGGCGGTGCGCCCTTGAATGAGCTGGTCGCGGCCACGATCGGCTATGTCGCCATCTACGCGGTGATGAACATCGGCGTGTTCGCGGTGATTTCGGTCGTCGGATGGATCGGCGAGCACGGCGGGGGAGCGCTGGACGATTACCGCGGCCTCGCCAGGACACATCCGCTGACGGCCGTCGCCTTGGCGTTCTTCCTTGCGTGCCTTGCCGGTCTGCCACCGGGCCTCGCCGGTCTGTTCGCCAAGATCGTGGTCTTCCAAGGCACGATCCTCGGCGGCTACGGCTGGCTGGCGGTGATCATGGCCGTGAACACCGTGATCGGCCTCTTCTATTACCTCGCCTGGGCCACCCGGCTGTTCGCGCCTTTGCCGCAGGGCGCCACGTTCGGCCGCATCACCCGCCCGGTCGGCGCCGCCATCGGCGTTGCCGCGGTGGGAACCGTGCTGGTGTCCTTCGCCCCGCAGCTCGTCCTCGGCATTTCCCTCGGAGGCTGACATGCAGGCAACCGTGGCGACGTTTTCGCCCGAAACCCGCAGCGGCACAGTCCTGCTAGACGACGGCCGTCAGCTTTCCTTTGACGCCTCAGCCTTCGACCGCAGCGGTCTGCGAATGCTCCGGCTCGGCCAACGGATAGTCATGCGTGTGGTTGATGGCCGGGTCGAGGCCATCAACCACATCGCACTTCCCCTGGATTAGGCGGCGGCTACGCTCGCACGTGCGTCAAGCAAGCCGATGCCGCATCCGCCGACGCAGCTGCCGGGCATGGCCCGAGCCCGGAGTGCGGCCTGTACCTGTGCAGGTGTCAGTTGAGGCAGGCCTGCGGCGAGCTTCTTGTTCTGCATCAGCGCGACAACGCCCGCGACGTGCGGGGTGGCCATGCTGGTGCCCTGGTAGAAGGCGTACGACTGGGCGCCGGGCACAGTCGCGCCTGTGTTCAGAGTGGACAGAACGCCGTTGGCTGCCGCGGGTGCGGTCTCGCCGCCCGGAGCGGTGATTTCCACCGTCGCACCGAAGTTGGAGTACACGGCGCGGTTGCCCTGTCGGTCGCTCGCGGCCACTGTGATCACGCCCGCGCAGTTGGCCGGGGTGGCGGTGGAGGCGTCGAGGTTGCTGTTACCCGCCGCCACCACGACAGCGGAACCACGGTTGCGGGCGCCGTTGATCGCGGCCTGGAGGGCTGCCGGGCATGCGCCCGAGCCACCGAGGCTCAGGTTCAGCACACGTGCCGGGTTCGGGTTGGCGGGCACGCCAGCCACCGCGCCGCCAGACGCCCACGTGATGCCGTCGATGATGTCGGCGAACGTGCCGCCACAACGACCAAGCACACGCACCGGAACGATCTGCGCGCCCGGGGCGACGCCGGAGACGCCAACGGCGTTGTTCCGGACGGCGGCCACGGTTCCCGACACGTGGGTGCCGTGCCAGCTGCTGTTGCGGGCCGGAGTACCGACGCCACATTCGCCCGCTGCCTGCCAGTCGCCCTGGTCCTGGGCGTTGGCGTCACGGCCGTTGCCGTCACGTGCGGCGGCAGCGTTGGTGATCATGTCGTAGCCGCCGATGTAGCGGGAGTTCAGTTCAGTGTGGTTGGTGCGGCCGGTGTCGATGACCGCGACACGCACACCGGCTCCGGTCAGACCGGTGTCCCACGCGGTGTTCACCCGTGCGCCCGCAGTCGCTTCGAAGTAGTGCCACTGCTGCGGATACATCGGGTCGTTGGGGGTGAGGTCGGCGTACATCCTTCCGTTGACCTCGGCGTACTCGACGTCGCCACGTGCCTTCAGCGAGGCCAGCAACGCGTTGGTGGCTTTGGCATCGAGCGCCTTGTTCGGTGAAACCAGAACAGCGCCAACCGAAACCTCGCCGACGACCCGCAGGTTCGCCGCGGCTAAGGCGTCCGATCTGGCTGCGGCACCGTCACGGAACTTGACGATGATCTCGGTGTCCGACAGCGGGGCCGCGTTCGCCGGCGCCGTGAGTGTCAGCAGGGTCATTGCCGCGCCAAGGCCTGCGACAGCCAGGCGGCGGGTCAATCCACTCGTCATGGTCTCCCATCCCTTGCCAGTGGAGACGTTTCGTTGTCGTCTCCCGGCAAAGAGGACTGACCCGATCTTTGCCAGATACAAATCTGGCAAACGTAAACTTGGCCGCTGCTCACCGAAATGGCAGATCGAGTTGTGCCGTGGCATGGGCTGTTGTGGACAGAACGGATCACGCGAGCGGCGGCCGGTTAGCTCGTCCGGACTAGTGCTGCCGTCCGGCGCCGGGTCGCCCGATCGGACCCTTGACGCGATCCGGTTGGCACGCCTGCTACTTGTCGATGTCGCCGACCACAAAGAACATCGAGCCGAGGATCGCGATCATGTCGGCCAGCAGCGCACCCCGCATCAGCTCCGGAATCGCCTGCACGTTGTTGAACGAGGCCGAGCGCAGCTTCATCCGCCACGGTGTTTTCTCACCACGGGACACCAGGTAATACCCGTTGACGCCCAACGGGTTCTCGGTCCACGCGTACGTATCTCCCGCGGGCGCCTTGAGGATCTTGGGTGTCCGCACGTTGATCGGGCCCGGCGGCAACTGCGACAGCCGGTCCGCGCACGCATCGGCAAGGTCCAACGAGGTGTAGATCTGGTCGGCCAGACACTCGAACCGGGCAAGACAGTCGCCCTCGGTCCGGGTGACAACCGGAACGTCCAATTCGTCATACGCGAGATAAGGCTCGTCCCTGCGCAGATCGAAATCCAGTCCGCTGGCCCGCGCGATCGGCCCGGAAACGCCGTACGCGGCAGCGTCCTGCCGGGACAGCACGCCGATTCCCTTTGTCCTGGCGTGGAAGATCTCGTTGTCCCGGATGAGCCGCTCGATCTCCCGCGCGCCACGGCGGACGTCGGCGATGGCCTGGCGCACCCGGTCGAGCCAACCGAGCGGCAGGTCCTCCTTCAGCCCGCCCACCCGGTTGAACATGTAGTGCATCCGTCCACCGGAGACCTCCTCCATCACCGCCTGGAGGGTCTCGCGCTCGCGGAACGCGTAGAAGATCGGTGTGATGGCACCGAGTTCGATCGGGTACGAACCAACGAACATCAAGTGGTTCAGTACCCGGTTGAGCTCGGCCAGCAGCATCCGCGCCCACACCGCGCGCACGGGCGGCTCGATACCGGTCATCCGTTCGACGGCCAGCACGACGCCGAGTTCGTTGGCGAACGCGGACAACCAGTCGTGCCGGTTGGCCAGCACGATGATCTGCCGGTAGTCACGAACCTCGAACAGCTTCTCGGCGCCGCGGTGCATGTATCCGATGATCGGTTCGACCTCGGAGATCTGCTCACCGTCCAGGGTGAGCCGCAGCCGCAGGACACCGTGGGTCGCCGGGTGCTGTGGCCCGATGTTCAGCACCATGTCCTCGCCGCCGAGGTGCGTGGCGCCCGAGCCGATCGCGACAGTGCGTTCCGTGCTCATAGCCCGATCTTCGCACTCAACGGGTACACAAGCCATCCAAACGAACCGAGTCCGTCGCGGCCGATCAACTCGGCTTCCTCGCCCGCCTGCTGCAGTTCACGCAGATACCGCGGCGGATCGGTCCTGGCGAGCTCGATGGGAGGCCGTTTGCCCAGAATTCCCAAGGCCCGCAACGCATCTCGCTGCGTGGTCAGCACCGTCTCCGGCACCGCGGCGGCACACGAATCGAGCGCCACGTGCGCGGTGATGTCACACGAACCGTCCGGCACAGGGACCACCTGACGGCCACCTCGATAGCCGGTCAGGGAGCCGTGGAACGGCCGGCTGTCGAGGGTGTGCCCGTAGTCCGCGGCCACCACCACGCCTCGGCGGACACGTTTGACCAGGTCGGCCCATGCTTCGTCGCGAGGACGGCCGATTTCGGCGCGCTGACCGACCTCGGTGAGCGGCCACCAGCGCTCCATCCAGGCCAGATCGGCCTCCGCAGGCCGGTCCCCGAGGCGTTCGGTGCCATCGCGGGTCACCTCGACCAGGCGCGGCCCGTCCGGCGCCAGTTCGACCAGGTCGACCGGGATGTTGTCGAGCCACTCGTTGGCGATCACCAAGCCGGTGATCTCCGCGGGGATCTCGGCCACCCAATCGATCCGGCCGGGGAGTTCCGCAGGTCGAGGCGCCTTTTCCACGGCGATCAGCCGGGCGTCGGTGTCCAGGTGGGCGAGCAGGCTGCCGTCACCGGCGCCGACGTCGACGACCTCGGGCGCGTCGGGCATCAGGCTCAGCAAAGCCGCCGCGAACCTCGGTGACGCGTGCACCGAAGTGCGGAAGTGGCGTGCGGGTTGTCCTGCGTGCCGGTAGAAACCGTCCTTGGCGTACAGCGCCAGTTCAGTCGCTGTACGCCAGGACATCCACATGGCCCCTCAGCCTAGGCCCGTGCGGTCAGAGCCGCCGCTCGATCGGCAACCGAGACCGGGTGAACAGGCCCGCGCCGAGCATCGCGATCACCGGTACCGCCAGCACAGCGATGATGACGTTCACCCACGGCACCACGATCGGATAAGGCTCGGGCGTTGGCCACGTACTGGCCAAGCCCTGGTTGTACGCACTGAGCACGGCGACCGCGGCACCGACGCCCAGGATGGCGCCCAGAACGGACCCCAGCCCCGCGATCAGGCCGGACTGGCTCAACGCTAGTTTCCGCCGTACCCCAGGCGAGGCGCCCACTGCGGCGAGCGTGTTGACGTCGGTGCGCCTGTCTGTTGCCGCGAGACCGGTCGCGATCGCCGATGCGCCAATGGTGATCACACCGGCGGCGATGGCGAGCAGGGTCATGGTCGTATTGGGGGCCGAATTCTTCTGGACGTAAGGCTGGATCGTCTGCCCCAACGCGGCACGCAACCGGTCGGCTTCCTCATCCGTCGGCATCCGAGTTGTCGTGGCCAGCACACCCAGCTGTTTGGTCTGCAGACCCAACGAGGTCGCCGTTTGCTGGGTCATCAGAACGAAGGGCACCCGTCCCGGGTTGGGTGTGGTGAACGCGGCCGCCGCGACCTCCTTCTCATGGCTGTCCGGACCGGCGAAGCCGAGCCTGATCCGGCCGTCGGCGACCAAAGTGGGGTCGTCGGCGACGACTTTCCCAGCGCGTAGCGCGGCACTGGCCGCGGGCACGTCACCGGCTGGAATGCCCCAGACCGCTTGGACGGCGTCTGGCTGGACCACGTAGACCTGGTTGCCGCCAGAACGCAGGCCGAAGTAGGTCGCATGTCGTCGCGTATTGACGCAACGCGGATCGGCAAGGGCGGCTCGCTGTTCGTGCTCGGGCACGATGCTGCTGTTCTGTCCGTATGGACACACCTGCTCCGGAGTCTGTTTCGGGTATACGAAGCAGGCGGGACCACAGGTGGGCTCGTCGACTTCATACTCCTTGTTGACCGGCAACATGGACTGCATCGTGGCCACTGCCGTTTCGTCCACAACGCCGTCAGACCCGATGGGCGACAGGAACACATCGCCAGGCGCCATCGATGACAGCGTCTGCTCGTACGCTTTCTCAGATCCGGTGATCACGCCGATGGCCAAAGTACCGATGACCGCTGCCATCACCGCCGAGATCGCCGGAGCGGCAGACGTGCGGTTACGGGCCGTGTCCCGCAGGACGATCCGTGCCGTGACCGGCAGCCACCGACTGGCCGTGGCCACCACACCGACCACTGCGGGCGTGCAGATGATCATTCCGGCCGTGGCCACGACGAGTCCAAAGAGGATGAGCGCAACCTCCGCTGTGGTTGGCTTTGTGGCATGAGCGCGACACTGTGTTGGATGATTCGCTCGCAAGCTCGCTCATGCCAGCAGCCCTTCCGGAGCACTCAACGGTCCGGCCGTATCGACCACGACACCGTCGCGCAGGAAGACCACCCGGTCGGCCCACGCCGCATGCCGCGCGTCGTGGGTCACCACGATCCCGGCGGCTCCCGCATCCACTTTGGACCTCAGCAGCTTGAGCACGGTCTCACCGGTCTGTGAGTCCAACGCGCCGGTCGGCTCGTCGGCCAGGACAAGGCGTCGGTCGCCGATCAGCGCGCGGGCAATGGCGACACGCTGCTGCTGACCGCCGGAAAGCTCGTCAGGGAACCGGTTCGCGTGGTCAGCGAGTTCTACTTCGGACAGTGCGGCGATCGCGAGCTTGCGTGCGTGCCGTGCGCCGGTGCCGTCGAGTTCCAGGGGGAGCGCCACGTTCTCAGCCGCGGTCAGGCCTGCCACCAGGTTCAGATCCTGGAACACGTAACCGACTCGGCGACGGCGGACCGCGGCGAGTTCCCGTTTGCTGCAATCACCCAGTACGACACCGGCGACTGCGACCTCGCCACTGGTCGGGCTGTCCAACCCGCCGGCCAGGTTCAGCAGCGTGGACTTGCCGGATCCGGACGGACCCATCACCGCGACGAGTTCCGCCGCTTTGACTGTCAGCGTCACGCCCCGCAACGCGTGCACAGCGGTGTCACCGTGGCCGTGAGTGCGGTGTACGTCCCGCAGTTCGAGGATGGTCACCGCGCCGTCTCTTCCTGTTCGGCGTGGGCAGGCAGTGGTTTCGGCGTGTGACTGGCCAGCATCGCCTCGCAATGGTCGAGCCAGCGGATCTCCGCCTCGGACTGGAAGATCATCGACTCGAGCACGAGCCGCCATGCCAAATCGGCGTCCGACAAGGACTTCAGCCGTGTGTACTCCTGCAAGGCCCGCATGGTGGCAGTTCGCTGCGCCTGTGTGACGGCCTCGGCGTCAACGCCCGGCGTGGTGACAGCAAGCGCTAGCTTGATCGCCAGCTCGTCGCGCGGCCGGTCCGACCGGCTGATCGGGGTGGCGAACCAGGTCTTGAGGTCCGTACGCCCGGCATCGGTGATCTCGTACGGGCGCTGCCCGCTCTCGTTCTCGTCCAACGCGCGAACAAGCTCGTCGCGCTCGAGCCGGGAGAGCGTGGTGTAGACCTGCCCGATGTTCAGCGCGCCACCTGTGGACTCCTCGAACGCGGCGCGGAGTTGATACCCGTACATCGGGCCGCGCTCCAGCAATGCGAGCAGGCCGTATTTGACTGACATAGATACCGAGTATGCATACTCAGTATGTACGCGACAAGAGGAACTCGCGAAGTGCCTGGTAGTAGGGCCCGATGGTGGTGACGTCGACGTACTCCTGCGGACCGTGCAGGCCGTCGCCGCCGATCCCGAAGATCACCGCGTCGATGCCGTGCTGGTAGTAGAACCGGCCGTCGGCGGCGCCGTGTTTGACCAGGAAGTCCCCGTCGAAGCCCTGGTTGCGCGCGGCTTGCTGGAGTTCGAGGACTTCGGCCCGTGCCCGGTCGGCCTTGTGCGGCGGATCGGCGAAGACGACGGACGCGGTCACCCCAGGCACGCAGAAGCTCTGCAGGTACTCGGTGATCTCCTCGTCGGTCCGGCCGTTGATGGCGGTGTCCTCGGGCGGGAACCGGATGTCCAGCCGTGCCTCCGCGTCGGCCGGAACTTGATTGCGCGCGATGTTGCCGGTCTCGATCCGTGCGACATTGACAGTGGTCTGCCAGGCCTCCGCCGCGGGCACGGGGTACCTCGTGAGCAGGTTGTCGATACTGCGGGTGAGCTTGAGCAGGGCGTTGTCGCCGTTCCACGGGTACGCGCTGTGCCCGGTCTGGCCGATGGCACGCAGGTTCGCGCCAAGAATGCCTTTGGACTCGGTGACCAGACGCAGCCCGCTCTGTTCACCGATGATCACGAAATCACCGGCAACCCCCTGGTCGAGCTGATACTTGGTGCCGTCCCGCCCACCAATCTCCTCGTCGGTGACCAGCTGCAGCGCGATCGGCAATTCGGCCCCGAGCTCGCGGAACACCAAGGCCTCGGTGAGAGCGGCGACCTTCATGTCGTGCGCGCCCCTCGCGTACAGCCGATTTCCCTCCAGCCTCGGCACGAACTGGTCCGCGCGACCAGGGACCACATCGAGGTGACCGTTGAGGATCACCGGAAACCGTCGCCGCTCGGCACCCGCGTACAGCAGGGCGCTCGGTTTGCCGTTGGACTCGAACCGTTCCACGGTGAAGCCCGGTCCCACGAAGTCGAGCACGAACTCCAACGCCCGGTGCAACTCTTCGGGCCGGTCCGCGGTCGACGGAATCGCAAGCAACCGCATGGCGGGCACGAGAAGATCCATCAACCCAGGCTAGTGTCGAGTCGCCATGGACACGAACGGCGCGAGCATTACGCGTGTACACAACGCCATGCTCGGCGGCAGCGAGAACTTCGCGGCCGACCGTGCAGTTCGCGACCGCTTGCTCGCGATCGACCCAGCCTTCCCCGACGCCGCCCGCGACGCGAGGGCGTTTCTCCGTCGAGCCGTTCGGTACGTGACGTGGCAGGCGGGCATCACACAACTGCTGGACTGCGGGCTGCGCCTCCCGATCACCGACAACAGTCACGCCGTGGCACCACCGGAGACCTCTGTTGTCTACGCGTCCGTGGATCCTGTGGTGCTGGGCCGTGCTCGGGAAGGCCTGGCGAGCAACGCACACGTGGCCGACGTCAACATGAGCCACGCGGAACGAGTGCTGACTGACCCGGTTGTCGGCAGGTACCTGGACTTCAGCAAGCCGATGGGCCTGTTGCACGTATTGACTCTGCACCACGTGCCGGACCACGACGACCCTTGGCTGACGATGCGCCGGTACGTCGACGCCCTCGCCCCGGGGTCTTACGTCGTCCTTGCCCACATGCTGGATCCCGGCCCCGGGCACGAACTGGCAAGCACGATCGCCCGTGTGGGTGTGGCCTACCGCGACGGAATAGGCACCGGCTGGCCCCGCAGCGCGGAACGAATCCTCGACCTCATGCCCGGCCTGGTCTTGCTGGGGCCCGGCCTCGTCCCGGTTGGCGACTGGCGCCCGGACTCCCCGCGCGTTGGCCAGCCAGGTCCGATGCAACGCCTGTTCGTGGGCGCTGTCGCGCGCAAGCCGTAGCTTCAACAACTTGCCTGACTGACTCACCCTGGTCGCAGGTCTAGTCTGGGCGCATGACTACGAAGACGAAGCTGGCGTGCAGCTTTTGCGGGCAGTCGCAGGACAAGGTGGCCCAGCTGGTCGCCGGGCCGGGCGTCTACATCTGCAGTGGCTGCGTCGAGTTGGCCAGTCAGGTGATCGCTGAGGCCAAACGGCAGGACGAGGCGGGCGAAGAAGGCTGACTTTCGGCTCCTGCTGGTGCGTTGCTGGCCCGGTTATGCTGCGTGAACCGCCGCCACCGGACTGCCGCAACACCACAGGAGGTTCGATGGACACCAGCGATGGCTGGTCTAGGCGGCATTTCTTCGGGCGCGCCGCCGCTGCGACGGCTGGCGTAGCCCTTGTCGGGCAAACGGCCGTGCCGCAAGCGGCCGCGGACGACGGCTTGGTCGCGGTTTCCTGCTTCATCAACGGGAAGCCCGAGACGCTGCGGATCGATCCCCGTATCACGTTGTTGGACGCGCTGCGGGAACGGTTGAACCTGACCGGCACCAAGAAGGGGTGCGATCGCGGTCAGTGCGGAGCATGCACTGTGCACGTGGACGGTCGGCGTGTTGTGTCCTGTTTGACCCTTGCGGCGACGTTGCGGGGCAAGCGGATCACCACCATCGAAGGGCTGGCACGGGGCGACGAGCTGCATCCGGTGCAGAAGGCCTTCGTCGACTGCGATGGTTTCCAGTGCGGGTTCTGCACTTCCGGCCAGATCATGTCCGCGACCGCGGTCATCAAGGAAGGGCACGCCAAAACCGACGACGAGATCAAGGAAGCCATGTCCGGCAACATCTGCCGGTGCGGTGCTTATCCGAACATCGTCGCCGCCATCAAGCAGGCCAGGGGTGAGGCCTGATGCACGGCTTCTCCTTCGCCGCCCCGGCGACCACCACTGAAGCACTCAGCGAAGCAAGCGACCGGTCGGCGTTCCTGGCAGGCGGGACGACACTGGTCGACCTGATGAAACTGGACGTGATGACTCCGGCCAAGGTCATCGACATCAACGACCTCCCGATGCGCGGGATACAGCGCGGCCGGGACGGGATCACCATCGGTGCCTTGGAACGGATGACCGATGTCGCCCTGAGCCGCGATGTCGCCAACCTGTACCCGGTGGTCTCGCAGGCGTTGTTCGCCAGCGCGTCGGGGCAGCTGCGCAATATGGCCAGCATCGGCGGGAACCTGCTGCAGCGCACCCGATGCGACTACTTCCGTGACGTGACCACACCGTGCAACAAGCGGCTGCCAGGCAGCGGGTGTCCCGCGCAGACTGGGGAGAACCGTGGGCACGCGATCCTCGGGACCAGCGCTGCCTGTGTCGCCACGCATGCGAGTGATCTAGCCGTCGCACTCGTCGCGATGGACGCGAAAGTCCGGCTGCAGAGCAAAGAAGGCGAGCGGCTCGTCGCACTGACCGACTTCTACCGGCTTCCTGGGGACACGCCGTCGGTCGAGAACGTTCTCAAACCAGGCGAATTGATCACCCAGATCCACCTGCCCCGGCTGAGCTGGGCAAGAATGTCCGCATATGTGAAAGTCCGGGACCGCTCGTCGTACGAGTTCGCGCTCGCCTCGGCCGCCGTCGCCCTGGATCTGCGGGGCGACAAGGTGCTCGACGCCCGGATCGCGGTCGGCGGAGTCGGTACGAAACCGTGGCGGCTGCCGCAAGTCGAAGAGGCGCTGAAAGGCAAGACTGCCACCGAGGAGACTTTCACGGCCGCCGCCGCGAAGGCTGCGGAGGGCGCCAGGCCGTTGAGCCACAACGAGTTCAAAGTCGTTCTCGTCCAACGAACGATCGTGCGTGCGCTGATGTCGGTGCGAGGTGTGCGATGAGCGTTGTGGGACAACCCGTTGACCGGGTCGACGGCCCGTTGAAGGTCACCGGCAACGCGCTGTACGTCGCCGACAACAAGGTTGATCGCCTGGCGTACGGATACCTCGTCACGAGCACCATCGCGCTGGGCACGATCACCAGCATGCACACCGAAGAGGCGGTGAAAGCACCCGGCGTGCTCGCGGTGTACAGCCCGGACAACCCGCTGAAGCTGTTCGCGTACACCCAGAACCAGAACGACGAGAACAAACCTCCTTTGCAGGACAAGGAGATCCGTTACCACGGCCAAGTGATCGCCTTGGTGGTGGCGGAGACCTTCGAACAGGCGCGGGACGCTGCCTCGCTGATCAAGACCACCTACGCCGCCAAGCAACCCACCGCCGAGTTCGATCCCGCCAAAGCCACGCCACCGCTGAGCGGGACACCGGAGGTCAACATCCTCGCTCCTGGCGTGCCGTCGATCGACGCGGCACTCGCCGCCAGCGAAGTGACGGTCACGGCGACGTACACGACGCCGGTGAACCACCACATCGCGATGGAGCCACACGCCACCCTGGCCAGCTGGACCGGCGATCACCTGACGATCTACACCGTCAGCCAAGGCGTGCGGCTGGTCACGGCCCGGCTCGCGACGACGCTCGGCGTCGACCAGGCCAAGATCTACGTGCACAACCCGCACGTGGGTGGCGGCTTCGGCAACAAGTGGGGCAACTGGGCGCAGGTGCCGATCACCGCTGCCGCGGCGCGGGCATTAGGGCGTCCAATCAAGACAGTGCTCACCCGGGAACAGACCTTCACCGTGGTCGGGCATCGGCCCGCGTCGTCACAAACGGTGTCGCTGGGCGCGAAACGCGATGGCACGCTCACCGCGATCAAGCACGTCGGCATCTCGTCGCTGTCCCCGGCGAGCAACTTCTACGAGCAGGTCGCGAACACCTCGCTGGCGATGTACGCCAGCCCGAACATCCACGTCTCCCGCAAGATCGTCCGGCTGGACGTCCCACCGACCACGATCATGCGCGCGCCAGGGGAATCCAACGGATCCTTCGCGCTGGAAAGCGCGCTGGACGAACTGGCCGAAAAACTGGGGATGGACCCGCTGGAAATCCGGCGGAAGAACGACTCGCCGGTAGCGCCCAACAACGGCAGGCGGTGGTCGAGCAAGCACCTCGACGAGTGCTACCGAATCGGCGCGGAGAAGTTCGGGTGGTCACGTCGTAACCCGGTGCCGAAGTCGGTCGTCGATGGTGACTGGTACGTCGGCATGGGCGTCGGCACAGCGACCTATTCGGCGGGCAGGGGAGAGGCGTCCATCAAGGTCCGCTTCCAGGCCGACGGCACAGTCAAGGTGTCCGGCACGGCCGCTGACCTCGGCACCGGACAGTCCACTGTGTTCTCGATCATCGCGGCGGACAAGCTCGGCATCCCGGTCACCAAGGTGATCCCCGAGTTGGGCGACTCGACGTCACCGGCGGCGGCCAACGCGGGTGGCTCATCGTCCACTTCGACCAACGGCCCGGCCGTGCAAGTCGCCACCGACGCGGCCATCCAAGCCCTGGTGAAGTTCGCGGCCGAGACGCCTGGATCACCATTCCATGGCAAGGAAACCCGGTATGCGGACGGGTGGTTGGTCACTGAAGGCCGGTCGATGACTTTCGGTGCGCTGCTGACCGAATTGGACGTTCCGGCCGTGGAAGCGACCGCGACTTCGCCCCGGGTCAACGATCCGGTCCACGCCTTCCGGTCCTTCGGGGCGACCTTCGCCGAAGTCCGGGTGAACCGCTGGACCGGCGAGCCGAGAGTGTCCCGGATGCTGTGTGTGGTGGACGCGGGCACGATCATCAACGAGAAGACCGCGCGCAGCCAGATAGTCGGCGGTCTGATCATGGGCATGGGCCACGCCTTGCTGGAAGACACCCGGCTGGAAGCGTCCGGCCGGTTCGCCAACACCAACATGGCGTCCTATCTGGTGCCGGTGAACGCGGACGTGCCGCCGATCGACGTGCACTTCCTGAACTACCCCGACACCAAACTCAGTGCTCTCGGCGCCCGAGGCATCGGCGAGTTCAGCATCGTGGGCGCCGCGGGCGCGATCGCCGGGGCGATCCACAACGCCACCGGCAAACGCATCCGCGAACTGCCCGTCACCCTCGACAAACTGCTCTGACTGCACGTTCATCCGGCAATCGCCCGCACAGTCAGGCCACTGCCGACCACAAGAACCATCGTGGAGGTGAGCACCGGGACGAACCGGGTGTAGCGCTGCATCCGGTTCGACAGCCCGTCCATCCGGTCACGCAGCTTCACCAGGAGCAGCCCGGCGGCGGTCAACGTCCCGGCCATGCCCAAGCCGTACGCGAGAACCAGCAGGACACCGAACCACGTCCGTCCTAACGCGATCGCACCGAGCAGGACGACCAACGCGGACGGGCTGGGCACCAGCCCGCCTGCCACACCCATCCCCACCAGCCCGGCCTTGCTGAAGTGCCCGTGGCCGTGGCCATGCCCGTGCCCGTGCCCGTGGCCGTGGCCCTGGTGCCGCTTAAGAGCGGACCGGAACAGCACCACACCGATGCCGGTGATCAACAATCCGCTCGCGATACCCAGCCACTGCAGGACGGTCTCACCGGCGAGCGCGCTGGAGACGCTGATGAGCAGGCCCAGAACGAGCACGCCCGCGGTGTGGGTCAACGTCACGGTGGCGCCCACCAGAACGGCATCCCGAGGCGTTCCCTTGCGACCGACCAGGTACGCCGCGATTACCGTCTTGCCGTGCCCAGGCAGGGCGGCATGGGACGCCCCGAGCACGAGCGCGAGCAGGACTGCGAGGACACCGAGCCACGGCGTGAGATCCGTGGTACCGACAATGTCGTTGAAGGCGGCAGCGAGCCCGAAGGAACTCTCCGGCGCTGCGATGGACCCGGCTGGAGCCGACCCCGCACCCGGCTCCGCCATGAGCTCCACGCTCCGCATATCCAGCGGTGACGACAGCAGGTCCTCCGGATAGCTGCGCAGTTCGTCGCTGATGCTCTGCGCAGGCACGTCAGAATCGACGCGAACACCGGTCCCGGCCGCGGTGATCTCATGCCAGCCGACCCGATCGGCACGATACGAGTCAGTGAACGCCAGTCGCACCGGCCCGCGGATCTCCGCAGGCGCGGTCAGATCACACGTGAGCCGGGTCGTGGCCAGGTCGGCCTGGCCCTTGGGGAACTCGAGCCGCGCTGAACGGACTGAGAACGCCAGCCGCTGAGAGTCCACAGTGGCTCGTACCGCACCCACGAGATCCTGACACTGACGGTCCGCGTCGCCGAGCTTCTCCTGGAGTGTGGGAATCTCCGCGAAGTCCACAACCGACTTCAGATCGACCCGGTCCGGGTGCAGGTGCAGGCCGTGATAGTGGTTGACGCTGAAATTGCCGAGCGGATGAGCCGACGCCGTTCCGCTCGGCCACAACAGGACCAGGCCGAGGACCACGACCACCAAGCGCTTGATCATCGAATCGCTCCGAGAATGGCGTTCCGGTGTTCGAGTACGGTCGCATCGCGCCAGCCCAACGCGACCGCCTTGTCCGAGTAGGACAGTGCGTCAGCGTGACGTCCGTTGAGATGCAGCGCCCACGCCATCGCGTCGGCGACGAAGACACTCTGCCGCTTCGCCCATTCGGCCTCGGCCAGACGCAAGGCCGTCGCGTTGTCACCACGATCGGCGGCGACCGCCGACGCGACCAGATCATCGCTCGCGCCCTGTGACTCCAGCAACTTCTGCTGCTTGGCGAGGATGTCGTACTGCTGGTCCGCCTCGGCCTTCCGGCCGGTCTGCGCCAGCAGCCGGGCGTAGTCCGGAATGTACTGCGGCGCTCGTGCGGTCAGGTCCCGGTATCCGGCGAGTGCCTTGTCGATCTTGCCCTGTGCGGCAAGAACCTTGGCCCGGCCGTGCAGCAAAGCCGGGTCTTTCGGACTGGTGACCAGACCCCGCTCGTAATGCTCGGACGCTTGCCCGGCTTGACGGACGTTCCAGGCCAGCTCGCCGAGCTGGTACTCGCAGAACGCGACCTCGTCGGCGGATGTCGCTGACTCAAGGCCGCGTTGCATCGCCGACCGTGCTTCAGCTTCCTGGCCGTGCAACTCGAAGTGGTATGCCGCCCGGGTGAAAGCCGTGACGTTGGGCTTCAAGTCCAGCATTCGTTGCACGGCGTCCATCGCGCCTTTGTCGTCGCCGAGCTGAGTCAACGCGTCGGCCAGGACGCCGTAGACCTCGGCTGTCTCGGGCATGACAGCCTGGGCGCGCGTTGCCCAGTCCTTGGCCTCAGTGAAGTCGTGGCGGGCATTGGCGAGCGCACCCATCCCGATCATCGCTTCGCCGTTGCCTTCCGGCACCAGCTTCATGGACCTCTCGAGGGCACCCTGCGCCTTGACGTAGTAGGTCGGGTCGGTGGTGGTACGGGCCAGTTCGACGTAGGAGCTGCCGAGCTGGGCCCAGCCGGAGGCGTCACCGGGCAAGCGGTTGAGCCTGGCCTGCAACGAGTCCACGTTCTGCCGGAGCCGGTTGACGCGGCTGATCGGCTCAACGGCCACAGTGGACTCGTCGGACTGTGTGATGGTGACCGCGGCGGCGATCAGCGCCACCGCCGCGACCAGGATTACCAAGAACCTCATGCCTGGCGCTGCCTGCGCTTGCGCCACATCCACAGGCCGCCACCCGCCAAAGCGAGGGCGCCGAACGCGCCACCGATCATCGGACCGGCAGGCATGTCACCGACGATGTTCGCGCTCGGCGCGACGTCGGCCATCACGGTGTTGGAGTTCACCGCTGTGTTGTGCGGCAGTGCCACGTACGGGAACTTGGCCTCGAACCACTTGTCGTTGGCGTCCACCTTGTCCCCGGCGGCCAGCTCGGGCACGATCTGGCCGGTCTGCGCGGCACCCGCGAGTGCCTGCAGTTCGATGTCGACCACGTCGTCGGCGAGCCTGCGGCCGTTCGGGAACCCTTGCAGGTCACCACCGATCACACCGAGCCGGTTGGGCTTGTCGTTGGGCTGAATGGACGTGTTGAGCCGCAACATCTCCGACGGCACGAACTTCTTCGGGTTCACGTCGGCGTTGTTCAACTGCGAGTTCAGGTCCGCCTTGATCGGGCCGCCTGCCTTGGTGGTGATGCCGGTCAGGAAGATCTCCACCAGGTCGTTGCGCGGCGTCGCCGGTGCCTTCAGCTTGTAGATCGCTTCGAGCAGCTTGGGCACCTCAGGGTTGGTCACCCTGTCCAGCAACGGCTTCACGGTCCCGTCCTTGTCCGGAGTCAGGCCGTTGAACGCGTCCTTCAACGCGACCGACGAGACGACCTCGTTCACCAACGGGTTGCCCAGCCGGGAAACCTGGACGAACGGACCTTCCGGCTTGGCCTGGCCGGGCGACAGCCGCAGCGTCTTGCGCTCGGTGTCGCTCCAGACACCGATCACCGGGTTGCGCTTCGGGTCACCCTTCAACGTCAACGCGGACTTCGGCACCTGGATGGCGATCGTGTTCACGTTGTAGCCACGCAGCGTGTCCTGGCCGACCTCGCTCAGGTTCCCGCCGTATAGCAGGTCGAACACGCGCAGGTCAAGGAAGAACGAGTCCTCGGCCGCGCCGACGTACGTCTGGCCGCCACCGGGGATCTTGGCGATGGCCTGGTCACGCAGCGGCCGGTAGTCAGGGATCGACGCGGGGCCCACATTGGACGGTGCGACCTTTCCCTTGCGGATCAAGGTCTTGTCCTTGCCCTTGTCGTCGATCACTTCGAGCTTGTAGGTCTGCCTGAACAGCAGGTTCTCGTCGTCGAGCGACGTGACCGGGCCGTTGTTGTACAAGAAGGTGCTCTTGCCACGCCGGTCGTCGTTCTCGAAAGTCCAGCGGTAGGTCAGATCCGGCTTGGCGTCACCGTCGTTGTCGATGTTGATGTCGTAGTTCGCGTCGGTGGCCCACGGGTAGAAGTTCGGGCCGCCGTTGGGTTCCTGCAAACCGAACCAGTTGGCCACCAACGTGACCGTGTCGGGACTGTCCGGGCTGACGAACGCGTACACGTCGGTGTTGTCGACTGTGGGATCCGCCGCGATGAGCGGTGCTTCCCGGTGGCTGGAGGCACTCGCGGAACCAGGGATGAACCCGGCGAGCGCGGAGCCGATCAGCAAGGCCCCAGCCATCGCCAGCGGCTTTCGCCGCCCACGTAAGGCATTCATGTGCTTTTCCTCCCCGCCCCGGCAGGCAAAGAGCCGGGCGCACCTTGTCTTCGGTGCGCCCGGCTCAGCGGATTGCGGGGATTTTGAAGATTATCTGAAGCGCAGCACCGCCACGCCGGCCAGGACGAAGAACACCAGGATGATCAGCGAGCTGCTCTGGCCGCCGGACGAGCTGGTCAGCAGCTGGTCGACGGCCGCGGTCAGCACCACACCGCAGTTCGCGGTGATCCAGTGCCTGCCCGCCTCCAGACGGGTGAACTGGACGTCCGCGGTGAAGTTGCCGTCCGCGTCCGCGATCGTGCCGCCGACCTTCTCTCCCTTTGACATCAGTGTTACCGGAGCACCCGGCGCGCATCCCTTGCCGGTCGCGCGCAACGTGTCACCCGGGCTCATCGTCACGCGGTCGAGCTTCAGGTCGCCGTCGGCCGTGGGCTTCGGGTCCGCTGTGGACAGTGGCGGCAGCTCGGTCGACGGAATCGGCGGTGGCGTCGAGGTGACCGGCGGGTTGCTGACCGGTGGCCGGGACGGCGGCGGCGTCACCGGTGGACGGCGGCTGCTCGACGGCGGTGGCGTGACCGGTGGCTCGCCCGGCGGTGTCACCGGCGGGGTGACGGGTGGATTGCTCGGCGGGTTGCTCGGCGGGTTCGACGTCGGTGGCGACGTCACCTGGAACCGCGTTTGGGCAGCCAATTCCAAACTGGGGCAGGTTCCGGTGATCGTGTAGGCGCCGACCGCGGTACCCGCGGGCACCTGGGCGCCGACCGACCCGCTCGCCAGACCGGGGGCGGCATTGGCCACCGTGGTCTCGCCGAACTGGAAGGTGATCCCGGTCTTGCACAACGATCTTCCGCCGTTGCGGGAGAACCCGGACCAGCTGATGGTGATGTTCGAACCGGCCGGACCGCTGGCCGGACTGACCGACACTTGCGGGTTGGGCAACGGCGGCTGACTACTGCTGGTCTGCGCGTCCGCGAACGGTGCGACGACCAAAAGTACGGCGAAGCCGCCCGAAAGGGCAGCGATTGTTCGCGAACCAGTGCGCATGGCTACTACTCCCCTGAATACGTCCGCCACAGGTTGTAGCATCCCCATCCAGTTATCAACACCGACAATCGGGATGCCCAATGAGACGCGTGATTGCGGCAGGGGTTGCGCTCGGCGTGGCAGCTGTCCTTTTCGGTGGGTCGCCAGCGGCGGCCGCCGAGCCACTCAAGATCACGATCGCCTTTGATGGCAAGGACATCACCGGAAACACCGTCACAGTGGAGCCGAGCAAGCCGGTCGAGCTGACGGTGACCGCGACCAACCAGAGCGACGCGGTGGTGAAGGTTCGCAGCGTGCGGCTGTCCGGCGTGGCACTGGCGTTGACCTTCTTCTCCTACGACACAGTGGTTCCGTACGACATCCCGGCACGTCAGACGGTGACCCGGACCTTGGTGCTCGATCTGGCCGAGCTGGAAGGACAGGCCATCGGCCTGCTGCCGGCCACGGTGGAAGTCCTGGACATACAACGGGAAGTGATCGGCAGCTCGAAGACGGTCACCGACGTCCGCGGTTCACTGTGGTCGGTCTATGGCGTGTTCGGACTGGCATTGCTGGTGCTCACCGCGTTCATTTGGACGACAGCGCTGATCGCCCTTGCGCGGCACAAGCTTTCGCCCAACCGGTGGAACCGCGCCTTGCGTTTCCTGCCTGCCGGTATCGGAACCGGCCTGGTGGCGGTGGTTTCGCTGTCGGTGCTGCGGCTTGTTCCGCCGGAGCCCACAGTTGAGATCCCCATCGTTATCGCCGCTGCTGCGATCGGCCTAGTGCTCGGATACCTGACGCCGCACCCACTTCCGCCGCCACCGCCGCCACTGGGCGGCCCGGATGATCCGACGATCGGCATGACCACGCGCCGGATGGACAGCACCACCGAGGCTTACGGATGACAGCGCCGCTGAGCATGGTCAACGCCTTGCCGCAGTACACGATCGGCGGGCAGATCGGCTCCGGTGGAATGGGCGAGGTCTTCTCCGGCGTGCACCGGACGCTCAACCGTCAGGTGGCGATCAAGCAGCTGCCACCTGACATGGCCGGGCGGGTCGGTGCGTTCGTCCAGTTCGACCGCGAGGCAAGGGTTCTGGCGAGTCTGGACCACCCGCACATCGTGCCGGTCTACGACTACGTGCAGAACCTGCTCGTGATGGAGAAGCTGGACGGCGGCACGGTGTTCGACCGGTTCCACGCCGGGAAGATCGACCAGGAGCAGGCCTGCGCCATCACGTTGGCGATGCTGTCGGGCCTGCACGCCGCGCATGTCGCGGGTGTGTTGCATTTGGACGTCAAACCGAAGAACCTGCTTTTCAACACCGCGGGCGTGGTGAAGGTCGCGGACTTCGGCATCGCGCAGGTGATCAGCGAAGGTGCCACGCTCGTCACGCACGGCGGCCAGATCCTTGGCACGCCCGCGTATATCGCCCCAGAACAGGCGATGGGCAACGCTTTGACGCCTGCCGCGGATGTCTACGCGGCAGGCACGGTGTTATACGAACTACTCAGCGGCGATCTGCCGTTCGACCGGGATCGTGGTGCGCTGGCGTTGATTCGCCAGCACATGTTCGCCGATCCCAAGCAGATCGAACGCGTACCCGAACCGCTGGCAACGGTCGTGATGCGCAGTATCGCACGGGAACTTCCCGCCAGGTACAAGGAAGCCGAGGCGTTCGCGACCGACTTGGCGTCGGCGGCGACGAGCGCCTACGGCCAGGGCTGGCTGGAACGATCCGGTATCCCGGTGCTGCACCTCGCACCACGGGTCGTCGCCGCCTTGGCGACCGGCGCGGCACCACGGGAAGAGCTGACAGTCGTCACGCCGAAGATCGGCAGCGACACAGCTGATCCGACCATTGTGGACCCGGACTCGCCTGCGCTGAAACGCCCGCGCGTGCCCGGCTGGATCGCGGCCGCGGCTCTGCTCGGCGTGGTCGTCGTGTCGTTGCTGACGCCCACAACGCTGTCACACGACAGCACGTCGAACATGTCGGTTCGCGGTGCGCCCAGCACCGGCCCAGCGACCGTGGATCTCACCAAACCCGTCTCGGTCACTGGCGATGACGTGGTCGACGGGTCGTTGACGATGAGCATGTCCGGCGGGGGCATCCCGCTCGGCTCAGGCACGAGCCAGGTCGAACCGGATCGTGACCGGAAATTCACCACCGAGATCACGATGCCGCCGATCGCCCGCTGGATCGTCGGCGGCACCATCACCGGTGAGCTCCGGTGGACACCGAAAGGCGGCGGACCGGAAGCCGTCCAGACGTTCACGCTCAAGTCCGAACAACACCCGCTTGTCAGCCTGATGGGCACAGGCAGCCTGTTGCTCGCACTGTTCGCCGCCGCCTACCTCGAGTCCATGTCGCGAACGCTGCGCCGCGGCTATCGGCGTCCGTCCGCGAAGTACAGCGCAGGCGTACTCGGTGCGTTGATCGGTCTGTCGATCTGGACGTTCACCTCGGTGATGCTGGGCCACGAACTGAACATGGTCTTCGGCATCATGTCGGTCCTGCTGGCCGGCGCCGGCGCCGTGTGCCTGATCATCGCGACCGAGCGTGCCACTCTCATCGCGCGCCATCGGGCACTATGGCGAGATGGACGGCAGGGCGTACTTGGAGAAGTTGATCAGCGACCGACTGCGGGCAGCCCGGGAACAGCCTGAAGCCGTTCGCGGCGCTTCGATCAACCTGCAGGAGATCAACGGCATCGCGACCGGCCTGACCGCCGCGGGCGTCCTGACCCCGCAGGACGGGGATCGTCTGCTGACCGACCTGCGCAAGACGATGGAACGGGCCGGGTGGATCACTGTGGTCCGCCACCACACCTCGGAAACGAGCCATTTCGGGCCTACGGCGTTCGCCCGGCGTTCCTCCGACGCGCCACCTGTCGTCCGCGGCCCGGCGGCTGTTCAGCCGACGGACCCACACGACCTGCTCAGGGTGGTTTCGTTGGTCGGCAGAAGTGTCAAACACGGTGACATCAGCCGGACCTTCATCAGCCTCGAGGTATGGAGCGGCGCCCTGATCCTGCGTTCGGCGCTGCCGCAGGACAGCGACTGGCAGTCGGAAAGCATCCGGCAGTTCTTCGACGGACGCATCCGTTGGCGCGCCTGGGATGACCACGGCACGCAGTACCGCAGCACAAGCATGTCCGGCGGAAGCTCGTCGGCCGTCAGTGGCCTGCTGTTTGAGAACCGGGCGTTCTTCCCAAGTCCGCCCGAAGGGGCAGACCTTCTGACAGTCATCGCCGAACACCCGGACCACCAAGCGGTCGTCGAACTGCCGCTGCACTAGCCCAACAAGCCGTGTCCACCATTCCGGCACCCTGAAACACACGTTCCGGCACCACCAAATTCTTGGCTCAGCCCATCTCATGGTGCCGGAATGGTCATCACATGGTGCACGAAAGTGCATTTCGTCGTGTCGCAAAGGTGGACACGCGGGTCATGGGCGGTGCACCTGGCCGTCAGCTCCGCGTAGCAGTGCCCATCGGTCGTGGTCGCCTGGCTCAGGTGGCGGGTATTGCTTGGCTGCGGCCTCGTCGAAGTCCACGCCCAATCCGGGATCGAGCGATGGGCGTAGGACGCCGTGGTCGGGAACGGGAGTGCCGGGGAAGACTTCGAGGGTGGCTTCGCGGAGCGTGGCGGCCTCTTGGACACCGAACGACGGTGACGAGATGTCGATGGCCAGGTTTGCGGCGTGGCCAATGGGACTCACGTCGCCTGGGCCGTGTGGAGCGATCCGGATGCCGGTGAGTTCGCATGCGGCGACGAGTTTGCGGACCGGTGTCAGGCCGCCGAGGGTGGGGATGCGGATTCTGGCGAAGTCGATTGCCCGGGCGTGGATCAGTGGCAGGAACTGGGTTACGTCGTGGAACAGTTCACCCATCGCCAACGGGACCGGCGAAGCCCGGAAGTCCGCGAAATACCCGGCATCCTCCGGTGCCAGCAGGTCTTCGAGGAAGAACAAGTCCAGCTCCTCGACCGCGGCCAGCAAACTGCGCGCCTGCGCCGGAGTCAGCCGCTCGTGCACGTCGTGCAGCAGTTCGAGGCCGTCCGGTATCCCCGACCGGACGGCACTCAGCACTGCGGGGACGAAACCGAGATATGCCAAGGAATCCCATCGTCCGTCCCGCGATCGGGACAACGCACCGGCGCCGTATGTGTCCGTGCCCGGGACGGCAACCTGGACGCGGATATGCCGGAAACCGCGTTCAGTCGCGGCGATCACACCGTCGACGATCTCCTCGACCTCACGACCGTCCACATGGGTGTACGCGGAGGCATACTCACGGACTCGGCCACCCAGCAACGAGAACAGCGGCAGCCCGGCGGTTTTCGCCTTGATATCCCACAAAGCCACGTCGATTCCGGCGAGGGCGTTGCCTTCGATCGACCCGCCGCGCCAGTAGCCCGAGTTAAGCAACAACCGGTGGATGTCCTCGATGTCCGAGGGGTCACGGCCGATCACCATCGGGCCGAGGTAATCGTCGATCACCGATCGTACGGCCAGAGTCCGCTGTGGATCGCTCGCGCAGCCCAGGCCATAGAGGCCGGGCTCGGAGGTCTCCACTCGCACGATCAGGTACGGCGACCCTTGCGGCGCGGTCAGAAACGTTCGAACCGCGGTGATCCGCACACCGGTGCTCGGCCACGGTGCCGAGGCGAGCATCAGCGGCCTTCCCAAGGCGCGCCGACGACTCGGAGATGGCCTGGCGCGGATTTCCGGTTCTTCACCGTCACCGGCAGCACGATCATCTCGGGGTCGGCCGGTCCTTCGGTGACCCGGGAGTGCAGCAGGCGCATCGCGCGGCGGCCCAGTTCCCGCGACGGGAGCTCGACCGCGGCCACCGTCAACGGCAGTACGTCGAACGGGCCCGCGTCGTCCATTCCGGCCAGATCGACGTCACCGGGAATGTCCAATCCCAACGCCGCCAGGTCGTGTGCGGCTGTGGCAAGAGCGTAACCGTTGGAGCACAGGAAGACTGTCGGCGGCTGCGGTCCATTGAGGAGCTCACGCAACATTGCTCGGCGTTGCTCGACAGGCTGGCTCCGGTAACGGCGCAACACCGTGAGATCGGGACGGGCAGGGATGTTGTGCTCCCGCAAGGCTTGCAGATGACCGGCCAGCCGGTCTCGGACACTGGTCGCATCGGTCTCGTCCCACAGGGTCGCGATCACGCGATGGCCGATGCCGATCAGCTCGACCGTGAGATCATGGCCCGCGCCGAAGTTGTCGACCAGCACCGCGTCGGTCGCCAGGTCCGGCCGGTACCGGTCGACCATGACCAGCGGCACCCGGTGGCTGCGGACCTCTTCGTAGACGCCTTCGATCCTGCTGCCTTCGGCGGGGTAGATGATGATCCCGCTTGCGTTGTGCGCCAACGCCTGGCGTAACGCGTGCTCCTCACGCGCTGTATCGCCCTCGCAGTGCGTGAGGTACAGCCGGTAGCCGAATTCGGCGCAGCCTGCCTCGACCCCGGCGAGCAACTGCGACACGTGCGGGCCGTGGTACTGCAGGATGCACGCGACCGTCTGATCACCAGGAGCCGGTTTCCGTTCCGCGACAAAGGTTCCCTGGCCACGCCTGCGCACGACGTGGCCTTCGGCGGCGAGCTCGTTCAGCGCGCGCACGGCCGTGGCGTGGCTGACCCCGAAACGTTCGCAGATCTCCCGCTGGGTCACGAACGGCTTGCCGGGGGAGTACTCGCCTGCCGCGATGGCAGCCAGAAGCTCCCGCTTCACCTGCTGGTAGAGCGGCGGTTGGGCTCCAGTCACCCGAGCACTTTAACATGCTAATGGTCCTTGACATGCTAAATCTGGCGACCTTACGGTGTGCCACAGATCAGGCACTGGGAGGACATCGTGGTCCGGCTTCTGGCTGCTTTAACCGCATCAGCTCTGTTCGTCAGTGGGTGCAGTGGTTCGTCGTCCGGCGGCGGCTCGGGCGACGTGACGCTGGAGATGTGGACCTTCAAGCAGACCCACGTCAAACCGCTCGAGGCCGCGGCCGCCACGTTCAAGCAGCAGACCGGGATCACGGTGAAGGTCACCGCCTACACCCCGGACGACACCTTCAAGAGCAAGGTCATGAGCGCCGCGTCCACCAAAAATCTGGCGGACGTGATGGAGGTGCACGCGGCAGGCGAGGATTTCGTGCTTGGCGGCGCCGGAATCCTCGCCGACTTGAAGGACACCGTTAACGAAGGCTGGAAAGCTCGCTTCCTCAAGGGAACCGCGGACGCCGGCCTGGTCAGCGACCTGCGTTACCAGCGCTCGTTGCAGCCGAAAGCGGCCGACGCGGGCATCAAGCAGGGGCAGTTGTTCAGCGTCCCGTTCACCACCGGTGCCTTCGGCATCGTCTACGCCAACAAGGCCAAGCTGGCAGCGGCCGGACTCGACCCGGCCAAACCACCCGCCACGTGGGCGGATTTCATCTCGTGGCTGAAGACCGCGCAGGAGAAGGACCCGCAGTCGGGCGGGTTGACGTTGGGGCTGAAGTCCTCCAGCACCGGCTTCAACTGGACACTGCAGCCGCTGGCGTACGCGTACCTGGGCAAGGAACGCTACCAAGCGTTGTTCGGCAAGGACTCGGGCAAGGCCTTCGGCAGTCCGGACGGGCAGCAGGTGCTGGCCTTGTACGACCAGCTCACCCCGTATTGGACGCCGGGCACCCAGACACTGGGCATCGATGACGCTGACCGAGCGTTTGCTCAGGGCAAGTCGACCTTCAACATCGGCGGCACGTTCACCCTCGCCGCCATCCAACAAGAAGGCATGAAGGCCGGCGACGTGCTCGCGTTCAGCCTGCCCGCCGCCGCGGACGGGGCGGTGAAGAACCTGAAGCTCGCGCCGCTGGCACTGACCGGGCTGTCGATGTCGGCGCAGACCAAGAACCCGGACGCGGTCGTCAAATGGATGGACTTCCTGACCACAGTGGACCAGGCAGGCGCGTTCGCCAAGGCATCGCTCGACCTTCCCGGCGTCGACCTCGGCGACAAGGCGGGCGAGTTGCTGGGACCGGACTTGGCGGCACTGCAGCAGAGCTTCGGCGATCCAGGCCCGCAGACCTACGACGCGTTCGACGTCGCCTTCCAGAGTCCCACGTACGACCAGGCGATCGCCGGTGACGCGCTGGTGAAGATGTCACCGTTGAAGCAGGAGACACCCGAGTCGACCAACCGCCAGCTCGGCACGATCATCGCCGACTCGTGGAAGTAAAGCGCCGCCGCAGGACTCGCGAAGCGCTCACGGGATACGCGTTCATCCTGCCCGCGGTGATCTTCTTCGCCGTGCTGGGCGTGTACACCCTGGGCTACAGCCTGCTGCTGAGCTTCGCGAGGTGGAACGGGTTCAGTCCACACTGGACATGGGTGGGCATCGACAACTACCTGGACGTGCTGTTCCGCGACCCGAACGTCGCGCCGTACGTCCTGGACGCGGCGGTGCACACGCTGCTGGTGATGATCGTGGTGCCGATTCTGGCGGTGGTGGCCGGCTTGCCGGTCGCGCTCGCGTTGAACCGCATCACGTTCCTGCGCACCACATTGCGGACGGTGTTCTTCCTGCCGTACGTCACCACCGGTATCGCGGTGTTCTACGCGTGGACGTATGTCCTGCAGCCACAAGGTTCGCTGAACTTCATCCTCGAATCACTGGGGCTGGGCACGTTGGCTCAACCCCAAGGATTCCTGGGCAACCCGGCGACCGCGCTGCCGACTTTGATCGCGGTGATGGCGTGGTCGTCGATCCCGATCGCGATCCTGCTCTACCTCACCGGGCTGCAGGCGATCGACCCCGCGGTGCTCGATGCGGCCAAAGTGGACGGCGCAACCGGGTTGCGCACCACGACGTCGGTGATCTGGCCGCTGCTTCGGCCGATCACCGCGGCAGTGGTCCTGCTGAACCTCAGAGACGCCTTGCAGGGCTTCCAGATGTTCCTGCTGATGACCAACGGCGGGCCGGGCGGGCACACCAACGTACTCGGGCTGGAGATCTACAAGCAGGCGTTCTTCAAGGAACTAAGGCCCACTCTGGGCATCGCCAGCGCGATCGGCTGGCTGCTGTTCGTCGCCGCGATTCTGCTGGCGTTCGTGAACGTCCGGATGCTGCGGAGCCGCACATGAAGGCCCGTGTCATCGCCTATGTCGTCCTCGGCGGCTACGCCCTGATCAGCCTGTACCCGTTCGCCTGGATGGTGTCGGGTGCGTTCAAGGACCGCCAGGAAGTGCTGGACGGCGGCACCCTGATCCCGGACCGGCCCACGCTCGACACGTTCGCCACGACCTGGGGCGAACTGGACTTCCTGCAGTACTTCGGCAACAGCCTGCTGGTCACCGGCGCGACCGTGATCGGTGTGTTGGTCGTCTACTCCCTGGCGTCGTACGCCTTCGCGGTGCTGAAGTTCCCGGGCAGCAAGGTGATCTACGCTGGGTTCGTCTCGCTGCTGTTCGTACCGGGTATCACGGTGTTGCTGCCGGTGGTGATCCTGCAGCAGGAACTGGAAATCCTCGGCACGCGACTGGGCCTCGTGCTGCCGTTCATCAACGGCACGGCACCATTGGCGATCCTGTTGCTCACCAACGCCTTCCGATCGGTCCCCAGCGAGCTGCGGGAGTCGGCGCGGTGCGACGGAGCCAGCGAGCTGCGCACGTTCCTGTCGATCTACCTGCCGGTGTGCCGCCCGGCGCTGGTCACGATCGCCCTGCTGACCGCGGTGCCGACGTGGAACGAGTTCGTGCTGACCAGGGTGTCGCTCAACGACCCCGCGGTGTTCACCTTGCCGCTCGGGGTGCAGAGCCTGATGTCGACCACGTCACCGCAGTACAACGTGATCATGGCGGCGTCGGTGATCATCGTGCTGCCGGTGATCGTGCTGTTCGTGTTGCTGCAGCGGTATTTCGTCAACGGACTCGTAGGGGCGGTCAAAGGGTGAAGGTGCTGGTCACCGGGGCTGGTGGGGCGCTGGGCGGCTTGGTGGCCGAGCGGCTTTCCGCAGCGGGGCACAGTGTTCGGGCGCACGACAGGACGACGATCACAGCGCCGGTCAGCGACGTGATCACGGGAAATCTGGCCGACCTGGCACACGTCCAAGGCGTGGTGGCCGGTGTGGACGCGGTGGTGCACTGCGCGGCCATTCCGTCCCCTGTGGACCATCCGGACGACGAGGTCTTCCGCAACAACGTCCAGACCACGTACAACGTGCTCGACACGGCAGGCCGGGCCGGGGTCGGCAGGATCGTGTACGTCTCCAGCGCGTCAGCGCTCGGACTGGCGTGGTCGCAACTGGGTGTCTCGCCGGTCCAGGTGCCGGTGACCGAGGACCATCCCTTTGTCGGTGACGATGTCTACGGCCTGTCCAAGCAAGTCGGTGAAACGATTGCGGCCGCCGCGAGCAGGCGTTGGCGGACAACGGTGGTGAGCCTGCGCTTCCCGTTCATCGGCACGGGTGCGCGATTGGAGCACCATTTGAAGCGCATCCATGACGATCCAGGCGTCGACCGCGGCGGGCTGTGGGCGTGGCTGGACATGCGTGACGCAGTCAGGGCTGTCGAAGCCGCGTTGTCTGTTCCCCTTGAGGGACACCATTTGCTCAACGTTGTCGCGCCCGATACGACCGCTTTGGTTTCCACGGCCGAACTACTGGGCACCTACCACCCGACGGCCGTGATCACGCGGCCGTTTGGCGAATTCGAGTCGGTGTACTCCGGTCGATTGTGCCGTACGGTATTGGGGTTCGAACCGATCTACGGATGGCGAGGGGTGGTTCGATGCGGATCGGAGTCGTCGGACTGGGTGTGATCAGCAAGGTCTACCTGGACACCCTGCGGGACTTGGCAGACACACGAGTCACCGCCGTCGCCGATCTGATGCCGGAACGCGCCGAGGCAGTCGCGGCCGGGTATCCCGGCGTCCGGGCGACGTCCGTGGCGGAGATCTACACGGCCCCGGACGTGGACCTGGTCCTGAACCTCACGATCCCGTCCGCGCACGCAGAGGTGGCCCGCAGCGCCATCGAAGCAGGTAAACACGTCTACGGCGAAAAGCCGCTCGCCATCACGACTGTCGAAGCACGGGAGATCCTTTCGCTGGCCGACCGGACAGGTGTGCAGGTCGGCTGCGCGCCGGACACCGTGCTGGGCACCGGTGTGCAGACCGCGCGAGCGACTCTGGACAGCGGAGGAATCGGTGCTCCTTTCGCCGCAACGGCTTTCATGACCACACCGGGCCACGAGCGGTGGCACCCGGATCCGGAGTTCTACTACCGGCACGGCGGTGGGCCGTTGATGGACATGGGCCCGTACTACCTGAGCGCACTGGTGACACTGCTCGGCCCGGTCCGCAGGGTGGTCGGGATGGCGTCGACACCGGTGGCGACCCGGACCATCGGCAGTGGCCCCAGGGCCGGAACGGTCTTCCCGGTCGAGGTGGCGACGCACGTCACCGGCGTGCTGGAACACAGCACGGGCGCGTTGTCCACCATGATGATGAGCTTCGGGGTGTGGGCAGGTCAGCTGCCACGGATCGAGATCTACGGCACGGAAGGCGCGTTGTCCGTACCGGATCCCAACGGGTTCGAGGGAATCGTGTCGGTGTTCCACCCGTCTGATCCACAGTGGACTGTCATCCAGCCGTCCGCGGGTTATCTCAACGCGGACCGCGGCTACGGTGTCGCGGACATGGTCACCGCGATCGAGCACGGAACACCGTTACGGGCCAGCGGTGAACTGGCGCACCACGTCTTGGACATCATGGAGTCGTTGCTGGCCGCGTCGGAGTCCGGCAAGTCCATGGACGTGCTCAGCGTGTGTGATCGCCCAGCACCGGTTCCGCTCGGCGGGGAAGCCTGAAATAGACCCGGATGGTCGTACCTGCCGGGGCGGTGTGCATCCTGACGAGGTCGGCCAAGTGGTTGACCAGCAGCAGCCCCCGGCCGCCGAGTTGCTTGACCGGTGCGGGGATCCGGCCGGCGAGCGGGTTGCGGATGTACCCGGCGTCGCTGATCTGGCACACCAGGGTGTCCGGCTCGGTCCACAGGTACACCGTTCCGATGCCGCCCCCGTGCCGTGCGCTGTTGGCAGCCAGTTCGTCGACCGTCAGAACGAGGTCGGTGGTCCGGTCAGGGGCGAGGCCGGAGTGGGCGGCGAACTTCGTGACGAACCTGCGCAGCTCGCCGAGGCTGGACGCGTCGACCATCCGGCATTCGGCGTTGTGCGGCGCGACTAACGGCTGGTTGTACGTGGCCACAACGGCATCAGGGGCGAACGACGTGCTGGCGCGCGTGCCGTCCGAGTCGATCACTGTCGGGTGGGTGCGAAACGCGTCGGCGAGCACAGTGGGGGAGAGGCCGTCGGTGTCGTACGGGCAGAGAATCGTGGCCCGGCGACCGGCGAATGCCCGGTTGATCAACGCCTCGTGCTGAACACACGCCGGGTACTCGACCACCGAACGGTCCGGCCAGATCGGTTCGCCGATGACCCGGACCCGGCCGTTGTGCTCGTCGGCGAACGCCCGCAGCACACCAGGGATGATGCGACCGGGGTTACGGCCTGCCTTGGTCATGTCCAGCATCGTCACGTTCGCGGCGGAAGCACCGAGCGAAGTGCGGATCAGATCCAGTTGCGGTCCTGGTACAGCGACAGCCACCGGCTCGCTTTTCGCCAGTCCTTCGGCGATGAACGGCACAGTGCCCGCGATGTACTCATCGGCGCCGCGGTAGAACAGCGCCGGATGCACAAATGGATCTACTGTCATCACGCCCCTTTATCCGTGACGAGTCTACGATCCCACGCCCGTGTGAGGGCCGCATGACGCGGTCAGGGCATATCCGGAAGGTCACTGGGCATGTGCGTTGCGTACGCGAAGTAAGTTGTCCTTGTGATCACCGTGAGGCCTGGCAGGCTGGATGACGTCGACGCGCTGTACCGGATCTGTCTGCAGACGGGGGACGCGGGCGAGGACGCCACCGCGTTGTACGAAGACCCGCAGCTGCTCGGCCACGTCTTTGTCGGCCCGTACGCGGTGCTGGAGCCGTCCTTGGCGTTCGTCGCCGAAGATGAGGAAGGCGTGAGCGGGTTCGTGCTCGGTGCGCTGGACACCAAGGCCTTCGAGGAAGAACTGGAACGGGACTGGTGGCCGGAACTGCGGACGCAGTACCCGGACCCGGCCGGGGACTCGCTGACCCAGGACCAGCAGCTGATGCGGCACATCCACCACCCGGACACGACACCCGGGAAATACCTCGAGGACTACCCGTCACACCTGCACATCAACCTGTTGCCCCGGACACAGGGCCAAGGCGTGGGCGGCCAGCTGATGAACACGCTCATCGACGCGCTGCGGGCGAAGGGGTCGCGTGGCGTGCACCTGCGGGTGTGGGCCAGGAACACCCGGGCGATCGGCTTCTACCGGCACGTCGGCTTCACCGAGATCGACAGGACCGGCGACGGGTACACGTTCGGCATGGATCTGCGCTGACAGGCGAAAGGGCCTGCCGGAGATGGCGGCAAGCCCTTTCCATACGGTGAACGCAGTGTGGTCGCCTTAGGTGCCCGTGGCCGGGCTGACCGTCGGCGCGACCGAAACTGTCATACCCCTCCGGTAACGTGAAGATCAGGGGCTCCCCCTGGGGAATTGTCGATGCGATGAGGGCTGCCCGCTACTTCGTCGAGTACGAGTGGGCCCCTGTCCCGGCCAGCTTGCCGCCGTCCACGATCAGGTACTCGTCCCGGATCGGCGTCCCGCCGAACCAGGACTCCAGGATCTCCCGCGTCCCAGCCGCGTACCGAGCCTGAGCCGACAGCGAAGACCCCGAGATGTGCGGCGTCATCCCGTGGTGCGGCATGCTCCGCCACGGGTGGTCAGCAGGCGCGGGCTGCGGGTACCACACATCGCCGGCATATCCCGCCAACTGCCCGCTCTCCAACGCCCGCACGATCGCGTCCCGGTCGGCGATCTTGCCCCGGGCCGTGTTGATCAGGTACGCCCCGCGCTTCATCGTGCTGAGCAGCTTGTCCCCGAAGAGCCCCTCGGTCTCCGGGTGCAGCGGCGCGTTGATCGTCACCACGTCCAGGTGCGGCACCATCTCCTGGGTGCTCGCGTGGAACGTCAGGCCCAGCTCTTCCTCGACCTCGCGCGGCAGCCGGTGCCGGTCGGTGTAGTGCAGCTTGACGTCGAAGGGCGCGAGCCGCCGCAGCACGGCGAGGCCGATCCGGCCTGCGGCAACGGTTCCGACCTGCATTCCCTCCAGGTCGTACGACCGGGATACGGCGTCGGCGATGTTCCAGCCGCCGTCCACGACGATCTGGTACGACGGGATGTAGTTGCGGACCAGCCCCAGGATCATCATCACCACGTGCTCGGCGACGCTGATCGAGTTGCAGTACGTCACCTCGGCCACCGTGATCCCCGCGTCGATCGCGGCCTTGAGATCGACGTGGTCCGAGCCGATGCCCGCGGTCACCGCGAGCTTCAGGTTGCGGGCCTTGGCGATCCGTTCCGGCGTCAGGTAGGCAGGCCAGAACGGCTGCGAGATCACGACGTCCGCGTCGACGAGCTCCCGCTCGAACACCGAGCCGGGGCCGTCTTTGTCGGACGTGACGACCAAGGTGTGCCCTTGGGACTCCAAAAAGGACCGGAGGCCGAGTTCGCCGCTCACGCTGCCGAGCAGGTGTCCCGGTGTGAAGTCGACGCCCTTCGGCGTCGGCAGGGTCTGCCCGTCCGGGTACCGCTCGATCTTGGGCAGGTCGTCGCGGGCGTAGGTGGCGGGGTAGCCGTCGACCGGGTCGTCATAGAGAACGCAGAGGATTTTCGCCATGGCCCCAGGGTTCTCCCGACCGGAACGCCAGGTCAAAGCGAAGTTCTCTATCCTGCGAGAGGCTAGAACTATCGCAGGTGCGCGGCCAGCGCCGCCCGGACGTCCACGCTCGCGCTGACGTCGACCAGTGCCCGGGCCACAAGTGGTTCAGGATCGCGGTCGGCGATCACCAGGCCGATCCGGGGCGCGGGTCTGACTCGTTCCAGTGGAACCACGCGCATCCCTTGCGGCACACCGAACATGTTCAGCCACGCGTGGGAGATCACGCTGCACCAGTTGCGGGTGGCGACATGCGCGTACAAGGCCGACACGGTGTCGGTTTCGACCGAAGGTACGGCCATGGCGCCGACGGAAGCGAACATCTCGTCGAGAATGCGGCGATTGCGCATCTGCGCGGAAAGCAGGCACAGCGGCTGTTTGGCCGCGTCGGCCCAGCCGACCACCTGCTGCTCGGCCAGCTCGTGCGAGTCCGGCACGAGCAGCAGGTATTTCTCTTCGTACAAGGGAAATGTGCGGACCCGGCCGAGCGGCTCACCGTCCAAATAGGTCATCCCGACGTCCAGTTCGAACTCGGTGAGCCGGTGGACGATGTCCTGAGAGGACAACGACTCGATTGCTACCCTGGCACGCGGGTAGCGCGCGCAGAACGGCGTGGTGAGCAGCGGGGCCACGGTCAGGGTGGTCGGGATCGCCCCGATTCGGAGCGTCCCGGCCAGCCCGTTGGACATTGTGGACAGATCTTGTCGCAACTCCTCGCACTCGGCGAGGATCCGGTGCGCCCAGAGGAGCACCCGTTCGCCTTCCGGCGTAAGCCCGTCGTACCTGTTACCCCTGCGGACGATCGGCACATCCAGCTCGCGTTCGAGCTTGCGGATCGCCGCGGACAGCGACGGTTGCGAAACGTGACACGCCTGCGCTGCGCGCGAGAAATGCCCCTCGCGAGCCAAGGCCACGAGATACTCAAGCTGGCGCAGCAACACGGCCCGAAGGCTACCCAAAAAAGGGATTAAGCGGCGGTCAACTGCTCGTTCAACAGGTCAGCCACGGCGCCGATCGTACGCAACGTGGGTACCTTGACGCCGGTCAGATCGGCCAGCTCCACTACCGCCTTGATGATCACGTCCAACTCGAGGGGCTTGCCCTTCTCCAGATCCTGGAGAGTGGACGTCTTGTGCTCACCCGCCTTCTCGGCGCCGGCGAGCCTGCGCTCGACCGACATCTTCGGGTGGCACCCGAGGCTGGCGGCAACCTCGAGGGTTTCGGTCATCATCCTGACAACCAGTTCGCGGGTCTCGTCGTGACGGCAGATCGATGCCATCGTGGCCCGCGACAGGGCGCTGATCGGGTTGAACGCGATGTTGCCCATCAGCTTGATCCAGATGTCGTTGCGCAGATCGGCCTCGACCGGGCACTTCAGCCCGCCCGCGATCATCGCGTCGGAGAACTCCTTGCAGCGCACGGACATCGAGCCGTCCGGCTCGCCGATCGAGAACCGGGTGCCTTCCAGGTGACGGATCACCCCAGGCTGCTCGATCTCGGTCGCCGCGTAGACCACGCAGCCGACGGCCCGGTGGACCGGTAGTGCCTTGCTCACCGCGCCACCGGGATCCACGCTCTCGATCCGGTGACCCTCGTAAGGACCGGGCAGCCCGTGGAAGTACCAGTACGGGATGCCGTTCTGTGCGGTTATCAGTGTTGTGGTTTCGTGCAGCAACGGCTTGACCATGGGCCCTGCCGCTGCGTACTGGTTGGCTTTGAGGCCGAGGAAGACGTGATCGACTGGCCCGACCTCTTCTGGGTTGTCGGTAGCGTACGGATGGACCTCGAAGTCTCCTCGCGGAGACAGTACCTTGAGACCCGACGCCTTGATCGCCTGCAGATGAGCTCCACGGGCGATCAGATGAACCTCGACTCCAGCACGATGGAGTCCGGCTCCGACATACGCGCCGATTGCACCGGCGCCAAGAACAGCAACTCTCACGGGCGGCTCCGTTCTTGCGTCGATAGTGTATTCAGTATACCGTATGAACACCTTCGGTCAACGGTGTCGAGGAGGCATGCCAAATGCCTGGTGCGGGGCGATATGTGCGATGTGGGTAATCGCGACGGCCGGCCATGCCGACCACGGAAAGTCGACACTGGTGGAGCGGCTCACCGGGATGACGCCGACGCTTGGCTCGGCGTGGACGAAATTGCCGTCCGGGCGCATGGTCGAATTGGTCGATTTGCCTGCGGCCGCCACTTTGACAGGCATTTGCCCGGTCTCCGCGGTGCTCCTTGTGGTGGCCGCCGACTCCGGCTGGATGCCGCAGTCGAGTGAGCATTTGGCGGCGCTGCACGCGTTGGGAATTCGTCAAGGTTTGCTGGTCGTCACCCGAAGCGATCTCGCCGATCCGCTGCCGACGCTGCGGCGGGCCCGCGCTGAGCTGGCCGGTACCAGTCTTGCCGAGGCCGAACCGGTCGTGGTCAGCGGTTTGACCGGGGAGGGCATCGCCGAGCTGAGGCACGCGCTTGATCGGCTGGCCGACCGGATGCCGTTGCCGGACCCGGCCGCGGCAGTGCGGCTCTGGGTCGACGAGACGGCGGGAACAGTCGTCACCGGGACGCTTCCGGTTGGCACTTTGCACACCGGTGATGAATTGGTGGTCGCACCGACCGGACGCCGTGTCCGAATTGAGTCCTTGGAGTCGCTCGGACAGCCGATGACAGCGGTCACCGGGGCAGGCCGGGTGGCCATGAAAGTCGACGGAATCAATCCCCGCCGGATGCGCAGGGGACAGGCTTTGGTCGCGCTCAACAGCTGGAGATTCGTGTCCGTAATCGACGTCCGGCTGAAGATGCTGGACAAATCGGGGATGCCGGCGCGGGAACTGGTGCTGCACATCGGTTCGGCCGGAATACCCGCCCATGTCCGTCATCTCGGTCCGTCCGTCGCCCGGCTGACACTGCGCTCACCACTGCCGCTGCGCATCGGTGACTCCGGCCTGTTGCACGATCCGCAGCGGCACCTCGTCGTCGCGGGTGTCACCGTGCTCGACATCCTGCCGCCGGACCTGCGGCTGGGTGGTGCCATGGTGGAACGTGCCGTCGAACTGTCCAAACGAGACATCACCACCGACGGGATGCAGGAGCTGCGCAGGCGCGGAATGGTGCGGCGCAGCGACCTCGTCGCGATGGGTTGTACGGTGCCGCGCGCACCATCGGTGGGGGAGTGGCTGTTTGATCCGGACCGTTTCCAGAAGCTGCGCCAGTCGCTGCTCGAGGCCGTGCGTGAGTACGCCGCACGCCATCCGGAAGACCCGGCGATGCCGAAACCCGTTGCCGCGCAAGTGCTTGGTTTGCCGGACCGGCGGCTGGTCGAACCACTGGCGAGGGCGTCGCGTGGCCTGGGTGTGCGCATGTTGGGTGGGCGGCTTGTTCTTGGCCCACGCGACGCGCTGGAGAAGCTGATCGACGACCTGGCGATGGAACCCTTCGCGGCGCCGGAACAACCGCGCCTCAACGAGCTGGGACTGACGGCCAAACGCCTGAATGCCGCGGTGGCAAGGGGAATGCTGATCCGCCTGGCCGACGGGGTGTACCTCCGGCCGGACGCGATCGACCTGGCGAAGGCCGTACTGACCGAGCTGCCGGAGACGTTCACGGTGGCGCAGGTGCGCACGGCGTTGCGGACGAGCAGGCGTGTGGCCGTACCCCTGTTGGAACTGCTGGACGCGCGGGGGGTGACCGAACGACTCGACGCAAGTCAACGACGACTGCGGAAGGGGCGAAGGTCGTGAAGTTTTCACTTTCACACAAGAACACCGTCCTCGACGAGTGGACGGATCTGGCCGTGGCCGAGCTCGGCCTCGGACCGGACGAACTGGACAGACATGCGCTCCTGGACTTGGCGCGCTGTGTCGCCAGAGATGTGGGCGGCCCGGCCGCGCCACTGACTTGTTATCTGCTTGGAGTTGCCGTCGGGCGAGGAATGTCCTTGTCTGAGGCGATATCCCGAGTGTCCACAGTGGTAGAGAGATGGCGCGGCGTGGACTGGCGCGATTGAAGTCTGGACAAAGGGACATTAAGAGGTCCACTATGAAGTACATACGGTATGCAGTATGCGACCCGAGGAGATGACCAGATGGCACAAACGGCCCAGGCGGTGCCCGAGAACGCAGGTGTCGAGGCATCCAACGGTGCCGCGGAGCCCGAGATGATCTCTGGTGGTCACCTCGTGGCAAAGGCACTCAAGGCCGAAGGTATCGATGTGATCTTCACGCTCTGTGGTGGTCACATCATCGATATCTACGACGGCTGTGTTGACGAGGGCATCGAAGTGGTCGACGTCCGCCACGAACAGGTGGCGGCACACGCGGCCGACGGATATGCCCGCATCACTGGAAGGCCTGGCTGCGCGGTCGTCACCGCGGGACCCGGAACCACCGACGCGGTGACCGGTGTAGCGAACGCGTTGCGTGCGGAGAGCCCGATGCTGCTGATCGGCGGCCAGGGCGCGCTGAGCCAGCACAAGATGGGCTCGCTGCAGGACCTCCCGCACGTCGACATGATGACCCCGATCACCAAGTTCGCCGCGGGCGTCCCGCACACTGAGCGGATCGCCGACCTCGTGTCGATGGCGTTCCGTGAGTCGATGGCCGGCGCGCCCGGACCGTCGTTCCTGGAGATCCCGCGCGACATCCTGGACGCGAAGGTGCCGCTGGAGAAGGCCCGCATTCCCGAGGCAGGCCGCTACCGCGCCTCGACCCGGTCGATCGGCGACCCCGCCGACATCGAGCGGCTCGCGGACCTGATCGTGCACTCCGAGAAGCCTTGCGTGCTGCTCGGCAGCCAGGTCTGGACCACAAGGGGCAGCGACGAGGCGATCGACTTCGTGCGCACGCTGAACATCCCGGCTTTCATGAACGGCTCCGGCCGCGGCACGCTGCCTCCTGGCGACCCGCACCACTTGCAGCTGGCGCGCCGCTACGCGTTCCAGAACTCGGACCTGATCATCATCGTCGGCACCCCGTTCGACTTCCGGATGGGTTACGGCAAGCGGCTTTCCCCGAGCGCTACGGTCGTGCAGATCGACCTGGACTACCGCACGGTCGGCAAGAACCGTGACATCGACCTGGGCATCGTCGGCGACGCCGGCGCCGTGCTCGCCGCTGTCACCCAGGCTGCCTCCGGCCGCACCAGCACCGGTGCCGCCAACCGCAAGGCGTGGCTGGAGGAGCTGCGTGGCGTCGAGGACGCCGCTTACCAGAAGCGCTTGCCGCGTCAGCACTCCGACTCCACCCCGATCGACCCGTACCGCCTGGTGCACGAGATCAACGAGTTCCTCACCGAGGACTCCATCTACATCGGCGACGGCGGCGACATCGTCACCTTCTCCGGCCAGGTCGTGCAGCCGAAGTCGCCGGGGCACTGGATGGACCCGGGTCCACTCGGGACGCTCGGTGTCGGCATTCCCTTTGTCCTCGCGGCGAAGTACGCCCGCCCGGACAAGGAAGTCGTCGCCCTGTTCGGTGACGGTGCCTTCTCGCTGACCGGCTGGGACTTCGAGACGCTGGTCCGCTACAACCTGCCGTTCGTCGGCATCGTCGGCAACAACTCGTCGATGAACCAGATCCGCTACGGCCAGATCGCCAAGTACGGCGCTGACCGCGGCCGCGTCGGCAACACCCTCGGCGACGTCAAGTACGACGAGTTCGCCAAGATGCTCGGCGGCTACGGCGAGGAAGTGCGTGACCCCAAGGACATCGGCCCGGCACTGCGCCGCGCCCGCGAGTCCGGCCTGCCCTCGCTGATCAACGTCTGGGTGGACCCCGAGGTCTACGCGCCAGGCACGATGAACCAGACCATGTACAAGTAGCAGGGAGGGCACTGTCATGGGCAAGGCACTCGACGGCGTTCGCGTCCTCGACTTCACTCACGTCCAGTCAGGGCCCTCCGCCACCCAGATCCTGGCGTGGCTGGGCGCTGATGTGGTCAAAGTGGAGGCTCCGACCGGCGACATCACCCGCAAGCAGCTGCGGGACCTGCCGGACGCGGACAGCCTCTACTTCACGATGCTCAACTGCAACAAGCGCAGCATCACCCTGAACATGAAGAGCGAGCGGGGCAAGGAACTCTTCACCCAGATGATCGGCAAGTTCGACATCATGGTTGAGAACTTCGGCCCCGGTGCGGTGGACCGGATGGGGTTCCCGTGGGAGAAGCTCCAGGAGCTCAACCCGCGCCTGATCTACGCGTCCATCAAGGGTTTCGGCGAGGGCCCCTACACGCACTACAAGGCGTACGAAGTCGTGGCTCAGGCCATGGGCGGCTCGATGAGCACAACCGGCTTCGAGGACGGCCCGCCGCTTGCCACGGGAGCGCAGATCGGTGACTCCGGTACCGGTATGCACGCCGTGGCAGGCATTCTTGCCGCGCTGTACCAGCGCGAGCAGACGGGACGCGGCCAGCGCGTGACGGTCGCGATGCAGCACGCGGTGCTCAACCTGGCCCGCGTCAAGCTCCGCGACCAGCAGCGGCTGGCCCACGGCCCGCTCAAGGAGTACCCGAACAAGGAGTTCGGCGACACGGTTCCGCGCTCTGGCAACGCTTCCGGCGGTGGCCAGCCGGGATGGGCCGTGCGGTGCGCGCCGGGTGGGCCGAACGACTACGTCTACGTGATCGTCCAGCCCGTCGGCTGGGAGCCGATCACGCAGCTGATCGGCCGGACCGACCTGACCGAGGACCCCGAGTGGGCCACCCCGGAGGCCCGGCTGAACAAGCTGGACAAGATGTTCCAGATGATCGAGGAATGGTCGATCAACCACAGCAAGTACGACGTGCTCGCGATGCTGAACAAGCACAACATCCCATGTGGACCGATCCTGTCCACGAAGGAGATCATCGAAGACGAGTCGTTGCGCGCCAACGAGATGGTCGTCGATGTCCCGCACCCGCAGCGCGGCACGTTCACCACGGTCGGCATGCCGATCAAGCTTTCGGACTCGCCTGCGGAGGTCGAGCGCTCACCGCTGCTCGGCGAACACAACAAGGATATCTACGTCCAGGAACTGGGCGTCGCCGAGGAAGAGCTGACCGAGCTCTCCGCGAACGGAGTGATCTGATCCCATGAGTTACGACGCCGAGACGGTCCGGGAGATCCTGGACAAGGTGCGGGCTGAGGGCCGCGATTCGCTGACCGCCCCTGAGGGCAAGCGCGTCTGCGACGCCTATGGCATCCCGACACCCGGCGAAGGACTGGCCGCGACCGCCGACGAGGCGGTCGCGCTGGCCGAGAAGATCGGCTTCCCGGTCGTGCTGAAGATCGTGTCGCCGGACATCCTGCACAAGACCGAGGCAGGCGGCGTGCTCGTCGGAGTGTCCGATTCGGACGCCGCACGGGCCGGCTTCGAGAAGATCATCGCCAACGCGAAGAACTACAAGGCCGACGCGCAGATCGACGGCGTTCAGGTGCAGCAGATGGTCGGTGGTGGCCAAGAGGTCATCATCGGTGCCACGACCGACCCGACGTTCGGCAAGGTTGTCGCTTTCGGACTCGGCGGTGTGCTCGTCGAGGTGCTGAAGGACGTCACCTTCCGGCTCGCGCCGGTGTCACAGGACGAAGCTGTGTCCATGCTGGACGGCATCGCCGCCGCCGAGGTCCTCAAGGGAGCTCGTGGCGCCGACCCGGTCGACGCGGACACGCTCGCCGACGTGCTGCGCCGAGTGTCCGAACTGGTCACTGACTTCCCGGAGATCAGCGAGTTCGACCTCAACCCGGTGTTCGCCTCCAAGGACGGCGCGGTGGCCGCGGACGTGCGGATCATCCTGCAGACCGGCCCGGTCCCGCAGAAGCGCCAGATCCCGCAGGAGGAGATCCTGCGGGTGATGACCAAGATGATGAACCCGACCGCCGTTGCCGTGATCGGTGCCTCCGACCAGGAGGGCAAGATCGGCAACTCGGTGATGAAGAACCTGATCAACGGCGGCTACCAGGGCGGGATCCACCCGATCAACCCGAAGGCCGACGAGATCATGGGCCGCAAGGCATACAAGTCGGTCAAGGACATCCCCGGTGACGTCGACGTCGCGGTCTTCGCCATCCCGGCGAAGTTCGTGCCCGCGGCGCTGGAAGAGTGCGGCGACAAGGAAATCCCGGCCGCGGTGCTCATTCCGTCCGGCTTCGCCGAGACCGGGAACCACGAGCTGCAGGACGAGATCGTCGAGATCGCCGCGCGGCGAAACATCCGGATGCTCGGCCCGAACATCTACGGCTACTACTACACACCGCAGAACCTCTGTGCGACGTTCTGCACGCCGTACGACGTGAAGGGTGGCGTCGCGCTGACGTCGCAGAGTGGCGGTATCGGCATGGCGATCCTCGGTTTCGCCAGGTCCACCAAGATGGGTGTGTCGGCGATCGTCGGGCTGGGCAACAAGTCCGACATCGACGAGGACGACCTGCTGACGTACTTCGAGCAGGACGACAACACCAACGTCATGGCGATGCACCTGGAAGACCTCAAGGACGGCAGGGCGTTCGTCGACGCGGCGAAGCGGATGACCAAGAAGAAGCCGGTCATCGTGCTCAAAGCGGGACGTACCGACATGGGTGCGCGTGCGGCCAGCTCGCACACGGGTGCCTTGGCGGGCAACGACAAGGTGTACGACGACATCCTCAAGCAGGCAGGCGTGATCAGGGCGCCCGGCCTGAACGAGATGCTGGAGTACGCCCGTGGCGTGCCGCTTCTGCCGACGCCGCAAGGCGAAAACGTCGTGATCATTACTGGCGCCGGTGGGTCCGGTGTGCTGCTTTCGGACGCCGTTGTCGCAGAAGGACTGTCCTTGATGGACATTCCGCCGGACCTCGACGAGGCGTTCCGCAAGTTCATCCCGCCGTTCGGTGCGGCGGGCAACCCGATCGACATCACCGGTGGTGAACCGCCGTCAACGTACGAGGCCACCATCCGCCTGGGACTTGAGGACCCCAGGATCCACTCGCTGATCCTCGGCTACTGGCACACCATTGTCACACCCCCTATGGTGTTCGCCGAGTTGACCGCGCGAGTCGTCGAGGAGGCCAGGGCGAAGGGCATCGACAAGCCGGTGGTGGCATCACTCGCCGGTGACGTCGAGGTGGAACGCGCTTGCGAATACCTGTACGACAGGCGCATTGTGGCGTACCCGTACACCACCGAGAAGCCGGTGGCGGTGCTGGGTGCGAAGTACCGGTGGGCCAGGGCGGCAGGACTGCTCGGCTGACAACCGCGTAGAAAGAGCTCCTCGCGGCGGGTACTTCCAGCGCTCGACACGAAGTACCCGCCTCGAGGTAGAAAAGGGGCAAGTAGTAGCACAGGGGTTGTCCGACCGGGAAGTACATCGAAATTCCTCAAAGGAGAGGGGTCTGAGATGGAGACCTCGAAAACCCCGGCAGCCGGGCCGAATGCAGTCGCCGGCGAGGAGAGAGTGTGGCGGGCCGGTCGGCTCGATCCCATGCCCATCCGTACCCTGCCAGAAGCACCACCGTCGGTTCACTTGCTTGGACCGACCGTCTTCCTGGTCGCCCTTGGCGTCGGTATGGGCGAGTCCTACATGTGGCCGAGGCTGGTGCTGGTCTTCGGCCCGGAGATCAGGTGGTTGTTCCTGATCGGTGTGACCCTGCAGGCCGTGGTGATGCTGGAGATGGCGCGCTATGCGATGGCCACCGGCGAGAGCATCTTCACTGGTGCGGCCCGCGTGTTCAAACCGATCATGTGGTTCTTCTTCATCACGGCCATATTGGTCTATATCTGGCCAGGTCACCTGTCAGCGGGCGCCGCGGCGTTCGAACAGATAACAGGCATACCTTGGGTTGTGACCGCCTGCGTTGCCATGGTCCTGGTGGGCGTGTTGTTCAGCCTCGCCAGGGTCATCTACAACCTGCTGGAGAACGTCCTCGCGCTCCTCATCGGGCTGTTGGTCGTCGGCACAGCCGTGATCGCGTCCATGGTGGGCAGCTGGGGCGACCTCACGTCCACCATCACCGGCATGTTCAACTTCGGGTACTTCCCATCCGGCGCGATGAACGCCGAATGGTTCCCGATCGTGGTCGGTGCCATCGCGTTCGCGGGTCCGTCGGGTATGCAGCAGATGTGGTACACGCTGCACCTGCGCGACAGCGGTGCCGGTATGGGTTCGCACATCCCGAAGCTGCGAGGGCTGCGGCACGCGGGTGAACAAGAAGAAATGCCGAACCGCGGTTTCATGTTCGACACGGACAACCCGGACGAGATGCGCAAGTGGAAAGGGTGGCGGCGCTGGGTCACCTTCGATGCCCTGTTGTTGTTCTGGGGCGTCACCATGCTTGTCACTGTCTCGTTCACCGTGCTCGCGCAATCCGCGGCCAGGGCCAACCCGGACGTCAAGACCCTCATCGAGGGTGGCGACCGTTCGGCGGCACTGCAGGCGATGTCCGACGCGTTCGCCGCGGCCGGTGGTTCGGTACTAGGCACGGCCTTCTTCGGCTTCATCGCACTGATCGGTATGAACGCGACCCTGGGTCTGTTCGACTCGTTCTCGCGTGGCCAGGCGGACATGACGTATTTCTTCGTCAAGGGCGCCAAGCGGTTCAAGATGTCACACCTCTACGCGTTCTTCCTGTGGGGCGTGATCATCTTCGGCATCCTGATCCTGAACTTCGGGCCTGCCGACGGACCTGAGGCCGTGCTGGACATCCTGGCGTTCCTCTCCACGTTCGCCATGGGTGCCTACTGCGTCGTGTTGTTGCTGGTGAACAACAAGATGCTGCCGAAACCCATCCGGCCCAAGTGGTACCAGAACGCCATCATCGGCTTCGGTGCGGTGTTCTATCTGGGCATGCTGTTCTACAGCTTGATTGCCTTCGGGGTGGTTGTGGACTGATGACAGTGCCGAATGAACGAGAGGCAGCACGAGTACGCGAGATGGCAGAACTGGGTCGTCCCGGTTTCGCCGTCGGCTTCCTGGCCGGCAGCTTCGCCGGACTGATGGCACTGGTCGTCGGTCAGCCGTTGAGCTGGGCGTTGGTGAGTGTCCTGGCGCTCGGGTTGCCGCTCGGGCTACTCGGCGCCGTCTACAGTGTCCTGATCGCATACGGCAAGGTCAGGCTCGGCACGTTCGCGCCTGTCTGCCTGTTCTGGCTGATCGGTTTCCCCCTGTCGCGTCTGCTGCAGGAGGGGCTGACTCACCTGGTGCTGACCGGAGAACTCGGCGGCCCGCCCGATGTCCTTGGTTTCCTTGCGTACCAAGGAATTCTCAGCGCGGGATTCGCGTTCGGGTTTCTCTGGCTGCACGAACGCCTTGCACCACGCTGGTGGTACAAGATGTCCGACCATAACCCCGCTGCGCTGCGGGTCTATGAACGCTACGCCTCACATGCGCGTGTCATGTGGGAGGCGCGAGAGGCCCGTAAACGCAGGCGGGAGGCGAGCAAGTCCCGATGAACATCCCCACATGGGTTTGGCTGGTCACAGTGGCCGGTCTGTCCGCCATGATCCTGTTCGACTTCTATCTGGTGTCGCGCAATCCGCGGAAACCCTCCATGCGGGAATGCACCTTGTGGGTGTCCGCGTACGTGGGACTCGCCGTCCTCTTCGGACTCGGCGTGACCCTGTTCGCGGGTGGACAGAGTGGTGGTGAGTTCTTCGCAGGCTGGATCACCGAGTATTCGCTTTCGGTGGACAACCTGTTCGTCTTCATCATCATCATGGGCGCCTTCGCTGTACCCAAGCAGTTCCAGCAGAAGGTGCTGTCGATCGGGATCGTCCTGGCACTGCTGATGAGGGGCCTCTTCATCGCAGTGGGAGCCCAGGCCGTTTCCCGATTCGACTGGCTGTTCTACATCTTTGGTGCCTTCCTCATCTACACGGCCTGGAAGCTCATCCGCCACCAGGACGACGACGAGGAAGAATTCAAAGAGAACGCGGTTCTCCGTGTAGCCAAGAAATTCCTGCCAGCCACGGACTCCTATGACGGGGCCAGGATGACCACCCGGGTGGACGGGCGCAAGATGGTCACCCCGATGTTGATCGTGATGATCGCCATCGGTACGACCGACTTGCTCTTCGCCCTTGATTCCATCCCGGCCATCTTCGGCCTCACCAAGGAGCCCTACCTGGTGTTCACCGCGAACGCGTTCGCCCTGATGGGCCTGCGGCAGCTGTACTTCCTGATCGGCGGCTTGCTGGACAAGCTCGTCTACCTCAGCAAGGGGCTGTCGATAGTTCTCGCCTTCATTGGCGTGAAGCTCGTGTTCGAGGCTCTGCACCACGACGGTGTGAGCTGGGCTCCGGAGATTCCCATCCTTGTTTCGCTCGGCATCATTCTCGGCACACTGGCAGTGACGACGGTGGCGAGCTTGCTCAAGGTTCGGCGGCAACCGAAGGAATCGGCGCCCGAGTCAGTGACCGTTTCGGCGGCTGACTGACTAGCGGTTACCAGAGGTGGACGTCAGGGCAGTGACTATCAAACTGCCTTGGCGTCTGCCTTCTTGGTGTCGCTGTCACGCAGGTAGGTCTCGACCTCATCGGAGAGACCCCGCTCGGCGCGCGCCATGGCCGCCGTGAGTCCCACACCGATCTTGCCGCCGTCCGCCGAAGCGCCCAACGGACCGCGGGCGAGAATCTCGAAGATCTCCCGGATCCTGCTCATCTGACCTTCACTCCTCCTTGTCGTGTCGATCATTCTGGTCGACTGCCTACAGCATACAATCCGTACAAGCGTCCTGGTCGGTGTGAACAGTCACATCACTCAAGGTGACGAATTGTCACACTTGGCATTGCTTGCGTGCTTGATCTCTGCTAGTCGGATATGTCCGGATTGCAAGCGTTTGTCCTGCGGTAACAGTGGAGTACCCAGCGCGCCGCGTGACAATCGGATGGTGCCGCAGGCCACGGTCCTGATCGGGTCGCGTTGGTCACAGCGAACAACGGGTGCATAGCGCTTGCACAGGGTTTAAGCCGTGGTTGAACGCCGTTTTGCCGCCGTCCCAACGGGTCTACCGTGCAATGGGACGTCTAGTTGGGGGTTGGCATGGCGGCCAATGATGAGCTCGTAGCCTGGGTCGAGCGAGTAACCGAGTTCCTGGTGGAAGAGTGGGGCATGCCGCCCATTACCGGCCGCATCGTCGGTTGGCTGATGGTCTGTGACCCCGCGGAGCAGTCGGCGGGGGAGATCGCCGACGCCATCAGGGCATCCCGGGCGTCTCTGACGTCGAACATGCGGTTTCTGACCAGCGTGGGACTGGTCCGCCGAACTCGCAGGCTCGGTGACCGGACGGCGTACTACCGCATCGAAGACGACGCCTGGCACAAGGTGATCCAGCGCAAACTCGACAGCCTCGGCGCGTTCGGCGAGATCGCCGACGAAGGCCTCAAACTGGTCGGCGACAGCGAACGCATCCACGCCGCCCACAAGTCGATGCTGTGGCTCAAGAGCCTCGCCGAACTCCGCCCCCGGACCGACGCCTAGCCCTTGCGGGCGGCGGCAACGGCGGCGGGTACGACGGCGAGTGCCAGGATGCCGCCGCTGATGGCCAGAAACGGGTAGCTCGCGGCGGTGACCACAAGACCTGAAGCCATGCCCCCGGCAGCGCCTGCGATGGCGATGGAGACGTCGACCGTGCCTTGGACCTTCGCGCGGGTGGCCAGCGGGGCGGCGTCGGTGATGATCGCGGTGCCTGCGACAAGGCCGAAATTCCAGCCGAGGCCCAGCAGGCCGAGCGCCACCGTGTACTGCGCGATCGAGTCGATGGGTGCTGTGGCGGCAACGACTCCGGAGAGCAGCAGGATCAGTCCGGAAGCCGCGGCGATCGTGCGGGGACCGTGGCGGTCGACGAGCCAGCCGGTCAGTGGGGATGGCAGGTACATCGCGCCGATGTGGATGGCGATGACGAAGCCGGAGGCGGCGGTGTCGTGGCCGTGGTCGTGCATGTGGACGGGTGTCATCGTCATGATCGCGACCATGATCAGCTGGGTGACGGCCATGACCAGCGTTCCGAACAGCACGCCGGAGCCGTGACCTTCGACCGCAGGAGGCGCTTCTTCGGTGCGTGCCAGCAACAGCGGGTCGGGGCGTAACCAGACGGTCAGGATCAGGGTGGCCATCGCATAGGCGCACCCCGCGAGAACGAACGGGCCCGCCAGGCGAGGGATGCCTAGGGCCTCAGTGAGACCGCTGGTGAGCGCCGCGAGGTTCGGGCCCACCATGCCGCCGAGAGTGGTGGCGACGAGCACGGTCGACACCGCGCGTGCTCGTCGCGTTGGGGTTGCCAGATCGGCTCCGGCGTAGCGGGCTTGCAGGTTCGTGGCCATGCCGGCGCCGTAGACGAACATCGCGAGTAACAACAGCGCGGGGCTGTCTACGACGGCGGCGGCCACGACGCCCGCGCTGCCGACAGCACCGGTCAGGTATCCCGCAGCGAGGCCGGGGCGTCGGCCTCGGTGCTTGGGAGATACGGCCGACCGCCACGGCCGCCAGTGCGGCACCGGCTGTCGATACCGCACTGGACAGGCCGACAAGGCTGGTGGAGCCGAGCATGTCCTGTGCGAGCAAGGCGCCGACGGCCACTCCTGCCGCCAGCCCGACCCCGCTCAGGACTTGCGCGGCGACCAGGACACTCAGGATCCGGTGCTGCGTCTGGACGATCACAGAAGTCAGTCCAGGTCCAGGCGATCGACCAGGCCGGCTGTCGTGAAGGCGGCGACGAGGTCGTCACGGCCTTCGGTGAAGTGACCCCAGCTGTCGTAATGGACGGGCACTACGCGGCGTGCGCCGAGGACCTTGGCGGCCTCCGCGGCGTGCGCGCTGTCGAGGACGATTGGCGCGCCGTCGAACAGGACGCTGATGCGAGGGGCGCCGGCGAAGAGGATGGCGGTGTCCACTGGGCCGAAGCGTTCGGCGATCTCGCGCACCGCGTCGAGCGAGGCGTTGTCGCCGCTGACATACACCGTCGGCAGGCCCGGCCCGGTCAGGACGAATCCGACGACTTGGCCGGTGACCGGTTCGACCTCTTCGCGTGGGCCGGGGCCGTGGATGGCGGGCACGCCCGTCACGGTGACGCTGCCCAAATCGACCGACTCCCAGTCGGCGAGGCCTTTGGCCTTGCCGCCCAGGCGTTGTGCGCCTCCCGGTGTCGTGAGGGTGAGGGGGACGTCGGCGAGCAGGGCTCGACCGGAGTTGTCGAGGTTGTCGGGGTGCTCGTCGTGCGAGAGCAGGACCACGTCGACGTGCCCGAGATCGGCGATGCTGCCCGACGCGGGTGCGGTCTTGGTCAGGATCCGGCGGCCGTCTCGCTCGTAGTCGCCGGGAGCGTCGAAGGTCGGATCGGTGAGGAACCGCAGCCCGCCGAACTCGAAGAGGGCCGTCGGGCCGCCGAACACGCGGACAGGGATCGATGCCACGAACATTCTCCTCACGGATGAAGAAGGAACTATCCGTGAGAACCGTAGCCGCATCTCACGGATAGACGCAAGCGTTACCATGAGAACCATGACCGAGCTGCCGCCTGCGCCGGGTGCGGAGCGATACCTCGCCCTCGACTTCGTCAACAGCGCCATCGCGCTGCCAGGCGGGCAGTTCACCGACCTGCTGGGCACGCCGAAGGCGGCGAACCAATGGCTCGCCGAGCGTGACCTCGCTCCGGCCGACGCCGGGGTGCAGGAGATGTGCGCGGCGCAGCTGCGCTCCTTGCGTGAGCACATCCGGTCGTTGTTCGCCGCCCGTGTCGCGGGAATCCCCGCGTTGCCGTCGGCGCTGTCCGCCGTCAATGACGCGCTGAGCAGGGCGCCGTCGGCCGCTTTGCTGTACTGGGACGAGAAGAACGGGCCTTATCGCGCAACTGCGTGTCCTACCAACGAGATTCTCGACCGCGCCCTCGCGATCCTGGCGGCCAACGCCGCAGACCTCCTCACTGGCGCCGACGCCGAGTCCCTCGCCGCATGCGATTCGCCTCCGTGCAGTCGCTACCTGCTGCGCCACGGTCGCAGGCACTGGTGTTCCACGCGGTGCGGCGACCGGGTCCGTGCCGCTCGTGCCTACGCCCGGCGGGTCGGGCAAAAGTAAAGAAAAAGTGTTGTCCCGGGTGCCGGGAATGTGGTTCCATGGTTTTGAAAAAGGGAAAGTCATTCGTTGGTAAAACGTTCATGTGATCATCAACCGGACAAAAGAGCCGATTTGCCTGCATTTTTGTCCCGTTTTCCTGAATTGCGTTGAACGTGAGATAATCTCATCGAGAGAATCCTGGACTTTGCCGGTGATGAGGGCCACTATCGTCATCAGACCCCATTCAGTATGCAATTCGTCGCAGAGAGTGCGGTCGGTCGCGGTGCTGCGCCAAGTCGGGTGACACCGTGTTTGGCGTTGGTGGACAGCACGCACGCCGGCCTGCGGTCGTGGGCGCCGTAAATCCAATCCGATTCTGAAAGATCGGTCGGGAGACTTGTATGGCGACCAGTTTCAAACAGATCACGGACAGCAATGGCCGGGTCTATCGCATTGGTGAGACACCAGAGGACCTGATGGGCCGTTCGCGCGGCTGGATGGTGTTTCTTCCGTGGATCGCAATGATGGCTGTGAGTGTTTTCGAGTATGGGTGGGGTGCTGCCGAGGACATATTGGAGCAGGCCCATGGCTGGACGGTGAACAACGCGTTCTGGCTGGCCAGCGTATGGGCGATCTTTCAAGCGGCCGTCGCGTTCCCGGCGGGCAGGCTGCGTGAGAAGGGCATCGTGTCCGCCCGGGCGGCCATGATCGTCGGCGCGATCTGCAGCGGCATCGGCTACTTCACCATCGCCCACTCCGGCAACCTGGTGCTGGCGTTCATCGGCTACGGCGTCCTCGGCGGTGTCGGCGCGGGATTGGTGTACGCCACCTGTATCAACATGGTCGGCAAGTGGTACCCGGACAAGCGCGGTGCCCGAACCGGCTTCGTCAACGGCGGGTTCGCGTACGGCACGTTGCCGTTCATCTTCATCTTCGCGTCGTTCCTGACGCCGACCAACTTCACCGTCCTGCTCGACCTCGTCGGCGTCTACATGCTGATCGTGGTGGGTGTGTGCGGCATGCTGTTCCGTGACCCGCCGAAGAACTGGTGGCCTGCCGAGGTCGACCCGCTGACCGCGACAAGCGGTAAGAACAAGAACCTGGCCAAGAACCCGCCCGCGGTACGCCAGTACACCCCGGTGGAAGCCATCAAGACCGGCATGCTGCCGCTGATGTGGATCACCCTGGTGGTCATCGGTGCGGTGTCCCTGTTCGGCATCAACTTCCAGGTGAAGTTCGCGCAAGCCAGCGGGTTCGGCGCGTTCGTCGCCGCCGCTTCGGCATCCGCGGTCGCCTTGATCAACGGCATCGGGCGCGGCCTGTGCGGCTGGCTGTCGGACAAGCTGGGCCGCAAGCAGACGCTGACCCTGGTGCTGCTGGTCGCCGCGGTCGCGCAGTTCGGCATGCTGTTCGCGGGCAACACCGGCAACCTCTGGCTGTTCATCTTCTTCGCGTTCGTCGTCGGCTTCGGCGGCGGTGCGTTCTACCCGATATTCGCCACGTTGGTGCCGGACTACTTCGGCGAGAACAACAACGCGTCCAACTACGGCCTGGTCTACAGCGCCAAGCTGGTCAGCGGTGTCTTCGGCGGTGGCGTGGCCGCCGCGATCGTCACGGGGTGGGGCTTCACCGGTGCGTACGTCCTGGCCGGCTGCCTGGCGTTGCTGTCAGCGGTGATGACTTTGTTCCTGCGGCAGCCTGGACGCAAGAAGGTCGACGAGACACACGAACAGCAGGCGCCGGTTCTTGCTGTGTCATAAGGACTTCCTGGTCGGGAGCGCGCCATCTCCGCGCTCCTGGCCGGGATTCGGGCATCTCCCCCTTGCCTTGAGCGGCCAAGGGGGAGAAGCCGTGCGAGCTTATTCCGACTCGGCGACGCGCTGGTCGTGGTACGCCTGGCGGGTCTTCTCGGTGTGCCGGTTCATGATCATGGCCGCCAGGTCCGTGTCGTGCGCGGCGATGGCCTTGATCAGCTCGGCGTGTTCGGCCCATGCGTCGTGGCCGCGAGGACGAGCGATCGGCCGGTAGTACCACCGGACCCGGCGCTCGACCAACGCGATGTGCTCGGCCAGCACGGCGTTCCCGGAGATCTCGGTGATGTACGCGTGCAGCGCCGCGTTGGCCGCGGTCATGCCTTCCGCGTCATCGGTTTCCACCCGGGCTTCGCCTTCGCGCTGCAGCTCCCACAGCCGCTCGATTTCCTCCTCGGTGGCCCGGCCCGCCGCCAGCCGCGCGGAGTGCGTCTCCAGCACCGAACGGACGCTCAGCAGCTGGTCGGCTTCTTCCTCGGTCGGCGTGTGCACGAACGCGCCCTGCGCGGGACGAAGGTCGACCCAGCCCTCGGTTTGCAGGCGCTGCAACGCCTCGCGCACCGGCTGCCTGCTGACTCCCAGGTACTGGGCCAGTTCCAGCTCGACCAGATGCTGACCTGGCTGCAGGGTGCCGTTGATGATCAGCTCGATCAGCGCGGTGTGGACGGCTTCGCGCAGCGGAGCGGGCCGCTCGACCCGTTGGGTGGCGGCCCCGCTCAACGCACCACGTCCACCCCGTTTGCCGCCCCCGAGTGACTCGGGAAGCTGGACCGCTGGCTCGTTCACTGGGACTCCAATCCACAGAATCCGGAAAGTCTGCCGCTACGCGAATACTTCAATGACGACGTTCGTGCCCACGACGACACAGCGGCTGGGCCTCCCCGATTGTGCCATGCCCGGATGGCACGATGATCATTGTAAAGCGCGTGGTGAAGGTGCGATTGTTGCCTTCGCCTGAACAAAAGGCCGCGTGGGCAGACGCCTATGCCGCCCTCCATGCCAAGGTACGGGCGGGCAACTATGGTGCTCCAGGTTGTGTCCGACGTCGCAAGGTCGAGACCAACCCGATCCGATTCCGTGACGACGCAGCGCAACCTTTTGACGCGCGGTGTCTTTCGTGGCAACTGCATGCCCCTGGCAGGGGCGGCACGGTGTCCATCTGGACGGTCGCTGGACGCATGCGCGACGTGCGGCTTCTGGGCAGTCCCATGGATCTTGCCCGGCTGGCAGCGACGAAGATCGGTCAAACCGATCTGGTTCTCCGTGACGGATACCTGTTGTTGTACGCCGTCGTCGATGAGCCTGAGGCGCCGAGCCAGATGCCTGTGAACGGCTTTCTGGGTGTGGACCTTGGAATCGTCAATATCGCCACCACGAGCGACGGTCACCGCGCCACCGGAGGACGCCTCAACCGGTACCGCAACCGGCAACTTCGGATGCGCAAACGGTTGCAGGCGAAGAAAACCGCGTCTGCCAGACGCCTTCTCAAGAAACGACGCCGCCGTGAGGCGAGATTCGTCGCTGACTTGAACCATCAGATCAGCAAAAGCATTGTGGCCGAGGCTGAACGCACCGAACGCGGTGTCGCTGTCGAGCGGTTGACGGGGATCCGTGCTCGGGTACGGCTTCGCAAGTCCCAACGGGCCACAGTGCACTCTTGGGCGTTCGGGCAGCTTGGCAAGTACCTTGAATACAAGTCCAGGCGTGCGGGTGTCGCGTTCGTGCAAGTCGATCCTGCCTACACGTCCCAGACGTGCTCTCGGCCGGGATGTGGCTACGTGGACAAGAAAAACCGGCGCACCCAAGCGCTGTTTGTCTGTGTGCGGTGTGACTTCGTTGGGCACGCCGACCACAATGCGGCACGCAACATCGCTGAGCGAGGGGTTGCGCGCTGGGGCGAAGCCATGCGTCCGTACGCAGCGCCCATCCTGGCACCCAGCTAGGACGGCAGCAGCGAGCCTATTGGCGGACCTGGAGTCGGGCGGCGGGCCATGCGCCTGCCCGCCACGGCGCGGGTTCATGGCCTAGATCCTCCCGAACCGAGCGAAGGCGACATCGTTGTGTCTACAACATACATTATGGGAAGCGTGGACACATGGCCTGGACGTCGCAGACGTACGCTCAGTATCGCCGATGCCAGCGCAATCAGCCCGGAAATCAAGAAAACGGCCGGGAATCCCATGGCCGGGACGGCGAATGCGGCGAGTCCGACGCCGATCACGCCGCCGAATGCCTTCGCCGAGTACACCACGCCGTGGGTCTTGGCGATGTCGCGGTCGCCGAAGAACTCCCTGGCCAGGCTGGCGAACAGCGGGTAGAACGCGCCGCCGCCGACACCCGCCAGGGTGACCGCGACCAGCAGCAGGAAGATCGAACCGGATGAGGCCGCGCCCGCGAGGATCACCTGGCCGACCGCCTGCGCGACCAGCACCGCGCCGATCGCCCGCCTGCGGCCGATCTGCTCGGAAATCCGGATCGCGAGCGACCGGCCGGCACCATTCGCGCCCAGCAAAATCGCTGTTCCGATTGCGACGACCGCCAGACCAATACCCATCTGGGCGCCGAGAATCGCGAAGAAGGTGACCGTGAACAGCGAGACCGCGCTCGCCGCGAGCAGCACGAAGTACATCACCGGAAGCACGCCAGTGCGCAGCGCTTCCCGCACTGAGAATTGCCGCACCGCACGTGACGGACTGCGCCTGCGGTCGACCGCCCATTCCTGCGGGTCGATGTGCGGCGGCCACCAGTCCGGCGGCGGGTCACGGAAGAAAACGCCGGTCGTGGCCACGACGGCGGCCACGATGACCGCGGCGACGTCCAGCGCGATCGTCGGCGGTGTGAACAGGAACGCGATGGCGAACGGCACCGCGCCGTACGCGAACGCGCCGGTCACGAAGCTGACCCTGGACGCCATCTGCTCGGGGTGCCATTTCGCCACCGTCGACGTGCAGGTCGCGTAGACCAATCCCGCACCCGTTCCGCCGAGCACCGAATAGCCGAGCAGCGCCATCGGATACGAATCGAAATGCGCCAGCGAGACCATTCCGGCCAGCATCAGCGCCGCGCCGAGCACCATCACCGCACGCGGCCCGAGTTTCCCGCGTTCGCGCAGGTAGGCCGTGGGGAATCCGGCAATGGCCTGGAAAATGGTCCATGCGGCCAGCAGCCAGAGTGTTTCCGTGACATCCCAGCCGCGTTCCGCCAATTGGGGGGCAAGTGATCCGAAGGCATATTGCATCACCCCGGTCGCGGCCATTGCCGCCCACGGCAGCCAGGCCATCCAGGCCCGCGAACGACCGATGAGCTCTTCGGGAACCGGGCCGACCTGATACGTCCGGCCAAAACAATCCCGCACCGATGGATACATCTCGCCCTCCTACCTCTGGACAGGCCGTTCCATACTGCATACAGTCTACAACGTGGACCTGTACGAGTATCAAGCCAAAGAGCTCTTCTCGAAGCACGGCGTCCCGGTCGGCTCCCAGCGAGTCGTCGCCAACCCCACGGACGCCGTCGCCGCCGCCCGGATCCTTGGCCTGCCTGTCGTGATCAAGGCCCAGGTCAAGACGGGAGGGCGCGGCAAGGCCGGTGGTGTGAAGCTGGCTCGCACCACCGACGACGTGACCACGCACGCCGAGGCGATCCTTGGTTTGGACATCAAGGGCCACATCGTGCGCAAAGTCCTTGTCACACCGGCATCGGACATCGCGAGCGAGTACTACTTCTCGTTCCTGCTCGACCGTGCCAACAGGACGTTCCTCGCGCTCGCGTCCGCCGAGGGCGGCGTGGAGATCGAGGACAACGCCGACACCCTCGCCCGAGTACCGATCGACCCGATCGAGGGCGTCGATCTGGCCAAGGCCAAGCAGATCGCCGCCGAGGCGGGGATCCCCGAAGCCGCCGCGCCGATCATCGTGCGGCTGTGGAAGGCCTTCGTGGCCGAAGAGGCCACGCTGGTCGAGGTCAACCCGTTGGTCAGTGACTCGGCCGGGGAGATCATGGCGCTGGACGGCAAGGTCACCCTTGACGACAACGCGGACTTCCGGCATCCGGACCACGCCGACTTCGTCGACACCGCCGCGGAGGATCCCCTTGAGGCCAGGGCGAAATCGAAAGGCCTGAACTACGTCAAGCTCGACGGCCAGGTCGGCGTCATCGGCAACGGCGCCGGGCTGGTCATGTCCACACTGGACGTGGTCGCCTACGCGGGCGAGGCGTTCGGCGGGGTGGAACCCGCGAACTTCCTTGACATCGGTGGTGGCGCGTCGGCCGAGGTGATGGCCAACGGCCTGGAGATCATCCTGTCCGACCCGGACGTGCGCAGCGTGCTGGTCAACGTGTTCGGCGGGATCACCGCGTGCGACGCGGTGGCCAACGGCATCGTGCAGGCGCTGAAGTTCCTCGGCAAGGTGGATAAGCCGATCGTGGTCCGGCTGGACGGCAACAACGCCGAAGAAGGCCGCCGGATCCTCGAAGAGGCCGCGCTGCCGAGCGTCGTGCAGATCGAAACCATGGATGCTGCTGCTGAGCACGCGGCAAAGTTGGCAGGGGTGTGACGATGGCGATTTTCATCGACGAGAATTCCAAGGTCATCGTCCAGGGCATGACCGGCTCCGAAGGCCGCAAGCACACCGCACGCATGCTCGCCGCGGGCACCAACATCGTCGGCGGCGTGACCCCGGGCAAAGGCGGCCAGTCTGTCGAGATCGGACAGAAGGAACTGCCTGTGTTCGACTCGGTCGGCAAAGCCATGGCCGACACCGGAGCCGACGCCACGGTCATCTTCGTGCCGCCGAAGTTCGCCAAAGGCGCTGTGGTGGAAGCGATCGACGCCGAGATCGGCCTCGCGGTCGTGATCACCGAAGGCATCCCGGTGCACGACTCCGCCTGGTTCTGGGCGCACGCCACGGCAAAGGGCAACAAGACACGGATCATCGGCCCGAACTGCCCTGGCATCATCTCGCCAGGGAAGTCCAACGCGGGCATCATCCCGGCGGACATCACCACCGAAGGCCGGATCGGCTTGGTGTCGAAGTCCGGCACGCTGACCTACCAGCTGATGTACGAGCTGCGCGACATCGGTTTCTCCACGGCCATCGGTATCGGTGGCGACCCGGTCATCGGCACCACGCACATCGACGCGCTCGCGGCGTTCCAAGAGGACCCCGAGACCGAGCTGATCGTGATGATCGGTGAGATCGGTGGTGACGCCGAGGAGCGCGCGGCCGCGTTCATCAAGGAGAACGTGACCAAGCCGGTCGTCGGCTACGTCGCGGGCTTCACCGCGCCTGAAGGCAAGACCATGGGCCACGCGGGCGCGATCGTGTCCGGCTCGGCCGGTACCGCCGCGGCGAAGAAGGAAGCCCTCGAGGCGGCTGGCGTGAAGGTCGGCAAGACCCCGAGCGAGACCGCGAAGCTGGTGCGCGAGGCGCTATAGAGACCGTCCCTGTGGGTGTGGTGGTGCCGCATCGCACCCACGGGTGCATTCCACTCACGAGGTATCGTCGCCGCTGATGAAAGCGGTCACGGTAGTCGGTATCGGTGCTGAGGGGTGGGACGGCCTGACCGCCGTCGCCCAGCGAGCTCTGCGGGAGGCAGAGGTCCTGCTGGGCAGCCGGCGCCAGCTTGACCTCGTCCCTGCCGAGGTCGCGGCGCAGCGGGTGGTGTGGCCCTCACCGATGATGCCCGCGGTTCCCGGTTTGCTGGAGGCCTACCGGGACCGCGGGCTCTGTGTGCTGGCCAGCGGCGACCCCATGTTCTACGGCATCGGCTCCCAGATCGGGCCGGTCCGCGTGATCACCCATCCATCTTCGGTGTCGCTGGCGTGTGCCCGGCTCGGCTGGGCGGTCCAGGACGTCGAGGTGATCAGCGCGGTCGGCCGTCCAATCGAGTTGGTCAACGCGGCGGTCCACCCGGGCCGCCGCTTGATGGTGCTCAGCGCGAACGGTGACACGCCTGGTCAAGTCGCCGAGCTGCTGACCGAACGCGGCTACGGCGAAAGCCGGATGACCGTGCTCGAGCGCCTGGGCGACGCGGCCGCAAGCCAGGTCGAGGGCATCGCCGGGCAGTGGCGAGGACCATCCGATCCGTTGAATGTGATCGCGATCGAGTGCGTCGGAACCAAACTCCTGCCGAACGTGCCGGGCTTGCCGGACGAGGCCTACGAAAGCGACGGCCAGCTCACCAAGCGCGAAGTCCGCGCGATCACGTTGTCCCGCCTTGCGCCTGTCCCTGGGCAGCTGTTGTGGGATGTCGGCGGGGGAGCGGGCAGCATCGCGATCGAGTGGGCGCGTACGCATCCTTCGTGCCGTGCCATCACGATCGAACGCGACGCCACACGCGCCGCGCGGATCTCGCGTAACGCGGCGGAACTCGGTGTGCCCCGGATCGAGGTTGTCGAAGCCAAGGCGCCGGTCGACGGGCTGGAAACGCCGGACGCGATCTTCATTGGCGGCGGGCTGACCGCGCCGGGCATGGCCGAGTGGGCGTGGGACGCGCTTCGGCCAGGTGGACGGCTGGTGGTGAACGCGGTCACTGTGGAGTCCGAGGCTGTCGTGGCACGATGGCACGCCCGGCTCGGCGGCGACCTGGTCCGGATCTCGATCACCCGTGGCTCACCGGTGGGCGGGTTCACCGGCTGGCGGCCGCTGATGCCGGTCACCATCTGGAGCGTGACCAAGGAGGACCAGCAGTGACCGTGCATTTCATCGGTGCGGGGCCGGGTGCGGCCGACCTGATCACCGTGCGCGGCCAGCGGCTGATCGCGTCCTCGCCGGTGTGCTTGTACGCGGGCGCTTTGGTGCCCGCCGAGTTGCTGGAGATGTGCCCGGCCGGCGCGCGGCTCGTCGACACGGCCAACCTGAACCTGGACGAGATCACCACCGAACTGGTCGACGCGCACGCCAAAGGCTTGGACGTGGCACGGCTGCATTCCGGTGACCCGTCGGTCTACAGCGCGATGGCCGAGCAGATGCGCCGCCTCGACGCCGCTGGTGTCCCGTATGACGTCACGCCTGGGGTTCCTGCCTTTGCCGCGGCGGCAGCGACCTTGAAGCGCGAGCTGACGGTGCCTGGTCTCGGGCAAACCGTTGTGCTCACACGGACTTCCGCGCGTGCCACGCCAATGCCTGCCGGGGAGGATCTCGGCACCCTCGGCCAGAGCCGCTCGACCATGGTCCTGCACCTTGCGGTGCAACGGATCGACGAAGTCGTCGCGGAGCTCGTGCCCAACTACGGTCCGGAATGTCCGGTCGCGGTCGTCGCGTACGCCAGCCGTGAGAACGAGATCGTGTTGCGCGGGACTCTCGCGGACATCGCGGACAAAGTCCATGAGGCCGGGATCAAACGGACTGCGGTGATCATCGTCGGCCAGGTGCTGTCCGCGACCGAGTTCATCGACAGCCACCTCTATTCGGTCAATCGTGTCAGGCTTTCGTAAGACCTGGCGATCACAGGTGTCACTAGGGTCGGTGGTATGAAGATCAGTCGACGGTCCTTCTCGACCATGGTCGCCTCAGGTGCGGCGGCGATGGCCGTCGGGGCACCGGCTTCGGCGTCCGCGCGCAAGGGCAACGTGGTGCTCGTGCACGGCGCCTACGCTGACGGCTCCTGCTGGTCCAAGGTGATTCCATTGCTGCAGAACGCGGGCGTCACCGTCACGGCCGTGCAGCATCCACTGACATCTCTGGAGGCCGGCGCCGCGGCCACTCGTCGCGCTCTTGACCTGCAGACCGATCCGACTGTCCTGGTCGGACATTCGTTCGGCGGTTCCGTGATCACTGAGGCCGGTGACCATCCGCTGGTCAGCTCCTTGGTCTACCTGTCGGCCCGTGCACCGGACGTGGGTGAGGACTACGGTGCTCTGGCGGCGAAGTTCCCCACGCCGCCCGCGAATGCCGGACTGGTCTATCACAACGGGTTCGGTGGGCTGACTGAACGAGCGTTCCTCAACGACTTCGCCAACGGCGTGCCGCGTCACGAGGCCCGTGTCCTTTATGCCGCCCAAGGCCGGATCGCGCAGACACTCTTCACAGACAGGACAACCGCGGCGGCCTGGAAGGCCAAGCCCACGCGGTACCTGATCACCACCGACGACCGGACGACCAACCCGCAGCTGCAGCGGTTCGTGGCCAAGCGGATGGGAGCGCAGACAGCCGAGGTTTCCACGGGGCATCTGTCGTTCATCGTGCGACCGTCGTTGGTCGCGCGATTCATCCTCGACGCGCTGCCGTGATCCTGGTGCTCGGTGGCACGGGGGAAGCCCGGCGACTCGCGAGTGAGCTGCCCGATGTGATCTCGTCCTTGGCGGGACGGGTTCGGACGCCGCGGCTGCCACCGGGACAGGTCCGGGTCGGCGGCTTCGGTGGCCCGGAAGGACTCCGGCAATGGTTGCTGAGCAACAAGATCGACGCTGTCGTCGACGCGACTCACCCCTTCGCAGCCCGGATGACCGCGACCGCTGCGAAGGTGACCGCTGAGGAGAGCATCCCGTTCGTCGTGCTCCGGCGCCCAGGCTGGGCACCAGGGCCGGGCGATGACTGGCACTGGGTGGACAGCGTGGCCGAAGCCGCGCGGAATCTCCCAGCTGAACGGGTTTTCCTCACGACCGGACGTGAGGAGCTCGCCGAATTCGCGGATCTCGGCAACTGGTTCCTGGCCCGCTCCGTCGAACCACCTGAACCTCCGATGCCCCGACGACTACAGGTCGTTCTGGACCGAGGGCCGTTCACTGTGGAGGATGAGCTCGCGTTGATGCACGAGTACGGCATTCAGGCGTTGGTGACCAAGGACAGCGGCGGGGACATGACCGCGGCGAAGCTGACCGCCGCCCGGGCACTGAAGATCCCAGTCGTCATCGTTCGTCGCCCGCCGCTGCCTGACGGCGTCAGCACTGTGTCGAGTGTCGAGGAAGCGGTCAGCTGGGTTCGGGGTATCGCCGAGGCGTGAACACCTTGCCGTTCTCGGTCAGCCGAGTCTGCGAGGACCCGATCAGCAACAGGCACCGCATGTCCACCTTGGACGGCTCGAGCTCGGCGAGCCGGACGATCTCGATGGACTCGGCCGGATAGCCGACGTCCCGGCCGATCACCACCGGCGTGTCCGCGGACCGGTGCTCCAGCAGCAGATCGCGTGCCGCCTCCACCTGCCAGGTCCGGCTCTTGGACGCCGGGTTGTAGATCGCGAGCACGAGATCCGCCTTGGCCGCTGCGGAAAGCCGCGACGCGATGACGTCCCACGGCTTGAGCCTGTCGGACAAGGAAAGCACGCAGTAGTCGTGGCCAAGGGGAGCACCGACCCGGCTGGCGACAGCGTTTGCCGCGGTCAGCCCTGGCAGGATCCTGACCGGGACGTCCTTGTACTCCTCGGCGACCTCCAGCACCGCGCTGGCCATCGCGAACACCCCGGGATCACCCGAGGACACGACAGCGACCTTCGCCCCACCACGAGCCAAGTCCAGAGCGAAAGCCGCCCGCTCGGCCTCGACCCGGTTGTCCGACGAGTGCCGTCGCTGCCGTGGATTTGGAGCTACGCGGTCAATGTACGGCCCGTAGCCGACCAGATCGGTTGCCGTGGCGAGAGCGTCCTGGGCTTCGGGTGTCAGCCACTCGCGCCCAGCCGGGCCGAGTCCGACGACCACGACTTCACCCGAAGTCGGCTGGGGCACGGCGGTGGGTGTGACCGCGGCAGCCCGGCTCGACAGCAAAGCAACCGAGAAATAGGGAACCGTGGACGGATCGACGTCCGCCAGGGGCTCGATCCGCTGCTTGTCGGTGGTCGCGCGTTCGACGTACCAGGCCTCGTCAAGGCGCCCGGCATCCTGCAAAGCTGTACGCACTTTCTCGAAGGTGCGACCCAGCTTCATGATCGCCGCGGAGTCCGTGGTCTTGAGCTTCTCCGTGAGCTTCTCGGCGCCCAGAGTGCCCGGCAGCACGGTGAGTGTTTCTTCCCTTTCCACCAGGGGCCTGCCCAGTTCGGCCGAAGCCGCGCTGACCGACGTCACGCCCGGCACGACCTGAGTCGGGTACCGGTGCGCCAAGCGCTTGTGCAGGTGCATGTAGGAGCCGTAGAAGAACGGATCTCCTTCTGCCAGAACGACAACATCACGGCCTGCGTCGAGGTGTGCGGCCAACCGGGCGGCGCACTCCTCGTAGAAGTCTTCGAGCGCACCGAGATATCCGCCGGGATGATCCGTGGTCTCGGTGGTGATCGGGTACATCAACGGCTCTTCGATCTGGCCTTCGCGCATGTAGTGCTTGGCGATCGAACGGGCGATGCTGCGGCCGTGCCGCGCACTGTGGAACGCGATCACCCCGGCCGACTCGATCAACCGTGCTGCCTTGACGGTGATCAGTTCCGGATCGCCGGGACCAAGCCCGACGCCCCACAGCCGACCCGTTGGCCCGTTCTCATTGTGGGGCGCTTTGAATGATTCGCTCGCAAGCTCGCTCATGTTCATTCTTCCTCGCTCGCGATCGCGTTCACAGCCGCCGCGGTCATGGCACTACCACCGCGACGCCCGTGAACCACCAGATACTCCAACCCAAAGCTGTTGTCAGCCAAAGCTTCTTTCGACTCGGCCGCACCGACGAACCCGACAGGGATCCCCAGCACGGCAGCGGGCCGTGGCGCGCCGTCGGCGACCATGTCGAGCAGGTGGAACAGGGCGGTCGGCGCGTTCCCAATCGCCACAACGGAATCACCCAGCCGGTCGCGCAGCAGTTCGAAGCCCGCGACGCTGCGGGTGTTGCCCATCTTCGCGGCGAGATCCGGCACCCTGGGATCACCAAGCATGCACACGACCTCGTTGTCCGCTGGCAACCGCTTGCGCGTGACACCAGCCGCGACCATCTGTGCGTCACACAGAATCGGTGCGCCTGCTTGCAAAGCGGCACGCGCCTTCGCGACCGCGTTGGGGGAGTAGGCGATGTCGGCGACGAGATCGACCATGCCGCACGCGTGGATCATCCGGACCGCCACCTTGGCCACGTCCGCAGGCAGCCCGGCCAGGTCCGCCTCGGCACGGATGGTCGCGAAGGACTGGCGGTATATCTCCGCGCCGTCCCGCACGTATCCACTGTTCGGCTCGGTCACTCGCTCCTCCAGTAGCCCTTGCCCGTGGCGATCATTTCCACCACGTGCCCTGCTGGTTTCCCGCACCGGCGGTCACATCCCGACCAATGCACGGGAATCGTGTCTTTCCGTGTCCGCACCCAGGCCGTCGCGTCCGCTCGCACGTCCGCCAACGACTTCGCACACCCCGGCCGCCCGGCGCACGCAGTCACACCATGCCAAGGCGAATCGGGATCGGTGACAAGGCCCGGTACGTCGGCAGCCGGAACCACGACGCTACGCCACGGGGTCAGCCGGACCCAGGGAGCAAGATCACACAGCTGCAGTGCCTGCGTTCGGGTCAGTCGCCCGAGTGGCACGGCGGCCACGGTGACGTCACCGAAGCGGCCGATCGGGTGCGTCGACGGCGGCTGGATGTCGATGCGGTCTGGACCAGGCGTACCGAGCGTGGCCACGATTCGTTGTGCGCCATCGGGTACCTCGGCCAGGCGCCACGCGTCGCCCCGGATCCGTTGGAACTCCAGCGCGGCTTTGATCACGGCCGCAACGGGATCGTCAACCCGCAGCCCGGTGTCCTTCCCTGCCAGCAGGAGAGCGTCGCCGTGCAGGCCGATGTCAGCGCCAAGCCCGCTCACATCGCCGCGGCCGTCGTCCACTGTGATCAGAAAGCGGCCGGGCAGCTTCGCCAGCTCAGGCTCGGTGCACAGTGCCTTGTCCAGCGAGTCGACAAGGTGTTGATCATCACCCAGCGGCGAGGCGATGATGTTGCGCACACGTTCATGCGACAGCGACGGCAAAAGCCCGGCCTCCCACAGCCTGGACGCCAGTTCGACCTCGGCACCCGCGGCCAGCGCCCGGACCTGGATGTTCGCCCGGGACGTCAGCTCAAGACTGCCGTCGCCCAGCTCAGCCGACGCGTCGGTCAAGGCCCTGAGCTGGGCGTTCGTCAACGTTCCACCGGGCACTCGGACCCGCGCGAGCCCGCCGTCGGCCGCCTGGTGCACGGCGATCGCGCCAGGACAGGCATCCGGGCGCGTGCGGTCAGGTTCGGCAGGCACGCGCCGGATGCTACGCGAGCGAATCAGGCAGGCGTGCCACGCTGATACGCCGCTCGGGTGAGGTGACAGCCCGTGCTGACGCTCAGCGTGGTGTTCTTGGCCGTGCCGAAGAGCAGCTCCCCACCCCAGGCGTTGCCGAAGGTGAACTCGTGGTCGCCGGGCTTGTCGACGACGGCGCCGTGCAGCTTGAACCCGTGCTGGGCCGCGATCGACTCGACCAGCTTCAGGGCCTCGTCCCACTTGGCGTCGGGCAGGTTGCCCGGCGAGTGGCCGGAGCTGTAGCGCCGTTTCTCGCCATCCGCGCCGACATCGTTGAACTCCCCGCACATCGAGGCGCCCCACGGGTCGGCCTTGGGCTGCCACGGCTGGATGCCGATCCGGGCGACCAGTTCGGTGCGGATCTCCTCGAGCATCTTGGTGTACTCCTCGTGCACCTGCTCGATGTCCGGCCGCTTCTTCAGTTCGGCGTACTGCTCGTCCTTCGACATGGAACCACCTTTCGAGTCACACGCGCCGACGAGCAGCAAGACCGTGCAGAGAAGAAGAACAACAAGTCGCATCAGTAAGTCCCTGGGATCGGCCAGGACAAGACGTCACCGAAACCCTTGCCGTCGTCGCGGACAACTCGTTCCTGCATTCCGCCCACCACGACGCTCATGTTGTACTGGCTGGTGCTCTTGTCCACCATGTACGCGCTGTGCCCGGTCGACTCGGTGAGATGGCGGCCGTCCGGCAAAGTGGTTTCCTTGGCCGAGACATGGTTCATGCCGTCCATGTGACTGGGGTCGATTCCGAAGTACCCGAAATCGCCGACCGCGTCTTTCCTTGCCTCGACGTAGAACGCGTTCCCGGTAGGCACATTGATCTTGTCGATGTCGGTGGCGCCCAGTCCGGGTGAACCGTAGAACACAGCGTTGTCGACGCCGGTGTTCTGCTGCAGCGCGATACCGGTCGTGGTCGATCCATAGGAATGGCCGAGAGCGGTCATATGCGGGTCATTGGCACGTGACGCGTCGATTCCGTTCAGGAATGGCGCGAGCTTCTTGGCGCCTTCCTGCGCGGCGTGATCGTCGAGCACGGTGTTGTCGTCGAACAACAAACCGTGGGCACCCATTTGCGGTGCCTGATATCCGATCCACGTCACCGTCGCGACACTACCGCCGTCGCCATAGCGCTGCAGTTCCTCTTCGGTCCGGTGCTTCAGGTTGTACATGGCGTCGTCGTATCCGCCCATGCTCCCGTTCACGGTCGAGGTCAGACCCGGCGTGAACACAGCGACGTGGTCAGCGGTGTCGATGTTGCCGTTGGCGATCGCGGCCTCGGCACGTTCGTTCGACATGTTCAACAGCAGCAATTGCCGCCCGCCCTTGTCCAGCGTCTCCTCGATCTTGTTCAACGAATCGAGCTTCGCGTTGACGTGCTCGAGTTCGGCGTCGGCGTTGGTGAACGTGCCGCCGAACCAGTTGTCGTCCAGGTCGGCTTCCAGTTCGCGCTTGCGGGCTTCCAGCTTGGCCCGCTCGTCGTCCAGCCTGTTGCGGTTGGCCTCGTCCCTGGCCGCACCTGGCACACCGTCGAGGTTGCCGATCCAGTCCGGGTTCTGCGCGATGATCTGCTTGCGCTCGGCGTCCGACAGCGAGTCCCACCACCCCGCGTTGTCCCAGGGCGTTCCGTCCTTCGGCGGTTCGAGGGTGGACAGGCCGCCCTGCTTGGCGCCCGCGCTGGCGGCGGCCTGCAGTGACGTGGCGCCCTGGTCGTCGACCTCGCCCTTGTCGGCCCGGCTCAGGATCGCGGCCAGGTCGTTGTCGATGTCCGTGCCGCGCCGGACCGCTTGCTCGACCCGGTCGGCCAGTTCGGTCTGGATCCGTTGGCGCTCGCGGAAATACTCGTCGATGTGCGCCGGGTCGTGTGCCGTGTCAGGCGCGTTGTCGACGACACTGCCGTCGTCGCGGATCACGAAGTGGTGCCGCTGCGCGATGTCTTCGGTCTCCTTGACGGCGTGGCCGAGTGCTTCGACCGCGTCAGCCGCCTCGCCCATTCCCCGGCGGACCGCGGCCACCCCAGCCACCAGCCGTTCCATCCGGTTGTTGAGCTCTTCACGCTTGCCCCGCGCCTGGTCGGCCGACTGCCCGGTCCACCCCTGCGGTGTCCCCGTCGCGGCCAGTTCGTCACTCAGGCCAAGCAGCTCGTCACAGCACCGGTTGAGGTCACCGACCGCGGTGTCCAACGGGCCGGACTGCCATTTGCGGATGTCTCCATAGGCAGGCATCGGCTACCCCATGCCCTGGAAGTCGGCCTTCGCCGCTTCCTCGTTGGCGGCGTAGTGGTCAGCCGCCTTGGCCAGGTTCTCGCCGTAGGCCTGGGCGTCCGCGCTCCAGGTCTTGACCTGGTTGGTCCAGTTCGTGGCGAGCGAGCCCGCCGCCGGACCCGAACGGCTGCCCGGCATGGCCGGGCCCACGTCGTCGATGGCCGCCCCCAGTTGGACCTTGCCCGCCTGGGAAGCCGCGTCACCCGCGGCCGCGGATGCCTTCCTCAGCGAGTCGATCACGACCTCGTAGCCCACTTATCGCCTCCCGGTGTCTCACGCGCAGGTGAGAGGTTCATGCGGAGTGTCTGGTTCCCCGCGTGACCTTACTGAGACGTAGCGCACGCGCTATCGGCCGGTGAAACTGGCCGATAGCGCGCGGGAGAGCTACTGGTTCACGAGATGACCGTCATTCCCACCAGTTGACTGCGAGGCCACCGGTGTTGGTGCGGACGAACGCGTACGGCCGGTGCGACGGATCTGCCACGATCGTCGCCCCGAGCCCTCCGGCGATACCGCTGCCCACACTGCCCTGATTTGCCCAGTTCCAGGCGCGGCCGGTCCACCAGTGGACCCACAGGTTCCCGTCGCCGGCCCGCACGAACGCGTAGGGTCGGGCGTTGTCCACGGTCAACGCACCCACTCCGTCGGAAACGCCGCCGCTGGGTGCGCCCTGGTTGGACCACGCCCAGGCCCGGCCACTCCACCAGTTGAGCCACAGGTTCCCATCAGCACCCCGGACGAACGCGTATGGGCGTTCGGCACCACCCGAGCTGTTCCTGACGGCGGTCGCTCCCACGCCCGCGGCGATGCCGCCGCCGGGTGTGCCCTGGTTGGACCAG
>NZ_FWXV01000005.1:186616-246614 GCF_900176515.1 Kibdelosporangium aridum
GATGCCGCCGCCGGGTGTGCCCTGGTTGGACCAGACCCAGGTGCTGCCCGTCCACGAGTTGAGCCACAGGTTCCCGTCGTTGCCACGGACGAACACGAACGAGCGTTCAGGCTGTTGGGGGGTGTCCCGGATCGTGGTGGCAGCGATGCCCTCGGCGATTCCGCCTGCGGGCGCGCCGTGGTTGGTCCAAGTCGAGCTGCTGCCGGTCCATATGTTCCGCCAGAGGTTTCCGTCGCCGCCCCGGACGAACGTGTACGCCACGTGACCCCCGAGGCCGTCCCCGATCCGGACGACACCCACAGCACTGGCGAAACCGGAGGCGGGGGCGCCGAGAATGGACCAGTTCCAGGAAGCACCGTTCCACCAGTTGGTCCACAGGTTTCCGTCGGCCCCGCGAACAAAGGTGTGCACCCGATTGTCCGGCCCGCCCTGCGGGGGCCGCATGGACACCGTGCCGACCCGTTCGGCCACAGTGGTGTTACCTGGCGTCCCCTGGTCCGCCCAGTGCCAAGCGGCCAGTATCGAGGACTCGGCGTTCGAGGTGCCAACGGTCCCGGCACCTACCATCAGGAAACTTAACAACAAGCAGGCGACTCGTCTGAGTCCACCGCGCATGCGCTTTCTCCTTGTTCTTGTCGTCGCGACACGCCAGAGCAGCGTGGAATCGCCGACCGGCGCGTCTGTCGGCTGCGGCTGGGGCGGCGGCCACCGCGAGATCCGCGGTGGTACTGCGGGAACAACCGGGCTGTTTGCCAGTTCGTTGTCCTGGCGCACCTGGCCGGTGGCTGCGGCGGCAATTCCCGGGGCATGATCGTGTCAGCGCGTCGTGCCCGGGCGCATCGTCATAGGGCGAGAATCGACGTCGGCGCACGGCAGCCGGTTTGTCACTTCTGACAAGCGGCCTACTGAGACGCAGCGCACGCTCGGGCGACGGCCGGGTCAACAGGTAGGGTCAGCGGGAACGACGAAGCAGTGAGGAAGCCGGTGCGAATCCGGCGCGGTCCCGCCACTGTCACCGGGTCGGTGTCAATCGACGCAGCGGCCCGGGAGCCAGACACTTCTGCTCGTCGCGTACCTGCGTCTCGGGGCGAGGACCTCGGGGGAGTGGAGTGAGCCGCGTGATCCTGCTGCTGTCGACGTCCGACACCGATCTGTTGTCCGCCAGGGCCAGTGGCGCCGATTTCCGCCTCGGCAACCCGGCCAGGCTCGAAGTCGATGACCTTCCTTCGTTGCTCGACGGTGCCGACCTGGTCGTGGTCCGCATCCTCGGCGGCCGCAGGGCCTGGGAAGAGGGCCTGGACGCCCTGCTCGCCGGGCCGCGTCCGGTGGTCGTGCTCGGTGGTGAGCAACAGCCGGACGCCGAGCTGATGGAACTCTCCACTGTGCCTGGTGGTGTCTGCGCCGAAGCGCACGCCTACCTGGCGCACGGCGGGCCGCAGAACCTCACCGAGCTGTTCAACTTCCTGTCGGACACCGTTCTGCTGACCGGGCTTGGCTTCAACCCGCCGGTGGCCGCACCGGCCTGGGGTCTGCTGGAGCGTGAATCGAAAGGCGAAGGCCCGGTCGTCGCGGTGCTCTACTACCGCGCACACCACATGGCCGGGAACACGGCCTTCGTTCACACCTTGTGCGACGCCATCGAAGCCGCGGGCGGCCAGGCGATGCCCGTGTTCTGCTCGTCGCTGAGGACCGCCGAGCCGGAACTGCTGGAGACGCTCGGCAGGGCGGACGCGCTTGTCGTGACCGTGCTCGCAGCCGGTGGGACGAAGCCGGCCACGGCCTCGGCCGGCGGCGACGATGAGGCGTGGGACGTCGGTTCCCTCGCGGCCTTGGATGTCCCGATCCTGCAAGGACTGTGCCTGACCACGAGCCGGTCGAGCTGGGACGAGAACGACGACGGGCTGTCGCCACTCGACACCGCGACGCAGGTCGCGATCCCGGAGTTCGACGGCCGGATCATCACCGTTCCGTTCTCCTTCAAGGAGATCGACGAGGACGGCCTGACCGTTTACGTCGCTGACGAGGAGCGTGCGGCCCGGGTCGCGGGCATCGCCGTACGGCATGCCTCGCTGCGGCACATCCCAGCGGCCGAGCGGCGGATCGTGGTCATGCTGTCGGCGTACCCGACCAAGCACTCCCGGATCGGCAACGCAGTCGGCCTGGACACCCCGGCGAGTGTCGTCCGGCTACTGGCCGCCATGAAGGAACGCGGCTACGACGTCGGTGAATTGCCCGGCGTCGAGGCGCAGGACGGCGACGCCCTGATCCACGCGTTGATCGCCGCTGGCGGCCAGGACGCGGACTGGCTGACCGAGGAGCAGCTGACCGGCAACCCGATCCGCATTTCCGCGGCGAAGTACCGGGCGTCGTACGAGAAGCTGCCGCAGGACGCCAGGGAGGCCATCGAGGAGCACTGGGGCCAGGCGCCCGGCGAGCTGTTCGTCGACCGGTCGTCCGATCCGGACGGTGAGATCGTGCTGGCCGCGTTGCAGGCCAACAACATCGTCGTGATGGTCCAGCCGCCACGCGGGTTCGGCGAGAACCCGATCGCCATATACCACGACCCGGACCTGCCGCCGAGTCACCACTACCTGGCCGCATACCGTTGGCTGGCTGAGGAGTTCGGCGCGCACGCGATGGTGCACGTCGGCAAGCACGGCAACCTGGAGTGGCTGCCGGGCAAGACCGTCGGTATGTCCGCCGGGTGCGGCCCGGACGCGGCGCTCGGCGACATCCCGCTGATCTACCCGTTCCTGGTCAACGACCCTGGCGAGGGAACGCAGGCAAAACGCCGCACCCACGCCACTCTGGTCGACCACCTTGTGCCGCCGATGTCCCGTGCCGACAGCTACGGCGACATCGCGCGCCTGGAACAGCTGCTCGACGAGCACGCGAACATCGCCGCGATGGACCCGGCGAAACTGCCCGCGATCCGCGCGCAGATCTGGACGCTCATCCAGGCCGCCAAGCTCGACCACGACCTGGGCCTTGAGGACCGGCCGCACGACGCCGAGTTCGACGACTTCCTGCTGCACGTCGACGGCTGGCTCTGCGAGGTCAAGGACGTCCAGATCCGCGACGGCCTGCACATTCTCGGCGTCGCGCCGCAAGGCGAGGCCCGAGTCAACCTCGTGCTGGCCATGTTGCAGGCGCGGCAGATGTGGGGCGGCCAGGCCGACGCGCTGCCCGGCCTGCGCGAAGCCCTGGGCTTGTCCGAAAAGGACTCCGACAGGACCGCGACTGACACGGTCGAAGCCACCGCGCGTGCACTGGTCGAGGGCATGGAGAACGCGTCGTGGAACGCGGCCGCGGCCGCGGGCGTGGTGTCCGAAGTGCTCGGTCGGTCTGACGACGTGGTCGAGAAGATCATGGTGTTCGCGGCGACCGAGGTCGTGCCGCGGCTGGCCAAGACCACGGATGAACTCGAGCATGTCCTGCACGCCTTGGACGGCGGCTACATTCCGGCCGGGCCAAGCGGTTCGCCGTTGCGCGGGCTGATCAACGTGCTGCCGACCGGGCGTAACTTCTACTCGGTCGACCCGAAGGCCGTGCCGTCCCGCCTGGCGTGGGAGACCGGCCAGGCCATGGCCGACTCGCTGCTGAACCGGTACCGCCAGGACACCGGGGAATGGCCGCCGTCGGTCGGGCTTTCGGTGTGGGGCACGTCGGCGATGCGGACCGCGGGCGACGACATCGCGGAAGTCCTTGCCCTCATTGGTGTCCGGCCGAAGTGGGACGACCAGTCCCGGCGCGTCTCCGGCCTTGAGGTGATCGGCCTTGAGGAGCTGGGACGGCCCCGCATCGACGTGACCGTGCGCATCAGCGGCTTCTTCCGTGACGCGTTTCCGCACGTGGTGGCACTGCTTGACGACGCCGTGCAAATGGTTGCGGCCCTGGACGAACCCCTTGATCAAAACTTCGTCAAGGCTCATGTGGACGCCGACCGGCAGGAGCACGGCGACTCGCGGCGAGCCACTATGCGGATCTTCGGCTCCAAGCCGGGCGCGTACGGTGCGGGCATCCTGCCGTTGATCGACAGCCGCAACTGGCGTGACGACGCAGATCTGGCCGAGGTCTACGCGGTGTGGGGCGGGTACGCCTACGGCCGTGGTCTCGACGGAGTCCAGGCACGCCAGGACATGGAGACGTCGTACAAGCGGATCGCGGTGGCGGCCAAGAACATCGACACCCGCGAACACGACATCGCCGACTCGGACGACTACTTCCAGTACCACGGCGGCATGATCGCGACCGTCCGCGCGCTCACCGGCAAAGCACCCGCTGCTTACGTCGGTGACAGCACACGCCCGGACGCGGTGCGTACGCGAACGCTCAACGAGGAGACCGCGCGGATCTTCCGTGCTCGCGTGGTGAACCCGCGCTGGCTCGCCGCGATGCGCAAGCACGGCTACAAAGGCGCTTTCGAGCTCGCGGCCACTGTGGACTACCTGTTCGGATACGACGCCACCACGGGTGTGGTGGCCGACTGGATGTACGAGCAGCTCGCCGCTTCGTACGTGCTCGACCCGGAGAACCAGAAGTTCCTCGCCGAAGCCAACCCGTGGGCGCTGCACGGGATCTCCGAGCGGCTACTCGAAGCGGCCGACCGCGGCATGTGGGAACACCCCGAGCAGAGCACCCTCGATGCCTTGCGTGCGGTGTACCTGGACACCGAGGGAGACCTCGAGGCTGGAACCTGAGAAGTTTCGCTCGCCACTTTCCCTGTCTGCACGGCGTTGTGGGTCGAACAGGTGACACCGTTTCGCGCCACCGCTCCTAGTGTTGGCTCCGATGTCGGCGTCAACACGTTTCAGGAACTACGAATGCGAAACGAGGGGAAAGCTATGACGGTCATACCGCCGTCCGCGGACAACGTCACCTCGGCCGCTACGTCGCCCGCGTGCCGCCGCACGTTCATCAGCGCCTCCGTCACGGCGCCGCAGATCGCCTCGGCCTGGTGGGCAGGCAGGAGAACCGGTCCAGGTGGCCCGGAGAACCGGGCATCGCCGCACAGGTCCGTGAGCACCGGAACCAGGTTCACCGCGTTGGTGGCGGCAAACCGGCGACTGTCACGGATGACGTACAGGTCAGCGACGGCCACGGCCACGTCGACCGCCAGCGTGACCCGTGGCTGATGCCGGAGCAGGACAAACCCCGCGACCGACCAGGTCAGTACCACCGAGGCTGCGACCAAGATCGCCGGGCGGTCGTCGGTGAACGGCGCGAGGACCGAGGTTGGCACGATGACCGCGACCTTCCATACGGCCGCGTATCGCCGTGCGGGCTCGTGCAGCTCCAGCACAACAGGTCCGGCGGTCACGTACGGGAATTGTGGCCGCAGGTGACGCCGTCACACGGACATACGTCAAAACTTCGTCCAATTGGCAGGCCGGGTGTAGCGGTGTTTGACACCGACCGGGAAGTACTCCGGATCGCCTGCCGGGCGCAGCACCACTTCCGGCAGTTGCCGCTCGGCCGGGACGTAGTTGGCGAACTCGCTGTTCAGCCTGCGCAGCTGGGCGAGGATTTGCTCGGCGATGCTGGCCGCGTCGCCCTGCTGTCCCGGCGCGAGTTCGACCGTGACCCGCAGGCGCCGGTCGCGGTCTTCGTCCTCATAGGTCTCCAGGACGAACTTCCCGGTCACCCAGTCACTGATGCCCGGCTGTTCCAAGCCGACGGTGACGTTCTCCGGGTAGATGTTCGCGCCGAAGTACGACACGGTGAACAGCGACCGGCCGAACACGAAAACGAATGGCAGATCGGGCCCGTCCACCGGAGTGAACCCGTTGGTGTCGCAGAACTCCAGCATGTCCTTGTGCGGGATCACACCGCCCTCGTCGGCGATGTGATAACGGATCAACGGAACGCCGTTGTCCCCGGAGAACAGCAACGTTCCATTGTGGACCTCGAAGAACCGGCTCCGTGGATCGTATTGGACGAGGGTCGGCAGCCGGGAGTCGCCGAAGAGCTCTCTGGCCAGATCCGGTCGGCTGGCGAGAAAGCGCCGGATCGACACCGACTTCGGCGTCTCGTTGCCCAGTACACCCGCGTCCGCGGTGCCGTACAGCGACGCCATGCCACGGACCGGATCCTGCACTCCTGCCCTGGACGCGACGAGATCCCGCCACTCCTCGCTGAACACCTCGCCGGCGAAGACCATCTTGACGTCGTACGACGCCCAGCCTGACCCGGAGTCGACGACGTCCTTGACGAACGGCGGGTACCCCAGCAGCACGACCTGGTCGAAATGCGGTGCGAGCTCGGGAATCACCCGCAGGATCTCGGCTTTGTTGTTACCGGGGGCCACGGCCGTGATCGGGAACCCCTGTGTGGCGAGGTGCCGTACGCAGGCGAGCGTGAACAACCCGCCGACCCACGTGCCCAAGGGAAAGCAGATCACCGCGAGCGTGGTCTTGGTGTCCGCCTCGAACGCCCGGAACACCTGCTCGAACCGCTTGGTGATGTGCAGCTCGTCCTCGACCGACCGCGGCCAGGTCGTTGGTGTACCAGAGGAACCAGACGACACCGAGATCATGTCCCCGATCCGCCCGTCCCGGCACAATTCGGCCAGCGGATACCGGCTCTGGTAGTTCGCCTTCGAGGTCAGCGGAAGCCGTTGGAAGTCCGCAAAGGACTGTACGGAACCCGGGTCAATCCCGTGCCCGGCAAGGAACTTGGGATACGCCGGAACGGTCGCCACCACGTCGTGGAAGAGCGCGAGCACATCATCCATGCCCCTGATTCTCCCGGTCGGCGAACCTGATGGCGAGCCCGTCCAGCAGGGCCCGCAGGCCCTGTTCGAAGAGGTCGTCCAGGATCAGGTCGTAGCCGTCGACGTTCAAGGCGGTGATCATCTTGGTGAAGGTCGGGAACCGGCCCATCGCGGTGATCGCCTGGATCGCGCCTTCAGTGCTGTCCAGCCAGTCCTCGTCGGACATCCCGGACGAGCTGAACGCTTGCTGCTCACGTTCCAGGTGAATGGCGATTCCCTGGGTATAGCTGAAGATCAGGACCGTGATGTCCAGCATTTCCGCCGCGCTGAGGCCGAGCGCGGCCAACGGCACGAGCATCCACTCGGAGTGCGCGGTCAAGTTGGGCAACGGCAGCGGACGGGTGATCGTGCCTAGTTGAGCGAGCCACGGGTGACGTTTGAACAGCGACCAGAACGTGCGCGCCGCCAGTTCCAGCCGAGGACGCCAGTCCGTCGGTCCCTTCGTGGGGTAGCCGCGCTCCCCGAATGCCGCGTCGGCCATCAGGAGGACGAGTTCGTCCTTACCTTTCACATGCCGGTATGGCGCCATGGTCGCTACACCAAGCCGCGCGGTGACGCTACGCATGGACACCGCGGTCAAGCCCTCGGCGTCGGCGATCTCGATGGCGGCACGGACGAGCCGGTCGCGCGTGAGGTCGTGCTGCCGTGACCACTTCGGCGTCCTCACGTTCTTCGTGCCCGTGACCACGAAGCCGGACCGAGGTTCGGCGTGGATGAGCCCTTCTTGGCTCACGGCGGCCAGCGCCTTGGCTGCGGTGGCCGTCGCCACGCCCCACTCCGCAGCGAGCTTGCGTACCGAGGGAACCTTGGCGCCCGGCAGCAGTTCGCCCTCGCTGATCCGCCGCTTGAGCTCGGCGGCGATGTCCATGTAGCGCGGCATCCGGGCCCTTCCTGTGCTAGTACAGATTGCCGCCTGTACTAGGTCAGTTTTGACGTCTTCGCCTGTTCGACTGCCAGTGTATGCGTCGTAGCGTACAGCTGAGTGATACAGGAGAATCTGATGCGAAACGTTCTGGTCTCGGGTGCGGGTGTCGCCGGTTCGGCCGTCGCCTACTGGCTCACGCGGAACGGCTTCTCGGTCACTGTCGTCGAGCGGGCATCCGAACCACGCCAGGGTGGCCAGGCGATCGACGTCCGGGGAGTCGCCCTCGACGTGGTCGATCGAATGGGCCTCGGCTCACAAATGCGCGCGGCCCGGACCCGCATGCGCGGCATGTCCATGCTGGACCGCGACGGCAACGAGATGTTCCGCTCGGAGGAAATCGCGTTCAGCAGCGGACGCCTTGACAGCGAGGACGTCGAGTTGTTGCGGGAAGACCTGACCGAGATGATCTACGAGGCGACGAAGGACCGCGTCGAATACGTCTTCAACGACGCGATCACCGCCCTGCACGAAGAAGACCACGGTGTGCGGGTCGAGTTCGAGAAAGGCGGCTTCCGCACCTTCGACTTCGTGATCGGCGCCGACGGCATGCACTCCAGCGTCCGCCGCCTGGCGTTCGGCCCGGAAGAGAACTACGTCCGTCACCTCGGCTCGTACGTCGCGGTGTTCCCGTCGCCGAACTTCCTTGGGCTGGACAACTGGCAGATGTGGATCCAGGACCAGGAAACCGGTACGGGCGGTGGTATCTACCCGGTACGCGACAACACCGAACTGCGTGCGACATTCGGCTTCTCGTCCGACCAACTGGAGTACGACTACCGCGACGTCGAGCAGCAGAAGAAGCTGATGGCCGACCGCCTGGCGCATCTGGGCTGGGAAATGCCGAAGTTCCTCACGGTGATGAAGGACGCCCCGAACTTCTACTTCGACGCGATGGCCCAGATCCACATGGACAAGTGGTCCATCGGGCGGGTCGCTCTTGTCGGCGATGCCGCCTACTGCGCCTCGGTGTTGTCCGGCCAAGGGACGAGCATTGCCCTGGTGGGCGCGTACATTCTCGCCGAGGAACTCGGCAAAGCCGACCACAGCGAGGCTTTCGCGGCTTATGAGCGTCGGATGCGGCCCTATGTGGCGCTGAACCAGGCACTGGCGACCGAGAACGCGGGCGCGCCCGCGTCCGAGGAGTCGATGGAGAAGGCCAAGAACGCCATCGTTCTCTGATCACCCGATCTGCGCTGAAGGCGGGTCTTGCTGCTCGCCGGGGCGGGGTTCGATCGCTCCACGGTGGCCATTGGCCGGTGGACTGATGGCCCGCAGGATCTCGCACGGGGATGTCAGGAGGTGCGGCTGATGATCGAGAAGCAGTTGCTGTTCCGCGGTGAGCTGGTGCACCGCGACAGTCCAGTCGACCTTCACGATCAGCACCGCGCCGATCCTGATCACCGCGTCCTTGGTGGGCTGCAAGGACGTCAGGACAGGGCCGACGTTCGCCATCATCGCCGCAGTGACCTTGGCATCCTGTTCGAGGACCAGCCTGGACTCCAGCGCGTGCACGGCGCTCGTCACGGCCTGCCTGCCGACCTCGGTTTTCGCCGCGGCGCGCAGCTTGCGGAACCACGAGCCCAGCACCGGCTCGTCCCGGTGGACGATGTCCGCGCCGGAGTCGGTGACCAGCTGCTCCACGGCGGCCTGTACGCGTTCGTGCCCGGCCTCGTCGGACAAGTAGATCGACACCGGGAACAAGGTCACATTGTCCTGGCTTTCCAGCAGGTCACGAAGGGTGTCCAGGCATCGGCGCCGGGTGGGGCCGATGCTGCCGCGCTTCATCTGCATGGCCTCGGCGACGATGCGGTATTCGCTACGACCTGCCAGCACGGTCAGCCGGAGCAGCTCCTGACACTTCTCCGGCAGCTCAGCGAACGCACGCCACAGCCGCGTATCGAGGTCCGTGCGGACCGCTTCGTCTTCCGGCTGGGGCAGCGTGCTCAGCAGCTGCTCGGCCATTTCGTCGGTGAGCGGCAGGTCGGTCGCGCGCTTGGTGCGCACTCGCTGGGCTTCGCGGCGGGTCGTCGTGATCAGCCAGCCGGCCAGCGCCTTCGGCTCGGCGATGGAGTTGATGTGGCCGAACAGTGCGAGCCAGACGGTCTGGACGACCTCCTCGGCAGCGTCCCTGCTCAGGCCATTTCCCCTGGCCACATGCCACACCAACGGCGTGAGGTCCTCGACGAGAGCGGCCCGCGCGGCCTGGTTGCCTGCGCGAGCCGTGTGCAGGCAGACGGCGTAGCGCTCGGTGCCTTGCAGGCCGTCCCATGGCGGGTGGCTGGAGTCAACCTGGATGTCCAATTCCCCACCTTTCCTGGCGTCAGGTACCAGGCAACCCGTTCATCGAACGGTGTATCCCGCATTTCGACGGGATTGCCTGGTACCCGAGCGTCAGTCAGGCGATGGGACGGTCCGTCGGTGCGATCGGGGCGGGTAGGACGTCGCGACCCATCAGGTACGCGTCCACCCCTGCTGCCGCCGAGCGTCCTTCGGCGATCGCCCAGACGATGAGCGACTGGCCGCGGCCCATGTCGCCCGCGACGAACACGCCATCGACGTTGGTGGCGAATGACTCGTCGCGGGCGACATTGCCCCGGGGGTCGTAAGCGACCCCAAGGTCGTTGAGCAGGCCTTCCTGCTGCGGGCCGACGAAGCCCATCGCGAGGGTGACCAGCTGGGCCGGGATCTCCCGTTCGGTGCCGTCGACCGGGACGAACTTCCCGCCGTCCATCTTGACGTCCACCAGCTGCAACGACTGGACGTTGCCGTCGGCGTCGCCCTTGAACTCCACAGTGGACACCGAGTAGATCCGGTCGCCGCCCTCCTCGTGGGCCGAGGACACCCGGTAGATCATCGGGTATGTCGGCCACGGGTGCGCGTCCGACCGGACCTCCGGCGGCCGGGGCATGATCTCCAGCTGTGTCACCGAAGCCGCGCCCTGCCGGTGTGCCGTTCCGACGCAGTCGGCGCCGGTGTCGCCGCCGCCGATCACCACGACGTGCTTGCCGGAAGCGTTGATCGGGGACGTGGCCAGGTCACCGCGGGCCACGCGGTTGGCCGGCGGCAGATACTCCATCGCCTGGTGGACGCCCTTCAGCGACCGGCCAGGGATAGGCAGGTCACGCCATGCCGTCGCACCACCGGCCAGCACCACGGCGTCATACGACGTCCGCAGTTCGGTGGCTTTGATGTCCACGCCGACGTTGACGTTGGTCTTGAACGACGTGCCCTCGGCGCGCATCTGGTCGAGTCGCCGGTCCAGCCGCCACTTCTCCATCTTGAACTCGGGGATCCCGTAGCGCAGCAGACCGCCGATCGCGTCGGCCCGCTCCAGCACGGTCACCGAGTGCCCCGCGCGGGTCAGCTGCTGGGCCGCCGCGAGACCGGCCGGGCCGGAGCCCACCACGGCGACCGTCTTGCCGGTCAGGGCAACCGGCACCTGCGGGGTCACCCAGCCTTCGTCCCACGCGCGGTCGATGATCGAGATCTCGACCCGCTTGATGGACACCGGATCGCCGTTGATCCCGACCACGCAAGCGGTTTCGCACGGCGCCGGGCACAACGTCCCGGTGAACTCCGGGAAGTTGTTGGTCGCGTGCAGCCGTTCGATCGCGGCGAGCCAGTCGGTCTGCCAGACCAGGTTGTTCCACTCCGGGATCAGGTTGCCCAGCGGGCAGCCCTGGTGGCAGAACGGGATCCCGCAGTCCATGCAGCGGCCCGCCTGGCGCTGCGTGCGTTCCGTCGCGAAGTCCTCATAGACCTCGCGCCAGTCCTGCAGCCTGAGGAAAACCGGCCGCCTGCCCGGGTTCTCCCGCGGGGTGGTGATGAAACCTTTCGGGTCAGCCATGCGCGGCCTCCATGATCGCCTCGTTCACGTCACGGCCGTCCCGTTCGGCACGGGCCCGCGCGGCCAGGACACGCTTGAAGTCCTTCGGCATCACCTTCGTGAACCGGTCAGCATCGATGACGGTGTCCCAGTCGACCAACAGGTCGTGGGCGACCACGGAGCCCGTTTCGGTCAAATGCTTCTCGACGGTCTCCCGCAGGAACTCCCGATCGGTGTCATCCAGCGGGTCCAGGTCGACCATTTCCGGGTTCACCCGGTGCTTGGCCATGTCGAGTACGTACGCGATGCCGCCGGACATCCCGGCCGCGAAGTTGCGCCCGGTCGCGCCGAGCACGACCACCCGGCCACCGGTCATGTACTCGCAACCGTGGTCGCCGACGCCTTCCACCACGGCCAAAGCGCCGGAGTTGCGGACGCAGAACCGCTCGCCGACCTTGCCGCGGATGAAGATCTCACCGCTGGTGGCGCCGTAGCAGATCACGTTGCCCGCGATGATGTTCTCCTCGGCCACGAACGGCGCCGACGGATCGGGCCGCAGTGTGATCCGGCCACCGGACAGGCCCTTGGCGACATAGTCGTTCGCGTCACCGATCAGCCGCAGCGTCACGCCGTTCGGGATGAACGCGCCGAACGACTGGCCCGCGGTGCCGGTGAACGTGATGTCGATGGTGTCGTCCGGAAGTCCGGCGCCACCCCAGATCCTGGTCACCTCGGAGCCGAGCATCGTGCCCACAGTCCGGTTCACGTTGCGCACCGGCAGTTCCAGGCGTACTCGGTCCCCTGAGGACAGTGCACCCTCGGCGAGCTGGATCAACGTGTTGTCCAGTGCCTTCTCCAGGCCGTGGTCCTGAGCCACCGCCTGGTGGCGCAACGCACGCGGCGGCAGTTCGGGCACGTGGAAGATCGGCGTCAGGTCCAAACCGGACGCCTTCCAATGGTTCACTGCCTTACGCGTGTCCAGCAGCTCGGCATGCCCGATCGCCTCTTCCAACGACCGGAAACCGAGCTGCGCCAGGTACTCCCGGACTTCCTGGGCGACGAACTCGAAGAAGTTCACCACGTACTCGGCCTTGCCGCTGAACTTCTCGCGCAGCACCGGGTTCTGCGTCGCCACGCCGACCGGGCACGTGTCCAGGTGGCAGACGCGCATCATGATGCAGCCCGAGACCACCAGGGGAGCGGTCGCGAAACCGAACTCCTCGGCACCCAGCAGCGCCGCGACGATCACGTCCCGGCCGGTCTTGAGCTGGCCGTCGGTCTGCACCACGATCCGGTCACGCAACCGGTTGGCCAGCAACGTCTGCTGGGTCTCGGCGAGCCCGAGCTCCCACGGGCCACCTGCGTGCTTGATCGACGACAGGGGAGAAGCGCCCGTGCCACCGTCGTGGCCGGAGATCAGCACGACGTCCGCGTGTGCTTTGGACACACCGGCCGCGACCGTGCCGACGCCCACTTCGGACACCAGCTTGACGTGGATACGCGCCCGGGGGTTGGCGTTCTTCAGGTCGTGGATCAGCTGGGCCAGGTCTTCGATGGAGTAGATGTCGTGGTGCGGTGGCGGCGAGATCAGCCCGACACCCGGCGTGGAGTGCCGGGTCCGCGCGATCCACGGGTACACCTTCGCGCCGGGCAACTGGCCGCCCTCACCGGGCTTGGCGCCCTGCGCCATCTTGATCTGGATGTCGTCGGCGTTGACCAGGTACTCGCTCGTCACGCCGAACCGTCCGCTCGCGACCTGCTTGATCGCCGAGCGGCGCAGGTCGCCGTTCTCGTCGCGGGTGAACCGGTCCGGGTCCTCGCCGCCCTCACCGGTGTTCGACTTGCCGCCGATCCGGTTCATCGCGATCGCCAGTACCTCGTGCATCTCCTTGGAGATCGAACCGTACGAGATCGCGCCGGTGGCGAACCGCTTGACGATGTCGCTGACCGGCTCGACCTCCTCGATCGGCACCGGCGGCCGGTCGGTCTTGAAGTCGAACAGCCCACGCAACGTCATCAGCCGCGCGGACTGCTCGTCGACGTACCGGGTGTACTCCTTGAAGATCTCGTACTTGCCGCTGCGAGTGGAGTGCTGCAGCTTGAAGACCGTCTGCGGGTTGAACAAGTGCGCTTCACCATCGCGGCGCCACTGGTAGTCGCCGCCCGTCTCCAGCTCGCGGTGGCTCGGGCGCACACCGTCGGGCGGGAACGCCTTACGGTGCCGCTGCGCCACTTCCTCGGCCAGCACGTCGAATCCGACGCCACCGAGCCGAGACGTCGTGCCGGTGAAGCAGCTGTCGATCACCTCGGCACCGAGGCCGATCGCCTCGAAGATCTGCGCACCGGTGTACGAGGCCACAGTGGACACGCCCATCTTGGACATGGTCTTGCGGACACCCTTGCCCAGTGCCTTGATCAGGTTGCGGGTGGCCTGCTCGGCCGTCTCCGCGATCGCCATCTCCTCGACGCTGGCCATCGCCAGGTACGGGTTCACCGCCGCGGCGCCGTAGCCGATCAGCAGCGCGATGTGGTGCACCTCGCGGGCGTCACCGGCCTCCACGATCAGCCCGACCTGCGTACGGGTCTTCTCGCGGATCAGGTGGTGGTGCACGGCTCCGGTCAGCAGCAGCGACGGGATCGGCGCGTGCGTCTCGTCCACGCCACGGTCGGACAGGATGATCAGCCTGGCGCCGTCGGCGATCGCCTCGGACACCTCGGTCTTGATCTCCTCCAGCCGCCGTTTCAACGATTCGCCGTCACCGGCCACTTCGAACAGACCGCGCACCGTGAACGTCTTGAACCCGGGCAGGTCGCCGTCGTCGTTGATGTGCACGATCTTGGCGAGTTCGTCGTTGCCCAGCACAGGGAAGGACAACGAGATCCGGCGGCACGCACTGGCCACTGTCGACAGCAGATTCGGTTCAGCACCGACCGAAGTGTGCAGCGACGTGACCAGTTCCTCGCGGATGGCGTCCAACGGCGGGTTGGTCACCTGGGCGAACAGTTGCGTGAAGTAGTCGAACAGCTGCCGTGGCCGCTCCGACAGCGGAGCCAGCGGCGAATCGTTGCCCATCGACCCGATCGGCTCGGCACCGGTCGCGGCCATCGGGCGCAGCAGGATGTTCAGCTCTTCCTCGGTGTACCCGAAAGCCTGCTGGCGGCGCACAAGGGACGCGTGCGTCGGCACTTCGCGGTCCCGTGTGGGCAGATCCTCCAGCCGGATCACACCGGCGTGCAGCCATTCGTCGTACGGGTGCTCCGCGGCGAGCTGGCCTTTGATCTCATCGTCGTCGATGATCCGGCCGGCCACGGTGTCCACCAGGAACATCCGGCCCGGCTCCAGCCTGCCCTTGCGGATCACGCTCGCCGGGTCGATCTCCAGCACACCGGCCTCGCTGCCGAGCACGACCAGACCGTCCTCGGTGACCCAATAACGGGCTGGACGCAGACCATTGCGGTCGAGCACGGCACCGATCAGCGAGCCGTCGGTGAACGACACCAGCGCCGGTCCGTCCCACGGCTCCATCAGGTTCGAGTGGTACTCGTAGAAGGCCCGCCGGGCCGGATCCATCTCGTCGTGGTTCTCCCACGCCTCCGGGATCATCATCAGCACGGCGTGCGGCAGGCTGCGGCCACCGAGGTGCAGCAGCTCCAGCACCTCGTCGAAGCTCGCGGAATCACTGGCACCACGCGTGATCACGGGCAGGATCCGCTCGATGTCGCCGGGGATGAGCTCACTGGCGAGCATCGACTCGCGAGCGTCCATCCAGTTGCGGTTGCCGCGCAGCGTGTTGATCTCACCGTTGTGGGCCACATACCGGTACGGGTGGGCCAGCGGCCATGACGGAAACGTGTTGGTGGAGAAGCGGGAGTGCACAAGGCCGATCGACGAGCACACCCGCTCGTCGGTCAGGTCCGGGAAGAACCGGTCGACCTGGGTCTCGGTGAGCATGCCCTTGTAGACGATCGTGCGCGACGACAGGCTGGGGAAGTACACGTCCGCCGCGTGCTCGGCCCGCTTGCGGATCACGAACGCCAACCGCTCGAGGGCCAGATCGTCTTCACCGGCTGCGTCTTGGAAAGTGAAGAACAGCTGGCTGAAGTAAGGCATGGTGGTCGCCGCTGTCGGACCGACATGCTCGGTGTCCACAGGGAGTTCACGCCAGCCAAGCACCCGCGCGCCTTCTTCGGCAGCGATCTTCTCGATCGTGCCGACGACCTCGGATCTCGCGGCGTCGTCGACCGGCAGGAAAGCCGTACCGACAACGTATTCGCCCGCAGGCGGCAGATCGAAGTCCACCACGGCGGCGAAGAACTCGTGCGGAACCTGAATCAGCAGTCCGGCGCCGTCGCCGGTGTCGGGTTCCGCACCCCGGGCACCGCGGTGCTCCAGATTTCGCAGTGCGATCAGGGCTTTGGCCACAATGTCGTGATTCTTGCGGCCGGCGAGATCCGCGACGAACGAGACGCCACAGGCGTCGTGCTCGAACTGTTCGTCGTAAAGGCCCTCGGTCTGATGGCGGGTCACAGCAGCGGCCCTCCCAGGCGGTTAAAGGGGCTGGTGCCGCACGTCGTTGTGCGAGAAAGGCTGCCGAGTTTCCCGGATGGCGGGATGGCGGTCAGCGCAGGACAAGCTCCCCGGGGTCTTCCGGGTTTCTCGTGACAGTAATGTGAACACACGGTTATACCTGATGTCACGTGGTAAATCCCACGTGACCGTTGACAGTTACGGACAAACGGTGCTCAACTGGGGCATTCCACAATGTGGACACCCATGGCGACTAGTCGTTTCCCGGCCTGTCCTCACTTCAAACGTGGTGTGGCCAACACCAGTGGTCTAGCATCGGTCCATCCTCAGATCGACGGGGATTGTGTGCGGCGCGTGATTGAAACGTTTCAATACCCAACGGAGGGTAACGCGATGGAGATGAACCGCCGTGTCTTCTTGCAGAGTTCTGCCATGAGTGCCAGTGCTTTCGCCATGCCGAGCGAAAACCCGCCCAGCGAGAACCCATCCGTTCAAGGCACGCCCAGTGAAAGGCGGCCTGAGCCGATGTGGGTCGAACGGACCACTGTGGAGTACGCCGATTCGTTGCTGGGCACCGATGTGGCGACCCCGCGGCTGTCGTGGGTACTCGGTTCGGATCTACCTGGTGCCCGCCAAACGGCGTATCAGATCAGGGTGCGGGGAATCTGGGACTCCGGCAAGGTTTCCTCGGACCAGTCGGTGACCGTGCGCTACGCGGGACCGGCGTTGCGGCCGCGAACCCGCTACGAATGGCAGGTCCGGGCATGGGATTCCCGCAACCGGCCGACGGAATGGTCGCCACTGGGGTGGTGGGAGACCGGGTTCCTCGGCACGGCTTGGCAGGCGCGCTGGATCGGTTCGCCCCCGCCGGAAGCGCCGCCCACGATCGAGGGTGCGTCGTGGATCTGGTCGGCCACCGCGCCCACGGCGTCTCGGTGGTTCCGTGGAGCCGTCGACATCACCGGTTCCATCACCCGGGCACGGATCGTCGCGACGGCCGACGACGACTTCACCCTGTTCGTCAACGGGACTCAGGCCCTGCACGCCCCAGAGGCGACGGACAGTTGGAAGACGGCGTTGACCGCGGACGTGACAGGCTTCATGCGTTCGGGCCGAAACGTTTTCGCGGCCGTGGCGACCAACCGCGGCGCACCCGGCTCCACCAACCCGGCCGGACTGTTGGTCCGCGTGGTCGTCGACACCTCAGCCGGGCAACAGGTTCTGGTCACCGGTGCCGGCTGGAAGGTCGCTGAAACGGAGCAAAGCGGTTGGCAGCAGCCGGAATTCGATGACTCCGCGTGGGCGCCGGCGACTGTGCTTGCGCCGTACGGGCAAGGAGTCTGGGGGAGCAACGTGTCTGTTGCTGCACCAGAGGCCCCGGCGCCGTTGTTACGCAAGGAGTTCTCGCTGAGCAAGCGCGTGACCAAGGCGCGGCTGTACATCAGCGGCTTGGCGTACTACGACGCGACCATCAACTCCACCCGCGTTGGAAAACAAGTCCTCGATCCAGGCTTCACCGACTATGACAAAACCGTCCTGTACGCCACTCACGACGTGACGAACCTGGTGAAGCAAGGCAACAACGCGGTGGAAGTCTTGTTGGGTCGCGGTTTCTACGGCATGACCACGCCCAACGTGTGGAATTGGCATCGTGCGACCTGGCATGGCGAACCGAGACTCCTGGCGCAGTTGGAGATCAGCCATCCGGATGGCACCAAGACGACCATCGCCTCAGGACCGGACTGGCAGCTCGCCGAAAGCCGCACGATCACCAACTCGCTGTACGCGGGGGAGACCTACGACGCGCGCAAAGCCATCGTCTGGCGACAGGCGACCGTCCTGGACGCTCCTCAAGGGACACTCAGGGCCCAGCAACACGAGCCGATCGAGGTCGTCGAGACCGTGACACCGACGATCCGGGAACTCAGCCCCGGCGTCTACATCGCCGACATGGGCCGCACGATGTCCGGATGGACCCAGGTGAGTGTCCGTGCTTCGGCGGGAACCGTGATCCGACTGCGGCACGGCGAGAAGCTCAAGGCGGACGGCACTGTGGCGTGGGAGAACGGTCACGTCCCCGGCAGGCACCAGACCGACGAGTACATCTGCGCAGGCACCGGCCTGGAGACGTGGGAGCCGAAGTTCTCCTACAAGGGATTCCGGTACGTCCAAATCACCGGTGCGCGCCCGGAGGCGTTGCAGGGCAAGGTAGTTCAAACGGCTGTACCGGACACCGGGACATTCCGGTGCTCGGAGCCGTTCTTCGAACAGCTCGACCGTGCGATGCGACGGACATTGCGCAACAACATGCACGGTATCCCGACCGACACCCCGATGTACGAGAAGAACGGCTGGACAGGCGATGCCCAAGTCGGCGCGCCGGTGATGATGTACGCCCTCGGCGTCGCGCGATTCCTGAGCAAGTGGCTCAACGACCTCGCCGACAGCCAGACCGACGTGGGGCAGCTGCCCGTGATCGTGCCGAGCGGCGGCTGGGGTTACCGGGAACTGGCGCCGTCACCGGAATGGACAACGGTGTATCCGTTCATCATCCGGGAGATGTACCGGATCTACGGCGACTCGTCGGTCGCGGCCGAGCACTGGGGCACGTTGACCCGTTACCTGGACTGGGAAATCGGGCGCCTGCAGGACGGGCTGGCGATCACGGCACTCGGCGACTACCTGCCACCCGGTTACGGCGGCAATCCGCCGGAGGACACGCGGCTGACCGCGACCGCGTACCTGCACCGGGCATTGACCAACACCGCGGAGCTCGGGGACCTGTTGGGACACAGCGACACTGCCGCCAGGTACCGCTCGGTCGCCGAAGGTTGCCGTACCGCGCTCAACGCCGCTTTCCTGGCAGACGGCCGTTATCGGACCGCGAAGGACCCGGACTACCGGCAGACGTCCAACGCGATCCCGCTGATGTTCGGGCTCGTCCCACCGGGCTCGGTCACCCAGGTGGTCACGAACCTGGTCGCGGACATCAAAGCGCGCGGAAACCACCTCAACACAGGCGCTCTGGGCACAAGCGTCCTGCTGCGCGCGTTGACGGCCCACGGTCACGCCGATGTCGCGCACGCGGTGGCGACCCAACGGACGTATCCGAGCTGGGGTTACTGGTTCGACAACGGCGCCGACACGATGTGGGAGATGTGGCCGCTCGATTCCCGGTCGCGCGACCACTACTTCCAGGGCACGGTCGTGCAGTGGCTGTACGAGAACGTGGCCGGGCTGCGGCCCGGTGATGACGGTTATCGGCGGTTCACCGTCAAACCGGACGCCCGTGTCGGTGTGAACTGGGCGCAGACCTCCGTGCGGACCGTGCGCGGCTTGGCTTCGGTGGCGTGGTCGAGGGTAGGCTCGACTGTCCATCTGACGACGGTCGTGCCAGTTGGCTGTACCGCCGAGGTTTTCGTCCCCGGAGTGGTCCGGTCCAAGCCGTCCGGCGTGGACTTCCTGCGTGCCGAGGCGGATTTCCAGGTGTTTCGGGTGCCTGCGGGCCGGTGGGTGTTCGCCGGTGACGTGGATCACCCTTAGCCTGCCCCTAATTCGGGGCGGGTGGAATGGTTCCGGGGCCGTCGCGCGTTGTAATAGTTGTTGAGGATTGTCACGTGCTTGGAGGCTTGTGGTGCTGGAGCCGGAGAACCTGTACGAGGTCGATTCGGACGTGCCGGATCTGACCGGCGCGGTGCTGCTGCACCACTTCGACGGTTTCATGGACGCCGGATCGGCCGGTGCGGCGCTTGTCGAGCAGTTGCTGACCGCGTACGAGAACCGCGTGATCGCCCGGTTCGACATCGACGGACTGCTGGACTACCGCGCACGGCGGCCGTCGATGACGTTCGTGCAGGACCACTGGGAGGACTACCAGACCCCTGAGCTGGTCGTCCGGCTGCTGCACGACCAGGCAGGCACGCCGTTCCTGCTGCTGACCGGCCCGGAACCGGACTTCCGCTGGGAAGCGTTCGTCGAGGCGGTCCGCCAGCTCGTGGACCGCTGGGGCGTCCGGCTGACGGTCGGGGTGCACGGAATCCCGATGGGCGTGCCGCACACGCGTCCACTCGGCCTGACCGCGCACGCCACCCGGCCGGAGCTGGTGAAGGATCACCAGCCGATGTTCAGCCGGGTGCAGGTGCCGGGCAACGTGGCCGGCCTGCTGGAACTGCGTCTCGGCGAGTCGGGCCATGACGCGATCGGCTTCGCAGCGCACGTGCCGCACTACTTGGTGCAGTCGACGTACCCGGCGGCGGCACTGGTGCTGCTGGACGCGGTGACCCAGGCGACCGGCCTGGTCCTGTCGCCCGGCGCGCTGGCGGAGAGCTCCCGGCGCGCCGACGCGGAGATCGCCCGCCAGGTCGCGGAATCCGACCAGATCGCCGAGGTCGTCGCGGCGTTGGAGCAGCAGTACGACGCCTTCACGGCGGCGAAGGACGAGGACAACCTGCTGCTGGACCCGAACGACATCCCGACCGCGGACGAACTGGGTGCGGAGCTGGAGCGGTTCCTCGCCGAGCAGAACGGCAAGTCCGACTAGAAGACGGCGTACGAAAAGCAGCGGCTGGTGATCCAGCCGCTGCTTTCGTACGCCGGGGACCGACCAGTTTCCGCGCCCGGCGGTGTCCATCTCTGTGGGAGAACAGACAGAGAGAAGGAACCACCATGCGGGACATCCGGCCGGCCGGTGATCTGCTGGCGCTGGCACGCGACGGCGACGGCGAGGCGTTTCGCGGGCTCGTCGAGCCATACCGCCATGAGCTCCAGGTGCACTGTTATCGAATCCTCGGCTCGGTGCAGGACGCCGAGGACCTGGTGCAAGAGACGTTGCTCGCGGCGTGGCGGGGGATCGGCGGCTACGAGGAACGCGCGTCCGTCCGCACCTGGCTCTACCGGATCGCGACCAACCGCTGTCTCAACGCGCTGCGCGCCGGCAGCCGTCGCCCACACGCCGGCTACGAGCCGGAGGTCCCCTTGCCCGAGCCGTCACACCGCCGACCGGAACCAAGCTGGCTTGAGCCGTACCCCGACACGCTGCTCGACGAGATCGTCGACGGCACTCCCGGGCCGGAGGCGCGCTACGAACTCAGGGAATCGGTGTCCCTGGCTTTCCTGACAGCGTTGCAGCAATTGCCGCCAAGGCAACGAGCGGTGTTGGTGCTGCGGGATGTCATGGGATTTCGCGCCGCCGAGGTCGCGACCATTCTTGACACCACCGAAAACGCTGTGACCAGTGCACTGACCCGGGCACGAGGTGCGCTGGCGAACGAGCTCCCTGACCGCGAGAACGCACCACGGCCGAACTCACCACTCGAGCGCCGGATCGTGGCTGACTTCATCCGTGTGTTCGAAGCCGGGGACGTCGACGCGGTCGTGGCCATGCTGACAGATGACGCGCTGCTCACGATGCCGCCACTGCCGCTGGAGTACCAGGGCATCGAGGCGGTCCGGCATTTCCTGGCGACAGTCGCCCTACGCGACGGTCGCCGGCACGTGTTGATCCCGACTCGAGCGAACGGCCAACCGGCATTCGGTTGCTACATGCGGGATCCACGGACATCGATCATGCACGCACACGGCGTGGTCGTGCTGACGTTGGCAGGCGACCGGATCGCCGCACTGACCCGGTTCTTGGACAACTCGCTGCTGACGACATTCGGCCTGCCCCGATCACTGCGCGTCTGAAATCCAGGGGAGAAAAACGTGAATACCAAGCAGGCGTGGGGTTTGGGGCTTGCTTCGTTGGCGTCGTTCATGATGGCGCTGGACAGCTTGGTCGTGACGACGACGCTGACCACGATCCGGCAGGACCTGGCGGCGTCAGTCGAATCACTGGAATGGACCGTCAACGCCTACAACCTGGCGTTGGCGGTGTTGCTGCTGACCGGGGCGGTCCTGGGGGACAGGTTCGGCCGCCGCCGGATTTTCATCGCCGGCCTGGCCGTCTTCACGGTCGCTTCGGTGGCGTGCGCGATGTCGGACACCATCGGCGCTTTGATCGTGTCCCGCGCCGTGCAGGGTGCTGGTGCCGCGATGGTGCTGCCACTGTCACTCACGCTGATCAGCGCGTTGTTCCCGCCGCGGCAGCGGGGCAAGGCGATGGGGCTCTACCTGGGCATCACGGGCCTGGCGACATTCAGCGGCCCGCTCATCGGCGGTCTCATCGCCGACGGGCTGGCCTGGCAGTGGATCTTCTGGCTGAACCTGCCGGTCGGCGTGATCGCGATCGTGCTCACGGCTCGCCGCGTCGATGAGAGCGTCGGCCCGAACGCCACCGTCGACTTTGGCGGCGTCGTCCTGGTCACCCTAGGCGCGTTCGGCGTGGTCTGGGGTCTGGTGCGCGGCAACATGGCGGGGTGGAGCAGTGCGGAAGTGCTGGCCGCGCTGCTGCTGGGTGCCGCGCTGCTGGTGGCCTTCGTGTTCTGGGAACGACGGACGACCGCACCGATGTTGCCGATGCGGTTCTTCCGGCTGCGGGCATTCGCCACAGCCACCTCGGCGAACTTCCTGGTGTTCGCTTCGCTCTACGGCACCCTGTTCTTTCTCGCGCAGTACTTCCAGACCGTGCTCGGCGACGGGCCGCTGCAGGCAGGTCTGCGGCTGATGCCGTGGACCGCGACGCTCATGGTGTTCGCGCCCATCGCCGGGCGACTGGCCGACAAGGTGGGCGAGCGGCGGTTCATGGTCGGCGGACTAGCCTTGCAGACCATCGGCGCGGGCTGGATCGCCGCGGTTACAAGCACCGATTACCTCGAACTGCTGCCCGCGCTGATCATCGGTGGCGCTGGGCTGACCATGGCCATGCCCGCGGCGCAGAAGGCGGCCGTCGGAGCGGTCCAGCCACAGGAGATCGGCCAGGCTTCCGGCGCCTTCATGATGCTCCGGATCTTCGGCGGGGTGTTCGGCGTCGCGATCTCGGTCGCCGTCTTCGCGAACGCCGGCGGCTACGCGTCAGCCGAAGAGTTCAGCCAGGGCTTCACGTCAGCGATGTACGCGGTCACCGCATTCGCGTTCATCGGCATGCTCATCGCCCTCGGCGTACCAGACAAAGCCAAAACACTGGAGGACGTCAATGCCCGCTGACCTGAAGGCGCACGCCGCGCGGTTGCGCGAGTTGCACAGCGGAAAGATGCTCGTACTGCCCAACGCATGGGACGCGGCGAGCGCGAAAGTCGTGGCAGAAGCGGGTTTTCCCGCAGTAGCCACGACAAGTGCCGCCATCGCGGCGATGCTCGGTCATCCCGATGGGGAAGGTGCGCCGTGGCAGGAGATGTTCGCCGCAGCCGGGCGGGTTGCCCGGGCTGTGCCGGTTCCGGTCACTGTGGACGCTGAGGCCGGATACGGCATGCGGCCGCGTGAACTGGTGGACAGGTTGCTCGAGATCGGAGCGGTCGGCTGCAACCTCGAGGACACCGACCACCGAGCGGGTGGCCTGGTTGAGGCCGGTGCACACGGCGAATGGCTCGCGGCCGTCCGGTCCGCCGCTGACGATGCCGGAGTCCCGATCGTCATCAACGCCCGTGTCGACACCTTCCTGCCTGGCAGGGAAGTTCACGAGCCGCTCGCCGAAGCGATCCGCCGGGGCCGGCTCTACCTGGACGCGGGCGTCGACTGCGTCTACCCGATCGGCGTACGGGACGAGGGCGACATCGCCGCCCTCGTCACCGAACTACCCGGCCCGGTCAACGGCAACACCAGTGACGACTTGGACCTGGCCACACTCCAGGAACTGGGTGTGGCACGAGTGTCCTACGGGCCGCGCTTCTACTGGGCAGCCATGGCCAGCCTGAAAGCCGAGCTCACGCACGCATGACGGTCGCGATGGGGATGCGGGCGGCCCTGATCGCCGGGATCAGGCCGCCCAGCAGCCCGGCGATGAGACCGGCGATCACCCCGGCGACGCCCGCCTGCCACGGGAAACTCAGGTCCTCCAGTGAGGCGAACCGGTTGCCGAACATCGAAGCCCCGACCTTGATCCCCGCGGCTCCGACCCCGATGGCCGCCGCCGCGGTCATCAAGCCCACGAGCAACGTCTCGGCCAGCACGATCCCGGCGAGCAGGATCCGAGGTGTTCCCACGGCCCGCCGCAACGCGAACTCCTCGATGCGTTCGCCGACCGTGGCCAAGCCGACGTTGAGAATCCCGGCCGTGCCGATCAGCAGGACGAGCCCTGCCATGCCCAGGAAGATCAGGCGCATCAACGCCAGTTGGTCCTCCACGCGTTCGCGGGACTTGACGGACTGGACGTAGATCTGGTCGCCGGGCATGCCCGAAGCGATCAGGCGCGCCTTCAACGTCTGTTCCAGGTCGTGTGCCTCGGGCGACATGAAGACCTGCAGCCGCATGTTGTTGCCGCTCAACGCGTTCGTGGGCAACCAGTTCAGCAGCTCGTCGGCGCGGACATACGCCATCGGCCCGTATCCGCTGCCGTCGTTGACCACGCCGATGATCTGGGGCGTCGCATCCGCTGCCGCGCCGTCCATGTGCATCTGGGCGGGGACTCGGTGGCGTTCGAAGCCTTTGGCCGCTTCCTTGTTCAACACCAGCCTGGGTGCCAACGACGGTGCTGAGGCGAAGTCCAGCCATTGGCCGGATTCCTGGCGGAACGCACGGAACGGCCGGATGTCGCCGGTCAACGCGACCACGGTCAGTTCGATCGCGCGGCCGGGTGGCGCGTCGGTCTGGCTGCCGTCGTAGCAGTTGCCCTGGTTGTCACACCGCATGAACCGTCCGCCGCCGGGCTGGTCGAACGGGCCTCCGCCGGGGTTCACCGGGGCCACGCCGGGTTCGCCGATGATCGCGCGGTTGTCGATCATCGCCACCGCTTCCGAGCGGCCCCGCAGGGTCTCGAGGGTGACCGGAGCGGCTTTCTCGTGTGGTGGCAGGTAGATCTGCAGCGTGCCGTCCTTGGCCATGTTCAGTTCCGACTCGGCCAGCACCTGGCGCTGGGCGAACTCCGAACCGGCCTGGACGATCACCACGGCGAGCACACCGAGGAACAAGCTCAGCATGGACAGGAACGTGCGCAGTTTGCGGGCCCGGATGCCTTGCCCGCCGATGATCACAGCGGACCGGAACCGGCCGGACAGCCTGATCACACGACCACCTGCTCATGGGCCGCGGCGAGCTTGCCGTCCTGCAACCGCAGTACGCGGCCCATCCGGTTGGCGTGCGCGTGGTCGTGGGTCACCAGGATCAGTCCGCAGCCGCGATCAGTGGCTGAGTGCAACGCGTCGATCACCAGGTTGCCGGTCTCGGTGTCCAGCGCGCCGGTCGGCTCGTCGGCCAACAGGATCCTGGGTTCACGCACCAGCGCACGGGCGATGGCGACCCGTTGCTGTTCACCACCGGACAGCCTGGGCGGCTTGTTCTTGGCCAGGTGCGCGATGCCGACCTGCTCCAGCGCGGCCATCACGCGGGCGCGCCGCTTGCGCCGCGGCAGCCAGCCTTGGCCGTTGACCAGCGCCATCGCCACGTTCTGCGCCGCGGTGAGGTTCTTGAGCAGGAAGAAGCGCTGGAACACGAACCCGAACCGGGCACTGCGCAGCGCCGCCGCCCTGCGCTCGGCGATCCGCGAGATGTCCTGCTCCTCCAGCAGGTACTGGCCGCTGTCCGGCCGGTCGAACAGGCCGATCAGACTCAGCAAAGTGGACTTCCCCGACCCGGACCGGCCGAGGATGGCCACGCTCTCTCCACTGTGGACAGTCAGGTCCACGCCGTCGAGAATCGTCCGCGGTTGCTCCTGGCCCTTGAGCGTCTTGGTGATCCCGGCGAGCCGGATCAGCGCGGGCGACCCGATGGGCTGTGTCATGTCTGTGGCGATTCCGGGGGTCACTTGCCCGGACCTCCCTGGGCGTCCTGCGGCGCCGGTGGCAGGTTCGGGCCGGGCACGGCCACCGTCTCGTCCCCGGTCAGGCCGGACTTGATCTGCACGACCTTGCCGTCGGTCAGGCCGAGCACGACGTCCTTGGTCACCCGCTCGCCGCCCGTGCCCATCACGTCCACTTTGCCCTTGCCCTGGCCGCCAGCGACCGCCTCGACCGGCAGGACCAGGACGTTCGTCGCCTTCTCGGTGATCACCTCGATGGTCGACTCGGCTCCGTTGATCAGCTTCACGTCCGTCGGCGCGGTGCACACCAGCCGCATCCCGGTCGGCTCGGACGGTTCCTGCTTCTTCTTCTCCTGTTGCGGGCCGCCGATCGTCGGGGGAGCGGGCGGCGCGCTGCTGCCCGACGGCGGAGCAGGATTCTCGACGGGTGGCGGCGGCTCGGGAATGGTGCCCGCGGGCAACGCGGCGATCGTGCCGAGCACGGCGCACGGGAACGGCCCCGGACCGTTCTTGATCTGCGCCTGCACCGACGACAGCGTGTCCGACAGTTGATACGCCTGCTCGCCCTTGATCTCCGCGACGATGCCGTACCCGACGTGTTTGGCGGACACGATCGGCTGGCCTGCTTGGACGTTGGCCTTGTCGTCGGCCAGCCGCCCGCTGAAGATCGCCCCAGCCGGGATCTCCACGGACGTCGGCCTGCCGCCCGCGAAGACGTTGGCCACCTTGGTCGGTTTCACCGGCGTCTTGTCCGGCGCCTTCACGTCCAAGTAGCGCACCTGGCCCGCGACCGGCGACACCAGCCCGAACGTCGGGTTGATCGTCACCTTGCCGCTCAGGCTGACCTTGTTGGTCAGGTCCTGACGGGTCGGCTTCGCAGTCGTCATCTGCGTGCCGCGCGGAGCCATTCCCGGCGGAGTCTGTTCCTCTGGTGCCGGCGTACTGCACCCGGTGACGACGAGCAGCGCCACAACGAGCGCGGAAAAAGTGCGCACCAGTTGACCCCCAAGGTCCGGTTCATGGTGATTCATTCACGGTGTTACTGACACTGACGCCACGCAGCCGGGAAAGGTTGCGTCGAGCGTCACCCCGGAACACCGCATTTGATCTTGCACTGGCCCCCAGCCTCAGTCAGGCTATCGGGGTGGCATGGCGCGTTCGAGGAGGGGGACCCTGAGCGATCAGACCGTCACTGAAGGAAACGACCTCAATGCCCAGGTAGACCGGATCACAACCACGATCGCGCCAGCCGAGCACGCCGAACATCGTGCACTGGCGCGCAAGTGGCTCGCCTCCGCCGGTCCTGGGTCTTCAGTGGCACATCGGATCACGGTGGCACGCGGCTACATCAAGCTGCTCGCCGCCGGAGTGTGGGGCGTTGACGAGAGTTGGCGTGGCGAGGTCCGTGACCTCGTGCACGCGTTGCGGCCGACCGAGGACGACCAGGCCAACGCGTCCGGTGAACAGCTGGACGAGCTGTACGCGCTGATCGCGATCGGCCTGGCGTTGCTGTTGCAGGACGCCAATCTGCACGGCGGCGCGGGCCCGGACCTGATCGCCAAGTCGGCGTGGGACGAGACCCAGGAACTGGCCGCGTTCGCCGACGAGTCCGTTGTCGGCAAGTACCTCGTGCACTCGACCCAGTTGCACGCACGCGTGGCGACGGAGTCCGAGGTGCAGAGCGTCGTCGAGCTGGCGATGGCGGCCGCGGACGACCCGAACGCGGAACTCGTTGCCGCGCTTGAGGCTGAAGGCCTGCATGCGGAGCTGATGGACAGCGTGTGGGTGATTGACGGCGACTTCCGCACGCCGTTGCGTGCCGCTGCCCGGGCCGCGACGCTGATCGGCAGCCCATGCGTCGTTCTGGCCCGCAATACCAAGAAGTCCACAGTGTTGCTGTGGCGGGACTCGACGCTGGCGATGGCGGACTCGACCGTGCCGAGGTGGCGGGTCTACCGGATCGTGCCGCCGACCACGCCGCAGTCGAAGTTCGGCGGCGGTGAGGGCCTGCCGTCCACCCGGGACATCTTCCCGCTCGCGCCAGCCCCCGAGCAGGTCCGCACGCTGGCCGAACAGGCCGGGGTGCAGCTGCCGATGCTGCTCGCGGCCCTGCGCTAGCCCGGTAGATCAGCCCGGCTACGATGCGTGGCCTGGGCTGATCACACAACTGGGGTGGGGGTAAGCCGTGAGGGTTGTGGCAGGCAGATACGCCATCCGCGACGAGCTCGGCCGCGGTGGGATGGGCGTGGTCTGGCGCGCCGACGACCAGGTGATCGGCCGCCAGGTGGCGTTGAAGGAAATCCCGCCGCCGCAGGGCGTGACCGGCGACGACCGGGCGGTCTATCTGGAACGTGTGCTGCGCGAGGCACGCACGGCCGGGCGCCTCAACGACCCCGCTGTGGTCACGGTGTACGACGTGGTCAGCGAGAACGGCGCCACGTTCATCGTGATGGAGCTGGTCGAGGCGCCGACCTTGGCCGACATCATCGCCGCGGAAGGGCCGCTGCCCGCCGAACGGGTCTCGTCGATCGGCCTGCAGGTGCTCGGCGCGTTGGAGACCGCGCACGCGGCCGGGATCGTGCACCGGGACGTCAAGCCCAGCAACATCATGGTGATGCAGGGTGACCGGGTGAAGCTGGCGGACTTCGGCATCGCCAGGGCGATGGACGACCCGAACCTGACCATGACCGGCGGCATCATGGGCTCGCCCGGCTACATGTCGCCCGAACTGTTCTCCGGTTCCCAGCCGTCGCCCGCGACGGACCTCTGGGCCTTGGGCGCCACGCTGTTCCACGCGGTCGAGGGGCGTTCGCCGTTCAACCGTGAGACAACGGCTGCCACGATGCACGCGATCATGTACGACGACCCGCAGCTCACGCGCTGCCAGGGGCCGTTGGCGCAGGTCATCTTGGGTTTGCTGACGCAGTCGCCGGAAGCCCGTCTCACCGTCGCGCGCACGCGGGAGCTGCTGTCGAGTCCGGTTTCCGACCGTACGCAGGTCGTCGAGCAACACACGCAGGTTGTCGACGCGCCGACCGTGCAGGTGCACGCGGTGCGTCGGGACACGCGTCCGCGTGAGCCATGGCAGGAGGCTTACCCGGAGGAAGCGCCGCTTGCCGCGCCCGCCCCTGTGAGCTGGGGTGAAGACCAGTGGGGAACGCCGTCGGCGGAGAAGAAGAACGGCAACCGCAAGCGGGTTCTCTTGTTGTCCGGCGCGGCCGTGGTCGTGGTGGGCGCGTTGCTCGCGGTGTTCCTGATCTTGCCGAGTGGGCAGGAGGGCGAGGCCGCGGGCAAGCCGGTAACCAACGTCGGCGAAACGGAGTCGCAGAGCGTGATCGCGACCCCGGTGTTGCCGTCGTCCGTGCCGCCGTCGTCCACTGTGTCCTCGGCGCCACCGCCGAGCACGGTCACCGTGACCAAGTCGGACACCCCGATCAAGCAGCCCAAACCAACGGGCGGCCAGCAGCCGGTCGGCACGCCGCCCCCGCCGCCACCCGACAAACCGCAGCGCAATCTGGTTCAGATCACCCGCTACAACCACCCCAAGGGGCCGCATTTCACGGCCACGCCGAATGTCCCGGCGCCCGCGGGGTTCAACCGCGAGTTCCCGATGGGCTGGCTGGTCGCCGACGCCGAAACAGGCACCAAGCGGCTGTACGCGTGCCAGCTCAAGGGTTCGGAAGACCGGATGACCTCAGTGGACCCGGGCTGTGAGGGGCACACCCAGGTCGGTGTGCTCGGCTACATCTTCACCAGCAAACCGGCGGGCGTGAACAGCCGGGGACTGTTCCGGTGCACCTACTCCGGCGGGCACTACGACTCGACCGACGCCAAGTGCGAGGGCTACAACCCCGAGTTCCAGTTCGGCTACATCCTGGTCTGAAGCAGTTCGTCGACCTCGGCCCTGGTCGGCGCGGTGGCCGGTCCGTGCCTGGTGACGGCGATCGCGGCGGCGGCGTTGGCACGTGTCGCGGCCGTCGTGAGGTCGTTGCCGCGCAACAGTTCCGCGGCGAGCACGCCGCAGTGTGCGTCTCCGGCGCCGTTCGTGTCCACGGCTCGCACCGCGAAGCCCGGGATGTGCGTGGCGTGTCCGTGTTCGATGATCGTGCAGCCGTTCGGGCCTTCCCGCCGGATGACCGTCGGCACGTCCACATCGGACAGCTTGGTGGCCTCGGTGGCGTTGCTGCTCAAGATGTCCACGTAGGCCAGCACCGCGCGCCACGTTTTTGCCGGGATGTCGGCGACCAGCGGGCTCGGGTCGAGCAAGACCTTGGCTTCGACGCGCGGCAGCCAGTCGATGAGGGCGTCCACGTTGTGCTGATGGGTCAGGCTGTACCCGGTCACGTAGACGATGTCGTCCGGTGTCGTGTCGACCGGGGTGAAGTGGCCTTCGGCGCCTGGGCTGGTCACGAACGTGCGCTCGCCGTCGCTCTCGACCAGTGCGACGGAGATGCCGGAATCCGGTTCGGTGGCCGGGTGGGCAACGAGAACGCCTTCGGCCGCCAAGGCGGCGCGGATCAAATCGCCGTAGGTGCCTGAGCCGTGGCTGCCCGCGTACACCACCTCGGCGCCCGCTCGCCGGGCCGCGGCCATGACATTGAAGCCGCCGCCGGCGGTCTGCAGGAAGTCGGAGGCGAGCACGTCCCCGCCGCGCGGAGGCATCTTGTCGATCCGCAGGACCAGGTCGACCACGACCTGTCCGGTGTGGACCAACCGGCCGCTCACCGCAGTTTCAGCAGGTCGTCGACCAGTGGTTCGAGTTCGAGCCGGTTCACGGTACGGACCTTAGTGACAAGGTCGGCAGGCAGACCAGACAGGCCGTGCTGTGCGCCAAGGATCGCGCCGGTCATCGCGGCGACGGTGTCGGTGTCTCCGCCGATCTCGGCTGCCAGGGTCATGGCGTCGACCGGGTCGTCGCCCAGCGCCTCGGCCAACGCGATCGCCGCGACCACGGACTCCTGTGCTGCCACAGAAGTCCCGATCACCTCGACGACCGCGTTGGCCAACGCGTCGCGGCTCATGCCGCGTACCCAGGTGCGGGCCCAGCGGATCCGGGGGGAGATCTCGCCGCCTGGCACCCAATGGCTCCGAGCCGCGCCGTTGCCGGCGGCGCGTTCGGCTTCGTCCAGCGCGGCACCGAGATCGGCGCCGTCGATGGAGGCGGAGACCGCGGCCGCGATGGCGGAGGCGGCCGCGATCCCCAGACTGGTGTTGTGCGTGACCATGCTTGCCTGCACGACGGCGTCGAGCAGGCGGTCACCCACTGGATGGGCGATGCCGACCGGAGTCACCCGCATCGCCGCCCCGTTGGTGGTTCCGGTGACGCCGGCCTGCTGGGGGTCCAGGCCGGCGTCAAGCAGCTCGAGCGCGCGCTTCGTCGACGGGCCAAGCAGGTCGAGGGAGCCTCGGGCGATCATGTCGGCTTCCCACGCCCGCAGCGCGCCGGCGAACGCGCGCGGGTCGACCTGCCCATCACCGTCAATGAGCAGCTTCGCAACGAGCACAGCCTGTTCGGTGTCATCCGTGATCGACCCGGCGGGCATCCCGGGTGCGATCGGCTGGTCCGCGATTGCGTCGACCAGCCCGACGACGGAGCCATACCGGTTCTTGATCTGGGTGCGGGACATCGACTGCGTCGGCATCCCGAGGGCATCACCCAGTGCAAGACCGTAGAACGCACCCAGCGCCCTGGCTCGCACCTGTTCAGGCATGTGCAAACAACTACCGGACAGGTGTGATCAGGTCAAGCCCGCGATTGCCGGAAAGTCAAGCCGCCGATGGGGTAAAGGCGCAGCTGGAAGACTTTCACGGCCGGGACCCACCTTGAGGTTTTGTCCATACTGGTCGTCACGGGCGGCATCCAGGCACGGTCAGCCGGTACTTCGCGCCTGCCCGGGACACCGTCGCGTCGGCGCTGTCGACCAGAGAAAGCAAGCGCGAGGTTGAACGTGGGTCGGTGGTCAGCTGAACACGGCGCGCAGTCCTGAGCTCCGCCTTTTCGTTGCGGTGCAATGGCTTCTGTTACTCCTGCGATCTGGCTGACACCTTGTGGCGAATTGCCGCCGAAACAGCGGCCGGTGGCCGAGCCCGGAGGTAGCCTCGCCAGTAGATCAACTTCCGCTCCCCTCGGAGGGAAACGTGCTGGATACCGGGTCGGCTCCAGGTGTGCCTCGGTCGGCGTCCCGGCTCGCGGGTGTGCCGGTCGCTGTCGTCGGTGGCGGTCCTGTCGGGCGGTGGACCGCGCTTCTGCTTGCCCAAGCTGGTGCGGTCGTCACGTTGTACGACGATGGTTCGCTGAATACCGGGCTCATCAATGGCGGCTGGGGATTCGCCTACCATTCACACGATCCCGCCGTCGGGCACCTTGCGACTCAGGGCATCGAGCTTTACCTGCGGATGCGGGACGTCGTTCTGCCGCAAGGCGTGGTCACCGAGGAATGGTCGACCGTGCAGCGGGCAAGCGGTGCGGCTCCGTTTCCCGAAGGGCTGGAAGAACTCGAGGGCTACCGGCGGCTCGACCCCGCCGACTTGTCCGTGAACATGGTCGAGGGAGTGGTCGTCCACTCAGTCGTCGTGCCAGGCGAGTTGCTCCTTGGCGCGTTGGCGCAGCTGCACAAGGACCTCGGTGTCACGTTCGTCCGCGAACACGTCGCCGATCCGGCGGACATCTCCGACGTTGCCTTCGTGGTCAACGCGACCGGCTTGGCCAGTGCGTGGCTGTACGACGACCGCGAGTTCACCCCGTCGATGGGCACGGTGGTCCGGCTGCGCAAACCGGAAGGTTTCAGCGGTGTCTACGCCTGGGACGACGCGACCAACTGCGCTCCCTACGCGATCTCGCAGGACGCGACGGGACACGTAGTCGTTGGCGGGACTACGAAGCCGGTCACGATCGAGCAGGCTCGCGAATGGGTCGACGCCGGATCTCCGCCCGACATGGCCACCGGCGAGTTCCTCCTCGGGCACATCTCCAGCTACTTGCCCGCACTGGCGAAGGCCGAATACGTCCGGACGGACACAGGCATCCGGCCCGAGCGCAGCGACATTCGCATTGCCCGGGACCAGAACGATGCCCGTGTCATCCATGCGACCGGCTTCGGCGGCTTCGGTGTCACGGTCGCGCCCGCGGTGGCTGCGCGGGTCGTCGACCTGGTCGCCGCCGGCGTCCAGCGCTGAGCGTCACAGCCGGGTCGGCGCCTCGATGCCGAGCAGGTCGAGACCCATGGTCAGCACCTTCGACGTGAGCGCGCACAGCACCAGCCGGGACGCGCGCAGCTCGTCCGATTCGGCCTTGAGCACCGGGCACTTCTCGAAGAACGCGGTGAACGCTGTCGCGGTGTCGAACAGGTACGTCGCCAGCTTGTGCGGCGTGTACCCGTCGATCGCGGACTGCACCGCCGCGGGCAGCTGGATCAACTGCAGAGCCAGGTCGCGCTCGGCCTTCTCGGCCAGGATCACCGGGGTGCCCGGCTGAGGGGTCTGGCCGGACTTGCGGATGATCGAGAGGGTCCGCGCGTTGGCGTACTGCAGGTACGCGGCCGTGTTGCCGTCCGTTGCCAGCATCTTCTCCCACGAGAAGACGTAGTCCTTCTCGCGGTCGCTGGACAGATCCGCGTACTTGATCGCGCCGATGCCCACCGCGCGGGCGACCTTGGCCTGGTCGGCTTCGTCGAGCTCGCTGCGTTCCTGCACCAGCGCAGCGGCCCGGTGGATGGCTTCGTCCAGCAGGTCGATCAGCTTGATCGTGTCGCCCGACCGGGTCCGGAACATCTTGCCGTCCTCGCCGAGGATCGACCCGAAGTTCACGTGTACCGCGTTGTGATCCGGCGTGAGCCAGCCCGCGTCCCGCGATGCCGCGAAGACCATCGCGAAGTGCTGCGACTGCGGGGTGCCCACCACGTACAGCAGATCCGTGGCACCACGCTCGCCGGTCCAGTACCGGACGGTCGCGAGGTCGGTGCTCATGTAACCGTAGCCGCCGTCGCTCTTGCGGATGATCAACGGCAACGGGTCGCCGTCCCGGTTGAAGAAGCCCTTCGGGAAGACGCAGACCGCGCCGTCGCTGATCTCGGTCAGCCCCTTCTGCTCGAGCTCGTCCACCGTGTCGGCCAGGAACGGGTTGTAGAAGCTCTCGCCGTAGTTGTCCTCGGGCGTCAGGCCGATGCCGAGCATCTGGTAGACCTTCATGAAGTGCCGCATGGACTCGTCCACGAGCTCGTTCCACAGCCGCAGCGTTTCCTCGTCGCCGCTCTGCAGCTTCACCACCCGCAGCCGGGCCCGCTCGGCGAAGTCCGGGTCGGCGTCGAACTTCTTGCGGGCTTCCTGGTAGAAGCCGTTGAGGTCGCTGATCGAATGCTCGGCGTTGAACCCCTGGTCGATCAGGTGCTCGATCAGCATCCCAAAGGGCGTTCCCCAGTCACCGAGGTGGTTGTGCGGGATGACCTCGTCACCGTGGAACCGCAGCAGCCGCACGAGCGCGTCGCCGATGATGGTCGACCGCACGTGCCCGACGTGCATCTCCTTGGCCACGTTCGGGCTGGAGTAGTCGATCGCGATCCGCCGCGGGTGCTCGGTCTTCTCGACACCGAGCCGCGGGTCGCTGAACAGACCCTCCATCTGGGTGGTGAGCCACGTGTCGGTCAGCGTCAGGTTGATGAAGCCGGGACCGGCGATCTCCGGCTCGACGATCAGGTCGGTGCCGTCCAGCGCGCCGACGATCGCGGCGGCGACCTCTCTCGGCGGCCTGCCGACCTTCTTGCCAAGGCCCATGGCGGCGTTGCACTGGTAGTCGGCGCCCGGTCGGCTGGACGGGCGGATCAGCGCCTCCGCCGGGGTGATGTCCAGGTCAAGCGACGACTTCACCGCGGCGGCGACCCGCGCGGCCAATTCCAGTCCAACGTCTCCGTGTAGCACCTGTCCAGTATCCCAAATGGCGCCAACCGAGTATCAGCCGAGCTTGTCCCAATGCTCCTGGGCGGCCGGCCGCCATTCCTGGTGCCTGCGGTGGAACAGTTCGGCGGCGTGCGCGCCGCGCCAATTCGCGGGCAACAAGTCGGCGGGCAACTGCGGGTCGAGGAACGGGAAGCGGCGCCATTCGTGCACCAGTCTTGTCTGCGCGTGCAGAGTCGCCGGGCCGTCGTCCGGGTCGAGCGCGGCGAACTCGTCGATGAATTCCTCGTACCTGCGTTCCACTTCGGACAGGTCCCACGCGCGGGCGACCATCGAGCCGACTTCGCCGACCGAGCCGTACTCGGCGACGAACGACATGGCGCCGCGGGTGAGCTCGAGACCGCTGAGGATGCCCTTGGCTTCTTCCTGCCTGCTCGCGTCCGGGCAGATCCACACACCCGCCTCGGGCGAGCCGAAACCGGCCCACGTCAGCCGGGTGCGCAGCCGGTGCCGGAGGTCGCGTTTGGACTCGGGCACCGAGACCAGCAGCACCAGCCAGCGGCCGTCCCACTGGCGTTCGACGCTGCCGAACTCGTAGATCCGCTGCGCGCCTTCGGTGAGCAGCTTGCGTCCAGGCGGGGTGAGCGACCACCGCACCCGGCGGCCGACCCGGTCGGAGGTCAGCCAGCCTTCGGCGGCCGTGCGAGCGAGCGCCTGGCGGGCCGACTTCTCCTCGATGTCGAAATTCGCCAGTGTGTTGACCAGAACGGATGTCCAGACGGGGCGGTCGCGGGGCAGTACGTACTCACCGAGTAGTGTCATCAGCAGTGAACGCGCGCTGGTGTGACTGACTTCCCTGCGCCGGGTCACCATCGGTCGGCTCATTCCCGACATAATACATGATTTCGACGTGGCGTCACGTTTTTGTAGAACTTTGGTTGTATCTGTTTTATAAGTCCCGGTCCGACACTCTCGCCGAGCATCCAGCGAAGGGACCGGGGATGAGAGTCAAGCGGTTGATCAGCTTGGGCGTCGCGCTGCTGAGTGCGACCGGATTCATTGTCTTCGCGGGGGCGGCGGAGGCAGCCGGGCCACGGCCCGCGTTCCAGTTGCCCTTCCCGTGCAATCAGGCGTGGCACGGCAACTCCAGCAATTCCAGCGCGCACCGGGCGTGGGAGATCGACTTCAACCGGGGCGGCACACCGGACGCGGATCTCGGCGACACCGTTGTCGCCGCGGCCGCGGGCAAGGTGGTGATCTCGGCACACCAGGGATCCGCGAACGGCTACGGGAATCTGATCAAGATTGACCACGGCGGCGGCTGGTCGACCTACTACGCGCACTTGCGTGTGCGCTCAGTCGGACTGAACGCGCAGGTCAGCCGGGGTCAGAAAATCGGCGAGGTCGGCAACACGAGCAAGCCGGGCAACAACATCTCGCCGCATCTGCACTACGAGGTCCGCACGACCGACGCGTCATATCCGGCGAACATCCAGAAAGCGGTCTTCAACGGCGTGACGTTCGGCTATCCCGACCAAACGGTGACCTCGCGCAATTGCAGCGGGGCAGCGAACCCGTATGAGGCGGCCGAGGTTTGCGGCAGTGGTTTCGGTGTGATCGACTCCGCGGCCATCGGCTCGGCGGCGACGGTCTATTTGCTGTGGAACAACAGCACCACGCAGAACTGCGTCGTGACGATCAAGAACGCCTCGATCGGCAGCGCGACAGCGGTATCGGCGTATTTGGAGGTCCAAGGGGCCTCCCGGGTGACCGATTCCGGCAATTTCGAGTACTACGCCGGACCGGTACGGGCCGCCGCGCCTGACAAATGCGTCAGGTGGGGCGGCTCAGCCGGATCAAGCCGCTACGACAGCCCTTTCGAGCACTGCTCGTGACGGGGCTACGGCCTTGACCAAAGCGAGGGCTGCTACTGCCGCTACTTCGGTGACGAGCAGTCCTCGCTCAACCGCGCCAAGGGGAATTGCCACCCACCACCGAACTCCGGTGACCGGCTGAAGCATCACGGCGCCGAGGATGAACGCGAACCAGCCAAGCGACAACACACCCAGCCACGTCGGCCACGCGGCCTTCGCCTTCCGGCCCACGATGATCGCGGCGATGGGGAGCGTGAGGAACGCGACCACGCTCGCGTATCGATGGATCATGCCGCCGAAGCTCGGCCCGATGGCCCAGTTGTTCTTCGGGAACACCACGATCGCGATCAGGCACAGCGCCCAGAGGCCGATCAGGATCGACGCGGGGGAGAAGGGCTTGATGATCTGGCGGCTGACCAGTGCCGCGATCACCGCGAACGACCCGATGGCCAGCGCCATTACCCCGACGTTGAACACCCATGCGTCTTCGAGTAGCGCGTACTCGCTGATGGTCCGGCGCACCGGGCTCACTTGCGATGACGGCGGCAACACGTGCAGTGACCCGATGGTCAGGACTGAGGCCGCGACTCCGAACAGGCCGAGGTTGGCGGTCGCTCGGGACCAAGGAGTGAGCGCGGCCATGGGGACTACCTCCTGCAGGTGAGTGTGTCTGACAAACGGACTAACTTCCGGGAAATTCGCGGCGTTCCCGACGACAGCGGTTTGACAGCTAGTTTGGCTGGGTAACCCCCGGCCATGTTTGCCGGCGCTGAGGAACGCATGCTCGGACCCCTGGTCTGGGTGCACCTGGTGATGTACAGACCGGTGCTGCTGCCGGATCGGTCGGTCAACGACGTGATCCGTGATGTCGAGGAGCTTGCCGGGCACATGGCCGACCTGCTCGCGGTCGATTCTCCTCAGCCTGGTGCGGCGATCGCGGCCGCCAACCGCGTGTTGGACGAGTGCTGCGTGTTCGTCGAGCGCTGGACGCTGGGGCAACAGCGCCAAGGGGCGTTCCGAGGTGACGTGCTCAAGCTGCGCATGCGCCTGGACACCATCGCCAACCGCCTGGTCCCCGACGCGGAGCTCGAGGTGGCCCAGAAGGCCTCCTGATCGGGGTTCCTCACCGAACAGGGCCGCGTCGCTCTCGGCCTGGTAGTCGCCTGCGACCGCTTGACACAGCCTGTCGTAGTTGAAGTTGGAGATCACCCCGGCCACCGCGTGACCAGTCTCCCGCGTGGCTTGCTCACGATGTCCTCCCAGTTCGGCCTCACCGCTGGTGGAAGACGACATATACAACGTTGTAAAAACGGGCTACCGTCTTCTTGGTGTCACCGCGGTGCGGCGTTGGCCGGACCGTTCCCTGCCTGCGTCCGACCATTGCGAGGAACGTCATATGCGCTCGCTTCGCCGTCTGTGCACCGCTGTGGTGGTCGTCGTCGCCCTGTTCGCGGCCGTGGTTACGGCGCCGGCGACGGCTGGGCCTGTACTTGGCCCGCCGCTGTACCCCGAGGTGGGTCCCGGAACGCACGTGCTGGACCACGCCGCGAAACTGGCCGGCTTCGTGGAGCCGGAGTGGTACGAGGCCAACATCCCGTTCGTTGATCTGCCGGACCAGGAGATCGAGAAGACCTACTACTACCGCTGGCGTACGTACAAGGAGGCGCTCAAGTACACCGGCCCCGAGGACGGTTGGCTCGTCTCGGAGTTCCTCGGCCCAGTCGGCTATTCGGCGCCGGGCGGTGGGATCGTGGCTGCGGCAGGGCATCACGTCTACGAGGGCCGGTGGCTACGCGACAACCGTTACCTCGACGACTATCTCGACTACTGGTTACGTGGCAGCGGCTCGGGCCCGAAGCCCGCGACCGACAAGCTGAACGAGAACACCACCGATTGGGCCCACCAGTACTCGTTCTGGGCCGCTGACGCCGTACTCGCTCGGGCGTCGGTCGACGGGCGGTGGGGTTTCGCGGTGGACCGGTTGCCCGAATTGGAAAAGCAGTGGGCGGTGTGGGCGCCCCAGTTCGACAGCAGCCTGGGCTTGTACTGGCAGGTGCCGGTGTGGGACGCGATGGAGTACACGGCCAGCTCCTATCAGAGCTCCGATCCCTACCACGGCGGCACCGGCTTCCGTCCCACGCTCAACGCTTACCAGTACGCCGACGCGAGGGCGATCGCGAGCCTGCTGCGGATGCGCGGCGACCGGGGACTCGCCGACCGGTACGAGCGCGACGCCCGTTCCATTCAGGCGGCCCAGGAACGGTACCTGTGGGACAGCGGCGACCAGTTCTACAAGCACGTGATGCGGGACGGCAACCCGGCTCGCACCAAGATCGACGACCGGGAGCAGATCGGTTTCGTCCCCTGGTATTTCCACATGGCTCCGGCGGGCAACTCGGCGGCGTGGGCACAGCTGACCGACCCTGCGGGATTCAAGGCCCGGTTCGGGCCGACGACGGTCGAACGGCGCAGCCCTTGGTTCATGCACGACGCGTTCCTGGGTTGCTGTCGCTGGTCGGGCCCGAGCTGGCCGTACGCGACAAGCCAGACGCTGACCGCGCTGGCGAACCTGCTCATCGACTATCCCGCACAACCCTTTGTCGGCAAACAGGATTACTACGACCTGCTCCACGGATACGCGTTGACACAACGCAAGAACGGCCAACCCTACGTCGCGGAGGCACACCACCCGGACGAGGACCGGTGGTTGTACGACGCGCGCGACCACAGCGAGGACTACAACCACTCGACGTTCAACGATCTGGTCCTGTCCGGACTGCTCGGCATCCGTCCGCGGCAGGGTGACCAGGTCCGGCTGTCGCCGCTGGTTCCGTCCACATGGGACCACTTCGCCGTTGAAAACGTTGCGTACCATGGACGAAACCTGACGGTCGTGTGGGACCGCGACGGACACGTCTACCGTCAGGGCGCGGGGCTGCGTGTCTGGGTGGATGGCGAACTCGTGCACCGCCAAGCAGACCTGCGCCCCGTCGACGTTCCCGTACGCCAGGGCAAGCAAAAGGTCTCCGCGCAGGTGGTCGACGACATGACCAACATCGCGAGAACCGGCTACCCGGCCGCCACCGCGTCCTACACCTCGCCAGGGGATCGGCCGGCCAACGCGATCGACGGCCAGGACTTCCACCTCGACATCCCGTCCACGCGCTGGACGAGCTACGGCAGCCCCAACCGGCAGGACTGGCTCGCAGTCGACCTCGGCGCCAGCACCAGCATCTCCGACATCCGGATCTCCTTCTACGACGACGGCGGCGGAGTCCGTACACCCGACACCTACGAGCTGCAGTACCGCAAACCGGACGGATCGTGGTCCGACGTCCCCAGGCAACTACGAACACCACAGGCACCCGTGCGTGGCCGGCTGAACCGGATAGTGGTCCAACCACCCGTCCACACAGACGGCATCCGCGTGCTGCCGTCCAGAACGGACGGTGGCGCGGTTGGCATCACCGCGCTGCAGGCATGGCGGACCGAAGACGAGCGGGTCAGCGTGCGGTTGCAGGATGGGAGCAACCTCGTCCACGTCCGACCCGGGCAGACAATCGAAGTCACGGGGACGGTACACAGCATCCGGCCAGTCAAGACCCGTTACGAGTTGACGCTGCCCAGGGGCTGGACTGCCCAACCGATCAGCGCCAGTGGTAACCAGTCGCTCACCCCGGCCAAGCCCTTGCGGTTGCGGTGGCGGGTGTCGGTCCCCGAAACGGTGCCATTGGGTACCCGAATGCCCCTGCGGCTGCTCGTCCACACGCTCGAACGAGGCACGGAAATCCGCGTCACCGCTGATGTACTGCACGTACAGGCGGCGTTCGACCCGGTCGACTTCGCCACACCGGTGTGGGACGACGACTTCACCCAGCCGGCCGCGTACCGAGTCGGTGCGCGGTTCGGTGAACCGGCGCCCGATCTCCACATCGCCAACGGCGCCCTGATCGCCTCGGCGGCGGGCCGACAGTCCGCCGCGGTGCTTGTCGCGCCCGTGGCGGCGCCGGCTGGAGACTTCACGGTGATCCTCGAACCACGGTCGTTCGCCGGCGCGGCACCGGAGGACAGCGTGTTGCTGGGCCGCGCGGCCGGACCGGACGACTTGGTGCAGGCCTGGTACAACAACCACTTCCACACCTCTGGCGCGGACGTGCGTGTCGAGGGCAGGGACCATGGTGACAACGCGACCGGAGGCTGCTGCGCTGACGTGGCCTGGTCGCCCGGCGACCGATTCGCGGTCGTGTTCAGCGCCGGGACGATGACGAGCTGGCTCGATCACGGGGGCCAGTGGCACCTGCTGCGCACAGTCCCGTTCGGCACAGCGATCACCCCGGAGAACATCGCCGGGTGGTCGCCCGCGATCGGTGTACGGCTGACCATCGGGCAACTGGCCATCGACCGGATGACCGTCCTGGCAAGGATGTGAAGCGGGCACTCATGATGAGACGTCGGGGTGGCGTCCGCTCATCCGGGCAGATCGCCACGGTGCTGTCCACGCCCGGAGTTCGAGCCGGCTTGAAACGTGTCGCGGTCGGCTGGCATCCAGTCATATGGTGCGCGGCATGGATCTGGGGACGGTCTTCGCCGGGGTGCCGCGCGTCGGCGGCCGGGTGGACGGCTGCACGTACTGCTACTCCGAGTCCGACCTGGAGTTGCTCGGCGGCGACCCGGCCGACGTGCCGGACTCCCTGGTCTCCTCGTTCGCCAGGGAGGTCATCGACCACTGGTCCGAGGACCACCGGCTTGAAACGCTGATCTGCGCCGCGGCCCACATCGATCACGATCTGGCGCCTTGGCTGTTGTACCTCGACACGCTGGGGCCCGACGCGGACGCGGCGATCGCGGAGGTGGCGGAGTACTGGGCCACGGGCGGCGAGCCGATGCTGTGGTGGTTTCCCGAAGACCCCGCCGCGCCGATCCGCGACTGGCTCCACTCCGACGTCCTGTGGGACCGCTTGTCACGGGCGAAGGCCGACGATGTGAAGATCGCCATCGCCCGGATGTAAGCCTGTTCACCTGCTGGCCGAGTCGGCGTCAGAAACCGGTGCTGGGATGAGCGGGTTGATCATCGGTCGTCCCTGAGGAGCATTCGTGCGCACTCGTCCGTTCCGAGCTGGCGTGGTGGCGTTGGTCGCCGCGTCCGCCGTGATCTCTGTCGGCGGTGGGTCGACCGTCGGCGCCACCGAGACCCCGCTTCCCGGCTGGCAGCATGATCGGTTGGCGCAGGGCGTCGATCTGTACCAGGGCGTGATCACGGGCCGTCCCGGCGCCGACTATTGGACGGTCACCGTGCGCGTCAACGGATCCCATCTGACCGCTGACCCTGACGCACTCGCTGCCCGCTTGCGTAGTGCCGGGTTCAGCCCGCGTGTCGAGCGTGTGGAGTGGCCTGCGGGATCCGATCGGCGTGGATTGATCGGATCCCGTGTCCGGGTCGGTGTCTTCGGCGGGCAGAACCAGGCGGACAACCAGCGGACCGCGTTGGCTGCGGCCGGATTCGACGCGATCAGCGAATGGACCGGCGGTGACGGGACGCCCGGCACGGGTATCGCGCAGGTCAAAGCCGTGATCATCGACCCGCGCCGGTTCCGTGGGCAGCTCTCGGCCAGTTACGGCAAGTCGGTCGCGGGGCGGGAAACCGTGACCGCCATGTCCGGCAACGCATTGCTGGCGATCAACGCGGGCTTCTTCATCATGGAAAGCGTTGACGGCGTCCCGGGCGCGTCGGCAGGCATCGCCGCGTACGACGGCAATCTGCAGAGCGCCTCGACGAACGGCCGGATCGCGGCGATCCTGCGCGGCGACGGTCTCCGTCCCGAATTGGCGCACCTCACCACGTCGACAAGGGTGCGCGCGGGCAATGCCGCCGAACTCGTGGACGGCATCAACCGGATCCCGGGCAAGATCCGCAACTGCGGCGGAGTCGGTGGCGACCAGCCGACCGAACGACCACAGCACGACGTCACCTGCACGGATCCATCGGAGATCGTGCAGTTCACCCCGCAACTCGGCGCCAGCACGCCAGCGGGCGAAGGCACGGAAGCGGTGCTTGACCGCACTGGCCGGGTGCTCGAACTCCGCGCTCGGGGCGGCGCTGTGCCAGCGGACGGAAGCGTGCTCGCCGGGATCGGTGATGGTGCTCAATGGCTGCGTCAGCACGCGGTGGTTGGAAGTGTGCTGACCATCGAGCAGCGCATCACCGACTCGACAGGCCGGGAGATACGGCTGGGGCGCGGCGACGACATCGTCAACGGCGGCCCTGAGCTCGTGCGGGGCGGCCGGGTCGCAGTGGACTTCGGCGCCGACGGCATCGAGCGGATCGGTGACCCGTCGTTCGCCTACACCTGGGGACTCAAGCGCAATCCGCGGATGGTGCTCGGCATCGACCGGTCCGGCAGGCTGATCATCGTCACGGCTGCCGGACGGCAGCCCGGATACAGCGACGGGCTTGGCCTGACCGAAGCCGCCGAGTTGGTTCGTTCGCTGGGTGCTGTGCGAGCGATGAACCTCGACGGCGGCGGATCAGTCACCATGACGGTCAACGGCAAGATGGTCACCATGCCGTCGGATGCCACCGGCGAGCGCGCGGTCGGCGACGCGTTGGTGCTCACGCGCTAGACGAATTCGGTGACGCCTTCGTACTTCGCTGTCGGGGCAACGCCGACTGGCTCGTAGTGAAGTATGAGCATGCCGGTTGTGGTCACCTCGTGGTGGGCGAGCTTGAGCCCGACAGGTCCGGTCGGATGGTCGAACAACCGCCGCCCGGACCCGATCACGGTAGGAGCGACGACCAGCCGGACCATGTCGACGAGACCCGCGGCCAACAGGGCGTTACCGAGCCGGGAACTGCCGTGGATCTGCAGTTCCCGGCCCGGCCGCGCCTTGAGTTCCCCGACTGTCCGAAGTGGATCGCCGCGTAGCACGGTCGTGGGATGCCAGCTGCCTTCGGTGAGGGTGTTGGTCACCACGTACTTCGGCAGTGCGTTCATCCGCTCGGTGAACGGGTCGTCCGGGTCGGTGATCTGCGGCCAGTCCCGGGCGAACGCCTCATAGGTACGCCGTCCCAACAGCAGGCCGTCGGCGAGGTCCAGCCATTGCGAAGTACGCCGGACGAACAGTTCGTCCAGGTAGGGCACGAGCCACCCGCCGCGGGTGAAGCCGTCGGTCGTGTCCTCCGCCGGTGAGCCGGGCCCCTGGCTGACGCCGTCGAGCGTGACGAACGAGGTGAGCGTGATCTTCACTGTTCAGCGACCTCGGCGAGTTGTTTGGTGACCGTGCCCCAGCCTTCGAAGAAGCCCATTTCCTCGTGACGGGCGCGGGACGCCGGATCCCCATGCCGGACAATCGCTTGGTATTCCGTGCCATCCGGGTGATCGCGAAGGATGATCTCGGCCGTCAGGGCGACCGGCTCAGGAGTCCTCGGGCGCCATGAACTGTCGATGGCGTTGGTGAACACGATCCTGGCGTTCTTTTCGACAACCAGGAAGCTCGCGTCCATGTGCGGCACGAACCGCACGCCGTCCTCGCTCATCCGCGTCACCAGCCCGCCACCGGCGCGGGCTTCCAGGCGGTCGACCTGGCACACCATCGGGGCCGGGAGGAACCATTTCGCGAAGCGGGCCGGATCGGTCCACGCGGTCCACACCGCGTTGCGCGGGGCGCGGATGACGCGCTCGATGGTCAAGTCGAGGTCGGGGTTCATTGCTGCTCCTCAGTGACAAGGCGTTCCAGCCGGTCGGTGCGCTCTTCCCAGATCCGGCGCTGCTCGGCGAGCCAGCCGTCGACCAGGGCGAGGCGCTCGCGGTTGAGCACGCAGGTCCGCACGCGGCCGACCTTGTCCGTGCGGATGAGGCCGTTCGCCTCGAGTGTCCGCACGTGCTTCATGAAGGACGGGAGGGTGATCGGGAACTCGCGGGCAAGGTCGCCGACGCTCGTCGGGCCACGGCCCAGACGCCGGATGACGTCACGCCGAGTCGGGTCAGCGAGGGCGACGAACACGCCGTCGAGCTCAGCCGAATACTGTGCCATGCGGCTAAGTATTAACCCGTCGAGACACTTAGCGCAAGGGCTAAGTATCAGCGAGCCGTGCAGGTCACGTCCGGCTTCACCGGGTTCGGGCCGGTGGTCCCCGCGATGAAGCCGAAGGAGGTCGACGACTCGACGGCCGTGTTCCACTGGGCCGCCGCCACCTGTATCGAGGTGCCGTCCTGCGACAGGGTTCCGTTCCACAGGTTGGTGATCCGTTGGCCGCCGGGCAGAGTCCAGCTCACGGTCCAGCCGTTCAACCGGGTGGCCTTGGCGCGGACGGTCACCAGGGCTTCATAGCCGTCCGGCCACGAGTTCGTGATCCGGTAGTCCGCCTCGCATGTCGACTGTGGACGGCTCGTGGTCGTACTGCTGGGAACAATCAGTGGTTCGGGCAATGCTTGTGGTTGCGACGGTTGGCCACGGTTGATCGCCAGCCCAACCACAAGTCCAATGGCCACAAGCAGAACGGCCGCTGCCGCCAGCCAGACCCCGCGCTTGCGAGGTTTTGGCGGCGGCAGCGTCATGGTCGCGGTGCGTGGCTGGAACTCCGGCGGTCGTTTGCCTGTCGCCAGGTACTCCTCGGCCTCACGCATGCTCGGGCGTTCGCTGGGATCCGCGCGTAACAGCCATAACAGCAACGGGCTGAGCGCTCCGGACTGGTATGGCGGTCGGATCTCCCCGGTGGACACCTTGCGCAGCAACGCGATGGTGTTCTCGTCCACGCCGAACGGCGGCGTGCCTTCCGTTGCCGCGTAGAGCGTTGAGCCCAGGGAGTACACATCGGACGGGAAGCCCGCTTTGCCGCCGTCCGCTACTTCCGGCGCCAGGAACGCCGGTGTGCCCGCGATGATGCCGTTGCTAGTCATCGTCGCGTCCCCGACCGCACGGGAGATCCCGAAGTCGGTGATCTTCACCGTGCCGTCCGGTGCTATCAAAACGTTGTCAGGTTTGACGTCCCGGTGCACGATGCCGACGTCGTGCGCGGCGGCCAGCGCCCCGGCGATCTGGGCGCCGATCCTGGCCACCTCGTCCGCGGGCAGCGCCCCCCGGTCGTTCAGCACCGCCGAAAGACTTTCGGACGGCAGGTATTCCATGACCAGACATGGCCTGCCGTCGTGCTCCACGACATCGTGCACTTGGATCGCGTTGGGGTGCTGGATCCTCGCGGCGAGACGGGCCTCACGCATCACGCGTGCGTCGGCCTGTTCGCCTTCCGTGCCACCGAGGGCCGCGTCGAACGACAGGAGTTTGACCGCGACCGTCCGGTCCAGGCGCTCGTCGTACGCGCGCCAGACCACCCCCATCGCACCGCGGCCGATCCGGCCTGCCAGCCGGTAGCGACCGGCGACCAGGTCGTCCTTGTTCGTCACCCGGCCGATTCTACTTTCGCGACGGCCATTCCGAGGCCAGTACGGACCAGACCTGTGCGTCCTGCCGGGTGCCGTTGATGGGGTACTCCGAGCGCAGCACACCCTCGAGTGTCATGCCAAGCCGTTGTGCCACAGCGATACTGCGTTCGTTCTCCGGGCTGCACCGCCACTCGACGCGGGACATTCCGCGAACGCATACCGCCCAGTCGATCATGTGCCTGGCGGCACGGGTGATGAGGCCGTGCCCGGCCGCGTCGGGATCCAGCCACACACCGATCTCGCACGTGCCGTTCGACGCGTCGAACGTGCGGAACAGCGTGCCGCCCATCAGTTTTCCCGCGACCCAGATGCCGTAGATCCGGCCTTCGTCCCTGGCCAGCTTGTCGATGTAGCGCTGCAGGACCGCGCGTCCACTCTCGGTGTCCGTCACGACGTGCGACATCCCGATCCACGGGCCGATGTACTCGCGGACGTGGTTGATGTGCGCCGCGAACTCCTCGGCGTTCCACGGCTCCAACGCGCGCAGTTCGGCGTCGTCGGTCAAGCGCAACGAGAGCATCCCCAGAACCTCCGTACCAAACGTTTGTTATGTACCATCATGCCATGCCTCCAGCCCCTGGCGACCACGACGCCCGCAGGCGTGACGTGTCCGAAGCGGTCTGGCGTGTCCTCGCGGCACGCGGATTCGGCCAGCTCACGCTGCGCGCCGTGGCTGCGGAGATGGGTGCGTCGACCGGCATGCTCACGCACTACTTCCCGGCCAAACGCGACTTGGTCCGTTACGCCCACGCGATCGCCGAGGAACGCACGCTGGCCGCGCTCTACCGCGAGCTGGACGTGACCGGGCTGGCGGCGTTGCGCGAGTACCTGCTGGACGTCCTGCCGCTGACGCCCGAATCGGTCGCGATGAACCGGGTATGGGTGAGTTTCTGGGACGCGGCCATCGGCGACGAGGAGCTCGCCGCGACCGAGACCGCCCGGTACGAACGGTGGCGCGGCAAACTCCGGCCACATGTCCTCGTCGCGCTCGAGAAGGGTGAGATCCCTGCCGACACTGACGTCGAGGACGTGGTCGCCTCGGCCGCGGCGATCACGCACGGATTGGTCGTGCAGGCCCTGTTCGACCCGGACAGGTTCCCGCCTGCCCGGCAGGTCCGACTGATCGACGACTACCTAAGGACACTCAGATGCCCATCCACGACCGGATCAACGACGTAGCGGGCAACGCCCCAGGCTTCGGATACGCCCACGCGGTGACCACTTCGGGCAGGCTCGCGTTCGTCTCCGGCCAGGTCGCGCTGGATGAGAACGGCCAACTCGTCGGCCAGGACAACCTGGCCGCGCAGACCAGGCAGGCGTTGCGGAACCTGGAGAACGTGCTCAAGCAGCTAGGCGCGACCTGGGCGGACGTGGTGCGCTTCAACTGGTACATGGTCGACACGTCCGAACTGCCGATCGTGCGGGAGATCCGCGACGAGTTCATCCGCCCAGTGCTCGGTGACCGTCCCAACCCGGCCAGCACCCTGATCCAGGTCGCGGGCCTGTTCCGGCCGGAGTGCCTGATCGAAGTGGACGCGGTGGTATCTATCCCCTAATGGCCCTGTTTTCGGCAAGCAGCGCCGGGTAGCACGGAAGACATGCGAGCTGTCTGGCGTGGAACCGTGACGATTGGCCTGGTGTCAATAGGTGTGCGCGCGTATGCCGCGACCAAGGACCATGATTTCCGGTTCCACCACGTCCATCGGGCCGACGCCGGCCGGATCCGCTACCGGCGGGAGTGCGAGGCGTGCGGCGAGGAGATCGACTTCGCCGACGTGGCAAGGGGTTACGAGCTGCCCGACGGGCGGCTCGTGCTGCTTGACCGGGCGGACTTCGACTCGCTGCCGAGCTCGTCGGACCGGGCGATGCAGGTGCAGTACTTCGCGCGGGCCGGCGACATCCACCCGATCTACTTCCAGCGCAGTTACTACCTCGAGCCCGAGGACAACGCGGTGCAGTCGTATGCCTTGCTGCGCCAGGCGATGGAACGCACGCAGCGGCTGGCGATCGTGAAGATCTGCCTGCGCCGCAGGGAAGTTCTCGCTGCCGTGCAGCCAAGGGGCGACATGCTGGTGCTGCACACGATGTTCTGGCCGGACGAGATCCTTCCCGCGGAATTCCCTGTTCTGCAAAGGGAAATCACCGTCCGTCCACAAGAGCTCGCCGCGGCCACGGCGTTGGTGACGAGCATGGCCGCTGAGTTCCAGCCCGGCGAGTTCACCGACGTCTACCAGGAAGCGCTCGCCGATCTGATCGAGGCGAAGACGGAAGCGGCGCAGTCGCCGCCGATTCCCGTCCAACGAGACGGCGATACCACTATGGATTTGCTGGAGGCGTTGCGGCTCAGCGTAGAGCGCGCACGGTTGGACGATTTCTAGCCACCACGCAACAGGCGAGCAATCGCAACGACAGACCGTCCAACGAGGTCCATACGAGCGGTGGTTCCCACCCGGCTTTGACCGCCTCCTGGTGAATCTCCTCCGCGTAGATCGCCAGCAACACCAACGGCGGCGCTTCGACGAGCTGCTTGCGGATCGCGGCGTCACGGTCCAATTGGGTTCGTACCACGTGGACGTGTTTCTCCAGCGCCGCGGCGATCACCGGATCGTGGTCGGCCGCGGTGTGGCCATGCTGAAGACGGGCGTCCAGCCTGCGCAACCAGCGCCGGGCGGACCACCTGGCAGCACGATCCCAAATGCTCACGTATCAGATTCTGTTGGACGGACATGATTTCGGCGGCCGCACAAATTTACGCTGTGCGGCCGCCGAACGCTCACACCGGCTGAGGAACCTTTTCGTGCTGCTCTTGCCGGCCGATGTGCCGGGCAAGCGTCTCACCCTCCACGTCCACGTTCGGGGTAATCCGATCGAGCAGACGGGGGAACCACCATGCGGCCTTGCCGAACAGCGTCATCAGCGCCGGCACCAGGGTCATCCGGATGACGAAGGCGTCGATCATGACCCCGAACGCCAGCGCGAAGCCCATCGACTTGATGACCGTGTCGTGGGAGAACACAAACCCGAAGAACACTGCCGTCATGATCAGCGCGGCCGCCGTGACCACGCGGGCGCTGTGGCCGAGGCCGTCGATGACAGCTTCCTTCGGCGTGTCACCACGTACGAACGCTTCCCGCATGCCGGACACGAGGAACACCTCGTAGTCCATGGCCAGGCCGAACAGGATGCCGGTCATCAGGATCGGCAGGAAGCTGATGATCGGTGAGCCGTGCGTGATACCGAACAGGTCACCGAGCCAGCCCCACTGGAAGATCGCCACGACCGCGCCGATCGACGCGGCCACGGTGAGCAGGAAGCCCGCGGTGGCCTTGATCGGCACCAGGATCGACCGGAACATGATCGCCAGCAGGATCAGCGACAGGCCGACGATGACGATCAGGTACGTCGGCAGCGCGTCGGACAGCTTCTGCGACACGTCGATGTTCAACGCGGTCTGGCCCGTGACACCGATCGTCGACCCGGTCTGCGACTTGACCTCACCGGTCAGCTCACGCAATCGCGACACCAGGTCCTTCGTGGCCTCAGTGGACGGTCCGCTGCCCGGGATCACTTGCAGCACGGCGGTTGTGCCGTCCGGGCTGACCCCGGCGGGCACGACGCGGGTCACGTCCTGCACCGAGCTCAGCTTGCCGACGAGCGCACCGAGCGCTTGCTGGGGGTTCACACCGGACGGCAGGTCGGCGACGACAACGAGCGGCCCGCTGAAGCCGGGCCCGAAGGCCTCGGTGACGAGCGCGTTCGCGCGCTGCTGCGGGCTGCCCTGCGGCGCGGTCGAGTCGTCCGGCAGGCCCATTTCCAGCGAGAACGCCGGAATCGCGATCGCGCCTAGGGAAACGACGATCAGCACGAGCGCGGTGATCGGGCGCTTGGCCACCGCACGGCCCCAGCGGTAACCGAACGCCGGCTTCTGCCCGGGCGCGGTGGCCTTGGCGCGGGCCTTCTCGGAGACGATCTTCTCGCCGACGAAGCCAAGGATCGCGGGGACCAGCGTCAACGCCACCAGTACGGCGATGGCGACGGTCGCGGCGGCGGCCAAGCCCATGACCGACAGGAACGGGATTCCGACGACCGTCAGGCCGACCAGCGCGATGATCACCGTAAGACCGGCGAAGAACACCGCGCTACCAGCGGTTCCGATGGCGCGCGCGATCGATTCGTTGACCTCCATGCCGCCGAGCACTTGCTTGCGGTGCCGGTGCACGATGAACAGCGCGTAGTCGATGCCCACCGCGAGGCCGAGCATGAGCGCGAGCACCGGAGCGGTCGAGGACATGTCGATCACGCTGGTCAGCGCGTACAGGCCGCCGATGCCGATGCCCACACCGACGATGGCCGTCAGCAGCGGAAGGCCCGCGGCCACGAGCGAGCCGAACGTCAGCACCAGCACGATCGCCGCGATCACCACACCGATGCCCTCGGTGACGCCGATCGCGACCATCTCACCAGCGATCTCCTGGCTGTACGCGACCTCCATGCCCGAGTTGGCGGCTGCCTGGACGGCGGTCTTGATCGCGTCCTTGGTCGACTCCTTGACCTCCGGCGGGGAGACCGAGAACTGCACCTGCGCGAGGCCGATCCGCCCGTCCTGGGAGACGGCCTGGGTGACGAACGGGCTGAAGGCGCCTGCGACCTGCTCGGTCTTGCCGATCTGCGCGATCACGCCGTCGATGGTCTGCTGCTCCTGCGCGAGGGTCTTGCCCTGCGGTGCGGCGAACACGATCCGCCCGGACGCGCCGGCGGCCTGGGGCAGCTTGTCCTTCAGGTGATCCAGTGCCCGCTGCGACTCGGTTCCCGGGATCGAGAACTGGTTGGTCGTCTGGCCTGCGAATCCGAGTGCGCCGATTCCGGCGACCGCCAGCACAAGCAGCCAGATACCGAGGACAAGGCCTCTGCGCCGTCTGGCCGCGTGCGCGAGCCGGTAGAGCAGCTTCGCCACGGGCGTGCTCCTTCATCAAAGTCAGGTGTGGGGAACCGATCCGCGCTGATCAGCTCTGGGGTTGAAATCCGGTACGCAGGTAGTCGAACGCCTCGTCGATGAGTGCGCTCACGCTGGCGTCCTCGTGGTCCATGGCACGGGTGATCGCGGCCTGGATCACGCCGAACGCGGCGTGCACCAGGGCGAGCGGGAAGAACGCCGAGCATCCGGCCGGCATCCGGTCGGCGAGCGCTTCGTGCGCGCCCTGCACCATGCGTTCCCTGATCACCAGCTCGTAGGGGACGAGCTCGTGGTAGTCGGACGCGATCGTGGACAGCCGGTTGACCAGGCCGAGGTTCTCCGGGCTGATGACCAGCTCGGCGACCACGCGCAACGAGTCGAACAACGGCTCGTCGGCAGGCCTGTCCTGCAGTGCGGCCATGGCGTCGTCGAACACGAACCCGCTGACCGCGACGACTGCTTCTTCCTTGCGGTTGAAGTAGTTGAAGAAGGTCCGGCGGGACACACCCACCCGGTTGGTGATGTCCTCGACGAGGAATCCGTGCAACCCCCGCTCCGTGGCGAGTTCGAACGCGGCGAAGCCGAGCGCTCGTCGCGTCTCGTACTTCTTCGCCTCGCGAATCCCCGGTTTGGGTGTCACACGATCAGACTATCGAGTAATCTTGCCCGGCGTGCAACTTTGCCCGGCGTGCAGGAATGTGATGTTGCTCATGGACTAGCTTCTCCGGTGTGCCGAATGTGTTCGATCCGCGGGTGTTCGCGCAGGGTGTGCCGCACGCCGCCTTCCAGGAGTTACGCGACACGGCGCCGGTCAGCTGGCAGGACGAGCACGCCGTGCTCGACTGGCCGGCCGGGCCCGGTTATTGGGCGGTGACACGGTACGCGGACGTCCGGCAGGTGCTGCGGACGCCCGAGGTGTTCTCGTCCTGGCTCGGCGCGACCCAGATCCGGGACCCGGAACCGGACGACCTGGCGTTCATCCGGCGGATGATCCTCAACATGGACCCGCCCGAGCACCAGCGGCTGCGCAAGATCGTCGCGGCGGTGTTCACCCGGCGCAGGCTCGAACAGTCAGCCGCCGAGATCACGGCACGTGCCTCGGCATTGCTGTCGTCGGTCGGTTCGCGCGGTTCGTGCGATCTGCCCGTCGACGTCACCGACGACTTCCCGTTGCTGAACCTCGCCGATCTGCTCGGCGTGCCCGCCGCGGACCGGAACCTGTTGCTGCGCTGGACGAACCGCGTGATCGGCTACCAGGACCCGGAACACGCCGACGAGGTCGTCCGGGACGCTTCCGGCAAACCGCTCAACCCGCGCTCGCCCGCGATGCTCGCCGACATGTTCGGCTACGCGTCGGAATTGGCTGCTTTCAAGCGAAAGAACCCGGGTGACGACCTGATGTCGGCCTTGGTCAGCGCCACAGTGGACGGTCGTGCGCTTGACGAGCCCGAGCTGCAGATGTTCTTCTTCCTCGTGGTGATCGCGGGCAACGACACCGTCCGCAGCGCACTGCCCGGCGGCGTCCTGGCGCTTGTTCGACACCCTGCGGAATACCGCAGGTTGCGGTCCAATATGGATCTTCTCGACTCGGCGGTTGAGGAGATGCTGCGCTGGCACCCGCCGGTGCTGAGCTTCCGCCGGACCGCTGCTCGTGACGTCGTCCTAGCCGGGCAACAGATCCGCGCGGGCGACAAGGTGGTCGTGTACCACGTGTCCGCGCACTACGACTCGCGGCAGTTCCCGGACCCGTTCCGGTTCGACATCACCAGGACACCGAACGACCACATCGCGTTCGGCCAAGGCCCGCACCTGTGCCTTGGCGCGCACTTCGGCAGGCTGCAGATGCGGATCTTCTTCCGCGAGTTCCTCACGCGCCTGCCGGAGGTTCAGCTAGCCGCCGAACCGACCCGCCTGACGTCGAACTTCATCAACGGCATCACACATCTGCCGCTCAGCTGGTCTCGTCAAGGATCGCATCGCTGAGCACCGGCCAGACCTCGGCGGCCCACTCACCGAAAGCCCGGTCGGTCAGTGCGATGGCGGAGATCCCGGCCTTCGGGTCGACCCAGAGAAAAGTCCCGCTCTGCCCGAAGTGCCCGAACGTCTCGGGGGAGTTGCGCTTGCCGGTCCAATGCGGACTCTTGTGGTCCCTGATGGAGAAGCCCAGGCCCCAGTCATTGGGCTTCTGGTGGCCGAACCCCGGCAGAACGCCGTTCAGCCCAGGAAAGACAACGGTTGTCGCCTCCTGGAACGTCTCATCGGAGATCAAGCTCGGCTTGAGCAGTTCGGCGGCGAACTTGCTCAGATCGGCGCAAGTGGACACACCGGCATGAGCGGGGCTGCCCTTGAGCGTGGTGTCGTCCATGCCCAAAGGCGCGAACACGGCTTCGGCGAGGTAGGCGTTGAACGGAATGCCGGACGCCTGCTGGACGGCCTCGGCGAGCGTTTCGAAGCCCATGTTGGAGTAGATCCGCTTGGTGCCAGGCTGTGCCTGGATCTTGTCCTCGGACATCGCCAGCCCGGAAGCGTGTGCGAGCAGGTGCCGGATCGTCGAACCCGCCGGGCCCGCCTGCTCGTCCAGCTCGACCGCGCCTTCCTCGACCGCGATGAGCACGGCGTAGGAGGTCAGCAGCTTGGTCACGGAGGCGAGCGGGAACAGTTGCTTCTGGTCACCGCGCGAGCCGAGCACCTGTCCGTCGCGACCGACCACAGCCACGGCCACGTTGTCGACCGGCCACGTCTTCACCAACGACAAGCTGTCCATGGGACAAACGCTATACGATCGCGCGGGTGTGGAAGTTCTCGGTGACGGATGCCGATCGTCGCGTGGTCGGCCTCGCGGCCGACATCTCGAACTTCGCTCCGGACGGGCCCAGCGCTTTGACAGACCGCGCCCGGATCTCGGACATCATTGATTTCTATTGCGCGATCGGCGAGCGATCAACGGACCAGGCTGCTATTTCGGCTGGAATCTCGACGCGTTGACCGACTGCCTTCGCGGCCGATGCGGACGTCCAGGTGGATTCGCGGTGAGAGCTGGACATGATCTGCCGGGCGGTGTTGTGCTTTCTTGATGCGACGACGCATCCTGCTGCTGAGCGCTGCCCTGCTGGCCTGTTCGCCGACGTCTTCGCCTGCGGTTCCGCCAGGGGATCGGGATGTGATCGTCCAACTGTTCCAATGGAACTGGGCGTCGGTCGCACGGGAGTGCCGGGATTTTCTCGGGCCGCGGGGTTTTGGGGGAGTGCAGGTCTCGCCGCCCCAGGAACACGTCGTTGTGCCGGGAAGGCCGTGGTATCAGGATTACCAGCCGGTCAGCTACAAGATTGACGCCACTCGCCGAGGTGATCGTGCGGCATTCGTGAACATGGTCAATACATGCCACACCGCGGGAGTGAAGATCTATGTCGACGCGGTGATCAATCACATGACCGGCCAGCCCGGCCCGGCGACCGGCAGCGCTGGCTCGTCCTATACGCAGTACAACTACCCGGGCATTTACCAGACGCAGGATTTCCATCACTGCGGGCGCAACGGGAACGACGACATCGTCAACTACAACGACCGGTTCGAAGTGCAGAACTGTGAACTGGTCAACCTCGCTGACCTCGACACCGGGTCAAACTACGTCCGCGGCAAGGTCAAAGCGTATCTGCAGGATCTTCAGTCGCTCGGCGTCGACGGGTTCCGCATTGACGCGGCGAAACACATGCCCGCGGTCGACATCGGCGCCATGAAGGTCGGATACGTCTACCAGGAGGTCATTTTCGGCGCCGGCGAGCCGATCACGCCGGAGGAGTACACCGGAAACGGCGACGTCCTGGAATTCCGGTACGGCGAGGACCTCGCCAAGATCTTCAACCGGGAGAAACTGGCCTATCTCAGGACATTCGGGTCACCGTTGCCGTCGAACCAGGCGATCGTGTTCACCGACAACCACGACACCCAGCGCGGTAAGCCAGTGCTGACCTTCCGGGACAACGCCCGTTATGCGCTGGCGAACGCATTCATGCTCGCCTGGACCTACGGCACGCCGAAACTCATGAGCAGCTACGAATTCTCGACCTTCGAGCAGGGGCCGCCGTCCGACGCATCGGGCCGTACCAACGACAGCACGTGTTTCTCCGGTGGCTGGCGATGTGAACACCGCTGGCAGGTCATCGCGAACATGGTCGCTTTCCACAACGCCGTCCGCGGAACGCCGGTCACCCACTGGTGGGACAACGGGAACGACACGATCGCGTTCGCGCGCGGGGACAAGGGACACCTGATCGTCAACGACGAAAGTTTCGCCGTCACCGGCCGGTCATTCCAGACCTCGTTGCCCACCGGCGTCTACTGCGACGTCATCCACGGTGATTTCACGTCGGGCCGGTGCTCCGGCCCGACGTACACAGTGGACTCAAACGGGTGGTTCCGAGCCGACGCCGCCGCGCAGGACGCGATCGCCCTGCACGTCAACGCCAAGGTCAGCTAGTTCTTCGGCTCCAGCACGAACACCGGGATCTGCCGGTCGGTCTTCTCCTGGTACTCCGCATAGGGCGGGTAGGCCGCGACGGCCCGCTCCCACCACTCCGCGCGCTCGGCGCCCTCGACCTCGCGTGCGACGTACTGCTTCGTCACGGTCCCGTCCTGCAGCGGGAACTCCGGATGCGCCTTGATGTTGTAGTACCAAGTGGGGTGCTCGGGGGCGCCGCCCTTGGACGCCACGGCCGCGTACTTGCCGTCGTGTTCCACTCGCATCACCGGGGTGTAGCGCAGCTTGCCGCTCTTCGCGCCGCGGAGCGTCAACAGCACAATCGGCCGGTCGTAGACGAAAACCCCTTCGGTGGTCCCGGTCTGGAGGATCTTCTTCGTCTGGTCCTGCACCCAATCCGTCGGGCTGAGCTCAATCGTCTCGTCTGACATACGCACAGCGAACGCCTCGTGCCGCCCAGTTATTCCCCGACCCGACCCGTCACATGAGATCGACCGTGATCGTGCCGGTCGCCAGGTAGAAAGGCGACGGCACCGGCGGCCGTCGCAACCGCGTGAGCCGCTGTAGCGACAGCAGAGGCCACCGGGGTGCGCGCCTTGTACCCGTGAAGAAGACTGTCGCTCGCGTGGATGTCGAGGCTTCGAACGCCAGCGCGGGACCGTAGGTTCCATGGCCGAACCACTCGGGTGTCCCTGGGGCGTCGGTATCGAGCAAACGCTTGGGCGTTGACCAGTCGGACCGGTCCGCGCTGGGATGCCGGGCTGTCATCCACCACAACCCCTGCGCGGGGAAGTCGGGCGTGCCATGCAGGTTGGAGCCGCGAGCGAGCAGCATCACCCACTCGTCGCCGCGGCGAACCACGGCGTTGTCGAAAAACCCTTCCGACGTGTCGGCGAAAACCACCGGCGGCGTCCAGCCGGTGCGGCCGTCTTCGCTTTGCGTGCAGCGCAACTCGTAGTCCGGCTGTTCGCCAGGGCCGATCTCATGTGGATTCGCCAAGTACCACATCCGGTAGCGGCCGTCGGCGTACACCACAAACGGTTCAAGGACGCTCGACCGGTGGTCGTCGCCGACGATGACGGGGGAGTCGCGTCGTACCCATTCGCCGTTCTGTCGCTCGAGCAAGCCAATCGCATAACGGCTTTTCGGTCCGTAGTGCTTCGAGGTCGACCGGCCGGTGTAGTAGATGCGCTCACCATGCTCACCGACCGCGGGCACGTAGCTTGGCGTGTGCATCCCGCCCGCGTCCCATGAACCCCGTGGTGGATCGGGTACGAGCGCGGCAACCCGGCCTCGGCGGTCAGTGTCGAAGTCCCACGCCCGGCTCGTCAGGTCAGAGCCCTGCGGCAACGTCGCGCGATACAAGCGATTGCGGAACTGTGTGGCGAAACCGCCAAGGAACATCGTCCATTGGTCGTGGATACGGTGCACATCAGGATCACCCACGCCGAGAAGGCCGCGAGGCATCGGCCCCTCGACCATGTCCCACAACACGTGCGCCTCAGGCGAGCCCTGCGTCCGCCACAGATCGGTGGCTGATGGCGTCATGACAAACGACCTCCTGAACGGGATCCGCGTTGCTACGCGGTGACTCCCCTGTGGTTCAGGTAGGTCGCTGCCACGACACTAACCGAGATCTCGGCCCTCGGTCAACGCGGGTCCGGCTACGCGGTTTCCTCTCCGTCCAAGTGCTTCGAGATCAGGCGCAGCAGCCGGTTGTTGTTGACCGGCTTGGTGACGTAGTCGTTCGCGCCCGCCGCCAACGTCCGTTCCCGGTCCTCCGGCATCGCCTTCGCGGTCACGGCGATCACCGGCAGGTCGCGGTGCGAGGACATCTCGCGGATCGCCGCGATCGTCGCGTTGCCGTCCAACTCGGGCATCATCACGTCCATCAGCACCAGGGCGATGTCCTTGTACTGCTCCAAAGCACGCACGCCAGCGACGCCGTTGTCCGCGTACACCACGTCGAGTCCGTGCTGTTCAAGCATGGCCGTCAACGCGAAGACGTTACGAAGGTCGTCGTCGACGATCAGGATCTTCTCGCCATGGAAGCGGATCGACAGCGGGACGCTGGGGTCTTCGTCCATTTCGTCCTCGAGCTGCGCCGGGCTTTCCACCACCATCGGGGCGGCGGACGGGGCGGGCAGCGACTTCTCCGGCTGCTCCACCGCCAGGTACAGCGTGAAGATGCTGCCCGAACCAGGCTCGCTGGTCACGTGCAGCTCACCGCCGAGCAGCTGGGTCAGTTGCCGGGAGATCGACAGGCCCAGGCCGGTGCCGCCGTACTTGCGGCTGGTCGTGCCGTCGGCCTGCTGGAACGCCTCGAAGATCACGGCCAGCTTGTCCTGCGGGATACCGATTCCGGTGTCCTCGACGGCGAAGGCGATCACCGCGTCGGCCGAACGCATCCGCGCGGTCTTCATCATCGCCGGGTCGACCATCGTGATCCGCAGCTCCACGCGGCCCTCGTGGGTGAACTTCACCGCGTTGGACAACAGGTTGCGCAGGATCTGCTGCAGCCGGTGCTCGTCGGTGTGCAAAGTGGACGGTACGGACGGCTCGACGATGACCGAGAAGTCCAGGCCCTTCTCCGTGGTCAGCGGACGGCACAGCGCCTCGACGTAGCCGACCAGTTCGGGCAACGCGAAGTCGTTGACCTGCAGTTCCAGGTGCCCGGCTTCGACCTTCGTCAGATCCAGGATGTCGTCGATCAGCTGCTGCAGGTCGCTGCCGGCCGAGTAGATCGTCTTGGCGAACTCCCGCTGCCGCGGCGTCAGGTTGCCTTCGAGGTTGTCGCTCAGCAGCTTCGCCAGGATCAACGCGCTGTTGAGCGGCGTACGAAGCTCGTGCGACATGTTCGCCATGAACTCCGACTTGTACTTCGACGCGGTCGCCAGCTGCCGCGCGCGGTCTTCCAGCTCTTGGCGTGCCTGCTCGATCTCGGAGTTCTTCACCTCGATATCGCGGTTCTGCCTGGCCAGCAGCGCGGCCTTCTCGGCGAGCTCGGTGTTGGAGCTCTGCAGTTCGTCCTGCTGCGCCTGCAGCTGCTCCGAGCGGGCCCGCAGCTCCCGCGTCAGCCGCTGCGATTCGGCCAGCAGCGCCTCGGTTCGCGCATTGGCCAGCAGCGTGTTCACGTTGACGCCGATGGTCTCCTTGAGCTGCTCCAGCAGGTCGTGGTGGACCGCGGAGAACTCGTTGACCGACGCCAGCTCGATCACACCGAGCACCTGGCCTTCGAACAGCACCGGCAGCACGATCACGTTCTTCGGCGACGTCGAGCCGAGCGCGGAGGAGACCTTGATGTAGTCGGCGGGCGCGCCGGTCATCACGATCGTGCGCTTGTCCACGGCGGCTTGCCCGACGAGCGATTCGCCGAACTCGAACTTCACCGGACCGTCCGATTCGGACCGGCCGTACGCGGCGATCCGGCGCAGCCACGTGCCGGTGTCGGCGGTCTCGGCCAGGAACACCGCGCCGTACTGGGCACGGACCAGGGGCGCGAGTTCGCTCAGGATCAGCGACGCGACCGCGCCGAGGTCACGGTGGCCCTGCATCAACCCGGAGATCCGGGCCAGGTTCGTCTTCAGCCAGTCCTGTTCCTCGTTGGTCCGGGTCGTTTCCTTGAGGGTCAGGATCATCTGGTTGATGTTGTTCTTCAGATCCGCCAGCTCACCGGAGGCGTCCACGGTGATCTGCCTGGTCAGGTCGCCCGCGGTCACCGCTGTGGCGACCGCGCCGATCGCACGCACCTGAGTGGTGAGGTTGCCGGCGAGCTCGTTCACGCTCACGGTCAGCCGCTGCCACGTGCCGGACACGTCGACCACGTTGGCCTGGCCACCGAGCTTGCCTTCCGTGCCGACCTCACGGGCGACACGCGTGACTTCCACGGCGAACGACGACAGCCGGTCGACCATCGTGTTCAGGGTGTTCTTCAGCTCGAGGATCTCGCCCCGGGCCGTCACGTCGATCTTCTTGGACAGGTCACCGTTGGCCACGGCCGTGGTCACCTGGGCGATGTTGCGCACCTGCGTGGTCAGGTTCTCGGCCATGACGTTGACGTTGTCGGTCAGCTCTTTCCACGTGCCCGCCACGTTGGGCACACGTGCCTGACCGCCCAGCGTTCCCTCGGTACCCACCTCGCGCGCCACACGCGTGACCTCGTCACCGAACGCGCGGAGCGTGTCGACCATGCCGTTCATGGTCTCGGCCAGGTCAGCGACCTCACCGCTGGCCTCGACGGTGATCTTCTTCGACAGGTCACCGTTGGCCACCGCGTTCGCGACCGTCGCGATGCTGCGCACCTGGGTCGTCAGGTTCTCGGCCATGACGTTGACGTTGTCGGTCAGGTCCTTCCACGTACCGGCCACGCCACGGACCTGCGCCTGACCGCCCAGCTTGCCCTCGGTGCCCACCTCGCGGGCGACTCGCGTGACCTCGTCGGCGAAGGCCGACAGCTGGTCGACCATGGTGTTGAGGGTGTTTTT
>NZ_FWXV01000005.1:247359-717233 GCF_900176515.1 Kibdelosporangium aridum
TTGAGTTCGAGGATCTCGCCACGAGCCCCGACGTTGATCTTCTGCGTCAGGTCACCCCGCGCCACCGCGGTCGCCACCCGCGCGATGTCACGCACCTGATCGGTCAGGTTCCCGGCCATCAAGTTGACCGAGTCGGTCAGATCACGCCAGATGCCCACACCACCCGGCAGCTGGGCCCGGCCGCCGAGGATGCCCTCGGTACCGATCTCCCGGCCGACCCTGGTCACCTCGGACGCGAACAGCGACAGCTGGTCGACCATCCGGTTGACGGTGTGCGAGAGGTCCAGGACGTCACCGCCGAGCGGCCTGCCGTCGATCTCCACCGGCATCCGCTTGGTCAGATCACCCTCGGCGACCGACGTCAGCACGTGGTTGATCTCGACAGTCGGCCTGGTCAGGTGGTCGATCAGCTCGTTGACGACCGAGGTCGCCACGCCCCAGCCGCCTGTGTCGTCCGTCGGACGCAGCCGCTCGTGCAGCACACCCTGGGTCGCGACGCTGTCGCGCACTCTCAGCAGCTCGTTCACCAGTTGCTGGTTACGCTCCGCGATCTCGTTGAACGCTGCGGCGAGGTGCGCCGAGCGACCGTCGCCTGTGGCGACGATCCGGCGGCGGAAATTGCCCTCACGCAGGTCTTCCATCGCGGCCAGCAACCGGTCCAGCGTCGTGTCCTCGCCATCTTGGCTCACAGAATCTTGGTTGATGTGCGTAGTCACGGCGACTGCTCCCCGGATCGAGGCGGCTTACAGGGCTTACCTTGCCATGTTTATCCACAGCCGTGGTGGCAGGTCACCGCATGCGTGGCGGCAGGCGCTACGGTTTAGAGACGTAGTTGCCGAAGCGTCAGCGAGGTGCGGGATGACCGATGCGGCGGCATCGGCCCGTCCGGCCGTTGCCCACCAGGGTGATGCGGCTTTCCTTGCCGAGGTGGGCGGACGGCTCTGCGGCAGCATGGACACCGACACGGCCGCGACGGTCATCGCGGAGCTCGCGAGCCCGGTCCTGGCCGAGCGCGCAGTCGTGTTGTTGCCCGCGTCGCGTGGTCGTTGGGAGTGGTGGAGCCACGTCCTGGACGGCCGGTCCACGCATGGCAAGGTCAGGAGACTGGCTCCCTCGATAGCGCCCGTGCTCGCCAGAGCCATGTTCGCGACGCAGCCCACGGTCAGAGTGTTGCCGCAGGCCGAGGTCGACGCCATTCCTGGCACGCTGGGCGAGATTCTCGCCAACTGCGCCGAGGTCAGCGTGGTCCCCCTGGTCGCGGCGAACGAAACCTCCGGCGTACTGATCTTGGCCCGCAGCGAGCCGCTGGCCGAGCAGGACACGCATGTCGTCAGGGAGTTCGCCGCGCGCGCCGGAGCCGCCCTTGGCGCGGCCGCCGTGCTGGGCAAGGCACGCGCCGCCATCGAAGGCCTGGAAACCACACTGCACCCGGCCGAACTGCCGAGTGTGCCCGGCGCCAGGATGGCCGCTTTCTACCGTCCCGCCGCCGGTCCGCTGCAGGTCGGCGGCGATTTCTACGACGTGCACCCGCGTTCGGACGGCACGTTGTTGTTCCTGCTCGGCGACGTGTGCGGCAACGGCCCCGAAGCGGCGGCGCTGACCGGCAGCATCCGGCACGCCCTGAGCGCGTTGCACCTGGTCGAACGGGAGCCGCAGCGGCTGCTGGACCTGGTCAACCAGACGCTGCTGGCCACCGGACGCAGCCGGTTCGCCAGCCTGGTGGTCGGTTCGCTGACCGCACGTGGCGCGGACACGATGCGCCTGGCGTTGGGGTCCGGTGGGCACCCGAGCCCGTTGGTGCTACGCGGGGACGGCCGCGTCGAAGAGGTGATCATCCCCGGCATGCTGGTCGGAGTGACCGCGAACGCGAAGTTCGGCCAGGAGTTCGTCGAGCTGCGCCGAGGCGACATCTGCCTGCTCTACACCGACGGCATCAGCGAGGCCCGTGGCGGGCCGAGCGGTGACGAGATGTACGGCGAGAGCAGGCTGCATGAGCTGCTGTCCAGCTGCGTCGGCCTCCCGATGGACACCATCCTCGCCAAGGTCGACGCGAGCGTGCGGGAATGGCTCGGCGGCAACGATCACGACGACATCGCGCTGCTGGCCATCCAGCCTTATTGAGCGGCCGGCGGCAACGGGGAACCGCTCAATGCGGCCAATGCATCCGGGACCGTCGGGTAGAGCGGCAGGACCTGCTCAAGACCGGTGATCTTCAGCGGGCGGATGATCGGTGAGGTACCCGCGACGATGCCCCATCTGATGTTGCGGCGCTCGGTCTCGTGATGCGTCTCCACCAGTGCGGAGAAGCCGAGTGAGCCCATGAACGTCACGCCGTCCAGGTTGAGCACGAAGGCGTTGCCGCTGGCCACGCCCTGTGCCAGGCCTTCACGGAACGCATCGGCCGATGAAAGGTCGATGTCTCCGGTCACGTGCGCGACGGTCACCGCCGACTCGTGACGTTCCAGCTGGATCTGGATCACGTCGCTGCCGGACACGATGTCTCCCTACTTGCGCGTTTTCCGTCGGATGGTTCGCTGAAGCCACAGCGCCACCACGGCGCCTGCCGCCACCAGCCAACTAGCAGCCGCCAGGCGCAGTGGAGGCGCCTTGGGCCCAGCGGTGGTGCCCCCAAGGTACCCCGCGCGTTGCTCCGGTTGGACCACCACCGGGGTGGCTTTCGGATCTTCCGCGGTCGCGATCCAGGTCGCCACCAGCAGCAAGAGCCGTGCGACGAGGTAGATGAACACCAGCAGACCGATGATCGACCCGAACGCGGCGGTGGTGGGGGAGCGGCCGAGCAGGCTCAGGTACAGGTTGGCGCCGATCTTGAGGATCTCGAAGCCGACAGCCGCGGCGAGCGCGCCGCGCACGGCCGAGCGGGTGTTGACCTTCGCGCGAGGCAGCCTGATCAGCACCCACAGGAACACCAGCCAGTCCGCGAAGATGGCCAGCGGAACGGACAAAAGTGACAACACCGTCCCCGCCCACGGCTGATCATCCATTCCCGTCCACCGCAGGACCGAGCTGTTGAGCCAGCTCCCGACGGCGGTCAGCGAGAAGGAGACCAACAGGGCGAGCGCCAAGCTGACCAACGCGAGCAGGTCCCACAGGATGGTCCGGAAGAACGGCAGCTGCGGACGTTCCAGGTCCCACATCGCGGTCAGCGCGTCACGCAGGGCGTTCATCCAGCCCCACCCCGCGTACAGGCCGATGACCAGACCGAACACACCGAGTGAGGCGCGCTGGGCTATGACGTTGTCATAAATCTCGGCCACGAAGCTGTCGAGACCCGACGGCAGCGCCTGGATGATCGTTATCCGCATGTCACGGGTGATCTCGTCGCTGTCGGCCAGGACGAAACCGGTGACCGACAAGCCGACCATCGTGATCGGCACGACCGACAGCACGCTGAAATACGTGATCGCGGCCGCGTACTGATAGGCGTTGTGGTCGATGTACCGATCGATCGTTCTGACCAAGTGGTCGAACCAGGCGTATCGGTTGCGCAGCCGCGTGAGCACCGCACGATTCTTGCCGACCGAGGTGTAGTGATCATCACCAAGGGCACCCTGGCGTCAAACCTTCGAGTCAAGGAGGTCTTTTCATGTCAACGGGTGCGATCATCGCCATCATCGTTCTGGTGGTGCTGGTGGCCGCCGCCGCGGTGTTCTTCTTAATGCCGCAGATGCGAAGCCAGCGGCTGCGCCGCAAGTTCGGTCCGGAATACGACCGGGTGGTCTCGAGCAACGGTGACCGGCGTGCGGCGGAGAAGGAACTGGCCGACCGGGAACGGCGGCACGCGGAGTTCGACCTACATCCCATCCCTCCGGAGAAACACGAGAAATACCGCGTCGAATGGACTCGGATCCAGGAGCGTTTCGTTGAGGCGCCGGTCGAGTCCGTGGCGCAGGCCGAGCGGTTGGTGAACGTCGTGGTGGCGGATCTCGGGTATCCGTCCGAGGGGTACGACCGTCAAATCGCCGATCTGTCCGTGGAACACGCGAACGCGGTCGAGCACTACCGGTCAGCGCACGACGTCCGGTCGCAGTCCGACGCGACAACGGACGACCTGCGCAAGGCCATGATCTCTTACCGCAAGGTGCTCGACGATCTGCTTGAGCACCGGCCGCGGAAGGCGGTGCAGCGCGCATGACGACCTTTGATCCCAGCAACCGCAAGCGCGACGAAGCTCAGCAAGTCGACCAGGCCGAAGTTCACGGGCGTGACCGTGCCCAGCAGGCCGACGACAGAGCCAGCCGTGCCGACGACGCCGACGCGCGGAGGCACGACCGGACCCGGCAGACCGACCAGGCTGACGTTCGCGGGCACGACCGGACCCGGCAGGCCGATCAGGCCGACGGCCGCCGAGACGACCGGACCCGGCAGGCCGATCAGGCCGACGGCCGCCGAGACGACCGGACCCGGCAAGCAGACCAGGCTGACGTTCGCGGGGACGACCGAACCCGGCAGACCGACAAGCCCGGCGTTCGTGCTGAAGAAGCCCGGACGCCGGAGACACGGACTCCTGGTGGTGTCGAGAACCAAGCCCCGGTGGCGGCGCGGTCGAAGCTGTTCGGAGAGACCGAAGCCGAGCAGTACCGGGTGCAGTGGCGTGAACTGCAGGCCAACTTCGTTGACGAGCCGCGTGCGGCCGTCCGCGAGGCGGAGACGTTGGTGTCCCAGATGATGGATGCGCTGACATCTCAGCTCAAGGAGCAGAAACGGGCACTGGAGGGCGGATCGGACAGGGACACCGAGCAGCTGAGGGTGGCGATGCAGCGCTACCGGTCGTTGTTCGACCAAATGTTGCAGGTCTAGTCCGGCGCGCCTGACCCGGCTCACGACTGTGATCGTTTTAGATCGCAGTCGTGAGCCGGACTCGTTCATCGACCGCGGCGGCGGCAGCGGTCCTGCTGCTGGTCGTGCTGGCCATCGCCCTGTGGTGGCTCAACAAAGCGGAGTCGACTGCCCAACCTCCGCCGAATGCGACGGCTCCGGCGGATCTGAACGCGTTGGTGGTGGCGCCGGCCGGCCCGATGAGCGGCTACAGCCGGGACAGGTTCTCGCACTGGGCAGGCTCAGGTGCGGGAGATTCCTGCGACACACGGGAAATCGTGCTCCAACGCCAGGGAACCGAGGTAGCGCGAGACGCCCAATGCCGTGCGGTGTCAGGAAAGTGGGTCAGCCCGTACGACGGCGTCGAGCTCCGCAAGGCCGCGGACGTGGACATCGACCACGTGGTGCCGCTGGCTGAAGCATGGCGCTCCGGTGCGTCGACATGGACAGACGAGCAACGCAAACTCTTCGCCAACGACCTGGGCAACCCGCAGCTGGTCGCGGTGACGGCGGCGTCGAACAGGTCGAAGGGCGACCAGGACCCTGGCACGTGGAAACCTCCCGCCAGGACCTACTGGTGCACGTACGCGAAGAACTACGTCGCGGTGAAAGCTTTCTACAAGTTGACGGTCGACACGAAGGAACGCGACGGTCTCACGACGATGCTGGCCACGTGCTGAGCTTCGCGATCAGATCGTGAACGGGAGTGCGAAGGCCACGTGTTCGGCCAGTTCACGGTCGCCTTCTGGTTCCGTCTGGCCGAAACCGAGCTCGACAGGGATTCGGCCACCGGCCATCCGGGTGAACACAGTCGACGACATCGTCAGTGTCGCGGTCGCCGGTCCGGGCAGCTGCGGGACCACGGCGGCACGGCCATCAACCTGGACGTGGATCTGGCGGGTGACCGGGCCGTCGAGGTCGAACGTGACCGATGAGCCTTGGGGTGCTTTGGCTTTCTTGCCGACGATGTACCCGAGTGCCAGCGTGATCTCGTCGATCGAGAGTTCCGCGGCGGAGCCCGCTTCGTTGCCCCTGCGGTCCACCGCTTCGCGGATGTCCTGCTCGTGCATCCAGCAGTCGAACACCCGGATCTGCATGAACCGTGCGTACGTGTCCTGACCGGCCGGTGTCCAGGATGGTGCGAAGAAGTCCTCTTCGGACATCGCGGTCAGCGCCTCTGCCCGTGTCGCGGTGATTTCGCGGAACCGGCGCAGGACTTCGGCGGGGGACTGGGTGCGCATCCACTCCACCCAGCATTCGTTCAACGCGCCGATGTCGTTGCGTACGTGGGAATACTTGCCCGGGTCCGGCTGGATGGGCGGCTGCTTGCCGGACAGGCCGAGCTCCGCGCCGACGATGTGCGCGACCACGTCCTGCACCGTCCAGCCGGGCAACGGCGTCGGCGCCGCCCACTGTTCCTCGGGCAGGTCGGCCAGCAGCTTGTCGATCGACGACCACTCGTCGATCAGGATTGCCACCCTCTCGGCCTTGGTCATGCCGTCCCTCCAGAGAAATCGATGATCTCGCCGCGGTTCACGCTCACCCAGTCACGGCCACTCAGATACGGCTGCAGCGTGCGCGCGATCAGTTCCTGGTCTGCTTGTGCCTTGGGGCGTTGCAGTTCGTAGACGTGTGGCAGGTCAGCCATGCCGGTGACCACGTTCCACAGCTTCAACGCTTCCTCTCCGCGTGGCGGATCGACCAGTACCGGGCCGAAAAGCGTTTGCCCGTCGGCGAAGAACAGCGTCGGCACGCCGAAGCCGCCCGCGTCGATGACGCGTTGATGATCCGCTCTTACTTCGTCATGCGTTGTCGGGTCGGCGATTGCCTCGTCGAATACCCGAGGGTTGTCCAACAGTCGGCGTGCGGCTGAGGGGTCGTGTGGCTTCTCGCCGCGCATGTGGAGTGCTTCGCCGACACGGGCATACCAGGTGTCGAGAGCGTCCATGCTGTGCCGTCGCAGCGTCGCGCCGATCCGCATCAGCGACCAGCCGTACGACCATTCCCGCTCCCACGGGTGCTTCTTGCCCTCGAAGCGGTTGACCTCCTCGAGGCTGAAGAAGCGCCAGTTGACGGTGATCCCAAGCTGCGCCCGGACGTCACGCAGCCATACCGAAGTCTGATAGGCGAACGGGCACATCGGGTCGAAATGGAAGTCCACAGTGGAGCGTGTCACACCGGCTCCTTCAGGTTGGCGCTGATCAATGCCCGCACACCGGCGGCGATCTCAGCGGCGGGCCGCAGCCGCACCTTGGCGATCAGGATCTGTCCCTGGATCTGCGCGAGAATCATCTGGGCCAGCTGCTCAGGCTCGACGCCGTCGCGCAGCTCAACTCGTTCACACGCGGCGACAAGCCGTTTCTCCCACCGGTCGAAGACGTGGGCGACATGGGCGCGCAGGTCGTCGTCGGTGGTGGACAGCTCGGCGGCGAGATTGCCGAACGGGCAGCCCACGATCCGGCCGAACCGTTCCTCGAACTTGCCTTGCACGAAGGCGACGGCGCCCGCGACCGCGTAGAGACCCTGCGACTCGGCCTCGTCGAAACGTTTGTCGAACTCGGCCGCGTGCAGGTCGATCACGGCCTTGGCGAGCTCGGCCTTGGACGGGAAGAAGTGGTAGAAGCTGCCTTTGTGCACTTCGGCCGCGGTGCACAGGTCACTGATCCCGACCGAGGTGTAGCTGCGGGTCAGGAACAACTTGGCTGCCGACCGGACGATCCGGTCCCGCGACACGACCATGCCCGGCACGCTAGCGCGCCCTTGACTGACCGGTCAACTAGATTGTCAACTAGGGGCTCACCCGGATGTCCCGACGGGTTTTCTCCAGCACACTCGGCGTGTGGTGGAGTGGACAAAGGACTCGTTGCTCGCCGGTGCTGTGCTGGCCGGTGTCCTTGTGCTGACGTACGTCAACGGCCCGGCACCGGACCCGATCGCCATCACGGTCATCGCCCTGACGTGCGCGACCTTGGTTTTCCGGCGCCGTTTTCCGATCTGGGTCCTCGCGGGCACAGTCGTGGGCTGCGGCATCTACTACCCGTTCGTCGGCAGCGCCGGCCCACTGCTCGTGACCTTCGTGATCGCCCTGTACTCGGTCGCGGCCGCCGGCCGGATCTTGGTCGCGACGGCCAGCGCGACGGTCAGCATGGCAGCGATCGTGCTGGGCGAGATCTACAGCCCGATCCGTCACGTGGACAACATCGCCCTGTTCATGCTTGTCGGTTGGCTCGTCGCGGTGATAGCGCTGGGCGCGGTCCGCAGCAGCCGGAGAGCCCTGGTGAGCGAGGCGGAGAAGCGAGCAACCGGGGACGAGCGCCTGCGCATCGCCCGTGAACTGCACGACGTCCTCGCCCACAACATCTCCCTGATCAACGTGCAGGCCAGCGCGGCACTGCACCGCAAGAACCGGGAAACCGAAGCCCTCGAAGCCATCAAACAGGCCAGCAAGCAAGCGCTCAAGGAACTCCGGGCGACGCTAGGCGTGCTGAGGCAGGTCGACGAGCAGGCCCCAACCACACCACCAGGCCTGGGCCAGCTGAAGGAACTGGTCGAGCGAACCAGGGCAACAGGCTTGCAGGTCACGCTCGACGGTGAACCCCGGCCGCTGCCACCGGAAGTGGACCTGGCCGCGTACCGGATCATCCAGGAAGCGCTGACCAACGTGACCAGGCACGCATCGGCCCAGGCCGTGAACGTCCGGATCCACTACGACGACAAGCACATGCGAGTGCAGGTCGACGACGACGGCCGAGGCGGCGAATTCATGACAGGCAACGGAATCCGAGGAATGACGGAACGTGCACGATCTCTCGGCGGCGACGTGACCGTCCGGGGGAGCACCGACGGAGTGCGAGTCGACGCCCGCCTGCCGATCGGAGCGGGAGAATGATCAAGGTACTGCTCGCCGACGACCAACGGCTCGTCCGCGCAGGCTTCAAGTCCATTCTGGACGGCGAGCCCGACATCGAAGTCGTCGCCGAGGCGGCCAACGGCACCGAGGCGATCGGCCAGACCCGTGCGCACAAGCCAGATGTCGTGCTGATGGACATCCGGATGCCCGAACTCGACGGCCTGGCCGCGACCCGCGAGGTCGTCAAGAACTCCGACGTCCGGGTGATCATCCTGACCACGTTCGACCTCGACGACTACGTCTACGGCGCCCTGCGCGGCGGAGCGAGCGGGTTCCTGGTGAAGGACACCGAGCCGATGGAACTCATCCACGCCGTGCGCGTGGTCGCCAGAGGAGACGCTCTGCTGGCGCCCGCGGTGACACGGAGGTTGATCGCCGAGTTCGCGGGCCGCGTCGCGCGCCCCGCCACGAGCCCGCGGCTGAATTCGTTGACCGAGCGGGAACGCGAGGTGATGACCCTGGTCGCGGCCGGGCTGTCCAACGACGAGATCGCCGCGAAGCTCGTGCTCAGTCCGGCAACCGCCAAGACACACGTCAGCCGGATCATGACCAAACTGGACGTTCGCGACCGGGCACAGCTCGTCGTGCTGGCCTATGAGTCGGCCATGGTCACGCCCGCGTGGATGTCAACCTAGGGTGTAGGGGATCGCCAGTAGGGAACAACTCCCGCGGTACGTCAACTGCCCCCTTCGGCCGGACGACCGCAACCTGGTGCGTAGCCGAATCTTTCCGGTGTGAACACACAGAAACTCAGCCGGTTCGAGCGGCTGGCGGGCTGGTCGCGACGGCACCGCTGGCTCGCGGTGATGCTCTGGGTGGTGGCGCTCGCCGGGATCACGCTCGCCTCGCAGGCGGTCGGCAGCGACTACCACAACGACCACTCCATGCCGGGCACAGAGTCCCAGCAGGTCGCCGACATGTTCCAGGGCCGCGACTCGGTCGACACGATCCAGGTCGTCGCCGAGGGCGACCTGTCGAAGTTCCCCGCTGTGCTGGACAATGTCCGTGGCCTGCCGCACGTCGCGCAGGTCCAGGAGCCTCAGGCCAGCGGGAACATCGCTTTCGCGACCGTCACGCTGGACGCCAAGGGCGTGCCGGACGAGGACATTCGCCGGATCATCGACACCGCACAGTCCACGGATCTGCGGGTCGAGCTCGGTGGCGAGCTCGTCCGCGGCGCCGAGGAATCGTCCGGCGGTGGCGCGGAAGGCGCGGGAATGCTGGCCGCGCTGGTGATCCTGGTGCTGATGTTCGGGTCACTGCTGGCCGCGGGACTGCCGATCATCACGGCGATCTTCGCGGTCGGTACGACCGTCGGGATCATCATTCTCGCGTCGCACCTGGTCGACCTGCCGGATTACGCGCCGCCGGTGATGATCCTGGTCGGCCTCGGTGTCGGCGTGGACTACGCGCTGCTGATCTTCGCCCGCTATCGCAGCGAGCTGCTGGCAGGTGCCGACCGTGACACCGCGGCGACCAAGGCGCTGGACACTGCTGGCCGGTCGGTGCTGTTCGCCGGATGTACGGTGATCATCGCGTTGCTTGGGCTCTTGGCTCTTGGTCTCGGATCGTTGCAGGGGCTCGCTTTGGCTGTGACGCTGACTGTCCTTTTGACACTCGTCGCGTCGTTGACGCTGTTGCCTTCGTTGCTTTCCCTGTTGGGCAGGCGGATCGAGAAGGCCGTCATGCGCCGGGCGCACAAGCCGCACGGTGACCGTTGGCGTGCCTGGGCTTCCATGGTGCAACGCCGCCCTTGGCCTGCCTTGGTCCTCGCGGTGGTCGCTTTGGGAGCGCTGTCGTTGCCTGCCTTGGGGATGCGGCTGGGTTTCGCCGATGCTGGGACGGAGTCGCCAAGTTCGACGTCTCGTCAGGCCTACGACCTGCTGGCCAAGGGATTCGGACCTGGCTTCAACGGCCCGCTCGTGGTCGTGTCACAAGGAAACGAGCCGAGGCTGCCCGAGGTACTCGCAGAAACCGCAGGCGTGGCCAAGGTTCTTCCGCCGCACCAGACTCCACACGGGACTGTGGTCATGCTCTATCCGACGAGTGCGCCACAAGACGCGGCCACCAACGATCTGGTTGTCCGGTTGCGCACCGAAGTGCTGCCCAAGCTGTCCGGGACTTTCCTGGTCGGCGGTGCCACGGCCGCGGCCGATGATTTCGCGTCGGCGGTCAGCGACCGGCTGCCGTTGTTCATCCTGGTCGTGGTGGGTCTCTCGGCACTGCTGCTGATGGTCGTGTTCCGGTCGATCCTGATCCCGCTCAAGGCGGCCGTGCTCAACCTGCTGAGCATCGGTGCGTCGATGGGCGTGGTGACGTTGGTGTACGGCGACGGGCTGTTCGGCGTCCAGTCAGGACCGATCGAGGCGTTCGTGCCGGTGCTGATCTTCGCGATCGTGTTCGGGCTGTCGATGGACTACGAGGTGTTCCTGCTGTCCAGGATGCACGAGGAGTGGCGAAGGACCGGCGACGCGGGTTTCGCTGTCCGGGAAGGCATGGCCAGCACCGGCGGGGTGATCACGGCCGCGGCCGCGATCATGATCGTGGTGTTCGGGGCGTTCCTGTTCAGCCCGGACCGGATGCTGCAGCAGTTCGGGCTGGGCCTCGCGGTCGCCGTGCTGCTGGACGCGGTCGTGATCCGGTGCCTGATCGTGCCTGCCGTGATGCGGTTGTTCGGCCGGGCGGCCTGGTGGCTCCCGCGTCCGATGGACCGCAGGCTGCCCCACTTGGCCCTGGAGCACGCCTGACAGGCGGCAGAAATACCCACCCGGAACGCCTGGGAGCTGTGCCTACCATCTGCGGATGGTGCCGGGGTCCGCAGAACGTGAGCTGCTCAGCAGCCCGCTGCGGTACGCCCTCGACACGGCCTCGGCGACGCTGCTGATGGTCGGGGCCGGTGTCGTGGCCAAGCGGGAACGGTGGCTGCGCGAGCAAGCCGCGCGTGACCTCGATGGAATTCGCGACGTCCTAGCGGGCGAGGACGACGTGGTGCGCGAGGTCTGCGCGGTGCTGGCCGGGCTGGCTGCCGGCTCGCTGAACCCGGGCGACCCCTCGACTCGGCGGCAGTGTTCGCTGGGTGCGGCCAAGATACGGCGCCTGTTCGCCGAGCGCGCCCCCGATCCGCTGCTGGACGAGCTGCGAGGCTGCATCGAACTGGCCGAACGCAATGGTGTCTCGGTCCGGTTCGCTGAGCGCGGCCAGCGTCCGACCGTGCCGCCGGACGCGCGGCGGATGCTCACCGAACCCGCGGTCGCGATGCTGGCGACCGCGGCGAGCACGGCACGAGTGACTGTTGTCGGTTCGGGGGAATCAGTGACCGTGAGCGTGGTCTCGGACTCGCCGCCCGAGGCCGTACCTGCGATTTCGTGTGTCGGGATCAGTGCGTCGACCGTCCGCAGCGGTACGCGGGTCTGGGTCGAGGTGACCTGGATGAGGGGTGAATGACTGTCACGCTGAGCGGTTGGTGATTCGTAACGTGGTGACATGGGGATCACAGTCGGGGTGATCGAGGACCACCCGCTCTACCGCTCAGCCGTGGCGCAGCTGATCACGGAGTCACCGGGCTTCGAGCTCGACGCGGCAGCAGAATCCGTCGCCCAGTTCGCGGTCCGCCGAAGACACCCGTCCTCAGTGGTCATCCTCGACCTGGGACTGCCCGGTGTCCGCGACGCGGCAGCGGTGCTCGAAGTGGTCACGATGGGCCACAAGGTGTTGGTGGTCAGTGCCCACGCGGCACAACACGAGGTGCTCAGTGCCATGGCTGCGGGGGCACGCGGGTTCCTGTCCAAGGACGTCGAGGCCGACGAGTTGCTGCGCGCACTGCGGCAGATCGCACAGGGCGACAGCTACATCTCGCCGACCTTGGCCTCGTACATGCTGTCGGCTTCGCGCGGCAGGCACGTGATCGAACTGTCCACTCGGGAGCGTGAAGTCCTTTCCCTGGTGGCATCCGGTGAACGCGACCAGGACATCGCCGTCGAACTCGCCATCAGCATCCGCACGGTCCGGTCCTATCTGGACAGAATCAGGGACAAGACCGGCCAGCGTCGCCGCTCCGAGCTGACCCGATACGCGATCGAGCAAGGTGTCCTCGCCCGCAGGTCCGCCTAACGTCCGCAGAAGGCCGCGGTCATCGCGGCGGAGATGTCGAACTCCGGCATGGGACGGGGGTGCACGCGGCCACGTCAGCGATTTTTTCTCGTTGCCTTGACCAGTTGCGAAGTCGTGAGAGGTATCGCGGCTATGAAGATCTCGCCGACGTGACGGCACATCGTGGGGCATGAGCCGAAGTGCCCTGGTGGTTCGTCAGCGACCGCGACAAGGTCATCGAATTGCCATGCCAGCGGGCCTGCCACTACTGACAGCTGTTGCAGGCTGTGCGAACGACCGTCGGCCACGCCGTGGATCGTGCTCATGGACAGTCCGGTGAACGGCATCGACCGGGCGTCCAAGCCGCGATTGTGCAGCAAGCCGTTGAAGATCTCATGAAACGCACGTCCGGCAGGGGCGCTGTCCGGGCCTTCAGGGGCAGGGTTGGCTGAACCCAGGGCCACTACGAGGTTCTTGACGGCCGCCAGGTGTGCATGATCCATCGTGACGAATTGCTTGGCGAACGCGCGCATGACGTCGCGATCGCGGGCAGGTGGCCGTAGGTGCGTGGGGACCGGATGCCCAGAGACGACCAACACATCGGAAACGAGCAGGTCTAGTTCGGCCGCGAGCTCGTACAGCCGCTCACGCCCATAGCCCAGGCCGTGGTCCACGAGGTCTCGGAGCACCTCCGCGCGTTTCATACCGCCAACCTAGCTTGAACGATACATCCGATGTATCAACACCGTAAACCTTTGCAGACCGCTTGACACCCGATCAGTCATCCGATGAAATCCGCCGTGGAGTGACGACGGTCACCGGTAGGGAGATCGGCGATGCGCAAGCCCATTGTGTTGGCGTTACTGGTGGCTGCCTGCTTGAGCGGGTGCTCGGTCAAGCAGGATGCCGGCGGTGGCGGGCAGCAGGAGATCAGCTTCCTCACGTTCGAAACACCCAACCTCCCGCCCGCCTACTGGGACGCGGCCATCAAACGCGTCACCGAGAAACACCCGGACATCAAGGTGACCAAGCTGGTCGCGCCGACCACTCAGGGACGCACCGCCTACGCCAAGCAGCTCTTGCAGTCCGGGCAGTTCCCCGACGTGATGATCGCGGTCGACCCGGCCGGGTTCGCCGAGGCGGGCAACCTCTACGACTGGAAGCCCGAGGAGCTCACCGACTTCGAGTTCCCGCAGGCCAACCCGATCAAGGGCGGCCACCACCAGCTCCCGGCCAACACACAGACCATTCCGCCCGTCTACTACAACAAGAAGATGTTCGCCGATGCGGGCATCACCGGCACCCCGAAGACATGGGCCGAACTGCTGCAAGCCGCCGACAGGCTGAAAGCCAAGGGGCAGCAGCCGTTCGTCATCGGTGGCGGCAAGGACGGCTTCCCGGCGTCCATGATCCTCACCGGCATCATCAGTGTCGACGTGTACGGCAAGACGCCCGACTGGTTGACCCAGCGCAGGAACAACAAAGTCAAGTTCACCGACGCCGATTTCCAAGCCGCGGTGGCCAAGTTCGCCGACCTTGCCGCGAAGGGATACCTGGACAAGGACAGCGTGTCCCGTGACTACGCCGCCACCGAGCAGGCCTTCCTCGACGGCAAAGGCGCGATGTACCCGATGGGCAACTGGTTCGCGGCCAACGCCGACACCAAGAAGCACGACTTCGACATCGGTGTGTTCAACTTCCCCTCCGACAGCGGGAAACTCGTCGTACCCGCGTACACCGGCGGCGGCATGAGCGTGAACGCCAAGTCCAAGAACCTCGACGCGGCCAAGCGGTTCGCCATCGCGTTCCAGACCGACAAGGGCCAGATCGACGCGTCGGTCAAGGCGGACGGTCTCGTCCCGGCGATCAAGGGCTATCAGATGCCACCGGACGTCGGCCCGGTTCTCAAAGCGGGCTACGACTTGTACACGCAAGCCGTGCAGCAGAAGGCGATCGTCAACTCGTTCGGCTGGGAGACCGCGGACGACGGGTTGCTGCCCGGGCTGAAGGAGAAGTTCTACGCCATGGCCCAGGACTTGGTCACCGGCCGCAAGTCAGCGGCGGACGCGTGCGCCTTCCTGGACACCGAATGGGAGAAGGCGGGCTGAGGGGATGGCCGCCGCTGAGGTCGCCGCACCGCTGGACACTCGCAGGGACCGCGGTGCGGCGACCAAGGCCAGACTGGGCCCGAAGGTCTGGCACTTCATCTCCTTCGCCGCACCCGGAGTCCTTGTCTACGCGTGCTTTGTGCTCGCCCCGATCGGGATCAGCCTGTGGTACAGCCTGACCAACTACAACCCGTTCAACCCGCCGACCACGTTCGTCGGGCTGCGGAACTTCGGGCTGCTGTTCGAGGATCAGGAATTCCTCACCGCGCTGCGGGTCACGTCCATCCTGACGCTGATCGTCGTGATCGTGCCCAACGTCCTCGGGCTCGGGGTGGCTTTGCTGCTGGACAAACGAGGCGGTCTCTACAACGCCTTGCGCAGCGTGTTCTTCACGCCGGTGATCTTGAGCTCGGTCGTGGTCAGCATCATCTGGTCGCGTCTGCTCGACAGTGAGGGACCGGTCAACGAGCTCCTCCGGGCGCTGGGCGTCTCCACTCCGCCGGGGTGGTTGTCCGATCCCGATCTGGCCTTGTATTCGCTGGCTTCGATCGTGTGCTGGCAGATGCTCGGGTTCTGTGTCGTGGTGTATCTCGCCGGGCTGCAAGGGGTTCCGCAGGAGCTGCTGGAGGCCGCCGCGATCGACGGCGCCGGGCCGGTCCGCCGGTTCCGCGCGGTGACCTGGCCGTTGCTGGCGCCCGCGTTGACGATCAACACCGTGGTGCTGCTGATCTCCGCTTTCAAGACGTACGACTACGTCAAGGTGATCACCAACGGCGGTCCCGGGTCCGGCGCCACCGCGACCATCGCGTTCAACGTGCTGGCCACCGGGTTTGACGCCAACCATGTCGGTTACGCCTCCGCGATGGCGATCGTCATGCTCCTGATCGTCGCGGTGATCACCGCGATCGTGTTGAAACTCTTGCAGCGCAGGGAGATCGACCTATGACTCGGCCGATCGCCGCGATCTTCGTCAGCGCGCTGTTCTTCGTCCCGCTGTACTTCGTGCTGGCCAACGTGTTCAAGCGGGGCGATCTGATCTCCGCCGAACCGGCCGCGCTGCCGATACCGCCCACTTTGGACAACATCGCCGCCGTGGTCACCCGTCCTGATCAGCTTTTCTGGGTGAGTCTCACCAACAGCATCGTCGTGACGACACTTTCCGTGGTGATCCTGACCGTGTTGAGTGCCATGCTCGGGCACTACCTCGCGCGGTCCAGGCAGCGGTGGACGCGGATCCTGACGCTGGTGCTGCTGTCCGGGCTGATGATCCCGCCCCAGGTGATCCTGATCCCGATCTCGGACGTGCTGAACATCGCCGACCTGATGACCACCCTGCAAGGCCTTGTGCTGTTCAACGTCGGCTACTACGTGCCGTTCGGTGTGTTCGTGTTCGCCGGGTTCATCCGGAGCGTGCCGGTCGAGCTCGAAGAGGCCGCGATCCTCGACGGCGCGCGACGCGGCCAGGTGTTCTGGCGGATCGTGTTCCCGTTGCTACGCCCCGCGACCGCGAGCGTGATGATCTTCCTCGGGGTGTGGATCTGGAACGACTTCATCGATCCGCTGATCATCCTCGGCCCCAGCCAGGGGACCACCGTGACGACCGGGATCTACCGGTCCATCGGTCAGTACCAGGCCGATTTCGGCAGCGTTTTCGCGCTGATGTTCCTGGCGACGTTGCCCGTGCTGATCTTCTATCTGTTCCTGCAGAAGCACTTCGTCAAAGGCCTGACCGGGGGTGCCACCAAGGGATAGGGTCGGGTGAATGTTCGAGCAGATCGTCAACCGGTACCTTGCCGTGGCCGATCGGCTGATTCCCGGCCGGATCAGCGGGTTCTACGTGGTCGGTTCAGCCGCGCTCGGCGCGTGGCACGCGGATACCAGCGACATCGATTTCGTTGCCGTGCTGAACGGGCCCGCCAAACAGTTGCCTGCCTTGCACATCCTGGGAAACCTGGCCACGGCTTGGCGTGCCCTGCTGCGCCGCCAGCCGCACATCCCCGGCACGATGAACGGGGTTTTCGTCGCCACCGAAGACATTTCCAAGCCGGTGACGCGGATACGGCCGATCGCGTCGCACAGCGGGCGGAAGTTCAAATGGGATACCGGGTTCGACGTGAACCCGGTGATGTGGAAAGTGCTGCGGGAAAAGGGCATCACATTTCGCGGACCGGAACCGGCCGAATGGGGACTCGATCCGGAACCCGGCATGCTGCGGCAGTGGACCCTTGATCAACTGAATGGTCATTGGCGATCGTTCGCCGAGAAATGCGTGTCCGGCGACCCGCCGTGCAAACCGCTGATTTCGCCGGACAGGGTCGCCGCCGCGCGGGTGACCGGTCCGCCCAGGTTGCACTGCACCGTCACGACCGGCGAGGTCATCTCGAAGGACGCTGCCGTCCGGTACGCCCTGGACACGTTCGGCGTTCGCGTTGGTGATCTCAAAACCGCCAGGCACGCGGGCGAATTCATGCTCGAGGTGATTTCCGACGCCGGACGGGAGTCTTTTCGCGGTCTCGAGCGTTGAGCGAGTATGCCCGTTTTGATCCTGTTGTTGCTGGCGATGGCGGTCGAGCTCACCGTGCTGGTGCTGATCGGCTCGGCGATCGGTGTGCTGCCGACGATTCTGCTGGTGGTCGTGGCCACCGTGATCGGTGTCGTGCTGCTGCGCCGCGAGGGGATGCGGGCGCTGACGGCGTTTCAGGCGAAGGTCCGGTCCGGACAGCAGCCGCAGGGGGAGATGCTCGACGGCGTGCTGATCGCGGTCGCCGGGATTTTGGTCGTGTTGCCCGGTTTCGTCAGCGATGTACTGGCGATCGCCCTTTTGTTCCCGCCGACGCGGGCGTTGATCCGTGGGCGCGTGCTAAAACGGGCTGAGGCACGTGCGCGCCGCTACCGCGAGGGCGGCGGTCAGATCTTCATCGTTGACGCGCGGCCCAGCGACTAGAGGGGGCGTATGACCGTCAACCGCCAGGTCCGGCTGCGGTTCGAGACCGGTGCCGTCGAGGCGCAAACGCACGTCAACCTGTCCGCGGTCCGCAGCGACGGGCGCTACCTGTGGATCGCCGGCGACGAGACGGCGACCATCGAGCGGCTGACCGCCGACGAGATCGGACGCCCGGCCGAGTACGCCGAACACGTGACGTTCCCGCTACCGGACGTGATCAAGCTGCCCGGAGAGGCAGAAGAAGAGGTCGACGTCGAAGGCCTCGCGCGCGTGGGCCCGTATCTGTGGGCGGTCGGTTCGCACAGTGCGAAGCGCAAGAAGCTCAAGCGGGAACACTCGGATGCCAAGTCCGCCAAGCGATTGGCGAGCGTGAGCATGGAGCCGTCGCGCCGCGTGCTCGCTCGCTTGGCGATCGAGAACGACGAGCCGGTCGACCGGACCAGCGACGGGCACCGCAGTGCCGCGCTGGGCAAGCCGGGCTTGATCGACTTGCTGGAGGACGACGAGCACCTCGCGCCTTTCCTCGCCATCCCCGGCAAGGACAACGGGTTGGACATCGAAGGCATCGCGGCGGCCGGTGACCCGGGACAGGAGCGCGTCTTCCTCGGTCTGCGCGGGCCAGTGCTGCGCGGCTGGGCGGTGATCATGCAACTGGCGCCCCGCGCCGACGGCGACGAGCTGAAGCTGGAGAAGCTCAACGGCGACCGCTACGTCAAGCACTTCCTCGACGTCGACGGCCTGGGCGTGCGCGACATGTGCGTGCACGGCGACGACCTGTTGATCTTGGCAGGCCCATCGATGGACCTCGACGGCCCAGTGCGCGTCTACCGATGGCGGGATGCCGCGGACTTGAAGACCGCGGACGTCGTCCACCGCGACGAACTGGAGAAGGTGCTCGACCTGCCGTACGGCGAGGGCGACGACCACGCCGAGGGAATCGCGCTGCTGCCCGACAACGAACTGCTCGTGGTGTACGACAGCCCGGCGAAGGCGCGGCTGACCGAGCCGGGCGTGGTTCTCGCGGACGTGGTGAGCCTTCCTTCGTGAAAGTCCCGGACCGTGTTCGCTGGGCCCTGTCGGTCGTGGACCCGGGCCCAGCGGACCGCGTCCTGGAAATCGGCTGCGGCCCGGGCGTCGCGGCCGCGTTGATCTGCGACCGCCTGGAAACCGGGCACTTGCTGGCGATCGACCGTTCGCCGGTCGCCGTCCAGCGCGCCGCCGACCGCAACGCGTCCCATGTGGACGCGGGAAGACTGGAGGTCCGGCAGTCGGCACTGGACGACCTCGAAGTCCCCGCCGCCAGCCTGGACAAGGCATTCTGCGTCAACGTCAACCTGTTCTGGGTACGCGACCCCTCGGCCGAACTCACCGTGCTGCGAAAGGCCTTGCGGCCAGGCGGAATCCTGTACATCTTGTACGGTGATGGCCCGACCGGCGACGACCGCGTGACACCTGTGATCGTGGAGGCATTGGAGCGCAACGGCTTCGTCGGTGTCGAGGTGATCGAGGGAGCAGGGTTTGGGGTTCGTGGCGAAGACTGTCGTACCCCACTGGTAGCGTGAAAATCAGGGGTTCCCCCGGTGACGGGTTTTGTCACCAGATGGGGCGGAGGGCCGGCAGGTTGGGGCCGGCCATCGTCCTGATCAACTTGGTGAGCTCGGATCGTAGTCCAGGGAAGTCGACCTGTTCGGCGAGCTCGGCCTCCAGCTCGTGCAGGATCCGGCCCGCCACGGTCAGGTGCCGGAAAGCCTTGTCGGTCAACACGACCAGCTTGCGCCTGCCGCCTTCGGGGTGCGGCTTGCGGGTGACGTAGCCCTTCTCTTCGAGCTCGTCCACGATTTGGCCGGCCGCTTGTTTTGTCACGCCGAGGCGGTCGGCCAGTTCTGTGCCGGTCGCACCGGATGCCTTCAGCGCCTGGAACACCGCGCCGTGAATCGGCCGCAGGTCCTCATACCCCGCCGCCTCGACCCGCGTGACGAACTCACGCAGCACAAGCTGGAACCCCATGCCGAGCAGGAACGTCAGCTCGGTCCGGGCCAGTGGGTCGTCGGTCACGGACATATCTTGACACACCCGAGTCAAGCCGCTTTACTCATCGACAAGTAAAGCTACTTGACTTAGGGGGCGACGATGATAGTCGTGGAGAACGCACGTGTGACCGAGACGCCGAACGCCGTGATGGCCAGCCTTGCCACGCCCAGCCTGGGCAGCAAGGACCTCAGCACCTGGCGCGGGAGCATGAAGGAAGGCGCGCAAGGACCGCTGCACGTCGTCGACCGTGAGCAGGTCTGGGTCACGCTCGCGGGCGCGGTCGAGTTCATCGCGGATGGTTCAGCGAAACTTGTCCGAACCGGACAAGCGGTCATCCTTCCCGCGCACGAGGCGCGGCAGGTGCGGGTGGTCGACGGTCCGGTCGATGCGTTGGTCTGCATGTCGATCGGGGGTTTCGCGTCCGCGCCGGGCTCTGACGAGCGGCATCCGTTGCCGTGGGCGGAATGACGCCGGTCCGGCAATAGTGAACTTCATCGGCTGCCTTCTGGTGAAACCTTGGTATAGCGTCGGCCAGGAACCCCGTTAGACCTGGAGGTCACCTGTGCACGATGATCGGCGGCTGGTCGAGGACCGGCTGGCACGGATGCTCACCACGCGCATCGCGCCGGCCAAGTACGCCGGGTCCTGTCCGCTGGAAATCGAGGTCTGGCACGTACCGGACGAGCCGGTGCCGGTGGCCGAGGCGCTCGCCGCGGACTACGAGCCGTTCACTGTGGGGCAGCGCTGGGGCGCGCCGTGGTCGACCAGTTGGTTCCGTATCCGCGGAGCGGTCCCCCAGGAGTGGCACGGCAAGCGCGTCGAGGCCGTGATCGACCTCGGTTTCACCAAAGCCCAGGCAGGGTTCCAGGCCGAGGCGCTGGCGCACGACCTGCAGGGGCGCCCGATCAAGGGCATCGCGCCGCGCAACGACCACGTCCCGTTGACCGGGGACGTGGTCGGCCTGCTGATCGAGGCCGCGGCGAACCCGGACGTCCAGGAAAACGGCATGCAGCCGACGATGTTGGGGGACAAGCAGACCGCGGGCAAGGACCCGCTGTACGTCTTCACCGCGGCCGACGTGAAGCTGCTCGACGAGGACGTCTGGCACCTGCAGATGGACGTCGAGGTGCTCAGCCAGCTGATGCACCAGCTGTCCACATCGGACCCGCGGCGGCACGAGATCCTGCGCGCACTCGAGCGTGCACTGGACGCGATCGACGTAGCGGACATTTCAGGCACGGCTGCAACGGCTCGCGCCGAGCTGACCGAAGTGTTGTCCCGTCCGGCGCACGCGAGCGCGCACAAGCTGTCGGCCGTCGGCCACGCGCACATCGACAGCGCGTGGCTGTGGCCGCAACGCGAGACCATTCGCAAGACTGCCCGCACGTTCGCGACGGTCACCGCGTTGGCGCAGGACTACCCGGAGTTCATCTTCGCGTGCTCGCAGGCCCAGCAGTACGCGTGGATCAAAGAACACCAGCCGGTCATCTTCGAGCGCATCGCCGCGGCCGTGAAAGCAGGCCAGTGGGCGCCGGTCGGCGGAATGTGGGTCGAGTCCGACGCCAACCTCCCCGGCGGCGAGGCGCTCGCCCGGCAACTGGTGCACGGCAAGAGGTTCTTCCTCGACGAGTTCGGCTACGAATGCGAAGAGGTCTGGCTGCCCGACTCGTTCGGCTACACCGCAGCCTTCCCGCAGCTGGCCAAGCTCGCCGGGGCCCGCTGGTTCCTGACGCAGAAGATGTCGTGGAACCAGACGAACAAAATGCCCCACCACACCTTCTGGTGGGAGGGGATCGACGGGACCAAGGTGTTCACGCACCTGCCGCCGGTCGACACGTACAACTCGGAGTTCTCCGGCAAGGAGATGGCGTACGCTGTCTCGAACTACCTGGAGAAAGGTCGCGGCACCACATCGCTTGTGCCGTTCGGTTACGGCGACGGTGGTGGCGGCCCGACTCGCGAGATGCTTGAGCGGGCCCGTCGTCTGCGTGACCTCGAAGGCACGGCGAAGGTCACGATCGAGAAGCCGAGCGAGTTCTTCGAGAAGGCGTACGAGGAGTACCCGGACGCCCCCGTGTGGTCCGGCGAGATGTACCTCGAGCTGCACCGGGCGACGTACACCTCGCAGGCCAGGACCAAGGCGGGCAACCGCCGAAGCGAGCACTTGCTCAGGGAAGCCGAACTGTGGGCGGCCACCGCGGCGATCTTCGGCGACTTCGAGTACCCCTATGAAGCCTTCGACCGGCTGTGGAAAGTCGTTCTGCTGCACCAGTTCCATGACATCCTGCCGGGCAGTTCGATCGCGTGGGTGCACAAGGAAGCCGAGGCCAAGTACGCCGCGGTGGCGGCCGAGCTGCACGCCATCACCAACGCCGCGATGTCGTCCTTGGTGGGCTCTGGTGATCAGCAGCTGGTCTTCAACACGAGCCCCCGTGCCCGCAACGAGGTCGTCGATGGCGTGCTGACGTCCGTTCCAGCCTCTGGTGCCGCAGTGGTCTCCGCTGTTGTCGCTCCCGAGGTGACCGTCACGGATCGCTTGCTGGACAACGGCTTGGTCCGTGTCACGCTGGACGACAACGGGTTGATGACGTCGGTGATCGCGGACGGCCGTGAGATCCTTTCCAGCCCGGGTAATCTGCTGCAGCTGCACCCGGATCTGCCGAACTTCTGGGATGCCTGGGACATCGACGCGCACTACAAGCGTCGCCACACGGATCTGACCGATGTGGACTCGATCAACGTGGTGAGTACGGGGGTTGAGGGTGCGATCGAGGTCGTACGTTCCTTCGGGTCGTCCCGGATCACGCAGGTGATCAGTGTGCGGGCGGGAAGCCGCCGGATCGACGTGCGGACCGAGATCGACTGGCACGAATCGGAGAAGATCCTCAAGGCCGCGTTCCCGATCGACATCCACGCCGACCGTTCGGCCGCGGAGATCCAGTTCGGCCACGTCTACCGGCCGACGCACACCAACACCAGCTGGGACGCCGCAAGGTTCGAGATCTACGCCCACCGCTGGGTACACGTCGCCGAACCTGGTTACGGCGTCGCAGTCCTGAACGACTCGACCTACGGCCACGACATCGGCCGCGTCTCCAACGACGACGGCACAACGACGACGACCGTACGGCTGAGCCTGGTGCGCGCACCTCGTTTCCCGGACCCGTACGCCGACCAGGGCAAGCACGTGATGACGTACTCACTGCTGCCGGGCGCGTCCATTTCGGACACAGTGGCCGAGGGTTATGCGCTGAACCTTCCGGTTCGTTCAGTGCAGGGTGCCTCGGTCCCTGAGCCTTTGATCACTGTGGACAGTGACGCGGTGACAGTCGAGGCGGTCAAGCTGGCTGACGACCAGTCCGGCGACGTCGTTGTGCGGCTTTACGAGGCACTCGGTGGGCGGACTTCAGCGGTCGTGAAGACCAGCTTCCCGGTGTCGAGCGCGAAGACGACGGATCTGTTGGAGCGGCCGCTGGCCGATGCCTCGGTGACGTCCGAAGGAATCCCGGTCTCGTTGCGGCCCTTCCAAGTGCTCACGCTGCGCCTGAGCAGGTAGTTGCCTGTTGTTGGGGGGAAGGCCTTATGTAGGCCTTCCCCCCAACCGTCATTCCGCGGGACGAAGGGGCGTACGCTCCTCGGCCGCCATCGAACCGCCCGCTTCGTCAGCGGCTTGGCCACGGCCGACGGCTTCCCGCTCGATCTTCTCGTCCAAAGGGGACAGTTCGGGCTGGGTCTCCGGCTGCTCTTCGGCCAGCCGGTCCTCCATCGGCCTCGGGTGCGACTGTTCGTACGGGGTCGTGCCGTACTTGTCCGCACCGGACCAGTGTTCCGGCGGGTCCATCCCGGCTTCGAGCGGGTCGGCTCGCAAGCGGTCCTCGTCGAGGTCTTCGGCACTCGACGAGTCCCTGTCTGGCGAATTCACGATGGTTCCTCTCAGGACGATTGGGTCTGCAGAGCCTTGGTCAGCTGCTCCCGGCTCATGCTGGACGCGCCGCTGATGCCGGCGTTGCGGGCCTGCTGGAGCAACTCGCCCTTGGTGGCCTGACCAGGCATTTCACCGAGATGCTGTGCCCTGCTCGACGCGAACGCCTTGGCCAGCTGCGAAAGGCGGTCGCCGTCGAGCCGCGAACGCATGCCGGGCAGCACGGTCGACTCTTCTTCCTCGACGTGGTGGGTCACCGACTCGATGACCTTGTCCAGCAACTGCTCGTAGCGCGACCCCGTCGGGTCGGCCTGTGCGAGCTCGGCCAGCAGCTTCTCGGCCTCGGCGTGCTCCTGCTGGCTGTGCTCGACCTCGTCGGTCTCGCCAGCCTCTTTCTTGGCGACCGGATAGACCTCGGACTCCTCCGCACGGCTGTGCGCGACCAGCAACGCGCACATCACCGGCGTCAACAAGGGCCGTTTGTCCGGGTTGTTCTTCAATTCGTTGAACAGTCGTTCCACCTCACGGTGGTCATCCATGATCATGTCGACGACGTCCACGAGCAACCTCCTCAGGTCGAACCTTGGCTACCCAGATGAGCGGTGTGTAGTCATCGCGTTTGCGGGTACGCAGAGCTGAGAAAGGGGTTGAGCCATGCCTACCTACCACCGCACACGCACGTTGCACGCCGGTGAGGACCGGGTGTTCGAATACCTTGCCGACGTGAACAACCTGCCGAAGTACTTCGACCACATGAAGACGGCCAAACACGTCGGCGGCGACACAGTGGAAGTGGAAGCCGAAGTCCACGGCGAGAAAGAACACGGAGAGGCATGGTTCCGCGTCGACCGCACCGCCCGACGCATCCAATGGGGCTCACGCGACAGCGACTACTCCGGTGTCCTGGACATCAAAGCAGAACAAGACCGGACCATTGTGGACATCGAACTGCATGCCCACCACGAAGACGCGGAGATCGACCAGGCATTGGATACCACGCTCGACCACATCCAAGAGCAAGTGGAAGCCCCCGACGCCCGCAAGGGAACAGCGACCGACAGCTGACGGTGCCCGCGCGGCTCGCGCTACGTTGGCCCGCGCGGCTCGCGCTACGTTGGCCCGCGCGGCTCGCGCCACGTTGACCGTGCAACTGGACCGTTCGCAAATCTAGTTGTCCACAACCCGCCGGTAACCCCTTTGACCAGCCCATATCCGCGATAGACTGGCCAGGGGTCGTCCCCCCGGGAGTGGTGGGGGATGTTCTGGGGTTGGGGTGAGGTTCGGCAAAAGTCGTCGTCAGAAATGGCGGGGAACGGTTTAGGGAAGTTTCTTGGGCCACACGGCTTTCCGCAGGGCGGCCACGAAGGTGTTCGTGGCCGGTTCGATCTCGGCGAGGTAGGTGTCCAGGAGGTCAGGTCGGCCCGCGGGATCCGGCTCCGGTGGGCGGCCGGGCGTGATCCAGTTCAGCCCGGCGAGCCGGGCGGCGACTTGGCGCCACCAGCCGGTGATCTCCTTCTTGACCTGTTCCTCTTGCTCGGTCGCTTGTTTGATCGCTTTTTCGGCGGCGGTTATCTCCGTGACGACCTCGACTCGGCGGCGGCGTTCGCGGTCCGCCAGTTGCTGCGAGGCCTGCCGGGTCAGGTCGAGGATCTCCTTGTACTGCGCGACCGGGTCGTCTGTCATTCCGACTCCACCGTGTCGAAGGGGATGATCACGTCGGGTGAGCTGTGCGTCGACTTGTCGAAGTAGATCGCTCGTTTCGGGCGGGGCGCCCAGTCGATGACCTGCCCGGCGGCCAGGGTGTTCAGTTCGGCGCCTTGGACGTCCAGAGCCACCCACGCGCCGATGTCGTCGGTGCCGCCGAAGCCCAGGGTGTCCTTCAGTCGTCCGACACCGCGCCACCAGCCGAACGTGTGCACGTGGTTGGCGGGCCCGTTCTTCAGCAACGCGCGCAAGTCGTCCAGTCCGCTGCGCATCGCGGGTGGTTCCTTGCGTTCCAGCCATTGGTGTGCGGCGTCCACCGCGAAGAACAGGATGTACCGGGGCCGTTCTCCCGAAGCGGGCGCCAGTTTGGCGATCGACTCGTCGGTCCGGTGGTCCACCGCGTGGCCGATCGCCGTGAGGATCTTCGCCAGCCGGGTGACCCGTTCCTGCAACGCCGGCACGGCGCACCAGATGCTGAAATCCACCGAGCCAGGGGAGTGCTTGCGCGCCAACGAGAACGTGATGCTCTCCATAATAGACAGAGCGTCCGCCGTCGCCGTGCCGATCACTGCGAGGTTACGGCCGGGCACCGCGTCCAATGCCATGGTCGCGGCCCGGCATTCCACGTCGATGATCTGCCCGAGCAGTGGCCCTGGCGGGTCGGTGAAATCAGGCGACTCGGCGAGCAACGGCTGGTGTGCGCCATCGAAAAGCCTTGGTGCCAACGAGTTCCCGGCGGCCCAGAGCCGCGCTTGCAGCGCGTCGAACGTTCCCTTCGCCGAGGCGTCCGGGATGTGCGCGACCTGGTTTCCGTGTGGCACACCGGAGTCGTGGTTGATCACGGCGTGCCAGCGCGGCAGGCTGAACGCCGCGTTGTTGGTCTCCGACAGCACACGCTTGGCCTTGGGCATCGCGATGCGCAGCGTGCACTGTTCGAACACCGCGGGCTTGCCCCAGAACGCCTCGATCCCGGCGATGTCCTGGCTGGCCAGCACCAGGTGGATGCCCTGCGAACGCCCCCGCCGGGCCACGTCCTCCAACAACACCGTGGCCTGCTGGGTGATCCGGTCCCGGCCGCCGAACAGCGCCTGGAACTCGTCGATCACCGCGACGATCCGCGGCCAGTGTCCCTCCGGCTCGGCTTCCCGCAGCTCGGCCAGCTTGGTGACCTCCTGGCGCTTGGCCGCCTCGGCCCGCCGAGCCAGTTCCTCGGTCAGGAACCGCAGCAACGCCAAGCCGAACTCACGGTCGGTGTTGACGTTCACGCCGACCAGCCGCGCCTGCGGCAGCCAGCTCGGGTCCTTGCGCCCGGGTGCGAGGCCCGCGAACGACACGCCTTCCTTGAAGTCCAAAAGGTACAGTTCGAGTTCACTGGGCGGATAGCGAGCGGCGAGCCCGCCGAGCATCGCGTACAGGAAATTCGTCTTGCCCGATCCGCTCGGCCCGGCGATCAGCGCGTGCGGTGTCGCGTCGCCGATCACCACCTCGACCGGTACACCGTCGGCGAAACCGACGGGCGCACGCAGCTCCTCCTTGGAGCTGAGCTTGCCGAGTTCTTCCGGCAGCAGATCGTCGAACGTCCGCGGCTTGCCCCGGCGCGCGACCAGGTCCGCCGCGATCGCGGCAGCGGCGCGGCTGGCCAGACTGCCGTCCGGGGCGTCGTCCGGACGGAAGCGCACGCCGGGACCGGTCATGCTGGTCGTCGCGTGCCGCGAATCGGTGAACGCGATCGTCTCTAGTGGACTGTTCGCCGACAGCGGGACGTCGACGCAGATCAGGCTCACGCCGGCGTCGATCCCGGTCCGGGCGACTCGTTGCAGCTCACGCTGTTGCTCGTCGGGCAGGCGCTCGCCGTTGCCGAACAACACGACGACGCGCCACGGCTCGATCCGCTCACCCTTGGTGACGCAGACCGAACGCAACGAGGTCTCGCCTTCGCGCATGGCCTTGGCGTGCACGCGCCGGATGTGCCCGGCCAGTTCGGCCAGCAGGTCGTCCAGCCGGGTCGGATCGTGAACAGTGAGTAAACCGGCTGACGTCAACGGTTGCAGGTTGGGCAATGAACCGGTCAAGTGGCCGATGTCCCACAGGTGGACCTTGACAAGGCCCGGCCGGAAGTAGCTCATCAGCCGCAGCAGCAACGTCTCGACCAATGAGTCCACAACGGACCGGTTGTCCGGCGCCGAGTTCACCCGCAGGTGCGCGCGGTCGAGCAACGGGACCGCGACCGGGAACTCGTCCTCGCGCGGCGCCTCTTCCACCACCGCCGTGCCGACACGCCACATCGCCGGTGCGACGCCACCGGTGTCCTCGCCGACCTTGCTCAGCCAGTCGTGCCACGGCGAACCCGCAGCTCCTGGCGCCGCCGCCGCGACCAGCCGACGCAGTCGCTCCGGACCTTCCGGATGCCAGCGCGCGTACAGCTCGTCGCGTTCGGCGATCACCTTGTCCCACGTCTTGGCCAACGCCGGCCTGCCGCGCAGCTCGGTGATCTCCGGATCGAGTCTGGCCTTGGCCAGGCCGAGCCGCATCACCGCTTGCTCGAACTCGAGCTGGTCCTTCGTTGTCTGCGCGGCTTGCCGAGTTGCTTGGGCTGCGCCGAGCGCGAGCCGCAGTGCCTTGCGCAACTCGTCAAGCGCGTCCTGTGCGCGCTGCCGGCGTTCGCCTCTGCCCAACATCTACAGCCTCAACAAGTAGTCCAGTAGCGACTGACGGGCCAGGGCGATCAGTTCCCCGGCCGTTGACAACTGTGCCATCGCGAGATCAAGCTCGACAGGGTCATACCCGTTTGGGTCCCTGCTTACCGCCAACAGTGTCGCCCGGGACTCGGCCAGTAACGGAACCGCGGTCGCAGTGGTCGCGCGGGCTCGTTCCAGCGTGAGGTTCACGTCACGCAGCGCACCGGCCAATTCCGAAATAGTCAAAGCCGGTTCGCGTATCCCTCGGCGGACGAGATGCTCGCCTGGATGGCGCCCTGCGCGCTGGCCAACACCTGCAGCGCCTCGGTGAGCAGGCCCTGCGCCTGGCTCACGTCCGCTTGACTGCTGCCTTGTGTGGCGGAGAGCAGAGCGTTGCGTGCCTCGTCCAGTTGCATGGAAGCCTGTGTGATCGCAGCGATCCCGGCAAGAGACTTCTCGTTCGCCAACGCGATTCCAGCCTTGATGTCCTCAACACCCGCCATGCCGCCACAAGATACTGTTGATCTCAACGACGTTGTCACCCGGGTCCGAGATGGAGCTGGTCGCCAGCGCGAACCGGAGCCACCGCGGCGCACGGTCGGCAGGGTCCCGGCGGTTTGGGCGATCCTCCTCGCTCACGACGGTCTCCTCGCCATGGCATGCAGCTTTCGGGTGACCCCGGCAAGAGACTTTCGTCCGCCATCGCGATACCGGCGTTGATTTTCGCTACGCTCGCCGTGCCGCCACAAGATACTGTTGATCTTGCTGCGCGGCGTTACCCAGGTGGCCCAGTTTCCGTTGCCACGCTGAGGTTTCGTGATCAAAAAGACCGAGTGGGCCCCGTCGCTGAGGCCGCAGGTGCAGCTGGGAATCGTCTAGTGCTCGAGGTCGTCCAACAGGTGAGACACCTCCGCCGCTGACCGGTGGTCGCCCGCGCGCAGGTGCGCGTCCAGCGACCCGCTCAGCAGATCCCGTGCGCGCGTCCGATCCCCGGCACGCAGCAACAACTCCCCAGTGTGCTGCCGTGCGTATGCCACGCAGTGGTCGTCTCCCATGTTTTGGAACATGTCCGTTGCTTCAGTGAGGTGACTGAGAGCTTGCGCCGGCTCCCGCAGGGCGGCCAGCCGTTGCAGAGCGTGTGCTTCGCGGTGCCGGTCGCCGATACGTGCTGACAGCTCTCGTGCGCCGGTCAGCCAGCGTTCGGCTGCGGGAAGTCTTTGCTGGGCAAGCAGAGCTGTGCCGATGGCGATTCGGGCAGCGGCCTCGAAATGCGGCTTTTCGGTACGCATGAAGATTCGCAGTGCACGCTGGTGGTGCCGCAACGCTTTCTGGTAGTTACCGCGGATCCGGGCCGTCGTGCCGATTCCGGCGTGGGCGATTCCTACGCCGGTGTCATCTTCTGTTTCGGCGAAGAGCCGGAGGGCCTCTCGCGTCGCTGTTTCGGCTTCGGCGGGTCGGTCATGGTAAAGCGCCAGCTGTCCCTGGTTACGCAGGACGATCGCCTCACCGTGCTTGTCGTCTTCCTGCCGGACGCCCGATAGCGCGATCTCATGGGAACGCCGCCACTCGGCGTGTTTGCCGCGTAGGTCGAAGTAGGGCGCGGTCATGGCCGGAATTCGCCAGGCGTGCCGTTGGATGCCCAGTTCGGCGGCGAGTTCGAGAATCGCTGTGATGGACGGCACTTCCGCGTCGAACCATGCCGTCGCGTCAACTTCGCTGGACGAAGCATGCCCGTGTCGCGGCACGATGCCGAAGAACGGCACTGGCATGCGTGTCGCCGCATGTGTTGCCAGTGCGAGATAACCGTCCAGGACCCGCCGTGCGGCCGCGCGTAGTTCTCGGCGCGTTTCACCGGACAAGCGTTCGGTTGCGTAACACCGGAAGAGGTCCGGCATCCGGTACCGCAGGGTGCCGGTCTGGTCTACCGAGACCGCGAGAAGGTTGGCATTCACCAACGTGTCGAGTACGTCGTCGGCGTTCGGCCGGTCGAGCAGTGCGGCGATCGTCCAGCCGGGAAAGGAGACCGGGCCGAGCATCCCGGCGAACCGGAACGCCCGCGCCGCGCTCGTAGGCAGCCGGAGATAGCTGTCGGTGACGCTGGTTCGCACCGCCAAGCTTCCGGTTGTCAGCTCATCGAGTCGGCCGCGCTCGTCGGCCAGTCTTTCGGCCACCACCCGCAACGGAATGGACGGCCGGGCGACGAGTTTCGCCCCGGCCACCCGGATCGCCAGCGGAAGATTTCCGCACGACCGCAGGATTTCCCTCGCGCGGGCCGGTTCTGCGTTGACTCGGTGTGCGCCAGCCACCTTTGTCAGCAAATCGTGTGCCTCGGCGTCGGTTAACGCGTCGACGTGCACATGCGCGGCGCCATGGAGCTCGGGCAGCCACGTCCGGCTGGTGATCAGCACGGCGGATCGCCCTGATCCGGGCAGCAACGGCGCTACCTGTGCGGCGTCGACGGCGTCGTCCAGCACGACCAGCATCTCCCGGCGGGCCAGCACAGAGCGGTACCGTGCCGCCCGCTCATCAAGGCTGGCTGGGACATCGGGCACTCCCATGGCTTTCAGCAGGTACGCCAGGACGTCCGCCGGGTCACGCAGTCGCACGTACAGCTGACCGTCCGGAAAGGACTCCGCGACTTTATGTCCGATATGGACGGCCAAAGTAGACTTTCCGGCGCCTGGTGCGCCGGTCAGTACGACCGCGGCAGGCGGCCGGGTCAATGCCTTCGTGGCCTGGGTGACGATGTCCGTCCGGCCGGTGAAGTCCGGAAGATCCAGTGGCAGCTGGCGGACAGGGAAAACCCCGGTGCGGATCTTGTCGCGAGCCTGGCGCAGCCCGGGGCCGGGGCGCGTGCCCAGTTCGTTGGCCAGAACCCGTTCGGCTTCGTGGTACGCGTGCAGGGCCTCCGAGGTGCGTCCGTCGCGGTGCAGCGCCCGCACCAGGAGTCGCCAGAGTTCCTCCCGCAACGGGTACTCGGCGAGCAGGCCGCGCAGTTCCGGGATGGGGACGTCCGGACTTCGCTCGATCACCGACAGCCGGAGCTCCTCCAGCCTGGCCAGTGCCGGCTCCCACGCCGGACTACGCGGCAGGTCCGCCAACGCACGGCCGCGCCACAAAGCGCTGGCCTCGGCCAGTTCGCCTTGCCGTGCCTTGGCTTCGAAGGTGGTCATGTCGAGCTCGTCGTCCACGACCGTGATCTGGTAACCGCCCGGGCACGTGCGAACCCGGTCGCCGATCGCGGCGCGCAAGGCGTGTGCGTACGTCCGGACATTGGCAACGGCTGAGCGCGGCGGCGAACCGGGCCACAGGACGTCGACCAACGTGTCGACGCTGACGGTCCTGTTCGGATCGAGGAGCAGTGTCGCCAGCAGCATCCTCGGTTTGCGGCCGCCCAACGAAACCGCGCGTCCGTCGACCGTGACCTCCAACGGGCCCAGTACACGGAACGCCATGTCGGCCATGGCCCTGATGGTAAATCCTTGACTATGTCATGGGCTAGAGTTGGTTACTGATTCACCGCGTGGCCGGTTTCCCGCAAGGTCCAGTTCGGCCCGGAGTTCGACAGCCGGGTGACCGACAGGGAAGCGACGTCGATCCGCCAGAACGACTGTGCGGGCGCGTTCATCACGTGTACCACCGCCGCCCGGATGATGGCCGGATGTGTCACGGCCGCTACGCGTTCGCCGGATCCACGCAGGCTCGTCAGCCACGCACCGACGCGGGCGATGACGTCCTCCACAGACTCGCCACCATGCGGCGCGGCTGAAGGATCAGTGAGCCACGAGAAGTCCGTTATCTCGTCAAGCGCACGGCCACGCCAAGTCCCGAAGTCCTGATCGGTCAACGCCTCTTCGGTCTCGCCCGGCAAGCCGAGCCCGGCGGCTGTCTGCCGGCAGCGAAGCTCCGGCCCGGTCAGCCACCGGGTGAATCGCCCAAGATCGACAGGGGTGAGGTCGTCGGGTCGTTCCACCGGCTCATCAGCCGGAAACGCGGTCCGGCGGGTCGCCGTCGTGGCCGCGTGACTGATCAGGATCACGCGAGTCGAGGCATTCGGGTGAGCAGGGTCTCCCAGCGTTGACACGGTGTGCGGCTCCTGCCTACGGTCCTCAGGCCATTGGTCGGAGTAAGCCGGTGAGATCCCGGCACGGTCGCGCCACTGTATGCGGGCTCTGAGTCCCGTAAGTCAGACACTCCGGCCTTCACTACGAAGCCCCATTGGGTCGCGTCAGCCCGAGGAGGTCACACCGGTGACTACAGCAGCTGTGCCCGTACCGGTCCCGATTTCGATTCCCGTTCGCGAGATCCTGCCGTGGGCGGTGTTCACCGCGATTCTGTCCCTGGTGCTGCTCTACTTCGTGGGCACCGCGCAAGGCGCGGACAGCATCATCCACGAGTTCGTGCACGACGGCCGGCACCTGCTCGGCTTCCCTTGCCACTGAGTGAAGCGCGGCGCCTCACATGAAAATTGGACATGTACTGGTCCGGGGAATGCTCGCCGGACTGCTGGCGGCCGTGCTCGCGTTCGCCTTCGCGTCGATCTTCGGTGAGCCGCAGGTCGACATCGCCATCGCGGTCGAAGAGGCCGGCGCAGGGCACGACCACGGCGGCGAGGAAGCGGCAGTGGTCAGCCGCGGCGTGCAGAGCACTTTTGGCCTCGCGGTGGCCACGGGCGCGTACGGCCTGGCGTTCGGCGGGCTTTTCGCCCTGGCTTTCGCCTTCGCGTACGGCCGTGTCGGCAACCTCAGCGCTCGTGCGACCGCGGGCGTCCTGGGGATCGGCGCGTTCGTCACGGTGTTCCTGGTGCCGTTCTTGAAGTACCCGTCCAATCCGCCGGCGGTCGGCCAGGCCGACACCATCAACCAGCGGACGACCTGGTACTTCGTGATGGTCCTGATCTCGGTGGTCGCGGCGATCGCGGCGACCGTGATCGGCAAGCGGCTCGCCACGCGCCTGGGCAGCTGGAACGCGGTGCTCGCCGGCGTGCTCGGCTACATCGTGGTCGTGGCGGTGGCCGCCTGGGTGCTGCCTGTCGTCAACGAAGTGCCCGACGGATTCCCGGCGAGTCTGCTCTGGAACTTCCGCGTGGCCTCGCTCGGAACCCAGCTGATCCTGTGGGCCGGCATCGGGGTGGCGTTCGGGGTATTCATCGAACGCTCTGTCCGGCGTGTCGCCCAAGCTCGCGCATGATAGCCCTCTGACCTGCGGATTCGCAGCCCCTTCTGCCGCAACGCCCCCTAACTGGAGTTAGGGGGCCAGTCCTGTGTTCAGCGTCACGTTTGGTGACGTACCATGGACGGCAGCGAGCTCGGGGATCGCTCGAATGGAGCAACAGGCGAAGAACGGGGTAGGGGAATCCGTAATGACAACGATGACACAACCGGCTCCGGCCTGGTTGCGGGAACTGGCCGCAGCCCGGGCCCACTATGAGGAAACCTTCGGCTGGCCGGTGGCTGTCCAGGTCGGTCAGCGTCAGCTGGCCGTGGCCCTCGGTCAGGTGCTCGACGCAATCACCATGCCTGCCGGCCTGGCGGATCAGGTGAACCAGCAACTGGGCATCGCCATGCTGGCCGGCCCGGTCATCGCGCACCCGGACGGTGGGCGGTGGACCTTCCTGACCCAGGCGGCGACCATGATGCGTGGGGACATCGTCGACGGTCTGGCAGAGCACGAAGTACGGCATGCGGGGGTAGGCGCGTACACGGTCGTGCCGACCGAAACCGGCGACGGGGGATGGCGCTGGATCAGCGAGCCTAGGCCACACCAGATGCTTCCATCGGCCTACGCGGTGATCGCGACCGCGCGGAGGCTTTGCGCGGCTGCCAGCCACGCGGCTTGATCTCAAGCTTCGACGACCGGGCGGACACTTTGGTCCGCCCGGTTTTTTGTCGCCCAGTTGACGAAAGCGGCGGTATGGATCTCGATCTGAGCCTGGATGCCGGCCTTGACGCCCGTGTGCTGACCGTGGACGACGCACCTCTGCTGGTCGAAGCCACCACTGGGGAGACGGGACGGTCCTTGTGGGGTGCGCGGCCGGTGGGTCCTTACACCCTGACCGACGCGCAGAAGGCGTTGTCGCAGTGGAACCACGCCGAACACGGCCAGTTCTCGATCGGGATCCTGCGCGAACGGTATCTGGTCGGCGCGGTCGGCCTGATGCCGGACGAGGACGCCAATGTCGAACTGGCGTACTGGATCAGGCCACAACAGCGTGGAAGGGGAATCGGCTCACGGGTGGTGCGAGCGGTCACCCTCTGGGCACACCAGACCCTGAAGGCCCCGCGGATCTGGCTGGAGATCAACCCCAGCAACGAACCGTCGCTGCGTCTCGCCCGGCAGGCCGGCTACCGCTTCGAACAACGTCTTGCCCGGCATTGCCGCGACTGGTCGGTTGATGATCCGGAACGCGACACCTGGCACGACTGCCTGATCTGGATCTACCTGCCAGCGGCGTGAACCAGGGCTCAGGGGCGCGGGTGGAGAGTCGCCGCGCCCCTGGCCTGTTTCCCCGGTCAGCCGTTCTTCATGGCTGTGATCAGTTCACCGTTCGTGGTGTCGCCGGACAGTTCCCAGAAGAAGGAGCCGCCAAGGCCCTGACCACGGGCCCAGCTCATCTTCCCGGTGATGGTCGACGGTGTGTCGTAGCTCCACCATTGCGAGCCGCACTTGGCATACGCCGTTCCCGCGACAGTTCCGTTGGCTGGGCACCGCGTCTTGAGGACCTTGTAGTCCTCGATGCCCGCCTCGTAGGTTCCCGGCGCCGCACCTGTGGCAGAGCCACCTGGCGCGGTTTGGGTCACGCCGTTCCAGCCGCGTCCGTAGAACCCGATGCCGATCCACAGTTTGCTTGCCGGAACGCCCTTCGCCTTCAACTTCGCGATGGCTTCGGAGGTGGTGAAGCCGGCTTGGGGAATCCCGGTGTACGGCGTCAGCGGGGAGTGGGGTGCCGTTGGGCCGGTGGCCGCCCACGCGCCGAAGAAGTCGTACGTCATCACGTTGTACCAGTTGAAGTACTGGGCCGCGGACGCGTAGTTCGCCTTGTCGATCTTCCCGCCCGCTGACGCGTCGGCCGTGATCGCCGCGGTGACCAGCTTCGATGAGCCGAAGCGGTTGCGCAGCGCCTGTGCCAGCCTGGTCAGTGCTTCCGGGCCGCTGGTGTCGCAGGTCAGGCCGCAGGCGTTGGGGTACTCCCAGTCGATGTCGATGCCGTCGAACACGCCCGCCCAGCGCGGGTCGTTGACCAGGTTGTAGCAGGAGTTCGCGAAGGCCGTCGGGTTCTGCGCGGCCTGTCCGAAGCCGCCGGACCAGGTCCAGCCGCCGAACGAGAACAGCACCTTGATCTGGGGGTGCAGGCGCTTCAACTTGCGCAGCTGGTTGAAGTTGCCGCGCAACGCGCCCGCGTCCCACGTGTCGGCGACACCGTCCACACTGGACGCTGCGTCGTAGAACCGATCGTAGTCGGCGTAGCTGTCGCCGATCACGCATTGGCCGTTGACGACGTTGCCGAATGCGTAGTTGATGTGGGTGAGCTTGGTCGCCGCGCCGCTCGTCCTGATGTTCTTCACGTGGTAGTTGCGCTGGTAGACGCCCCATTGCGCGAAGTAGCCAAGGACGTTGCCGTTCGGCGCTGCGTCGGCTGTCGGTGTCGTTGTGGGGGAGACGGTCACTACCGCGAGTGCCGTGACCAGCGCGCTGGCGAAAGCCAGAAACCTTCTGGACATGCGTTCTCCGTTAGGTGACGCGGTGCGTCAGTGCACCGCACCCAGCAGGGAACCGCGGAGCCCGCGCCTGGCCGGCGGTTAGGTCGAACGCCATTCAAAGTAGAGTGGACTAGACCAATACGTCAACAGTTACCAGTGGCCGTCTTCCAGCATCCGCTTGAGCACCTTGCCGGTCGCGTTGCGCGGCAGGCCGTCGACGAACACCACGTCCCGTGGCACGGCGAACCGGGCCAGTCGCTGGTGCACGTACCCCCGCACGGTGTCGGCGTCCAGGTGGGCGCCGGGCTTGAGCACGATGTAGGCGGCCAGACGCTGCCCGTACTCGTTGTCCGGGACGCCGACCACGGCGGCCTCGCGAACCTGGGGCAGCGCGGCCAGTGCCTCCTCGACCGGCCGGGGGAAGACGTTCTCGCCGCCGGACACGATCATTTCGTCGTCCCGGCCCGCGACGAACAGGCGGCCGTCGGCGTCGAGGTAACCGCGGTCGCCGGTGTCCATCAGCGAATGGCGCAATGCCAGGTTCGCGCCGTTGGTGTAGCCGTCGAACAACATGTCGTTGCCGACGAAGATCCGTCCTACTGTGCCTGGCGGTGCCGGATATCCTTCGCTGTCAAGGATTCCGATGCGTGTCCCGTTGGGTGGCAGGCCTGCCGTAGTCCGTGCGGCCCGTAGATCCGATGGGTCGGCGATAGTTGCCCATGACACTTCGGTTGAGCCATACAGGTTGTAGAGCACATCGCCGAACGCGTCCATGAACTGCTCGACCAGCCGTCCGGGCAGAGCTGAACCGCTGCTCGCGACAACCCGCAATGATGAGGTGTCGTAGTTGGAACGCACGCGTTCCGGCAGATCCATCATGCGCTGCAACATGATCGGCACCGCGAACATCGACGTGATCCGGTGCTTCTCGATCGCCTGCAGCGCCGCTTGTGGATCAAAACGGCGTTGCAGCACCAAACTTGCCCGCAACGGCATGCCCAGTTGCATCGCCGCCAGGCCCCACGTGTGGAACAGCGGCGCGGCGACAAGCATCTTTTCCCCGGCACGCAACGGAATCCGGGACAAAATAGCGGCCGCGTCGCCGAGCCCGCGAGGTGTCGGCCTGCGCGCGCCCTTCGGCGGCCCGGAAGTGCCGGATGTCAGCACCACGATCCGGCCGGGCTGCTTGGGCGGCGTGAGCTTGTCCGCGGACCCGTTGGCGATCAGGTCGTCGACCGTCGGCCCGGAACCGGCCGGCTCGCCCCAAGTCCGGATGCGCGGCAGCTCAGGCGGGAGGTACGTCGTGAGGCTCGCGAACTCGTCGTCGGCCATCAGCAGCACCGGATCGTGGTTCCGCACGACCTCGGCGACCTGGTTCGCGGCCAGGCCCGTGTTCATCAGCACGACATCGGCGCCGAGTTTCCCGCACGCGATGAACGACTCGACCATCCTGCCGTGGTTGCGGGACATCAACGCGACCCTTGACCCGGCGGTCACCCAGTATCGGGACAACGCGTTGGCCAGCCGGTTCGTGCGTTCGTCGACCTCGGCGAACGTGCGCGGGCCGTCCTCGTCGTAGTAGGCGATCTCGTGCGGGCCGCGTGCGGTGGAAGCCTGGTAACCACCCACGACCGTCGCACCCCATCGGGCCAGCGACGCCAGTTGCCGCAACGTCCGATCGGGCCGTGCGGGAGTCAGAACACCGGCCTTGACCAGTGTTTTCGCGATGCTGAGGGTCGACCCGCGCGCGGAGGAGGGATCACGCGGCTCGGGTGGCAGGGCAGCGGGCACGCCCTCCAGATGATCACGCAGGCGGGCCAGCGCGTCGTCGATCCGGCGCCGCAGCGCGGTCACGTTCTGATCGTCTGACTGCAACGAGAGCAGCACGGAGATCTCAGTGCCGCCGTTGGGCACGTGCTTGAGCTGGATCGACAGCCGGTGCGTCTGCCGCCGGACGCTGGACCACACCAAGTGCTCGTCCTGCCGGAAGAGCAGCAGCTCGACCTCGTCCTCGTACCCGACGCGCACCAAATACCGCGCACCACGGCCCTGATGTGGCGTCAGGCGCTCACACCAGCTCAACCCGCGGACATAGCGCGGGTACAACTCCGGGTCGCTGATCACCTCCCACACCTGAGCGGGTGGTTGGCGGACGACCGCTTGCGCTTCAACGCTGTCGGATCGCATACCTACTGATGAGTAGCAGTGTTCCGCTGGGCGGTGCAAGGTTGTCGCCCGAACGGACTAGCGGCCAGAAAAAGGCCACCCGAGCCGGATGTCCGGCGCGAGTGGCCTTTCCCCTGGTGAAGACCTTAGAAGGTCAACCGCCACAGATCGACGTATCCGACATCCGCCGAATAAATGTCCTGAACCTTGAGCTGCCAGGTGCCGTTCGCGGTCTCCGCGGAGGCGTCCACGGTGTACGTCTCGTTGACGTTGTCCGCCGAATCACCCGAGCTCGCGCCCTTCAGGCGGTACGTGGTGCCGTCCGGTGCGACCAGGTCGATCACCAGGTCACCGCGGTAGGAGTGCTTGATGTCCACGGCCACCTTGAGCGCGGCCGGCGCGTTGCCGTCGCGGTTGGCCACCGCGATCGAACTGGTCACGGCCGATCCCGCGTCCGGGATCTGCACGTCGGTCGCGTTCTCGTACGGGCCAGGACCCGGCGGCGGCGTGGTGCCGCAGTACTGCTGCTCCTTGCCGATCGCGCGCTGCGGGCAGTCGGAGATCTCGAGCAGTTGCAGCACGGCTTCCTTGTTGCGGGCTGTCTCCCGGTCGATCACCTCGTCCGGCGGGTAGAAACCGCCGCCGCTGGTGCCCTTCGGGTACATCTCGAACGTGTAGCCGAAGATCTTCTGGTCGCCCCACAGCCAGTCGTCGATCGAGCCGTCCGTGATGTACAAATCGGACGATTGCTCCGGCGTGTAGTTGTTGGTGGCGGCCATGTTGCGGCCGATCCGGGCGAACGTGGCCTGGTCGTCGGCGGTCATCCCCGGTGCGAGGTCGTCGTATGTGTAGCCGTACGGCCAAAGGATGAGCTCGCTGTAGGTGTGGAAGTCGATACCGGTCTTGATCTGTTGCACACCACCGACATTGCGGCCGCGGACGAAGTCGGCGAACGCCTTGACCTCAGGCGAGGACTCCGGCGCCGGGCCGCGGTAGGTCTCACTGCCCGTGCTGCCGGACGAACCGCCGCAGCAGCCCCACTTGAAGGCCCAGTTGCGGTTCAGGTCAGTGCCCACATTGGACGATCCGGCGTTCGGCTGCCGGTTCTTGCGCCACGACCGGTAGGAGCCGGTCGCGATGTCGTACTCGCCACCGTCCGGGTTGAGATCCGGCAGCAACCAGATCTCCCGCGAGTTGACGATGTTGGTGATCCGCTGGTCCGAGCCGTAGCCGGTGGTCAGCTGGTTGAGCAGGTAGAGCGCCATCTCCTTGGTCAGGTGCTCACGGGCGTGCTGGTGCGCGGTGAACAGGACCTCCGGCTCGGCCTCGTCGGTCGCGACGTTGTCGGAGATCTTGATCGCGATCAGGTCGCGGCCCTCGTAGGACTTGCCGATCACCTGCTTGGACACGATCGCCGGGAAGTTCGACGCGGCCGCGTTCACCTCGGCGGTGAGCTCGGTGAAGTTGTGGTACTTCGAGTCGGCTGGCGGGAAGTCCAGGATGCCCGTGTCGGGCTGGGTCGGGGCGGCCTGCTGGCGCACGGTGAACCCGAGCTGCTTGATCTGCTCGACTTCCTCGGGCGTGGCGGTGATGCCCACGACGCCGTGCTCCACGTAGGTCACGGCGGCGCCGGTCGAGGCGATCCGGCTGCGCTGCTTGCTGGTCTTCACGCCTTCGACCTGGTACTCGGCCGAAGTGCGCTGGGGCGCGCTCGACGATGGACCGGCCGTGCCGGGCGACAGCACGACAAAGCTCAACGCGACCGCGAGGGCCAGCGAAACGGACAATCTACTTCGGATCACGCAGGGCCTCCTGGTCTTCACGGCGGGCGTCCGCAAGATCTTGCGGTGGCCATCCCGTGCGCGCCACCCTGCGTCAGGCGGAGGAAATTGCCAGAATTCCCAGGTCAGCCGCGCGAGCTGAAAAATCGGCGGCGTGCGGATCACGCTTCGGGGTAGGGTGGCCTCACTCTAAAGATCACGCTCTTCCGGAAGTACGCCGCAGATGAAGAGCAGCGCCTGATCAGGCGTCGCAGAGGGGCGGCAGCACTGTCGCATACCCTCTGTAAGGATCGATCTTGACGAACGTTGGTCTTGGTCTGCCCATCGCTGACCTCGAATCGTTGCTTGCCTGGGCCCGTCTCGCCGACGAGGGCCCGTTTTCCACTCTCGGTCTGCTGGACCGGCTCGTGTACGACAACCCCGAACCGCTGGTCACGCTGGCCGCGATCGCCGGCGCCACAACGCGTATCCGTGTGCAGACCGAGGTTCTGTTGGCACCGTTGCGTTCCACCGCGCTGCTGGCCAAGCAGGCCGCGACCCTCGACCGGATTTCCGGCGGTCGCTTCACGCTCGGTCTTGGCGTCGGCGGCCGTGTCGACGACCACCTCGCCGCGGACACCGATATTCGGACTCGTGGCCGTCGCCTCGACGAGCAAATGTCCCAGATGCGTCGGATCTGGTCCGGTTTGCCTCTCGATACCGAAGTAGGTCCGATCGGGCCGAAGCCATTCCGGCCCGGCGGTCCGGAAGTGCTGTTCGGCGCCTTCCGCCCGCCCGCGCTGGAACGCGTCGCACGGTGGGGCGACGGTTTCCTTTGCGCCGCCCCGGTCGAATGGTGCGACCGTCTTTTCAGGACAGTCCGGGAGTCGTGGTCGGCCGCTGGCCGCTCCGGCACTCCTCGGCTGGTCGCCCAGGTCAACGTCGCTCTGGGATCCACTGTGGACTCGGCGCGGCGGAACATCGCCGACTACTACGGAAAAGACGCTCCTTGGGTGGTGGATCGCTTGTTGACCACGCCCGAGCAGATCCGTGACGCGGTTGCCGCGTTCGCTGAACTCGGTGTTGACGAAGTGATGCTTTATTGCTGGTCGCCCGATATCGGCCAGGTCGGCAAGTTGGCCGATGTGGTCGGCGGCGAATTGTAGCCAGCGGCTCTACCGTTGACGGGACCGCAGGATCCCAGCGGCCCACTCGCACCATTCGGCCTGGTCTTCGTGGTACATCTTGCCGCGCGTGCCTGCCAGGTACGGGCCGACGTTGTCGGCCGACGCGAGGTAGTCCGCTTCTGACTTGTCGCCGCGCAGTTTCGCCATCTGGGAGCCGAGGAACTCGGCTTTCGCCCGCGACTGCGCGGCGCGGTCGGTCAGCTGTTTGATCAATGTCTCCGCGTCGGCGGCCTGTTCGGCGTACGCCTTGACCATGAGGTCGTCGCGGATCGACGTGGGTTTGGTCGGAGCGTTGGTGAACCGGCTGAGCTCGTCGCGGCCGGCGTCGGTCAGCGCGAACACGCGCTTGTTCGGGCGGCCTTGCTGGACGACTTCGTGCCCGGTGAGCAGGCCGTCGGCTTCGAGTTTGCCGAGTTCGGCGTAGAGCTGCTGGGAGGAGGCGTGCCAGAACGACGACGCGCCGAGGTCGAACAGCTTGCTCAGCTGGTAGCCGCTCAGCTCGCGGTCCAGCAGCGCTGCCAGCAGGGCGTGCCGAAGTGCCATGTGTCTCCCGTCTCTTGTGAAGATGATACTCAAGGATATGATTAGTCAAGAAATTGAGTAGCGGGAGGCGCGCGTGAAGCTCGGATTCCACACCGGCTACTGGTCATCGGGTCCGCCAGCGGGCGTCGAGGAGGCCATCGCCGAGGCAGAACGGCTGGGCCTCGATTCGATCTGGGCCGCGGAGGCGTACGGATCGGACTGCTTGACGCCGCTGGCGTGGTGGGGCTCGCGCACCAAGACCGTGCGGCTCGGCACGAACATCCTGCAGATGTCCGCGCGTACGCCCACGGCCACCGCGATGGCCGCCCTGACGTTGGACCACTTGTCCGGTGGACGGTTCGTGCTGGGAATCGGCGCGTCCGGGCCGCAGGTGGTCGAGGGCTGGTACGGGCAGCCATACCCCAAGCCGCTCGCCCGCACTCGTGAGTACGTCGACATCGTGCGCAAGGTCGTCGCACGCGAGCGAGTCGAGTACTCCGGGAAGTTCTTCCAGTTGCCGTACCAAGGCGGCACCGGGCTCGGCAAGCCGCTGAAGTCCACAGTGCATCCACTTCGGACGGACATCCCGATCTACCTGGCCGCGGAAGGCCCGAAGAACGTGGCGCTGTCGGCGGAGATCGCCGACGGCTGGCTGCCGATGTTCTTCTCACCGCGCAGCAACGACTTCTTCCGCACAGCGTTGCAGGAAGGCTTCTCCCGGCCGGGCGCGCGGCGTGACTGGGACACCTTCGAGGTGCCCGCGTTCGTGCCGGTGATCGTGAACGACGACGTGGAGAAGGCGGCCGACTGGGTGCGGCCGATGCTCGCGTTGTACATCGGCGGAATGGGCGCGAAGGGCGCGAACTTCCACTTCGACGTGTTCGTCAGGCTCGGCTACGAGGCCGAATGCCAGAAGATCCAGGAACTCTACCTGGACGGCCACAAAGCCGAGGCGGTCGCGGCGGTCCCGACCCGGATGGTCGAGGACATCGCGTTGGTCGGACCACTGGCCAAAATCCGGGACGAGCTATCCGCGTGGCGGGAAAGCGTGGTGACGTCCTTGCTGGTCAACACGGACGTACCGACGTTGCGCGCGCTGTCGGAAATCGTCGCATGAGCACCGTTCCGGCCGAGCCGAGCGCACAGGGGCAATGGGAAGCGTGGAAACGCAAGGAACTGCCACCGGTTGAGAAGGTCAGGGAAGACCTGTGGTCAGTGCCCGTGCCGATCCCGCACAACCCGTTGCGCTACACCATCACGTACCTTTCGGTGTCAGACTCCGGTGTCGTGGTGGTCGACCCAGGCTGGTTCGCGACCGAGACATGGGACGCTTTGGTTGCGGGCCTTGCGGTCGCGGGCGCATCTGTGTCCGATGTGGTCGGTGTGGTGGTGACGCACATCCACGCGGACCACCACGGCCTGAGCGCGCGACTGAAGCAGGAATCCGGTGCGTGGATCGCGATGCACCCGGCGGAGCGTGATGTCTTGCCGATCCGGCTGGCCGAGACGACGCCGGACTCGTTCGACAAGAACTGGCTTCGTTCCTCAGGCGTGCCTGCGGATGTCGCTGCGAAGCTGTCGTTCAGCCCGGACGCCATGAAGCCGTTCATGGAGTTGTCACTGCCGGACATCCTGTTGTCCGATGGCGACGTCGTCCCACACGGCTCCCGTACGATGCGCGCGGTGTGGACGCCTGGGCACACTCCTGGCCACATCTGTTTGTACGACTCGGTTCGCGGTGTCTTGCTCACCGGCGACCACGTACTGCCTCGGATCAGCCCGAACATTGGGATGATGGTCGGTGACGACGACCCGTTGTCGAGTTACATCGCTTCTCTGGAACGTATTGCGGGTTACGACTCCGCTGAGGTTCTGCCTGCGCACGAGTACCGATTTCACGGGGTGGCGCGTCGCACGCTCGCTCTGATCAAGCATCACCAGGAACGGTGTGACGAGATTTCTGCGGTTCTGCGGGCCAATGGCGAGTCGACCGCATGGGAGATCACTGAGCGTCTGACTTGGTCGCGTGGCTGGGAGAATGTTCGCGGGATCATGCGGCGGAGCGCGGTCGCGGAAACCTCCGCGCATTTGCAGTACATGCGCAAGCTCGGTTCCGTGGAGCTCATCGATGGCGAGGTGCGGCGCTGGCGGGCGGGCATGTGAGCTTCGACGTCGACGCTTTCCTTGCGCGGCCGCTCACCGCCCGGGTCGCGACCAACGGGCCGACGGTTAGACCGGTGTGGTTTCTCTGGGAGGACAACGCTTTCTGGATTCTCACGGGTCCTTGGGCCAAGTTGCCGGGGCGGGTTCTGGCAGACCCGGCCGTCGCCCTGGTCGTCGACGAGTGCGACCTTGCCACGGGGACAGTCAAGCAGGTCGTCGCGCGGGGGCGGGGTGAGATTTTGCCGTTCGATGTGCCGCGTGGGTTTCGGAAGCTGGCCCGGTACCTAGGGGACGATGAAACTCTTTGGGATGAACGGTTCCGCCGGTACTTGCATGATGATCCTGCGGAGTCCGGAACGGTCTGGCTGCGGGTTGAACCAGACTCGATGACTGCCGCCGACCTCAGCTACGAGGTTTGATCCCGGCGTGCGGTTTGGGGATGCGGCGGCCGAGTGTGGTTTGGGGATGGCCGAGTGCCTGCATGGTGAATACAGAGTTCAGCTGGGGGCGGACACTGTGCACGCTGTGGCGCTGAATGTCGAACGCTGAGTGTTGTGTTCTGAATGCAGAGTTCAGGGCGGTAGCGGCTGGTTGTCCTGCGCTTGGTCGGCTATGCCGCTGTTGGGGTTGGGCGCTGTGTGTTTGAGGGTTGTGTGTTGTGTTCTGAATTCGGAGTGCAGCCGGGCGCGAGGGCTTGGGGCGCTGGGTGTTGAGGGGTTGCGTGCTGTGTTCTGTATTCAGAGTGCGGGGCGGCGGTAGGGCTTGCGGCACTGTGTGTCGGCGTACGGCGAACCGAAGGCGACTGGGCGAACATGGTTCGGCGTTGAGTGCGGTGTTCTGAATGCAGAGTTCAGGGTTCAGGTGCGACAGTCGCGCGGCTCGTTCGGCCGCAGCACAGCCCCAGGCCTGTGACCTGGAGCGACATCCGTGAAGCTCCTCCAGCTGGACTCGAACCAGCAACCCTTCGATTAACAGTCGAATGCTCTGCCAATTGAGCTATGGAGGAAAAAACCCCGCCGTCGGCGCGTCGCGAACGACACGCCGACGGCGGTAATAGGGTGCGTCAGGCCTCTTCGCCGAGGTCGGCGAGAGCCTGCTTGACCTTGGCCATTTCTTCCTGGAGCTCGCGGAGCCGTGACTCGTGCTGCTCACGAGCCGCGGTGATCACCTCTTCGATCTTCTCGGCGATGTCCGGGTGCAGCTCCTGCGCGGCCTTGGCGACGGCCGTTGCTGGAATGGTGAGGCCCTGCACGACCCGCGTGCTGCCGTGCATCAGGTCTGCCTGCCAGGCACCGTCAAGGCTGCCCGTCACGGTCAGCGTGAGCTCGACGGTCCGGGTCTTCTTCGCGGTGCTCTTGGCCCGAGTGGCCTTCTTGGGCTTCTCCTCGGCTGCGGGAGTCTCGTCCGCGGGAGCTTCGGTGCCCTGTCCGTTGGTCGAGGCAGGCACCTCCTCGTCACCGGGAGCGCTTGCCGCCTCGGCGGTAGGAGCGGTCATCCTGGTCCTTTCGTGGTCACGTGGAGGGGGTATCACATCCTAGAACACGTGTTCGACCGAGCGTGTTCCAGGGGGCGTCAAGACACTATCCCGATAGGGTTCGCCGGGTGAGCGGAGGCCTGCTGGTGGCCGGCACGTCATCGGATGCCGGGAAGAGTGTGCTGGTCGCCGGCCTGTGCCGGTGGTTGGCGCGTCAGGGTGTACGGGTCGCGCCGTTCAAGGCGCAGAACATGTCCAACAACTCCGTCGTGACGATGGAGGGCGGCGAGATCGGCCGGGCGCAGGCCCTGCAGGCGGCCGCCGCCGGGTTGGTGCCGAGTGTCCGGTTCAACCCCGTCCTGCTCAAGCCCGGCGGCGACCGGACTTCTCAGGTTGTCCTGCTGGGCAAGGCCGTCGGGCACACGTCCGCGTTGTCCTATCGGGACCGCAAGCCCGAGTTGTTCGAGACGGTTCTGGCCACTTTGGAGGGCCTGCGGGCCGAGTACGACGTGGTCGTCTGCGAGGGCGCGGGCTCCCCGACGGAGATCAACCTCCGGCGCGACGACATCGCCAACATGGGCCTGGCCCGGGCCGCGAACTTGCCGGTCCTTGTCGTCGGTGACATCGACCGCGGTGGGGTTTTCGCCCATTTGTACGGCACGGTCGCGCTGCTCTCACCCGCTGACCAAGCGCTTGTTTCCGGGTTTGTGATCAACAAGTTCCGCGGTGACCCCGCCCTGCTCAAGCCGGGGCTCGACCAGATCAACCAGCTTACCGGCCGGCCGGTTCTCGGGGTCCTGCCGTGGAACGTCGACCTGTGGCTGGACGCCGAGGATTCGTTGTCCTACACCGCTGACGGCGTCGTGGGCAGGCCGAAGCCGCCGGTGGGGGAGCAGTGGCTGCGGGTCGCGGTCATCAGGCTGCCGAGGATCTCCAACGGCACCGACGTGGAGGCCCTGGCTTGTGAGCCGGGTGTCTCGGTGCGGTTCGTGACCGAGCCGTCCCGGCTGGCGGACGCCGACCTGATCGTGATCCCGGGTTCCAAGGCGACCGTGAACGATCTGGAATGGTTGCGGCACAACGGACTCGCCGACGCGATCGGCAAGCATGCCGAACGCGGGCTCCCGGTGATCGGGATCTGCGGCGGGTTCCAGATGCTGGGCACCAAGATCACCGATTCGTATGAATCCGGCGCGGGCACCGTCACCGGACTCGGCCTTCTTGACGTGGAGTTCGAGTTCCAACCGGACAAGATCCTCCGTCGCCCGGACGGGTTCGTTTTCGGCAAGGCCGCGACGGGCTACGAAATCCACCACGGCACGGTCGTCGACCAGCCGGGCAACGGCCTGGTGACGCTGCCGGACGGACAAGCCGAAGGCGTGCTGGAGGGTGCGATCGCGGGCACGCACTGGCACGGCCTGCTCGAAAACGACGAACCCCGCCGCGAGATCCTGAACTGGGCGGCCGCGCACTCGAATCGAGCACACTTCAAGGCCGCCGGCAACACGTCCTTCGCCCAAGCCCGCGAAGCACAGCTCGACCTGCTGGCGGATTTGGTCGCTGAGCACCTCGACACCGACATGCTCCGTCAACTGCTCGCCGAAGGGGCGCCCGCGGGCTTGCCTGTGTTGCCGCCGGGGGCGAGCTGAACAGTGATGTCCAGGCCGCCGGACGGGCACGCGGCGTACGAAAGTGTCCCGCCATGGGCTGTGACGACCGCGCGCACGATGGACAGGCCAAGGCCGGTGCCGCGAACCCGTCGGGAGCCACGCACGAACGGCTCGAACAGGCTGTCGACCTCGGCCGGGTCCACGACCTGACCCGAATTGACGATCCGCAGGAACGCCTGACCGGTGCGCACAGCGATGTGTCCCCCGGCGACGTTGTAGCGGACGGCGTTGTCGACGAGGTTGTTCACCATTCGTTCGAGCAGCACGGGTTCGCCGCGGATCACAGCGGGCCGCAGGTCGGTCCGTAGTTCGAGGTCCCGGACACCCGCGAGGGCAGAGGTGACGAGGGCCGCGAGGTCGACTTCGCGCTGTTTGACCAGTCCGGTCTGACTGCGCGCCAGGATGAGCAGCCCGTCCAAGGTCCGCTGGCTGTGGTCGACCGCATCGCTGATGTCGCCTGCCATGGCGAGCAGTTCCGACGTGGTGGGCCGCCCGTCCAGCGTCACGTCGATCGCCGCGCGCATCGTGGTCAACGGCGTCCGCAGCTCGTGGGCGGCGTTGGCGACGAACATGCGTTGGCTGTCCAGCAGACGATCGCGTTCGGCGACACTGGACTGGATGACGCGCCCTGCCACCAGCCAGCCCAGCGCGGCGGCGACAACGACCACGATCCCGAGCGCGATCGCGGACTGGGTCAGGAAATCGGCCATGGTCTGGGCGTGCATGTCGTCCAGCGAAGCCGACAGCGCGTCCGGGTCGATCACCGGCCGCCCGGTGCCGAACGCCACGACCACCCGCGGCCGGTCTCGTCTGACCAGCAGAAAGGTCAACGCGATCAGCACAAGCCCAGCGGCGAGCACCAATCCGGTGTAGAGCAGGGCCAGCCTGCCACGTGCGGTCATGTCGCGATGCGGTACCCGGCCCCAGTCACCGTCTGGATGACCGGCGGGTCGCCGAGCTTGCGGCGAAGCGTGCCGACCGTGATCCGGACCGCGTTGGTGAACGGGTCGGCGTGCTCGTCCCATACCTTGTCCAGCAAGGTTTCCGCGCTGACAACATCGCCAGCGGCCATCAACAACCGTTCCAGTACACCGAATTCCTTGGGTGTCAGGTGCACGAGACGACCACCGCGTTCCACACTGCGCCGTGCCGAGTCGAGCACGATGTCGCCGGCACGCAGGACCGGCGGCCGCGCTGGCACAACACGCCTGCCCAACGCCCGCACACGCGCGACGAGCTCGGTGAACGCGAACGGCTTGCCCAAGTAGTCGTCAGCGCCCAACGTGAGGCCGTCCACCCGGTCGGAGACCGTGCCGGACGCGGTGAGCATGAGAATGCGTGATGTTCCCCGGTCCGCCAAGCGCCTGCACACGGTGTCTCCGTGCACCACCGGCAGATCACGGTCGAGCACCACCACGTCGTACGGCGTCAGTTCCACTTTGTCCAGCGCGGCTTGGCCGTCCAGCGCGATGTCGACGACACAACCGTGCTTACGCAACCCCGTGGCGATGTAACCGGCCAGCGGTTGCTCGTCCTCGACCAGCAATACCCGCACTGCCTGAAGTATCCGTATCAGGCATATGGATTTCGTATGGCCGCACAAGCCGTGCACCAGACAAGCGAGTCGATAGAAGTGCGGGCATGAACAGAGAGCAACAACCGTCCCGGCGGACAGTGCTCGGCGGATTGGCGGCAACCGGCTTGCTGGCCACGACCGGCACCGCACATGCCGCGCAGGAACTGCCTGACCGGATCCAGCAGATCATCGGCCGCCCAGAGTTCGATGGAGCGCAGTGGGGCATGGCGTTCTACGCACCCGACCGCGGTGAGGTGATCCACGCGATGAACCACGAGGAGCTGTTCGTCGCGGCGTCGTCCTTCAAGGTTTTCATTGGTGCCACGGCATTCGAGGCGCTGGGGCCGGATCGCCGATTTCAGACCCGAGTCTGTCGTACCGGCCCGCTGACAGGGGGCGTGCTCAACGGTGACCTGGTCCTGGTGGCAGGCGGCGACATGCTGTTGTCCGGCCGAGTGGGGCCTACGGGCAAGCTGAACCTGCCCGAGCCGGACCACTCGTACCCCGGCGCGCCGCCACTGCCAGGTGACAGCTTGGCGGAGATCCGGGCTCTCGCCGCGCAGGTGAAGGCGGCGGGTGTGCGGCGTGTCAACGGCCGCGTTCTCGTGGACACGTCGTTGTTCCGGGAAGGCCGCGAGAACATCGCACTGAACAACCAGATGATCACGGTGTCGCCGATGATGGTGAACGATCACATCGTCCATGCCGTCGTCACTCCGGGCAACGCGGTCGGCGCTCCTGCCGACGTTCACGCGGTTCCGCAGACGGGACACGTGCGGTTCGTCAACGAAGTGATCACGGTGAGTGGTACACCGAAGCCGCTTATCTTCGTGGACAACAGGCTCACCGGGGAGATCCAGCTGGGCGGCCCGGTCCGGTACGTGCCCTACTACGTGCAGGATCCGGCGCCGTTCGCCGCGGCTGTCTTCGCCGAAGCCTTGCGGGACAGGGGAGTGCAGGTTCGCGGTGAGGCGTGTCATGGCTCCCGGCGGGTCCCGATCGCGGAGCACACCTCGCTTCCGTTGTCCGAACAGGCGAAGGTGATGCTCAAGGTCAGCTCGAACATCCACACCGTCACCATTCCCTACCTGGTCGGCGCGATTGCGGGGCGTGCACACGACGATCCGAAGGCGTCCTACCACGAATTCCGGCGCGCGCTGTTCCGCGCGGCCGGACTCGATGGCGATCCGGCAGGCTCCGACCAGGACCTCTACACGGCCGACACGTTCATCAAGTTCCTGGCGCACATCGCGAAACGGCCGTACTTCCGGATCTTCCGTCTCACACTGCCGATCATGGGCAGGGACGGCACCCTGGCGGGTAACCAGCCGGAGTCGCCTGCGGCAGGCCACGTCTACGCCAAGACCGGCACCGGCTACATGAACAAGACGATGAACAAGGCACTGGCCGGATACATCGAGCTCCCCGATGGCCGGTGGCTGACGTTCGCGCAGTTCATGCGCAAGGGCGTGGCATCGATGGCCGAAGGCATCGCACTGGGTGACCAAGCGCAGGAAGCGATGGCCGAAATAGCCACCGCGGTCTACGAAGGGAGCCGACGATGACCACTCGCCGATCGGTGCTCGGCCTGTTGGGCGCGGCCCCGGCGATGGTGGCTCTGCCCGCAGCCGCCGAGACGACGGAGACAACCAAGACAGCGAAGGCAGCGAAGACAAAGGATGTCCGTTCGTTCGAACGGTTTTTGGCCGACCAAGCGGCGCAGGACAAGTTCTCCGGTACCGTTCTGCTGGCCCATCGCGGCAGGCCCGTGCTCATCCGTTCGCACGGCATGGCCTACGACTCGGCGCACAACACCAAGGACACGATCTTCTGCGTCGCGTCGATTTCCAAGATCTTCACAGCCGTGGCGGTCGCGCAGCTCGCGCAGGCGGGCAAGCTGGCCTTCCACGATCCGCTGAGCAGGTATCTGGACGGCTTTCCGGACAAGGTCACCCTGCATCACCTGCTGACGCACACCTCGGGGCTCGGGCGCCCGGCGTTGGGCAGCGGTCCGCCGCCGACCTGGCAGAGTTTCGACGAAGCGATGACCGGCACGTTGGACCTCGTCCGGTCCACGCCACCGCAGTTCACCCCGCCAGGCGCGGAACACCGATACAGCAACGACGGGTACTGGGTGCTCGGCGCCGTCGTCGCGAAGGTGTCCGGACTGTCCTTTTTCGACTACGTCCGCGAGCACGTGTTCCGGCCTGCGGGCATGACACGCACGGACTACTACACCAAACCTCAAGTTCTGGCGGCCAAGGACATCGCGCATCCCTATTGGACACAGCCGTCAGGCGCCCGCGTCGACGGCACCGCCAGTCCGTACTTCCCGTACACCAACGGTCCTGCTGGCGGCGTCTACTCCACAGTCTCGGACCTGCTCGCGTTCACCCGCTCGTATGGCAAGGTGCTCCGCCGTCCGTTCGTCGACCTCATCACCAGCGGCAAGGTCGCGTTGCCGCCTGCGTCCTTGCCCACCCAGACGAACTTCTACGCGTACGGCCATGTCGACGCGATCGTCGCGGACCAGCGGGTCTTCGGGCACTCCGGCAGTGGCCCGGGCATGGCGAACCGGCTCGACGTCTTCCCGTCCGCCGACTGGGTGTCGATCGTGCTGAGCAACTACGACACGAGCGTTGATCCGATTGTCGCGGCGGCCCGGGAGGCGATCACCGGGTAGTTAAGCCGAGCGGTGGCTTCCTCCGCAGGGCGCGGAGTGCGAAAATGGAGCGTTGACAACGTTGTCAGCCTCCATCCCTGCAGGAGGAACATCATGCGTGCACTCGCCGCGTCGTTGGGATTCGCGGCGGCGCTCATGTTCGCCGCCAGTCCCGCAACGGCCGAGCCCGTCAGAACGGCCGTCAGCGATCCCGCGCAGTACGTCAATCCATTCGTCGGCACCAAACCCGGAGGCCCGGACTTCGGCCACGGCGGCGGTGCCGGCAACACCTTCCCCGGCGCGGACGCGCCCTTCGGGATGATGCAGTGGAGCCCGGACACCGTGACCCACCAGCACGGCGGCTACCACTACGACGACAACCGCATCAAAGGCTTCAGCCTCACCCACCTCTCCGGCCCGGGCTGCAGCGACTTCGGCAACATCCCGTTCATGCCGACCCTCGGCACGACCCCGGTCAGCAACTACACGTTCTCCCACGCAGGCGAGTCCGCCTCGCCTGGCTACTACTCCGTCACCTTCAACAACGGTCTGCGCACCGAATTGACCACGACGACCCGCTCCGGGATGGCCAGGTTCACGTATCCCGCCGGGCAACGGGCATCGTTGTCAGTCGACGCCGCGAAAGCGTTCAACGCGGCCAGCGGAACGATCACCATCGGCACCAACACCCTGTCCGGCTACACCGACAGCGGCGGCTTCTGCGGCGCCGGGAACCGGTATCGCCTGTACTTCCACGCCGTGTTCGACACCCCGTTCGCGACATCCGGAGTCGCGGGCGCCGACGGCAAGGTCGACGAAAGCCGCAAGTCCATCACCGGCGACAGCGCAGGCAGCGTGCCGCAGCCGCAGAAAGGCGCGGACACCCGAAAGGGCCCGGCGATCACGAGTGACGTGACCCCGCTCGCGGCCTCCGCTTTCGTGTCCTTCAACGCGACCACGGTCACGGCCAGAGTCGGGATTTCCTTTGTCAGCCTGGAAGGCGCGCAGGCGAACCTCAACGCGGAACAAGGAGCCAGGAGCTTTGAGGAGATCCGGACCGGCACGCGCAACGCGTGGAACAACCTGCTCGGCCGGATCAACGTCAGCGGTGGGACCGACGCCCAGCTGCGTACCCTGTACACCGGGCTCTACCACTCGTTGTTGCACCCCAACGTGTTCAGCGACGTCGACGGCCGGTACATGGGGTTCGACAAACAGGTCCATTCGGTGCCCAGCGGCCGCGTCCAGTACGCGAACTTCTCCGGCTGGGACGTCTACCGGTCCCAAGTCGCGCTCATCGCACTGATCGCACCGGCGGAAGCGGCCGACATCGCCCAATCGGCGATCAACCAAGCCGTGTACGGCGGCTACTTCGACCGCTGGACGGTCGCCAACGGCGGAACCGGCGTGATGAACGGCGATCCGGTCTCCATCATCGTGTCCACAATGCACGCGTTCGGTGCGACGAACTTCGACGCGGCCGACGGCCTGAGAAGGATCGTCGCCGGTGTCAACGATGTCCGCCAACGCCCTGGCTGGCTGCAGTACAACCAATACGGTTACGTCCCGATCGGCCTGCCCGACGTGTGGGGATCGGCGTCCACCACACTGGAATACACCAGCGCGGACTTCGCGATCTCCCAGCTGGCCGCCAGACTCGGTGACGGCGCGACCGCCGAGAACTTCCTCAGGCGCGCCCAGAACTGGCGCAACATCTTCGAATCAGGCAACAAGTACCTCCAGCCGCGCAACACCGACACGACATTCCCGTCGTTCAGCCCGACCCAGCAGAACGAGTTCGTCGAAGGCAACGGCGGCCAGTACGCGTGGATGGTGCCGTACAACCATCGTGGCCTGTTCGACGCCATGGGCGGAAACGCGACCGTGGTGTCCAGATTGGACTCGTTCTTCACCGAGCTGAACGCTGGCCCGACCAAGAACATGGCCTACCTCGGCAACGAACCGACACTCAACACTCCGTGGGCGTACGCCTACGCCGGCGTGCCGTACAAGACCCAAGACGTGGTCCGGCGCGCGCTGACTAGCTTGTTCAAGCCGTTGCCGGAAGGCATTGTCGGCAACGACGACCTCGGACAGATGTCGTCGTGGGCGGTCTGGGCGGCGCTCGGGATGTACCCGCAGGCACCGGGCCGGGCGGAGCTCGTCCTGGCCAGCCCGCAGTTCCCGAGCATCACGATCAGCCGGGGCAACGGCAAGACGATCACCATCACCGCGCCGAACGCCTCGGACAGCGCAAAATACGTGCAAAGCCTCCGGGTGAACGGGCAGAACTCGACCAGGGCGTGGCTGCCGGAGTCCTTCGTGGCCAACGGCGGCACACTCGATTTCACGCTCGGCACCAGCCCGAACACGTCATGGGGCAGTGCGCCGGCTGATGCTCCACCGTCCTTCGACGTCGGCCCGGCGACACCGCGGACCGGCGCGATCGTGGGCCTGGCGAACAAGTGCGCCGACGCGGACCCGAGCCAGACCGCCAACGGCGCGATGGTCCGGCTGTGGGACTGCAACGGATCACCCGCGCAGCAATGGACATTGGCCTCCGACGGCACGATCCGCGCCGCTGGCCGCTGTATGGACGTCGCCAGCAGCAAACGCGACAACGGCACCAAGGTCCAGTTGTGGGACTGCAACGGGACCGGTGCCCAGCAGTGGTGGCCAAGGCCGAATGGCTCCCTGGTGAACCCGCCGTCCGGCCGGTGCCTCGACGTCCCGAACAGCAACCCCGCCAACGGCACCCAGTTGCAGATCTACGACTGCAACGCGACAGGCGCCCAGAACTGGCGGTTGCCATAACCGCTGAGCCGATTCCTTGGGACCCGGTCATTCCCTGAGCATGGGGATGACCGGCCCGAAGGCCTCGAAACCCGGTTCGAGCACGGTGATGTAGCTGATGCCGAACCGATCGCGCTGCGCTCGCAGCTGCTCGGCGATCTCCTCGTACGTGCCTGCCAGCACCGCAGGGACTTCGAGCAGGAAATCCGTGCTTTCCGCCAGGCCGAACCGCTGCCTGAGCGCGTCGACCGTGCCACGCCGGTCCTCGGTCACGACGACGTTCTGAACCAACAGGTTCGACTCGTAGTCACGGCCGCCTGCCGCGTCCTGAACGAACTCCACGCGTTCGTCGAGTTCGTCGGCGGTGAGGAATTCCAGTGGTGGCGTCGCGTCCGGCACGGCTTTGAGCCCGGCGAACGCCACGATGTCGGCTTGCTCGGCCGCCAGTCGCAGGACGCGGTCGCCGTTGCCGCCGACCATGATCGGCAAAGACTGCCCAAGTTTCTCGGCTGCCGTGCGGATTTTGTGGACTGTGTCGATCAGGTGCGTGACGCGTTCGCCCGCACTGGGCCAGCCAAGACCGGCCTCTTCGAACTCCTCGCGGACGTACCCGGCGCCCAGGCCGAGCTCGAGCCTGCCGTCGGTGTACGTGTTGACGGCGAACGCGTCGCGGGCAAGCAGTGTCGGGTTCCAGAAACCGGCGTTGAGTACGAACGTCCCCAGTCGCGGACGGGTGGTGACCCCCGCGGTGAGCATCAACGACGGAAACGGCGCTGCCATGGACAGGTGGTCTGGCATGAGGATCACGTCGTAGCCGAGTTCCTCAGCCCGGCGGCTCTTCGCGATCCACTCGGCGCGATCACCGACCGCGGTCATGTTGACACCGAACCGAAATGCGCGAGTCATGGTGTGAACCTACCAATCCGAAGAACAAAGTAGGGCTGAACGGAACCGATCGGGTGGTGCTGGCTCCATCAGGGATTTATCAGGGTCGCGTCCCGGATGTTCCCCGATCAGGCCACCGAGATACTTCGCCCGGCAATCCGGATATTCCAAGCAGGGGGAAGTACGCATGGCGACACCTGTGGACACCGCACGCCCGATTCCGCCGCCCGCACCGGGAAGCCCGGTCAAGACCAGACGGTTACGCTGGCTGCTGCCGGCGTTGCTGGTGATCGGATGGCTGGTGATCGGCGCGATCGGCAGTGGCTACCAAGGCAAACTCAGCGACGTGGTCGAGGATTCCAACGCGGCGTTCCTGCCCAAGTCCGCCGAAGCGACCAAAGTGGATGAACTGGTCGCCAGATTCGACGACAGCACAGACGTTCCCGCACTCATCATCTTCGCCAGGCCCGACGGCCTGACCGGTGCGGACAAGGACTTCATCACCACAAGGGCAGCCGAACTCGGCCAGTTCCGTAACGCGGATCTCGACAAAGCCGGTGGCGTGGCGAGCCGGATCTCCCCGGTCATCCCTTCACAGGACGGCAAGGCAGCGCAGGTCGTGGTGGCTCTGCCGGGTGATCTGCAGGACAAGATCGGTGACGTCACCAAGGAGATCCGGGCTGCCGTCGCGGCCAGCCTGCCCAGTGGACTGTCCGCGCACGTGACCGGTCCGGCCGGGATCTCCGCCGACTTCAGTGAAGCGTTCGGTGACATCGACGGCCTGTTGCTGTGGGTGACCATCGCGGTCGTCGTGGTGATCCTGATCCTGATTTACCGCAGCCCGTTGCTGCCGATCATCGTGCTGCTGTCCGGCGGATTCGCGCTGACCACGGCGTCGATGGCGGTGTACTTCCTGACCGACGCCGACGTGATCACGCTCAACGGGCAAAGCCAAGGCATCCTGATGGTTCTCGTGCTCGGCGCCGCGACGGATTACGCGCTGCTGCTCGTCGCCCGTTACCGCGAGGAACTCCGTAAGCGCGAGAACAAGTACGACGCCATGCGAGTGAGTTGGCGTGCGTGCCTCGAACCACTGCTGGCCTCGGCGGTCACGGTCATTCTCGGCCTGCTGTGCCTGTTGTTGTCCGATTTGAACAGCAACAAGAGCCTCGGGCCGGTCGCAGCGATCGGTATCGCGGCGGCGCTGATCACCGCGTTGACGTTCCTGCCCGCCATGCTGGTGCTCTTCGGCCGTGGCGCGTTCTGGCCGTTCCGGCCGATGCCCGGCACCGAAGGCACTGAGTCGAAGGGCCTGTGGGCTCGCGTGGCGAACGTCGTCGGCAAGCGCCCGCGTCTGGTCGGCGGCGCGACAGCGGTGCTGCTGCTCGGGGCGGTCGCGTTCGTGCCGCAGTTCAAGGCCGACGGCCTGCAGTTGTCCGACTCGTTCGTCACGAAGACCGAGTCGATCAAGGGGATGGAGGTGTTCGCCCAGCACTTCCCGGCAGGCACCGGCATGCCCGCGACGATCGTGACCAGAGCGGACCGTGCGGGTGAGGTCGCGGACGTCACCAGGGGAGTCGAGGGCGTGGCGGCGGTCGAGCAGCGGCCCAAGGTCGTCGACGGCATGGTTGTGCTGGAAGCGACGCTGCACGACGACCCGTCGTCGAACACGGCCCAGCAGGCCATCGAACGCCTGCGAACCGCCGTGCACGCCGTGCCCGGCGCGCAAGCCCTGGTCGGCGGGATGACCGCGGAATTCCTGGACATCCACGACACGTCGGTCCGCGACTTGCAGGTGATCATCCCGGTGGTGCTCGTGGTGATCCTGTTCGTACTGGCCCTGCTGTTGCGGTCGCTGGTCGCGCCGGTCCTGCTGACGTTGACGGTGGCGGTGTCGTACGCGGCCACGATCGGCGTCGGCGCGTTGGTGTTCAACAACGTGTTCGACTTCGCCAACTCGGATCCGAGCCTGCCGATGCTCGCGTTCGTGTTCCTGGTCGCCCTGGGCATCGACTACAACATCTTCCTGATGACCCGAGTCCGTGAGGAAGCGCTGCGGATCGGCACCAGACGCGGCACGCTCAAGGGCCTCGCGGTCACCGGTGGGGTGATCACGTCGGCCGGTGTCGTGCTCGCGGCGACGTTCGGGGCGCTGGCGCTGCTGCCGATGGTGACGCTCGTGCAGATGGCGTTCCTGGTGGCGTTCGGTGTGTTGCTTGACACGTTGATCGTCCGATCGCTGCTGGTCCCGGCGATGACGTTGCAGATCGGCCGCAAGATCTGGTGGCCGAGCGCTTTGTCGCGAGGTACGCCCTAGTTGGGTATCGGGCACGCGGGATGCGACGATGACCTGTAGTGCGATCGCGGAGGAAGCCGGTGCGAGTCCGGCGCGGTCCCGCCACTGTGACCTGGCCTGACGGCTGGGGAGCCAGATACTCCGCCCGCACTCGGGTACGCGCCCGCGTGCCCGTGGCCTCGACTTCGGGCGTGGACACCCGGGGAAGGATCTCGCCGTGCGCTTCCCGTTCTCCGCCATCGTCGGACACGACGACCTGCGGATGGCCCTTCTGCTCAACGCGGTGCATCCGGGCATCGGGGGAGTGCTGGTCAGAGGCGAGAAAGGCACCGCGAAGTCGACGATCGTCCGAGCGCTGGCGGCCTTGCTGCCCGCTGTGGACGTGGTCCCGGGCTGCCGCTTCGCCTGCGATCCAGCCAACCCAGACCCCGCGTGCCCGGACGCCCCGCACACCGGCGCCGACCAGCGCCCGGCGCGTCTGGTGGAACTGCCGGTCGGCGCGACGGAGGACCGTCTGGTCGGGTCGCTTGACCTGGAGCGAGCGCTGACCGAGGGCGTGCGCGCGTACCAGCCCGGTCTGCTCGCCGCTGCCCATCGTGGGGTTTTGTACGTCGACGAGGTCAACCTCCTGCACGACCACCTGGTGGACCTGCTGCTCGACGCGGCCGCGATGGGCCGCGCCCACGTCGAGCGGGAAGGCGTCTCGGTCTCCCACGCGGCGAGCTTCCTGCTGGTCGGGACGATGAACCCGGAAGAGGGCGAGTTGCGGCCGCAGCTGCTGGACCGGTTCGGGCTGACCGTGCACGTGGTGTCGTCGCGGGACGTGGCGATCCGGACCGAGGTGATCCGCCGCCGCCTCGCGTTCGAGGCCGACCCATCAGGTTTCGCCGCCAAGTGGACCGCGGCCGACGCGGAGCTGGCGGCGCAGATTGTCAAGGCACGTACGGCTTTGCCTGGTGTCGCGTTGCCTGACTCAGAGCTCCGCCGGATCGCTTCGGTGTGTGCTTCGTTCGAAGTGGACGGTATGCGGGCCGACCTTGTCGTGGCTCGGACGGCAGTCGCGCACGCTGCCTGGCGTGGCGGCGACGCCGTCAACGCCGATGACGTCGAAGTCGCCGTGCGGCTTGCGTTGCCGCACCGCCGCCGTCGGGATCCCTTTGACGAGCCAGGAATTGACGAACAGCAGCTCCAGGACGCTCTGCAGAACGCGGCGGAGCAAGAGAACGAAGGGCCCGACGACGACCCGGACGGTCCAGACGGTCCAGATGATGGTGGTGGTGAGCTGCCTCGTAACGCCGAGCAGCCACAGGGTTCCCCCGGCGGCGGTGACCAGCCGCCAGTGCCGCCCGCGCCCGCGTTCAAAGCCAGGCTGTTGCAGGTCCCGGGCATCGGTGAAGGTGCTCCCGGCCGTCGATCCCGTGCGACGGCCCGTAACGGTTACATAGTCCGACCATCCACTGTGGAGGGCAACGGGCTGCATCTCGTGGGGACGTTGTCGGCCGCCGCGCCGCACCAGTCCGCACGTGGCCGCGATGGCGCCGGATTGGTGTTGCGCGGGCAGGACCTGCGGTTGGCTGTCCGTGAGGGCAAGGAAAGCAACCTCGTTCTGTTTTGTGTGGACGCTTCCGGGTCGATGGCTGCTCGCAAGCGAATGTCCGCGGTGACTGGTGCTGTGTTGTCCTTGTTGCGTGACGCCTACCAGCGGCGTGACAAGGTTGGTGTGGTCACGTTCCGCGGGAACTCCGCTGAGGTGACGTTGCCGCCGACGTCCTCTGTGGACGCGGCTGCCGCACGGCTCAAAGGGCTGCGGACCGGTGGTCGTACGCCGCTCGCCGACGGATTGTTGAGGGTACGCCGAGTGCTTGCGGCCGAACGGCTCCGCGACCCGCGCAGGCGCCCTCTGCTCGTGCTGCTGACCGACGGCAGGGCCACGCAGAGCGCGGGCGGGCGTGACCCGATGGACGACGCGATGCGCGCGGCCGGAATGCTTGCCGCGGACGGTATCCCGAACATCGTGGTCGACTGCGAGCAGGGCTACGTCAAGCTCGGGCTGGCATCCCGGCTGGCCGCGGTGCTGGGCGGGACCTGCCTGCGGCTGGCCGAGCTGTCGGCCGACCAGGTCACCGGCGTGGTCCGGGCAGCGCGAGCGGCATAAGGAGAAACGGCGTGCCACAAGGAAAACCGGTCGCGGTTCCGCAAGACGGCCTGACCACGCGGCAGCGCCGCAACCGGCCGCTGCTGATGCTGCACACCGGTGAGATGAAGGGCAAGTCCACGGCGGCGTTCGGGCTGGCGCTGCGGGCGTGGAACCAGGGCTGGCCGATCGGCGTGTTCCAGTTCGTCAAGTCCGCCAAGTGGAAAGTCGGCGAGGAGAACGCGTTCAAGGCCCTCGGCAGGCTGCACGACGAGACCGGCGAGGGCGCGCCGGTCGAATGGCACAAGATGGGCGAAGGCTGGTCCTGGAGCCGCAAACAGGGCACCGAGGAGGACCACGCCGCGGCTGCGCTGGAAGGCTGGCGGGAGATCGCGCGCCGCCTCGCCGCCGAGCAGCACGGGTTGTACGTCCTTGACGAGTTCACGTATCCCATGCACTGGGGCTGGGTCGATGTCGAGGAGGTCGTGGCGACCTTGCGCGACCGGCCAGGACACCAGCACGTCGTGATCACCGGGCGGCACGCCCCGCAGGCTCTGATCGACGCCGCCGACCTCGTGGTGGCCATGACGAAGGTGAAGCACCCGATGGACGCGGGGCAAAAGGGCCAGCGAGGCATCGAGTGGTGATTCCGCGGGTGGTCATCGCGGCCCCGGCGTCCGGCAGCGGCAAGACCACGGTGGCGACCGGGCTGATGGCGGCGTTGCGGCGGCGTGGCGACAAGGTCGCACCGTTCAAGGTCGGCCCTGACTACATCGACCCCGGTTATCACACGCTCGCGGCCGGCAGGCCCGGCCGGAACCTCGACCCGGTCCTGGTCGGCGAGTCCACGATCGAGCCGCTGTTCCTGCGTGGGGCGCAGGGCGCGGACATCGCGGTGATCGAGGGCGTGATGGGCATGTTCGACGGCCGTGACCCGGCCTCGGACTTCGGCTCGACCGCGCACATCGCCAAGCTCCTGCACGCGCCGGTGATCCTGGTGGTCGACGCGTGGGGCCAGGCCCGCAGCATGGCCGCGCTGGTGCATGGGTTCCGGGCCTTCGACACCTCGATCCGGCTGGCCGGCGTGATCGCCAACCGGGTGGGCTCGTCGTACCACGCCTCGATCCTGGAGCGCGCCTGCGAGGAAGTCGGCTTGCCGCTGCTCGGTGCGTTGCGGCGGGCGGAGAGCCTGCAGGTCCCGTCCCGGCATCTCGGCTTGGTGACCGCTGCCGAGCACGGCCCGGAGGCCACCCGGGTGATCGACTCGATGGCTCATCTCGTGGCAGGTGGAGTCGACCTGGATGCCGTGACCGCGGTGGCCCGTTCCGCTGGGCCGCTTGACGGGAGTGCGTGGCAGCCGGACATCGAAGAGGCAGGCCGGCCGGTGATCGGGGTGGCCGGGGGACCAGCGTTCACCTTCGGATACGCCGAGCACGCCGAGTTGCTGGCCGCGGCCGGAGCCGATGTGGCCGTGTTCGACCCCCTGCACGACTCTGCCTTGCCTGACGGGGCCCGTGGCCTGGTGTTGCCGGGCGGTTTTCCCGAGCAGCACGCGGAGGCGCTGTCGGCCAACTCGGGACTCCGCCGTGCGGTCGCGGAGTTCCGCGGTCCGGTGCACGCCGAGTGCGGCGGGCTGTTGTTCCTGGTCAAAAGCCTGGACGGGCACCCGATGTGCGGAGTTCTGGACGCTACCGCCGAGATGACCCCGTCGCTGTCGCTGGGCTACCGCGATGCCGTCGCCGCTGCTGATTCGCCTCTGGGCACTGAAGGCATGCGGTGGACCGGGCACGAGTTCCACCGGACAGTCGTGCAGCCGGTGCACGGCGCGAAAGCCGCGTGGATCTGGCGTGACCGGGAGGCGAACGTGGTCCGCGAGGGCTTCGTGTCGGGCCGGGTGCACGCCTCCTACCTGCACACTCACCCCGTCGCAAACCCCGCGGCGATCGCCCGTTTCGTCGCTTGCGCCTCTGCTTGAACAAGATGTGGCAGGGTATGGCTCGGCTCTCATGAAACGGGGTGAGCTGACCGATGACGGTGACGGTGATCGGGGTCGACGGCAAGACCCTGCCCGCAGGTGCCTCGGCCGCGTTGGATGAGGCCGACCTGGTGGTCGGCACCCGGCGGCAGCTGGACGCGCACGCGCCGGACCGGGCCAGGACCATCGAACTGGGGTCGATCGAGTCGATGGTGACCGACTTGACCGTCGCGGCGCACGCCGTGGTGCTCGCGGACGGTGATCCCGGATTCTTCGGCGTGGTCCGATCGCTGCGGGAGAACAACGTCCGGCTGACCGTACTGCCCGCGGTGTCGAGCGTGCAGCGGGTGCTGGCCGCGATCGGGCGCCCCTCCGACGACGTGGTCGTCGTCAACGCCGTCGACGAGGACACCGTGCGCGCCTTGAACGTCTGCCGAGCACGTCCCGCGGTGGCTGTCTTGGGTCTCGGACCCGCTGCCCTGGCGCTTGCTCTGCGCGGCTGGCGGCGGACCCTGGTCGTGGCCGAGGACCTGGGCGGCCCGGACGAGAAGGTGTCCACTGTGGACCTCGCCGAGGCCGCCGCGCGGCCGTGGGGCGAGGTGAACGTCGTGGTATGCCTCGCCGAGGCCGAGCGGGTGCCGCCGCGCGGCTGGATCGCTGGTGCGCAACCAATTTCCGGCGGATGGGCGCTGCCGGAGGACGATTTCTCGCACCGCGACGGCATGGTGACGTCGGCCGAACTGCGTGCCCTTGCCCTGGCCCGTGTCGCTCCCGCACCGGGAACGTTGGTGTGGGACGTCGGCGCCGGATCGGGTGCGCTGGGCGTGGAGTGCGCGCGGCTGGGCGCGGCCGTGCTGGCGGTGGAACGGGATCCCATGCAGTGCCTGCGGATTCTCGCCAACGCCAGCAAGTACGGTGTGGACGTCCGCGTGGTGGAGGCCGAGTTGCTGGCCGCGATCAGCGGCCTGCCGGCGCCGGACGCGGTGTTCATCGGCGGTGGCGGCGAGGCCGTGATCCGCGCGTGCACGACCGTTGGCGCGTCGCGCATTGTGGTCGCACTGGCGTCGATTGACCGTGTGGGCCCTACCCATGCAGCCCTGAAGGCGGCCGACTATCGTGTTGACGGCTGCCAATTGAGCGTGGCGCGGATGACAGAACACTCCGACGGCTCGACCCGGCTGGCAGCGGATGATCCGGTGACACTGGTTTGGGGCGTTAGGTGATCGGTCTTTTCACGGCGACAGCGCAAGGGAAGAAAGCTGCCGCCTCGCTGTCCCTGGGGCCCGACGCGGTTCTGGTGGACGGTCCCGTCAAGCCTGCGCTGCAACGCTTGTGGCCCTCCTTGGGAACAGCGGTGTTCTTCATGGGCGCGGGTGCGGTCACGCGGCTTGTGGCTCCACTGCTGGAAAATCGGCGTGACGACCCAGGCATCGTCTGCGTGCACGACGGTTTCGTGATCGCGTTGACGAGTGCCGGAAACGTCCTCGCCACGGAAATCGCCGACACACTGAACATCACGGCCGTGCCCACATCGGACTACGTCGGCGAATCACCGCTCGACGAGATCGTGGAGTCCCTCGACACCGCGATCGACGGCGACATCGCGGCCTGCGGCGCGGCGGTCCTCGCAGGTGACCCCATCCGCCTGCTCAACCCTCTTGGCTTCGTACTGCCGGACATGCCCGCCAACCTGCAGCCGGACAACTACGGTACAGAGTGGACAGTCCTGATCGACGACCGGCTGCCCGCGTTGCGGCCCAAGGGAAAACTGCTCCGGCTGATCCCGAAGACCCTGGTCGTCGGGGTCGGATCGAGCCGTGGCGTGACACAGGAAGCAGTCCAGGCGGCGTTCGCCCTGCTCGAATCGGAGCACGACCTCGACCCTCGTGCGGTCAAATCCTTCGCCACGATCGACGTGAAGGCCGACGAAGCCGGAATCCAGGACGCCGTGGCAGACTGGGGCTTCTGGCACGGCGAGGACGACGGCTGCACACCGCCGATCACCATTCACACCGCCGCTGAACTGGCCGCCGTGGAGGTGCCGAACCCGTCGGCCACGGTCGCCGATGAACTCGGCACCGCCAGCGTCGCCGAGGCCGCGGCCCTGCTGACCGCCCGCGAGCTCGGCGGTCGTGTCGAGCTGGCCGCGCCGAAGACGAACAGCGCCAACGTCACCATCGCGGCCGCCCGGATCCTGCCGGACTGAACCGGAAATGTCGGTGGGTGCCGATAACGTGTCCGCATGGCGCTGTTGGGGACCTACCACGAAGACGAATACCTGCCCGAGTACGGGCTGATCGTCCTCAGGGACACACCGGTCGAGGGTTCGTGGCCGGAGTGGCCCGAGTCCGTGTTGAACGAGGGCGCGTCGGCGGCCGCCCGGTGCGGCACGTTCGCCGGCGGTGGAAATGCCTGGTTCGAGGCGTCGGCGGGCGACGGCTACCACGTGATCACCATGGAGAGCCACGACTCGGAGCCACCGGAGGACGGCGAGTGGGACGACGTCGCGGAGACGCTGTACCGGTCGTGGTCCGGAATCGTGGGACTGACGATCCTCACCGGCGCCCAAATGCGGCCAGACCTTCGGCTCGGCGGTCGCGGCCTGTACCGAGTCCGGGTGGCGCGCCAGAAAGGCGAGGACTTCGGGGACACATGGCGACTGCAGTTCTGGCCACAGCCCGAGCCAGTGGCACCGCCGAGATGGCTGAAGCGCGGCACTCCACCCGTTCCCAGCCCAGATCCGGGATGGGACACCGTGATCGGCTCGCATGCCTGGGAACTGCCGTACATCGTTTCGCAGGCCGGTGACCAGGACGGAGCGACAATCGACGATGTGGCCGCGTGGGCGGTGGCGCACCACCGGCCCGCGGACTGGCTTGACGAACGCTTGTTTCCCGTGCCCGCACCGGCATTGCCAACCGGCCACGCGGATCTCGACGAGCAAGCCACCCAGTCGCGTTCGTCGCGGATCGCCGAAGCGGCGGCCGAGGAAGCCAAATTGGCGAGTTACGCCGCCCAGTTAGGCGTGCCCGCGCCGACCACACGCCGTGGACTGCTGACTTTCTTCGTGGCTGCTGGGCTTGTGACGTACGACGGCCGCAAGTATCGGCGGGTGTCCTCGCCGCCGCTCGCGCGGGAGGTCTTGAGGTTACCGGCTGATCTGGTCACCCAACTGGCCATGCAGAGCGATCGTCGGCAATACCAGTCGTTTGCCACCGACATCGCGTCTGTGGCCGCATGGCTGGACGGACGCGCCGTCACAGTCGGCTGGCTGGCTGACCAGTTGCTGGCAACACAGGAGGAGGTCCGCGCGACACTTCACTACGCTCAGACCCAGGCCATGCTTGAGGTCACCGGCGATACCGAACTGCGGATGGATGTGCTGCGCGGTGGTCGCCTCCCTGCTGGTGGGTCAACGCCACCACCCGCGCAGGTGAAGTCGCCCCCGAAGCCCGCGCCGGTGCAGGTGTCCGAAGCGGGCGCTCCGCCGCGCGCGGGCGTGCTCGCCGCGGGCCATATCGTCGGCGACGAAACGGTCGAACTTCCGCCGCTGGAGTCGCGGATCAGCCGTGCCTTGCAGTCCGCGTACGGCATTCTGTTGATCACCTATGGCGATCCGATCACTCTTGTCCAACCGGGCGGAGAGAGCGTGTCGTTCGGAACTGACCTGATGCCACACGTGGTGCTCAGCCCAGACGGTCGTCGACTGGCCACAGTGGAGGCAAGATTGGGCCGTGACTCCAGTTACGCCTTGCAGCTCTACGATCTGGCTGATCTTTCCCACCAGACCATGCCGTGGGATGACACCCTCAGCATCGGCGTGATCGGCATATACCGCGACACGGTGTACTTCTCCGGCGAGTACAAACCCATGAGCTGGACCCCAGGGAGCGACCCCGTGCAGCTCGACCGGCAGGTCAGGGAAATCGATCCGATCAGCGGCCGGACTCTGGCCGCCGACTCGACCGGCCTGATCATCACCGACCAGGACGGCACAACCCACCAAGTGCCCCTGGACCAACAGTGCCAACTCGTCCCGGGCGGCGCCGGCGTATACCGGGTCCGGAACTTCCCCAACGCCATCACGGTCTTTCCCCTCGAGGACATCCAGAATCCGCAAACCCATTGGCTGCCCGACGATTCGATACTGAGCCCGTCAATGGCATTAGGTCCCGTATGGGAAAGCCCGACAACGTTGCTGGTTCCGTCGAAGACAGGAGCACCCGTGCACCGCCTTGACCTCACAACGGGAGCCCTCGAACGCGTGCCGACACCGCCGCGTCTCCAGGCATTGGTCGAACCCTTGCTCGCAGCTGGCTGATCGGTCTGGCCACACTTCGTAGTCAGGCTGCCCGCTGTTCGTCATAGTGTGTACACGAACCGGTCATCGTCACGGCTGAGGCTGCATGCCGTTGATCGAGGAGGCACGGATGCGTTGGCTCACCCCGCTCGTAGTGGCGGTTTTGGTTCTGGCCGGTATCACGGCCCCGGCTTCGGCCGCGCTGGACGGCACGCTGGCATTGGCGTCGCCGACCGTGCGCGTGGGCGAGCCGATTACGGCGACTTACAGCACTCCTCGGCCGCACGCGACCAACTGGCTCGGGCTCTACACCGATCCGGGCAATGGGCCGGTGGATGAGAAGTACGTCGGCCCGTCGCTGCGTTGGGTCTACATCACGGCAGGCAGCGGTACGGCGACACTGCCGACCGACGGACTGGAACCGGGCAACTACATCGTCTTCGCGTTGGCCCAGGACGGCTACCAATGGCTGGCGGCACCGGTGAAGCTGCGCATCACCAGCAACGCGCCGCTGCACTTCGTCACCGATACGTTCGACCTGCGCAATGCACGTGCTCTGGCGCCGTACCGGGCGACTGTGCGGGGTGTGGTCCGTGGAGACGTCGAAGGACTGACCTTCCGCAAGATCGGCGGCCCGCAGTGGATCAACGTGGCGGCGAGCGGTGATATCACCGGGACGCCGAGGTCGAGCGACGTGTCGATGCCGTTGCGTGTCGAGGCTCGTAACGCCCTTGGCGAGACCAGTACGGCGACGGTGGGTATCGAGGTCCGGTTGCCGGGGACGCCGCTGGTGCCGGATCTCAAGACGATGAGCTTCAACCTGTGGCACGGCGGCAGCCAGGTCGACAATGGCAGGGAGAAGCAGCTCAGGGTGCTGCTTCAGTCTGATGTGGACATTGTCGGGCTGCAGGAGACGTCGGCGACGTCCACCCGTGAGCTGGCCGAGGCGCTCGGGTGGGACTACCACCAGACCGGTTCCGACCTCGGTGTGATCAGCCGGTACCCGATCGTCGAACGCAAGGACGGGCCGTTGTCGGTCGCGACGAAGGTCCGGGTGCGGTTCGACGAACAGCACGAGACCGTGGTGTGGAACGTCCACCTCGGCTACACCCCATATGGACCGTACGACGCGTGCTTCGGCAAGATGACCCAGGAGCAATTGCTGGCCAACGAAGAGAAGTCCGGTCGCACTCCGCAGATCAAGGCTGTCCTGCAGCAGATGCGGCCCGACCTGGCGGCGGCAGGGCGGACGCCGGTGCTGCTGACCGGTGACTTCAACGCACCGTCCCACTTGGACTGGACGCCGCAGACCCCGCACTGTGGCTACGGAGCGGTTGCGTGGCCGACGTCCGTACTGCCCACGCAGGCCGGGCTGCGCGACTCGTATCGCGCGGTGAATCGGGACCCCGGCACCACCTGGTCGCCTGTCTACCCGGTGTTCACCGGTGGCTACGGCTACGACTCGCACAAGGGCGAGCCGGAGCCGCAGGACCGGATCGACTTCGTCTACTATGCCGGTCCGCTCAGCGTCACGGGGTCGAAGACCGTGGTCGAGGGCAGGCCGGCGGCCGTGCCCAATCACCGTGCCAACGCGTGGCCGTCGGATCACGCGGCCGTCCTCACCACGTTCCGGGTCAGCGGTACACGCTGGGGTGCTGGCCTGTGACACGGCGGAACGCCTCAGCGAACGCGCCTGGCTTGTGGTAGCCGACGGCACGGGCAGTGGCTCCGACTGAACTGCCTTGTGCCAAGTGGATGAGCGCGGCCCGGACGCGTGCATGGGTACGCCACTGCGCGAACGTCATCCCGGTCTCCCGCGTGAACAAACGAGTGATTGTCCGGACGCTGGAATGGGTGTGCGCGGCCCACATCGCGAGGTCCCGCTGATCGGCGGGATCCGCGATGAGGGCTTCGGCGATCGCGCGAGTCCGGGGATCGTCGGGCAGCGGCACATGGAAAGTCGTGTCGGGCACCGGTTCGAGCAAACTCAGCAGCAGGGACACGGCGGCCGTACGGGTGTGGTGCGGCCGCTGGTGCTGATCGAGGTGCACGATCAGTTCCCGGATCAGTGGCGTGACCAGGACACCGGTGGGCTCGGTCCACGTGATCGGGCAGTTCTCGGGGCTCACCACCACCGCGTAGCCGCGCCCGGAGCGGAACACCTCGACCGAGTGGGGACATCCGGCGGGCATCCACAGTGCATGGGTCGGTGGGACCAGCCAGTCCCGGTGCCGCGTGCGCAGTGACACGGTCGTCGTCGCAGACCACGACAGCAGGTGCTCGGCGTGCTCGTGCAGGCCAGCGAGTACGCCTCGAGTGAACTGCCCGCCGATCGCGATCACACCGTTGGCCATTTCAGGGTCAATGTTGGCCACATGCCGCATGCTGGCCATCCTACGGTCGAGGCATGCACAAGCTGACGACTGTGGCCGACGTGGAAGCGACGGTCGGGAAACCATCTCCGATGGTGCTGCAGAAGACGACCCGCACTCTCGACGACGGGTGCCGGACGGTGTTGGCGCACGCTCCTCTTGCCGGGTTTGGATTTCGTGACGGCGAAGGCATCGCACGCACCACAGTTGTCGGTGGCGCACCAGGGTTCGCTGAGGTGGACTCGCCGACCCGGCTGTCCTTCGAAGCGCCTCCCGCGATGCCGGGCAGTGGCGCGTCGATGGTGTTCCTGCTGCCGGGCGTCGGAGAGACATTGCGCCTCAACGGTTCCGTCACAGATGCAGCGGACAACCGGGTCACCATCGAGCTGGACGAGAGTTGGGTGCATTGCGCGAGATGCGTGCTGAGGTCGAAGCTATGGAGCGTGGCACCCCGAAGCACCGAGGTACCGGGTTCGACGCAGGACTTCCTGGCATTGTCGTCGTTCGCGGTAGTTTCCACATGGGATGCCGACGGCCGCGGGGACTCGAGTCCCAAAGGCGATCTGCCCGGGTTCATCCGAGTCCTGGATGGACACACGGTCGCGATACCGGATCGGCGGGGCAACAAACGGGCCGACACGTTTCGCAACCTCGTGACATGTGACCACGTCGCCATCGCCGCGCTCATCCCGGGCATCGACGAGGTCCTGCACATGAGCGGCACCGGCTACATGACCGATGATCCACAGTTGCTTTCCACCATGGCTGTGCAGGACAAACCGCCTCACGCAGCTCTGGTCGCACACATCGAGCACGCCTCGATCGAACACAGTGACGCGGTGGCGAAGTCGAGGATCTGGGACCGGTCGGCCGACCCGTCGGACGCTCCCGACCTGATGAAAGTCGCCGCACAGCACCTCGCGCAGAACCGTGACACCGCGTCGATGACCCGGATTCTGTCCAAAGGCCTTGCCGCATCCCCAAAGTTGGCGCGGCGCGCGATCGACGCGAGTTACCGCAAGGAACTCAGGGACGAAGGCTACGGATCCGACCGCTGAGGCATAATCGCGGCTGATGAGCGCCACACTTGTTGCCAAAGACCTTGCCGCGGGCCACGGTGATCGGGTCCTTTTCGCCGGGCTTGACCTGGTTGTCGCGCCTGGTGACGTGGTCGGCCTTGTCGGCGTCAACGGCGCGGGGAAATCGACCTTGCTGCGCACGCTGGCCGGTCTGATACCGGCCGAGCAGGGTTCGGTGCGGCTGAGCCCGGCGTCGGCGAACGTCGGATATTTGCCGCAGGAACCGGAGCGCCGGGCTGGTGAGACGGTCAGGGCGTTCCTTGGCAGGCGCACAGGTGTCACGGAAGCTCAGCGCGCGATGGACGCGGCGGCCGAGGCGCTTGGCGGGGACGATCCGGCCGCCGATGACGCGTATGCCGAAAGCCTGGAGCGCTGGCTGGCGCTCGGCGGCGCTGACCTGGACGAACGCATCGAAGAAGTAGGTATGGAGGTGAGCTTGGACCAGCCGATGACCTCGTTGTCCGGTGGCCAGGCCGCCCGGGTCGGGATGGCGTCGTTGCTGCTCAGCCGGTACGACGTCTTCCTGCTCGACGAGCCGACCAACGATCTCGACCTGGACGGCCTCGAGCGGCTGGAGAAGTTCGTGACCGAGCTGCGCGCGGGCACGGTCCTGGTCAGCCACGACCGGGAGTTTCTCAACCGGACCGTGACCAGGGTCGTCGAACTGGACCTCGCCCAGCAGCAGATTCGCAGCTACGGCGGCGGCTATTCGGCGTACTTGACCGAACGCGAAGTCGCCCGGCGGCACGCCCGTCAGCAGTACGACGAATACGCCGGCACAGTCACCGCACTGCAGTCGCGGGCGCAGACGCAACGGTCCTGGATGGACAAAGGCGTGCGCAACGCCCGGCGCAAGTCGAGCGACAACGACAAGATCGGCCGCAAGTTCCGCTCGGAGGCCAGCGAGAAGCAGGCGGCCAAGGTCCGGCAGACCGAGCGGATGATCGAACGGCTCGACGAGGTCGAGGAGCCGCGCAAGGAGTGGGAGCTGCGGATGACCATCGCCGCCGCGCCACGGGCCGGTGCGGTGGTGGCCACCTTGAGCGGCGCGGTGGTTCGGCGCGGCTCGTTCACCCTCGGACCGGTCACTGTGCAGATCGACTGGGCGGACCGGGTCGCGATCACCGGCGCGAACGGCTCCGGCAAGTCGACCCTGCTTGCCGCCCTGCTCGGCCGCACACCCCTGGATTCCGGAACCGGCGCGCTTGGGCCTGGCGTGGTGGTGGGCGAAGTGGATCAGGCACGCGCGCTGTTCGACGGCGACGAGAACCTGATCGACGCCTTCAACGCCGCGATTCCAGAGTGGACACCCGCGGACGTCCGCACGCTGCTGGCGAAGTTCGGCCTCAAGGCAGCGCACGTGACCCGCTCGGCCCGGACGTTGTCGCCCGGCGAGCGCACTCGCGCGGCGCTGGCATTGTTGCAGGCCAGGGGCGTGAACCTGCTCGTGCTGGACGAGCCGACGAACCACCTGGACCTGCCCGCGATCGAGCAACTGGAATCCGCTTTGACCTCGTACAACGGAACACTGCTGCTCGTCACACACGACCGCCGGATGCTGGCCGCGGTGTCGACCAACCGGCACATCGAGGTGGCGAACGGCAAGGTCACCGACCGCTGAATCCCGTGTCGGCGATCACGCGCTCAACGGCCCTTTCGGGAACACCGCTGTGAAACTCGTGATCACCGTTCCGTCTGGACCTTTCCGTCCTCCTTGGTTGACCGACAACTGTGCCCCGATCACGCAGGCGATGTGGCTCGCGAGTGCGAGCCCGAAGCCTGTCCCTTCAACGGATTGAGCTTGCGCTGCTTCCCCGCGGAAGAACAAGTCGAAGACCTGCGTGAACTCGTGCGGTCGGATAGGCGGGCCGAACGATTCGACTTCGAACGTGATGTGTTCTTCATCCTCGGCGAACCACAGGGTGATTGTGGTTCCTGGCGGTGCGTACTTCGCGGCGTTGTCCAGGAAAGCGTGGGGTATCACGCCGACCGCGTCCGGATTCGCGTGCAGGGATCCCCAGCTTCCGCCCGCGGTCACCACCTTCAGATCCTTGGACTGGAAGGTTGACCCGTATATTCGTGAATACTTCGTGACCAGGCCGTGCAGGCGGAAGTTCTTCTTGGACTTCGGGTCGTCGATCTTCTCCGGGTACATGAGGTACAACGCCGCTTCGAGTTTGCTCTCCAGCAGGCGGGCGGCCCAGTATATCGCTCGAAGTTCCGGTGCGGCCGACGAAAGCGCCACCTCGAATTCTGTGCCCGGCTCTGCGGTTTCGACGATGACATTGACATTCTGCACGATTTGGGTGATCAGTTGTCGATAGTCGTGCACTTGAGCGAGCGAACGTTGCACGTCAGGGCGAAGCGCCCGGACAATGTCGTCGAGGTAACCCGCGCTTGCCTTGTATTCCTCGATAATTGCTCGCTTGGCGTCATCGACTTCGCTGGCGAACCTCGCGTCCGCGGCTGACGCGGCATCGATGACGGCACGGAGGTCGGTGAGCACGATCGTCTTCTTGCCGAGTTTCTTGACCATGCGCCTATGCGCGGCCAAGTGCGTCGGGTAGTCGCGCGCGACAACGCCGGCAACCAAGAGATCGTCGTCGATCCGGGCGTAGTTGAGGCCGTACGAGCAGAGGCCCACCCCTGAGGAGGCTGCTGACTCGCACTGCCGGTTGCATGATCCGCATCTGTCTGGCCACGGGATGTGGATTCCGTCGCGGCGTTCGCCACGGAAGACATGCGGGTACGGCAGGAACTGCAGCGCTACTGGGTCCATAGTCGGGTTACGTTGATCGCGAGTTGGGCAATGGAAACGATCTTTTCAACCGTCACATTGTCCAACGTCCGGGAAAGATGCTGTCGCAGCGCGGAGGTGTCTCCTCGCCGTACTGCCTTCTTGGCCAGCTTCAGGTCCTTGCGGCCGCTCAGGCCTACCTCGTTGAGCGCGGTGCTGATTCGCTCCATGTGGAACCCGAGCGAGAAGTTGTTGCGGAGCAGGTCGTCCACTTTGCGTTTGAAGTCGAAGTAGTCGGCACTCTTCGGTAGCACGCCGTCCGCGAGTTCGAAGAAGGACTGATATTTGACCGGGAACTCGGCGTTCGAGTAGGCGATCACGAGCTGCGATGGGCGAACCTGCTTGATGTGCTTCAGTACGCCGAGGCCTTGGTCCTCGATCGAGACGCGTGCACCGACGCCTTGCAGATCGAGCAGGATCAGATCGTACTGCCCCTGTTCGAGAGCTTTGATGCTGGTGACGTCACGCCATTTTTCGATGGTGTAGCCGTCGCGCTTGAACAGCTTGATGTAAGGGAAGTCCTGGTCGTCGATGACGAGGATTCGGACACGTAATATTATTTCGCTCAGTGGCAGCTCTGGTCGATTCTTCTTTCTGGTGAGCACCCAAACCCCGCCCTCGCTGCACCAACTGTGGTCGGTGCGGATGTATTTGGACGTGCAAGATACACCACCGGGCAACGGCGTGGCCGGAAGGTGCGGGCGAGTTGCTCGTGAAATGAATTCACTTTCTATCGTGAATCCGTAGAAATGCGGGTTCACGATAGAAAGTTGCCAAAACTATTGTGTGTCGTACTATCCGCGAGGAGTGTGGATTTCGGCTGGTAGCGGCCGGTGCGGGACGGTCAGCGGCCGGTCCAGCGGGGTTTGCGGCCCGCGGTCCACGCGGCGTAGAACTCGGCGTGGTCCTCGGACTTCATCAGCAGTGCCTGGGTGATGGCTTCCAGTTCGATCGACGAGCCGAGGTCCATGTCGAGTTCCCGGGTGAGCAGGACCTTCGTGGTCGAGTACGCCAGCGCCGGGCCCGAAGCCAGCCTCGTGGCCAGCGCGGATGTCTCGTCGGCGAGTGCTGAGTCCTCGACGACCTTGGTGGCCAGGCCGATCCCCAACGCGGTCGAAGCGTCTACCTTGTCGCCCAACAGCAGCAACTCGGTAGCCCGGCCGAGGCCGACAAGGCGAGGCAGGAGATACGCCGAACCCATGTCGGCGCCGGCTAGGCCGACTTTGGTGAACAGGAAGGCAAAGGACGCCGACGAGGCAAGCAACCGGAAGTCGCTGGCGAGGGCGATCACTGAGCCCGCGCCCGCGGCGATGCCGTTGACGGCCGCGATCACGGGCAGGGGGCACTCGCGCAACGCTTTCACGACCGCGCCGGTCATCCGGGTGAATTCGAGCAGCTGCGCGGGTTCCATTTTCTGCAGTTCGCCGATGATCTCCTCGACGTCACCGCCCGAACAGAAACCCCTGCCCTCACCGGTGATCACGAGCACGCGGGCGTCACCCCGGTGCGGTAGTTCGGTGATCAGATCACGCAAGTCGGCGTACACGTCGAAGGTCAGCGCGTTCAGCTTGTCGGGACGGGAGAACTTCACCGTCGCCACGCCGTCCGCCACCGAGAAGTCGAAGTGTTCCCATGACGACGTGATCCCCGCGGATGCCCGGAAGACCATCAGTTCGCTCCTTTCAGGGCACGGCGATCCAGCTTGCCCGAGGCGGTTTTCGGCAGCGCGGACACGAATCGCACGTCCCGCGGGTACTTGTGCGGCGCGAGCCGCGCCCGGACGAAGTCCTGCAGCTCAGTGCCGGAGACCTCGGACGAGACAACAACAAACGCGCGCGGCCGGGTCAATCCGTCCTCTTGATACCCGACCACCGCGCACTCGAGCACCGCCTCGTGGGACAGCAGGCAGTTCTCGATCTCCGCCGGTGCCACCCACACCCCGCCGACCTTCAACAGGTCGTCCGCCCGGCCTTGGTAGTAGAAGAAGCCGTCGGCGTCGCGCGTCACGAGGTCGCCCGACCGGACCGTGTGCGCACGCGGGAAAGTCTCGGCGGACTTCTCCGGTGCCTGCCAGTATTCCAAGGCCACTGTTTCGCCGGTGATCTCCAGCCGTCCGACTTCGCCGTCGGGCACGGGCACACCGTCCAGATCCACCACCTGTGCCTGGTAGCCCGGCACGACCTGGCCGAGACTGCCTTGCCGGGACTGCCCTGGCCGGTTCGACAGGTAGATGTGGTACGCCTCCGACGACCCGATCCCGTCGACGACCTCCACGCCGAACGTGTCCATCCAGCGCCGGTACAGCTCGCCAGGCAGTGCCTCACCGGCCGAAGTGCACAGCCGCAGCGAGCTGAAGTCCTGTTCGGACGCCGCGGGATGGGACACCATCGCACTCATCATGGTCGGCACGTTCACCAGGATGGTCGGCCGGTGTTCGGCGATGAGCTCGAACAGCTTCTCGACCGTGGTTCGCTCCGGGAACACGATTCCAGCCGCGCCGACGCCGAAGGGGAACAACGCGGTGAGATCCCTGGCGTACCCGAAGAACAACTTCGGCACGGGCAGAACGATGTCGGACGGCTGAATGTCCAGCACGCCCTGGGCGTACCACGAGAAGCTCAACAGAGGGCTTCGCGCGGTCAGGACGCACGCCTTGGGCGCACCTGTACTCCCAGTGGTGAACTTCCAGATCGCCACGTCGTCCTTCGTGGTCGGCGCTGCCTCCAAAGTAGACGGCTGGCGGCCGAACACCGGATCGTCCAGTGAGACCAGGTTGGGCGCACCGGCTTCGCGGAGCTTGTCGGCAGTCGTGGCGTCCGCCAGCACAACCGCGGGCGAAACGTAGTCCACGTAGTACTTGTAGTCCTTGACCTGAAGGAACGTGTACACCTCGGCCGTGATCGCGCCGATCTTCTGCGCGCCATACCAAGCGGCCACGAAGTCCACGCTGTCGCTCAGCGCGAGCAGGACGCGATCACCTTGGCGCACACCGAGTTCCAGCAGGGCGTTGCCCATCTGGTTGACCCGCGCCGCCAACTCGCCGTACGTCACCGGGCCGGAAGCCGTCAGCAAAGCCGTGCGTTCGCCTGGGTTGCGGTCGACGAAGTACGAAGCGATGTTGAACGACGAAGGAATGTCCGAGTACCGCATCAGACCTCCCCGATCAGTTCGAGGACCATCTCCACGAGCACCGCGTAGGTCTGCTCGCCTTCCTCGGCGGTGGCTGAAGCAGGTGAGCCGCAGTACGCCTGATCCATCCCCATCGCCATGAAGTCCTTGTGCCCGGCGGACATCGCGGCGGGCAGGTCGACGTGCAGCGGGGGCAGCGACGCCATCCGTTCCTGGTCGACCAGGTCGGGACGGTCAGCGAGCACCAATGAGGTCTCGTACTGCCCGGCGTGGCACGAACCGGACTGGAACTCGGGTGTCAGACGGGCCGCGTTCGCCCTGCGGACAAGATCGAGGTATCCCACGCCGGCAGCCGCTGTCGCCCGGCGCAAAGTCGCCACATGCTCCGGCTCGAAGTGGTTGTTCACCACGATGATGTCCACGAAACCCTGCTTGGTCAGCGACGAGCACACGTCCGTGACGATCGCGTACAGCGTGTCCTCGCTGACGTGCACAGCGCCAGGGAAAGCCGATGCGTACCGGGTGACGCCGTAGGGAAGAGGCGGCAGGATCAGCGCCCGGATCGACGGATGGCCGGCCAGCCGCCGAGCCACTCGTTCGCAGACGCCGATCGAGATCATCGGGTCGGTGTCCAGTGGCGCATGCGGGCCGTGTGGCTCGATTGCGCCAACCGGCAGCAGCAGGACAGGCCGTCGCGGTGCCGTCAACAGCCCGGCGACCTGCGGTGAGGTCAGCTCGGCGAAGTAGAGCACCCGCGAAACATTACGGTTGACCCCGCTGATGAGTCAACTATGCTCGCGGCATGCCCGAGGCCCCGCAGGACCTGGTGATGACGCTGCTCGGCGCGCACCTGCGCCCGCGCGACCGCCAGGCATGGTCGGGCGGCCTGGTCGAACTGCTCGGCGACTTCGGGTTCTCCGAAGGCGCGGCCAGGGTGGCGCTGACCAGACTGGTCCGCCGCGAGCTGCTGGCCAAGGTGAAAGACGGCCGCCTCGTGCACTACACCGTCACACCCCGCAGCGCGGCCGTGTTCGAAGAGGGCGACACCCGCATCTTCGCGCTCGGCCGGGGTGACGACGACGAGCTGACGCAGTGGACGGTGCTGTGGCACGCGATCCCCGAAGACCAGAAAGTCGCCAGGACAAGGCTGGTGCGCAGGCTGCGGTTCCTCGGCTTCGGCCCGGTCCAGGACGGTACGTGGATCGCGCCACGCGACCGGGAACGCGAGGTCACGGCCCTGCTCAAGGACCAGGGCGTGGAGAAGCACGCCGGGCTGATGCTCGGCAGGCCGGCCGGTTCACTTGACTTCAGCACGTTCGTCGGCCGGGTGTGGGACTTCGACGAACTGGCCGCCCGGTACCGCGCGTTCGTCGAGGAGTTCAGCGGGCACGATCCCGGCACGCTGTCCGGCCGGGCCGCTTTGCTGCTGCGCACCAAGATGACGCATCAGTTCCGGCAGTTCCCGTTCCTCGACCCGGACCTGCCCGCGCGTCTGATGACGCCACCGGCTCACCGCGCGCAAGCCGTGCGGTTGTTCCATGATCTCTACACAGCGCTGGCCCCCGCGGCGATGCGCCATTTCGACGAGGTGATGCAGCCTTGACCGAGCACAACGCCGCCCTGACGTACTCCTCCTACCTGGCGCTCGACGAGATCCTCGGCGCGCAGAAGCCGCGGTCGGACGAGCACGACGAGATGCTGTTCATCGTCATCCACCAGGTCTACGAGCTCTGGTTCAAACAGCTGCTGCACGAATTCGGCCGCGCGCAGCAGGTCCTGTCCAACGGCGAGACCGCGCACGCACTGCACACACTGCGCCGGGCACTGACGATCCTCAAGGTCGTGGTGGCCCAGATCGACGTGCTCGAGACGATGACACCGCGCCAGTTCACCAGCTTCCGTGAGCGGCTCGACGCGTCAAGCGGGTTCCAGTCCGCGCAGTTCCGTGAGGTCGAGGCAGTGCTCGGGCGCAGGGATACGCGGGTGTTCAAACACTATCCGCCGGGTGAGCAACGTGACCGGATCGAGGCGGCGATGAACCGTCCGTCCCTTTTCGACTCTTTCCTGACTTACCTTTCGCTGCACGACTACGATGTGCCAAGCAAGTGCTTGCACCGGGACGTCTCGGCACCGGTGGAGCCGTCCAAGGACCTGCAACAGGTTCTCTTGCGGGTCTACCAGGACGACACGGGCCCGGCGCAGGTCTGTGAGCGGCTCGTGGACTTGGACGAGGGCCTGCAGGAATGGCGGTACCGGCACGTGAAGATGGTCGAGCGGGTGATCGGGCACAAGGTGGGCACCGGCGGCTCGGCCGGCGCGGCGTATCTGAAGACCACGCTGTTCACCCCGATGTTCCCGGACCTGTGGGAAGTTCGGAGCGAGCTGTGACCATGGAGGCGGGCACCGACCAGTCGGCGAGACTCGCGCCGCACTACTCCAACTTCGGTGTGTCCCACCGGTTGCTGTTGTCCGGGCACTCCCACCAGGCCTGGCCGGACGTCGCGATGGAAGGCATCGCCGAGGCCTTCGACGATGCCGCGCAACAGGTCGACGAGAAGTGGAACCGCGCTTTCGTCAAAGCAGAGCGGTTGCGCAACGGGTTCCGGGTGTTCCTCGGCGAGCCGGACGCGGAGATAGCGTTGGCGCCCAACACCCACGAGCTCGTGCTCCGCTTCCTGTCCTGTTTGGACCTTCGAGCCAGGCCGCGACTGATCACGTCGGACGGTGAGTTCCACACCCTGCGCAGGCAACTGGCCAGGCTCGCCGAGGAAGGCCTTGATGTCGTCCGGTTGCCCGCGGCACCGGCGGACACGTTGGCCGAGCGGATGGCCGACGCGCTGGACGACCGGACGAGCGCGGTGCTCGTGTCGGCTGTCCTGTTCGAAACGTCCAGAATCGTGCCTGGGCTGGACTTCCTGGCCGAGGAGTGCCGGCTGCGCGGCGTCGAGTTGCTTGTGGACGCTTACCACGCGCTCGGCCCGGTGCCGTTCTCCACCGCCGGAATCCCCAACGCGTGGGTGGTCGGTGGCGGCTACAAGTACCTCCAGCTCGGTGAGGGCAACTGCTTCATGCGGCTGCCACGGCACGCCGACACCTTCCGGCCGGTGATCACGGGGTGGTACGCGGAGTTCGCCGAACTGGCCGATCACCACGACGGGCTGGTGGGCTACCCGCTTGGCAGCGCCAGGTTCGCGGGTTCGACCTACGACCCGACCAGCCATTACCGGGGTGCGCGGGTGTTCGACTTCTTCGCCGAGCACGGCCTGACCCCGGACCTGTTGCGCAAGGTCGCGTTGCACCAGGTCGGCCTGCTGGCGTCGTTGTTCGACCAGATCGGCGCGCCGGACGACATGATCACCCGCGATCGCGCGCCGGGTGAGAACTTCGGCGGGTTTCTGTCCCTGCGCACGCCGCACGCGCAGCGGCTGCAGGCACAGCTCACCGAACGAGGCGTGCTGACCGACGCCCGCGGCGACTATCTGCGGTTCGGGCCGGCTCCCTATCTGTCCGACAGGCAGCTGGAGGCCGCGATGGACGTGCTGGCCAGGCTGGTCACGTAGGAATCACGGGGATCCGAGCAACCGCATGGCCCGCAGCGAGATCTCCATCCGGAACCGGTCGTCGGGATCGGTCAGCCGGTCACCGAACAGCGCTTCCAGCTGGTGCAGCCGGTAGCGCACGGTCTGCGGGTGCACGTTCAGCCTGCCCGCGATCTCCGGCGCGCTGCCGCTGGTCTCCAGCCAGGCCAGGAGCGTCTCGCTGAGCCGGGCGCGCTGCTTGACAGTCAGGTCCGCCAGCGGTTTCAACGCCCGCTCGGCCAGTTCGCGGGCCAGGAACTCGTCGGTGAGCAGCCACAACGTCGACAGGTGGTCCTCGCACCAGATCACCGGCTCGTCCGGGATCAGCTCGCGGTGCACGTACGACAGCGCCCGCCTGGCCAGCCGCAACGAAGTCGGGGCATCGGCGAGTTTCACCCGGGGACCGACCACAGCGCGCCATCCGGGCAGGTGGTCCCGCAGGGTGTGCAGATGGTCGTGGCCGGCCGCCATCAGCAGGCACGGCTCGGCAGCGTCGAAGTCATCGAGGACGCCTTCGTCGAACGACGGGACATCGGGATCGTCTTCGCGGCGTTCCATCGCGACAACGACGACGTGATCCGGAACGGTCCAGCCCGCGGTGGCGGCGAGCTCGGTGAGAGTCTGGGCGGCGACAGGGGTTTCCGACAGCAGGAGTTCCAGCAGGCGTCTGCGTCTGCGTTCGAGCGCGCCTGCCGCCTTGGCCTGCGCGGCCGCGAAGCCTTCGAGCGACAGCACGGAAATCTCGTCGACGTAGTCGAACACCGCCTCGGCGAGCTGGCAGATCGTCACCGTCGGCAGGTTGACCGACTGGCCGAACTCGGCGATCCGGCGCCACGCCACCCGCGCGCCGATCCGGTACGCGCTTTGCAACGTGTCGATGTTGCGGCCTTGTGCGACTTCGAGTTTGCCCAGATGCCGGAAGATCTTGGCGCGGTCCTCGCGGGGCGCCGACGGATCGGCTAGCCGGTCGATGAACTGGGCGATCGTCTCCTCGACGCCCCCGGTCACGATCGGGCCGAAGGGCCCTTCGAGCAGCCGGGCGTACTCCGGGATGGATCGCCGGATTTCCTGCACGACAGCCACCGCGACGTCGGCCGCGCGTGGCCGGAACATGCTCGCCAGCTCACGCGGGAGGGTGGACCAGATCCGGGTGGACGCCGCCGCCGAGCGTGGCGGCACTAAGGACTCGAGGCGTGGCGGAGGAACGGTGGTCGTCCGGCGGGCACTCGACTCGGTCACGGCGACATCCTTGTGAGCGTTAACAGAAACCTGTCGTATCATCGTGCATATCGCTCAATACTTATAACCCGCGCACTATATTTTGACGGAACCTTTGCTGTCAACGGGTCACCGGACGTTACGGCAGGTCGTGAAGGCTATTCGGGTTAACCCTCTCGGGGTTATCACGTGGGTGACAACTTCTGCCCATGTGGCTGTCTTCCGGCCGACAAGTGTGGTCTGAACGGCCGGTATCGGTTTACTCCTGAGTCGATCGCGCGCAGCGCCGTGACAACCGGGTTCGGGGGTTTTCGCAATGCGATGACAAGTTTCCACGCCCCGCTCGTCTTATGTGACAACCACTTGTTACCCGCGAGTCTCTGGAAGTAACCTACTCGGCGGTAGGTCTGCCGTGTGAATCCAACCCACCTGTTCTCGCTGCCCTGTGAGGCGAGAGCCCGAGGAGGTAGGTAAATGAAGTCACGGTTTTCCGGGAGACGCGGTGCCGCCGTGGTCGCCGTCGCCGTAATGGCCGCCGGAGGGTTCGTGGCCAGCGCGCAAGCGGCGACTCCGCTAGGTGATGTGACCAAGGACCTCACCTATCGATGTGCCTTCCCGCTGGTCGGACAGCAGGACGTCAATGCGACCGTGAATATCACGATCCCTGACACAGGCACGACCGGCACCCGTATCGTCAATGGTGATCTGAAGATCACGGCGACCTTGAGCGCCAATATCGTGAACGCGTTGCGTGCGTTCCAGACGGCCACCACCGAAGGAACGGCTGTCGCGGATGTGGACGCCGCATACGACAGCAAAAACATGACGCTTGGAATTCCTGGACTGAAAATCGCAAAACAGACCGTGCCGCCGTCCGGCACGATGCCTGTCGACATTTCTGGACCGGTTCCGAGCCTGATCGTATACAAAGCAGGCGGCGTCAGCCTGGCCGCGGGCGCTGTATTCACTGCCAAAGTCGACACCCGCAAAGCGGACGGAACGCCCACCGCACTCGGTGTTCTGAACGTCCCGTGCTCGGTGAAGGCGACCACGCCGCCGCAGGACCGGTCGCTGGCGACAATCGCAGTCAGCGGCAGTGACGTCCCCCCGCCCGTTCCCGGCACGCCACCGTCGCAGCCCATTGACAAGTCCTTGACGTACAACTGCGTGTTCCCCGAGACCGGAGCGGTGGACGTGGCGGGACGGATCACCGGCACGATCCCGGCGACGGGCACGGTCAACAACCGGGTCCAGCCGTCCCTGTCGGTCACCGCGACACTGCCCACTTCGGTCGTTGACGTGCTGCGGAACAACAGCGCGGCAACGGTTTCCGGCAAGGGCGTCGCCGACGCGGACAACGCCTACAACGGAACGTCCATCACTGTGGGGATCCCGGGACCGGTTCCGTCGGTGAACGTGCCCGCCTCCGGTGAACTGACCGCGACGTTGGCGCCCGCGGTGCCCAGTGTGACCGTCGGCGCGCCCGGAACGGTCACGATCAGTGCGGGCCAGCAGCTCAACGGCACCTTCACGCCGCTGAAGGCGGACGGCACGCCGACCGCACTCGGCACTTTCGATGTTCCGTGCACGCTGAACGCCGGGCAGGACCCGACGCTCGGCGCGATCGCTTTCAGCTGACCACCTCGGCGGCGTGACCACTCAGGGCACGGGGTGGTCACGCCGCCCATCCTCAGGAGCCGCCACGTTGTCGCACCGTAAGCGCGTAGCACTCGCCATATCGCTGGCGGCGGTGACTCTCGCTGTGCCTGCCGCGGCAGGTTCCGCCCAGCCCACTTCGAATTCCCACGTGGTCAAGGCGATCCGCGGCACGTGCGACATCGAGCCGATCGGCAAGCAAGCGGTCACTGCCGAGCTGGCGATGACCTTGCCCGCGTCGGTCCCGGCCGGCACTCCGGTCCGAGCCAAGGACGTCAAGCTCAAGGTCTTGTTCTCGGCACAGACCGTGCAAGCGTTCAAGGACAAGCAGATCACCAGCTTCGAAGGGGCGCTTGGCGTCCAGCTCAAGGCGAACGACAAGCAGTTCCCCAGCCGAGGACCGCTGGAAAGGACCGCGGTGCCCGAGACCGGCGAGCTGACCGTCGAATTGCCCCTGAAGTCCACTGTGGAAGTCCCCACTCCACAGCCCGGCAAGGTCGTCTTCACCGTCGGCCCGTTGGAAATGCTGCTGGCCCAGGTCAAGGCACTGCAGGAACCGACGGGTGAGGCGACCCCGGTCGCCTGTGTGCCGGACGAAGGCCAGGACACGGCCCTCGGCACGGTCCGGGTGCTGGACCCGGTATCGACAAAGGTGCCGGCGAAGCCTTCCCCGACAGTCTCCTCCTCGACATCCGCCCCGGCGCAGTCGTCCTCGTCTCATGCCGCTCCACCGCCGAAGGAGCGGAAGAAACAGCAGGCAGAACCGGAGCCGTGCCAGACCATCCCGCCGGACGCGTACAACTTCTGGTCCTACTACGACCTGTCCGGCCATGCCGAGGTGCGGAAACTCAAGTCCGGTATCGACTTCGGGCCCGGCTACCTCAGTGCGCAGCTGTTCTTCTGGTTCGAGAACGAAATCGCCTGCGGCGCGGTCTTCGGTGATCTGCTGTGGCCACCGGCCAGTGGCTCGTTCGTGGCCTTCGGGTTCATGCCGACAACCGCTGTGGTCACGGTGGTTCCTGTCGAGCGGGCGGAAGGCCGGTTGCAGGACGGCATCTTCACCGGCACCGCCAAGGTCCACTTGGTGCTCAGCAACGTCAAGGTGAACGGGACTCCGCTGCCGGTCGGCCCGAAATGCCAGACGGCAGAACCTGTCGTGATGCCGCTGAAGTCCGTGCCGGGGGAGTGGGACGTGTTCGCGGGCGGCACGATCGAGACCGACGTGACGATTCCGCCGTTCCAGGGGTGTTTCGGCACGGAGAACCTGGATCCGCTGTTCACCGGGCTGATCTCCGGCCCCGGCAACCACGTCAAGCTGAAGTTCGGCGAGATCCACTTCTGCGAACCGCCGGACAAGCCGTGTGTCCCGCCGCTGCCGGGAAGGCGGTGAGCAGGTGACCACACCGCAGTTCGCCGCCCGAGGCCTGGCCGGTCTCCGGGAAGTCGGCAAGCTCTGCTCGCTCGGCCTCGACGTGTTCCGGCTGACCTTCCGGCGGCCGTTCCAAGTGCGCGAGTTCGTCCAGCAGTGCTGGTTCATCGTCTCGGTGACGATCCTGCCCGCGGCACTGGTCGCGATCCCGTTCGGTGGCGTGATCGCGTTGCAGCTCGGGTCGTTGACCAGGCAGATCGGCGCGCAGTCGTTCACCGGGTCGGCGAGTGTGCTCGCGGTGATCCAGCAGGCCAGCCCGATCATCACGGCGTTGCTGATCGCGGGCGCGGGTGGCTCGGCGATGTGCGCGGATCTCGGCTCGCGCAAGATCCGCGAGGAAATCGACGCGATGGAAGCGCTGGCTGTCTCGCCGATCCACCGGCTGGTGGTCCCCAGGGTGTACGCGGCGATCGTGATCTGCGTGCTGCTCAACGGCATGGTCAGCGTGGTCGGCGTGCTCGGCGGGTACTTCTTCAACGTCATCCTGCAAGGCGGCACCCCGGGCGCCTATCTGGCCACGTTCTCCGCGCTGGCGCAGCTGCCGGACCTGTGGATCAGTGAGATCAAGGCCGTGCTGTTCGGGTTCGTGGCCGGCGTGGTCGCGGCATACCGCGGGCTCAACCCGAAGGGCGGCCCGAAAGGCGTCGGCGACGCGGTCAACCAGGCCGTGGTGATCACGTTCCTGCTGCTGTTCTTCCTCAACTTCGTGCTGACCACCATTTACCTGCAGGTCGTTCCGCGGAAGGGGCTGTAGCGATGGTGATGGAGCGGCAGCTCGACCAGTTCGGCAAGCTCGGCGACCAGCTTTCTTTCTACGTCAAGGCATTGCTGTGGATCCCGCGGGCGTCCCGCCGGTACATCAGGGAGATCGTCCGGCTGCTGTCCGAGGTCAGCTTCGGCACAGGCGCGCTCGCGGTGATCGGCGGGACCATCGGCGTGATGGTCGGCATGTCCGTGTTCACCGGCACAGTCGTGGGCCTGCAAGGGTTCTCGGCGTTGAACCAGGTCGGCACGTCGGCCTTCGCCGGGTTCCTGTCGGCGTACTTCAACACGCGGGAAATCGCGCCACTTGTCGCGGGGCTCGCGCTGTCAGCCACCGTCGGCGCGGGCTTCACCGCGCAACTCGGCGCGATGCGGATCTCCGAGGAGATCGACGCCCTGGAGACGATGGGGGTACCGAGCCTTCCGTACCTCGTCACATGCCGCGTGATCGCTGGATTTATCGCGATCATTCCGCTGTACGTGATCGGCCTGCTGACCTCCTACCTGGCCGCGCGCACGATCACGGTCGAGTTCTACGAGCAGTCGGCCGGTACCTATGACCACTACTTCACGCTGTTCCTGCCGCCCGAGGACGTCATCTGGTCGTTCGTCAAGGTGATCATCTTCAGCGTCGCGGTCATCCTGGCGCACTGCTACTACGGCTACCGCGCCACCGGCGGACCCGCGGGCGTCGGCATGGCAGTCGGCCGCGCGGTGCGCTGGTCGATCGTGGCGATCAGCATCCTCGACTTCTTCCTGAGCCTGGCGATCTGGGGCACGGAGACGACAGTGAGGATCGCCGGATGACCGAGGAGCGCTACCAGAAGACCAGCATGCGCTTGCTGGGGCTGGTGTACGTCGTGATCGTCGCCGCGTTCCTCAGTTTGACAGTCGCGATCTACACCGACGCCTTCGCTGACGACCCGACTGTCACCCTGCGTACGACCCAAGTGGGCAACCAGATGCAGGCCGATGCCGACGTGAAGTTGCGTGGCATCAACGTGGGCAGGGTCGTGTCGGTGGAAACCCGCGGCGACGGAGCCGTTCTCTCGCTGGCGATGAACCCGGCCACGATCGACCGGATACCCGCCAACGTCACCGCCCGGCTGTTGCCGAAGACGCTGTTCGGCGAACGGTACGTGAGTCTGACGCTGCCTGAGCGGCCGAACGGCAAGCTGGCGACGGGTGACGTGATCGCCCATGACAGCTCAGCCGCCGGCGTGGAGATGGAACGGGTGCTGAACAACCTGTTGCCGTTGTTGCAGTCCGTTCGCCCGGAGAAGCTCGCCGAGATGCTGACCGTGTTGTCGCAGGCACTGGACGGACGCGGCGAGAAGCTCGGCGACACGCTGGTCCAAGTCGGACAGTACGTCGGTGAGCTGAACCCGAAGCTGCCGCAGATCAAGGACGACATCAGCCGGTTCGCCTCGGTCGCGGACACCTACAACGCCGCGGCGAGCGACTTCCTGTCCGCACTGTCCGACTTCACCGTGACCAGCAAGACCATTGTGGACCAACGCACCTCGTTGCTGAGCCTCTACAACACCGCGGGCACGGCGAGCGCCGACCTGACAGCGTTCCTGTCGGCGAACCAGAACACGATCATTTCACTGGCCGACACCAGCCGGGGAACCTTGGAGCTGCTGGCGAAGTACGCGCCGTCGTATGCGTGCATGCTGACGGCCGTCGCGAATTTCAAGCCCAGGGTGGACAAGGCGTTCGCCAATGGCGGATTGCGCGTCAAGTTGAAAGTCGTGCCTGGCCGAGGTCCGTACGTGCCCGGCCGTGACGATCCGGTGTACAAGGACAAGCCGGGGCCGCGGTGTGCCGGGCCCGAGGCGCCCAAGTTCCGGCCGGCCGGGATCGAGCCGTTGCCGAATTCGCCCGCTGAGCAGGAGATGCTGACCGCTCTGACCGGGGACATGCCCGCGTGGGGCAGCTTGCTCGTCGGTCCGCTGTATCGCGGGGCGGAGGTGACCGTGGAATGAGAAGCCTCTTCGCGCCGCTGGTCAAGCTGATCCTGTTCGCCGTCGTGACGGTCACGTCGACCGGATTGCTGGGACTGACCATCGCGAACGTCGACTTGCGACCGTCTTCGGAGTACTCGGCACGGTTCGAGGACGTGACCTCGTTGTCGGTCGGTGACGACGTCCGGATCGCGGGTGTCCGTGTCGGGCAGGTGGAAACCATTGACCTGGTGGACAAACGGGTCGCCCGGGTGGCGTTCACGGTGGACGCCCGCCGCAAGCTGCCGGTCTCGGTGAAAGCGGCCATCAAGTACCGCAACATGATCGGTCAACGATACATCTCGTTGGAGCGTGGCGTTGATCCGCTTGACCAAGTGCTCGCTCCCGGCGCGGAGATCCCGTTGGACCGGACCAAGTCCGCGCTGGACCTGACGGTGTTGTTCAACGGCTTCAAGCCGCTGTTCCAAGCCCTGTCGCCGCAGGACGTGAACACGCTGTCGCACGAGATCATCCAGGTCCTTCAGGGCGAAGGCGGGACAGTGGAGAACCTGTTGCGGCACACCGCCTCGCTGACGTCCACATTGGCGGAGAAGGACAAGGTGATCGGCGAGGTGATCGGCAACCTCAACCAGGTACTGGACACCGTGAACACCCACAGCGACCAGCTCGGTGGCCTGATCACCACGCTGCAGCAGTTCGTGACCGGGTTCGCCAAGGACCGTGAACCCATCGGCGCGGCGATTTCCTCTTTGGACGAACTGGCCGGTGCGACCGCCGGACTGGTCGACGAAAGCCGCGCGCCGCTGAAGGAGAGCATCACGGCGCTCGGTCAGGTGTCCAAGAACCTGGCGGACAACGACAAGATCGTCGACACCGCGTTGCGGAACCTGCCGGTGAAGATGGAGAGCATCGGCCGGACCGTCAGCTACGGGTCGTGGCTGAACACCTTCCTGTGTTCGGCGGAGGCCGGGACTCCGGCCCCGATGCCGTTCGCGGGTATCCCTGTCACGCAGCCGAGGTGCAAGCCATGAGGTCGTTCCAAGAACGAAATCAAGTAATGGTCGGCTCGATCAGCCTGGTCGTGCTGACCCTGGTCGGCCTGATGGCGTTCTACTCGGACGAACTGCCGATCATCGGTGGCGGCACGACGTACACGGCCGACTTCAGCGAGGCGGCCGGGCTGATCTCCGGGACCGAGGTGCGGGCCGCGGGCGTGAAGATCGGGACGGTCAAAGAGGTCGGCCTGGACGGCGATCACGTCCGGGTCCGGTTCCGGGTGAAGGACGCGTGGATCGGTGACCAGAGCAGGGTCGAGATCCGGATCAAGACGCTGCTCGGCTCGAAGTACCTGGCCGTTGACCCGCAAGGCAGCGCGCAACAGGATCCGGGCACGCCGATCCCGATGAGCCGCACGACCGCGCCGTACGACATCAACCAGGTCTTCGACCAGCTGGCGAACACCGTCACCGAGATCGACACGAACAAGCTGGCCGGCGCGCTCGGAGTGCTCGCCGACACGTTCGCCGACTCCCCGCAGGAGATCCGGTCGGCCCTGCAAGGGCTTTCGGCGCTGTCGAAGACGATCTCCACGCGTGACCAGGAGCTGGCGACGCTGTTCGCGAACACCCACGAGATCAGCCGGACGTTCGCCGACCGCAACGCCGATGTGGAAAAGCTCCTGCGGGACGGCGAATTGCTGCTTGCCGAGATCCACAAACGACGTGACTCGATCAGTTCGCTGCTCGCCGGGACGCGTGAGCTCGCAACGCAGTTGTCCGGTTTGGTCGCAGACAACACCGACAGGCTGCGTCCGGCTTTGGCACAGCTGGATCGCGTGAACGCGGTGCTGCAACGCAATCGGGACAACCTCAACCGCAGCCTTCAGCTGGCTGGGCCGTACTACCGGTTGCTCGGCAACGCGGGCGGGAACGGCCGGTGGATGGACATGTACGTGTGCGGCCTGATCACGCCGCCGGACCCGGCCGACTGCATGCCACCGAGGAGGCCGCGATGAATCGGGGGCTGCGCGCGATCACTGTGTTGTCGGTTGTCGCGCTGGCTTTGACCGCCGTGACGTACTTGGTGTTCCGGCCTTCCGGCGGGTTACGTGTGACGGCATACTTCTCGTCGGCTGTTGGGTTGTACGAAGGGTCGACTGTCCGCGTCCTGGGTGTGCCGGTCGGTACGGTCGACTCTGTCGTTCCGGCCGGGCGGCTCGTGCGCGTGGAACTGTCGGTGGACTCCGCGCGTGCTATCCCGGCGTCGGCCTCGGCTGTCGTGGTCGCACCGAGCCTGGTCAGCGACCGGTTCGTGCAGCTGTCGCCCGTTTACGCGGGCGGCGCCCGGATGTCGAGCGGTGCCGTGATCCCGGTCGAGCGCACGGTCACCCCGGTCGAACTGGACGAGCTGTACAAGAGCCTCAGCCAGTTGTCGATCGCACTGGGGCCGGACGGCGCGAACTCCAAGGGTGAGCTGTCGCGGCTGCTGGACGTGATGGCGGCGAACACCAAGGGCAACGGCGCCCTGATCGGCGAGACGATCAAGCAGTTCGCCGACGCCTCGCGGACATTGGCTGCCGCCAAGGACCAGCTGTTCGGCACGGTCGACGGACTCCAGCAGTTCACATCGATGCTGGCGCGCAACGACAACACGGTTGTCCGGTTCACCAACCAGTTGCGTGACGTCTCGGCGTCGCTGGCCGCCTCCCGTGCCGATCTCGGCGGTGCGTTGGCTGAACTAGCGGTTGCTTTGGAACAGGTCCGTGGGTTCGTCAAGGACAACCGCGCGGCGCTGAAGTCCAACGTGGACAAGCTGACCGACATCACCCGGGTCCTCGTGGACCAACGGAAATCGTTGGCCGAGGCGTTGGATGTCGCGCCGAACGCCGTGATGAACCTGTCCAACGCGATGGACCCGGCGACCGGGGCGCTTGAAGCCCGGGCGAACTTGTTGGAGTTCTACGATCCCGCCGGCCCGCCGCTGCCGCTGCCTCCGATGGGAGCCCGCTGATGCGTGTCTTCGTCTTGGCTTTGGTGCTGCTGGTGGCGGGTTGCGGGGCGGGCGGGTTCAACGGGGTCTACAACCTGCCGCTGCCCGGCGGCGCCGACATCGGCGATCACCCGTACCGGGTGCGGGTGCAGTTCACCGACGTCCTGGACCTGGTGCCACAAGCAGGGGTGAAGGTCAACGATGTGCCGGTCGGCCGAGTCGACCAGATCGACGTGGCCCCCGACGGCTGGACCGCCGAAGTCGTGCTGCTGGTGAACGGCGACATCGCGTTGCCCGCCAACGCCCGGGCCTCGGTCCGGCAGTCCAGCCTGCTCGGCGAGAAGTTCGTCGAACTGCGCGCACCTGACGCACCGACCGGAAGACTCGTCGACTCCGACGTGATCCCCGTCGACCGGACAAACCGCAACGCCGAAATCGAAGAGGTCTTCGGTGCGTTGTCGCTGTTGCTCAACGGCGGCGGCGTCGGCCAATTCCAGCAAATCGCCCGCGAGGTCAACAACGCGCTGTCCGGCAACGAGGCCGGGCTCCGGGCACTGTTGTCCAACATGGACCAGTTCATCGCCGAGCTGGACAACCACCGCTCGGAGATCACCCGTGCGCTGACCAGCTTGAACCGGCTCGCGGCGACCGTGGCTTCGCAGCGTGGCCGGATCAGCGGTGTTCTTCAGGACTTGGGTCCCGGCATCGACGTGCTGACCCAGCAACGGGAACAACTCGTCGGTCTGCTCAAATCGCTGGACAACTTGTCGAAGGTCGCGGTGTCGACGATCAACAAGTCCCGGGACGACATCGTCGCCGACTTGAAGGCGCTGGAACCGACGTTGCGAGCGTTGGCTTCGGCAGGGGAGAAGCTGCCGCAGTCGTTCGAGTTGCTGCTGACGTATCCGTTCACGGACACCGCGGCACAGGCGATCAAGGGCGACTACCTGAACGTGTTCATCGGACTGGCACCGCCACCGGCCGCGGACCCCGACGCACCGGTTGTCCCGCTCCGACCGATGGACCCACCGGTGCTTACCTCGGGAGGCCGCTGATGCTGACCCGGCGGATCAAGGTGCAGGTGGCCATCTTCGTGGTGATCGCCTTGGTGGGCGTGAGCTACGTCGGCGCCAGCTACGCGGGCCTCGACCAGTTCTTCGGCGGCAGGGGCATGCTCGTCACCGCCAGGATGCCGGAGTCCGGTGGTCTGTTCACCAATTCCGAGGTCACCTACCGGGGCGTGCGCGTCGGCCGTGTCGGGCCGATGCACCTGACTGACGACGGGATCGAAGCCGAACTGCGCCTCGAGCCCGGTGCACCCGACATCCCGGCGGATCTCGTTGCGGTGGTGGCCAACAGGTCCGCGGTCGGTGAGCAGTACATCGATCTCAGACCTCGTCGCGATGATGGGCCGTATCTTGAGAACGGGTCGGTGATCACGGGTGTGCACCTGCCGATGCCCGTGCAGGCTGTTCTTTCCGATTTGGACAGTCTGGTCGCGTCGGTGCCGATCGAGTCGCTGCAGACCGTCGTGGACGAGATGAGCGACGCGTTCCGTGGCCGGGGCACCGACTTGCAGACCCTGCTGGACAACCAAGGTGAGTTCGTTCGGACAGCCACACAGTTTTTGCCGCAGACCCACCAGTTGATCGACGACGGCGGCGCTGTTCTGCTGACCCAGCAGGAGCTTTCGTCGTCGATCAAGGGGTTCAGCGAGGACGCGCGCCTTTTGGCCGAACAGCTCAAGAAGTCCGACGGCGACCTTCGTAAACTGATCAAGGCGACGCCTGAGGTGTCCGCTGAGGTCAGCGGGCTACTCAGGGAATCCGGTACGGGCATTGGCGTCATACTCGCGAACCTGCTGACGCCCGCGCAGATCTTCGCCACCCGTGGCGACGCGTTCGAGCAGTTGCTGGGCACGTATCCCAAGGCCATCGGCGACGGGTATCGGGTGATCGGGCCGGACGGGTCGACGAACATGGCCCTGGTCCTCAACTTCAACAACCCGCCGCCCTGCCGTGCCGGTTACGAAAGCACGGAATACCGGCCAGGCAAGGATGTCAGTCCGGCGCCGTTCAACACCAACGCCCGGTGTACGTTGCCGCGCGGCAACCCGAGTTCGGTGCGTGGATCACAGAACGTCCCCAAAGGCGGCCCGGTTCCGGGTGAGCCGGCGATCGTCGGGCTGGCGCCCGTGCCGCAAGGCCCGAAAACCCTGACCGAGGTTCTTGGAGGTGGCCGGTGAAGGTATTCGCCATCGTCCTGGTGGTCGCGGCCGCCGCGTTCGCCGGGTGGTTCGGCTGGCAGTGGCTGCGTGCCAGCGACAGCGCCGAAGCGTACGCCGAAACCAGGCAGGAGGTGCTGCGGGTCGGCGAGCAGGGCATCGCCAATCTGACCACTTTGGACCACCAGCGGATCGACGACGGCCTGGACCGCTGGCTCGAGTCCTCGACCGGGACGCTGCGCGACAGCCTGCTGCAGAGCCGGGACGACAGCCGCAAACGGCTCGAGGAAGGCAAGTCCACGACGGTCGGCAAGGTCGTCGACGCCGCCGTGACCGAGCTCGACCAGGAGAACGCACAGGTCATCGCGGCCGTCGAGGTCACGGTTACGCCGGCGGGCAGCGAGCCGGTGGTCAAGCGCAACAGGTTCGAGGCCGGGCTGAGCCGCACCGACTCCGGCTGGAAGCTCAGTTCGCTGCGAGCAGTGGAGGTGGGGACATCATGACTGTCAAACAACGACCGGTTCGCAAGCCCAAGGTCGCCGGGCACAACCGCCGCCGCCCCACAGTCGCCGACCCTCACGACGAGCCCCAGGTCGAATCTCAGGTCGAGCCCGCCGTGGAGTCGGAAAACCCGGAGGAGACGCACACCGAGGTGCGCCCCAAGTTCCCCCGAGTCCTCGTGATCGCCGCGGCGGTGTTGGTCGGCGCGGGCGTGTTCTTCCTGGTCAAAGCACAGTCCGTGGACACCGGCGTGGACACCAAGGCGATGACCGAGGTCAACGGCCAGGTCAAGGCGGGCCTGGAGAAGATCTTCTCCTTCAGCTACGACAACGTCGACGCGACCGGGGCACACGACGTGCTGGCCGGGCAGGCCGTCGGAGAGTACGACAAGCTGATCGAACAGGTCCGCGCGCAGGCCCCGGCGCAGAAGCTGGTGCTCGCGACCAGGGTGACGACCACCGGCGTGAAGTCGATCGACGGCGACAAAGCCGAACTGCTCGTGTTCCTCGACCAGGTCGCCACCCGTGTCGACACCGGCAAGACCAACGGCAGCGCGGCCGCGTTGAGCGTTACCGCGCACAAGCAGGACGGTGTCTGGAAAATCGTTTCGCTGATCCCGAGGTAAAGCCTCGTGGGCGTCGTCGGGGGACGTCCACGAGGCTTTTCTTCACCCTACCACTTGATGGCGAGGGTGAGTCCGAGTGTATTTCCGGGACCCGGGATGAGGCCGTTCAAAATCCCGGTCGAAAGGCCGCAGTCGGTGAATTCCGGAATGGTGTACGGGGCGGCGGTGAGTTCGCCGCCTTCCAGCGGGTTGAAGCCCGGTTCGGAGACCAGGTCGATGGACGCGGGCTTGGCTGTACGGCAGTTGTCGCCGACGAACAGCGGGAACCCGATCGCCTTGACGTCGGTCAGCCGGATGACCACGTCGGAGTGCGCGGTGACCGCGCCGTCGGTCAGCGTCCCGGTCACCTTGCCGACCTGCTGCATGGTCACGGTCGCGGTGGTCGGGAAGACGCCGAAGATCTTGAAGCTGCCCTGCGACGGCGGCAGTTGCATGTCCGCGGTGAACCGGCCGGTCGCCCCTTCCAGGTCGACGACGAGCGAGCCGGGCCCCAGCGGCAGGGTCGCGTTCAGTTTCTTGATGGTCGACGAGCCTTTGGTGATGTCGTAGGTGAAGACGGGATCCGCGGCGGCGGTACCGGCACCGAGCAATGTGGCGGTCAACGCGATAGCGCCGATGAGGACGGGTCTGAGCATGGGTCGATCTCCTTGTCGAAAATCGCACTCCTCAGGTTCGTGAAATCAAACCTACTCGCGAGTACATTACGCCACAAGGCGGTGGCCGACAAGGCTCTCAAATTGTCATGCGAGTGAGCGTTCTACTGCTTGGGTCTCGCGCGGATGTGCATTTTCTCGCCTTGTTTGCCGAACAGGCTCAGAATTTCGACCGGACGGCGGTCCGCGCTGCCGAACCAGTGGGGCAATCGGGTGTCGAACTCCGCCGCCTCGCCGGTCTTGAGCACCACGTCCTTGTCCGCGAGCAGCATCCGCAGCTGTCCGGACAGGACGTAGAGCCACTCGTAGCCCTCGTGGGTGACCATTTTCGGCTCGCACCGCTCGCCGGGAAGGATCATCTTGTACGCCTGCAGCCCGCCCGGTTGCTTGGTCAACGGCAGAATGGTGATGTAGCTGCCGTCGCGTTGCTTGACGCGTCGTGGCGCGATGCGCACGCGCGGGTCGCCCACTTCCGGCGCGCCGACGAGCTCGTCGAGCGGCACCTGGTGGGCCTGCGCGATCGGCAGCAGCAGCTCGAGGCTGGGTTTTCGCAGGCCCGACTCGAGCCTGGACAATGTGCTCTTCGAAATGCCTGTCACCCTGGCCAGCTCGGTCAGCGTGACGCCGCGTTCGGTGCGTACGCGCTTGAGGCGCGGCCCGACCTCGGCCAGTGTGTCCGCGAGATCCATGCTCCCAGTGTTGCAGAAACGGCAACAAAAGTTGTCGCTCCGGCATCGGGCTGGGCAACCTCGCGGTATGAACACATATGACGTCGTCGTTATCGGGGCCGGTGTGGCCGGTCTCAACGCTGCCCTGGTGCTGACCAGGGCCCGCCGCTCGGTCCTGGTCTTGGACTCGGGCCAGCCGCGCAACAAGCCCGCTGCGCACTCCCACGGCTTCCTCACCCGGGACGGAATTCCCCCGAGTGAGCTCAACGAACTCGGGCGTAAGGAGGTGGAAGGCTACGGCGGCGAGTTCATCCAAGGCGAGGTGACCGCGATCTCCCGTGGGTTCACTGTGGACCTTGCCGACGGCACGCAAGTCAAGGCGCGCCGCGTGTTGGTCGCCACAGGTCTGCGCGACGAACTGCCCAACATCCCCGGCCTGGCTGAGCGGTGGGGAAAGGACGCGATCGCGTGCCCGTACTGCCACGGCTACGAGTTCGCGGACCGGCCAATCGGCGTGCTGTACGACGCCCATCACGCGTTGCTGCTGCGGCAATGGTCGTCCGACATCGTCTTCTTCGCGCAGTCCCAAGATGTTCCGGAGCGGGTGAAGCTGGAATCGAGGGGCATCCGGATCGTCGAAGGCACGGTCAGCGGACTGCTGGTGGAGAACGACCGGCTGCGGGGCGTCGAGTTGACCGACGGCCGTTGCATCCCAAGGGAAGCGCTGTTCTTGAAGCCGAACTTCGTGCCACGGGACGACTTCCTCAAGCCGCTCGGCTACGACCCGGCACTCACCGGGCCCAACGGGAAGACGAACGTCGACGGCATTTGGGTCGCTGGCAACGTGGGCAACCTGATGGCGAACTTGATCGCCTCGGCCGCCGAAGGTTCGACCGCGGCCGCGATGATCAACTTTGACCTGGTGCAAGCCGACACCGACAACGCTGTGATGTTTTCGCACGCCGCAGAACGCGAAGCACACGTCATGAGGCACCGTCACAGCCCGGTATGACATCGGGTCGTCCGCGCGAAGGATGTGGTCGTCCCGGCTTTCGCACTAACTTTCCCCGCACGGTGGATTTTCCACGAGGGGAGAACAGATGCGAAGACCCCTGTCGATGATGCTGGTCGTCGCCGCGGTGCTGGCTGTGCTGGCGCCGCAGGCCACGGCCGAGCCGAGGGGACCAGACCTGACGTGGGGCAAGTGCCCGCCGTCGCTGATCGGTATCGACGATCCCAGACTGCTCTGTGCGACCTTGCCGGTCCCGTTGGACTACCGCGATCCCAAGGGGCACACGATCGACATCCAGGTCTCGAAGCTGGAGACCGCCAAGCCGGACAAGCGCCGGGGGGTCCTGCTGCACAACGCGGGCGGGCCAGGTGGACCGAGCCTGCACCTGCCCGCTGCGTATGCGGGCTTCTATCCGCAGGAGGTGCTCGACCAGTACGACCTGGTGAGCTTCGATCCGCGTGGCGTGGGGTACAGCGCGCCCGTCACGTGTGGCCGTACGCCGCAGGCAATCCCGTCCGACAGGTACTTCCCGTTCCCCACGGCGGACGGGTCGATCACCAGGAACGTGGAGTTCGCCCAAGAGTTGGCGCGTGATTGTGTGCGGCACAGCGGCGATCTCATGCCGTTCATCACGACCGCGAACACCGCGCGGGACATGGACAGACTGCGGATCGCTTTGGGGGAGAAGAAGATCTCCTACAACAGTGGTTCGTACGGCAGCTACCTCGGCGCGGTGTACGCGACGTTGTTCGCGGACAAGACAGACCGGTTCGTCATGGGTGCCAATGTCGACCCGAATCGGGTATGGCACAAGCAATGGGCGTTGTGGGACCACGGCTTCGAGCTGAGGTTCGCGGACGTGGCGACGTGGCTGGCCGAGCGGAACGCGACGTACGGGCTTGGCGCCACGCCGGACGCGGTCCGGGCCAAGTACTTCGAGCTGGTGGCGAAGCTGGACGCGAAGCCCGTGACACACCCGCAGGCCGGGCCGATCAACGGGAATCTCTTCCGGTTCATCGTGTTCGCGTTGTCGTATCACACGGTGCAGTTCCCGCAGCAGGCGCAGTGGTGGGTGTTCGCTGATGGCGGTACACCGCCGAGCGCTGCGGCAACCGCCGTACCTGAGGTTCCCGCGGACAACCCCCGGGCATCGCAGCTGGCTGTGCTCTGTGGTGATGGCGGCTTCCCGCGCGACATCCAGCACTACCAGAGGGAAGTCAACGTCCACCGCAAGCTTTTCCCGTTGCTCAACGGCATGGGCACGAACATCTGGCCGTGCGCGTTCACGCCCGGCTCGGCCGAGCCGCCGGTGAAGGTCACCGGCAAGGGCCCGGCCAACATCCTGTTGGTCCAGACGCTGCGGGACCATGTCACGCCGTACATCGGTGCGCTGGGAATGCGGTATGCCCTGGGGCAACGCAGCAAGATGGTGACGGTCAACACCGGCAACCATGGTGCATACGACCGGAGCACGCCGTCCTGCGCGACGCGTGCGGCCGACCAGTTCCTGGCCACAGGTGTCCTGCCCGCACGGGACATGTTCTGCGAACCAGACTCGGTACCTCCGACTGCTACCGACAAGGTCAACCCGCTGCTGCTGAACTGGTAGCGGGAATCTTCATGAGGGGAGAAGGAATGCGAAGATCATTGCCTGTGCTGGTGGCCGCGGTCACGCTCGCGGCGCTTGCGCCGCAAGCGAGTGCCGAGCCGCGGCCACCCGAGCTGGCGTGGGGCAAGTGTCCGCCATCGCTGATCGGCGTCGACGACCCGAGAATGGTCTGTACGACCATGCCGGTCCCAATGGACTACCGCAACCCGAAGGGCCGCACGATCGACGTCGTGGTGTCGAAGTTGCCGACGGCCAAGCCGGAGAAGCGACGGGGAGTGTTGCTGCACAACGGTGGCGGGCCGGGTGTGGCGAGCCTGCACTATCCCGCTGCCTACGCGCGGATCTACCCGCAGGAGGTGCTCGATCAGTACGACCTGATCGGCTTCGACCCGCGTGGGGTCGGCTACAGCACGCCGGTCACCTGCGGCCGGCCGCTGGAGGGCTACCCGCCGGACTTGTACTTCCCGTTCCCGTCGACCGACGGGTCGATCGCGCGGAACATCGAGTTCGGCAAGGCATTGGCGCGGGACTGCGAGCTGCACGGCGGCGAGGTCCGGCCCCACATCACCACGGCCAACACCGCGCGTGACATGGACCGGATCCGGATCGCGTTGGGGGAGAAGAAGATCTCCTACAACAGCGGTTCGTACGGCAGCTATCTCGGCGCGGTGTACGCGACGATGTTCGCGGACAGGTCCGACCGGTTCGTCATCGATTCCAATGTGGACCCGAACCGGGCCTGGCACGACCAGTTCGCGTTGTGGGACCCCGGCTTCGAGCTGCGGTTCCCCGATATCGCCGCGTGGTTCGCCGAACGGCACGAGACGTACAAGTTCGGCGCCACCCCGGCCGAGGTGCGCAAGAAGTACGAGGCACTGCTGGCCAAGCTGGACGCGAACCCGATCATCGACCCGGTGTTCGGCCGGTTCGACGGCAACGTGCTGCGGATCGCCACGTTCGGCGTCTCGTACCACACGATCCAGTTCCCGCAGATGGCCCAGTACTGGGCGTTCGCGGACACCGGGGTGTACCCGCCCGACGGGCTCGCCAAGGACGCACTTGCCAGCGCGGTACCAACGGTGCTGACGGTGCCCGCGGACAACCTCCGGGCGTCACAGTTGGCTGTCTTGTGCGGGGATGCGGAAGCTCCGCGCGACATGCGGCACTACCAAAGGGAAGTGACGATCCACCGCAAGTTGTTCCCGCTGATGGCTGGGGCGGGGACGAACGTGTGGTCGTGCGCGTTCGGGCGTGGCCCGGTCGAGCCGCCGGTCAAGGTCACCAGCAAGGGGCCGGCCAACGTCCTGATGATCCAGACCCTTCGGGACCCGGCGACGCCGTACATCGGCGCCTTGGGCATGCGGCACGCCCTGGGCCAGCGGGCCAAGATGGTCTCCGTGGACTCCGGCAACCACGGCGCGTTCGACCCGAGCAGCCCGTCGTGCGCGTTGCGGGAGAGCATGCGGTTCCTGGCAACGGGTGTCCTGCCCGCGCGGGACATGTTCTGCAAGCCTGACCCGGCGCCGTCGGCCACCGGCCAGGTCAGCCCACTGCTCCTGAACCGGTAGCGGCGAAGGCGTGATCGGTCGCCGACCAAGCGGCACCGATCACGCCGGCCATTTCGCCCAATTCGGACAGCACTATCGGCAGGTTGCCGGTGGCCAACGGAAGCGAGCGGCGGTAGACCGCGCTGCGGACCTCGGCGAGCAGCTGGTGGCCGAGGCGCGAGACACCGCCGCCGATCACGACCATGCCCGGGTTGAGGAAGCTGACCAGCGACGCGACCACGTGCCCGAGCCGCCTGCCGCCTTCCCTGACCAGGTTGGCCGCGGCGAAATCCCCGGCACTCGCGGCGGAGGCCACGTCGCGTGCGGACAGTTCGCCCTTGTGCCCGAGCAGATCAGCCAGGAACGTCGAGCGTCCGCTGCGGGCGAGCGTCAACGCATCCCGTGCCAGCGCGGCGCCGCCGAAGTACGCCTCGAGACAACCGACCTCGCCACACGCGCATGCGGGGCCGTAATCGTCCAGTTTGATATGTCCGATGTCGCCTGCCGTACCGGCCACGCCACGGTAGACCCGTCCGCCGAGGACGATCCCGCAGCCGATGCCCGTACCGACTTTGACGAAGATCAGCTCGTTCAGCGACCGCGCGACACCGGCGTGCCGCTCACCGAGAGCCATCACGTTCACGTCATTGTCGACAGTGACCGGGCAACCCCACGCGCTGGCCAGCCGGTCACGTACCGGGAAACGGTCCCAGCCAGGCATGATCGGCGGGGCCACCGGCATACCGTCACGGAAGCTGACCGGGCCCGGCAGGCCGACACCGGCGCCGATCACCCGTCCGGTGACCTCGCCGAGGACCTTGCCGGACAGCTGGGTCAGCCGTTCGAGGACCGACACCGGGCCCTTGCGGATGTCGTAGTCCTCCACGATGTGCGCCAGCACTTCGCAGCGGGCGTCCGTGACGGCGACACCGATCGACGTCGCACCGATATCGGCGGCGAGAAACCGCAGGTCATCCGCGAGTTTGACGAGCGTGGACCGTCTCCCGCCGCGGCTGGCCGCAGGCCCGCCGGACTCGACCAGGTTCCACTCGAACAGTTTCGCGATCTCGGTCGCCAGCCTCGCCCTGGGCAGTTCCAGACGTTCACCCAGTTCGACTTTGGCCAGCGGGCCTTCGTCACGCAGCAGGGCGAGCAACTGGGACTGCTGCCTGGTCTCGACCCGAGGCGTATCGGCTGCGGCTTGCACGGTCACCCTTACATTGAACCTCACCCGCGTTCGTTTTCAGTACTCACCGACTTCGGCTTCGTTCGCGTGCGTTCGTCACGGACGGTCTTTTTCTGGCTGTGCTCCCAGCCGGACCAACAATTCACCGCGACCATGGCCAGGTTTTTGTTCGATCCGTCAAGGCAATCGGCCACATGGCCTGCGCCGCAGTCGGCCAGGATGCCCGTGGTGACGGCGACGAACGTGATGGCAGTGAAGATTCGGTGGATCGCCCACATGGTTCACGTTCCTTCCGCTGTGTCCTGCCGGAGAGTTCCTCCGGTGCACCAAGCGTGTGACCGGGCCGGCACTATCGGTGGAATCCCGTATACGGGACGGGCCGGGACGTGCGTATTCGCCCTAACGTGAGGTAATGGCCAGAGCTGCGAGGGGCGGTCAGCCGGATCCGTGGGCAGCAGCTGATCAAGCGGAATTCCGGCAGGGATTGCGTGATCTGATCCGCTGGGCGGGATACGGCTCGTTGCAGCAACTCGAAGTGGGCGCGGCCAGCCGCGGCACGAGCATGCCGGTGTCGACGGCGAACAGAGCGTTGAACAACGATCGATTGCCCACCGCGGAGTTCGTTGAACGAATCGCGCAGGCGTGCGGTGTTCCAGCACAGCCGTGGCTCTCAGCTCGCGACGCGCTGGCGGATCGGCCGTACCTACGCGACGTACAACCGCCTGAGTCTGTGCACGACAGCGTCTGCCCCTATCCGGGCCTGGCGGCGTTCACGTCCGACCAGGCGCAGTGGTTTTTCGGGCGCGAGGAAACCACGGCCGACCTGCTCGACCAGCTTGCCGCGGCGAACGGTCCGCTGCTGGTCTCGGGCCCGTCCGGCACGGGCAAATCGTCCCTGCTGCACGCCGGTTTGCTGCCCGCGTTGCGGGCGGACAGGCTCCCAGGGTCGGCGCAGTGGTCCTGCGTGGCGTTCACGCCGACCGGCAAGCTTCCCGCGACGCTCGCCGAGTGCGACTTGGTGGTGGTCGACCAGTTCGAGGAGGTCTTCACCCTCTGCACCGACGAGGCACAGCGCCGGCAGTTCATCGAGACGTTGTGCGCCCACCCCAGGGTTGTGCTGGGGATGCGGGCCGACTTCCTCGGGCATTGCGCGGCGTATCCGGGATTGGTCAAGGCGTTGAAGCACGGGCAGGTGCTGCTCGGCCCGATGACCGACGAGCAGTTGCGTGCGGCGATGGAGAAACCGGCCGCGGCGGCTGGCCTTGACCTGCAGCCGGGCCTGGTCGAAGTCGTGCTCGGTGACCTTGGGTGTGGCGCTTTGCCGTTGCTGGCGCACACGTTGATGGCGACGTGGCGGCATCGTTGTGGCCGGATGCTCACCATTGAGGGATACCGGCTGACGGGTGGTGTCGCGGGCGCGGTGGCCAAGACAGCCGAACGGGCCTATCAACGGCTCAGCGCCGAGCAGCAAGAGCGCACGAGAACCCTGATGTCACGGATGATCCAGTTCGGCGACGGCAACGCCGACACCCGCAGGCAGCTCGACCGGGCCCGGCTCAACGACGAAGACCAGGAAGTGCTGGACGCACTGGTGGACGCCCGTCTCGTCACGGCTCATGAGTCCACTGTGGTGCTCGCGCACGAGGCGATCCTGCAGGCCTGGCCGAGATTGCGGGACTGGATCCAAGCCGACCGCGCCCGCTTGCTGGTCGAACAGCGTCTGCTGGAAGCGGCCGAAGCCTGGGAACGCGACGGCCGCCACGATTCCGACCTGTATCGAGGTCACCGGCTTGCGGCCGTGTTGGAGTTGCCGAACCCGCCTGCCAAGGAGTTCGTGCGCGCGAGCGTGGAGCGGGAACGCGCCGAGCAACGCGCAGCCGCCCGGCGGACAAGGCGGCTGAGGCAAATGGTCGCGGTGCTCAGTTGCCTGGTTCTCATCGCAGCGGCGATGACGGTGATCACGGTCGTGTCCAGGCAGGACATCGCGGCGCAGCGGGACATTGGGGTGTCACGCCAGGTCGCCAGCACGGCGATTGCTTTGCGTAGTGCGGATCTCTGGCTGGCCGGGCAACTGGCGGTCGCGGCGTACAAATTGTTCCCGACCGCGGAGGCCAGGGGAGCTGTGATGACGACATTGGCCAATTTGGACCCCGTTGACCACATCGACGTCAGCAGCGGGGATGTCGTGCAAACCGTGGCGTTCAGCCACGACAAGAAGTACCTCGTCTCGGCCAGCCGGGACGGTTACGTCCGCGTCTGGCCGCTCGGCGATCCGCCGAGCCTGGCAGTCACCCCTTTCCAGCTGGCCAAACAGCCCGATCAGGTCCGGGCCGCGGTGTTCGACCCCACCGGTCGGTACCTGGCGACCTCGGGCCGCGACGGTGTGGTGCGCCTGTGGCCGATGAAGGATCTCGGCCCGGCGGCGGTGCCGGCGCTGCAAGTGACAGGGTCGACAGGCGAGCGCGGCCCATTGGCGTTCAGCGGTGACGGGACCTTGCTCGTGACCGGCGCACAACACGGCGGGAACGTCACGCTGTGGGATCTCGCCAAGGCGAACGACTCGATCGCCACGTTCGGTGCTCACCGGGGCGAAGTCCTGGCGGTCGCGTTCAGCAAAGCCGGACGGCTTGTCGCGACAGGGGCATCGGACGGCACGGTGAAGGTGTGGAACCTCGCCGACTCGCGAAACCCAGTGCTGGTGTGGCAGGACAATCGCAACGCCGGACCCATCCACGCGGTCGCGTTCGGCAACTCGGACCGGCTGCTCGTGACCGCGAACGATGACGCGACGGCGACAATCTGGGATGTCGGCGAAGCTGCTGAGCTCGCCACACTCAGCGGTCACCTCGGCGTGGTCTATGGCGTTGCCTTCGATCCGTCCGGCAGGTTGCTGGCCACGGCGACCATCGACACGGCGGCCCGGATCTGGGATGTCAGCGACCCCAGGAACCCGACAAGCTGGGCGGTTCCGCTCGCGGCCGACTCCGACAACGCCTATTGGGTGGCATTCCACCCGGACGGCCGGACGCTCGCATCCGCCAGTTTCGGTAACGCAGTCCGGTTGTGGGACATGGACATCGACCGTGCCGTTGCACGGATATGCGCCATCACGCCGACCATCTCACCGGAACAGTGGGCCGAACACCTTGCCGACTACACGTACAGACCGCCTTGTCCCAACGGATATGTTCCAGTACCGGCGAGCGCGGAGGCCAGAAGTTCGAAGCTGATCGCCTTGCACAGCGGGAAGTGCCTTGCCAGCCGGGCAGCGGTGAACTCCTCGGCCACACCGGTCTACCAGTTCCGGTGCGGCGAACTGCACACAGGCCTGTGGACGTTCGGCAAAACAGGAACCGACTACCGGATCCGCAACACGACAACGAACATGTGCCTCGATTCTCGCCCCGACGAGAGCAGGAACGGCGACGCGTACCTCGTGGTCCAGCGGCAGTGCTCGGACGCGGTCAGTCAATTGTGGACGTTGCAGGTGATCGGCGAGACCGAGAACGAGGTCGAGGCACAACTCAAGCAGCGCACATCCCGCGAATGCCTGGACGTCAACCATTCCAACAGCCTGGACGGCGCGCTGGCCATCCGCTGGCAGTGCGCCGAAGCTGCCAACCAGGTGTTCCGCGTGTCGAGGGCGGCACTAAATTAGGAACGGTGACGAGATACGCCCGGTTGGTGACCGAGTTGCTGGCGCCGTGGATCTGGGTTTTCGGGTTGCCGTTCGTGGTCGCCGCGCAAGCGACCCGAGACGTGGGCGAGACGTTGTTGTGGGGCGCGGTCGTCGGTGTCACCGGCTCCTTGATCCCGATGGCGGTCGTGCTGCGCGGGGTCAAACAGGGCAAGTACGACAGTCACCACGTGACCATCAGGGAACACCGGCTCATCCCGTTCCTGGTCACGATCGTCTCGGTCGGCAGCGGCTGGCTGATCCTCGGCCTGGGTGGCGCGCCGCCGCAGATGCTCGCACTGTCGGTCAGCCTGTTCGTGAGTCTGCTGGTGATGCTGGGAATCACGTTCGGGCTGTCGTGGAAAGTCTCGATGCACTCGGGCGTGACCGCCGGGGCGATGGTCGTGCTGGCGGTCACGTTCGGGCCGTGGCTGGCGTTGGCGGTCGGGATCCTGGTGGCGCTGGTGGCGTGGTCGCGGGTGGCGCTCGGCGATCACACGACCGGCCAGGTCATCGGTGGCGTGCTGGTCGGCGCGGGCGTCGGCGGGATGCTGTTCTGGGCGCTGAGCTGAATCTTCTCGCGAGTAACCCGGCCGGCCGGGCATGATGCCGGATCGTGGTCATCAAAGGGCTGGAGCTGTCCCGCCGGTTCTCCGTCGAGGTTGTGCAGCCGTTGGTGCGCAAGCATTTCGGGGATTTGCCGCACACCGCTGCCCGGATCGGCTCGGGCTCGGAGGTGCTGGGCTTCGACACCGAACGCTCCGCCGACCATGAATGGGGCCCTCGGCTGCAACTGTTCGTGAACCACAAGGCCGCGGACATCAGCCAGATGCCCGGGAGCGCCTGCGCTGGTACCCGGACCGTGAGTGGGGCGAGATCCTAGCGCGGCACTGGCGACGGATCGCGAAGAAGGAGGCCTTCGTCGGCCGCTGCGGTGAAGTGGGCTCGGCGGTGGTCGCGGCGCACCAGGTACGGCTCCTGATGAGGTTGTGCCTGCTCATACATCGCCGCTATCCGCCGTAGGCCAAATGGCTGGGAAGCGCGTTCGCGCAGCTCTCGATGGACATCGACTTCCGTTCCAAGTCCTTAGGGCGGAACGGTTCGCCGACGCGCTTTAGGCGCCGTGGTGCTGGTACGCCGCCCACATGGACGGCAGGTGCGGGATGTCCGTGCGGACCCCGCGAATCGCCTGGTGCAGCGCGAGGGCCGAGTCGCTCGTCGTGGTCATCGCGCTGTAGAAGTCGGCCGCGACGAACGACGTGACACCGGAGTCCTTGACCTCCCACAGTGTCCCGATCACGTGGGGATACCCGGCCAGCTGGAACGCGGTCGGCAGGTGGATCGGATCGGCGGAGATCGCAGGCGTGCGGCACGCCGACAGGTAGGCCAGCCGCGCCCGGGTCAACTGCACCGGGACCAGGCTGGCGATGCGCAGTGGCGCGTCGTCGAGGACCAGCGATGTTCCCGTGCCCTGGCAGGCGAAGTGGGCGATCGCGCAGTTGTCTATGTGGGACAGGACATTGCCCCTGGTCGGCCAGTGCGCGGCCGGTGTCCCCTCGGCGTTGGTCAGTAACGTCGAATTGGGGACGTGCTGGCGGACGGCATCGGCTTCGGCCACGGCGTGCGGGAGGTTGGCCACGACGAGCGCGTCGGACACCGGGACGGGCAACGAATAGTCCCTGGCGTGACCGAGGGCCTGGATCGTCGGTGTGTACGAGGAGATCACGCGGTCCAGCACGGACTCACCGTGGGAATAGTGGTATCCGGCGGCGTGCAGCGGCAGCAGGCTCAGCGGGCCGTGCGCGACCCACCACATGCGGGGCCACCCTGCCCGGGGCGTGTCCACGAAGCCGAGGGCCGCCACGACGGGCGCCGCGGCGACGTCCCACAACCACTCGAGGATCGCGTGCAGGTGTTCCTGGTTGGACGACTCCACCGCGGCGTGGAACTCCGCGACCCGCGCCGCGACCGCGCGGGGAGTCAGATGGGGCAACGGCACCGACGAGATGCCCGAGGTCGTGACCAGGATGGCGTCGCTGCGGTACCTGCTGACGTTCAGCACGGCGATCGGCCCGTCCAACGCCGCGGAAAGATCGACCTCCACGGGCAGCAGGAACGTCTCGAAGCCCGGCAACGCCCGGATCGCGGCGAGCGTCGCGTCGAACGTGGCGGCGAGGCTCGCGCGGTCGGCGTGCCCGGCGGACAACGGGTCGGCGGGCAGGCTGAGCTGGTCGCGCAGGTCGATGAACTGCCTGGCGAAGTCCGGGTATTCGGCGCGCAGGTCGACGACGTCCCCGCGGGTGCCGAGGGTTTGGCTCAGCCGCGCGCCGTGGCCCAGTTCCAGCAGGCTCAACGCGCGGCTGGGCGATCCCGCGGCCAACGCGAGCGAAGCGGCTTCGACTACGAGGTCATCGGGTTGCGACGGAGACAACGCGGCCATCCGGACCGCGGTCTCCATGAGGTTCGCGGCCCGGCCTGGGCTGGAATCGGCGATCAGCGAACCCGCGGCCCAGCACGAATCGACCACAATGGACGGCAGCGCCAGCGGAACCGAGGCGGACTCGACGAACCGCGTGAACGCTTCGTCCTGCTCATCCGCCTCGAGCAGGAGGTATCCCAGGTCGGACAGTCTTAAGGCCAGCTCGGTGTCGTGTGGATCGGTCGCCTGCACCGCGGCCCGGCTGAACGAGATCACCTCGTCGAGATCCGAGGTCTCCCGCAGCACCTGCGCGAGGTCGGCCAGGGACTGCGCGTTGTGCGGATCGGCGCTGTCCTCGGCGATCGCGAGCGCCTCGGTCAGGTCCGCTCGGATCCCGCGCAGGCGATACCGTTCCAGCAACGCGGGGCCGAGTGCGGGGCTGGCGGCGCCACGGAACGCGCTGATCGCGCCGTCGAGGTCGGTGGTCGAGCCGGAGTGTTCGTACCGGGCCAGCAGAACCTGACCGACCACATTGGACACATGGGTGCGTTCGGTGAGCGGGACGACCGCGTGCGCCTCACGGGCGAGCGTGAGGGCCTGGTCCAGGTCGGCCTGGGTGCCGGTCCTTCCGTGCCGTCGCAGCAACGCCTGTGCCAGGTTGCTGAGGTGTTCGTGGTTCGCCTTGGTCGTGGCCACGGCTTCCCAGCCGGTCGCGATGGCTTCGTCCAGGTCGGCCAGCGCGCCGGTCCGCTCGAACCGGACCCGCAACGCGCCCATCAGATGTGCGAGCATCCGGGCCCGGTCGTTGCGCGCGGCGCCCGCGGCCGACCTGATCAGGCCGATGGCCTCGTCGAGGTCGGCAGGTTCGTTGAGCAGTGCGTACCGGCTCATCAACGCCGAGCCCAAGGTATAGAGGTGCTCGGCTCGCGCGGGGTCGTCCTGGGTGGCGACCTCGACCGCCGCCTGCGCGGTGTCCAGGGCGCTCTGCAAATCCGCGGGCGAACCCGTCGACTCGTACAAGACGTGCAGCGCCACCGCGAGGTCACCGAGGGTCGACGCGGACGGGCGTGCCTCGACCGCGGCCCGCCCGTACCCGATGGACCGATCCAAATCGGACCGGTTGCGGGCGTGCTCGAACCGAACCCGGAAAGACGTGCACAAGCCGGACACGGCGCGCACCCACTCGGGATGCCCGTGCGGGAAGGCGTCCGCCGCGGTGAGACCCGCGGCGATGGCTTCGTCAAGGTCGGCCGGATCACCGCTGGACTCGAAGCGTGTGAGCAAAGCGGTGCTCAGGTTGGACAACAGCGCGGGCTGGCTGACCGCCGACCGGATCAGCGAGATCGCTTCGTCCAGATCCGGCTTGCTGCCCGACAACTTGTACCGGCTGTACAGCGCGAGCCCAAGGACCGTGAGGCAGAGCGTCCGGCCGGGTTCGCCGCCCGCCATGCCACGCCGTGCGATCCCGATGGCTTCGGCGAGATCCTCACGGCGTTGGCTGCGGCCGAACCTCAACCACAGGGACATTCCCAAGTTGTGCCGGTACGCGCTGAGGTTGGGATCCCCACCGGACGCGGTCTCCAAGGCACGGCGGCTCGTGGCGATCGCGTGCTCGAGATCCTCGGTCGTACCGGCACGTTCGAACCGCAGCCGCAGAGCGAGACTGAGATTGTGCAGGTACACCGGCCGGTCGATGTCATCGTGCGGGACCGAATCCGCCACCTGACGGCAGAGATCCACGGCGGCATCGACCACGTCGAGGTCCGTACTGCCCTGTGCTTGACTGCTTTGGGCTTGATCAAGATAGCTCAGGGCCTGCTCGACATGACTCGCCACCACAGGTGCAAAAGGTACCTATAAAGGAGTCGAATCCGGTGTCAGGGGAGCCCTCCGGCGTGGTGCCGGTTACTCCTCGGTGATGTCCCACCCGGCCGCCAGGTCAATGAGCCTGCCCAGCAGGTTCGATATTTCGGCGTCCGTCCGGGTGCGGTACCCGGCATTGTCGGTGGTCTCGACCACTGCGGCGACGGCGCGCCACCCGTCCTCGGCGCGCTCGAACTCGACCGCGAAGATCGACTGGTCGATCTCCATGTGCCCAGTCTCCTGGAGCCGCAGGAGCTAGCTCGCGAATACCCGGGCCCGGGCTTGGGTCGGGTTTCGGGGTTCGCTCTAAGCACAGTCAGTGTCGGTGGGGACGTCGGGCGAGGTGATCTCTGTCAGAAGCACCCGTGTCCACGTCCGGACCGGGTGCTTCTTGACGTTCGGGCATCTGTTCCATCACGGGGTGAACAAAGGGTTCAACTCCGCGTTACTTCGCGCTAGACTCGCCCCACTTTTGTCGGAGCTGAGCAAAAGGTAGCCCGAAGTATTGGTACTTTTGGCGGATTGCGATACAAGTACCCCAGAATCCAGGGTTACGTGTGAGCTAGGGCACCTTAGTTCGGCTAGTTACCCAACGAAGTGGAGCTGGTGTGCCGGTCATGCCGGAGCAGCCGACCGACCGCGCCGCATTGCGCAGGGCAAACCTCGCATGGGTCATCCGCGTGCTCAGAGAGCAGGGCGGGTTGAGCAGGGCGCAGTTGGCGGTTTTGTCTGGGCTGAGCAAGGCGACCGTGTCCACGTTGGTGGCTGAACTGACCTCACGACGTCTCGTTCGCGCGGGCGGTGTCGCCGCCGGTGGGCAAGGGCGGCCCGGGCAGATCGTCGAATTGGACACGGACGGTGTTCGCGGCGTCGGTCTTGAGGTCGGGGTTGACCATCTCGCGGCGACGTCTGTGGACACCGCGGGCAACGTGGTCGCCGACCGGCAGGTTCCCTTCGACGTCCTGTCCGCTGGTGTCGAGCGGACCATCGACAAGCTCGCCGAGATCGCCGGCAAGGAACTCGCCGACGTCGTGGGCGCCTATCCGGCTGGCATCACCGTGTCGGTGCCTGGCCTGGTGGACACCGGCCGTGGCGTCGTCCGGCTCGCCCCGCGGCTGCGGTGGCGTGAGGTTCCCTTGGCAGACGGCCTCGCCGGGCGGCTCGGCTTCCCGCTGGACCGCATCTCCGTCGACAACGACGCCAACTTGTCCGCGACCGCCGAATTCGAGGCCGGTGGTATGCGTGGAACCGCCGACCTCGTCTATGTCACGGGTGACTTCGGCATCGGCGCCGGCGTGATCGCCGGTGGGCGCCTGGTTCGCGGCTCCATCGGGTACGCGGGCGAAGTCGGCCACATGTCGATGGACCCGATGGGACCTCAGTGCTCGTGCGGCCGGCGTGGCTGCTGGGAGACCCAGGTCGGGCTGGCCGCGCTGTTCCACGCGCTGACCGCGCCCGGCGATCCGGTTTCCGATCCCCACCGGCCGATCGAGGAACGGATGGCCCTCATCCGCTCACGGGCCGAGCACGGCGATCAGCGCACGCTCGGCGCCCTGCACCAGATCGGCGCCGCACTCGGCGTCGGAGTGTCCATTGTGGTCAACGTGCTGAGCCCGGCCGTCGTGGTACTCGGCGGCTACTTCGCGGCTCTGCCGGACTGGCTGATCGAGCCCGCCCGCATCGAGGTGGCCGCCCGCGCTGTCGTGGCCGAGGCCGCGACCGTCCGGGTGGTCGGCTCGGAACTGGGTTTCACCGCCGCACGGACCGGCGGTGCGTTGGCCGCGTTGAGCCGGGTCTTCGACGACCCGACTCAAGTACCGGAACGAAGTGAAAAGACGGAGGCACCCGCTTGACCGCCGAAGCGAGTACAGCGCTGTTGCAGATGACCGGGATCGTCAAGACGTTCCCGGGAGTTCGTGCGCTCGACGGCGTCGACCTGACGGTCCGCGCCGGGGAGGTGCACTGCCTGCTCGGCCAGAACGGCGCGGGCAAGTCCACCCTGATCAAGGTGCTGGCCGGGGCGCACCAGCCGGACGAGGGCGAGATCCGCTGGCAGGGCGAGAAGACCACCCTGTCCACACCGGTCGCCGCGCTGCGGATGGGTGTCGCGACCATGTACCAGGAACTCGACCTGATCCCTGGGCTTTCCGTCGCCGACAACATCTTCCTCGGCCACGAACGCGCCAGCTACGGCTTCACCCGTGACCGGCAGGCACGCAAGGAGGCCACCGCGCTGCTCAAGCGCCTCGGCCACCCGGAGATCCCGCCGGACCGCGAGGTCGGCGACCTGTCCGCGGCCGGGCAGCAGCTCGTGTCGATGGCACGAGCGCTCGCGCACGACGCCAAGCTGATCGTGATGGACGAGCCGACCGCCGCGTTGGCCGCCGACGAGGTCACCAACCTGTTCCGGGTCGTGGCCGACCTGACCGCGGAAGGCGTCGCGGTCGTCTACATCTCCCACCGCCTCGAGGAGATCCGCGAGATCGGTCATCGCGTCACGGTCCTCAAGGACGGCAAGACCGTCGCACGCGACCTCGCCGCGGACACGCCGACCTCGGATCTGGTCGCGCTGATGTCGGGCAAGCGGGTCGAGACGGTGTACCCGACCCGTGAAGAGTCCACAGTGGACGAGTCGACCGAGGTTCTCAGGGTGGAGAAGCTCGGCCGCGACAACGAGTTCGCGGACATCAACTTCACCGTGCACGCCGGCGAGATCCTCGGCATCGCCGGTCTGGTCGGCGCCGGCCGCAGCGAGATCCTCGAGACGATCTTCGGCGCGCGGAAAGCCGACGAGGGCACGGTGTACGTCAACGGCAAGAAGCTGCGCAACGGCGACGTGCGCTCCGCGGTCGACGCGGGTGTCGGCCTGGCGCCCGAGGAGCGCAAGAGCCAGGCGCTGTTGATGGACATGACGGTGGCGCAGAACGTGACCCTGGCGAGCATGCGCTCGTACAGCAGCTTCGGCTTCACCGACCGGGCGAAGGAACTCAAGGACTCACGCGCCAAGCTGGAGGACCTGGATCTGCGCCCGTCCGATCCGCGCCGCAACATCAGCACACTGTCCGGTGGCAACCAGCAGAAAGCCGTTGTCGCGCGGTGGCTCGTGCACGGGTGCCGTGTGTTGCTTTTGGACGAACCGACCCGAGGCGTCGACGTGGGCGCGCGGGCGGAGCTGTACCGGTTGATCCGGGAACTGGCCGCGGACGGTGTCGCGCTGGTGCTGGTCTCCAGCGAGATGCCCGAGGTGCTCGGTCTGGCCGACCGGGTGCTGGTGGTGCGCGACGGACGGGTGATCCATGAGGCGCCCGCCGACGAGCTGACCGAGGCGGACGTGTTGGACATGGTGATGGAGGGAAGTGCGGCGTGACCCAGTTGGAACCCGCGGCCAAGCGGGACACCGATGTGCCGGAGCCGCCGGCACCGCGAGCCAAGCGGGGGTTCCCGGTGGACCTTCGGCTGGCCAGCCTGTTCGGTGTGCTGGTGCTGTTGGTCATCATCGGCACGATCACCTCGGACAACTTCTTGACCGGCGGCAACCTCGACACCATCCTGCGGCTGGCCGCACCGTCCGGTGTGGTCGCGGTCGGGATGACGTTCGTGATCATCTCCGGCGGCATCGACCTGTCGGTCGGGTCGGTCGTCGGCCTGGCCAGCGTCTGGATGACCACGCTGGCAACGCAGTCCTACGGTCCGTTCATCATGGTGATCACCGGTCTGCTGGTCGGTCTCGGCGCCGGTCTGGTCAACGGCCTGCTGATCGCCTACGGCCGGATGGTCGCGTTCATCGCGACCCTCGCGATGTACATCTCGGCCCGTGGTCTGGCCGAGTACCTGAGCAACAAGCAGACCCAGGTCGTGCGTGACCAGGACTTCCTGACGTTCTTCCGAGGCGAGTTCATCGGCGTGCCGACGCTGGTCTGGATTCTGCTGATCGTGGTCACGGGCGGCTGGGTCCTGCTCAACCGCACGACCTTCGGCCGCCGCACGTTCGCCGTCGGTGGCAACCCGGAGGCGACGCGCCTGGCGGGCATCAACGTCAAGCGCCACACCGCGATGGTGTACGGCCTCGCTGGTCTGCTGGCCGGCGTCACCGCGGTCATGCTGGCCGCACGGACCACGGCCGGATCGTCCACCAACGGCATGTTCTACGAGCTGGACGCGATCGCCGCGGTCGTCATCGGCGGCACGGCGCTCACCGGCGGCCGCGGAACGATGGTCGGCACCCTGATCGGTGTGCTGATCTTCACGCTGATCACCAACATCTTCGTGCAGAACAACCTGCCGACAGAAGTTCAGAACATCGCGAAGGGCGCGATCATCGTCATCGCCGTTCTGCTGCAGTTCCGCACCAACCGGGCCCGCTCCAACACCTAGTTGCACAACCACATCAGGAGATCAAAGATGACCGACCTGCCTTCCTCCCTCGCCCGACGCGGGTTCCTCATCGGTGGAGCAGCCGTGGGAGCGGGTGCGTTACTCAGCGCGTGCACGTCCAACGAACCGCCTGCCGCACAGGGCACCAACGGCGGTGCGAACGTCGCCCAGGGCGGTGGCCAGAACTCCCAGCCAGGAAAGATGGTCACGATCGGGTTCTCCGCTCCCGCCGCCGACCACGGCTGGATCGCCGCGATCACCAAGAACGCCAAGGCACAGGCGGACAAGTTCAAGGCCGACGTCACGCTGAAGGCCACCGAGGGCACCAACGACTCGAGCCAGCAGATCGCTCAGGTCGAGACGCTGATCAACCAGAAGGTCGACGTCCTGGTGATCCTGCCGATGGACGGCAAGCAGCTCACCTCGGTCGGCCAGGCCGCGATGGACGCGGGCATCCCGGTGATCAACCTCGACCGGATCTTCGACACCCCGCTGGCGTACCGCACCTGGATCGGTGGCGACAACTACCGGATGGGTGTCAACGCGGGCGCCTACATCGCCGCGGAGATGAAGAAGAAGAACATCACCAACCCGGTCATCGGCGAGATCGCGGGCATCGACTCGCTGCCGCTGACCCAGGACCGCAGCCGGGGCTTCAAGGACGCCTTGGCCAAGGCCGGTTTCCGGGTCGGCCCGCGCCAGGCCGCCGAGTTCACCGTGGAAACCGGTGAGCGGGCGACGGCGAACCTGCTGCAGGCCGCGCCGAAGCTGGACGCGTTGTGGAACCACGACGACGACCAGGGCATCGGCGTGATGGCCGCGATCAGCGCGGCCAACCGCAAGGAGTTCATCATGGTCGGTGGCGCGGGTTCGAAGAACATGATCGACAAGATCAAGGCGGACACCGACGTCATCAAGGCCACGGTGCTCTACAGCCCGTCGATGTCGTCTTCGGCGATCGCTCTGGCCCGTCTGCTCGGCCAGGCGAAGGGCATGGGCGACTTGGCCGAGCACGAGATCCCCGCCTCCATCACCACGTACTCCGCCGTGGTGACCAAGGAGAACGCCGACCAGTACGCAGACGTGGCGTTCGACTCGTAGTGCGGGGATCTGGCCAGGGGGTGTGGAAGCTGTTGGGAAGAAAGGGTGATCGATGAGCAACGCAGGCGACGGGACTATCGGCGTCGGCATGGTGGGCCACGCCTTCATGGGGAGGGTCCACTCGCAAGCCTGGCGCACCGTGCACCACTTCTTCGACGTGCCGCAGGCGCCGCGGCTGGCCGTGCTGGGCGGCCGTGACCTCGACCGGACCAAGGCCGCGGCGGCCAAGCTGGGCTGGGACTCGGTGGAGACCGACTGGCGTGCGCTGATTGCCCGCGACGACGTGCAGATCGTGGACATCTGCACGCCGGGCGACTCGCACAAGGACATCGCGCTCGCCGCCTTGGCGGCGGGCAAGCACGTCCTGTGCGAGAAGCCGCTGGCCAACTCGGTCGAGGAGGCCGAGGAGATGGCCGAGGCCGCTGCCGCCGCCTCGGCCAAGGGCCAGCGTTCGATGGTGGCGTTCAACTACCGCCGGGTGCCGGCGATCGCGGTGGCACGGCAGATGGTCGCCGAGGGCAGGCTGGGCAAGATCCGGCACGTCCGCGCGCAGTACCTGCAGGACTGGTTGTCGGATGCGAACACGCCGATGGCGTGGCGGTTGCGCAAGGAAGAGGCGGGATCCGGTTCGCTGGGCGACATCGGCGCGCACATCATCGACGCGACCCAGTTCATCCTCGGTGAGCACCTGACCGGTGTGTCCGCGCTGACCGAGACGTTCGTCCACAAGCGACCGATCGCGGGTGACCCGGACGGCAGGCTCGACGACGTCACGGTGGACGACGCCGCGCTGTTCATCGGGAAGTTCACCTCCGGTGCGATGGCGTCGTACGAGGCGACGAGGTTCGCGCTGGGGCGCAAGAACTCCATGCGCCTGGAAGTCAACGGTGAGAAGGGCAGTCTGGCGTTCGACTTCGAGTCGATGAACGAACTGTCGTACTTCGACGGTGAGGACGCTGACGAGACGGCGGGTTTCCGGCGTGTCCTGATCACCGAGGCGACCCATCCGTATGTCGGTGCTTGGTGGCCGCCCGGTCACATCATCGGTTATGAACACACCTTCACCCACGAGGTGTTCGATTTTCTCACCGCGATTCAGAACGGCACCGATCCGGCGCCGAGCTTCGCTGACGGACTGCAGGTCCAGAAGGTGCTCGGTGCGGTGGAAGCCAGTGCGGGCAACGACTCCCGCTGGACGCCAGTTTCCTGATCGGTGAAACGACGCTGCCCGCGAGGGGTGCAGCCCGGGCGGGCAGCGTCGTCACTCACATCGAAAGGAGGACGAGCCCTTCCCTTCTCAACGGTCACCCAACCGCTGCGAGCAAGGAGAACGTACCAGTGCGACCGATCAATCGCGCGGGATTCAACAGACGCTTAACATGGCGCGCGGGCGCCGCCGCTCTTGCTCTGGCGACCGGTATGAGCATGGCCAGCGCCGTGCCCGCCGCCGCTCACCCCGATCAACCCCACATTCTTGTCTTCTCCAAGACGGCGGGTTTCCGCCACGACTCCATCCCCGACGGCATCGCCGCGATCCAGCAACTGGGGCAACAGAACAACTTCGAGGTGTTCGCGACCGAGGACGCGGGGGCGTTCACCGACGCGAACCTGAGCCAGTACGCCGCCGTGGTCTGGCTTTCCACCACGGGTGACGTGCTCAACGGCGAGCAGCAGTCGGCGTTCGAACGCTATGTCAACGGTGGCGGCGGGTACGTGGGCGTGCACGCCGCGTCAGACACCGAGTACGACTGGCCGTGGTACGGATCTCTGGTCGGGGCGTACTTCAAGTCGCACCCGCACAACCAGAACGCGACCGTCAAGATCGAGGACTCCACGCACCCGTCGACCGCGGGTATTCCGGCGTCGTGGCAGCGTTTCGACGAGTGGTACAACTACCGGACCAACCCGCGCAAGGAAGTCCGCGTACTGGCCACTTTGGACGAATCGACCTACGACCCCGGCGCGGACAGGATGGGTGACCACCCGATCGCGTGGTGTCACGGCCAGGAGCGCGGCCGCTCCTGGTACACCGGTGGCGGGCACACCAAGGAGTCGTACGGCGAGGAGAACTTCCGCAAGCACTTGCTTGGCGGAATCAAGTACGCCGCCGGAGTCGCGGAGGGCGACTGCTCGCCGTCGCAGGCTCCGGTCGACGCCGACTTCGACGTGATCACCCTGGCCAAGGGCAAGGAGAAGACCGGCGAGCCGATGGCGCTGTCGGTGCTGCCCGACCGCCGCGTGGTCCACACCTCCCGTGACGGCACGGTCTGGCTGACCACTCCGGACGCGACCACGAAGCAAGCGGGCAAGATCCCGGTGTACAACCACGACGAGGACGGTCTGCAAGGCGTGGCCGCGGACCCGGACTTCGCCAACAACAAGTGGCTGTACTTCTTCTACGCGCCACCGCTGAACACCCCGGTGGACGACCCCGCGACACCGGACGTCAACGAGGGCGACGCGCCGGCGAACGGGACACCCGCGGACTTCGCGCCGTTCAACGGCTACAACCAGTTGTCGCGGTTCAAGCTGGCCGACGACGGAACCCTGGACTTGGCCTCGGAGCAGGAGATCCTGCAGATCCCGACGCAGCGCGGACTGTGCTGCCACGTCGGTGGCGAGATCGACTTCGACGCTCAGGGCAACCTGTTGATGAGCACGGGTGACGACACCAACCCGTTCTCATCGGACGGTTACACGCCGATCGACGAGCGCTCGACCCGCAACCCGGGTTACGACGCACAGCGCACCTCGGCGAACACCAACGACCTGCGCGGCAAGTTGTTGCGTATCAAGGTCAACGCGGACGGCTCGTACTCGATCCCGGACGGGAACATGTTCCCGCAGGGCACCGAGAAGACCCGCCCGGAGATCTACGCGATGGGCTTCCGCAACCCGTTCCGGTTCGCTGTGGACAAGAAGACCGGCTGGATCTACCTCGGTGACTACGGTCCGGACGCCGGTTCGGCGAACCCGGCTCGCGGTCCAGGTGGGACGGTCGAGTTCAACCTGATCAAGGGCCCGGGCAACTACGGGTGGCCGTACTGCGTGGGCGACAACCAGCCGTTCATCGACTACAACTTCGAAACCGGCCAGTCGGGGCAGGCATTCAACTGTGCCGCACCGAAGAATGAGAGCCCGAACAACACCGGTCTGGTGGACCTGCCGCCGGTGCAGCCCGCCTGGATTGCGTATGACGGCGGTTCGGTGCCCGAGTTCGGAACCGGTGGCGAGTCGCCGATGGGCGGCCCGGTTTACCGCTACGACGCGAACAACCCGTCGCCGACGAAGTTCCCGCAGTACTTCGACGGAAAGAACTTCGCGTACGAGTGGGACCGCGGCTGGATCAAGGAGATCACGGTCGGCGCGAACGGTGAACGCGGCCCGATCAAGCCGTTCATGGATTCCATGACGCTGTCGCGGCCGATGAACATCGAGTTCGGCCCGGACGGTTCGCTGTACGTGCTCGACTACGGCACCGGGTACTTCGGTGGTTCGCCGGAGTCGGCGGTGTACCGGATCGACTACACCAAGGGCACCCGGACGCCGGTGGTGAAACTGGCCGCCGACAAGACATCCGGACCCGGCCCGCTCACGGTCAACTTCGACCCGGCAGGCACCAACGACCCAGACGGCCAGCCGATCACGTACGCGTGGGACTTCCAGAACGACGGTGTCGTGGACTCGACCTCGTCGAGTGCGGTGACCCACACCTACACAACGGAAGGCCAGTTCATCGCCAAGCTCTCGGTGACGGACTCGACCGGACTGGTCGGTTCGGCGAACGTGATCATCACTGTCGGAAACACCGCGCCGACCGTGGTCGTCCAAACGCCACTCAATGGTGGGTTCTTCTCCTTCGGTGACAAGGTTCCGTTCAAGGCCGTGATCACCGATCCGGAGGACGGCACGATCGACTGCAGCAAGGTGATCGTGCGTTACCTGCTCGGGCACGACAACCACGCCCACGAGCTGAGCCAGACCGCCGGCTGCGAGGGCGTGATCGACACGCCGGCCGAGGGCGGCCACGGCGAGGACACCAACATCTTCGGTGTCATCAACGTGGAGTACACCGACAAGGGCAAGGGTTCCGTGCCGCCGCTGACCGGCGAGGGCGAGAACATCATGCAGCCCAAGCACAAGCAGGCCGAGTTCTTCTCCAGCATGAACGGCATCCAGGTCGTCAACCAGGGCGATGCCAGCGGTGGCAGGCGGGTCGGCTACATCGACGCCGGCGACTGGATCTCCTTCGATCCGACCAACCTGGCCGGCATCACCGGGCTGGGGATGCGGGTGTCGTCGGGAGGTGCCGGTGGCACGATCGAGGTCCGGTCCGGCGCGCCGGACGGCCAGGTGCTGCAGACGTTCCAGGTCAGCAACACCGGCGGCTGGGACACCTATGTGGACCTGCCCGCCAAGCCGATCCCGGATCCCGGTGGCACCAAGCCGTTGTACCTGGTGTTCCAGGGCACGGGCACCGGCGGACTGTTCGATGTGGACGTTCTGCGGTTCGAAGGACGCGGTGTGGCACAGCCGCCGGCATGCAAGCCGACCCAGCCGGAAGCCGGATACCGCAGCCTGTACGACGGCACCGCGGCCAGCCTGACCAAGTGGAAGCAGTCCGGTCCGGGCCGCTTCGCCCAGCAGGCCGACTGCACGATCCTGTCCGAGGGCGGGATGGGGCTGCTGTCGGTCAACGAGGAGTTCAACGCCTACAGCCTGAAGCTGGACTGGAAGGTCGCGGGCGACGACAACTCGGGCATCTTCGTCGGCTACCCGGACCCGGGCAACGACCCGTGGGTCGCGGTCAACCAGGGTTACGAGATCCAGATCGACGCGACCGACGCGCCGGACCGGACGACTGGCGCGGTCTACTCGTTCCAGTCGGCCGACATCGCCAAGCGTGATGCCGCGCTGAAGCCGCCGGGTGAGTGGAACGCGTACGAGATCCTCGTGCGCGGCCAGACGATCCAGGTGTTCCTCAACGGGGTGCTGATCAACGACTTCGTCTCCACCGACCCGAACCGGGATCTCACGCAGGGCTTCATCGGCCTGCAGAACCACGGCAACGGCGACGACGTGTCGTTCCGCAACGTCCGGATCAAGGAGCTGGAGACCACACCGCCGGTGACGGTCGCCAACTTCGCAAACCCGGGCGGGTGGCACCCCGGCCAGGTCCCGGTCGAACTGGTCGCGACCGACGAGGGGTCGGGCGTGGCTCGAACCGATTACAAGCTCGACAACGGGCCGTGGACCCCCTATTCACAACCCCTGATTGTCACCGGGGACGGGCAGCACACGCTGCTGTACCGCTCGGTCGACAAGGACGGCAACGTGGAGCCGGACAAGGCCGCGACGATCCTGATCGACGCGTCCAAGCCGACTCTGCTGGTGTCGGGCGTGGCCGACGGCCATGTCTACGGGGATGCCACGGATGTCGTTGTCAAGTGGCATGCCGAAGATGCAACTTCCGGCATCGCTTCGGTCACCGGCGTGCTGAACGCGACGCCGATCCAGTCCGGCCAGGTCACGTCGCTGTACCAGCTGCCGCTGGGTGTGCACAACCTCTCAGTGACAGCACTTGACAAGGCGGGCAACCGGACGGAGCAGAAGCTCACGTTCGCGACGACCACCTCGTTGCGGGACATCGACCAGCTGATCACGCGGTTCAGGGCGACCAACCGGTTGTCGCTGTCGGCGTACGTCAGCCTGTCGGGTCAGCTCGCCAAGGCCCGCAAGGCCGAGGCCGCAGGCGACGATGCCAAGGCTGTCAAGCAGTTGCAAAAGTTCGTGGTACTCGCGAATGATCCGGCTAAGGTCACCGATCCGGACGTCCGGTCCACCCTGGTCAGGGACGCCCAAGCGGTGATCGGCTCGCTCGAGGGCGGCCCTGCCCTGGTCCGGGCGAGCTCCGGAAGTTGATCACGGCCGAGGTGTTCTTAATGACGCGGGAGCACCTCGGCCGTTCGCGGGAATGGGGATGAGGCCAATGCGGCAACGATGCGGACTCTGGCTGATGGGGGCGCGCGGCTCAGTCGCGACAACCGCGATCACCGGTCTGCTCGCTTTGCGGGCCGGACTGGTCCGGCCGTTCGGATGTGTCACCGAGCGGCTGGAGATGGATCATTCGGTACTGCCGACCTGGGACGAGATCATCGTCGGCGGTCACGACATCGTTTCGATACCGCTGGACAAGCGAGCGGAACACCTCGCCGAGTCCGGCCTCATCCCACATTCGGTGTTCACCGCCGTGGCCTCCGGGCTGCGTGCGGTGGACGCCGAACTGCGGTGCGGGTACCACCCCGTGTCGCACACCGGTTCGCTGGCCGACGCGGCCGCCAGGCTGGCCGCGGACATCACGGAGTTCCGCGACCGGCACGAACTGGCCAGGGTGATCGTCGTCAACGTGACCTCGACCGAGCCACCCGTGCCGCAACTGCCGGAACACCTGGACATCGACCTACTCACCGAGTCACTGAACGATCCACAACGGACAGTTCTGCCGCCGAGCTCGGTCGGTGCGTACGCCGCTCTGACGGCAGGATGTCCGTATGTGGACTTCACCCCCTCGCCGGGGATCAAGATGCCGGCGTTGACCGAGCTGGCACGCAGGCAGGGCTTGCCTTATGCCGGTGCGGACGGCAAGACGGGGGAGACTCTGCTGCGGACGGTGCTCGCGCCGATGTTCGTCGCTCGTGCGCTGAATGTCCGTTCCTGGGCGGGGACCAACTTGCTCGGCGGTGGTGACGGCGCCAACCTGGCCGATCCCGAGCAGGCCAAGGGCAAGCTCGAGTCCAAGGCACGCGGGCTGGCGTCGCTGATCGGTGACGTCACCGCGCCGCTGCACATCGACAACGTGCCCGACCTGGCCGAGCGCAAGATCGCCTGGGACTACGTGTCGTTCGAAGGCTTCCTCGGCGCCAAGATGAGCCTGCAGTTCACTTGGGACGGTTACGACTCCGCGCTGGCCGCGCCGCTCGTGCTCGACCTCACCCGGCTGGTGAGCGCCGCGCACGCGAAGGGCCTGTCCGGTGCGTTGTCCGAGCTGGCGTTCTTCTTCAAGGATCCATTGGGGACGGACGAGCACCGGTTCGCCGAGCAGACCAGGATGCTGGCTGATTGGGCGGCAGGCCTGTGAAAGCTTACGTCGAATTGGTGCGGGCGCCGGCCGCGTTGTCGGTTCTCGGTGACACGGTCGCAGGCGCGGCCGCTGCCGGGATCCCGTTGCGCGGCAGGCGTCTCGCGCTGCCGTTGGCGTCGGTTGCGTTCTATTGGTCCGGAATGGCGTTGAACGACTGGTCTGACCGGGCGGTCGACGCCGTTGAACGGCCGGAACGCCCGATCCCGTCCGGCAGGATTTCGCCGAACCAAGCGCTTGCGGTGGCCGGCGGGCTGACCGCTGCCGGTCTGGCGCTTGCCGCGTACGGTAAGTCCTTCAAGGTCGCGTTGCCGTTGGCCGGTGCGGTCTGGGCGTACGACCTGGTGTTGAAGTCCACTGTGGCTGGTCCTGTCTCGATGGCGCTGTGTCGTGGCCTCGACGTCATGCTGGGTGCCGGTGGTTCTCGCGCGGCGTTGCCTGCGGCGACTGTCATGGCCGGGCACACGTTGGGGCTCACCGCTTTGTCGCGCGGCGAGGTCCATGGCGCCGATGACATCGTTGCCAAGGCCGCTTTGACTACGACGATGGCTGCCACGGCCGCTGCCGTGACCGGGAAAGCCGCTTCGTGGAAGCACCGGCTGGGGGCGTTGGCCTTCGGCGGGATGTACGCGGCGAACGTCGGCTCGGCCCAGCTGGCGGCGACTCGTGACCCGTCCGGCCCGGTTGTCCGGAAGGCGACCATGGCCGGGATCCACGGAATGGTCCCGCTTCAAGCCGCTCTGGTGGCTCGCCGTGGGTCCTTGCTCGGCGCCGGACTGATCTCCGCCGCACTGCCGTTGGCTCGCCGCCTGGCCAAGAAGGTGAGCCCGACATAATGTTCTCTCTTGGCTATGGCACCAACGGGTTCGCCAACCATCGGCTGGAGGATGCGCTACGCATCATCGCCGACATCGGTTACCGGGCGGTCGCGTTGACGCTGGACCACCACCACCTGGACCCGTTCGACCCGAATGTGTCCAAAAAGGCCAGTCAGCTGGGCAGCCTGCTGGCGTCGAACGGCATTTCGGTTGTCATCGAGACGGGTGCGCGGTACCTGCTTGATCCGAACCGCAAACACCACCCGACGCTGGTCTCCGAGGACACCGAGGTGCGAATCGACTTCCTGCACCGGGCGATCCGCATCGCCCAGGACATGGGCGCGGAAGCGGTGTCGTACTGGTCGGGCATCAAGCCGTCCGATGTGGACGACAAGACCGCACACCAGCGGATGCTCAGCGGTGTCGAGAAAGTGCTCGTCGAGGCCGACCGCAGGCAGGTCAAGATCGGCCTGGAACCCGAGCCGGGCATGTACGTCCAGCATCTCGCGCAGGCGTTGGCCTTGCGTGAGGAGCTGGGCAACCCGGAGATGTTCGGCATCACGCTCGATGTCGGGCACTGCATCGCGGTCGAGCCGATGAACGCGGCGGAGTGCATCCGGCAGGCAGCCGGGCTGCTGGTCAACGTCCAGCTCGACGACATGCGGCCAGGGGTGCACGAACATCTCGAGTTCGGCGAGGGCGAGCTCGATCTGGCCGGCACCCTGGCCGCACTGGCCGAGGTCGGCTACGAGGGCGTCGCCGCGGTCGAACTGCCGCGGCACAGCCACGCCGCGCCTGAGGTCGCGCGCCGGGCGTGGACGGCACTGACCTCGGCATTGAGCGCGGCCATGCCACCGTTCAACTGGGATGTGGTGGGAGACATGGATCATCCTTGGCTGGTGGACGCCGAACGGCGGGTCCGGTCCGAACCGGCCGCCATCCGCGCCCTTTTCCCCGCTGTCGGCCGGAAAGTGGGCCGTGACCCGCTGCGGCCCGAGACCGATCCGCAAGGCCTTGTCCACGGCACTGTGGACGACCTGGCCCGTACGCGCCTGCTGGCCGCGTTGGCCGACGTCCTGTCCCCTGAGGAGCTGACCGAGGAGATCACCGAGCTCTACCGCTACGGGGACGACGCCGAACGCCGTGGCGTACTGCGCGGTCTGCCCGCGTTGCCGCCGCAAGCGGTCAAGGCCGGCCTTGAGCTGGTGCAGGACGCGTTGCGTACCAACGACATCCGGCTGGTCGCGGCGGCGCTCGGCTCGTTCGCCGGTGCGCACCTCGACGAGCATTCCTGGCGGCACGGCGTGTTGAAGTGCCTTTTCGTCGGTGTTCCGCTGGCCGCGGTCGCGGACCTGGAGCGCCGTACTGACCCCGAGTTGCTTCGCATGGTCGCCGACTACGCCGACGAGCGCAGGGCGGCCGGCCGCGAAGTCCCTGCCGACGCAGTACGCCTGCTGGAGGTCAACTGATGCGTATCTTCGACCCGCATATCCACATGACCTCACGGACCACCGACGACTACGAGGCGATGTTCGCCGCCGGGGTCCGTGCCCTGGTCGAACCGGCCTTCTGGCTCGGCCAGCCACGCACGACGGTCGGTTCCTTCAAGGACTACTTCGACGCGTTGATCGGCTGGGAGCGGTTCCGGGCCGCCCAGTTCGGCATCCGCCACCACTGCACGATCGCGCTGAACCCCAAGGAAGCCAACGATCCCCGGTGCACGCCGGTGCTCGACATCCTGCCTCGGTACCTGTCCAAGGACGGTGTCGTCGCGGTCGGTGAGGTCGGCTACGACTCGATGACCCCGGAGGAGGACTCGGCTTTCGCCAGTCAGCTGGAGATGGCCGTCGAGCACGAGCTGCCCGCGCTGGTCCACACTCCGCACCGGGACAAGCTGGCGGGTACCCGCCGGACTCTGGATGTCGTGGCGGAGTCCAAGATCGCCCCTGAGTTCGTCGCGGTCGACCACTTGAACGAGGTGACCGTCAAGCTGGTCAAGGATGCCGGGTGCTGGATGGGCTTCTCCATCTACCCGGACACCAAAATGGACGAAGACCGGATGGTCGCGATCCTCAAGGAGTACGGCACCGACAAGGTGCTCGTGAACTCAGCGGCCGACTGGGGCCGCTCGGATCCGTTGAAGACGTACAAGACGGCTCAGGCGATGCTGTCCGCCGGCTTCACCGAGTCCGATGTGGACAAGGTGCTCTGGCAGAACCCGGTCGACTTCTACGGCCAGAGCGGCAGGCTCGTCCTTGACGAACTGCCCGGGTTCTCCGCGTCGACCGAGACGTTCGCGGGCAACTCGGTGCTGCGAGGCGGGCGCCAGTGACCCGGCTCTGCTACTGCACGAACGTGCACCCGGCGGAGGATCTCGACGGGATCCTCCGTCAGCTGGACAGCTACGCGGTGCCAGTGCGCGAGAAACTCGGCGTTCCCCGACTGGGGCTGGGCCTGTGGCTGGCCGCTGAGGTGGCTGCCGGTCTGGCGTCCTCGCCGGACGCGTTGCGGAAGTTCCGTGCCGAGCTGGACGCTCGTGGCCTCGACGTGATCACCATGAACGCCTTTCCCTACGGTGGTTTTCACGCCGATGTCGTGAAGCTGTCGGTGTACGAGCCGCGGTGGACCGATCAGCGGCGGCTGAAGTACACAGTGGACTGCGTCAGGGTTCTCTCCGAGCTGCTCCCGGACAACGCCGCTTACGGCAGCATTTCGACCCTTCCGCTTGGCTGGCGCGAACCGTGGACGGCCGCGGATGACGCGGCTGCCTTGGAGTCGTTGACCGAGTTGACTCGGACGCTGCGCTCGGCGCCGCGGCTGATCAAGCTGGCGGTCGAACCAGAGCCCGGGTGCATTCTGGACACCGTGGCCGATACGGTCGCTTGGCTGGCTCCGCGGGTGGATCCCGAGTACATCGGGCTGTGTCTGGACACATGTCATTTGGCGGTGTCGTTCGCCGATCCGATGGCGGCCGTCCGGTCGATCGAGGACGCCGGGCTGGAGATCGTCAAGGTCCAGGCTTCGGCCGCGTTGCACGTGGACGATCCGCGTGCGGCGCTGGCCGAGCTTCGCGAGTTCGCCGAACCCCGTTACCTGCACCAGGTTCGGGAACTCTCGCCGGATGGAACCGTGCTCAAGGCAGACGATCTGCCGGAGGCGCTGGAGACCCTGCCTGGCGACGGGCCGTGGCGGGTGCACTTCCACGTTCCGCTGCACGCCGCGCCCGAGCCGCCCTTGCGATCCACCAACGACGTGCTCACCGAAGTACTGAACACAGTGTCCAGTGACCGGACCATCGAAGTCGAGACGTACACATGGCAAGTGCTGCCCGACCGGCACCAGCAGGATCTGGTAGACGGTATAGCAGCGGAGCTGGCCTGGGCAGACGGCCGGCTGAGGTTGGAGGTGCCATGAAGCCGGTGGTCGTCATCGACATCGTCGGGCTGACCCCACGACTGTTGAAGCACATGCCGAACGTCTCCCGGATCGCGGAGAAGGGCTGGCAGGCCGAGCTGGGTACGGTGCTGCCCGCGGTCACGTGCAGCGCGCAGTCGACGTTCCTGACCGGCAAGATGCCCGCCGAACACGGCATCGTCGGCAACGGCTGGTACTTCAGGGAACTCGGCGAGGTGTTCCTGTGGCGCCAGCACAACAAGCTCGTCGGCGGGGACAAGGTCTGGGAGACCGCACGAGCCGCGCACCCGGGTTATCGCGCTGCCAACGTGTGTTGGTGGTACGCCATGGGCGCCACGACGGACTTGACCGTTACGCCCCGGCCGATCTACTACGCGGACGGCAGGAAGTCGCCGGATTGCTACACCCGTCCGGTCCGTCTGCACGACGAGTTGACCGAGGCGCTGGGTGAGTTCCCGCTCTTCCAGTACTGGGGTCCGACAGCGTCGATCGCTTCGACGAAGTGGATCGTCGGTGCGGCCCGCCGGATCCTGTCCGGGCACAAGCCGGACATGCTGTTGGTGTACATCCCGCACCTGGACTACGACTTGCAGCGGTTCGGCCCGGACTCGCAGGAGGCGGTCAACGCGGCCCGTGACGTCGACGCCGAACTGGCACCGCTGCTGCAGGATGCCGCGAACGCGGACGCGACCGTGGTCGCGTTGAGCGAGTACGGGATCACCAACGCCAGCCGTCCGGTGGACATCAACCGGACACTGCGTGCCGAAGGCTTGCTCGAGGTGTACACACAGGACGGTATGGAGTACCTGGACCCGTGGGTTTCCAGGGCTTTCGCCGTCGCGGACCACCAGGTCGCACACGTGTACGTGGAGAACGCCGACGACATTCCGCGCGTCAAGGACTTGCTCGACCGGCTGCCCGGTGTGGACATGGTGCTCGACCGGGTCGAGCAGGCGCGGTACCAGCTCGATCACCCGCGTGCGGGTGACCTGGTGGTCGTCGCCGAGCCGGACGCGTGGTTCACGTACTACTACTGGCTCAACGACGACCGTGCGCCGGACTTCGCCAGGGGAGTGGAGATCCACCGCAAGCCCGGCTACGACCCGGCCGAGCTGTTCTTCAACCCGGCCGACCCGTTGGTGAAGGCCAAGGCGGGGCTGAACCTGGTGAAGAAGAAGGTCGGCCTGCGCTACACGATGAACGTGGTCCCGTTGGAGGCCGGGATGGTCCGTGGTTCGCACGGCAGGCTGCCGGACTCCCCGCAGGACGGTCCGGTTCTGCTCTGTTCCGACCCGCGTGACCCAGGCCGCGAGAAGCTGGCCGCCACCGAGGTGCACGAACTTCTGCTTGCGTTGCAAGACATCCGGCCGATGGCCGAAGTTCTGAAAGGATAGTCATCCATGAGCCGACCGATCACGCTGTTCACCGGGCAGTGGGCGGACCTGCCGTTCGAGGAGGTGTGCCGCCTTGCTTCGGGCTGGGGGTACGACGGGCTGGAGATCGCGTGCTCCGGCGACCACTTCGAAGTGGACCGTGCATTGTCCGAACCGGACTACGTGGCGGGCAGGCACAAGATCCTCGAGCAGTACGGCCTGAAGACCTGGGCGATCTCGAACCACCTTGTCGGACAGGCGATCTGTGACGACCCGATCGACTTCCGGCACCAGAACATCGTGCCTGCCCGGATCTGGGGCGACGGCGACGCCGAAGGTGTCCGTCAGCGCGCGGCCAAGGAGATGGCCGACACCGCCCGTGCGGCCCGCAAACTGGGCGTCGACACGGTGATCGGCTTCACCGGGTCGAAGATCTGGAAGTACGTGGCGATGTTCCCGCCGGTCGGCCAGGACGTGATCGACGACGGCTACCAGGACTTCGCCGACCGGTGGAACCCGATCCTTGACGTGTTCGACGCCGAGGGCGTGCGGTTCGCGCACGAGGTGCACCCGTCGGAGATCGCGTACGACTACTGGACGACCCGCAAGACTCTGGACGCGGTGGACAACCGGCCGGCGTTCGGGCTGAACTGGGACCCGTCGCACTTCATCTGGCAGGACCTCGACCCGGTCGGGTTCATCCTGGACTTCGCCGACCGGATCTACCACGTGGACTGCAAGGACACCAAGAAGAGGTTCGACGGCCGCAACGGCCGGATGGGCTCGCACCTCGCGTGGGCCGATCCGCGGCGTGGCTGGGACTTCGTGTCGACCGGGCACGGTGACGTGCCATGGGAGGAGTCGTTCCGCGCGCTGAACGCGATCAAGTACACCGGCCCGATCTCCGTGGAGTGGGAGGACGCGGGGATGGACCGGCTGCGTGGCGCGGAAGAAGCGGTGAAGTTCATCCGCAACCTGGTTTTCGATCCGCCTGCCGCGGCCTTCGACGCGGCGTTCAGTTCGAAGAAGTCCTGAAGGGATCACCATGGCACTGTCTCGTAGGTCCATGCTGCGCGGCGCCGCCGCGGCGGGTGTCGCGGCTGTCGCGTTACCCGCAACGGCGGCAGCCGCTGACGCCTCGCGTGGTCGGCTGCGCATCCCGCGTGAGAAGATCAGCATCCAGCTCTACACCCTGCGCTCGATCCTTGAGAAAGACCTGGAAGGCACCCTCTCGGCGCTGGCTGACATCGGCTATCGCCGGGTGGAACTGGCCGGGACGTACGGGCGCAGCGCGGCCGAGTTCAAGTCCATTCTGGACAAGAACCACATCAAGGCGCCGTCGACGCACATCAACATCGGCGACGACCTGAACAAGATCATCGCCGACGCGAAGGTGCTGGGAAACCGCAAACTCGTCCACCCGTACTCGAACTACGCGACCGCGGCCGAGTGGAAAGCCTTCGTCGGCCGCCTGGAAGCCGCGGGCAAGCTCGCCCGGCAAGCCGGCTTCACCCTCGGATACCACAACCACGACCACGAATTCCGGCCGGTCGAAGGCCAGCGCCCGTGGGACCTGATCGTCCGAGGCACCACCCGCCGCAACGTCCACCTGCAGATCGACCTGTTCTGGGCGGTGCACGGCGGCGAAGACCCGGTCCGCCTGGTCTACGAGAACTACGGCCGCGTCCTGCACTACCACGTCAAGGACCGCACCGCCGACGGCCAAATGGTCGACCCGGGCAAGGGCGTGATCGACTTTGGCAAGATCTTCCGCCGCACCTGGCACGAGGGCATCCAGGAGTTCATCGTCGAGCACGACAACCCGGCCGACCCGCTGGTGACGGCCAAGACCGGCTTCGATTACCTGGCCAACTTGCGCTTCTAGAGTTTCTTCGCCAGAAACCGCCCCGGGAACGTGCCTCCGGGGCGGTTTCTTCATGCGGCGTCAGACCTTGGCCGCGGTTTTGAGTTTGTGGAGGATCCGGGTCGCGAGGCGTTTTCCTGCCGGGGTGAGGACGAACTTGTTGTTGGAGTCCGGCTTCTGGGCCAAGCCTCGGCACACGATGCCGTGCGTCTCGATGCGGGTGCACAGCTTTTCCGTGATCGCCTTGATGGAAACCTCGGTGTACAGCGACGGGTGCGCCTCGTCGAGGAGCTTCTTGTACAGCGCGGTCCGTGCACGCCACGGGACGTACCACGGCACAACGAGAAGCAGGACGGCCGCGAAGGTGATGCACGTGGCCATCCCGGCGCGGGCCCACCACGGTGCGTCGTTCCACCATGAAGAGGCGAACGGTGTGCCGGGTGCGATGAAGGACAGGCCGATGGCGATGAGGACGTAGATGGTTCCGTAGACCACTGCCCAGCCTGCGGCGGCTGCTGACGGGTCGCGGGTTGCCGGGTCTGTCCAGTTGCCGTCGGGACTGCGGTGCCACTTGCGCAGGCCTCGGCCGCCGAAGTAACTCAGCACCGCCGCCAGGGCTACGAACCCTCCGGTCAGGATGAGCAGGACCGGTGTGTTCGAGTCGAAGTAGCCGAGGATTCCGCTCCACCAGATCAGAAAACCGATTCCGGCCACGCCCGCCGCCACCAGCGGGCCGATCCACGCTCCGGACTTCAGCCACGCAGGGAAGCCGTTGATCATCTTGCCCGCGCTGCCCATCGGGGTCAGGCTTGTGCCGGGCAGGCTGCCGAGCAACAACAGTGCCGCGACGAACAAACCCACGCCGATCAGACCGGCAAGGCCTTGTCCTGTCTCGTCCGATGTCGACTCTGTCAGGCCGTAGGTCAGCAGCGGCACGACGGGAGTGAGCAGGACCAGGCCGTGCAGCAGGCTTCCGGTGCGGACCGCGCTGTATCCGAAGGCCGCAAGGATGGCCGCGCCACCGAAGGACGCCGCCGGTGTCTCGGCCCATTCCGGCAAGGCTCCGAAGATCGACAACACCAGCAGCAAGCCGCCGGCCGCCAGGCCGAACTGGCCGAGGAACCGCGCCAGCCTGCCGCCCCGGGTCAGGCCGAACACCATCCAGTAGGGCAACAGTGCCATGCCGCGCAACGAACGTGTCACCGGACGGGCCGCTTTGACACCGAGCTGAGGGCTGTCGGCGAGCGTCACGGCGGTCGCCGCGGCCGTCGCGACTGTGCGGATCATCTGGTCGCTGGCGGCTTCCTCGCCCAGCGGTTCCCGGCCGATGCCCGCGCGGTCGAACGCCTCCAAGGCCTTGAGACCCATGTCGACGGTCTCCGGCGTGAGCGGCTGGCCTGCCGGGATGCGCTCCAGTTGATTCAGCAGTCCCGCGTACTGCTTGACGAAACGTTCACCGTTCGACCGTACGTTGGCTCCGTCGACGCCGTCCGCGGCGATCGCACGGCGAAGTTCGGGCAGCTCCTCGATGATGATCTGGATGTGCACGGCCCATGCCACCAGATCGGCCAGCGCCACACATGTCGCGGGCTGAGCCGCGCCCGCCTCAGCGGCCAGCGCGTCCGTGAGTTCCTCGATCGCGTCCTCTCGGCACTGCTGGATCCGGGGATCGGACGGCATGCCGCCGAACAACTGCTTGATCAGGTCGTCGACGACCGCGGTGGCGTCCATATCGGACAGGGTGCCGGAGAGATCGGCCGCGCGCCGGATCCGTGCTGGGTCGAGCATTACGCGGCACAACATGCTCGCCGCGTCCATCCGGCCCCAGATCCAGTCGTTCGCCCGCCACGATCGTTTCAGGAAGCCGGAGAACCGGGACAGCGAGTAGCCGCCTGCCTTGTCATCGGGCGTGATGCTGTAGCGGGCGAAGGAATTCGACGTCTGCAGGCTGATCTGGGCCAGCTCGACCTGCTGTTCCTCCGGTGCTTCCGAGTCGTCGGCGAAGCACGTTGTCGCGACTTCCAGCGCGAGCAGCCGCGACATCCACCGGTAGCCGGAATCCAGTGACGCGTCCGGGTCGTCCGCGGAAAGCTGTGCGAAGTCGCGCCACGCCAGCAGATCCGGGTCGCGGACGACCAGCGTGTCATCCGAAGCGAGCACTTGGGCGCCTGCGCCGAAGGCCGCCGAGATCCGCAGGACCAGGTCGCGCACGCTGGTTCCGTGGGAACCGGTCATGTGCTTGTGGTAGTCGAGCAGGCGCTGTTCCCAGCATTCGCCGTCGGGGGAATCCACCGGCTCGTCTTCCCACGCCTTGTGCATGGTCAGGCGCATCCGCCTCAGCTGTGCCCGTGCGCTGTGGACCTCCGCCCTGGCTGCGTGGATCTCGCTGATCGCGGATTCCTTGGGCAGCACCCAGACCAAGCGCTTGAGCATGTCCAAAACGGACGCCGCGATCCGCTCACCGGTCGTGATGTCCCACGGCCAGCCGGTCTTGCCGAGCTCGACGATCCCGGCCACCGGGGGAGAAGGGGGCACATACGGCAAAGAGCCGTTGTCCTTCAACCACTTCCGGTGGGCGACCTCGACCGCGTCCCTGATCCGCTCGAACGACCATGGCTCGCCGTCCGGGGCGATGTCGGCCTTGCCGCGCGCGATCACCTGGCGCTCGGCCAGTTTCCACGCCGCCCGCCGAAGCCGGATGTCCCGGTAATGCGGGTAAAGCAGCTCCACAAGCGCGTACAGCTGGCCGGCCACCGGGCCGTCCGAAGTGGACAGCCGGGCGAGCAGTGCGTTCCGGCCACCCCGACGCGCGCCGGCACTGCGGTTGTACTTCTCGATCTCGTCGACGAATGTCCGGTTGCTCTGGCTGGACTGCGCTCGCATGATCGACCGGACCGCGCTGATCACGCTCGGCTGCTCAACCTTGCCCTGCACGGGCGACGCGGGCTTGGCGGCGGACGCGTGCGGGAACACCAGCAGCATGACCCGCCGAGTAGGCCCCTCGGCAGGCATCTGGTCGATCGCCTCGAGCGCCTCCTTGGTCGGTGTGTTGACCAACGCGCCGCCGTCGACGACGTGTTGCGAGCCCTCCCATGAGGTGACTTCACGCATCGGCGAGTTCTCGTCGAGCTGGACGAACGACGGTTCGAACGCGACTGGGAAGGACGCCGACGAGCGCGCCGCGAGCGCGAGCTGGTGCGTCAGGTTCGTGGGCAGTGTGCCGTCGTTGGCGAAGTGGTCGCGCTCGTCGTCGCGCCGGAACCGGAAGCTGCCCTGGTGGAGGTTCTGCGTCAGCCGCTGACCGAGCGCGTCGGTCGTGGTCTTGGTGACGCCTTTGAGCAGCGTCGTGGTGATCCGCAGGTCCATCGGGCGGTCGTGCACGTCGCGCGGCTCGTAGCGCGACGTGAGCCTGCGCATCGCGTCTTCCAGCCGGGGCAGGAAGAATTCGTCACCCTTCAGCAGTGACACCGGCTCGCCCTTGAACGGCGTGCGCAGCAGCAGATCCATCCGGCCTTGCTCGGCCCATAGCTCGCGCAGGCTGTTCAGATCGGCGTGCGGGTTGACCTGCGCCAACGCCAAGGCAGCGCCGTTGATGCCGCCTGCGGACGTCCCGCTGATCACGTCGGCCCGCGCGGTCGCCCCGACCAGGCGTAACAGGTCGGAATAGGCACCGGTGGCGCGGGTCAGCCGGTCCAGTTCGAGGACCACGCCGCCCATCCAGACCGCGAGACTGACACCGCCGTTGAGCACGACGGCGAACCGGACTTCTTCCCACGTGGGGTCGTGTTCATCGGTCATGGCGCGACTCCCCCTCATCCTGGCACCCGAAAATCGGGCGCACGGACCAAGCGGTTACGCCTTGTCACCCGTTCGTGATGCGCTCATGGGCCTACCGGCCCTGCGGGGGAGGACCTTACCGAGGCCGGTCACTCCGCCCGGTGGCGATGCACCGACTGGCTGGCCTGCGGCTGAGGGGCCTGGTCCGGCTGCTCCGGTTGCTGCGCGGTCCGCTGCTGCTCTTCCATCCGGCTGGCGAACTCGCGCAGTAGTTCATCGAAGATCGGCGTGGACATCGGTCGCGGTTGCGTCACGTCGTGCCCCTCCTCTCATCCGGACATACGCGGGCTTCATGTGATCTCACGGTCTCACGCAGTGACGGAACACGACTGGGCGATCCGGGCATGTCGGGGATACGTACCCAAAGTGGTGATCTACGGCGTCATTCGGCTGACGCTGAGTGCCACGGCCGGGGTAGTCGCAAAGTTACCGCTCGGTAGGCAATGATGGGGGCATGGCTGACAACCTCGTATCGCTCCAGGTGAAGCAGTCCGGCCACGTCGCCGAGGTGACGTTGCTCGGACCGGGCAAGGGCAACGCGATGGGCCCGGATTTCTGGCGCGAGCTGCCGGTCGTGTTCCGCGAGCTGGACGCGGACGACACCGTCCGGGCGATCGTGCTGACGGGCAGTGGCAAGCACTTCTCCTACGGCCTCGACCTGCCCGCGATGATGGGCAGCTGGGGTGAGCTGCTCGGCGGCGCCCTTGCCGGGCCGCGGACCCGGTTCCTCGACGAGATCCGCAGGCTGCAGGACTCGGTCACGGCCGTGGCGCAGTGCCGCAAGCCGGTGATCGCCGCGGTCGCGGGCTGGTGCATCGGCGGTGGCGTGGATCTGATCTCGGCCGCCGACATCCGCCTGGCCTCCCAGGACGCCAAGTTCAGCGTGCGCGAGGTGAAGGTCGCGATCGTCGCGGACATCGGCAGCCTGCAGCGGCTGCGCGGGATCATCGGCGAAGGTCACCTGCGCGAGCTGGCGTACACCGGCAAGGACATCGACGCCGCCCGTGCCGAGAAGATCGGCCTGGTCAACGACGTGTACGCGGACCAGGACGCCATGCTGGCCGCGGCGCGTGAACTGGCCGCGGACATCGCCAAGAACCCGCCGCTGGTCGTGCAGGGCACCAAGGACGTCCTGGACCACGACCTGGCCCCGCGTGTCGCGGATGGACTGCGGTACGTCTCGGCCTGGAACGCGGCGTTCTTGCCGAGCAAGGACCTCGGCGAGGCCGTGCAGGCGTTCCTCGAACGTCGCGATCCTGAGTTCACCGGAGAATAATCCCGGAGATGATGACCGCCGTGACCTTCCAGAGCGCGCGTGATTTCCTGCTGGCCCATCGGGACGACTACGACACCGCTTACCGGGAGTTCCGATGGCCGCAGCCCGACGAGTTCAACTGGGCGCTGGACTGGTTCGACACGCTGCCCGCCGACCAGCTGGGGCTGTGGATCGTCGAAGAGGACGGCGCGGAGAGGAAGTGGACCTTCGGCGAGCTGTCGCAGCGGTCCAATCTGGTCGCGAACTGGCTGCGGTCGCTCGGTGTGCGGCGCGGTGACCGGCTGATCCTGATGCTGGGCAACCAGGGTGAGCTGTGGGAGACCATCCTCGCGGCGATGAAGCTCGGCGCGGTGATCATCCCCGCGTCCACGTTGCTCGGGCCGGAAGACCTGCGCGACCGGGTGGACCGCGGTGGCGTGAAGCACGTCGTGGCCCGTTCTGCGGACGCCTCGAAGTTCGACGCCGTGCCAGGTTCCTACACGCGGATCGCGGTCGGCGACCCCGTCGACGGCTGGCATTCCTATGCCTCCGCGGCGGGGTCACGGGCGTTCGAGCCGGACGGGCCGACGGCCGCGTCGGACACCTTGTTGCTGTACTTCACTTCGGGCACGACGGCCAAGCCGAAGCTGGTGCGGCACACGCACGCCAGCTACCCGATCGGGCACCTGTCCACGATGTACTGGATCGGCCTTGAGCCAGGCGACATCCACTTGAACATCTCGTCACCGGGATGGGCGAAACACGCGTGGAGCAACGTGTTCGCGCCGTGGAACGCGGGTGCGTGCGTGTTCATCTACAACTACACGCGGTTCGATGCCGTCGGCTTGATGGCACAGATGGACCGCTGCGGTGTCACGTCCTTCTGCGCGCCACCGACCGTGTGGCGGATGCTGATCCAGGCCGATCTGTCGCAACTGGCCACACCGCCCGCGAAGGTCGTCGGAGCGGGGGAGCCGCTGAACCCCGAGGTGATCGAGCAGGTCCGCAAGGCGTGGGGAGTGACGATCCGGGATGGCTTCGGGCAGACCGAAACCAGCGTCCAGGTCGCCAACACTCCCGGGCAGAGCGTCAAACCAGGGTCGATGGGCCGTGCCCTGCCCGGCTTCACCGTTGCCCTGATCGACCCGGTGACCGGCGAGCCGGGGGAGGAAGGCGAGATCTGCCTCGCGCTGGATCCCCGCCCGGTCGGTCTGATGACGGGCTATGCCGACTCGGCGGAGCGCACCGACGAGGTGATGCGGGACGGGTACTACCACACGGGAGATGTGGGAGCGCGCGATTCCGATGGGTACATCACGTATGTCGGGCGTGCCGACGACGTGTTCAAGGCTTCGGACTACCGGATTTCCCCGTTCGAGCTGGAGAGTGTGCTGATCGAGCACCCCGCGGTGGCCGAAGCGGCCGTTGTTCCGTCGCCTGACCCGCTGCGGCTGGCCGTGCCCAAGGCGTATGTCGTGTTGACGGCCGGGTACTCGCCTTCGGCTGAGACCGCTCGGGACATCCTGGCCTTCGCGCGCGAGCATTTGGCTCCGTACAAGCGGATCCGGCGCCTGGAGTTCGCCGAACTGCCGAAGACGATCTCCGGCAAGATCCGTCGCGTCGAGCTGCGTGGGCGGGAAGGCGAGGTGCACGGGGATCCGTCGGCGCAGGTGCCCGGCGAGTACACCGACGACGATCTCAGGAACTGATCGCCTGCCCGATGGTGAGCGGAGCGGCGGCGTGCGTGCCGCCGTTCTGGCATGTCATTGCGGCGTGATCATCACCGGGTGAATTATCGCGGAGGTGAAATTCTCCTTGTTCTATCCGGTTGCCACGGGTTCGCCGTCACAGCAACTGGGAACCGGATTACTCGGCCTTGATCGCGACCTGTACCGGCAGACGCTGGCAGAACTGCTCGAGCAGGCGATATGCGCGGACGAAACCGGTTGGACGTCATTCATGATGGCCGAACACCATTTCGAGGTGGAGGGTTATCAGGTCACGCCGAACCCGTTGTTGCTGAACGTCCACCTGGCCGCGCACACGAAAAGGTTGCGGCACGGCCAAATGGGTTTGGTGCTGCCGAACTGGAATCCGCTGCGGCTGGCCGAGGACATCGCGGTGGCGGATCACCTGACCGGCGGCAGGCTCGACATCGGGCTCAGCCGCGGCTACCAGCCCCGGTCGGTCGGGGTGCTCGGGCAGCACCTGAACGTGTCGGTCGCCGGCGGGCCGGATGAGGGGCGCAACCGGCGCGTGTTCGAAGAGTGGTTCGAGGTGATGCGCCGGTCGTGGGCCGAGGATCTGTGGTCCTACCGGGGCGAGTTCATCGACGTGCCGCCATCGGGCCTGGCCTGGCCGCATCCGGTCTCCGCCCGGCTGGGCGCCGGTGTGCACGCCGGTGAAGTCCGGCAAGTCGCGACCGTGCCCAAGCCCTCGCAACTGCCGCACCCGCCGTTGTTCACCACACTCACCCAAAGCCCGGCCACTCTGGAATGGGCGGCGCGGGTCGGCAGTTCAATCGTCACGCTGGCGTCCGACAATGACATGCTTCGCGGATTGTTCCAGCGTTATGTCGAGGTCGCCGCCGAGCACGGCCGTGATTTCAAAATGGGGGAATGGCGGCCGGACGGCGGCGTGGCGATCTGCCGGATGCTTGCCGTCGCGGACACGTATGAAGAGGCTTGGAAATCCGCCGAGCAGTCGATGGCGTTCATGGGCGAATGGCTCGGCGAATTCGGGTTCTTCGAAGCCTGGCGGCTACCGGGCCAAGAAGGCCCGGTGCCACGGACGCTGGAACAGTTGGTGAAGTCCGGCATGATGCTCGTCGGCACCCCGGACAGCGTCGGCGAACAAGTGCAGACGCTGCGCCGTGAACTCGGTGTCGACTACATCGTTTTCGTCGCGTGCGCCGGCGCCGTCGACCACCAGCGCATGCTCGACACGATCCAGCTGTTCGGCGAGAACGTCATTCCGGCGGTGTGAGCAGCTTCCGCAGATGGGCGACAGGGCGTACCGCCGACGTGGGCTTCCCGTCGCCGATCACCAACGAGGGGACGCCGGTGACTCCTCGTTCGCGAGCCTCGGCGTTGTTGGCCTGCACGGTCTGCGCGTGGGTGTCGCTGGTGAGCAGGTCCTGGATCTCGGTCCTGGGTAGTCCTGCCTGGGTTGCGAGGCCTGTCAGGGTTTCCGGGTCGGCGATGTCGCGGCCTTCGGTGTGGTAGCCGCGCAGCATGGCCTCCCAGGCTTCGTCCTGCCTGCCGTGGTCTTTGGCCAGGTGCAGGACTCGGTGAGCGTCGAACGTGTTCACCGGACGGGCCAGCTCGAGGTTGAGTTCGAGGCTGTCCTGCCTGCCGACCGCTTTGATGTGCTCGACCCGCTGGCTCGCCTGGTCGCCCCACCACCGGGACATCATCTCGGCAGCCGTTTGGCCCGGGGTCGCTGGCGCTTCGGGGTCCAACTGGAAGCTGCGCCACGTCACCGTTCGCGTGGTGGCCGCTTCGACCCGGCGCTTGCCGATGTAGCACCAAGGACAGATGACGTCGGCGTAGATCTCGACCTTCATCCGCCCAGCCTGTGACCTCAACCGAGGTTGAGGTCAACTCGTTCGTTGACTCGCTCGTCACACTGACAGATAAATAGTTGCTACATGCAACCAGATTGGTTAGCGTTACTAAGTAACTGGAGGTTGTGTGTGGAGGGAGTCGGTGTGGCCAGGCGGGGTGCGGGGCAGAAGACCCTGAGTGAGCTCGGACCGCGCTACAAGTGGGTGGCACTGTCCAATACGACGCTCGGGCTGCTCATCGCGACGATCAACTCGTCGATCGTGCTGATCGCGTTGCCGGACATCTTCAAGGGCATCGGGGTCAACCCCCTCGACGCGAGCAACACCAGCTATTTGCTGTGGATGATGATGGGCTTCCTGGTCGTCACCGCGGTGCTGGTGGTCACCTTCGGGCGGCTGGGGGACATGTATGGCCGCGCCAGGATGTACAACCTGGGTTTTCTGATCTTCACCGTCTCGTCGATCGCTTTGGCCGTCACGTGGATGAGTGGTGACGCCGCCGCCATCTGGTTGATCGCCTGGCGGATCGTGCAGGGGATCGGTGGCGCGTTCCTGATGGCCAACTCCAGCGCCATCCTCACCGACGCCTTCCCCGCCAACCAGCGTGGGCTCGCGCTGGGCATCAACGGCATCGCTGCGATCGCCGGCAGCTTCCTCGGCCTGGTCATCGGCGGTGTGCTCGCGCCCATCCACTGGCACTGGATCTTCCTGGTCTCCGTTCCGTTCGGGCTGATCGGCACCGTCTGGGCGTACCTCAAACTGCATGACACCGGCGTTCGGCAGAAGTCCAAGATGGACTGGGGTGGCAACGTCACCTTCGCCGTTGGCCTGATCGCCGTTCTCGTCGCGATCACCTACGGCATTCAGCCCTACGGCGGTCACTCCATGGGGTGGACGAACCCGTGGGTCCTCGGCGCCCTCGTCGGTGGCGCGCTCGTCCTTGCCTGGTTCGTCGCCATCGAGCGGAAGTCGCCGAACCCGCTGTTCAACCTCGGGCTGTTCAAGATCCGCACGTTTACGTGGGGCAATGTCGCCAACCTGATGGCGTCGCTCGGCCGGGGTGGCCTGCAGTTCATCCTGATCATCTGGCTGCAGGGGATCTGGCTGCCGCAGCACGGCTACTCGTTCGAGGAGACTCCGCTGTGGGCGGGCATCTACATGGTGCCGATGACGATCGGGTTCCTCGTCGCCGCTCCGCTTTCCGGCGTTCTGTCCGACCGGATCGGCGCCCGCGGCCTTGCCACCACTGGGATGATCATCACAGCGGGCACGTTCTTCGCCCTGACCGTCCTCCCGGTCAACTTCGACTACGTCGTCTTCGCGATCCTGCTTGTGATCAACGGCATCGGAATGGGCATGTTCTCGTCGCCCAACCGGGCCGCCGTGATGAGCAGCCTGCCGGGCAACGCGCGTGGTGCGGGTGCCGGCATGACCGCCACGTTCCAGAACGCGGCCATGGTCCTGTCGATCGGCATCTTCTTCAGCTTGATCATCGCCGGGCTGTCCACGAGCCTGCCGGGCGCGTTGACCAGCGGGTTGACCGCTCACGGCGTGCCTGCCGCGGACGCGAGCCAGATCGCCCAGCTGCCTGCCGTCGCCGTGCTGTTCGCGGCGTTCCTCGGGTACAACCCCGTCCAGCAGCTGCTGGGTCCCGCGCTCAGCCAGTTGCCGCCCGACCAGGCGAGCTTCCTGACCGGCCGGAGCTTCTTCCCGAGCCTGATCACCGAACCGTTCGCCGACGGGTTGCACGTCGCCTTCTGGTTCGCCATCGCCGCTTGTGTCATCGCGGCGGTTGCTTCCTGGCTCGCGGGCAGCGGCGTCCCAGCACGTGAGAGCGTCGGGGAGGAGTTGGCGGCCACCGCGTCGGAAGGCGGGACAATCCCCGCTGACCTGGTCGGTATGAGCCGGGCCGATAACGGCGTGACCGCTGGGCGCTCGGTGAGCGGCGGCTGACGACGGTTCCGCGATCGTTCCGCCTAAATGATCTTCGACCGATCGGCGCGCGTTCGCGCCGATCGGCGCCATACACCCGCGAATTGTCAATGGCAAGGTGAACCATGCCGCATCATTTCCCCCGTGGCTAACGGAGCGGCTCCGTAAGCCGACACCCCTGACGGAGGTGGGGGACATGACTGACGAGGCAGCACCCGAGACAAAGTCCATCCGCAGGCTCCCGACCGCGCCCTGCAGCGTCGTGTGGAGCCGGGGCCACGCATACGTCCTCGAGGCAGGCCTTGCCAGGTCCCGCTGGGTCGGCTGTGACGACCGCGGGCGGCCGATCGAGTTCACCAACGCCGAGATCGAGCGCAGGGGTTGGACCCTCACCCGCGCCAGCTGATCGCCCTTCACTAGAGTTTCCCCTGGCCAACGCCGTTGGCCAGGGGATTTCCATATCTGGAGGGGCCGAGGTGACCCAAGGCGAGCGGATTTGGACCGTGCCGAACGCGCTGAGCGTTCTGCGACTCGCCGGGGTGCCGCTCTTCCTCTGGCTGCTGCTCGGCCCGCAAGAGGACGGCTGGGCCTTGCTCGTGTTCGTGGTCAGCGGGATCACCGACTGGCTCGACGGCAAGATCGCCCGCTGGCTCAACCAGATGAGCCAGTTCGGCGCGATGCTCGACCCGCTCGCCGACCGGCTGTACACACTCGCCGCGATGGTCGCCTTCGTCGTCCGCGACATCGTGCCGCTCTGGGTTGTGCTCCTGGTCATCGGCCGTGACCTGGCCGTACTGGTCTGCCTGCCGCTGCTGCGCCGCGCGGGCTACGGCCCGCCCGAAGTGCTGTACCTCGGCAAGGGCGCCACGTTCGTCTTGCTCTACGCCTTCCCGTTCCTGCTGCTCGCCCAGATCGACTCGGTCTTCGCGGGCGTGGCCAAGCCGATCGCGTACGCCTTCACGGTCTGGGGCGTGGTGCTGTACCTCTGGTCTGGGCTGATCTATGTCATGCAGGCGGTCACCGCGATCCGGCGACCGCGCTCACTCTAAGAGGCACCGCCAAGTGAGTCTCGGAATAGCGAGTCAGGATCCACGTGGATGCATCGGCGTTCGGCGGGCCGGGCCGGGACTGGACCGTCCCGGTCCGGTCCGCCGGGCGGCGAGGCGCCGCGTGGGCCTGATCTCGCCCGAACGCTCACTTGGCGGTGCCTCTAAGCTCTGCGCCATCGAGCGCAGTCGGTGATCGGAAAGAGGAGACGGGGACGTGACGCCGGAAGAGTTGAAGTACACACCTGAGCACGAGTGGATCGCCGTGAACGGCGACACCGTACGGGTGGGCATCACCGACTTCGCCCAGGACCAGCTGGGTGACGTGGTGTTCGTGCAGTTGCCCGAGGTCGGCGGGACGGTGTCGGCGAAGGACTCGGTCGGCGAGGTCGAGTCGACCAAGAGCGTGTCGGAGATCTACGCCCCGGTCGGCGGGGAGGTCACCGCGGTCAACGAGGCGCTCAACGACAGCCCCGAGTTGATCAACTCCGACCCGTTCGGCGAAGGCTGGATGTTCGAGGTCAAGATCACCAACTCCGGGGAGCTCAGCGAGTTGCTCGACGCGAACGGCTACCGCGAGCTGACCGGTCAGGCATGAGAAGGATCTTGGACTGGTTCCGTAGGCGGCGGGGCGCATCTGGGGGACCAGCCGATTCGTCATACAGCGCGCACGGTACGTTTGGCGGAACAAGCGAATCCAGTAGCAGGAGGAGAGCTCAGGTGAGCACGAACGACGGACCCGGCGTTCCGCCGGAGCAGTCTCCGGAGCGGACCTCCGTCTTCCGGGCCGACTTCCTCGCCGATGTCGAGGGGCAGCAGGCTCCTCAGCCGGACCCCCAGGTCGCCGGGATCGACGCGCTGCCTTCCGGTTCCGCTCTGCTCGTGGTGAAGCGCGGCCCGAACGCGGGCTCACGGTTCCTGCTGGACCGCGACACCACGAGTGCGGGCCGTCATCCGGACAGCGACATCTTCCTCGACGATGTCACGGTTTCCCGCAGGCACGCGGAATTCCGCCGGGAGGGCGCCGACTTCGTGGTGATCGACGTCGGCAGCCTGAACGGGACCTACGTCAACCGCGAGCCGGTGGACCAGGCCGTGCTGGCCGGTGGCGACGAGGTCCAGATCGGCAAGTTCCGCCTGGTGTTCCTGACTGGTCCGCAGGGCCAGTAAGCCGGGGCCGGTAGTCAACAAAGAGGCTGGTCGCACGCGGGCCGGGGGTATCCCTCGGCCCGAGCTTCTTTTCTGTTGCCCTGCACACACTTTTTGTGTCCAGAGTGTTGCAGCGGGTAACAGGCGGCTAGAACAGGCCATCATATGAGCTGCACACAGCGCACATCGTGATCGATATGCAAGCCTGGGAAGTCAAGCGTGGGGCCCGGATGGCGGGTAGCGTCATTGTTGACGATGCGCGATCCTCTTGGCAGCAGGGGGTCGTCGCGGTTGAGCGTGCTGAGGGAGGCGATGGCCGATGAGCGAGATGCGCGTCGTTGGCGTGCGGGTCGAGCTGCCCGCCAACCAGCCGATCTTGTTGCTACGCGAGACCGAGGGCGAACGCTACCTGCCGATCTGGATCGGCTCGGTGGAGGCCACTGCGATCGCATTGGAACAGCAGGGCGTGCGGCCTGCCCGGCCGTTGACCCACGACCTGCTCAAGGACGTGATCGCCGCGCTCGGCCGTGAGCTGGAGCAAGTCCGGATCACCGACCTGCGCGAAGGCACGTTCTTCGCCGAACTGGTCTTCGACGGCGACATCCGGGTGTCGGCGAGGCCGAGCGACTCCGTGGCGCTGGCCCTGCGGATCGGCGTGCCGATCCACGCCGAGGACTCGGTGCTCGCCGAAGCCGGGCTGATCATCCCGGACGAGCAGGAAGACGAAGTGGAGAAGTTCCGCGAGTTCCTGGATTCGGTCTCGCCGGAGGATTTTAGAGGTGCGGACACCTGAGGCACGCCCCCGGCGAACAGGTGTCCGCTTGTTTCGGTGCGCACGCTGCCCATTCGTGGGCCCGGCTAAACGTCCACGTGGTGTGAACCACTTCTCTCGATTGACCCCGCTCCGCGCGTCGCGTTGACCGGGATGCCGACCCGTCCTACCGTCAGATACGAGCCAATGACGACGGCGTGACCACTAGAGGCGCCGCCGTCGAATGCTCATGACCGGCGTATTCCTGCTCCTGGGGGCGGGCGCTGGGGACGATGGGAGGCAGTGTGATGGAGCAACGGCCCGACAGTCCGCTCGCCGGTGTGGACGCCGGTGAACAGGGCGAGCTGTTCCCGGACGCTTCACTGCCGGACGAGCTGGTCGGCTACCGCGGCCCGGCCGCCTGTCAGATCGCGGGGATAACGTACCGGCAACTGGACTACTGGGCGCGCACCGGGTTGGTCGCACCGTCCATCCGGACCGCGCACGGTTCGGGCAGCCAGCGGCTGTACTCGTTCAAGGACATCCTGGTGTTGAAGGTGGTCAAGCGGCTGCTGGACACCGGGGTCTCGCTGCAGAACATCCGCGTGGCCGTCGACCACCTGCGCCGCCGCGGCGTGCGCGACCTCGCGAAAATCACCCTCTTCAGCGACGGAACGACCGTGTACGAGTGCTCCTCGCCGGAGGAGGTCGTCGACCTGCTGCAGGGCGGCCAGGGCGTGTTCGGTATCGCGGTGAGCGGCGCGATGCGGGAGATCAGCGGAACCATCCACGAGTTCCCGGCCGAGCGGGCCGACGGCGCCGAGCTGATCCAGCACGACGACGAGCTTTCCGTGCGTCGCCGCACCCGCAACGCGGGCTAGGACGTGATGAACGGGTTCGCGCGAGCGCTGGCTGGACTGGCCCTCGTCGTGCCCGCGATCGGCGCCCTGCAGGGATGCTCGCCGGAGAAGATCTGTATGACCGGCGAGGTGGTCATCGAGCGCGCCGGAGGTGGCCGGACGTGTCAGCAGCCGGCCCCGGGGGACAGGAGCTGCCCGAGCGGCGAGATCTTGCTCAAGAACCCGGACGCGGGCCGTGAGGGATGCATCCCGAACGTCTACTCGTCCGACCCGTACACCGACAAGTTGGGCGAAGATGTCGGCCAGGTGACCAAGACACCAGTCACAGTTGACCAGTAGTTGATCTGCCGCAGGGTATCCTTGGCGGGCAGTCGACGACGTCGCGCGGGAGAGACCGGGTTGCTCATACGCCGCCCGGCACCGAAGGAGCAATTCCTCCCCGGAACCTCTCAGGTACCAAGGACCGCGCGAAGAAGACGCCTCTGGAAAGTGGGTTTGCACACCCCGCCGACGGTGAAAACTCGCACTAGCTGCGGGTGAAGCTCTCAGGCGCCCCGTGAAAAGGGGTATGGACAGAGGGGGAGGGCTTGCCGGAGCACGCCCGACCCTCGCCGGAGGCAGAAGATGACCCAGGACCGGATCTCGCTGGCAGACCTCGAGCACGGTACGCCGTTCGCCGACCGGCACATCGGTCCGCGCAATGGCGAGATCGCCAAGATCCTCGACGTCGTGGGCGTGGGTTCGCTCGAGACCCTGGCGCAGCGGGCCGTGCCGGACTCCATCCGCGAGACCAACCTGGTGATGGACCTGCCGCCGGCCGCGACCGAGGCGGAGGCGCTGGCCGAGCTCCGGGCGCTCGCTGCCCGTAACCGCCCGATCACGCAGATGATCGGCCTTGGCTACTACGGCACCGTGACGCCGCCGGTGATCCTGCGCAACGTGCTGGAGAGCCCGGCCTGGTACACCGCGTACACGCCGTACCAGCCGGAGATCTCGCAGGGCAGGCTCGAGGCGCTGCTGAACTTCCAGACCATGGTCGCCGACCTGACCGGCGTGCCGGTCGCCAACGCGTCGATGCTGGACGAGGGCACGGCCGCCGCTGAGGCCATGACGCTGGTGCGGCGCGGCGGCAAGGCCAAGTCGCCGCGGTTCCTGGTCGATTCCGACACGTTCCCGCAGACGATCGCGGTGATCGAGACCCGCGCCGAGCCCCTCGGCATCGAGGTCGAGGTCGTCGACCTGACCAACGGGCTGCCCGAGGGCGAGTTCTTCGGCGTTCTCCTGTCGTACCCCGGCGGCAGCGGCGTGATCCGTGACCACGCGGCGCTGATCGAGCAAGCGCACGGGCGTGGCGCGCAGGTGGTCGTGGCGTCGGATCTGCTGTCGCTGACGCTGCTGCGGCCGCCGGGTGAGATCGGCGCGGACGTCGTCGTCGGGACGACTCAGCGGTTCGGTGTGCCGATGGGCTTCGGTGGCCCGCACGCCGGATACATGGCTGTGCGCAAGGGACTTGAGCGCCAGCTTCCCGGCCGCCTGGTCGGCGTGAGCACCGACGTCGACGGTTCGATGGCCTACCGGCTGGCGCTGCAGACCCGTGAGCAGCACATCCGCCGGGAGAAGGCGACCAGCAACATCTGTACCGCGCAGGTTCTGCTCGCGGTGGTCGCGTCGATGTACGCGGTCTACCACGGCCCGGCGGGCCTGAAGTCGATTGCCTTGCGCGCACACAGGATGGCGACTGTGCTGGCGGCTGGTCTGCGTGCCGGTGGCGTCGATGTGGTGCACTCGCAGTTCTTCGACACGATCCGGGTCCGCGTGCCGGGGCGTGCTTCGGATGTCGTGAACGCGGCTCGTGAGCGTGACATCAACCTGTGGCTTGTGGACGGTGACCACGTCGCGATCTCGTGCGACGAGACCACCACGCGTGCGCACATTTCGGCGCTGTGGGAGGCATTCGGCGTCTCCGGTGACGTCGATGTGCTTGATGCGTCCACTGAGGACATCATCCCCGCCGAGCTGGTCCGGACCTCGGAGTACTTGACGCACCCGGTGTTCCACACACACCGCTCGGAGACCGCGCTGCTGCGTTACCTGCGTGCGTTGTCCGACAAGGACATCGCGCTCGACCGGAGCATGATCCCGCTCGGTTCGTGCACGATGAAGCTGAACGCGACCGCGGAGATGGAGCCCATCACGTGGCCGGAGTTCGCCAGCCTGCACCCGTTCGCCCCGGCGGAGCACGCGTCCGGGCTGCTGGAGATCATCACCGACCTGGAGAGCTGGCTGGCCCAGATCACCGGCTACCACGCGGTTTCGTTGCAGCCCAACGCGGGCAGCCAGGGTGAGTTCGCCGGTCTGCTGGCGATCCGGGCCTACCACCGCGACCGTGGCGAGACCGGCCGTGACGTCTGCCTGATCCCCGCGAGCGCGCACGGCACCAACGCCGCCTCCGCGGTGATGGCCGGGATGCGCGTCGCGGTCGTGAAGTGCGACGACAACGGCAACATCGACATGGACCACCTGCGGGCGTCGGTGCAGGATCACAAGGACGACCTCGCAGCGATCATGATCACGTACCCGTCGACCCACGGCGTGTACGAGGACACCATGCGCGAGGTATGTGCCCTCGTGCACGACGCGGGCGGCCAGGTGTACGTCGACGGCGCCAACCTGAACGCGTTGATCGGCTTGGCGCAGTACGGCCGGTTCGGCTCGGACGTGTCACACCTGAACCTGCACAAGACGTTCTGCATCCCGCACGGTGGCGGCGGCCCGGGTGTCGGCCCGATCGGTGTGCGTGAGCACCTGGCGCCGTTCCTGCCGAACCACCCGTTGCAGCCGCTGGCAGGCCCGAAGACCGGCGTCGGCCCGATCAGCGCGGCGCCGTGGGGCAGCGCGTCGATCCTGCCGATCTCGTGGGCGTACGTGCGCATGATGGGCGCTGACGGCCTGCGCAACGCGACCCTGACCGCCGTGGCCGCCGCGAACTACGTGGCCCGGCGGCTGGACGAGCACTACCCGGTGCTGTACACCGGCGAGGGCGGATTCGTTGCCCACGAATGCATCCTGGACCTGCGGCCGATCACCAAGGCGACCGGCGTGACGGTCGACGACGTGGCCAAGCGCTTGGCCGACTACGGCCTGCACGCCCCGACGATGTCGTTCCCGGTGGCGGGCACGCTGATGGTGGAGCCGACCGAGAGCGAGGACCTCGCCGAGCTGGATCGCTTCTGCGAAGCCATGATCGCGATCAAGAAGGAAATCGACAAGGTCGGCGCGGGCGAATGGCCAGCGGACGACAACCCGCTCAGCAACGCCCCGCACACCGCGGCATCGATCGCCGGCGAGTGGAACCACCCGTACAGCCGCGAGATCGCCGCGTTCCCGGTGACCTCCGACCGTCCGAAGGCGTGGCCGCCCGTCCGCCGGATCGACGGCGCCAAGGGCGACCGCAACCTCGTCTGCTCCTGCCCGCCTCTGGACGCGTACACCAGCTGAGAACACGCGGGAGTGACCGCCAGGTGCTTGGCGCCTGGCGGTCCTTCGTTTCTCCGCCGCTGACGGGTGGGGTTGTCCACCGATTCTCGGGGCAGTTCGACTCGGTGACCGACGGTGTCCAGGGCTTCCGTGACCGTGATTCCGTTGGGGTTAAATAACATTGTCGGTTGTATTGGACTAGACCATAGCTGCCAATCGGCGGTGTGGCGGGGTGGGCGGCGGCGGGCACGATGTCGTCGAGTCACCACCGAGGAGGGCAACAATGCGCGTTGTCACCGCCGGCCTCGCTGCCGTCGCTGTGATCGCACTCGCCACGCCTGGCGTGGCGCAGGCAACGAACTGGATCACCGTCGGGCCGTACCCGAGCAAGGAGACCTGTCAGCCCGACAAGGAAAGAACCAACCAGGCTTTCCCGGCCTGGGGCTGCTACCAGGCCGAAGGCGGCTGGTACTACCAGTACAACAGGGTCTGAATTCTGCTGTGTGACAGCCCTTGTGAGCGGCCCCCGCTCACAAGGGCTGTTCGCTGTCCTGGACACGGACGAGGGAAACGTGAAATTGGCCCGGTAGTTGTTTTGACCCGTTCCAGATAAGCCATCTATGGTGGGTGCGTGGCGTCCGACTTCGAGGCGCAGCTGCGGTCGGTCTCTTTGCGCGTGACCAGGCCACGTCTGGCGGTGCTCGCCGCGCTGCGCGACAACCCGCACGTCGACACCGAAACGGTGATCGCGTTGGTACGGGCCGATCACCCGAAGGTGTCCCATCAGGCGATCTACGACGTGCTGCGGGCACTGACCGACGCAGGCCTGGTGCGGCGCATTCAGCCTGCCGGTGCGATCGCCCGGTACGAGTCCCGGGTGGGGGACAACCATCACCACGTCGTGTGCCGCGGTTGCGGCGCGATCGCGGACGTCGACTGCGTGGTCGGTCACGCCCCCTGCCTCACCCCCTCGAATGACCACGGCTACGTGGTCGACGAGGCGGAGGTCGTCTATTGGGGCACCTGCCCCGACTGCACCTGTCCATGACCAGCTCGGAAGGAAACAGATGAGCGACCCAACGACAACGCCCCCGTCGAGTGCACAGGGCGTGGACGAGAAGGCGGCGGCCGGCTGCCCGGTCGCGCACGACTCCGTGACCGCGCACGGCAGCGAGAGCGAGAACCCGGCGATCGACTCGCCGACCCCGAAGACGGGCGGCCGTCCGCGCACGAACCGCGACTGGTGGCCCAACCAGCTCGACCTCTCGGTGCTGCACACCCATTCGTCGAAGGGCAACCCGCTCGGCGAGAGCTTCAGCTACGCCGAGGAGTTCGCCAAGCTCGACGTCGAGGCTCTCAAGCGTGACATCGTCGAGGTGCTGACCACCTCGCAGGACTGGTGGCCCGCCGACTTCGGCCACTACGGCGGTCTGATGATCCGGATGAGCTGGCACGCCGCCGGCACTTACCGCATCCACGACGGCCGCGGCGGTGCGGGCGACGGCGGTCAGCGTTTCGCCCCGCTCAACAGCTGGCCTGACAACGCCAACCTGGACAAGGCCCGCCGTCTGCTGTGGCCGGTCAAGCAGAAGTACGGCCAGAAGATCTCGTGGGCCGACCTGCTCGTGCTCGCGGGCAACGTCGCCATGGAGTCGATGGGCTTCAAGACCTTCGGCTTCGGGTTCGGCCGCGAGGACGTCTGGGAGCCGGAGGAGATCTTCTGGGGCCCGGAGGACGCCTGGCTGGGTGACGAGCGCTACGTCAGCGACTCGGAGATGGCGCCCGAGGTCGGCGCGACCGAGATGGGGCTGATCTACGTCAACCCGGAGGGTCCTCGCGGCAACGCGGACCCGGCCGCGGCGGCGCACTTCATCCGGGAGACCTTCGCCCGGATGGCAATGAACGACGAGGAGACCGTCGCGCTGATCGCCGGTGGCCACACCTTCGGCAAGACCCACGGCGCCGGCATCTCCGACGAGCACGTGGGCCCCGAGCCGGAGGGCGCTCCGCTGGAGGCACAGGGCCTTGGCTGGCTGAGCACGTACGGCAGCGGCAAGGGCGCCGACACGATCACCAGCGGCCTGGAGGTCACCTGGACCGACAAGCCGACTCAGTGGAGCAACCGCTTCTTCGAGATCCTCTTCGGCTACGAGTGGGAGCTCACCACGAGCCCCGGCGGCGCCAAGCAGTACGTCGCCAAGGACGCCGAGGAGATCATCCCGGACCCCTTCGACCCGGCCAAGAAGCACAAGCCGACCATGCTCACGACAGACTTGGCGCTGCGCGTCGACCCGACGTACGAGAAGATCTCCCGCCGCTTCCTGGAAAACCCCGACGAGTTCGCGCTGGCGTTCGCCAAGGCCTGGTACAAGCTGCTGCACCGCGACATGGGCCCGGTCAGCCGCTTCCTCGGCCCGTGGGTGCCCGAGCCTCAGCTGTGGCAGGACCCGGTGCCCGCGGTCGACCACGAGCTCGTGGGTGACGCCGACATCGAAGCCCTCAAGGCGAAGGTCCTCGACTCCGGTCTCACCACCGCGCAGCTGGTCACGACCGCGTGGGCGTCCGCCGCGAGCTTCCGGTCCACCGACAAGCGCGGCGGCGCCAACGGCGCCCGGATCCGCCTTGAGCCGCAGCGCGACTGGGAGGTCAACCAGCCGGAGCAGCTCGCGAAGGTGCTGGAGTCCCTCGAGGGCATCCAGCGGGAGTTCAACCAGGCCGGCGGCGCGAAGATCTCACTCGCCGACCTGATCGTGCTGGCCGGTTCGGCTGTGGTCGAGAAGGCGGCGCGCGACGCGGGCTTCGACGTGACCGTGCCGTTCCACCCGGGACGCACTGACGCCAGCCAGGAGCAGACCGATGTCGAGTCGTTCCGGGTACTCGAGCCCCGCGCCGATGGGTTCCGCAACTACCTGCGGCCCGGCGAGAAGCTCCAGCCGGAGGTGCTGCTGGTCGACCGCGCGTACATGCTCAACCTGACGGCACCCGAGATGACCGTTCTCGTCGGCGGCCTGCGCTCCCTCGGGGCCAACTTCGGCGGCACGCAGCACGGTGTGCTCACCGACCGGTCGGGAGTGCTCACCAACGACTACTTCGCCAACCTGCTCGCGCCGGGGACCCGGTGGAAGGCGTCGGAGTCCGAGGAGCACGTGTACGAGATCCGCGACTCGGTGACCGACGAGGTGAAGTGGACCGCCACCGCGGTCGACCTCATCTTCGGCTCGAACTCGCAGTTGCGGGCGCTCGCGGAGGTCTACGCCAGCCATGACGCCCGCGAGAGGTTCGTGACCGACTTCGTCGCGGCCTGGACCAAGGTGATGGAGCTCGACCGCTTCGACCTCGCCTGATCTGGCTACCGTTGAGCCCGGCGGACCTGTCAGTGGTCTGCCGGGTTCTTCACTTGTGAGGCGAATCTGGTGGGGTTCATGAAGTCGATCGGGCAGTAGGTGGGTTCGCCGGTGGCGATCTGGGCGAGCAGTTCGCCGATGCCTGCGCAGTGTTTGAAGCCGTGGCCGCTGTCGCCGCCCGCGATGGTCACGTGGTCGCTGATCCGTCCGACGAGGAACTGCTCGTCGGGTGAATCGGTGACGTGGCAGGGTTTGACGTCGAACGGCTTCGGATCCAGCTCCGGGAATGCTTGTGCGACAGCGTCTTCGACGTTGACCGTGTCCAGTGGGTGTGCGCCGATCTTGACGGCGTAGTCCTGCGCTGAGCCGTGGCCCCACAGGCCCATTTCGTCCGAGAAGTGCCAGACGAACGCCGGGAACTTCTCGAGGGTGAAGGAGTCCTTGGGGCGGAACCAGTTCACCGGCGTCGGTACGTGCTTGAGCGGCAGATCCGGGACGAAGTGCCGCAACCCGGCACCGGCCGCGATGACGACCTGGTCCGCCTCGATCACCAGCGTCGGCGTGTAGACCGTGGTGCCTTCGATGGCGAGGACGTTGGTGTTCGCGTGCACGTCCGCGCCGAGCCGTTGGGCCGCAGCGACATGGGCGCGGACATTGCGTTCGGGATAGCAGATGCCCGCGCCGGGATCCCAGACGCCGACCTGTCCAGGTTGGACGTTGTACTGCGGTTGGCGTTCGACAACCTGTGAGTGGGTGAGCAGCTCGACCGCAACGCCTGCTTCTTGCGGGCCGGTGATGGCTTTGCTGTCCGGATTCCCGACGTAGAGCAGGCCGGTTTGGCTTACGTAGGTTTCACCGGTTTCCGCGCTGAGCGCGGTCCACAGCTCCAGAGACTTCAGCGCGATCGGCGACAGGCCGGGGTGTTCCATACACGCGATTCGGAACAGCCTTGTGCCACCGTGAGATGAGCCTTGGTCGTGGCCGATGCCGTGTTGCTCGATCCCCGCCACGTTCAGGCCTCGTGCGGCGAGACGCCAGAGCGCCGCCGATCCGAACGCGCCCAAACCGACAACCACGACATCTTTCCGAACGGTCTGCAAGCTAGCTCCTCAGGCGGATCAAGGTGACGCCGTACGTGCCGATCCAGACAACCCACAGTAGCCAGCCGAACAACCCGATCAAGCCGACGGACAAGGTCGCGGAGCCGAACAGCAATACCGCGGAGGAGAAGCCCAGCACGGCGCGCCAGCGGCGGATAAGGCCAGACCACAGGCCGCCCATGGACAGGCCGACCAGGGCCCAGCCTGGCTCGGCCGACCACAGGGCGACCGCGCCTACGCCGAAGATCGTGGCCAGCACCCAGCTGAGCGGACCGAGGGCCGAAGCGATGTGCAAAGCCGCGCTGTCACCCGAGAAGAACTTGGCTGCGTCGGGGAACGCGGTGCCCGGGGTGGGCAGCCCGGCTGGCACGGCGATGGCGTTGCCGAGGACGATCAGGATCGCGAAGCCCAGCCCAGCATCGCCCGGGCGGCGAGAAAGCTCTTCGTGGAGCAGGGCTGGGCAGCCACGACTGTGCGGGACGTGGCACGGGAGGCGGGCGTGTCCGTGCCGACCGTGTATTCGGTCTACGGCAACAAGACCGGGCTCGCGTTGGCCGTGGCGGACTCGGCAGATCTAAGTGCTGACGGGCCTCGTATGGTCGAAGAACTCGAATCTGAGACTGACCCAGCCCGGCGTCGACGAGACGCGGATCCAGGTGTTCTCGGGATGGCCGCGGTTGCGGCTGGACATCGGCACGGCCGTCGACGTGTACGCGGCCCTGTGCAACATCGATGTCTATCTGACGTTGATCAACGAACGCGGCTGGTCGGCCGATCGGGTCGAGCAGTGGTGGAACGAGGTGCTCACGCGGGAACTTCTCGTTGGTGGACCGCCTTGATCACACCGAGCGCGGCGACGAGCACGAGCGTGATGCCGTTGGCGACGATCACCGGCAGGTCCGCGCCGAGCAGGCCGTAGACGAACCACGTGCCGACGCCCGCGCACATCATCAGGATCCATGCCCACGACAGATCGCCGGTGCTTCTCGTGCGGAAACACCGCACCACCTGCGGCAGAAAGGCGAGCGTGGTCAGTGTGCCCGCGAACAGGCCTAGGACGGTCAAGGTAACCCCTCGTTTGTGCAGCTGCTGTACAAAGGTACAGTACGGGGATGGGCGGCGCGATACAAGCGCCCAAGGACACGCTTGGGCAGCTGTTGCTGGCGCTGCACGTCTCCGGCGGCCAAGCCAGCCGCGCCGAGCTGACCGACCGGCTCGGCTGCGGGCGCAGCGTGATGGGATACCTGCTCGGTGAGCTGGCCGACCGGTCCCTCGTGCGGATCGACCGGACCGGCGGAAAGCCCGAGGGTGGACGGCCGTCGCACCAGGTGGCCATCCCCTCGGAGGCCCCGACAGTGGTCGCCGCGCAGATCCAGCCGGACGGGTTCACGGTCGGCACGGTCGGCCTCGGCGGAAAAGTCCTGTCCCGCTCAACGCTTCCGCTGCGCAACCCGCAGCCGTCCGAAGCGCTCGACGAGCTCTGCGAGCTGATGACCTCCCACGTCGGGCCGAACGTCCTCGGCTTCGGTGTGGCCGTGCCCTCACCGGTGCGCGCCGACGGCTACGCCCCGGCCGCGCTGCACCTCGGCTGGCCCGGTCTGCACTTGCAAGAGCTGTTCGAGGAGCACCTGACCCTGCCGGTCGCGATCGCCAACGACGCCAACCTGGCCGCCCTCGCCGAACACAGGCATGGCGCGGGAAGGGGATCGCGCCAGCTGCTCTACCTGACGACCGGGAACGTCGGGCTCGGCGGGGGAGTGGTCAGCGAGGGACGCCTTTTCCTCGGCGCCCACGGCTATGCGATCGAGCCGGGCCACATCACCGTCGACCCCGGCGGCGCGCCATGTCCTTGTGGCTCAACAGGATGCCTTGAAGTCGAGGCGGATCACCGCGCGCTGCTGCGGTTGCTGGGCATCGAGCTGCCGTTGCGGGAAGTCGCCGCGAAGGTCGAGTCCCTGATGGCCGATCCGGCTGACGACGTGCTCGAAGCCGTGCACCGGGTGAACACCCGTCTGGCCATCGGACTCGGCAGCCTGGCCAACATCGTCGACGCTGACCGGATCGTGCTCGGCGGCACCCTTGGCAAGCTCTACTCGCTCGAGCCGGAGATCGTCCGGCGCAAGCTGGCGGAACGGGCGTTCCTGGCAGATCTGGCACACGTGCCGATCACGCCGGGTGAGCGGGCCGACAGCGTCCTGCTCGGCGCCGCCGAGCTGGCTTTCCAGCCGCTGCTGGACGACCCGCGCGCCTTCGCGCCGGGATGAGATGAGCAAAGATGTGTCCATGAGCGAGATACGGCTGGGCATCATCGGACTGGGCGTGATGGGCAGGAGGATGCTCGAAGTCGCCCTGGACCACCCGGACTTCACGGTGACCCGCGCGAGCGACCTCGCCCCGGCGGATCCCGGGGTGCCCTTCACCACCAACCCGCTCGACGTGGTCAACGCGTCCGATGTGGATGCCGTCTACATCGCCACACCGCCGAACTTCCACGCCGACCTCGCAGTCGCCGCGTTCGAATCGGGCAAGGCGGTCTTCTGCGAGAAGCCGTTGGCCGTGAACCTCGAAGACGGCAAGCGAATGCTTGAAGCCGCGACGCGGACCGGCCTGGCGAACGCCGTCAACTTTGCACTGTCCGACCGGGACGCCGTGCGGTACGTCGCCGAGCAGGACCTCGGCACGATCCGTGGCGTCGACATCCGGCTGCAGTTCCCGCGCTGGCCACGGGACTTCCAGGCGACCGCGACCTGGCTCGCGCAGCGCGAGCAAGGCGGGTTCGTGCGGGAAGTGTTGTCCCACTTCATCTATCTGACCGACCGGCTCGTCGGCCCGCCGCGCGCGGTCGGGACCAGTGTGGACTATGCGGGCGCCGGTGCCGAGATCGCCGCTCGCGGCCTGCTGAGGGCCGGTGACGTGCCGGTGCACGTGTCAGCGGTGGCCGACATGGCCGGGCCCGAACTCTACGAGTGGGTGATCTGGGGGACTCGCCGGTCTTTCCTGCTGCGTGACTGGGCGCAGTTGTTCGTGACCGAAGGCGACGGCTGGCAACCGGTCGAATTGGACAACCACGGCAGCGAAGCGACCAGGCTTTCGTTGTTCGCCAACGCGATTCGTGGTGTCGCATCGCCCGATCTCGCCGACTTCGCGGCCGGATCGCGGGTCCAGCAGGCGATCGAGGCGTTCCACGGCTTTCAGCCCTGACTGAAGGGCGTGGCCGTCTCTCACACTCTGGTCCGCCGGACGTCAGGCTGTCCGGCATGAGCAGCGAAGACATCACGCCTTTCCGGATGATCGACATCCCGCCGGCCGAGCTCGACCACTTGGCCGACCGGTTGACCCGTGTCCGCTGGACCTCGGAGCAGTTACCCGGCTGGGACCGCGGCGTGCCCACACAGGAGCTGAAGCGACTCGCCGCCTACTGGACGGACGGCTACGACTGGCGCGTCCACGAGGAACGGATCAACAGCTTCCCGCAGTTCCACACCGAGATCGACGGCGCGCACGTGCACTTCCTGCACGTGCGCTCGCCGGAACCGGACGCGTTCCCGCTGATCCTGACGCACGGCTGGCCCGGCACGTTCGTCGAGTACCTCGATGTGATCGGGCCGTTGACCGACCCGCGGTCCCACGGCGGGGATCCGGCCGACGCGTTCCATCTGGTCATTCCCGCCATCCCGGGATTCCCGTTCTCCGGCCCGGCGCCGGACGCGGGCTGGAACGACACCCGCATCGCCAAGGCGTGGGCGGAGTTGATGCGCCGCTTGGGATATGAGCGTTACGGCGCCGCAGGAAACGACGCGGGCTCGATGATCACGCCGGTCCTCGCCAGGGTCGCCGCCGAGAAGATTCCAGCCGTGCACGTGACCCAGGTGTTCTCGTTCCCCAGCGGGGACCCGGCCGAGTTCGACCGCTTCGGTCCTGAGGAGTACGGCAGGCTGGCGTTCCTGCAGCGGTTCATGGACGAGCACTCGGGTTTCAACAAGCTCCAGTCGACGCGGCCGGAGACGCTGGCGCACGCGCTCGCGGACTCACCTGTGGGGCAGTTGGCGTGGGTGATGGACCTGATCCGTGGTTTCGGCGACCACCCGGCGGAGATGGACAAGGCACTCGACGACGACTTCATCCTGACTGTCGCGTCGCTCTACTGGTTCACCAACACAGCGGGTTCGGCTGCCCGGCTGTACTACGAGAACGCGCACCAGGGCGAGGAAACACCGTCACGTGGCACGGTGCCGACTGGTGTCGCGGTGTTCGCCCACGACTTCAAAGCCATTCGGCCGCTGGCCGAACGCGACCACAACATCGTGCACTGGTCGGAGTTCGACCGTGGCGGGCACTACTCCGGCGTCGACGCACCGGACCTGCTGACCGGCGACCTCCGCACCTTCTTCCGTGGCTACAGGTGATCACACATGGCACTGAACCGGCGTAACCTTTTCTCGATCACCGCTGCCTCGGCGGTTCTCGGCGCTCCGGCAGCCGCAGCCGACACGGTGAGTGCGTCCTTGCCGGGTTTCCGCAGCGGATACGCGAACGTCAACGGCATCCGGATGCATTACGTCACCGGAGGCCGCGGCAGACCGGTGGTGCTGGTGCCGGGCTGGCCGCAGACATGGTGGGAATTCCACAAGATCATGCCGGCGCTGGCGGCGAAGTACCGGGTGATCGCCGTGGATCTGCGTGGCCAGGGCGGTTCGGACAAACCGGCGGGCGGCTACGACAAGAAGACCATGGCGCGGGACATCTACGAACTCGTCTGCGGGCTCGGATACTCCACTGTGGACATAATTGGGCACGACATCGGCGCGATGGTCGCGTTCAGCTTCGCCGCCAACCACCCCGGCGCGACCAGGACCGTCAGCCTGCTGGACGTGTCGCACCCGGACGAGAACCTGTTCAGGATCCCGCTGCTGGCCCCGCCCGGCACACCGGTGCACGTCTGGTGGTTCGCCTTCAACCAGGTCCGGTGCCTGCCCGAGCAACTGCTCACCGGCCGGTTCCGGTACATGGTGGACTGGCTGTTCGACACGATCCTGGTCGACAAGACCTCGGTCGGCGACCGGGACCGGGCGATCTACGCGGCCGCCTACGACCGACCGGACGCCATCCGCGCGGGCAACGCCTGGTATCAGGCTTTCTACCAGGACATCGAGGACCAGAAGGGGTATTCCAAGATCACCGCGCCGATGCTCGGGCTCGCCGCGGAGTACAACGACACGCTGCAGTACTCGTTGCCGGACAAGGGAACCAACGTCAAGCTCGGCAAGATCGCCAAGGCCGGGCACTTCCTGCCGGAGGAACAGCCCGAGGCGGTGCTCAAGGCACTGGCCGAATTCCTCTAAGGTCGCGGGTGTGCGGCCGCTCCTGCTCCTCGACGTGGACGGCCCGCTGAATCCGTTCGCCGCCAAGGCGGACGCGAAACCGGCGGGCTTCCACGAGCACAAGTTCCGGCTCGCCGGCTGGAGCAGGCGGCGGCCGCTGCGGATGTGGCTCAACCCCGGCCACGGCCGCGCCCTGCTCGACGCGGCCGGGTCCGCCGAACTGGTCTGGGCGACGACGTGGGAGCACAAGGCGAACACGATGATCGGCCCGGCGATCGGGCTGCCGGTTCTGCCGGTCATCGAGTTCGGGCAAACCGGGACGGAGTGGAAGTTCGCGGCAGTGGCCCGCTACGCGCGGGGCCGTCCGCTCGTCTGGCTGGACGACGACTTCGACATGTACACGAAAGCACGTGACGAGTTCCTCAGCGCGAGGACCGGGCTGATGTCCGAACTCGTCCGCGTCGACCCGCATACCGGCATTACGCAGGCCGAACTGGCCGCGGTGCGTGCCTGCCTCGGGTGAGCCACTACCATCCGTGGGCGTTACGCCATGTGGAGTCGGAAGGGCTGTTCGTTGATGGGCGAGGTTCCTGTCGTTGAGATGAGCAACGGCGTGTCCATCCCGCAGGTGGGCTTCGGGATGGCGTTGGTGCACGACAGCATGGTCGCCGACGTGATCGCCACGGCGATCGACGCGGGCTACCGCAGCTTCGACACGGCCTCGATCTACGGCAACGAGGAAGCCGTCGGCAAGGCTCTCGTCCGCTCGGGCGTGCCGCGGGACGAGTTGTTCGTCACCACCAAGCTGTGGAAGAACGCGCAGGGCTACGACGCCGCACTGCGGGCGTTCGACGAGAGCCTGACCAGGCTCGGCCTCGACTACATCGACATGTTCCTGATCCACTGGCCCGCACCGGCCCGCGGCGACTTCGTGCAGACGTGGAAGGCACTGGAGAAGCTCGAGGCCGACGGCCGGGTCCGGGCGATCGGTGTGTCGAACTTCCAGATCCCGCACCTGCGCAGGCTCAGCGAGGAGACCAACACGGTCCCCGCGCTCAACCAGATCGAGCTGCACCCGAACCTCGTCCAGGACAACCTGCGCGCCTACCACAGCGAGCACGGCATCGTGACCGAGGCGTGGAGCCCGCTGGCCAACGGACGGCTCGTGCACGACGAGAGCATCCGCCTGATGGCCGAGAAGTACGGCAAGTCCCCTGCCCAGGTGATCCTGCGCTGGCACCTGGAGCTGGGCAACGTGGTGATCCCGAAGTCGGTCACACCGTCCCGGATCCGCGAGAACCTCGACATCTTCGATTTCGAGCTCGCCGAGGACGACGTGATGACCCTCTCGGAGATGCACAACGACACGCGCGTCGGGCCGCACCCCGACCATTTCTCCTAATTGCGCGGGGTGACCAGGCCCAGTTCGTAGGCCGCGATCACCAGCTGAGCCCGGTCACGCGCCGCGAGCTTGCTCAACAACCGGCTGATGTGCGTCTTCACGGTCTTGACCGAGATGGTCAGTGCCGTGGCGATCTCGTCGTTGGACAGTCCGCGGCCGATGTGCGTGAGGATCTCCGCCTCGCGTTGGGTCAGGCCGTCTGGTCGTGGCGGCTGATGCCGTGGCGTGGCGAGGTAGTGCTCGACCAGCCGCGTGAGGATCGCCGGTGCGAAAAGGGACTCGCCCGCGTGGGTACGCCGGACCATCGCCAGGAGGTCGTCCGGGTTGGTGTCCTTGAGCAGGAACCCGGACGCGCCCGCGCGCAGGGCACCGTAGACGTACTCGTCGAGTTCGAACATGGTCAGTACGAGGACTCGCGTCCCGGTGAGTTCTTGGCTGATCTGGCGGGTGGTCACGATGCCGTCCTGGCCGGGCATCCGGATGTCCATCAGGACGACGTCCGGGCGCAGCTGCCGTGCCAACGTGACGGCTTCGGATCCGTCGCCCGCTTCGCCGACAACGGTCATGTCGGGCGCGGCGTTGATGATGATCGCGAGGCTGTGCCGGAGCAACTGCTGATCGTCGACGAGCAGGACGTCGATCACAGAACCTCTCCGTCAGGTAGGCGTGCGGTGACGCGGAACCCGTTGCCTGCTCGGCCGGTGACCAGGTCACCGCCGAGTGCGTCCACCCTTTCACGAAGCCCGGCCAGGCCATGGCCTGCGCCCCGGGTGGGCTGCCATGACGTGCTCGGCCCGTCGTCTTCAGCCGACACGATGATCGTGTCGCCTTCGCGCCGCACGGCGATCCGGATCTCCGCCGGACCCGCGTACCGCGTGGTGTTGGCGATGGCCTCGCGAATGATGGCGCAAACGGTTGCCTGTACGCCAGGGGAGACCTCGCCGAGCGTGCCCATGGTCAATCGCGGTGCCAGCCCGGCGGCGCGGGCGGCGTCGACAAGCGCGGGAATGTCCGACAGGTTCTGCACTGGACGCAGGGGAGCGTCGTCCGTATCGCGCAGTACGGTCAGCATGCGCCGTAGTTCTGAAATCGCGTGCCTGCTCGCGTGCACGATGTCGGCGAGGGCCTGATCGCGCTCGGTCTCCCGTTGATCGCCTTGAACGCGTTGTGCGGCGGTGGCTCGGAGCGTGATCATGCCGAGCCCGTGCGAGACAATGTCGTGCAGTTCCCTGGCGATCCTGAGCCGTTCGTGATGCGTGGCCTCGGCAGCCGCCCACGCGGTGAGGCGGGCTTCGTACTCACGACGTTGCCAGCGTGCACGTACGACGGTCCAGCCCGTCACGCTGATGGCGGTCACGACGATGACGATCGGGATAACCACAGAGCCAGGTCCCTCGGAGCCCACGGCCAGCAACGCGATCGTCAGCACGGCGAGGATCGCACCGGCCGTCAGCCACGCGCGTGAGCGCCACACCGGACGGGTCGTCATGCTGCTCAACTCTATGCGTCGCGCAGACGGAACAACGCTGTGGAGATACCCACGGCGAGCACGGTCCACATCACGTAGCCGATGGTGCCGGGCAAGGACGTCCGGTCGTGCAGGAGCGGGCTGATGATGAAGTAGTAGATCAACAGGCCTGCCACTGCGGGGATGCTTCGTCGGACGACCGACGCGACCGACGCGGAGATCAGCGTTGTGAGTACCAAGTAGACGGCGCCTTCGCTCACCCGGCCCACCAGCACGACAAGTACGGCGGTTGGTGCCGCGACGATCGACAGGGCGACCAATTTGGACAGGTGCTGCGTGACTCGCCGCGGCATCGCGGTGAGTGTCACGTAGATCTGCCTGCCTTGGTATTCCGACGTCACAGCCACAACACCGAGGACGACGAAGCCCGCCTGCGCGTAGATGACCGGTGCGAGCCCAGCCTTCGCGAACGCCAGAAGTCCCGAGACACCGAGCGCGCCGATGAGCGCGAGAATTACCGGGGGGAGGTTGAGTTTCAGGATCTCCGCCTTGATCACGCGTCTCTCCTGGAGAAGGTCACGAACGCGGCGAGCAGAACCGCTACGACCCATGCCGTCATCACCAAACCCCCGACCACAGGGGACAGTTGGACGGGCACGGCCATTTTCCCGACGAACATCCGTGCCCCGGCCAGGTCGGGGAAGTAGGCGGCCAACGGCGTGAGCTTCGTCAGCAGGAACGTCACGCTGACCACCGAGGTGTTCAGGATCAGCACGGCCAGCGGGACGATTCCGTTACGTGCCAACACTGTGATGCCGAATGCGAGCATGCTGGTCAACACCCAGTAAACGATGATCCCGAGTGCCCTGGGTATCGCCACGTCGTAGCCGAGAATCACGTGCACGCTCAGCAGAGTGAGCGCCGAGGCGACGATGGCGAGAACAGTCGTCGCGATCGTCAGAGCCACGATTTTCGCGGCCAGTAAGCGGGTTCGGGACGGAACGACGGTCAGGCTCGCGACGATCTGGCGTCCGGCGGCGGAGTCCTCGCCTTCGGTGACGTACTCGCTGCTTGCCAGCACAACGCCGAGAATGATCGCGCCGACGACGCCGAACGCGAGTTCCTGGTAGCCAACGTCCGTGGATGTCCTCCCTGTGTTGCGCAGCGACGATGAGTTGAGAATCGCGATGACCGTCGGTGCAGCCAATCCGACCGCCACCGCAGCCCATGTCGACGGCAGCGACCGCAGCTTGCTGAGCTCACCTCGGACCGCGTTCATCGTGTGTTTCCTTGTGTGAGTGCGAAGAACGCGTCCTCCAGGCTGCGGTGTGTTCTGGTGATCTCCGCGAGCGTGCCGTGTGCCATCACACGGCCGTGGTTGATGATGACGACATCGTCGATCGTCTCCGAGAGTTCTCCCATGAGGTGACTGGACAGCAGAACCGTTCTGCCCGCGGCGGCGTACTCGCGCAAGAACGTCCGGATCCAGCGGATGCCTTCGGGATCCAGACCGTTGACGGGCTCGTCAAGCACGAGCGCTTCGGGATCGCCCAGCAACGCGGCAGCGATACCAAGGCGCCGGCCCATTCCCAGCGAGTAGCGGCCGACACGCTTGCTGGCCGCGTCAGTCAGCCCCACGGTCGCCAGGACTTCGTCGACCCTGCGTCGCGGAATGCCTCCCGCGGCGGCGATCCAGTTCAGGTGCGCGCGGCCAGTACGTGACCGGTGTGCGCCGGAACCGTCAAGCATGGCACCGACCTTCGCAAGGGGACGCCGCAGTCGCGCGAACGGAACCCCGTCCACCAAGGCCTTTCCGGACGTCGGGTGGTCCAGTCCGAGCAGGATCCGCAGTGTCGAGGACTTCCCGGCGCCGTTCGGTCCGAGGAACCCGGTCACCCGCCCTGGCCGGGCTTCGAAGCTGACGTCGTGAAGAACGTGTCGCTTGGTGACACGGTCGATGGTGAGCATGCCGGGAAGTCAACCGGGACCGGGTGGCGGGCACATCGGCTCCGAGCCCGATCTTGGCCGGTCCGTGGTCCGTCAGACCTGGGTCTTAGGGGCCGCTCACGTTGCCCGTTCTGTCACACCGTTGCCGGTGCTGCCCGAGGGGTGCTGTGGTGATCATGAGATGTTCGCCGGGGACAGGGAGGAACCACATGAGGCGTTGGACAACGCTCGCTGGACTGATCGCGACTGTGGCGGCCGCGGTGGTGGGGATCGCGCCGGCCGCGTCAGCGGCGGCGTGCCCGTCGGTGGGCGGCAACTGGGCCGGACCAGGGCCGTTCGCGGTGACACAGGCGTCCAATGGGGCAGGCACGACGATCTTCCAGCCGACCGGCCTTGGCAGCCTGGGGTGCGGCACCCATCCGGTGCTGCTGTGGGGCAACGGCGGAGCAGCGACGCCGCAGAACTACGTCCCGCTGCTGACCCATTTCGCCTCGCACGGGTTCATCGTGGCCGCATATGAGGCCCAGTCGGCCGATCCGAAGTTCCTGCTGTCCGGACTGGACTACCTCACGCAGCAGAACAGCACGGCCGGTAGCCCGTTCGCGGGCAAGGTCGACCTCGCGCGTGTCGGCGCGACCGGCCACTCGCTCGGTGGCGGCCAAGCGGTCGGTGCTGGTGCTGATCCGCGTGTGGACACCGTGGCGCCGATCCTGGGTGGTCCATTCAACGATCCGGCCAAGCTGCACGGCCCCGCCTTCTTCACCGCGGGCCAGAACGACCTCATCGTGTGGTCGTCGGTCGTCCACGGCCAGTACGAAAAGGCGAGTCAGGTGCCCGCCATTTTCGCCGAGTTGCGTGGCGCCGGCCATTTCCTCAACGGTGACGCTGGTGGCTTGCGTGGACCGGTCACCGCGTGGTTCCGCTACCACCTGATGGGCGACACGCAGGCCCGTGGTCTGTTCTTCGGACCCAACTGTGGCTACTGCGGTCCGTCCGAGTGGTCGAAGTTCGAACGCAATGCGAAGGCATCAGCGTTCTGACGCCCGCCGACCTGGCCCGGTTCATGTCCCCGCTCGGCCACGACGACGGCGAGTCCTTATTCGATCCTCACGCCTTGGAGGTCCTCATGCGCGCGGGCGTCGTAGTCACCGCACACCCCGGTGTGGAGGACCTCGCCGTACAGGCCGAGGAGCTGGGCTTGCACAGCCTCTGGATCAACGACACCCCGATGGTCCACGGCGACCCCTTCGTCGCCTTGAGCCTGTGTGCGAAGGCCACCCGCCGCATCAAGCTCGGCGTCGGCGTGACCTCACCGGCGCTGCGCTCGGCCCCGGCTGCCGCGTGCGGGCTCGCCAGCCTCAACGCACTGGCACCGGGCCGGATCCGCTGCGGGGTCGGCACCGGGAACACCGCCCGGCGCACCCTGGGCATGCCGCCGACCACGGCGGCCACACTCGAGAGGTTCACCGCCGCACTGCAGGACCTGTGCGCCGGACGCTCCACCGAGTACCGCGAAGGTGACCGGGTCCGCGACATCCGGTTCCTGCACACCGGGGCGCACGTGAACACCACAGACCCGATCGAGTTCGTCGTGGCCGCGCTCGGACCTAAAGCCGCCGCCGTCGCCGGCCGCCGCAGCACCGGCCTCATCTCCTTCGGCTTGCTCGACCCCACCGCCTGGCGGGCACTGCACCACGCCCGCCGCCACGCCGCCCAAGAAGCACACCGCGTCCCTGACTCCCATGTGGACTCCTACGTCGTCACCGCGCTCCACCTACTCGACGAGAACGAAGACCCGCACAGCGACACAGCCCGTGACGCGACCGGCCACCTTGTCCTGTCCCTGCTGGCCTTCGCCGCCGACACCCCCGCCTTCGCCGAGCAACTCGGCCCCGAGGAACGGGAGGCGGTGCGGCGGCTGCTCGACCGGCGCGGCACCACCGCCACCGCGCCGGACCGGCACACCAAGCTCTACCCCAACTACCTCGGACGCATCGCACCGCAGGACCGGGACCTGGTCGTGCCCTCGCTGATGAACACCCTGGCCCTGGTCGGCACCCGCGACGATCTCCTCGCCCGCATCACCACCCTGGAACAGGCCGGCATCGACGAGCTCCTCATCCAGCCGGTGATCGACCCGCCGACCGAAATGGCCCAGCTCGCGAAGCTCCTCACCTGAAGTCCCGCCGGCTGCGCCTCAGACCCCGGGACGTCCGCGACCGCGCGGACAACGGACAGGTAATACACCGGCGACATAACCGCACGGAGAAATCGAGCATCTACCGGTTGGAAAATTGCTTCCGCTAAACAACCAAGATTGTGCGCCATTTTTGTGAAAACTGACATATGCGCGTAGCCATCTCGCTACGCTCGGCATCCTCCGTCATCGAACTGGAGGAAAATTTCATGCCACTGCGGGGGTTTGTAGCGGGGTTTCTGGTCAGCGCGCTGCTGGCCGGAGTGGCCGGATGTGGGCTGATGGAGTCGTCGTCGGCGCCTGACCAGTCCGGCGGGCCGCTCGAACGCAAGGTGATCAAGGTCGGCACACTGGGGCTCGTCGACTCCGCGCCGTTGCACCTGGCCATGGAGAACGGGTACTTCGCGGCCGAGGGCCTCGAGGTGCAGCTGACCACCGGAGCCAAGGGATCGGCCAATGTGGACAACGTGCTCGGCGGGACACTGGACTTCGGGCTGACCAGCTACCCGCCCGCGTTGATGCCACAGGTCAAGGGCGTCGCGAACATCAAGATCGTCGCCGACGCCGTGCAGACGACCGAGAACCTGATCCTGTGCGTGGTGTCGAAGAACAGCCCGATCAAGAAACCGGCCGACCTCGCCGAGAAGAAGATCGCGGTGTCCTCCAAGCGCGGCATCTCCGAGCTGACGCTCAACTCCCAGCTCAAGATGATGTCGGTGGACCACAAGAAGATCGAGTACATCTCGATGGAGATCGCGTCCATGCCCTCGGCGCTGGACCGCGGTGACGTCGCCGCTGCCGTGATCGCCGAGCCGCACCTGACCGCGGCCACGAAGGCCGGTCTGGTCAAGCTGATGGACCCGTTCTCCGGGCCGACGGCGGACTTCCCGTGGTCGGGGTGGATCGCCAAGAAGGAGTTCACCGACGCCAACCCGAACGTGGTCGCCGCCTTCAAACGAGCGCTGAACAAAGGCGTCGCGGACACTGCAAGCCGGGACAAGGTCGGTGAGGTGCTGATGAAGCACGTCAGGATCGACTCGGCGACGTATCAGCTGATGACCATGCCGGTGTTCCCGACAAGCGTCGATCCCGTCCGGCTGCAACGGGTTGCCGACCTGATGCTCGACCAGGGCGAGATCGACAAGCCCATCGACATGCGCACCATGATGCTGTGACGCTGGGATGCTCTAGTACTGCCAGTTGAGGCCGCTGCCGCTGTACTGTTCGATCGGGATCGCCTCGGTGCCCGGCGGCAGCCGGTCGATGTAGAGCTTGCCGTGCAGGTGATCGATCTCGTGCGCGACAAGGCGGGCAACGCCGCGTTCGAAGATGGTGATCTTGCGGGCGCCGGACAGCTCCTGGTGTTCGACGTGGATCACGAGCGGCCGCGGTACCAGGCCGCGGACGTCGAAGAAGGACAGACAGCCCTCGTACTGTTCGTCGAACTGCTCGCCGTTCTCGATGATCCTGGCGTTCAGCAACATGATCACGTCGTCGGTGCCGGGTGGGAAGACGATCGCGGCCGCGCGGTCGATGCCGATCTGGTTGGCCGCGAACCCGATTCCCTTGCCGAACGTGTGCGCGGCCGACACCCGTTTGGCGGCTGACACCAGTTCCGCGATCACTCGTTTGGCGTCCTCGGCCTCTTCCGGTAACTGGAAGGGTTTCGCCGGCCGGTGCAGGATCGGGTCGTCGGACTGCACGACCCCCAAGGAACGCATGACTTGGCTGGGTTTCTCCGCGGGCTCAGCCGGTTGTGTCGACGGCTTGCGCCGGAAGTGCCATTCCAAACGGTATCTGGCGTGCAAGGGCGGCTCTTCCGTCGTCCACGAGAAAACCCGGCGGTTGTTCGATCTCTGCTCGTCGATCGCGGTCCGGAACGGCATCGCCTCCGCGGTCATCGAGGTGTGCAGACCCCACACCGCGGGGTCGAGGTGCTCGGGAAAGTCAAGCCGCACAGACAAAAGCGACGTGGGCAACCGGATCGCGCGCTGAAACCAGTTGCCCCACTTGTCATCCCGGACGGTGTAGGTGTACTCGATCCACGTGCTCTGCCCTGGGTACAAGGGAAAGTGGCCGCTGTCGTTGGCGAACTGCAGCCATACCTCCTTGAATGCGTCCCGGTCGTGCTGCGCCACCCAGCGCATCGGCTCGGAGCGGTCCTCGCCGCACCACGCCTGCAGGTCCAGTTCTTCCCATGTCAACGGGCGATCGCGGTAGAGCTGATTGGACAGGTCCGGATCGCCGGGGAACCGGTCGACCGAGATCCTGATCATGTAACGGGTGATCGGGTCGGTGCCGTAGTTGACCAGCCTTCGCCGCATGATCGCCCGGTAAGTCCGGCCGTCGTAACGGAGTTCGGCGTCGTCATGTTCTACGAAAAGACTGCGAGTCGACGGTTCCGGTGTGCGCTCGATTGGAGTAGGCCGCACCACGACTGGGCGAAGCGCTTCGTACTCACGCCACGCACGGCGTAACGCCCCACCGGCGTTCAGCGCGTCATCCGCCGCCTTGGCGAACTCACGGGACGGGCGCTCGTGCCCGCTCTCCACTTTCGAGACGTACGAACGGCTGTAGCCCATGGCAACGGCCACAGCGGTACGCGACATCCCACGCACCTCCCGCCATCGCCGGAGTTCACCGACGAAGACGTCTTGGTGCGCAGGCGAGTCCTCGTCCTGGGTCGCCATGCTGCCTCCCACACCGGCTGACCGTGAGTACGCGTGAGCGCGCCGTGAGTAGCTCTCAGTCTTCCATGACATACCCCGTCGCTGGTGTCCTCGTATTTCAGATGTAGCACAGAAGGGGCTGAAACCGTGCAGAACACATCGACGACGGCGGTGACAAACGGGGCCACGAGTCCAGCGCCGCCGCGCAGCAGGGGACTTGTCATGAGCAAGCGCGCGCGCAGTGCTCGGCGCCTCGCCAGCCTGCTGACCAGCAAGTCAGGCACCTACGTCCGGGTTTACTACGACCGTCAGATCCGCAGGTACCGGGTTGTGTGGACGAACGGCCCGGACGCGGCACAGATGTTCACGTTCGCTGTCCAGGCAGCCGGGGAGGTGCCTGAACTCGACGTGGCGACGCTGCTGTGGGACCGGGGGACGACCAACAACCACAAGTGAATAGACCCGTCGACCGGACGACGTATCGCGGCTGGACGCCTGTGTCCAAGAAGCTGATGCCGCACCCCTCCCGACGCGTTGCCCGGTAGGCGTGCCGTTCCGGTGACCAGCCGACAGCCCCCGTGCTGGTTTCCGGAACGGCGTCCAACCATTTCCAGCTAGACCGGATAGCGGATCAGCGTGCGCATCTTCTCGGGGGCGTCGGTGCGAGGCCTGGTCAGGTAGATCTCGTGGTGGTTTCCGGTGATCTGGCGGCCTTCCTGCCGCACGAAATCTATCAGCCTGGCGATTGTGGCCGGCTCCTCGCTGTACGGGCCGTTGTGCAGGATCTGAGCGCACGTGCCCTCGGTGAATTCCTCGAACCGCACCCCGTCCACGGCCCTCTTGCGTGCCGCTTTGGCTATGGCTTCGGCGACGATCCCGACCGTGGCCTGCCGGGGTTGCAAGATCATCATCGTCCAGCACCAGGCGTTCCGGTCGCCCGCGGCGAAGACTGCCGGATCGGGTGACCACCATTGACCCTGTAGGGGTAATACCGAGTACTCCACTTGAGTTTTGAGCGCCGCGCGCACGGCATAGGCGACTGCGTACAACCCGGACACCGCATTGCTGTATTCGGGTGAATCCGGCGAACCCTTGCCGTCCACCATCAAGTACGGCAACGCGGGCACCTCGATCAGCGCCGGTTCTTTCTTGCCGGAGAACAGGTACTTGTACTCATTCATGGGATTGCTCCAAAGGGATGACGATTCGCGTGACCGGGTGTTCCGGTCCGGCGAGATAGGCCTCACGGGCAAGTCCGGACGGCCGGTGCCCGCGTTCGTAGATCCACGCGAACAAGCCTTGGTAGGCCAACGTGACGTCCTCGTACGGCCCCACGTGCGTTGTCATCGCGACCAGACCGGCGGGCAGATGTTCGACATCGCCGCCGGGTTCGTCGGTTTCCACGCCAACGGTGATGGAGATCTGCGTCGCGTCGAGGTCCAAGGGGAACAGCCCCCACCGCAGCCCGGGCGTGCTTGCTATGGCTGCCATGCACTTCCCGACAGCGAGCCCGATTTCCTCTGGCGCGCATACGGTTCGGTGCACGACCAGGCGCCGTGACGGTTCGTTGGCGAGTGTGACTTCCTGACGCAGCAAGCCTTCTTCGAGCAGCCGCGTCAACGCCCGGGCGGTGCGTCTGCGATGTTCGATCTCCGCTTCGACCCGGCCGAGGTGTGTGCTCAACACCTGTTCGTCCTCCAGCGCCGCGGCGATCTCCGCCAGCGGGACGTCGAGCTTGCGCAGTAGCGCGATGGCCAGCGCGCGGCGCGCCTGGGCGGTGGAGTAGTAGCGGTAGCCGGTCGCGGCGTCGACTTCGGCCGGGACGAGCAGGCCGAGCTGGTCGTAATGGCGCAGCTGCTTGGTGCTCAGCCGGCACATCCTGGCGAACTCGCCGATCGGCAACAGGTGGTCGGTCACCCGTGCATCCTGATCCTTCCCACAATGGGAAGGTCAAATTCACAGCTAGCCTGGTCGGGTGAACGAGTACCGCTTTGTCGCGACCGGGGACAGCTTCACCGAGGGTGTCGGCGATCCGCAGCCGGACGGCACGTTTCGCGGATGGGCCGACCGGTTCGCCGAGATGCTGGCCGAACGCCGTGGCCCGATCAGTTACGCCAACCTGGCCGTGCGTGGCCTGACCGTGCGCCAGATCGTGGAGACCCAGCTCGAGCCCGCGGTGGCGCTGGAGCCTGAGCTCGTGACGGCGGTCGCGGGCATGAACGACCTGATCCGGCCGAAGCTGAACTTCCGTGAGTTCGTCGACGACCAGGAGAAGCTGATCGGGACCCTGGCCGCGACCGGAGCGCAGGTGATCACCGCGACCCTGCCCACGCCCGGCCAGGGCGCGCCGCTGCCGACGCCGCTGCGCCGCGCCTTGGTCAAGCGGTTGAACCTCAGCAACGCGTTCGTCCGGCGGATAGCGGCCAAGCACGGTGCACTGTGCCTCGATCTGGCCGTGATGCTGCCGCCTGGAGTCGGCGGCTGGAGCGAAGACCGCCTGCATCCCGGACCGGACGGGCACCGCGCGGCAGCGCAGGCGTGTATGGGCTTGCTGGACGGCGAGCCGCCGCGCAGGCTGGCTGTGTCCGAGATCGTGGCAGCGGATCCCGTTGAACCAACCCTGCGCGAGCAGCTGCGCTGGGCGAAGCAGTTCCTGGTGCCGTGGGTGAAACGGCGTCTGCGTGGCGAGTCGAGCGGAACCGGGGTGGCGGCGAAGCGCGAGGGCTACGGGACAATAAGCTCCTGAAGGTGCAGACGATCTCGCTCGACGGCCTTGAACACCCGGCCGAACGCCGGTGGGAACACCGTGGCCTGCCCTACCCGGCTGAGGCGGAAGTGCTGCGGCGGAACGGGAACATCGTTGCGGCCGCGCCGGTGACGAACGGGCCGCGCGGGGTCGGCGTGTGGGATCTCGATAACGGGAAACTGCGTTTCTGGGACGCCTGGGGCGACACTGTCCGGTTCCTGGAGTCCGGCATGCTCGTGGTGGTCGACGGGAAGATCTCGTTGCTGTCGTGGCCGGACCTCGCGACGCTGGAGTCGGTTGACGCGCCGTACATGGCGGAGACGTTCGTGGTGTCACCGTCGGAGAAAACCCTTGTGGTGCACCAGAACGACGGCCAAGGGATGAACGGCTACGAGGTGTTCTCGCTCGGCCCGCTTACCAAGCAGAGTGACCACATTGGACTCTGCGAGGACCCGATGTACAGCATGCCGGTGTTCTCGCCGAGTGAGCGGTATGTGGCGTGCTCGCCGGGCGGCGACTACTTCTGGGTGCCCGACGAGGCCGACTGGCCGCAGGACTGGGACAAGGACGAAGCCGAGATTCCCAGTACCGGCGGGCAGATCCGGTTCGGTGACCTGCTCGTGCACGACCTCGCCACGGACACGGTGGCTCGCTCGCGACTGCGTTTCGAGCTCGAGCCGGGCTGGGTGCCGCAGGACTGCTGGGACAGCCGCTGGCACTACGGCGCGATCGACCTCGAGTTCGTGGCGGACGAGCACATCAAGCTGCGGCTGCCCGACGGCACATGGGTCGAGCTCGCGCTTCCGTTGCCGGACACCGTCGTGCTGCCGACACCCAACCGGGAACTGCCGCGTCAGCCCTCGGTGGACAGGAGCTGACCGAGTGCGCCGTCGACGCCGCGCGCGTCGGTGAGGACGGAAACCGTGCCACCGGTGGACCGTGCGAGGTCGGTGAGTTCCCGGCGGTTCAACTCCGGGCCGATGGACAGGAAGCTGACCGGGAGCTTGCCCCTGGCGACGTTCTTGTCCCGCAAGCGGTCCTTCAGCTGCGCGAACGTCAGCCCGCCGTCGTTGGGGCCGTCGGTGATGACGACGACACGGTTGCGTTTGCCTTCGGCGTACGAGTTCAGCGCGGCCTGGTAGGCCGCTTCGAGGCTCGTGTACAGATGCGTGCCGGTGGCCGGCTTGAGGGCGTCGATCCCGGCGTGCAACGCCGGGCGGCTTGTCGCGACCGGGCTGACCGCCACGAGCTGTTTGTACGGGCGGTCCGCGTCCAGCCGCCGGGAGAACTCCCAGATCCCGACGGCGCCGCTGGCCATCCGGTCGGTCATCCCGTGCAGGGCTTGTTTGACCCAGTCGATGCGGGTCTTGCCGTCGCCGCCGTTGGTCAGCATCGAGCGGGAGACGTCAACGAGGACCGTGATCACCTGGCCGCCCTCGGCGGCGTTGGTCCACGTGGCTGAGATCTGTTGCGTGGTCGTGGCATCGGCCGGGACGAGGCTGGTTGTGGCGCTGTCCCAACGGATGCCAGGGGAGTCGTGCGGGTACGCGGCGCCGCCCGCGGCACGCAGGCCGATGCGGTTGAAGGACTGTTGCTGCGGGGTTTCCTTCAGGAAGTCACGGAACTTCAACGCCGCGCGGACCTGCGACTGGTCGCCGGACAACGCCACGAACGGGAAGTCCGCGGCCGGGCTCGGCCCACGCGCCGCGACCTCGTACAACGGTTTTCCGGCAGCGGGTTTGCCGTCCAGGCCGAGATTGCGGCGGTACAGGTCGACCTCGATGACGGGGACCGCGCTGTACGGCGCACCCGCGACCTTCCCGGCCTTGCCCAGTTCGATCAGGGCGTCGGCGGTCGTTCGCGGCACGTTGGCCGGGCGCGCGGCCGCCAATTGCGCCAGGTTCTCCTGCACCGCGGGCAAAGTCAGGGTCTCGACGGTCACTGGCCCGGCGCGTTGCGGGCTGACGCCGGCGATGGCGCATTGCAGCGCGAGAACGCTCGCGGTGTTGGCGGCTGGATCCGGCATGGCCACGGTGAACTTGCCCCACTCCGGCTTGCCGTAGCGCGCCCAGCCGTCAGGCGCGCTGGTCAACGTCGCCAGGTCGCCGAACGTGTAGGAGTCGTGGCCTTCAAGCGGTTTGACGGCCTCGTACGGCAGCGCCAGCACAACCGGACTCGTCGCGACCGACTCCGTGTTCGAGCCGATCGCCGAACCATTGGCCGCGGACAGCCGGTTGACCCAGTACGACGACTCCGGCAGCCACGCCTGTGGCTTGCCACCCATGGCCTCTGGGTTCCAGTCACCGGACAGCCCGGTGAAGACCTGGCTGGGTTCCTGCGCGGTGACCTCGACCCGGACGCAGTGATCGGCGACGACGGTCTTCTCGACGTTCCAGCGCTTCGCCGCTTCCTCGACGGCCGTGGCGGCGCTCGGGGTGACCGCGACCCGTAGCACCGAGTCGCCTTCCGGGCAGGACTTGGACTGGATGGCGGCTCGTTGCTCGATCCGGTCGTTGATCCACGTCCAGCCAAGCCATGCGAGTGCGAGCAGAGCGACCACACCGAGGACGACGACGGGCCACTTGGCAACGCCGCGCCGCACGTTCTCCAGCGTGCGGTGTCGACCCATGCACACTCCGCCTTCGTGTCTGTCCGTAACCGGCAGGCCCTAGTCAAGCGAAAATAACGCTAACAGCCGACGGCGGTGGGTCAAGTTTGCTCACTCTTCGTACACGTTACGTAACTGAGATTGACCTAATCGTTATCTTCTGGATCAAGCAGTTGTGTACACAGCGCGATCAACCGGGTGCGCAGCGGAGCGGCGCGGGACGCGAACTCGGCCTGAAGGCGGGCGTAGGTCGCCCGTCCGGCGGCCGTCTCGATCGGCACGGGGGAGTAGCCGAGTTCGCGAAGGTCGTAAGGACTCGCCCGCATGTCGAGTTCTCGCACGTCAGAGGCCAGTTCGAAGCAGTCGGCGATCAGCTCCGACGGCGTGAACGGCGCCAGTTTGTACGACCACTTGAACAGATCCATGTTCGCGTGCAGGCAACCCGGCTGCTCCATGGCGATCTGGGTGGCACGGGTGGGCTGCAGCGTGTTGAGCGGCCGGGCCTCGGGCGTGAAGAACCGGAACGCGTCGAAGTGGCCGCACTTGATCGGCAGCGACTCAACGACGGTGTCGGTCCCGGCCGAGCCGAGGCGCAGCGGCCACGACTCGTGCCGGATCTCCGACGTGCGGTAGACCATCGCCCATTCGTGCAGGCCGAAGCAGCCGAGCCGGGGCGGTCGCGACTGCGTCGCGGCGAGCAGCGACCGGACGAACGACACCGACTCGCGGCGCTGAGCAGTCAGCAAGTCCCGCGACAGCGTCACGCCTTCGGGTGTCTGGACGTACCCGGTCCACGACAGGAACTCGCTGGCGTCCCCGGCCAGCGCGACGTCCGGACCGGGGTGCCAGCGCAGCAGCCGGGTCGGCCGGTAGGAGTAGTAGCTGAACAGGAAGTCCAGCACCGGGTGCTTCTGGCCCAGCGCCTTGCGCTCCTGGTGCGGGTCGACCCACTTGCGCATGCGCGAGACGTACGCCTCCTGCCGGGCGCGCCACTCCTGCTCGGCCAACACAATCACAGCGGTCATTATTCGCCGATGTGCGTGCTGTCCCGAACAGTGCCGACGTACTCCTCGACCAGGTCTTCCAGAGCGACGACACCGAGCACCGTGCCGTCAGGCGCCACGGCCTTGGCCAGGTGGCTCTGCACGCGCCGCAAAGCCGCCAGTGCCTCGTCGAGGCGAGCGTCCGCGGGCAGCTGGGGCAAGCCGCGCACACGTGCCCACGGCAGAGGCGCGTCGGCGTCGCCCGCGAGGTCCAGGACGTCCTTGACGTGCACGAACCCGTTCAGCCGGCCATCGGAGAGCCGGACCGGGAAACGGGAGAAGCCCGTTGCCGCGACCGCCGCCTCGATGTCGCCGATCGTCGGCGGGTACGGCACCGTCGTGAGCTGGTCCAACGGCACGAGCACGTCGGCCACCGTGCGCTCGGCTGACGACAGGGTCTGCGTCAGCCTGCGGTGCTCGAGGTCGTCGAGCAGGCCTTCCCGCCGCGAGTCGGCGATCAGGCTGGCCAGCTCCTCGGGCGTGTAGGAGGTCTCCAGCTCGTCCTTCGGCTCCACCTTCAGCAGCCGCAGGATGCCGTTGGCCATCCAGTTCAGCAGGCTGATCACCGGCCGGACCAGCCGCACCCACGCGACCAGGAACGGCGTCAGCCAGACCGCGGTCCGCTCCGGCGCGGCGATCGCGATGTTCTTGGTGACCATCTCGCCGAGCAGCACGTGCAGCACGGACACGATCAGCAGGGCGATCGCGAACGCGATGCCGTGCATCACAGCGGGGTGCACGCCGAGCGGTTCGAGGACCATCTCCAGGTAGTGCGCCACGGCCGGTTCACCCAGCGCACCAAGAGCGATCGTGCACAGCGTGATGCCGAACTGGGCACCGGCCATCATCAACGACGTCTTCTCGGCGGCACGCATCACCGTCCGCGCGCGGTCGATGCCCCGTTCGGCCATCGCCTCAAGGCGGTCACGGCGGGCGCTGACCAGCGCGAACTCCGCGCCGACGAAGAACGCGTTCAACCCGAGCAGCAACAGCGACACCAGGATCGCGGGAACACCAGTCATCGCGCACCTGCCTCAGCAGGCGTTTCCTGGTCGGCCATGCGCGTCACGCGCAGCTCGGCGACCCGGTGGCGGTCCATCCGCATCACGGTGATCCGCCAGCCGTTCACGATCACCTCGTCGTTGACCTCGGGGATCCGGCCGAGCCGGGAGAGCACCAGGCCGGCCAGGGTCTCGTACTCGCCCTGCGGCATCCGGAACCCGGTCGCCTCGGCCAGTTCGTCGTCCCGCAGCAGCCCGGAGACCATCCAGCTGTCGCGGCCCAGCGGCCGGACCGGGCTGACCTCGCCACGGTCGTGCTCGTCGCGGACGTCGCCGACGATCTCCTCGATCAGGTCTTCCAGGGTCACGATGCCCGCGGTACCGCCGTACTCGTCGACGACGATCGCCAGCTGCAACCCGGAGCCACGCAGGCGGTCCAGCAGCGTGTCACCGTCAAGGCTCTCCGGCACGGTCGGGACTGGGCTGGCGAGCTTGGCCATCTCGGTCGCGGCGCGCTGGTCCTGCGGTACGCCGAAGACCTGCTTCACGTGCACGACGCCGACCACCTCGTCGAGGTCGCCCTTGTGCACGGGGAACCGGGAGAACCCGGTGGCCCTGGCGAGTTCGATCAGGTCAGGCACGGTCGCGTCGCACCGCAGCGCGGCAACGCGGACCCGTGGCGTCATCAGCTCGTCGGCCGTGCGGTCGCCGAACCGCAGCGAGCGGTCCAGCAGCGTGGCTGTGCCCTGGTCGAGCGTGCCGTGTTCGGCACTCGAGCGCACGAGCGAGCCCAGCTCCTGTGGCGAGCGCGCCGAGGCCAGCTCGTCGGCCGGTTCCACGCCGAGCCTGCGGACCAGCCAGTTCGCCGACCGGTTCAGGCCGTTGATCAGCCAGCTCAACGCCTTCGAGAAGCCCATCTGGAAGCCGGCGACCATCCGCGCGGTCTCCAGCGGCTTGGAGATCGCCACGTTCTTGGGCACGAGCTCGCCGAACAGCATCGAGATGAAGTTGGCCAGCAGCAGCGCGATAGCCAGCGCGAAGCCGTGCGCGGCGCCGTCGGGCAGGCCAAGCACGCGCATCAGCGGCACGAGCCATTCGGCGACGATCGGTTCGGCCAGATAACCAGTGGTCAGCGTGGTGATCGTGATGCCGACCTGCGCGCCGGACAGCTGGAACGACAGCGTGCGGTGCGCCCTGGCGACGTTCTGGGCTTTCTTGTCCTTCTTGCGCTGTTCGTGGCTGTCGACCTGGCTACGGTCGAGCGCGGTCAGCGAGAACTCGGCCGCGACGAAGATGGCGGTTCCGAGGGTGAGGAAGACGACGGCGAGGACGCCGAGCACGTCGAGCAATGGTCCGGTCACCGTGCAACTCCGGTGTCCGGGCGAATATGGCAGCCGGGAGAATCGCCCGGCTGGCTACTGCCACCAGGCGACTTGGCGTCGCACACCTTACTGACTCACTCCTTGCAAGGTCCAAAGAAGACCCATCAATCATACCGAGCCTCAGGGGTGGCGACCGACCAAACCGAGCAGGCGGGCAGGCGCCCCGGCGTCCGCGGACACCGGCACCGGCGGCGCGAAGATCCCCGTGCCCTGCCAGCGCCAGACCTGCGGCTGGAAGACCCGCAGCAGGGCCTCGGCCAGTTCCTCGTGCAGCGGCGAGGTCTCGCCGATGCCTTTGGCCAGGTCCCAGCCGTGCACGGCCAGGTCGAGGGTCATCTGCCAGCCGAACTCCGCGGCGGGCACGAGCCCGTAACTGAGATGTACCTCTCGTTCGAGAGCGCCGGGCCGCAGCCACGCCTCCCGCGCTTCGGTGGATGACGTGGTCCACGCACCAACTGGATCGTCCCCGAGCACGTCCCCGTCGTAGGAGTCGCCGACCTCGTCCAGGTCGGCGCCGCTGAGCAGCTCAGGCACCCAGAGCTGCTCAGCGACCAAGTGGTTGAGCAGGTCGCGGACGCTCCAGCCGGGGTTGGGCGTCGGCCTGGCCCAGTCGGCCGGGCCGATCGCCTTGACCAGCCAGTCGAACCCGCTCAGCGCACTGCCATGAGCGTCCAGCAGTTCCATACGATCAAGTGGACCACTGGACGCCCGACCTTGCACTCAGAGAGACCAGGGCGGCGGGAACGTGTTGCCGTCGACAATCGCCTGCATACCGGCAGTAGTCGACACGGTGAGTGACGCCGGTTCGGCCGCGGAGTGGTTACCGAGGGTGAAGTCGGTGTCCGGCGGGACGATGATCGCGTCCCCAGGGCCCGCCGTGAAGCTCTCGCCACCGATGGACCCGGTCATCCGGCCGGTCGCGACGAAGAAGATCACTTCCCTGTCGTGCTGGTGCGGGGTGCTCGTGGCGCCAGGAGCAGCGGTAATGCTCCAGACCGCCAGTTGCGTGCTGCCGCGAGAAGGCACGGCTAACGGGTGGAACTCGTATCCCTCGACCTCGAAGTGCGGGGCATCGGCGCGCGTGGCAACCGTCATGAGGGCTCCTTGAAGAGATGGTCAACTTGGTTGACCGGATGCTATCCAGGGTTTGACTCGATAGGCAACTAGGTTGACCATGTCGGGGTGCCGGAGAGGAAACCGGGCGAGGTCGCCCTGCTGTTCGCGATGGTCTACCGCGCGATGACGGACCACATGCACGACCTGCTGGAGGAGCACGGCCGTGAGCCGTTGCGGCCCGCGCACGGGTACGTATTCCGTTATCTGGCAGGCAAAGACCCGGTGACCGTCGTGGAACTGGCGGCCCAATTGGACGTCACCAAGCAGGCGGCCTCGAAGACCGTGGCCGAGTTGGTGGACTGGGGATACATCGAGCGACGCCCGCACCCGACCGACGGCCGGGCTCAAGTCCTCGCGCTGACGGGCAAAGGCGAGGACTACGTGCGCCTGGCCGATCGCCTTTGGGGCGAGGTGGAGAACCACTGGGCAGGCCTGATCGGGGACAAAAGGCTCGCGGCGGTACGTGATGACCTGCAGGCGTACCTGGACTCCCGCTACGGCGACGACGACCGGGTAAAGCTCCGTCCAGTCTGGTGAGTCCTGCTTAAGTAGTACGTCGCTCGGCTCCTTCGCATGACTCGCTGGGATGTGCCTGCGCCCTAGCGTCTCGTGGCATGGGGCGGATCTTCGCGGTGCTGGCACTGGTTGTCGCTGTATTCGGCGTGGCAGCGCCACAAGCCGGTGCGCATGGAGTGAGCGACACCGCTGATTTCCATCTGGCGCAAAGCTTTGCGGGCAATGAACTGACCTTGGTCGTACGCAGGACGCAGGCGGTTCCCGGCCCGCTGGCCATCGACTTCATCGCGCATGACCCGGTGCACAGAACGTCGATCGAGGTCGGCTTGGTCGGTGCGCCGGGCAAGGCCACAGTGGAGCTGACTCGCCGCGGTACGCATTCTGTTCAGCTCGAAGTGGACCGGACTGGTCGGTGGGAACTGGTGCTGACGGCCGCGAGCGGTGAGCAGGCGCGGATTCCGTTCCAGGTCATGCTGTCGAAGATGGCGGTATGGGAGCCATTGGCGTACGGCGGTTTGTCTGCGACTGGCCTGCTGGTGGCGCTCGCGTTGATCACTGCCGTGCTCGCGAAAAGGCGGTTCATGGCCGTAGTGCCCGCGGCGGCGGCGATTCTGGCGCTGACCGTCGCGGTTACCGCGGCCTTGTTGTCACCGGCGATCCCGCCAGCGCAAGCCGAGGGTGCGATTCCCGTTGACGCGGCAGGTGGCCGGCCGTACGTCAACTCAAGGATCGAAGTGGATCAGAGTCCGGTGACCGGCAAGGAGTTCCGGCTCGGCATCAAGATCACCGACGGGAACACCGGCCGGCCGGTCGACGACCTCGTCGCGCACCACGACGCGCTCGCACATCTGGTCGTGTCCAGTGTGGACGGCGAGTACTTCCGGCACCTGCATCCGGTCAGGCGGGCACCAGGGGAGCTGGGGGTTCTCCTGGTGGCCGACCGGCCAGGCCGGTACCTCGTGCACGCGGAGTTCGAACGCGTCAACTCGGGATCACAGCTGGTCAACGGTTCCTTCGAGGTGACGGGCGGGCGCATGGGCGCCGACGCGCCGAAGGAAACGCGTCAGGCGATCGTCGGCCGCAGTCACACCATCGAGATGGACCTCGGTGGCAAGGCCGATCTGCAACCGTGGCTCGGAATGGCCGGGCATCTGGTGCTGCGCAACGAAAAGGGCGACTTCTTCGGACACGTGCACGAGATGGGTCCGATGCGCGAGAGGACCGCGGACGAGACGGTGGCGGCGCTGCCGCCGCGGCTGCGGTTCACCTTCACATTTCCGGAACCTGGGAGGTACTTCGGATGGGTGCAGTATCAACGGAACTTCACGGTGACGACCGTGCCACTGGTCGTCGACGCCCGGTCGCCGTGATGGTCCTCATTGGACTTGTCGTCCTCGGAGTCGTCGCGTTCGCGTTGTGGCCGCGTTCGCAGACCGGCACGACTACAGCGTCAGGCGACAGTGAGACGTATCGGATCGAGCTGACCACGAACCCGCGCAGCGGTCCAGTCACGACAACGCTCCAGGTCACCCGGCACGACGGAGCCCCGGTCGAGATCAGCGAGATCGTCATCGACCCGGTGATGCCCGCGATGGGGCACGCGATGCCGCAAGTTGTTGCCACAAAACAAAACGACCGATTCCAAGCGCACGGCGAGCTGTTCACCATGGGCGGCCTGTGGGAGGTCTCGCTGCGCCTGGCCGACGAGACGGTCACCGTGCAAATCCCGGTGACGGAGGGGTAGGGGAATGAAAGCGGAACGAACAGGCGCGTGGGTGCTACTGGCCGGCGCGTTCATCACGATCTTCGGGTTGACGTGGGACCTCCAGTGGCACGGCGACGTCGGCCCGGACACGTTCTTCACGGCGCCGCACCTGGTGATGTACCTCGGCACCGCGACGGCCGGGTTCACGTCCCTCTCGGTGGTGCTGTACCGGACGTTCCGGCGTCCTGACCCGGACGTCCGAACGGTCAAGGTGCTCGGCACGTTCCGGGCACCGATCCCATTCCTGGTCACGGGCCTGGCAGCGGCGGGGGAGCTGCTGTACGGCCTGACGGATCTGTGGTGGCACACGGTCTACGGCTTCGACGCGACGCCGACCTCGCCGCCGCATGTGGCGATGTCGCTGTGTTTCCTGGTCCAGGCGGTCGGTGCGGTGATGGCCTTCGCGTCGCTGCGGGAGTCACGGTCCGGCCGGATCGGGCTGGCGGTGTACGTGGGAATCTCCATCTATGGCCAGGTCTTCCTGCTCTTCTCGACTCCAGAATTGCCGTGGATCAGCGCGTTTCCGTTCGTGGTCGCGCTGCTTTGCGTACTTGGTCTGATCCTGGTCGCGGCGGTCACGCGTGCACCGGCTCTGGTCGTGGTAGCAGGGTTGTCGTTCGCTGCGATCCACGCGATCACGTGGGTGGTCAACCCACCGCTCACGAGGGCTTATGCCGCCGCGATCGACCTGCCGGTCCGGGACTACGTCGACGGCTCACCGGTCTACGCGTCGTACTCGCCGATCGCCATGCTCCCGGTCGCGCTGCTCATGGCGGGCGCATTGGCGCTGGGCAAGCGGTTCGGTTCGACCAAGGGCGCGGTCATGGTGACTGCCGCGGTCGGCGCGGCAGCGCTGGCGTTCGGGCATCTCGTCCAGTTCGAGGCCTTCGACGGCGCGACCATCGCGGCCGCGACAGTCTTCGGTGTCGGCGTCGGATTGGCCGCATGGCGGATGAGCGCACCACTTCGGAATCTGGCGGAGGTCTGACGATGCGAGCGTTCATTCTCGCGCTGACAGTGATGTTCCTGGCGGCCGCACCGGCCTACGCGGCGCCGCCACCAGTCGAGGTCGTGCACACCGAGAACGTGCAGGTCGGGCCATACGATGTACGCGCCTCGTTCAGCGAGTGGCCGCTGCGTGCCGAGCGGTCGCTGGACTTCACATTCCTGCCGGACGGCGACATCACCGGCCATCGGGGCACATTGCGCCTCGTCGGGCCGACCATCTCGGGTGATGAGGAACGGCTCGCCCGGCATCCGCGGTCCCGGAGCGAATGGGGCCTGGACATCCGTGCGCTGCCGGAGGAAGGCGTGTGGAAGCTCGAGTTCGCCGTGGACGGTCCGAAGGGGCCGGGCAACGGTGTGCTCGCGGTGGCCGTCGGGCCCCGACCCGGACCACCCGCGTTGCTGAGTTGGACGCTGGGTCTTGGCCCGGTGATCATCGGCGGGATCGCGGCGTTGGTGGTGTGGATCCGAGGCCGCGGCCGCCGCCGTGCCGATATCTGGACGTGGTGATGACAATATGCAAGAATCTCTCAAACTAAGATAATCAGTCTTTGAGGGGTTGGTATGTCCGGGAACTTGGTGATTCGGCTGTCGGATGAGGAACGGTTCGAGGCGGTCCGCGTTCTGGACGCAGCGGTCGCCGACGGCCGGATCACCTGGGACGAGCATGCCGAACGGACCGACCTGGTCTGGGCGGCCAAGACCAAGGGAGATCTTGTGCCGCAGCTGGCCGACCTCGGCCCGGTCGCGGCTCAGGCCGAACCCGCGCACCGTGTCGTCGCCACGATCAGCAAGGTGATCCGGACGCCCGAAGCGACCAGGGAAGTCAAGGCCCGGGCGACCTTCGGGGCCGTCGTGCTGAACCTGTCGGGCATGCGGCCGGGCGAGCACATCCGGGTCGTCGCCGACTCGTTCTGCGGCAAGGTCGCGGTGTTCGTCCCGGAGAACGCCGTCGTGATCGATGAAGGTACCGCGGTCATGGGCAAACGCAGCATCTTCGGTGTCGCGGAAGGTCAGGGCGGACCGGTTGTCCGGATCAGCGGCCGGGTCACCATGGGCAACATCAAGGTGTTCCGAGGCGAAGCCCGCCACTGGTGACTACCTGAAACAGGCTTGGCGACATCAGCACGACGTGCCCAGTCCTGGCGCGCGATGTCCGAGAACAACCAAGGACATCAAACCCCTTTGACCTCCACGGGCACGCCGTTGAAGACCGCCGTTCCGGACAGGACGTCAAGGATTGATTCGTCGGTCACGGTGTTCACGTTGACACCATTGGTGTTCCGGGCGACGGACATCCGCACGCCAGGTGAGTCGTGGCCCCAGCCGTGCGGGAGGCTGACCACGCCCGGCATGATCTTGTCGGTCGGTTCGACCGGGACCTCGACCGTCCCGGTCCGGGACATCACCAGCACCCGCTGGCCGGTGGTGACCGAGAGCTTCTCGGCGTCCTGCGGGTTCATCTGCAGTGTGCACGTGTTCGAGCCGGTGACCAGTGCGGGCACGTTGTGCATCCAACTGTTGTTGGAGCGCAGGTGCCTTCGTCCGATGAGGACCATTCCGCGCGGGCGTTCCTCCAGCCACGCAAGCAACCTGGGCACGTCAGTCACCAGCTCCGACGGGCAGAGGTGTACCTTTCCGTCCGCTGTGGACAGGACTTCGGCCAGCCTCGGCTGCAACGGACCCAGATCGATGCCATGCGGGTTGGCCAGCAAGGTCGACAAGCGCAGGCCGGACGGGTTCGCGCCGAAGCCTTCGCCGTACGGGCCGAGCCGCAGCGAGAGGTCGAGGAACCGTTCCAGCGGCCCCTCACCTTCGATCATCTGCCGCAGCTCGCCAGGGTCACGGCCGTGCACCGGAGAGCCTTCGACCTGCACCGCCTTGCCCAGCAGCCCGCCGAGCATCATCTCCTCAAGGCCACGCGGATCGGCCGCCGCGCCTTGACCGGCGGCGATCATCACCAGCCTGGCCATGATCTCGGCTTCACTCGGCCGTCCTTCGGGCAACGGCAACGCGGGCGGCGAGTAGTTGGCGAAGTTCCGCACGCCGAACTGCGTGAAGCCGAAGTCGAAGTGCGGCGACTGCGTCACCCGTGGCGGCGGCAGGATCACGGTCGCGTGCCGCGTGGTTTCGTTCACATACGGGTCAACGCTCACCATGAATTCAAGCTCTGCCAACGCCGCTGCGAGCCTGGGCGCGTTCGGCGCGGACGAGGCCGGGTTGCCGCAGACTGTGAACAGCGCGCGGACCTGGCCCTCGCCGGGTGTTTCGATCTCGTCGGCGAGGGTCGCGGTCGGCAGTTCGCCGATGGCCTCGGCGAAACCGCGCACACGGCTGCGCCAGCGGCCGGTGCGGAACGGCTTGCGCTTCACGTAGGTCGCACGTGCCGCCGAAGACGGGAACATGGCGCCGCCAGGCGTATCCAGGTTGCCGGTGAGCACGTTCAGCGCGTCCACCAGCCAGCTGGAGATCGTCCCGAACTCGGCCGTCGTCGTGCCGATCCGGCCGTACACCACAGCTGTCGGCGCGGCCGCGAGGTCCCTGGCGACCTGCCTGATCGTCGACGCGTCGATGCCACACGCGTCCGCGACGGTCTCCGGCGAGAACTTCGACGCCAGCACGCGCAGTTCTTCGACACCGTCGACGATTTGCGGTACGTCGGCCGTCAGGTTCTCGTCGAACAGGGTGTGTACCAAGGCGAACAGGAACACCGCGTCCGCGCCGGGCCGGATGAACAGGTGCTGGTCGGCCAGGTCGGCGGTCCGGGTCCGGCGCGGGTCGACCACCACGAACTTCCCGCCGCGGGCCTTGAGCTTCTTCAGCCTGCCCGGGAAATCGGGCGCGGTGCACAGGCTTCCGTTGGACTCCAACGGGTTCGCGCCCAGCATGAGCAGGTAGTCGGTCCGGTCGATGTCCGGCACCGGGATCGAGTACGGGTCGCCGAAGAGGTATCCACTGGACACGTGCTTGGGCATCTGGTCGCTCGTGCTCGCGGTGTAGATGTTGCGCGTGCCGAGGCTTTTGGCGAACACCCCGTTGTAGACCGGGCCGGCCATTGTGTGGACGCTCGGGTTGCCCATGTACAACGCGACCGCTTCGTTGCCGTGCTTTTCCCGTACCGCCTTCAGGCCACGCTCGACCTCGGCGAACGCTTCGTCCCACGCCACCTCGACGAACTGGCCGTCCCGTTTGACCAACGGCTTGTGCAGCCGGTCGGGGTCCATGTCGAGATCACCGAGCTTGGCACCCTTGGGGCAGATGAAGCCGAGGCTGAACACGTCGTCCTTGTCGCCGCGGACGTCGATGACGCGGTCGCCTGCCATGGTGATCTTCAGGCCACACGTCGCCTCGCACAGCGGGCAGGTACGAAAGTGCGTTGTCGTCGGCGTTGTCGTCGGCGTTGTCGTCGGCGGTGTAGTCGGCACAGTGGTGGACATGCACAACTCCTTGTCACACGGGCTGGTAGCAACGTACCGCGCCCATGTGACAAAAAGCCATTATGTATCAGGTAACGGGCGCCAAGGGTGCGTCCTGCGAGTATGCGCAGCACGTTCGATACGTGCACTCCACCGAGGGCGGCGTCAGAACGGGGGTTCGGTGGAGAAAGCGCCCGTCCGGACAGGCACGACCGGCTCGGGCTTGCGCTGCTGAAGGACTGCCACAGCGTCCTTGATCCGGCCGAGGTCGATGAGGTGGCGTGCCAGAGAGCCACAGTTGGCGAGGGCGTGTGCTTGAAGGACCGCGACAGCCTCCTCGGTCCGGCCGGTCTCGGCGAGAAGGTCGGAGATGGTCCAGGCCGCGTACGAGGTGTCGCCCTCGGGATGCACCCGCGCCTGCGCGATTGCTTCGTCGAGCAGGCCGCAGTCGGCCATGAGCTGAAGCCGCATCCTGAAGAAATCCCACTCCTCCTCGCCGTCGCGGCGCGCCTTGAGGGTGTCGAGGTAGGCCAGGCCGTCGCGGGCACGGCCATGGTCGGCGTACAGGGTGCACAGCATGTCGACGATCCAGTCCTCCGCGCCACCGGGAGAGTCCGCGAGCATGCGCATCACCTCGATCGCCTCGTCGCCCCGGCCGTGCCGGGCCAGGAGCTGCGCCAGTTGGACCGAGCCGTGACACTGACGGGCCGGTGAGTCGCCCGGCTGCCGGTACACGGCGATCGCGCCTTCCACGTCACCGCGTTCCTCCAACACCTCGGCCAGGCGCTGCGCGGCGTGCCCGTGGTACTCGGACGCCGCGTACTCACGCAGTTCCTCGATCCGGTTGTGCCTCGCCAGCAGGTCGGCCAGCTGGTCGTGGTTGTTCACGGAGGTGATGTGCTGCCGGGTGTGCAGCAGGGCGATCGCTTCGTCGATCCGGCCCTGGCGCTCGCGGATCACGGCAACCAGGCCGATTGCCGTGTCCGGGTCGAGGCCGGGGCAGCACCACGGACCGTCGCATCGGTGGTCGGCCGGGATCCGCGCGGCCAGCAGCGCAGCGATGTCTTCGTCCCTGCCCGCACCCTCGGAAACCTCTACCAGAGCAGTGGCGAGGAACCAGTCTTCGATGCCCGCGCTCAGCAACACTAGCGCCTCATCCTGGCGGCCATGCCGGGCCAGTAGCCGCCCGAAAAACTCCAGCGAGAGCCTTTCGGCCTGTGCGTACGGCCGGGCCAGCGCGATTGCCTCCTCCGCTCGCCCCCAGCTCTCCAATAGTTCCGCCTGGGCCCGCGCGGCCGGCCACCAGCCCGTGGCGACGTACGGAGCAAGCACCTCCAACGCCTCGGCCTGCCGCCCTTGGTCACCGAGCATCCGTGCCCACTCACGCGCACAGAACCATTCCCCACGGCCAGCCTGGAACTCCACTTCTTTCTCATGGCCGAGCTCAACAAGCCGGGAGACCAGCAGCGGGGGAATGCAGCCGGACAAGGTCCGGGCCCGGTAGTCAAGATCAGCAGCGTCCATGCCCGTGCACCCTAGCCGCCACCCCCGACATCGGCGTGCAGCCTCCGATGGAAGATGGTCAAGCCCCCGGGACGTGAGGGCACAGTTCGTAGGGCGGCGCGGTGAGCTTGACGAGCTCACCTACCGGCTGCGCGCGGGCACTGGACAGGTCGTACTCGTGTCGGGCGAGCCGGGGATCGGCAAGACCAGGCTGGCCCACGAGCTGACAGCGGTCGCCGAGGCGAACGGTGTGCTCACCTCCTGGGGGCGTGCCGTCCAGGATGACGGCAGTCCGTCGTACTGGCCGTTCCGGATGGTGCTCAAGGTGCTGGCCAGGTTGCACGCGCCCGGCGCGCTGGCTGGGGATCTGTCTCTGCTCGTGCCCGAATTCGGTGACGGGCGGCGATGTCGCCGGGAGAGCGGTTCCGGGTCTTCGAGGCCGTCACGGAGTACCTGACCGGGGTCGGCAAGGTCCTGATCGTGCTGGATCACCTGCAGTGGGCCGATCCGCCGACCGTACAGCTGCTCGTCCACCTGGCCAGGGCGATCGGGTCGGCACCGGTGATGATCCTGGTGACCTACCGGGACACCGAGGTCTCACCGGCGTTGTCCGACGGGCTCGCATCGTTGGCACGTGAGGAAACGGTGTCCCGGATCCGGTTGGGCACTTGTGCCGCCGTGCTCGACCGGCCGCTGGACGGCGTCCTGGCGTCGATGGACGAGGCGCTCCAGGCCGGTGTGCTGTCCGGTTTGGACGGTTGGTGGTTCACGCACGATCTGGTCAGGGAAGCGGCGCGGCTGCTCATGCCGACCGCACGGCGATTGGCGCTGCACGCGCGCACCGCGACGGCGATGGAACAACGTCCGGAGGCAGCACAACGGGTTGCGGAGATCGCGCACCACTGGCTCGAAGCGCTGCCCGCCGGTGATGCGACGAAGGCAGCCGAGTGGGCACGGCGCGCGGGCGATGCCGCGATGGCGCAATTGGCTTGGGAGAACGCGGTAAGGCTGTACGCACGCGCACTGCTCGCGGCGCCTGACATGCCGGACGTGGACCGTGCGTCTGTGCTGATCAGCAAGGGAATCGCGCAACTGCGGCAAATGGACATCCATGAGCCCATCGGCGGCATGCGACGGCTGTCGGTGCTGTGCGCCCTGGTGGTTCTGGCCGAGCAGTTCAAGGACAGGCGACCGCCGCGGTGGCATATCGCCGGTTGTTGCCGTTCGAAGATCTTATCCAGTGCGGTGGTGCCGGAGTCGTCACCATCGAAGGCGCGGTCGCTGGCTCGTTAGGCCTCGCGGCTGCTGTATGCGACCGGCTTGACGACGCCGTACGGTACCTGCGGCGCGCCATCGAGATCAACGATCGCGTCGGGCTGCCGCCTTGTGTCGCCACCGCCACGTTCGACCTGGCCCGCGTGCTTGCCCGCCGCGACCGCCCCGGCGACGCCGCCGAATCGGCCGCACTGGCCCAGTCCGCGCGGGCCATGGCCGAACAAATGGGCATGCGGCGGCTGGTGGCCGCCGCGGAATCCCTTACCGGGCCACGAGTTCTGTCCCCTCGCGAAGGTGAGATCGCCCGGCTCGTCACGCAGGGGCTGACCAACAGGCAGATCGCCGCAACGCTGCACATCTCCGTGCGGACGGTCGAGACCCACGTGCAGAACATCCTCAGCAAACTCGGAGCGACCGGCCGCGCCGAAATCCGGTCGAAAATGCCTGGAAGCACCCTGTGACACCAGTCACTATTTGATCGCGGGGTGCAACGGTCGCGGACGGTCGACTACAACGGGTCGTGACTGTTTCGTTGACGGAGGCCGCTGTGCGGGATGGGCCAAGGTCGGATGCCGAGCTCTGGCGGCTCATCGCCGCCGACGACCACCAGGCCTTCACCGACTTGTTCGAACGGCACGCGCAGACCGTCTGGAATTACGCGTACAAGCTCACTGCTTCGTGGAGCGCGGCCGACGACCTGCTCGCGACTACGTTCATGACCGCTTGGCGCAGACGCGGTGAAGTCCGTCTTGTCCGCGACAGCGCGTTGCCGTGGTTGTACACCGTGACGGCGAACCTGTGCCGAGGAGAGCGCCGGCGGCTGAGCCGATTCCTCAGGCTGGTCCCGAAGCTGGCGACCACGGAATCGACACCCGACCACGCCGAGAAGCTCGCTCAGGACAACGCGACCCAGGCGCGGCTGCAGCGCGTCCTCGCGGCTGTCGAGCGATTGCCGCCGAAGGAGCGGGAAGCGGTGCAGGTCTGCTTGCTCGGCGGCACGTCCGCGGCGGACGCCGCTGAACTGTTCGGTATCTCCGAGGCCAGCGTGCGCTCGCGGCTTTCCCGCGCCCGGTCCCGGTTGCATGAGCTTTCCCAGGAGACATCAGATGAATGACATCTTTGACGTGCACGAGGAACGGCAGTTGCCGGAGTCCGTGCGCGCCGACGCCCGCCGCCGGATTCTGGCGGACATCCACCGTCCCAACCGGACAGTCGGCTGGGCTCCGCTGGCCATCGCGGCGGCCGTTGTCCTGCTCGCCGCGGGCGCGGTGACCTTCACCGTCACCACCAACCGGTCCCAGGAACTGCCTCCGGCTACTGCGGAGAGCCAGAACCGATTCGTGACGCCTGAGGAGATGTACAGCGTCAAGGATCTTCAAGCACCGCCTGAGCAGGCGGCCCGCTGTGCGGCAGCCGGAGCTGGCGAGTGGCGACCGCTGATGACGGCGTCCGCTCGAGGTGCCACCGTCATCACGTACTCTACCGAGGCTGGGCCACGGTTCTGTGAACTGACACCGTCCACTGTGACGCTTTCCGCGCCCATTGTCGGCGCATCTGCCGCAGGAACGGCACGGGCCACGTTCGTTTCAGCGGCCGGCACCGTCGCCGGGGTGCTGGATCCGGCCTTCCGGACAATGCAGATCGGACCGGGTGATCGGCAGGCCGGTCGCACGCTCGCTGTCGTGCGTGACGGGGTTTTCGTGTCACCCAACAACTTGCCGCTCGGTTCCCGAGGACTGACGATCGCTCTCGGCGGGACCCCGGAGATCATGGGAGACGTACGGTCGGTGCCCGCAACGGAAGTACCTTCCGTCACGCCTGCCGTAGTCGATCGTCCACAATCGCCCGGAAATCCCGACTCGGACGGGGCGCGCCGCCTGGCCGACTGCTTCACCCGCGAGTTCTCATTCCGTCCCGTTGATCCGGCGAACTGGGAGGCCACCGAATCGTTGCAGCTCACCAAGGATGAGACACTCCAACTTGGACGTTACGGCAATCTCCTCGCTGTCTGCGTGGTCTCCGCTGACCGGGTCTCGCTCAAGATCGACGAGGAGACCTTCAGCAACGGCTACCGTGACCTGGAAGTCCCGTCGAACCCGTACCTGTTCAGCACCACCGTGTTCTACGACTTCCGGCAGCGCCCGGGCGGCAGCGGCGACAGTGACACCGTGGTGGTAGCCGGCCTGGTGAAGTCGGCTGATGTCGCCTCGGTGAGCATTTCCCGGCCGGAGTCGCCCGACGTTCGAGCGGACGTCCACAATGGTACGTTCGCGCTGCCCAACATCTGGCTCAACGAAGGCACGCTCGAGCAACGGCACAAGAGCGAGATCACCGTACTGGACGCGAAAGGCACTGTGCTGGCACGGCTTCCCATCCGCATCTGAGCCGGTTCAGCGCCCGACGCTGCCGTCGATCAACTCCCGCAGGATGTCGGCGTGTCCCGCGTGCCGGGCGGTTTCCTCGATCATGTGGACCAGTGTCCACCGCCTCGATGACCCCCGGCGGGCGCCGGGGCCGGTGAGGTCGTCCCAGGACATGATCTCGTCGTTGGCCTCGGTGTTGGTTTTCCGGTAGGCGGTGAGGATCGCGTCCGCGGTGTCGTCCGGGGCGAGGCGGAACGTTGCTTTCCAGTTGGTCACGGCCGCACCGAGCAACCAGTACCGCTCCACGTGGGTGAGGTGTTTGATCAGCCCGAGCAGGTTCGTCCCGGACGGCACACCCGCGGTGCGGGCCTGGGGTTCCGGCGCTCCTTCGGCCTTGGCCGCGATGGCGGCGCGCAGGTAGTCGAGGAACCCGACGAGCACATCTCTCTCGCCGGGGCCGGTCGTCGGCGGTCCGGTGTCACGTTTGCCCATACGTGCCACCCTGGCGCCGAGGTGCCGTGAAAGCACGAAACGTTGCCGGAATGGCAAGACCGGGTCGGTCGCCCGACCCGGTCTCACCACCGCTCGATCAGCACGTGCCTGCCGTGTCTTTGACGTAGTAGGCGGTCACGAGGTAGTTGATGGTGTGGCCGATCTGGGTGTCGGTCTGGGCCGGCGCGCAGACCTGCCGGTCGAAGCGGTCGAACGCGCCGCTGTAGGCCTTGAACCAGACGTTGATCTTCACGCCGGTGTTCTCACAGTTGCCCCAGAAGTACTTGCGCTCGTACTGCTGGCCGCCGGGCACCGGTTCGGCGTGGTTGCCGCACTTGTCGGGCGCCGCCGTGGTGGCCTGGCCGGCCATGGCCGGTGCCGCGATCATCGTCAGACCGGCGACGGCGGCGGTCAATGCCGAAATACGCACAATAACTCCACAGTGGACTGAATGGCTGGAATCGGGTGACTGCCCCTCTCGTGGGCGGGGGCTTATCCGAGCCTATGAGGAATTCGTACCCGTGAGACCCGAGTAGCGACCCCCATTCAGCCGCAGATGAATACCGGTGGAGTTTCTTTGCCGCCCACCTTGTTCGTGCGTATCCTGCTCAGTCCAGTGCGGTGCCGCTGGTCATGTTGATCTCGGTTCCGGTGATCGTGCGGGCCCAGTCCGACGCCGCGAACGCCGCCACATTGCCGACGTCCTGCACAGTCGCGGCGTGGCCGGTGAGGGTCCCCTTGCGGAAGCTGTCGATGATCATCTGGCGGTTCTCGTAGTCCGGCGGGATCGATTCGAACAGGCCGCTGGTCCTCAGGCTGAGCACGCGGATGCCGTACCTGCCCAGTTCCACCGCGAGCTGGCGGCGCATCGACTCCACCGCGTCGAAAGTGACCTGGATGCCGCCGAAGTTGTAGTCGTGCATCAGCGGGCTGCGTTCGACCGAGCCGCCGAACGCCATGATCACGCCGGACTTCTGCTTGATCATGTGTCGTGCGGCCGCGCATGAGGTGAGGAATTTCGAGCTGACCGCCGTGATCACCGGGCGGATGTAGTCCTCGAGCGTCATCTCGACCATCGGGGTGCCTTGGGTGTCGGTGTCGGAAATGACGTTCATCGAGATGTCGATGCTGCCCGCCTGCGCGGCCACGGCGTCCGCGTGCTCGTTGACCTGACGTTCGTCGAGGGCGTCGACCTGGGCGATCTCGACGTTGCGGCCGATGCGCCCAGCGGCTTTCTCAAGCGTGGCCAGCGTGCGTCCGACGAGGAAGACGCGAGCGCCTTCGCGGACGAAAGCGCTGGCCACAGCCGTACCGACGGTCCCGCCGCCGTAGATGATCGCGTTCTTGCCGTCGAGCAACATGGTGTGCCTCCTGGGTTGGTTTGCTTCTACAACCCAGGAGGGCGCATCAACTCATCGCGGCTCAGGCAGACAGTTTCGTCGGCAGTCCGTACCTGGGGAAATCGGCGGTCAGGAACGACACGACCTCGGCGATCTTCGAGCCGTCGAATCGCAGCAGATCCAGTCCCGCGGGCACGTAGTGGTCGCCTTCGAGCATGTACGTGCCGAACGCCAGCTGGCCGTTCGCCCGAGCCGGCAGGAATTTCCAGCGCGTTCGCAGTGGTGTCGCCAGGAAACCGCGGATGGCCTCGTGGCCCTGGTACCACTCCGGCAGCGGTGGCATCGCGTACTTCGCGTCCTCGGTCAGCATGGCCACGATCGCCTCCACGTCGCCGATCTCCCAGGCAGCGGCGTACTGGTCGGCGACTTTCTGCAGCTCAGGCCCGGGTTCCACGTACTTGCGCGGGCTGACGGCCTTGCGGGCACGCTGCAACGCGCTGTTCACGGCGGCCACGGTCGTGTCGAGTTGGTCGGCGACTTCCTGCGCGGAGAAACCGAGGACTTCGCGGAGCACCAGCACGGCCCGTTGCGTCGCGGACAAGTGCTGCAAAGCGGCGACGAACGCGAGCTCGATGCCTTCGCGTGCCAGGTAACTGGCCTCCGGGTCATCCGGATAGGGCTCCAGCCAGATCGGGTCGTCGGCTTGGGTGAGCTCGGCAGGCAGTTCCCGTCTCGCGCGCTTCTCCAGCAGCGTCAAGCACCGGTTCGTGGCGATCTTGTACAGCCAGGCCCGCAGGTGCACGCCGTCGAACCGGTCGGCCGAGCGCCACGCGCGGACCAGCGTTTCCTGCAACGCGTCCTCGGCGTCCTGCACCGAGCCGAGCATCCGGTAGCAATGCGCCTGCAGCTCGCCACGCAGAAGATCGACTTGATCCCATCGCACCAGGTCAGCGTATACAGTGTCCACGGCGAGCTGCTCGATCTGTACCGGCTCAGCGACGGCCAGCTCGAGCCGTGGCGCAGCGAGCTGCCCGGCGCGACCGATCTCTTTCCGTGCGCCCGGTTCGTGCCGCTCGCCGACATGCAGACCGGGACGGTCATCGCTGCGACTTTGGTGGCGTATCTGGGACGACTGGCGACATCGGCACTGGAGATCAGCGATGATGACGGGGTGCTGACCTGGGACGTGCGCTAGTGGACCTGGTGCTGAGCGGCGGGAGGGTGATCGACCCGGAGAGCGGGTTCGACAAGGTCGCCGACGTCGGTATCGCCGGTGACCGGGTCGTGTCGGTGTCGAGCGCCCCGCTCGAGTGCCCGAACCGGGTGGACGTGTCCGGCATGGTGGTGTGCCCAGGGTTCATCGACTTGCACAGTCATGGCCAGGCGATCCCGGAACAGCGCCTGCAGGCGTTGGACGGCGTGACCACGGCGTTGGAACTCGAGGCGGGCACGACGCCGGTCAGGGTCGCGTACGCCAAAGCCGGTGCCGAAGGCCGCCCGCTGAACTACGGCTACGCCACGTCGTGGGCGTTGGCCAGGATGGTCGAGCTGATCGGCGCGCAGCCGGGGCCTAGCCTGCACGCGATCCTGAAACACCTGGGCAACCCGGGCTGGCAGGTGCCCGCGACGATGAAGCAGCGGGTGCGGATCTTCCAGCGGCTGTACGACGATCTGGCCGACGGCGCGCTCGGAATCGGGATCCTGGTCGGCTACGCGCCGCAGGTCGATCCGGATGAGTTCGTTGCCGTTGCTGGACTTGCGTCGCAAGCCGGAGTTCCGACGTACACGCACGCGCGGCCGCTGATCGACGTCGATCCGGGCGTGCCGGTCGACGGTGCCACGGAGATCATCCGGGCGGCCGGTGAGACTGGCGCGCATATGCATTACTGCCACGTCAACAGCACCTCGGCGAGGCGCATCGAGAAGGTGCGCACGCTGCTGGACAAGGCAAGGGCCGAAGGCGCGCCGGTGACGGTCGAGGCGTATCCCTACGGCGCTGGTTCGACGGCGATCGGCGCGGCGTTTCTCGACCCGGAAGCCTTGAAGCGATCGGACATCCGGCCGAGCGACATTGTGGTCGTCGCGACGGGGGAGCGGATCGCGGACGAGAAGCGTCTGCTGGAGTTGCGCGCCGCGGATCCGGGTGCGTTGGTGATCGTGCACTTCTTGGACGAGGACAATCCGGTTGACCGCGATCATCTTGTGCGGGCGCTGGCGTATCCGGGTGGTGCGATCGCCAGTGACGCCGTGCCGTTGACGTGGCCAGGACCTCCGCCACCACCGACGACGTGGCCGCTGCCGCCTGGTGCGCTTGTCCATCCACGCAGCGCGGGGACGTTCGCCAAGTCGTTGCGGACATTGTGGCGTGAGCACGGTGTGCTGTCGTTGGCTGAGGTGATCTCACGGTGTTCGCTGATTCCCGCGCAGGTCCTGGAGAAAGCGGTGCCCGCCATGCGCCGCAAGGGACGGCTCAAGGCGGGCAGTGACGCGGATGTGCTGGTGTTCGATCCGGACCGGATCACCGACCAAGCGACCTATGTGGACGGTGTGCGGCCGTCCGTCGGCGTGGTTCACTTGCTGGTCAACGGTTCCTTCGTGGTTCGTGATTCGTCGTTGGTGCTGGAGTCGATGCCGGGCAGGCCGGTCCGCGGCTCGATGTCCTTGAGCGCGACGGCCGAGTAGAGCGCGGCGAGCAGACAGCCCGCGCCCATCAGGATGAACGCCAGGCCTGCGCCCGCGCCCTCGAGGAGCACACCGGTCAGCGAGACACCGATCGGGCCAGCGACCAGAGCGAGCGACGAGATGCTGCCGATCACCCTGCCGCGAAGCCGTTCCGGCGTGCGTTCCTGGATGAGAACGGCCGTGATCGGGTTGATCGGCGCGGCCGCGACGCCGACGAGCGCGGCGAGCACAGCCATCGGGATGCCCGACGCGAACAGCATGATCCCGGCCCCGCTGATCACGAGTCCCCACAACAGGACTGGGCGACGGCGGTGCTTGGTGGCGATGGCGCCGTACACGATCGCACCCACGATGCCGCCGACCGCGAACATGGTCATGACAAGGCCGAGTAGTCCCGGGCTGCCAATGCTTTGCGCCTGAGCGGTCAGCACGATCGAGATCGGTGCGATGAACAGGATGAGCAGCATGGCCGCGAGCCCGGCGCCGCGCAGCACCGGTTGCCGCCAGACGAACTTGAATCCTTCGGCCACGGAACGGAAATAGTGATCCGGGGCCTCGTGCCTGACGTCGCGCGGCACCGTCAACCGAGTGAGGAGAACGGCGCCGAAGAACATGCCGACCGTCACCCACAACGTGTTGGTAGCGCCCGCGATCGCGATGAACAACGCGGCGAGTCCCGGCGCCACAAGGTTGCCGAGGCCTTCGAGAGCTTCACCCCACGCGTTCACCCGTTCAAGCGGGACGTTGGCGTGCCGCGCGACATCAGGCCGGAGCGCTTCCCGTGCGGCCATGCCAGGACCATCGAACAAGGCGCCCAACGCGACAAGAACTGCGATGAGAGCGGTGTTCAAGCCGATCGTACTGTCCAAAATAGGCAGTGCGGCCACGGCCAGCGCGCTGAGGATGTCCGCGACGATGCTCAACCGCCGGCGGCCCCACCGGTCGATCAGCGCGCCACCGAAAAGAGTGGACAGCGCCAACGGGCCGAGTGCGGCCGCGGCCAGCAGGCCGGCGAGGCCAGGGCTGCCGGTCCGTTCGAGCACGAGCCACGGGATAGCGATACCCGTGATGGCGTTGCCCGCGACGGAAAGACCGGTAGCACCGAGCAGGCCGATGACGGCAATCATGTCCCGATGCCCTGCATGACCGTCTTCATGACGAGCTTGGGCGCGTCGAGCGGGGCCAGCTTGCCGGACGAGATGGCCTCCCACGCGGTGTAGAACGCGGCGTCCAAGGTGGACAGAATCCACCAGTCGGGCACATCGGTGCGAAGCTTGCCCGCCTCCTGGCCACGCCGGATAAGCCGCAGCAGCGGCTCGCCGGACTGTTCATAGCGGGTGACGAGATCAGGCACATCGTCCAAGCCGATCTGGCGGTACATGAACTCAATCCGCGGCCCAAGCGGAATAAGGGCAGCGATGGCCCGCTCCAACGCCTCGACAACATCGCTGCCAGGGACGTCGAGTTGCGCGTCGGTCATCGCTTTGTCGACGCGGTCGTAGGCGTCGTGTGCCAACGCGACGAGGAGGTCATGCCGGGTGGCATACCGTTTGTGCAGCGTTGTGCGGCTGACACCGGCCGCCTTGGCCACGTCCCCCAGCGAGGCACTCGGGTCCGCCAGCAGCACCTCAGTAGCCACATCCAAAATCGAGTGAACACTCATGTTCAGAAGTGTACACGAGTGTTCACGTCGCGGTCGGGTGTCGTGTCCCGGTGAGTGTCGGATGGCGAACGTGGGTCGGTGAGTAGTGCTTGGACAGATATGGTTGTGAAACTGCTGATCACAGAAGATCCCAGCATGAGGGTTGATTCGATCATCAATCTGTCCTGGTGGTGACAACGCGCCGGGTAACAGATCAGGCGCGGTCTTGGTCGTTTTATGGTTACGGGCGCAGCATCAATAGAACTCGCCGACTGCGTATGGCTTGGTCCCTTGTGGGGGGCAGCCGCATTCGTTTTATTGGTACAGTTCGGCCTTTACGGAGCAGCTGGTTTCCGTCTTGGTGGCCTGGCGGCCGCTGTGGGCGGTATAGCGGCTGCCTTCACGACATCGCGCAAATCGGATGAGAAGCGACTCGAAGTGGAGCGGGAAGTATCGGTCGCCCTCGGTCTTCCACCTGGGCCGGTCCAGAAATCACTGGATCTGAGCCGCGAGGATGAAGGACCTCTTTCGGAAGGTCGCAGCGGGTCAAGTGTCACCGTGCGGCGCGCTGGGCCGGTGATCTATGGTGACCACGTCGAGATCGACGTCGCTGGTGAACGGGCGACGACAGCCATTGCCAATGTCGTCCGGCAGCAGTCTGATGGCCATGCGCGCCTCATCGTCAAGTATTACGCTCAAGACCATACGTATCTATCAGCTTTCTCTTCAGCATGGTGTTCGCGGTCGCCGGCTTCGTCCTTATTGCCATTGCGATTGTCCAAGCGATAAAGCGAGAGGTCGAAATGAAGTTCGTGGCCGGCCTGGCTTCTATCGAACAAGTGGCAGCCAGCGGCCTGCGTGACGCGCTTCGTGCCGCGGCAGCCCTGGAGTTCAATGGCTCGAAGCTAAATCTTGAGCACCTTGCTGCTTTGGTGAACTCAGGTGCTCTTACCTCGTTGCCTGCACGGTTTCCGCGATCTCCGCATCCAGCGACCGTGGGGCCGTAAGGTCCAGGTACATCTCGTGCCGGTACACGTCATCCAGGTGCCCGATGTCCATCAGTTGCTCAGGCGCGCGGGTCAGTTTCGCCACGGCGCCGGTGAATCGGGCCATTTTCCGCAGCACGGGTGCCGGGACTTCCCGCACCGCCCGAGGCTTGCCGGACGCCGCCGCCATCCGAAGAACCATGTCCTTCCACGACAGGTTCTCCTCGGCCACGGGGATGTCGGCGTCCGACCGTTCCTCCAACGCCGTCACGGCCGCGTCCGCCACGGCCTTTACGCTGGTCACGGCCGTGCCGCCGCTGGGGACGACCATCGGGATGGGGGAGCGCAGCCACTTCACCCAGAAGTTCGACCACTCGGGCACACGGCCCGGCGCGACTCCGAACACATAAGGGATCTGAATCGTCGCGAGCGACATCTCTGCCCCGGCGACCTCGCGGGCTTCATTCGCCTGCGATAACCGTGCACGCACATACGGATGCCGTGCCAGTCGCCACTCCGGGTGAGTGCGCTGGAAGTGCACGTAGTACGAGCCCAGCAACACCGCCCGGGTACACCCCGCTGACCGCGCTGCGCGCACGAGCGTCACAGCTGGATCCACGTACCCCGAACGCAGGCGGTCCTCGACGCTTTCGCTGCCTTCGTCCAACACTCCGCCTGCGAACACCACTGCGTCGTAACCGGCCAACAACTCCGCTAACGACGCCTGGGTAACCGTGGTCAGGTCGACCGCGTGATCCACTCCTGGCCTGCGGGTCCTTGCCATCACCGCTACTTTGTGCCCGCGTGACCGTGCCTGCCGCACCACGTGGTGCCCGAGCAGGCCGCTGCCCCCGGCGACCATGATCATCATGGCTGCAGCCTCTCATGAGTTTCGAAACACGTTGATCCAGAGTCGCCTGTTCGCCACCTTCCCTTGCCAGGCTGCGCGCGTGCAGACCACTGCGGCCGAGCGGGGCCGCAAATTCAACAACGTCATGGCCGCGATCGCCGCCCGCCTCCCGTTCGGGCTCAACCGGATCGTGCCGCCCAGCCTGCTGGGCTTCGCCGTCATCAACAGCTTCACGTTCGGCGTGGACCTCGTCCTGCTCAGCATTCTGCACGGCGTGCTCGATGTCGTGCTCTGGCTGAGCATCACGATCGCTTACGCGTGCGCGTTCGCGTTGAGCTACTTCCTCAACCGGGCGTTCAACTTCCGGTCGCACGCACCAGTCGGCCCGCAGTTCGGCATCTACGTCGTCGTGGTGATCGTCAACTACCTCGCGTGGATCCTCGGCGTGGGCAGCGGTCTGGCCGCACTGGGCGTCGACTACCGGATCGCGAGACTGGCCGCCGGGGCTTGTGAAGCCGTCTACATGTACGCCGCGATGCGGTGGGTGGTTTTTCGCAACTAGCCGAGTCGCACCGGCAAGGACACCAGGGCGCGGAGCATCGGGTTGACCTCCCAACGCAGGTCCGTCACTGCGAGCCTGATATTGGGGAACCGGGAGACCAGGCTGCCGATCGCCACCTGTGCCTCCATCCGTGCCAGCGCCGCGCCGACACAGAAGTGCACACCGTGGCCGAAACCCAAGTGCTGGTTGTCGGCCCGCGTGATGTCCAGACGGTCGGGATCGTCGAACCGTGACGCGTCCCGGTTGGCCGCCGATACGACGACGCTCACCATGCTGCCCGCGGGAATCGTGACGCCGCTGATTTCCACGTCCTCAAGGGTGTGGCGCGGTAAGGAGACCTGAAGCGGCCCGTCGTGCCGGACGAGTTCCTCGACCGCCTGCGGCAGCAAGTCCGGGCGCTCGCGCAGCAACGCGAACTGCGCCGGGTTGGTCATCAGCGCCAGCATTCCGTTGCTGATCAGGTTGACCGTTGTCGAGTGCCCGGCCAGCAGCAGCAACATCAGCATGCTGACCAGCTCGTCGTGGCTCATCCGGCCCGCCCTGATCAACGCGCGGGTCAGGTCCGGCTGTTCGTCGGAAGGACGGTCGTCCACGTCGATGTGCGCGACCAGGTTCTCGAAGTACGCCCGCAGCGCCTTGCCGCCGTGTTCCACAGTGGCCCGATCCGCGGTCGGATCCATGCCCATCGCCAGCTCCGCGCCCCAGATCCGGAAGTCGGCGCGGTCCGCCTCGGGCAGCCCGAGCAACTCGCACATGATCGTCATCGGGAGCGGGAACGCCAGTGCGTCAATCAGATCCACCTCGCCGGACAGGCCGTCCAGCAACGCGTCGGTGATCTCTTGCGCGCGTGGCCGGAGGTTCTCCACACGCCGTGGTGTGAAGGCCTTCTTGATCAGACCGCGCAGCCGGGTGTGGTCGGGCGGGTCTTCGTCCAGCAGATGCCGTCCCATCGACATGTCGGCGCGGTGGTTATGTGCGAAGGCACGCAACGCGTCCGGTGCCTTGCGTTCGTCACGAGACAGCCGCGGATCTGCCAGCACCGCTCGGCCTTCCTCAAGGCCGGTGACCAGCCACGTGGTGCCGAGTCCTGGTACTTCGAGTTCGTTAATGGACATGTGTCCGATACTTGGACAGGCAGGTAGCTCCAGGCCAGAGACAATTTTACGGCGCCGTCCGGTACCGCACGGATCGCGGCGGATTGTTCGGAAACGAGGAGTGGATGACTGATCGGCGGGTGCACAAGACCCGTGACGCGCTGCGCCGCGCCTTGGTCGAGTTGATCGTCGAGCGGGGATACGACCGGGTCACCGTGCAGGACATCCTCGATCGCGCCGACGTCGGCAGGTCGACGTTCTACACCCACTTCCACGGCAAGGACGACCTGCTGCTGACCGGCTTCGAGAACGTCAAAGCCGAGATGGCCGGGACACAGCAACCGGGCGACGTGCTCAGCCCGCTGCGTGCGGTGTTCCGGCACGCGGGCGACAACCGGGAGCTGTTCACCGCCACGGTCATGCGGCATGAACCGGCGATGCTGGTGGTCCGCCGCGAGATGACCAAGCTGCTGACCGAGTACCTGCGGCCGCACCTGCCCGAGGACGAGCTCGATCTGGTCGTCACGTTCGTCATCCGCGGCATGACCGGGGTCATCGGCTGGTGGCTCGGCACGAAGGCGCCGCTCACCGCCGACGAGGCGTACGAGCGTTTTCGCCGTTTGGCCATGGGAGGCATCGGACCACTGCTACCGTGACATCGAGTTGCGGACTGGGGAGCCGGGCTTCACGATTGGGCACCGGCAGGCCCAGAGTCCGATGTGGAGGGGACGAGACAGTGTCCAGCGGGGGACGACTCACGGTTCTGCTATGCGCTGGGATCTTGCTGCTCACCGCGTGCGGCGGGGACGGCACCAAGTTCGCGTACCTGTTCGGCGATCCCTCGGCTCCTGGCGCGCCGCCCGCGGCAGGAGCCGATGCTCCGTACACACCTGACTACCCGGTGGCGGAGTACGAAAAAGAGGCCATCCCGATCTTCGCGAACCTGCGGCAGATCGACCCGTGCGCGATGTTCGACCTCGAGGCGGTCAAGAAGATCGACCCGCAGCTCGACTCGATCGCGCCGGGCGACTCGCTCGGCGAGTGCACGGTGAACGCGGGCAAGAGCGAGCTGGCCCAGACCTGGTCGTTCAAGATCACCCTCGGCGACGCGGCCGGCACCGAACAGCCCGAGACCATCGGCGACATGCAGTTCCAGAAGTACGCGCCGCGCGGTGGTTCGTGCCAGTACACCAACCCGATCAACAAGTCGCACGGTGTGTCGTTGCGGGTCCAGTGGAACGGCTCGAACCGCGATCAACCGCCGACGCCCGCGTGCGACGTGGCCAAGCAGTACCTGACCGACACGATCGCCAAGTGGAAGACGCCGCCGAAGCGTTCGGAGCACAAGAGCACACCCGCGTTGCCGTTGGGCACGATCGACCCGTGCATCGCGGCGAAGACCCTGCTGAACGGCACCGAAGGCCGCGCGAAGCTCGGCGCGCCGCACCGCTGCACGGTGGCTCCCAAAGCGGCCCCGACCAAGGACAAGACAGCGCCGACGCCGGAGATCGACATCTCGCTGGAGTTCGCCGCTGACCCGGTCCAGCAGATCCCGAACAACCCGACGAGCTTCAAACCGGCGCAGGTCAAAGGAAAACCGGCGTCGGTGTTCCAGAGCGGCTCGCGGTGTGTGATCAGCGTCCAGTACAGCCCGGACACCCTGGTGAAGGTCGACGAGGCCAAGGGCTCGGACATGGAGCGCACGCAGGTGATCGAGGTGACCGCGAGTTCCTGCGAGGCGGCGAACAAAGCGGCGGAGACGGTCGTCGGCCGGATCCTCGAAGTGAAGGTCCCGCCCGCGGGCCAGCCCGCGCAGGGCGCGGTCAAACTCGGCGACCTCAACCCGCCGCCGTCGTGGCAGGAAGTCGGCGCGCCCGCGGACCCGTGCACGGTGATCGGATGGGACGCGTTCCCGCCGGAAGCCCGTAACCCCAAGAACACCAAGCCAACCCGGCGCCCACCGGAGAAGGACAGCGTGTTCAAGGCCGCGTGCCGCTTCGAGGCAGGCGGTGCGGACGTGACTGTCGAGAAGGACAAACCCGCCACCCAGACGACGAAGGTCATGCTCGCATTGGTTGTGTGGGGCGATGACGCGTCCGGGATGAGCGCGGATCCAGCCAAGCGCCAGGGATCCGTGGCCAAGGACTACGGCGGTAAGCCGGGCTTGGAGCTGTCGGGCACCGATTCCCTTGGCAACCCGGAATGTCTGGGCGTGGTGAAGACCGCCAAAGGCTACTGGGGCGTCTCGGTCACCAATGGTGCCTTCCCGAACACGCAAGCGTGTGCGATCAGTAGCGCTGTGCTGACTGCGATCGCCGCCAAGATGCAGTAGGCAGTCGCCCGGGGAGACCTCCCCGGCGACCTACTTAGATTGTGGTGGGTGTTGTCCTACCCGAATGCTCGCAAGGACTGCGTCGCGTGCCATGAACGCGACGCCGCAGTGGTGTTCTCAGAAGTGACAACGCCACCCAGCGGTGCGGTGCCGTCGGAGACATTGCGAAATCCGCCACTGGCACCGGGAACGCGCCGATTACGAAGGCCGGTGCCGCGCGAAAAGCTGTTATGCGTGCCGTGTTTCAGCGTTCAGCTGCTGTACTGGATGCGGTTCATCTTCGACTTGGGGCGGCTGACCACCAGGGTCGTGCTCACCCGGCCGGTGCCGGCGGTTGACGTGTCCAGCGCCAAGCCACCGTATGGTGACTGCCCCAAGACTTCCGGTGATTGTCCACTATGCGGCCAGGACACCGACGGATTTCTTGTCGGTGTCGACTCGGACGATTTCGGTGATCGGCCAGCTGTATGCAAGGAGTGTCTGGCGTGGATCATGTCGTGTCACTTGTGGTCGCACCCGCAACCAGGCGTCCGGATGACGTTCAGGGTCCGCCTGAAACCATCGTGAGTGTTTGCGGGGCCGGCACCCACGCAAACACTCACGAACTCTCAGCAGGATGTGGACAGCACATCCCGCAACGTGAAGTCGACCCAGGCGAACCCATGGGCCTGACGCGTCACGCCGCTGAGCTTGCGGCTCAGCGTCTGCGGGATCGGCTTGGCTTCCTTGCTCCACCAACCCCTATCTGAGGCGTATCCGATCTGGTAGAGCACAGGGTTCGGGTAGTACAGATCCGCCCAGCCCTTCATCTCGGCCACGTAGTCGGTGACGTTGGTGAAGTACTGCGTGTCGTCGACGAACACGATCTGGCCGCGGTAGGTCTTCGGCAGCGACGCCGGGCTGAAGTGCTTGAGGAACAGCGTGTACGACGACTTGTGGCTCTTCACCCGTGATTCCCACTGCTGCGCGAGCGAATCAGTCACCGGGTCGTTCAGGTCCGCCCCACGTGGGTTGAACCACTCGACGTCCACGCCGAACCCGAGGACGCTCGGGTGGTGCTTGTAACGCTTGAGCACCAGGTCGATCAGCGTTGGCATGTCGGCGAACCCGGACTCGACCTGCAGCCACACCTTGATGCCGTGGGTGTCGAAGTAGTCGAGGAACGGCTCGTGTTTGTCACTGCTCGCGAACTTGATCCGGGAGCCGTAGTTACGGCCGTCGCCCGGGTGCGGGAACTGCAGCGCGACACCGTTGTTGGAGATGTTGCCGACGATCCAGACGTTCGCGGGCGTCGATCCGGGGAAGTAGCCGCTCATCTGCTTTGTGGCCTTCTCCCAGCCGCAGGCGCTGGGGAAGGGGCTGATGCCGTAGCTGGACGAGCGTGCGCCGCCCCAGTGGACCGGGCCGTTGCCGCCGCCCGGGTCGCTCTTGGTGGTCAGGGTGAACGGCGCCGAGTCGGGCGAGGTTCCGCTGGAGCCCTTGGCGCGTACGCGGAACGTGTACGAGGTCGACGGGCTCAGGCCCGAGATCACCGCGTTCGGGATGGTCGCGCCGACGACCTTCGACGAGCCGGTCCATCTGACTTCGTATTCGGACGCGCCGGATGAGGTGTTCCATTCCAGCGTTGCCGAGGTGCCGGTGATGCTGAAGGCTCGGACGTTGGTCGGGGCGGGCGGTGCGGCGGCGGCGGTTGCAGGGAAGGCGGTCGCGACGGTCGCCGTGATCGCCATGAGGACCAGGGACTTCCGGAATCCCATGGAATGTCGCCTTTCGCTGACGCGGCGATGCCCGGCGCGCGGGCATTGGCGGCGACCGCGATAGTTAACAAACTTTCCTAATGAATGATGCCAGTCCTGTCAACCATGCGGTTCTGTCCCTGGATGCGTGATCAACTTGCGGGGTGCGGGGTGCGGGGCGTCTGGCGGAGGGCTTTGCGATCATGATCGGCGTGTGTGGCTGGGCAGCCTGTGGCGCTGCGATTACGGGTCCGCCGGTTCTTCTGCGACGCACACGACTTGCTACGCAAGCGAATACTGGAGTAATTGTCAAGACCTGTTGATTGTGTTCGCTGCGCGGTTCAGGTTGTGCGTGCGGTGATGTCCAGGATTTGGTGGTGGAGGGCGGGGGTTGAGAACAGGGCGGTTCTGGTGTCGCCGTGTCGGTCGTCGGACAGGTCGCTGTAGATGCCGCCGGCTTCCTCCACGATCGGGACGAGTGCGGCGATGTCCCAGAGTCCTGCTCCTTGTAGCAGGAAGGCATCGAGTTTGCCGGTGGCCACGAGTAGGGCGCCGTGGCATGTTCCGGATCCGGTTGATGGTTTGCGGATTGTGGTTGTTGGTGGGGGTGTGCTGTGCCAGTCCAGCGCCGGGAGCGTGGTTCGGGCTTGCTTTGCCAGGTTCGCGGCGCGTTGTCGGTCGCGTGTGTTGAGTCGGGCAGGCGGCGGCCAGATGCCGATTGCGGCGTCGTGGAGGTCGGTGGCCGTGGTAACGGCGAGCCGGGTTGGCGCCGCGGTGTGGTCCATCGGCAGGCTGGTGCTCCAGGCTCCCGAGCCGCGTGTGGCCCACCATCGGGTCTGGCAGGCCGGAGCGGTGACCACGCCGAGCGAGACGGCATCGCCCTCCGCCAGGGCGATCAAGGTGCCCCACTCTGGTTCGCCGGCGAGGAAGCTGGTGGTGCCGTCGATGGCATCGACTATCCATCGGCGGTGGCCGTGGCCCTGGGCGCCGAATTCCTCGCCGAGGAAGGTGTCATTGGCGTGTGTCTGGTTGATCAGGGCGCGAACGGCGTGTTCGATCTCGCGGTCGACGGCGGTGACCGGGCTGCCGTCGCTTTTGGTCTGCCAGGCGATGCCGCCGGTCGCGAAATGGCGTGAGGCGATGGCGTCAGCGTGGTCTGCCAGCCTGTGCGCCAGTTCCAGATCGGCTGGGGCGCCGTGGGCTTGACGGGCTTCGGCGTTTGTCATGCCGCACCTGCTGTCGGGCGTTCGACCAGGATGCCCCGATCGAAGTGGGCTCCGGCGCGGACCAAGGCGACCAGGTGGGGTGCGTTGACGGCGCGCCAGCGGGTTTGGGCGGACTCGATCAGTTTGAAGGCCATTGCGAGGCCAGCGGCGCGGGAGCCGGGGCCCTTGGTGAGCTTGCTGCGGTGTCGGACGGTGGCGAAGGTGGACTCGGTCGGGTTGGTCGTGCGCATGTGCTGCCAGTGCTCGGCGGGATAGTTGTAGAACGCCAGCAGTTCGGCAATATCGCCGGTGATCTTGGCGACCGCTTTGGGGAACTTCGCGCCGTAGGCCGCATCGAAGGCCTTCACCGCGTCCACGGCGTGGCGGCGGTCCTCGGCGTTCCAGATCTCGGCCAGGTGCTTCTTCGCGCCGGGGTGGGCGGACTTGGGCAGCGCGGCGAGCACGTTGCCGGTCTTGTGGAACCAGCACCGCTGTTCGCGCGTGTCGGGGAAGACCTTACGCAGCGCGCCCCAGAACCCGAGCGCGCCGTCACCGACGGCCAGGACCGGGGCGCGCATGCCGCGGCTCTTGCAGTCGCGTAGAAGATCAGCCCACGACTCGACCGATTCTCGGTAGCCGTCGGCCTGCGCGACGAGTTCCTTGCGGCCATCGGCGCGCACACCGATCATCACCAGCAGACACAGTTTGTGTTCCTCGAGACGGATGTTGACGTGAATGCCGTCCGCCCACAGATACACGAAGTCCACATCAGACAGATTGCGGGTAGCGAACGCGTGTTGCTCGGCCTGCCAGTGCTCGGTCAGCTTCGTCCCCCACCGAGCTTGACAAGCCCTTGGCTGAGCCGAGGAACTGACCCAGCGCCGGCACGAAATCGCCGGACGACAGGCCGTGCAGGTACAGCAGCGGCAGCACGTCGGTGATCTTCGGGGGCTTGCGCGCCCAGGGCGGCAGGATCGCCGAAGAGAACCGCTGCCGCTCGCCCGTCTCGGGGTTGACACGCTTGTCGTTGACTCGCGGCATCCGCACCTCCACCTGGCCGGGCTGTGGTTGTCACCTGCTGCGGCTGGTGATAGCCGTTGCGCACTACCAGTCGGTGGCCGTGCTCGTCGAGCTCGTCGCGGAACCGGGCTGCAGGGCCGGGCACTACGCTGAGCATGGGTCGTTTCAAGCATTGCTCCCGAATACTGCTCGACCAGTGACCAAGACGCCAGAACGGCAAAGTTGACCATGCACTAGGGGCAGAACCGAACGCTGCCGGGTCAGCTCTGTTGAGCGGCGTTCCACAGGTCCTGCATGGCCTCCAGGTAGACCTCGGCCTCCACGGCACGCAGCCGGGCGGCCGGGATGATGTCGTCGGGGTGGGTCTGGATCAGGAACCGCTCCTCGATCAGCCCACGCACCGCGACGTCGGCGACGTCCACAGGTGCCATCGCGTGGTTGTCCAGACCCATCCGGACCGCACGCCCGACGGGGTCGTCGTCCACAGCGAGCATCAGCGGCGTCTCGACCAGGCCAGGGCACAGGCATGAGAAGCGAACCCCGGTGTGGCTGTACATCACGGCGTACGACTCCGCGAGCGCCAGCGCGGCGTGTTTGGTCACCGTGTACGGCGCGGCGCCGGGCGTCATGATCAGACCGGCACCGGACGCCGTGTTGACCAGGTAGCCCTCACCGCGCTTGATCATCGCGGGCAGCAGGGCGCGCATCGCCCAGATGTGCGACATGACGTGCACGTTCCACTGCTGCTGCCAGCCTTCGTCGGTGACTTCCAGGCCGCCGATCGGCCGCGGGATGCCCGCGTTGGAGAAGTACACGTCGATCTCGCCGAACCGCTGTTCCGCCTCGGCGATCAGCCGGAGGATCTCCGACTCCCTGCTGACGTCGGCCTCGATCGCCAGGCCGTCCACTCGGAACGCGGTCTCCTGCGCACTTGCGAAATCGATGTCCACGACGGTGATCCCGCGTGGGCATTCTTTGGCGAACCGTTCGGCCAGCGCGGCTCCGATACCGCTACCGCCGCCGGTGATCAGGACGTGCCTGCCGCCGAACTCCATACCCACAATTTTAGTAGTGCCAACTTGCCGTCAGCTGTCAACTTCTTGCCACTAGGCAGCTCAGCTGAACGCCTCGGCCAGCCACCAGGACCCGCCGTCCGAGGCGATCCTGGCGTCGAGCAGTAACGGCCGGTCGCGAGGGCCGTTGAGCCAGTCGGTGACGCCGTCGAGGTCCTTTACATTGTGGACAGCTATAGCCGAACAGCCGAAACCCCGTGCTATCTGGCCTATTCCGGCATCCGGAAAGCGCACAGTGGACAAATCGGCGTCCTGTCCGAAGTGGTGGATCTCGGCGCCGTACGCCGAGTCGTTGTAGACCACGATCACCATCGGCAATTTCAGCCGTACGACCGTCTCAAGCTCCGCGATGCTCATCAGCAATCCGCCGTCGCCGACCGCCGCCACCGGCAGCCGGTCCGGTCGCGCCAGTGCCGCGCCGATCGCGGTGAACAGGCCGAGCCCGATCGACTGGAACGACTGGGTGAAACAGAAGCCGAACTCGTCGGGTACGGACAGGTACGCGCTGGGATAACCCATGAAGTTCCCGGAGTCCACCGCCACGATCCGCTCGCCGGGCAGCAGTTCGTCCAGCCGTGCGGTCAACTCCCGTGGATCGATGTGGGTGTCGGTGGACAGGTCCGGCACTGGCCAGCGGGGACCGGCGGCGATCCGGGCTTGGATGTCGTCGGTGCGGTATCCGTCTCGGACCGTGACCAGCTCGGCCACGTCCTGTGCGGTCTGCCCGGCGTCGCCCCGCACCGCGAGATCCACGGGCTGGTGCGCCTGCCCGCCGATGTCCACGTGCGCGACCTTGCCGGTGAGCAGCGTGCCCCGGCGCGTGGTCCACTTGGTCAACGCGCAGCCCCACCCGACGACGAGGTCGGCCTGTGAGATCAAGTCGGCGGTCAGGGCGGAGGAGAACCCGCCGGAGATCCCCAACGACCACGGATCGTCGTGGAAAAGCCCGTGCGCCACGGCCGAAGTGGCCAGCAGCGCACCCGTCTTCGCGGCGAGGGCGCGAATTTCCTTGGCCGCGCCACGAGCGCCACGCCCCGCGATGAACACCGGGCGTCGCGCTTGGTCGATCATCGCGGCCAGATCCTCGACCGCTTTGCGGTTGGGCCGTATCGGCAACAACGGCTCGACCGGCTGCACTGTGGCCGGGACGGCAGAAGCGGCCTGGACGTCCAATGGCAGGTTGAGCACGACCGTCCGGCGTTCGTGGACGGCGATGCGGTAGGCGCGGACCGTGTCGGCGACCGCCGTTTGCGCCGAGTACACACGTTCCGACGTCGCGCCAAGGGCTGTCACGGCGGCGTCCTGGTCGATCCGGAAGTTGGCCAGGATCGCCGAACTCGGGGTGTCCGCGGTCAGCACGATCATCGGCGTGCGGCTCTTGGCCGCTTCGGCGATTCCGGTCATCGCGTTGGTCAGGCCGCAGCCTTGGTGGACGGACACCACGGCGACTCGTCCGCTCATGCGGCCGTACGCGTCGGCCATGGTCGCCGCGCCCGCTTCGTGCCGAGTTGCGACGAATGGGACACCGTGCGCGCGCAGTGCGTTCGTCACTTCGAAGTTTCCGCTGCCGACCACCCCGAATGCCTGCGCCACACCGAGTTCCGCCAGCGTCTGGCCGACGATTGCGGCGACGTTCATCGCTCCACCAACGCCAGCACCCGCGCGGGACTGCCTGATCCGCCGACGATCGGCAACGGCGACACCACGAGCATCGTGCCCGTCGGCGGTAGCGACTCCAGGTTGCGCAACTGCGTCAGGCCGTGCTTGCCCGCGCCCAACATGAAGTTGTGACAAGGGAAAGGCGGATCGAAGCTGTGCGCAGCTCCGGCGTCTGTGCCGACCGTCTCGACACCGACACCTGTTAATGGTGTCTCTTCAGCAAGCCATTTCGCGCACTCCGCGGACATGCCGGGGCTGTGCGCCTCGTTGAGAAAGCTCGCCGCATCGTCCGAGCGCGTGGACCACCCACTGCGCACGAGCAGCCAGCCGCCGTCGGGCAGAGCGCCGTGCTCGGCCTCCCAGCGCTTGACGTCGTCGATCTCCAGCAGGAAATCGTCGTCGCCGGCGACCGGCCCGGACACGTCGATCACGACCGCGGGCGCGACCAGGGTCTTGATCGGGACCTGGGACACGTCGTGGCCGTCTTTGCCCGACACCCAGTGCACCGGGACGTCGAGGTGGGTGCCCGTGTGCTCGCCGGTATGGATGTTGTTCCAGTACCAGGCCGGGCCTTTCTCGTCGTACCGGCTGATCTCCTCGAGCTGGAACGGGATCGTGTTGGCGAACGGCTCGGGCAGCTGCAGGATCGGCGTGCTGGACGTCAGCGGCGCGGTCAAGTCGATCACCTCGACACCGCCGGTCGAGATCGCGTCCCGGAGCTGGTCAAGCAGACCCATCATCGTTCCCTTCGTCCGTTCGCAGCCGAGCGTGCAGATGCCCGTCGTGAAAGCCGTCCATATGCAACATCGCCCCGCGAAGGGTGCCTTCGGGGGCGAATCCGGCTCGGGTGGCGACGCGGCACGAAGCCATGTTCGCCTGCGAATGCTTCAAGAACAACCTGTGAAAACCGACCGTGTCGAAGCACCACTTCGCGGCCACCCGCACCGCCGGTGCCGTCACCCCGGCGCCGCGCGCCTCGGGGAGCAGCCAGTACGCCACCTCGGCCACGGCCGACATCAGGTCGATGCCGCGCAAGCCGACCTGACCGATCGCTTGGTCGTCCCTGGCGATCGCCCAGTTGGCCTCGGTCTCGTCGCGCCATCCCGTGTCCCATCGGGCGACCCATTCGAGGGCTTCGGCGTCCGAGTCGATCCGGCGGGTGTGCCAGTGCTGGATCTCCGGGCAACTGAACGCCGCGCGGGCTACCGGGGCGTCGTCTTCCCGCCAGGGGCGGAGCGTCAAACGGTCATCGATCTCAAGGATGGGTTGCGTGTGTGCGCTCAGCGAACCCGCGGGCAATGTCGGTTTCAGGAGAAAGGGCACTTGTCATCTTGGCACGGGAATCTCGTCGATGACTTCCCGCGCGATCCGCAGAGCGGGCTCCTCGTAGTGCTCCGCCAGCGCGGTGAACGTCTCCTCCGCGCGGATCGCGGGCCAGTCATGGGAGAGGTGCTCAGCGGGTAGATGCGGGTCCTGGCGGACGAGGTTGAGCCAGTCCGTGTGCAGCATCAGCTGGCGTGCCAGGTCGTCGCGGGCTGCGGGCAACGGGTCCTTGGTGTCCCAGCGGGCCAGGAAGTCCTGGTAACGGGCGGCGATCGCGTCGGTGTCGAAGGCCTTGTGCACCAGATCGGCCGATTCGGTCGGCTTGGCGTGCTGCGCGGTGAAGACCGTGACGTTCCCGGCGAGGTCGAGGTGCTCGACGATCGCGGCGGCGTCCTTGATGCCCGGCGCGATCCACAGGCCGTTCTGCAGCATGCCGAAGCCGGCCCAGATCAGCTGCGAGCGCAGGTCGTGCCGGTCGGCGCGGCGGCCTTCGGGCATGGAGAACGCGACCAGCGTCCAGTTGCCGTCCCAGTCCCGGTTCACCGCGCCGGTCTGCCATATCCGCCGCTCGCCATCCGACAGCACGTCGGTGGCCCGCTGGGTGAGTCCGAAGTAGACGCGACGGCCGTCGCGGTGGCGTTCCAGCAGACCGCGGCCTGCCATCCGGGTCAGCGTCGAGCGGACCGCCTCCTCGGACACCCCGACGCGGTCGAACACGTCGATGATGCTGCCCGAGTACACCGCCGTGTGGCGCCCCAGCAAGTAGATGCCCAGAAAGCTGAGCATGAGCGGCTGCGGTCGTACCTGGTCCTCCACATCGGCCAGAGTAGACGGCACGAATGTTGGGCACAATATTGACGCTCGTCATCAAATTGACGTACTTTGCCTGGCATGGACCTGACAGGCAAAGTCGCCGTCGTCACGGGAGCGGGACGCGGTCTCGGCCGTGCCTACGCCGAAGCCCTCGCGGCCGCAGGGGCCGCGGTGGTGGTGAACGACGTGGACGCGGACGCCGCCACTCGTGTCGTCAAGGCGATCGTCGAATCCGGTGGCCGTGCGGCCGAGGTCGTGGCCCCGGTCGGTACCGCGGAAGTCGCGAATGAGTTGGTGGACAAGGCCGTGACGCAGTTCGGCCGTCTCGACGTGATGGTCACCAACGCGGGCATCCTGCGCGACCGGGTGCTCTGGAAGATGACCGACGAGGACTTCGACGCGGTCATCGATGTCCACCTGCGCGGCACGTTCACGTGCGCCCGAGCCGCGGCGGTACGGATGCGGGAGCAGGGGACCGGTGGCCGGCTGATTCTGATCTCCTCACCAGCGGGCCAACGCGGCAACTTCGGGCAGACCAACTACGCGGCGGCCAAGGCCGGGATCGTCGCGATGGCCCGGACGTGGGCGATGGAACTGGCCAAGGCGCAGGTCATGGTGAACGCGGTCGTCCCGGTCGCCGCCACCGAGATGACCAAGACCATCCCGGCGTTCGGCCCGGCCATCGAGGAAGCCGAACGCACCGGGACGCCGTTGCCGGACTGGATGCGCAAAGACGAAGGCCTTGGCACGGTCGAGGATGTCGCCCCGCTGATCGTGTTCCTGGCGTCCGACGCGTCGGCCGGGATCACCGGCCAGGCGATCGGGATCGGCGGTGACAAGCTCACACTCTGGTCACACCCGGCGGAGAAACAGACGGCGTACAGCGACGGAGGATGGACGGCGGCTGACATCGCGGGTGTGTCGTGGCAACTGGAAACCTACGGGATGCCGATGTCATGAACCTGGATTCCCTTGTGGCCATTGACGTCCACACGCACGCCGAGATCTCCAAGGACGGGCACGGGTCGCTCAGCCCGCACCTGTTCAGCGCGTCCGCGGACTACTTCAAGGCGCACGACCACCGGCAGCCGACCATCCCGGAGATGGCCTCCTACTATGCCGCGCGGGATATGGCTGCCGTGGTGTTCACTGTGGACGCGGAACACGCGACCGGCCATCCCCGGATCTCCAACTTCGAAGTCGCGGAGTCGTGCGCCGAGTTCCCGGATGTGCTCATTCCGTTCGCGAGTATCGATCCGTGGAAAGGCCGTGCAGGGGCTCATGAGGCTCGGCGGCTGGTCGAGTCCTACGGGGTCCGCGGCTTCAAGTTCCACCCGAGCATCCAGGGGTTCGCGCCCAACGATCCGCTGGCTTACCCACTGTACGAGGTGATCGAGGAACTCGGCGTGCCCGCGTTGTTCCACACTGGACAGACCGGGATCGGCGCGGGCGTGCCGGGCGGTGGCGGGATCCGGCTGAAGTACTCCAACCCGATGCTGGTCGACGACGTGGCCGTGGACTTCCCCGAGTTGCGGATCATCCTCGCCCACCCGTCTTTCCCTTGGCAGGACGAGGCATTGGCGGTCGCCACGCACAAGCCGTACGTCTACATCGACCTGTCCGGCTGGTCGCCGAAGTACTTCCCGCCGCAGCTGGTCCGGTACGCCAACTCGCTGTTGCAGGACAAGGTGCTGTTCGGCTCGGACTACCCGGTGATCACGCCGGACCGCTGGCTGGCCGACTTCGCCAAGCTGGAGATCAAACCCGAAGTGCGGCCGAAGATCCTGAAGCACAACGCGATCCGACTACTAGGCCTGGAGAAGACATGACCACGCACGCACGAGGGCTGGCCGCGATCAAGGCGCTGGCAGGCCAGGACCTCGGCCACACCGGCTGGTGGGAGATCACCCAGGACCGCGTCGACAAGTTCGCCGACGCCACCGACGACCACCAGTGGATCCACATCGACCCCCAGCGCGCGGCCGACGGCCCGTTCAAAACGACGATCGCGCACGGCTACCTGACGCTCTCCTTGCTGAGCGCGTTGTCCTCGGAGCTGCTGGTGATCGAAGGCGTGGGGATGAGCATCAACTACGGGCTCGACCGGGTCCGGTTCCCCGCTCCTGTGCCGGTCGGCAGCAAGATCCGGCTGGCCGGAACCGTCGTCTCGGTCGACGACGTGCGCGACAACGGCGTCCAGATGGTGCAGGACCTCACCGTCGAGATCGACGGATCCGACAAGCCCGCGTGCGTTGCCCGCTGGCTGTCCCGCCACTACGCCTGAAGGGGCGTGCCATGTCGACTCAACTACGAAGGGCGGTCACGTCCAGCTACTTAGGCAGCGTGATCGAGTACTACGACTTCCTGCTCTACGGCACGGCGTCGGCCGTGGTGTTCAACAAGGTCTTCTTCGCCAACCTGGATCCGTTGCTGGCCACCGTCGCCAGCTTCGGCACGTTCGCGACGGGGTACCTGGCCAGGCCGATCGGCGGGATCCTGTTCGGGCACTTCGGCGATCTGCTCGGGCGCAAGCGGATGCTCGTGCTGTCGATGACGTTGATGGGTGTCGCGAGCTTCCTGATCGGTGTCCTGCCGACGTACGCCCAAGTTGGCGGGCTGGCGCCGGTCGGACTGGTGGTGCTCCGGCTGGTCCAGGGCATCGCGGTCGGCGGCGAGTGGGGTGGATCGGTGCTGATGTCCGCCGAGCACGCCACGTCCCGCCGAGGCCTGTGGGCCGGGTTCACCAACGCGGGCGCGCCGAGCGGGATGGTCCTGTCGACCGCGGTGCTGACCGGGACGTCAGCTGCCGTCGGTGAGCAGGCGTTCCTGGACTGGGGCTGGCGGATCCCGTTCCTGCTCAGCATTCTGCTGCTGGCGGTCGGGTTGTTCGTCCGGGTCAAAGTCGAGGAGACGCCCGCTTTCAAAGCGATGACAGCCCCTCCCCAGCGCAGGTTGCCCGTGGTGCAGGTGCTGCGCAGCCATCCGAAGAAGTTGCTGCTGGGCATCGGCGTCGGGTTCGCCGCGTTCGTCGCACAGTCCACTTTGACCACCTTCGTGATCTCGTACGCCGTTCAGGCCGGGCACACCCGGCAGGCTGTCCTGAACGTGCTGACGATCAGCTCGGCCGGTGCGGTCTTCGGGATCCTCGCGTTCGCCGCCATGTCCGACCGGTTCGGCAGGCGGCCGATCGTGCTCGTGGGCACGGTCGCCATGGCGGTCTGGTCGTTCTTCCTCTTCCCGATGATCGACGCCCGCAGTGCCGCGCTGTTGCTGCTGTCTCTGTTTGTCGGCCAGGCCGTTCTGCACGCCATGATGTACGGGCCGTTGGCCGCCCTGTACTCCGAGATGTTCCGCACCGAGAACCGGTACACAGGTGCTTCGCTGGCGTACCAGATCGGTGGACTGGGTGCCGGTATCGCACCGGTGCTGTTCGCGCAGCTGCAACGGGCAGGCGGCGGTACCCTGGCGATTTCCTGTACGGTCGCGGCTTTCTGTCTGCTCGCCGCGGGATGTGTGCTCGCGTTGAAGGAGACGAACAAGCAGGACCTGATCCCAGTCGCGGCATAGGAGAGTCCAATGACCAACGAGGGTTTGGGTGGCTGGCCGGCGCGCCGGGCGATGCTGACGCCGGAACGCACTGCGATCATCTACCAGGACAGGTCGACGACGTACGACGATTTCTTCACCCGCACGACCCGGGTGGCCTCGCGGTTGCGGGCCAGCGGCGTGGCGAAGGGCGACAGGGTCGCGTATCTCGGGCCCAACCACCCGGCCTTCGTGGAGACCATGTTCGCGACCCACATGCTCGGCGCGATCTTCGTACCGCTGAACTTCCGCCTGGCCACGCCGGAACTGCAGTACATGATCGCCGACGCGGGCATCGAGATCATGGTCCGCGATCCGTCCACCGCGGACGTGACAGGCCCCGACATCATCTCGTTGGACGACTACGAAGCCTGGCTCGCATCGGGTTCGGACGAACCGATCGATGTCGCGGTGGCGCAGGACGAGATCGCGTTGATCCTCTACACCTCGGGCACAACCGGGCGGCCCAAGGGTGCGATGTTGAGCCACGCCAACATGATCTGGAACACGTACAACGCGCTGGTGTCGTTCGACGTGGCGGGTGACGAGGTCGGACTGGTCTCCGCGCCACTGTTCCACGTCGCCGCGCTCGGACAGCTCTTGCTGCCGACGTTCATCAAAGGCGGCTGCTCGGTGATCACCCCGACATGGGACGTCGACATGGCCTACGACCTGATCGAACGTCATCGGATCACATGGATGTTCGGCGTGACGACGATGTTCGCCGCGATGGTCCAGTCACCTCGCTGGCAGAACGCGGACCTGTCATCCGTGCGCTGCTTGATGTCCGGCGGTGCGCCGATCCCGGTGTCGCTGATCTTGACGTACCAGGAACGCGGGCTGGTGTTCCAGCAGGGCTACGGGCTCACCGAGACCTCGCCGGGCGCGACGATGCTGGAGGCGCGGCAGAGCGTCCGCAAGGCCGGGTCAGCGGGTGTGCCGGTGTTCTTCACGTCGGTCCGGGTCGAGGCGCCGGTCGGCGAACCGGGCGAGGTACTGATCAAGGGACCGAACGTCACACCGGGCTACTGGAACAACCCGGCGGCGACAGAGGCGGCGTTCGAGGACGGTTGGTTCCGTTCCGGGGATCTCGCAACCGTGGACAAGGAGGGGTACCTGTACATCGTCGACCGGGTGAAGGACATGTTCATCTCCGGCGGCGAGAACGTGTATCCGGCGGAGGTCGAAGGCGTGATCTTCGGGCATCCGTCGGTGGCCGAGGTGGCCGTGATCGGGGTGCCGGACCCGAAGTGGGGCGAGGTCGGCAAGGCTTTCGTGGTGTGCCGTCCTGGTTGCGGCCTCACCCTCCCCGAGCTGCAGGAGTTTCTCCTCTCCAAGCTGGCCAAGTACAAGATTCCTGCGCACCTGGAGGTGGTCAGCGGCCTGCCGCGGACTGGTTCGGGGAAGGTCCAGAAGGCCAAGCTGCGTGATGGCTCGAAATGAGGTTCCGGCGGATGCGATCGAAGCCGCGTTGACAACCCCTCGTCGTGAACGTATGTTCATGAACAAGCGTTCATGACTTTGGGGGTGCGACGATGAGCATCGTGAACTCCGCGCAGGCGGAGGCGTGGAACGGGTACGAAGGCCAGCACTGGGCCGCGCATGATTCGCGGTATGACGCGATGAACAGTGGGTTCAACCAGTTCGTTCTTGAGCACATTGGGCCTGATGACCGGGTGCTGGACATAGGATGTGGCAACGGTCAGCTGACGAGGCTGGCTGCTGGGGTTGGCAGGTCGGCGACTGGGGTCGACCTGTCGGCTCCTATGCTGTCGGTTGCGCGGCTGCGGGCCGCGGACGTGCCGAACGTGACCTTCACCCAGGGTGACGCGCAGGTCTTTCCCTTCGAGGCAGGCTCTTTCGACATCGCCATCAGCCGGTTCGGGATCATGTTCTTCGCTGATCCGGTCGCCGCGTTCACCAACATCCGCCGGGCGCTCGCATCGGACGGCCGGATGGCGTTTCTCTGCATGACTTCGTTGCAGGACACGGATCTCGGCACCATCTTCGACGCGATGGGGGAGTACCTGCCGTGGCCGACGGGCGCGGATGGGTCAGGGCCGACGTCGTTCGCCGATCCCGCGCGGACCGAATCGGTGTTGTCGGACGCTGGATTCCGGGATGTCACGTGCACTCGTGTGCAGGCCGACCAGATCTGGGGCCGTGACGTCGAAGACGCCACCGAGTTCTTCGCCGACTGGGGGCCGGTGAAATACCACATGGGGCTCGCCGGTCCGCAAGCCGCGGCCAAGGCCAAACAAGCGCTCGCCAAGGCACTTGAGCCCTTCGAAACACCCGAAGCCGTGAAGCTGCGCGGTCATGCCTGGCTTGTGCGGGCCAACGCCTGATGTCGCCGCGGAAAACCAACCTGCGTGAGCAGTTGGTCGCCACGGCCGCCGCGATGATCGCCGAGCAGGGCACCGCAGGGTTGACCGTCCGGGCGATCGCCAAGCAGGCTGGTGTCGCGGATGGCGTGCTGTACAACCACTTCAGCGACAAGGAGGAACTCCTCGCGCAGTCGTTGGTCACGCACGTCCGCAACGTCGAAGCCACCCTCGGCGAGCTGCCGGAGGCGGGTTCCGGTTCGGTCGAGGCGAACCTGAAGGCTCACTTGGCGTACGGCTTGGCGCTGCACCGGGCGATCCTGCCTGCCTTCGCGGGTCTGATCGGGCAGCCGGCCGTGCTGGAACGGCTGGGGGACTTGGAAAACGACAGCTGGCGGGACCGCTTGGCCGCGTACCTGCATGCCGAGAAGGACATCGGCAGGCTACGGCCGGACGCCGACGTCGGCACAGCGGCTGCGTTGATCGTCGGAATCTGCCACGAGGCCGTGCTTTCCGGGTTGATGCCGCACACTCCGGCCAGCCGGAAACCGGACGTGGGCAGGATCGTCGCGACTGTCCTTACCGGGATCAGATGAGACCGGACCGTGCCGCGTGCGCCGCAGCCGCGGTGCGGGACGGCAACCCGAGTTTGGTGCGAATGTTGGCCACATGCCGGTGCACGGTGTGTGCGCTCAGCGTCAGCCGTTGCGCGATTTCCTGATCGCTCATGCCGGCCGCGACCAGACGAAGAACGTCGATCTCCCGCGTCGACAACGACGTCGTGTCCACTGTGGAAGAAGGCGTGGAGCCGAGGAATCGGAAGGTGTGCTCGGCGATCGCGGCCGAGTCGCCCATCCACGGCATGTGGTTCACGCCGTCCAACGGGACGAGAGTGGCTCCACGGATCGTCGACGCGAGCGACCGGCCAAGGCGAAACGGGACCACGCGGTCGTTGCGGCGATGCATGACCAGCGTCGGCGCCTTGATCTGGCGCACGTGATCGCGTACGTCGAACTTGTACACCGCCTGCAACGCGGTGGCCGCTTCCTGCGGGCTCATCGTGGCGCGCTGGAACCGGATGAACTCGTTGCGGTCCTCGGCGCTGGAGTCGGGCAGGAACAGGTCGGCGAGGAACCTCGACCCGACACCCCAGTGCCGGCCAAGGATGTCCACAATGGATGACTGGGCTTCGGGTGTGGTGATCTCGCCACCGTAGGCGTACGCCCCGTAGAGCACGAGACGGTCGACCCGGTCGGGATACAGCGCGGCGTACGCGGCGGACACACAGCCGCCGGAAGACGCGCCGAGCAACGAAACCGGTGCGCCGACCTCGGCGACGACCGCGTCGAGCGTGGCCAATTGGTCCTCAAGGCCTGACCCGATCGCCCGGCCGTAACGGATCAGTGTGACACCGCTGGCGAGCAGGGTCATGAACTCCCGGAAGGCCGACATCTGCCATTCCTGCTCCAGATCACAGCACCACCAGCCGCCCGCGATCAGCGGCGGGCCGGATCCCATGGCCGCCCACGCCACTTCACGGTCGCCCACATGCGCGAAACGGACCAGCGGTGTTGCCACGCCGTCAAGGGTAACCGGGTGGCCGGGATCGGCCAGTAGCCAAAATGGCCTGTTCCGGCGATGCGACCGGGCATCCGCGGCGGAGAAGGTGATCGCATGAAAGAGCGTTTCTTCGCCGCGGTCTACGACCCGTTCCTCTGGTTGGGGGAGCAGCGCGGCATGCGAGCACGCCGTGCCACGCTGCTGAGTGAGGCACGTGGCCGGGTATTGGAGATCGGTGCGGGAACCGGGCTGAACCTCCGGCACTACACCGGTGAAGTGAGCGAGCTGATCCTCACCGAACCGGACGAAGCGATGTACAAAAGGCTGCGCCAAAGGGCAGCCGGACGGCCGGAAATCGTTGTACGCCAGACATCTGGCAGCGATCTGCCCGCCGAGGACGGCAGCGTGGACACCGTCGTGTCGACCCTCGTGCTCTGCACAGTTGCCGAAGTCGAGCCCGTGCTCGACGAGATCGCCAGGGTGCTGCGGCCCGGCGGGCGTTTCCTGTTCTGCGAACACGTGCTGGCCAAGGACAGCAAACGCGCGCGCACGCAGCGCCGGGTGGCGCCGTACTGGATGAAGGTCGCAGGCGGCTGCTACCCGGACAGGGACACCGCGAGTGCGTTGGCTGAACGTTTCGACATCATGCGAATGGAGGATGAGCGTTGGCACGGCATGCCATCGTGGGTGCGTCCCTTGATCACTGGTACGGCATCGGCACGGGAGTGTGTGGCACACCCGTGGCACACCCGTGTCACGCCTACAGGTCATGGGTGAGTACCGGGGTGGAATGAACTATTGGCAGCGCGCGACGGGCAGCTGGCAGGTGCGGCTGGTCGGCGAGGTCACTGTGCACGGCATGGACGGCACGTGGGAAGCGCCCGACGTGGGCAGCCGCAAGGCACGGACCTTGTTGGCGCTGCTGGGCGTGGCACAGGGGCGCATGGTGACGGTGGAGACCATCGGCGAGGAGCTATGGGGCGACGCCCCGCCGCAACAGCCGAGAGCCAACGTGGCCACGTTGGTGTCCCGGTTACGGGCCAGATTCGGTGCGGCGGTGATCATCGGCGGCCGGCGCGGGTACCGGCTCGGTGACACGATCCGGGTGGACCTGCACGATGCCGCGCAGGACATCACGTACGCCGAGTCCGCGTTGAGCACCGGCCGGCCAGGGACCGGCTTGGTCGCGGCCGAGAACGGCCTCGAGCTGATCGGCACCAACCTGGTGCTGATGGACTACCCGGCGCCCGAGTGGGCAGAGCGGGCGCGGGCAATGCAAACAGGGTTGCTGCGTCGAGGGCGGCACGCGGGTGCTGAGTGCGCGTTGCGAGTCAGCCAACCAGCCAAGGCACAGGCCATTGCCGAGGCGGCGATCATCGCGGACCCGTTGGACGAACGGGCGTACGGGATGCTCATGCGGGCCTACGACGCCCTAGGGGAGCCTGCACGGGCGCTGGTGGCGTACGAACGGCTGCGTACGACGCTGGCGACCGAGCTGGGCACTGGTCCCGTGGCCGCGATCCGCGACCTGCACGTGGCCATCCTGCGGGCAAACGCTGTTTCGGCGTGACGTCAGGGGTCCCGCCGCACACTCCACTGCCGGGTGGTGGGCGTGTAGCGGCAGGAGGTGCCGGTGGTGACTGCCGAGCGCAGCTCACCACCGAGCACCGGGTCGTGCTCGGTGATCACGTCGAGGGCACGTTTGATCGCCTTGCGCACGGCCGTTCGCGCGCGTTCGGGGGAGGACGCGAAGCCGCGGACTCGTCCGCCCAGCCCCATGGCGCGGACGAGTTCGTTGGCGACCGCGTCGCGTTCCGTGCGCAGCTTTTCGGCTTTGGACCCCTCACCGTTCGTTTCGGCGTCGTCGATGGCTTTGTCCAGGTCACGGACGCGTCTTCGGTACGCGTCGAGTGCTGTGTCGTCCAGCAGTTCCTGGCGCCCGGCCAGCACCGCCGAGCCGACCAGGTCCACCGCGGCAAGGTCCTCGCCGGGGTTCTCCAGCAGACGACTCAGGTAGTCCAGGCCGACGAGGTCAGGCAGCCGATAGGTGTCGCTGCCACTGCGTACGGTCCAACCGGCGCTCCAATGCAGCACGGCCGGAGTTGTCGACGGCGCCAGCATTTCCGCCTGCGCGGTCCACTGTTCGACGCGGGTGCTCATGCCTATCGCGCCGGCTTCGTCGATTGCCTGCGCCAGCACAGTCCTTGCCCGCTCGAGGTCACCAGGCCTGCCGCGGGCGACAAGGGCTTTGGCGAGTTGCGCGCGGCTGTTGGCCAGCGCGGGCCGGTTCTCGATCCGGACGTTGACCTTGATCGCCTTCTCCAGATACGCCACAGCGGCGACCGGATCGCCCGCGACGAGCGAGGCGACGCCGAGCGAAGTCGCGACCGCGCCGAGGCAACAGACCGCGAGCGACACCATGACCGGCAGGTCCTCGAAGGGCCGCAACAACTCCACGACTTCCGCGGCCAGCGACGCGTCGTTGAGCAGCGCGGACGCCTCCGCCAGGCCGACCATCGCGGCCAGCCACGTGCTCGACTTGGGCACGTTGGCCAGGCCGATCTTCAGCATCGGCGCCAAGGCGGCCCGGGCTTCGGCGTGCCTGCCGTCGCGCGCGAGGACCATCACCGCCGAGGCCCGGAAGCCGTATTCGCCGACCGCGAGGGTCGCGGACGTCAGAGTTTGCGTGACCAGGCCGGCCAGTTCGGCGTCCCGGCCCTGCAGCCAGCGGATGTCCAGCAACTGGGCGGCGTAGTAGCCGGTGGAGTCGGCGTCCCCGACCTCGAGGCCTTGCTGCAGGCACTGCCCGGCGGCCGCTTCGGCTTCGTCGAACTTGCCCGCCCGGATCAGCCGCATCACGTCCATGCACGCCACGATGAACCCGGTGGAAGCGACGCCGAGGGTGGCGGATCGTTGCCTCAGTTCAGTCAACGATCGCTCGGCGCCAGGATCGCCGAGCAGGTACAGATCCGTTGTCCGCCACAGCAATCCGAACAGTGCGAGGATTCCGTCACCGGCGGCGGAAGCGGCCGCGATCTGTTCCTCGGCGAGCGGCAGGCGCATCTCGGCGTGTTCAGGGCTGAGCAAAGCGTGATGTGTCAACGAAAGCGCGTCAGCCAGGGCATGCGGGTCGCCGATCGCCCTGGTTCGTTCCATGGCTTGGAGAACCTCGTCGACGGCCGCGCCTTCGTACACGGCCTCAGCGGCCAGCCGGACCGAAAGCCTGCACCGCAAGGAACGTTGGTGCTGCGGCAACATCGCGAGTGCGGCCCGTTGGCGGGCAAGGACATGGCCACGGACCGCGGCGTTGCGGTATTCGTGCACCCACACGCCGCCCAGCCCGAGCACCGAGCGTGCCAACAGGACTGGGTCGCCTGCCCGTTCGGCGGCCTCGGTCGATTCCTCGAATGCGGCACGGGCGTCGTTGAGACGACCGCACGCCAACACCGCGTCGGCGTATTCGATCAGGAGCTCGGCACGTCCTGGCAGGTCAGGGCTGTGCTGCGCGAGCGTGATTGCTCGGCTGAGCAGGTCCGCCGCGCGCTCGTAGGCGTAGCCGCGGCGCAGCGAATCCGCCGCCTCACGGCACGCGCCGATCGCGATCTCCGCGTCGGCGTTCGAGCGCATAGCCGCGACCAGGGCGTGGTGCGCGATGCGTTCCGGGTTGCCCGTCAGGATCGTCGCGGCCCGGGCGTGCGCGTCCAGCAGTTCGGTCGTCTCGAACTGGTCGAGCGCCGCCTCCCGCACCAAGTCGTGGAAGGTGCATCCGTTCGGCCTAAGCTCTACGAGCCCTTTGGCCTGCGCGGCGGTCAACGCTCGCAGGACCTCGGCGGGCGAGTGGCCGCAGATGCTCGCGACCTCGCCGACCGAGCCGTCCACACCGAGCAGTGCGGCGAACGCCAGTATCCGGCTGTGCTCCGGCTTGAGGCGGGTCACCGCCTCGGTGATGGCATGCTCCAAAGTGGCCGGTCCAGTCCCGGTCCACCCGCGATCCACCGCACGGGCAAGGTAAAGCGGACTGCCGCCGGTGACTCGCAGCAAAGTCGTGGCCACGGCCTGGTCAGGACTCGGCTGGCCGTGCGCGTCCAGCAACGCCGTCACGTCATTGAGGTCGAACGGGCGCAACGCGATGGTCGTGGCGCCCGCCTGCAGTTCACCGAGCAACGCTTCGGCGGCGGCACTGCTCTGTGAGGGCGTGTTCCGCCTGGTGAGAACCATGACCAGCGGCAATCGGTCCAGCGTGGCGGCGAGGAACCGGGTGAGCAGCAATGCGCTTTCGTCCGCGTAATGCACGTCATCGATGACGATCATCGTCGGTGTCTTGCCGCGGGACGCCATGAGCAGGTCGCCGACCGCGGCGAACCGCGCGAACCGTTCTGGGTCAACGTGATCGCGGCCGGAGTCGGCAGCGAGCAGTTCAGCGCCCGCCGGACCTGCCAACGCGGGCAGGACAGCAGGCCACGGCCACAACGCGGGCGCACCGCCGTGCGGCCAGCAGCGGCCCCAGATCACTTCGAACCCGTCGCGTTCAGCCTCGGCCGACGCGTGTTCGGAGAACCATGTCTTGCCCACGCCCGCTTCGCCCGTCACCACGACAAGCTGACGGCGCCCGGCAGCAGCCCACCTCCTCGCATCGGCGAGGACGGCGAGCTCGTGTGCACGACCGACGAATGTGGCGACCATCGTGGGCAAGTGTGCCGTACGCGTCGGTCAACTCAAGCGATGGTGGTAGCTCGATGTGATCACGAAGAATGCACAGAGTTGATCATCCGCTGACCGGATCGCTTGGCCCGTGCGCGTTTCGCTACCTGAACGGTGATCAGCAGGAGCAGCGCGATCGTGCCAATGGACAGCACAGTGGACAGGCCGACCATCGTGCTGACAGCCAATTGGTACGCCAGGACGGCCCGTACGATCGCTTCGGCCAGCAATCCCGTGCCCCATACCACACTCAGCAAACGCATGAGTCCATCATGTTCCTGGCCGATGTTTCCGCCGACGGCCCTGCGATAGGCCAAATAGGTCAACGGCTTGCCCACGACACAGCTGATCAGAAACGCGGCGCCGATGATCCCAGTCATCAGCGACGCCTTGAGGATGACGAACTTCGGGTCGTTGAAGGCGACCGCCGCGATCAGACCAAGGCCGAAGATCGTCAGCATGAACCCGGAGAACGGGTCGAGGCGCCGGGAGCGGACGGCGTCGGTGACGAGCAAGCCCGCGGAGACGACCGTTCCGCCCAGCAGCGCTATCCAGTCGTTGGCTCCGGCCGCGTTGAGCACGTAGTAGATCGCGACCGGCGGGAGGATGTCCTTCAGCAGGATCGGGACCAGGGTCTTGATCGCTTTGTTCGCCATACCTCGACGGTAGGAGCGCGCAAGCTTGGGCGCTTCGGCGTTCTGTCAGCAGTTAGGCCTGACATCCGTCATGGACGGGTGCGGCGCGATGATGACACCACGCCGCCCCAGTGCACCTAGTCACGCGATGCTTTCGCGCGTTTCTGGCCAGCCCAGCCGATTGAGGCGAGCACGAGTCCGAGCACGCCGATCGCGATGCCGCTGACCGGCTGCCAGTCCAGTGCCCAGCGCATCATCTGCCAGTTGCCGCCCCACACCTGGGTGACCAGCGTCGAGCCGAAGCCTTGCACCATACCGATGATGCCGATGACTTCCAGTGCGATGAACAGTCCCATGTGGATCCTCTCCCCAGTTCGATCGGTTGCGGATCCGACGCTAACACCGCGTTCGGGCCGCAAAGCCGGTTGTCGTACCAAGGGATGACCCCGAATCGATCCAACGGCTGGCCTCAGGGATGATCAAGGGATCCTCCCTGAGGTGGTGCCCGGTGGTGTCGTGATCGGATGGGCGCCGACAAACCAAGGGGGACGAATGCCTCGATACCGGCTCGCGACCGCTGTGTCCACAGTGTTCGCTGCTGCTGCTTTCACAGTTCCCGCCAGCGCGCAGGCGGCGGGGTTGCGCTGGGAAAAGTGCCCACAGAACGAGGAAGTGTGGTGCGCCGACTTACAGGTGCCTGTGGACTGGGTTACCGGCCGAGGCGTTGTCACGCTGAAGCTGGCCCGCCGGGCCGCGACCACTGACCGCAAGATCGGCACCGTCATCTATCTGCCCGGTGGCCCTGGCGATTCCGGGCGCGGGCAGTTGCTCGGCAAGAACTGGCTTTCCAAGGCCGCCGCCGAACGGTTCGACATCGTGACGCTGGATCCCAGGGGTATCAACGAAAGCGGCGGGGTCAAGTGCGATACCGGCCTGATCGACGACGTGCCGAACCTGAACCCGGACACCGGCGGCCGGCTCGCGAACGTGATCGAGTACAGCAGGGCAGTGGCGGCCGATTGCCGCAAGCAACCCGTTGACGTGATCGACCACATGAGCAGTCGCGATGTGGCGCGTGACGTCGAAGCGATCCGCGCCGCGATCGGCGAACAGCGCATCTCCCTCTACAGTCGGTCATACGGCACGCTGGCGGCTCAGACGTACGCGGAAATGTTCCCGCACAGGACAAGGGCCGTGGTGCTGGACAGCGTCTTCGACCACAGCTTGTCCGCCAGGCAACTGCTTGAGTCATCTGTTCGCGGCGTGGAGGACTCGTTCAAGGCCTTCACCGATTGGTGTGCCCGGACGCAATCCTGTGTGCTGCATGGCAAAGACGTCGGTGCACTCTTCGATGACCTCTACCGCAAGGCTGAACGCGGCGAACTGACCGAGCCGAGCAACCCCGCACAGGACATCACACCCACCGAGTTGTCGTGGCTCACCATGCGGGTGTGGCTGTACCGGCCCGACTGGCCGGGACTCGCGGATCGGCTGGCCAGGCTGTCCGGCCTGCTGCCGCCTGGAGCCGCGGTGGAGTTCCCGTCCTCGAAGGGGTTCTTCCCCATGGCGGCATTCTGTGCCGACCACAGGATCACTTTCCGATCCGAGCTGGAATGGCGTTGGCAATGGGCGCGGCTCAAGGCGATGGCGCCGCACATGCGGACGCACATGGTGTGGCAGATCGCCTCGATCTGCGCGGGCTGGCCGATTCCAGCGGCAAATCCGCAGCGCGAACCCGACATCCGCGTGCCGGTCCTTGTGCTCAATTCCCGGCACGACCCGGCGACGAATCTGGAATGGGCCGTCAACGTCAGCAGGCAGATTCCTCGCAGCGCCTTGTTGACGTACGAAGGCGCTGGTCACGGCGTCTACAACCGCACCGCCTGCACCGAGCAGGTCACCGACCGGTATTTCATCGATCTGGTGCAACCGGCGCAGGGCGCGAGTTGCCCAAGCGCCTAGGGCGCTATCGCGCGGTGAGTTTGGCGACCCGTTCGTTCAACCCGATCTCGCTGAGCTGCTGTTTTACGATTTCGATGGTGCCGTCGGCGTAGGCGAACGCGTACGCGGGCTGCTGGGTGATTCCGAACCGGGTCCAGATCGCCGCGTTCGCGTCGTTGAGGTGCGTGAAGCCGCTGACCTCGTTCTCCGCCACGAACTTCTTCATCGCGGGCACCTGGTCCTGCGCGCCGACACCGACGAAGGCGATCTTGCCCTCGTTCTGCTTGGCCAACGCGCCCATGTGCGGCGCCTCGCCCTGACAGCGCGGGCACCACGGTGTCCAGAACCAGATCACCGCCGGCTTGCCTGCCAGGGTCGAGCCGTCGAAGTCCTTGTCATCCAGGGTCTTGGCGGTGAACTGGAGCTTCGGTGAGACGTTCGCGCCGGTCTGCGGCGGTGCGGGCGGCGCTTCGGCGGCGCACCCGGTCAGCACCAGCAGAACGGCGACAAGCAGGGCCTTCATACGTCAGATCCTGGCCCACAACGCAACCCCTTGGGGACAGCTGATGTGTGCCGGACATAGGCTGACGGCATGTCAAAGGGCCATCGGGTGCGCGGCGGTCGCCGTGACGTGCGCTTCGGCATGGCCGAACTGATCCGCGACCTGGACCGGCCGGACGGCTGGCTGCTGAGCGTCGACGGGGTGGCCCAGTCGTACGTCGACCTCGACGATCCGACCCACCTGGAGTTCGACTACGTCCGGCGGATCGGTGACGTGATCGACTGCCTGCCCGAAGGCCCGCTGAACACCGTGCACATCGGTGGCGGAGCGTGCACGCTGCCGCGCTACGTGGCGGCGACCAGGCCGGGATCACGCCAGCTCGTGCTCGACCCGGACGAAGAGCTGATCGACATGGTCCGGGAACGGCTGGACCTGCGCAGCGTGCCGTCGCTGCGGGTGCGGATCTCCGACGGCAGGGAAGGCCTCGCGACCCGCAACGAGGACTCGGCCGACCTGATCGTGCTGGACGCGTTCGTGTCCGCCGAGATGCCGAGCGCGATGGCGACCGTCGAGTTCGCGCGCGACGTCAGGCGGGTCCTGCGGCCGCACGGGACGTACTTGATGAACGTGACCGACGGGCCAGGCTGGCAGTTCGCCCGGCGCGTGGTCGCGACCGTCGCCGAGGTGTTCGGCTCGATGCTGTTGCTCGCTGACCCGAGCGTGATGCGTGGCCGCCGGTTCGGCAATCTCGTCGTGGCCGCGTCGGCGGAGAGCCTGCCCGAGGCCGAACTGGCGCGCCGTGCGGCGTCCGCGGCGTTCCCAGCGCGCCTGGTGACGGGCGAGAAGCTGCGCGAGTTCTACCGTGGCGCCAAGGTGATCACTGACGCCGAGCAGCTCTCCGCGCCAACGCCGCCCGAGACCGCCTTTACCTGAGCCGCCAGGTTCTCTGTGTGGGGCCCGACCCGGCTCGATCTCCACTTCGTTCAGAACTACGTCCGCTGTAGATTAACGTGTGACGAAAAACAACGACACGCCTTGACGTGAAGACGGGTTCCTCGCGTGTCCACACTGGACGATTCGGGAACTTCTGTGGGGGTTAGGGGATGCACTCCTCGGAGAACGAGTACACGTCGTTGAAGAACATGTGGTGGTACTCGGGTTGCTGTTGCTGCGGCGGAAGTGACGCGGCCCAGCGTTTCCACAGGCCGCCTGCGCCGATGAACCGCTCGGCCTCACGGGTGTCCAGGCGGGCGTCGAGATGCATCAAGGCTCCCAGTGCCCACGTCTGGTCGTACCGGCAGGCGGATTGCGGCAAGTAGTGGCTGAGGTAGGCGACGAGCCGCCATGCGTCGTCGCGTGTCGAGAATCGGGCGAGCGCGAGGCAAAACCCTTGTCCCGCATAGGTGACCTCGCTGGCGAGGAGTTTTTCCCCGATGCGGTCACGGTATTGCGTGCGATGCGAGAGGCCGGCCAGCCACGCGGCGGTGATCTGGTCACGCCAGTCCGAGTCGAACAGCAGGTCGAGCTCGTGATCGCTGATGCTCTGGGCATCTGCCGCGATGGCACGGGCGAACTCGGTGCGTTCCTCGCCTCTCAGGCCCACCACGTTGCCGTGCAGGAGCTTCTGATAGCGGGATGCGACGTACCGGTCCACTAGCGACATGGAGACATCCTGACGCGGGACGTCCGATCATGTGGGGCAATCGAGTGAAAAACCCACATAACTTGTGTGCGTTCGCTAATCGTGGGTAGTCCAGTGAGCGAGGTGATAACGATGCGAGTACGTCGCCTGACGGCAATGATCTCGAGTGTCCCCCTTGGACTGGCGCTCACCGTGGGATTCGCCGCCGAAGCGCAAGCCGCGTCGGCGCCGTGCGGTCCTGCCGCGAAGGCATGCCTTGATCTCTCGGCGAACCAGGCGTGGCTGATGAACAACGGTGCGGTCACGTACGGGCCGGTCCCGGTCACCCACGGCAAGCCAGGGTGGGAAACGCCACCTGGAACGTTCAAGGTGACCAGGAAGAACAGGCACCACCGCAGTAGTCAGTTCAACAACGCACCGATGCCGTATTCGGTGTTCTTCAACGGTGGAATCGCCTTCCACCAGGGCAGTCTGCGTGAGAAGTCACACGGATGTGTGCACCTTTCCAAGTCGGCTGCCGCGAAGTTCTTCGGCACCTTGAAGATCGGCGACCAGGTTCAGGTCGTCCCGTAACCGAAGAGAGTCTTGTTTCGGCGTAAGGCGAGGCTTACCTTGGCGTGGATAGCCTAACTTACCTGGTGGGGGCAGGTGGTGAGCCAAGGAGGAGCCATTGGCACCCCGCCGGAGCATTGCGGCACTGCTGGCCATCGCTTTGGTCTCACCAGCGGCGTGTTCGGACACCGCTGGTGAGGCCGGCGATGCGTTGATCATCTATTCCGGTCGCAACAAGGAACTCGTCGGCGGAATTCTGGAACAGCTCAAGCAATCCGTCGGCGGCAACGTCGAAGTCCGCTACGGCGGCAGTGCCGAGATGGCCGCGCAGATCCTCGAAGAAGGCGGCGGCACGCAGGCAGATGTCTTCTTCTCGCAGGACGCGGGGGCGCTCGGTGCGCTGACCGAGCAAGGCAAGCTGGCCGCGCTCCCACAGGACGTTCTTGGCCTGGTGCCGGAGAAATACCGTGCTGACAACGGCACGTGGGTGGCGACATCCGCACGGTCCAGAGTTGTCACCTACGACCCTGGCCAGGTCGCCGAAGCCGATCTTCCCGCCAGCGCCGACGCGATCCTCGATCCCAAGTGGCGCGGCAAAGTCGGTTATGCACCAACGAACGCGTCATGGCAAGCGTTCGTCACCGGGCTGCGGGTGATTCGCGGTGAAGAGGGCGCCAAACAGTGGCTGGCCAAGTTCAAAGCCAACGAGCCGAAGCGGTTCGAGAACAACATCGCCATCCTCGACGCTGTCGACAAAGGACAGCTGGCGCTCGGGCTGATCAACCACTACTACTGGTACGCGCGGGTTGCCGAGGTCGGTGCCGACAAGGTGAAGGCCAAGCTGCACTTCGTCAGCGGCAATGATCCGCTCGGCCTGGTGAACGTGGCGGGCGTCGGCGTGGTGAACGGCAGCCCGCAGAACGAAGCCGCGGTGAAGGCCGTGCGGTTCCTGCTGTCCGACCAAGCTCAGCGGTACTTCGCCGACCGGACAGCGGAATACCCGGCCAATCCGGCCGTCGCACCGGGCAAGCACCAATTGCCGCCGCTCGGTTCCCTTCAAGGGCCGGATATCGACCTGTCGAAGCTGTCCTCCTTGCAGCAGACGCTGTCCGTGCTGCAGGAGGTGGGGCTGTCCTGATCGGGCTGAACCGCGTGCGCAGCAATGCGCCGGTACTGAGCGCGGCGGCCGTCATAGCCGCGGTCGCCGCGTTGACTCCCTTGGCCTACTTGGCAGTCCGGTCCTTCGAGCGTGGATACGCCACGGTCTGGCAAGTGCTGTGGCGTGATCGCACCGCCGAGTTGGCGTTACGCAGCCTTGGGCTCGCAGGCGCTGTCACGGCCGCGTGCATCGTGCTTGGTGTGCTTGGCGCGTGGCTGGTGGTCCGCAGTGATCTTCCGGCGCGGCGCACGGTGGCGGTTCTGCTCGTCCTGCCGCTGGCGGTGCCGTCGTATGTTTCGGGCTTCACCTGGATCGCCGATGCGCCATGGCTTTCCGGGTTCAGTGGCGCTTTCCTGGTCCTGACGCTCGTGTCCTTTCCCTATGTCCTGCTGCCGGTGGCCGCGGCGCTGCGGTCGGCCGATCCGGCGATGGAGGAAGTGGCTCGATCGTTGGGGAAAACCCGGTCGCAGACGTTTGTCCTGGTGACGCTGCGGCAGATCCGTCCAGCCGCGACAGCAGGCGGTCTGCTTGTCGCGCTGTATGCCTTGAGTGACTTCGGTGCTGTGTCGTTGATGCGGTACGAGGCGTTCACGATGGGCATCTACACGAGTTACCGTGCGACATTCGACCGCACACCGGCCGCCATCCTCGGCTGTGTCCTGGTGATCTTGGCTTTGGCTCTCACGATCGGCGAGCGCAAGGCCAGGGGAGCGTGGGCGGCACGATCCTCCAAGAACGCGGGACGCACTGTCACCGTTGTCCCGCTGGGCAAAGCCCGCGGTCCTGCTGTGTTCGCGGTTGTCGTGCTGGTTGTTCTGTCGTTGGGTGTCCCGGTTTTCAGTCTCGTCCGTTGGTTGGTCATCGGCAGCTCGGCCGGGATCGATGTGGCCGGACTGCTCGCCGCGACCTGGGGCACGGTGACGGTCTCCGCCCTGGGTGCACTGTTCGCGGTGATCTTGGCGGTCCCGGTCGGGGTGTACGTGGTCCGGCACAGTGGCAGGCTCGCCAGGGGAGTGGAGCTCGCGAGCTTCGCCGGACATGCGTTGCCCGGCATCACGGTCGGGCTGGCGTTGGTGTTCTTCGCGGTCCGGTTCGTACCCGGCCTCTATCAGCGAACTCCGATGCTGGCCTTCGCCTACGCGGTCTTGTTCTTGCCGTTGGCGGTCTCCGCGGTACGGACCGCTGTCGCGAACGCACCGCCGGTGCTTGAGGACGTCTCGCGGTCGCTCGGCAAAGGCAGGGCCGCGACTCGAATGCTGGTCACGATTCCGTTGGCGGCGCCTGGCGTGCTGACTGGTGCCGCGCTCGTGTTCCTGACCTGTGCCAAGGAATTGCCTGCCACATTGATGCTCAGGCCGACTGGGACGGACACGTTGGCGACGGAGTTGTGGAGCAAGACGGACGTCTCCGCGTTCGCCGCAGCGGCGCCGTACGCGGCCGTGCTGCTCGTGGTGGCGGCGGTGCCCGCGTTGATCCTTGACCGGTTCCTCCACAAAGGAGGGATATGATGACCGGATTGGTCGTCAAGGGGTTGGTCGCCGGGTACGGGACCGATCCGGTGCTGCGTGGACTCGATCTCGTGGTGCCCGAGGGTGCTTTGGTGGCCGTGCTCGGGCCATCCGGCTGCGGCAAAACGACCCTGCTGCGGGTCGTTGCCGGGTTGCACACGCCTGCCGCGGGGCGGATCGAGCTCGGCGGTCGTGACCTGGCAGGTATCCCACCGGAACGTCGTGGAATCGGTATCGTTCCGCAAGAGGGTGCGTTGTTCCCGCATCTGACCGTGACCAGGAATGTCGCTTTTGGACTGAGCAGGGACGAGCGCCGCAATGGCCGGGTCGGCGAGCTGCTCGACCTGGTCGGCTTGGCTGACTTCGGCCAGCGGATGCCCAGTGAGCTGTCGGGTGGGCAACAGCAGCGAGTCGCATTGGCGCGTGCGCTCGCGCCCAAGCCTGGCGTCATTTTGATGGACGAGCCCTTCTCATCGCTTGACGCAGGTCTGCGCGACGAGCTGCGCGGTGACGTGCGGGCAGCCCTCAGGGCCACGGGTGCGACGGCTTTGTTGGTCACGCACGACCAGGAGGAGGCGCTGGGTGTCGCGGACCTGGTCGCGGTTCTGCGGGACGGAGCGGTCGCGCAACTCGGGACACCGCAAGAGATCTACACGTCCCCGGCCGATCTCGGGGTGGCGTTGTTCGTCGGCGAGGCGGTGACTTTCCCGGCCACGGCAACGCAGGGGTCGGTGGAGACACCGTTGGGCAGGTTCGGGGTGAAAGGCCAAGGCGCGGGCACGGTGCTCATCAGGCCGGAGCAACTACGCCTGGGTGAGGGAGCGGAGGCGGCCGTGGTCGACGTCCGGTTCCACGGCCATGGCGCGACTGTGCTGTTGCGGCTGCGCGACGGCACGCAGGTGCGTTCCAGAGTGCTGGGAACGCACGTCAAACCGGGGGAGAACACTGCGGTGACCGTACGGGGGCCGGTGCTGTTCTTCCCTGGAAATGAGCTATGAGCCAGACAATCGAGACCGTTGGTGCCCTGTTCGACCTGCGCAGGCACGGGCATCGGCTAGCCGTCGTCACACCGGACGGTACCGAGGTGTCCTATCACGACCTTGCCGATCGTGTGTCCGAAGTGGTCGATGAGCTCGGGTCTGACCGACGGCTTCTGCATGTGACGGCACGCAACGACCTCGACTCGCTCGTGACCTATCTGGCCGGTCTGCAAGGCGGTCACGTGGTCCTGCTAGCCGCGGACGACAGCCTGCGATCGGTGTACGACCCGGAAAAGGTGCACGATCTGCACCCGGATCTCGCGTTGTTGCTGTCCACATCGGGCTCGACCGGCTCGCCGAAGCTGGTCCGGCTTTCCATGGCGAACCTGCGGGCGAACGCTGCGAGCATCGCCCAGTACCTGGACATCCGTGCCACTGACCGCGCGTCCGCGACGCTGCCGATGCACTATTGCTACGGCCTGTCCGTGATCAACAGCAATCTGCTGTCCGGGGCCGGTTTGCTGCTGAGTGACAAGTCGGTGGTGGACAACGACTTCTGGGACATGTTCGGGCGATACGGCGGCACGAGCCTGCACGGTGTTCCGTACACGTTCGAGCTGCTGGACGAGCTCGGGTTCGACCAGATGGACCTGCCCAGCCTGCGGTACATCACCCAGGCGGGCGGCCGGCTCGCTCCGGCTGACGTCCGCCGCTACGCCAGGCTCGGACAGCAGCGCGGATGGCGATTTTTCGTCATGTACGGCCAGACCGAGGCCACGGCACGGATGGCGTACCTGCCACCGGACCTGGCCGCGGACAACCCCGCGGCGGTGGGTGTGCCGATCCCCGGCGGATCGTTCGACATCGCCGAGGACGGTGAGCTGATTTATCGCGGCCCGAACGTGATGCTCGGATACGCCGAGAAACCGGCGGATCTGGCTTTGGGGCGAACGATCGACGCATTGCCGACCGGTGACATCGCTCGCCGCAACGCCGCCGGGCTGTACGAGATCGTCGGCCGCAAAAGCCGGTTCGCCAAGATGTTCGGACTGCGGATCGACTTGCCGAACGTCGAACAGCTGCTTGCCGGCAACGGATTCCAAGTCGTGTGCGTGGACTCGGGTGATTCGTTGGTCATCGCGGTACTCGATGGGGATGTTGAGCGCGTGAGCGAAATTGTCCACGCGCGAACAGGTTTGCCACCAAGCAGCATCTGTGTCGTGCGAGTGGAGCGATTTCCGCGATTGCCCAACGGCAAGATGGACTATCAGGCGATCCGGCGGATGGCACCGGATCGGCCGGCCAGGGAACGGACTGTGCGCCAAGCGTTCGCCCGTGTGCTGGGGCGCCGTGAGATCGCTGATGACGCGTCCTTTGTCAGCCTTGGCGGCGATTCACTGTCGCATGTACGGATGTCGATCGAGTTGGAACGTGTCCTTGGCCGGGTTCCGGTCGGCTGGCATACGATGCCGGTGGCGCAATTGGAACGGCTGCGGCCACGGCGCTCGGCCGGAGCGATGGTGGAGACCGACATCGTATTGCGTGCCATAGCGATCACGCTGATCGTCGGCACCCACGTCGGCTTGTTCACGATCATGGGTGGCGCGCATTTGCTGCTGGTGATCGCGGGCTGGAGCTTCGCCAGATTCGGCCTGTCGCACGCTCGTCCGAGCGGCGCGATTCTGCGCAGTACGACCAGGATCGCGATCCCGTCGATGGCATGGCTGACCTACCGGATGTTCGTCTCGGACAATGTCACGCCGGCGAATGTGTTCCTGGTCAACAACTATCTGGACACCGGCACGTGGGCGTACTGGTTCATCGAAGTGCTGGTGCAGATCCTGCTTTTCCTCGCGATCGTTTTCGCGATCCCCGGTGTCGCGAACTTCGAGCGGCGGCACCGTTTCGGCTTCGCCTTCACCGGGCTGTGCGCTGCCGTCGCCGTGCTCGTTCTCCTGGAGTCCACCGGGGTCACTCCCGAATGGGGACTGAGCACCCACGGTGTGTTGTGGTTCTTCATGCTTGGCTGGATGGCGCAACGGGCGACCACGGGGACGCGGAAATGTGTCGTACTGGGTGTATGTCTGTTGCTGGTACCGGATTTCCTCGGCCATCCACTCCGAGAGATCGTAGTGATGGGCGGTGTGCTCGCGTTGATGGTGGTACCGAGATTGGTCGTGCCGAAACCGTTGGTACGACTGGTCGGATTGCTCGCGGGCGCGTCCCTCTACATCTACCTCACGCACTATGCGGTCTATTTGTCGCTGTTGCCGTACCTGCCACTCTTGCCCGTTGCCGCGATCACGCTCGCGATCGGCGTCGTCGCTTGGCGTGGTGCCGAGTGGGTCCGATGTGGATGGCGCCGGTCGCATGCTTACACTGCGCTGGAGACTTAGGCTTGGCTTTCCTAATTGCAGTGAGGTGGCGGTGGGTGGACGGCGGCGTTCGCTGGTGCTTGTCGGCGCCGGCGTGCTGGCGATTCTGGCGGTTTTCGCCAGCCTCGCCGTCGGCAACCTCGGGATCCCGCTCGGCGAGGTGTGGCGGGCGCTGGTCAGCCCGGACGACTCGGCGAGCAGCCTGATCGTCCAGACCCAGCGGATCCCGCGAACCGTGCTCGGTGTGGCGGCCGGAGCGGCACTGGCGGTCGCGGGCGTGCTGATGCAGAGCCTGACCCGCAACCCGCTCGCCGAACCGCGGATCATGGGCGTGAGCTCGGGGGCGTCGCTCGGTGTGGTCATCGCGATCTTCGTGTTCGGGGTCGAGACGCTGCCCGGATATGTCTGGTTCGGCATTCTCGGTGCGCTGGCCGCGGGCTTGCTCGTGTACGGACTGGCCGCCAGGACCCGCAGCGGATCAAGCCCGGTCACGCTCGCCCTGGTCGGCGCCGCACTCGACGCGTCGTTCGGCGCGGTGGTGATCGCGGTGCTCACGCTGGACGCGCAGACGTTCGAGCAGTACCGCTACTGGGTGATCGGGTCGTTGACCGGACGGCCCGCGGACGTCTCGTTCACCGTCCTGCCTTTCATCGTGGTCGGCCTGCTGCTTGCGATGATCTCGGCACGCGGCCTGGACGCGCTCGCACTCGGCGAGGACGTGGCCGTCGGCCTCGGTAACCGGGTCGCGATCACCCGCTACTCGGCAGCGGCGGGATCGGTGCTGCTCACGGGCGCGGCGGTGGCGGCAGCGGGCCCGATCGGGTTCGTGGGACTGGCCGTGCCGCATTTCGCCAGGGCGCTGGTCGGCAGCGATCACCGGTGGCTGCTGGCGGTGAGCGTGCCGCTGGGCGTGGTGTTCCTGCTGGGTGCGGACGTGATCGGACGCGTGGTCCTGTTGCCGGACGAGATCCGGGCCGGCGTGATCACGGCCGTGCTCGGCGCACCGTTCCTGCTGTTCCTGGTCCGCAGGCCCCGGTTGGTGACGGCATGACACGACTCGTCGTGCGGCCCGCCACGGCCGTGTCGTTCACGCTGCACCGGCGCGGCATCGTCACAGGCGGCGGGCTTGTCGTCGCGCTGGTTCTCGCTGTGGTCGCTTCGCTGAGCATTGGTTCGACGTTCGTCGAGCCCGGCGACGTGCTGCGGGCAGTGTTCGACATCCCGACGTGGGCCGAGAAGGTCGTCGAGCTGCGCACACCCCGGATCGTGCTCGCGATGGTCATCGGGGCCGCGTTGGGCCTGGCCGGGGCGTTGCTGCAGGGCGTCAGCCGCAACCCGCTGGCCAGCCCGGACGTCATCGGCATCTCCCAAGGCGCGGGCTTGGCCGCGACGATCGTGATCGTGGCCGGCGCGCCGATCGCCGTACTGCCGCCGCTCGCGTTGCTCGGCGGTCTCGGCGCCGCCGCGGTCGTCCTGCTGTTCGGGTCCGTTCGGGCGAATCGCTTTGTGCTCGCCGGAATCGCGGTCGCGGTGGCGCTCAAGGCGTTGACCGAGATCGTGATCATCGGTGCGGCTCCGATCGACGGGCAACGCGCGCAGGTCTGGCTCGTCGGGACGCTCGCGGGTTGGGGCTACGACGAGGCATTGGTCGTCGCCATCGTGATCGCCGTACTGACGCCCGTGCTGTTCTGGGCTGGCCGCGCGCTGGACACCTCAGCCCTGTCGGATGACGTCGCGCGAGCGATCGGCGTCCGGGTCGGCCCGCGTCGACTCGTGATGGCGTTGTCCGGCGTCATCCTCGCGGCGTTCGCGACCTCCCAGGTCGGGTCGGTGGACTTCGTGGCGCTGGCCGCGCCACAGATCGCACGCACGCTCGCCAAGGCCGAGCGGCCACCTTTGTTTTGCGCCGCGCTGACCGGCGCGTTGCTGACGGTCGTCGCCGACACCGCCGCGCGGACCGTCTTCGCTCCCACCCAACTTCCAGTCGGTGTACTGACCGCCGCGTTCGGCGGCGTGTACCTGGTCTGGTTGCTAGTGCGCCGCAAGCGCTGAAGGAAAGGAACACCCATGCGGAAGATCGCGACGCTGCTCGCTGCCGCGCTCGTGCTGAGCGCGTGCGGGACGGGCACCACCCCGCCTGGCGGCGCACCCGCTCCCGAGTCCGGCCAGACCCGGGCGATCAAGCACGCCATGGGTGAGACCCAGGTGCCCGCGTCGCCGCAGCGCGTTGTCGTGCTGGACACCGACAAGCTGGACTCCATGTTCAGCCTCGGCATGACGCCGGTCGGTGCGGCGCAGGCCGCGCAGAACGCGACCATCCCGAAGTACCTCGGCGCGGGGTTCCAGTCGGTCAAGCCGGTCGGCACCCTGACCGAACCCGACCTCGACGCGATCAGGGCGCTGAAGCCGGACCTGATCCTCGGCTCGAAGTTCCGCCAGGAGAAGTTCTACGACGAGCTGGCCACGATCGCTCCGACGGTGTTCACCGAGAAGGTCGGCATCACCTGGAAGGAGAACTTCCTGCTCGACGCGGACGCGTTGAACAAGAAGGCGGAGGCGCAGGCGCTGCTGGACAAGTACAAGCAGCGCGCCACCGGGTTGAAGCGCACCTCGCAGAAGGTGTCGATCGTGCGGTTCCGGCCGGACGAGATCCGGGTGTACGGCCCCGAGTCCTTCAGCGGCATCGTGCTGAAGGACGCCGGCGTGCCCCGCCCGGCTCGCCAGGAACTCGCCGACAAGTCGGACAAGCGGTTCGACGCGGTCTCACCCGAGCGCATCCAAGAGGTGGACGGTGACGTCATCTTCGTCTCGGCCTTCGGTGAGAAGGCCGCGCAGAAACAGGCCGAGACGACTGCCGGTCCGTTGTGGAACAAGCTGTCCGCGGTGGCGGCCGGCCGCGTGTACGTCGTGGACGACGAGATTTGGATGACCGGCATAGGCGTGACCTCGGCCAACAAGATCCTCGACGACCTGGAGAAGCTCCTCACCGCCTGACCCCTCCGGCGTGTCCACCACTCCGGCACACCGAAATACACATTCCGGCACACCGAAATGCCCGGCGCGACCAGCCGCCGGGCGTTTCGCCGTGTGGGCTTACCCCGTTTTGGCAGACATCGTTCACTCGATCCTGGTGCGCCAGCGTTGCCGGTCGAGTTGCTCGGTGTGCGGGCGTGCCCAGAATGCCTCGGCCAGGGCGTTGTCATACGGGTCGCCGACGGTGCCCAGTGAGGGCGGACTGCGTAGGCATCAGCTTCTTTGGTGGCGGCGGGACTCAGTCTTTGGTGGACGCCCCTGGTCCAGTCGCGGCGTACCGGGCGGCGATGGTGCGGACGGCCTCGTCGACTACCTGAGCGACGCGTTCGGCGCTAACCTCCCAGCCCGGCACTAGGAGTGTCGGCCAGAAGACGTAGTTGGAGATCATGCCCAGGAACTGGGTGGCTGCGAGATCCACGTCCTCTACCCGCACCGTTCCCGCCTCGTGCTCGGCTAGGAGGTAGCTGCGTACGGACTCGAAGTAGGGCATCTTCCCGTGCGAGAACTGCGCGTGGGCCAGCTCGGGGAATCGCGGCAGCTCGGCGATGACGATTCGGAACAGGTCGGTCATCTGGGGGCGGCTCAACAGCTCGGCGTAGCGGCGACCGATGCTGCTGAGCCCGTCGATGACGTTGCCTGCTGGCGGAGGATCCTCTTCGTCAGCGGTCGACCAGGACTCCGTGACGATGGCGTCGAAGAGGGCAGCTTTGCTCGGGAACTGCTTGAACAAGGTGGCCCGCGAAACGCCCGAGCACTCTGCGATCCGTGCCAGCGACGTGCGGTCGTAGCCCAACTCGAGGAACAGTGCGGTCGCGGCCGTCACGATCAGCGCGCGCTTCTCTTGGGCGACGCGCTGGTGGTACGTCGTCACAACCCTGCCCATGGGCCGAGCATACGAGGTGAGTGGCTTGACTCGCCACTGCGGCCGACCTAGTGTCAGGGATGGTGAGTCGCCCGGCTCACCATTGGCCGCCGTCCTTCATTGATGATCCCGGTCATTCACGCACGTACCGAAGGAACATTTGATGCCTCGCTTCGACAACCAGACCGTGCTCGTGACCGGTGGGACCGGTGGTCAGGGCTCGAGCCACGTGCGCGCCTTTCACGCGGAGGGAGCGAACGTGGTGATCGGCGGCATCGACGCGGAACGCGGCGCCGCTCTCGCGGACGAGCTCGGGACCCGTGCTCGCTTCGCCCGCCTTGACGTTACCGACGAGAGGTCGTGGTCCGCCGCTGTGCTAGCCGCCGAGAGCGCCTTCGGCGCCCTGAACGTGCTCGTCAACAACGCGGGCGTGCAGAACCCGCCTGCAACAATCGAAACCACGGACCAGGCCACGTGGTCGCGCATCCTCGACATCAACCTCACAGGGACCTTCCTCGGCATCAAGGTCGCAGCCCCCGCTCTGCGCCGCGCAGCAGGGGGAGCCATCGTCAACATCGCCTCGACCATGGGCCTGGGCGGCACGGCTCACTACGCGCCGTACGTCGCCAGCAAGTGGGCCGTGCGAGGCCTCACCCAAACGGCAGCACTCGAGCTCGGCCGCGACCACATCCGGGTGAACACCATCCACCCCGGCGTGATCGCGACCTCCTTCATCCACGAACCAGCAGCTGGCGCAGTCGCGGCAATCGCCGACTTCTACTCACCCGAGCCGTTCGCCATTCCCCGGCTTGGAGAACCGGCCGACGTCACCCAGCTGCTCCTGTTCCTGACGTCATCAGACGCCTCGTTCATCACGGGGTCGGAGTACGTCATCGACGGTGGACTCCTCCTTGGCCCCGCCCTTCAGACCGAGACCGCATGAGCAGTCCGGACACAACCGGATGGAACGACTCCGCACGGGACGCCACGACTACACCCTCAACCGTGAAGAGCCGGATAAGGCTTCGGCACGACCAACGATCTCCTTCGGCAAGATCGTCGAACCGCATCTCTCCAACATCCGTGCCCGCCAAACGGGTCAACCCCGTGCCGGAAAGCGCATCTCGACGTGCTGGTGTGGTGGACACGGTGTGCTGGTGTGGTGGACACGGGTTTAGAGGGGGAGGGGCTCGGCGGCTTGCCACCACTCGGCTGGTACGGCGTCGAGCCCGGTCCGGGGCGCGATGATGCCCGCGACCATCGCACTGTTGGTGTCCGTGTCGCCGCCTGCGATGACCGTGTCCCACAATGCTTCGACGAGGTCGTCGAGGCGCCTTGCCGCGCTCCACACCACGAACGGCACGGTGTCGGGCGCGGACAGCTTGCTCCCGTTGCCAAGCGTGCCCGCCGCGTTGCGGGGATCCACCTCGAACCCGATCCGCTGAGCCCGCCGCAGACCCTCGCGGACCAGTCCGTCCGGCACGCGGTCGATCACCTCGTCGAGCAGCTCCGAGCCAGTCACACCGTTGATTGACAACGCTGTCGCCACCGCGACAGCCACGGCTCCGGCCGCCGCCTCGGGATGAGCATGCGTCACGACCGCGGACTTGATCGCCTGGTCAGCGACCTCATCCAGCGGGAAGTACGCGCCGACCGGCGGGACTCGCATCGCCGCGCCATTGCCCCACGATCCCAAGCCGCCGAACTGCCGGGCCGCCACTTCGCGCCACGGTTCGCCGTTGTGGATCGCCTGGAGAACGTCGTGCATCGCAGGCCCGTAGTTCCGGTGCGGGTCGCGGGTGTACTCGGCGGCGAACTCCTGCGCCAAGGCGTCCTGGTCGATCTCGCCATGGCGGTTGAGCACTCGAAACACGCCAAGGGCCATCGCGGTGTCGTCAGTCCAATGCCACGGACCTGGCGCGAGCAGGCGCGGTGCACGGGTGCTACGGAACCACGTCTCGCCGAATGCGTCGCCCAACGCCAAACCCCGCAACGAGACCTCAGCACTGTCCATGTCCACGATCGTGCCAGGCAACCTTCGGCGGGTTCCGCCGACGCCGAACAGGGCCATAACATCGGGCTATGGCGCCGGCATGAACCCCCGGCGCCACGGTTACTCCAAACCCCTGCAAAGCGAGGAGTAAATCGTGCTTCGACGCACAATCACAGGTGTCATGGTCGGCGCGGCGCTGGCTATGCCCGTCACGGTGGTCACCGCGACCTCGGCCGCTGCGGCGCCCGCGGTCCTGGCGACCACGCTCACCTATGACGACAGCCAGGCAACGCAGTACTCGAGCCAGATCGCGGCGGCCGTCCAGGTATGGAACAGCAGCGTGACGAATGTGCAGATCCGCAAGGCCACCGCGGGCCAGCGGGTGAACATCCGGCTGATCGCTGATCCAGGCTGGCCGCGCGCCCAGCTCGGACCGGTCCGTCCCAACCAGACAGTGACGATCTGGATGGGCAGGCAGGCGGTCGACCAGGGGTACAACGTGACCCGGATCGCGGCCCACGAAATGGGCCACAGCCTCGGGCTGCCGGACGTCAAGCCCGGTCCGTGCTCGTCGCTGATGTCCGGCTCGACGGGCGGCGTGAGCTGCACGAACCCCAACCCGAACGCCAGCGAGAAGGCCAGGGTCGAGCGCAACTACGCGGGTACAGCGCAGGTTGCTGACACCAGCGTCGTCCTCGAGGACGCCGCGTACTGAGTGATCAGGGGGCGCCTACGGGCGTCCCCTGGTTCAGTTGTTGAGGATGGCGTCGGCCTTCAGCGCCGCCTGGGTGCGGCTGGGCACGCCGAGTTTCGCCAGCACGTTGCCGACGTGGACCTTCACCGTCCGTTCGGCAAGGCCCAGCTCGCTCGCGATGTCGCGATTGGACAGTCCACGGCCGAGCATCGCCAGCACGTCACGTTCTCGCGGCGTCAGCACCGGATGGTGGATGGACAGGCTCGTCGCCGCTACCGGGCTGATCACCGTCATTCCGCAGTGGACCGCACGGACCGCGGAGGCGAGTTCCGACCCGGTGGAGTCCTTCAGCACGAAGCCGCCGGCGCCGAGACTCAACGCCTGACGGATGTCCCTGTCCCGGCCCACAGTGGTGAGCATCAGCGTTTTGGTGACCGTGCCGATCCGCCGCAAGGTCTCCAGACCGTCCATCCCGGGCATGTAGAGATCGAGCAGGATCACGTCGATCCCGTCCAGTGCCTGTGCGAGCAGTTCCTCGCCGGACGCGCACTGCGCGACGACCGTGATGTCCGGGTGGGCATTCAGGACGAAGGTCAGTCCTTCCCGGACCAGAGTGTGATCGTCGACCACCGCCACGCGGATCATCGGACCACCTTAACCTAAGGCGTGCGATCGAGGTGGCCGGCCGACGCCGGAATAGCGCTCATGGTGGCCGTGTTGTTCTGGGGCAGCGGTGTTTGGTCCACGACCTTGGCCATTCTGCTTGGTACCGCGCAGATCGTGCCGTTGCTGGCGCGCAGACGCGCGCCCGTAACAGTTCTGGTGGCAGTCACGGCCGCGACGGTCGTCCACGTGTTACTCGGTCTGACAGTGAATATTGGATACGTTCCCGTACTGATCGGTATCTACAGCGCGTCGAGCAGGCTGTGGCTGTGTTCCGGTGCCGCGCTGGCCATCGCTTCGGCGATGTCCACAGTAAAGGGACCGGTCAACGGCGGCATGCTGACGCTCGCGATTTCCGCTGTGGCGTGGACACTCGGCGTCGAGCGGCAGAAGCACCTGTCCGAACGGGCTGAACTGGAGGCGGCGCATCGCCGTGAGCGCACGGCGATGCGCCTGCACGACACGCTCGGGCAGACCACGACCGTGATGTTGGTGCAGGCCGAGGCACTGCGATCGGCCGGCACACTGACTGAGGCGGAACGCGGCCGGGTGGACGCGATCCTTGCCGCTGGGCGGGAAGCGATGACCGAAGTCCGGCGTACGCTGGCGGACTTGCGTGACGACGTCGTGCCGGACCGGGAAACCGACCTGTCTGAACTTGTCGAACGCTTGCGGCAAGCCGGACTCGTCCTCGACGACCTGCCGGACATCCCGGAGTGGGCGCAACGCGTTGTCGCAGAGGCGTTGACGAACGTTCTCAGACACGCGGGCCCCGGCACCAAGGCAACGGTGACTGTCAACGATGTCCACGTCGAAGTCCGCAACCGGATCCCGGGCGTGATCAGGCCGCGCGGCGCAGGTTACGGACTGTCCAGTTTGGAACGCCACTTCGGATCGCGGCTGGTGTACGGCCGGCGAGGGCTGCACTGGGTAGTTCGTGTCTACTTCCCCTGATACGTCAGCAGTTCGCCGACGGTGACGAACCGGTAGCCGTCCGCCTTCAAGCGGTCGAGGATCGGCCCCACCGCCCGCCGAGTCTGCTCGCGGCCGGCGTACATGCCGTGCAACAGGATGATCGAGCCCGGCCGGACGTGCTCGACGGTGAAGTCGACGATCCGCTCGGCACTGGCGTCCACGTCCGGGTAGGTGTTCGGCTCGACGTCCCACATGATCGTCTTGCGGTTGTGCTCGTCCAGGTAGTACGGCAGCGCCAGCAGTTTCTTGCCGTTCGGCGGGCGGAAGGTGATCTCACCCTGGAAACCGGCGTCCCTGATCAGCTTGTCGGTCCGCTCGACCTCCTCGGCCACGAACCCCGGTGTCACCAACACCATCCGCTCATGCGAATACGTGTGATTGCCCAGCTCGTGCCCGGCCGCGACGATCGACCGGGCCAGCTCGGGGTGTTTCTCCATGTCCTGGCCTATCAGGTAGAACGTCGCAGGCACCTGCGCACGGGCGAGCTCGTCCAGCAGCGGCTGCGTACCTGCTGGAACCGGCCCGTCGTCGAACGTCAGCGCGACGACTTTCTGCGTCGTGTCCACGCGGTCGGTGAGCCCGCCGAAGAACTGCCACGTCCGGGCACTGGTCAGCGCTTGCAGCCCGAACGTGCCCGCGACCAGTACCAACACGGTGGCCACCGCGATGATCGTCCACCTGCGGGCGCGCCGGGATGAAGGAAGAACTCGCACGCGGTCACTCTGGCAATCGGTCCTCCGACAGGGAAGCGGCAGAGGTACTAGTACCTAAGACAGTCCACACCGCAGTGTCCGGCGGCAGCAGGTCCCCGACGAGCGGCCCACTGTGATGCAGTGGGTAACCGGGGAATGTGACTGGCTGTTGGCCGGTGTTGAGCACGCACGCCACGTCACCACGCCGAAACGCCAGCACATCACGCCTTTCCGGCAACCAGTCGAACGGCTGGCCGACGAGGAAGCGCTTACGCAGCGCGATTGCCTTGCGGTACATCGTGAGTGGTTCGGCGGGCAAGCTGTCCCATGGCATCGGTGCACGGAACCCGTCTCGGCCGCCGGGATCGCCGTAGTCCACTTCGGCGTTCTCCATGCCCAGTTCATCGCCCTGATAGATCCACGCCGAACCGGGAAACGCGAAGGTGACCAGGGCTTTCGCCAGCGCGCGGCGCAGTCCGTAGCGGCTTGCCACGCGCGGGAGGTCGTGACTGCCCAGCACCCACGTCGGCAGGGCGCCGACCTTGCCGAGGGCCTCGATCGCCTGCGCCGCGGTGTCCTGCAGGAACTCCCACGGCGCCACCGCCCAGTCGAACTGGAAGACCTGGTGCAACCGGCCGGCAGTGACCCGGGCGGCGATCCGGTCCGGCGAACCCCAGAGTTCACCGATGGCGACGCGGTCGTCGTACGAGTCCAGCACCGCGCGCCAGCGGCGGTGGATCGCTTCGGTTTCCGGCCGGTCCCAATGCGGGTGGATCGCCTGCGAGTCCACATCGGCGTAGTCCGGGTGCTTGGCCAGCCCGCCCGCGACGTCGATCCGGACGCCCGCGAAGCCACGGTCCAGCCAGAATCGCAGGGTCTGGTCGAAATCGTCGGCCACGTCCGGGTTCGTCCAGTTCAGATCCGGCTGCTGCGGGCTGAACAAGTGCAGGTACCACTGACCGTCCGGCGTCTGGGTCCACGCCGGGCCACCGAACATCGACTCCCAGCCGTTCGGCTCGGCGCGGAAGTGGTAGCGGGCCCGCTCGGGCCCGCCCCGCAACGCCGCCTGGAACCAGGGATGCTCTGCCGACGTGTGGTTGGGCACGACATCGGCGATCAGCCGCATCCCGAGCCGCCGTGCCGCATCGACCAGCATGTCCACATCGGACAAGGAGCCGTACAACGGGTCCACGGCACGGTGATCGGTGATGTCGTAGCCGGAATCAGCCTGTGGTGACGGGTAGAACGGCGAGATCCAGACCGCGTCCACCCCCAGGTCGCTCAGGTGATCCAGCCGGGACAACAGGCCGGGCAGGTCGCCGATCCCATCGCCGTCGGAGTCGCGGTAACCACGCAGGTAGACGTGATAGCCCACGGCCTCTCGCCACCAGGTCACCGCGGGACCAGCTCGATCAGGGAGATGGCCGGCATCGGAAGCGTGAACGCCATCTCGACATCCGCGTCCACTTCGATATCCTCCCCGATCCGCGCCAGTTCGTTGGCGGCGTGCAGCCGCTCCCATTGCTCCTCGGTTGGCCATGCGGCGCCATTGCTCATCCGCCCCCAGACTCCTGTGATGTTCGAGTGGTGCTCGTCCACGCGGAAATGCCTCAGGGTGTAGCGGCCCGACAGGCCTGTGAACCGCAGCTTGACGGTCCGGTTCAGCGGTGTATGTCCGTCTGCTTTGGACTGGTCGAGGGTGCCGTTCCACACCACGACCGCCACGCTGCCGTCAGGATCACGGCCTGCCCACGCTTCGACCAACGATCCCGCGCCGTCGCCGTGCGCCGAGATGTGGAGTTCTCGATCGCCCAGCCGTTCCAGCATTGTCAGCGCCCAGAACCTCGGCTTCGCCAGATCACCGACGGTGCGCAAGCCGAAACCGCCGTGCGCCAAGGATTGTGGCCGGCCGAGCTCCTCGAAGTGGTCCGAGGCGACCCAGTACGACAACGCCTCGATCCGCCCGGCTGCCGACCGCATCCCTCGCGCGAGGAATGCCGCCGACAGCACCGAATCGTTGACCGGGTGGAAGTGCTTCGGACTCACACCCCATTCCGTCCACCAGATCGGAAGCCCTGGCCGTCCGTGCCGGGCGAGTTGTGGCCGGATGTCCAGTGGCGGGCTGCCGTAGGTGTGCGTGGACACGAAGTCGACGGGGGTGTCTGGGTCTATTGTGGACAGCATCTCGTCGATCTGGCCCGCGGCGGCCGATGCCGGGCCACCCACCTTCAGCGCCGGATCGACGTCCTTGACTGCCCTGGCGGTCACCTCGTACAGACGCCAGAACTGGGCCGGTGTCCCGCTCCAGAACACCTCCAGGTTCGCCTCGTTCCAGACCTCGAAGCTCCATTCGAGCACCTCGGCCCGCCCGTGGCGTTCGATCAGGTGGCTGACCAGAGCGCGGATCAAGTCTGCCCATTTGTCCCAGTCCTTCGGCGGGGAGATGATCGCCCGGTAGAAGAACACCGTTCTGTCCGGTTCGGACGCCAGATCCGCCGGCATGAAGGACAGTTCGACCACCGGCCGCAGACCCAGTGACAGCAGCCGGTCGTAGATCCGGTCGACGCCGGTGAAGTCGTACACCGGCCGACCGTCGACCTCACGATAAACGCCCAAGTCATCGCACAGAATTCCGTGTGCCCGGACTGTCTGGGCGCCGAAGTTGTCCTTCGCCGCGACCAGAGCGGCCGCCAGCTCAGTGCCGATCGGACGTCCGCCGGTGGTCTCGGTGCTCAACAGGTGCGACAGGTGCTCCGAGCCGATCATGAATCGCCAAGGCCGTTGAAGCACACCGGCGTCCGAGTCCGCGGCCACCACGAACTCCACCTCAGCCGATCCACTTGTCCATGGTGTGGCCGCGATCGGCGCGGACGGCGTACCCGGAGTGTCCACGGAACTGAGCGCTGCCACGGAATACCAGTACTGACGCCCGGGTTCGCCGGTCGTGTCGCAGTACGGCGAGTGCGGAACCGCCAGCACGTCCAACCCGAGGTGGTCGACCGGCTCGAACGGCCCGTCCGCGCGATCGGCGCGATAGACCTGATACCCGCAGGCACCTTCGACGGGATCCCAGGACAGGGTCACCTGCGCCCGCCCGCCTGCCGCGACGACGTTGGCGGGCGGGCGCAAAGTTTCCAGGTCGGTAATGCTCATGCCCTCTCCTCGCTGTGCCCACTGAAGTCGCATGAGCTGCTCACTGTGTTGAATGGTTCGCTCGCAAGCTCGCTCACGTGCCTACCCTTCGGATACTGAACTCCTCGATGGCCAGCAACGGCCGGATACCTCGTTCGATCTCGCCACGCGTGAACGCGTTGCGCACGAGGTCGTGGCGTAGTGAATTGCCGATCGCGCCGAGGACCATGGCTTGGTCAAGCGACAGGTACCGATCGGCGACCTTGCCGCTGCGCACCGCGATCGAGTCCTTGAACCCGCCAGGGCCGTAGACGTTTCCGAAGCTCCGCTTCAACTTCGCCAAGTTGGCCAGTGCCGCGTCTTTGGCATACGGCAGAGCCAGGAACACCGCGTGCGGCGTCACGACGCCGTCGCCCCACTTCTGCGGTGCCGGTCCGGGCGCACGGCATTCGCCGAAGCCGTAGTCCACCTTGGTGCCTTCAAGGTCCGACGGATATCCGGCAGGGTCCATGCCAAGCGGCGGCGCGCCGTAGGCCGCGTAGCCACCGAGCGGGTTGCTGGCGGGGGAGAAGCCCCAGTAGCCGTACTTCGCCTCGCCGAGGCCGTGCTCGATCTGGCCTTGGACGTAGATCGGGTGGTTCAGGCCCCAGCTCTTGGGCGCCCAGCGTTCCTCGGGCACGAACAGCGCGGGCATCAGGGCCTCGAACATGTCGCCGCCCCACGTCGGCACGAACCGCTTGCCGTTGTAGCTGTACGTGCCCTCGAAGACTGGAACACCCAGATAGGACCGGTGCACGCCAACAGGCTTCTGCTTGAGCCATGACCAGTCACAGGTGTCCGGGAACGTCCGGTACGTGCCGAAGTAGTGCTCGCGCGGGATCTGGCCGAGCGCGATGCCGATGTAGCTGGCGATCCTGGGCTCGGTGTTCAGGATGTCGTAGTGGTTGCAGGTGTAGTAGACGTCCTTGTCGAACACCGAGCAGCCGGGCGGTTTCTCCGGCCAGAACCCACCTCGCAGCTGACCGGCGGGGAAGTCGTCGCCACGGGACTTCGGGTTGTAGTAGAAGCCGAAGTCCATACCGTAGAGGAGTTTCTCGGCCTTGTGGCGGGCTGACGGCTCGGCGGTCCGTACGACCATCAACGCGGCCGCCAGCCACCCGTTGTCCACACTGGACAAGAAGGGGTGGACCGGGTTGCCGTCCTCCGGCCAGATCCTCAAGACCTCACCGTTCGCCGGGTCGTACCAGTTGAAGTACATTCCGGTGGGTTCGTGCTTCTTCAGCCGGGCCAAGGTGTCCAGAGTGGCGTCGATCCGGGTACTTGCTTCGCGGCGGTCGATGATGCCCAGGTCACGGGCAACCACCGTGCTCCACAGGTAGCCGCCGATGTTCGTTGGTGACGTGTACTTGCTGCGAGTGACGGGGTTGAGGTCACCGCCGATGTTGTCGGCGACCAGGTTGGTCCGTGGGTCGAGCATCGCGGTGAACGACCGCCATGTGTCCACGGCGTATCCGTACAGCGCTGGTTTTGGTTCCGCTGTGGCTGCCGGAGCGGTGCCTAACAAGAGGGTTGCCGCCAGGATTGATACGAGTTTCATTGCCTCACCTGAATCCCGTTGTGGCGATGCCTTGAGTGAAATGCCGTTGCAGGAACGTGAAGAGCAGCAAGACCGGCACGACAACGACGACCGCACCGGCCAGCAACAGGCCGTAGTCGATGCTGTTCTGCCCCACCGAGTACAGCGCCAACGCGACGGGCATCGTGTACATGTCCTCGGTCTGGGCCACAACCAGAGGCCACAGGAAGTTGTTCCACGAACCCAAGAACGTGATGATGCCCAACGTCGCCAGCGCGGGACCGCAGAGCGGCACGACGATCCGGGCGAATATCCGCAATTCGCCCGCGCCGTCCACCCTGGCCGCGTCGATCAGCTCGTCCGGCAACTCGGAGATGAACTGCCGCATCAGGAACACACCGACCGGCTGCACCAGGTACGGCAGGATCAGCCCGGAGTACGTGTTCGCCAGGCCGGCGTTGCTGACCAGGATGAACAGCGGCACGAACGTGACCATGCCCGGCACCATCAGCATGCCCATGACCAGCCCGAACAGCAGCCTCCGCCCTCGGAACGACAGCTTCGCGAGCACATAGCCGAGCATCGAGCAGAACACCATGTTGCCCACGGTCACCGCGACCGCGACGAACACGGAGTTGGCCAGGTACGTGCCCAGATCGAGCCGCTCGAACAGGGACCGGAAGTGCTCGCCGGTGAACTGCTGCGGCCACCATGTAGGCGGTGAGCTGAGGACTTCCCGTGTCGGCTTGACCGAGCTGAGCAGCATCCACACGAACGGCGAGATCACCGCGGCCAAGCCGGCCGTGAGGATCAGATAGACCCACCAGTGGCCCGGCCTGGCAGCTGGTTTCGCTGGGCGCTCCACTGTGGACACAGTGGGTGGTGCGGGGAGCTGTGTGGTCGTCATGGCATCACGTCTTCGGCCGCAGCAGCCGGAACTGCAACACGGTCAACCCGACGATCACGGTGAACAGCACGTAGCTCATCGCGGCGGCGTAACCGTAGTTGCCGAAGCCGAACTGGTTGTAGATGTAGTACGAGACCGTCAGCGTGCGGTCCAGGGGAGTGCCCTGGGTCATCACGAACGGTTCCTCGAACACCTGCAGATACCCGATCCCGGTGATCACCGCGGCGAACAACAGCGTCGGGCGGAGCATCGGCAGGGTGATGCCGCGCAACCGCTGCCACGGGCCAGCTCCGTCGATCTCCGCGGCCTCGTACAGCGTCCGCGGGATACTCTGCAAGCCAGCGAGGAAGATCACCATCAACGTGCCCATCCCGCGCCACGCCGCCATCACGATCAGACTCGGCAACGCCAGGTCCTGGTCGGCCAGCCAGTTCGGCCCGTCGATGCCGACCAGCCCGAGCAACCCGTTCACCAGTCCGCTCTCCGGGTGCAACAGGAACCGCCACACCACGGCGACCGCGACTATGCTCGTCACGACCGGCAGGTAGTAGCCGACCCGGAACACCGTGCGGAACTTGGTGATCCCGCGGTCGATTCCGAGAGCGACGGCCAGCGCCAGCGCCATCGTCAACGGCACACCGATCACCACGAACTGCACGGTGTTCCACGCGGCCTGGATGAACCGCGTATCGCTGAACAGCTGGATGTAGTTATCGAACCCGATGAAGCCGACATTGAGTGGCGTCCGCAGGTCCGTGCCGCGGATGTCGCTGAAGCTCATGCCCAGCGAGGCGATCACCGGCCCGGCCATGAACACCAGGAACAACACCGCGAACGGCAGTGCGAACGTCCAGCCGACGATCGTGCGATGGGTGGCGCGGGACAGCGCCACGTCAGTTCCCCGTGCCGATCGAGTTCGCCGAGGCCTGCATGGTCTTCAGCACGTCCCCGACGGGTGCGCCGTTGGCGGCCTGCTCGATCCCGCTGTCGATGGTCGCGGCGACCTGCTCCCACGTCGGGATCGACGGCGGTGCCTTGGCGACCTTGAGCTGCCGGGAGAACACCTGCAGGAACTCGTCCTTGGCCAGCACCGGATCCTGCCATGCGGCCTGGACCGCGGGCGGATCGGCCTGGATGGTGAACCACTCGGCCTGGACTTGCGGCCTGCTCAGGTACTTGATGAACTTCCAGGCGCCGTCGCTGTTCTTGGCCGACTTGAACACCACGAGGTCACCGCCACCGGCGAAACTCGCCGCCCGGTCGCCCTTGGGCAGTTCGGTCACGCCGTACTTCGACTCGAACTCCGGCCCGCCCTGCTTGAGGATGACCGACCGGTCGTACGCGCCGGAGATGAACGCGCCGATCTTGCCGTTGACGAAGTCCGCCACCTGGGCGCCGGGCACCAACCGTTCCGATGAGGACAGCCGGGACTTGTGGAAGGACGTGTAGTACTCCAGCGCGGTGCGCATCTGCGGTGTGTCCATTGTGAACTTGCCGTCGCTGCCGACGAGTTCGGCGCCCGCTTGCCAGCCGAACGGCATGAACGTCTGCCACGCGCCGGACCCGGCTGCCTGGAGGTTGATTCCTTGTGCCGCGCCGCCTTTGTCCTTCATGGCATGGGCGAAGGACTTCAGCTCGTCCCAAGTGGCCGGTGGTTTGACGCCTGCCTTCTCGGCCAGATCCTTGCGGTAGTAGAGCGACCGTGTGTCGGCGTACCACGGAACTCCGTACGACGTGCCGCCGACCTCGGTCGTGGCCCACAGGCCGGGGAAGAAAGCGTTGCGGTCGAAGGAAGACGGCGTCGGCTGCAGTGCGCCGGTCTTGGCGAACTCGCCCATCCACGTGGTGCCGACCAGGCTGATGTCCGGTGTCTGACCCGCGGCGATCGAGTTCGCGATCTTGTTGTGCGCGCCGTCCCACGGCACCGGCGTGACCTTGACCTTGGCTTCGGGGTTCTCCCGTTCGAAGCCGGCGGCCAGCTTGCCCAGGTTCTCGCCTTCGCCGCCCATGGCCCACACGGTGATCTCACCGGTGGCTTTGCCTTCGCTGACGGCGCTTGCTTGGGTTGGTGCCGCGCCGGTCTGCGTCTCGCGACCGCACGCGGCGATGGTCAACAGGCTTGCTATAAGGACAACGAGACACCTCACTGTGCTCCTCCTTAAGCGCTGTGTCCCCCGCAGCTGTTCCTGATCATCAGTTCGGTCGGCAGCACCCGGTGGATCAACTCGGTGCGGGCACCGGCGATCCGTTCGTCCAATGCCGCCGCGGCCAGCGCGCCCAGTTCTCGCATCGGCTGGCGGACGGTGGTCAAGGCCGGCCTGGCGAACCGCGCGGCCATCACGTCGTCCCAGCCCGTGATCGCCACGTCGAGGCCCAGTTCCTCGGCGGCGAGCATCGCTCCCAGTGCCACCTCGTCGTTGAAACACACAAGCGCGTCCGGCCTGTTGGGCGCCTGCAACAGCGTGGTCGCGGTCGTGTACCCGGCGTTCTCGTCCGCACCGCACGGTGCGATCAGACGGCGCCTTTTGGCTTCCTTCAACGCTTTCGACACGCCAGCCCACCGGCCTGCCGCGTCGGCGGACGCGTTCGGGTCGCCGAGGTAGACCACCCGGCGATGGCCGTGACTGAGCAAATGCTCGGTCAGCTCGTACGCGCTCCGCTCGTTCTCCGTCGTGATCACGTCCGTGCCCGCGACTGCCGGTCTGTTCAGCAGCACCACCGGAATGCCAGTGGCCACGACCTCGCGGACCACCTCGTCGCTCACGGTCCGGCCGAACAGCACCATCCCGTCGACCCGGTCTGCCAATGACAACACCGCTTGTGCGGCATCTTCTCTGTCTCGTGTGGACAGAATCAGCACGGACCTGCCCCGCTCGGCCGCCATCTCCTCGTAGCCGAGCACGACCTCGGTGTAGAAGGGGCCGGACAGGTCGGGGAACACGATCCCGTTCGCCGCGTGCTTGCGCTCGGCGAGCGCCACGCCCAGCCTGCTCGGCCGGAATCTGAGCTCTGCCACCGCCTTTCGGACTCGCTGCTCGGTCGCGGGTGCCACCGGCTGCGTGCCGTTGAGCACCCTGGATACCGTCGCAGGAGAGACGTTAGCGCGTTGCGCCACGTCGTAGATAGTGGCCGGCACCTCGGAAACCGGTTTCACAACCGCTTTCATGGCTCGGAGCGTGCCACAAAGTGCAGGTGACGTAAAGACTTCTACCCACATTCGGCGCGTTCAGCGGTACTCAGGTGCGGCTTTCGAGCGGTTCACCAAGCGTGGCAACGCTACTACGTTCCGGGGTTGGAAACCGGTTTCACCACCATGAGGAGGGGAGATGCGCAGACTTGTCACCACGGCCATCGCGGCCATGACGTTCTCGGGCCTCGCAGTCGCCGGATCGACGAGCGCGCAGGCCGCGCCTGTGCCGGGCGCCGCATGCACGTCGGCGGACCTCGGCAAGCGACACCATTGGGTCGAGACAGCCGAGATCACGCCGACGATCACGCACTACACCGCCGTCAACGTGACCGAAGGAACGACCGGCTTACGCGAGTACGAGCTGACACAACAGACTGTGGTCACGACCGAGGTCAACAAGAGCGCCGAGATCGGCACCGGCGCGGAGGCGCTGCTCAAACTGGTCTCGATCAAGGTCGGGTTCAGCACCAAGACGTCGAAGGCGACCACGGCCATCGAGCGGCTGAAGATCGTCTGGAACTTCAACCAGCCCGGGTACTACGGCCTCTACAAGGGAACCCGCGTGGTCCAGGGCACCCACGTATCGCTGAACTGCTCGGCGGTGTCCCGTGCGGGTGAACCCGCGCGCACCGAGTGGGTTCGCAGGCCAGGTGGCACGTACACGACCTTCTCGTTCATCGAGGAGGGGTCCATCAGTTGTGATGACGCCGTCCCGCCCAACACACTCCGCGCCTTGGCCAGGGCGCAACTGGGCTGTGAAGGCGCAAAGCCCAAGCCTCAGCCTGCGCAGATCGGTGGCGGCACGGACTCCGACGTCGGCGTGCAAGGCCTGCCAGCGGGTTTCGTGTGCGAACCGGGCTACTACCGCATCTCCACCGGCAACCAGGACGCGCTCAGCGGTTCTGCTGAGGCCGTCATGCTGCTGCCGTGGACCAATGGGACGCACCAGCACTGGCGGGTGTGCCACAGCCCGTTGACGGCCGAGTTCCCGGAATACGCCTTCCTGGCAAGGAAGACGAATCGATGCCTTGAGGTGCCGAGCAGGCAGGTGGCCGACGGTGTGGCGCTGAAGGTGGACGGGTGCAAGGGCAGCGTCAACGACAAGCACCACCGGTTCTACGTCTACAAGGACGTGGCGCCGTCCAACGCGGTAGGCATCCAGAACATGCACTCGATGTCGATGATCGCACCGCTGAACGGCGAACCCGGGCCCGAAGTTCCGTTGGCGCAGTACGCTTCCGGCCAGGAGAACGGCTCCGGCACGTTCCAGCTGGAGAAACTGCCGTAGCGCCGGCGTTGCCTCGCGGGCGGTGCGTGCGCTCGCGAGGCAACGGCGAGTTCTCGACACCCTGCGACTCGTTTCATGCGGTTGAATCTGATTCAACGTTCAACGACTTTCACGGGGCAGGGGAAAATGTCGCAGCGACTACTGATCAGCAACGGGTACGTGGTGTCGGTCGACCCGCAGGTCGGCAACCGGCGCGCGGACGTGCTGGTCGAGAACGGCAAGATCACCGCCATCGGCACCGGCCTGCCGACCGGCGACGCGGAGGTCATCGACGCGACAGGCACCGTCGTGATCCCCGGCTTCGTCGACACGCACCGGCACACCTGGCAGACCGCGGTGCGTGGGCTGCTGCCGAGCTGCACGCTCGACGAGTACATCGGCGTGATGATCGCCAAGCTCGGCGGGATCTACCGGGCCGAGGACGTCTACGTCGGCAACCTGATCGGCTCGTTGGAGGCGCTGAACGCGGGCATCACCACGCTCGTCGACTGGTCGCACTGCAACAACACACCCGAACACGCCGACGCGGCGATCCGTGGACTGACCGAGGCCGGCATCCGGTCGATGTACGCGCACGGAACGCCTGCTCGTCTTGACTACTTGACGGACGCGTCCAAACCTCACCCGGAGGACGCCCGTCGCGTCCGCGAGCAGTACTTCTCCTCGTCCGACGGGCTGCTGACGTTCGCACTCGCCCTGCGGGGACCGGGCTTCGGGCCAGCCGAAGTGTACGAAAAAGACTGGCAGCTGGCACGTGAGCTGGACGCCCGGATCACCGTGCACGCGGGCATGCGGGTGACCGGGCTACGCACGGAACCGATCAATGACCTGCAGCGGTCCGGACTGCTCGGCCCGGACACAACGTATGTGCACGTCAACGAGTTGAGCGAGGACGAGTTCAAGCTGGTCGCGGACAGCGGCGGCACGGTGTCCATCGCCCCCTATGTCGAGATGATCATGGGGCACGGGCATCCGCCGACCAGCCGCTCACTGGCCGCGGGTCTTGCCCCGGCGCTCAGTGTGGACGTCGTGAGCACGGTTCCCGGCGACATGTTCACGCAGATGCGGACCACGTTGGCGCAGGACCGTATTCAGAGTTTCGGCGACGACCCGGATGTCCCGTTCCAGGCGACGTTGACGGCCGAGGACGTCCTTCAGTTCGCGACTCGCAACGGCGCCGCGGCGTGTGGTCTCGACCATCGGACCGGGACGTTGACCGTCGGCAAGGACGCCGACATCGTGTTGATCCGTGCGGACAGCATCAACACCATGCCATTGGTCGACCCCGTCAGCACCGTCGTCACCAGCGCGGACACATCTAATGTGGACACCGTGATCGTCGGCGGGGAGATCCGCAAACGCGACGGCAAGCTCGTCGGCGTGGACATGGCACGGCTTCGGACACTCGCCGAGAATTCCCGCGACTGGGTCATCGCCGAGGCAGGGCTAGCACTTTAGGGCGTCGGTTAGCCGCTGGGTGGCGTCAGGCGGCAGCCCGCCGCCACTCAGCAGCATCGGCCTGACGATGCCGCGGAACGTCTCGGCGAACCGGACGTAGCACGGGGTCACCGGGCGGAGTTTGGCGTTGTTGATGGCATCCAGCAGCACTTCGGCATAAGGGCGTTGGCGCTGGACCTCGGCATCTCGGTACACGACTTCGCGCGTGGCCGCGAACCCGCCACGCTCGAAGAGGATCTGCTGGCTGCGTGGGCTGGTGAGGAACTCGATCAACGCGCGAGCCGCGCGCGGCTTGGTGGATTTGCTGGACACGGCAAGGTTCTGGCCGCCGAGCACGCTGGGACCGGGCAGCGCGGCCACGGCGAAGAAGGCGGGTTGATTGGCGTCATCCGCCGCCAGGCTCTGCAGATTGCGGAACGCCACCGGCCAGTTGCGCATGAACGCGACCTTGCCCTCGCCGAACGCGGTCATGCTCGAGGTTTCGTCGTGGTCTGGTGCTTCCGGCAGGATCAGGCGCGGATTGCTTGTCGCGCGCAGTCCGTCGGCGAGTCTGCGCAGGCCAGCGCGAGCCTCAGGCGAGTCGATGCGCACCGTGCCTTGCTCGTCGACGACCTCGCCGCCCTCGTCCCAGATCGCTTCCAGGGCGTTGACCACCAATCCTTCGTAGTCGGCGAGCTGCGCGGTGTAGCCCGCCGCCAGGCTGGTGTTGTGCGGCTCGGCGAACAGCCGCCGCGTCTCGTCGGCGATGTCGTCCCATGTGGACGGCTTCTTCACGCCGGGATTGCGGTAGTACATCAGACCTGCGTCGGCGTTGAACGGCAACGCCCACAGTTTCCCTTCATACCGGGCGGTCCGCAGTGGCTTGGCCAGGAAGCCGTCCGTGTTCACGTCCTCAAGCGGCAGCACGTAACCGCGTTCGGCGAACAAAGCCGTCCATGCCACGTCGAGGTTGTAGACGTCAACATCGGCACTGTTGGACTGGGCGTGCGCGACCATCTCGGTGTACTGCTCGTCCGCGCCGAGCGGAAGTTCTTTGATCTTCGCCTGGTTGTTCGGGTGCATCTGGTTCCACTGGTCGACCAGTTCCTTGCGCTGGCCGCCGTTGCTCTGGTCCTTGCCGGACATGATCACCAGCTCGCCTGGTTCGAGCCCGGCCTCATCCGGCGATGGCCACGCCACCAGTGCCCAGACCAAAGCGGTGGCCAACACACCCGCCGACGCGCCGAGCCCGAACGATGACCACTTCACTGTCGAGTCCTCCCCAGTCACACGCCCTGCAGCAGGCTGGCCAGGTCGGCGGACAACGTGTCCACACCTGCCTGACGGCATCCGCCGCCGGTCCTGCTCGTCAGGTCCATCAACACCTGGGTCCCGCAATTGGCCTCACCGAAGGCCAGCACAAGCACCCGCACTCCGGTCTGCGCGGCCAATTGGTCCGGTGACACGTCGTTCACGTTGTTGTTGCCGTCGGTCACAAGAACCAAGACGCCGCCCTGGCCCACGGTGTGCATGCCATCGAGGATCGCGCGATGCTGCGGCGTGTTCCCGGCGGGCTGGACCTGCCCGATCGAGGCCAGGTCGACCTGGCGCACACCCATCGTCGAGGAGAAGACGTTGTACGACATCGGGGCGTGTTTACCCGCCACCTCGGTGATCGCCTTGACGGCCAGTTCGTACCGGGTTTCCGCACCGACGCGTTCGCGCATCGAACCGGATGCGTCCAACGAGATCAGCACCCGTCCGGTCGTGCGGACTGCTTGCTGGATCGTGAGGAGCTCCGCGCGAACCCCAGCAGGGGGACTGGTCAGCTTGTCCTTGGCGTTGGCCACCGGTCCGCCTTGCAGCACACCGTTTTCCTCCGACAGCGGCGCCTGCAGCGGTGTTCCCGGTGGCGGGCGGAGCCGTTGCAACACCATCGCGGTACGGCCATCCGGGCTGTCCAGCCAGGATTTGAAATCCTCGGCGGCCTTCTCCTGCGCGGCGCTGCGCCGCACGCCTGCCCACTGCAGCATCACCAGCGGGAGATCCAAGGTGTGCGTGTCCACTGGGTACACCGCGAACATGCACTTTTCCGGGCCGTTACGGGCATCGCAGCCACGACCGCGGGCACCGCGCCGGACTTCCTCGTTGTACCGGATCAGGTCCAGCTCGGAGAGGACCATCGCCGCGGCGGAGGGGCCGAGTTCATGTTGCCTGCGCAGCAAGGCTGCGACGCTCCCACCGGGAGGATACTGGCCTGCCCGCATGGAACTGTCCAACCAGGATTCGATCGACCGCGCCCGTTCCGGACTCGATCGCAAGTGGACCGTGCCGCCTTCGCTGGCGTAGATCGCCACGGTGGCGAACTCGCTGACGGTCGACCTGGCCGGCCGGACAAGGCCGATTCCGGCTTCCTGCAGCTGCCGGATCAGCGCGGCCCACGTCTGTCCTTTCCATTCCGGCTGCTTCGGGTCGATCCCGCTGGCCGCGGGCACCGCGAGGACGACAGGGGTCGACCCGATCGAGTCCGTGATCTTCATCCCTGGGCCGAACCTGGTGATCTGACCGCGGGTGTACACCTCGTCCACGTGCATCTTGGTCTCCGGCAGCCAGATGTCCGGCCGCGGCGCCTCACGCAGGTACTCGTCGGTCCACTCGGCACTGATCCCTTCGGCCGCCCTGGCCGCGGGCATCGCGGACACGTGGACTTCCACCGGACGGCAATCGCCGTTCCGTTCGGCCACGGCGTCCTCGAACTGGTTTGCCAGGGTCCGGTAGGGCGCCAGCAGCTCCGGTGTCGTCAGCGCCTTGACCTGCGTCGACTGTGCACAGGGGACGAACACGTCCTCGATCGCCTGCGCGATCCAGGGTTTCGCCACCCACATCACGCCACTTGCCACCGCGCCAACGACAACCACGGCACCGATCCGCCGATACGGCAGTCTGCGCAGCCAGCGCAGCACGAGTTCGACCATTCCGGCGCCGACCACGGCGAGAAGCAACGCGCCGAGCGTGAACGCAGTCCAGCCGAGCACACCGTCCGGTGGGTCTGTCACAACGGCGACAGTGACTGTCCCGATGGCGATGAGCGCGGCGTTGATCACCTTGGTCCGGCCGGGTTCCGCCGATGGAACTTGACCGTTCATCGTGTCGAGCACACCTCCCCGGGCAGACACCTTAGGCGGCGAGGGAAGGAGCTTTCCGTTTTCGGCCACTTCCGGACAGACAATCACTCTGCAGGACCAGCGGAACCATCCGAACGGGTTGTGGCTCTGCCTGGTATGGATCGAAGAACTCTGCTACGCGTAGCCGCGGCCGTTCCGGCGGCTTCCGCTGTCGGCGTTTCGTCAGCGTGGGGTGCCGCGGCGAGCGGTAACCGCGTTGTGGTGCTGGGTGCGGGCTTGGCGGGACTGACCGCCGCGTACAACTTGATGCGACACGGATACGACGTGATCGTCCTGGAAGCACAGAACCGCCCTGGCGGGCGCGTGCAGACCGCACGGGAGGGATTCGTGCGCGGCGGGCACGCGGAGCTCGGCGCTATCCGGATCTTCGAGACGCACGAGCACACCCTCAAGTACGTCAACGAATTCGGACTGCAGCTGGTGCCCTACGACACCGGTCAGCGGGCGTACTTCATCCAGGGCAAGCGGTTCCTGCACCCGCCACAGGGAACCGCGTGGCCGCTGGACGGGTTCGGGCCGGGGGAGCAGCCCGATCCGGTCACGCGGATCTTCGAGATCCTCGGGTCGGGAATCGCGAAGCTCGGCAACGTGTTCGACCCCGGCTGGCCGGGAAGCGTGCCGTCGGCCGTCGAACTCGACCAGCACACGCTCGCCTCCTACGGGCGTTCGTTGGGTGCGTCGAACACGTTGCTGGAGATGTTCTACGCCCAGGAAGGCCGATGCGGGGAGTGGAACGCGGCAGCAGTTCTGGCGATGGAGGCCGTCAGTTTCGGCTCCACCCCGCAGAGCATCAAGGGCGGCAACGACAAGCTGCCGTACGCCTTCGCAGCCGCGCTGGGCAAGCGGATCAAGTACAACAGCGAGGTCATCCGGATATCCCAAGACGAACGTTCGGTCCGGATTGGATATCGGGACCGCTCCGGGCGCCACGAGATCCGCGCCGATCGCTGCGTGTGCGCTCTGCCGTTCGCGCCATTACGCCGCGTATCGACGGATTTCACCGGCACCAAGGCCGACGCGATCGCCAAACTGCGGTACTTCCCGGCCGCGCGCTGCTACTTCCAGACCCGCAGCCGGTTCTGGGAGAAGGATCCACTCGGGCCGCTCGGCGGCGTCAACCTCGTCGGTACCGACACGATGGCGGGCCGCATCTGGAACACCAGCTCGCAACAGGCCGATCCGCGGTTCGGCATGATCCAGAGCTACATGTTCGACACGGATGCCCTGGCGTACGCCGGATACGGCCGTCGCCGGGTCGGCAGGATGCGCACGATGGTCGAGAACTTGTTGCCTGGCAGCAGTGGGCAGCTCATCGGGTGCGCTGAGAAGGTGTGGCAGGAGGACCCGTGGGCAGGTGGCGGTTGGGGCTGGACTCGTCCCGGCGAACTGACCTGGATGCGTCCGGCGATGATGCAGCCCGCAGGGCGAGTGCATTTCGCGGGCGAGCACACGTCACTGTGGATCGCGTGGATGAACGGCGCCATCGAGTCAGGTGAACGGGTGACGCAGGAGATCCTCGCGGCCTAGTGGTGCCGGCGGTGCTGCTTCGGGTGGTGGATCTGGTCGCTGGACACCCTGGGGCGCAGGTCTTTCCCGGTCGCGCAGCGGTCCGCGCCCGGGCAGCCGCGCAACAGGGTGACCTTCGGCGGCTTGGTGATCACGGTGGGCGCGTGGTGGGCGCGATCCGGCCACTGGATGGCGAAGGCCATCGACGAGGTGTTGTTGTCGTAGTTGGTCTCCAGCAGGGACCGGTTCGCGTTCACCGTGTTGACCAGGTCGTACGTCCCCGACGGGACGTGCGTGATGTCCAGCCACTGGAAGTCGACGTCGTAGCGGTAGTCATCGCCGTTGCCGACCGAGATGCCGACTTTGACGTCGGTCACTGACGGATCCTTGAAGGCGCATTGGTTGTCCTGCAAGTACTCCGACAGCCGGTACTCGGGGGTGTCGGCGTCGCGGGCCGCGTTCGGCAGGGTGTCGAAGTCGGCGTTGATGTACCGGTCGCCGAGGCAGAAGCCGTTCTTGCGGTCGCGTACAACGGTTTCGCCGTCAGGGGTGCGCAGCTGCATCTGTTCGAAGCCCATCAGGTGCCAATGCTGGTGCATCGGCGCGGGTTCGTAGTACATCGAGTTCGCCGTCTGCTGCCGGGCCTCGGTGTAGGACGCCGGGATCTGGCCGTGTCTGCCTTCCTGGAAGGCTTGCCGGACGTCCATTGTGTCCGATTGGACGTCCCGGCGGCCGAACAGCAGCAGCGGTCCGTCGCCGACGTTGTCCTCAGCCGTGGTGAACCGCAGTCGTACGGCCCGGATCGCGCCGGAGGTGACACAGTCCCCGTTCGGCGCGTCCGGGTCCGTGACCATGCAGACGTCCCAGTCGTAGCACTCGGACGGGTCGCCGGCGTACCCACCGGGACAGCCCGGCGGCCCTTGACGCAGGTCCGGAAGCAGCAGCTGCTCGGTCGCGCTTGTCGGGGTGATGACCACGATCGCCGTGAACACCGCCATCGTGCCAGCGATCCAGGTCCTTCGCATGGCGCCACAGCTTAGTGATCTTCACGTCCGGAATGTCCATCCTGGACGCAGATGCACCCGGCTGGGTGACGACTAGACGAACTCCGCTTCGCGGGCAGGCAACCACAACGCCGCGAGTGCGGCGGTCACGAGCATCACGCCCGCGCTGACCAATGCCGTCGTGGCCAGCCCGTCGAAGAACGCGGCCTTGCCGGCCTCCGCGATCGTGCGCCCGCCGAGTTCCGCGGCCATCACGCTACCCAGGATCGCGACCCCCAGTCCCGCGCCGAGCTCGAACGACGTCTCCTGGATCGCCGCCGCACCACCAGCCCGCTCCGGCGGCGCGCTCGTCATGATCGCCTGCGCGCCCGCGGTGGCGGCGATGCTCGCGCCGATGCCGAGGCCGACGAAGCCGAGCACGATGATCACGTTGTCCGAGCTTCCGCCGAGCAGAGCGAACAGGCTGAGCGACACCGCGATCAGGCCGAACGAGCCGGCCAGCGCGATCCGCATGCCCAACTTCCGAACGATCGCTCCGGTCAGCGGGGACGCCAGCAGGCTCGCCAGTGCGAGCGGCAGCAGCCACACGCCGGTCGTCAGCGGGCTGAAGCCTTCGTACACCTGGAAGTACTGCGTCAGGAAGAACACCACGCCGAAGAACCCGAAGAACGACAGCAACACTGAGAGCGTCGCGGCCGTGAACCGCTTGGCCTTGAACAGCGACAAGTCCAGCAGCGGGCTGTCCAGCCGGTTCTGCCTGCGGATGAACACGGCGCCGAGGACCAGCCCGGCTGCCAGGGCCACCGCCGCGGTCGTCGAGGCGTGACTGGCCAGTTCCTTGATGCCATAGACGATCCCGACGATCGACGCCATCGACAACACCACACTCGGCGGGTCGAAGCGGCCCGGGTTCGGGTCGCGCGACTCCGGGACGTGCACGATCGTCAACGCGACGGCCACAACGATGATCGGCAGGCTGGTCAGGAACACCGATCCCCACCAGAACCGCTCCAGCATCGCCCCGGCCACGATCGGCCCGATCGCCGCCCCGGCCGCAGCGGTGGACGTCCAGATACCGATCGCGAACGCCCGTTCGCGGTCGTCGGTGAACACCGTCCGGATGATCGACAACGTGGCCGGCATGATCATTGCCCCGCCGATGCCACGCAGCACGCGCGACAGCAACAAGATCGTCGTGGAGTCCGCGGCCGCCGCGACCACGGACGCGACGCCGAACAGCACCATTCCCGCGATGAAGAACCGCTTGCGCCCCAGGCGGTCACTCGCAGTGCCCGCCGTGACCAGCAAACCGGCCACGACCAGCGAATACAGGTCCACGATCCACAGCAGTCCGGTCGCGCTCGGCCGCAGCGACGCGGCGATCGCGGGCAGCGCGACGTTGAGGATCGTGTTGTCCATCGCCACGAGCAGCAGCCCGCTGCACATCAGCCCCAGAACGAGCCAGCGATTGTCTCGTACTTTCATACCGTATGACGGTACAGTATCGCCGTGAGTAAGGTAACCCCATGAGCCCACGGCGAGCTGGCGGCGAGAAACGCGCGGAGGTCCTCAACCACGTGGTCGAGGTGCTGGTCGAGCGGGGCTACGACCGCACCCGCTTCACCGACGTGGCGAAAGTGGCCGGCGTGGCCGTCAGCACGTTGCAGTTCTACTTCGGCTCTCGCGACGACATGCTTGTCGAAGCGCTGCACTTCTCCTGCGCTCGCGAGGTCGAGCGCCTCGCTGCGATCAAACCCGATGCGCCACCGTGGGACCGGCTCGTCGCGTTGGTCGACCACTCGCTGGATCCGAACGACCTGAACATGTGGCGGGTGCTGATCGAGTTCTGGTATGCCTCGATGCATGACGAGGAACTCCGGGAGCACAGCGACAAACTGCAGCGCGACTGGAGCCGTCCGTTCTTCGACGCCATCAGCCGCGGCGTCGAACAGGGGGTCTTCAAGGTCGACAACGTCGAGAACATGGTGACACTGCTGGTCGGCATCCTTGACGGCCTGCTGCTCCCGCAGGTCCTGCGGCACAGCTACTACGACGTCGAAGGGGTTCGGGCGACGGTGCTTGATGTTCTCGCCAAAGCATTGGGGGTCTGATGTACGACGAGGGCTATCAGCGCTGGCGGGCCAGTGCCAGACATCTCGCCTTGTTCGGCGAGGGCCTGCCTGACTCGATCCAGCCGTTCTCGTTCGTTCCCATGCAGGGCATGGAATTCGTGTCCTCGCTGCTGGCTCTTTCCCCTGGCAGCACGCTGGTCGACTTCGGCTGTGGCCGGGGCGGGCCGGGGATGTGGCTGGCCGCCCAAGCCGGTGCCGGTGTGATCGGCGTCGATTCCTCGAAGGTGGCTGTCGCGGACGCTGCTTCGCGTCAGGATCTCTTTCCTGGCTTGGCTTCGGCTCGTTTCGTGGTCGCGGACGTCGCCGATACGGGGTTGCCGTCAGGGTGTGCCGATGCTGTGGTGTCCATTGATGTGTTGCAACTCGTGCCGGATCCGGCCGCGATGGTCCGGGAGATCACGCGGGTGTTGAAGCCCGGTGGCCGGGTCGTGGTGACCACGTGGGAGAACACGGGCGTGGAAGTCGAGCGCTTTCCCAGCGACATCCCGGGTCTGTTCACGGAAATGTCCGATGTGGAGGTTTACGGCCGCCCGGAGTGGCTGCCCCGGCAGTACGCGATCTACGACGCCGCCGTCGAGGCCGACGACGGCACAGACCCCGCCATCGCCGACCTCGCCAAGGAGGCGAAGATGATCGAGCCGTTGCGGGAGAACTCACGCCGGCTCGTGGTCACCGCGTCGCGACGATGACCTTGCCGCGGAACTCGCCGGCTTTCCGGTGCACCTCGGCCATCGCATCGAGCGGATAGCGCGCCGTCACGTCCACTGTGACCAGTCCAGCGTCGATCATTTCGACCAGTTCGGCCAGCATGTCCCGGTTGTAGCGCATCACGACGTGTTTCGTGGGCACGTCGGCTTCGACCGGGGCGGCGGCGGAAATGACCAGTTCACGCGCCGGGGGAGGCCATGGCGGGGGAGTGCCGACCAAGTGGATCATCACGTCGACCGGGGTCTTCGGCACTTGCCTGGTGTAGTCGATCACTTCGTCGGCTCCGTAGCCGTGGACGGCTTTGGTGCTACGGGAACTCGCGGTGGCGATGACGTAGGCGCCTTTCCTTTTGGCCAACTGGACGGCGAAGCTCCCGATCCCGCCGCCCGCGCCGTTGATCAGTACCTTCTGGCCTTTGGTGACGTACTCGACCACCTGCCACGCGGTCAGGCCGGCAAGCGGGATCGCGGCGGCATCGCGCAGCGGAATGCTCTGGGGTGCAGGCACAATCCTGTCCGTCGGGGCGATGGTGAACTCCGCCGCCGCACCGCTGTCGACGAAGCCGACAACGGGCCGGCCGTCGTGATGTCCCGCGAGATCCCACCCGAGGGTGTGCGGGAGTTCGATCTGGAAGATCCCTTGGCGGACAGCCAGTTCCGTCGGGTTGAACGACGTCGCCTCGGTGTCGACCAGTACTTCGCCGTCGCCCGGCGTGGGGATGTCGATGTGGTCGATCCGGATGACCTCGGGACCGCCGTGCTCGTGGATTCGTGCAACCTTCACAAAAGAGGACCCTATGGCGGCAAAATGAGACGAACCATGGTTTTCAGTCTTCGATTTATATGAGATCGTCTCGATCTGTGGATCTGCTCAGCGACGTGATAGCGGTGATGCGAACCGGCGAGCCCCGTTCGGCCAAGATCGCGTGGCGTGCGCCGTGGAGCCACTGGTTCGACCCGGTCGCGGGTGCGGCGGGCTTCCAGGTGATCCTGCACGGCAGCTGCTGGCTCACCAGGCCCGGCCATCCACCCCTTGAGCTGCGCGAAGGCGACGTGGTGTTCATGGCCCACGGCCAGGGCCACACCTTGAGCTCGGACCCCGCGTCCCACGCGACCGGAGCCCAGACCGTGACCCTGTGCGGTGCCTACGAGCTGGACCCGAGCCGAGCCCATCCACTTTTGCTGACTTTGCCCGAAACTATCCATCTCCCCGCCCGGCTGGGCATCGACCTGCGGCTGGCCATCGAACTGCTGAGCGCTGAGCTGACCGAGCCACGCCTAGGCACCCAGGCGCTCGTCCCGGCGTTGCTTGAGTCCTTGCTGGTGTACATCCTGCGCACGTGGTTCTCCGCTGAGGACTCACCGGGCTGGGCGCACGCCCTGCGCGACCCCGTCGTCGCGTCAGCCCTGCACGCGATGCACCAAAACCCCGCTCACCCGTGGACAGTCGCGACCCTTGCTGCTGTCGCCGGACTGTCCCGCGCCCCTTTCGCCCGCCGGTTCGCCGAAAAGGTGGGGCAGCCGCCACTCACGTACCTGACGTGGTGGCGGATGACCATCGCCGCCCAGATGCTCCGCGACACAACGGATCCCATCGGTGTGATCGCCGGGAAAGTCGGCTACGCCTCGGAGTTCGCGTTCGCTACCGCGTTCAAACGGCAGTTCGGCCTGCCTCCCGGGAAGTACCGCCGCGGTCAGAACGGTGGTGGGTAGACCGCCGGCCGGTAACAGGCGATCAGCCTCGTCCACCCGCCAGCTACCGCTGCCGATCTGGTAGCGAGCCCCGATCGCCCAGCGGTCACTGCGGTAGCGGTCTACCCGTCGCCGTCCTAGGACCGGGCCCTGACGCGGCCGACGATCCAGTCGATCACCAGGAATCCGGCCAGCGAAACACCGAGAACCGGCAGATACCAGGCGAGCGCGGCCGTGACCACGATGAGTCCGATGAGGACTGGTTTGGGGACGCTGCGCCACGCCCCACGCGGGAACGGTCGGCCGAAGCCCTTTGTCGGCCTGCGATGCCACCACATCCGGTACCCCCAGATGATCATCGCGAGCAAGGACACACAGACCGCTGCCAGTACGAGCTGGTTCGCCAGACCGAACAACATCCCCATGTGCGCGTCGATGCCCCAGCGGGTCAGCTTGGCGCCCAACGGGTAGTCGTCGAACCTGAGCTTGGCCAACACCTCGCCGGTGCCCGGGTCGATCGCGACCGAGTCCTGTTTGGTCGGCCATGCGCTCTGGATCTGTTTGACCACATAGGCTTTACCGGGCCCGGACGGCACGGCAACCTCGACAGGACCGTCCAATCCGGAGCCACGAGCGATGTTCAGCACCTGGTCGACGTTCGCGCCCGTCACCTGACCGCCGCCACCGTGATGCTCGCCGTGACCGCCGTGGTCAGGCACGCTCGCGGGAAGCGTTGGCGTCTCCCACGACAGCGCCGCACGAACGTCGTCGACCGTTTCGCCGGCGTACTGCGACCACGTCAAACCTGTTGCCGACAGGAACAGCAGGACAATCGCGACCCAAGTGCCGGTTGTCGCGTGCCACGACAGCAGTTTCCGGCGGCCCTTGCCCTTGGCTGGTCTGCGGCGACCCCACCACAGGATTAGGCCGCCGAGCACGACCACCCAGAGCCAGCTCGCGGCCAGTTCGCTGTACAGCCGTCCGAAGTCGCCGAGATGGAGGCCTCGGTGCAGCTCGTCGATCCAGGTACGTACGGGACCTGCCTGGCTGGAGCCGTATGTTTCGAGAGTGCCGCGGACCTCACTGGTGTACGGGTCCACATAGGCCGTCAGCCAATGGCTGGCCGCCAGGTCTGACCGGCTGAAGATGACCTGCGTCGAGGCGTCTTCGGCCTCGCCAGGGCGGACACGCACGAACGTCGCGTCCGGCAATGCCCGCTGTGCCGCCTCCACCTGAGCCTGCAGCGGCTGCCTCGCCTGCCCGACCGGAACGGTCAGCTCATGGGCGTAGATCGCCCGCTCCAACTGCGGCGTGAAGATGTACAACAACCCGCTCAACGCGGCGACGAACAGAAACGGCCCGACGAACACGCCCAGGTAGAAGTGCAGCCTCAGCAGCAACGGCCGTAAGGATCCCCGTCTGGCGCTCTTCGCCGGCGCGGCGGTGTCCGGCTCGATCAGTTCGTCGGTCGTCATCGTCGTCCTCGGATTTCGCAGGGTGTTGGACAACGAGTCGGATGAAACCGCCGGTTGGTTCCCGGCCACTTTGCTGGGTACACCGTCGAAGTGACGATCGGAGTGGAAGAGGAGTTCCTGGTGGTGGATCCGGTTACCCGCCGGACCGCGCCCTACGCGGACTTCGTGCTCAAGCAGGTCGGGCGGTTGCCTGCCGGTGCGCGTGTGCACCCCGAGCTGCTCAACACCCAGGTCGAGTTCGCGACCGGGGTTTGTCAGACCGTCGATGAGCTGCGGGGTCAGTTGGCCGCGGGTCGTGCCGAGCTGAAGGCGGCCGCGGGCAGGGAGAAGCTGGGGCTGGTCTCGTCGGGCACCGCTGTGCTGTCCGGGGCGGATGTGCATCTGACCGCTGGGGCGAGGTTCGAGCGGATCGGGGACATCTACCAGGGGCTGGTTGAGGACTACCAGGTCTCGGGCTGCCATGTGCACGTGGGGATCTCCGACCGGGACACGGCCATCGCCGTGATCAACCACATGTCGTACTGGCTGCCGACGTTGCTGGCGTTGTCCGCCAATTCGCCGTTCGACAATGGGCGGCACACTGGGTACGCGAGCTGGCGGATGATTCAGCAGTCGCGGTTTCCTGGCAGCGGGTTGACGCCCTGGTTCGGTTCCGCCGCCGAGTACGACCACTTCGTCGACCAGCTGGTGGATTTCGGCGTTCTGGTCGACCACGCCATGACCTTCTGGCTCGCGCGGCCGTCTCCGCGATATCCGACGATCGAGGTGCGGGTGGCGGACGCGGCGGCGACCGTGGACGAAGCCGTCCAGCAAGCCGTGCTGACCGAAAGATTGGTGCGGTACGCACTCGCCGAACTCGATGCCGGGCGCGAGGCGAAGCCGATCGGCGACCAACAGGCGAAAGCGGCAGTCTGGGCGGCTGCCCGCCACGGCATCAACGGTCCAGCCATCGACCTGAGGTCGGGACGTCCGGTGCCTGCCCGGCAGTTGCTGACCGAGTTGACCGATCTGCTTGGGCTGCCGCCAGTGCATCCCAGGCCACGGGTCACGGGCCACCCGGTGGCCGTGGTCGACGCCCTCATGGAGGACCTGTGAAGCTGCCCGAGCCGCGCGGCGACCTTTCCGCGGCCGTGATCGATCTACTCGGCGGGACCAGCAAGGCCCTGCCCGAGGTCGATCACGACCCCTATGGCGAAGACCTCCAGTTGGCGCTGCACACCGCGTACGAACTGCACTATCGGGGTTTCCCGGACGTGGATCCCGAATGGGAGTGGGACCCCGATCTGCTGCGGTTGCGGCGCGACATGGAAAAGGTGTTCCTCGCAGCGCTGCGGGAAGACGTGCCCGGCGGTGACGACATCTCCGGTGTGCTGGCGCAGTTGCTGGTTGAGCCGGTCGACGGCGAGGGAGTCAGCCACTTCCTCAAAGACGACGGGGAATGGTGGCAGATACGGGAGTATTTCGTACACCGCTCGATCTACCACCACAAAGAGGCCGATCCGCACATCTGGGTCGTTCCCCGGTTGCAAGGCCGGGCCAAAGCGGCACTGGTCGCGGTCGAGTTCGACGAGTTCGGTGGTGGCCGTGCCGAGCGGCTGCACTCGCAGCTGTACGTCGACCTGTTGGCCGGGGCCGGACTGGAAACCGGCTACCTGCACTACCTCGACGACGTTCCGGCCCAGATGCTGGCCGTGGTGAACATGATGTCGCTGTTCGGGCTGCACCGCGCATTCCGAGGTGCGTTGGTCGGCCACTTCGCCGCTGCGGAGATCACCACGGCGCCCAGTGCGCAGCGGATGGTCAAGGCGCTCAGCCGGTTCGACGCGGACGAAGCCTGCCTGCACTTCTACACCGAGCACATGGAGGCGGACGCGGTCCACGAACAAGTGATGCGCCGTGACGTCATCGGTGATCTTCTCGACCGCGAGCCCGAGCTGACCGAATCGGTTGTTTTCGGTGTCCAGGCAACAGAACTGCTCGAGGAGCGGTTCGGCGAGCACGTCCTCAGTTCGTGGCGGGCCGGGCAGTCGTCGCTTCGTCGGAGGACGACCTGACGCGGGTTCGGTGGCTGGTATCGCAGAACGGATACCGTTTGCTGCGACGGCATGCGCAGATCGCGACGACGAACCGGTCGGACTGGACCACGGTTCCGTCGTCCATGGTGAGCTCGACCGGCCCGTCGATCAGGATCGGGCCACCAGGTACGACGACCACGCGGCGCGCGTCATTGGCTTGTGACATCGGCCCGGATCACCACCAGTTCTTCGTGCCGCTGGCCTGGTTCGATGAGCCCGGCCGACTCCAGCCATGCTGCCCGTGACCGCATGACCGGCCCGAACGGAATGACCTGCCGGGCGATCACGGCCGCCTTCAGGTTCGCGCCGCGCAACTGGTGCACGGTTGCGTCCGGATCGCACAGTTCGGAGTGGACGATCAAAGCCATGCCTTTGTCGTTCAGCAGCAAGGGAATGACTGCGCAAAGCCGGTTGAGAACGGCTCTGCCGCGGTCTCCGGCGTCCCATGCCCTTGCCTTACCGCTTCCCGGAACATCTGGTGCCGGGACGTAGGGCGGGTTGGCGAGCACCACGTCAAAGCGTTCGCTACCAACAAGATCGCCGAAATGACCGCATATCGTGCGGATCGGCACGCCGTTGACCCGTCCGTTCATCCAGGCAGCCGCGGCCGCCCGGCGGGACACGTCGACCGCGGTCACCTCAGCCGCGCCGAGTTGCCCGGCTGTCACGGCAAGCGCCCCGGTACCAGTGCATACATCCAAAACGGTCGCTCGTGGCGGAAGCGGCGCGGTCCGCAGCGCATCAGCCAGAAGCCAGGTGTCCTCCTGGGGGCGGTACACGCCGGGAGGTCGGAGCAGCCACATAGGACTTCTGTTCCCGTCGGCGGACCAGTCAAACGGCTTTCAAGCGCTGGACTTCCCCGCGTTCATGCGTTGCGTGTAGCGCTGCTGCGCCTCGGCGAGCAACTCGTCACCCAGCCACGCGATCGGGGTGACGTTCACGAGCAAAGGCTCGTTGTCCGGGCCGTGGCTGGTGACCTCGCCGGTCAGCACCCACGGGCGGGCACCCTCCTCGAGTTTGCGGAGGTACTGGCAGATCCGGCGGGCCATCCAGTCCTCTGTGGGCAGTGTCCACCACGACGGCGGACGCAGCGGGTTGGCGGAGTGGCCGGGCATCTGCAGGCCGCTTTCGTGGTCCACGCTGGGATGCGCCGCGTCGGCCTCCGGGCCGGGCGAGTAGCGCAGGAACAGCGGCAGATCCATGGCCATGAGCTCGATCAGCTGATCGAGCTTGGTCAGCACGGGCATTCCCACGCCGCTGGCGTTCCCGGCATTGGTCGTATTAAACGTACGAGCCGGTGGGTAATCCCGCAGTGTCCGTACTGACTTGGAGGAGCCATGTCCACCGACGCCATTGTGCTGCTGAAGGAAGACCACAAGGAGATCCGCAGGCTGTTCACCGAGTTCGAGAACGCGGGGGAGAACGCGACAGCGACCAAGGGCAGGCTGGTCGACAAGATCCTCGAACTGCTCACCGTGCACACGTACATCGAGAACGAGTGCATGTATCCGGAAGTGCGCAAGCTCCTGCCGGAAGTCGAGGACGACGTGCTGGAGTCCTATGAGGAGCATCATGTGGCCGACGTGCTGTGCGTCGAGCTGTCGATGATGAAGCCGGAGGACGAGCGGTTCGACGCCAAGACGACCGTGCTGATCGAGAGCGTCAAGCACCACATGGACGAAGAGGAGTCCGAGTGGTTCCCGAAGGTCCGGGAAGGGCTCGGCCGCAAGCAGCTGCAGGAGATCGGCGCCAAGATGATCGAGCTGAAGAAGAAGGCGCCGCGCAAGCCCTCGCAGCCGAGCGCGCTGAAGAAGGCCGTCGACGCGATACTCTCGTAAGTGGCGGGGACGCCACCAGGGGAAATGGAGCAGCCGATGACCGAGCCGGATCCGAACATCATCGACGCCGAGATCGTCGAGACACCGCCGGTCAAGGCGCCCGAGTTCGACTACACCGACGGCGGCGTGCCCACGTTCGACTACGTCCGCGACCGGATCGAGAACCGGATGGCCACCTCGATCGGCGCCAACGAGCTGGCCGAGGGCATGCCCGAGGCCAAGTCGATCGACGAGCAGATGGCCGAGCGGGAGCAGGCCGGGCGCGACAAGCTGGAGGAGATCCGCAGGCAGCTACGTGGCGAGTAATCGACAGCGTTCTCTTCCTCGGAGAGGGTGAGGATATCCGAGAAGGAGGACGAAAATGACCGCTTACGGACTCGCTCACCTGCGTCAGGCAGGCCCACTGCACGACGACGTCTACGAATACCTGGAGCGAATTGACGCCACGTTGAAACCGTTCGGCGCGAAGTTCCTCGTGCACGGCGGCAAGATCGAAGTTCAGGAGGGCGTATGGCCGGGAACGCTCGTCCTGATCGAATTTCCCAGTATGGAAGTGGCGAAGCAGTGGTATGAGTCGCCCGGCTACCAGGAGATCCTGCCGCTACGCCGCAACCACCTGGTGGGCGACGTCATCCTGGTCGAGGGCGTCGGCGAGGACCACGACTCGGCGAAGTTCGCCGCCGAACTGCGAGCGGCCGCCGGTCACAGCCGGTAGCCGAGGTCCAGCAGCTTGGCGATCGGCGGATGGTCCACGAGCCGCTGGTGGAAGTCGGCGGCGTGCTGGCGGATCTCGGTCGCTCGCTTGCTGATCGGCCACAACCCGGCGACCAGCAGCGCGATGATCACCACCCACGCCAGCACCAGCACGACCAGGGAATGCGACGGCTCGAAGAGCAACCACAGGTAGCCGATCATCGCGACCAAGCCGAGCAACGCCGCCACCAGCATCCCGAAGCCGACCCGGGATGATGCCGTCGCCGTCTGCAAGGCCGAGATCATCCGCCGGTCTCGCACGTTGACCCGCTGCGACCAGCACCAATCGCAATAGGGCAGGTCCACCTGCTGGTCGGGGGCGTCGAGCTTGGTCAACACCACCACGAGCGGCCGCCGGGCCGTGCGCATCCCGCAGCACCAGCAGACCATCCGCTTCCACCGGTCCGGTCTTCGCCGGGTCTTCGTGGTGGTGGTCTGGTGCGTGGCGAACTTGCTTTCCGTGCGAGTCGCCCGCACTTTCCGATAGGCCTGCTGAATCAGCTGGAATGTGTCGACGTTGCCGCCGTTGTCCGGATGTGCGCGTCGGACAAGCCTGCGGTACGCGGACCTGAGTTCAGCGTCCGATACCGACTGGGGTACGCCAAGAATGGCGTAGTAGTCGACATCCGGCATGGCTCAACACAGTACCGCCGGTTGTATCCCCCAACTGTGTCACTTGGCACGCAGCAGCCACCCGGGACAACGGTGTCAGCGGTGCCCTCGAGGGTGACCAGCGCTGTTGTCGTCGCGGAATGGATCACACCCGGCGACGGACAGCGACCGCGCTGGTCCACTTGGCACGGTCACATCCGCTCATCGGGCCCGTGTCCAGTGTGCGATGTGCACCAATTGGCCGATCCTGCTACCGCCGTCTGTCCGATTTGCGATGTCCGCGACGAACCCCATCCCGTGTCGATTCGCCGAGGGGAACCGTCGCATGAAACGACTTCTGACTGTGCTGGCCGTGCTGGCCGGCGCGCTGGTCGCGTTACCTGGCGGGCTGGTGGCATCCGCCGCCGTGCCCGCAGGTTTCACTGACACAGCAGTGATCTCCGGACTGTCCGCGCCGACTCAGGCCGCGTTCGCTCCCGACGGACGCGTGTTCATCGCCGAGAAGAGCGGGATCATCAAGGTCTATGACGGTCTTGGCGACACCACGCCGACCGTGTTCGCCGACCTGAGGCCGCAAGTGCATGACTTCTGGGACCGTGGCCTGCTCGGGCTGGCACTCGACCCGCAGTTCCCGGCCACGCCTCATGTCTACGTGCTGTACACCTACGACTACCTCGGGTGGGGCGATGTCTGTCCCGACCCGCCTGGCGCGACCAACCAAGGCTGTCTCGTCCAAGGCAGGCTGTCGCGGCTGATCGCCAACGGCAACACGGCTTCCGCCGAACAAGTCGTGCTGACCGACTGGTGTCAGCAGTACCCAAGCCACTCCATTGGTTCGCTCGCTTTCGGACCGGACGGCGCCCTGTACGTCAGCGGCGGCGACGGCGCGAGCTTCAACTTCGCCGACTGGGGCCAAGTCGGCAACCCATGCACAGACCCGCCCGGTGCCGCTGGCACGAACCTCAGCCCGCCAACGGCTGAAGGTGGCGCGCTGCGTTCCCAGTCCGTCCGTCGCGCGTCCACCCAACCGCGCACATTGGACGGAACCGTCATCCGTATCAACCCCAGTACCGGTGCGGGCATGCCTGGCAACCCGTTCGCTTCGAGCACGGACGCCAACGCCAGGCGCGTGATCGCCTACGGCTTGCGTAACCCGTTCCGGATGGGAATCCGGCCCGGCACCAACGAGTTGTGGGTCGGCGATGTCGGGTGGGGAACGTGGGAAGAGGTCAACCGGATCAGCAACATCGGCGACGGTGTTGCGGAGAACTTCGGTTGGCCGTGCTACGAAGGCAACGCCCGGCAGTCAGGTTACGACAATGCCAACCTCAACTCGTGTGAAAACCTCTATGGCACAGGGCAGAACGCGCCACACCTCGCGTACAACCACAGCAATAACGTGGTCTCGGGGGACGGATGCCCGACCGGCAGCTCGGCGGTCGGCGGAATCGCGTTCGAGAACAACAGCAATTATCCGGCCGAGTACCGTGGTGCTTTGTTCTTCGCTGACGCCTCGCGCGGATGCATCTGGGCCATGCGCCGCAACGCATCCGGTACCCCTGACCCGTCGATGATCACGCCGTTCGTGACCGGCGCCAACGTGCCTGTGCACGTCTTGTCCGGCCCTGGCGGCGACATCTTCTACGTCACGCTGAACGGCGGCCAGCTGCGGCGCGTCAGCTATCCGACCGGCAACCGTCCGCCGACAGCCGTCGCCACGGCCAACCCGACCAGCGGCGCGCTGCCGTTGAATGTGCAGTTCAACGGTTCCGGGTCGAGCGATCCCGATGCACAGACCTTGGCCTACGCGTGGGACCTTGACGGCGACGGCGCGTTCGACGACTCGACCGCCGTGAACCCGACATGGACCTACACCACGGACGGGATCGTGTCGGTCAAACTCCGGGTGACCGACCCGGGTGGACTGAGCGACACCGCGACAGTGGTCGTGACGGCGGGCAATCCGGTCAACCCCGACCCGGTTCCGGTGATCGACAGCCCGGACTCGTCGTTGCGCTGGAAGGTCGGCGACCCGATCACGTTCTCCGGTCATGCCATGGACGCGCAGGATGGCTCACTTCCTGCGAGTGCGCTGTCCTGGCAGCTGATCCTGCAGCACTGTCCGAGCAACTGCCACTCGCACACAGTGCAGAGCTTCCTTGGGGCGGGGAATGGGAGTTTCTCGGCTCCTGATCACGAGTATCCGTCCTATTTGGAGCTCGTGCTCACCGCGCGCGACTCCAGTGGACGTACCGGAACGACATCGGTCCGGCTTGATCCGCGGACCGTGCAGCTGACGTTCGCCAGCAACCCGTCGGGACGGACGCTGACGCACTTCAGCCAATCGGCGACGGCACCGTTCACCCGGACTGTGATCGTGGGTTCGGCCAACTCGATCAGTGCGCCGAGTCCGCAGGGCAGTGGACTGGTCCGGTACTGCTTCCGGTCGTGGTCCGACGGTGGCGCGCAGAGCCACACCATCGTGGCTCCGGCGAGCCCGACCACGTACACGGCCAACTTCCGGACCGCGCTGCTGTCGTGTTAGCTCATTTGAGCTGGTAGAAGCGCCACGTGTCGGCCTCGATCGGCAGGATGGCGACATCGGTGAACCCCGCCTCCTCCGCGTACCGGCGGAGGGTGGCGGGGCGCATCACGGTCCCGGTCATCGCCGAGGTCGGATCGCCCATCGTGGGCGGCAGGCACGCGACCAGGCTCCAGCCGTACTCGAACTGTTCGAGCAGTGGTCCCGGGGCCTTGAACTCCTCGTCCGGCTTGACGTCGAACACCAACACGGATCCGCCCGGGGCCAGCAGGTTCCGGGCGGCCGTCAACGCGTCGACCGGGTGCTTCATGTCGTGCAGGGCCTCGATGATGAACACGACGTCGAACGGCTCGGCCGACGTGAGTTCACTCGCGTCCTTCGCGGAGAACGTGACCCGGTCGGCGACACCGGCCTCGGCCGCGTTGCGTTGTGCCGTCTCGATGGCCTTGGCGTCGAGGTCGAGTCCGTCGACGGTGATGTTCGGATATGCCTGTGCCATCGCGATGCTGGTCCAGCCAAGGCCACACGCGATGTCAGCGACCCTGGCTCCGGCAGACAGTCGCTTGTGGACGTCAGGGATCGCGGGAAGCCATTGCTTGCCAAGCAGATTGAGGTACTGGGCGCGGTTGGGGTTGGCTCGCCCTTCGGGCTCCCACGGGATGGGAGTGGGTGCTTCGCCGGTCCGGTACACCTCTACGAGCTCGGGCAACCGGCGGGCGACGCGGGCGAGGTCGATGCTGGGCTGGGTGCCGTACAGCACGTGATCAGGATCGGCCAGCACCGGAATGTGCTCAGCCGGCAGGGTGAACACCCTGTCGGCGTCCACTGTGAGCAGACCGCTTGACGCCTGGTGTTCCAGCCATTCCCGGGTGTAGCGCTCGTTGGTCCCGGTCCGCTCCGCGAGCTCGGCGGAGGTCATCGGGCCGCCGTCGGCGAGCGCCCGGTAGTAACCGAGACGCTCGCCGAGGTAGACGGCGTACATCCGCAACGTGCTGGTGGTGTCCTCGAACAGCAGGTTGGCCAGTGCGGCAGTCTCCATGACCGCCAAGCTAGCGCAGGTCCTCCGGCAGGCGCACGACAATGAACTCGTTGTTGTCCGCCTTGCCCGCGGTCCGGCCGGAGGAGAACGGGAAGTTGTTGTCGTTCAACACCCCGAGCGTCCGGTCGTCCAGCAGCACCAGGTCCTCGATGGTCTGGAACGGGAAGGTGAACGTCTCGCTGAAGCCGCCCACCCTGCGCGGGTTGGCGATGTTCATCAGGTCGACGAGCAAGGTCTTGTCCAGCTTGCCGTCCCGGTCACGGTCCCGCTTGTCGGCGACGTACACCCGCTTGATCTTGGCGTCCGCGCCCTGGCCGCCGTCCCGCTCGATCACCAGGATCCGGTTGCGGTCCACCGTGATCGCGTCACCGATGGCCAGATCGGGCGAACCGAGCTGGTAGATCCACCGCTTGCCGGTGTACTTGCCAGCGGCGATGTCGAACTCGTTGAGCCGCAGGGTGCCCGGCTCGTCACCCTGGACCGTGCCCTCGAGCAACGCGTTCAGCGTGCGGCCGTCCGGCGAGATCGCCAGGCCCTCGAAGCCCTTGCTGCTGCCGATGTTCGCCTGACCTGCTGGGTTCTCCGGCGCGAACACGCCAGGCAACGAGACCGGCGGCGCGAGCAGCCGGCCTGCGCGGTCGAAGTGCAGCAGGTAGGGGCCGAACTCGTCGCCGAGCCAGAACGTCCCGTCACCGGCGCGGACGATCGACTCGGGGTCGAAGTCCGCGCCGGTGAGAACCCGGTCCGGCCTGGTAAGCGGGAACGGAACGTGCCGGTCCGGGTCGGTCAAGGTGATCCCGCCGAGGACGTCGATGCGCCCTCGGGCGAAATCAGGCCCGATGTGGTTGATCCGCAGCGCGAAGTCGGCACTGTTGGCCTTGTTGCCGTAACCGTTGTCGGTCAGCACGTGGAACGTGCCGTCCTGGTTGCGGACGACTCCGCTGAAGCCCTGGATCGGCTGGTCGGCGAACGGCGGCGTGATGCCGTTCACCGGCGCGGTGCCGAGCGCCGCGCCGGAGGGCTCGCTGGCGGGCACGAACGTCTCCGCGGGCAGGGAGGCGAACTGCAGCAGCGTGGGCCGCTTCGACTCGTGTGCAGGCGCGGCCGGGGCCACCACAACCGCGGTGACCAGCACGGACAGGCCGATGGCCAGGGGTTTTCGCATGACGTTCCGATCTATCAGGTGCGTGAGCGTGCGGGGACGCTAAGACCACCAGATGAACGGAGCGTGGACAAGATCGATCAGTAGTCCCGCTGCGGCATGACGATCCACAGCACGATGTACAGCAGGAACTGCGGGCCGGGCAGCAGGCACGACACCAGGAAAAGGATCCGCATGGTCTTCGGTTTCCAGCCCATCCGCTCGGCCAGTCCGGCACAGACACCCGCGATCACCTTGTTGTGTCGTGATCGGGTCAAAGTCATGGTTGCCATGTCAGTTATGTTGCCAGTGTCCGGTTCACCGAAACATCGGTGAAGACCCCGGAACCGACCCTGAACTTGCCTGGTCAGGGCTGTTAGGGGGCAGGAAGGTGCCGTCGTTGCGCACAGACCGGCTCGAACTGCGCTCGTGGACGCCCGGCGAGGCGGCCGCTGTGGTGGACGGCGTCCGGCTGGCGGACTGGGCCGGCGATTTCCCCGCCGAAGGTGACCACGAGATCGCCGGATTGTTCGGTGACAACCCGTTGTGGTTGGGGGAGTACGGCCACAGGCTCGTCGTCGAGCGTTCCAGCGGCCTGGTCGTCGGCTCGATCGGGCTCTTCTGGCCGCCTGACGACGGCACGCTGGAGATCGGGTACGGGATCGTGGCTTCTCGGCATGGGCGTGGCTATGCCTCGGAGGCCACGCGTGTGTTGGTCGCGTTCGCCTTGGCGGAACCCGAGGTGCACACGATCTACGCCACCGTGGAGTTGTCGAACCCCGCGTCGATCCGGGTGCTGGAGAAGGTCGGCTTCCAGCGGATGACCACCGACATCGCGGAGAAGACCGTGCAGTATCAGTTCGGCTGAGCCATTGCGGCGATGCCGTCGAGCAGGGCGCGCAGGCCAAGGGTGAACGCGTTCGCGGCGGCCTCGGCGGCGCTGCGGTTGAACCCGCCCTTTTCCCAGATCTCGCTGATCGCTGGGTATCGCTCCGGGTCGAAGAAGTTTTCCCAGAACACCTGGCGTGCGGCCCACCAGTCGTCGTCGGATTGGCCGCTCAGCCGCTCGCCATGGGCGTGTTCCGCCTGCACAGCGGCCGCGCTTTCGACGAACGTGACGATGGCGTTGGCCGCCGCTCCCACATCGGTGGGGGACAGGCCAGTGGTCGACAGGGCGGCGATCAGGAAGTTCTCGCGAGCGAACAAGCCGGGGCCGAGGGGCGGGCGCGTGGTGGAGACCATCCGCAGCCACGGGTGACGTTTGTACAACTCCACGGCTCGATGGGCGTAGAGCTCGACCTGCTGCCGCCAGTCGTCCGATGTGGACACCAAGTCCAGCTCTTGCCATGCCGCGTCCAGCATGAGGTCCACGAGCTCGGTTTTGCCTGGCACGTGCGTGTAGAGCGTCATGGTGCCCACGCCCAGGGAAGCGGCGACCTTGTCCATGGTCATGGTGTCGAGGCCGTCCCGGTCAGCGAGGTCCATCGCCGCGGCGACGATCTTGTCCAGCGAGACCTTCGGCGGACGGCCACGGCCCGATCGGGCCTGCGGCGAGCGCCAGAGCAGGCGCAACGTCTCCCGAGGATCTCCGCCGCCGCTGTGTTCCATCCACCCTCCCTGATTTTTCGTATAGAGTACGGTATTGTTTAATCGTAGGTCGTACGGAAAAGGAGGACGGGATGCGAGTGCTGGTGACCGGCGCGACCGGGAACGTGGGGCGGCACGTGACAGCAGGCCTGGCCAAGGCGGGAGTTGAGGTGCGGGCGCTGTCCAGGGACCCGGCGCGGGCGAGACTGGCCAGCGCCGAGGTCGTCCAAGGGGATCTCACCAAGCCCGAGACTGTGCCGGTTGAGGACGTGGACAGGATGTTCCTGTTCCCGGAGCCCGCGACAGCCAAGGAAGTCGTCGAACGCGCCAAGCAAGCAGGCGTTCAGCGCATCGTGGTGCTCTCGTCGGGCGCGGTGACCGGCGGTTTCGACACGACGTTCCATCCGCCGGTGGAACAGGCCGTCGAGCAGTCCGGTCTGGAGTGGACACACATCCGCCCCGGCGAGTTCATGGCGAACAAGCTGTTCCTGTGGGGGGCGTCGATCCGGGCCGAGCGGGTGGTGCGGGACGCGAACCCGGACGCGGCGTGGTTCCCCGTGCACGAACAGGATGTCGCCGATGTGGCGCTGAAAGCCTTGCTGGAGGACGGTCATCACGGCAAGGCGTACGACATCAACGGACCCGAGCTGATCAGCCTGCGTGACCAGGCGAAAGCCATCGGAGACGCACTCGGCGAAGAAGTGCGCTTCGAGGAGGTCACCCCGGCCGAAGCCCGCGAGATCTACCTGAAGCTGGGTGGGTTCGCCGCCGAAGCCGCGGACTTCCTGCTGGGCTTCACCGACTACGACGGCAATCCGGCCGACCCGGCGCAAGCCGCGGACTTCGACCCGAGCCAGTTGGGCCCGCTACCCACCGCTCAGCCCGTGACGGGCAGCCCGCCGCGGACGTTCGCACAGTGGGCACGGGATCGGGTCGACGACTTCCGTTAGAAATGCCACGCTTTCCCTTATGGCCCATCACATGATCGTGGTGCTGGACATCGAGGGATTCGGCGATCGGCGAAGAACGAACCCGCACCAACGCGGCGTCCGCGATGGTTTGTACGACGTGGTCCGAACTTCCTTTGATGCCGTTGGCGTGCCGTGGGCTGACTGCTATCACGAGGACCGTGGCGATGCGGTGTTCATCCTAGCACCGGCTTCGACGAGCAAGGCGGTGTTCGTTGAAGCGTTGCCCCACAGGCTGATTACCGCGCTGCGAGTGCACAACGACACCCATCCTGAGGCGCAGCGGATGCGGTTGCGGATGGCGTTGCACGCGGGCGAAGTCCAGTACGACGACCACGGGGTGGCCTCCTCGTCACTCAACTTGGCCTTTCGTTTGATAGACGCGCAACCGCTGAAGGCCGCGCTCGCCGCGTCGCCCGGCGTGCTGGCGTTGATCACGTCCGACTGGTTCTTCGAGGACGTGGTGCGCCACACGCCGGGTGCGGCACCGGCTACTTACCGCCGGGTCAAGGTGGCCGAGAAGGAAACCAGCACGATCGCTTGGATCACGCTTCCCGATCACCCCTATCCCGCCGAGCGACGGCGGCCCGTCGACAGGTCACTGGTGCCGCGTCAGCTTCCCTTGGCGATCAGGGACTTCACCGGTCGAGCGGATCATGTCGCTGCCCTCGACGACCTGATTCCGGCTGATGACGAAGCGCCAACAGTGGTGATCACAGCGATCGACGGGACAGCGGGAATCGGCAAGACCACCCTGGCCGTGCACTGGGCTCACCGCGTGCAGCACCGATTTCCGGACGGGACGCTGCACGTCAATCTCCGCGGTTGCGGTCCCGGTGCCCCGGCGACTCCAAGTCAGGTTCTTGACGGGTTCCTACGCGCTCTTGACGTTCCAGCGGAGAAGATGCCAGTCGGGATGGACGAGCAGGCGGCGTTGTATCGATCCTTACTGGACGGTCGGCGGATGCTGATCGTGTTGGACAACGCCAACAGTGCCGATCAGGTTCGGCCATTGCTACCTGGCGCGGCGGGGTGCATGGTGATCGTGACCAGTCGCGACAGCCTCACCGGACTCGTCGTCACCGAAGCCGCACACCGGCTGTCGCTCGACCTGCTCACTCCACCCGAAGCGCTCAACCTGGTCACCGGAATCATTGGCACGGACCAAGCTGCGGCTGAACCAGAGGCTGTCGCTGAGCTCCTTCGGTTGTGTGCTCGGCTTCCGTTGGCGTTGCGGATCGCCGCGAGCAAAGTAGCGGCGCAGCGGCACACAACCGTGGCTGAGGTTGTCGCCGAACTGGCTAACGAGCATGGCCGACTGGATGTGCTCAGCTCTGGCGGTGACGAAAGTGCTGCGGTGCGAGCGGTTTTCGACTGGTCTTATCAGCGCCTCACCGTAGACCAAGCACAGTTGTTCCGTCGGTTAGGCCTGCACCCCGGTCCCGACCTGTCGTTACCTGCCGCTGCGGCAGTTGGCGAAGTCGACATGTCAGTCGCCCGGAGACTGCTCGACGACCTCACCGAAGCTCACTTGATTGAACCCACCGCCAGAGAACGCTATCGCTTTCACGACTTGCTTCGCGCCTACGCGGCCGACCAAGCACACCGCCACGATCCCGAAGAAGATCGCGACCACGCGATGCGGACTCTGCTCGCTTGGTACGCCCAAACCGCTTGTGCATCCGACCATTTGATAAATCCCAGCCACTATCGAATATCTCTCCGACTTCCTCCTCCGGCTCCTGCTTGCATCGCATTCCATAACCTTGCGCATGCTCTGGCCTGGTTGGAGGATGAACGCACGAATCTCCTTGCGGCGCTGCACGATGCGACGCAGCGAAAGCTCCACAGGCACGCTCTCCATCTCGCTGACGGCATGCGATTTCTGTTCTCATTGGGGAGCTGGGATGACGTCGTCGAAGTCGAGACGCTTGGCATCATGGCGGCCGGACACTGTGGAGACGCCAGCGCCGAGCGCTACTTTCTCACCAGACGCGGCGAGGCATTTGCCGACCAATATCGATGGGACGAGGCCTGGGCTGACTTCGAACATGCATTAACCACGGCCCGGGCGGCCGGCGACGCTGTCGGCGAAGGAATGACGCTCAACATGCTTGGTTTCCTGTGCTGTGAGCGTGGGGACTACGAGCAGGCGCGGGCTTACCTTCTGCAAGGACTACCTTTGGTCCGGAACAAGCATCCTCTACGGTATGAGGCCATAATTCAGGGAGACCTCAGTCGCGCATGTGCTGGGCTGGGGCTTTACCGGCAAGCCCTCGAACACGGTGAACGCAGCTTGGTTCTTCGCCGCCAGATAGGTGACAACAGGGGCGACCCTGAGGCCCTGTACCACTTGGCGCACGCATGGCAGGGGCTCGGTGAGCACGAGAAGGCCATCGGCCTTTGCCGACAAGGACTCGCTATCGGACGCGCGACCAGGAGTGAATACACGATTGCTGTTGGCCGTGCCACCAGAACACTGGTTACTTCAGTCGCCGCACTGTTGGACACCCTCGCCGTCTCGCTGTACCACATTGGCAACACAGGCGAGGCCATCGCCTGTTGGCGCGAAGCTGTTGCTGTGCTGGAGGAGTCCGGTTACGAGCATCTCGTCGCGGAAGTCCGACAACATCTTCAACGCATCAGTCAGGCCGATGGCCCACTGCGCGGGCTGTGACGGGCAGTTCGTCACGGCCCGCGCAGTGGGCGCGGGGTCGGGTCGAGTTACGAGAACTCAACCCAGTTCAGGTTGATCAGACCTGTTGTTGGTCCATTCGGGACACCGGTGAACACGAGGTACAGCTTGTGTGTTCCGGCCGGTTGACTGACTGGCACGCTCTGGCTGGCGAACCCGTTGTTGCCGTTGGTCGCTGCCAGTGTCGCCGTGGCGACCAGCGGGCCGGTTGGGGAGTCCAGCCGCAGTTCGACGTTCGCTCGTGGTTGGCCCACGGTCGTCGCCGAACCGCCTGAGTACCGGAAGGTCACCGTGTTGGTCCCGCCGAGGTTGATCGGGTCGAAGGCGATGTGGTCGCCCACGTCGATCGCGTTGACGTGCAGGCCTGCCCCGGTGTCCGGGGTGATCGTGAAGTCGACGCCCTGCTTGATCGGGGCGAACTCGGCTTCCTGGCGGTGCAGCTGGATCTTGGCTTGGCTGATCGTCTCCAGTGGGGGCTGGCCGTTGGCGCCGAGGTCGGTGTACTTGGCGCTGATGCCACCCCATAGGTAGCCGCCGGCGTGATCAGCGCCGTCGGGCGGTGACGGCAACGTGCCGGAGCATCCGCTGGTCTCGGCTTGGCCGTGGCCGTGTTCGTCGTGCCCGAGTACGAACGACACCGTCACACGGTTGCAGTCGATCTGGCCGTCCTCGGGGTCGGTCACCGTCACCGTGAACGGGATCTGGTCGCCCCAGTTGAAGAACGAGCCTGCGACCGGGGACGTGACCGTGACGGTGGGCGCTGTGTTGCCGACCGTGATGGTCCGCGTCAGCGACGTTGTCTTACCGCTGGAGTCGGTCACCGTGAGCTTCGCGTAGTACACCCCGTTGGCGGTGTACGTGTACGTCGCGTTCGGGTCGGCTGAGTCCACAGTGCCGTCGTTGGTGAAGTCCCAGGCGTACGAGATCGACTCACCCGGGTCGGGATCGTGCGTCCCGGCGCTGGAGAAGTTCACGGTCAACGGCGCCTGGCCGGACGTCGGTGTCGCGTCAAGCACCACGACAGGCGACCGCTTGCCCTTGACGTACCTGATCACCGACAGCTGGGCGTCCGGGTTCGGCCGGAAGAAGCCGTCGCCGTACTCCAGCACGTACAACGAACCGTCCGGTCCGAACTCCATTTCCATCGGGTTGTCGAAGACGAACCCGGGCAGGAACTGTTCGACACCGGTCAGGTTGCCCTTGCCGTCCGTGCGCATCATGAACAGCTTGTCGCGGGTGAACTCACCGAAGACGACCGAGTTGTTGTAGTACTCGGGGAACTTCGTCTCCGACGTGGAGTTCTTGTCGTACTTGTAGATCGGGCCGCCGTGCGGGCCGACGCCACCCGTACCGATCACCGGCCACTTGAAGTCACACGGCGTCGGCGGGTTCACCATGTACGAACCGGGGCACGGCGTGCGCGCCTCGTAGGTGTACCAGAACTGCGACGGCTGCACCGCTGGGAGCACGGTCCGTCCGGTGTTCTTCGGCGAGTTGTTCACCGGCGCGCCACAGTTGAACGGCTGGCCCGGCGTCCGTGTCGTGAAATCGAAGTCCACATAGGGCGATCCCGGCTGGGTGCAGAACGGCCACCCGTAGTTGCCCGCGGTCTTGGTGGCGAACCACTTCCCGGTGCCCTCCGGGCCACGCGTCGGCGATGACGTGCGGGAGTCGGGCGAATAGTCGGCCAGGTAGACCATTCCGGACGAGTCCACATCGAACCGGAACGGGTTGCGCAGACCCATCAGGAAGATCTCCGGCCGGGTCTTGTTGTCGAAGTCCTCGGCCTCTGGGAAGAGGTTGCCCTCCGGGATGGTGTACGTCCCGTTCGGACGGACCTTGATCCGCAACAGCTTGCCGCGCAGGTCGTTGGTGTTGGCCGACGAGCGCTGCGCGTCGTAACCGGGGCCCTGGGTCGGCGCGTCGTTGATCGGCGTGTAGCCGTCCGAGCCACTGGCGTTGGTGTCGTCACCGGTGACCAGGTACAGGTTGCCCTTGCCGTCGAACTTGACCTTGCCTGCCACGTGGCAGCAGATGCCACGGTCCACGTCCACCCGCAGGATCTGCTGCTCGGTGGCCATGTCCAGGTGCGGCGTCGGCGTCTCGACCAGCTTCACGCGCGAGAGCTGGTTGTAGCCCTTGAACGCGTCCCACACCTTGGGGTCGTTGCTGGTCGCGGGCGCGTCACCCTCGTTGACACCCGGCGTGGCCGGGTTGTCGACCGGGGTGTTCAGCGGTGGCGCGTAGAAGATGTAGACCCACTTGTTGTTCGCGAAGTCGGGGTCGATCGCGACCGACTGCAGCCCGTCCTCGTCGTGCGAGTACACCGGGATGGTGGTGATCACCGGGCTGGCCTTGGACTTGGGGTCGTACAGCCGGATCTGGCCGCCGCGGGTGTTGTGCAGCACGCGCCCGTCCGGCAGCACCGCGAGCGACATCGGCTCGCCGGGCTCGTCGTTGAGCGTGACCTTCTCGTAGTTGCCGAGCACGGTCGCGCCACAGTCACCCTCGACGACACCCGCCGCCCACTCGATGCCGCCAAGCAGGTGCTTGCGGAAGGCACCCTGCCGGTACGTCTCGATCGAGTGGCCGAGGCCGGTGTACCAGGAACGACCGCCGACGTGGTCCTGGCACCACGAGATCGGGTGGTCGAAGCCCATCGTGCCACCGGCGAACGACCGTTCGTCCACAGTGGCCAGAACGTGCTCGGAACCGCGCACGTTCTTCTCGAAGTTGTACCACTCCTCGGTCAGCGTGAGCGTCCGCGGCACGGTCTCGGTCGACGGGTGCGCGCGGTCAGCGACCTGCACGTTGCCCGCGCTGACGCCGGTCACACCGGCGACCTTGGACCCGACGAGGTCACGGTAGAACGGCCAGTCCGGCTCGGTCTCCGCAGCCGCGTGGACACCGACCCAACCGCCACCGGCCCGGACGTAGGACTCGAAAGCGGCTTCCTGCGCGGGGTTGAGAACGTTGCCGACGGTGTTGAGGAACACCACGGCACGGAAGTTCGCCAGGTTCTCGGCAGTGAACGCGGCCGCGTCCTGCGTCACCGTGACCTGGAACCCGTTGTTGCCTGCCAGCGACCGGATGGTCTGCACACCATCCTGAATGGACGCACGGCGTGGCCCGTCGGTCTTGGTGAACACCAGGACCTTGTAGCTCGGTGGTTTGCGGACGTCGGAACGCAGCGATGCCGGGCCGTTCTGCTCGGCGACCAACGGCTCAGAGGTGTCCCGGACAGGGGGAGGTGCTGCGGTCGCGGGTGAACTGCCCACGAGCACGATGGATGAGGCGACAGCGAAGCCGGCCGCAGCGGCCAGCCAGCGTCGCCCAGACGAGCGAAGCATAGGTGAGCGTCTCCTCAGCGGCGGCGGTAAATGGTCAGCTCGGACATGTTGGTGTAGCTCAGCGCGGCGAAGTCGAGCGACTGCGCCGGCGCGGTGGTGCCGCCGGGCGCGGTGTCCTGCTCCCAGTTCGCGTGGTGGAAGTCCTGCTCACCGATGGTCTGGAAGAACTGCTGGAAGTTGATGTCGCCCTCGCCGAACGGCACCATGTCGTGGCCGTTGGGCACGGCGGTGTTGCGGTTGCCGTCCTTGGCGTGGAACAGCGGGAACCGCAGCGGCTGTGGCGCGACGGTCAGAATCGGGTCGAACAGGGAGGTCTGCTGACGGCCCCAGCGGTCGGTGTACGTCTTGTGCTTGTAGCGCGCCACGTACGCCCAGAAGATGTCCAGCTCGAAGAAGACGTAACGGGGATCGGTCTTGTCGAAGAAGTACTCGAGACGCCGTTTCCCGGACGAACGCGTCGGCTTGCCGTTGGCGTCCAACGGGCCGGTGTCGAGCAGGAAGCTGTACGCGGCGTCGTGGTTGTGGGTGTAGAGCCGCAGGCCGCGTGCCCTCGCGCGGCGCCCCAGTTCGTTCCAGGTGTCCGCGGCGGCGTCCCAGTCGGCCTTGTAGGCGGTGTTGGTCGGGTCGCTGCCGGTGCCGATGTTCTTCATGCCCAGTTCCTGGGCGATGTCCATCTGCTGCTCGAACGTCGCGGGGTTGATCTGGGTGTGCGTCCCGTTGGCGACCAGCCCGTTGTCGTCGAGGATCTTGCGGATCTCCTTCGGCGTGATCTGACGGCCGAGGATCTCGGTGCTCTGGTTGTAGCCGGCGAACTCGATCTCCTTGTAGCCGATCTCGGCAAGGCGGGCGAGGACCCGTTCGAATCCGTACGGCACTCCGCTGTTGTCCGGGGCCGCGCTGATGCGGTCACGGACGCTGTACAGGATGATCCCGCGGTTGCGGGCCGGGATCAGCGGTTCGACGCGCAGGCCGCGTCCCCTGTCGTGATCGGTGTCCGCGAGTGCGGGCGTTGCCGTGGCGAGCACTGGTAAACCGGCTGCGCCGAGCACGGCGGCGGCTCCGGCGGACGCGGTGAACACGTCACGGCGGGTGAACCGTCTGTCCTGTTTTTCTTCCATGGCGAATAGCGCCTTTCTCAAACCGGGCGTGCGCATACTTCGGGCGGCTGACGACACCCATGGCGGCGGGCTTCAGACAACGACCGGTCGTCTGACGCGGAGGAGGTACCTTCCTCCGTCAAGCAGTCAACGGATGTTAGCTACTTATGACGGACAAATGAAGACTTTCGCATCCGGCAGACAGAAGTTTGGTCCAGTCGGGCGTACTTTTGCGTTACGCAGCGAAATCAGGGGAGGCGAAGTGGTCACGCATCCGATCGAACTGGCCGGTCTGGACCTGTTCGAGGTGTGGACTTCGGCCCAGCCGCTGAACGAAGTGTTCGACCCGTTCCGCTTCTCCCACCGGATGGCCGCCTACCGGGAGATGATCGACGCCACGAACCGTGACGACCAGTTCGGCCCGGACAACCGGCGCAACCCCATGTGGGGCCTGATGTTCCAGCACCAATGGCAGTTCAGCAGTGGCCGGCTCGGCTGTCATGACGATCGGATCGCCCCTGATTCCCCTTGGGGATACGGCAACTATGCACTGTGCGTGATCCCGTGGCTGGGTGCGACCGCGGCGGGCGTCGTGCCGCAGATCGCGATCGCGCCGCCGCCCGCGCCCTCGCGGTTCGGCTACCGGCCGGAGGACTTTGGCTCTGCTGTCGGGGATTGGCGGTCCTACTTCGAGATGGTCATGGGGGACACCGACAACGAGACAGTCCGGTTCGCGCTGTGGAAGGCGCACAAGACGTCGCTGGACATCGTTGCCGAGAACCTCGTGGGCATCGACCCCGCACCGTTCGCGCACGCCGAGCTGGAGTTCCTGCGAGGGTGGTGCCGGATGGTCGACTACCTCTGGGCGGCCGCGTGGCGCACCGACTTCGACTTCATGACCGAATACGGTCTCGACATTCTGCCCGACCGGCTCCTCGGCCCGAACGCTGAACGGTTTCCGACGAAGGTTCACCACAATGTCCGCAATGTTGTTGCCCTTGCCCGCACGCCGAGGTGGCGGCATCGCCTGAACCTGCGGATGTGGCAACGGGTGATGCGGACAAAGGCCGCGAGGGACGAAGTGGTCACCATGCTCGACGCACTGTTCAATCCCAACCCCGGCAACGCGGCCGCCCGGCGGCGAATGCTCGGTTACCTCCTGCGCTATTGAAGCCCTTTTGGAATGATCTTTTCGGGGCAAGATCTTTACGCCGGTTAAGTGACGTCGTTACCGTGGTTGGTTCTTTCCACAGTGCCGCCGGAAATGGCGAATTGTCGTTGACGAACTGACCAGCTACGTTTTTCTGCGAACAACTTTTTCTGTGGTGAATAGCTGCACCAGGCCTTGTGTGGCATCTGCACGCGGAGCAGACTGTCCCAGGTCACACGTCTCATGGGTCAACAGGGAACTGAACGGCGGCTGCCGGACGTGGTTCGTCCTCCGACGGTCTGACAATGCCGCACGCTCTCCTCGCCGCGAGGCGCAGCTTGTCGAGGAGTGAATTATCCATGACCACAATCGAACCGAATTCGAGTACGCATGTCCCGGGTATTAGGGAGCTCGAGGGCATGGCGGAGAACGTCGAACAGATCGCATTTCGGGTCCCGGTCAGCCCGGCCGGACTGACCGGCGATCCAAGCGGACCGCTCGCCTCCGCGACACAGGCGATCACCGGCGAAGAACTCCTTCGCGCCGACGGCCAGCAAGACCTCACCGAACTCGACGTGGCCGCCCCGGTCGTGCCACCCGTGCCGATTCCGTTGCCGTTCCGCATCGCGAGCGGCCGGTACCGGTCCCAACCTCTGGGCTTCCAGCTCGAACTGCGGGTCGACGTCGACGGACGGCACCCGCTGGGCAAGCTGAGCGGCGACTACTACGTCGTTTCCGGTGCCACAGTCAGCTATTTCGGGTCATGGACCGTTGACGCCGTCACGGTCTCCGCGACGCCGACGACCCTCACCATCGTCGGTACCGCTCGTACGACCTGGCCGACGACTTTCACGGTCGCCACGGTGACCGTGCCACGCGCCCGGATCTTCCAGCCGGCGCCGCCCGCGAGCATCCGTTGGTCCACTCCGACCGGCGCCATTGGCGCGACCTATGTCTGTGCGTGGGCTGCTGGCGCGTTCCGGACCGTCGAGCTCGAGCAGGACTGTGAATCCAGTGTCACGCCGTTCGCCAGCTACAACACCGGATCACAACCGAGCGGCGGACCCGCGCGGACGCTGAGCACCGCGGGCTCGTACGCCGAAGCCGGCATTCAGATGCTGGACACCGGCGGCGGCAACGTCATCAACACCGCGGCCAACCACGTCTGGAACAACGCGAGCCTGCACAACGCGATGCAGGCGCACTTCTCGCGGTGGCAGGAGACACCGCAATGGAAGGTGTGGCTGCTGCACGCCCAGCGGCACGAGCTCACCACACCGACGTCGACCCTGCTGGGCATCATGTTCGACCAGCAAGGCCTGCAGCGGCAGGGCTGCGCGTCCTTCTACGAGCGGATGGCGACCAACCTCCGCACCCAGCTGTACACGTGCGTGCACGAACTGGGGCACTGCTTCAACCTGTTCCACTCGTTCCACAAGCAGTTCATGAACCCGCCGATGCCCAACCGGGTGCACAGCCTGTCGTGGATGAACTATCCGCGCTTCTACCAACCACTCGGCGGCGGCACGGGCGGTGAAGCCGCGTTCTGGGCAGCGTTCCCGTTCGTGTTCGACGACCTGGAACTGGCACACCTGCGGCACGGCTTCCGCAACGCGGTCATCATGGGCGGCAACCCGTTCGGCACCGGCGCGGCGTTCGAAGCGGCGGCCGACAACATCTCCGACACGACCGGGCTTCGGCTGGAGGTCAAGCCGACACACGAACGTCCCGTACTAGGCATGCCGGTCGTGCTGGACATCAGCCTGACCGCGGAACGCCGTCAGCAAGTCAACACACGTGAACAGCTACATCCGAAGTACGGCTTCGTCCAGGTCGTCATCTCAAGGCCACGCGGTGACGTGATCGTGCACCGGCCGCCGGTGACGCACTGCGCCACACCGGAACTGGTGGCTGCCGGCAGCGGCGAGACCCTGCCGATCAGTGCGTACATCGGTTACGACGCCGCGGTCGGGCAGATCTTCGAAGACCCGGGCGCGTACCGGATCAGAGCGATGTACGCGGCGCCGGAGGGCAACCTGATCATCTCCAACCTGGCGACGATCAGGATCGGTGCGCCGCACTCGGTCGAAGGCGACATCGTGGCCGACCTGATGCTCGGCGAGGAGACCGGCATGGCGTTGACGTTGCTCGGCACCGACTCGCAGTACCTGTCCACCGGCATGAACGCGCTGGAAACCGTGGCGCAGGACTACAGCGAGCACCCCAGCGCCGTCTACGCCCGGTTCGCACTGGGCATGAACCAAGCCCGGCCGTTCACCGCTGTCCAGCCGGACGGCGAAGTGGACGTGCGGGAACCGGACCTCGACCGCGCGGACTACTTCCTGCGCGGCGCGATCGACGAATCACGTGGGGAAGGAGGCCTGGACAACAAGACCGTCTACCAAGCGGCGGCGTACTTGGCCGACAGTCACGCCAAGGCAGGGGACACCGAAGGTGCCCAACGGCTGCGCGAGGACATCCGTAGCCTCGCCCAGCAGAACAATGAGCCGCCGTCCGTTATCCAGTCATTGGAGGGATAATCAAGTCATGACGCTGGCCGTCGAGCTTGGTGAAGGGTTCGCCGACGACGAGGTGATCGTCCTCGTCGACGGGCAGGAAGCTTGGCGGGCACAGCGTGTCGCGACGAACTACTCGGTCGGGATCGCCGCCATCGCCACGGTTTCCGCGGGTGTTGGGTCTACTGTGGAGGTTCGGGTGCGTGGCCGGGCGAAGTCCCGCCGGGTCGGGGGTGAGCAGCGCTTGCGGGTGGATCTGGAGCCTTCAGGTGAGCTCACCCTTGGCCGGCCGCGGATGGGGGACGTTTTTTAGGTCGCTTTGGTTTTGGCTTTTGGATGGGTCGCCTTCGGCGCGCTCTGTGCCTACTTCGGCGCGCTCTTTGGTCACCTCGGCGCGCCCCTGTGACCGGTCGGCGCGATTTGGTGTGGAGCCTCTGCGCCGCAAAGGACAGGGAAAGCGGGCAGGACCTGCGGCCCTGCCCCGCCGACAAGCTTATTTGCGGCGCTACTCCACACAAAATCGCGCCGACTACTGCTTAGGGCGCGCCTTTCTGTGCTCCGGGCGCGCCTCTACTTGAGCCAAGGCCAGGGCGCGCCTCCGCTGTTGGTTAGGGCGCGCCTTCTCTTCCCCGTCCGCTCTGTATCTTTAGGACAGCCTGAAGTAGTCCAGGTTGTAGCCGCCTGCCTCGCAGAACAACGTCACCTCTTGTTCACCTGCGGCCAGGTTTACCTTCGCGGTCGCGGACTGCCAGTTGCCCCAGCCTCCGCTGTCCGGCAACGAGAACGTGACCAGCTTCTCGCCGGCCGCGTTACGGAACGACAGCGCATCCGCGGCGGTGGACCCGCTGCCGTTCGCGTACCGGAGTTCCAGGTCGTACGTGCCTGCTTGGGCGACGTCGATCCGGAACTTCAGCCAATTGCCTGCGGCGGTCCAGCCGACGTTCTTGCCGCCGCTGGCTGCCGCGTTGTTCTCGATGAAGTTCGCTCCGCCTTCGGTCCAGCCGTTCTGTGCCGAGTACGACTCCGCTTCGACTTTCTGGCCGACTGGTGCGGGTTTCTGGCGGACGTTCACCTTGAACTTGACTTCGGTGCGGTCCTTGCCGTCTGTCACGTAGACCGACACTTCCCGCGTGCCGGTTGCCACTGGCTTCAGTGTCACCTGGCCAGTGGCCGAGTCGATGCTGACGCCGTCCGGCAGTTCTGTGGCGTAGAAGGAGAGCTTGTCGCGGTGGTCGCGGTCCGTTGCCCTCAGCTGGACCTGCGAGGTGCTGAACTGGTCCACCGTCACGTCTGCTACTGGGTCGATCGTTGGCGCGTGGTTGCGGTGATCCGACGGGACTTTGCCGTGCCAGCGGTAGGTTGCCACGGCGTTCGCGGGTACTTTGACCACAAAGGACTGGTCGGCCAGCTTGACGCGTACTGAGGACTGTGTTGCGTTGCTGTTTCGGATGATCGCGACGAAGTCGTCCGTGCGGTCCTTGAAGACCACGTTGCTCACGCCGTTGTCAGTCGTGCTCGACTCGACCCGGGTGTGCTCGGGGCCGAGGTATTTCGCCATCTGTCCCAACTGGAACAGTTCGTTTCGGACAGTGAACGTCCTGGCCGTGGTGTCCACCTTCACCAGTCGGTTCGGCCACTTCGTTGTCCGGCCGACCTCGGCCCAGTCGATGTTGTTGTCGCGCGCCGGGGTCCAGTGCAGTGTTCCGCCGTCCTGGTCGGTGGCCTGCGCCCAGGTGATGTACGAACCGGCGTTGAGGCGGAAGAAGTTCATCACGGTCGCCGGGCTCAGGTCGCTGGTTTCGGTCATGTGCACCGACTTGCCGGTTTCGGCGTTGGCGTCGCGCATCACCTTCGGATCGCCCCAGTACGGGTGGAACGCCAGGCCGTCGGCCGCGTCGAGGACCTGCTTGCCCTTGATCGTGCCGTCCGGTGAGTCCTCGAAGACCCGGTAGTAGTTCTTCGTCTGGGTGCTGTTCGGGTCGCGCCAGTCCCAGAAGTTGAAGTCGTGCATGTACAGCCCGGTGTCCAGACTCGCCTTGCCGAACTCACGCTTGATCGCCAGCGCCAGCTTCTGCTGCTGGGCGATGTCGATGTCCATCGCCGGGTACACCACGTCCATGCCCGGTTCGTTCAGCAGCGTGATCGCGTCGACCTTGATGCCCTGCTTGGCATACGCCTGGATGTACTTCACGTAGTAGCGGGCGAACACGTCGATGGCGTCGTCACGCAGCTTGCCGACCTGGTAGTAGCTGTTCGTGCTGCCCTGCTTGAGGGCGACCTCGCCGATGAACCGGTTGTTCGTCTTCATCCAGGCGGGCGCGCTCCAGGCGGAGGCGATGAAAGTCGCGCGCGGGTTGTAGCGCTGGATCATCTTGACGGTCTCGACCATGTGCAGGTCGATGTCCCGCTGGATGGAGAAGTACTTCAGGTCCCAGTCCTCGGTCACACCCGGCGGCAGCTCGTCGTACGACCAGAACGGCAGGTGCTCGATCAGGTCCGGGCTGCCGATGGTCAGCCGGAAGCGGTCGAACCCGGCACCGGACTTGGGGTCGGCCAGCAGCCGGATGGCCTTGTCGCGGTTCTCCGGGGTGAGCTTCCAGAGGTTGGACACGCTCGTCTCGTCGATGGAGAACCCGATGCCGGTGTAGCGCTGGCGGAGCTGGCTCGGATCGATCACCACCGTCGCGTCGGCGGGTGCCCCGGAGTCACGGCCGATTCTGACCGGAGGTAACTGGCGCCAGGTGTTGTCACTGCCCGCGGAGTACGTCCCGGTCACGAACGAGCCCCAGGTGGCGTCGTCGGCCGCCTCGGCCGACGGGGCGACCAGGGCCATCGCGACGACCGTCGCGGCGACGGCCGGGGAACGCCTCCAGCGTGTCTGAGAGGTCATGTACTCCTCTTTCGGTGGAACCGGTTACGGCGGCGTTCGCCGATCGTAAGTCACCGAACACGTCCCGGAAACACCCCTGGTCAATTAGTTGATGTAAGGCGTGAAAAAAGGCTGGCGAGCTGGCGAGCTTTGGACACCTTCCGGGCGCTGATCGTCGCCAAGATTGACCGCATGACAACCGATGGAGGGGTGGGGCGGCGCCGCCTGCTGAAGATGTTCGGCCTCGGCGCGACGGCCACAACCGCGGCGATGATGCAGGCGGACCCGGTTCTGGCGGCGACTCTCGGTCACGACGAGCAGACCGGTGTCCCGGCGACCGGGTATCGGCCACCGACCGGCCTGGCCGGAAACAGTCCGGCGAAGTCCACGGCACTGGCGTGGATCACAGCCAACAGCGGCGCGATCACCGGGCTGAGCGACAAGATCTGGCAGTACGCCGAGTTGTCCTTGCGTGAGTGGAAATCCGCATTGGCAACCGCCGAGCTGTTGCAGGCGAACGGGTTCACCGTCAAATGGGGAGCGGGCGGGTTACCGGCGGCGTTCGTGGCCACCTACGGCAATGACGGACCCGTCATCGGCTTCAACTCCGAATACGACGCATTGCCGAACCTGTCACAGAAAGCCGGAGTCGGCACGCACGATCCGCTGGTCTACAACTACGACGCCTACGGTCCGACCTACGGGCCGGGCCATGGGGACGCCCACAACGCGCTGGGCGCGGGGTCGGTCGGCGCGGCAATCGCCGTGGCACAGGCGATCCGAGCGCACGGGCTGAAGGCGACCGTGAAGCTGTTCGGTACCACCGGCGAGGAGCAGTTGGTCGGCAAGGCCTATGCGGTCAAAGCAGGTGTCTACGATGGACTGGACGCGTTCTTCGACTGGCATCCCTTCAACATCACCGTGCCGTTCTGGAACACCACCAGCGCCCTGTTGTCCGCGACCTTCACCTTCCTCGGTGCGGCCGGGCATGGCGGAACACCGTTGGGCAACCGAAGTGGACTCGATGGTGCGTTGCTCATGGCGACCATGTCGGAGTACCTGCGGGAGAAGAACGTCGCGCCCTCCGGGCGGTTTCATTACGCCGTGATCAATGGCGGCGGTGCGCCGAACGTGACGCCGGACATGTGCTCGATCTGGTACTTCGTCCGCGAAGGCAGCCCGGCACGAGCGAAGGTGCTCTACGACAAGATCGTGGAGACCGCGAAGGCGGCGGCGCAGGCGAGCCAGACCCGTCTGGTCCACAAGTTCCACTCGGCCACGTGGAACCTGCTCGCCAGCAAGTCCGGCTCGGAACTGCTGTACGACAACATGCGGGAGATCGGTCCGCCTCAGTTCACCGAGCAGGACCACGCTTTGGCCCGGTCCATTCAGAAATCCTTGGGCCGCCCGGAAACCGGCATGCCAACTGGACTTGAACCCTTGACGCCGCCCGCGGCGAGCTATACCGGTGGATTGGCGACGGACACCGCGGACGTCAGCTGGCAAGTGCCGACAGCGGTCTTGCTGGCGGCGTGTTTCCCACCCAACATGCCGAACCACAACTGGGGCGTGACCTCGACCGCGGCCACGAACATCGCCCACCAGGGACTGCTTTCCGCTGCCCGGTACATGGCCGCGAGCGCGGTCGACGTGATCACTCAACCCGAGCTGCTCGCCGGGATGAAGGCGGAGTTCGACGCACGCAAAGCCGGGATCACGTGGACAAGCATGATTCCGGACGGGACACAACCCCCTATCTACCAACCGCCCGCGGACTTCCTGGCAAGGACGGGACAACAGTTCCCGCCACCCGGGATCACCTGGCCCGTGCCGCAAATCGTTGCCATGGAACAACTCGGCACGACCGGGCCCGCGCTCGCGCCAGTCACCTGACAACCCTGGTGAGTGGTTATCGGGTTAGCGACCGATAACCACTCACCAGCGGACCGTGAATCGGCCATTCGGCTCAAAACCGCAGAACAGTGGCAGAAACGGTGTCCTGGCGGACTGCGGATCGAATAAGCTCCGGTGGGGCTCATTCGAACGCCGGGGGCGACGCCATGGGGGCTAGCAGTTTCCGGCGTCCCTGTGCGCGTTAGGAGCTTTGATGCGTCATAGATCCATGCCCACAAGACTTTTGGGCACGGCCGCAGCGGCTGTGGGCGTGCTCGCGACCGTCGTCTTACCCACAAATGCTGCCGCGGCAAACCAGATCATCGCCGAGAACGCACCCAACAAGATCCAAGACAGTTATGTTGTTGTTCTGAAGGACAATGTCGCCGTTCGCGGGATTGCAGACGGTCTTGCTGCTCGCTACGGCGGCAAGGTCGGCTTCGTGTACCAGGCCGCGCTCAAGGGTTTCTCGGTCACGATGTCGGCCTCACAGGCTCGTAAGCTGGCTGCGGACCCCGCTGTGTCCTATGTGGAGCAGGACAGGACCGTCGGCCTGCTGACCGATCAGCTGGACCCGCCGTCGTGGGGGCTTGACCGGGTCGACCAGGTGGATCGGCCGATCGACCAGCGCTACAGCTATTCCGTCGAGGCCGCGGACGTGACCGCGTACGTCATCGACACCGGCATCAACTACGACCACCACGACTTCGGTGGTCGGGCCACGTTCGGCTTCGACGCCTTCACCGATGGCATGCAGGGCATGGACTGCCAAGGTCACGGGTCCCATGTGGCCGGTACGGTCGGCGGCCATACCTTCGGCGTGGCCAAGAAGGTCAAGCTCAAGGCCGTCCGCGTGCTCGACTGTGAGGGGAGCGGCTCGATCGCCACTGAGGCCGCCGGCGTCGACTGGGTCACGGCGAATGCCGTCCTGCCTGCCGTGGCCAACATGAGCCTGTACACCGGTGTGCAGAACGAGCCGAGCCGCGTGCTGGACGACGCTGTGCGTGCGTCCATCGGCAAGGGCATCTCGTATGTCGTCGCTGCCGGTAACTTCAACGACGACTCGTGCCAGTACTCGCCGCAACGCGTGACTGAGACGATCAACGTCGCCGCGTCCAGTTGGTACGACGCCCGCGCGTCGTTCTCCAGCTACGGCAGCTGCACCGACATCTTCGCGCCAGGGGAGGACATCTACTCAGCGGTGGCGCTCGAAAACACCCTCTCGGTCCGGAAGAGCGGTACCTCGATGGCCGCACCGCACGTCGCCGGGGCGGTCGCGCTGTACCTGGCCGACAATCCGACCAAGACCCCGGCCGAGGTGCACAGCGCGATCCTGGCGGCCGCGACTCCGGGCAAGGTGACCAACCCCGGTGCCAATACGCCGAACCGGCTGCTGCGCGTCAACGCCCCGCCGACAGTTTCGGTGACCAATCCGGGTCCGCGGAAAACCGCGGTCGGCGCTTCGGTCAACCTGCAGCTGTCCGCTTCCGGTGGCACGCCTCCGTACACGTGGTCCGCGACTGGCCTTCCACCTGGACTGTCGATCGGTTCGTCCAACGGCGTCATCACCGGTGCTGCGGCCACCGCTGGCACGTACAACGTGAAGGTGACCGCGACGGAGTCCGCCGGTGGTTCGGGCCAAATGTGGTTCACGTGGACTGTCGGCACGGTGCAGGCGTGCGTTAAGACCAATGGCGCCGACGTGGCCATCCCCGACCTGTCCACGAGGACCAGTTCGGTGACGGTCTCCGGCTGCACCGGCAACGCGTCGGCCACGAGCACGGCCGAGGTGCACATCAAGCACACCTACCGCGGCAATCTGGTCGTCGAACTGGTCGCTCCGGACGGCACGAGGTACGGCTTGAAGAACTTCGTCCGCTTCGACAACGCGGACAATGTGGACGAGACCTACACCGTGAACCTCGCCGGCGAAGCCCGTAACGGCACCTGGACGCTCAGGGTGCAGGACATGGATCGCTACGACGTCGGCACCATCGACACCTGGACGCTGACTCTCTGAGGATGGGGCCACCTGTGGTCCCATGAATCCGCCGTTCGGCCCAAAACGCCAGAACAGTACGAAAGTACGTTGTCCTGGGAGCACCACGGATCAAATAATTCTCCGGCATAGCTCATTCGAACGCTGGGGGGCATCGCCATGAGGGCTGGCTGCTTCCGGCGTCCCTGTTCGCGTTAGGAGCTTTCATGCGTCATAGATCCATGCCCGCACGGCTTCTCGGTGCGGCCGCAGTCACCGCGAGCGTGCTCGCGGCCGTTGTCTTACCGGCGAATGCCGCTGCGGCACAACAACAGATCATCGCCGAGAACGCACCCAACAAGATCCAAGACAGTTATGTTGTTGTTCTGAAGGACAATGTCGCCGTTCGCGGCACTGCGGACGGTCTTGCCGCTCGTTACGGTGGCAAGGTCGGTTTTGTGTACCAGGCCGCGCTCAAGGGTTTCTCGGTCACGATGTCGGCCGCGCAGGCGCGCAAGCTGGTTGCGGACCCGGCTGTGTCCTATGTGGAGCAGGACAGGACCGTCAGTGTCCTCACCGACCAGCTGAACCCGCCGTCGTGGGGCCTTGACCGGGTCGACCAGGCGGACCTCCCGCTCAACCAGCGCTACAGCTACTCCACCGAGGCGTCGAACGTCACCGCATACGTCATCGACACCGGCATCAACTACGACCACCAGGACTTCGGCGGTCGGGCCACGTTCGGCTTCGACGCCTTCACCGATGGCAGGCAGGGCAAGGACTGCCACGGTCACGGCTCGCACGTCGCCGGTACCGTCGGTGGTACCACGTTCGGTCTGGCCAAGGGCGTCAAGCTCAAGGCTGTACGTGTGCTCAACTGCCAGGGTGGCGGCTCGATCTCCACTGAGGCCGCCGGCGTCGACTGGGTCACTGGCAACGCGGTGCTGCCCGCCGTGGCCAACATGAGCCTCTACACCGGTGTGCGCAACGAGCCGAGCCGCGTGCTCGATGACGCTGTGCGCGCGTCCATCGGCAAGGGCATCTCCTATGTCGTGGCCGCCGGTAACTTCAACGACGACTCGTGCCAGTACTCGCCGCAACGCGTCACCGAGACGATCAACGTCGCCGCGACCAACCGGACTGACGCACGCGCGTCGTTCTCCAGCTTCGGCACCTGCACCGACATCTTCGCGCCCGGCCAGGACATCGTCTCGGCGACGTCCAACAGCAACACCGGCTCCGCGCCGAACAGCGGCACCTCGATGGCCTCACCGCACGTCGCCGGCGCCGTCGCGCTCTACCTCGCCGACAACCCGACCAAGACCCCGGCCGAGGTGCACAGCGTGATCATCGCCGCCGCGACTCCGGGCAAGGTGACCAACCCCGGCGCCAACACACCGAACCTTCTGCTGCGCGTCAACAACACGCCTTTGCCGTCGGTTACCGTGACCAACCCGGGTCCGCAGACCACGACGGTCGGCTCTTCGGTCAACCTGCAACTGTCGGCTTCCGGTGGCACGCCTCCGTACACGTGGTCCGCGACTGGCCTTCCGCCCGGACTGTCGCTGGATGCGTCCAGCGGCCTGATCACAGGTGCGCCGACGACTGCTGGCACCTACAACGTGACCGCCACCGCGACGGCCTCCGCAGGCGGCTCGGGTTCGGCGACGTTCACGTGGACGGTCAACGCCGTCCAGACGTGTGCTCCGCAGACCAACGGGACCGATGTGGCGATTCCGGACCGCGCCACCGCGACCAGCACGGTGACGTTCGCCGGCTGCACGGGCAACGCGTCGGCCACGAGCACGGCCGAGGTACACATCAAGCACACTTGGCGGGGTGACCTGGTGATCGACCTGGTCGCACCGGACGGCACCGCGTACCGGCTGAAGAACTCCAGCCTCAACGACAGTGCGGACAATGTGGACGAGACCTACACCGTGAACCTGTCCGGCGAAGCCCGTAACGGCACCTGGACGCTCATGGTGCAGGACACCGCCCGCTACGACGTCGGCACCATCGACACCTGGACGCTGACTCTCTGATGATCTGACTGGAAGCTGGGGCACTCGCCACAACGCGAGTGCCCCAGCTTCGTGTCTAGAGCCGGATCGATTTCTTGTTCATGAACTCCTCGATGCCCGCGGCGCCGAGTTCCCGGCCCATCCCGGATCGCTTGATGCCACCGAACGGCAGATCCGCCTGTGACCCACCGGACTTGTTCATGTAGACCATGCCCGACTCGATCTGGTCGGCCACCCGGCGGTTGCGGTCCGGGTCGGTGCCGAACACCGCGGCGCCAAGGCCGAACGGCGAGTCGTTGGCGATGGCGATCGCCTCTTCCTCGGTGTCCGCCTTGAAGATCAGCGCGACCGGGCCGAAGATCTCCTCGTAGTACGCGTTCATCTGCGGCGTCACGTCGGTCAGCACGGTCGCTTCGAGATACGCGCCCGGCCCGATCCGCTTGCCACCGGTACGCAGCGTCGCGCCCTGCGCGACGGCCTTCTCGACCTGCCCGGCCACCTCGTCGGCAGCCGCGATCGACGCCAACGGGCCGAACGGCGTCTTGGGGTCGGCGGGGTCGCCTGGCTGGAAATAGTCCCCGACGCGCTTGGTGAACTTGTCGACGAACTCGTCGTAGATGTCCGAGAGCACGATCATCCGCTTCGGCGCGTTGCACGACTGCCCGCAGTTACGCATCCGCGCGGTCGACGTGGCCTTGACCGTCTCGTCCATGTCGTCGGTGTCCAGCACGATCAGCGGATCCGACCCGCCGAGTTCGAGGACACAGCGCTTGAGGTTCCTGCCCGCCTCAGCGGCCACCGACACGCCCGCCGCCTCGCTGCCCGTCAGGGACACGCCCTGGATGCGGGGATCGGCGAGGATGGCAGGGACCTGCCTGCTGGAGGCGAAGATGTTGACGTACGCGTCCTCGGGGACTCCTGCTTCGTGCAGGATCTTCTCGATCGCCACGCCCGAGCGCGGGCAGATCGACGCGTGCTTGAGCAAAATGGTGTTGCCCAGCACCAAGTTCGGCGCCACGAACCGGGCGACCTGGTATGCGGGGAAGTTCCACGGCATCACGCCGAGCAGCGCGCCGATCGGCTCCTTGCGGATCACCGCGTCGCCGCCCTTGATCTTCAGCGGCTCGTCGGCGAGCAGTGCCGGTCCGTTGTTCCCGTAGTAGTTGAAGATGTCGACGACAATGCCGACCTCACCGCGGCCCTCGTTGATCCGCTTGCCCATTTCCAGGGTCATGATCGCGGCCAGTTCGTCGGACCGCTCGGCGAACAGCTCCGCCGCACGCAACACGATCTTCGCGCGTTCCTCGACCGGCCGCCTGCGCCACGAGGTGTAGCCGCGGTGGACCTTGTCGATCGCCGCCTGCACCTCCTCTTCGGTCGAGTTCGGAATCTCCTCGATCAGTTCGCCCGTGGCCGGGTTGGTGACTGAGTACATGGGGGCGTGAGCCTCCGTTCGCTACGGCACGGTGCCTAGGTCGACTCCAGTTTAGGTGACCGTATATTGCATACACTAGTTCCGCATGATGGCAAGTGCTTTGTCTCACAAGGGTTTCCAAAACGAACGCCCGTCTTGAATGCACAATTCGGACGAACGCGGTGACCCCGCGGTCAACCAGGACAACCGTTCGGCGATTACAGTCTGTGCCGTGCGACGACGGCTCCGATCTCCCATCCCGCCACGGCATGGCCTTGACGCTGCACGGCTCCGGATGCCGGAAGAAGGCGAGTGGGGTTCCTTGCTCGAGCACCTCATCGAACGGTTACCGAGGGTCGCGCCCGAACGCATCGAACAGATGCTGCGCGAGGAGCGCATCTTCGGCGTCGACGGCCCGCTGGGAGTGGAAGCGCCGTTCGTTCCTGGATCGTTCATCTGGTTTCACCGCGACCTTCCCGATGAGGTCACGGTCCCGTTCGAAGTCCCTGTGGTCTACCGGGACGAGCACCTGCTGGTCGTGGACAAGCCGCACTTCCTCGCCGCGATCCCCCGAGGGCAGCACATCCAGCAGACCGCGCTGGTGCGGCTGCGCCGGCAGCTGGACCTGCCGGAGCTGTCGCCCGCGCACCGGCTCGACCGGGTCACCGCCGGGTTGATGATGTTCGTGATCACGCGTGATGTGCGCGGCAAGTACCAGGAGATGTTCCGGCATCGCAAGGTCTACAAGGAGTACGAGGCGATCGCTGCGCACGACCCGGCCTTGTCGCTGCCCAGGACGGTGCGCAGCCGGATCGTCAAGGAGCGTGGCGTCATTGTCGCGCAGGAGGTTCTCGGCGATCCGAATGCTGAGACGTACGTCGAACTGGCCGAGCACCGGGATGGCTTGGGGCGCTACCGGTTGGTGCCCGCGACGGGACGAACCCATCAGCTGCGGGTGCACATGAGCGGCTTGGGCGTGCCGATCCTCGGCGACGACTTCTATCCCGAGGTGCGGGAGAAGGCCCTCGACGACTTCACCAAACCGTTGCAGCTGCTGGCGAAGGTGGTCGAGTTCGACGATCCGCTCACCGGGGAGCACCGGCGGTTCACCAGCTCGCTGCGTCTCAGTGCGTGGGAGTCGCTCGCGCAGTGGGCTACAGGGCCTCCAAGGACATGACAGTCTCCTCGGGTGAGGGCATCGCGGCGACGGCTTCCCGCAGTTTCGCCGACGCGGCGAGGTAGGTCTCGGAATCGAGTAGCTCGCGGACCGCGTGGGTGACGGTCTGGGCGGTCACTTCCTGGTACTGAATGGAAATGCCCGCTCCGGCGAAGTCGATGGCCAGCGCGTTCTGGAACTGGTCGGCCCTCCGTGGCAGGGCAAGCTGGGGAATGCCATGTGCGAGGCAGTCGGCGGTCGTTCGGCTGTCACCCTGATGGACCACCACGTCCACGTGCGGCATCACCAAGTCCTGCCGGTCGACGCCGTCCAGGACGTCGACTGGAAGCCCCGCGAGACCGTCGATCACGGCCCGCCGTCGGTCATGTTTACCCAATGCGACGTAGCAGTCCCGGTGTGCCAAGCAAGATGGACGACACAGCAACGGAAGGCACGTCGTGCTCGGCCGCGGTCAGGCTGGCTCCGACTGTGGCGTCCTCGTACACGATCAGGTCCGGTTGGACCTGCGCCACGATCGGCAGCAGCTCGAAGCAGATCGACCGGGTGGCGTGCGCTGACGCAGTCGCGGCCTCGGCGATCACCTCAGGCCCAGGCATCTCGGCCGCTCCGCCCGCGGCCGCCCACACCGCTTCCTGCGCCGGGGTCGACTCAAATGCCCGGTTGAACACGGCCGCTGTCTTGAAACCCAGCTCTCGCAAGGATGGCGTGACCCTGTCGCCGGTAGCGAAAGTCACGGTGTGCCCGGCGTCCCGCATCGCCTCGGCGAGGGGCATGAGCGGGTGGATGTTCCCGGGGAGACTGGTGAAAAGTACCTGCACATCGGGGATGGTGGGACCGGGATTGTCCCGGCCGCCAGGGTGCTTGCACCTAGCGGACACGGGAATCGAGCACGGGCGGGGCTGAACAGCGCAACGGGTTGCCTCAGGCGGAGCAGCTAGTAGTCGCGCCACTCCTGCTTGGCGTAGTCCAGCACCAGCGGACGCATCAGAGTGGACGGTTCGATGTCGTCCACCCGGCGGCGGTCGACCGGGAAAACCCCGGCCGCGCGGAGTGAATCAGCGTCCAGGGAACGCAGCGGCGGTACGTTGGCAGGCAGCCGGAGTTCCGGCTGCTTCGCCGATGCGAGGTGGAACCCCCAGTCACCAAAGCTGGGTACTGACATGTAGTACGGGACACTGACCAAACCCGCGTCCCGGATGGACGCTTCGACGCACCAGTACGTCCTCGGCGCGAAGTACGGCGACCCGGCCTGGACCACCATCCGGCCGGCATCGGTGAGCACCTGGCGGGCCAGGGCGTAGAACTCGATCGAGTACAGCTTCGCGGTCGCGGTGGAGTCAGGGTCCGGCATGTCGACGATCACCGCGTCGTAGCGGGAAGTGTTGTGACCTGGTACGGCGTTCTTTCCGCGTGCACAACGGGATCGGCGTACAGTGCCTGGCGCGCGGAGAGCTCGAATCGGCCGGCCAGCGCGAAAGTCGTGACCAGAACGACCGTGACCGCGATCGCGCCCACCGACAGGATGGTCCGGGTGTGCCGGGCCAGCTTCTTGCCGAACACCGTCAACACCAGGCCTAGGCCGACGATCGCGTTGAGCGCGCCGACCAGCAACGCGCCACGGATCTGTCCGAACACCGGCAGCAGAACGAAAGGAAACGCCAGGCCGCCGAGCAACGCGCCGACGTAGTCCGCGGCGAACAAGTCCGCCACAGCGCTACCGGCGTCCTGGCGGCGGATCCGTTGCAGCAACACCATCAGCAACGGGATCTCCGCACCGATCAACAAGCCGAGCACGAGCGCGATCACGACGAGCACTGGGATGTACAGGCTCAGCCACGCGAAAGCCGCGTACAACAACAGAACGCTCAGGCCACCCAGCAACGCCAGCGCGATCTCGATCCCGGCGAACGCGGCCTCGGCCCTGCGCTGCAACGGCTTCGCAAGCAGCGCGCCGACACCCATGGCGAAGACCATGACCGACAGGACAATCGACGCCTGGCCGACCGTGTCGCCGATCAGGTAGCTGCCCAGCGCGACCAGAGCGAGCTCGTAGACCAGCCCGCACGCGGCACAGACGAAGACCGCGGCGAGGACCGCGATCCGGGCCAGCCGTTGGTTCATGTGATCGACGCGGCGATGATCGCGCCGACCGCGATGTGCACGCTCGCGGACACCCAGACCGCCGGATGTGGCTCCGGACTCGCGAGGATCTCACCCAGCTTGCCGGGCGTGGCAAGGTCGAGCAGGACGAAGGCGACCGACATCAGCGCGAGCCCGGCCAACCCGAAGACCACAGTGGACATCAGGCCGACGGCCATGTCACTGTCGCTGGTGATGATCGCGGTGGTGATGATCGCGCCGACACCGAGCAGGCCGGACGCGAGCAGGATCGAGGCGTTTCGATTGCCCTGCACCCAGATCAGCTCACGCAGCTTGCCCGGGGTGGCCAGGTCGACCAGCAGGAAGCCCAGCGCCATCAACGCGGTGCCGATGACCCCGTACGCGAGGGTGGCCAGCAGGCCGTTGACGAGTTCAGACACTGGAATTCCTCTCCTTGTCCTTGGCGCGCTTGCGTAACCAGAAGCCCAGTCCCACGCACAGCACGGCCGCGCCGCCCATGCCGTACAACACCAGCCAAGTGGTCGGCGAGATGTCCGAGCCACTCACCGCCTCGAGCGGTTTCGGTGTGATCGGCTGACCGGCTTGTGCCACTGGCTGCAGGGTGCCTGCCTCGATCATCAACAGCGGCAACCCCAGCGCGGCGTGGCCGGTAGCGGCGATGGGATCCTCCACCAGTGCGGGGACGTTGACGCCGAGCCTGGCGAAGTCGTCGGGGCGAGGCAGGTTCCGGAACTCCGACGACCCGTGCACGATGATGTTGGCGCCATCGCCGCTGGCGCTGTTATTGCTGGTGTATCCGACCGTGACGGCCGTCTCCAGCCACCTGGGGCACCGCTTCGCCGCGACGTCATGGCCCTGGCTCGAGCCGGTCTGCGTGCGTTTGGTCTTGCCGTCGGTCAGGCTCCAGCCGAAGCAAATCCCGTGTGCCTTCTCCAGTTCGGCCAGTCCGGCAGACAGTTCGACGGCGGCCTCGGGAGTGAACTGGGGAACGGCTTCACCGTCGTAGTGGGTGGAAGAGGAGTAGTAGCCGGCACTCTCGCTGTCGGTGCTCTGGTAGAAACTGCCTGAAGTACGTGGGGTGCTGCCGAACATGAGGTCGTCGATCGTGAACAACCCGAAGACGAGTGCGGCCACGATTCCGACGGCCCACCAGAAGTCGTTCCACTTGCTCTTCACCGGTTTCTGTGCCCGCTCGACGGCCTTTCGCTGAGCGTGGGCCGCGGCCGCTGCCTTGCGGCGACGTCGGCGGCTCACTTGCCCGCTCCCGGTCCACGGCCGCGGAAGTCGCTGCCGTAGGTCGACGTCCAGCCCCATGATCCGCCGGTATGGCTGCTATATGTCCGATGCGCCCGTTCGACTTCCATCACGTGGATGGACGAGCCCGTCGGAATCGGCTTGATCACCACCGCGTCACGGGAGTATCGCAGGTAGATTCCGGAACTGTCAGCCCGCTGGGACAGAGGTTTCCACTTGTCGGCGATCCGCGCGGAGACCACCGTGGGGACGTGCCTGGCCTTGTACGCGGCGATGTCGTCGTCCGGCGCGACGTCCTTTTCGTACTCCCGGTCGATGAAACTCGCCACGCTGGGGCCGGAGAGCAGCAGGTTGCCCGCGACGATCAGGCAGATCACCGCGAGTATCCCGCCGACCACGAACCACAGTGGATGCTTCACTCCGCCCCCTCGATAACGCCGTATTCGGTAATTAGCACAGGAATCCGGCGGGGCGGGACAGTATCACGATCCTCCGGCGAGGCTGGTGGCCCGTTCGGCAGTCTGCCCAAAGGTGCGTCCTCACAGTGCCTGGTATCCGGCGAAGCGTGCGATGAGCGTCCCGTGGCCGTTGGTCAATCCAGGCAAGGCCTGCTCGATCTCACGCAGTCGCCCCGACGGCACGATCGCCCGCACAGTGGCGGAATCACCGCGCACGACCGGCATTTCCGGCGCGCCACCACATCGGACAAGCAGGTTCAGGACCGTGCTGACGGCATCGGCGGGCATGTCGATGTCGGCCTGTTCCATCGGTTGGCACACGACCGTGCCCGCCTTTTCCAGTGCCTCCTTGAGAACCAGGGGAGTGAGGTTGCGGAAGTCGGCGGCGACCGTGACTGGACTGGAGTAGCCGGTGTGCGTGAGCGTCACGAGGCAATCCACCACCCGCCACCCCTGGGGACCTGTGGCGAGCGCCGCGCGGACGGTGTCCTCGATGGCAGTCATGAACGCGGCAGGCAGCGACCCTCGTTCCGCCTCCAACTGGTATCGCACACCGGAATCCACCTCACCCGGCTCGATCCGCAGGCCCACAGTTGCGACGAACAGCGTCTCACCCATGCGCTTGACCGCGTGCCCTGTGCGCTTGAGCCGTTCGACGCAGACCACCTGAGGGGCCGAGAACTCCGCCTTGACACCGAATTCCTCGGCCAGCCGAGCCGCGATGACCTCACGTTGGACCTCGCCGTACAGCGACACGATCAAACTGCCGGGCTGCGGTCCCGGCCGCACGTTGATCAGCGGGTCCTCATCGGCCAGATGACTGAGACCAGCGTACAGGCCCTCGTCGGGTGACGTGACCACAGCCTCCAAAGTGGGCGGTCGGAACCGGGCGGGTTCGGGCGTGGCCGTGGCCGAACCCAGCCGGTCACCGATCCGGAGTCCCGATATACCCCCGATCCGGGCGATGCCGCCTGCCCGGATGGTGGCCTCGCGGTAATCCGCGTCGAGCACCGCGGTGGCGCGTCCGGAGCCGGACGCGAACGTGATCCGGTCGCGAACCTTGAGCGTGCCGGAGAACAACCGTGCCACCGCGAACCGTCGGCCACCCGAGTACTCGATCGCGAACACTGTGCCGTCCAACTCCCCGGATGACGCGGGATCGGCCGTGGGCAACAGGTCCACAATGCCCTGACGCAACGCGTCGATACCCGCACCGGTGATGGCCGAACCGAAGAACACCGGGTACACGAGTGCCTCACCCGTCTGCCTGACGAGTTCGCGGTGCAGCAACCGCGGATCGAGTCCATCCACATAGGACTGCAACACGGCATCGCTGTGCTCGGCCAGAACCTCCGCGGCTGGCACACCCAGGGGCATAGGTGCCAGATCATCAGGACTGTTGCACGGGATCACCATCGGGCTGAGCATCCGGCGGATGTCGTGCAGCAGGCCGGTGTGCCGGGCACCACGGCGGTCGATCTTGTTGACGAACAGGATGGTCGGCACGCCCAGCGACTGCAGCGTGCGCATCAGCACCCGGGTGTGGGGCTGGACACCCTCGACGGCGGACAACACGAGGATCGCGCCGTCGAGCACACCGAGCGCACGTTCGACCTCGGCCACGAAATCGGTGTGGCCAGGGGTGTCGATCAGGTGCACCTTGCGGTCGGCCACCGTGAAGGTCGCGACCGCGGACCGGATCGTGATGCCGCGGCGGCGTTCGAGGTCCATCGCGTCGGTCCTGGTGTCACCACCGTCGACGGAACCGAGGTGCGCGATGGCGCCGGAGTCGAACAGGAGCCGTTCGGTCAGACTGGTCTTACCGGCGTCGACATGGGCGACGACGCCGAGATTGAGCATCCGCATTCAGCTGGAGGTCCTTACCTGCGAGCGAGCGACAACGGATGGGGTCTGTCGTCACTCGGCGCATGGAACCTCCTGGGGCTGTGGTGGCGGCACGGTAGCAACCCCGGGCCCGGGTCGGCATCGCATTTTCCACGTAGGCTTGATCCGTGCGGACACGGCCGACATTGAGTTACACCCCGGTCGGGGAGCCGTTGCCATGGACGACCGACTTGTCCGGCCTTGCCGACGTGGTCGCCGAGGGCGGCGTGGTGGTGTTGAGCGGGGCAGGACTGTCCACTGAGTCAGGCATTCCGGACTACCGAGGTGCGTCGGGCAGCCTGCGACGACACACCCCGATGACGTATGACGAGTTCGTCGGCAGTGTCGAGGGGCGCCAGCGGTACTGGGCCCGCAGCCACGTCGGCTGGCGGACCATCGCCAGGGCACACCCGAACGACGGACATCACGCGGTCGCCGCGTTGTGCGCCGAGGGCTACGTGGCGGCCGTGATCACCCAGAACGTCGACGGCCTGCACCAGGCCGCGGGCACGCCCAGCGTGGTGGAGCTGCACGGCAGCCTTGACCGCGTGGTGTGCCTGGACTGCCGCCGGATCAGTGCCCGCGAGGAGCTGGACCAGCGGCTGAAGGCGGCGAACCCGTCCTTCAGCGGCACGGCGATCCGCGTCAACCCGGACGGTGACGTGGAGCTGGCCGACGAGGTCGTGCGCGAGTTCCAGCTGGTCTCGTGCGCGGCCTGCGACTCCGGCGTGCTCAAGCCGGACGTGGTGTTCTTCGGCGAGAACGTGCCCAAGGCCCGCGTCGAGCAGTGCTACCAGCTGGTCGACTCGGCCCGGGCCTTGGTGGTCCTGGGCTCGTCACTGACTGTCATGTCAGGGTTGCGGTTCGTCCGGCACGCCGCGAAGGCAGGCAAGCCGGTCGCCATCGTCAACCGTGGTCAGACCAGGGGAGACGCGTACGCGGACATTCGCGTCGACCTGCCACTGGGCGAAGCACTCACCGACCTGGCCCGCCTGGTCGACGTACGCTGCGGGTAGCGATCCAGGCGGTCGTCAGCGACGCGAGCACACCGATCAAACGGTGCGCCGCCTGGTCGCACTCCATCAGGGCGGTCCCCGGGCCGGTGTCGTCGACGACGCCGGGACGGCGTTGCACGGTGCTGCGCTCGAGATACCTGCTCTTGTCGAAGACCTTGCCGCGTAACAGCTTCTTCAACGGTTCACGCCGGTCGATCACATAGTGCGTCACCGCGTTGACTGCAGTTCCCGCCAGCAGCGCGGACCACGAAGGCCGGAACCCCAGTGTTCTCGTGACGGCTACCGACGCGGCGAGCTGCCCGGCCGAGTAGGTCAGGACGTGCCGGGCGCATGCCTTGCGGCCGACCCAGCCTGGTCTGCCTTTGTCCATGGCGGACTGATCACTTTGCAGGATGTGGTCACAGAACGGATGCACGTCACTGAAGGTGGCTTGCAGCACCGCGAACAGCAGTGGTGTGGACAGGGCCTCCGGGCCGCTTACGGCTTTACCTGCCATCGGCTTCGCGCTCCCAAGATCGTGTGCGTCGGACAGCTGCCAGCAAAGCGGATCTTCGGTCAAGCGATGGTGTCATCTGACAAAAAACGCCGGGGGATTGTCGGATCATCGGCTTGACGCGGCCGGCTGACGCGCGCGTGGCCCGTCCGGGTGTTGCCTGGTTAGCCGCGCCGCCCATGGGTATTCGGCCGGGTGTCGGTGACAAACCGCCGACTCCGGCCGCTCGACGGGGCAACCGGCCGGATCCCGCAAGCCTCGCGGAGGACCAACGATGACGCACCCGCCAGGCGGATACGCCACAGAACAGGGCAGGCAGGACCCGCCTTCCACACCACAGGTGGCCAAGCAGGAAGCCGCGGGGGTCGGCAACACCGCGGCGGAAGGCGGCAAGCATGTGCTTGACACCGCCGGTGAGCAAACCAGAAGAGTCACCAGAGAAGCCGGTGAGCAGGCCCGCAACCTGATGCACGAAGGCCGCCAGCAGCTGACCGAGCAGGCACGGGACGGCCAGCGCAAGGCGGCTCAGGGGCTGCACACGCTTGCCGACCAGCTGGACGGCATGTACGAGAACTCCGACCGCTCCGGTCTCGCACCCGAGATGATCCACCAGGCTGCCGGGCACACGCGGACAGTCGCCTCGTGGCTGGACGAAAGGCAACCAGGCGATCTGCTCAACGAAGTCCGTGATTTCGCCCGCCGGAAGCCCGGCGTGTTCCTCGCGGGCGCCGCACTCGCCGGTGTGCTGGTCGGCAGGCTCACCAGAGGGACGATCGACACGCAGCGTGCGGACTCGGCAGATGACGACACCGAAACCAGCCCCCTGCCGACAAGCACCGCGCCGTCGACGTATCCGCCCACGCAGGCACCACCTGCCGGATACACCACGCCGCCGGCTCCGGCGTACTCGCAGCCACCGGTCGAGGGACAGGTTCCACCCGCCGGATACCCACAGCAGGTCGCTCACCCTGGCCAGGGCCAGCCACCTCCGCCGTGGAACGGGCCTGAGACGGTGCGGCCATGACCGTCCCGCCGACGCCACCTGGAGACGCGAGCCGCCCGGACGTCGAGAACGCGTCCGTCGGCGAGCTGATGGGCAACGTGTCCCGTGACCTGTCCACCTTGCTGCGCCAGGAACTGGCACTCGCCAAAGCGGAGCTGAAGGTGGAGGCCACGAAGGCGGGCCGCGGCGCGGGCATGCTGACCGGCTCGGGCATCGCGGGCTGGATGGTTCTGCTGTTCCTGTCGATCGCGCTGTGGGCAGGGCTGTCCAACGTCATGGACTCGGGATGGGCCGGTCTGATCGTCGCTGTCGTCTGGGCCGCGATCGGGGCGGCGTTGTACGTGGGTGGACGCAAGCAGTTGCGCGCCATCAACCCCAAGCCGGAGCAGACGGCGGACACCCTCAAGCAGGTGCCGGACGCACTCAAGGGCCACTCAGGAGCACGTGATGACAACCGATGATCCACGTCAGATCCGTCAGGAGATCGAACGCACCCAACGCAATCTGAGCGCCGATGTGGACGCGCTCACTGACAAGGTGACGCTAGACAAGATCGTACGGCGGCGGACCGAACGCGTCCGGCGCGGGATGACGAACCTGCGCGAAAGGGTGATGGGCAGCGCGTCCGACACCGCATCCACCGCCGGAGACCAGGTCAACCGGGCGACCACGGCCGTCTCCGACGCCGTTTCCGAGGCGCCGCAGGCGATCCGCCGCGGAACTGAAGGCAACCCGCTGGCGGCGGGGCTGATCGCGTTCGGCCTTGGCTGGCTGACCGCGTCGCTGGTGCCTGCCAGCAAGGCCGAACAGCAAGCGGCCGGCCAGGCCAAGGAGTTCGTCAAGGAGCACTCCGAACAACTGGGCGAGATGGCCGGTCAGGTCAAGGATCGGCTCACCGAACCCGCGCAGCAGGCAGCCCAGCAGGTCAAAGCCACGGCGCAGGACGCGGCGGGCACTGTCGGCGACGAGGCCCGCTCGGCGGCCGACGACGTGAAGGACCGTGCTCAGGAAGGCAAAACGACAGTCCAGGAGCAGCGGTCCTAAGAGGCATTCGGTGGTGGCCGTCGTGGCGACGGCCACCACCGGCCAATGTGTGCAGTCGCCTACGATTCACCGGCATGACAGTCGTTCGATCGCTGGTGCTGTTCGCGTTGGCCGCGTTGGCCGAGATCGGTGGCGCTTGGCTGGTGTGGCAAGGCGTCCGGGAACACCGGGGTCTACTGTGGATCGCTGCGGGCGTGGTGGCGCTCGGCGTGTACGGCTTCGTTGCCACTTTCCAACCCGACCCGCACTTCGGTCGGATCCTTGCCGCGTACGGCGGCGTGTTCGTCGCGGGATCGTTGGCGTGGGGCGTGATCGTCGACAAGTTCCGTCCCGATGTCTGGGACTACGCCGGGGCGGCGATCTGTCTGGTGGGCGTCCTGGTGATCATGTACGCGCCTCGGGGCTGAAACGTCCGTTGGGCCAGGCGGCTGAACCGATCTGGCGTGATCGTGGACTTTGTGGTTAGCCTCAGTGCCCATGACCGCCCCCTTGATTGACACAGTTGTCTGGGGCACAGGCAACATTGGCCGTGCGGCGATCCGTGCCATCGAGGCCCATCCGCGCTTGCGGCTCTCTGGCGTGATCGTGCACAGTCCGGACAAGGCCGGCCGCGACGCGGGCGAGCTGGCTGGTCTGGACCGGGAGTTGGGCATCACGGCGAGCACCGATGTGGACGCGGTGCTGGCGGCGAGCCCCAAGGCGCTGGTCTACGCGGCATCCGGCGAGGTCAGGCCGAACGAAGCGGTCGACGACATCATCAAGGCCATCCGGGTTGGCGCAGTCGTTGTCACACCGTCGGTTTACGCACTCTACGACCAGCGCAACGCGCCTGCGGATCTGCGGGACCCGCTGCTGGCCGCGGTCAAGGAGGGCGGCGGTTCGCTGTTCGTGTCCGGGGTGGACCCCGGGTGGGGCAACGACATCCTGCCGTTGCTGATCAGCGGTGTCGCCACGGACATCGACGTGATCCGGTGCCAGGAGATCTTCGACTACACCACGTACGACCAGCCTGACTCGGTGCGCTGGCTGGTCGGAATGGGCCAGCCGATGGACTATTCACCACCGATGGTCGCGCCCGGCATCCCGACCATGGTGTGGGGCGGCCAGATCCGGTTGATGGCCCGTGCGCTCGGCGCCGAGATCGAGGAGATCCGGGAGACGGTGGCCCGCCGTGAACTCGAGGAAACCGTGACGACCAAGCTGATGGGGGACTTCGAGAAGGGCACTCAGGGAGCGCTCCGGTTCGAGGTCCAGGGCATCATCTCCGGCGCGCCGCGGATCGTGATCGAGCACGTCACGCGCATTCACCCGTCCTGCGCGCCGGACTGGCCGATGCCGCCGACCGGCGACGGAGCCCATCGGGTGATCATCGAGGGCAACCCGCGCATCGAGGTCTCGGTCGAGGCGACCGACGAAAACGAGAACAGGTCCGCAGGCGGCAACGCCACCGCGGTCGGCAGGCTCGTCGGCGCGATCGACTGGCTCGCCGAAGCGGAACCCGGTCTGTACGACGCGATCGACGTGCCGCTTCGACCGGCCGTCGGCAAGTTCGCCAAGCCGGGCGCGTGACAAACTAGAACTTGTTCTAATACGATGGCGTTCGGGAAGGAGCAGGCATGAACATCGACATTCCCGAGGGCAAGGACCCGATCGCGTACGTGTGGGGCGAGATGGTGCCGGGCATCGGGACCGCCGCCGCGAACTTCTCACTGGCCGTGTACGCCAACACAACCCTTGGACTGCGTGAGTTCGAGGCCGCGCGGCTGCGGATCGCGCAGCTCAACGGATGCATGTTCTGCCTGGACTGGCGCACCGAACGCGACGGGGAGAAGGTGGAGGACGGGTTCCTCGACGCGGTGACCGATTGGCGCACAACGGAAAGCTTCGACGAGCGGACCCGGCTGGCCGCCGAGTACGCCGAGCGGTACGCGACCGACCACCACGGCCTGGATGAGGAGTTCTGGGGCCGGATGACCCAGCACTACAGCCAAGCCGAAATCGTCGAGCTGAGCATGAGCATCGGCTCGTGGCTGGCGTTCGGCAGGCTCAACCGTGTCCTCGGCCTCGATGCGATGTGCGTACTGCCCAACAAAATCTGAGCAATGGCGGGGCACGAGCCCCGCCACAGCCCTAGAAATCAGCCGCGATGATCCGCTCGATGTTGCGTTCGGCCAGTGCGGTGATCGTGACGAACGGGTTCACGGCGGTGTTGCCGGGAATCAGCGCGCCGTCGATCACGTACAGGCCGGAATAGCCGTGCAGGCGGCCGTAGTTGTCGGTCGCCTTGTTCAGCACCGCACCGCCGAGCGGGTGGTACGTCAGGTGATCGCCCCAGATCTTGTACACACCGAACAGATCTGTGCGATAGATCGTGCCCTCCTTGGCGTTGATCTTGTCGAAAATGGACTTCGCCATGTCGATGGACGGCTGCTTCCATGCCGTCTGCCAGCTCAGGTCGACCCGGTTGGCGGTGGAGTTCCAGGTGAACTGGGCCCGGTTGGGGTTCTTGGTGATGGACAGGTAGAACGACGCCCAGGTCTCGATGCCGGTCGGCAGCGGCGCGACTTCCGCGAAAGCGCCGCCCGCGTCCCAGTTGTCGATCCCGGCCGTGGGAATGGACGCCTGCACGGCACCGGTCGGGTCCCACAGGTGGTTGGCACGCCCGCACATCACGTTGCCGTTGTCACCCCAGCCCTTGCCGATCTCGCTGTTCAGACCGGGAAGAACGTTGGTGGCCTTCAACTTGGTCAAGAGCTTGCTCGTGCCGATACTGCCCGCGGCGAAGAACACCTTGTCGGCGGTGACGGTCTTGGTCGCGGTGACGTTCCCGCTGGTGTCGAGCTGTTCGACGACCACGGCGTAGCGGCCATTGGCCGGGGCGACGGATGTGACCCGGTGCAGGGGTGAGATGGCCACCCGGCCAGTGGCTTTCGCCTGGGCCAGGTACGTCTTCTGCAGGGTTTTCTTGCCGTGGTTGTTGCCGTACAGCAGTTCACCGTCGACGGCGGACTTGGGCACGGTGCCCGCCACTTCTTGGCGCATGTACTCCCAGTCGTACACATTGGACACGAAGACGAACGGGAAGTTGGACCTTTCCGCGTGTTTGCGGCCCACGCGGGCGTACTGGTAGCAGTCGACCGAGTTCCACCACGCCTGGTCCACATTGGTCACCCCGAGGCCGGCGTTGGCCCGCGGGTAGTAGGTGTTGTACATCTCGTCGACGTTCACCGACGGCAGGATCGCACTGAACCGCGGACGTGGCGGCGTGACCGCCATGCCGCCGTTGACCAGTGAGCCACCGCCGACTCCCCGGCCTTGGTAGACCGTGATCCCGCTGAAGTCCTCCGCGTCGAGGATCCCGGTGTACTTGGGGACGTCCTTGTCCAGCGGGAAACCGAGGAAGTTGCTCAGCGGCTGCTTGGTCTTCGTGCGCAGCCAGTAGGACCGGTAGTCGGGAGTCCTCGTGTTGGCGAAGATCTTGCCGTCGCTGCCCGGGGTGTCCCACGCCATGCCCATTTCAAGCATGTGAACGTCGACGCCCGCCTGGGCTAGTCGCAGAGCGGCGACCGATCCGCCGTATCCGGTGCCGATGACGAGTGCGGGTACGTGAGCACCAGGCGGAATCGGGGCAGGTGGTGGGGCTGCGCTGGCGTGGCCAGTCAGGGCCGCGAACCCCAAGATAGAACCAGTTCCGGTTATGAAGGTGCGGCGGGATACTCCAGGAAAACCCTTGCCACACATGGCGTTATCACTCATGTGAGCTTCCTCACCGTTGAGGGGATTAGAACAAGTTATACGGACGCTCGCGGATGAAGTCACTAGTTACTCGCAAGTAACTTGTGTCTTGTGCTCGACTCCGGTAGTGGTCGGCGGCCGTGGAAGTCCCAGAAGAAACGCCATTTCTGTAACGTGTTCTCTCACGCCTGGTGAACGCTTGGGCCATTGGCCGCTATCTGGGTATGCGTTCGCTGTTACCTAGGGGACGCCGAACGGCAGAGGTTGCTGACTGCTGAACGGATGAATGTGGGGCGGGCGGCTGGTTTCTGTAGTCAGTTCCCCTGGCGCACCGTGTTATCACCCGTCTGACCGGCTCCAAATACCCATGGGCGTCGGACTTGTCAGCCACGCGACGTTCAGGTCGAACAAGGGACCGTCGTGGGTTCGCAGCCGCTCGACGAGGTCACGCTGTCGCCTGGCGAGCAAGGCGATCACCTTGGCGGGCGACGTGGTGAGCGCGTCCTGATCGGCGTTGCGGTACCAGTTGCCCAATACCTCCAACGTGAAGTCGACGACGAGCGAACCGCCGATTCCGAGTGTCACGTCGCCGAACGCCCGGAATTGCCCAGTGTGCAACGACATGTTCCTGGTCGCGTTGAGCGCGTGCAGGAACGTGGCGATCCGCTGGTGCCGGTCGGCCAGCCACTGTGCACAAGCGACTGGATCCAACAAACGAGCCGACCAATCCTTCACCTGCTGTGCCGCCAACGGGGACATCTGGGAGAGGAGCGAGGTCAACGCGTCTCTTGCGACTGTGACCGCGGGATCCTCCGAGTTACGCTCCGGCAGCAGCAGGTCGGCCCAGGCGTTGAGGTCGTGCAGCCGGTTGAAGTCGTTCGTCGTGGCGTAGTTGTCGATCAACCGCAGCTCGGCGGGCACGGTCTGGATGCCCTGGCGCAACTGCTGGTGCGCCTCGACAATCTGCTGCCGCATGGCCTGCAAGGCGAGCGCCGCGGCGATGTCCTCGCGCTTGTTCAAGCCGCACGCTTCCAAAGCGGCCCACGCCAACGCGGCTGCGGGCAGTGGAGCCTCAGTGGCGCGGGCGACGTGAGCCATCCGCAGGCCGTTTCGCAATGTACCCGGCCAGTGGGACACGAGCGGGACGGCTCGGTGGACGGTCGGCGTATGGGACTGGATGTGCCGCGACTCGCCACTGTCCACCCGGGACACGAAGACGTCATCGCCGAGCGACAACGCGACCAGCCGGTGCCCTGCCATGTACTGGTCCAGCAGTTCGGCGAGTTCGCGGCGGGCAACCCGGCCTGCGCTCGGCGCATCGACCGCGCTGACCTGGCACGCCACCAGGCAAGCGGCCCCGTTGGCCGGCACCTGTCGGGTGAACCTGCGGAGGCGGCCAAGCGCGGCACCGAACCCCAGGCGTTCGGGTTCCCGTACAGCGGAACACACTGCGGTCTCGTGCAGTGCGTCGAGCCGAGTCAGCTCGGCGGCACCGTGCACGACGACGGCCACGCGATACGCCGAAGCCTCCGGAAGCAGTAGGCCTTTCAACGCGGCGGCGTCCACTTTGTTCATCGTGCGGAACGCGCGAATCAGGTCATGGGTCAACGCTCCCGGATCACGATCAGTAGTGGCGACAAGACAGGCGAACTCGTCGGCCACCAGATCAAGGTCTCCGGCCGAGTGCCATGCCTCGGCAAGCGCGTGGTCCAGCAGCCCATGGATCTTGGGCAGGTACGCGTCGATCTCGGCAGCCGTGCTGAGCGCGAGGACCTTGAGCTCGTCGAGCGGGTTGGACTGAACAGCGATCATCGCTGCCGCGTCCACTAACGACTGACGAAGGTCATCGACGCCCCACCGCGTCACGGTATACGCTGCGGCCTCGCAGTGTGCCCGGCCCAGCGCGCGTCCCGGCTGGCCAGTGTCGGCGAAACTCCGCAGCACGGCTTGGGCCCGTGGCAGTTCGGCCGACATGCCCGCGAGACCGGCGACGTGCTGGCTGAACAACGAGGTCCAGCTGATCGCGCGCAGGATGCGCTGCAGCAGGTACGTCTGGCCCCAGCTGACATCGCGCCGCCGGAGCTCAGCAAGCAACCGAGGGTCGAATCCGCTGAACGCCACGCGACCAATCGAACCATCGAGGTCACGTCAGAGCGGCAGTCACCCCGCACAGCACAGCCCAGGTGGTGGCAACCGCGACGACCTTGAGCCGACGGTTCCGGTCGGTCAGCGTCGCACCGAACGCGACCGCGTCGGTCAGGTCCGCAGCGGTCCGTGCCCACAGCACCGAACGCAGCGCCGGACCAGGCCGCGCGAACAACATTCCCAGACCGAGCGCGGTATCCCGGCCACCGATCGATCGGATGAGCACATCGGTGGCCGACGAGGCCGGTAACCCGGCCGGCTTGGCCAGGAGCTCCGGTTTGACCAGGAGCGCGGCACTGTAAGCGGCGGTCACCGCGCCGAGAAGGCGGGCTGCTGTCACGGTCATTGGCACTGAGTACCCACGCGACGGCCTGGAAATCAGCCGGTCTCGCCGGATGCTTTCTTCAACGCGTCGTAGCCGAGTTGCAGGGCATCCGCCGCGGCGACCGAGGTGAGCACTGTGGTCGCCAGCCGGGTGATCCGCGGCGCGAAGACCATGCCCGCGGTCAGGCCCGTGGCGATCCAGATCGCCAGGCAGAACGGGCACGTCAGCAGTTCACCCACGGCGTGCCGTACGCCGTGGCCGCGAACGGACTCGTTCAGCTCACCGTCACCGGCGGGCTCCTCGTACCTGGTGAACGGCGCCCGCAACGGACTGGTGACCGCGTCTTTCGCGATCAGCCTGCTGGCCTTGTGGGTAGCGATGCTCAGCAGTGCCGTATCGCCGAAACTGAACCGCTCGGGCATGCGTTTTCCCAGCAGCCTTCCGGTGAGCGCGAGCGCTCCGGTGACTCCACCATAGACACTCAACGCACCCAGATAGCCCTGTAGGGGCCGTTCCTCTTTGCCGTTTTCGTACTGCCGTCGCACTTGCTCCAGTGTTCGCACCTGGCTCGGATACCCGATCCATCCCGCTTGATTCACGTCCAAGTTGCCGGGTTTGCGGCCGACCTGTATTACGTAACGGTGCTTTCTGCTGTGCTCGCGATCGTCGGCGGGTGTTTCCTGGCTGTACTGCTGTCCTTGCCGTTCGTGGTGGTGAGCTACCGGCGCCGTGGCGAGCTGGGGTTCGGCCGGATCGTGCTCGCGGTCGGTTTTGTGATCTACGCGCTGGCGATCGCGACGTACACTTTGCTGCCGTTGCCGCAGATCAACGACACATGGTGCGTTCAGCACGCGGCGTTCGCCTCCCCGCAGTTGAACCTCATGCAGTTCCTGGCCGACATCCGCCATGAACAGCGTGGCACGAGCGTGAGCGCCTACCTGCACAACCCCGCAGTCCAACAGACGGTCTTCAACATCTTCCTGTTCGTGCCGCTGGGTATGTTCCTGAAGGGGTTCTTCGGCCGGGGTGCGGCCAGCACCATCACCATCGGGTTCGGGGTGTCCCTGCTGGTCGAGTTCACCCAGTTGACCGGCAACTGGTTCCTGTTCCCGTGCCCGTACCGGCTGTTCGATGTGGACGACCTGATCACCAACACCCTCGGCACCGCGGTGGGTGTGGCGTTCGCGCCCCTGCTCAGGCCGCTGGCCGGGCATGTTCCGACCGCTCCGCCGACCGCGCCGCGGCCGGTGACCGCGTGGCGCAGGCTGCTCGGGATGCTGCTCGACATGATCTCGGTGTACGTGGTCGGCGGATTCCTTTTCGGCACCGTCAACGTCGTGATCATCTACGTGTTCGGCGGCGCGGGCATCCAGCAGTCGTGGTGGACCACGGCCCTCGTCCTGTGGGTGCCCATGTTCTTTTTCCTGGTGTTGCCGTCCTTCGGCAAGGACGGCGCGACGGTCGGTCAGCGAGCCGTGCGCCTGGCCCGGGTCCGCCGTGACGGTCGCCCAGCCGGTGCACGGGTGGTGATCGCCCTGCTGACCGGAAGCACCGGCTACTTCCTCTGCACGGGACTGGCTTCGGTCGCGCCGGTGTTCAATTGGTTCGCGTTCCTGTTGGTACTGGGCGCTTTCGTGCTTGTGTGGCCGCGTCGGCACCGCGGACTGTCCGGACTGGTCTCCGGCTTGTCTATTGTGGATTCACGGGATCATCGCGCAACCGGCTGTACAGCAGACCGTCCCGCCACTGACCGGCACGAAACTCGCACGCCCTGACCACGCCTTCCAACTGGAAGCCCGCCTTCTCCAACGCCCGCTGCTCGGCGATGTTCTCGGGGTGGGTACCAGCCTGGATTCGTTGCACCGGAGTGTGTTCGAACAGGTAATCGCACAGCATCGCCTGCGCCCGCCAACCGAAGCCTTTGCCGCGCCATTCCGGGAGCAACACTATGCCGATCTCCCAGTAATACGACGAAGGCGTGTACGACCCTTTGCGCCAGCCCACGTTTCCCGCTGCCACACCATCGACGTCGACGATCAACCTGCCGCCGTCGGGGCCCAGAAAACCGTCTTTGGCGAATCGCCGTGCGGGCTCCTGTGCGTCGTGGAAGCCACGCCAGTCAAGACCGACCAGGCCCGGTTCCAGTAAATACCGCCGGAACATGGCCAGGTCGGCTTCGGTTACCGGTCGTAGGTCGATGTCATCTCCCCAGAATGGCCTGCATCGCCTTGAAGTACGGCGGTGCGGCCACTGTACCGCCGAACGCGCCGTGCCCGCAGGAACCGATGTGGACCGGGGTTCCGGGGCAGAGCTGGCCCGGTTTGTTGCCGTCCGCGAAGACCAGCGACGACACCGCGTACCTGTCGACACCGCCGACGAACGCGACCGACTGGTTGGTCTGCGTGGTACCGGTCTTGCCGATGTCCGGACGCGTCCAGCCCGCGGCATGAGCGGACGCCGCGGTCGTACCGCTGACGGTGTCCTGGCTCAGGCCGGTCATCAACGTGCTGGCCACATCGCTGGAAATGGCTTGCTCGCACCCGGAAGCCTGGTAGCTGACGGGATTTCCGGCCGCGTCGGTCACCGACAGGACCGGTGTCGGCGCGCACCAGATACCGCCGCTCATCAGCGTCGCGGGCACGTTGGCCAGCTCCAACGGGCTGACCGGGCTGTTGCCGAGCGTGAAGGACGGCTTGTCCTGGAAGTACTGCGTCTGCGACTGGTTGCGCTGCGGGTCGTTCGAGTTGGGGTCGGGTTTCTGGCCGGCGGCGTTGCTTTGCATGGTCGTGCGCAGACCGAGCCGCGACGCCATGGCGACCACCGCGGGCACGCCGACTTGCTGCTCCAGTCCGACGAACGCCGTGTTGGGCGACGTGGCAAGGCCGTTGGTCAGTGAGATGGGGTCGGAGTAGTTGCCGTCGTTGTGCACGGTGTAGCAGTTGCGGTTGCCGGGCACGGGGAAGCATTGGCTGGGCGGGTTCGGCAGTTGGGTGTCGAGTGTCGCCGTGCCGGACTCCAGTGCTGCCGCGGCCGTGAAGATCTTGAACACCGAACCCGAACCGAACGGGTCGCTCACCTCGGTGACCAGGTTGCGCGTGGTCTGGCCCTGGCTCGCATCCGTGCCGAGGGTGCGGTTGGCCACCAGTGCGAGGATTTCGTGTGACGTCGAGCCTGGCGAGACGATGGCCATCGTGTTGGCGACACCGGGTTGCTTGGTGGGTACGTTGGCGTCGACCGCGTTCTTGGCCGCCGCGCTGACCTTGCTGTCCATTGTGGTCTTGATGGTCAGCCCGCCGTTGGTCAGCTGCTCCTGGCTGATCCCGGCCTGCTGCAGGTACGTCAGTGCGTACTGGCAGAAGAACCCGGCGTCCGGTTGCGCGCTGTAGCACGTGCTCGACGGCACGTTCGGGCCGGTGACACCGAGCGGCGCGGCCTTGGCCTGCGCCGCGGTCTGCGCGTCGATGGCCTTGTTGGCCAGCATCGCGTCGATCACCATGTCACGCCTGTGCTGCGCGTTGACTGGCTTCGTGTACGGGTTGAAGGTCGTGGGGTTGTTGACCATCCCGGCCAGCAACGCCGCCTGCGGCACGGTCAGTTTGTCCGCTGTGGTGCCGAAATAGGCGCGGGCAGCGGCTTCGACGCCGTAGATCTTGCCGGTGAACTCGACGACGTTCAGGTAGTCGGTCAGGATCTCGTCCTTGGACAAGTGCTTGTCCAACTCGATCGCCGACCGGGCCTCGCGCATCTTGCGGGTCAGGGTGTCCGCGCGGTCGGCGGCCTGCGCCGCCGGGTTGTCCTTGTCGGCGACGTTGATCAGGTAGTTCTTCACCAATTGCTGGGTGATGGTCGAGCCGCCCTGGTGGTCACCGCCGGTCGCGTCGGAGATCGCGGCACGGGCCACGCCCTTCGGGTCGATCCCGTGCTCCTGGTAGAACCGCCGGTCCTCAATGGACACAACGGCGTTCTTCATCGCGGCGGAGATCTTGTCGCCCGTGACGGCGATCCGGTACTGGTCGAAAACGGTGGCGATCGGGGTGCCGTCCCGGTCGGTGACCGTGGTCACGCCGGGCAGATCCTTCGATATCGACGCCGGGGCGATCCGCACGACGGAATCACTCACATCGGCGGCGACAACACCCGCGCTAATCGTCACTGGGGCCAGAATTCCGGCGACAAGACCACCGGCGGCGGCACAGCCGCCAAGAAGCTTGAGGAGATTTCGACTAGCCGACACCAGATCGAATGTACGCCCCGCTGACCAGGCAGAATGGACGAAGCGCGCATTACGGAGAGCCTGGATCACGCCCTGTGCCGGGTGACTCCGGTCACTGGTTCGGGTATCAGCGGCAAACCGCCTGGTGGCAGCGGGGCGATCACCCCATCGGGGGCACTAGGGTGAGAACGCCCCGGCGGAAATCCCGGCGGGCCCACGGAGCCGATTTTTCGACGAGGTGTGACGAGAAGTGTCCAACCTGGGTGAGTACCAGCGCGCGGGCGTCGACTATTCCATTCTGGACAAGGTCAAGCGGGACGCGGTGCACCGTGCCGCGGCCACGAGTGGCCTGCTCGCCGGGCACGGCGCCGAGGAGGTCAGCGGCTCCCGCGGCTCGACCGCGTACGTGTTGAAGGTCGGTGGTCTCACCCTGGCCACTGTCACCGAGGGCCTCGGCACCAAATCGGTCATCGCCGAGGACTACTTGGCACTCACCGGCGAGAGCCGGTTCGCGGACGTGGCGGTGGACGCCGTGGCCGCGATCGTGAACGACGTGATCTCCGTCGGCGCCAACCCAATGGTGGTCACCGCGTACTTCGCCACCGGCGACGCGGCCTGGTACTCCGACGAACGCAAATCACTGGAACTGTTGGCAGGCTGGCAGAAAGCCTGCGAGCTGTCCGGCGCGACCTGGGGTGGCGGCGAGTCGCCCGCGCTGCCCGGCATGCTGACCGGAGCGGGCATCGAACTCGCCGGCAGCGCGCTGGCCCGGGTGCCCGACGGCCGTGAACCGGTCTTCGGCGACGCGGTCACACCCGGCGACAAGATCGTCGTCCTGCCCAGCTCCGGCCTGCACACCAACGGCTCATCGCTGGCCCGGCGCATCGCCAGCCAGCTCCCCGACGGCCTGCGGACGAAGCTGCCGAGCGGCCGTGACCTCGGCGCCGCACTGCTCGACCCGTCGGTGCTCTACCCGGCATTCGTCCGTGCGCTGCTGGATTCTCCGGTGCAGCCGCACTTCCTGAACCCGATCACCGGCCACGGCCTGCTGAAGATGATGCGCTCATCGACGAACGTCCGGTACGTCCTGGACACGGTGCCCGAGGTCCCCGAGGTGCTCGAGTTCCTCGCCGAGCAGGCGGGGATGTCGGCCGCGGAGTCGTACGCCACCCTGAACATGGGCTTCGGCTACGTCGCGGTCGTCCCCGCCGACGACGCCGACAAGACCGTCGAGATCGCCCGCGCCGCCGGCTACGACGCCATCGTCGCTGGTGAGGTCGTGGCGGGCGACCGCTCGGTGTCCGTGCCGTCGCTGGGCATCGAGTACCAGGACGAGGAATTCAAGGTCACCTGATGGCTGGCCGAGCCTGCGGCGACTACCGCCGCAGGCTCGGTGGATAGCTGTCGAGGACGATGTAGTCCGCATCCGAGTTCGCCGCGCCGTCGATGCGGTAGTCGAACTCTCCGGTGGCCCATCGTGCGTAGGTCGGGCATTCGGCCTGTCGCACGTTGACGTAGCTGAACATCCCCATGCCGAGATGCAAGCACGTCCACGTCCGCCTCGGAACCGAGTTTCAGCCGGACTTCACTTCGTCGGTTTGTAGGTCGCGCCCTTGTACACCGCGAGGTACTTGTCCACCATCTCCGGGGCGACGCCGGGAGCATCCGGCGCGTCCTGGCCGGTCTTGGCATCAAGGGCGACGGGGGCGTTCGCGCCGGTGCCGTAGACCAGGCCGTGGTAGGCGGCGGTGACGGAGGGCGGAACTCGATCCGCCGTCTTCGTGATCTCCCACATCGGCTTCTGGCCGATCGAGTTGACGTCGAACGCGAACGTCCGCTCACTCTGGCCGTCGCACACGATGGTCGAGGTCTGGTCGTAGAAGCACCTCATCCGGTAGCCCGCGCCGAACGACGTGTTGATCGGCAGGCTGTAGAGCGACTTGCCGCTGGTCACGTCGATCAGGTCGAACTGGTAGTCAGCCGTGCTGTAGACCTGCCTGCTGCTGCCGATGATCTTCGGTGCGAGGGGCATGATCTCGGTGCCGTAGCCGCCGAGCGGAGTTGACCACTTCTGTGCGCCGTCAGCTTCGGCGAGGCCGGTCAGCGAGCGCTGTTCGCCGATGAACGGTTTGCCCCCGTTCCCGACGACCACGCCGCTGTCGAGGTCGCCTGCCAGGAACTGGTCCTTGTTCCACCGCACCTGGTGCGTGCTCGCGTCGACCACGAATGTCTGGCCGATGCTGGCGTCGTTGCTGTAGTACGTGACCACGACGGAGGTGTCGCTCACACCGACCACAGTGGTCTGGCCGTCGTTGGTGTTGCCGGGGTCTTTCACGGTGACGTCGATGGTCGTCGTCCAGTCCGGTTTGCCGGACTTGGCGTTCACGGCCACGAGTTCGATCACCGGGCGTGCGGGCTTGGTTCCCTGTGCGGGCGCCTTGCCGCTGAAGGCCGCGTAGACGCGGTCCTGGTGGGCGAACGGTGCGATGGTGGCGTCCTGGCCGGAGGCGGTGACCGTCGCGGGCACTGCCCACAATGGATCGGCGGTGATGCCGTCGAACGCGTTCAGGCCTTTGTCGTCGACGCTGTAGACGTTTCCGTCGTGCAGTGCCGCCCTTGGCTTGTCGCGGTCGAAGAAGGTCCCGTCGGGGAACTTCGCCTCCGTCTTCTCGAACACCTTCGGCGGGTCGAACGCCTGCCGCGGCGGCTTCGGCGCGCTGGTCGCCGTCGGGGCCGCCGGCGTGTTCGGTGTGGACTGTCCTGTTTGGGCGTCGTTCCCGCTTCCGCAGCCCGCCAGCACAGCCGCGCCCAGCACAACACTCAAACCTGTCCGCAAGCCTCGCATGCACATTCCCCGGTTCGTGGGACACCGTCAGCCGGATCGTATGAAATCCGGCTTTCAGTCGCCGTCCGAAACGCTTGCGGTTTTCTTGTGGTCAGTCCTCAGTGAGCAGTCGCTGGCCTTCGCGCGCCCATTCCGCACGGGTCCGCGCGACCGCCGCGACCCCGGCGAAAACGTGGGCTTTCAGCCGGGCGATCCGGTCGTGTTCGGCCGGATCGCGCCGGGTCAGCCGTTCCTTGAGCAGCATGGTGTCCTTGTTCAGCAGCCGTTGCCGGTGCGCCTCGGCCTCGGCCGCCGCCTTTTCCTGCTCGGTGATGAACTGTTCGAGCACGGCGTGCGCCTTCTCCGCGTCGATCGTGTCGAAGTTCAACGCCTGCACCAGAAACGGGTCGCGTGGCGGCGACGGATCGTGCGGTGTGGACAGCCACCGCTCGAGTTCCTCGCGCCCCTGGTCGGTCACGCTGTAGACGGTCCTCGTCAGCTTCGGCCCGCGCGGTTCGTCGTCGCCCGTGATCAGCCCGGCTCGTTCCATTCTGCGCAGCGTCGGGTAGATCTGGCTCTGCGGAGCGGCCCAGATCCACGCCGTCGAGCTGTCGAAGAACTGGACCAAGTCGTATCCGCTCATAGGGCGTGCCTCCAACACTCCCAAGAGCGCGTGCTGCAGCGACATATGGAGATCCTAACCAGGTTGTGGTGCTTAGCCCGTGATGTTCATGGTGACGGTCTTCGGTTCGGTGAAGAACTCGCGGCTGAACGCGCCACCTTCCCGGCCGACCCCCGAATCACCGACACCGCCGAACGGTGCGCGCAGATCACGGATGAAGAAGCAGTTGACCCAGACGTTCCCGCTGCGCAGAGCGGCGGAAACGCGGTGTGCTCGGTGCAGGTTCTCGCTGAAGACCATGGCCGAGAGACCGTATGGCGTCGAGTTGGCCAAGGACACGCCTTCCTGCTCGGAATCGAACGGCGTGACCGTGACGACCGGGCCGAAGATCTCGTCGGTCTGCACGGGAGCGTCAGCCGGAACGTCCGTGAGCACGGTCGGCCGGATGAACCAGTCATGGCCGTGTCCACCTGTCACGACCGTGGCACCGGCCAGTTTGTCCTCCTGCAGGTACCCGCTGACCTTGGCGAAATGCTTCTCGCTGGCCAACGGGCCCAGCGCGGTCTGCTGCCGCGCCGGGTCGCCGAGCACCATCGCGTCGGCGGCCGCGGTGAAGCGGCTCAGGAACTCGTCGTACACGCCACGCTGCACAAACAACCGGGATCCGGCGAGGCAGACCTGGCCGGTGTTGCCGAACGCGGCCCGGATCGCCCAGTCGGTCGCGTTGTCCAGGTCGGCGTCGTCAAATACCAGGTTGGCGCCCTTGCCACCGAGTTCGAAGCTGACCGGGGTGAGGTTCGCGGCCGCCGCCGAGGCGATCGCGCGGCCGGTCAGCGACGAGCCGGTGAAGGTGATCCGGTCCACCCGCGGGTCCTTGACCAGCGCCGCGCCCGCGTCACCGAAGCCAAGGACGACGTTCAGCACGCCCTGCGGGATGCCTGCCTCCAGCGCCAGCCTGCCCAGGATCGCCGCGGAATGCGGCGTGTCCTCGGCGGGCTTGAGCACGACCGTGTTGCCCCAGGCCAAGGCCGGGGCGATCTTCCACGTCGCGAGCATCATCGGGAAGTTCCACGGCGAGATCGCGGCGACCACACCGGCGGATTCGTAGCGGGTGTACGTGTGATGCCCGGTGTCGCTCGGGAACGTCTCGGCCAGGCTGAGCCGCGCGTGATCCGCGAAGAACCGGATGTTCGCGGCCGACCGCGGCACGTCGTGCCCGGCGACCACGGCCTTCGGCTTGCCCATGTCGCGGCTTTCCGCCTCGGCCAGCTCGTCCGCGTGCTGCTCGATCAGGTCCGCGAACTTATGCAGCAGCCGCCCGCGCTCGGCGAAACCTAGCCGTGGCCACGGCCCTTCGTCGAACGCGCGCCGTGCGGCCGTGACAGCGGCGTCGATGTCACCGTCGCCGCCACGGGCGACCGTGGCGTAGCTCTGCCGTGTGTACGGGTCGATGTCGTCGTAGGTGGCGCCGTCGAGCGAGTCGACCTCTTCGCCGCCGATGATGTGACGGATTTTCATGCGGTGCGTTCCTTCAGTTCGGTGTTGATGGCTTCGCGGAGGCGCTCACCGGCCAGCGCGGGGGACAGCGGGACCAGCGCTGCCGCGACCAGTCCGACGACCGCGACCGAGGCGAACAGGTAGAAGTTCCACTGGAACCCGGCTCCTGAGGCGATCACGAGACCGCCGACGACCGGGCCGAGGATCGCGCCGAACCGGCCGACCCCCAGCGCCCAGCCGATACCGGTCGACCGGGCGGTGACCGGGTAATAGCGGGTGACGAACGCGTTGATCAGGTTCTGGGTGCCGATCGTGCCGTAGCCCGCGATCGCGACCAGGATGTAGATCGCGGCGATGTTCGGGCGCGTGGCCAGGGTCGCGATGCTCACCGCGGCCAGCAGGAACGAGATCACCAGCACCGGCTTGGACCCCACTCGGTCGGCCGCGCGGCCACCGATGATCGACCCGATGATCGAGCCCACGTTGAACACCAGCAGGAAGCTCAACGCCGAGCCGAGCGGGAAGTTGGCCTGGCGCATGATCTGCGGCAGCCACGTGTTCATGCCGTAAACCATCAGCAGCGCGCACAAGCTGGCCAGCCACAGCAAGACGGTCCCGGCGCGGAAACCCGGCCGCGCCAGCTCACGGATGCTGCTGTACCACGAACGCTTCTCCGGCCGGGCGACCTCGGGTACCGCGACACCCAGTCTCGCGGCGAGCGCTTCGGCTTTGGCCGTTTCTCCGCGCAGCACAAGGTATTCCAGCGACTCGGGCAGATAGCGCAGCGCGAGCGGGACGATGAGCAGCACAGGGGCGGCGCCGATCAGGTACATGGTCTGCCAGCCGACCGCGGGGATCAGCGGGATCGCCAACGAAGCGGCCAGGATGCCGCCGACCGCGTACCCCGACTGCATGATCGTGTACGTCACGTTCTGCTTGCCCCGTGGGGCGTATTCGACGACCAGAGCCGCGGCCGTCGGCATCAATCCGCCAAGCCCGATACCGCTGAGGAAGCGCAACAGACCGAATATCTCCGGCGACGGCGCGAAGGCGCACAACGCGGTCAGTGCCGAGAACCACGTGACGCACGCGATCATGGTCCAGCGCCTGCCGAGCCAGTCGGTCACGGTGCCGATCAGCAGTGCGCCGATCAGCATGCCGATCAACGCGTAACTGCCGATCCGGCCGGCCTCGGCCGGGCCGATCTGCCATTCGGCGAGCAGCGACGGGACGGTGGTGCCGAACACCACCAGGTCGTACCCGTCGAACGCGACGGACAGGCCGCACAAAGCTACGACTGTCCACAGTGTCTTGTTGGGTGTCCTTCCAGCGACCATGGTGGAAAGCCCTTTCAATGGTTGAGGTAGTCCCAGATCCGGTCGAGGAGCTCGGCTCCTGTCTCGAACCACGCGTTCTGTTCGTCTTCGGTGAGTGCGACGGGCATCAGGCCCGCGGCCGCCGCGGCGAGGGTGATCCGGCAGGACTCCTCGAGGATCCACATCCGGGCGACCGCCTCACCGACGTTCCTGCCGACCGTGACGGCGCCGTTTCCCCTGAGAACACAGGCGTATCCGTCGCCGAGGGTGGCAGCGAGCTCCTTGCCGAGCTGTGGTTCACGGATCAGCCGTGCGTTCTGGAAGACCGGCACGGCCGGGCCGAGCAACGCGCCTTGCCCGTGCAGGGGAGGGATGGCCGACAGCGCGGCGGCGACGGCAGAGGTCGACGGCGGCTGAGCGCGGCAGATGGCGCCGACGTCCGGGCGAACCTTGGCGATGGCGATGTGAATCCAGGCTTCCCGGGGGACGCCGGCAGGCAATTCACCGACATTGATATTGATCTCGGTGAATTGATCGTCGGTCGATTCACCGAGCGGGCGCGGCGGTGTCAGCAGCAGCCTGTCGTCGTCTATACGGGCGCTGACGTGGCCAAACGCATTGACCAAACCGGCTCGGTGCAGAGCTCGTCCGGCGGTGGCCAACTCGGTGGAGAGCTGCGCGATGGGCATGGCCGACATCCTGCCCTGTATCTGTATACATGTCAATCTATTCTTGACAGATATACAGATACCGGTATGGTTCTAACCATCGATCTTTCCTGATCCCCGACGAAGCGGAGCTCCGCCGTGATCGAGCTGCAAGACATCGCCTACGTGCGCTCGGGTACCGCCGACATGACCACCGCCGTGGACTTCGCGGTCGACGTGGTTGGCTTGGAGCTGGTCGACCACAGCAACGGGCATGCGTATCTACGAGCCGACAGCCGCCATCACTGTCTCGCGTTCGTCGAAGGCGAGTCCGGTGTGCTGTCCACCGCGTTCACCCTCTCCGACGAGGACGCGTTAGCCGCGGCGGAATCGGAGCTCGAAGCCGCGGGCGTCAAGGTCAGCCGCGGTGAGCGGGCCGGGGCGGCGGCCCGGCACGTGCGGGACTACCTGGCCTTCGAAGACCCGTTCGGCAACGTGGTCGACCTGGTCATCGACCAGACTCAGCTGTCTCGTCCGGTCCGGTTCGGCCGGACCGCGGGCATCACCGAGTTCGGGCACCTCTGCGTGGACGCGCCGGATGTGCGGGAGGCGTACAAGTTCTGGTCCACGCTGTTCAACGCGAAGGTCTCGGACTGGATCGGCGAGCTGGCGTGCCTGATGCGGATCGACCCGGTGCACCACAAGCTCGCCGTGTTCAAGGGCGACGGGCCCGGCCTGTGCCACATGAACTTCCAGGTCTCCTCGATCGACGACGTGATGCGCAGCTGGCACTTCCTGACCGAGCGCGGCGTCGAGATCGAGATGGGACCCGGCCGTCACCCCCAGTCCACCGCGATCTTCTTGTACTTCAAGGGACCTGAGGGCCTGACATACGAATACTCCTACGGCGTCCGCAACATCACCGACCCGAACTGGAAGCCGCGCTACTTCGACCCGGCCGAGCCGGACGCGATCGACATGTGGTGCGGAACGACCAAGCGGCCAGGCACCATGACGCAAATCCCGGTCAGCGTCGAGCCACAGGCGCACGGACTATGAATCGACCCAGGCTCGGCACAGTCAGCCTGCACGTCGAGGAAAAGGACTGACCATGACCACGGCTGCGATCGTCGGGCGAAATGCTCGCCCGTACACCGGTTGCGGCGTAGGCACACACAGAAAGTGGCGGTATGACAGTCGAAGAGGCTGCCCGGCTTTTACTCGCGCGTGAGGACGAGAAGACCGACGGTCCACCGTTGACCGACGAATGGTCCGATTTGGACCTGGGCACGGCGTACCGGATCCAAGACGAGACGCTGCGGTTGCGGCTGGCCCGCGGTGAGACGCTGATCGGCGTCAAGCTGGGGCTGACCTCGCGGGCCAAGCAGCAGCGGATGAACGTGTCCAGCCCGCTCACCGCGTGGCTCACCGACGCCATGGTGCTGCCCGCGGGCGTTCCGGTGCCGATGGACAAGCTGATCCACCCGCGCGCGGAGCCGGAGATCGTCGTCACCCTCGGCCGTGACCTCGAAGGACCCGGTGTCACGGCGGCGACCGCACTCGGCGCGGTCGAGCACGTGTTCGGCGGTATCGAGATCATCGACAGCCGGTACGCGGACTTCCGGTTCACGCTGCACGATGTCGTGGCCGACAACGCTTCGTCCGGCGCGTTCGTGACGGGCCCGGTCGCGCGGGGCGTGACGGATTTCGACCTGTCGCTGGAGGCCTGTTCGCTGGAGGTCGACGGCACCGTCGTGGACACCGCGACTGGCGCGGCCGTGCAAGGACACCCCGCCGAAGCCATCGCCCTTGCCGCGAACGACCTCGGCCGCCGTGGCCAGTGGTTGCGGGCCGGTTGGATCGTGTTGACTGGCGGCATGACGGACGCCGTACCGGTGGTCAAGGACTCGACCGTGTCGGCGTCCTTCAGTTCGCTTGGCCGTGTCGTGGTGGGAGGCTGACTTGCCGCTCGTACAGATTTCCGTTGCCGAGGGCCGCGATCCGGAGACGCTGCGGGCATGCCTGCAAGCCGTGCACAACGCCGTCCGGGACAGCCTTGGCGTGCGTGACGAGAGCATCCGAGTCTTGCTGACGGAGGTTTCGCCGTCGCTGTGGAGCTCCGGCGGGGTGACTTTGGCGGAACGGTAACCTATGGATCATGCTCAGGGGGCGCGTGGCTTTGGTGACCGGTGTCAGTCGTCGTGCGGGTATTGGTTACGCCATTGCTCAACGACTTGCCTCACTAGGCGCTGACTTGTTCGTACATCACTACGCGCCCCACGACGCTGAACAGTCGTGGGGTGCCGACTCGTCACTGCCGCTGACCGATGCGCCCAACGCTTCGGTCGACCTCGCGGATCCTGCGGGGCCGCAGCGGTTGATGGACGCCGCAGTCGCCGCGTACGGCCACGTCGACATTCTCGTGTGCAACCACGCGCTCAGCGGAACCGATGGACCGCTCGGCACGCTGGACGCGGCCATGCTCGACAAGCACTACGCCGTCAACACGCGGTCGACCATCCTGCTCACGCAGGCTTTCGCCGCGCAGCACGACGGCCGCCCGGGCGGACGCGTCGTCTTCATGACGTCCGGCCAGGACCTCGGCCCGATGCGGAACGAAGTCGCGTACGCCGCGGCAAAGGGCGCGCTCGCGTCGATCAGCCGGACCTTGGCCGACCACCTCGCCGACCAGCAGATCACGCTCAACACCGTGAACCCCGGCCCGGTGGACACCGGCTGGGCCTCGCCGGAGTTCCTCGAATCGACCCGTCAGCACTTCCCGCAGGGCCGGTGGGGGAAGCCGGACGACGCCGCGCGCCTGATCGCGTTCCTGGTCAGCGACGACGCCGCGTGGATCACCGGCCAGGTGATCAACTCCGACGGCGGGGTCCGCCCGGCGTAGTCGATATGCTGGCCAGGTGACGGACCTTGTCGAGCGCGCACAGTGGATAGCCGAGACAGTGTTCCTGCCGGATGCCGCGGAAGTCGACGCCCGCGGGGCAATTCCGCCGAGCCATTTCCGTGTGCTGGCTCGTGAAGGCTTCTACGGCATCGCCGCGCCCGACGCCGGGCTGGACTTCGAGACGATCGTGGCGGTGATCGAGACGCTGGCGGGAGGCTGCCTGGCGACGACCTTCACCTGGCTCCAGCATCACGTGGCGGTCATCGGCCTTGCCAACACCACCAACGAGTCTCTGCGGTCGCAGTATTACGCCGACCTGGTCGCGGGCAGGCAAACCAGTGGTGTCGCGTCCGCAGGCGCATTGGCCGACCCGCCTCGTCTGCGTGCTTCCCGGACTGACGGCGGCTGGATCTTCGACGGCGACGCGCCTTTCGTGAGCGGCTGGGGAATCGTCGACGTCCTGCAGATCACCGGAAACGCGGGGGAGACAGTCGTCAGTGCGTTGGTGGATGCGAAGAACATCCCGGCGACCCGGTACGACCTGGTGGCATTGGACGCGACGGCGACCGTACGGTTGACGTTCGACAAGGTGTTCGTGCCGGACGCCCGGATCATCTCGGAAGTCCCGGCCGAACAGTTCCTGGGAGTGCAGCACTTGGGCTCCCGGTTGAGCGGCGCGATGCCAACCGGCCTGGCCACCCGGTGCGCCCGCATCCTCGAAGCACACGGCCGCACCGAGATGGCCGAGTCCATCGACGCCCAAGCCATCGAGGTCCGGTCTACTTTGGACGCGGCACTGGCCGACCCGCAGGCGATGTTCGCCGCTCGTGCCGCTGCCGCAAACCTCGCCTACCGCGCGGCCGGAGCGGTCTTCGTCGCCGAGGGCGCAGCTTCGGTTATCTCTGGCAGCCACGGCGAACGCCTTGTCCGGGAAGCACTTTTCACCCTGGTGACCGGAAGCCGCGCGCCCATGAAGAACGCGCTACTGGACGTCCTGACTTCCTAGGAAGTTCGGTCAATGTCCGAGTAAGGTGCGCGTCATGACGGGGGATGAGATCGCACGCGCGGTACTGGACGCGAATTCGTTCATGACGCTGGCCACGGCGGACGAGTCCGGAATGCCGTGGGCCTCACCGGTGTGGTTCGCGACGGAGAACTACCGCGAGCTCTACTGGCTGTCCTCACCAACCGCGCGCCATTCCAAGAACCTGGCGGTACGCCCAGAGCTGTCGATCGTCGTCTACGACTCGACCGCGCGACCCCTCGAGGGACAAGCGGTCTACATGACGGGCACTGCCGTCCAGGTGCCCGAGAGTGACCTGGAGCCGGCACTGAGGGTGTACTCCGGGGTATCCGTGCGTAGTGGCCTCAAGGAGTACAGCATCGACAACGTCACCGGTGATGCACGTCTCCGCCTGTACCGCGCGACCGTCACGGAGCACTACATCCTTGATCCGGACGCCACGATCGACGTCCGGATCGAGGTCTCGCCGTAGCTTCAGGCTTCGCGATGTCACAAATCGGCCTGCTGTCTTGTCCTAGTCAGTGAGTGGCCCCAGTAGGTCGGGGCGCGCGGACGGAGGGACAGCTCCATGAAGATCGTTGTCATCGATGGCCCGGCTGACTGGCTCGCGCACGACGCGCAGGTGCGGCGATGACCGAACACCAGATCGCGACCTCGGTCCTGGTGATCGGCAGCGGCGGTGCCGGTCTGCGAGCCGCCATCGAACTGGCTGAGCGTGGCGTGGATGTTCGTGTGGTCGGCAAGCGGCCGAAAGCCGACGCGCACACCACGCTGGCCGCGGGCGGGATCAACGCCGCACTGGCCACAATGGATTCGGCGGACACGTGGCAACAGCACGCCGCCGACACCATCAAAGAGAGCTATCTGCTCGCGAACCCAGACACAGTGCGGATCGTGGCCGAGAACGGCCCGCGCGGTATCGCGGACCTGGAACGTTGGGGGATGCCCTTCGCGCGCGAGGCCGACGGCCGGATCTCGCAGCGTTTCTTCGGTGCACACACCTATCGGCGCACGTCGTTCGCCGGTGACTACACCGGACTGGAAATCCAGCGGACGCTCGTCAACCGGGTCGGCCAGCTGGGCATACCTGTGCACGATACCTGTTACATCACCCGGATTCTGGTGCGTGACAATGTCGTCTTCGGTGCGTATGGGTTCGACCTGGAAAACGGCACGCGGTACGTGTTCCACGCCGACGTGGTGATTCTCGCCGCCGGCGGGCACACCCGGATCTGGCGGCGCACGTCCTCACGGCGTGACGAGAACACCGGTGACTCGTTCCGGCTGGCTGTGCTCGCAGGGGGCCGCATTCGGGACCCTGAGCTCGTGCAGTTCCACCCGTCCGGCCTGATCGCACCGGAAAACGCCGCTGGGACGCTCGTATCCGAGGCGGCCCGCGGTGAAGGCGGCATCCTGCGTAATGCTTTGGGTGAACGGTTCATGGCCCACTACGACCCGGCGCGTATGGAACTGTCCACACGTGACAGAGTCGCGCTGGCCGCGTACACCGAGATCAAAGAAGGGCGCGGAACGCCCGATGGCGGTGTGTGGCTGGACGTGTCTCACCTACCGCGCGAGACGATCATGCAGCGGCTGCCGCGGGTCTACCAGACACTGCTCGAGTTGCAGATGCGCGATATCACCCGTGAGCCAATGGAAGTCGCTCCGACCGCGCACTACTCGATGGGCGGTGTCTGGGTACGGCCGGAGGACCACTCGACCGGGGTTGACGGCCTGTACGCGATCGGTGAGGCGTCCAGCGGACTGCACGGCGCGAACCGGCTCGGCGGCAACTCCCTGATCGAACTTCTCGTCTACGGCAGGATTGTCGGCGAGACGGCGGCCCAGTACTCAACGGAGCTGACCGCTCAGCGCCGATCGCGGACCGCGCTCGCGGAAGCCCGCGCGGAGGTGGACGAACTGGTTGCCGCGGACGGCCCCGAGAACGTCCGCGCGCTGCAACGGGCACTGCGCAACACCATGACCGCGCACGCCGGAGTCGTCCGGGACGAGACGGGCCTGCGCGAAGGGCTGGCCGAACTCGATGCGATCGAGGAGCGGATCACCAACGTCGGTGTGCACCCGGACCTGGCTGGGTTCCAGGATGTGGCGCACGCCTTCGACCTGAAGGCGTCGGCACTCGCCGCTCGGGCCACTTTGGAGGCTGCGCTCGAACGCCGGGAGACGAGGGGTTGCCACAACCGTTCGGACTATCCCGATGTCGATCCGGAGTTGCAGGTGAACCTCGTGTGGTCCGGTCCTGGCCGGGTCGAACGGGAGAAGATCCCGCCGGTGCCTGCCGAGATCGCCGCGCTGATGAAGGAAGTCTCGACGGTCGGCAAGCTCGTCGAGTGAGTCGCTTGAAGGGCGGGAACGTGGGCTCGTTGCCCGCCCTTCAAGTGCAACAGGCTAGATCGGCGTGTTGGCGAACCCGTGCTGGGCGATCCCGGTCAACATCTGCTGATACGCCGTCGCCGCGCTGGTCGGATCCCCGGACACGCCCAGTGCGGACTTCATCGAGTTGTACGCCGACTGCGTCAACGGACCCCAGGCGCCGTCGACCGCGAGACCGGAGTTGCGGAAGTTGTTGCACGCCGCCTGAATGAACTTCGTGTCGCTCTGGGAACCGGTGACCAGCCGGATCGGCAGACCGCCGAAGTCGGCGTGGATGTGATCGGCGTGATCCGCGTTGTACCAGCCGTCCAACACGTATCGGAACCTGCGGCGAGTGACGGCGTCGAGCGCCAGATAACGCCTGCGCAGCGCGACATTCGTGGACGCGTGGTGCCGGTCGAGTGGCGTGCAGACAGTCCCGCTGCTCCACTGGATGTGGTCGATGTCCGCGGCCGTGCCCGCACCGTGCTCGCCGGGCTTGTTCACGTAGAACCCGGCAGACACGACATAGGAGACGCTGCCGTAGGCGCTGGACAGTGACCGCAGATCGCGGATCCACAGCACCAGGCGGTCGTAGAACTCCTGTGTGCACTGCCAGTTGCGGGGCGTCGTGTTCGGCCGGTTCGATCGCCAGTAGTAGACGGGGGTGCCGTCGATGTTGCTGAAAGTGATCATCGCTCAGATCCCTGCCGTCACGAGGCGGCCATCGACAAGCCAGTAGGACAGCGGACCGCGCCTGGTCCACACCGCGCCCACGACGTGCGCGTTCTCCGGCACAGCGACCGGTTGACGGCCTGCGCCGACCGTGCCTGTGATCGCCGCGGACCCGCCGATCGCGTTGGCCACCCACCGGATGCCGCCGTTGCCTTCCAACAGGATTCCTTGCACGGCCGTGTCTTCCAGCTGACCTCGATCGACCGTGCTCCACGCCGAGCCGTCGGGGGAGCGGTACAGCGTCGTGCCGTCCTGGGTGATCGCCGCGGCGACCCATCCGGATCGGTTGCCGGACAAGGTGGTTATCGCGTGTTCGGCGGTCTGTTCCAGCCCGGTGACCGGGATCTCGGTCCATCCGCTCGGTAACCGGCGTGCGGCGATGGTTCGCATGGGGGCACGTTCCTCGGTGAGCCCGGAGCCCAGGGCCATCGCCGTACCCGGGCCGAACCCGACGCCGGTGAATTCGGTGTTCGTGCCGGTGAGGCGCATTACTTCGTGCCAGGCCGCGCCATCAGCGGACTGCCAGACCGTGGCTTCCGTGAACGGCGGCGCCGGGCGTGAACCCACTGCCAGGACGCCACGGGCATCAGCGGCGACGTCCAGGACGTTGGCACCCTCGAGCCCGGTCGTCGGATGGGTGGTGCCGTCTTCGTCGACCAGTACCCAACTGGCGCCGAGCAGGCATAACGCTTTGGCTGACTGGCCGAGTTCGGCCACGCCGGCGGCTTTGGTCAATATCGGCTGGGCAGTGGCCGCAGTGCCGATCGCCGAGGCCGCGGCGACAACCCCCAGTACGAAAGTCCGTCTGCCTATATCGCAGGCCATCGATTCTCCGTTCGGTAGTGACAACCTTGCAGGGATGGTTGGTTTTTCCTTTACCGAAGCGGTTAGCAGTGTACGGGCCACGCGAGCGTGCCGGATACGGCCGTTCTGTCTAAAGTCCTTTCAGGAACCTGCATCCGGCTACGCGGGAATGTTCCTTGTGTATGTGATGTCGTGCCCGGTACGCGCCCAGATCACGTCGGGGCAGTCGAGGCCCTCGGCGGACAGTTGCCGTTTGATGACCTTGAACGTCGCGGTGCGCGGCAGTTCGCGGACCAGCCGGACGTACTTGGGTACCTGCTTGGGGCCCAGATCGGGCTGTCCGGCCAGGAAACGGCCGAACTCGGCGGGCTCGAGCGTGTCAGTGACGATCGCCGCCATCACCTGGTCCCCGGTGACCGGATCGGGCACGGCGTAGACCGCGACCTCGCTGATCGCCGGGTGCCGCAACAGGATCCGCTCGATCGGAGCGGTGCCCAGGTTCTCCCCGTCGACACGGAGCCAGTCGCCAAGGCGTCCCACGAAGTAGCAGAAGCCCTGCGCGTCGGCGTAGGCGAGATCTCCGGTGTGGTACTTGCCGTCGCGCAGCCGGTCCGCGTCAGCCCCGGGATCGCGGTAGTACCCGGCGAACCAGCCCGCGCCCGCGGTGTTGACCAGTTCGCCGATCGCTTCCTCGGCGTTGACCAGGCGGCCTTCCGGATCGAACTCGGCAGGTGGGCACGGCCTGCCGGTTTCGGGATGCAGAATGGCCACGTCCGGCGTGGGCTTGCCGAGTGAACCGGCTGGGGTGTCGTCGGTGCGGGAGAAACCCACTCCGCCTTCGGTCGACCCGAACGCGTCGATGACCTTGCAGCCGAAGCGTTCCGCGAACGTTGTCAGGTCGGCGCTGGCGCCTTCGTTGCCGTAGACCAGCCGCAGCGGGTTGTCCGCGTCGTCCGGCTGTGGCGGCGTCGCGACCACATAGGACAGTGGCTTGCCCACGTAATTGGCGTAGGTCACGCCGAACTTACGCACGTCGGGCAGGAAGCCGGACGCGGAGAACCTGCGTCGCAGGGCGATGTTCGCACCTGCGGCAAGCCCGACCGCCCAGCCCGCCATGATGGCGTTGGAGTGGAACATCGGCATGGAGACGTAGACCGTGTCGTTCGCCGACAGCCTGAACCGCTCGGCGAGCATCCGGCCAGGGAAGGCGACCTTGCCGTGCGTGCAGCGCACCGCCTTCGGGTCGCCGCTGGTCCCGGAGGTGAAGATCAGCATCAGCAGGTCTTCCGAGGTGGCCGCGACCGGATCGAGCGGCGCGCCCTTGTGCAGGGAGTCCAGGTCGCGGACGTCCACATCGAGGCCGTCCAGCAGCGGCCGGTACTTCGGCTCGGCGAGGACGAACTGGCAGTCCGCGAGCCGGACGTCGCGGGCGAGCGCCTCACCTCGCCGAGTGGGGTTCAACCCCACCAGCACCGCACCGGAGAACGCGCAGGCGCCGAGCAGGAACGAGAAGGTGGGCACGTTGTCGGCCAGAATGCCGACGTGAGGTGGGACGTCCCAACGCAACGCCGCCTTGAGCGTGCCCGCGTAGCACGCAGACGCCTGGACATGCTCAGCCCAGGAATACGTTTCGTCCTCGAACTTCAGGCCTTGGCGATGGTCCTCGGCGCGGGCCAGCAGCAGTTCGGTGACCGTCGGGACGTCCATCCACGCACCTCCACACGCCGGAAGTAGAACGCGTTCTATTCTTACCCGGCGTGTCAGGTGTACGCGAGGTTTAGGCCGGGATCGGGTTCGTGGCGGAGAGGTAGCCGCCAACGGAGACGTAGAAGTAGCTGCCGGTCGACGAGCGGCTGACCGTGCGTTGAGCCGTGGTGCCGCACCCAGTGGATGCCAGCGACAGCCCGCTGGCGGTCTTCACGGTCAGACCGGTGTTGTCGCACGCCCGGTCGTAGGCGTACATCCTGATGTTGCCCCCGTCGATCAGGGTCGTCCGGCCGAACGAGATGTAGTTTCCGGGGCAGTTCGCTCCGCGGTACGCGTAGATCGTGCTGTAGGTCTCCATGACCTCCCGTTTGAAGCTGAACGGCCCGTTGTTGGTGCATGTGGCGGCTGCCGCGGGTGTCGCGACCGCCAGCATCGAACCGGTGGCGGCGACGGCCATCGCACCGGCGGTGAGTAACGATCTGAAGGAACGCATCATCGACCTCCTTTGCTTTCACTGAGCCCGGAAATCACCGCACGCCCCGGTTTGTCCAGCAAGCCCGGCTGCCGGTGGACAAACAAAACCCGGCGACAGCATTCGGCGGCGTGGAGGTGGGTTACGGACGGCAAGCGATGGCGTCGTGGCCTTGCCGCCAGCCTGTCCGTCCTGCTGGCGGCGGTGGTGACGCGGTCCGAAGGTGGTGTCAGCCTTCGGCGGGGCCGGATTCCCGGTAGCGGGTGCCCCGATCTGGCGGACTACTTGAAATGAGCTTCGCGAGTGCGGGAATCAACGCTGTGTAGCTTTCCGGTGTGAGGTGCAGGCCGTCGCCTTCAAGTTCGACCGAACCAGGTTCGAGGCAACACTGTGGACCTACGGCTGCTCGCAGAGCGTTCCGGTAGACGTCGAGATCACGGTTCCTGCGCATGCCAAGGCCAGGTCTGAACACCTCCTGGATCCGGGGCGGCAGGAACGCCACCACGCGGGCATGGCCGAAAGCCGAGATCACCGTCTCGATGTTCGCCGTGAACTGGTCGATCGGCACGTGCTTCCATGGCGCGCAGTCGTTGGCGCCGAACGAAAGAACAACGACCGACCACTCCACCGCGCCGAGCTTCGCTGCCCGGGCAGCTCCGTCCGAGCTGTCCCAGCCGCCCGCGGCGCAGTTGTACACGGTCGAAGGCGGCCCGAGTTCCCGCTCCAGATGCTGGATGTGCGGCTTGGTGAACCGGGCGAGCATGCTGTCGCCGAACAACGCCACGTCAGTCGTCGGCACTGCCATCCGCCAAAGTGGACAGTGCCTTGCTGCCGAGGCTGCTTCGGATGTGCTCGCGCATCACCTTCGCGGCGAGTTCGCTGTCGCCCGCGATGACCGCTTCCAACATGGCGCGGTGCTCCGCTGCTGTCTCGTCGCGCTCAGGTTGGTCGCGTTTCTGCCGTAGGCCGACGATCCGGTATCGGTCGGCTTTGTCCCAGAGCCCCTCAAGGGTCGTGATGAGCAGGTCGTTGTGTGAAGCGGTGTAGATGGCGCGGTGGAACTCGCGGTGCGCCACCAGGTCGGTGATGTCCGGGTGATCGGGCAGGGGCTTGAGTTGGGCGAACGCCGCGCGCATCGTGGCGATGTCGGATTTGGAACGGCGTTCGGCGGCCAATGAGGTGGCCAGTGGATCCAGCGCTCGCCGCATCTCCAGCAGGTCGCGTGCCTCTTCGGCGGACAGATCAGTTACGCGGGCATCGCGATGGGCGTCCAGTTCGACGAACCCCTCGGATTTGAGCCTGCGCAGCGCCTCGCGCAGGGGAGTGGTGCTGATGCCCAGGTCGCGGGCGAGCGTCGCCTGGTTGAGCACGGTGCCGGGGGCGTACTCGCTCGTCAGGATCTTGGTGCGGACCAGGGCGTACGCGAAGTCGCTCTTGGTCGCGTAGGTCTCCACTGGTACATCTTATAACCTGACGGCAAGACCTTGAGGAGCTGCCGTGAATTACCAGGTCACTCCGATCAGCAGCCTTATATCGCCACGAATGCCCTACACGATCCGCATCCTGCTCGAGAACCTGCTGCGCAACGACGTACCGCGCGAACAGATCGACGCCGTACTGGACTGGGGGAGCGAGCGCTCGTTCGCCACCGCGGTGGACATCCACCCGTCCCGGATCTTCCTGCACGACACCAACGGTGTGCCCCTGCTGACCGACATCGCCGCGATGCGCGACGCTGTCGAGCACCCGGACGCGGTGAACCCGAAGATTCCGGTCGAGCTGGTGGTCGACCATTCGGTGATCGCCGAGGAGTTCGGGACGCCGACCGCGTTCGAGCGCAACGTCGAAATCGAGTACGAGCGCAACGCCGAGCGCTACCGGTTCCTGCGCTGGGCCCAGGCTTCGTTGGACCGCTTCGCCGTTGTCCCGCCTGGCAAGGGGATCATGCACCAGGTCAACCTCGAGCACCTCGCGCGAGTGGTGATGACCGACGGCGGCTGGGCGTTCCCGGATCTGTGTCTCGGCACCGACTCGCACACCACGATGGTGAACGGAATCGGGGTGTTGGGATGGGGGATCGGTGGCATCGACGCGGAAGCAGCCATGCTGGGTGAAGCCGTCACCATGTTGCTGCCGCCGGTGGTCGGATTCCGCCTCACCGGCGCATTAACAAGCGGCGCCACGGCGACCGACCTCGTGCTCACGATCACCGAGCTGCTCCGCGAGCACGGTGTGGTGGGCAAGTTCGTGGAATTCCACGGCGAGGGCGTGCGCAGACTCTCTGTGCCGGACCGCGCGACGATCGCGAACATGAGCCCGGAGTTCGGCTCGACGTGCGCGTACTTCCCGATCGACGACGAGACGATCCGGTACCTCCGGTTCACCGGCCGGTCCGAAGAGCAGGTCGCACTCGTTGAGGCATACGCCAAAGAACAGGGGTTGTGGCACCGGCCGGAGGACACCGCGGACTACACCGAGACGGTCGAGCTCGACCTGGGCACCGTGCAACCATCGCTGGCCGGGCCGAACAGGCCGCAGGACAGGATCGCGTTGGCGGATGCGGCGGTCGGGAACAGCGGTGTCGTCGGCATCGCGGCGATCACGTCGTGCACGAACACCTCGAACCCGTCAGTGATGATCATGGCCGGCTTGCTGGCGCGCAACGCCGTTCTGCGTGGCCTGACGAGCAAACCATGGGTCAAAACGACGCTGTCGCCCGGCTCGCGAGTGGTGACTGACTACCTGGACACCGCGGGCCTGACGCCGAGCTTGGAGAAGCTGGGGTTCCACCTCACCGGATACGGCTGCATGACGTGCATCGGAGCGTCCGGCCCGCTGGTCGATGAGCTACAGAATGCTGTGCGCTCCAAGGGAAGCGCGGTGGTCGCAGTGCTGTCAGGCAACAGGAACTTCGCCGGGCGGATCAATCCGGACATCCGGATGAATTACCTGGCTTCTCCGCCGTTGGTCATCGCTTACGCCTTGACAGGAACGATGGCGACGGACCTCACGCGCGACCCGCTCGGGCACAGTCCTGAGGGGACACCGGTTTTCCTCAGTGACATATGGCCTTCACAGGATGAAGTCACCGCCGTCATGGAAGTGATCACCCCGGACATGTTCGAGGAAGCTTACCGGGACATCTTCACCGGCGACACCCGATGGGAGAACCTCGGAAATCCCGGCAACGATCGGTACGACTGGGATCCACAGAGCACATACCTGCGTCGCCCGCCCTTCTTCGACGAACCCATTGGCCCGCAAGACATCAAATGCGCCAGGGTGCTGGCGGTGCTCGGCGACTCCGTCACCACCGACCACATCTCGCCCGCGGGAGCGATCCCGCCCGGCTCCCCGGCCGGTCGATACCTCGCGGAGCGCGGTGTGAAGCGGTTTGCCTTCAACACGTACGCCTCGCGGCGCGGTAACCACGAAGTGATGGTCCGAGGCGCGTTCGGGAACGTCCAGCTGCCCGGGATCTACGAAGCCGCCATGGCTTACCGAGATGCAGGAGTGCCCCTCGTCATTCTCGGCGGCGCACAGTACGGCACCGGCTCGTCACGGGACTGGGCCGCGAAAGCAACCGCTCTGCTGGGCGTCCGGGCCGTGCTGGCCGAGTCGTTCGAGCGGATCCACCGGTCGAACCTGATCGGCATGGGCGTACTGCCGCTGCAGTACCGCCCCGGCGAAAACGCCAGGTCGCTGGGTTTGACCGGGCGTGAGGTGATCTCGATCCGCGGCGTGTCCACTATGGATGAAACGATCACCGTCCACGCGGACGAGCGCGAGTTCGACGTGGTCGTCCGGCTCGACACCGCCAGGGAGCGGGAGGTCTACCGCGCCGGCGGCATCCTCCGGTTGACGATGAGCCGTTACGGACGGTCGCTGTAACGGTCCGGATATCGTGGTTCAGTCGTTACATCTTGAGCTAGCTCTGTAGCGTAGGTTACGGTCCTGTAGTCGCAACTACCGAAGACGGTTCACCTGTAACCATCCATACGAACAGGGGCGTCCCCACCGATGGCCAGTCTCAGGACGATCGAGATTTCCGGAACGTCAGCGCTGGATCGCGGCACGCAGTACGGGCAGGCCGCGGCCGAGGAGATCGCCGAGGCCATCGACTACTACGCACGCGCCTTCGAGCACCAAAGCGGATTGCCGTGGCACGAGGTGCTGGAGCGCGCCCGCCCATGGCAGCGGCTGATCGCCGACGAGTTCCCCGAGCTCTTCGACGAGATGACCGGAATCGCCAGCGGTGCGGGAGTTTCCCTCACCGAGATCGTCACCCTCAACTGCCGGGGCGAGATCGTCTACGACCGCGGCTTCGGCCGCAGCGCCGCCCCGGAGGAAGTGGACGGTTGTACGTCGTTCTCGCTGACCGGCCCGGCAGCGGGTGACGGACACGTGTACTGCGGCCAGAACTGGGATTGGCGGCACGAAACCCGCGGCACGGTCGTGATCGTGCGGATCGTCCAGCCGCCGAAGCCGACCGTGGTCATGCAGGTGGAAGCCGGTCAGATCGGCAGGCACGGCGCCAACTCCGAAGGCCTCGCGCTCAACGCCAACGGGCTCGGCGGCCGGTTCGACGAGTCGGTCGGCGTGCCGCAGACGGTGATCCGCAGGCTGGTGCTCGACTCACCGACCATCTCCGACGCGCTGCGGGTGCTGGTCAACACCAAGGCGCACATCGCGAGCAACGCTTTGCTCACCCATCGCGAGGGATACTCCATCGACCTGGAGACGACCCCCGGCCCGATCGGCTGGGAATACCCGTCCGACGGTCTGCTCGTGCACGGAAACCATTACCAGGCATTCGTTCCTCCGCAACTCGCGGCGACCCATCGGCCGATGTCCCCGGACTCGCTGCTGCGCGTGCCCCGCGCCCGGCAGGGACTCGCGGCCGCGGCCAACGCGGAGAAGTCCGAGGACGTCCGATCCGCCGTGCACATCGCCATGTCCGACCACCTCGGATTCCCTGATTCGCTGTGCGAGCACCCCGACGCGCGGATGCCCGCGGTCATCCAGTGGTCCACACTGGTCTCCAGCTGTGTCGACCTGACCACGGGCGAGTACTACGTCGCACCCGGCACGCCGTGCGAGCACTCCTACGAGCTCATGCCTTTCAACCTCTACGAGTAGGAAACGTCATGCCCGGACATGGTTTACCACGCCGGCTCATCGCTTTGCCTTGCGCCGCCGTGGCTCTGCTCGCCGCGTGTGGCAACCCGCCGGCCTCGCCATCGGAAGCCAAGCAGAACGTCAGACTGGTCGACTCGACGCCGCCCGCGGCAGGCCCGCTGGCCCAGGCGACCTGGTTCATGGCCAAGGAACCGTCCACGCTGGACCTGGACAACGACGGTGCCGGTGCCAACAGCGACCTGATCATGTCGAACGTCTGCGAACGGCTCGTCCAGCTGCAGCCCGACCTGACGATCAAGCCCGGACTTGCCGAGAAGTACGAGTGGACAGGCCCGAACACACTGACCTTCACCATTCGCTCCGGCGTGACGTTCCACAGTGGAGCGACACTGACCACCGACGACGTCGTGTGGAGCCTGCAGCGGCACGCAGCCGACGGTGCCAACGAGTCGGACGAGTTCACCGGCGTGACGTCGATCGCGAAGACCGCGGAAAACCAAGTGACGGTCACACTCAAGCAACCCGACGCGGTCTTCTTGCAAGCCATGGCAGGGGACGGCGGTGTTGTGCTGGAGCGCAAGGCAGTGGAGTCGCAGGGCGACGCCTACGGCACGCCGCGCGGCAAGGACGCGTGCTCAGGGCCGTTCAGTCTGCAGGCATGGAACTCCGGCCAGAACATTGTGCTGACCAAGTTCGACAAGTACTGGGACACCAATCGGGCGGCGAAGACCAGCAAGATCACCTTCCGCTGGGCCGACGACGACGCACTGGTGAACTCCCTGGTCACGGGTGCGGGTGACGGGACATACCTGGAGAACATCTCCTCGGCGACCCGGCTGGCGACCGGCGGTACCACGACCGTCAGCCAAGGTCCGGACACCCGCGTCTGGAGCTTGATGGTCACCGAACGCGGTGCTCTCACTGATGTCCGGCTGCGTAAGGCCTTGTCGCTCGCGATCAACCGTGAGGGCGTCTCCCAGGCCGCGCTCGCCGGTTTCGGGGCGCCGGCGAAGGAACCGGTCGGCCCTGGCGCATGGGGTTACGAGGCGAAGACGTTCCAGGACGCGTACGACAAGCTGGGCGGCTCACCGGCCACTCCGTCCGAACAGGACATCGAGGCGGCGAAGAAGCTCGTGGCCGAGGTGCCGGACAAGAAACCGATCGTCGTCGCCAGCGACACGACGACCGGGCGCAACGTGATCGCGAACGCGTTGGTCGACGCAGCCAAGAAGATCGGGCTGGAAGCGAGCATCACGCAGATCCCGACCCAGCAGTACACCGACTACTACAGCAGCAAGGACGTCCGCGCGCAGGCCGACCTGTTCACCGACGACTACTTCATCTCCAAGAACGACCCCGTCGGGTTCTACAAGAACGGATCGTCCAAATCGACCGTCCAATGGGTACTGAAGGACCCGCGGTACGACGAGCTGGTCGGCAAGGCCCGTGCGGCGCTGGACAACTCCGAACGAGCCAAGCTCTCGATCGAGCTCGCCAACCGCTGGGCCGACGCGATGCCGTGGATCTCGGTCGTGCAGAGCCCGTCCACAGTGGTCTTGGGCAGCAAGGTGACCGGCGTGCCGGCCTCGGGCTGCTACCGGTACTACCCGTGGGCCGCCGATCTCGGGGCGAAGGGGGCGTAGATGGTCACGGTGCTCCTGCGGCGGTTCGGTGGCCTGGTGCTCACCCTGGTCATCAGTTCGTTCGTGATCTTCGCGGGCATGTATGCCGCACCGGGCGACCCGGTGACGTTCCTGATCGGCAACCCCGAGAACCTCACACCGGACAGAATCGCCGCAGTGCGTGCCGAATACCACCTCGACCAGCCCTTCCTGGCGCAGTACGCCCTCTGGGCCACGGGCGTACTGCGCGGCGACCTCGGCACTTCGATGTTCTACCAGCAGCCGGTGTCCGACCTGCTGTCGTCGCGACTGCCGATGACGCTCACGTTGGTGGCGATGGCATCGGTGCTGTTCATCCTGATCGGCGTCGGGCTCGGCGTGCTTTCCGCGCTGCGCAGGGGAACCGTGGTCGACTCGGCGGTCACCGGCTTCACCACGTTCATCAACTCGGTGCCCAACTTCGTGATCGGCTTGGTGCTCGTCGCGATATTCGCGGTGCAGCTGCGCTGGTTCCCGGTGGCGGGCGACGGCGAGGGCTTCGCCGATCGGCTGTACCACTTGACGCTGCCCGCGATCTCGCTCGCCCTCGGGTCGATCGCGCTGATCAGCCGGGTCACCAGGCAGACCATGGTCGAGCAGCAAAGCCTCGACCACGTCGAAGCGGCCCGCAGTTACGGCCTGAGCACCCGCCAGATCGTGCTGCGCCACGTGCTTCGCAACTCGCTGGGCCCAGTGGTGACCATGTGCGGTCTCGTGGTGGCCGGAATGCTGGCCGGAACCGTGGTGATCGAGAGCGTGTTCGGCCTCAACGGCCTCGGCGGCCTGCTGGTCGAGGCGATCAACACCCACGATTTCCCGGTGGTGCAGGCGATCCTGCTCTACATGGTGATCGGCTACATGGTCGTCACGATCCTGGTCGACCTGGCCTATCCGCTGCTGGACCCCCGCTCGCTGGCGAGGAGTGACCGATCGTGATCATTCAGCCCGTCACGCCCAGCCGGAAGACCAAGCCCTGGGTGTTCTACATCTGCCTCGGCATTCTGGGTGTCGCGGTCGCCGTGGCGGTCTTTGCCGACTGGGCGGCACCGTACGACCCGTCGGCCACGGATTTCTCAGCGCTGTACCAACAGCCGACCGCCGAGCACTGGTTCGGCACTGACCAACTCGGCCGAGACCTGCTGTCACGGGTGATCCACGGCGCCAGGCCCAGCCTGCTCGGGGCTATCGCGTTGCTGGCCTTCGCCACGGCAACTGGTGTGCTCATCGGCATTGTCGCCGCGTGGCGCCGTGGCTGGGTCGACACCGTGCTGGCCCGGTTGACCGACGTCATGTTCGCGTTTCCTGGCCTGCTGTTCGTGGTGCTGGTGATCGCGGTGTTCGACCGTGGCCCGGCGACCGCGGTGATCGGCATGGGACTGGCGTTCGCGCCCGTGATCGCCAAGTTCACCAGGGCTGTCGCGTTGGAGGAGTTGTCGCGGCCTTACGTGGACACCTACCGGTTGCAGGGCGTGGGCCCGATTCAGCTGTGCACCCGATATGTGCTGCCGAATCTGATGCCCACGTTGCTTGGCTATCTGGTGGTGCTCTTCGGGGAAGGGCTGCTCAGCCTGGCGGCACTGAACTTCCTCGGCTTCGGCGCGCAACCACCCAGTTCGGAGTGGGGACTGATGGTCCAGGAGGGACGCTCCGGCGTGATCCAGGGATTCGTCGGGCCTGCGCTGATCCCTGGACTGGCCATCGCGATCGTCGTGGTGGCGACCAACGTCGTCGGGGTCAGGCTGTCGGACAAGCTCGCGGTGAGGACGTAACGCATGCTGCTGTCCATTGAGGACCTGAACTTGTCCGTCAGCGACCACCAGATCCTGCGCGGTGTTTCGATCGAGGTCGCCGAAGGTGAGACGGTCGGACTGGTCGGCGAGTCCGGGTCGGGCAAGTCGACCACTGCACGGGCCGCGTTGCGGCTCGTGCCCGATGGCGCGCAGATGTCCGGCGCTGTCACGGTTTGCGGCCATGACGCGACAGATCCCATGCTGGTTCGTGAAGTCCGGCGGACCATGGCCGCGATGATCTTCCAGGAGCCTCGCTCAGTGCTCAACCCAGTGCGGCGGATCGGCGACTCGGCTGCCGAACGGCTGGTACAAGTGCATGGGATGAACAAGGCGGAGGCCCGAAGGCGGATCACCGAGCTGTTCGTCGAGGTGGGGCTGAAGGACACCGAGCGCTTGTTGCGGTGTTACCCACACCAGCTGTCGGGCGGAATGCTGCAACGCGTGGTGATCGCGGCCGCGTTGAGCATCACCCCGAGACTTCTCTTGGCCGACGAGGCCACCTCGGCGCTCGACGTGACGACCCAGGCCGAGGTCCTTGCGTTGCTGCGCAGGCTGCAGCGCGAGCGAGAGATGGGCGTCTTGTTCATCACCCACGACTTGCACTTGGCGGCCGCGTACTGCGACCGGGTTTACGTGATGAAGGAAGGTTCCATTGTGGACCACCAGAAAAGTGGCGCGATCTTCGTCAACCCGGCCCATCCGTACACCAAAGCACTGGCGGAAGCGGTTGCGCTGCTGCCGGAACGCGACACCACGGAGATACCATCATGAGTGCCGTCATCAGTGCGTCCGGATTGGTCAAAGCTTTTGGTGCGACACGGCATTCCAAGGGAATTGTCGCGGTGGACAATGTGAGCTTCGCCCTGGGCAAGGGAAAAGCCATCGGCCTGGTCGGCGAGTCCGGGTCAGGCAAGAGCACGCTCGCACGCATGCTCGTCGGACTGACTCGGCCGGACGCGGGCACGATCGAGATCGAAGGCCGGGTTCGGGCATGGCGGGAACGCGGCCGCGCTGCTCGACTGCGCCGAGCCAAGGAAGTCCAGATGGTGTTCCAGGACCCGTACGGATCACTGGACCGGCGATTGACCGTGGGTGCTGCCCTGCGTGATTGCCTGCGCAGACATCACACCGGCGAGTCGACGGCCGGTGATCTGATGGACCGCGTGGGACTGGCGTCACGGCTGCTGGACTCCCGGCCACACCAGCTCAGCGGCGGGCAACGGCAGCGGGTCGCGATCGCCAAGGCACTCGCGGTGAACCCGTCGGTACTTGTCCTCGACGAAGCCACATCGGCGCTCGACGTGTCCGTGCAGGCGCAGATCCTGGCCTTGTTGAACGAGATCCGGGTGACAACCGGTGTCAGCCTGATCTTCGTCTCGCACGACCTCGCGGTCGTCGGCGAAGTCACCGACACCATCCTCGTGATGTACTTGGGCAAGGCCGTCGAGCAGGGCGAAACTGCCGACGTCCTGCGCAGACCACAACACCCTTACACCGAGATGCTGCTGTCCTCGGCCCCCGGGCCGGACTGGCAGCCTGAACGAGTCGCCGAACTACGCGCCGCGTTCGCAGGCGAGCATGAGCGAGTAGGAGGCTGACATGACCAGCATGCTCTACACGCACGGTTCCACGCCGCTCTTCGCGTCCCAAGTGGACCAGAGGCTGCACTACTGCCTGCACGTCCCGCGCGAGTTGCCGGACTTGCCTGCGCCGCTCGTGGTGATCCAGCACGGCACCGGCAGGACTGCCCAGAAATACCGCACGGCGATGCGCGACTTCGCCGAGGAACACAAGGTCGTGGTTCTCGCGCCGCTGTTCCCCGCCGGGCTGATCGATCCGGACGACGTGCACAACTTCAAGTTCATCGAGTACCGCGGCATTCGCTTCGATCTGATGCTGCTGGCGATCATCGACGAGGTCGCCGCCCGGTATCCGGTCGCCGCCGACCGGTTCTACCTGCACGGCTTCTCCGGCGGGGGCCAGTTCACCCACCGGTTCCTGTTCCTGCACCCGCAACGGCTGGCCGCGGCGTCGATCGGCGCGCCCGGCCGGATCACCCTACTCGACGACTCGCTGCCGTGGTGGTTGGGCACCAAGGGTTTCCAGGAGCGGTTCGGGCGGTCCATCGATCTTGACGCGGTGCGGCGCGTGCCGGTGCACATGGTGGTCGGCAGCGAGGACACCGACACGTTCGAGATCAACAACCCGGGCGAGTCGAACTGGATGAACGGCTGCGAGAAGACCGGTCGCACCCGCGTCGAACGGCTGGACACCCTGCGGCGCAACTTCGAGTCGAACGGTATCAAGGTGATCTTCGACGTGGTCGACGGCGCCGGGCACAGTGGATCGGCCGTGCTGCCTGCCGTGCAGAGGTTCTTCGGCTCACTCATCGGAAGGTAGCGCCCGTTGTCCTACCGTGTCGCGTTCATCAGGGGCGATGGCATCGGCCCTGAACTCGTGGAGTCCGCGTTGGCCGTGCTCGACGCCGCGGTGGATTTCCCGGTCGAGCTGATCGAGGTGCAAGGCGGCGCCGGGGCGTACCTGGAGCAGGGGACTGCCATGTCCGCGGCCGGACTGGAGGTGATCCGGCAGGCCGACGCGACCCTCAAAGGCCCGGTCGGGCTCCCTGACGTGCGACTGCCGGACGGCACCGAGGCCGGATTGCTCGGGGGCGTACTGCGTAACGGTCTGGACCTGTACGCCAACGTCCGGCCGATCACGCTGTTGCCCGGAGTGCGGTCGGCGCTGCGCGTTGAGGGAGGGATCGACTATGTGATCGTCCGGGAGAACACCGAAGGCTTGTACGCCTCGCGCGGAAAGGGCGTCGGCAATTCCCAGGCAGTGGCGGACACCTTGTTGGTAACGCGGGCGGGATGTGAGCGCATCGTGCGGTACGCCTTCGAACTAGCGGCCAAGCGGCAGGGTGCGCCGGAGGACGGCGTACGTCGAGTGACCTGTGTGGACAAAGCGAACGTGTTGCGCAGCATGTACTTCTTCCGCAGCGTCTTCCTCGAAGTGGCTGCCGAATACCCGGACATCGAAGCCGAATGCATCTATGTGGACGCTGCGGCACAGGCCTTGGTGATGTCGCCACTGCACTTCGACGTGATCGTCACCGAGAGCATGTTCGGTGACATCCTCAGCGACCTTGGTGGCGGCACAGTCGGGGGAGTGGCGCTATGCCCTGGCGGCAACATCGGCACCTCGCAGGCGTACTTCGAGCCCATCCACGGCAGCGCGCCGAGCATCGCGGGGCAGGACAAGGCGAACCCACTCAGTCAGATCCTCGCGACCGCGATGATGGTCGACTATCTCGGCGAACAGCCGACCGGCGACCGTATCCGCGGCGCGGTACGGCAGGCGCTTCGCAGCGGGTCAGTGCAGTTGAATTCGGATGGGACAGCAACTTCCGGTACCAAGTCGGTGACCACAGCGGTGATCGGAGCGTTGGCGTGATCATTGAGGAAGGGAAACAGTTTCCGTGGGACAGACCCCGCAAGCACCGAGCCTGCTGATCCGGCCGTCCGAAGTGGAGCCGTTCGACCGGGGTGAGGGCATCGTGACGCTGCCCATGGTCGGCAAGTGGAACTCCACACAGTCTTCCGTCACCACCGGTGTGACCAGCTTCGCGCCCGGCACAGGCATACCACTGCATTCACACAACGTGGACGAATGCGTGCTCGTGCTCGAAGGCGAGGCCACGGTCACGATCGGCGAGGACGAGTTCGATGTGGATGCTGGCGTCAACACATGGGTACCCGCCGGTGTCCCGCACCGCTTTGTCAACCGCGGCGACTCACTGATGCGCATCTTCTGGATCTACGGCGGCCTTCAGGTGACCAGGACGATCACCGCGACCGGTCAGACCTTCGAGCACCTGTCGGCGCACGACCGTCAGTGACTGTTCTGTTTGGACGACTTGGCCCGGAAACCGAGCTGCTCACGCAGGGCGGTCAGCTGATGCGACGCTTCGACGGTGCGCTCACGATCACTGGCCGCCACCGCCTGCGCAAGAGCGTCTGCGAGCACGATCGCGGTCAACGGCTCCGCAGTCATGCCTGTCGGTGTATTCGGCGCGTACAACGCGACCGTGACGTCGTCGCCGATCTCATCGACCAGCTCGTCGCTGACCAGGATGCATTTCGCGCCGACCGTGCGGGCCCGCTCGATCAGCACCTCGACCTCGGTCGGCAGCCTGCCGGGCACGAACACCAGGACGACCTCACCGGACTCGATGTCGATGAGGTCATCGGCGAGCCGGAAACCGGTGGTCTGGATGGATCGCGCATGCCGATCCATCCGCCGCAGTTTCAACGCCAGATGCTCAGCGGCCACATAGGACGCACCCCACCCGTAAGTCCAGATTCGCCGCGCCTCGACCAACAACCGCACGGCAAGCTCGTAGGACCCGGCGGACACCTTGCTCCGCAGCAGCTCGATCCGGTCGAGCGACTCGGTGACCACGCTGTTCCAGACCTTCTCCAGGTCGCCACCGGTCGACTCGACCCGCTGCCGCGCCCGCTCCTCCGGCGGGATGTGACTGGTGAACGGTGCGGCGACCATTCCCTTGAGCTCGGCGAGGCCGGAGTACCCAAGCCCCTGCAGAGTGCGGATCACCGTGGCGTTGCTGGTCTTCGCCTCGGCTCCGAGCTCCTGAGCGGACATGTAGAGCAGTCGCTCCGGAGTGATCGCGGACAACGACCGGCACACCCCCCGCACGGCAGGGGAGAAGTCGTCCCATCCGGCCCGGATACGCGCCCTCAGCTCGACCAACGCCGGGTTGCGTGTCGCATCCGTTACATCTTCCGTCACGTCTGTATCGTACAGTACAGCGTTTGCCTATCGGGATTCTTCGGTGGCTGGGATCATCTCATCGGGCCGCGCCGGTCGCGTTGATCTCGGCTGCGGACGTCCACGGGCCGCTGTCCTCGGCCTCGGACAATGCTCGGAGTTTCAGGTACCGTCCGGGTTTCGCGGTGAAGGACGCCCGTTTGACGTCCGACGTGTCGGCCCATTCCCCGGAGGCGACCGCGGACCCCCAGCCAGAGCCGTCGGTGGAGACGTAGATCTCGTATCGGCCGATCCGTTCTCCGAGGCGGTTTCTTCGCTGTCGGCCGTTGCTTTCCAGGCCGTCTTGGGGATCGATGGCGAGCCGGTGACGGGCGTTCCGGCGTGGACTGCGACCGACGTCGCGACTACGGTGACACCGGTCGATCTGGATGCGATCTTGGTGTGCAATACGCCGTCGTAGAACCACCCGGAAGTCGCTGCGTCGTAGCTCGCTCGGCTCGTGTGCTTGGTCAGTGTCGTGCCGTCGGCCGTGACCGATCCGGGGGCGGAGGCTACGTGCAGGTCGAGTTCGTACCCACGGCTGGCGAGTTTGCCGTTGTACGAGCCAGTCGAGGCGCCGACCGAGACTCGAACGTCACCGGTTCCGCTGGAAGGTGCGGAGACCTCGACCCTTTGCCGTGCGTACGCCCCTGTCTGATAGGCCCTGGTCAGGCCGTCATCCTCGTAGAGGTCGAACGATGATGTGCCGGAGGGGTAAATGTCGTAGGAGATCGGCGTGGCTGGCTTCTCACCGAAGTAGTTCATCTGCGGCCACATCGGCACAATCGATCCACTGCGGACAAACAGTGGCACTGTGTCGAGAGGCGCGTTGTATCCGTCGAGCCAGCCCGGGCCTGTCCATACCTTGCCGGTCCAGTAGTCCGTCCAGTTTCCGGCGGGCAGGTAGATCCGGTCACGAGTTGTGGTGTCGGAGACGACGGGTGCGACGAGGAAAGCGTTTCCTGCCATGAATTGGCCGGACGTCGCATTGCCGCGAGCGGTCGGGTCGTTCTCGAATTCCAGCGCCATCGCGCGCACGGTCGGCACCCCGGTGTCGGCGGCTGTGCGCGCCAGCGTGTAGAAGTACGGGGTCAGCCGCATCTTCAGCTTGAGGTACTTGCGGTTGATGGACAGGTACGGCTCGGCGAACCGCCACGGCTGCTTGTCGTGGTACCCCGGCTGCGGGTTTGTGGCACCCCAGCCGGACATGGTCATCAACGCCGGTGTGAATGCCTTCCACTGCAGGTCACGCACAAAGGTCTTGGGCGAGCCGGAGTAGATGCCGTCGATGTCACCGGAGGCGTAGTTGAACCCGGAGAACCCGGCACCCGCGATCGCGGGGACGTGCCAGCGCATGTCGTCCCACGTGCCGTAGGTGTCTCCGGTCCACACGACCGCATTGCGTTGCGTCCCAGCCCATCCGTCGACTGTCCAGACGAAACGCCGGGCGTCGGAGTTGCGTTCGATTCCGTCCACAGCGGACTGGACGCCGTCGAACGAGCTTTGGTATCCGCCGCCGACCCATGCGACATCGGTCTTCACGGCACGGGTGCCCGCGGTACCGACTTCCCAGTCGATATTGGACAGGCTGCGTTGTGTCCACAGTCCGGTGCGGAATCCGCGTGCCGCCAGATCGGACACCGTCTTCGGCAGATCCTTGTAGCCACACCCGTATCCGTCATTCGGCAGGAACCACCCGGACGGCATGTCAGCGGCCCGTGCGTCGTCGGCGTATCCGACGACATCGGGTGTGACCTGGTGACGGGCCCGGTTGTGGTCACCTGTGTAGTCCGGGTTGGACGCGTTCCAGCAGTCCGCGTTGCCCATCTCCAGGCCCCAGATCGGTGCGAGGAACGGTTTGCCGGTGACATCGGTGTAGTCGCCGAGTACGTCCTTCAGCGAGTTCCCGACGAAGTAGTAAGCGTCGAACCGGTTCTCGTCATGCCGGGTGGACACTGTGGACGCGAAGTCGTACTGGCCTTTGGCCCACGTGTTGCGCATGACGCCGTAACCCGCCGTCGACAGGTAGAACGGCGCCGGGCTGGCGTTGTTGTTCTCCCGCCACTTGTTGTCGACCGCGATCGGCACACTCTTGTCCCGCAACGCCCATTCGCCCAAGCGCAGGCCCGTGCCGTAGAACTGTTCGTCCGTGCCCCGGGAGAGCCGCTGGTAGGCCTGGCTGCCGGTCCACGTCAACCCGGCGGACTCGCGCCACACCGGAGTGGAGTTGTCCGCTTTGTACAGCTCGAAACGCATCGGGGTCTTGTAGACGCGCAGTGTCAACGCGCTCGTGGAGATCCGGTGATACGAGCCCGCGTCGGCGGTTGTCGTGGACACCGGACCGAAGTCTGTGCGGATCGCCAGCTTGTTCGCCGCCGGGTCGGTGAAGGTGCCGGTCGGGGCGAACCACAGGCGGAAGATGTCGGCTCTGGCGAAGGTCACCCGTACTTTGGCGGCGTCCGCGGTGATCGTGTACGAGTTCCCGGAGCCGCTGAACGCCGTGACATTGCCGGCGGTCTCCGTGGTCGCGGCCGGTGGGGGCGCGAGAACCATCCCCAAGAGCACAAGCGCAGCCAGTCGGCGCATGCCTTCTCCTCGACGTTGAGGCCAGCTGCAGCCTCGTGATCAAAGCTGCACAAAACAAGCATGCTATGAACACATACGCGCAAGGCCCGATTGTTCCCGGTCATTCCCACACCAAAGAGCCCGACCGGCGGCCGGGCTCAGAACAAGCCATGACTACACGCGGGCGCACGCTCCGAGGGTGTCCGCGCCGTAGCGCGCGATGTCGGCATCCAGGTTCAGCTCGCCGCGGTGGTTGCGGGCCGCGTCGTCGACCAGTTCGGCGGGCACGAGCCAGCAGATTTCGAACTCCAGTCCGTCCGGGTCCTTGGCGTACAGGCCCTTGGTCGTCCCGTGGTCGGCCGATCCGACCAGTGCGCCGGCGCTCTCCAGACGCTGAGCGTAATCCTGCAGGTCAGCGAGGGTGGGCACCTCCCAAGCCAAGTGGTACAGGCCGACCTGGCCGTTGCCCGCCGTGCTCAGTTCCGCCTGCCCGCCGACCTCGAACAAGCCGAGGTCGTGATCATTGGCCGAGTCCGGCGCCTGCAAGAACACGGCTTTGCCAGCGTTGTGCACAACTCGGAACCCCAGCACGTCGACGTAGAAACCAGTGCTCACGCCCGCGTCGCGCACCCACAGCACGGCGTGGTTCAAACCCCGGATAGCCACCGTTCAGCCCTTCTCATTCGCTTGCCGGCAAGGCGAAAGACGCCCCGCCGCGCGCCCACCACCGCGCGTACACGGGGGCGTTCGCCACCAGTTCACGGTAACCCTCGTCGATGTCCGCACACACTTCGTCCACTCGCGACGCCTCGGACCAGTCCACGCGCCAGGCCAGGACGAGCTTGCGGGACAACGGGTTCCCGGTGAGCGGCAACGTCGCCAGGCCGTCGCGGTTGGTGCCGATCGGATAGAGCGGGCAGACGACCCGGCCTGCCGCGGTCAGGGTGAACGCCACGTGCGACTCGGTGGTGAAGTCGGTGATCCGCTGCTCGAACCCGGCCGCGCGGCAGGTGGCCGCGAAGAATTCGTTCATCCCGCTGTCGTCCGGGTTGGGCATCACCCAGCTCTCCGCCGCCAGCTCGGCCAGTTCGACGTCCTCATGGGCGGCCAGCCGGTGGTCTTCGTGCACGCCGACGAAGATCGGCTCGGTCAGCATCAGCCGATGGCCGACAAGCGGCGGGAGCCGTAGCGGAAAACCCGGGAACTCCCGCAGCACGGCCACGTCCACCTCACCGGTCTCCAGCAACGTGAGCAGTTGCCGTGTGGAGCGATGGGTGCAGCTGACGACGTCCTTGTTGGGCAGCAACACCCTGAGCGACTTGACCAGCAACGCGTACTGCTGCGCGGGAACTCCCGCGACCCGCACCGGCGTCGCCGTCCGCCGCGCGGTCCGTTCCAGCTCACTCAGTTGGCCGAGCACCTGTTTGGCGTGTTGCAGTACCTGGCTGCCCAGGTGCGTCGGCTGCGTGCCTTCGCGGTCACGCACGAACAGCGCGCCGCCGAGATGCTGCTCGATCCTTCTCAACTGGGTCGTCACCGCGGGCTGGGTGAGGTGCAATTCGGCGGCCGCCCGCCGCAGGCTGCCGGTGTTCCCGATCGCGACGATCAACTCCAGATGACGAAAGTCGAGACGCATGCAGGTCCTTCCCGACGGCGAAGTGTTATCACCCATTGTCATATGCCCGAATCCCGCTGTGATCGCCGGTCCGTGGTTGTGTGTCCGAAACCCCCTGCACAGATGAGGATTTCCGATGCCGAACAGGGCACCCGTGGTGCTGCTGTCCGACCGGGTGCTGCGGCCGTTCCTCGACACCGCGGCCAGGCAGTACGAGGCCATCACGCCGGACGAACCCAGACCGTGCTTCGCCGTGCTCGTCGGGCATACGGTCGACGGCGCGCACATCGTGGAGCGCATCGAGTTCGGCCGCAACGCCAGGACGACCGATCCGGCCGCACGCGAGGAATTCGCGGCGGTGATCGTGCCCACTTTCGGTGCGGCGTACGAGAACCCGGTGCGCGCCTGGTGGTTCGACCCCATCGACCTGCTGCACATCTCGCGCGCCGCCGAGGCACGAGACCAGGAGATCCTTGGCTCCATCCACATGCATCCGGACTGGCACCGGCTCGGTCCCGAGGCTGCCCGAGCGCATCCGCTCTGCGAACAGCCCACACCGATGGACGAGTACGTGTTCCGCGCAAGCGGGTGGCCGGTCAACGTGGTGTGTTACGTCGAACGCCTGCACGGCAGGCTCTACCACACTCTCGCCGCGTGGCAGCCCGACTGTGCCCAGATCCCGGTGCGGGTGCACGCGGGAGTTTCCCTCTCGCACAAGGAGTCCGCGTGACGCATCAAGAGATCAGTGCGCTCTGGGACGTGATGTCCGAAGCATGGGCCGCTGGCGACGCGCAGGCGTTCGCCACAGTCTTCGACCCCGAGGTCGAGTTCGTCACCGTACGCGGCGAGGAACACCACGGCCGGGACGCGGTCGAGAAGTCCCACGCCGCGCTCTTCACCACGATCTACCAGGGCACCCTGCTCAAACCCGAGGTCCGGCTGGTCCGGGAGCTGGCCGAGGGACTGTGCCTCGTGCACGCCACCACCACGGTGTACCCGGCGGGAATCACCACCCATGCCCAAGCGGTCGTCCGGTGCGGCCGGGCGGGCTGGTCGATCGTCGCGTTCCACAACATGATCCCTGGAGGTACCCGTTGAGCAGGCCCAAGCTGCGCCACATCGCGTTCGTCGTGCGGGACGCCGCCAAGATCGCGGACTTCTACCGTGAGCAGCTGCGGATGGAGGTCTTCCACGTCGATCCGGACGGCAGCCACTTCCTGACCGACGGCTACATCAACCTGGCGTTGATCCAGCACCAGCTCGACAGCGAGACACCGGTGGGCTTCAACCACTTCGGCTTCGCGGTCGCCGATGTCGCGGCGGTGTCGGACAGAATGGTGGCCGCGGGCGTGCCAAGGCCGGTGACCAGGCCGACCGACCGGCCGTTCGCCGAGTACCGTGCGATCGACCCGGAAGGCAACTGGTTCGACCTGTCCGAGCACGGCTTCCTCCCGCCGGACAAGGAGGAATAAGGCTCAGTCACTGCCGTACGCGGGGGGCGACCCGTTGCGCCGAAAGTGGTGTCGCGACGTCCTCCAACGAGCGGCGGGCGGCCTCGACACCCAGCGCCGGACGAGGCGAAGAAGAAGATCACGGCCCACGCACCGGTCAGCGTCCACGCCGACAGCACACCGGCGGAGAACATCCACGCCGTGGTGATCAGCAGCACGCCGGATCCCAAGTAGCTGACGCTGATCATCGTTCGACGACCGATGCTGTCGAACAGCCGGCCGAGCACGAGCGGGCCGATCAAACTGCCCACTGCCAACGCGATGAGGTACAACCCGGACTGCGCGCTCGGAACGCCGAAGAACGTCGTGAGCACGAGTGCGAACGTGAAATACACTGCGTTGTAAAGGAAAGCCTGGCCGATGAAGAGGGCCAGCCCGAGTAGCGTCCGTCGCGGGTAAGTGCGCAGGACGGTTCGTGCGATCTCACCGAATCCGGTGCTGGCCTGGCAGGTGACGGTGGACAAGCAGGATGACCAAACCGAGTACCGCACCTAGTCCGAATGCGACTCGCCAGCCGACGTCGGCGGAGAACATCGCGGGGTCGAGCAACAGCCGGGTCAACGCGGCGCCGACGGCGGCGCCTCCCCAGTAGGAACCGTTGACGGCCAATGACACCGTCGCGCGGAGCCTGGCCGGGACGAGTTCGTCGATGGCCGAGTTGATCGCGGCGTACTCGCCACCGACCCCGGCACCGGTCAGGAATCGCATCAGAACGAAAAACCAGACGTCGAACGAGAACGCGGTGGCCGTGGTCGCCGCCAGATAGAGCCCGAGCGTCGCCAGGAACAGCTTCTTGCGGCCCAACCGGTCGGTGAGGTACCCGAACAACAGCGAACCCAAGACCGCGCCGGCTACGTACATCGATGCGGCCAGGCCGACCTCGGAGTCGGTGAGAGCGAGTCCACGGCCAGGTTCGGTCAACCGTTCGGCGAGCGCGCCGACAATCGTGACTTCGAGAGGATCCACACGGTGCCCAGCCCGGCCAAGACCAGCCAGTGCCAGCGCGCCCACGGCAAGCGGTCCATCCGGCAGGCACGTCGGTGGTCACCGTGCCGAGCGATCGGCCGCCTGCTCTGTGTCATACCAACGAATTGCCGAACCGTTCCGGGCCGAAACTCGCCGTCCACTGCGGAGCAGCGGGATCCCCGTGAGGCTGAATTTGCTGTTGGCAGGGCGTGCACTAATCTGACCAGGTGGTGGAGGGGCCTGGTGCTGAGGATCAGCTACAGCGGATCGAGAGCGTGACCGACTCCGCGCTGTCCCACCTCGACCTTGAAAAACTGCTGCAGGAACTCCTCGAACGGGTGCGCGAGCTGCTCACCGCGGACACCGCGACGGTGCTGCTGTACAACCAGTCGTCGGCGGAGCTGGTGGCGACCGCGGCGGCCGGGTTCGAGGAAGAGGTCCGCCAAGGCGTCCGGATTCCGCTCGGTACCGGGTTCGCAGGGCAGGTGGCCGCGCAGCGCAAGCCGGTGCGGATCGACCACGTCGACTCCTCGACCGTGGTGAACCCCCTGCTCTGGGAGAAGGGCCTGCACGCGCTGCTGGGAGTGCCGATGGTCGCCGCGGGCGAACTCGTCGGTGTCGTCCACGTCGGCACGTACGCGCAGCGCGACTTCACCGACCACGACGTGCAACTGCTCCAACTCGTCGCAGACCGGATCGCGCTGGCCACGCAGGCCCAGGTCTCGCGAACCGAGCGGGCCACCGCCGCCGCGCTGCAGCGCAGCCTGTTGCCGACCCGGTTGCCTCGGCTGGACGGGCTGGAGTTCGCCGCACGTTACGTTCCCGGCGCTGACCTGCGGGTCGGCGGCGACTGGTACGACGTGTTCCCGCTGCCTGGCGGCTGGTGGGGCATCGTGATGGGTGACGTCGTCGGGCACGGGCTGCCGGCCGCGGTGGTGATGGGCCGGCTGCGCAGCGCCCTGCGGGCGTACGCGTTGCTTCAGGTCGACGACCCGGCGGACGTGTTGGACAAACTCAACCGAAAGGCGTCGCATTTCGAGCCAGGTGCCATGGCCACGGTCCTGTACGCGGTCGTCGAACCGTCTTTTGAGCGGATCCGGGTGTCACTTGCCGGACATCCGCCGCCGGTGCTGGCCGCTCCTGGGCATCCCACGCGGTTGCTCGAAATGCCGGCGGACCCGCCGATCGGTGTGCGGTTCGACTCGATGCGCCACACCACCGAGATCGACGTGCCGCCAGACGCGGTCGTCTGCTTCTACACCGACGGTCTGGTGGAGCGGCGCGAGTGGACGCTGGACACCGGGCTCGAGAAATTGAAGGCCGCGGTCGACGCCCGACCAGCCGAGATAGTGAGCGCGGCCGTCATGTCGGCTTTGACCCAGGCACATCCGCCGGAGGACGACACCGCCGTGCTGATCATGCGGCGTACGTCCAGTACCGAGTGAAGCTGCGTATTCCCACGTCGGCGCCCGCGTGTAGTGGATCACTGCATGGGTATGCGTTGGGTAGCCGACGAGAGGAGAAACCGTGTCGAGCACGGAGACTGGTCAAGTCACTGGTACGAAGGACAAGGACTACAACATCATCTGGTTCGTCGAGTCGTGCCTGAGCAACGTCCTGCGCCTGGAGACCTACATCCAGGACGCGGAGCGCGCGAACGACAACGAGCTCGCCGACTTCTTCCGCCGCGCGCAGGAAGAGAGCCGCAAGGGCGCCGAGAAGGGCAAGGAGATGCTCACCAAGCGGCTCGGCTGAACCAGCGGCGCACACCGGCCCTCGCGATCGGCAAACCGGGGGCCGGATTGCCATCTGTGTCGAGCGGGTACCCACAAGGGTGCCCGAACTGCCTGACGTCGAGGGCTTCCGTCGCGTGCTGGCTGATCACGCGACGGGACGCCGGATCAAGGGCGTCAGCGTGTTCGACCGCGGTGTGCTGCGGGGTGTGAGCGTTTCCCGATTGGAACAGGCGCTGACGGGAGCGTCGTTGGGCAAGCCGTGGCGGCACGGCAAATGGTTGGTCGTCCCGGTGACCGGGGGCAAACCGGCCCTGATCCTCCACTTCGGAATGACCGGCGGGCTGTTCTGGGTGGCCGCAGGCGACAGGCATCGGCACGACCGTGTCGTGCTGCAGTTCGACAACGGTGATCTGTCCTACCGGGACATGCGCAAGCTACAGGGGTTACGGCTGGCAGTACCGGATCGAGTGCTCGCCGGGACCGGCCCTGATGCGCTCGAACTGCCGCGTGACGACCTCCGCGGCGTACTGGGCGGGCAGAAACGTCAGATCAAGGCGGCGTTGGTCGACCAGTCCGTGCTGGCCGGGCTGGGCAACCTGCTTGCCGACGAAATCCTGTGGCGTGCTCGCATCCATCCCCGGCAGGTGTGCGCGGAACTGGATAACAGTGATTTCGCGAGGCTGCACGCCAATATGGGCACGGTGCTCAAACAGTCCATCAAGGATGGACGGGTCCCGTCGCGCAAATCATGGCTGACCGGACGCCGGGACGAGGAGTCCGGGTCTTGCCCACGCTGTGGCACGGTGCTCAAGCATGGCCGGGTGAACGGGCGAGGCACGGTGTGGTGTCCGCGGTGCCAGGGAGAAAACGCATGAGCGCCAAGAAGGAACGCAGCCTGATCACCGTCTTGGTCGCGCTGGCGGCGAACCTGGGCGTGGGTTTCGCCAAGCTGATCGCTGGGCTGCTGTCCGGATCGGGTGCGCTGCTTTCCGAGGCCGCGCACTCGTTCGGGGACACGTCCACCCAGATCCTGTTGCTCACAGCGGTCCGTCGATCCCAGCGCCCGGCCGATCGCCGCTACCCGTTCGGTTACGGCAAGGAGCGCTACTTCTGGTCGCTGCTGGCTGCCATGGGAATCATGGTTTCCGGTGCGGCTTACTCGATGTACGAAGGCATTCACACCATTGTCGCCGGTGGTGAGCAGACCGAGTACGTGTGGGTGAACTACATCGTCCTCGGCATCGCGCTGGTGATGGAAGGCACTTCCTTGGTCCGGGCGACGCACCAGGTCAAGAAGGATGCGGCCGACCATCACCGGTCGGTCCGTGACCAGCTGGCAAGCAGCGATGACCCGACGCCTCGTGCGGTGTTCACAGAGGACAGTGCGGCCGTGATCGGCATTCTGCTTGCCGCGGTAGGCGTCGCGCTGCACCAGGTGACCGGCTCCGCGGTCTGGGACGGTATCGCGTCGATCCTGATCGGTGTCCTGCTCGCGATTGTCGCGCTGTTGCTGCTGCAGACAAGCAGGCGGTTGCTGCTCGGCAGGCAAGCCGACGTCCGGATGATCCGTGCGGTGGAGCAACGGCTTGAACAGCAACCTGAGATCGATGACGTGGTCGATCTGCTGACGATGATGACCGGCACCGACCGGGTGTTGTTGTGCGCCAGGGTGGACTTCGTGGACACGTATTCGGCCGGGGACGTGGAACAAGCGTGTGTCCGGATCGACGACGACCTGCGGGCCGAGTTCGCGGACCTGGACGAGATCTTCATCCAGCCGGTGCCCAGGTCCGACCAAGGACTGCGTGCCCGGGTCCTTCGCCGTTACGGTCGGGTGCTCGCCGACGAATGACGTGACCCGAGCGTGATGCGGCGACTGTCAGACCTTGCCGAGCTTCTCGAACGGAGTCACGATGCCGTCCTTGAACGTGCGTCCGGTGTGCCGATAACGCAGTGTCAACCTGAGCAGCGCGAGGACAATGTAGACGCCCGACAACACGATCGTGACCCACCGGTTGGCTTCAGGGGACAGCACAATGCTGGCGGCGAACTGGATGCCGAACAGTCCGAAAAGGACTCCGGCGGCCGCGCCGGTGAGCACGTGGTCGAGCAGGATGCTCACCGCGAACAGCGACTGGGCCGCGGTGAGCAACAGTTCGAGGCGCTGGTGGCCGTCCAGCGGCAGACCGCTGAACGTGCCCGCGGACAGGGCGAAGACGATCGGGATCGTTCCGACGAGGAGAGTCCATTGGTTGACCTTGCTGGAAAGCAGCGTCGCCAAGGACTGCGAAGCCTTCAGGCGTGCGGCGTACAGACAGGCGACGATGAGCTCAGGGGACTCACTGGCCAGCGGTGCCACCCATTGCACGAGCAGGAACTTGTCGACACCCAGTTGCTCGCCGGTGCTGACCAGGCTCTCGGCGAAATGCTCGGCACACGCCAGGATGATCACGCCTGCCACGGCGAACATGCCGATCACGTAGCCCCGGCGCGACTTCCTGGGCTTGCCGCCCACCCATTCCGCCACGCCGATCAGTTCCGGCTTGTCCGGTGGTGCCTGAGCGAGCCGCCAGGCGTACAAGGCGAAGATCGCCACGAACACGACGGCATCGATGAGCGTGAGTGAACTCCGCAGCGGCAAGGTCAGCGAGTACACGGTGGCCACGCCCAAGTACGCGAGTTCGACCGACATCGCGGGTTTGAACTCCACGCGGCCGGGGCGTGGGTTGTCCGAACGCGCGCGGGCGGCGGCGACACTGGCGACGAGGACCACCAACGGCCAGCCGAAACCGACCAGGATCCGGTTCGCGCCGGTCATGTTCGCCAACGCGAGCGAGCACGGATTGCCACCCCCGGTCACACAGTGCCCTTGCTCGGCGAAGACCTGCCCGGCTTGGTACGTGAACACCAGGTCGACGGCGTATTCCGGGAGGACGGCGACGATCGCCAGCAACGCGATCGCCAACCCGGCGGAGATGTCCACCTGCGCGGCCTCGGCCGCCCATGACAGCAGGAACGCGGCACCGATGATCGCGGCGCCGAAGATCAGCACCGCGATCGCCGCAGGCAGGTCGGGGTGGGGTAAGCCCAGGTAATCGGCGGCGCCGAGGTAGGTGCCGGCAACCGTCGCGGCGGCTGCCAGCGGGAGTTGGACGGGCCTTTTCGGCGCGTCCTGACTCACGGTTGCTCTCCCACGCCCGCTATTCCGCCTCGGGATCCTCAGGCGGACGCACAATCGCGACGGGACATGGCGCGTGGTACGCCACAGCGTGGCTGACTGAGCCGAGCAGGGCTCGCTTCAGCATGCCTCTTCCGTGGCTGCCGACGACGAGCAACGCGGCGTCCTGGGCATGTTCGAGCAGCGCATGGGTGGGCCGGTCGGGGGAGATCACCTGGCGTACGTCGACGTTGGGATGCCGCTGCCGGTGACCGGCAAGCGACTCGGCGAACATCCGCTCGCCTTTCTCATGGATGTCCTGCCAGGCGTAGTCCCAGGTCCGTACGGGCGCCAACGCGTCAAGCGGAAGGTCGGACCAGGCATGCACGGCCAGCAGGTCATACCCGTGCCGGTCGGCGAAATCGAACGCGAAGTCGATGGCGTTGGTGCTGGTCTGCGACCCGTCGACACCCACAACGACCCGTTTGCCGTCGGGCTGCTCGGCAGGATGACGCACGATCACAATCGGACGCCGGTAGGTGTGCATGAGCTCGGCGGCCGTTGAACCGAGCAGGGCTCTGGGCAGTGCGGTGCGGCCAGACGGCCCGATCACCAGCAGTTGCGCATCGGACGCTATCTGGGCAAGTGTTTCCGGGCCACGCCCGGACACGGCCCGTGGCGTGACGTCGAGTCCGGGATGTGCCTTGCGGCACGCCGCTGCGACGCTTTCCAGCTCACTGTCCGCGTGGCCGAGCAACGCCTGCTGTTCGTCGACGTTGAACTGCGGTGTCACCCACCCTGCGGGCGTTGATGCCATTTCCGGCAGAGCGGGAAGGCTGACTGCCTGCACGACAACGAGACCGAAGTTGCGGCTGGTGGCTTCGGCGGCTGCCCACATGACGGCCTGCTGTGCCGTTGCCGAACCGTCGTAACCCGCGACGATCACCGGACGCTCTACTGTGGACATCCTGACTCCCATGGACGGATCACACTGGAACCGGCTCTTCCGGGTTCGGGTCTGGCTGGCCTGGCGGTGGCGGTTCCGGTGCGGGCGGGATGGGATCCGGTTCCTCGGGTATCGGCCGCTCCGGCCCTGGGTGCAGGGGCGTCGGCGGCTCGGTGGGCACCGGATGCACAAGGTGAAGCACGAAATGCCCTTCTGGCTCGATATGTGTGTTGTACTTCGGCTACCACGCATCGCCCGCGCCGAAACTCCGGGCGGTTCAGCGGTGTGTTTCCTGGGTAGACCCCCAGGAATAGGCCGTGCCAGGCTAGGCGAAAGGGTGATCTCAATGCTTGTGCTTACCCCGGTAGCAGTTGAAGTTGTCAGCGCCATCACGTCAGCGAGCAACCTGCCGGACGCCTCGGGCGTGCGCATCGCGGCGGTGGAAACCTCACCTGGGACAGCAAATCTGAGCGCCGAACTTGTGGACTGTCCATTCGACGGTGACCAGGTGCTCGCACAGAAGGGGGCAAGGGTGTACCTGGACCAGACGGCGGCGCGTTTTCTCGAGGACAAGGTCCTGACCGCCGAGCTGGACGTGAACGGTAGCCCGCGGTTCATGTTGTTCGAGCCAGAAACGGACGTTCCGAACTGAGTGTCCTGCCGTGGACGGACCGCAGCACCATGAGACCGGTCACGAGTGCGACACCGAAGAAGACGGTGAATGCGGCGGCGCCGTCGAATAGTCCGCTCATCAGTCCCTGTCCGGTGACGATGGTGCCAAGCACAGGAGCTGCCACGCCCTGTGCGAGGTAGCCGATCAGGTAACCACCGGAAACCATGCTCGCGCGATGGTGCGGTGCGGCGTACTTGTTGAGGACGGTCAAGCCACCGGCGAAATCGAAGGCGTACGCCGCGCCGGCGGTGGCTGACGCGAGGAAGAACACGACCAACGAGTGCGTCGCGCCGGTGATGACGAACAACCACACCGCCGCGATCGATCCGAGCGCGCCCAGCGTGAGCATGGTCCAGACTGCCAAGCGCCGCGCGAGCAGCGCGTTGAACGTGATGCAGGCGGCGAAGACCGACAACAGTGCGCCCGTCACCAGCGCGTTGGTCGAGCCGGTGAGTTGATGGGCGATCTTGGCGCCCAGCGGCAGGACGATGGAGCCCAGCAAGAACGACGAGGCGAAGATCAGCGAGCCTGCCGTGAAGATCCCGCGACCGCCGCGCGGGATGATGATCGGCCGTACGCGCCACTTCTCGGTCGTCTCGTCGGGGGTGTGGCGGGGCGTGCCGAGGACGAACCAGATGACGACGGCGATCGCGACAGCCAGCACGACGAAATTCAGTCGCAGTGGGTAAGGCGCGTACTCGGTCAGCGCGCCGCCCACGATCATCGCGAGGGCGATCCCGAGCGCGGAGATCGCCGTGCCGATCGCTCCGGCCCGCTTCTCCTGTCCGGGCGCGCTGAACTCGACCATCGCCACGTTGGCCGGGCTGAGCGACAGCCCGACGCCAAGGCCCATGAACGCCCGGCCGACAAGCAGCCACGGCACATCGGTGGCCACCGTGAACAGCAGCACGCCGATGAGTTCCGCGAGCAGGCCGAGCGCCATGGCCGCCCGTCGCCCGATGTGGTCGGACAGGTCGCCGAAGATGATCAGCACCGGGATGAGCGCGATCGGGTACGCCGCGAAAATCCAGGTCACCGTGGTCGTCGAGACGTTCCAGCCGGCCTGGTACAGCGGGTAGGTCATGGTCGGGCACGCGCTGGTCCACAGAGCGAGCGCGACCACGGCGCCTGCGGTCCAGAAACTGCCGCGAGTGCTGAGGCGGGGCACGAGTACTCCAAAGTCAAGGCTGAGTTGCTTCAAGCAATCTAGCTAGGCTGGATAGCTTTCCGCAACTCATCCCGTATGCTGGAGCCATGTCGAAGGCACTCGGCAAAGACTCGACCTGCTCCATCGCACGGAGCCTCGAAGTGCTGGGCGACACCTGGACGTTGTTGATCGTGCGGGACGCCCTCGTCCTGGGCTCGACGCGGTTCCAGGAGTTCCGGGATGCACTCGGGGTGGCGCCGAACATCCTGGCCAAACGACTGGCTTTGCTGGTCGACGAGGGTCTGATGACCCGCCGTACCTACCAGGACACCGGTGCCCGCGCCCGTGACGAATACGTGCTGACCGACGCAGGACGAAGCCTCAGCCTGGTCATCGCGGCCCTGGGGGCGTGGGGACGGGAGTTCCGGCCCCGCCCGGACGGGACCTCGCCGAGTTTCCTGGTCGAGGACTCCGAGACGCCCGCCCAGCTGGCCTTCGTGGCCGCGGATGGTGGCCACGTGCCACCAGACCGCCTGGTGGCACGACGCACCCCGGACTAGGTTCGCGGCGCCGCGAGCAAGGCCACATACGTGACGGCGCACGCGATCACGATGTACAGCGCGATGACCCACGAGCCGCTGAATCCGGCATACAGCGCCGCGGCGATGAACGGCGCGGGTCCGCTCGTGATCAGGCCACCGACCTGGTAGGCGACAGACACGCCGGTGTAGCGGTGGTTGGCGTCGAACAGCTCCGACAGGAAGCCCGCGATCGCGCCGTACGTCAGGGCGTGCCCGAGCGTCGCGTACAGAATCATCGAGACCAGGACGCCGACGGTGGAGCCTGTGTCGACCAGCCAGAAGAACGGGAAGGCGGCGACTGCGGAATAGATCGCCCCGATTCGCAGGACCTTCCGCCGTCCGATCCGATCGGCCAGGATCGCGACGAGCGGAACGGCTGCGATGTCGAGTAGTGCCGCGATGATGAGACATGTGAGCACGGTTCCGCGTGAGATGCCGACATGCGTGGTCGCGTACGACAGCACGAACACGGTCACCACGTAGAACGGGATGTTGGCGGCGGCTTGGGTGAAGATGCCGACGAGGACTGCGCGCGGCGAACGGCGCAGGGTGTCCCGTAATGGGAACGACGAGACCCGCCCGGCCGTGCTGACCTTCTCGAACTCAGGTGATTCCTCGAGGCGTGACCGTACATAGAGGCCGACGAACAGCAAAAGCGCGCTCGCGAGGAACGGCAGCCGCCATCCCCAGCTGAGCAGTTGTTCCTTCGGAAGCTGCTGTACGGCAAGGAATGCAGCGGCAGACAGGACGAGTCCTGCGGGCACGCCTGCTTGCGGGAAACTGCCGTAGAAGGCGCGTCGCTGCGGGGGAGCGTGTTCGACCGCCATCAGGACGGCACCGCCCCACTCGCCGCCGACCGCGAACCCCTGCAACAGCCGAACCACGACCAGGAGCAACGGCGCCGCGATGCCGATTTGGGCGTGCGTCGGCAGCAGTCCGATTGCGACAGTGCTGCCACCCATCAGCATCAGCGAGATGATCAGCATGCGCTTGCGACCGATCCGGTCACCGAAGTGCCCGAAGACGATGCCGCCCAAGGGGCGGGCGACGAACGCGACGCCGAAAGCCGCGAAGGCGGCCAGTGTGCCCGCCAATGGGCTCAGCGTGGGGAAGAACTGCGTGTTGAAGACGAGGGTCGCGGCGGCGCCGAAGAGGAAGAAGTCGTACCACTCGATGGCGGTGCCGATGAAACTGGCGAACGCGACCCGCAACGGCCGCAGGCGTTGGCCGGCTCCTGTTTGGACTGTCACAAGGACCTCCGAGGTGAGGTGCGGAGATTCGGCGGTTGGCCCGGGTAGCCGAGGTGTCAGGTGTAACACGCGAAGGTGATCGACAACAAGCAGTTGTGTACCGATCGGTCCAAGAAATCTTGCCAGCGTCTTGAGCTTCGTCAGGTGAATTACCCACGGCTTGGACCGATCGGTCTGGCGTAGGATGGTGGCGGGGAGTAGCCTCGGGGCATGGCCGATGCTGATCTGCACTTCTACTTCGACCCGGTGTGCCCGTTCGCGTGGATGACCAGCAAGTGGGTACGGATCGTCCAACGGCAGCGCGATTACCACGTGGACTGGCGGTTCATCTCGCTGCGGCTGATCAACGCCAACGTCGACTACGACGCCCACTTCCCACCGGAATACGAGGCTTCACACACCGCGGGACTGAAGCTGCTACGCGTGGCGGCGCGAATCCGCGACGAGCACGGCAGCGAACCGCTCGGTGCGTTCTACAAGGTGCTGGGCGAGGAAACGTTCGAACGCGAACCCGTGCCGGGTGGCAGCGCGGCCGCAGTGCACCGCGGCACGCACGCTCTGGCGACCGAAGCGTTGACCCGTAACGGATTGCCAGCGGACTACGCCTCCGCGTTGGAGGACGCTTCCTGGGACTCGGTGATCCAGGCCGAAACCGACGAGGCACTGAGCCTGACCGGCAAAGACGTCGGAACCCCGATCCTGCACTTCGCGCCGCCCGACGGCAACGCCCTGTTCGGGCCGGTGATCAGCCGTCTGCCTGACGAGACCGAGGCGCTCGAACTGTGGGAGCACGTGATCGCACTCGGGCGTTTTCCCGGATTCGCCGAGCTGAAGCGCAGCATGCGCGAGCAGCCACAGCTGCCGTCCTTCGGCGTTCGCCCAGGTGAAGTGGGCATCCAGGAAGACTGGCACGCCGGCAGCAGACGGTTGAAGAAATGACGCCGTCGAGTCGATAACCTGTGGATCGTTCGGTCCACGACGTGAGGTGGGGGCATGACGGCAACGAGTTTCGACACGAACCGCGCACGCGTGATCGCGATCGCCGCGGACCTCTTCGCCCGCAACGGCTACCACGGCACCGGCATGACCGAGCTTGGACAAGCGGTCGGCCTGGGCCGAGGCGCGCTGTACCACTACATCGGGAGCAAGGAAGCGGTTCTCTACGCGATCAGCAAAGACCAAGTCGACAAGATGAACAGCTACGCCGAAGAGCTGCTGGACCAAGGCCTGGAGGCGGAAGAGCTGCTTCGGCAGATGGCACGGGGGTTGCTGCGGAACATCGCGGAGCACCGTGCGGAGTGGGCGGTGTTCTTCCGGGAGTACACCGCGCTGACGGGGGAGTGGCGCGATCACGTGCTGACGGCTCGGGAGAGGTATGAGGGGTATTGGCGGCAGGCGCTGAGTAGTGGGGTTCGGGACGGGGTGTTGCGGAAGACTCCGCCGCTGCTGGTGAAGGGTATTCTTGGGATGCTCAATTATACTTATTTGTGGTTTGAGCCGGATGGGAAGTTGAGTCCGGATGAGGTTGCGGATATGTTCCTTGATGCTTTGATTGAGGGAATTCGGGCTTAGAGGGCTTTGCGGCTTCATTTTAGTTTTCAGCTGGGTTTCTTTTCCTTTGGCTTTTATTTCTGCCTTTGGTGCCTGCTGCGGCTCGATTTGACTTGGGGGCCCCTGCGGCGCGCTCGGGGAGGAAGCCGGGGAGTCCCCCTTCGTTCCGCATTATTTATCCTTCGTGGCGCGAGGGGCCTCCCCGCACCGGACAGTTTAAGCGCGCCGCTACCCCAAGTAAAATCGAGCCTTCGCTTCGCCCACCACACCCCATACCTTGCCTTGCGCTTCGCCCGCTTTTCGCGCCATACCCGGCTTTCCGTTTTGCTCGCTTATTCCAACTCGTAGGGTTCCGGCTGCGTGGTGTGGGTTTTTCCGCTTGGTGTGGTGAAGGTGAGTGTTCCTGGGTGGGGTTGTTCGATCTTCCAGGTGCTTCGCTCTTTCAGTAGGTTGTGTTTCTTGCAGAGGGCGGCGAGGTTGCCGTGGCTGGTTTCGCCGTGGTCGGTGTGGCGTTGGGTGTGGTCGATTTCGGTGCGTTCGGCGGGTTCTTCGCAGCCGGGTTGTCGGCATTGGCGGTCGCGCAGTTGGATGTGGCGCTTCAGCGAGGGTGGCGCGAACCTGCGGTGGCTGACTTCCAGGACATGGCCTGCGGGGTCGGTGAGGATGCGGCGCCAGGTGCTGTCGTGGGTTAGTTCGCGGGCGTGCTCAGCGGTGATCGCGCCATACCCGGACAGCTCACCCGGCTGCTCGGTCAACCCGGCCAGGGTGGCCATCGGCACCACCACATTGGTGGCGATAACAGGACGCTTGATGTCCTTGCCCACCACCAGGTCGATGAACACATCCGCCCGGCACTGCTTCAGCGACCGGTCCCTGGTCTTGCGCTGCTTAGCCAACGCGTCGATCTGGTTGAACGCGGTCAGCGCTTCGGCGGCGTCCAGGGTGATCTTCAACTGCGCCAGGCCGTCGGGCAGGTCGACCATGGTGATGCCACGCTCTTCCTCGCGGGCGCGCTGGCGTCGTTGGTCGGCGGCTGTGACGTCGGCGCGGGTGACGGTGTCACGCACCGCACGCCGAAACCGGGAGTGATCAGCCCTCGGCCCCCGTTCCAACACCCGCTGTTCCACCCACCGCGCCTGGTCATCCGACAGCACCGCAGTCTGTTTGGTCATGGTGGCGGCACGGTCGGCGTCGATATCCCCAGCCTCCAACGCAGCCAAGGTGGCAGGCAGCCGGTTGACCATCTCCTGAGCCTGCAACAGTTTCGCCAACGCCACCCGCGGACTCACCCGGGTCTCGATAGCGATCTCCTCGGCAGCGCCATCCGCAACCCGAATACCGTCCCGGTTGGGTGGTGACAATTCCGCGAACCGCGCCAACAAGCAAGCGTCCTCGGCGTCGAGTGAAGCGCGTACCCGGGCGTTGCGGGCAAGCCGGGAAAGGACTTGCTCGCGACCCAGAGAGCGCGTTTCGAACATACGTCCAGTGTATCAGAAACAGCGTGACGAAGCAGGAGGAAACCGCAAAAGAAAAGCAACCCATCCCCGAGCGAAGGCTCGATTTTACTTGGGGTAGCGGCGCGCTTAAACTGTCCGGTGCGGGGAGGCCCCACGCGCCACGAAGGAAAAATGATGCGGAACGAAGGGGGACTCCCCGGCTTCCTTCCCGAGCGCGCCGCAGGGGCCCCAAGTCAAATCGAGCCGTGGCGGGCACCGAAGAACCCCGAAACAAAAGCCAAACCAAGAACCTAGCTGGAAATAGGGCAAACGAAGCTGGAACCCGAAGCAAAAGAGCAAGCCAAAGAGCGAGCCAAGGCAAACACCTTAGCCAAGCCGAAGACCGAACCAAAGCAAAGAAAAAGGCGGCCCGAAGGCCGCCCTCCTCTTCACCAAAGTCAGTAGGGACCGTGCTGACCACTCGGACCGTGTTGTCCACCCGGACCCGGACGCCGAACCTTGCGGACCGCGTTCTCGATCTGGTGGTGGTACTTGCCCTTTGTCTGCCGGTCAACGAACTTGCCGGCCTTGTCGGCCATCCGGGCGACCTTCTCAGGATTCTTCCTGGCGTACCGGCGGGCGGCCTCCGCCGCGCCGGCCAGCACGGTCAACTTCTTGAACAGTCCTGCCATGGCGAACCTTCCGCGAGCGGGTGCTTCCAAAGCCTTCAACGTCTCAAGTACCCAGCCGAGTTCCGCTCAAATCGCCCGTTCGGCCGTATAGATCAACCCGGTTGGCCCAGACACCGACTTCACACCGGGCTCAGACCCCCTCTGGCAGGCTCAACCGGCGATGGTCGGGTGCCGTTGACAGGAAAGATCCGGCACAATGGCGCCCGCGTATGACGGTGAGGGCAAGGGGGACGGACTGTGGGTTTGCTGGTGCGGTCGGGTGGCTGGAGAGGTGCCTTGGTGCGCAGGGTTGTCCTTGCCGCGCTGGGGAGCCTGATCGCCGGCCTGCTGAGCGCTGTTCCCGCAGCTGGGCAGGAGGAACCGGAGCAGCCGACCACGGTGGCCGGTCTCCTCGGCTACTACAAGGACTTGAGCAACCGGGCCGAGCGGATCAACGAGGATCTGCTGCGCATCCAGGAGGAACTCGAGGCCAAGCGTTCGGAGTCCAAGGACGCCGGTCAGCGAGCCGATGCCGCCCGCAAGCAGGCCGATGAGTCCCGTGCCCGCGTCACCCAGGCTCAGCAGGACAAGTCCCGTGTCGACGCGCTGCTGTCCGGCACCGGCGACCTGAACGCGATGAACGTGTTCCTCACCGGCAGTAGCCGTGATGACGTTGTGTCACGGATGCAGGCCGCCAGCATGGCGTCTCAGCTCAGCGGCACCGCCGCCGAGCAGGGCAGGCGGGCGATCGCCGAGGCCGAGCGGGCCGCGAAGGACGCCACCGCCGCACAGAACGATGTCCGCAGGTCCGAGGCCGCGTTAGAGGCGGGCGCCGCTCAGGTGCAGCGCCGCCGGGACGAGCTGGCCAAGCAGATCGAGCAGGTCAAGGCCGCGATCGAGCAGTTGACGCCTGAGCAGAAGGCGATTCTCGCCGACAACGGCGACAGCCCGTCCACGGTGAAGATCCCGAACGGCGATGTCGGCGCGGTGCTGCGGTACGCCCTCGCTCAGATCGGCCGTCCGTACGTGTGGGGCGCCGAAGGTCCGGACTCGTTCGACTGCTCTGGGCTGATGCAGACCGCGTACCAGGTCGCAGGCGTGCGCCTGCCGCGGGTGTCGATCCAGCAGTCGGGCGTTGGCCAGGCGATTCCGCGTGACCAGGTCCGCGCGGGCGACATGATCTTCTACTTCAGCCCGGTGCACCACGTGGCCATGGCCATCGACAGCAACCGCGCGGTGCACGCGCCCAGCGCTGGTCAGAACGTCAAGATCGCCCCGATCAACTCGATCGGGCCGATCACGGTCATCCGCCGCGTGCTGAACTAACCAGCCACTGTCGCTGTGATGAACGGGTCCGGGTCGGCCACGATGGCCCGGACCGCGGACGCAGCGGCGCCGCGCACCGCGGCTTCGGTTCCCAGCGTGGAGCGCAGGATCCGCACTTCCGACCACGCCGCGCTGACCACTCGGACGTTCAGTTCCTCGAGCAGCAGTTCGTGCAGCCACGGCTCGATGCGGGCGTAGGTTCCGCCGAGCACGATCGTCGGCACGTCCAACAGGTTGACCACATTGGACAGTGCGGTGCCCAGCCAGCGGGCGACCGAACGCGTCGCGGTGACTGCCTTACGGTCGTTGTCCTGCAAGCGGAGTACCAGCGTGTCGACGTCGGGCACGCCTGCCTGCTGCAGGATCGTGTCCTGGCCTGCCATCGCCTCGAGGCAGCCGCGGGCGCCGCATGAGCATTGCGGCCCTTTGGAATCCACTGGCAGATGGCCGATTTCGCCACCGAATCCACGGACGCCTTCGAACAGCACGCCGTCCATCACGATGCCCGCGCCGATGCCGATTTCGCCGGACACGTGCACGAAGTCGCGCAGGTCTTCGTGGCCGCCGCCCCACATTTCGCCGAGTGCGGCGAAGTTCGCCTCGTTGCCCACCATGATCGCGGTGTCGCCGAGGTCGGTCCGGTCGCGCAATTCCGCTTGCACGTCCACGTCCCGCCAGCCCAGGTTCGGGGCGGTACGCAGGAACCCGGTCGACGACTCGACCAGGCCGGGGACCGCGACGCCGACGCCGCCGACCCGCACGGGCAGTTCCGCCACGGCTGTCCGGATGGCACGGGCCACTTTGACCAGCACGCGGTTGGCCGGTTGGGATCGGTTGTCCACCGGGCGGATCCGCTGGCTGCTGACCGAACCGGTCAAATCGACCAAACAGGTCGCGATGTAGTCGACGCCGATCTCCACGCCAAGCCCATGTGGACCGTCGGGCGACAGCGACAGCGAGGTGCCGCGCCTGCCGGGGCCGTCTCGGCGCGCCGGTTCGCCGTCGACCACGAGATCGGCCGCGATCGCCCGGTCGACGAGGCTGGACACCGTCGCCTTGGTCAGCCCGGTCTGGGCGGCGACGCCTGCGCGTGAAATTCCAGGGGAGTCCGCGATCGCGCCGAGCACGAGCGCGGAGTTGTGCCGGCGGACGGTGTGCTGGCCGGCTGGCCTCGGCTGGGTCACGACGTCATGCTAGTGGTGTGGGTCGTGAACCGGCGGTTGCCTCACCAGTGCGACCCGGATAAGTTTAGGCATCGAACTATTAACGGCTCGATCTGAAGGAGACACCGTGACAGATCTGCCAACTCGTGCGGACAAATTCAGCTTCGGCTTGTGGACCGTGGGGTGGCGGGCGGTTGACCCATTCGGTGAGGCGACCAGGCCCGCGCTCGACCCGGTCGAGACGGTGCACCGGTTGGCCGAACTGGGCGCGTACGGCGTGACCTTCCATGACGACGACCTGATCCCGTTCGGCTCGGACGACGCCGAACGCGACCGCCGGATCAGCCGGTTCAAGCAGGCGCTGCAAGACACTGGCCTGGTCGTGCCCATGGCCACGACGAACCTGTTCAACCATCCGGTCTTCCGCGACGGCGGTCTGACGAGCAACGACCGTGCTGTCCGCCGGTACGCGATGCGCAAAGTCATGCGCAACATGGACCTCGCCGCCGAACTCGGCGCGCAGACATACGTGCTGTGGGGCGGCCGTGAGGGCTCGGAGACCGACGCGGCCAAAGACGTCGCCGCGGCGCTGGACCGCTACCGCGAGGGCATCGACACGCTCGCCCAGTACTCGATCGACCAGGGCTACGGCCTCAAGCTGGCCTTGGAGCCCAAGCCGAACGAGCCGCGCGGTGACATCTTCCTGCCGACCATCGGGCACGCCCTGGGGTTCATCTCGACGCTGCAGCACCACGAGATCGTCGGGCTGAACCCGGAGGTCGGGCACGAGCAGATGGCCGGCCTGAACTTCGTCCACGGCATCGGCCAGGCGTTGTGGCAGGGCAAGCTGTTCCACATCGACCTCAACGGCCAGAAGGGCCCGCGTTACGACCAGGACCTGATCTTCGGCCACGGCGACCTGCTGTCCGCGTTCTTCCTCGTCGACCTGTTGGAGAACGGCGGCTACGAAGGCCCACGGCACTTCGACTACAAGCCGCTGCGCACCGAGGACAGCGAAGGTGTCTGGGCCAGCGCGGCTGCGAACATGCGCAGTTATCTGTTGCTGCGTGACCGTGCCAAGACCTTCCGGGCCGACCCGGAGGTGCAGGACGCGCTGGCGGCCTCGCGCGTGCCGGAGCTGTCCGTTCCGACACTTTCGCCCGGGGAGACCTGGCAGGAACTGCGGGCGGATCGTTCCGCGTACGAGGACTTCGACCCGGACAAGGCCGCCGAGCGGGGATACGGCTTCGTCCGGTTGTCACAGCTGGCGCTCGAGCACGCGATCGGCGCCCGGGGTTAGCCGCGGCTGATCTCGTGCACGGCGGCGATCAGCCTGTCCACATCGGACTCGTCGGTGTAGGGCGCGACTCCGGCACGGACCGCGCCCGCATCGCCGAGGCCTAGCCACCGCGCGCACTCCAGCGCGTAGAACGTCCCTGCCGGCGCGTTCACGCCACGCGCCGCCAGTTCGCGGTAGATCTCGGCCGGCGGTATGCCGTCCATGGTGAACAACGCGGTCGGCGTCCGGTCCCGGTTCGGTGAACCATGCAAACGGGCCACTCCGGACAGTCCGGCCTCCATTCGCTTGAGCATCGCGCTTTCGTGCTGCTCCAACGCCTGCATCGACTGCGCCAGCCGGGTCCGGCGCGGTCCCGTGCCCGCTGTGAGGCCTGCAAGGAAGTCGATCGCCGCCGTGGTTCCGGCGAGTTGTTCGTACGGCAGGGTTCCGTACTCGAAGCGTTCCGGTACGGCGTTGGTCGCGGGCAACAGCTTGTCCGGCCGGAGCGTCTCAAGCAGCGTTGGCCGGGCCGCCACGATTCCCATGTGCGGGCCCAGGAACTTGTACGGGGAACAGGCGAAGAAGTCCGCGCCCATGGCTTCGACGTCCACCCAGGCGTGCGGCGTGAGGTGCACGCCGTCGACATAGACCAGCGCTCCCGCCTTACGGGCGTGTGGCGTGATGCGGGCGATGGATGGCCTGGTGCCCAACAGGTTCGAGGCCGCGGTCACCGCGACCACGCGGGTCCGGTCGGTGAGCAGGCTGGTGACCGCCGAGACGGGCAGCTCGCCCGTCGCCCGGTCGAACTCGGCCCAACGGACCCGCACGTCGTGTGCTTCCGCTGCCTGGACCCACGGGCGGACGTTGGCGTCGTGGTCCAGCTTGGTGACGATCACCTCGTCGCCCGGCCGCCATTGTTTGGCCAGCATGCGGGACAGGTCGTAGGTCAGCTGGGTCATGCTGCGGCCGAAGATGATGCCCGAGGGCTGTGCGCCGAGCAGATCGGCCGCGGCCTGCCGGGCCGAGGCGACGAGGTGCTCGACCCTCAGCTCGGCCGCAGTGATCGATCCGCGGTTGGCCAGGCCGGACAGCAAAGCGTCGGCGACGGCTTTCGCCACCACGTCGGGCACCTGTGAGCCGCCTGGGCCGTCGAAGTGGGCGACGCCCTCCCGCAAGGCCGGGAAATGCGCACGCACAGCCGCTACGTCGAATGGCACGTTCGCGAGCGTACTTGCGTGAAGGTGTGAATCACTGGTTCACTTCTTGTGTGCCGTACCGCCGGACTCCGCGAGTGCAGGCGCGCATGGACAACGTGCGCGCCGCGATCCTGGTCGCGGGCGTCGACCTGCTGTCCGAGCAGGGCTACGCCGGGTGCTCCGTGGCGGCTGTCGCGGCCCGCGCGGGCATCGCCACGGGCAGCGTGTACAAGCACTTCGCCAGCAAGGCGGAGCTGTCTGTCGAGCTGTTCCGATTCGTGGTCAACCATGAGGTCGACGCGGTCGCGAAGGCTGCCGCGCAGCCCGGTGACCTGGTCGAACGGATCGTTTCGGTCGCCGTCACGTTCGCGTCCCGCGCGTTGCAGTCGCCTCGGCTGGCGTACGCGTTGCTCGTCGAACCGGTCGATCTGACGGTCGAGCAGGAGCGCCTGGTGTTCCGGCGTGCGTTCCGCGACATCGCCGCAGAACGGATCGCGCACGCCGTCGACGCCGGCGCACTGCCGCCCCAGAACCCCGAATTCACCGCAGCCGCGTTGATCGGCGCGCTCAGCGAGATCCTGGTCGGGCCGTTGGCCGAACAGGCCGCCGCGGACGACGTCCTGCCCGCCCTGACCACATTCTGTCTGCGTGCCTTGGGAGGTCATGCGTGAGCACCACACACGAGGTCACCAACCAGGTCCCGCCTTTGGTGGGGCACGACGTGGCCGAAGACCCGGCGCTGCTGGAGGCCCTGCGGCGAGAAGGTGCCGGGTGGGCCGAGCCGGAGCTCCACGAGGTGGGACGGCTCGCGGGCAGCGAACAGGCCCAGGAATGGGGCCGGGTGGTCAACGAGAACGAGCCTGTCCTGCGCACGCATGACCGGTACGGCAACCGGATCGACGAGGTCGAGTTCCATCCGTACTGGCACTCGCTGATGGATGTTGCCGTCGAACACGGCCTGCACGGCGCTCCCTGGGCCGATTCCACCCCAGGAGCGCACGTCGCCAGGGCGGCCAAGCTGTTCGTCTGGGGCCAGGTCGAGGCCGGGCACACGTGCCCGATCAGCATGACTTACGCCGTGATCCCGACCCTGCGGGCCAATCCTGAGCTCGCCGCGCAGTACGAGCCGTTGCTGACAGCCAAGACGTACGACTTCGGCCTGCGCGTCCCCACGTCGAAACAGGGCCTGATCGCGGGCATGTCGATGACCGAGAAGCAGGGTGGCTCGGATGTCCGGGCCAACACCACGCGGGCGACTCCGGCCGGTGATGGAACCTATCGGCTGGTTGGGCACAAGTGGTTCACGTCCGCGCCGATGTCCGACATCTTCGCCACGCTTGCCCAGGCTCCCGGCGGGTTGACGTGTTTCCTGCTGCCGCGCGTGCTGCCGGACGGTACGCGCAACCGGATGCACATCCAGCGGCTGAAGGACAAGCTGGGCAACCGGTCCAACGCGTCGGCGGAACTCGAGTACGACGAGGCGGTCGGCTGGCGGCTGGGCGAAGAGGGTGAAGGTGTGAAGGTCATCCTCCGGATGGTCAACAACACCAGGCTCGACTGTCTGCTCGGCAGCGCGGCTGGGATGCGTTTCGGGGCCGTGCAGGCGATCCGCCACGCACGGCACCGCAGCGCCTTCGGTTCAGTGCTGGTTGAGAAGCCGTTGATGCGCAATGTGCTGGCGGACCTGGTCGTGGAGTCCGAAGCGGCGACCGTGGTGGCGATGCGGCTGGCCGGGGCGACCGACCGGGGTGAGGAGATCCTCCGGCGGATCGGGCTCGCGGTGAGCAAGTACTGGGTCTGCAAGCGGGCTCCGGTGCACGCGGCCGAGGCGCTGGAATGCTTCGGTGGCAACGGGTACATCGAGGACTCCGGGATGCCCCGGCTGTACCGCGAGGCGCCTCTGCAGTCCATTTGGGAGGGTTCGGGCAACGTTGCCGCGTTGGACGCGTTGCGTGCCATGGCGCGGCAGCCGGAGACCGTCGAGGCGTTCTTCACTGAGGTGGAACGGGCCTCCGGCGCCGACGCCAGGCTCGACGACGCGATCGAGGGTCTGCGCAAGGAACTGTCCAATCTGGAGGACATGGAGTTCCGTGCGCGCCGCGTTGTCGAGTCAATGGCTATGGTGCTTCAGGGTTCACTGCTTGTCCAGCATGGCGCGCCGTCGGTCGCCGACGCGTTCTGCGCATCGCGGTTCGCCGGTGACTGGGGTGTCGCGCTGGGCACGTTGCCGTCCGGTGTGGACACCAAGGCGATCATCGAGCGTGCCCTGGTTTGACCAGGCCGAGCTGCCAGGCGTCGAGGTAGCGGGAACGGAACCCGGCTTCGCAGTAGGCCAGGTAGAAGTCCCACATCCGGCGGAACACCGGGTCGAAGCCCGCTGCCACGACCTTGTCCCAGCCCGCGAGGAACCGCGCCCGCCACTCGTGCAGTGTGCGGGCGTAGTGCGGGCCCAGCTGGCGCTGCATCACGATCCGCAGGCCGGCATTGTCCACATTGTCCTGGATGGCGGGCAGCGAGAGCAGTTGACCGCCAGGGAAGATGTACTTGTGGATCCACGTGTACGAGCGCCGTGTCGCGAGCATTCGGCCGTGCGGCATGGTGATCGCTTGCAGACCGACCCGCCCGCCCGGCTTGAGCACCCGGTTGATGGTCTGGAAGTACGTCGGCCAGTACTCCTCGCCGACCGCCTCGATCATCTCGACTGACACCACTGCGTCGTAGGATCCTCGCGCGTCACGGTAATCCCGTAGCCGCACCTCGACTTGCCTGCTGAGCCCGGCTTCGGCGATCCGACGCTCGGCCAAGTCCTTCTGCTCGCCGGAAATCGTCAGCGTGGTCACGCGGGCACCGCGTTGCGCCGCCCGAATCGCCAGAGCGCCCCAGCCGGTGCCGATTTCGAGCAGATGGGTGCCCGGCCGGACGTCCGCGAGGTCCAGAATGCCGTCGATCTTGCGCAGCTGCGCGCGATGCAGGTCGTCGCCGGGCTGGTACCACGCGGACGAGTACGTCATCGACGGGTCGAGGAAGACCTCGAACATGTCGTTGGACAGGTCGTAGTGCCGGTGGATGTTGCTCCGCGCACCGTCCACAGTGTTGCGTTCGTCGTCCGGGCGGGTCGTGTCCACCCAGCGCCGCAACACCTGTAGCGGCTTGGGGACCAACGTCGCCATTCTCCGGGCGAACGGGGTCAGCAGCCCGGCGGGGTCGTTGCTGGTCCAGTCGCCGGCCATGTACGCCTCACCGAAGCCGATCTTGGCGTCCACGCCCAGCCGGTGGAAGAACGTCTCCGGCCGGATCAGCCGCATCACCGGCCCGCCGAGCCCGATCCGTTCCCCGCCGGGGAAGACGACCTGAACGGGCAGTCGGCGGATGGCTTGACGGAAGAGCCGTTCGGCGGCCCACGCGCGCACGGCGGATCGGGACGGTGCGGTCAATCCGGGCCAGAGCTCGATAGCTGTCGCGGTCACTGGACACCCTCCTGCGGGACGTGCGGCGTTCGGCGGACAATCGGGACGCGGCGCAGCCACAAGGCAACGCCGTGCCGACGGATCAAGGCGCTGACCAGCCGCGTGACCAGCGGACGGTTGAGTACTGCGCGGACGATTTGCCGTGTGGTCGCGGGCGTTCGGAATCCACGCACGGTGGCGACGAGTGGTGTCTGCCCATGTTGCCTGAGCCGGATGGTCAGCTCGAGCTTCTCGTCCGGTTTGGGCAACTCCATGACGTAGTCGCCGCCCATTTGCTGGAACGGCGAGACGTAGAACTCCTTGGCAGTGGTGGCATGCCCGGCCTCGTCGGTGTCCAGCAGGTAGCAATGCCTTTCGCCATAGGTGTTGTGGACTTCGGCGACAACACACGCCAGCGATCCGTCGGGCCGGTGACACCAGAACACGCTGACCGGGTTGAACACGTGCCCGAGCACGCGGGCGTTGGCCAGCATGAGCACCTGGCCGCCGTGCAGCTCGACGCCGTAGCGGCCCAGCCACGCGTCGAGGTTTTCCCGGATCGTCCTGTCAGGACGGCCCAGATGATCCCGGGACTCGAAGCGTGCGAACGGCCGCAACCACCGGGGAAGCTCCGGCAGCCGGTCCACGTCGACCAGCCACAGGTAGATCCGGTGCCGGAAAGCGCGTGGTGGTGGCACTTGGCGGACGTGTTCGACCTCGGCCTGATAGAGCGCGGTCACCACGTTACACCCAGCGCCTTGGCGGCTCGCACACCCGACACGCAACCGTCCTCATGGAACCCCCAACCGTGATACGCGCCTGCGAACGCGATCCTGTCGGTGTTCAACCCAGGAAGCTTTCGCTGTGCTGCGACGGATGCGGGGGTGTAGACGGGGTGTTCGTAGGTCATCTTGGCGATCACGGCCTGCTCGGGGATCCGGCCGGTCGCGTTGAGCGTGACGACATAATCAAGGGGTTCGGCCAACCGCATCAAGCGGTTCATGTGGTAGCTCACCACAACCGGGCCGTCGTTCTCGTGGCACGCCGTTTTCAGGTAGTTCCATGAGGCCGAAGCTCCGGTGGTGGTCGGGAGCAGCGCGGCGTCGGTGTGCAGCCAGGTCTCGTTACGTGAATAGGTGAAAGCGCCCAACACTTCCCGTTGCTGCTGCGTGGGCTCGGCCAGCATGGCCAACGCGTGGTCGGGATGCGTTGCGATCACTACCCGGTCCACGTGATGCGACTGTCCACTGTCGTCGCGGATCTCGACGCCTTCGTTGTGGGTGACGACCGTGCGGACCGGTGTGCTGACGTGCACAGCGGACAGATTCTTGGCCGCAAGCTCCACATAGGTCCGAGAACCGCCCACAACGGACCGCCATTGCGGCGACCCGGTCACCGAGAGCATCCCGTGGTTGTCTAGAAAAGCGAAGAGATATCGCGCCGGGTACTCACGTGACACCTGCGGACCCGCGGACCACACCGCGGAGACCACCGGCAGCACGTAATGCTGAACGAAGTACTGTGAATACCCGCCGATGGCTAGAAACGCGCCGAGCGTGACGTCATCAAGGGTGTCGTCGGCCAGCACCCGGCGCGCGTGCCGATGAAACCGCAGAACCTCGCCCAGCATCCACAGGTACGTCGGCCGCAGGTTGTCCATTCGCGGGAACAAGCCCGGAAGACCTTTGGCGCCAGCGTATTCCAGACCACACCCAGCACATCGGACACTCATCGACATCTCGGTCGGCTGCGTGACAACACCTAGCTCACCGAACAACCGCAGCAGATTCGGGTACGTACGGTCGTTGTGCACGATGAACCCGGTGTCGACCGCGACCATCCCACCGTCCGGTGTGGGCACGTCGTGCGTGTGCGCGTGCCCACCCAGCCGAGGCTCGGCCTCGAACAGGACCACGTCGTAACGGCGTTGCAGCAGGTACGCGGCCGTCAGCTGGTGAGGCTGGTCGAACGGCTAGCTGGGGGCAAAGATTCCGGTGGGAGTGCTCGCGTGGGACGGCAGCCGGGCAGGCGACTCCGACGGGCCTTGTGTCGTGCTGAACTCTCGTCGGGCATTGCGGCATGTGCTGTGGCAGCCGGGGGAGTTGGGGTTGGCGCGGGCCTATGTCAGCGGTGACCTCGATGTCGACGGTGACCTCGCTGACGGGTTGAGCCGGTTTTGGCGGTTGGGCCGCAAGATCCGGCCGTCGGTCAAGGACTGGACGGCGATCGTCAAGCTGGCTGTGCGGCTGGGGGTGATCGGGCCGCGGCCGAAGCCACCTGCCGCGGAGGCGCGACTGGGCGGGAAGCTGCACACGCGCAGCCGGGACCGTGCCGCGATCGCGCACCACTACGACCTGTCGAACGACTTCTACCAGCTCCTGCTCGATCCGAGCATGGCCTACTCATGTGCGTACTGGACGTCGGAGCAGGCCGAGCTGGCCGACGCGCAGGCCGCCAAGCTGGACCTGATCTGCCAGAAGCTGGACCTCCGGCCCGGCATGCGCCTCCTCGATGTCGGCTGTGGGTGGGGATCCCTGGTCGTGTACGCGGCACGGAACTACGGTGTGCACGCCACCGGCATTACGTTGTCGCGGCAGCAACGTGACCATGTCTTGAAGAGGGCCGAGGGGTTGTCCGTCGACGTGCGCTTGCAGGACTACCGGGAACTGACGGACGAACCGTTCGACGCGGTCGCCTCAGTCGAGATGGGGGAGCACGTCGGCGAGGACAACTACCCGGCCTACGCGGCCACGCTGTTCCGGATGCTCAAGCCGGAGGGGCGGCTCGTGCTGCAGCAGATGTCCCGGGGCGCGACGGCGCCGGGCGGTGGGGCGTTCATCGAGACGTACATCGCGCCGGACATGACCATGCGGCCGATCGGGTCGACCTTGAACCACCTCGCGGCCGCGGGGTTCGAGATCCGCGATGTGCAGGCAATGCGCGAGCACTACGTGCGGACATGCCAGGCATGGGCCGACACGCTGGAGAAGCGCTGGGAGGACGCCGTGCGGTTGGTCGGGGTCGAGCAGGCGAGGACATGGCGGCTGTACCTGGCCGGCGGCGCGTTGGCGTTCGCCGAGAACCGGATGGGCGTCGACCAGATCATCGCCGTCCGGACCACAGTGGATGGCCGAAGCGGCATGCCGAGCGCGACGAGGGCAGCGCTGTGTTCCTGACCAACCTGGCGGTCAGCGCGGGCGCCGTGGCCGTACTGCTCGGGCTCGTGTTCGCCATCTCGGTGCGCCGGGATCGGCACGACCTCATCGACGTGGCGTGGGGCTTGGGCTTCGCGCTGGTGGCGGCGGTGTCGCTGGCGCTGGCTTCGCAGCCGAACGTGCTGATCGCCGTGCTCACGATGATCTGGGGCGTCCGGCTGGCCGTCCACATTGGAATACGCAACCACGGCAAACCCGAAGACCGGCGATACGTCGAGATCCGGCAACGCTCCAACGGAAACCTTCACCTGGCGTACAAGGTCTACCTGACGCAGGGGTTGATCCTGCTTTTCGTATCGCTGCCCGTGCAGGTAGCGCAGTACATTCCGGCACCACCGGTCTGGCTTGTTGTTCTCGGTGCCCTGATATGGCTGATCGGCTTCGTGTTCGAAACAGTCGGCGACTGGCAGCTGTCCCAGTTCAAAGCCGATCCCGCGAACAAGGGAAAGCTGATGACGACCGGCCTGTGGCGCTACACCCGCCACCCGAATTACTTCGGCGACGCGGCCGTGTGGACCGGCCTCTATGTGCTCGCGTGTGCGACCTGGGCAGGCGCTGCCACCATTCTGTCCCCAGTTCTGATGATCTGGCTCCTGGTCAACGGATCAGGCAAACCACTCACCGAGAAGCACATGCGGAAATCGCGGCCGGAGTACGCCGAGTATGCCGACCGGACCAGCGGCTTCTTCCCGCTGCCACCGAAGCGCGTTTAGCGACCAGTTCTTTCGACAGGCGGATGAATTCGCCTTTTGGCGTCGAACCAGCTCAGCAGATCGAGTACGGACAGCACTGAACCGCCGAGCAACGCGGTGCCGAGAATGTTGTCGAGGGCTCGGACGACCTTGTTTTCGTTGCCGCCGAGCAGTTTCACCGCATCCGCGTAGGTGAACGGGGCCATCAGGCAATCATGCCGCGAGGTCCATTACGGCCTCGACCGGGTGAACGAAACGCCCCCGGGAGGTGAAATCCCGGGGGCGTCTGGGCTCATCCGCCGCTGCGGCGGCTGCTGAAGTTGCGGTGCGTCGGGGTTGCCTGGCTGCGCATGTTCTGCACTTTGCCGTGCGTCTTGGCCTGTGGTTTCGCCGCGCGGCGCTCTGCTCGGCTGAGCTTCGGGGCGTCGTCGGCCGGGTCGTGGGGCTCGATCGGCTTCATGAAGGACAAGCCTTCACTCGCGCTGGCTTTCGGTGCCTTCTTGGCGTTTTTCTTCGAGTTCGCGGCCATGAGGAATCCTCCTGGAAAAAAAGTTGATAAGGGGACGGCCACGCGGCGTGTGGACAGCCTGCTGTGGCGTGGAGTTCTCAACCTGAATGCGCGCTGTGCGCGGAGGTTCTCAGATGCCCATGGCAGGAACGATAGCAGCGCTCTACCGGGCGCGCATCCTCTTACCCCACTGGGATCGCTATCGCGGTGATCACCAGGCCGTCTCCGACTATCCACTTGCCGTTGAACACGTCGACCCGCTCACCTGCGATGACGGGGCCTGGCACCATCAGCTTCGCCTTGAACGTGCCGTCGTCGGCCAGGGTGATCGACGCTTCCTCGAACCCGAGCCATTTACGAGTCAGCGGGAACCAGGCCTTGTACACCGTCTCCTTGGCGCAGAACAGCATCCGGTCCCAGTGCACCGTGTTGTCCGCCGCGGTGAGCTTGGCCAGCCGCCCGTTCTCCTCGTCACGGGAGATCACGCCGAGCACCCCTTCGGGCAGCGGTGCGTGCGGCTCCGCGTCGATCCCGAGGGTGTGGATGTCGCTCGAGCGAGCCACGACCGCCGCGCGATATCCCGCGCAGTGCGTCATGCTGCCGACGATCCCCGAAGGCCATTGCGGTGCGCCGCGCTCACCGGTCAGCAGCGGCACCGGCGGGACCCCGAGTTCGGCGAACGCCTGCCTGGCGCAGTGGCGAACCGTGGCGTACTCGCGCTTCCGCTTGTCCACGGCCTTCGCCACGTGTGCGGCTTCCTCGGGGAACATCGTGGACTCGGCCGCGTCGCTGAACATCTCTTTGCTGGCCACGCCGGCAGGCATCAGCTTCTCGATCATGGCGCCACTCGCACCGGCAGGACGGGCTTGAGCAGCTTCGCGGGCAGGCCACGCGGCTTCCACTCGCGCGGGTAGCCCAGCGAGACCTCCTCGAACGGCACCCCGTCGTACTCCGTGTGCCTCGGGATGTGCAGGTGGCCGTACACCACAGCAGCCGTGTTGAACCGCGTGTGCCAGTCGGCCGACAGTTCAGTGCCGCACCATTGCGCGAATTCCGGGTATCGCAGGACACGCGTTGGCTGGCGGACCAACGGCCAGTGGTTGACCAGCACCAGCGGCACGTCCGGGTCGCACGCGGCGAGCCTGCGCTCGGTCTCCGCGACCCGCGCGTGGCACCAGGCGTCGATCGACGGATACGGGTCCGGTATCAGGAAGTACTCGTCGGTGCAGACGATTCCCGCCTCGTGCGCGATGGCCAACGACTCTTCCTTGTTGGTCGCGCCCTCCGGCCGGAACGTGTAGTCGTACAGCGCGAACAGCGGCGCGATCCGCACCGGCCCGCCGTCACCGGTCCATACCGGGAACTCGTCCTCCGGCGTGAGCACGCCCAGCCTGCGGCACATCTCGACCAGGTGCTTGTAGCGCCGCACGCCACGCAACTGCACTGGGTCCTTGGTCGTGGTCCACAGCTCGTGGTTGCCCGGCACCCAGATCACCGTGTCGAACCGCGACTTCAGCAGCGACAACGCCCACTGGATGTCCGGGGTGGTCTCGGCGACGTCACCGGCGACGATCAGCCAGTCGCCGGGGTGTCCGGGCTGCAGGCCCTCCACGATCGGCCGGTTCTCGGCGTGGCCGACGTGCAGATCGCTGATCGCCAGCAGTTGGGGTGTCGCGCTCACGCACACGAGCCTACCGAGGCTGATCGGCGCGAATGGTGCTTTCGCTGTGACGCCCGCCTCTGATACACCGGAGTCGACGTCCAACGCCGCCGCCACCGACATGGATGTGAGGAACTCGTCGATGGCGCTTGACCGGCGGAAATTCCTGGTAGGCGGTGCGGCGGCGGCCACTTGTCTCGTCACGGCGGGGCATGCGCACGCCGACCCCCCTGAGTTATGGCAGCAGTTCGTCGCCAACCCCTGCAACCATCCGCAGATCCCCAACATCGCTTACGCCGGCTACCGGTTCGGCGAGCGGCCGCCCAACCGGCCGTCGCGGACCAACGTCCTGCGGTACGGGGCCAAGCCCGACGGGTCGGCGGACGCCTCGGTTGCGATCAACCGGGCGATCAAGGACGTCGGCAGTGCCGGTGGCGGCGTGGTGTTCGTGCCCGCGGGCACGTACCGGATCGACGACATCATCGAGGTCGGCTACGACAACGTGATCCTCAGGGGCGCGGGCAGCGGCCAGACCACGCTGTTCGCCACGCGCTCGCTGGAGCAGATCGTCGGCATCAACCGCAGCCGCTACGGCGGCTCGAACTCGGCGTGGAGCTGGTGCGGCGGGTTGGTCTGGGTCTGTCACCGCGACCGGCGCACGCCGTTGATCGAGGCCATCAAGACGCAGCGATGGCCGCTGGAGGGCTGGATCGGCAACGAAGGCGCCGACACCAGCGTGATCACCACGATCGTCGGCGCGGTGCCGCGGGGCTCGTTCACGGTCACGGTTGCCGACGCTGGCGGCCTTGAGCCAGGACGGCGGGTGTTGCTGCAGGTAGACGACGATCCAGCGCACGGCCTGCTCAAGCACATGTGCGGGGATATCCCGGGCACGGAGTCGTACATCTGGACCGACAAGACCAAGCTGCTTTCGTACAAGCCGTTCATGTGGCCGGTGCGTATAGCGGCCGTAAAGGGATCTGAGGTGACGCTGGCCCAGCCGCTTCCGGTGGAGCTGCGGACGGAGTGGAACGCGCGGCTGACCACGAGCGCGCCGGCGATCACCGGGGCGGGTGTCGAAGGGCTGACCATCCGGATGGTCAAGACCATCCGCCCGGCCCACCTGCAGGACAAGGGCTACAACGGACTGGTGTTCCAATGCGCGTGGGACTGCTGGGCCGACGATGTGTCCGTTGTGGACAGTGATAACGGGTTCCTGCTGGTCTCGGCCAAGGGCGTGACCCTTTCGCGGACCCGGGTGAGCGGCCGCGGACAGCACCATTCCTACGCGTGCCGCGAGCAGTCGCATGACAACCTGGTCGAGGACTTCGCCATCGGCAAGTTCACCGAACCGCCCACACCGGGCTCCGGGCACCACGGGATCAACGTGGAAGGTCTGTCGTGCGGCAACGTCTGGTCGCGCGGCCGGATGGAGGCCGGCACGTTCGACACGCATCGCGGGTTGCCGTTCGGCAACGTACGAACCGAGGTCGAGATCTTCAACGACGGCTCGCACGGCGGTAGCGCCGACGCGGGTCCGTTGTACGGCGCGCGATTCGCGCACTGGAACATTACGGTGACCAACGAGCGCGCGGGCTGCGTCAAGATCGACCACGTCGCGCCGTGCAGCGCGACCGTTGGTATTTCTACGGTTCGCGAGTTCGGCCAGATCGACCGGCCGGACTTCACCGGGCCGCTGGAGTCCAAGCTGGAGAGCTACGGGACCACCGCCGTGCACCCGCCGAACCTGCACCGCGCCCAGCGAGCTTTGCGAGGTTTTGCCTAGCGCCACGCAAAATTGGTCTAAAAAGATCACTGCATCGGTTGTGCCGGACACCGATGTACGGGTACCTCTATGCTAGAGGTTGTTGCTACAGCTGGGAGATCCGGCATGATCACCGGTCCGGACCGCCAACCATGGCGGCTGATCAGCGTGCCCGCGCTCGTCGCGGCCGTCCTGCTCTCGGTACTGGCCGGTCTGCTGTGGTTACTCGGCATGCCCGACGCGTCTCTACTGTGGACGGTCGCGGCCGCGGCCAGTGTCGCGCCGCTGACCGTGTGGTCGATCGAGGACCTGGTGCTGGATCGCCGGGTGGGCGGCGCGCTGCTGACCGTCCCGGTGATCGGTGGCGCGTTGCTGGTCGGCGAGCACGAAGTCGGTGCCGCAGCGGGGATGCTCGCCTGCGGGATGCGAGGCGTCGAGGCGCTCGTGCGCCGCCGCGCCCGCCGCGAGGTCGCTGCGATCGCGCGTGCCGCCGACGAGACCAAGATCCATACGGGGGAGCGGGTCACGGTCGGCGCCGGCGAGGTGATCCCGGTGGACGGCCGGCTGCTGCACGACGCCGTGCTCGACGAATCACCCTTGTCGGGCGATCCGATCAGGGTGCGGCGCAAGGAAGGTGAGTCGGTCCGCAGCGGCGTGGTCAATGTGGGCGACCCGATCGAGCTGATCGCGACCGTGCCTGACACGGAGGGCACGTGGGCGGCGATGGCGCGCCTCGCGCACCGTGCGGTCACCGACGGCGCCGGGCCGCTGCGACGGGCCAACCGTGCCGCGTTGGTGTTCGCGCCGTTGGCGATCGTGGCTGCGGCCGTGGTGTGGCTGGTCACCAGAAATCCGTTGGCCGCGTTCAGCGTGCTCGCTGTGGCCGCCGCGGGGCCTGTTCTGCTTGCTGTGCCGTTGTCTTTGACGGCCGGGCTGACGAGGGCTGCCCGTCAGGGCGTCGTTGTGGGCGACGTCGGTGTCCTGGAGCGCCTGGCACGCACGCGGATCGGCGTGATCGACGCTTCCGGCGTGATGTACGCAGGCACGTTGTCGGTGACCGAGGTCATTGCCGCGCCGGGTTGGCTGACCAACGACGTGCTCGCGTGCGCGGCCTCCGCGCAACGCATGCGGCCTGACGCATTCGCCGGAGCCGTCGCCCGGGCGGCGAAGGCCGCGGGCCTGCGAGGCAGTGCGCACACGGGCAAGGTCACGTTCGCCGAGACCCAGCCGGACGGCGCGCTCGACTGGGTGAAGGTGGCCCTGGCCAGGGCGAGTTTGGACAACGCGAGCATCGCCTGGGTGACCGTGGACGGTCAGCCAGTCGGTGCGCTGCTGGTGCGTGACGAAGTCCGGCCGGACGCCGCGAAGTCGGTGCGGGCGTTGCGGCGGGCCGGAATGCGGCGGTTGGTCCTGGTGACGCGCGGACACCTCAACGATCCTGAGGACGTCGGCATCGTGCTGGGCGTTGACGAGCTGTGGACCCGTTGCGGTACGGCGGACAAGGTCGAGCGTGTCCGTGAGGAACGCCGTCGTGGACTGACCCTCATGGTCGGCGACGACCCTGCTGTCGGTGCGGCGGACGTGGGCGTCGCGTTGAGTGGTCGGGGCGCGTGCGTCGCCGACGTGATCATCGCGGATGGCCAGGTCGCGCGCCTCGCCGATGCCGTGCGAACCGCGCGGCGAACCCGGTGGATCGGCGTGATCACTACGACGGCCGGGCTGGCGATCATTCTCGGCGGGATGGCCGTGGCCACGCTGGGCTGGTTGGCGCCGCTGTTCGCGGTGCTGGTCAGGACGGGGCTCGACGGCCTGGTCATGGGTGCCGCGCTGCAGGCTTTGAAGCCCGGTCGGCCCGCGGTTGGGCCGTACCTGCGCGAGCCCGACCACCTCAGCCCGGTCCGGCACGCGGTCCGTCAGGCCGCTGCCGACCTGTCCACTGGACTCACGCCGCAGGCCCAGCAATCGGTGCTGCGGGCGTACCACCTGATGTCCGATCACGTGGTGCCCGCGCAGCGCACCGGCGAGATCGAACGTCAGGTCCGTCGCCTCGGCACGCACCTGACGGCGCCAAACGCCCAGGTAGACGACCTGCGAGCAACGCTGTACGGCCTGAACGCCGTCCTGAACGAAAGCGTCAACGCCAGACGGCGCTAGCCACTAAGCCGTGTCCACCATTCCGGCACCATGAAATCCCCCTCGCCCAGGCTGGAGGGGGATTTCATGGTGCCGGAAAGTGCATTTCGGTGTGTTGGAAAGGTGGACACGCGGGGGGAGACTCGCTTCACAGTCTGAAAGTTTGCAGACTCTGCAAGATCCTCGGTAACGTGGAGTCATGACCGAGGGGGAGCAGCCGTTGGGCCTGCGCGAGCGCAAGAAGCTCGAAACACGGGCCAGGCTGGTGAAGGTCACGCTCCAACTGGCGGGTGAGCGCGGCCTGGAGAACGTCACGGTCGATGACATCGCGGCCGAGGCAGGTGTGTCCGCGCGGACGTTCTTCAACTACTTCCCGTCCAAGGAAGACGCCGTGATGCACCCGGACCCTGATCCGGTGGGCCAGACGCGCAAGGTCGCGGCCGCGTTGCTGGCCGCACCCGCCGAGCTGAGCCCGACGCAGGCAGTGGTGGTCGCGATGCGCCCGTACATCGACAGGTTCGACGAAGAGCGCGACGAGTGGCTGACCCGGATCTCGATCATCGAACGGGACCCCGGGCTGATCGTGCGGATGTTCTCCACCCAGCGGGAGACCGAGCAGATCCTCGTCGACGCGATCGCGCGGCGGACCGGCCTCGACGCGGCCACCGACTTCTACCCGTTGCTGTTGTTCAAGGTCGTTGGCGGCGCCATGCAGGCCGCCTGCCAGCGCTGGCATGAGCTGGGGGGCTCGGTCCGGATGTCCGAGTTGTTCGACACGGCGATCGACACGCTCGCCGGGGGAATGCCCGTGCCCACAGGCACGGCCGTCATTGAGGGGAAGAAATGACAGTCACGGCAGACCCACCTGCCGACGGTGTGAAACTCAGTCGATCGCAGGTGGTGCAGGCGCTGTCCGGCCTGATGATGGGCATTTTCGTGGCCATCCTCGCGTCGACCGTCGTGGCCAACGCGCTGCCGCGGATCGTGGCGGACCTGGGCGGCTCGCAGTCGTCCTACACCTGGGTGGTCACCACGGAGCTGCTCGCGATGACCGCGACGGTTCCGCTCTGGGGCAAACTTTCCGACCTGTACAACAAGAAGCTGCTGACCCAGCTGTCACTGGTGATGTTCGTGGCCGGTTCGCTGGTCGCCGGGTTCTCCCAGGACATCGGCACCCTGATCGCCAGCCGGGTCGTGCAGGGTGTCGGCGCGGGTGGCTTGACGGCGTTGGTGTCGGTCGTCATGGCGGCGATGCTGTCGCCGCGTGAACTCGGCAAGTACATGGGCATCTTCGGTGCCGTGTTCGCCGTGGGCACGGTCGCGGGCCCGCTGATCGGTGGCGTCATGGTCGACACGTCATGGCTTGGCTGGCGCTGGTGCTTCTTCTTCGGTGTGCCGTTCGCGGTGGCCGCGATCCTGCTGCTGCAGCGCACGCTGAAGATCCCGACGGTGAAGCGGGAGGGCGTGAAGGTCGACTACCTCGGCGCGTTCCTGATCATGCTGGGCGTGTCCACCCTGCTCGTGTGGACCACGCTGGCCGGCCACCAGTTCGACTGGCTGTCCGGCTGGACGTTCTTCATGGTCGGCGGTGGCGTCGCGGTGCTCGCGCTGGCGGTGTGGGTGGAGTCGCGGGTGGCCGAGCCGATCGTGCCGCTGAGCATCTTCCGCAACCGCACGGTCACGCTCACCACGACCGTCAGCTTCCTTGTCGGCGTCGCGATGTTCGGCGGCACGGTGTTCCTGTCCCAGTACTTCCAGCTCTCACTGGGCAAGTCGCCGACCGTGGCCGGTCTGATGAGCCTGCCGATGATCTTCGGCATGCTGATCTCGTCGACCCTGTCCGGCCAGCTGATCAGCCGGACCGGCAAGTGGAAGGGCCACCTGATCACCGGCGGCTTCTTCATGATCGCCGGCTTCGTGCTGCTGGCCACGATCGACCGTGGCACCGACATCGTGCTGCTGTCCGCGTACATGGTGGTGCTGGGTGTCGGCGTCGGCATGCTGATGCAGAACCTGGTGCTGGTCGCGCAGAACGACGTGGCCGCGCAGGACCTGGGCGCGTCAACCTCCGTGCTGACGTTCTTCCGCAGCATGGGTGGCACGATCGGCGTCAGCGTGCTGGGTGCGGTCCTGGCCAACCGGGTGACCAGCGAGATCACCGCACACCTCGGTCCGCTGCCCACCGGCAACGGCACGGCCGCGGTGCCGGATCTGGCGACGCTGCCCGAGCCGATCGCGAACGTGATCAGGGAGGCCTACGGCGTCGCGACCAGCGAGATCTTCCTGTACTGCCTGCCGTTCGCGGTCGTCGCGGTCGCGGTGATCTTCTTCCTCAAGCAGATCCCGCTCAAGACCCAGACGGGTGCCGAGCGGCTGGCCGAGGAATCCGGGACCACGGTCACACTGCACTGACACACCTGCCGGGGCGGTCCGCCATGGGCCGCCCCGGCAGGTAATGTCTCCTCCCGTGATCCCGGTTGTCCTTCTCACCGGCTTCCTCGGTTCCGGCAAGACGACGCTGCTCAACCACCTGCTCGGCTCGGCCCGCGGCACCAGGATCGGCGTGATCGTCAACGACTTCGGGCAGATCAACGTGGACGCGATGGCCGTCGCGGGCCAGGTCGACTCGATGATCTCCCTGGGCAACGGCTGTCTGTGCTGTGTGGCCGACACGTCGGACATCGACGAGATGCTGGGCAAGCTGGCCGGCGCCAAGCTGGACGTGATCGTGATCGAGGCCAGCGGTCTCGCCGACCCGCAGGCCATGGTCCGCAAGCTCTTGGCAAGCAAGGACGATCGCGTCCGCTACGGCGGGCTGGTCACGGTCCTCGACTCGGTCGAGTTCACCAGAACCCACACCGAACATCCCGAGCTGGCCAAGGCGCTGAAGATCGCGGACCTGCTCGTGCTCAACAAAACCGACCTGGCCGATCCCGCCGCGCTCATCGACACTGTCCGGACGTACAACGGCGAAGCGCCGATCGTCCCGGTCTCGCACGGCAGAATCGACCCGGAGTTGCTGTTCGACCGCGCGCCGCAGCTGCCGGTTGCCCGGCAGCTGTCGTTCGACGACCTCAACGACGACCACTCGGACCACGCGCACGCGGTGTACGACACGGTCACGTTCACCTCGACCGAACCGATGCACCCGGTCCTGCTGATGGACTTCCTGGACAACCGGCCTGCCGGGCTGTACCGGATGAAGGGCTTTGTCTACTTCGGACTGCCCGGGCACACCGACCGGTTCGGCATCCAGACCGTCGGCAACTACCTGCGCTTCCACCGGTCGCCGTGGCCACGCGGCAGCACACCGGAAACCCAGCTCGTGCTCATCGGCAAGGACATCGACTCGACCGCGGTCGACTGGCTGGAAGCGTGCCAGCAGACCGGGCCGGTCGAAGTCGACGACATGCTCTGGGTGACGCGGTATCTGGACTCAGTGGACGATTTCTCAGTGGACGCCCTGCATGAGCCTGCGCAGCAGCGGCCGGAGGCCGAAGAGGATCAGGCCTAGCACGATCGCCGCGCCGCCGAGGATGCCGAAGTACGCGGGCTCGTTGTCGGCCGAGTAGTACCCGGCCAGTTCGCCCGCGACCGACGAACCCAGCGCGATGGACAGGAAGAACAACGCGACCATCTGCGCGCCGAACGCCTTGGGCGCCAGCTTCGTGCTGACCGACAGGCCGACCGGTGACAGGCACATTTCCGCGACGGCGAAAACCACCAGGATCAGGGCGAGCAAAAGCGGGTTCACCGCTGGGCCGTCACCGGTCTGGCTGACCGCGACCATCAGCAGGAAAGCGATCCCCATTCCGATCACGCCGAGCGAGAATTTGACCGTGGTGCTCGGCTGGCGTTCACCGAGTTTCGTCCAGAGATACGCGAACAATGGCGCCAGCACGATGACGAATGCCGGTTCCACCGAGTTGAACACCGCGGGCGGGATGTGGAATCCGAGTGCGTCCAGATCGATCCGGGTGTCGGCGAAGATCGGCAACACGGTGAACTGCTGCTGGAACAGCGACCAAAAGCCGAAACTGATGATGAACAACGGGATGAAGGCGTACACCCGGCTGCGTTCCACCGCGGTGATCTTCCGGCTGGACAGGATGACGGCGAAATAGGCGACGGCTGCTGCGACCACGACCCACGTCACGACGGTCGGCAGGTTCTCCGGCGTGATCGTGCCGGCCAGCACCAACAGAACGACGACGACCACACCGACCGCGATGATGGCCAGCGCTCGCACCCGCGCGGCCCCGGTCAGCGGGTTGGGCACCACCCGTGCGGCGGGTCCCAGGTTGCGGCGGCCGAGGACGTACTGGACCAGACCGGCGGCCATACCCACGGCGGCCGCGCCGAAGCCGACGTGGAAGCCCACGTCGGTCTGCAGCCACCCGGTGACGATCGGGCCGAACATCGCACCGAGGTTGATGCCCATGTAGAACAGCGAGAACCCGGCGTCCCTGCGCTCGTCGCCCTCCGCGTACAACGTGCCGACCAGCGCGCTGACGTTCGACTTCAGCCCACCGGTACCGATGATCACCAGGATCAGGCCGACCGCGACCCCGGTCAGTCCAGGGATCAACGCCAGCGCGATGTGCCCCAACATGATGAACACGCCGCCGTAGAACACGGTGCGTTCGGCGCCGAGCAATCTGTCCGCGACCCACGCGCCACCGACCGAGGCCAGGTACACCAGCCCGCCGTACGCGCCGACGATGCCCGCAGCGGTCGCCTTCGGCAGGGCAAGCCCGCCATCGGTCACGCTGTAGTACAGGTAGAACGCAAGGATCGCCTGCATTCCGTAGTAGGAGAACCGTTCCCACAACTCGGTGCCGAACAGGTTCGCCAGTGCCTTGGGATGTCCGAAGAATCCGCGTTGGGGAGTTTCAGTAACCGGCGTTGTCACGTTATGTCACCTTACGCCGAACGGGCTAGGCCGGCTCACCGGCCATTGGTAGGTGATCCGCGGTGCTCGGCGTCGTCGCGCTGTGATACCCCTTTCGAGTGGGCAGCAATGAGCCGTTTCGGGGGTCTGTGCTGGAGGCTGTCCTTGAGAGGATCACCTACGCCAACGAGGACACCGGGTACACCGTCGCCCGTGTCGACACCGGGCGTGGTGGCGATCTGGTCACCGTGGTGGGTGCTCTGCTCGGTGCGCAGCCGGGGGAGTCGATCCGGATGCGGGGCCGATGGGGATCGCATCCGCAGTACGGCAAGCAGTTCCACGTCGACGACTACACGACAGTGCTGCCCGCGACCGTGCAGGGGATCCGGCGGTATCTCGGGTCCGGGCTGATCAAAGGGATCGGGCCGCGGCTGGCCGACCGGATCGTCGAGCACTTCGGAGTCGACGCGCTCGACGTGATCGAGCAGCAGCCCGAGCGGCTGATCGAGGTGCCCAAACTCGGGCCGAAACGCACCAAGCTGATCGCCGCGGCGTGGGAGGAACAGAAGGCCATCAAGGAAGTGATGGTCTTCCTGCAGGGCGTGGGTGTGTCCACCTCGCTGGCGGTGCGGATCTACAAGCAGTACAACGACAAGTCCATCGACGTCGTGCGGACCGAGCCGTACCGGCTTGCCTCGGACGTGTGGGGGATCGGGTTCCGCACCGCCGACACGATCGCCAAGGCGGTCGGCATCCCGCACGACAGTCCACAACGGATCAAAGCAGGCCTGCAGTTCACCCTGTCGGAGTCGACCGGTGACGGGCACTGTTATCTGCCGGAGGAGCGGCTGATTGCCGACGCGGTCAAGATCCTCCAGGTGGACACCGGTGCCGTGATCGACTGTCTGGCGGAGCTGGTCGACGAGGAAGGCGTCGTGCGGGAGCTGGTGCCCGGCGAGGACACCGAGGTGGACCAGGTCGCGATCTACCTCGTGCCGTTCCACCGGGCCGAGATCTCGTTGGCGAGCCAGCTGACCAGGCTGCTGAGGTCCGAAGAGGACAGGATGGCCGCGTTCGCCGGTGTGGACTGGGACCGTGCGCTGGCCTGGCTGCACAAGCGGACCGGCGCTGAGCTCGCGCCCGAGCAGGAACAGGCCGTACGCCTCGCGCTGACGAGCAAGGTCGCTGTGCTGACCGGTGGACCGGGCTGTGGCAAGAGCTTCACCGTCCGATCCATTGTGGAGCTCGCGGCGGCGAAACGAGCCAGGGTGGTGCTCGCCGCACCCACCGGCCGTGCCGCGAAGCGGCTGAGCGAGTTGACCGGTCACGAGGCGAGCACCGTGCACCGGCTGCTGGAGCTCAAACCGGGCGGCGAGGCGGCCTACGACAAGGACCGGCCGCTTGATGCTGACCTGGTGGTCGTGGACGAAGCGTCCATGGTGGACCTGCTGCTGGCCAACAAACTGGTAAAAGCACTAGCTCCTGGCACGCACCTGCTGCTCGTCGGTGACGTGGACCAGTTGCCCTCGGTCGGCGCGGGCGAAGTCCTGCGTGACCTGCTGGCCCCGGACACCCCCATCCCGCACGTGCGGCTCACGCACATCTTCCGCCAAGCGCAACAGTCCGGTGTGGTCACCAACGCGCACCGGATCAACGCCGGAGAACACCCGCACACCAAGGGACTCGACGACTTCTTCTTGTTCTCAGTGGACGACGTCGAGCAGACCGCGGCGCTCACAGTGGACATCGTGGCCAACCGGATCCCGCGCAAGTTCGGGCTTGACCCGCGCAAGGACGTGCAGGTGCTCGTGCCGACCCATCGCGGCCCCGCAGGCGCGGCCGCGCTGAACTCCCTGCTGCAGGAGGCTTTGACACCGTCCACACCGAACCTGCCGGAACGCCGGTTCGGTGGCCGGGTGTTCCGCGTCGGCGACAAGGTCACGCAGATCCGCAACAACTACGACAAAGGCGAGAACGGCGTGTTCAACGGGACCATGGGAGTGGTCACCGGACTGGACGCCGAGGAGCAGACACTGACCGTCCGGACCGATGAGGACGAAGAAGTCGGCTACGAGTTCAGCGAACTGGACGAATTGACCCATGCGTACGCGGTCACTATTCACCGCTCGCAAGGCAGTGAATATCCGTGTGTGGTCATCCCGATCACCACGAGTGCGTGGATGATGTTGCAGCGCAACCTGCTGTACACGGCCGTGACCAGGGCAAAGAAGCTGGTCGTGCTGGTCGGGTCGGCCAGGGCGATCGGCCAGGCGGTGCGCACCGCCAGCACCGGCCGCCGCTACACCGCCCTTGACCACCGGCTTCGCGCGTGATGTTGTAGCCTGCATCTCAGGTCTGTTGTTGCTGGGTGAGGTGCGTTGTGATTTCTGGCAAGGTGCTGCGGTTCGACGATGTTCGTGGATACGGCTTCATCGCCCCGGACGACGGCGGCGAGGACGTTTTCATGCACGCCAACGACCTGCGTGACGAGAAGTTCCTCTTCACGCCGGGCACGGCGGTGGAGTTCGAAGTCGTCGAAGGAGACCGGGGCCTGAAGGCCTCGTCGGTCAAGATCCTCGAGCGCGGCCAGGCCAGAGCGACCTCGAGCCAGGACGACGAGGTGATGTGCGACGTCCTGTCGCCCCGCGAGCTGATGCAGGAGCTGACCGAGGCGTTGCTCGAATCAGCGCCGACGCTGACCGCGGCCCAGATCGTCCAGGTGCGACAGCGGATCGCCAAACTCGCGCACGCCCACGGCTGGCTGGAAAGCTGAAACCGCTGAGCGGTTGCCGGGGATGACCATCCACGAGCGTTACCTGGCGAGCAGGACCAGAACCAGGCCGATGGTGGCCGGAACTGTTTGCACGAAAAGGATCCGCTTGCTTGAGGTGGCCGCGCCGTACAGGCCGGCGATCATCACACAGATCAGGAAGAACACCGCGAACTGCAAGCCGGTGGTGCCGCCCGCGATCAGCGCCCACACCAGTCCGGCGGCGATGAAACCGTTGTACAGGCCCTGATTCGCGCCGAGGACCGCTGTCTGCTTGGCGAACTCCGGCGTGAGGCCGAAGGCCTTCTGGCCACGCGGTGTTGTCCACAGGAACATCTCCAGCACCAGGATGTAGGCGTGGATCGCGGCGACGATGCCGATCACGATGTTCGCGGCCACCTGCACGGTGTCCTCCCAAGAAGCGCGCCAAGTACCGGAGATGCTCTCCGGATCGGCCGAATCGTACCGTCTGGCACTGCGGCTGGCCTGGCGAGATCCTCCTACTGCATCCAGGACTACGAACACGATAGATTATATACGTGACGAAAATGCGAAAACCGGCCCGGGATGCGACAGGCGTCTACATGCGACTCACTTGTACGAGTAGGTGAACCAGTTCCGCACCGCGGTCACTGCTTCATCGGTCAGGCCGGGGTGGTTGGCGGCGAGCCATGCGTCGACTTGATCGGCCACGTCGGTGAGGGACGCGTAGTTCCACAGCGAAGGGTTGGCGGTGTGCATGGCGTTGAGCAGCGCTTTGATCCGGGGGAGCAGGTCGAAGCCCGCGTCACCGACGGCCTCGACGACGTAGTGCTCGGGCGATTTGTCCCTGAGCCGTCCCGGTTCGCCGACGTACGCGATCAGCCCCGCGCTGAAGACCTCATCCACCATCTGGTCATTCTGCCGTGAAGTCCATTGTGGAACGCGCAAGGGGTCGTGCGACGCTGTTACCGTCCCATGGCACCACCGTTGTGGTTCCTGATCGGCCGGCCGAATGCCAGGCGCAGTATCCGCTGAGCGCCAGCAAAGTTGGCGGTGAACGGCTATTCGCCCGCCATGGCGCGTGGCTAGCATCGGGTGAGCGGAACTGGGGCTGCTACACCGGGGGACGACTTGCTGCGCATCCATTTCACCGCGGCCGACCTGATGCGGATCCGGATCAGAACCGAGCCGGATCCGTTGTGGGAGGTGCTGCTCAGCTTGCACGTGCTGCAAACCGGGCACGGCGCGGTGGTGTTCGACGGGTGGCGCAGGGACGTGCGGCGGGTGCTGCGGCCGTCGGTGAGCCTGTTGACCGCACTCGCTCCACCGCAGGGTTTCTCGCCGGACTTCCTTACGCCCGATTGCGACAGCGCCGACATCGACCCTGGTCTTGATTGTCTGCTCGGCACGTCACGGCACGAACTGCGGACGGACGTCGACAAGCTCGCGGCGGAAACTCCGGTGCCGGCATGGGCATCACTACTGGCAGACGGTGATCTCGTTGTGCTGCAGGAGATCGCGACGGCGATCAAGGCGTACTACGCGACCGCGTTGCAGCCGTACTGGCCAAGCATCCGCACGCATATCCGGGCCGATCGGGACCGTCGCGCGGATCTGGCGACCGACCGCGGATTCGAGAACCTGCTCGCGACGCTGCACCCGGCCATGCGGTGGCGCGCACCCGTGCTCGAAGTCGACTACCCGGTGGATCAGGACTTGCACCTGGACGGCCGTGGCCTGGTGTTGATCCCGTCGTTCTTCTGCTGGCGCAAACCGATCAAGACGGCCGATCCGACACGGACACCTGTCCTCGTCTACCCGGTCGAACGGGATCTGGACTGGGCATCCGGGCGTGACGGCGACAGCGTCGGATCGCCGCGCCAGGAATCCTTGACCGCGTTGCTGGGCCGTACCAGAGCGACAGTGCTCAAGGCCATTGCGGACACGCCGCTGCAGAACACGTCCGCACTGGCCAAGTCGGCAGGAATATCACTGTCCGGCGCCTCGCAGCACGTCACGGTGCTACGAGACGCCGGACTAGTGGTGACTCACCGGCACAACGGTGCGGCAGTGCACAAGCTGTCCCCGCGTGGCGCCGTGTTGTTGGGCGACGGGTGGGGGACGGCACGCAAAGTTTGGACCGGCGAATGCCCGTAGGTCTTGCGGTACAGGCCAGCGAACCTCCCGAGGTGCGCGAACCCCCAGCGGCTCGCTACGTCGGCCACGGTTCCTTCGGCCTGTCCTGCGGCGATCGCCTTCAGGTCGTCGTGCGCGCGCTTGAGCCGTACTCGTTGCAAGTGCTCGAGCGGGCTCATGCCCAGATAGGTCCGGAACATGCGCTGCAACGAACGCACACTCATGCGTGCGGCGAGGGCGATGTCCGCGGTGGTGATGGGATCACCAGCGTGGTCCGCGCAGAAGTCGACCGCGCGGCGCACCGGGTCGGGCATCGCGTTGGCCTGGCCGAGCAGCGCTTCCGGGTGGCTGTCCAGCAACCCGTGGATGAGGACTTGCTCGAAGTGTGCGGCCGCCATGGGCGACTGCTTGAAGAGGTTGGCGGCCGCGCCGTCGCCCAGCGCGGACGCGGTGGCCAGCCATGCCTGACCGACCGAGTCGTGGACGCGTGGATCCTGGCTGATTCTCCGCTTTCCGATGGCGTCGGCCACGGCGGCCCGGCTCACCCGCAACGTGATCCCATACAGCTGTACTTCCAGATCGTCTGGCTGTATCCCAGTCATGGACACCCCCCGGCAATTCGAGGAACAGCCCCAGTTGAATCGTCCTATCGTCGGTTGACGGCTGTCCCTCGTGGACTTTTGCTCGCTGATAGTGACCAACGGCGTTTTCACGTCGGCAACAGCTTGGTTTCAGCGGTTGAGGTCGCCTGTAACCCGTCTGGTCAGCGAGGTGGGCAGCCCGCCACGGGCTAAGTGCGCCTGGTGCGGCATGCGCGCGAGGATTTGGTCATAAAGAAAGTGCCCCGCTCGCCGCCACCGGCTGAGAAACACCTGGAAGAGGGACGTTTGAACGACTTTCACTGATCGGAACTTGCGTGGACAGCCATGGGTTGGCACGTCAGAATGGCGCCGATGTCCAAGCCGACGACGCGCCTCGCGCCATGACCGAAACCGTCCGTTTCGGTGTCCTAGGTCCGTTGCGCGTCTGGCAGGGGCAGCAGGAACTTGATCTCGGTCCGCCGCAGCAGCGGTTGATCCTCGCCGTGCTGCTGGTCCGGCCCGGCGAGGTGGTTGGTGCGGACGATCTCGTCGACGCTTTGTGGGAGAGCGCTGCCCCGGCGAGCGCGAAGAACCTGATCCACCGGTACGTCGGAGCGCTGCGCAGGGTGCTTGAGCCGGATCTGCCGCCGCGTGCGGCTGGGCGATGGCTGGTGCGCCAGGGCTCCGGGTACGTGCTGCGGGTGGACGGGGACAGCGCGGACATCGTGGCCTTTCGTGACCTGGTGAACCGGGCACGGAGCGAAAGCGACGCCGTGGCGATGTCGTCATACGTCGAGGCGTTCCAGCTGTGGCGTGGTCTGTGCGGCGAGGGCCTGGCGTTGACTGCGCAGGCCAAGGAGCTGTTCACGTCGATCAACAACGAGTTCGCGGTGGCTGCCGACGCCATGGGCGAGGTGGCGCTGCGGTGCGGCCGGGCCGAGGATGCGTTGCCGATCCTGCGCACGATCACGGCACGCTTCCCGCTCAACGAACGGATCCAGGCCCGGTTGATGCTCGTGCTGGCCGCGACCGGCCAGCAGGCGGAAGCGCTGGAGGTTTACCGGACGACGACCGCGCGTCTGGCCGATGAATTGGGTATCGACCCCGGTCCGGAACTGCGGGCGGCGCACGCCCAGGTCTCGCATGCCGAACAGCCCGCGGGGCAGCCCGCCGCGGCGTCGATCGCCCGGCCGGCGCAGCTGCCGATGGACTTGTCCACGTTCGGTGGCAGGCGCGCAGAGCTGGATCACTTGCGGCACTTGCTGGATTCGGGCGATCCGCCGGTGACGATCATCGCGATCGACGGTATGCCCGGCGCCGGCAAGACGACCACGGCTGTGCACCTGGCGCACGAGGTCGTCGACCGGTATCCGGACGGTCAGCTGTACGTGAACTTGCGTGGCTTCGACCCGAGCGGCCTCGCTGTGCCGCCGACCGCCGCGTTGCTGAGTTTCCTGGCCGCACTGGGAGTTCACGGCGACCGGGTGCCGCCTGATCTCGCGACGCAGTCCGCGCTGTACCGCACGTGCCTGGCGGGCAAGCGAATGCTTGTGGTGCTGGACAACGCGCGTGACCGCGAGCAGGTGTTGCCGTTGCTGCCCGGTTCGCCGAGCTGTCTGGTCATTGTGACCAGTCGCAACCGGATGACCGGCCTGGTCGCCATGGAAGGCGCCCGACCGTACACATTGGATGCGGTGTCGGCATCCGAAGCACGGGAGATCCTCGCTTTGCGTCTCGGCGCCCGCAGCGACGAGCAGCACGAAGCGGTCGACCGGATCGTGGAAGTCTGCAGTGGACTTCCCCTCGCGCTCGCCATGGTCGCCGCCAGAGCCGCGACGTACCCGGACCTGCCGCTGACCGCGATCGCCGACGAACTGCGCACGGGCCACGGCAACCTCGACGCGCTCAGCCACGACGAAACCCGCGGTGTGCGCGCGGTGTTCTCCTGGTCTTACGAGGCTTTGCGGCCTCAGGCGGCGTTGTTGTTCCGGTTGTTGTCGTGGCATTGGGGGCCGGATATCTCGGCGCACGCGTGCGCCAGCCTGCTGGGGGTGCCGGTGCGCGAGGCACAGACGGCGCTCGTGGAGTTGAACCGCACCCGCCTGGTGACCGAACACGTGCCAGGGCGGTTCCTGATGCACGACTTGGTTCGCGCGTACGCGATGGAACTCAGCACCGAGTTGGACGCACCGGATGTTCGCGAGCAGGCAGCGCACCGGATGTTCGACTACTACTTGCATTCGACGTACGCGGCCAACCGGCCGCTGATGCCGCATAGGGAAGTGCCGCTCACGCCGTTGACACCGGGTGTCACGCCGGAGACCCTGTTCGACGACGGGACCGCGATCCAGTGGCTGGCCGCGGAGTACCACGTCGTGTTGATGGCCATCGGGCAGGCGATCGAACGCGGGAAAGCGGACTACGCGTGGCGGCTCGCCTGGGCGATCCAGCTTTACCAGCACTACATGGGATTCCTGCGCGACTGGGCGCTCACCGCACAGGTCACATTGGAAGCAACCCGCGCCGCGGGAGATCTGCGCGGACAAGTGTTCACCGAGCGAAGTCTGGCAGGCGCGTACTTCATGCTCGGCGACGGAAAGGCATCGCTGCAGCACCTGTACAACACCCTGGACCTGATCAACGCGGGCGGCTGGGCCGACGAGGAAAGTGCTTACGTCGAACGAAACATCGGCGAAGTCATGATCACGGGCACGGTGGACCTGCAGCCGGACTACGAGGCTGCGATCTCGCACTTCGAGCGCGCGCACAAGTACTACACGAAGATGAACCACATGCAGGGTGTCGCGTACACGCTCGAAGGCCAGGCTGTCGCGTACATGCGGACCGGCGACCCGGAACGCAGCATCGACCTGCTCAACCAGGCGCTACCGCTGCATCGTCAGCTCAACGACCGCACTGGCGAGGGGTACGCGTATGCGCGGCTGGCGGACACGTACCTGCAGCTCGGTCGGTTGGATGAGGCCGAGGCTTGGCTGGACAAGGCGATTGACCTGCACACCAAGAGCCAGCACCGGTTGATGGAGATCGACAACTTGGTGCTGCTCGGGGACATCCGGACAGCGCAGAACGATGCGGAAGGTGCTCGGCAGGCTTGGCGACAGGCGCTCGAGGTGGCTGAGCGGTTCGGGGCTTTGACGACCGTGGTGGAGCTGCGGACGAGGTTGGGGGAGTCCGAGGGGTCCACGGCGGATGCGGGTGAGCCGGGGGATCCGGGGTAGTGCGGCCGTCGGCCCCCCGGTTTCCAGTGTAGTGGTGGGTGGGGACAGTTTTGGCGTGCGGAAGATCCGTAGCGGCGGGTTGTTCACAGGCCCTGTTGGGGGGCTTCGGAGCGGCGGGTTTGCCCACAGGCCAGATGCTGTGGTGTGGCTTGTTTTCCATGGGGTTAGCGGGGTGGCGGGTGCCCACAGGCCAGGCGCTGCGGCCTGGCCTGTTCCCACGGGCAACTAACTTCTGTCCGGGCCGCGCCGCTCTCTTAGCAGGCTTTGACCCAGCTGCATTCGACGTTGGTCGGCAGGTCTGGGAACGTCATGCTCTGCCGTGCGGTGGTCGGCTCGCTGGTCTCATCTGCGCGGTACTGCGCCAGCCGGACGCCGACCAGGTCCTCGATTCGCTTGGCTGAGCCGATGAAGTTGTTGCTCAGCATCGAGAAGACCAGTGGTTGGCCGTCCGCTGACGTCACGTATCCGGACAGGCCGCTGATCCCGGTCAGCGTTCCGGTCTTCCCGCGTAGGTTGTTCGCAGCCGCCGTACCCTGCATTCGGCTGCGGAGTGTTCCTCCGACCAGTTTGTCGGACATGCCCGCGATTGGCAGGGAGTTGTACCACGTGGCGAACCACGGTTTGCCGCGCACGGTCCGGAGCATCGAGGTCAGTTGGTCCGGGGCGATCTGGTTGAAGCGGGACAGGCCCGAGCCGTCGGCCAGGTATGTCTGTCCCTCGATGCCCAGGCCGCTCAGCCGCTGGCCCATCGCGGTGAGGCCCGCGTTCCAGGTTCCCGTGCCGGACACCGCTCGGCCTGCGCTCTTGACCAGGATTTCGGCGTGCATGTTGTTGCTCAGCTTCATGAAGGGCACCAACAACTCCGACAGCGGCATCGACTTGTGCTCGGCGACGACCTTCGCGTCCGAAGGGGTCGTCACGCCGGTGACCGTCGGGCCGGCTACCTGGACCCCGCGCTTCTGCAACAAGTCACGGAACACGCCCGCCACGTACCCTGTCGGCTCCTTGACCGTGGTCAGCTTCTGCACCGCCGGTGCCTGTTGCGAGATGAATCCGCTGACCCGCACCACGTTCGAGCCGTGCTTGCGTTCCACCGCGATGGTGTTGGGCAGGCCTGGGCCGCGGGTGATGGTGGCGTTCTCGATGGTCACGTGGGTGGTGGGCGGATCCATCGAGACGACGGCCGCCTTGCCGGGAGCGCCTGGCATGATCGACACGAACGCGGTTCCGGCGTCGTAGTCGCTGTTCGGGGACATCGTCAGGGCCGAAGTCTCGGCACTGTAGTAATAGGGCTCGTCGTCCCAGGCCCATCCGGTGCCCAGGCGGGTCGCGTCGAACCAGGTGTCGTCGGCGATCAGCTTGCCGGCCACCGTGGTGATGCCGCTGGCGGCCACCTTGGCGGCCAGGTCGTCGAGGTTCGCCAGCAGCACCGTCGGGTCACCGGTGCCCTTGAGGTACAGGTCGCTGCCCTGCGTCAGTACGGATGTGGTGAAGCGGTGGTTCGGGCCGAGGATCTCCAGTGCCGTGGCCGAGGTCAGCAGTTTCATGTTCGACGCCGGCTGGCGGCGAGCGGTGCCTTCGCTGGTGTACAGCACCTCACCGGTGTCGGCCTTGCGGACGACCAGGCCGACGCTCGCGCCGCGCAGGCTGGGGTCGTGCACGAGGGTGTTGAGGTCCGTCACGAGCTTGCTGTCTGCGTCTGCCGATCCTGATGCCGGTAAACCGGCCAGTACCACGGCGGCCACTGCCACTCCGCACCCGACAAGTAAGCGTCTCCGAGCCATCGGCACTCCCCAGTAAAGGTTGGATCTCTGGCCTCCCCAGCCTACTGACGAGGACCTTGCACCCCGGGTTTGATGACAGCTGAACGACACTGCTCCGCAAATAGTCGACAGCCCTGAACGGACGCCCGAACCGTCCTTGACGCCAGGGTAGGAAGCCAGGTCATGGGGGTGAATGTTCCGATGTATGGGTTGACACTGTCGTTCACTCGCCGTTAACCTCGCGTTCGTTAGGAAAGTTCCTTAACAAAGTCCCTCTGACGTCCCGGCTTCTCACTGCTCGTGCCGCCGCCAAGCGCCGGTCCTGTCGACCCTGCCAGTCGAGGAGTGTGTTCTGTGACCCGACCTGTCCTGCCCCGCGCCATCGCCGTTGGCGCGGTCCTCGTCCTTGTCTGCCAACCGGTTGTTTCCGCGAACGCGGCGGAGAACCTGTTGTCCTACAACAAACCAACCACCACATCGTCCATTGAGAACGCCAGTTTTGCCGGAAACTACGCGGTGGACGGGAATGCCGCGACCCGCTGGGCGAGCGCGGAAGGCTCCGATCCGGAGTGGATCAGCGTGGATCTTGGTGGTCCCGCCGCCATCACCAAGGTAAAACTGTCGTGGGAGGCTGCTTACGCAAGCGAATACAGAATTCAGACCTCTTCGGACGGTTCGTCGTGGAGCGACGTGAAGTCCGTAACCGGTTCCGACGGCACGGTCGACGAGCACGCCGGGCTTAGCGTCGCCGGTCGTTACGTCCGGATATACGGCACGAAACGCGGCACGCCGTACGGTTATTCGTTGTGGGAACTGGAGGTCTACGGGTCCCGGACCGGCGGAGGCGACGTCGATCCGCCGACTGCGCCATCCGGTCTGCGGGTCACCTCGTCCACTTCGGACTCCGTCGCGCTCGCCTGGGACCCGGCCAGCGACAACGTCGGCGTAACCGGTTACGAGATCCTGCGCAACGGCAACGTGGTCGGCACCGCCACCACGACGACGTTCACCGACTCGGGCCTCGCGTCCGGAACCAGTTTCACCTACACCGTCAGGGCACGCGACGCGGCGGGCAATCTCTCCGCAGCCAGTGCTCCGATCCAGGGCGCGACCCAGCCAGGCAGTTCGACGGGCACCGTCCTCGTGGTCGCCGGCGATATCGCCAAGCCGGAGCTGCCCGGCGAGCACACCAAGACCGCCGCGCTGATCGCCGGGATCAAGCCGAGTTACGTCCTGACCGTGGGCGACAACCAGTACGACAACGGCACGATCTCCGAGTTCCGCTCGTACTACGACAAGACCTGGGGCAGGTTCAAGAGCATCACCAAGCCGACGCCCGGCAACCACGAGTGGTACGACAAGCTCAAAGGGTACAAGGCGTACTTCGGCTCCATCGCGACCCCGCAAGGCAAGCCGTACTACAGCTACGACATCGGCGACTTCCACTTCGTCGCGTTGGACTCCGACCCGTTGACCGACGGCATCACCGGCGAGCAATTGACCTGGCTGCGGCAGGACCTCGCCCGTAACCAGAAAGCCTGTGTGGTCGGCTACTGGCACCACCCGAGGTTCAACTCCGGCAAGTACGGCGACGACAAGACCATCGCTCCCTTCTGGAACGAGCTGCTCAAGGTCCGTGCCGACGTCGTCTTCAGTGGACACGACCACCACTACGAGCGGATCAAGCCGCTGAACTCCAGCGGGCGCGTCGACGAGGCCAACGGACTGCGCTCGGCGATCGTCGGTATCGGCGGCGACAGCCTGTACACGCAGATCAAGCCGCGCGAAGGGGTGGAGAAGTCCTTCGCCAAGCACGGCGTGATGAAGCTTGTCCTGAACGGCAAGTCCTACTCGTGGGAGATCATCGGCACGGACGGGACCACCTTGGACAAGGCCGGCCCATACACCTGCAGGTAGGGGAGACGGGCTCGTGTACATCGCCTCAGCGCGGGATACCGAGTCCCTAGGTGCCAAAGGTCATGACAGTGGCAGGATCGTCTCGGCCAACGTGATCGCGCTGGGCGCGGTCAGCCTGGTCACGGACATCTCCTCGGAGATGGTCACGGCGATCCTGCCACTGTACCTGGTGCTGGGACTGGGTTTCTCGCCACTGCAGTTCGGCATACTGGACGGCCTCTACTCCGGCGTGACGGCGTTCGTCCGGGTCATCGGCGGCACCTTCGCCGACCGGTGGCAGCGCCGGAAGCTGATGGCCGGCATCGGTTACGGCATCTCGGCAGTGGCCAAGCTCGGTCTGATGGGCGCAGGAGGTTCGGCGTCCACTTTGGGCATGGTGCTGGCGGCCGACCGGACCGGCAAGGGGCTGCGGACCGCCCCGAGGGACGCGTTGATCTCGTTGAGCAGCACACCGGACACTCTGGGCCGAGCGTTCGGTGTGCACCGGGCCATGGACACCATCGGGGCGTTGCTCGGTCCCCTGGTCGCGTTCGTTCTGCTGTGGACAGTGGCTGGTGGATACGATGTTGTGTTCGTCGTCAGCTTCTGCTTCGCCGTTCTCGGTGTTCTGCTCCTGGTGTTGTTCGTTCATGACCACAGTGGACCGGTCAAGCAGCGGATCTCGCTGCGTGTGGCGTTCGGGTTGTTGCGGGACAACGATTTCCGTCGAGCGTGTTTCTGGGCGGTAGTACTGGGACTGGTGACTGTAGGTGACTCGTTCGTCTATCTGTTGCTGCAAAGCAGACTGGACATCGAACCGGCCTACTTCGCGATGTCGCCCCTCGGCACGGCCGCGGTCTATCTGACGTTGGCCGTGCCCGTGGGTCGGATCGCGGATCGGCTCGGCCGCTGGAAGCTGTTCCTGATCGGGCACGTCCTGCTGTTGTGCGGGTACGTGGCATTGATCGGTGCGGTGGACGGGGTCTTCCTGCTCTGCGTGACTCTATTGGCACACGGTGCTTTCTACGCGTGTACTGATGGAGTGCTGATGGCTGCGGCGTCTCCATTGGTGCCGTCGGAGCTACGCACGAGCGGGATGGCGCTGCTGCAAACCGGCCAGGCCGTGGCGAAGATGATCTCGGCAGTGCTCTTCGGACTGGCGTGGACAGTCTGGGGAATGCAGGCCGCGGTGATCACGGCGGCCGTGGCGTTCGGCTCTGTAGTCGCTTTGGCGTGCCTGCGGGGGAAGCGATGAGACTCAAACTGTCCATTGCGTTGGTTGCAGTGGCGTTGCTGGCTGGCATCGCCCTGGTCTACATCCAGCAGGCCAAGGCCACTGATCCACGCAGTCAGCCCGTGGACGTGTCCGTTGTGGTGGATCAAGGTGCGATTGTGCTGACCGACCCTGGAAGGCTGTTGTTCCGCAACGAGGCGCCAGGTCCTGATTACGGCAAGGTCGCATCGGTGTCGTTGTCCGATCCACAAGGACCGCGCCGGATCAGCCAGCTGCGGTGCGAACGCTTCTACACCAGTGCTGGACAGGGGCTCTGCCTCGCCGACACGCCAGGGCCGTTGCCCAGCGCCACCCTGGTGACGCTGGAATCGACCATGACGGAGGTGAAGCGCGTCGAAGTGGCTGGAACTCCCAACCGCGCCAAGCTTTCGGCAGACGGCCGGTTCGCGTCGTGGACGACGTTCGTCACCGGCGATTCGTACGCCAGGACCGGCACGTTCTCGACCCGCACCGGAATCATGGCGCCCGAGGAGATCGACACCAACATCGAAGACATCCCACTGCGAATAGGTGGCCGGACGCATCGCGCCGAAGACGTCAACTTCTGGGGCGTCACCTTCGCCGCGGACGGCAGAACCTTCTACGCGACCGTGTCCACCGGCGGGCAAACTCACCTGGTGAAAGGAGATCTCGAAGCGTGGCACGCCGAAGCGTTGCGGGAGAACGTGGAATGCCCGTCGCTGTCACCGGACGGCACCCGGATCGCGTTCAAGAAACGCATTGCCCAGGATGGCGCACGGCCATGGCGTGAACATGTCCTCGATCTGGCCACAATGACCGAGACCGCATTGTCGGAAACGCGGAGTGTGGATGATCAAGTGACCTGGCTGGACAATTCCACAGTCGCGTACAGTCTGCCCGATGGGGAGATTTGGTCGGCCTCAGCGGACGGTTCGGGAGTGCCCCGATTGCTGGTACGCCACGGATCTTCGCCATCGGTCAGCTGAGCGGTAGTGGTTCTGACAAAAGGCCCCATCCTCGCGGATGGGGCCCTCAGTGCGGCAGTGTCAGGACTCTTTGCCGAAGCGGCCTTCCAGCGTCGTGTAGAGACGTCGGGCAGCGTCCTCGGACAGTCCGTTGAGCAACATTTTCGCCTGGTCTTCGGTGAGGTCGACCTGGGTCGGGTTTTCGCCGATCGCGGCGAGCAGGGTGGCCTGGTCGGTGCTCAGGCTGCCCGCGATCGAATCCAGTTTGGCGTTGGCAACGGCCGTGTTGTTGGCCGCCTGCCACGCCGCGTGGTTCGTCCACATCAGCCAGTCGCGCGCCTGGACCGTCGTGACTGTGCCGTCTGGGGCGGTGAACGTGAGGTTCTCAGTCCAGGACAAGTCGTCCTCCTCGCTAATCTCGGTGATCGGTGGCCCAGCCGCAAGCGAGTTGATCAACCCGATGGCCGCGTACGCGTGATTGCCCGGGCAGCCGGTGGCTTTCACGTCCCGGTGCCCGCCGTTGAGCCGGGCGTGCCGGATCCAGCCGCGGCGCTGGCCTTCCTGCAGCAGCCACGCGGCCGCTTGGATCTGTGCGTTGGTAGGGCGCTGGACGTCGTAGTTGCCGACGAAGCAGATTGCCCGGGCTTTCGAGTTGCGGCCGCCGGTGTGCGAGCCGAGCCGGTTGGCCGAGTGGCCCTCGAAGATCAGTCCGGCCGGTGTGATCGGCCAGGTATAGGAAATTCCGCGGCCGAACCGCTGTTCACCGATGGCTTCCAAGGTCCGGATCGCCGCGTAGTCGTCGTCGAACGGCGGCAGCACATCGGGCGCGATCGTAACCGAATGGTGTAACCACATCTCGGACGCGGGCAGCGGAGCAGACCCGCCACCGTTGTCGTGTCTTGCTCCCCATTCACCGCGGAGAATGACGCGCGGTGCCATGCCCATAAGCTCACCTCGACCTGTTGGTTCCCCACTTCGGGCGTGCTTTGAAGCGCCGATTGAAGAACAAGTATCCGACGGATACCCGGTGCACTTCATCAGAAGTACCCCATTCGGCCGAACCTGTCGAGGGCAGTCAGGCCAATTGGCCGAGCCGTTCGCGCAACACCGAATAACCGAAAGGTTGCCCGTTCGCATATCGACGCACTTCGTCGACGGCCAGCGCGGCGAGGCGCTGCCATTCGTTTCCTTGCGAACCAGCGAGATGCGGCGTGATGAGGATGTTGTCGCGCTCCCACAACGGATGGTCCGGCGGCAGGACGTCTGGATCGGTCACGTCCAGTATCGCCCGGATATGACCGGCGTCCAGCAGTGCTTCCTGATCGACCACGGCGCCTCGGGCAGTGTTGATCAGCACGGCGTCCTTGCGCATCGAGAAGATCAACGAACGGCTTACCAGGCCACGGGTTTCGGGCAGCAGCGGAGTGTGGATGCTGACGACATCACTGCTGCTGAACAACTCCTCGATGCTGACGCCGGTGACACCGAGTCCGGCGGCGTCGGTGACATAAGGATCGTGCAGGAGTACCTGGAAATCGAAGGGACGCAACAGGTCGATCACCCGTCGGCCGATCGTGGACGCCGACAGGATTCCGACAGTGCGCCGATAGTTTCCAATGGACTGCGGCGTGGCCAGCCAGTCGTCACGCACGCGGGTGGTGCGCAGGTCATGGGCACGTTCCAGAACCCGTTTGCCGGACAACAAGATCATCGCGAGGGTGTACTCCGCGACCGGCAACGCGTTGGCCGAAGCCGCTGAGGACACCACGATTCCACGGTCCCAGCACGCCTTGGTCACGTGCCCGCGAATCGACCCGGCGGTGTGCACGATCGCGCGCAGCAGAGGCGCGTCGGCCAGCACGGCCTCGTCGATCGGCGGGCATCCCCATCCGGTGACCAGGACCTCCACGTCCCGCAGGAGGTCTTGGGCCTCGGTGAAATCGGTGATGAGGCCAGGCACGAGGTCGCAGACCTCACGCAGTGCGGTCAGCGCGTCGGGGGTGAGCACCGCGGCGGCCGCGTCGGGCTCCATCGCCAACGCCGTACGAGGAAGTCTCACTTGACGGCTCCCGCGGTCAGACCGGATCTCCAGAACCTCTGCAGCAGGGCGAAAGCGACGATCAACGGGATGATCGCCAGCAAGGATCCGGTGATCACCACCGGGTAGTACTCCGGCGACACGGTGGCTTGGCTGTTCCACTGGAACAGACCGAGGCTGACCGGGTAGAGCTTCTGCTCCGACAGCATCACCATCGGCAGGAAGAAGTTGTTCCAGATGGCGGTGAGCTGGAAAAGGAAGATCGTGACGAGCCCGGGGGCGAGCATCCGCAACGAGACCCTGGCGTACACCTTCAGCTCACCCGCGCCGTCCATCCTGGCGGCCTCAAGCACTTCGTTGGGCACGTAGCCCTGGCTGAACACACGTCCCAAGTAGACGCCGAACGGGTTGAACAACACCGGGACGAACACCGCCCAGAAGGTGTTGACCAGACCGGTCTCGGCCGCCATCAGGTACAGCGGCAGCGCGAGCACGGTCTGCGGCACCATCACGGCGGCGAGCACAAGGCCGAAAAGCTTTTCCTTGTGCCGGAACTGGTATTTGTCGAATGCATACCCGCAGGCGACGCTGATCATGGCGGCTGCCGCGGCACCGAGTACGGCGTAGAGCAGGCTGTTGACGTACCAGCGGCCGTAGATCCCGCCGTCGATGGTGAACACGTTGCTGAGGTTGTCGATCAGGGAGAAGTCCTTGAGCGAGAACAGATCACTGTTGAACAGCGCGTCGGTGTTCTTCGTCGCGGCGAGCACGAGCCAGAGCACCGGCAGCAAGGTGTAAAGCACCGCGATGCCGACGACGGCGTTGGCCGTCGTCCGGCCGAGCAGGCGGTTCATTGGGCCTCCTGCCGGTTGGTCCAGCGAGTGACGAAGTACGACAGGGCGATCGTGAAGGCCAGCAGCACCACCGCGGCCGCGGCGGACATGCTGTAGTTGTTGCGGGTGAACGCGGCGTCGAAGATGTACATGTTCGGCGTGTACCGGGAGTTGATCGCCGGTGTGGCCTGGTTCAGCAGGACAGGTTCGGTGAACAACTGCAACGACCAGACCAACGTGAACATCACGACCGTGACGATTGACGCCCGGATCATCGGCGTCTTCACCCACACCGCTGTGCGGACCGGTCCGGCACCGTCCACCACGGACGCCTCGACCACCTCGTTCGGAATGGCCTTGAGCGCGGCGTAGAAGATCACCATGTTGTAGCCGAGGTTGCTCCACAACGCGATGTTCACAATGGACGGCAGGACCGCGTTCAGCCCGAGGAAGTCGATGGTGATGTCGGCCTTGGCGAACAGGTCGATGATCGGGCTCAAGCCAGGGGTGTACAGGTACAGCCAGATGAGGGCCGCGATGATACCGGGAACCGCGTGCGGCAGGAACAACGACAGCTGCGCCCAGCGGGTCAGCTTGGCCATCCCGGAGTCGAGCAACAGCGCGAGCGCGAGCGCGCCGGCCACCATCAGCGAGATGTAGATCACGCAGTACAACACCACGACCGACAGTCCATTGAGGAATGTGGGGTCGGACAGCACAGCCGCGTAACTACGCAGTCCGATGAAGACGGTCTGCTCGGGCCCGAAACCCAGACCGGGCTCGTCCTGGCTGAACAGGCTCAGCCAGAGTGCGGTGCCCAACGGGATCAGGAAGATCAGGGTGAACAGCGCGAAGAACGGCGCCATCAGCACCGCACAGGCGATCTTCTCGCGCCGCCGGGTCTTGGTCTTGGTCTCGCCTGTCCCCATTGGTTCGGCTGTCCGAGGCGGGGATGCTGTCAACGTCATGGCTCGCCTCTCAGCTGCTGTGTTCCGATGTGGACAGGCCAAGGGCCTTCAGGTCGGGCATGGTGCCGCTTTGCCCGTGACGCAAGGCTTCGATGATGGTGCCGCCCGCGCTCATCCGCGCGAAACCGTCGTTCACCACCCGTTGGGTCGCGGACATCCGCGGTCCCCAGATCCAGCCGTCCCTGATCTTCTTGGCCTCCTCGTCGAACAGCCGGTAGATGTCCTGCCCGCCGTAGTAGGCACGGTCGAACGACTCACTACCGACCGGGATCAACGCGGGCGACGAGGGAAACGCGCTGCTGGTGCCGCTGGTGAGCCGGGCTCGCAACGAATCGGGCTGGGTGACTTGCCACTCGATGAACTCCATCGCGGCTTCCGCGTGCCGGCTGTCCTTGCTGATCGCGAACGTGGAACCGCCTTGCGTGCCGACGACCGCGTCAGCGGGGTCCCACTGCGGCAGCGGAGCGATGGCCCATTGGCCCTTCTGCTTCGGCCGGGCTCTCATCTGCGCGCCCGCTTCCCACGCACCGGAGAATCGAACGAGGAGAAGGCTGTTGCCGATCTGCGCGTCGTATTGCTTGCCCGCGCTGGGGTTCACCCAGACCAGGTCGTCGTCGACCAGCTTCTGCCAGTACTCGGCGATCCGCCGGGACGGAGCGTCCGTCATGGACACGTTCCAGACGCCCTTGGAGATGTCGAACCACTGGCCACCCGCCTGCCAGGCGAAGGCGGCGACGTTGTACGCCCCGTCTGTCGCGAAAACCGCGGCCCGCTTGTCCGGGGCCTTGTCGCGCACTTTGCGGGCGAGACCCGCGAACTCGTCCCATGTGCGCGGCACGGTCAGCCCGTACTGGTCGAACAGGTCCTTGCGGTAGTGCATGACCATCGGTTCGATGTCGAACGGCACCGCGAAGGTCTTGCTGTCGAACGTGGCGAGCCGCCACGCCTGCGGCACGATCTGGTTGCGCAGCCGGTCGCTCATCAGCCCGGTGATGTCGGTCGCGACGCCGTCGATCGCGAACCCCGGCAGCTGCATGTATTCGATCGTGCAGACGTCCGGCGCGTTGCCCGCGCGAGCGGCGTTGCTGAGTTTGGCGTATCCGCCTTGGTCGCCGCCGGGGATCTGCTGGAAGATCACTTTGATCTTGTTCTGACTGCGGTTGAACGCGTCGACGACGGGCTGGCTGCCCCGCAGTGCCGACCAGAACGTGATCTGAACGGGCCCGCCCGAGGACTGTGTCGCGGCAGGCGCGCAGGCACCGGCGAACGGTGCGGCTATGGCCCCTGCCAGCAGGGAACGGCGACTCACCACAGGCTGACCCAATAAAGGCACCGATGCCTCCTCGTGTCGAGACACCGCCATCCTGATCGGCTGAGCGATAAACGGTCAATAGTGCCGAGCTAATCGGTCAAACGATCAGTCGAGCCGCGAACCTTCAGCTCCGGCATCAACTCGATGCGCCTCGGCCGTCCCCAGCCCGGTTTGCTCAGCCGTTCGAGCAGCAGCTCAGCGGCCACGCGGCCGACCTCGGCCTTCGGCGGGGCGACCGCGGTGAGCGGCGTGCTGCCCAACGCGGCGACCACATCGTCGTACGCCACGACCGAGCAGTCCTGCGGCACCCGGACACCGGCCTCGGCCAGTTGCTGGACCAGCATCAACGCGTCTTCGTCGCCGTGCATGACCGCCGCCGTCGCCTTGTGTTCACGCAGGACTGTGGCGAAATCCGGTGGCTGATCGGTCGGGTCGATACCGGCGCCGCGACCGCTGAGCACCACGACCGCGTCCTCGATCTCCGGACGATCGGCCACGATCTGAGCGAACGCGGCACGCACGGTCCGCGCGGTCGGGCTGTCGTAGCGCGCGGCCAGCACGATCCGCCGATGGCCAAGCCCGACCAGGTGCTCAACCGCGAGGTAGACGCCGTACCAGTGGTCCGAACACACCGAATCGACGGCGTGCAGCAAGCTGCCGGTCGACGGCCGCCGTTCCATGATCACCATCGGCACGTCGACGTTCGCCAGCCAGGTCCCCGCGGCTTCCTGCTCCTCGGCGGTCCGCCACCGCGGTGCGATCAGCAGGCCTTGGGGGTTGTCCGCCAGCGCTCGTTCGACCAGCGACTGCTCGACTCCGGCGTCTTTCGGCGCGATGTGCAGCACGACCCGCATCCCGGCTTCCTCGAGCGTGGACCGGGCGCCGTGCAGGGTCTCGTAGAGGTACGTGTGCCGCTCGGGAACCATGAGTGCGATCGCTCGGTCGTTGTCGGGCATGGGGTCCGCGGGAGCCTCGACGGGCACGATCGAACGGGCGACGCCGTGGCCACGGCGCAACTTGCCAGCGCGGGCGAGTTCCTCCACGTCACGGCGGGCCGTGACGATCGAGACTTCCAGCTCTTCGGCCAGGTCGCTCACGCGAGCGGCGCCACGGGAGCTGACCATCGCGAGGATGCGCTGCCTTCGGACGTCGCCAGGTTGCCGCATGATCCATCCTGTTCGTTTGATCGCTTGACCGGATCATATCGATCGCTCTGCTGGGAAGCGAGCCTCGGCTAAGCTCGCAGTGCTGGTGGTTCGCCGTGCCCCCGTGGTGTGGCGAGGCAAGAGGGAACCCGGTGCGAATCCGGGACTGCCCCGCAGCGGTGAGCGGGAACGACCGCCGTCATCAAGCACTGGGCGAGAGCCTGGGAAGCGACGGCCAGTAGGACCAGTTGGATGCCCGCGAGTCCGAAGACCTGCCACCGGTACACGCACCGCCGGTGCGTGTGGTCCGGAGCCTCTCGGGCGGGCTCACGCGACGCTTCTTTTCGCGTGCGCTGCCCGTGGGCTCACGAGCTCGCGAGGAGAGAGCTGTGTCCCTCATTGGGTCGACGGTGCTGGGGTATCCGCGGATTGGTCCGCGGCGGGAACTCAAGCGCGCGTTGGAGAAATACTGGGCCGGTGACCTGGAGGCGTCCGCGCTGCGCGGCGTCGCACGAGACCTGCGGGTCTCGACGTGGGCCGAACTGGCCGCCAGCGGCCTGGATTCGGTGCCGTGCAACACCTTTTCGTACTACGACCAGGTGCTGGACACCGCCATGCTGGTCGACGCGATCCCGCAGCGGTATCGCGATCTCGGACTGACCGGACTGGACACGTACTTCGCGATGGCCCGCGGCCGCGACAGCGTCGGCGCGCTGGAGCTGACGAAGTGGTTCGACACCAACTACCACTACCTGGTGCCGGAACTCGGCCCGGACACGAAGTTCGCGTTGACCGGCGACAAGCCCGTCGCCGAATACCTCGAGGCGAAGTCGCTGGGCGTGGACACCCGTCCGGTGCTGCTCGGCCCGGTCACGTTCTTGCTGCTGTCCAAAGGCGAGGGACGGCTGGACCTGCTGGACGCGTTGCTGGAGTGCTACGCCGAACTGCTCGGCCTGCTGGCCGGAGCGGGCGCGGCGTGGGTGCAGCTGGACGAGCCCGCGTTCGTCGCGGACCGCACGCACGAGGAACTGGAAGCACTGCGCCGGGCGTACGACAAGCTGGCGAGCCTCCCGCAGCGGCCGAAACTGTTGGTGGCCGGTTATTTCGGTGATTTCGGCCCGGCGTTGCCCATCCTCGCGAACACCGTGGTGGACGGCGTCGCCGTCGACCTGGTCGCTGGACGCGAGGCGGTGGATCGGATTCCCGCCGTCCTCGGGCTGCGGACGAAAACCGTGGTCGCCGGAGTGGTGGACGGCCGCAACATCTGGCGCACGGACCTCAGCGCGGCCGCCTCGATCTGCGCCCAGCTCATGGGATCAGTCGGTGAGCTCGCGGTCTCGACATCATGTTCGCTGCTGCACGTGCCCTACGACCTGTCCGCCGAGAAGTCCCTGGACCCGGACCTGGCCGCACGGCTGGCGTTCGCCCGTCAGAAGGTCGACGAGGTCGTGGTGCTGGGCAAGGCGTTGAAACGCAACGATCCCGCGCTGGTGAAGGAACTCGTCGCCGCGGGCGAAGCGGTGCGCAAGGGCGTCGAACAGGCCAGGCGGGACGACCGGGTCCGGGCTGAGATCGCGGCCCTGCGCCCGGAACACCGGCGACGCGCGCCCTACGCCGAACGCGCCGAGATCCAGAACGAACGCTTGAACCTGCCGCCGCTGGCGACCACCACGATCGGATCCTTCCCACAGACCGGGGAAGTCCGCAAGGCCAGGGCGGATCTGCGCGCCGGACGGCTGGACGAAGCGGGGTACGCCGAGCGGATGCGGGCCGAGATCAAGCGCGTGATCCGGACCCAGGAGGACATCGGCCTGGATGTCCTGGTGCACGGCGAACCAGAACGCAACGACATGGTCCAGTACTTCGGCGAACACTTGGACGGCTTCGCGTTCACCGACAACGGCTGGGTGCACTCGTACGGATCGCGATGCGTGCGGCCACCGATCCTGCACGGTGACGTGTCCCGCCCGGCGCCCATGACGGTCGCGTGGAGCACATACGCGCAATCGCTGACAACCAAGCCAGTCAAGGGAATGCTGACCGGCCCGGTGACGATCCTGGCGTGGTCGTTCGTGCGCGACGATCAACCCCTTGACGTGACAGCCGACCAGGTCGCGCTGGCATTGCGCGAGGAGATCGAAGACCTCGAGGCGGCCGGGATCAGCATCATCCAGGTGGACGAGCCGGCGTTGCGGGAACTGTTGCCGTTGCGCGCCGACGCCCGCAAGGAGTACCTGGACTGGGCCATCGGAGCCTTCCGACTGGCCACATCCGGTGCCACCGCGGCGACCCAGATCCACACGCACCTGTGCTACTCGGAGTTCGGTGACGTGATCGAAGCGATCGACGGGCTCGAAGCCGACGTCACCACCATCGAGGCCGCGCGGTCCAAGATGGAAGTGCTCGAAGATCTCGCCGCCGTCGGATACAGCCGAGGCGTCGGCCCGGGCGTGTATGACATCCACTCGCCCCGCGTGCCAAGCGCCGAGGAGATGACCGAACTCCTGCACGCCGCTGTGCGTGCGGTTCCTGCGAAACGCGTATGGGCAAACCCGGACTGTGGCTTGAAGACGCGTGGCTATGGGGAGGTTGAACCCGCATTGCGCAACTTGGTCGCCGCTGCGCGTCAAGTCCGCGCGCAACTGTGACGAATGCGTGGTGGGGTGGTTCATTCGCGCCACCCTGCCACGCTATTCTCGCCACCCTGTGCCGCGCCGCGCGAAAGGCGTCGTACGGCAGATCTATGTGAGATCGATGTGAGACAACAACTGGGGATTTCGTTGTCTGGATCACGGCTGCCGGTACGAGGCAACTTTCCGGGGTACTTGTGCATCTAGTAGTCGGGGAACGATCTTCACAGGTGATTGGGGTTTGGTGTGGCCGCCTCTCAGGCGAAGGCGCTCGGCAAGTTGTTGGCGTTGTGTGTGACAGCGGGGGTGGTGCTTGCCGCCATCCTGTTCCCGTACGTCGGCGGGATGGGGGTGGCCGCGAACCGGGTGAGTGACACCATCGCCGCCGTGCCCGCGGATCTGGTGGCGGCGAATCTGCCGTTGGGCAGCACGATCCTTGATCGCAACGGCCAGCCGATCGCGTACTTGTACGACCAGGACCGGGAGATCGCCAAGCCTGAGGAGATCTCGCAGTACATGCGTGACGCGATCGTCGGCATCGAGGATCATCGGTTCTACGAGCACAACGGGCTGGACACGCAGCGCAGCCTCAAGGCGGTGGGCGGGTTCATCGCCGGTGAGGCCGCAGGCGGCGGGTCGACGCTCACCCAGCAGTACGTGAAGAACTACCTCGCGTACGTCATCGCGACCGACGAGGCCGGGCGCAAGGAGGCCATGGCGCACAGCCCGGCCCGCAAGATCCGGGAGGCCAAGCTCGCGCTGGAAGTCGAGCGGCTGATGGGCAAGGACGACATCCTGGTCCGATACCTCAACCTGGTTCCCTTCGGCGGCAACGTGTTCGGCGTCAAGGCCGCGGCACGGACGTACTTCGACACCACACCCGACAAGCTCACCCTGCCGCAGGCGGCGTTCCTCGCCGGACTGGTGAACAAGCCGAGCACCCTGCTGAAAGACCCGGTCCAGGCCCTTGAGCGGCGCAACCTGGTGATCGACCGGATGCTGGCCACCGGCTTCCTCAAGGAGGGCCCGGTCGCGGCCGCGAACGCCAAGAACTCACCTCTCGGCGTGGTCGAGGGGCGCAACAACCGGCCGAACGACTGCGGCAACACGCCCGGCGGCACCACGACCGGCTTCTTCTGCGGGTACGTCCTGGACTACCTGGCCAAGGCCGGTATCTCCAAGAGCGACCTGAAGCGCGGCGGGTACGTCATCAAGACCACCATGGACCCGGTCGCCACCGAGAACGCCAAGAAGGCCGCGGAGCACCAGGTCGCCAAGGACACCAAGGGCATCGCCAACGTGATGGCGATCGTCGAGCCCGGCGCCGACAAGCACCCGGTCCGGGCACTGGCGGCCAACCGCGACTTCGGTGTCGACGCCGCCAAGGGACAGACCGCGTACCGGCTGCCCAGCACGATCACCCGGTTCGGCGCGGGCTCGATCTACAAGATCTTCACCGCGGCCGCCGCGCTGGAACACGGTGTCGGTGTGCTCGAACCGATCGACGTGCCCACGACCCACACCTCCACCGTCTACAAAGGATCCGGCAACAAGCCGTACACGGTCAAGAACGCCGATGACGCGGCGGACCGGAAGTTGACGTTGCAGCAGGCGCTCGCCCAGTCGCCGAACACGGGTTTCGTGATCCTCGAGGAGCGTGCGGGTCTGGACAACGTCGTGGACATGTCCGTCAAGCTGGGCATGCGCGACAGCATGCAGTCGGTCAACCGCGGCGGGGAGAAGCCGGACCCACAGGCCAAGGACCCGTCGCTGCGGATCAGCCAGGACAAGTGGATCAAGGACGGCAAGGTCGGCTCGTTCACCCTTGGCGTGACCGTGACCAGCGTGCTGGAGCTGGCCAACGTCGGCGCCACCATCGTCAGCGACGGCAAGTGGTGCCCGCCCAGCCCGATCGAGCAGATCACCGACCGCGACGGCAAGCCGGTCACGATCAACGAACCGGGGTGCGAGCAGGCCGTCGAGCCTGGCCTGGCGCGCAGCCTGGCCCAGGGTTTGAGCCACGACACGGTCAGCGGTACGGCGGTCAACGCGGCGCGTAAGACGGGTTGGGACAACCGTCAGATGATCGCCAAGACCGGGACCACCCAGATCCACCAGTCCGCGGGCTTCGTGGGTGCCACCCCGCAGATGGCCGGCGCCGTACTGACTTTCAGCGACAGCGACACACCAAGGCCGATCTGCGACGGCGACCGCCCGTTCCTGTGCAAGACCGGAAACATCTTCGGCGGCAAGGTCCCGGCGGAGACGTGGTTCGAGGCGATGAAGCCGCTGCACAAGGACATCAGGCCGACGCCGCTGCCGCCTGGCGATCCGAAGTACATGAACTAGACAGCCCAGATCAGGTGCCGGACCGTCGGGTCCTCCTCCGCCAGGTCACGGGCCCGCTGCTGGACGTTCACATCTACGGCAGTACCTCGCTCGAGGTGCTGCCGTAGATGTTCTTGCCAGGTCGCGAGCACGAACGTCTCCAGGAACAACTCGGGCGCCTCGGCGTCACGGAACAGCCCCCACATGGACGCTCCGGTCCGCCGCCGGGAACGCCCGACTCGTTGCATCGCTTCGGCGAACTGCGTGACGTTCTCCTCCGACACCCGCCATTCCAACGTCACCAGGACGGGACCGTCCTTCTCGTCAGGTCCCTCCGGCGGCTCATTCCAGACACTCGCCGGTGTCACGTCCAACTGCCGTTCGGTGAGGGGAAGTTTGTACACCGCGTAGAACGCGATCAGGGCCATCGCGACTGCGGGGATCACCATCGCCCAGCGCAGGTCCAGCGCATCGGCGATCACGCCCCACAGCACCGCGCCGATGGCCTGGCCGCCCATCAGCATCAGCTGGTAGTACGCCAGCGCGCGAGCACGAGTCCACGCAGGCAGGAGCACCTGGGCCGTGGCGTTGAGGGTGGACAGCACGGCTATCCATCCCGCGCCGGTGACAAGCATGGACAGGACCGCCACCGTGGTCGAGGTCGTGATGCCCGCGATGGCCGTGGACGCCGCGTAGGCGATCGTCGCCATGGTGAGCACGAGGTTCTTCCCGGCCGTCCGCAGCAGCCGCGGCACGATCAGTGCGCCGCCGATCGCGCCCGCGCCGACGCAGCCGAGCAGGACGCCGTAGCCGCCCGCGTCCAGGCCGAGCGGACCACGCGCGATCGCGGGAAGCAGTGCCCACAGTGAACTCGCGAAGAGGACAAAGAGGACGCACCGCACCAGAACCCGTGAGTACGCGGGCGAACTGCGGACATATCGTGCGCCGCTGCGAACAGCGGTGAGGATGTGCTCGGAACCCAGCGGCCTGCGGTCGGCCGGACGCCGCCAGAATCCCAGTACCAGCAACACACCGATGAACGACACGGTGTTGAACGCGAACGTCGCCTCCGGACCGACCGCCGCGATCAGCACGCCACCCAGCGCCGGACCGATCGCCCGGCCCACGTTCATGTTCACGCCGTTGAGCAGCGCCGCCTGCGGAATCTCCTCGCGCGGCACGAGTTCCGGCTGGATGGCCTGGAACGACGGCATCGACAGGGCCTGCCCGACACCCATCAACGCGATCAACGCCAGCAGCGTGGCGGGCGTGGTGATGTCGCTCGCGGTCAGCACCATGAGAGCACCCGCGCCCAGCAGCATCAGCGCTTGGCCGGTCATCAGCACCAAGCGCCGATCGAGGATGTCGCCCAGCGCGCCCGACGGCACGACCAGCAAGAACACCGGGAGGGTAGTGGCTGCCTGGACGAGCGCGACCTGCAGCGAAGTGCCGCCGAGGTCGCCCATCAACCACTGGGCGCCGACAGTCTGCGCCCACGTGCCGACGTTCGACGCGAACTGAGCCAGCCACAGCGCACGGTATGCCGTGCGGCGCATGGGAGCCCACGCGGATGGTGCGGTCATACCAGGAATCTTGCCCCGCGGCGGCCATATTCACTCGGTTCGCCAGGACGACACGACTAACCTTGGCCCTCATGAGTGTCCCGGATCGACCGTCATTGGACGGGTTGGCTGAGAAATGGTCGGCGCAATGGGAGGCGACGGGCCTGTACAGGTTCGACGCCCCGCAGCAGCGCGCCGACGTATTCTCAATCGACACGCCGCCGCCGACGGTCAGCGGGTCACTGCACGTCGGGCACGTGTTCTCCTACACCCACACGGACATCATCGCCCGATACCAGCGCATGCGCGGCAAGCACGTGTTCTACCCGATGGGGTGGGACGACAACGGACTGCCGACGGAACGCCGTGTGCAGAACTACTTCGGCGTGCGATGCGATCCCTCGCTGCCCTACGACCCGTCCTTCGAGGCGCCGCGACCGGGGAACAAGAAGGTTCAGGACGTGTCCCGGCGCAACTTCATCGAGCTGTGCGAACGGCTCACGGTCGAGGACGAGAAGGCCTTCGAAGACCTGTGGCGCAGGCTCGGGCTGTCGGTCGACTGGGCGATGACGTACACGACGATCGGCCAGCGTTCACAGCGCGTCTCGCAACGCGCGTTCCTGCGCCAGCTTCAGGCCGGTGAGGTGTACCAGTCCGAGGCGCCGACGTTGTGGGACGTCGGTTTCCGCACTGCCGTCGCGCAGGCGGAACTCGAGGATCGTGATCACCCGGGTGCGTGGCATCGCATCGCGTTCCACACGCCGGCGGGGGAGAAGCTCCACATCGAGACGACACGGCCTGAGCTGCTGCCTGCGTGCGTCGCGCTGATCGCGCATCCGGACGACGCGCGGTATCAGGATCTGTTCGGCACAACCGTGACCTCGCCGGTGTTCGGTATGGAGATTCCCGTTCTGGCGCACCAGGCCGCGGAGCCGGAGCGCGGCGCGGGCATCGCGATGTGTTGCACCTTCGGGGATCTGACCGACGTGCGCTGGTGGCGTGAGCTGAAACTGCCCACGCGCACGATCATCGGCCGTGACGGGCGGATCTTGCCCGACGCGCCCGAAGGCTTGAATGCCGAGGCGTACCAACAGATTGCCGGGGCGACCGTGCACACGGCGCGGGAACGTGTCGTGGCCATGCTCCGGGAATCGGGCGACCTCGACGGCGAGCCGCGTGCGATCGTCCGGCCGGTGAAGTTCTACGAGAAGGGCGACAAGCCCCTCGAGATCGTCGCGAGCAAGCAGTGGTTCATCCGGTCCGTCGCGCACCAGGACGTTCTGCTGCGGCGCGGCGAGGAACTGCGGTGGCATCCCGCGGCGCTCAAGGTCCGCTACGACGACTGGGTCCGTGGTCTCAACGGCGACTGGCTGATCTCCCGGCAACGGTACTTCGGTGTGCCGTTCCCCGTCTGGTACGCGCTGGACGCACAGGGCGAACCGGGCGAGCTAATCCTGCCAAGCGAGGACGTGCTGCCGGTCGACCCGTCGTCTGACGTGCCTTCTGGCTACACGGCTGACCAACGCGGCAAGCCTGGTGGCTTCATCGGTGAGACCGACGTGATGGACACGTGGGCCACGTCGTCGTTGACCCCGCAGATCGTGTGCGGCTGGGAGGAAGACCCGGCGCGGTACGCGCTGACCTATCCGATGGATCTGCGTCCGCAGGCCCACGACATCATCCGGACCTGGCTGTTCGCCACGATCCTCCGGGCGGAGCTGGATTCGCGGACGTTGCCGTGGCGGCATGCCGCGCTGTCGGGCTGGATCCTCGACCCGGACCGCAAGAAGATGAGCAAGTCCAAGGGAAACGTCGTCACGCCGATGGGCCTGCTCGAGCAGTACAGCCCGGACGCCGTCCGCTACTGGGCAGCCAGCGGACGGCCGGGCACGGACACCGCCTTCGACCAGGACCAGATGAAGATCGGCAGGCGGCTGGCGACGAAACTGCTGAACGCGGCCAAGTTCGTGCTCAGCTTCCCGGCGCCGGAAGCGGACGCCCAGATCACCGACACGCTGGATCTGGCGATGCTCGCGGTGCTGGACGACGTGGTGCGCCAGGCGACTTCGGCGCTCGAGGACTTCGAGTACACGACCGCGCTGGAGCGGACCGAGCGGTTCTTCTGGGTTTTCTGCGACGACTACCTGGAATTGGTCAAGCAGCGCGCGTACGGCGACGTCAGCGAAGGCAGTGCCGAGTCGGCCCGGCTTGCCCTGCGCACAGCGTTGGACACGATCCTGCGTCTCTTCGCGCCTTTCCTGCCGTACAGCGCGGAAGAGACGTGGTCGTGGTGGCACACCGATTCCGTGCACAAGGCTGCATGGCCTGTGCCGCAAGCAACTCCGGCCGACGGTGTCGCCCTCGACCTGGCCAGCTCGGTGATCACGGCGGTGCGCAGGGAGAAATCGGCCGCGAAACTGTCCATGAAGGCCGCGGTGGACAGTGTGTCGGTGTACGCCCCGGCCGACCAACTCGACGTGATCAAGTCGATCGGCCCGGACCTGCGAGCCGCGGGCAACATCACCGCACTGGACGTGCAGGCGTCTGACGACCTACGCGTTGAGGTGAGCCTGGCCGGCGTGTGAGTCCTGCAAGACCTCACGCGCGACAAGGACACCGCCGACGAACGCCACCGGCATGACGATGATCGCCAGGAACGGGATGGCGCACAGCAGAGACGCGGGCACCCCAAGCCCCAACGCCAGCATGCGGCGCTTACGCATGTGCTCGCGTCGCTGCTTCAACGCCATCCCGCGCCGGTAGAACGGCACACCAACCAGCTCAAGAGAAAGGAACCACGCCGCGACCAACGCCATCAGCACCGGCACGACGAACTGCCCGAACACCGGGATGAAGCCCGCGACGAACAACGGGATCGTGTACAACAAGGACAACAGGACCAGGACGATGCCGTCCCGGATGCCCATCCCGAGCAATCGCCACCCTGACATCTCGACCGCGTTGGGCACGCCACCTAGGTCGTCTTCGACCTTCTCAGCGATGTACTCGTAGAACGGCGCACCGATGGCCAAGGTCAACGCCGTACTGCCGAGCAGGGCGATGGATATCGCGGCCGCGAACAGGGCGACACCAGCGGCGATCCGGACGGTCGTCTGCCACCCGGCGGACCAGTCGTCGGCGAAGGGCGTGACCCACGTGGCGAGCTCGTCGATCCACACCACCAACGCGGCCAACCCGCCGAGCAGGATCGCCGTGGTCAATACCGCCGGAATGGCCCCGAGCAGGAGCAGCTTTGGCCGTCGCAGCAGGATGCCCAGCCCCTGCCCGAACATCCCCACACCTTTGACGAAGTCGCGCACGGGGGTATTTGTATCAGTGCCTGGCCCGGCCGATCCGGGCGACGCGACGCAAACGGGACTTTTAGGGGTTCGTGGTCAATAAGGGGTTGGCGCCCGCGGCTGATCCCGGCTGTGCCTCAACCGGCAGTCTAATGTGGACCGTGTCGATCAGCGGGCCTGGAACTGCTGGAGTCGCTCAGCAGGCGCGCAAGCCCAGCCACAGCAAGTCGAACAGCCGCTGGGTGTCGCCTTCCCAATCGCCGTTGGGGTCGAGGAACATCATCCCGCCCAATGCTTGCATCACCGTCGACGGGTCCAGCCCCGGCCGGATCGTCCCGGCTTCGGCGTTGGCGTCGAGCAGTGTGGACAGTGCGCTGAGGATCGCCTCGTAGGACTTGGCGGCGAACTCGGCGTGCGAGGTGGTCGCCGCCTGCATGGCCGACGCGAGGCCTCGCTTGGTCATCAGGTATCCGGCCACGTGGCCGATCCACTTGCGGAGCGCCTGCTCCGGCGGGTTGTCCTTGAGCAGTGCCGGCACCGCTTCGACGAGGTTGTGCACCTCGCGCTGGTAGACCGCCAGGATCAGCGACTCGGGAGTGGGGAAGTGCCGGTACACGGTGCCGACGCCGACTTCGGCCTTCTTGGCGATCGCGTTGTACGACACCTCGCCGCTGGTGGTCAGCGACTCTTTCGCCGCGGCGATGATGCGCTCGTTGTTGCGCCGGGTGTCCGCGCGCCGAGGACTCACGGATCCCGTGGTCATCGTCCCTCCCGGCGGTCGCCTGCTGCCTTGCACTGAAAAATCTTGCAGTGGGAAATGTAGCCCACACACGCCCGGACCTGGTGCATCTTCAGCACGTTGCCAACCGGATAAGAATCCGGTAGCGTCGGCAAGACCGGATAGATATCCGGTTCGCTCTCGCCCATCTGGGAAAAGAGATCTGGTGGACATTTCTCTCGAAGTCAATGGCAAGAAAGAACAGCTGAGCGTCGATCCCGGCGTCACACTGCTGGACGCGTTACGTGAGCGGCTCGGGATAACCGGTCCCAAGAAGGGCTGCGACCGTGGCCAGTGTGGCGCATGCACGGTCCACGTGGACGGGCGGCCCGTGCTCTCGTGCCTCACGCTGGCCGCGACGGTGAAACAGCAGGTCACCACGGTGGACGGACTGGCTGACGGGGACGATCTGCACCCGGTTCAGCAGGCGTTCGTCGACCAGGACGCGCTGCAGTGCGGGTTCTGCACATCTGGCCAGATCATGTCAGCTGTCGCCGCGGTCGAGCAGGACGTCGAGGACGTGCGCGAGTTCATGTCCGGCAACATCTGCCGGTGCGCGGCGTATCCGAACATCGTCGCTGCCGTCGAGCAGGCAAGGCGGGCCGATGCGACCGTTTGAGCTCACCGCACCCGACACCGTCGAGGCCGCACTGGCCACAGAGGGCACATTCCTGGCAGGCGGTACCACGCTTGTCGACCTGATGAAACTGAATGTCCTGACGCCACAGCACGTCCTGGACATCAACGCGTTGCCGCTGCGCGGCATCGACACGAGCGACGGCGTGCGCATCGGTGCACTGGAGCGCATGAGCGACATCGCCAAACACCCCGGCGTGTACCCGGTCATCGCCAGCGCGCTGCTGCAGAGCGCGTCACAGCAGCTGCGCAACATGGCCAGCATTGGCGGAAACCTGTTGCAGCGCACCAGGTGCACGTACTTCCGGGACGTGAACACGCCCTGCAACAAGCGCAATCCAGGCAGTGGATGTTCGGCCATCTCCGGGATCAACCGGATGCACGCGATCCTGGGCACGAGCGACTCGTGCGTGGCGACGCACGCCAGTGACGTGGCCGTTGCACTGGTCGCACTGGACGCGGAGATCACGCTGGCCAGCGCGGCAGGCACGCGGACGGTCAAGCTCGACGACTTCTACCGCGTTCCTGGGGACACGCCAGAGGTCGAGAACGATCTCCGCCCTGGGGAGTTGATCACCGAGATCGTGGTGCCGGAGCTGGACTGGGCGCAGCGGTCGACGTACGTCAAGGTCCGTGACCGGCAGTCGTATGAGTTCGCGCTGTGCTCCGCGGCAGTCGCCTTGGACATCCAGGACGGGCGCGTTGCTGACGTTCGTGTGGCTGTCGGTGGCGTGGCGACCAAGCCGTGGCGGCTGAGGGCTGTCGAGGACGCGCTGCGTGGCAAGCCCGCGACCGTCGAGTCTTTCGAAGAAGCCGCGACGATCGCGGCCGACGGGGCAAAGCCGTTGACGCACAACAGCTTCAAACCGGCGTTGGTGCGGCGGACGGTCGTGCGGGCACTGATCGAGGGGAGTCGCTGATGCCCAGCAGGGTTGACGGCCCGCTGAAAGTCACCGGCCGGGCCAAGTACGGCGCGGACAACGTCGTGCCGGGCACAGTGCACGGCTATGTCGTGGTGAGCACGATCGCCCACGGCGAGATCACGGCCATGGACGTCACCGCGGCCAGGAACGCGCCCGGCGTGATCGCCGTGTACACCCCGCTCGAGCCACTGGTGATGCAGCCGGTCCAGATGCCGATGTTCGGCGGCGAGTGGTGGGTTCCTTTGCAGGACAAGGAAGTCATCTACCACGGCCAGCCGATCGGTTTCGTGGTCGCGGAAACGTTCGAACAGGCACGGGACGCGGCGATGACCATCGAGGTCACGTACGCCGAGCGGCCCGCGGCGACCTCGATCGAGGACGGCATGGACACCGCCGAGATGGCGCCGGTGCCGCCGCGGAACGCCCCGCCCGAGATCACCGCGCTCGCCGACGGTGTGGAGTCCATTGAGGACGCATTGGCGGCGAGTCCGGTCGTCGTCGAGGGCACGTACTCGACCGCGACGCAGCACCATGTCGCGATGGAGCCGCATTCGGCTGTCGCCGTCTGGGACGCCGATGGCCTGACTGTCTACACCGGAAACCAGGCAGCCATGTTCCCGGCCGCGCAACTGGCCCAGGCGCTGGGCGTGGAGGAAGCGCGAGTCCGGGTGGTGAACCCGTTCGTCGGTGGAGCGTTCGGTGGCAAGGCGTTCGCGTCCGCTCCCGCGTTCCTTGCCGCAGCGGCGGCGCGAGACCTGGACCGACCGGTCAAGTCGGCGCTGACCAGGGAACAGGTCTTCACCGCCACCGCGGGCCGGGCCGGGACCATCCAGAAGGTCGCGCTCGGTGCGGAGCGGGACGGCACGCTGATCGCGGTCCGGCACGACTCGTGGTCCAGCACCGGCCTCGACCGGGCTTTCACCGAACCGACCTCGCACTCCACGTCACCTGAGTGGTACGCCACCCAGAACCTGGCCATCACCCAGCGGCGGGTACCGCTGAACGTCCCGCCGGTGACCTTCATGCGGGCGCCGGGTGAGGCACCAGGGTCGTTCGCGTTGGAAAGTGCGATGGACGAACTGGCCATCGCACTGGACATGGACCCGATCGAGCTGCGTCTGCGGAACAACTCGACCGGGCCGAGCGGGCACGATCTGAAGTGGTCCAGCAAGTACCTCGACGAGTGCTACCGGATCGGCGCGGACCGCTTCGGCTGGGCGAGCCGTTCGCCGGGTGGTCGTGAGGACGGCGACTGGCTGGTCGGAATGGGCATGGCCACGGCCATGTTCCCGGCGGGCCGATTCCCGACGACGATCAGGATCACGTTCCGGGACGACGACACCGCGGAGGTCGCGACCGGCGGTGCCGACCCTGGCACCGGCCTGTTGACCGTGATGGGTTTGATCGGCGCCGAATCGCTGGACATCGGGCCTGACCAGGTCAAGCCGCTGCTCGGTGACTCGGTACTGCCGCCGGGCGGCATGTCCGGCGGGTCGACCGCCACGGCGAGCGTGAGCTCGGCGATCATGATCGCCGCTGCCCAGGCGATCGACGAGTTGACCGCACTGGCGACGTCCGCCGGGGCGCCGTTCGAAGGACAGGAAGTGTCCTATGAGGACGGACGGGTGGTCGCCGGCGGCCGGTCGATGACGTTCGGCGAGTTGCTGCGGGCGACGAACCGCATGTCGATCTCCGCGACCGGGTCGTCGGCGCCGGGTGAGGAGACGACCAAGCACTCGTTCAGCTCGTTCGGTGCCCAGTTCGTCGAGGTCCGCGTGCACAAGTGGACCCGTGAAGCCCGGGTGTCCCGGATGCTCGGCGTGTTCGACGCGGGCCGGATCATCAACGAGAAGGTGGCACGCAGCCAGATCATGGGCGGCATGATCTGGGGCATCTCGGCGGCGCTGCACGAGAGCCTCGACATCGAGGCGAACGGCCGGTTCGCCAACGCCGACCTGGCCGGCTATCTGGTGCCGGTGAACGCGGACATCCCGGAGGTGGATGTCCACTTCGTCCAGTACCCGGACACGCTGCACAACCCGTCCGGGGCCAAGGGAGTCGGCGAGATCGGGGTCGTCGGCATGGCGGCGGCCGTGGCGAACGCGATCTACAACGCCACCGGCATCCGCGTGCGGCACATCCCGATCATGATCGAGGATCTGCTGGACTGACGCTCTTGATGTGGGTGAACTCCATCCCGATCATCGCGGCCGCGATGATCGGGATGGTGGCCCACGACGGGAACGCCACACCACGGGCCAGATAACCGGGCCGGAACTTCGCGTTGAACCGGTAGAGCGACTCGACCTGGATCAACGGGTCGAGCCGGTGCATCGCCCAATAGCCGAGCTTCGCGAGGCCGGTGCGCTCATCGCCCGCGTCGATCAACGTACGGAACGCGGCGAAGTTCAGCGAGACGGTCTGGACATTGTGGACACGCGCGTACGTCACCAGGTCGACGATCATGCGCTCGTTCAAGCCGTTGGGGCCGTGACGGTCTCTGCGCATCGAGTCGAGCGACAGCGCCGGGCCTGCGGGAGCGTAGCGCTGGAAGCCGACCACATGGTCACAGTCACGGGCGATCACCAGAACACAGTCCGGATGCGCTCCGGTGAGCAGCTCGTCCAGGATCATCGAGAACCCGCGTTCCCGTGACCCGTTGAGCCACTGGGCAGACACGTCGGCGAGTTCCGCGCGAAGCTCAGGAGACAGTTCGTCCTCACGCACGACAGTCGTCGTCACGCCCGCGTTGTACGTGCGCTGGACCGCCTGGCGGACATTGCGCATCTCCCGTCCGTCCAGGGAAAAGCGGGTGACGTCCAGGATGACCTCGTCGCCGATGCCCACAGTACGCAGGCCATGCCGATGCCACAGCGGCGCGAGCTCGTCGCGCATCCCCAGCACGGCCGGGCGCCAACCGGATCGTTGGCAGAGCCGGACGAACTCGTTGACGGCGTCTGCAAAGGAACCGGAGGAGCCCACTGGATCCCCACCCACCACAGCGACACCGAACAGTACCCGGTATCCCAGCACTGCGCGGCCATCGCGGCTGAAGACGTAAGCCTTGTCGCGGCGAAGCATGAACGGGGCCAGCGTGTCCGCCGACGGATGCGCGACCAGATCCTTCACGCGGTCACGCGTCGCCTCGTCGCCAGGCTTCGGCGCAGGTGCGGGCGCCAGCAACACAGCCAACGCGACGCTCACGCCGAGCACGATCAACGAGCCGAGGTCCAGTTGCAGCTCGCGGTGTCCGTGGACGATGCCGTCGTAGATCCCGCCAACTGCCAGGACTGCCAAGCTGGACACCGTGGCGCCACGAATTCGCGCTGGGTCTGGCACAGCGGGAAACGACGAGCGCCGTATGGCGAGCGTCACGCCGCCGATCACGAGCAGCAGAGCGAGTAAACTGCGTCCCGCGGCGAGAACTCCGCACGCTGCCAACACGAGCGCGATCCAGTACGCGGCCTTTCTGCGTCGCAGCAACCCATGCGCCACGACAAGCAGCACGATCGCGAAGAACCCGCAGTGCAACCTGCCGTAGTGGGTCATCACGTGCGCCGCGGGCCGGACCCAGCTCGGCAACGCCACCTGGACAGCGGACAACGCCGCGACAACCCCGAAACCCGCCGCAACAAGACCAAACGGCCATACCTGACGGCGTGCTTTCCTGCCGCCCGGCACGGCCAGACTGCGTGGCCGGTCGAGCACCCCTGTGGAAACCCGCACCAGCAAAGTCTGCCAGACGCCGCACCATTGGCGAATTGTCCTAAATGGTCACGGTCGTACCGTGCCGAAGAAGGCCCGGAGGTCCTCGACGAACAGGTCGGGCTGTTCGAACGCGCCGAAGTGACCGCCCTTCGCGGGCTCGTTCCAGTAACGGATGTCAGTGAACCGTTTCCCGGCCCATCGCCGGGACGGCCGCTGGATCTCCTTGGGGAACACCGAACACCCGGTCGGCACGTCGATGGTCTCGGTCACAGTCCCGGTGATCCACTCGTCCACGTCACGGATGCTTTCCCAGTACAGCCGGGCGGAGGAGGCGCCAGTGCCGGGCAGCCAGTAGAACATCAGGTTGTCCAGCAACGCGTCCTTGCTGAAGATGTTCTCCGGATGGCCGTCGCAGTCGGTCCACGCCCAGAACTTCTCGACGATCCACGCGCACAGCATCGCAGGGGAGTCGACCAGTCCATAGCCGACCGTCTGCGGCCGGGTCGCGTGCACCCGCGAGTACCCCGATTCCCACTCAGCGGCGTACTCCAACGTCGCGAGGGCGGCTCGCTCCCGGTCGGTCAAATCGTCCACTGTGTCCGGATCGGGCGGTGCGAGCGGTGGGACGAGGTGCATGCCGATCAGGCTTTCCGGGTGCAGCCTGGCGATTTCGGCCGACACGCTCGTGCCCCAGTCGCCGCCGGCTGCCCCGAACTTCTCGTAGCCCAATCGTCGCATGAGGACAGTCCAGGCCTCGGCGATCTTCCCGATGCCCCATCCGCGCCCGGCCGGGCGGTCGCTGAAGCCGAAGCCAGGCAGGGTCGGACAGACGACGTGGAACGCGTCCTTGGCTTGGCCGCCGTGCGCGACCGGGTCGGCCAACGGCCCGATCACCTCCTCGAACTCGATGATCGAGCCGGGCCAGCCGTGCGTGAGCACCAACGGCACCGCGTCCGGCTCCGGCGAGCGGACGTGCAGGAAGTGAATACCAAGGCCGTCGATGTCCGTGCGGTACTGCGGTATCGCGTTCAGCCTCGCCTCGGTCGCCCGCCAGTCGTACTGCCCGACCCAGTACTCGCAGAGCTCGCGCAGGTAGTTCAGCGGAACACCTTGCGACCAGTCGTCGACCGTCTCGCGCTCGGGCCAGCGCGTCGACCTGAGCTTCGTCCTGAGCTCGGTCAGATCCTCCTCGGGAACCGCGATACGGAACGGCTCAACCACGCGGCCTGCCATAGGTTTCGAGCAAGCGCAGCCAGATCTCGTTCATCGTCGGGTACGCGGGCACGGCATGCCACAGCCGGGCGATCGGCACCTGGCCGACAACCGCGAAGGTGGCCGCCTGCAGCAGTTCGCTGACGTCCGGGCCGACGAACGTCACGCCGAGGATGACCGAGCGATCCTCGTCGACGACCATCCGCGCCTTGCCCTCGTACCCGTCGGCGTGCACGCTCGCGCCCGCGACGTTGCCGATCTCGTAGTCCACGACGCGGATGTTGTTGTAGCCCGCCTTCGCCGCGGCGTCCGCCGTGAGACCCACCGACGCCACCTCCGGGTCGGTGAATGTCACCTGGGGCACCGACTCATGGTCGGCGGTCGCGACGTGCGTACCCCACGGATCAGCGGACACCGGCTTACCCTTCGCACGTGCCGCGATGACGTCACCCGCCGCCCTGGCCTGGTACTTGCCTTGGTGGGTGAGCAGAGCCCGGTGGTTGACGTCACCGACGGCGTACAACCAGTCGAAGCCGGGGACCAGGAGTGTGTCGTCGGTTTCCAGCCACTTGCCCGGCGTCAGGCCCACGGTTTCCAGGCCGATGTCCTGGGTCCGCGGGGTCCGGCCGGTCGCCACGAGGACCTCGCTCGCCGTGATCACCGAACCGTCACCGGTCTCGACCACAACGCCGTTTTCGTTGCGCTGCACGCGTTTGGTCTCGGTGTTGAGCAGCACCGTCGCGCCGAGATCACGCAGTGCCTTGGTGACCATCTCGCCGGCGAACGGTTCCATTCCGCTGAGCAAGCCGCCGCGGGAGATCAACGTGACGGTCGTGTCGAACCCGGCGTACGCGGTGGCCATCTCGGTCGCGACCACGCCGCCTCCGATGATGACGAGGCCGTCCGGCGTCTGCCGGGCGCTGGTGGCGTCACGGCTCGTCCACGGTTTCGCGGCGCGCAGGCCGTCGATGTCCGGGATGAACGCGTCCGAACCCGTGGCGATCGCGACGGCGTGCTGGGCTGTCAGCACGGTCTCGGATCTGTCCGACGCGGTGACCGTGACCTCCTTGGTGCCGGTCAGCCGGCCGAACCCGCGCACGAGCGTGATGCCCGCGCTCGCTACCCACTCAGCCTGACTGTCGTCGTTCCAGTCGTGGGTGAAGGAGTTGCGGCGAGCAAGGACGGCCTGCACGTCCAGCTTTCCGGTCACGGCCTCGGCGGCGCCGGGAACGTGCTGAACCGCGCGCAGGACAGCACCGGAGCGCAACAGCGCCTTCGACGGCATGCATGCCCAGTACGAGCACTCACCGCCGACGAGCTCATGCTCGACGAGGGCGACGGTCAGCCCACCCTGAACGGCACGGTCAGCGACGTTCTCGCCGACCGCTCCGGCGCCCAACACGATGAGGTCGTACACGTAGCGTCCCTCTTCTCAGTCCGACGATCTGACGATCCGGTAGCCGGATTCGCGCAGCGTCTGCGTCATGTGCTCCGCGTACCACTCTGGCCATTCCTCGTCGTACTCGCCACCCAGATGTGTTTCCTCGTACTCGCCGTGCGCCGCGGCCGTCTTCTTGAGCACGACCAACAGGACGTCGGTCACGTCATCGTCCGGGAGCACGGACTTTCACCTCCTGCAGGACCCAGCCGTTGCCGTCGGGGTCGCTGAAGGAGGCAAATGAACCGTAGTCGGCACGCGCCGGATGCGGGCCACTGACACGGTTGCCGGTGCCCGCGTGGTGGAACACACCGTCAGCGTCGTGGAAGACCTCGGAGATGTCGAGGCCCAGCCCGGCCAGCTCGTCGCGGGCCGCCACGATGTCGTCGACGACCAGATGCAGGCCCTGGACCGATCCCGGTTCGGCGGTCGTGACACCGTCACCGAAGATGATCGAGCACTCCGAGCCGGGCGGGGTCAGCTGCACCACCCGGAACTCCTTGTCGCTCACCGGGAAGTCGGCGTCCAGCCGGAAGCCCAGTCCCTCGTAGAACGCCTTGGCGACGTCCACATCGGACACCGGCAGCACCAGAACCTCGAGTTTCAGCTTCATGGCTGATCAGGATTCTCGGTCCGCCCTGGCCGTCGCAAACCCACGAAATGGCCGTTGACCTGCGGCATCAACAATCCGGCACTATGCCGTGCACTCTGTACCTACTAGTATGTACACTGCGGTTGTGGACACCAGGGAACGGCTGATCGAGAGCACTCGCGAACTGTTGTGGGAACGCGGCTACGTCGGGACGAGCCCGAAAGCGATCCAGGCGCGCGCGGGTGCGGGCCAGGGCAGCATGTACCACCACTTCAGCGGCAAGCCTGACCTGGCCCTCGCCGCGATCAGCCGGAACGCCGAGGAGTTGCGGAACCGGGCCGAGGCCGCTTTCAGCCAGCGAGGCACGGCGTTGGACCGGATCACGACCTACCTGCGGCGAGAACGGGACGCGCTGAAGGGCTGTCCGGTCGGCCGGCTGACGCAGGACCCTGACGTGATGGCCGACGAGGCCCTGCGAAAGCCGGTGGAAGTCACGTTCGCCTGGTTGACCGATCGGATCGCGGCGCTGCTTGCCGAAGATCTCGATTCCCGATTGGACCCTCGGGCGACGGCGACCGCGTTGGTCGCGGTTCTGCAAGGCGGTTACGTGCTGGCGCGGGCCGCCGGATCGGCCGACGTGTATGCCCATGCCATCGACGGTGCCCTCGGTCTGCTTGCTGCTCATGTCTCCGCGGAAAGGAACTGACGTGCCGTTCGTCCGGATTGACGCGTTACACGCCGACAATGACCGACTCGAGGCGCTCGGACGAGCTGTCCACGAGGCGATGGTGGATGCGATCGGCATCCCGGCCGACGATGTGTTCCAGGTTCTGACAAGCCACGACGGTGTTCGCAGCATGATCCGCTACGACAGTGGCTATCTTGGCGTGCAACGGGATGACGGCATCGTCTTCGTCTCCGTCACGTTCCGGTCCGGCCGGACGACCGAGCAGAAGGTGGCGCTGTACAAGCGGATCGCCGAACTCGCCGAGAAGTACGCCGACGTCGAACCGCGCAACGTGGTGGTGAATCTCGTTGAAAACCAGTCAACGGATTGGTCGTTCGGCAACGGAGTCGCGCAGTACATCACGTGAGGCGCGTGGCATACTTCTGCCACCTTGGCCCGAAATGTCCAGTTTGGACTGACATCGATGTCGGCAGGAGAAATTCTTGTCCACTTTGTCGTCTTGACCTTGACGCCTGCGCCGCAGAAGCTACCTGGCAACGTTGTCAGGGGATCTGATCGGAGCTCGCAATGGCGCACGACAACGGCGGCGGTGTTTCCCGACGTCAGGTGTTGACTACCGGAACCGGTCTGCTCGCCGGTTTCGGCCTGACCACCATGCTGCCGGGTGTGGCGACCGCGGCCCCGGACGTCCTCGAGGCGCAAGCCGTCACTGACCTCGCACTGTTCCGTCCGGTGACTGTCTCGTCGACTGACTACGCCGCGACACCGGCCGAGTTCGCTGTGGACGGTCTGGCGCAGATCGGTGTGCGGGGTTCAGGCTGGCGCGCGGCCCAGGGTGACTCGCAGTGGATCATCGTCGACCTGCAGGGCCGCTGTGACGTCAGCTCGGTCGTGCTCACCTTCGAGGCCAAGCCCGGCGACGGCCCGTTCGACGCCAACGGCGCGCGTGACAGGACGCTGGGCGACGAGATCCAGTCCAGCTATGCCACGATCTTCGACCTGGACGTCTCGGAGGACGGCCGGACCTGGCGGACGGTCTACCGGACCGAGTCCGGCGCCGGGGGAGTGGTCACGATCCCGCTGACGCCGAGCGTCCGCACCCGCTGGGTGCGGTTCTCGGCATCGCGCCGGTCCACGACCAACCCGTTGGGCCTCAACGGCTTCCAGGTGTACGGGACGACCAGGGACAACCGGCCCGCGGTGCGCGGCTGGACGAACTGGCCGATCCGGGACCATGACAACCCGCCCGCACTGGTCGTGGCGCCCGACGGGTCCGTGCCGATCGAGTCCGGCTGGGTGCTGACCATGCAGGACTTCGCGCCCAGCTCCGACGGCGCGGTGCTGTCGGGCCCGTCGGTCGACACGCGTGGCTGGGTGCCCGCGACCGTGCCGGGCACTGTGCTCGCCTCGCTCGTCGAGCAGGGCCACTTGCCGGACCCGGTGTACGGCATGAACAACCTGAAGATCCCGGAGGCGCTGTCCCGGCACGCCTGGTGGTACCGGCGCACGTTCAGCGTGCCGCGCGGTCTGGACACCGGCGCGGGCCGCTACGTGTGGCTGGAGTTCGACGGGATCAACCACGAGGCGGAATTCTGGCTCAACGGAGCCAAAATCGGCTCGATGGTGTCGCCGTTCGGCCGGTCCGCGCTGAACGTGACCGCCGCCCTGCGCCGCACCGGCGACCAGAACCTCGCCGTGAAGATCTCGCCGATGCCGTATCCGGGCAGCCCTGGTGACAAGGGGCCACGTGGTGAGGCGTGGGTCAGCGCCAACACCACGATGTTCAAGAACTCACCCACGTATCTGGCGGCGTCCGGATGGGACTGGATGCCCGCGGTCCGCGACCGTGCTTCGGGCATCTGGAACCATGTCCGCCTGCGGTCGACCGGTGCCATCGTGGTCGGTGACCTGCGCATCGACACCGTCCTGCCGAACCAGTCCACGGCTGAAGTCACCATGACTGTCCCGGTCCGCAACGTCGCTCCGACCGCGCAGCGCACGACCGTGACGGCGGCGTTCGACGGAATCAAGGTCAGCTCTACCGTGACCGTGCCCGCCGGGCAGGAAGTCGCGGTCGTGTTCGCGCCTGCCACGCACTCGCAGTTGCGGATCCAGAACCCCAAGCTGTGGTGGCCCAACGGCTACGGCGACCCGACTCTGCACGACCTGACCATCACGGCGGCGATCGGCAGCACGGTCAGCGACCGCAAGACACAGAAGATCGGGCTGCGGCACATCCAGTACCAGTACGACCTGCCGATCACGATCGTCGACGGCCGCGCCGAGCAGAAGGTCGACTTCGCGCCACAGCAGGCCCGGTACGTCCGCATGCAGGGTGGTAAGCGCGCCACCAGCTGGGGATTCTCGTTGTGGTCGATGTCCGTCGTGGACAGCAAAGCCGCGGATACCGACCTCGCGTTGAACAAAACCGCCACCGCGTCGTCCTCAGCCGACGGCACTGCGCCCGGGAACGCCTTCGACGGCAATCCTGGGACCCGCTGGACCTCGAACTACCAGGACAACGAGTACGTGCAGGTCGATCTCGGCGCGGTGGTCTCCTTCGACCGGGTCGTCCTGACATGGGAGACGGCCTACGCGGCGACCTTCAAGATCCAGGTCTCCCAGGACGGCCAGACCTGGACCGATGTCTCCTCAGTGGACAACGCGCCCAAGCCACTGATCATCATCGTCAACGGGGTCAAGGTGTTCGCCCGTGGCGGCAGCTGGGGCTGGGACGAGCTGCTGCGCCGGATGCCCGCCGCACGCGTGGATGCCGCCGTGGCGCTGCACCGGGACATGAACTTCACCTTGATCCGCAACTGGGTCGGCTCCTCCTACCGTGAAGAGCTGTTCCAAGCATGCGACAAGTACGGAATCCTGCTGTGGAACGAGTTCTGGCTCGGCTGGTCCTACGATCCGGCCAACCACGACACGTTCTTCGCGCAGACCAAGGACACTGTGCTGCGCTACCGATCGCACGCCTGCGCGACCGTGTGGTTCGGGTGCAACGAAGGCAGCCCACCCTCGGACGTCGACAAGGTGCTGCGCGAGATTGTCACGAGCAACACCGACATGCTGTACCAGCCCAACTCGGCGAGCGGCGCGATCACCGGCGACGGCACCTACCGCTGGGTGGACCCGCGCCATTACTTCACCGGCGAGGCAACGGGCGGCAAAGCCGGTTTCTGGAGCGAGATCGGCCTGCCGACGGTGTCCACTGTGGAGAGCATGCGCAACCTGGTCGGCCCGGGCGAACCCGGCTGGCCGATCGGTGCCGCGTGGTACATGCACGACTGGTCGACGAACGGAAACCAGCAGCCGCAGGGCTACCAGGCTGCGATCGACGCCAGGCTCGCACCGTCGACCAGCCTGGCCGAGTTCTGCCGCAAAGCCCAGTTCGTCAACTACGAGAGCATGCGCGCCATCTTCGAGGCGTGGAACTCCAAGCTGTGGAACGACGCCACCGGCGTCCTGCTGTGGATGTCCCACCCGGCGTGGCACAGCACGGTCTGGCAGACCTACGACTACGACATGGACGTCAACGGCAGCTACTACGGCTCCCGGAAGGGCTGCGAACAACGGCACATTCAAGCCAACCCGCAGACCTGGCAGGTGATGGCCGTCAACCACACGGGAACGGCCTTGACCGGTGTGACGGTCAAGGCGCAGCTACACGGACTGGACGGCAAACCCATTGGCGCGCCACAGGAGCAGAAGCTGGACGTCGCCCCGACGTCGACCACGTCCGCGTTCACCGTGCCGTTCGAGGACGCCCACCCGGCCTTCCACCTGTTGCGCCTCACCATGACCGACGCGCGAGGCGCGGTCATCTCCGAGAACATGTACTGGCGCTACCGCACCGACACGTCGATGCGCGCGCTCAACCAGCTGTCGTACACGCAACTCTCGGTGAGCCTGGACTCCACAAGGGACGGATACTCGGCAACCATCCGCAACACGGGCAAGACCGTGGCCGCGATGGTCCGGCTGTCGCTGCGGGAACGCAACGGGACTGATCGTGTACTGCCGACCTTGTACGGCGACAACTACTTCTGGTTGCTGCCGGGGGAAAGCCGGACAGTCACGATCAACCCGCAACGCTCGGTCAGCCATCCCCGTCTGCTGGCCGAGGCGTACAACAGCGCGCCCAAGCTGAGCTAGTTCTTCGCCGACCAGTCCTCGTACCGGGTCTCGGCGAGATGGCCGTCGGGACCCGGCACCAGCTCTTCGTGGATGAGCGTGCCGAAGTAAGGCGCGGCCGGGTCGGAGACGACCTCACGCGGGTCGTTGACGCGAGCCAGTGCCTTGCGGGCGAATTCAGCCATCCCGAACTTCTCCGGCCCGCCGATCTCGAAGATGCCGTTCAGCGGCGCGCCCACGGTGGCCTTGGCGACCATCCTGGCCACGTCGTCGGACGCGATCGGCTGAACCGCGCCGTCGGACAGGCGCACGACGCCGTCCTGGGTCGCCGAGTCGGCGATGGCCTTGCCGAACTCGAAGAACTGGGTGGAGCGAACGATGGTGAACGGGACACCCGAATCCCTGATGAGCTTCTCCTGCGCGACCTTGGCCCGCAGGTAGCCGCTGTCGGGCAGCCGGTCGGCGCCGACGATCGACAGCGCGACGTGGTGGCGGACGCCGGTCTCCTGCTCGGCGGTGAGCTGGTTCTCCGTCGAGGTCGTGAAGAAGTTCATCACGTCGTCGTCGGCGAACGACGGTGAGTTGGAGACGTCGAGGACGACGTCCGCGCCGACGAGGGCCTCCTTGAGGCCTTCGCCGGTGAGGGTGTTCACCCCCGACTGGGGCGATGCCGCCACGGCCTCGTGACCGTGGCTGGTCAGGTTGGCGATGACCTTGGTGCCGATCAGGCCGGATCCGCCGATGACGACGATCTTCATGGTGTGCCTTTCGCTGGTGTCTCGCTGTGTCGGAGCGGGTCACCAGCTATGACAAGACCGGTTCGAGGTTTGTGACAACCTCAGGCGAAGGCGGCCAGCTTCTCCGGGTTCATCATCCAAAGCAGCTGGTCGATGCCGCTTTCCGACGCGGTGATACTGAGTACGCCGTAGATGTGGCCGTCTCGCCTGAGTACGGCCGCCGGCTGGCCGTTGACCTCCGCCCACGTGATGTCCACGCCGATCCAGAAGGTGTTCGAGAAGGCCTTGATGACCTTCGCCACCACTGGCCTGCCGAGCAGCGGAACCCTGGACGCGCCGCGGACCGCGCCGTTGCTGTCGGCGTAGCTCACGACGTCCTCGGCGAGCAGTTCCTCCAGTTTGGCCAGGTCCCCGGTCTTCGCAGCAGCGACGAACGCCTGCAGCAACCGCTGCTGTTCCGCACGGCTGACCGGCGCCCTGCGCTCTGCGGCGAGGTGTTTGCGCGCCCGGCTGACCAGCTGACGTGCTGACGCTTCGCTCACTTGGATGATCTCGGCGATCTGCGGATACGGGTAGTCGAAGGCCTCGCGCAGCACGTACGCGGCCCGTTCGGTGGGCGTGAGCTTCTCAAGCAGGATCAGCACGGCGAACTCGACCGCCGCGTCCCGCTCCGCGCCCAATTGCGGGTCCGCCGCGGTGTCGACGGGTTCGGGCAGCCACGGCCCGACGTACGTCTCGTGCCGTGCTCGCGCCGTCTGCCCCGCGTTGATCGCCAGCCTGGTGGTGACTGTCGCCAGGAAAGCTCCGGGGTTCTTCACCTCGGCGTGGTCGTAGTTCTGCCAGCGCAGCCAGACCTCCTGCAGCAGGTCCTCCGCGTCGAGCGCGCTGCCCAGCATCCGGTACGCGATGCCGAACAGGCGCGGGCGTACCTCCGAGAACAACTCCAGAGCCACAGCAGCGTCCACACTGTCACTGTAGACACAGTTCCGCGGGTGCGAATTACTTGGGGCCGAGGTTCTGTTCGATTTTCTCTTTGAGCACGGCATCCCGTACCGCGGCGAGATTCACGCCGCAACGTTTGTCGGCCGCGGCCGCGGTCAGCTCGAAGCGCTGCACGGCGGCGAGTTCCTGCTCCTGTTGCGGGCTCAGCACGTCTTTCAGTTTCAGAGCGTTTCTCGCGTTCTGATCCTTGAGCGCGCCGCGTGCGTTTTCATAGGCTTCACGGAAAGGTGCCGCGCGGCGTTCGACTTCGCCCTGGAGTTCCTTCGGGCTGGCCGCCGTGAATCCCTGACCCGCGACACAACCCGACCATTTCTTGGTCTCTTCGAGTACGCGGGGGTCGTTGTCGACCTGTTTCTGGACTTCGTCGAGGATCTTCGCGCTGTCGCCGGAAGCCCTGATGTTTCCCGGCGGCAGTGGAATGGTCTTGTTCGCGAGGGTGAAACATTCGCCCTGTGCGGTGTCGTATGCCGCTTTCTGCTGCTCCGAAAGGCGGCTGCGGATCGCCGTGTTGGGGTCGGCTTGCGGTAGTGCGCCGGACTGCGACGACGCGATTTCGACGGCGTCGATCCTGGTGGCGATGCCGTAGCCGTACTGCTGAGTGAACTGCTCGGGACTCAGACCGCTGCCCACCGGGCCCGGCACGTTCGGGACGAACGGTTCGTAGGCGAAGCCCTTCTGGCGCATGCAGTCGGCGACAGCCTTCTGGTGTTTGTGGTTGTAGTCGTCGACCCGCTCCTTGTCCTTGGCCGGATCGGCCGTGCGGGCCGCTTCCATCTGCTTGGACAGCGAGGTCCGTTCGTCCTGCGCGATGCCCGGCCCGGTGGGGGAGGATCCTGTGCCTCCCCCACCGGTGCACGCGGTCGCACCGAGCAGCGCAAGGGCAACCAGGCTGAGCAGCCTTCGAGGTGCGACAGCATGTTTCATGATGGTCATTTCATCGTGATCGGTGTCGAATCAATTGGTGATCAGTAGCCCCACGTGTTCCACCATACGCCGCATGAGGCCGAGCAAATCCGCACTTGTGCGGAACTGTTGCCGGTTTGGTCCCAGAAGCTGTATGCCGCCGCGGAACCATTGGTCGTGCAGTCGGTTCCTTGCGTACCGAAGTAGCTTCCATCCTGATACTGTGCGAGTGCACAGTGGCCGTCGTTGGCCGAGTCGTTGATATATCCTCGGTACACCCTGTTGTTGTCACAGTTCTCGCGCGCCCACTCCCGCGCGACCTCGCGACCGCCCTCGAATCTTGTGATCGTGTCCGGGCTGCCGACGCCGCTGCACGCCGCTTGCGCCGGTGTCGCCATTCCAATCACCATGCCCGAAGCGAGCAGAGCGAGAACCATGGCGAGGCGCAGCCCGAGTCTTCGAACGAACCTCATTGTGTTCAACCCCTCTTGAATCCACCCAGAAAATTGATCACCGTGCACGTGTCGGTCAATAACGGTGAACAATTCCCGAAGTTATCGGTTGATCAAGAAATTCGTCAAAAAGTGGTACGGGCCACATGTCATTCGCCGCGCAGTACCGCGACGGGTTCCAATCGGGCTGCTCTGATGGACGGATAGGTGCCCGCCAACAGGCCGATCAGCGCGCCGAACGCCACACCGGCCACGGGCAGCCACGGGTACAGCACGGGAGTCCACGTCTTGGCCCACGCGACCAGGACGATCGTGACAACGCCGAGCGCGGATCCGAGTACGCCGCCGAGTAGCCCGGTCGCGCCCGATTCGACGAGGAACTGGGCGGCGATCTGCCGTCTGCGTGCGCCGAGGCTCCGGCGCAGTGCGATCTCCGCGCGCCGCTCCAGCACCGAGACCAACGTGATGTTGGCGATCCCGACACCGCCGATGACCAGGGACACCGCCCCGAGCAGCAGCAACAGCGCCTGGACGTCGGACGCGACTCTCGCCTGGACCAACTGCGGGTCGGCCGGGACCTGGGTGGCGACCAGCTCGGGTGTCGCGGGTGCGAGGGCGAACGGTGTCTCGGCCGCGACCTGCCGTGCGGCGCCGATGTCCGTGTCGACAACGATCTGCGCCGGCCGGTCCACTCCGAACGCCGCACGCGCGGCACCGTCTGGCACGATCACCGCCCCGGTGAGCGAGGCCTCGCGTTCGGTGGTGTCCAGCAGGCCGATGACGGTGAAGAGCTCGTCGCCGACGAATACAGCGGGCATGCCGTCGAGCCGGTTCACGTTCAGCTGTTCCGCGGCTGATTTGCCAAGTACCGCAACCCGATCGGCCCGCGTGTTGTGTCCTTCGTCGAACCACCGCCCGGCGCCGACCGTGCCGCGCACGGCACCGAGAAGTCCCGACGATGCCGCCACAACCGGGATCTGCGATACCGCGGCCGCTTGCGGGTCGACCAGTTCGACCGTCCGAACGCGACGCGTGCCTATGTCCAATTTGGTCAGTGTGCCCGCGGCGGTCACGCCGTTGAGCCGGTCGATCCTCGCGGCGGCGTCCCAGGGCAGGATGTTGACGGGCGGCTCGTTCGGCACAGAGGAGCGGGCCGGCACCACGACGACTTCGGTGGCCGCCAGCTCGTCGAACCTGGTCACGATGTGGTTGCCCGCCGTGGCGGCGAGCCCGAGCGTGGCGACTATCGCGGCCGTCCCGACGACCGTGCCGATGGTGGTCAGCACCAGCCGGGACGGCCGGGCACGCAGGCTCGCGGCCACCTCGGAGATCAGGTCGAGCGCGCCGGAGATGCGCATCAGGTGACCTCCGTCAGCATGCCGTCGTTGATACGGACCTGACGCTGTGCGTGCGCGGCAACGGCCTCGTCGTGTGTGACGGTGATGACCGCCAGGCCAGTGGAGTTGAGCTCGTCGAACAGTTCGAGCACCGATTCGGCGGTGGCGCTGTCCAGGTTGCCGGTCGGTTCGTCGGCCAGCAGCAAGGCAGGTCTTGTGGCGATAGCCCGTGCGATCGCGACCCGCTGCCGTTCACCGCCGGACAAGGTGGTGGGGAAGAAGTCGGCGCGGTCGGACAACCCGACCTGGCTGAGGACTGCGCGTGCCCGCTTGTGGCGGTCCGCTCGGGGGACACCGCTGTACATCAGGCCGAGTTCCACGTTGGCTACCACGGTCCGATGTGCCAGCAGGTGGAAGGCCTGGAAGACGAAGCCGATCATCCGGCCGCGCAGCCGCGTCCGCTGCACGTCCGACAAGCCCGACGTATCGGTCCCGCCGAGCAGGTAGGTGCCCGCCGTCGGCCGGTCCAACAGGCCGAGCAGGTGCATCAAGGTCGACTTGCCTGACCCGGACCGGCCCATGATCGCGACGTACTCACCCGCCCTGATCACCAGATCCGCCGGCCGCAACGCCAGCACGGGCACCGGGCCATCGAACGTGCGCGTGACTCCGTGCAGTTCGATGACTGGTTCGTTCACCGCTGACCCACCACTACGGGATCGTCGGCCTGGAGCGTGCCGTCAACCGACTTCAGTTCCGCGAACCCGTTGGCCACCAGACCAGGCTGTACCTCGACGTCCTCAATGGACCCATCGCGCACCACACGGACCCGGACCTTGCCGTCGGACGCGGTGTAGAGGGCGCTGACGGGCACCGCGAGGACCGCGCCTTCGGTTGACGCGATCGGAATCGACACCCGCACGTTCAGACCGAGCATCGCGCGGGGATCACCGCCTGTCGGCCGGATCCTGATCCGGTGCATCCCGGCCGCTGCGCCGTCGGTCCCCGGGCGTTCGGCGACGTACGACACCTCACCCGGCACCGGGGCACCGAGGCTTGGTTCGTCCAGTTCCACTTTGCCGCCCGCCTGGACGAGGCGCTGGTTCGCGGGTGACAGCTCACCGTCGACCTGAGGTTCGCCGCCGATCAACGTCATCAACGCGCCTTCTGGCCGGGCGCCGAGGGCCGCCTTCACGCCCTGGACCCGGCGGGGCAGGTCGGGCACGAACACGACCTCGCCCCTGGGCAGCCTGACCCCGTACTCCTTTTCCATGTCCGCCAAGCGGTTCTCGGCGTCGCGCACCGCGGCCTGCGCTTCGGTGACGGCCTGCTGCTGGCTGCTTGTGTTGGGCGGTCGCGTCAGCTCGGTGAGCGCCGCCTGTGCCGATTCGAGCTGGGATTCCGCCTGCCGCACCAGGAGGTTCTGTTCGAGGCGGACACGCTCCTTGTCCTCTGGTGGCGCCTTGGCGATCTCGTCCGTACGCCGCTGTTTGGCCAGTTCCAACTGTCCTGCCGCTTGCTCGACCTGGTCCCTCGCGGCACGCAACGCCGACGGCGCGGGAGGCGCTTTCGCCTGTGCCAACGCGGCATCGGCCTGTCGCTTGGCTGCCCGGGCGCTGCTGACCTCGCCGCGTGCGGCTTCCACGCGCTCCCGCTCCTCGGGCGTGGGCTGGACCGGTTCGTATCCACTTGCCTTGTACCACGCGGAGACCGCCTGTGCGGTGGCGTTGTCGTACAGGTCGTCAACAATGCCCGGACTGTGGCCGAGGCGTGCCAGCGCCGCTTCCAGTTGACGCACGTCAGCGCCACGATGACCGGGACGCAGCGACCGGTACATCGGCAGGTCACCGCGCAGCAGCAGAACCGGGCGTCCGGACACTTCGACGGCCACGCCGCCCTCGTTCAGTTCCGTTCCTTCGGCCGGGACCCGGCCGGTCACGACAGGGGTGCCCGCCTCGCCCGAACCCGTCGCCGGGCCGATGCCGGAGTCCGCCAGCACTTCGGTGCTGCTGGACAGCCGTACGTCACCGCGGATGACCACCGTGCTGTTCAGCACCTTCCGCTCCACCGGCGCGGTGATCAACGATGGTTCGGGAGCCTGCCGAGACCGTGCGACTTCGTCCGGCGAGCGGATCTGGGAACCTGCCGCCATCGCCACGATGGCCACGGTTACCGCCGCCGCCGTGATATAGGTCAGTGGCCCCACACCTCTGGCCATGGCCAACTCTTACCACAGCGTGACGGTGGGTGGTTAGTCCTCGCGCGGGCCAAATGGCTTTGTATGATCAGGTTCTCGCGAATCGCATCGCGCCGTCATCGATCTTTCCGAAGCGTAGATTCACGACGTCGTGGGCGTAGCTCATCCCGAGTTGCCAGGGTGCCCTGGACCCGGCTTTCGGGAACTCATGGATCGCGCGCAGCACGTAACCCGCCTGGAAGTCGAGCAACGGCTGCTCGGTCACGGTCGGGTCGTCGTTGGTCGGCACGCACCGGGAGTAGCCGTGGGCGTCCATATGGCGCAGGAGACGGACCACGTACTCGCTGACCAGGTCGGCCTTCAGCGTCCACGAGGCGTTGGTGTAGCCGATGGTGAACACGAAGTTGGGCACACCGCTGAGCATCATTCCCTTGTACGCCATGGTCTCCGGCAGCTTCACGTCATCGCCGTCGACGATCAGCCGCATGCCGCCGAAGACCAGCAGGCGCAGCCCGGTCGCGGTGACCACGATGTCGGCATCCACTGTGGACCCTGACTCGAGGCGGATCCCGGTCGGCGTGAACTCCCGGATGTGACCGGTCACCACCGAGGCCCGTCCCCGGCGGATCGCGCGGAAGATGTCACCGTCCGGGGCCAGGCACAGTCGCTGGTCCCAGGGCTGGTAACGCGGGGTGAAGTGGGTGTCGATGTCGTAGTCGCGTGGCAGTTGCCTGGCGGCAGCCTTGCGCAGGAGGGACTTCACCAGACCGGGGCGGCGACGACTGAGCTGGTAGATCAGGGTGGCCACGGCGACGTTCTTCCATCGGGTGATGGAGTACGCGCGGCGGTTGCCCAGCAGCTCGCGCAGCCTGTTGGCGATCTTGTCCTCACCCGGCATCGTAGCGATGTACGAGGGGGAGCGCTGGAGCATGGTTACGTGCTCGGCGTCGGAGGCCATCGCCGGAACAAGCGTCACGGCGGTCGCGCCGCTGCCGATCACGACGACCTTCTTGCCCTTGTAGTCCAGGTCCGCGGGCCAGTGCTGCGGATGGACCACCGTGCCGCCGAACTGTGACATCCCGGGGAATTCCGGTGTGTGGCCGGCTTCGTAGTGGTAGTAGCCCGTGCACAGGTACAGGAACGATGTGGTGAGCTCGACCTGTTTGCCGTCGTGCTCGGCCGTGACCGTCCACTTCGACTCCTCAGTGGACCATGACGCCTTGACCACCCGGTGGCTGAACCGGATGTGCCGGTCGATGCCCGCGTCGGCCGCGGTCTGCCTGATGTACTCGAGGATCGACGGCCCGTCCGCGATGGACTTCGCCTGGGTCCACGGCCGGAAGCGGTAGCCGAGGGTGTGCATGTCGGAGTCCGAGCGCACCCCGGGATACCGGAACAGGTCCCACGTGCCGCCAATGGCTTCGCGGGCTTCCAGTATCGCGTACGTCCGGCGTGGGAACGCCGAGTGGATGTGGTGCGCCGCACCGATACCGGACAGGCCGGCACCGATGATCAACACGTCGACATGCTCAGTGGTCACTCGCAGTCCTCCTGTTGGGCCCGGATCTTGGCCTGGATGCGGGCCAGTAAGGGGAAGTAGTGCGTCGGCGCGACCCTGGCGAGCAGATCGAACACGTACGCGTCCGGGCCGACCAGGATGCGGGCCTTGCCCCGTTCGACACCGCGGTGGATGATCTGCGCGGCCTTGTCCGCCGACGTCATGGCGATGTTCTGGAACTGGGCGGCCAGCACTTCTTTTGTCCGGCCACGGCCTTCCGGATCAACCGGGAACCGTCCATTGCGGACGATGTTCGTATCGATCCCGCCGGGATGCACGTTGACCGCGCTCACACCGGTGCCGCGGAGTTCCTGGCGCAACGAGTCGGTGAAGCCGCGGACGGCGAACTTCGAGGCACAGTAAGCACTCTGCGTCGGCATGCCGAGCAACCCGAACACACTTGAGGTGTTCACGATGACGCCCTCGTCCTGCTCGACGAGTATCGGCAGGAACGCGCGCGTGCCGTTGACCACGCCGTGGAAATTGATGTTGTGCAGCCAGTCGTCGTCCTCGGGAATGGCGTCGATGACTCGCGACGATGTCGCCACCCCCGCGTTGTTGAACACCGCCGCCAACGGAGCCGTCAGCCACTCACGGACTTCCTCGGCGAACCGCCGCTGGTCGGCAGCGTCGCTGACGTCCATCACCCGCGTGAGCACCGGCCCGGACAGCGAGGCCGCGGTCTTCTCCAGTTCGGTCTCGTTGATGTCGGCGATCGCCACCGGTGAGCCCAACCGGGACAGTCGCTGGGCCAAGCTCCGGCCGATACCCGAGGCGGCGCCGGTGATTATCACGGGACGGCCGGTGAGCTTAGGAAGTTGACGCATCAGTCCTCCTGCCGACGTGCTTGTCGATGAGATCAAGCAACACCGGCCAGGCCCCCGTTGGCAAGTCGTGGCCGAGACCTCGCACAGTTTCCAGCCGCGCACCCGTGATCGCCCGAACCGTCGCAGCGCCACCGGTCGGATTGACCATCCGGTCGCGATCACCGTGAATCACCAGCGTGGGCGCGGTGATCCGGCGCAGCAGCTTCGTCCGGTCGCCTGAGCGGAAGATCGCCGCGAGCTGCCTGGCCACGCCACTGGGCGACGGATCGCGATCCCAGGCCGCCCCGGCCTGTTCGCGCACCCATGTCTCGTCGAACGGGAACCCGTGCGACCCGATGTGCCGGAATATCCGGATGGACCGGTCGATCGCTTCCTGCCGTGTTCGTCCGGGTGTGCCTGCCATCAGCAGCCATGTGGACAGTGCGGGGCGGCCGACGCGGCGGGCGCCGGTCGTGGACATGATCGAGACGAGAGTGCGGACGCGTTGTGGGTTCAGGGCAGCCACGGTCTGCGCGATCATGCCGCCCATCGACACTCCGACGAGGTGCGCCGATTCGTAGCCGAGCGCATCGAGCAAGCCGACGGTGTCTGTGGCCATGTCGGTGAGGTCGTACTGCTGCGCGGGCCAGCGGCGCATAACGGTCGCGATCGGACTGGACGGCCGGAACCGCATGTGCGTCGATTCGCCGACGTCACGGTTGTCGAACCGGGTGACGCGATAGCCACGGTCGGCCAGTTGTTCGCAGAACACCGTCGGCCAGCTGTGCAGTTGCATGCCAAGCCCGGCTATCAACACCAACGGCTCGGCGGACTCGTCGCCGAACTGTTCGTAGGCAAGGGAAATTCCGCGTCCGACGTCCACTGTGTTCACGGCTGGGCTCCCGCGGTGCTGGTCTGGACCGGTGACTGGGATGACGTGACCCGGCGGCGCACGATCGCGAGGCCGCCTTGTTCCGGAGCGTTGGCCACGCCGCGGGAGTGCCAGCGCTCGCCCGGCTCCGCGGTGGGCAGCACCGTGAAATCACGCAGCATGGTGCGCAGCACGACGTTCATCTCCATGTTCGCGAACGCGGCACCGAGGCAGCGCCTGGTGCCGCCGCCGAACGGGATCCATTGGTAGAAGTCGGGTTTCTTGTCCAGGAAGCGGTTCGGGTCAAAGGTGCGCGGGTTCGGGAACACGGCCGGGTTGACGTGGATCAGCGCGATGCTCACGATGATCGTGTATCCCTTGGGCAGCGTCCACGGGCCCAATCGCATGCTGTCGGCCTTGACTTGGCGGCCGACCAGGTCGATGACCGGGCGGATCCGCTGTACTTCCAGGATTGTCGCTTCACGCAGCGCTTTTTCGCCCGCGTCCACTTCCGCGACCAGGTCATTCAGGACCGATGGGTGACGGCGAAGGCGCTCGACTGCCCACGCCAGCGTCGTCGCCGTGGTCTCATGCCCGGCAGCCAGCAGCGTGAGCAGTTGGTCGGCGACGTCGCTGTGGCTCATCGGCGAGCCGTCGTCGTAGCGGCTCTGCAGCATCATCGCCAGGACGTCGTCGCGTCCGTCGAGGTCGTCCGCCTTGGCGATCAGCCGCTCGATGATCGCGTCGTACTCGCGGCGCATGGCCCAGAACTTGCGCCAGGGGCCCCACTTTCCTTGGGGGAAGGGCATGACGGCCAACTTGGAGCCGAGGGCGACCAGTTTGGGCAGCAGTTCGCGCAGTTCGTCGAACTCGGCACCCTCGGCGCCGAACACCGCGCGCAGGATGGCGTTGAGGGTGATCCGCATCATCGACGGCAGCACCGGGAACGGCTGGTTCTCCGGCCAGGATGCCAGTTCGCGGACAGTCTCCTCTTCGATGATCTTCTCGTATGCGACCAGACGGCGGCCGTGGAACGGCGGAACCAGCAGCTTGCGCTGCTTCTGGTGGTTCTCCCCGCGCAGCGCGAACATCGAGCCGGGCCCGAGCACCCGGCCAAGGTCACGGTCGATGTTGTCCAGCACGTCGGTGCCGGTCGTGAAGACCTGTTTGATCTGGGCGGGATCGCTGATCACCACGGCCCGGCCGAAGATCGGCACGTTGATGGCGAACGCGTCGCCGTAGCGCTCACGCAGCCGCCGCATCCCGCGCTGCGGCTTGGTCCACGCGTAGAGGCCTTGGACGATGCGCGGAGCGGTGGGGCCTGGAGGGAGCGTCATCGGTTTCCTTCCCGCCGTGGTACATGCGCGTACCGCTCCGACGGTACGGGCATGTACCATCCGGTTTCAAGAGATATCGTGATAGGTGTGACGACTGTTGAAGACACCTTCCGGCAACGCCTGCTCGACGGCCTTGCCGCCGCGATAGTGCAGGACGGCTACCGCGCCACGACAGTCGCCGACATCGTGCGCAGGGCCCGGACGTCGCGGCGGACCTTCTACGAGCACTTCACCAGCAAAGAAGAGTGCTTCGCGGCGTTGCTGACCGAGGCGAACGCCGAGATGATCCGGTACATCACGGCCGCGGTGGACCCCAAAGCGCCATGGCAGAGCCAGATCAGGCAGGCCGTCGAGGCGTGGATCGCGTGCGCGGAATCGACGCCGGCGATCATGGTCAGCTGGATCCGGGACCTGCCGTCACTGGGTTCGGCGTCCCGCCAGTTGCAGCGCGGCATGATGGACGCGTTCATCGACATGGTGCAGTCCCTGATGGACACCGAGGAACTGCGTGCCGCGGGAGTCCGTCCGCTGTCCCGCCAGGAGGCGATCATCCTGCTCGGCGGGCTGCGCGAGCTGATCGCGACGACCGTCGAGGACGGCGGCCGCCCGTCGGACATCTCGGAGGTCGCGGTTCGTTCGACTTTGGCCCTGCTTGGCCCGGCAAGCAGCTAAGGTGCCGGGGATATGGAGAAGACGCCATCTCCGGCCCGCCGGCGGCTGCTGATTTCGCTTGCCGCGGTGATTGTCGTGGTGGGTGCGGTGCTTGCGCTGAACCTGGCTTCATCTGACGACGTCAGTCCAACGGCCGCACCGCCCTCGACGGCCGTGCTCCACGGTGGCGGCAGCGCGGTGGCCAGCGTGTACGCGTGCGCGGTATCAAGCACGGACGCGGACAAGATCTGCGAACGCCAGGCCAAGGACCACGCGCGCAGGACCCAGTTGACTCCACAGCAGCGGGCGGAAATCGCGGACAAGTCCGTCGAAGTGCGGTCTTTGATCCCGCCTTTGCCGTCACGGGAGCCGACGTGCCCGACTCCGGGCGGCCCGTGCCGGATGAACACCGGCCCGGTCGATGCTGAGTACGTCGCCAAGGCGTGGTCCGCGGTTTTCCGCGCTGGCTATGAGGATGCGGTGATCCGCCTCGCCCGCGCAGATGATCCGGCCCCTGCGGAAACGATGGTCTACGGGATATCGGTCGGTCCTGGCTGCGTGATCGGCTACGTCAGCACTAGCGGCGGCAGTAGCAACGTTGCCGGAGTGTTGCCCGAGGGCGGTTGCCTCACACCGTAGAAGAGCGCTTTCTCCTAGGTAAGCATCGGAGCGAGCCGGTTAGCTGTGGCCATGACGATGCCAACGCTTCCGATCAGGCTCGGCCAGCGCCCGAAAACCGGACCTGAGGTGCCGCACGTGCAACTCACACAGCTTGGGCCGCAGGCGATCCGCGACGAACTGACGCAGTGGATGTCCGGCCGCTTTCCCGCGACAGTGACCGGACCGAGCGAGATCTCCGATCCAGCGAAGATGCGGCCGTGGATCGCCGCCACGTTCCCGGACGCGCCCGTCGCTGAGGACATTCCCGTTGAGAAAGCGACAGCGTTGTTCCTGGACGGTGTCCATCCGGCACCGGGTGCAGTGTTGTTGCCGCCCAGCTTGACCTTGGAGTTCGCCCACATCCACCCGGACGGGAGCCTGCACGTGGCGCTGTCCGCCGAGGACCGGCACGAGGTGCTCGACAAGGGCTGGGGCGAACCACATCCGTTGTTCTCGCCGCAGGTGAACGTGGTCATGGTCTACAGTCCCCGCACCTCGGAAGAACTTCACGTCGTGCAGACCGTCCTCGAAGCGTCCTACCGATACGCGGTGGCCGAACCCGTTGCGATTCGCGCGTGACCTTGCTTCCCTGATAGTTCCCAACGAGGACTGATCGGGGTGGGGCAATGGCGACTCATCGTGAGCCAACCGATGTGACCGACCGGTTTCCAGCCAAACACCTGGCACGCCCGCAGATCCGGCAACTGCCGGAACCGCCCACGTCGACCTGGCGGATCATCGGTCCAGGTGTGATCGCGGCCGGAGTGGGCCTGGCGTCCGGTGAGTTCATCCTCTTTCCCTATATCGCCTCGCAGGTGGGCCTGGTCTTCGTCTGGGCGGCACTGGTCGGCGTGGTCACCCAGTTCTTCCTGAACATGGAGATCGAGCGTTACACGCTGGCCACCGGCGAGACCGCGCTGACCGGGTTCAGCCGGTTCTGGCGGCACTGGGGCCTGGTGTTCGCCCTGCTGACGTACCTGGCCAACATCTGGCCGGGATGGGTCACCAGCTCGGCGAGCATGGTCACCTACCTGTGGGGTGGCAACGTCCGGTGGATCGCGATCGGCATGCTCATCGTGATCGGGCTCATCCTCACCCTCGCCCCGATCGTCTACGTCGCACTGGAACGCGCCGAGATGCTCAAAGTGGCCATGGTTCTCGTGCTGGTCGTCGTCGGCGCGGTGTTCGCGATCTCGGCGGACGCGTGGAGTGCCGTGCCGCAGATCATCACGGAGGCAAGCGTGCCGGTCGAACCGCTGGGGTTCGCGCTGCTGCTCGGTGCGCTCGCGTTCGCGGGCGCGGGCGGCGGGCAGAACCTTGTGCAGAGCAACTGGATCCGCGACAAGCAGTTCGGCATGGGCCGCTATGTTCCGCGTATCGCCAGCCCGGTGACGGGTAAGCCCGAGGCCGCACCGAGTACTGGCTTCATCTTCGAACCGACTCCGGACAACCTCAGCCGGTGGCGGTCGTGGTGGCGGCTGGCCAACCGTGAGCAGGCCTACACGTTCGTGCTGATCACGTTCGTCTCGATCCTGTTCACGTCGCTGCTGGCGTATTCGACTGTGTACGGCAAGCCAGGCCTGTCCAACAGCATCGGTTTCCTGCGCGTCGAAGGAGAACAGCTCAACGCCGCGGTCGGCGGCTGGTTCGGTGCGTTCTTCTGGTTCGTCGGTGCGTTCGCGTTGTTCGCCGCCGCGCTCGGCATCGTCGACTACACCAGCCGGCTGGCAGCAGACGTGATCAAGACCGCTTATGCCCGGCAGGCCAAGGAAAGCACGCTCTACTTCGGCCTTGTCTGGGCCTTGGTGCTGATCGGGTGCATCGTGCTGCTCGCCGGGCTCGACCAGCCGTTGGTGCTTCTGGTGGTGTCCGCCTGTGTCGGTGGGCTGATGATGTTCATCTACTCGGTGCTGCTGATCATCCTCAACCGTCGGGTGCTGCCGGAACAGATCCGGATCACGTGGCCGAGGATGGCCGCGCTGGGCTGGTCTGTCGGTCTGTTCGGTGTGCTCTCGGTGCTGACCATCATCACACAGGGCGCCAAGTTGTTCGGGGGCTGACCTTGTAGTCCAGCAAAGCGGCGACCCGCGCGGGATTGGCGAGCAAGTCGCGCCACGAGTACACGGCAACGCCATCCGCGTCGGCCGAGGCCCGTAGCGCGGCAACCCAGTCAGCGTCGGTGATCTCGCGTGCTCGATTCCCGGAGGCGTACTCGGGCTCGAGATACTCCGCTCCAGCCTGCAAGCACGCCAGCAGGGTGCGGTTGGTCCTGGCGCGGGCGTCCGCGATCCGGCGGGGGATCCACGTGGCGGGATCCCGTCGCTGGATCTGGAAGTAGAACATCAGCTCGTAGTGGTCGATCGACGCGTCCAAATCCCCGAAACGTTGTGCCAGAACCTCTTCCACCGCGTTGCCGAAGTCGTCCGTGCCCAAGCCGAACCCGTTGAGCAGCACCTTGATCCCGGGGTCGACGTCCCGCGCCGCCGCGCGCAGCACGGCCGCGGCTTCCGCGATCACGCCGCACTTCCACGCCGTCCACTCCGGCCGCAACTGCCCGAGCAGGACTTCCGGGCGCCGCTCCGAATGCCCGGTCTCCTGGGCGAACCGGTCGAGGCACCGGTCGCAGAAGCAATACTCGGCAATGTCCGACCGGGCGGTCTCCGGCATCCACAGCTCCCAGAACCCCGGGAACCGGATGAACGAAAGGAAGATCCCGTCCGGCCGCAGCCGGTCGACCACTTCCGAGATCCGTTCGGCCTTGCGCGCCAAGTACTTCCGGTCCGACGGGCACACGCCGACATACCACCCTGACGGCTCGAAGACCTGCCCGTGCTGGTCGATCGGCCGCAGCGAAGGATCGGCGGCGAAGGACTCGGGGTCGAAGAACACCGACGTGGACTCGTAGACCACGATCCCGCGTTCGCCCAGTGCGTCGCGGAACCCTTTGTCGCTGTAGGCGCCGTCGGGCGGTTGCTGGTCGACCGCACTGCCCGGCAACGGGTCGATCTGGTTCTGGATGAGAGCCCAGTCCACGCCGTGGCTTGCCATCGTGCCCGCTGCCTCAACCATGGTCAGCCCGTGGATGTTGCTCCAGTCGTAGCCGTACGCCTTCATCGCAACGATCCGGCTCATGGCAACCGGTATAGCGGTCAATGACCGCGGTGTCCACGCCGTGTCCCGGTCACCGGCCAGTCACATTTCAGCCGATTGGGTGATATTCGGTGCGGGGCCGTTGATTCGTCCTTTCTGGACGAACCGATAGTGTTCCGGTGTGATTGGTGAAGACGGGTATTTCGGTGAGGGCGTGGCGCGGCGGTGGGATGACGCGTCGTCGGACATGTTCCTGCCTGGCATTGTCGACACCGCTGTCGACGTGCTCGCGGATCTCGCCGCCGGTGGGACGGCGCTGGAGTTGGGGATCGGGACCGGCCGGATCGCGCTTCCGCTGGCGCAGCGCGGGGTCAAGGTGCGCGGGATCGACTTGTCGCGGGCGATGGTGGCCCGGCTGCACGCCAAACCCGGCGGCAGCGCGATCGACGTGACCATCGGCGACTTCTCCAGCACTCGCGTCCCGGACACGTTTTCGCTGGTCTACAGCGTGTTCAACACCATAACCAACCTCAGGACACAGCAAGCGCAGGTGGCGTGCTTCCGTAACGTCGCCGAGCACCTCGCGCCCGGTGGCCGGTTCGTGGTCGAGGTCGAGGTGCCCGAGGTGCGCAAGCTCCCGGCCGGGCACAAGATCGTTCCCTTGTACACCAGCCCGACCCAGTGGGCGTTCGACGTGTACGACTTCGCCACGCAGTCGCTGACGTCGAACTACGTCGAAGTCACCAACGGGCGTGGCGAGTACCAGTCGATTCCGTTCCGCTACGTCTGGCCTTCCGAACTGGACCTGATGGCACAACTCGCCGGCCTGCGGCTGTCCAACCGGTGGGGCGGCTGGACGAGGCACGCCTTCACGCACGAAAGCACCAAGCACGTGTCGGTGTACGAGAAGCCCGAGTTCTAGGCCAGCCGCCACCCCTGCCCGCTTGACCGTGCGTGCCAGAGCCGCGCGTACGAACCGTCTGCGGCGATGAGGGACTGGTGTGTCCCGGCCTCGACCGCGCGACCGTCCTCGACGACAACGATCTGGTCGGCATCGACGACGTTGCTCAGCCGATGCGCGATGAGCAGCACGGTGCTGTGCTGAGCGAGTTGGCGGATAGAGCGCTGCAGGTAGCGTTCGTTCTCCGGGTCGAGCGCGGCGGTGGCCTCGTCCAACAGCACGATCGGCGCCCGCTTGAGCAGGGCTCGCGCGATCGATACCCGCTGGCGTTCGCCACCGGACAAGGCCACCCCGCCTTCGCCGACTCGGGTGTCCCAGCCGTTCGGCAGACGCGCGACGATCTCGTCCACTCCGGCAAGCCGGGCCGCTTCGACGAATTGCGCGTCGGTGGCCTCCGGCCGGCCGAGCCTGATGTTGGCCGCCAAGGTGTCGTCGAACAGGTAGACGTCCTGGAAGACCAGGGCGAGCTGGCGAGTCAGGTCCTCGGTACGCAGGTCGCGGACGTCGGCACCGCCGACCCGGACGGCCCCGCGCTGGGTGTCCCAGAACCGGCTGATGAGCCGGATAACGGTCGTCTTGCCGGATCCCGACGGCCCGACCAGCGCGGTCACCGAGCCGGGCGGCACGGTGAGCGAGAAGTCGCGGAGCACCGGCGTTTGCGGCTCGTAGCCGAAGGTGACGTTGTCCAGTTCGATCAGCCCTGGCTCGCTGAGCGACGAAGACTCCTCCGGTTCGGGCATTCCCTGTTCGCGGAGCACGTCGGTGAGACGGTGCAGGTCATTCCCGGCGATACGGATAGCGCCCGCGTACTCGCTGACATCGGCGAGCGGGCCCGCGAAGCGGAACGCGAGTGCGATCAACGCGACCGCGACCACGGGAGAAACGGATCCGTCGAGCACGAGCCACACCCCGGCCAACATCAGCGCGGTCACGGCGAGCTGCACCGCGAGTCCGCTGACGCTCAGGCCAACCACGGCTTGGCCCAGGGTGCGGCGACGGGTTCGCCGCTGTGCCTCGATGGCGTCTTCGAGCGGCTGGTAGCCGTGGATGCTCCGGCCGAACGCGCGCAACACCCGCTGTTTCTGGCCGAACTCGATGACTCTGGTGCCTGCCTCGACATCGGCGGCATGGTTGCGCGCCTCCCCACGGGCCACACTCGCCGCGGCGAAGCGGAACGCGAACGCCAGCACGGGAATGGACAGCGCGGTTGCGAGCCCGAGACGCCAGTCGTACCAGAACAAGGCAATCGTCACCGTGGCAGGTGCCGCGACACTGATCACCAAGGGGGCCAACAGGTGCGCGAAGATCCCGGTGATCATCATGGTGCCGTCGGTGGCCACGCGGGTCAGCCGCCCGGTGCGGTCGGCGTCGAACCAGCCCAGCGGCAGGCTCACCAGGTGGTCGCCGAGACGCTGGTGCGTCGACGACAATGTCTCCAGTGCGGCGGCAGATCCGCGCATGGTCTGCACATATCGCACGATGCCCGCTGCCACGGTCACGATCGCCAGTGTCAGCAGATGCGTGTCGATGGCGTCCCAGTCGCCGGACGCGAGATCCACGATCACTGGCACGAGCAGCGCTGCGGCGACGCCGCTGAGTACGCCGTACAACAGAGTCCAGGCCACATATATGGTGAGGATGTGGGCTTTGCCCGGTCCAAGCAGCAGTCGCAGATCGGTGATCATGCGGCGACCCCCTCGTGTGCATCCCACATGCGTGCGTACTGCCCGCGCACGGCGAGTAGTTCGGTATGAGTGCCGGTCTCCACGACCTGTCCACGGTCGAGCACGACGATCTGGTCGGCGCTGGTGATGGTGGCGAGCCGGTGCGCGATCACCAGCACAGTCCGCCCACCGACCAAGCGCGAAAGCGCGTCCTGGATCGCGGCTTCCGACTCCGGGTCGGCGAAGGCAGTGGCCTCGTCGAGCACCAGGATCGGCGTATCGGCGAGCAACGCCCGCGCGATGCTGATCCGCTGCGCCTCACCTCCGGAGAGCCGGACATCCTGGCCGACAACAGAGTCATAGCCGCGTGGCAACGCGGTGATCCGGTCGTGGATCATGGCCGCGCGGCACGCGTCCGCGATCTCGCTGTCTGTCGCTTGTGGACGGCCGAGTGCGACGTTGTCCCGGATCGACCCGCCCAGCAGCTGCACGTCCTGCAGCACGAACCCGACGAGCCGGTAGAGCTCTGCCGGGTCGATGTCCCGGATGTCCACGCCGCCGATGTGGATCGCGCCACCGGTGACGTCGTGGAACCGGGGGAGCAGCGTGGCCAGAGTCGACTTCCCCGAACCGGACGGGCCCACCAAGGCCGTCACCGAACCCGGTTCGCAGGTGAAGCTCACGCCGTGCAGGACCTCATGACCGTCATAGGCGAACCGAACCGAGCGGTACTCGACCCCATGGCCCGACGGACGTTGCGGCGATTTGGGCGCTGGCAGCGCCGGGACTTGTAGCAGCTCGTGGATCCGCTGCGCGGCGGCCTTGGCACCGCGCTGGTTCATCGCGGCGAAACCGAGCGGCTCGATCGCGACCGGGATCACGCACGCCAGCAGCACACAGGCCACCGCTTCACCGGCACTGACCCACCCCTGACTGACGAACCACGCACCACCCGCGACGGCGATCAGGCCGACCACGGGAGCGGAGACCAATAGTCCTGCCAGTGCTTCGATGCGGTTCATCGGCTGGACCCATGCGGCGAAGAAGTCCGTGTACTCGGTGGCGGCCTGCCGGTAGGCGGCGTGCGCCTTGCGGGCCCGGCCGAAGGCCTTCACCACCGCGATGCCCGAGATGAACTCGACCAGCGCACTGCCCAGCCGTGCGTTGCTCTCGTCGAGCTTGCGGATGACTTCGTTGGAGCCGCGTTCCATCCAGGCGTAGGCGGCGATGTACAGCGGGATCGTGGCGATCGCGAGCAGGGCCAGCCGCCAGTCCAGGATGACGAGATACGCCAGCGCACCGAGTGGCGTCACGGCAGCCGCTGTCACCTCGACCGCTTGATGAGCGACCAGCTGGTGCAAGGCGTCCACGTCACCCATCGCGGTCTTGCGTAACCGGCCGGAGGAGTTCCGGGCGAACCAGCCGAGTGGGACCCGGCCGAGGTGAGCGATCATGCGACGGCGCAGGATTGCCTGCAGCCGCACGTCCGCTATGTGCGTGATCGTCAACGCGGCGCTCATCAGCCCGCCGCGCAGCACCAGCCCGCCGACGATCAGCACTGCCACCACGGCCACCCGGTCGCGGTCGACCGGCGTCGCCAACAGCGCGTCGGTCAGCTCGACCAGACCCACGAACGGAGCCAGCCCGGCCAACGCACCCAGGGCACTGAGCACACACGCCAACCGGATACGACCGGCGACGGGACGACGCACTTGGTTGAGCGAACGATCGTGAGACATGGCCACGACCTTGGCGCGGCTCACCCGATGGCGTCTTGGACGAATGTTCCTTCTTGCCAGTCGCGGTACAGCGACCCAGGCGTGTAGCCGGCGAGTTCCTTCAGGTCACGGGTGAGGTGAGATTGATCCGCGTAGCCGTGGACCGCCGCGACCTCGGTGGCCGCCGTCCCATCCACAATGGCTTGGATCGCGGGGGAGAGGCGCACGATCATGGCTGCCCGCTTGGGAGTCACCCCGATCTGGGCGGTGAACCTCGACCACAGGCGCTTGCGGCTCCACCCCGTCTGCGCCGCCAAGTCGCCGATCCGGCGTTGCCCACCACTGGCCACGAGCTCACGCCAGACGAAGGCGATCTCCGGGTCGACGGATCGGTTTGTCCGCAGCTTCTCGGCGAGGGCGGCACGCAGGTGGCTGAACCGCTCCTCCCAGCGATCGGTGCTGGCCAGTGCGGCGCGAAGACGGTGGGCTTCGGCGCCCCACACGTCCTCGAAGCTGACGACTGTCCCGGCCAACTCGGCGACCGCGCCGTCCAGGACAGCATGCGCCGTGACCGGCGAGAGGTGGATGTCCACGCAGGCCACGTCCTGGCCGAGCACCCGCACCGAGCTGACGCCCAGTCCGCTGGCAATTCCGGCCGTCACCGGGCGCTGCTGGTCGAGCCGCAGTTCACCGTCGATCATGAGCACGATCGTCAGCCGTGGCGAAGGCAGGATCCGCATGTCCAGCCCGGTTCCGGCGCGGTCGTGGTAGCCGAGGAGTTCCACGTCGTGGCCGGGCAGCGCTGACTGGACGACCTCCCAGCCGCCTGCCTGCTCAGCGACCAGCGCCATCGGCCCGATTCCCCTCCACATCCCGAAACTATCCGATCACCGGAACCCTGTCACCGCGAATCACACTTAACGAACTCGAAGCCCATTCGCCGCCGAAACGTGCGATCTGCCCGTTTCCTCCGATACCGTCGCCGAAGTGTCACTTTCTGCCACCATCACCAGGGGGATTACGTCATGAGTCCACGGATCGCGGTCGTGTACTACTCGGCGACCGGCAACGTGCACGCGACGGCCGAAGCCATCGCCGAAGGTGCGGCGGATGCCGGGGCGGACGTGCGCCTGCGGCGAGTCGCTGAGGCGGCGCCGGACGAAGCCATCGACAAGAACCCGGACTGGCGCGCTCATCTCGATGCCACCGCGGCCATTCCCGTTGCCACACTGGAAGACCTGACGTGGGCCGACGGCTTCGCGTTCGGCACACCGACCCGGTACGGCAACATCGCCGCCCAGCTCAAAGCGTTCATCGACACCACAGGCGGCATCTGGGAACGCGGCGATCTGGCCAACAAACCGGTCACCGGCTTCACCAGCTCGGTGGAACGGCACGGCGGCCAGGAATCGACCTTGCTGGCGCTGTACAACATCATGCACCACTGGGGTTGCATCATCGTCCCAACCGGTTACGTCGACTACGACATCATTCACGCGGCGGGCGGAAACCCTTACGGCATCAGCCACATCGCCGACAGCGGCCTGCCGGGCAAGGAAACCATCGTCGCCGCGAAGTACCAAGGCGGACGGCTCGCGCAGATCACCAAGCTGCTGACGCCCTTGCGCGCTGGCTGAACCGCGGTCGTCGAGTCGCGCGGCCGTTCGCGGCCGCGCTGGCGAACCTCACTGCCGGCTGAGCTCCCACTTGTCGCCGGGCTGCACCGGCATGTGGAACACCACGATGCACGGGGTGAACTCGACGCTCTGCATCGTCAGGGCGCGGAACGTCCGGTCACCCAGCGTGGGATGACGCAGCGTGCGCAGCCTGCTGCGCAGTTCACGCACGTCGTGGTTGTCCCACATCCTGCTGAAATCCGGGTGCCGCGCCTTCAGATCGGCGACCAGCGCCCCCAGCCGGTCGTCCTCGATCGACGGCATGATCGCCGTGCGCCACCTGGCGATGATGTCGCTGACATCGGCTTCCCAGTTCTGGACGCGTTCTCTGCCCTCAGCGCTGAACAACCACCTCAACATGTTGCGCTGGTCTTCCGCCACCGCACCGAAATCGGTGTACCACTCGGCGGCCGCGCGGTTGCACGCGATGACGTCCACGTAGAGGTTGGCGCCGTAGACCGGGTATGGAGCGTCGTCCATTGACGCGACCAACCGCTTGACCAAGTCCTCAGCGGACACGTCACCTTGCAGCGGCGCCCGCGACGTTTTGCCGTACGCGAGGCTGTGCATGTAGCGCCGCTCGTCCTCGGTCAGTCCGAGCACGCGCGCGAGACTGTCGAGCACTTCAGGCGACGGGCGGATCTCACGGCCCTGTTCGAGATACGTGTACCAAGTCGGGCTCAGCCCGGCCAGCACAGCGACTTCCTCGCGCCGCAACCCTGCCGCGCGACGGCGTGGACCTGCGGGAAGCCCGACATCGGCCGGTGTGATCCGTTCCCGGCGGCTGCGCAGAAACCCCGCGAGCTCACGTCTGTCGTTCTCGGTCGTCACTGCGGGGGCGAACCTCTCAACCTGGTACTCGGAGTACCACCATAACCAGACTCTATCCGCGTATTCCCGCTGGCCGTCATCGTGAGGAGCGGAAACGAAGATCAGCTGGGGGCGTGGTGACGACTGTGGTGGAGGTCGCGGATCTCGGGGTGGCCGCTTTCTGCGATGAGCTCTTCAGCTCGATGACAAGGTCCGATCAGCGGCGGTGGGCCGAGGTGTACGTGCGCGGCCTTGTGTCGGTTCCCGGCCGCAAGTCGATCCGGCGCATTTGCGACGACGTGGTCGGCTGGCGCGCCGACCAATGCCTACAGCAATTCCTCAACCAGAGCCCGTGGCGCTGGGAACCGGTGCGGCGAGCACTCGCGCAGCACGCTGTCGCGGCGTTGCAGCCGAAAGCGTGGATTGTCGACGACGTGGTTTTCCCCAAGAACGGCGGCAGCTCGGTCGGTGTCGCCAGGCAATACGCCAGTTCGGAACGGCGAATGCTGAATTGTCAGCTGGGCATCGGCGTGTTCATGGCGAACGAACACGCTTCCTGTGCCGTGACCTGGCGTCTGCGTCTGCCGGAGAGCTGGGACAACGACCACGTTCGCCGCAGCCGTGCCCGGTTGCCGGAAGACGAGCGGAGCCTTCCGCGATGGCAACACATCCTCGACGTGATCGACGAGCTGGCCGGTTGGGGCTGCACAGTGCCACCGATCCTGACCGACGCCTGCGACCAGCGGCAGATCCAGCCGCTGGTGCGCGGATTGGAGAAGCGTGGGCTGCGCTACGTCATCCGGGTTCCGGAGAACGCCTCGATGTTCGACTCGCTCGGTGCCCGGCGGGTGCTTGCCGAGACATCCTGTCGCAGGCCCAAGGCCAAGTGGCTCACCAACCTCAGTGCGATCCGGTTGCCCGAGCTGATCGGCCTCGTCCACCTGAGCCACCAGACCGATCGCGACATGGCACGACTACGGGACGAGTTCGGGTTGCGGCACTTCGAAGGACGGTCGTACGCGGGCTGGCACCACCACGTAACCCTTGTGTCCGCTGCACACGCGTATTGGACGCTACAACAACTCGAGTGCGGCAGCGACGCGCTGAACGTCGTCTGAGGTGGTGCGCCAGTTGCTGAAGGCGGCCCGGATGGCCGGAACACCTTGGTACACAGTCGGTGTGAGGAAGGCTTCACCGCTTTGGGACACGCCGTCCAACACTCAGTTTGGCGAACACCCCGAAAGGTTACGCCCGTGGCGTTACCGGAAGGGCTTGGTACAGCGCGGCGACGGCACACACCGCAACGACGGTATGCATCAGGATCAGCGCGATGATCCCGACCGCGTTGGCGTTGGGCTCGAAGTCGCTGAAGAACATGGCCAGGTCCGGAATGTACGAAACCACGACGACGGTCGGTACGAGCCAGCGCAACACCTTCTGTGGATCGGACGCCTTCCAGCGGATCAGGGCCCAGCCGATAGCGCCTGCCGCGATGCCGTACAACGTGTACGGCACGAACGCGCCAATGGTGAGCGGCCCGAAGTCCTCGGACGCGCCCGCCGCGTGGGCGAGTGCCGCGATACCGATGTTCACAGCGCACGCCACCACGGCCGCGGCGATCAGGTAGCCGGCCACTGCCACCGGCTTCACGGGAGCAAGTGTCTTCGTCATGGCCATAAGTTACGCACCGCGACGGAACATGGTTCATAGTTGTTTGGTGAACCGGCCCGCGTTCGTCCTGCACGACCATCGGAAACCGAGGCCGCACTTCGACCTGAGGCTCGAGGAGAACGGCGTGCTCCGGTCGTGGGCGGTCCCGCGTGGCCTGCCCCAGAAACCAGGGGAGAACAGGCTCGCCGTCGAGGTCCCGGATCATGCCCTAGACCACCTGACCTACGAGGACGCCGACAAGTCCATCGCCGACATCGGCTGGTGGGAGGAGCACGACCGCAATGCCAGGCGCATGCTGTTCACCCTGCACGGCAGGCAGGACTCGGTCCGGTACGCGCTGATCCGCACGTCGAGTGACTGGCTGCTGCGCAGGACCAAGGAGCAAGGGTGACTTCGGAGCTGACGCGCATCCGCCTGGACCTGGTGGACGACCCCGCCAACGCCTGGGCGACCGAGCTCGGCTACCAGCCGGTCTACCAGGCCGCGGCGACCGCGAGGATCGCGATCATCGGGCAGGCGCCGGGCAAGCGGGCCCAGCAAAGCGGCGTGCCGTTCGACGACCCCAGCGGCGTGAAGCTGCGGGAATGGCTGGGCGTGACCGACGAGCAGTTCTACGACCCGAGGCTGTTCGCCATCCTGCCGATGGACTTCTACTACCCGGGCAAAGCGACGAATGGCGATCTGCCGCCGCGTCCGGACTTCGCGGAGAAATGGCATCCGAAGATCCTCGCCGAGCTGACCGACATCCGGCTGACGTTGCTGATCGGCAGCTACTCGCAGAAGCGCTACCTCAAGGGCCGGATGAAGCCGAGCCTGACCGAGACCGTCCGGTCCTATCAGGACTACCTGCCGGAGATCATGCCGCTTGTGCACCCGTCACCGATGAACTTCCGGTGGCAGAGCCGCAATCCGTGGTTCGCCAGCGAGGTCGTCCCGGTATTGCGGGACATGGTGGCCAAAGCCCTGAGCCCGCCGTGACGGGCTCAGGGCTGGTGGCATCAGCTGACGCGTTCGAAATCGACGCGGAACACTTGGCCCGCGCGGTCGGTGACCACGTACAGCTCACCGAACTTGTCCACACCGAACGAACTGACCTGGGCCGGGAACTGGCCGATCCGGGCGTTGGTGTAGGTGCCGTCGCGGTTCTTGCGCAACGCCCACGCGTTCGCCGAGCAGTAGTCGGTAGCGATGTACGTACCGAACGCCAGGCGCGCGTGCTTCAAGCCACGGTAGACGTGACCACCGATCACGGCACATCCGTCCACTCTGGTCTGGTAGTGGAAAACCGGAGCGGTGTAGTCGGCGTCCGGGGTGCACCGGGCCGCGTTGAACACCGCCGGACCTTCCATACAGGACCAGCCGTAGTTCACCCCGCCTTTGAATGGCCTGGCGTGGTTGACTTCCTCGAACGCTCCTTGGCCGACGTCGGCGATCCACAGTGAACCGTCGAGCCGGTCGAAGGAGAACCGCCACGGGTTGCGCAGACCGTACGCCCAGATCTCCGGGCGTGCCCCAGCCGTGTGCACGAACGGGTTCGACTGGGGCACGCAGTAAGGCAATTCGCCGCACGACCGGTTCACGTCGATGCGCAGGATCTTGCCGAGCAACGTCCCCAGGTTCAGAGCGTTCGCGTCCGGGTCGCCGCCGCTGCCACCGTCACCGAGACTCCAGTACAGGTAGCCGTCCGGCCCGAACGCGAGCTGGCCGCCGTTGTGGTTGCTGAACCGCGAGTGGTCCTGTGTCAGCAAGACTTGTTCGCTCGACGGGTCGCCGAGCGTGACTCGCGAGAGCGTCAACGCGCCGTCGGCAAGCCGGGTGTAGGTCACGTACACCTGGGACGTTCTGGCGAAATCGTGAGCGGGCGCGATGCCGAGCAGGCCGCGTTCGTTGGCGACGCTGTTCACCCGGTCACTGATGTCCAGCACCGGGTCGGCGGCCAAGCCGTCCGTGGGATGGAACGACCTGACCGTGCCGCGCTTCTCGGTGATGAGGATCCGGTCGCCGGCCGTGGCCATCGCGACCGGCCGCACCAGGCCGGTGGCGACCTCCGTGGTCACCACCTTCACCTGGTCCAATGGTGGTAAACCGCCGCGTTCCCCGGCGACGGCAGGCGAGACTACCGCGGGCAGCAGGGCGGCCGTCGCCAAGACGAGGCCTGTCCGTCTGAGTCCTGACATGCACAAGCTCCTCAACTGAAGTTGGGATCCAGTGCGTGGTGGTACGCCTGCCGGGCGAATCCGGTTCAATCAGGGCGATCCGCACGAGACGGACGGTTGAGCCCACTGCCCGTTGGCCATCACCGTGAAGCCGAACGTCGTGCTTGCCCCGGCAGCCAGATTGCCGTTGCCGTTGGGCTTCATCGTCATGACTGTCCCGCTTGAGTCCCAGCTCGCGGTGCCGTTCCACGTTGTGGAAACGCGCTGTGGCGCGGTGATCGTGACGGTCGAGGTCCAGCTGGTGATCGCCGCCGAGCCTGCCTTGATCGTCACCTCGCCGTTGAAGCGATCACCCCACTGCTGCGTGGTGCGGTACGAAGCAGTGCAAGAACCGTTGCCCGGCTCGGTGCCCGGGGCGACAACCTGACCGTTCGTGGAAATCATCCCCGCACACAGGTTGCGGCTGGACAAATTGGCCACGATCTGAGGGATGGCGTTGACCGTCGTCTGGTAGCCGTCGTGCATCAGGATGATGCCGCCGGGCTGCAACGTGGACGCGGCCTGCACGATCTGCGCGGTGCTCGCGTTGTTCCAGTCCTGCGAGTCGACCGTCCACATCACTTCGGTGAGACCCAGTTGTGCCTGGACTTGGCGGACCGTGCTGTTGGTTTCGCCGTACGGCGGACGGAACAGCCTCGGCGTCTGGCCAGTTGCCTGCTGCAAGGCCTGCTGGGTCTGCGAGAGTTCCGAGGTGATCTGCGCGGCGGTCATCTGCGTCAGGTGCGGGTGGGTCCAACTGTGGTTGCCGACCCACATCCCCGCGTCGATCTGGCTGCGAGTCAGCGCGGGATTCTGTTGCACCCGTTGGCCGACGTTGAAGAACGTCGCCCGCACGCCCGCGGACCGGAGCGCGTTGAGCAGCTGGGGAGTGGTTGAGCTGTTCGGCCCGTCGTCGAACGTCAGGCCGACGTATCCCGCACTGCAGTTCGAACCGCCGGGCGGCGGTATGCTGCCGCTGTTCAACGCGCTGAGCACGGCGTCGTAAGCGGGTTTCTTGCCGCCGCTGTTGTTGAACAGCAACGGAGTCTGACTGGCACGCCACGAGTCACTGTCACGGATACCCCACACTGTGATGCCATTACAGCGGGCGACGGCGAGGCAGTCCCGCACGACATTGCCGTATGTCGTCGGTGGTGCGCCCTCGATGTCCAACTCGGTGATCTGCACGTCCACGCCCAGTGCGGCGAAACTCGACAGAGTCGTGCGATAGTTCGACGGATACGGCGAGTTGTTGTTGAAATGCGACTGCAGTCCGACGCAGTCGATCGGCACGCCACGGGACTTGAAGTCCTGCACCATCCGGTAGACGGCCTGGGTCTTGGCATGACTCCAGTCGTCGGTGTTGTAGTCGTTGTAGCACAGCTTGGCGTTCGGATCCGCCGCACGCGCGGCCCGGAACGCCGCCTCGATCCAGTCGTTGCCGGTGCGCTGCAGGTTCGAGTCACGCCGCGCACCGCTGCTGCCGTCGGCGAACGCCTCGTTCACCACGTCCCACGCGTAGATCTTGCCCCGGTAGTACGAGGCGACCCGGGTGACGTGGTTGAGCATCGCCTGGCGCAGCGCGCTTCCGCTCATGTTCTGCATCCAGCCCGGCTGCTGGGAATGCCAGGCCAACGTGTGGCCACGCACGCGCATCCCTTGGGAGACCGCGTGATTGACGATGCGATCGGCGTTGCCGAAGCTGAACTGGTTCTGGTTCGGCTCGGTGGCGTCGATCTTCATCTCGTTCTCGGGCGTGACCATGTTGAACTCACGGTTCAAGATGCCGACGTACGTGCTGTCGCCGAGTTTGTGGGCCGCGACAGCAGCCCCGAAATACCGGCCCTTTTCCGCCGCCGACGCACCCAGCGTCGTGCCCGCGTCGGCGGTGCCCGGCAACAGGAACGTGCCAAGCAAAGCCAGGAGCGCGGCGTGTCTGCCCACAGTTCTGGACATCACTTCCTCCAAGGTCATCAAGGGGCTTCCGGCGCACGGAAAGCCCCGGCAGGGTTTCGAAAGTATCGAAAAATATGATGACGCTTTCGGGAATGTAGGACGTTGTTCACGGCCGGTCAAGGACTTGTTTCCGGCATGCTAAATCAAGGCCTCGAATTGGCGCGCATCGAAAGTATCGGACTGGCGCCGGTTTATGGGTCCACAGTGGATGGTTCGATTGGCGGTGGATCACAACACCTTGTGTGGGCCGATCGAGGCAGTCCTGGGGAGTGACGCGGGCGATTCTGTCTTCAGTGGACGGTCACCGCCTGGTAGACACCGTCGAGTGCGCGCAGGATCCGCGTGACGGCATCGTCCTCGTCGGGGCGTCCAGCTTCGAGCCATGCCATGATCGCCTCGATCAGCATCGTGGTCGCCAGATTCGCGCCCCACAATGCCCATGACTTGCTGGCCGCGGCCTCTTCCATGTGCGGCAGCAGTGCCGCGGCCATTGCTTCGCGTACGCCGTCGACCTCGTCGCGGAACTCGGGTTCCCTTGCCGCGTAGTGGAACAACAAGCGGAACCCGTCCGGGTCCTCGGATGCCCACTTGAGCATGCCGGGCACGGTGTGGTCGCCGAGTTCGCCCTCATCGGTGGTCGCGGCATGCATACGCAACGCCGCGCGTTCGAGAACTGCTTGGTAGAGATCGGTTTTCGAGTCGAAGTGCCGGTAGAGGATCATCCGGGTTACGCCAGACTCCGTGGCCACGTCGTCAAGGCTGGTCGGTGTGAACCCGCCTGCCTTGGCAAAGGCGCGGGTGGCCGCGGCGAGGATCTGTTCGCGGCGTTCCTCGCGGCGCATTCGGCGCGGACGCGCCTCTGGATCTGTCACGAGCGGTTGCTCCCCACGTCGGTACTCGCCGCAGTGTACTCATTGCTAAGTAGATTCTTATGTGTATATTCAAGCGTATACTTAATGACGGGAAGGGGAGCTGTGGAGACGTCAATCCTCACTGAAGGCCTGGTCAAGCGGTATGGCAGCACGCTTGCGCTGAACGGCGTCGACCTCGCCGTACGGTCCGGCACCGTTCGTGGACTCCTCGGGCCCAACGGCGCGGGCAAGTCCACGGCTGTGCGGATCATGTCCTCGCTGCTGCGGCCCACGGCCGGGCGGGTCGAGGTCGCCGGGTTCGACGTGGTGCGCCAGCCGATGGAGGTCCGCTACCGGATCGGGTTGACCGGGCAGAACGCTGCCGTGGACGACGTGCTGACCGGCCGGGGAAACCTCGAGATGTTCGGCAAGCTGTACCACCTCAGCGCCAAGCAGGCCAGGCGGCGGGCCGACGAACTGCTGGAGCAGTTCGGGCTGACCGAAGCCGCGGGCAAGCAGGCCAAGACGTACTCCGGCGGCATGCGGCGGCGCCTGGACCTGGCGATCAGCTTCATCATGGCGCCACAGGTGCTTTTCCTCGACGAGCCGACCACCGGAATGGATCCCAGGCACCGGATGGAGGTCTGGCGCGGCGTGCGGGAACTCGTCGGCAAGGGCACAACTGTCCTGCTCACGACGCATTACCTGGACGAGGCGGACCAACTGGCCGACGTCATCTCCGTGATCGACCACGGCAAGGTGATCGCCGAGGGGCCACCGGCGGAACTGAAGTCACGCATCGGCGGCGATCAACTCGACGTGGTGCTGTCCAACCAGGACGACATCGGCCGGGCTGCCGCGATCCTTGCCGCTGTCGCCGGTGTGCAACCGGTGGTGCAGAAGGAATTGTCACGAATCAGCGCGCCAGCGGTGCATCGCGCGGCGACGTTGACCGAAGTGGTGCGCCAGCTGGACGCCGAGGCGATCGTGGTGAGCGACATCGGTATCCGGCAGCCCACTTTGGACGAAGTGTTCGTCAGGCTGACCGGTCGCGATGTGCCACAGGAGGAGCTCGTATGACGACGATAGCCATTCCGAGGACGATGGCCGCCCGGCTGCGCTGGGCCATCCACGATGGACTGACGGTGGCCCGCCGCGATCTGACCCATTGGATCCGGTCAGCGGAGGAGATTCTCGGCGGGCTGCTGTTCCCGATGCTGTCAGTGGTCCTGTTCGGCTACGTGTTCGGCAGTGCGATGGTCGTTCCCGGCGGTGACTACCGCGAGTTCCTGCTGCCTGGACTGTTCGGGATGACCATGGTGTTCGGCCTGGTGATCACCGCGAACGCGATCGCGATCGACAGCGCCCGCGGCGTCACGGACAGGTTCCGCTCGATGCCGATGGCCAGCTCGGCCGTGGTCTCCGGCCGCAGTGTCGCCGACATGGTCCGGGCCACGTTGGACCTCACCGTGCTTGTCCTCTGTGGTCTCGCGGTCGGCTGGCGTCCACATGGGAGTTTCGCGGAGACCATGGCCGCGATCGGGCTGCTGTTGCTGCTGCGGTTCGCGCTGATCTGGATCGGGATCTACATTGGACTTCTGCTGCGCACGCCGGAGAGCACGGCCGCGCTGTTCCCGCTCGTCCTGCCGTTCGCCATGATCGCCAACACGTTCGTGGCACCGGCGCTGATGCCAACCTGGCTCGGGCACGTGGCCGAGTGGAATCCCATGTCAGCGACCGTTTCCGCGACACGTGAGCTGTTCGGTAACCCCGGCGTCGGCGGGGAGACATGGGCGACGCAGCACCCGTTGCTGATGGCCGTCGCGTGGCCGGTGCTGCTGATCCTGGTCTTCTTCCCGCTTTCGGTGCACAGGTTCCAGCGAATGAGCCGCTGACCTCACCGGCGGGTATCGTCCCGGAGGTGCGGCAGACCTCATCGAACAGAGTTGCGGTGATCGGGGCGCTCGGTGTGGTGTTCGGTGACATCGGCACCAGCCCGATCTACACCCTGCAGACGCTGTTCAACCCGGCCGACCCGCATCCGGTCCCGATCGCCACGCAGAACGTCTACGGCGTTGTCTCGCTCGTGTTCTGGTCGGTCATGATCATCGTCACCGTCACCTATGTACTGCTGGCGATGCGCGCCGACAACGACGGCGAGGGCGGCATCATGGCGCTGATCACGCTGGTGCGGCGGTGGGCTTCGCGGCAAGGGCGAAAATCGGCGGTCCTGTTGGCAGGCCTGGGGATCTTCGGTGCCGCGTTGTTCTTCGGCGACAGCATGATCACCCCGGCGATCTCGGTGCTGTCCGCGGTCGAAGGGCTCAGGGTGGTCGAGCCGGAGCTGGACAACCTGATCGTGCCGATCACCGTGGTGATCATCGTCGCGTTGTTCATGGTGCAACGCAGGGGAACCGCGGCGGTCGGCCGGGTGTTCGGCCCGGTGATGATCGCGTGGTTCGCGGCCATCGGCGCGTTCGGCATCGCGGGGATCGCCGGCCACCCGGAGATCCTCAAGGTTTTGTCACCGACGTACGCCCTGGATTTCCTGGCTGGGAACTTCGGCGTCGCCTTCTTCGCGATGGCCGCCGTCGTGCTCGCGGTGACCGGAGCGGAGGCGCTGTACGCCGACATGGGGCATTTCGGCCGCAAGGCGATCACACGCGGCTGGCTGGGCTTGGTGCTGCCCGCCTGCGTGCTCAGCTACTTCGGCCAAGGCGCGCTGCTGCTCGCTGACCCGGCCAACGTCAGCAGCCCGTTCTTCCTGCTGGTGCCCGGGTGGGGACGGCTGCCGATGGTGCTGCTGGCCACGGCGGCGACGGTGATCGCCTCGCAAGCGGTGATCACCGGTGCCTACTCGGTGGCGTCCCAGGCAGCCCGGCTCGGGTACCTGCCAAGGCTGCGGATCGCGCACACCTCGGAGTCCGCGGTCGGCCAGATCTACGTGCCGTGGATCAACTGGGTCCTGATGGTCTCGGTGCTGACGTTGGTGTTCGCGTTCCGCAGCTCGACCGCGCTGGCCTTCGCGTTCGGCATGGCGGTAACCGGCACCATCACCATCACCACCCTGCTGTTCTTCTACGTGGCACGACGGAAATGGGGCGTGTCGCCCTGGCTGATCGGCATCGGCGCGACCATCCTGCTGTCCATCGACCTGTTGTTCCTCGCGGCCAACATGACCAAGCTGATCCACGGCGCCTGGCTGCCACTGTTGATCGGCCTGACAGCGTTCACAGTGATGACCACATGGCAACGCGGCCGCCAGATCGTCACGGCAGAACGCGAACGAGCCGAAGGATCCCTCCGCGAGTTCATCGAGCAACTCCGCGACGGCCGGCTACCAACCCAACGAGTGCCCGGAACAGCCGTCTTCCTCAACCGTGGCAAGCAAACCGCCCCACTAGCCATGCGCGCCAACGTCGAGCACAACCATGTCCGGCACGACCACGTCGTCATCATGTCGATCGAAACCGAACCCATCCCCCGAGTGCGAGCGGAAGACCGAATAGAGGTGGACGACCTCGGCTACGGCGACGACGGAATCTTCCACGTCACCGTGAGATGGGGCTACATGGAACGGACACACGTCCCCGAGGCGCTTGCGATGCTGGACGCGGACAAAGCAGAAGGCCGCATGCAGCTTGACCAAGTGTCGTACTTCCTGTCGAAGATCGAGCTTCAGCGCGGTGACGCACCCACGATGGCGCCTTGGCGCAAACGGCTGTTCATCGCCACGTCCTACATCGCCGCCGACGCCGCTGAACATTTCGCGCTGCCCCGCAACCGCACCGTCATCATGGGCTCACACATCGACGTGTGACCATTCGTCGGCGAGCATGGCGTAGACGGCGAGGTCGACGCGTTTGCCTTTGAGGATTTCGCTTTGCCGGAAGTACGCTTCCCGGCGCATGCCCAAGCGTTCCATCAAGCGTTGTGACGCGTAGTTCTCGCCGTTGCACAGGCCAATGACGCGGTGGAATGCGTAGGTCGTGAAGGCGAGGCGGAGCACCTCGCGCGCGGCTTCGGTGGCGTAGCCTTTGCCGGCGTAATCGGGGTTCATCACGAAGCCGATCTCGGCGCGCCCGAGGTCCGCGCTGAGCCATTCCAGGTTGAAGTCGCCGATGAGCTTGCCGGATTCGCGCAGGGCGACCGCGATGGCGAGGTTGTCGCCTTCGGCCTTCAGGTCGGTTTGCTGGATGCGCTTGGCCAGCGCGGTGCGCGTCTCGTCGCGGGTTCTCGCGTCCCACAACAGATACCGCGCGACATCCGGACGCCGTTGGATGTCGTACAAATCGTCCAGGTCGGACTCGGCGAAGGTGCGGAGCACGAGGCGTTCGGTGACGGTGGGCAGCATCGCGGCCCACCGTACCAGTCCTTCAGTGAGCTACCAGGCCGAACGAAGCCGATCGGACAACATGGCATCCACAAAGGATGGTTCCCGCTCCTGCAGTTCGGGCCGACGGTCCGTGTGGCATGAAACTCACTTTCCATCGGTTGACCCTCCCGTAGCGTGAGGCTGGAGGGTGGAACGCGTGAGTGACTACTACAACGCGTTCGAGATCAGCCCCGTACCCGTTCCCGGTCCGAATGCGGTTCCGCCGGAGCCGTTCCGTGGCATCTATGGGATGCCTGCGTTCGCGACGATCCCGACGAGCGACTTGGCGGAGTCGGTGGACTTCTGGACGCGTGGGCTCGGGTTCTTCGAGCTGTTCAGCATCCCCGGCACGCTTGTGCATCTGCGCCGGTGGGCGTTCCAGGATGTACTTCTGGTCTCGGCGGCGAGCGTTGCGCAGGAGGCGCCAGCGATGAGCTTCAGTTTCGCGTGCGTGCTCAGCCAGGTTGGTTCCCTTGTCGAGGCGTGTCGGGCGTTGCGTCCGGACTCGGTCGACGGTCCGCGGGATACTCCGTGGAACACTCGCGATGTCGCTGTGATCACCCCGGAGAACGCGCGGATCGTTTTCACTGCGGCGAAGCCCTTTGACCCGGACAGTCAGGAGGCGCGGAACCTTGAAGCCGTCGGCATCAGGCTTGACCGTCGGTGAGGTCTCGACGCGGCTGGGCGTGACCGTCCGCGCGCTGCACCACTGGGATGAGATCGGTCTGGCACGACCGTCGCTGCGCACGCCTGCCGGATACCGGCTCTACACCGCCAGTGACCTGGAACGCCTGCACCGCATCGTCGTCTACCGTGAGATCGGCCTCGGCCTGGACAAGATCCAGGCCATCCTGGACGACTCGACCGCGGACGTACCCAGCGCATTGCGTGCGCAGCGCGCCCAGGTCGCCGAACGGATCGACCGCCTCCAGCAACTCAGCGCCGGACTGGACCGGATGATCGACGCCCACGAGCGCGGCCTGCTGCTGACCGTCGAGCAGCAGGCCGCGATCTTCGGCCCCCAGTGGAACCCGGACTGGCCCACCCAAGCCCGACAGCGCTACGGCGACACAACCCAATGGCAGCAGTACGCCGAACTCTCAGCCTCCCGCGACCCGGAGGAATGGCAGGCCGTCGCCGACGCCATGACCAACTTCGAACGCGCCCTCGGGGAGGCGATGGACGCAGGCATCACACCAGGTAGCCCAGAAGCGAACCAACTTGTCGAGCGCCACCGTGAAGTCTTTGCGTCGTACTTCCCCCTCACCAGGCAGATGCAGGTCTGCCTCGGCCGCATGTTCGAAGCCGAACCAGCATTCGCTGCCCACTACGACGGCATCCGCCCCGGCCTCGCCACCTGGTTCCGTAAAACCATCGACGCCAGCGCCCGAGCCCACAACATCAACCCCGACACCGCGACCTGGCAGTAGGTGATCTCCAAGATCAGGAGTCACACCACTCGTTTTACGGGGACTGTAACGCGAAGGGTGTTTCCGGCCGTTGTTGTCAGTAGGTTTCAGCGGCCGGCCAGCGGTCACTGAAGGTGATGGAGAACGCGTTCAACGCGGGCTTCCACCTCATTGTCCACCGGGCTTGCCCGGTGCCGGTCGGGTCCAGGCTCCTGGTGACCAGATACAGGCACTGAGCGCTGCTTGCTCGGTCGGGAAATGCCCTCGTGCCCGCACCGCACGACGATACCGCGCGTTCAACGACTCGATCGCGTTCGTGGAACACAACACACGCCGAAT
>NZ_FWXV01000003.1 GCF_900176515.1 Kibdelosporangium aridum
GATGTCATGAAAGTCATGCTCGGCGAACAGCGACGCCTCCCACAACGCCGACTCCACCAACGCCTCCGGCGTGGCCTTGCCGTACTTGGCCAACAACCGCGGATCCAACGAACCCGCGTTCACCCCGATCCGGATCGGCGTGCCATGATCCCTGGCCGCCGCGGCGATCTCCTTGACCTTGTCGTCGAACTTCTTGATGTTGCCCGGGTTCACCCGCACCGCCGCACACCCAGCCTCAATCGCGGCGAACACGTACTTCGGCTGAAAATGAATATCCGCGATCACCGGGATCTGCGACTTCTTCGCAATCGCCGGCAACGCCTCCGCGTCATCCTGCGACGGACACGCCACCCGCACAATGTCACAACCCGACGCAGTCAACTCCGCGATCTGCTGCAACGTCGCGTTGATGTCCGCGGTCACCGTGGTCGTCATCGACTGCACCGAGATCGGATGATCACTGCCCACGCCGACCGTTCCGACGCGCAGCTGACGGGTTTTGCGGCGATCAGCCAGCACCGGCGGCGGCAGCGCTGGCATGCCCAGTGCGATCGTCACGACGGTTGTCCTTTCTCGACGGCGACCCGGCACGCTTCGACGATCGCTTCGGCGGTGAGACCGAGGTCGGCCAGCAAACGGGCGCGTTTCGCGGTTTCGTGGAACACCTGGGGAATGCCGAGCTCAGTGACCGGTGTGGACGCTCCCGCGTCCCGGATCGCTTGCGCCAAAAGGCTTCCAGGGCCACCGGCACGGCCGCTGTCCGCGGCCACCACCACGGCGCGATGCGCCAGCGCCATGCTGACCAGCGCCGCGGGTACCGGCTGGATCCAGCGCGGATCCACCACAGTCACCCCGATCCCCAGTTCCGCCAGGCATGCCCCGGCTTGCACCGCCGCACCTGCCAGCGGACCGATGCCGACCAGCAGCACGTCGGCACGCGAGCCGCGGCTGAGCACGTCGACCGGCCCGTGCCGTTCGATCGCCTCGATATCCGTGCCCACCGCGCCCTTCGGGAAGCGCACCACGGTCGGAGCGTCCCGCACCTCGATCGCTTCACGCAGTTGGGCGCGCAGCTGCGCGGCGTCGCGCGGTACCGCGACTCGCAGGCCGGGAACCAGTTGCAGCAGCGACAAATCCCACATGCCGTTGTGGCTGGGGCCGTCGTCGCCGGTGAGGCCCGCGCGGTCCAATACGAACGTCACTCCGGCACCGTGCAGCGCGACGTCCATCAGCACCTGGTCGAAGCAGCGGTTCAGAAACGTCGCGTACACCGCCACCACGGGATGCAGCCCGCCATAGGCCAGCCCGGCGGCGGCCGCCGCCGCGTGCTGTTCCGCGATTCCGACGTCGAAACACCGGCTGGGGTACTGCTCAGCGAACGGGGCAAGCCCGGTGGGCCCCAGCATCGCGGCCGTGATGGCGACGACGTCCTCGCGTTCGTTGCCCACCTTGATCATCTCGTCGGTGAACACCGACGTCCAGGACGGCTGCGTCGTCATCGGTACGCCGGTGTGCCGGTCGAACGGGCCGATGGCGTGGTGCCGGTCCGCCGGATCCGTTTCGGACGGCAGGTATCCGGCGCCTTTCCGGGTCACGCAGTGCACAACGACGGGACGGCCCCGGGACCTAGCGTCCCGCAGTGCCACCTCCATCGCGGCGATGTCGTGTCCGTCCACCGGGCCCACGTAGTCCATGCCCAGTGCGGCGAAAACCCCGCCGTCACAAGGTTTTTCGCGCAGTGCCGTCAGGTGCCGGGCCAGACCGCCGACGGTCGGGTCGTACGCGCGGCCGTTGTCGTTCAACACCACCACGACCGGTCGCCCGGCACCGGCGATGTTGTTCAACGCCTCCCACGCCATCCCACCGGTGAGTGCGCCGTCTCCGACGATGGTCACCACCGCGCGGTCTTCGACCTGCCGCACCTCGTGCGCCCTGGCGATGCCGTCCGCCCAGGACAGTGCGGCGGAGGCGTGCGAGTTCTCGATGACGTCGTGCTCCGACTCACTGCGGCTCGGGTAGCCGGACAACCCGCCTGCGGCGCGCAACCCGGTGAACCCGCCCTGCCTGCCGGTCAGCACTTTGTGCACGTAGCACTGGTGGCCGACGTCCCACAGCAGGATGTCGCGTGGCGAGTCGAAGACCCGGTGCAGAGCCAGCGTCAACTCGACAACACCGAGGTTGGGCCCGAGATGACCCCCGGACCGGGAGACCGCGTCCACCAGAAAGGTGCGGATCTCGCCCGCCAGCGCGATGAGTTCGGGCCCGGAAAGCCCATCAAGGTCGCGCGGCCCTTGAATTCTTTTCAACAAAGCCATGCGTCGTCCTCCTCGAGATGAGCGGAACGTACGACCCCGGCACGGCGGGCGACAAGGACGCGAAGTGGCCGCTCAATGTTTCCGCAACAACACGTATTGCCTGGTGTTGCAGCGTTGTTGACCCGGCATTGAGCCGACCGCCGCTGCGCCGTTGGACACCGTTGTCGCCGAGTGCTCGTGCTTTCTACGTTCGGCAGGCTGACGAACTCATCGGTGATGGGACGGTTATGGAAAGCATTTACAGTACGGGGAAACAGGATTTCGGCACGGCGATCCTCGACCGTTCCGACCGGATCGAGTACCTGGTTTCCCTCGTGGGCAGTCACTTGGAGAGCACCTGGAACGGCAAGGGTGTCCCCCTCGAACGGATCTGCCACTACGCGCTGGTGCCCGGCGGAAAGCTGTTCCGGCCGCTGTTGCTGCTCGAGTCGGCTGGCGCGGTGGGGGCGAACATCGCGCTGGTGGTGCCCGCCGCGGCCGGTGCCGAGGCGGGACACGTGGCCAGCCTCATCCACGACGACATCATCGACGGCGACACGATGCGCCGCGGCCGGCCGTCGGTGCACGCGGCCTTCGGACGTGACGACGCGATCGTGGCCGGTGACGCGCTGATCTTCTACTTGTTCGCCGCGCTGGCCGAATGCGGGGAACGCGGAGTGCCGGACGACCGTGTGGCACAAGCGATGGCCGCGGTCGCCGCGGCGGGGATCGACCTGTGCCGCGGCCAGAGCATGGAGGCTCAGCTGTGCGCGGGCTACGTATGTGACGTTCCGTCCTATTTGGAGATGATCAGGCTGAAGACGGCGGCGCTGTTCCGCGCTGCCTGCGCCAGCGGCGCGATCCTCGGCGGTGGCCCGGCCGAATGGTGCGCCGCGCTCGGCAGTTACGGCGAACTGCTCGGCTCGGCGTTCCAGATCCACGACGACCTGCTCGCGTACACCAGCGATGGCGACGCCATGGGCAAAGCGGTCACCAGCGACATCACCAACCAGCGGCTGACGCTGCCGTTCCTGCTGGCGCGCGAACTCGGCGGCGAGCCGGTGGCCAACGAGCTCGACCGGCACATGCGCGACAGCGGGGATCCGGCCGAGCGGCTGGCCGCGGTCTCGGCGCTGGTGCGCGAAGCGGGAGGCGTGGCGGCTGCCACGGATGCCGCGCGGGGCTATGCCATCCGGGCTGTCGAGGTCCTCGACGTGCTGCCCGAATCGCCTAGCAAGGAAACGCTTTCGTACTTCGCCCAGGCGGCTGTGAACCGATGCGGCTGAAGCAGATCGTCTTCGCCCACGTCGAAACGTGGCGGCCGTACACCGCTTGTTACGTGGGTCTGGTGGGGTTGGCCGGTGCCGCGCTGACCGATCCGCACGCGTCGACGCTGCGGTTGTTGTGCGCATGGGCCGTACCGACGGTGGGCTGGCTGGCCGGGCTGTACGGCGGCGACTACTTCGACCGGAAGCTGGACGCGACTGCCAAACCGCACCGGCCGATCCCGTCCGGGCGGATGCGTGCAGGCACTGCGCTGGCCATGCTGATCGGCCTCACTGCCGCAGGTGGGGTGATCGGGCTCGCGGTGAACTGGCGAACTATAGGCCTGGTGCTCATCGCGCTGCTGCTGGGCATCGCCTACAGCGCCTTCTTCAAGGGCCGTGGCCTGGCGGGCAATGCGGTGCGCGGGCTCATCTCGGCGTTCGCTTGTCTGTTCGGGGCGATGACCGTCGCCGACCTCCCGCCGGTGACGGTACTCCCCCTGGCTGCGGCGTTTTGGTTGCACGACACCGGATCCAACTTGGTCGGCGCTTTGCGCGATGTGGACGGTGACCGCGCCGGGGGCTACGAGACGCTGCCTGTGCGCCGGGGAATGGCGGTCGGCGCCCGGGTGGCTACCAGTGCCATCCTGGTGGCCTATCTGTTCGCGGTGCTGCAGGTGGTGGTCTCGACCGAGGTGACCGCCGCGGCCTTTGTGGTGTTCGCCCTTGCTGTCGTGACCGCGATGGCTGCGATTGTTCCACTATGGACGGACGAGGTGACCCGGCTGCGGGCCTACCGGGCGCATACCGTGCTCGTGATCGAGCGGGTGTTGCTTGCTGGCGCGTTCGTCACGCTGGGCTTCGGGTTCGCGGTCGGCATCCCGGTCACCGCGCTGGCGTTGTGCTGCGCATCGGTCAGCCAACGGGTCCTGCGCGCACGGCACGAGCTCACCGGTGAAGAGCGCGCAGAGACAGTCGGCGCTGACACCGTACTTGCCTTTGTGGATAGTCAGGTCGCCGAGCTGGCGGCCCGCCCGGCTGGGCTGCGCGCGCTGACCGGCTGGGAACGGCTGATCGAAGTTCGTCTGTCCGAACCGGACCTGGTGATCGTGTTGAGCACCGCGGGCGGCACGGTACGGCGGCTGACCGGCGTCGAGCCAGAGCTGCCGCGGCTGACGATCACGACCACCGGCGCGGTGTTCGCGGCCATTTTCTTGCACGGCACCAGCAATCCTCGCCGCGCCTACCTGACTCGGGCACTGCGCATGCAAGCGCCACCGCGCGACATGATGCTGCTCAACCAGTTGTTCAACGAGTTCCGCGGACACACCGGCCGGGTCACCACGGCGCCGCGCGAGCCGCTGCCCACCGGTGAGCTGCCCGAACGCGTGGTCATCAGCGACACCACACTGCGCGACGGCGAGCAGATGCCCGGTGTGGCGTTCAGCCCCGCGCAGAAGCTGGATCTGGCGCGACAACTGGTCGCGCTGGGCATCCCGCTGATCGAAGTGGGCTTCCCGGTGGTGTCCGAGGAGGAGAGCGCCGCGATCCGCGCCATCGTGGACGCCGACTTGGACGCGGTGATCCAGGTGATCGCCCGGCCAGCCGACGCCGACGTGGACGCCGCGCTGCACGCTGGGGCGCACAGTGTCGCGGTGTTCATCGGCACGTCCGAGTCACACCTGCGGCACAAGCTGCGTATCGACGTGGACGAGCTGAAACGGCGAGTAGACCGCGCGGTGCGGCGGGTCAAGGCCGCGGGCAGGCAGGCGGTGTTCGCCGCGGAGGACGCCACCCGAACCGACCCGGACGTCCTGGTCGCCGTGTACGACGCGGCCGCCGAAGCAGGCGCGGACGCGCTGGGTCTGGCGGACACCGCAGGCGTCGCCCAGCCGTGGACGATGCGTGAACTGGTGGAGAAAGTGGGCGCGAGCTGCCCGCTGCCGCTGGCCGTGCACTGCCACAACGACCTCGGCCTTGCCACGGCGAACTCGCTCGCCGGTCTGCTGGGCGGCGCTTCGGGCGTGCAGTGCTCGGTGCTGGGTATCGGCGAGCGGGCCGGAAACGCCCCGCTGGAGCAGGTCGTGATGGCGCTGGAGGCAGCCATGGGGCATTCCACCGGCCTGGAGCTGCCGCTGCTGGAGCCGCTGGCACGGCACGTCGCCGGTCTCATCGGCGGCCGGGTGCCGCCTTATGCGCCTGTCGTTGGGGCGCATGCCTTTGTGCATGAAAGCGGTCTGCACGTGGACGGGATTTCTCGTGATCCCAGTACTTATGAGCCGTACTCGCCGGAACTGGTGGGACGGCAGCGCCAGATCGTGCTGGGCAAGCACTCCGGCCGGTCGGCTGTGGTGGCCGTGGCCGCCGAGTGCGGGCTGACGGTCGACACCGCGGACGTTGACGCCGTGTTGGCGGAGATCAAGCGTGGCTCGGTGGACACTGACCGGGTGGCCGAGTTGCTCACCCACGCCCGTGGGTCTGGTGCCGGACAGCTGTGGCCAGTGCGCGGATGCCCCGGGTGATCTGGTGCTCGCTGACGTTGCCGAAGCCGAGCACGAGGGCGGGCAAGTGCGGGTCTTCCGCGTCCCCGGACCGATAATCGGCGAGTCCGTTGACCCGGACGCCCATGGCCGCCGCTGTCTCCACGACGGCCCGCTCGGACGTCCCGTCAGGGAGGCGCAGCAGGGCGTGACAGCCAGCCGCCAGCCCTTGCAGGCGGCCCGGCCCGAAGGCGCGTTCGGCTTCGGCCGCCAGCACGTCCCGGCGTGCCCGGTAGATCTCACGCACGCGTCGCAAGTGGCGGTCGAACCGGCCCGACTCCATCAGCAGCGCCAGCGCTTCCTGGTCCAGCCCGGGGGCGCCGCGGCAGCTGAGCCGTTTCTCCTCGACGATTCCCGGAGTGAACCGCGGTGGCGCGAGCACCCAGCCCAGCCGGATCGCGGGAGCGAGCGTCTTGCTGACCGATCCCAGAGCGATCACGCGGGCCGGGGCGAGGCCCTGCAGTGAGCCCACCGGCTGACGGTCGTATCGGAACTCGGCGTCGTAGTCGTCCTCGAGGATCACGCCGTCGACCTCGTCCGCCCAGGCAACCAGGTCGCGTCGCCGTGATGGGCCGAGCGCGACACCGGTGGGGCACTGGTGGGCTGGCGTCAACAACACCGCCCGTGCCCCCGTTTCACGCAGGCGGCCCACGTCCAGGCCGTGGTCGTCGACCGGAACCGGCACGGCGTCCAGACCCGCGCGGCGCGCGATGACGTCGTGCTCGCGAGGGCCCGGATCCTCCAGCGCGATGCGCTGGATGCCGTGCTGTGCCAGGGTCGCGAGGGCGAAGGCCAGTCCCTGCCGGAAACCGGAGACGACGACGGCATCCTCAGCGACCGCGCAGCCTGACCGAACGCGACGGTGGTAGGCGGTGACAACCTCTCTCAAATGCCGCAACCCAGCCGGGTCCTCGTCACCCAGCTCGGCGGTCGGCAGGGACCGAGTCGCCTCCGAAACTGCCCAGCTCCAGTCGGTCAACGGCACCGAACCCAGATCAGGGATGCCGTACTCGAAGTCGACCTCCGCCGGCCGGGACGGCGAGGCCGCGACGACGTCGGGCGAGTGCCGGACTGGCCCGGCCGGCATCTCAGCCACCCGCGTCCCGGAGCCGACCGTCGACTCGACGTACCCCTCGGCCAGCAACTGCTCGTAGACGTCGACGACCGTGCCGCGGGAGACGCCGAGCAACTCGGCCAGGCGTCGAGTCGACGGCAAGCTCTCTCCGGCACCGAGCCGTCGATCGCGGATCGCTGCCCGCAACTGGTCCTGGATCTGGATTCTCAGCGGACCAGCGCCGCGGTCCAGCACCACCAGAAGGTCGGGGCCACCGCGCGCCCATTCCACCGTCATGCCACCAGTACACCAAATGGTCCGCTCCGCAGGTCCGGAAGTGGACCTTCAGAGTGGACCGCATCGGCCCCAGGCTCGATGCCATGAACCTCGGAATCGTCCTGGCACTCTCGTCGGCTCTGGCATACGGCGCCGCAGACTTCATCGGCGGCGTCGGTTCGCGACGGCACTCCCCGTGGCAGATCGTTCTGGTCGGGCAGGCCGCTGGCGCGCTCGCCATGCTCGTGGCCGGTCTGCTGCTGCCGGGCAACCCGGCGACACCGGACTTCGCCTGGGCGCTGCTGGCCGGAGTCGGCTCCGCGACCGGCAGCATCTTCCTGTTCCGCGGGCTCGCCCGCGGACGGATGGGTCTCGTGGCGCCGATCTCGGCGGTCGGAGCCGCGTTCTTCCCCGTACTGGTGGGAGTTGCCCTCGGTGAGCGTCCCAGTTGGCTGGTCTGGGTCGGTGTGCTCGCCGCACTCGCGGGGATCTGGCTGGTCTCCCGCGAAACCGCGTCGGATCAACCAGCGCGCGTGCGGGGAGCGCTCACCGACGGCGCCATCGCGGGCGCGGGCTTCGGGATCCTCTTCATCGCACTCGCCCAGATCCCGGATGACGCGGGCCTGCTGCCACTTGCCGCCAACCAGCTGATCGGCGCGATCCTGACCATGGGCACCGCGACGCTCCTCGGACAGCCGTGGCGGCCCCGCCGTGGCGTGCTCGGCTGGGGCAGCGCCTCCGGTGTGCTCGGCGCCGCAGGCACCCTCGCGTTCATGATCGCGACCGGAGCGACCAGCCTCGGCATCGCCGGAGTCCTCGCCTCCCTATACCCAGCCGTCACCGTGCTGCTCGCGGCCACCGTGCTCCGTGAGCGGATCAGCACCGGACAGCGAACAGGCATCGGGATCTGCACCCTCGCGATCGCCACCCTGGCGCTCGGCTGAATCATGACGCCGCGCAGGTATTAGGTCAGGAATGGACCGCCTTGGCCTTCCCGGCGCCCTTCTTCGGCGACAAGCTCAGGTTGAGGCCCATCCGGCGGGCACGGGGAATGACCACGGAAGCCTCGCCGAGGAACGTCAGGCCCAGCAAGATGCCCACCATGTCGGTGCCTCCGGCCACGTCGGCGTGCCAGTGCTGGGCCAGCACCACCATGATGACCCGCAACGGGATCAGTGACAGCCAGATGGTCACCGTGAGCCAGTTGTACTTCTGGTGTGGGACACCGTCTTGCTCGTAGAGCCGGATGGTGGCGCCGCGCGCCAGGCCTTCGCCGTACGCCGCGAGCACGAAGACTCCGAGCAGTTCCCAGTCCAGCGCGGTCGCTTTGCCCACGTCGCTCGCGGCCATGTAGATGCCGATGGCGAAGCAGACGATGGGCAGGATGAACAGCCGCTTCGTCGACATCGGCGTCCCGCGCAGGCGGCGCACGATCGACCAGACGATGTACGCGCCACCGGCCACAATGGCCACGATGTCCGAAATCTTGTCCAACGTCTCCAACATCGCGCAGTCCATTTCCTCGGAGTTGATCGCAACGGTAGGAAGCGCACCCCTGGTGAGGCATCAACCCGGGGGTGCAACCGGGGTGGAATCCGGCCTTGAACCCGCGGGTTGACCGCCGCGTTTCACCAGGTCACGACCAACGCCGTGACACCGCCGGTGACAGACTCCGAACGCCGCTGCAGCCGGTCCTCAGCGAGCCGCAGGCCGGGAAACCGCTTGGCCAAAGCGCCAAACACGGCACGTAGCTCAATCCGGGCGAGCGTGCTGCCGACGCAGTAGCGCATGCCGTACCCGAACCCGAGGTGTGGGTTGGGCGACCGGGTGATGTCGAACTCGTCTGGGCGCTCGAACACGCGGGGATCCCGGTTCGCGGCGTGGTACGCGAGCAGGACGGCGTCCCCCGAGGAGATGGTCGTTCCGGCGATCGGGATGTCCTCGGCCGCGTATCGGACGGCACCCCCGGTGTCCTGGATGTTCGTCGTCACCATCCGCAGGATCTCCTCGACGGCACTGGTGACGAGGCCAGGTTCGGCGGTCAGCTTGCGCCACTGCGCGGGATTGCGAGTGAACAGCAGGGTGCCGAGGTCGATCCGGCTCATCGTCGTCTCGTAACCGGCGAACAGCAGCGCGGCCGCGAGCCGGGCGGCTTCCGGGAGATCGGCCTCGCCCGCCAGGTCCGAGAAGACGTCCTCGCTCGGCTCGTGCTTCTTGCGTTCCAGAAGCTCGGCCATGTAGATACCGAACTCGATCTGGGCGGCCCGGCCGGCGTCGGCGTCACCGGTGCCCGACAGCCGCGAGGTCCAGGACCGGAACAGCTCGTAGTCCTGGTGCGGGGCACCGACCAGGGCGCAGATGACCATGGCGGGCAACTGTTCGGACAGCCCGGCGTGCAGGTCGACCGGCGGGGCGGCCAAGCCGTCGAGCAACGAGTCGACCCGTTGTTCGATGCTGTCCTGCAGTGCCAGCATCCGTTTCGCGGAAAAGGCAGGCGTGAGGAGCTTGCGCATGCGCCGATGGCGTTCCAGTTCGCCGTCGAACTCCTCCGTCGGGCCACCCTGGACCACCGAGTTGTTGATCCGCGCGGCCGACTCCGGGTTGCGGTGGCCGCGCCGCAGCGAGCTGCTGGCGGCGAGTTCCCGCACGAGGTCGTATCCGCACACCAGCCACGCTTCGTCGCCTGCGGGCGTGCGGACCTTGGTCAGCGGCTCGTTGTCGAGCAAGTCGTAGTACCGCGGTGGCAGCTTGGCTGAATCGTCACCCGGCGGAAACGGCAATTCGTACACGGCACCTCCACTGTGGACTCGCCTTTCAGCCTCTCCCTTCCACCGGCAGGAGTGCTCGATCGTCCACGCGGACTCAACGTCCACCCAATAGCGGCGCCGTACGGTCGGTTCGACCATTCGTGAGGGGAGGGACCAGGTGAACCTGTACGTCGCGGGTGTCGGCACCTGCCTGCCGGACCGCCAGACAGCCGAGGAAGCGATCGCGGCGAACCGATACGACGCCGAGTCGGCACGGGTGGACGGAGTCCGCTCGGCGTGCGTCGAGACGGAGCGCTATCCGGCTGAGCTCGCCGCCATCGCCGGGCAGGGCGCGCTGGCCATGGCGTCCGGCCGTGACATCGGTACGTTCCGCGCGGTGTTTCACTCCTATGTGGACTATCAGGGTGCGCACTACTGGCAGGCGGCGCCGTACGTCGCTCTGCACACGGTCGGCCGACAGGTGCCGTCTTTCGACGTGGTCCAGGAGTGCAACGGGGCCATGGGAGCGCTCGAGCTCGGCCGCCGTTTCGTCACGGGCCCGGACGACGCCGTGCTCGTCACGACCGGCGACCGGTTCGACAGCCCGTGGGTCAGCAGGTGGTACGGCGACCAGTCGGTGCTCGCCGACGGCGGCAGCGCGCTGGTGCTGAGCGGCGCGAGCGGTTTCGCCCGGATCCTGTCGTTGTCGACGATGGCGGACAACTCCCTGGAAGGGGAGGCGCGCGGCGGCGAGTTCGCAGGCGCCCAGCAGCCGCCCGTCGACTTCGACGCGATGCGTAAACGCTTCCACGCCAAGGATCTCCCCATGCTGGAGCATTACGGCAGGATGGCCGCGTTGTTCTCCTCGTCGCTGCGCCGGGTGCTCGACGAGGCCGGGATCACCGCGGCGGACCTGGCATTCGCGATCCCCGTGGTCACCACCGCGGCCAGGGCAGCGGACATCGCGGACCGGTTCCTCCAAGTCCCGATCGAGCGCACCAACTGGGAGTTCGGCCGTACCACCGGTCATCTCGGCACCGGCGACCAATTCGCCGGTCTGCACCACCTGATCACCACCGGCAAGGCACGCAAGGGCGACCGCATCCTGCTGCTCGGCGGCGGCACCGGCTACACCATCACCTCGGCGGTCCTGGAAATGCTGGAGGACAGCGAGGACATCGCATGACCGATGACGCGCTGCTCGCTCTGTCCACACTCCCGCTGCTGTACTCCCGCTGCGAGGTGGCCATGCAGCCGGTGAGAGCCGGTGGCGTGGTTCGTGAACACACTGGACGACGGGCGACCGGGTTGCCGTTGCGTGCGGCCGCGTTCGACGCCAGGGCGCGGATCCTCGGCGTACTGGCCTCCTGGGCAGGCTTGGTGTCGGCCGAGCGGGAAGTGCCCGCGCCACGCCGCACTGTTCCCGAACTCGCCCGGTTTCTCGCCGCACACCGCGACTGGCTGGCCGGGCATCCCGGCGGCGCCGACTTCGTCGCCGAACTGTCGGAGCTGGTCGCGTCGGCGTACGAGGTGCTACAAGAACCGGGCCACGCGGTGCTCACTGGCCACTGCCCGATCGACGGATGCCAGGCTCCAGTGCGCATCCAGCCGTCCGGAGCGGCCGTCGGATGCGAGGCAGGGCACGAACTTCAGCCGGTGCAGTGGCTTGTCTTGCGGCCGCGAGACGCACAGCGGCGCACCGTCCCGACTAAGGAAGCTGCCCTGGCCGTTGGCGTACCCGAAGCCACCGTCCGGCAATGGGCCCGACGAGGCAAGCTGACCCGTTACGGTTCGGCGCGACGCGCGGAGTACTGCCTGGACGAGCTGACCGCCCTCGCCGACACGACATACGACCGGACGCCGTCGCGGTGAGAAGAACCGGCGTGTCAGCTGTTTCCGTTGCCTGAAAGTCGTCGTGTGACAAGGCTGATCGCGTTCGCGGTGTGATCGCGGTGCCGGTCGATGGTTTCGAGGGTGATGCGTTCGTTCGCCGTGGCTTGGGCGAGGTGGTCGGTCGCGATTTTGAGCGCGGCGTTCATCGCCGCGGCTTGCACCCGGACTTCGAAGGTGTCTGACGGCAGACCCATGCGTTCGGCGAGCACTTCAGTGAACGTGTCTTCCGAGCGTTCGCGCAGCATCAGATACGCGGCGCGCAACGCCGGTTCGTCATGGGTCATCCGGACCACAGCGAGCACTGCTGCGATGTCCGCGCTGGACGAGTCGAGGACGGGCATGTAGGCCGCTCGCAGGTGCTCGATCAGGTCGAGGTCGGGCGGCCATGCGCGCAGGACCGACTGGAAGGCGTCGATCATCTTCGTCAGCAGCGGCTCCACGCAGCTTTCCTTGGTCGGAAAGTAGCGCCACAGCGTGCGTTCGGAAACTCCAGCTGCCCGTGCGATCTGCTCGCCGGAGGTGGCGGCGACTCCTTGTTCGGCGAACAGCCGCACCGCGTGCCGTGAGATTTCGAGGCGTTGCTGCTGCCGTTGCTCATCGCTCACCGGCGGCCGCCCCCGTCGCGGCACGTAGCCGCCGTCCGCCACAGCCTCCACCCGGTGATCTAAGCATGCCTTTTATTGGCAGTGACTGCCAACAAAGTGCTACGGTGAGTGGTAGGAAGATCACCGGAGGAGAACCATGAGCGTTGCCGCCGAGCGTCTGCAGTTGCCGTTCCCCAGGCCGAACGTCCTCGACCTGGCCCCGCTGTACGAGGTGTTGCGCCGCGAGATGCCGATCACGCCGGTCACCACACCGGCCGGGGATCCCGCATGGCTGGTCACCCGCTTCACGGAGGTCCGCGACCTGCTCAGCGACAAGCGGCTCGGCCGCTCCCATCCCGAGCCGGACAAGGCGTCGCGCATCACCACCGCTGCGGTACAGGACGGGCCCACAGGCAACTACGAGACCGAAGAAGCCGACCACACCCGGATGCGCCGGCTGCTGACCCCGGCATTCTCCGCAAAGCGGATGCGAATGCTGCACGACTACATGCAGCAGTTGGTCGACGGCTACATCGACCAGCTTCTCGTCGAGCACGCCGCCGCGCCGGACGGGGTCGTCGACCTGCACACCGGCCTGGCCTTCCCACTGCCGGTGTCGGTCATCTGCCGACTGCTCGGCGTACCCGAGGACGACCGCGAATACTTCCACACGCTGTCCGAACGCATGGCCAACCTCGCCATCGGCGACGACGCCCACAAGGCGCGCGAGGAGTTCAGCCGCTACATGGTGGGCCTGGTGGAGACCAAACGCTCCCAGCTCGGCGAGGACGTCATCTCCGACCTCGTACGAGCACAAAGCGCCGACGAGACCTACGACTACGCCGAGATGATCAGGCTGTGCGTGGGGCTTCTGTTCGCAGGCCACGAAACCACGGTCAACCGCATCGGCCTCGGCACACTGTTCCTGCTCACCCGCCCCGACCAATGGCAGGCTCTGGCCGCCGACCCGGACGGCCGGGTCAACGCCACCGTCGAGGAGATCATGCGGCTCGGCGCGCCCGGCGACCTCGGTCTGCTGCGCTACGCCCACGTCGACCTCGACGTCGCCGGCGTCACGATCAACCGCGGTGACGCCGTGATCCTGTCGGTCAACGCCGCCAACCGCGACACTTCGGTCTACAGCGACGCCGAAACCTTCAACCCGGACCGTCCGGAAAAGCCCCACCTGGGGTTCGGCCACGGCGGGCACTTCTGCATCGGCGCGAGCCTGGCCCGCACCGAGTTGCGCGTCGTCTTCGCCACCCTCGCCCGCCGCCTGCCCGGTCTACGCCTCGCGAAACAGCTCGACGAGTTGGAGGTGCGCACCACCCTCACCGGCGGTGTCACCGCGCTGCCCGTGACCTGGTGATTTCCGCGCAACAGCAACGTTTTCAACAACCGTGAGCCCCTGCTCGGCGAGCAGGGGCTCATTGGTCGGCAGCTCTTCCGACTACCAGGAAACCTCGCCGTCCTGTTCGAAAAAGCCTCCGGTCGGCCCATCGTCCGGCAGCGTGGCGAGGCGAACGATGATCTTGGCTCCTTCTTCCGGCCCGCGTTCCCCGGCGAATTGGCTGAGCGCGCTCTTCACCAGACCCGGGTTCGCGGCATTCACCTTGACGCCGTCTTTTCTGAACGCATCCGCAAGGAGCACAGTGGCGGCGTTCAATGCCGTTTTCGACGTGCAGTAACCGAAGGGCTTGACCATTTCCGCGCCCCAGCGGCTCGACAAAGCGCTGTACTTGCCCCGGCCCACGAGATAGTCGAAACTCCCCGCACTGCTCGAGACATTCACGATCCGAGCCGCCTTGGCCGCCCGCAACAAGGGGGCCGCGAGCTGCACCAGCACGACCGGGCCCCAGACATTGGTCTCGAAAAGAGACTTCACGTCGTCCATCTCGGTGGTCAGGATGTCGTTTCCCACTCCGCTCGCAGCGGCGTTGTTGACCAGCACATCCAGACAGCCGTGATTGGACCGAACGAGCTCGATGGCCGCTTCCATGGTCTCGCGGTCTGTGACGTCAAGACGGACAGGGCGGACATCACCCTCGTCCTTGAGAGTTTCCGCAGCGGCGTGGCCCGCCTGCTCATTGCGGCTACCCAGGTAGACCGTCATTCCGCGGCGGGCGAGTTCACGGACAACCTCGTATCCGATGCTCTTGTTCGCACCCGTCACCAATGCAACCGAACCAGTCATTCTCATCTCCTAGTCTCAATAGGACCGTATGCGCAACAGTCATGCACGTCCACGTCCCATTGAGTCGCGCTCTATTGCCCAGACCGCAATAATTCGGCGGTGGAACTGAGGCACCTGCGGTACTTCCTCGCGGTCGCGGAGACCCTGAACTTCGGGCGGGCAGCGCAACGGCTGCACCTCGCGCCATCGCCCTTGAGCAGGGCGATCCAGCAGCTGGAAGCCGAAATCGGTGGTCAGCTGTTCACCCGGCACACCCGCAAGGTCGAGCTCACGGTCCTGGGCATGGCCTTGGTGCCACGGGCCGAGCGCGCGATCACGGAGGTGGACTCACTGGCCCGTGAGATGCACAAGCGAGCGCGCGGCAGGGCGGATGTCACCCTTGCCTTTCGATCCGTTCCGCACGACGTGCTCCGCCAGATCGCGACCGCTGCCAGCGGCGATGACGCCGAGGTCGACGTGCGACTGCGCCCGTTGATCTCACACACGCAGCTCGGCGCGCTCCTTGCCGGCGACATCGACCTCGGAATCGTCCACGCGCCGGTGGACCATCGAAGTCTGTCGTCCCTGCCCATCCTGGTCGAAACCATGGGAGTCGCGCTCCCCGCGGAGGAGAGGTACACGCAGCTGAGCGCCGCGTCAGTGGAGACTCTCGCGGAGCTGACGCTGCTCCTGCCAGCCGCGACCGACATCAGCAACGCCGCGATGGAACGGTACGGCGCCGCGGCACGGGACGTCCTCGCGGTCGAGTTCGACATCGTCGGCGGGTTCGCGGCCCTGATCGCGGGCGGCGGTCACTGCTGCTTCGTCCCCGTGGACCCTGCTGCGCCTTGGCACCAGTACGTCGTCGTGCCAGGAGTGGTGGTCAAGCCTCTCGCTCCGAGGACAGCCACCACGACGTTCCTAGCGTGGCGTTCGTCCCGCGACAATGACGGCGACCTCGGGCAGGTCTTGCACCGGATCCGTGCCGCCTTCCCCGAGCCGGTCCAGCGATGATCCGTTGCTCGCGGCGCTCAGTGCGTTGTGTCTGATACTGGCTGAGCCGCTTGGGCGATGAGCGCCGTGGTCAAACCGGCGCGGCGAAAGGGAAAAGTGTGCGCACCGGGAACGGTGACCAGCTGCCCGTCTCGCGCGGCGCTGACCAGTTCACGGCACCAGTCATCGGTACTGAAAGCGTCGTACCGGCCTCGCAGGACTGTGACTGGGCAGGCGATGGACCCGATCAGTTGCTCGGGTTCGTCCCGTTGCGCTGACCGGATATACCGCGCCCGTCGAGTGTCCGAACAGGACAACCGGTCGACTGGAGACTGATCGCAACCAGGCGCAGACAAGATCGGTGATGGCAGGCACCTCCGGCGCGCACGGCTTGGGCCCGCGGTAGCCGAAACCGGGCACGTCCACCAGGAACGATTGGGAACGTGCCGAACAGCCGAGCAGCGTGTCGATCAGGTACCCCAGCGCAGCCAGGCCCGGGATCAGCACCACGGGTGGTCCGGCGTGACTTCCAGTGTCCGCGCGGAGACCGACTCACGCCAATTCCGGAAAGTAGAGAGGTTTGCCGCCCACAGCCACGGGTAATCGCGCGAGGTCGCTGCCGTATCACTCGGTTGGAGAGTGCCGTGACCATCGCACCGAAACCTGTCGAGGTTCACTCCGTGACAAGCAGGCCGGTCAAGGGCAAGGCGTTCCTTCAGTGGTTCCGGACGACCGATCACAAGCAGATCGGCGTGTTGTACCTGATGACGTCGTTCGGGTTCTTCATGGCCGGTGGGCTGATGGCGTTGCTGATGCGCACCGAGCTGGGCTGGCCGGGCCTGCAGTTCCTCTCGCCGGAGCAGTACAACCAGCTGTTCACCATGCACGGCACCATCATGATGCTGCTGTATGCGACGCCCAACGTGTTCGGGTTCGCCAACTTCGTGCTGCCGCTGCAGATCGGCTCACCGGACGTGGCCTTTCCGCGGCTCAACGCCATGTCGTACTGGCTGTACCTGTTCGGTGGGCTCATCACGCTGTCCGGGTTCCTCACGCCGGGTGGCGCGGCGGACTTCGGCTGGACTGCGTACACACCGCTTTCGCTGGACACGCATTCGCCCGGGGTGGGCAGCGATCTGTGGAACGTCGGGCTGATCATCGGTGGCCTGTCCACGATCCTCGGCGCGGTCAACATGATCACCACCGTGGTGTGCCTGCGTGCGCCGGGGATGACGATGTGGCGGATGCCGATCTTCACCTGGAACATCTTCTTCACCAGCATCCTCGTACTGATCGCGTTCCCGGTCTTCACCGCCGCGTTGTTCGGGTTGCTGGCCGACCGGCACCTCGGGGCGCACGTGTTCGACCCCGCCAACGGCGGCGCGATCATGTTCCAGCACATGTTCTGGTTCTTCGGCCATCCCGAGGTCTACATCGTCGCCCTGCCGTACTTCGGCATCGTGTCCGAGATCATCCCGGTGTTCAGCCGGAAACCCTTGTTCGGGTACAAGGCCCTGGTGTGGGCGACGGTGTCGATCACGACCCTGTCGGTGGTGGTGTGGGCGCACCACATGTTCGCCACCGGCGCGGTGTTGTTGCCGTTCTTCGCGTTCATGACGTTCCTGATCGCGGTGCCGACCGGGGTGAAGTTCTTCAACTGGAGCCTGACCATGTGGAAGGGCACACTCACCATGCGGACGCCGATGCTGTTCTCGGTCGGCTTCCTGGTGACGTTCCTGCTCGGCGGCCTGACCGGGGTCCTGCTCGCGTCACCGCCGATCAACTTCCACGTGCACGACACGTACTTCGTGGTCGCGCACTTCCACTACGTGCTGTTCGGCACGATCGTGTTCGCCACGTTCGCCGGGATCTACTTCTGGTTCCCCAAGATCACCGGCAGGCACCTGGACGAGACACTGGGCAAGCTGCACTTCTGGACCACGTTCCTCGGCTTCCACATGACGTTCCTCGTCCAGCACTGGCTGGGCAACGAGGGCATGCCGCGCCGCTACGCCGACTACCTGCCGTCCGACGAGTTCACCACCCTGCACGTCATCTCCACCATCGGCTCCTACGTGCTTGGCGCGTCCGTCCTGCCGTTCATCTGGAACGTGGTCAAGAGCTACCGGTACGGCCAACGCGCTGACGCGGACGACCCGTGGGGCTTCGGCAATTCACTGGAATGGGCCACCAGCAGCCCGCCGCCGCGGCACAACTTCCTGGAACTGCCGAAGATCCGCTCCGAACGCCCGGCGTTCGAACTGCACTACCCGCACATGGTCGAACGCATCCGCGCCGAAGCACATTCAGGCAAAGGCCAGAGCAGCCGCGCGGCCGCGCCCTCGGAGATCGGCGCGGCCAAAGCCCAAGGGGACGACGGAGCCGGTGACCCACGCGAAAAGTGACCCGCGGGCGATCAACGATCACCCGACCCCCTGGTCGATCCGAGCGCCGATGGCTGGTTCAGGCAATCTCAGGCCGGTCCGGGCGAGAGCCTCGTCAAGCTGGCCGCGCAACGGCGCCCTGTCCGGACTCATCTTGAGAACCGCTGGCCTTCCGTCAGGCCATTGAGAGCGCCTGACGACAGAAGAGGCTCTCAGGGACCGGATTGCACCCGGGCCACGGCACACCGAGCTCCGGCATGACAAAAACCTGGCTCGTCAAGAACGTTGACGTTGCCGCACGTGGAACCCTAACCTGCGTCTTGAGAGCGCTCTCAAGCTATCGGACCACCCACCCCTGCACCCGGGAGGTCTCGTGTTGAGAGCTGTCCTGCTGCCGCCCACTGTCCTTGCCACCCTTGTGCTCGGCGTCCCGCCCGAGTCCACGTCGCCGCCGCCGGAAGCCCCAGCGATGGTCTGCGACGACTACTACTGCGACACCCGTGATCCCGCGCTGCCGCTCAGTTCGCAGCGATCCGCCTACCGGCCTGACGAACCGGCGGTGCTGGCGGCCACAGTCTGCAACAAGTACTGCGACGCTCGCGATCCCGCGCTGGCGCCCGCCACTCGATTCGCTCAGACGGTCACCGTGAGCGGACGGCAAATCTCCCTGTACTTCAACGACACCGACGCGATGGGCTGGGCTGCGATCGGCGCTGGCGCGCAAGGCGACGCCGTCTGGCTTGACCGGTCGTTCGACGCCGGGGTCAGCTGGAACTCGGGCTCCAAGCTGGGTGAAACGCGCATCCCCGCGGGCGTCACGGGTTGGCGCACGATGATGTACAACGTGGACGACTGGGCCAACCTCGGCGTTGGTCTGTTGCGTGCTTGCGGCCAGCCTGCCGGATCGTCCGCCATCGCGTGCACCAGTTGGTACCGCACAACTTGGAACGCAGCCGAACGCCGGACCGCGGCAGCCACCGCCCTCATGCAGCGCTACAACCTCAGCACAGGCCTGTTCGACACCACTGGATGGTGGAACTCCGCCAACGCGCTCACCGCCATCATCGACAACATCCGAGTGACGGGCATGGGCAGTTATCGCTACGCCATCGCACGCACCTATGACCTCAACCTCCGCGCCTGGCAAGGAAATTTCATCAACGACTACAACGACGACATCGCTTGGTGGGGCCTGGCGTGGCTCGACGCCTACGACTTGACTGGCGACAGCAGGTACCTCAACACCGCGAGGGTGGGCGCGGACCACATTTTCCGCTACTGGGACTCGGTGTGCGGTGGCGGCGTGTGGTGGAGCGCCAGCAAAACGTACAAGAACGCCATCACCAACGCTCTGTACGTCCAATTCAACGCCGCTCTGCACAACAGAATCCCCGGCGACACCGTCTACTTGCAGCGCGCCCGCGCAGGCTGGACGTGGTTCCGCAACAGCAAGATGATCAACAGCTCCAACCTGGTCAACGATGGCCTCACCACAGCCACGTGCGCCAACAACGGCCAGACACCGTGGAGCTACAACCAGGGCGTTCCCCTTGCCGCACTGGTGGAACTGAGTCGGGCGACCGGTGACGCGAGCTTGATCGCCCAAGCACGCACCCTGGCCGACGCCTCGACTTCCAGTACGTTCCTCAACCCTGGCGGCATCCTGTTCGACAACGGCGGCGGCGGGGATGTGCCGTCCTTCAAGGGAATCTACGTACGAGGACTGGCCGCACTGAACAGAACCCTCGCTGACCGCCCGTACACCGCGTACCTGCGCCGCCAGGCCGATTCGGCCTACACACGCGATCGCTCCAGTGCCGACTCGTACGACCAACCGTGGGCTGGGCCGTTCCAACGCAGTGACGGTGCACGACAGCACAGTGCGGTCGACCTGATGAACGCAGCCGACTAGATGGGATGGAATGTGGCAGCACCAAGGCGTGGCAAGATTCTCGCGGCAGCGCTCGCAGTTCTGTTGATCGGCGGCGTGGCCACGGCCCCACCTTCCGAGGCAGCACCCGACTACTCGACTGCGGAGGCGGGCAACCCCTTCGTGGACGGGTGGTACGCCGATCCCGATGTGGCGGTCTACAACAACACCTATTGGGTGTTCCCCACATCGTCGAGGCCATATGAGGAGCAGACCTATCTTGACGCTTTCTCCTCCCCTGACCTGATCAACTGGACGAAGCATCCGAACGTCCTCACCACAGCCAACGTTTCGTGGGCCCACAAGGCCGTATGGGCCCCGGCACCCGTGCAGCGCAACGGCAAGTACTACCTGTACTTCGCCGCCAACGACATCCAGAGCAATTCCGAACTCGGCGGCATCGGTGTCGCGGTCGCCGACAGGCCGGAAGGCCCGTACACCGACGCCATCGGCCGACCGCTGATCAGCCAGTTCGTCAACGGCGCCCAGCCGATCGACCAGGACGTGTTCATCGACTCCGACGGCCAGGCGTACATGTACTACGGCGGCTGGAGACACGCGAACGTGGTCAAGCTCAACACCGACATGACCAGCCTCGGCCGCTTCGACGACGGCACGACGTACAAGGAGATCACGCCGTCGAACTACACCGAGGGCGCGCAGATGCTGAAGCGCAACGGCAAGTACTACCTGATGTGGTCCGAGGACTACTGGGGCGGGCCGAACTACTCCGTGTCCTACGCGATGTCGGACTCGCCGACCGGGCCGTTCACCAGGATCGGCAAGGTACTCAGCCAGGATCCCGCGGTGGCACGGGGTTCCGGTCACAACTCCGTGCTCAACATTCCCGGCACGGACATCTGGTACATCGTCTACCACCGCCGGCCGCTGAGCCGGACGGACATCAACCACCGGCAGATCAGCTACGACCGGATGTACTTCAACGCCGACGGCACCATCCAGCCGGTGACCATGAAGGTCAAGGACAACTTCCAGGACCGCAACGCGGTGGGCTGGACGACTTACGGCGGTTCTTGGTCGGCGTCATCCAGCCGATACGACACTTCAGCCTCATTCGGCGGCAAGGCGTTGTTGGACACCAACTTCTCGAACTTCGTGCATGACGCCGATGTCATTACGAAGTCCGCGAACGGGGACAGCGGAGTCGTGTTCCGGGTGTCCCAGCCCGCTACGGGGACAGACAGCTACCGCGGCTACTACGCCGGGATCAGTGGATCGGGCCGTGTCCTGTTGGGCAAGGCCGACAACAACTGGACCCAGCTGGCATCGGTGCCGATGATCATCAGGCCCGGCACCTCCTACCGACTCCGGGTGGAGGCCGTCGGGTCGTCGATCAAGGTGTACGTCGATGACATGTCCACACCCAAGATCGTCACAAGCGACACGAGTTTCACCAGTGGCGCCAACGGTGTCCGCGTGTTCAACACCGCCGCCAGTTTCGACAACATCTCGATCACGCACAGATGACCTTCACCGAGAAGAAAATGACGGCTTTGACCTGAGAGTCCCAGGTCAAAGCCGTCATGCGGCTGCTTTGGATACGTGATCCTGCCGCAGTCGTTCTCAGCCGATGAAGTCGGCGACGCTCGGCGGCAGGGGCAGCGTGCTGTTGACCGCCGGCTGGGTCTGCACCGGGCAGTGCGTGTTCGGTGGTGGCACGTCACCCTTCAGCAGATAGTTGTGGATGTGGTCACGCGAGCAGGTGTCGCGGAAGTACATGCCGTGACCACCGCCGTCGTAGGTCACCAGCGGCATCTTGCTCTGCTTCGCGACGGCCAGCGCCCACGGGTACACGGTGGCCGGGTCGTAGCGGGAGTTGGTGATCAGGATCGGCGGAACCTTCTTGCTCAGCTTGAGCTTGTGCGGCGGGTTGGTCGGCTTGCCCGGCCAGCCGAGGCAGACCACGGCCCACGTGTTGTAGTTGGTGAACCGGACGTTCGGCGCGACCTTGGCGAGCTTGTCGGTCAGCCTGCTCAGCTCGCCGAAGCTGTTGATCCGGATGTTCCAGTCGTTGCACCAGATCGGCCGGCTCGGCTCGTTGCGCAGCGCGAGCGGCGCGGCGGTCACGTTCATCGGCGCACCCTGCTCGAAGGACTTGATGTAGTCGGCGAGCTCGGCCCACCGCTCGTTGACCACCCACCGCTCCAGGCTCAGCGCGAAGTCGACCGGGTTGAGCTTCCTCGCCGGGTCGCTCGGATCGGTCAGCTCGCCATTGGCGGCCTTGTCGTAAAGCTGCTTCACCAGCGCGGGAACGTCCCTGCCGTGCAGTGAACAGGTCGTTTCCTTCTTGCACCACTCGATGAAGAACCCGAACATCTCCTCGCGCAGGTAGGTCTCCGTACGCATGAAGTCCCAGGTGTTGTCGATGCTGTGGTCCATTGTGGAGTCAAGGACGAGCCGGCCGACCCGGTCGGGGAAGATTTCGGCGTACTGCTGGCCGCGCAGCGTGCCGTAGGACACGCCGTAGTAGTTGAGCTTCTTCTCGCCGAGCGCGGCGCGAATGGCGTCCATGTCCTTGACGTCGCTGATGGTGTCGACGTGGTCGAAGATCGGGCCGGTGCGCTGGCGGCAATCCTCGATGTAGGCCTTGTTCTGCTCCAGCTGCTTGGCGAACTGTTCGGCCGTGGACGGCCAGCTGCGGATCTGGTTGTCGGTCTCGCAGATGATCGGGCTGCTGCCGCCGATGCCACGCGAGTCGTAGCTGACGACGTCGTAGCGCTGGTAGATGGGATCGGTGAAGATCGCACGGGACTTCAGGTCCGCCGCACCCGCGCCACCCGGCCCGCCCGGGCCGTACATCAAGGTGCCGAGCTTGTCCGCGCCCTCAACGGCTTTGCGACGGACAAGCGACAGTTCGATCTTGTCGCCGTCCGGCTTGCCCCAGTCCACCGGCACGGCGAGCTTGGCGCACTCGACCTCCGGCTTGTCGGTACACGGTTTCCAGTCGATCGTGGTGCTCGCCTGCGCCGCAGGCACGACCGTCAGCAGCGGTCCGACGACCAGCGCCGCGGCAGCTGCCGACATGAGTGAAAGTCTCACTGGCATCCCCTTGTTTGTGGTCAAGATCCACCTACAGGAGGGGCCGAGTCTGGCGGGCGACCGCAGGGGCGGACTACCCGCGAAGGTATGGTCGGGTATCGGCCATTTGGCCATTTGTGGGTGGATTGCTCAGCCGATGCCGACGGTCTGTCACTCGGGCTCGCTCCGGCCGACCCAGCGGTGATAAGCATCCAGGTCGACGTTGCTGCCGCAGATCACACTGACGACGTGACGGCCGGCGAAACGGTCGCGATCTTCCAGTACGGCAGCGACACCGAGGGCGGCTGAGGGCTCGACGACCAGGCCCGTGTGCTCCAGAAGCATCTGCATGCCCGCCACGATCGACGACTCATGGACGAGGACAGCGTCGTCAGCCACCGCGAGGAGGTCGTCGAGCACCTCTGGGATCGGGTACCGGCCTGCGACGCCGTCAGCGATGGTGTCGGCCGATTCGGTGGTGATCACGCGGCGCTCGTGGAAGGAGCGGGTCATCGCCGGTGCACCCATGGGCTGCACGCAGATCACTTCGACTCCGGGTGTCAGCGTCTTGAGCACGTAGCCAACGCCGGTGGCCATCGCGCCGCCACCCAGGGCGATCAGCACAGTGTCGACCGGGGTTTCCGCCAGCTCAAGGCCGATCGTCGCGGCGCCCTCGCAGGTCTCGATGTCCAGGCTGTCCTCGAGCAGCCGGATGTCGCGCTGTCGCGCGACTGTCACTGCTCGCTCGCGGGCCATTTCGAAGTCGCCGTCCACCAGTTCCAGCTCCGCGCCCAATGCGCGGATCCGGTTGAGTTTGGCGACGGGTGCCTGCCGCGATGCCACGACCGTCACGTCGAGGCCACGGCGGCGGCCGGACCAACTGAGTGCCTGACCGAGGTTGCCGGCACTGGCGCACACCACTGCGGTCCTGCCCTGCTCGGTCAGCAGGCTCGTGACGAGCTCGGTGCCTCTGCCCTTGAAGCTGCGGACCGGGTTCGCCGTTTCCAGTTTGACGCTGACAGTGCAGCCAAGCTGGCTTCCCAGTGCATCGCACCGGTACATCGGGGTGTTCAGAAACACCGGGTTGATCACGCGGCGTGCGGCGTGGATCCGGTCAAGATCAAGGCGGGTCCGAAGCACGCCGAGACCTTATCGGGGATGGCGGGCTATTCGTCACCGGTTTTCGCTGGTGGGTTGGCCCGCAGCGAACCTGGGTGGGCTTTGGCCGAGGGGTCGCGGCTGGTCTTGATCAGGCTGGCCACGGTCACGATCACCAGGATGGCCAGGATGACGCCGAGGCTGACCGGCGTCGGCACTTCCGGTACTCGCTCGTCGATGTCGACGTGCGCCCAGTGCAGGATCAGTTTGACGCCGATGAAGGCCAGGATCACCGAGAGCCCGGCCGAGAGGTACACCAGCCGGTCGAGCAGGCCTTTGACGAGGAAGAACAAGGCGCGCAGGCCGAGCAGGGCGAAGGCGTTGGCGGTGAAGACGATGTAGGGCTCTTCGGTCACGCCGAACACCGCGGGGATGGAGTCCAGCGCGAACAGCAGGTCGACCCCGCCGATGGCCACGAGCACGATGAACAGCGGAGTGGCCAGCCTGCGCCCGTCGACGCGAGTGAAGATCTTGCTGCCGGCGTACTGGTCGGTGACCGGCACGATCCGGCGTGCGGTGTTGACGACGAGGTTGTTCTCGATGTCGGGGTCTTCGTTGCGGTGCCTGAACAACTGCACGGCTGTGTAGATCAGCAGCAGTCCGAAGAGGAGGAACATGAACGAGAACAACGCGAGCAAGGTGGCGCCGAGCGCGATGAATATCGCGCGCATCACCAGTGCCAGCACGATGCCGAACGTGAGCACCTTGTGCTGGTGCTCTTCCGGCACGGCGAACGTGGTCATGATGATGACGAAGACGAAAAGGTTGTCGACGGACAGGCTCTTTTCGACGATGTAACCGGCGAAGTACTCCGCGCCCGCGCCGCCGCCGTACACGCTCGCGAACCACACTCCGAACGCGATCGCGATCAGGACGTAGAAGATGGACCACAGGCTCGCCTCACGGAACCCGACCCGGTGCGGCCGGACGCTGGCGAGGATGAGATCCACAGCCAGCAGCACAAGGATGAGGCCGATGGTGACTGCCCAGGTCAGCCCGTTGATCTCGAGCACTGTACCTCCGGTTCGCCCGGTTGTGACGCCGTATCCAACCGTAGTGGACACACGATCACGCCGCGCGCCAAGCCAATGACCGGTGGGGCACCGGCACCCGCGAGGGTGACAATGCCCCGGTGCGCTGACCTTGTCAGGGCTGGTAGATCACGCCGAGCTTGTCCACTTCGGCACCGGATCGGCCGGTGAACCCGGTGATCTGCCAGCCGGGCGGTGCCGTGTACGTGACCGTGTCACTGGTCGGCCTGCCAGCGGACAGTGTGCGGCCCTGGTCAGTGGTGAGTGCGGCGGAGAAGATTCTCGTGTGCCCGTTGTGCTTGCCTTGGGAGAGGGTGACTCTGACGATGCGCTCGCCGTGGTTGAGCGTCATTGCCGTTGCTGAACCGCCGTTTCCGCCGTGTGCCAGTACGGTGCCGTCGGTCAAGGTCAGCCCGATGTGATCGAGGCGCTCTCCGCCACGCATCTGGATGGACCGGACACCGACGCCGTCGGCCACCCGGTCCACGTCGGTGAACGCAGTCCCGTGCGGCCCACCGAACTGGTCGCTCATCCGGATCCGGTCGTTGAGCGACCAGTCGAACTGGACCTTGTGGGGATAGTGGTCCGACAGGGGCTTTCCCGCGCTGTCGAGGAACTTCTGGTTCTCGTTGTTGTACTCGCGTGCGGTGAGGTTGATGAACTTGTTGCCACGGTAGAGGATTTTGTCGACCACTTCGCAGGAGTTGGTCACCGCGGCGGGATCGCACACCAGCGCGGGGCTACCGATGGCAGGCGCGTTGCCACCGCGCACGAGTTGGACCCAGGCGTCAGTCAGGCCCGCACTGGAGGCGAGTTCCCGGATGTTGTCCTCGGTTCTGGTGTAGCGGGTGTTCGTGTCGCCGATGACGATCACGGCGTTCCCGGCTGAGTTGGCGGCGATGAACTGGGTGAGCTGGGTGATGTTCGCCCGCCGGGCCGCCAGGTCGGCGGTCGTGGTGCCCGCGTTCGGGTGCAGGTTGTAGAGGTCCACGTACACGCCCTCGGCCAGCCGGATCCGGGAGAGGCTGAACCCTTTGGGGGTCAGGCAGTCCGTGCCGTTGCACTTCCCCCACTTGATCCGGTGGAAGTCGCTGTACGGGAACCGGGACAGGATGTTCAGACCGTCGCCGAACGCGGCGGGGCCACTCGTGGGCGTCCGGAATGGATGGTTGTCGCCCGCGTACAGGGCCGCGTGGTAGTTGAAGTCCTCCTGCACAGCGACGACGTCGTAGCCGGCAAGCCGGGGACTGATCAACGGGGTATTGGTCGCCGGGTTGCCGGAGGACAGCCCTTCAGGCAATCCGGCGACGTTGTAGGTCAGCACTGAGAAGGAATTCACTGCCGCCGCCTGGGCCACCGGCGAGGCCATGGCACCGACTGTCAGCAGAACGGTCGACAGGCAGGTCAGGATCGATCGTTGCATGGACGGGTCCTATGTTCGCGTTAACATTGAACGTGAAACGGGCTCACGTTATCGCCTGGAATCAGGCAGCGCAACAGTGACGGTCATAGGACCTTACCGAGGGGACGCCGGACTGGAGGCGCCGGGACAAGTCCGAAGAGGACGGCTTACTGTCCGCGTTGGCCTACGCCGTACTGGCCGGTGAACAACCGGCGACCAACAGCGTAACGGGTGCCTGCCGGGAAATGTTCTGCTGGATGTCGGCTGCGCCGCGCAGCCGCACGCAATGGAAGCACCCGAGCCGCGGACTCGCTTATCCGCTCCTTAGCACGGCGCCGATAGCTTGCGGACCCGTTCGAACTTGTCGGACACACACCTGATTGGAAGGTGATTCCGTGAGAATTCGACGCGGATCGGCGATCGCCGCCAGTGTTACTGTCTTCTTTGGACTGACAGTCATCCCTGCCGCTGCCGAGGATCCCAAGCTTGCCGCGTTCACCAAGCAGCAGGTCTCCTGGGCACCGTGTGACAGCGGGCCACCACCGCCCGGATTTCCGCCGGAGGAGTGGGAGAAACTGTGGGCCGGCCTGGAATGCGCCACGCTGACAGTGCCGATGGACTACCGCAACCCCGATGACGGCAGGCTCAGTATCGCGGTGAGCCGCCGCAAGGCCAAGAACCCGGCCAAACGTCAAGGCGTTCTGCTGCTCAACCCCGGCGGGCCCGGCGGTGACGGTCTGCTGATGCCCTCCTACCTGACCGGCGAGGCGATCGCCGACAGCTTCGACCTGATCGGCTTCGACCCGCGTGGCGTCGGCCGGTCCACCGAGTTGCGATGCGAGGCTGGGCATTGGGAGCCCGCTCGGACTCGTCCGACGGACGACCAGTTCCCCGTGATCGCGGCGGCCAAGCTCAGCCAGGAACAAGCCTGCCAGCGTGCGGGCGGCGGCCTGCGTCCCTTCATCAGCACGGCAAACACCGCACGGGATATGGACGTGATCCGGGCCGCGCTCGGTGAGAAGAAGATCAACTATCTCGGCTTCTCCTACGGCACCTACCTCGGTGCCGTGTACGGCAGCCTGTTTCCCCGCAACCTCAATCGCAGCGTGCTCGACTCGTCGATGCACCCGGACTGGCTCTACTACGAGCAGTCCAAGCAGCAGGCGGTCGCGGCGAGGCAGAACTTCGACGCCTGGGCGGCCTGGGTAGCCGAACGGGACAAGACCTACCACCTCGGCACCTCGGTCGCCCAGGTCACGGCCACTCTCGACGCACTGGGCAAGCAACTTGCCGTCACGCCGGTGCCATGGCCGGAACACCCCGAATACGGGAAGATCGACCGCAACCTCTTCGACATGATCCTGGGCTACGAAACTGTGTCCCGCCCCGGATGGGCGCTGACCACCGAATTGATTCTCAAGATCAAGGCAGCCGTCGGCGGGACGCTGTCCCCTGATGCGGCCAAAGCCCTTGCGGCGCTGACGAAATACAGCATCCCTGAGACGTTCAACGGTGTCTTTCCGACGGTGACCTGTGAGGCGGACTGGCCAGCGGACCTGAACGTCTACTACGAGCAGATGCGGATCTTCCGGGAGCGGTACCCGTACGGCAGGGGCGCCGGGGCGGCCGAGCCGACTGAGTGCACGTTCCGGTCGTTCACCCCGCCCGAGCGGATCACCGACCTGAAACGCAACGGGTACCCGACCGGGCTTGTGGTGCAGGCCGAGTTCGACCCCTCCACCCAGTACGACGGCGGGCCGGCGATGGCGGCGAAACTCAACAACAGCCTGATCTCCATCGCCGACGAGGGCGCACATGGCTTGTACGGCCGCAACGACTGCGCCACGAAGAAGATCAACGAATACCTGATCGGCGGCGTGCTACCCGGCTCACGGGTGACCTGCCCTGGCGCGCCACGGCCGAACGTGCCCGTTGACGGGCTGGCGACTCAGTCGAGCCGATCGCTGGAGGAACGTGCCCTCGAGCTGATCAAGACCCAGAAGCTCGACCGCGGGTTCTGACGCGATCCCTTCGTATGTCCTCTCGCGACAGTTGCGAGAGGACATACGGCGGCTGCATCGTGACAGACGCACTGTGTGAATGCTGACGTTTGACACCGCCTAGACGCCCCCAGGTGGTGGTCGAGAACCCCGCCGGTATTGCCTACCTTCGAACGTATGATGACCCGTCGGCTCATATTCGCGTGTGCATTCGCTTCGACAATGGCATTGATGACCAGTATTCCGGCGGTGGCCGACACGGTCACCGAGGTGTATCACGGTTCCGGCTACAGCGACTGGGGATTCGCGATCCACTACGCCCGAGCGCAGGCCTGGCAACAGGCGCGGGCCGACGGCTTCGAGCGTACGGACTGCGTCGAGACCGAAACCGTGATCGAGATGTTCGAAGCCCACGTCACCTGGGAATGCACTCACTGAATCAAGCCAAGCGTCCTCTGTAGACGATCCTCTTCTCCTCTCGCCGCAGGCAAGGCGACAATTGAGGGCTTTCGGCCCATAGCCAAAAGGTCTGAACCACGGTTGGCTGTGACTCGCGCCCGGAAAGTACGTTGCCGCCCTGGACGAGTCTCATCGAGAGGATCATCCACACCGTGTTCCGGCGAAAAGGAAAACACCATCTCGGCCTACTCTTAGCGGCCATCCTGGGGATTGCCGTGGTCTCTCCGGCGCAGCGAGCCGACGCCGAACCGATCATGCCGAAGATCGACCAAAGCATCCCCGCGCAGGTCTTCGACGACCGGACAACCGATTTCTTCGTCTTCCTGAAGTCACAGGCGGACCTGACCAAGGCCGGCAGTGCGGCGACGCACGCCGAACGAGCCCGATACGTCTACCAGACCAAGAAAACCGAGGCCGACCGGACGCAGTCCGGTATCCGCCAACTGCTCACCGACCGCAACGCGCCGTTCACCCCGTTCTGGATCACCAACGTCATCAAGGTGACCGGGGACAGCGCCCTGCTCCGGGAACTGGCCCGGCGGGACGACGTCGACCGGATCGTCGCTGACCGCACCTACCCCCTCGTCAAACCGGTCAGGGAGACGCCCGCGGCCGCAGCTCAGGCCGTCGAGTGGAACATCGACCGCGTCAGGGCGCCGGAGGTGTGGAAGACCTTCGGTACCCGTGGTGAGGGAATCGTGATCGGCACGATCGATACCGGCGCCCAGTTCGACCACCCCGCCATCGCCAAGCAATATCGTGGTGCGGCGACGCAAGGCGCCGTGCAGCACGACTACAGCTGGTACGACCCGTCTTCGGTGTGTGGCGCCCCATCGCTCGTACCGTGTGACAACATCGGGCACGGCACGCACGTGCTCGGCACTGTTCTCGGCGATGACGGTAACGGCAACCAGATCGGTGTGGCACCTGGCGCGAAGTGGATCGCCGCCAAGGGCTGCGAGTCGCAGTTCTGCTCGCTGTCGGCGCTGTTGTCCGCCGGGCAATGGATGATCGCGCCGACCGACGTCAACGGCCAGAACCCGCGTCCCGAGCTGGCGCCCAACGTGGTCAACAACTCCTGGGGCGGCGGCGCCGGGGACCCGTTCTACCGCGCTGTCGTCTCCAGCTGGGTCGCCGCCGGGATCTTCCCGGTGTTCGCGAGCGGCAACTCCGGGCCTGGCTGCTCGACCGCCGGCTCACCGGGCGACTACCCGGAAAGCTACTCGGTGGGCGCCTTCGACAGCGGCAATGCGATCGCCCCGTTCTCCAGCCGTGGACCAGGCGGAATCGGCGCCGAGATCAAGCCGGACATCACGGCACCGGGCGTGCGGATCAGATCCAGCGTGCCCGGCAACGGCTACGCCGAGATGGATGGCACGTCGATGGCGACGCCGCACGTGACCGGAACCATCGCACTCATCTGGTCAGCGGCGCAGCCTTTGCGCGGCAGGGTCCAGGAGAGCAAGGACCTTCTCGACACCATCACGAACCCTGTCGATGACGCCACATGTGGCGGCACGTCCGCTGACAACAACGTGTGGGGGCACGGGAAGCTGGATGCGTTCGCGACCGTCCAGCAGTCGCCCCGAGGACCGGTTGGTAGCGCGACCGGTGTCGTGCGTTCCGCCACCGGGCCATTGGCGGAAGCCGACATTCAGTTCGAAGGCCCGCTGTCCCGCAAGACGCGGTCCAACGAACAAGGTGAGTACACCGTGCCGATCCTCTCGGTCGGCGAGTACGACATCACCGTCCGCAAGTTCGGTTACCTCGCGCAGACAACGCGTATCACGATCAACGAGAACCAAGTCGCCAAGCATGATTTCACTCTCGCCGTAGCGCCGCTGCGCACGGTTACCGGCTTCGTCCGAGACAGCAACGGCGGACCGGTAGCCACGGCGTCGGTATCGGTACTCGACACGCCGTTGGCGGCCACGACGGCGCCTGACGGCTCCTACCGGATCGAGTCCGTACCGGAAGGCACATACAACTTCGTCTCAGAACGACCGGGTTGCTTCATCCCCCAACGCAAGCTTGTGAACGTCGTCGGCGACACCACAGTGGACTTCGCACTGCCGATCAAGTCCGACCGGATCGGACACGTCTGTGCAACCAACGCGCCGTCCTGGTTGGACACTCCTACCGTACTGCCCTTGGCAGGCGACGAGAGCACGACGTCTGTGCGATTGCCGTTCCCGGTGAACCTGTACGAGCAGTCCCACCAGTCAGTCACGGTATCCACCAACGGTTTCCTCAGCTTCAAACCACTCAGCTGGTCGTTCCCGGTCAACAGCACACTGCCGTCCAGAGAGGAACCCAACGCGGCGATCTACGCGTTCTGGTACAACCTGGTAGTCGACGGCTTCGCATCGGTACGCAGTGGCCTGACCGGAACAGCACCGAACCGTTCCTTCGTCATCGAATGGCGCGACGTGACGTTCGGCTCGCCGGACAACAGGCTCAGCGTCCAGGTCGTACTGGCCGAGAACGGTGGGATCACACTGCAATACAAAGGAATTGACCGGCCAGAGGAGCATGGAACACAGGCCACGATCGGGATCGAGGACGAGACCGGCTCGGACGCGTTGCAGTACAGCGCCTTCCAGGCTTCGCTGGCCGACGACACCGCAATCGTGTTGCGGGTACCGGGGACATCATTGGTACGTGGGACCGTCACCGACGCCAACGACCGCCTCCCCATCACCAAGGCGACTGTGACCGTGAGCCAGCCGGGTATCGCCGACCAGGTCCTCACGACCGACAACGAGGGCGTTTACCAGGCGAGAGTCAAGCTCGGCGAGGCCCGGTTGCGTTTCACGCAGACCGACTACGTCGATGACCAGGCGGACATCCGTGTGCTCACCGAGGGTGCGGTGATCGGCCGTGACGTGGCGCTGCGAACGCCTCGCCTGGAGACGCAGCCGTCGGGCGTCGAGATCGTCGTACCTCCGGGCCAGACCCGTCAACGCACTGTGACAGTCAAGAACACCGGCACCGCCGACATGTCCTGGCAGGTCAAGGAAGCCGGTGGAGCTGCGATGCGGCAAGCAGGGCCCGTCGCACGACCGGCTTCGTTCGATCCCAATGCCCGCACCGCGAAGGGGCTCCCCTCAGTGGCGGCAGCACCTTCGGTTCCGGGGCAAGTGTTGCGTTCGTGGCCGGTCGCTGGCGTGCAATGGGCGTGGGGTGTCGGCCACCAGAACGGCCCGTGGTTCTCCGATTCCGCCGGGCGCCGCAATACCCACTTCACTGTCGACGGTGTGCCAGGGCAGAGCTGGCCGGCCGGATGGTCAGGCGAGTGGCCTGCCGACATGGCCGCGGTGCCGTCGCGCGGCAGCATCTGTCAGGTCAACGTCGGCGGCAACAACGGGATCTACTGCTGGAACCCCACGAGTGGTGAGGTGACTGACCAGATCGTCGGCGCGTTCCCGTGGTCCAGGATCTCCCAGCGGGGCCTGGCCTACCGGCCTGACGACGACACGTTCTACATCGGTGGCTGGAACGAGGGAATCGTCTACCACATCAAGGGCCTTTCGCACGCCGACCGAGGCGCGGTGATCAGCCAGTGCAGCCCGGCCGATCCGGGGATCTCCGGCCTGGCGTTCAACAGCGCGTTCGGCGTGCTGTGGGCGGCGACCAACAGCCAGAGCGACACGATCTACGGGCTCAACCCGGACACGTGCCAGACACTCAGGACGATCACGCCTCCCGACACCAACTCCTACACAGGTGGAGGGCTGGAGGCAGACCTGCTCGGCAACCTCTGGGCGCTTTCCCAGGGCCCGCAGGCCACCGCGTATCTGATCGACAGCGGCGTGCCGGACTTCAGCGAGGTGCCGTGGCTGCGCACGACACCGGACACCGGTTTGCTGGCCCTCGGCGGCTCGGCCGATCTCACTGTCCACATTGACACGACCGGGCTGTCCCCTGGCGTGTACGGTGCGACGATCATCCTGCTGAGCAACAGCGGCCGAAACCCAGCGACCATGGTGCCCGTCAAGCTGATCGTTCCGGCCTACCAGTCGGGGGTCAACTCCGGCGGCAGCAACCACTCGGACGCCGACGGCGACACCTGGACACCGGACAAGCCGTACACTGAGGGCGGTTACGGCTATCTGGACGACCGCAGATCACGGGTCGTACGGACCACCACACCGATCGCCCGCACAACTGAGCAGCCGTTGTTCCAGAACTTGCGGGAGAACGCCTTCGAGTACCGGTACGACAACGTGCCCAACGGCGTGTACGCGGTCGAACTGAGGTTCGCGGAGCTCCACCACACCAGACCCAACACGCGTCTGTTCGATGTCATCGCCGAGGACAAAGTACTGATCCCCGCACTCGACATCGCCAACGAAGCAGGCACCTTCACTGCGCTGACCCGCACGGTCCACGTCACCGTGACCGACGGACAACTCAACCTCCGGCTGATCAGCCGAAAAGGTGTCCCGATCATCAACGGCATCCGGGTGACCCACCGCCCAGACCGGATCAGCTGACATCCCACCCATCGGGTGGTGCCCCACGGCACCACCCGATGGATGTTCTGGCACCAATGTCCGCGGTGGACCGTTCCATCGTCCCGGCGGTTAACTCACTGTAGTACGCGGTCTTCCAGCACGCGGTCGAGTCGGATCGGCAAGGTGCGGTGGCGGCGGCCGGTGGCGTGCCAGACCGCGTTGGCGATAGCTGCCGCCGTTCCGCAGGTGCCGAGTTCGCCGACTCCCTTGATGCCTGAGGCGATGTCGGGTTCGTGGTCGGGCACGAAGTCGGCTTCGATGTCCGGCACGTCGGCGTGCGCCGAGATGTGATAACCGGCGAAGTCCGCGTTGATGTGCCTGCCCGAGTGGGGATCGCGGACGCTCTCCTCGTGCAGTGCCAGCGACAGCCCCATGATCATTCCGCCGATCGCCTGACTGCGTGCGGTGAGCGGGTTGACCACGCGACCGATCCCGAACATGCCCAGCAACCGCCGCACCCGGACCTCGCCGGTCGCTGGTTCCACGGTCACCTCGGCGAATATCGCGCTGTGCGACTGTCTTTCCTTGTGCGGCATGGCACTGGTCTCTGCTGTGGTGTCCGCCGTGACTGTGACAGGCAACGGCGGACGCGTCGCCAACTGTTCGCGCAACTTCTTCGCAGCGGACGTGACCGCCCACGACCAGGACGCCTGTCCCAGCGATCCGCTGGCGGCCCATGCGTTGCCGAAGTCGCTGTCGGCGATCCGGATACGGATCTTCTCTGGCTTGACCCGCATGGCGTCGGCCGCGATCGACACGAGCGCCGTGCGTGCACCGGTACCGATGTCGGACGCGCCGATGGACACCGTGTAGGTGCCGTCCTTCTCCGCTGTGATCGTCGCGGTTGACGGCAGGGCCAGGGTGAGGAACGACACCGCGGCCATCCCGGTACCGATGAGCAGGTCTCCTTCGCGCCGCCGGCGAGGCCGCAGATCCCGTTTGGCCCAGCCGAACCTGCGTGCGCCCTCGCGCATGCAGCCCACCAGGTTGCGGCTGCTGAACGGCAGACCGGACACCGGACCGACCTCGGGTTCGTTGCGCAGCCGCAGATCGAGCGGATCGATCCGCAGTTTCTCGGCCAGTTCGTCCACAGCGCACTCAAGGGCGAACGAGCCAGGCGTGTTGCCAGGTCCGCGCACCGAGCACGGCGGCAGAACATCCAACGGGACCACGCTCAGGCGGGTGCGGATCGCTTTCGCCGCGTAGATCGACTTGGCCATCTCGGCGCAGTTCTCCACGAACTCCGCGAGCGGTGAGATCGCGAACACCGCCTCGTGCCCGATCGCGCGCAGCCGGCCGTCGCGATCAGCGCCGAGCCGGACCCGTTGCTCGATCACCTCCCGGCCCGACGTCGTCAGGAACACCTGGTTGCGGCTCAGCGTGACCCGGACGGGCCGGTGCATCAGCGTGGTGGCCATGACTGCGAGGATCTGCACCGCGCCGATCATCCCTTTGGACCCGAACCCGCCACCGACGTGCTCGGCGCGGACCCGCACCTTTTCCAGCGGCAGGTGAAAGAGGGTGGCCAAACTGACGGCGATGTAGAAGGAGCCCTGGTTCGTGTCGACGACCTGCAGGCGGTCACCTTCCCACCACGCGGTCGCCGCGTGCGGTTCTATGGCGCAGCAGGTTTCCGGCGGCGAGTGGTACAGCTGGTCGACCACGACGGCCGACGCGGCCAGTTCCGCGTCCAGGTTGCCGACGTTGGCGTCCGGGCCGAAGATCGGGATCGCCGGACGGCGTTGGGGGTGGTCGACCCGGAACTCCGTGTCGTGCGGCAGTTCTTCGTAGGTGACCTTGAGTGCTTTCGCCCCGGCTTGAGCCTGTTCGATGGTCTCGGCGACCACGAGGGCGACGGGCTGGCCAGCGTAGTGGATCTCGGTGTTCTGCAGGATCTGCATCTGGCCGTCCGGGCCGAAGAAGTTCCCGGCCTCCGGGGTTGAGCTTGGGCGCGTTGGTGTGATCCACCACGCCCACCACACCAGGCATCTTCAGCACAGCCGCGGTATCCATCGTCCGGATGCGTCCACGCGCCACTGTGGACAGCACCACAACGCCGTGTGCCGCCCTGGGTAGTTTCAAATCGGCGGCGTAGCGCACGCCGCCCGTGACCTTGCCGTGCCCTTCCACCCGCGGCCGTGGCGTGCCCACGACACCGCCACGAGACGAGGTGACGTCATCTAACGGCTCAGCGGCGGCTTCACCGAAGACCGGTCCCGCTGTCATGGCTGCCGCTGTGACTGTGGCGCCCTTGAGAATCGTTCGGCGGTCCGGCCGGGCCTGGTCGTTCATGGTGCTGCCTCCCATCACTTGACCCGCTTGGCGAGGTCGGTCAGCACGGCCTCGATCAGATTGCGGGCCAACGTCACCTTGTAGGCGTTGTCGTGCAACGGCTTCGCCTTGGCCAGCTCGGCATCGGCCGCCGCCCGGAACCGCGCGGCGGTAGCGGGACCGTCGCGCAGCGCGGCCTCGGCGATCCGGGCCCGCCACGGCCGGGCCGCGACACCACCGAGCGCGATCCGTACATCTTGGACGCGTCTCTTGTGGACATTCAAAGCAGCGGCAATGGACACGGTCGCGAAAGCATAGGACGCACGCTCGCGAACCTTCCGGTACCGCGAGTGCGCCGCGACATCCAGCTTGGACAACGTGACCGCGGTGATCAATGCGCCTGGCGGCAACTTCGTCTCCAGGTGCGGTGTGGTCCCGACCGGGAGGTAGAAGTCCGACAACGGGATCTCGCCGGGACCATTGAGGGTCTCGTACCGCACCACCGCGTCGAAGGCCATCAGGGCCACGCCCATGTCCGAGGGATTGGTCGCGGCGCAGTGGTCGGTCCAGTCGAAGATGGCGTGGTTGTGGTGCACCCCGGCGATCGCGGGGCAGCCGGTGCCGGGCACTCGTTTGTTACATGGCTGGGAAGTGTCGGTGAAGTAGGCGCATCTGGTGCGCTGCAACAGGTTCCCACCGATCGTGGCCATGTTGCGCAACTGGCCGGACGCTCCGGCCAGGATCGCTTGGGTCACCGCCGGATACCGCCGACGTACATCGGGATGGGCGGCAGTGTCGCTGTTGCTCGCAGTCGCGCCGATGATCAGCCCGCCATCGGCGGAGCTCCGGATCCCGTCCAGCGGAAGCTGGCGAACGTCCACGAGTTTCGCAGGCGTCTCGATCTCGTTCTTCATCAGGTCGACGAGGTTCGTACCGCCGCCGAGGAACTTCGCCCCAGTGGTGCCCGCGATCTGGGTCAGCGCGTCCCGAACCTGAGTCGCTCGCTGGTAGCTGAATTCCTTCACTGCGATGCCTCCTGTCGCGCTGTTTCCAGCACCGCGCGCACAATCGAGGGATACGCCCCGCAGCGGCACAGATTTCCGCTCATCCGTTCACGGACCTCGGCGGCGTCCAACTTCGGCGGACGGTCGGGTGAGACATCGTCGGTGACCGCGCTCGGCCAACCCGCTCGGTGCTCGGCCAGCATTCCCACGGCCGAGCAGAGCTGCCCCGATGTGCAGTATCCGCACTGAAAACCGTCCAGCCGGACGAATGCTTCCTGCACCGGCCGCAGCTCACCGTTGCGGGACAAGCCTTCCACTGTGGTCACCTCGGTCCCGTCGGCGGCGACAGCCAGCGTCAAACAGGACACCACCCGTCTGCCGTTGACCAGCACGGTGCATGCGCCACACTGGCCCAGGTCGCAGCCCTTCTTGGTACCGGTCTGGTCGAGCCCTTCCCGCAGGGCGTCCAGCAACGTCGTACGGTTGTCGACACTGAGCCTGCGCGTTCTTTCGTTGACGCGAAGCGAAATTTCGCTGCGGGTATCGCCGGTCATGGTTGTCCTTTCCCCACACGCAGCGAGTCCACGCGGGTGATACCGAAGGTGAACAGGGCGCGATCACGCCATGGCGAGGTCGTCGGCAGTGCCGATATTCAATCAGGCAAAGGAAAGCGGAGGCGCGCCTAAAACTGGCGACCTCGTGCACGATCCTGTCGCCGCGGGGGCAACCTATGAACGAGGTGCCCGCAGCTTCCAGGGATACGGCCGGCCGAGCCGGCGTTGCCGCATCAGAAGTCCAGGCACCAGAACGCCGGTGCAGATGACGACGGCCCGATACGGAGCCTCGATGTACATGAAGGTGTCACCGTTGATCGTTCCCACGATCATCTGCCCGATGAACAGACACCACAGCGCGATCCCGGCGATGATCATCAGCCACTCGACGGTCCGCTCTCCCCACTTGGTGGGTCGTGGCCCTTGGACACGCTTGCCGAACGGTCCCAGTGACCAGAAGTGACGCAGCTGGAGTCGTCGTCTGCGCAACCACAGTCCGAGAGTGATCATTCCCGCCGACGCGATCAAGTAGGCCCACGTGTCCAGCTGGGCCGGCCCGCCCGAGCCGAGTTCGACGAGTCGATCGAGAGTTTCCCAGCTCCCCCAGATCAGCAGGTATCCCTCGACGACGCGGCGTACGCCGGTGTCGAGCGGCACCATCTTGGCCGGCTTCACGTCGGGCGGAAGCGGCGGAGGCGGCGGTGGCAAAGCGACTGGCAAGGCTGGCATGGTCGGCATGTCGAGCACACCGACAGACGCGGCGGCGACGGACGCAGGCGGACGCGGCGCCGACAACGTGTCGCGGAACGGCCGGGTCGGGTCCATCGGGATCACCGCACCGCTGGGCTTGTCCGCCGTGACCAACGGCAGCAACGCCTCGTAGACCTCGTGTGCGGACGCTGGACGAAGCTCGACCCGCTTGGACAACAACCGGGCGATCAGGTCAGCCAGCGCGGGATCGGTGTCCGGCCGCAACGACAACACCGGCCGCGGCGTGTCGCTGAGGTGCCGGTGCATCATCCCGAGCGCGGTCTTGGCGTCGAAGACGTACTGCCCGGTCAGCAGCTCGTAGAGCACACATCCCAGCGAGTACAGGTCGCTGCTCGGGCTGGCCTGGCCGTGCAGGGCCTGCTCAGGGGCCATGTACGCGGGTGTCCCGACGGCCTCGGCGGTGCGGGTGAGCCTGCTCATATTGGGGTCGCGCAGCAGCGCGATGCCGAAGTCGAGGACCTTGATCTCCCCGGTTTCGGTGATCATCACGTTGCGGGGCTTGAGGTCACGGTGGATCAACCCGGCCGCGTGCGCCGCCCCGAGCACGGAGGCGATCTGCGCACCGATGGCCGCCACCCATGACACCGGAACCGGTTCGTTCTCCGCCTGGAACTCCGCGAGATCGGCGCCCGCGATCACCTGCATGACCAGATACAGGTCATCGTTGTCGGTGCCAGTGTCGTAGACGGCCGGAACGCCCGGGTTCTCCAGCTTCGCGGTCAGCCGCGCCTCCCGGTCGAACCTGCTGATCAGCGCGTCGACGTCAGCGAGAGCGGGCAGGGAACTGGGGCGCAGCAGCTTCACCGCGACCTCCCGATCCAGCCGGTGGTCGCGGCCCAGCCATACCTCCCCCATCCCGCCACGGCCGAGAGGCCGGACGAGCTCGTAGCGCCCGTCGACAACACGCTGCACCGACGTCAGTTCCTTTCCGGTCCCCACCCAGCCGGCCTGACCTTGGCAATACGAGTACAGGCGGTGCGACCACCTTAGCGACACAGCCGAAGACGGGATACAACCGGCAAGTAGCACTGACACCTATGCCACGGTTGACCGAGCCTTGAAGTGGTGCCGCGAGAACATCGGGATCCAGAGCAGACATGCCAGAACCGTCGAAAGCGCCCACCCGGTGACGAGATCCGCTCGTACCTCGAGCGACGGGTACGACATAAAAACGAAGTACCTACCGACGGCCTGAAAAACGAGCAATACCGTGATGGCGATCCGGCCCCAGTTCCGTCCCGAATACACGGTCGTGGCCAGCCACACGTAAAGCACAGCGCTGATCGGATGGTAAATGGTGCCCGGGTTGAGCCCTGCGGCCTCCGGCGCCGCAATGAACCGCCATACGTCCTGCACAACCACAGTCAGGTGGTTGAACGCGTGCACACCGATCCCGGCAGTCGCCACCACGATCCAGGGCGGAACCCTTTTCGTTGCAGAGCCATTGTGTTCGACCAAGTCCATCGTGTCCTCCTGGTTGATTCACCTAGAGGACACGGGCACCAGCGCATGCGGCTGTATGAACCAGATCACGTGTCAGGCATGCAACGCTTGGAACACCTTGTACAGCTCGGCTTTGTCCTCGAAGCCGATTCCGGGGGTGTCGGTGAGGCCGATGCGGCTGTCACGAATGACGGCTGAGTCGGCGAATCCACCTGTGGGCTGGAATTCCCCGGGGTAGGACTCGTTGCCGCCGAGTTTCAGAGCGGCCGCGATGTGCAGCGAGAACTGGTGTCCGCCGTGCGGTATGCATCGGCGCGTCGACCATCCACGGTGCCGGAGCATGTCCAGTATTCGCAGGTACTCGACGAGGCCGTAGCTGAGTACCGGGTCGATCTGGATGATGTCGCGATCCGGGCGCATACCCGCGTACCGCAAGAGGTTCCGGGCGTCGGTCAGCGAGAAGAGGTTCTCGCCCGTGGCCAATGGGCCTCGGTATCGCTCGGCGAGCGTGGCGTGCAGTGCGTAGTCCAGCGGATCGCCTGGTTCTTCGTACCAGAACAGGTTGTACGGCTGGAGCGCTTCGCCGTAGCGCAACGCGGTGTCCAAATCGAACCGTCCGTTGGCGTCGACGGCGAGCCGGGAGCCTTCTCCGTCCAGAACACCGAGCACGGCCTCGATGCGGTCGAGGTCCTCGGTGAGGTCCGCTCCCCCGATTTTGATCTTCACTACGTCATAGCCTTGATCGAGGAACCTCTTGATCTCGTCCTGCAGATCGCGGCGGCCTTTGCCAGGAGCGTAGTAACCTCCGGCGGCGTAAACGAATACGTCGCTGTCCGGTTCATCGGTGCCATAGCGGTCGGCGAGCCAGCGGTAGAGCGGTTGCCCGGCCAGCTTCGAGACCAGGTCGAACAGCGCCATGTCGATGACGCCGACAGCAACGGACCGTTCACCGTGGCCGCCCGGTTTCTCGTCACGCATCATGATGTCCCATGCCCGCACGGGGTCGAAAGTGGACTCGTCGTCGGTCAGCAGATCGTCCGGAGAAGCCTGCAGCAGCCGGGGAATGATCCGGCGCCGCAGGATCTCCCCAACGCTGTAGCGGCCGTTGGAGTTGAACCCGTATCCGGCCACGGGCCGCCCGTCACGGATCACATCGCTGACCACCGCGACAATCGAGCAGTCCATGTGCTGGAAGCTGATGAACGCGTTGCTCATCGACGAGCTGATCGGCACAGTCGATTCATGGATGGCGACGATCTTCGGCACTATCTTGTCTCCTCTGGTTGTTTGTCAGCCGTACGTCGTTGCCGGCCAATGGTTCGAGCAAGTTGGTCCTTGTCGATGGCGCCGGGTTCCCAACGGGCGACGGCGATCGCGGCGACCGCGTTGCCCAGCACGTTGGTCATCGCGCGCATGAGGGAAAGGAAGCGTTCGACCGACAGGATCAGCGCCAGACCGGCGACCGGGATGAACTGGACCGCGGCGATAAGGTTCGCCAGCGTGACGAAGGCGGATCCGGTGATCCCGGCGGTTCCCTTTGACAGGAAGAGGAATACCAGGAACAGGGTGAGCTGTTCGGTGAACCCCAGTTCGACGCCGTACACCTGGGCGATGAACACCGCCGACATCGGCACGACAACCGCCACACCGTCCAAATTGAACGAATACCCGGTCGGTACGACCAGCCCGACGACATCCCGCTTGCAGCCGAAGGTCTCCAGCCGCGCCATCAGATGCGGCATCACCGCCTCGGACGACGAAGTGCCCAGCACGATGTACAACTCTTTGCGCAATGCGCGGATCAGGCGGACGAGCGACACGCCGCACAGCCGCGTGACGGTGCCGAGCACCAGCGACAGGAAAACGATCAGCGTGGCCAGCGCGAGCCCGACGTACTTCATCAGCGCGGTCAGGGTTTCCGGGCCGTACTTGCCGACGGTGTAGCTCACCGCGCCGAAGACACCGATCGGGGCGAGCCGGATGACCATACCGACGATCCGGAAGAAGACCTCACTGAGCTTGCCGCACGCCCGGTTGACCGGTTCGGACACGTGCTTGGGCACGGTGAGCAGCGCGATGGCGAACAGGATGGCGAACACCAGCACCTGGATGATGTGCCCGGTGGCGAACGCCTGCACTACGTTGTGCGGCACCAGATCGAGCAGGAACTCGCCGATCGGCTTCTCCCTGGCGCCTTCGACGTAGCTGCCCAGATCACCGGACGCGTCAGCGGGCGGCGCCACACCGTCGCCGGGACGGAAGAGGTTGATGGCCGCGAGCCCGAGCAGCGTGCCGATGGTGGTGACGATCTCGAAGTAGATGATGGCTTTCAAGGCGATCCGGCCGACCGCCTTCATCCCGCCGACCGAGACGATCCCGGTCACCACGACCAGGAACACGATCGGCGGGATGACCAGCCGGATCAGCGCGATGAACACGTCCGCGAGCGGTTTGAGCGTTGCCGCGGTGCCCGGTACGAGCAGGCCGAAGATCGCGGCCGCGACGGCCGCGGCCAAGACCTGGATGCCTGTGTTGGTGGCCAGCCGCTGCCATCGTGGCCTGGCTGGTTTCTCGGTGGTCTCGGTGTCGTTCTGGATCTGACTGCTCATCGGTTTTCACCGCGTTCCTCGGGAATCGATCGACGTTGACCGTGTCCGTCAGTGTTCGGGCACGAGGGTTTCGCGCAGCGCGTCGCGGTTCACGGCAAGGCCAAGACCCGGCAGGTCCGGGATGGCGATGCGGCCGTCGACCGGATGGGGTGCGTCGGGGAACAGCAGCTCGCCGACCTGCACCATGCCCACGTGCCATTCGAGGATCCAGCCGTTCATCAGCCCGGCCAGGGTGTGCATGTTGAACAGCGGCCAGCCGCCGCCGTGCGCCACCGGGAGGTTGTAGATCTGCGCGAGGTGCGCGGCCTTACGCGCTTCGGTGAAGCCACCGCAGTAGCAGGCGTTCGGTTGCAGGATGTCGACCGCCTGCCGTTCGACCAGTTCCCGCAGACGCCAGCGATGACCTTCCATTTGTCCGGCCGCGATCGGGATCCGGGTATGCGCGCGAAGGTCCGCCATGGCTCTGGCGTCGTTCTGGTGCAACGGTTCCTCGAACCACGTGATGCCATAGTCCTCGATGGCCCGGCACAGGAATTTCGCGTCTGCCGGGGTGAACAGGTAATTGGCGTCGATCATGATGTCGACGTCGTCGCCGACGGTCTCCCGCACGACTCGCACGCGGGCCGCGTCTTCCCGCCAGCCGCCCTTGTCCACCCCGACCACCAGCTTCATCGCCCGGAACCCGTGTTCGAGCTGCAGCCGTGCCGCCGCGGCAAGGGTTTCCCTGTCGTACTGGGGAAAGCCGAACGTCACGTACGTCGGCAGTTCGGTGCGAGCGCCGCCGAGCAGACTGGCCACTGAACGCCCGGCGTGTTTGCCGTTGATGTCCCACAGGGCGATGTCGAGCACCGACAGCGCGCTGGACACCACGCCGGTCATCGCGCGCGGGTTGAGCTTGCGCCACACGCGTTCGTGCACGGCCTCGACTTCACGAGGATCCATGTCCGCGACAACCGGCAGGAAGTGGTGTTTCAGCGCGGCGACCACCGACCTCGCCAGGAAGTGCCCGGTCAGCGCGACCCCGGTCAGCCCTTCGTCGGTCTCGACCTCGCAGAAGACGAACTCCTTCTGCTCCTCGCGGCCGTAGCCGCGTACCTTCCCGGCCAGCAAGGGCACGTCGATGGACGTGGTGTGCACGCTCGCCCGGATGTCCTTGATCTTCATCCCGCCTCCCTTCGAGGGGTTCCGGCGGGACGAGTCTGCGCGGCCGAATCGTCAACTGTCAACGATTTGCAATTTTACCGTACGAGGTGCACTATGGGCCGTTTGTCACGGTAAAGACCCGCTAGAGCGCCTTGTTGGCTGGATGGTAAATTGTCGACAGTCGACGAGAAGGTGAGAACAACCGTGCCGGACACCCCGGAGACGATGGCCGCGCTGCAGCGCCGGGTCGCCGAACGGCAAACGACCTCGCTGCCCCATCTGATCGTCGAAGAGCTCGAAAACATGATCATCACCGGCGTGCTCAAGGGCGGCGACCGGATCAACGAATCGGCGCTGGCGATGCGGCTTGGCGTCAGCCGCGGTCCGGTCCGTGAAGCGTGCAGGCATCTCGAGCGCAGCAAGCTCGTCGAGTTCCGGGCCAACCGCGGCATGTTCGTCCGCGAGATCTCCGTCGACGAAGCCACGCACCTCTACGACATCCGCGCCAACCTCTTCGGGCTCGCCGGACGGCTGGCCGCCGCCCGGACCACCACAGCGGACGCCGACACACTGCGAGCGAAGATCGACCAACTCGAAGCCGCGGCCAGCATGGACGACTACTACCCGCTCAACGTCGAACTGCACCGCGCACTCGTCGCCCTGTCAGGCAATCCGCGACTGGCGGAGCTCTACGACGCGATCTCGAAGGAACTACACCTGTTCCGCAGGCACGGGCTCGAACCAGCGCCCGCCCGGCACACCTCCAACGACCAGCACCGGCTCATCGTCGACCACCTGCAGGCCGGCAACGCCGAACAGGCCGCGCACCTGATGGAACAGCACATTCTCGCCGGCAAGAACCGCATGCTCGCCGAACACCGGTAGCGGGTTCAGGGACGTTTGGTGCTCCGGCGCTGAACCACAACGAAACCCGCGCCAACAACAGCAAGCACGACAATCCCGCCGAGCAACCACCACGGCCAAGTCGGCGACGTATGCCCGGTGACAGCAACGATCTCGCCCTTGCCGGGCACCGACGTGATGTCCCGCAGCGTCAGCATCGTGTCGTCCGACGTGAGCAATTCGTTGGTGGCACGGAAATCTTCCAGGTCGCTGTAGGTCCGGCCGGTGCGATCGACAATCCCGACCCTCGTGCCCGGCGCCTGCATCACGTACAACGTCATCAGTTCGAGTGAGCCGTTCTCGTACTTGACCAGAACCGAGCGGCCCAGCAGGAGGGTGTAGACCCCGCCGAAATCGCGGGCCGCCGCCGTGACCGCGTTGTTCAGCTCGCATTTGTTGAGCGGCCAGCTATCCAGCACTTCGTCGCACTCGAACGTCCGCAGCAGCTCGCCCTGTAGCTCGTCGACGGTGTAGCGGGAGGCCAACGCGATCCGCCGAGCCTCCGCCGACGATCCGCGAGTGGGAAATCTGTCGTTCTTCACGGAGGTCGACTGCAGGTACTCCCCGAACAAGTCATCGGCTGAGACCGACGGCTCCGACCCGCATGCTGAGGCCACCAGTGCTACCACTGCCATGACTATTCCCAGACCAGGGCGCATGCTTTGACGCTAGCGGGCCCAGCCGGGACCGCTCCCCCAGCAGTACTACGTTCCGCAGACCGCCCTGCGGTCAGGCTCATGTGGTTGATCCGTCGTGCAGTGCCCGCGTGGCATTCAGCACGATCCCGCCGGGATCGGCGTCGCATTCCCCGCCGCCGGTTCCGCACCGTCCCAGGTGGACACTCGGCCGTCGCGTCAAGAGCCCGGCCCAACCGCTACGCAGCTATCCACGGCTGCATTGCTGCGCCTGCCGGGCTTCAGTCCCGTGCCTCGGCTGGCCAGTCCTGGGCGGCGTCCGTGCCCCAGCTGGTGAGCAGGCGCAGCGCTTCTTCCGACGCTGAGCCGGGTTCGGTGTGGTAAATGGACAGTGCCTGTTCCTGGTCGCCCGGCAGGGTGAAGGTCTCGTAGCGGACGGTCAACTCACCGACGAGCGGGTGCTGTAGCCGCATGCTGTCGTGGGTTTTCCGTTTGACGTCATGGGCTGCCCACATCCGGCGGAAGTCGTCGCTCTTCACCGACAGCTCCCCCACCAGTTCGGCGAGCAGCGGGTCGTTCGGGTGCTGGCCCGCGTCCAGCCTCAACTGGCCGACCACGTCGGCGGCCTTGGTCTCCCAGTCGGCGAACAAGTGCTGGGAATCTTGGTCGAGGAACACGATCCGGGCCCAGTTGCGGTCCTGCGGAGCGCGCGCCGCCCAGTCGCCGAAAAGTGCGGACGCCGTCCGGTTCCACGCGAGTATGTCGGTGCGGCGGCCCCACACGTAGGCGGGGACGTTCTCGATCGCCGACAGCATTTCCATGAGCGCGGGCCGGACCCGCTGACGCTGGGGAGGTGCGGGCCGCCTGCGCTGTACGGGTTGGGCGAGGTCTAGCAGGTGGGCGTGCTCTGTCTCGGAGAGTTTGAGTGCCTTGGCGATCGCGTCGAGCACCTCGCGGGACACGTTGCGGCCGTTGCCCTGTTCCAGACGGGTGTAGTACGCGACCGAGACCCCGGCCAGCTGGGCCAGTTCTTCACGCCGCAAGCCTGGCACACGGCGCCGCCGCCCGTACTCGGGCAGCCCGACGTCGGCCGGCTGCAGCCGGGCCCGGCGGCTGCGCAGGAACTCGCTCAGCTCCGCCCGCGGATCAAGCTGCTCGGTGCTCATGCACCCAGTATCACGCTGAAAAGCCCTGTTCGCGGGGTGTGAGCCTAACCCTGCCAGTAGTAGGCACAAGGGACGTACGCGAAGCGGAGATCTGGGTAAGACCGCGCGGGCGACGCAGCCTGATGTCGTCAACATTCATAGCCGAGGCGGACCACGCCTCACAAGGAGCATCTGGAATGACCCACACGATCACCGCACCGGTCCGCGGCCAGACCCGGCTTCCGGCGATGGCCCTGTTCGGGCTTTTCCTCAGCGGGTTCATCGGCATCCTCACCGAGTGCCTGCCCGCCGGTCTGCTCCCGGAAATCAGCAACACCCTCGGCACGAGCATCGCGGCCACCGGCCAGATCGTGACGATCTACGCACTGGCCACCGCGGTGGCGGCGATCCCGCTGTCGCGGCTGACCTCGATGTGGCCGCGTAAGAACGTGCTGCAGGTCGCGCTGGGCATCGTCGCTGTCACCAACGCACTCACCGCGGTGTCCACCAACTACACGCTCACCATGGTGCTCCGGTTCCTCGCAGGTGTCGGCACCGCGATGATCTGGCCCCACCTCGGCGGTTACGCCGCACGGCTTGCTCCTGCAGGGCGGCAGGGCCGGGCCATCGCCATCGCACTGGCCGGCACTCCGATCGCGCTGGCGTTGGGTGTCCCGGTGGGAACCTGGATCGGCTCCTTCGGCGGGTGGGAGATCGCGTTCTACGCGTCCACCGCTCTGGTTCTGCTGAACATGCTGTGGGTCCAGGTCACGCTGCCGAACCTGCCCGGTCACTCCGTGGACGAACACAAGCTCTCACGAGTGCTGCTCATCCCCGGGCTGCGCACCATCTTGTTCGCGCTCACCGCGTACATGGTCGCGCACAACATCGTCTACACCTACATCACCGATTTCCTCCGGCATGTGGGCATGAGCAGCCAGACCGGGTGGGTGCTGTTCGCCTTCGGTGTCACGTCCGTCCTCAGTGTCCTGGTCGTCGGCGCCCACATTGACCATCACCTGCGCAAGCTCATCGTGGCCAGCACGGTGGTGTTCGCGATCAGTGTGCTCGTCCTGGCCGTCTTGTCCGGGATACCTGCACTGGTCTACGTCGCTGTCGCAGCGTGGGGTCTGGCATTCGGCAGCTCCCCCAGCCTGTTCATCGGCGGTGCGATCAAGGCGACGGGAGAGGCCGCGCACGTGGCCCAGTCGATCGTGATCACCTTCTTCTCCGCGTCCATCGCACTCGGCGGCTTCATCGGTGGCCTGCTGGTCGACGTGGACACCGCGTTGATCACGTGGGCGTCGTTGGCGCTGCTGATCGCCGCCGCCGTGGCCGTGATCGGCGGGAAGAAGCACGCCTTCCCACCGAGCGCGTGAAAAACTCTTGGTGCCACACCGAGAGAGAAAGGTTCACGACGTGACCGACCTCGCCAAGTTCACCGACCTCATTCCGCTCGACGACGGCTTGTGCGTGATCAGCACCCTGCGGGGTGACGGCAGCATCCAGTCGTCGGTGGTCAACGCGGGGGTGTTGAAGCACCCGCTGCGCGACGAACAGGTCGTCGGGTTCGTCGCCGTCGGCGCGACTCGCAAAGTGAAGAACCTCCGCGCCGATCCACGGGCCACGATCGTCGCCCGTGCGGGCTGGCGGTGGGCATGCGTCGAAGGCGACGTCGAGATCATCGGCCCGGACGACCCACACCCGGACGTGGACAGTGAGGCGTTGCGGCTGCTGCTGCGGGAGATCTTCCACGCCGCGGGCGGCACCCACGAAGACCTCGACACCTACGACCGAGTCATGCGCGAGGAACGACGAGCCGCCGTACTCATCACTCCTCGCCGCGTGTACGCCTCCTTCTGACCCAGGACGCCTGCGGCGGCAAACCCGAGCCCCGCGCACCGATGATGCTGTCGTGAAACGCAACAGCCGCAGGCGAAAGCGGCCGGTGCGGCACACGGACGACCGCGATCCGGCGTTCCGTCCGCGGCGCGACCAGCGGCCGATGATCCAAGCCGGCGAACTCGACCAAAGGCAAAACCAGCCCCGGTACAGCCGACACACCGAGGCCCGCGGCCACGAGTCCGGCCACGGCGCTGATGTTGCGGGCCTCGATGGCGTCCCGCGGCCGGGCGCCTGACTCGGCGAACGCGTGGTCGAGGTGCTGGCGGATGCTGGTGGTGCGGTCGAACGCGATGAAGGCCTCGGTCGCGAGGTCCGACCAGGTGATCTCGGCACTGGCGGAAAACCGGTGGCCGGGCGGGAACACGCAGCAGAACCGGTCGGTCGCGACCGGGGTGACCACCAGGTCGTCCACCGGTTCGGTGGTCGCGGACACCACGGTGACCGCGAAGTCGACCGTCCCGGCCCGTACCCGTTCCAGCACCTCGACAGCCAGCGCGTCCTCGATAGACACTTCGACCGACGCGTGTTGCCGCTGGTACGCCGACACTATGCCCGGCAACAGGATCGCGGCCAGCGAAGGCAGCGTGGCGACCCGGACCCGGCCGCGCCTGCCGTCGAGAAAACCGGCGAAGTGCCTGAGGTTCGCCTCGAACATGGCCACTGTGGACCGTGCGATCGCGACGAACTCACGTCCCTCGGCAGTCGGCTCAAGGCGCCGCGTGGTGCGCTCGAACAAGGCGACCCCGAGCCTGCGTTCGACCTCGAGCACGGTCCTCGACAGCGAGGACTGAGCCTGCAGCATCGACTCCGCCGCGGCCGTGAAACTGCCCGCGTCGTGCACGGCGAGCACCACCCGCAGCTGCTGGACGGTCAGATCCATGCGCATAGGACATCAATCTATCGAATGATGATGCTTGCATGCGATAGCCGCAGCGGACAAAGGTGATCACACGCTCGAAGGAGGTCACCGATGCTCGCCGCGAGTGGTTTCATCACGATCGCGCTGTTCCTGGCGGCTGTGCTGTCCCGCAAGGTGTCCGTGCTCGTCGCGCTGACCGCGCTGCCGATCGTCGTCGCGGTGGTCACCGGCTTCGGCGGCCAGCTGGGCACCCTGATCGGCGGCGGCCTGGTCAAGGTCGCGCCGGTGGCGATCATGATCACGTTCGCGGTGCTCTACTTCAGCCTGATGATCGACGTGGGCCTGTTCGACCCGGCGGTCGCACGGGTGCTGCGCTGGGCGAAGGGTGATCCGCTGAAGATCACGGTCGGCACGGCGGTGCTGACCCTCCTGGTGGCCCTGGACGGCGACGGGGCGTCGACGTTCCTGATCACCGTGTCCGCCTTGCTGCCGATCTACCAGCGGCTCGGCATGCGCAGACTGGTGCTGGCAGGAGTGATCGCCCTCGGCGCCGGGGTGATGAACATGATCCCCTGGGGCGGGCCGACCGCACGGGCGATGGCGGCGCTGCACCTGTCCGCCGGCGACGTGTTCCTGCCAGTGATCCCAGCACTGGTCGCCGGAATCATCTGGGTCCTGCTGGCCGCGTTCCTCATCGGCCGCTCGGAACGCAAGCGGCTCGGCGTGATCGAACTCGACGACGTCGTGCCGAAGCCCGAGCCGCGTGCGGGCTGGGACCGATTCCGGTTCTGGTTCAACGTCGTACTGACTCTCGCGCTCGTCGGAGTGCTGCTGGCGCAACTGTTCCCGCTCGAAGTCGTGTTCGTGGTCGCGTTCATCGTCGCGGTGATCGTGAACCGGCCGTCGTGGGCCGCGCAGCAGGAGTTGTTCGCCAAGCACGGCAGCAACGTCGTCCTGGTCACCACGATGATCTTCGCGGCCGGCGTGTTCACCGGGATCCTCGGCGGCACAGGCATGATCGGCGCGATGGCCCGCTGGCTGGTCGGCGTCATCCCGGACGGCGCGGGCGGCGCGCTGCCACTGATCGTGGCGATCACCAGCATGCCGCTGTCGCTGGTGTTCACGCCGGACGCGTACTACTTCGGCGTGCTGCCGGTGATCGCGGAGACGTCCGCGGCGTTTGGCGGCGATGCGGCCGAAGTCGGCCGGGCGGCCATCCTCGGCCAGATGACCACGGGCTTCCCGCTGAGCCCACTGACCGCGTCCACGTTCATCCTGCTGGGTATGAGCGGCGTAGACCTGGGCGCGCACCAGCGGTTCATCTTCAAGTGGGCGTTCGGCACGACAGTGGTGATGACCGTGGTCGCACTGCTCACCGGCGCCATCTCGGTGTAGGAGAAACGTTGCACACCACCAGGATCGGCTGTGGCGCGGGGTTCGCGGGCGACCGGATCGAGCCCGCGGAGGACTTGCTCCGGCGCGGCGCGCTCGCGGACCTCGTCCTGGAATGCCTTGGCGAACGAACGGTCGCGCTGGCACAGCGGCACAAGCTGAGCGATCCCGCGCACGGTTACGAGAAGCGCCTTCCAGCCCGGTTCAACCGGTTGCTGCCGCTGGCCATCGCGAACGGCGTACGAGTGATCACCAATATGGGAGCGGCCAATCCGCTCGCGGCCGGGCGCGTGACCCGGGAACTGCTGGACTCGCTTGGACTTGGCGGCCGGGTCGCGGTGGTCACCGGCGATGACGTACTCGCCGACCTCGATTTGAACACTGTGGCATGGGAGACCGGCAGACCGTTGCGCAATCACGGCGAGATCGTGTCGGCGAACGCCTACCTCGGCGCGGACGCGTTGTTGCCCGCCCTGGACGCGGACGTGGTGATCACGGGCCGGGTGGCCGACCCGTCGCTTTTCCTGGCACCGCTGGCACATCGGCTCGGCTGGGACTTGCTGGACGTGCCGATGGCGGCGGCAGGCACGCTGGTCGGGCACCTGCTGGAATGCGCGGGCCAGCTGACCGGCGGCTACTTCGCCGATCCTGGCTGGCAGGACGTGCCGGACCTGGCCAACCTAGGTTTCCCGTACGCCGACGTGACATCCGACGGCACTGCCGTTCTGGGCAAGCTCCCCGGCACCGGCGGCCAGTTGTCCAAGGCGACCGTGCGGGAGCAGTTGCTGTACGAGATCACCGACCCGGCCGCCTACCTGACGCCGGACGTGACGCTGGACGTCCGGAACGTACGGGTCACCGGCGACATGCGGGTTTCCGGCGCCCAAGGCGCGCCACGCCCAGACTCGCTGAAAGTGAGCGTCGGCTACCGTGCGGGGTCCAAAGTGGAAGCTGAAATCTCTTATGTGGGCCCGAATGCCGCACGGCGTGGCGCATTGGCCGCCGAGGTGGTCAGCACTCGGCTGGCTGGCGTGCCGCTGCGGGCGGAGGTGCTCGGCGGAGAGACCGACTGCCGGCTTCGGGTCGCGGCGATCAGCCATGACCAAGCTGTGCTCGACCGCGTCGGCGATGAGGTCGAGTCCTTGTACACCAACGGTCCTGCCGGTGGCGGCGGCGTTCGGGTGCACGTCACTGAAGTGATCGGGATCGTGTCGACTCTCGTGCCCCGATCAGCAGTCCGGCCCGCGGTCACGTTCTTGGAGGCACCCGATGCTGCTGCATGAACTCGCCCACTGCCGAGCCGGAGACAAAGGCAACGTGGCCACACTGTCGGTGTTTCCCCGCAACGACAACGACTATCCCGTTCTGGCACGCATCCTGACGGTCCAACGAGTGCGCGACCACCTGGCGGAGTTCATCGCAGGCGACGTGATCCGGCATGAGCTGCCCAACCTGTGCGCGCTGCACTTCGTCTGCCACCAAGTGATCGACGGTGGCGTGACCACGTCACTCGCCGTGGACACCCACGGCAAGTCGCTCAGCTCCCGGCTGCTCGCCATGGAGGTCCGGTGAGCAGCAGGCGCGTGGCGACAATTCGCCGCTTCGGCCGGGCGTGCGCGGGGTCACGCCCGGCCGGGCAAAGAGTCAGTCGAGGGGTGCGACGAGCTCGTTGCCTGCATTGCTGAACACCTTGATCGCCTCGACCGGGCACGCCTCGGCCGCGTCGACCACATCGTCGTCATGGTCGACGACGTCGGCCAACGGATGCGAACCGTCGCCTTCGAGGTCGAAGTGGCGCGGCGCGATGCCGGCACATATCCCCGAGGAGATGCACAGGTGCCGTTGCACCTCGATCCGCCACTGCGTGTCGCTCACTCACATACCTCCGACCACGTGACCGGCAGCTCATTGAGGCCACGCACCAGACGACCGTGCCGCCACGGCAGATCCTTCGGGTCCACGGCAAGCGACAGGTCCGGGAACCGCCTGATCAACGTGGACAGCTCGACCTGGAACTCCATCCTCGCCAGCTGCGCACCAAGGCAGTGGTGCACGCCGTGACCGAACGAGATGTGCCTGGCGGACTCCCGGTCGATCCTCATTTCAAGCGGGTCATCGAACCGCCGCGGATCCCGGTTGGCCGCGTCCAGGTCGACGAACACGCCTTCGCCCGCGCGGATCGTCGTGTTGCCCAACTCGATGTCCTCTTTGGCGATCCGGATGAACCCGTCACTCGACGCGAGCGGCGTGAACCGCAGCAACTCCTCGACGGCGTTGTTCACCAGGTCCGGGTTGGCCCGCAGTTTGGCCAGCTCGTCCGGGTGGGTCAGCAGGTTGTAGATGACGTTGCCGAACTGGTACGACGTGGACTCGTGGCCGGTGATCAACAGCATCACGGCCAGCTGAACGATCTCGTCGTGGTCAAGCCGGTCGTTGTCCTCCCTGGCCTGCATCATCGCGGTGAGCAGGTCATCCCTCGGGTCGTCCCGGCGCTTTTCGAGCAGAGCGGACATGTAGTCGTACAGGCTCTGCAGGCCCGCCCTCGCCTCCTCCGGCGTCAAGGCGGTGAGCGCCACCGACGCGTCAGTCCACTCCCGCAACTTCGCGCGGTCCTCGTAAGGAACGCCGAGCATCTCGCAGTTCACCGTCATCGGCAGCGGCCACGAGAGGCCCTCCATCAGGTCACCGGGAGCACCCTTGGCGATCATCTCGTCGAGCAGGGTGTCCACGATTTGTTGTGCGCGCGGCCTCAGCATCTCGACACGCCTGGTCGTGAACGCCTTCAGGACGAGCTTGCGAAGCCGGGTGTGGTCCGGCGGATCCATGTCGAGAATCGAGTGGTCCTCCCGGATCCACGGATCCGACCGCGGCACGTCCTTGCCGATCGCGGCCGACCGGCTGAACCGGAGGTCCGCCAGCACAACCTTGACGTCCTCATACCGGCGCGCAACCCACGCCTCACCCCCGTACGCCAGACGAACCCGCACCAACGGCTCATCGTCCGCGAGCCCATCCCGGACAGATGACGGAACGAGCGCGACGTAGTCATCGGGACCGGCACCCTCGAACGGGTAGTTGATCGGGTTTTCTGTGGTGGTCATCGACCAGCCGCCTTCGAAGTTGTAAGTGCCTGTTTGCGACAGTGTCGCCCTGGCATGCGGGTGTTCGAGTGTCCGCGTTCGACCGTTCGCGGGTCCGCGGTGGCAGCACAGCTGCTAGCGAGAGCCGCTGTGCTAATGCAGATCGTCGGGGTCGGCGGATATACCAAACCCGATAAGGCGCGCGTTCACCCTTGCCGATTCCCTGGGCGCGAACGGCTATTCGGCTGGCGTTCAAGCTTCGCAGGGCACGGGCGAGCCACGCATTTTTCACACACCTGAACTCATCGGATGTAATCGTCTACATTTCTTCTCATCCACCCTTGACTGACCCCAATCCGGTCGGTTTGATCGGATGTCTGATGGGTGACCCGGGAGGGCAGAGGTCATGCAACGTCGCATCCGCACCATCTTGCTGAGTGTTTTCGTCGTCCTGCTTGCGATGGTCGCTCCCGTCGCGCATGCCGAGGTCGAGCATCCGAGACAGCAGTGGTTACGGGCTTCGACGGCCGGGCTTTTCCTGCATTGGGGGATGTTCACCGCGCCGAAGCACCTCGACTGCGCCGAATGGGAGCGCGATGTCACCGGTGGCGGCTGGAACGCCGACTACTGGGTCGACGAGGCCCGCAAGCTGGGCGCTTCCTACATCGTCCTGGCCACGTTCCACAGCAGGCTTGGCTACGCGCGCCCGTGGCCGTCGGCCATCCCGGGCAGCTGCAGCACCAAGCGTGATCTTCTCGGCGAGCTCGTCCAGGCGGGCAAGGCCAAGGACGTCAAGATCATCCTCTACATGACCGACGACCCGCAGTGGCACAGCGAGCAGGGCAAGCAAATGCTCGATTCGGCCGCGTACTCGGCCTACAAGGGCCAGCAGGTCGACCTGACCACGCGGCGCGGCTTCGGCATGTACAGCTACGACTTGTTCTTCGAGGTCATGCGCAACTACGCCGACCTCGCGGGCTTCTGGATCGACAACGACAACGAGTACTGGGAGCAGAACAAGCTCTACGAACAGATCCGCGCGCAAAGGCCGTCCTGGTTGCTGAGCAACAACAACGAGGACACGCCGATCATGGACACGGTCAGCAACGAGCAGAAGACCAGCATGACCCCCTCCTATGACTACCCGCAGGCCGCGTGGACGCCGATGCCGAGGCTGGTCGAGGCTGACTACAAGCTGCCGACCACCGGCGACTGGTGGTACGACGGCCGTGACCACCCGGTTGACTTCCGGTTGTCCACTGGCCGGTACATCACCAACGCCGGTTCGTCGATGAAGTCGTTGATGGCCGAGACCCCGATGGTGAACGGGAAGTTCCCGCCGAGCCAGGCGAAGTTCAACAACTTCATGGCCGAATGGGTGCCACCGATCCGGGAGTCGTTGTACGGCACCGAAGGCGGCGGCTACATGTACGGCGGGATGCAGCCCGGTTTCTGGAACGACGGCGCTCACGGCGTCATCACGGTCAAGCCGGGCGCCAAGACACAGTACATCCACGCCGTCACCAGGCCGAGCACGGACATGCTTCGCCTGCGGGACAACGGTTACTGGGTCACCGGCGTGACAGATGTCCGAACCGGCGAGCGCCTCAAGTTCAACCAGTCCGGCGGATACCTGACCATCCTGAACATCCGCAACTGGGACACGTACGACACGGTGTTCAAAGTAGACACTCCGCTGCAGACCGGCTACTACAACAACGTCAGCGCGACCGCCACCTCCACTCGCGACGGGTTCCCGGCAAGCAACCTCACCGACGGCAGCTTCGAGTCCTATTGGGACGCCAACGACAAGCTCCCCGTCTCCGTCACGCTGGATCTCAAGCACCGCAAGCCCGCCACGCACCTCGCGGTGAACCAGCGAGAGTGGTCTCCGACGTACGCCCGCGTTTCTTTCGGCCGCCCGGAGGATTCCGCGCGAATCAAGGACTACAAGGTCTCGATCAGTGATGACGGCGTGCGCTGGCAGGAAGTGCGGGCAGGTGCGATGCCAAGCGCCCGCGGTACGCAGTTCATCGACATCGGCCAGCAGACCACCCGGTACATCAAGCTGGACGTGCTGAACACGTGGGGCGGCCCGCAAGCGCCGCGCTACTTCGGTGAACTGCAGATCGACGAGATCAAAGTGGGCCACGGCTACCCACTGATCCCCCGCGGCCAGACACCGCTGGAAGCCGAACACGCCCAGCTCAACGGAACCGCGCGCCGGTCGATCTGCTTCGCCTGCTCGGGCACGTCCCAAGTGATCGGTCTCGGCGGCGGCACACGCAATTCCGTGACCTACACCGTGACCAAGGAGGCCGGGGACCACAAGCTCGAGCTGAACACGACTTCAGCCGGGACAACCTCACTCACGGTGACCGTCAACGGTTCAGCGACCGAAGTGCAGATTCCCAAGGACCGGCCAGACGTACCCGCTGACACGGCGATTTCCGTGCCGCTCCAAGCCGGATCCAACACGATCACCCTGTCCAGCAATTCCCCGCGAGGTCCAGGAATCGACCGGATCGCGATCGCCCCGCTGCCGCCCGCGTCGTACACGCCGACGACCACAATGACGGTCAAACCCCATGGCGTGCAATGGATCGGGCCCGGCCAGCAAACGATCAAGGTCACCGCACGGCTCCGGCTCGATGTCGACGACGCCCTCGACAACGTCGAGCTGAAGCCGACGGCACCCGCGGGCTGGACCGTCCACGGCGCACCTGCGACTGTCCAAAAACTACGACTCGGCCAGATCTTGAGTGGCGAGTGGACACTGACGGCACCAGCCCAGACCCCGGCCGTGACCGCACCGGTCACCGCGTCCTTCCAGGTTTTGGGGCGTGCCAAGCAAGTCACGACCAACGTCGACATCAAGCCGCGTCCGGCGGACCGCGTGTTCATGCGTGAAGCCGAGGACTCGCGCAACCAGTTCGGCAGCACCGGTCTGACCGGCTGTGGGCCGTGCTCCGGTGGTGAGAAGGTCCGCAACATCGGCGGTTCGCCGGATGCCTTCGTGCAGTTCGACGATGTCACTGTGGACAGTGCGGGCCAGTACACGCTGTACATCGACTTCACGGTCAACGGGCCGCGGTCGTACTTCGTGTCCGTCAACGGCGCGCAGCCGACGGAGGTGAAGGTCGATGGCCAAGGCAACAACACTCCGTACACGACTACGCTTCCGGTAACGCTGAACGCGGGCGCCAACACGATCAAGTTCTTCAACGACGGCTCGGGCGCACCTGACCTGGACCGGATTTCTCTCGGTACCGGCTGACGGGGAACCTGACCTGAGGCGAGTGCGTTCACGGCACATGACTTAAGGAGGCCGTGTGCGCACTCGCCAGCGGGACCGGGACGTTCCCGCACCGAGGTCACCGTGGAATCAGATCCGGCTCGGCCTGTGGATGGGCGGGCACTACTTCACCGACGATTCGGGCGAGCTGCAGTTCGCCGTGGTCGCTGACCAGTTCGACATGGTCGTCAGCCTGTACAGCAAAGACGGGCACGGGCCTGCGGTGGGCGTCGAGCACCACGTCGCCACGATGCCGGACGGCCCGTTGAACGCCGGTCAGATCGCCAGGGTGCAGGAATTGGCCGCGGTCACCGCGCAGGCGATCACCAACGGCCGGAACGTGCTGGTCCGGTGCCACGCGGGCTACAACAGGTCAGGTCTGGTGGCTGCGCAGGCGCTGATCCACCTGGGGTACGACGCACGCAGCGCCATCCTGCTGATCCGGCGCAAGCGTTCACCATGGGCGCTGCACAACAGGACATTCGAGCTGTACCTGGAGACCGGGTTGGACTTGGCCCATCTGCTGGTGGGCTTGGAGTCCTAACAGACTGGGCCCCGGGTTGCCGCGGTCGCCCGCAGCAGCGACCGCACCAGGTCGAAGTCGATCTTCGCGGGATTGCGGAACCGCAGGCAGCCCTTGCCCATGTTGTGGCCGGCGAGCTGCTCGGCGTGCGCGGCGACGACATCCGTGCGCCCGACGTACAGCGAGATGTACTGCTTCTGGCTGGCGAAGGCGAATTCGCCGACCCCGTCGCGCTGGTAGGTCGGCATTCCGTACTGCATCGTCTCGGTGAACCCGGCCAGCTCGGTCAGGCAGAGTTCACGCAGGCGGCGCAACGCTTCCTGGCGTTCCGGCGCCGCGTCGTCGAGGAACGTCTGTACGTCGGGTGCTGAGCTCGACACCATGCCGGAACCCTAAAACAAGTTTCGGGTACGCGACAGGCACGGTAGAAAACGGCGCATGGAGCGCGCGTTGGTCAATTTCTTCTACTGCCACCCGGTCGGCCACGCGATCGAGGCTCTGTACTACGCCAACGGCCATCACGCCGCGAACCCCGATCGGGAAATCGCGGTCGCGCTCAACGCCGCCACCGCCACCGAGCTCGCTGACTACTGCCCCTTCATCTCGGCAAAGTACGTCGTCGACCATCCGTTGCTGACCTCCGCCAACGATTCGGCGCAACGGGTCGCGCACCTGCCCCGCGAGTGGGACTGGGTGATCGACGAGTCCCGGCGGTACCAGGACTTCCAGCTCGAGATGTTCCCTGGCCTCAAGGACTACTACGCGGCGACCGACCAGCACCTCAAGCCGGCCCAAGGCCGGACGGTCGTCACCAGTCCGAAGCCTGGATACCTGCGACGCCAACACCTCCGCCTCGAACTGCCGGAAACCGCAGTCACCCGGCGGACCATCACGATCATGCCGAGCGGATCGAGTGAACCGGCGCTGTACCCGTCGGCCGACTCATGGCTGTTGATCATGGACGCGCTCACCGACGCCTACCCGGACGCGCAACTCGTGCTGGTCGGCAAGCTCGCCAAGAACGACAGGACATCCACCTCGCTCACCGAGAAGGACCTCAAGCGCTTGCTCGACCACCGGTCCAAGCCGGAGAACTGCTTCGACCGCGGCCTCGTCGAGCAACTGTCTGTCGTCCAAGCGAGCGATGTGTTCCTGTCCCCGCACACAGGCTTCGGTATGGCGGTATTGGCCGCGGGCACGCCGTGGCTGACGCTGTCCGGCGGACGCTGGTTCGAGTTCTTCTTCAACGGTGTCCCGTTCCGGTCGATCATCCCTGACACCGACCGGTTCCCGAGTTACTCCACGTTCGACGACCTGCCGGTGATCGACACCGACGAAGGACCCCGCACACCAAGCATGACCCGGGCCCGGATCACCGCGGACCTCGACCGGATCGTGGCAGCCGCCGGAGAGTTGCGGGACGGGAAACTGACCTACGAGCAGGCACTGAGCGAGTACTTCCCGGCACTGCTGGAGGCTCACAACGGTGACAAGACCCAGCTCTGGTCCATCGACCACGTCCACATGGACTACCTGTAAGCCCGCACCGCACCAGGATAAGGCAGTCGCTCTGGCCGGCGCAGCCGGTACTCGAAATGCCACCACTCATTGTCATACGTCCGATACAGGTTGTAACGCGCGCCGTTGTCCTCCAGCCACTGGGCGCCTTCTCGCGGCCGGATGTCCATGGCGGTCCCACGGACGTGCTCGGACTCGGCCGGGTGCAGCACGGTCGTCAGGCCTGGCCGCTGCAAGTCCTCGATGTACATCCGGTGTTGCACGGCCGCGTCGCGGTGGCCGGAGGTCAGGCCGATCAGCTGGCCGTCCTTCCAGAACGCCTCGGTTCGGGCCGTGGTGAACGCCGCGTACGTGGCCGGGGTCAGGCCGGTCAGGTCCTCTTTGGGGAACCGCATTCCCAGCGCCCACTGGCACGCGACGTGCCGGGCGTGGCCGGGGGCGTTCAGGTGGGCGAAGGGCAGCAGGACCCGCGCAAGCGCTTTCGCCGCCAGCTCCATCGCACGATCTCGTGTCGTCATGCGATCCACTGTCGACGGACACTGTCGTTGTCCCGTTCGTGCCGTGTAACAGCTCTGTACTGGCACTTCTGTGACACAACCATGACATTTCACGAATGGCGCGCGGAAGCGCGGAATGCATCATGGGAGGGGTGGACAGGCGAACTTCGACCGGCCCTGCGATGGTTGGCGGTATGTCCCGGGTGCTGTTGATCGAAGACGACCAGGCGGTGCGTGACGGCTTGGAACTGGCGTTGACCAGGCAAGGGCATGCGGTGCGCGCGGTGGAGACCGGCGAGCAGGGGCTCGGCAAGCTGGCAGGCGTCGACGTCGTCGTGCTCGACCTGATGCTGCCGGGGATGGACGGGTTCGAGGTCTGCCGCAGAATCCGGGCGACCGGCAACCTGCCGATCATCATGCTGACCGCGCGCAGCGACGACATGGACGTGGTGGCGGGCCTGGAAGCAGGCGCCGACGACTACGTGGTCAAGCCGGTCCAGCCACGGGTGCTCGAAGCACGGATCCGCGCTGTGCTGCGCCGCGTGGGAGAACCCACCCAGCAGGCCGATGCCGAACAGTACGGCGAGCTGACTGTCGACCGCGCGAGCCTGGTGGTGCGCAAGAACGGCGAGCAGGTCAGCCTTGCCCCGACCGAATTGCGGTTGCTGCTCGAACTGTCCAGTTCGCCCGGCCGGGTGCTGAGCCGCCAGCAGCTGCTGGAATCGGTGTGGGAGCACGGTTATCTTGGCGACTCACGGCTGGTCGACGCGTGCGTGCAGCGGTTGCGGGCCAAGATCGAGAACGATCCGGCGACACCGCGGTACATCCAGACCGTCCGGGGGTTCGGATACCGGTTCGGGCCGTTGTGAGGAGCCTGCGTACCCGGCTGCTGATCGCGTTCGCCCTGCTCAGTGGTGTGACAGCGGCTGCCGTGTCCGGCGCGTCCTATGTACAGGCTCGCACCATGGTCCTGGAACGTGCACAAGACGCCTATGTCGAGTTGTTCACCGACAAAGTCGCCACCATGGCGGTGCCGAACCCCGATGACTTGTCCGATCGGAACACCGCTGGCTTCATCCTCTACAAAGGACAGCCGTACCACAATGACGGCCGGTCCGTCCCCGAGATTCCGCAGGCGTTGCGGGACGAGGTGAAGACCGGTGTCGTGGCGTGGCAGCGGGTCGAACACAACGGCCGAGTCGGACTGGTCATGGGCATGCGAGTGTCCGAAATGGAGTTCTACCAGACGCGGGGCCTCGACGCCGAGGCGGCGAGCATCAACCGGCTGGCGCTGATCGCGTGGACGATCGGGATCGGTTCGCTGGTCCTCAGCGGCTTTCTGGCGTGGTTCGCCGCCAACAGCGTGCTCCGCCCAGTACGTGAACTGCGTGCGGCCGCGCAGCGGCTGGGTGAAGGCGACCTGTCGACTCGTGTTCACGTCCGTGGCGCTGATGAGCTCGCTGGGGTGGCGGAAACGTTCAACGTCACCGCGGAAGCGTTGGAGAAGCAGGTCGCGGACGCACGCCGGTTCGTCGCGGATGTGTCCCACGAACTGCGGACTCCCCTTGCCGCGATGACGGCGGTCACCGACGTGCTCGACGAGGAAGCGCCGCATCTGACCCCGGATGCGGGCAAAGCCGCGAGCCTGGTCAGCAGGGAGACACGCAACCTGACCCGGCTGGTCAACGACCTCATGGAGGTCAGCCGGTTCGACTCCGGTGCGGCAGCGCTCGTGCTCGAGGAGATCGACGTCGCCGAGGCGATCCGAGCGACGCTGCGAGCACGGCGCTGGTCCGAAGTGGTCACTGACCTGCCGCCGCTGATCGCCCGGGTGGATCCGCGGCGGCTGGACGTGATCGTCGCGAACCTGGTCGGAAACGCGTTGCGGCACGGCGCCCCTCCGGTGTCGGTGATGTTGCGCGGCGGGCCGGGCTGGCTGCTCATCCAGGTCACCGACCACGGGCCCGGTCTCGACCCTGAAGTGCTGCCCCGGGTGTTCGACCGCTTCTACAAAGCCGACACGGCACGGACCCGTTCCGCGGGCAGCGGCCTTGGCCTGGCGATCGCCTGGGAGAACGCCCGACTGCACCACGGCGCGCTGACCGCGGACAACGGACCGGACGGCGGCGCGGTGTTCACGCTGCACCTGCCCACAGGAGGCCCACAGTGAAACGCGCACTCCTCGTACTCGTCCTCGTCCTGTCCGGATGCGGGGTTCAACCGTCCGATCCGATCGGTGGCTCGCAAGCGACGGGCGCTCTGATCTACTTGATCAGGACCTATGACAACACACTGGTACCGATACTGCGGCCGACCAAGCACCAGACGCCGGCCGGCGCCGCGTTGACCATGCTGGCCCAGTTCCAGGCCGAGCAGACGTCGGGTTACCGCAACGAGGTACCGACGGAAGCCGAACTGATGACGGTGAACGGTTCGACTGTCAGCGTGCCGATCGACGTAACCTCCCTGTCCACTTTGGCCACACAGCAGATCGTGTGCACGGCCGCGGTCCCCGAGCCTGTCACGCTCGTCGGCGGCGGACAGTCCCGGGGACCGCTGACTTGTCCTGTTTAGTCAGGCAACAAGCAGCCTGGCTTGTGCAGATCGAGTTGGTTGCCGCGCTTCACGCACGTCGTGATCCAGTACGTCTGAGTGGCGTAGGCTGCGCCCTTGCGTGCTGAGATGTTGCCGTACCTGTCCATCTCACAAGGGTTATTCATCGTGCACGAGCCGCCGTCGCGGTTGCTCGTGTTGTGAATGCCGACGACCTTGCCGCCCGCGACGATCGGTGACCCTGAATAGCCGGGCCCTGGCGGGCATTCTGGGTTGTACCGGATGACGTCCTTGGTCACGTTGGCAGTTTCCAGCACCCGGTAGGCGAAGCCGTCGATCTTGCACGGCAAGACCTTCTTCGCGTAGGACGAGACGACCTCGACGTCCATGCCCTGCTTGGGGCGCTCACTGGACAACGTCAACGGACGCACCTGGTACTGCCGCTCCAGTTGAGCGTAGGACTCCTTCAGCCGGTACAGCGTGATGTCCGTGCCCGTCAGGGTCACGTACAGCGCACGGTTCGCGCGCAGGGAAGCCACTGCGTTTCCCTTGCCATCAAGCAGATCCATCAGCTTGTTGGACGGTTGGTCCACGAGCGCCTCGTCCGGGCTGGGGCTCTGCCCTTCGAAACAGTGCCCGTTGGTGAGCACCAGGGCGGGATCGTTCGCCGACGAGTCCGCCATCCGGACAAGGGATCCGGAGCATCCCATGGCAACCGTTCCGGCGAGGTCGGTGGCCGCAGCAGCCGGAGTCGCCGCTGCCACGCCGAGCAAGGCGGTCAGACCGAGAACTCTCTTGATCATGACAGCCCCTCACAGGTTCCGTTGTCAGTGCGGCCGGTACGGAAGAAAACCACCATCTTGTCCGCCGAACACGACAACCGCCGTGCCCCGGAGTGGGCGTTGTCCTCGATGGTCAGCAACGCACCGCCTACTGTGTTCTGCATTCGTTGCGCCCACAGGTATGGCGTGACGCCCTCATAGAGATGCCCCGACAGTTGCAGCGCACTCGTACCCTTGGGCAACTGCACTGGCCGTGTGGTGAATGGCCAGTCCGCACACCACAGGCTGAAGTCGATGTACCCACCCGTGAAGGGGTACTTGGCGAGCCGCTCCTGGCGTTTCGCCCAGGCGTCCGCGAAATTCCGGCCGCCGATGGCCTCGTTGCAGAACACCGCACGGGCAGCCAACGCGTTGGACTGGAACCCATCGACACCGAAGGACTGGGCACGCACCGGCTGGGACCCGGGCGGCGTGCCGCCTTCCAACAGCGTCACCAGGTCCCGGGCGGACTCCGCGTACCGGTTGGGAGACGGAGACGCCAAGCCACCTACCGTCATGCCGTCGATATCGCCACGAGGCTTGGCGTCCAACTCGGCTCGCAGATCGAGCAGGGTCTTGCGGACCTCGGCCACGGTCTTGCCCAAGTGGTACTCGAAATCCCGCGCGGCAAGCCATTTCAGGAACGGTTCCACATCGGCCGCGCCAAGCGCGGCGATGTCGCTGTCCATTTGGGCCATGTCCAACGCGGGCGGCATCACCGAGTCGAGCCACATCCTGTCGACTCTCGAGTCGAACAGGCCACGGTAGATCGCACCGAGGAACGTCCCGTACGAGACACCGTAGAAGCTGATCTTCTGCTCGCCCAACGCCTCGCGGATCTTGTCCATGTCGCGCGCGGTGTTCGCAGTCGTGATCTGCGCGAGGAACTCCGGATCCTTGGCCGCGCAGGCCTTGTTCCAAGCGGCGTAGGAGTCGAAAGACTTCCTGGCCCCGTCTTCGGCACTCGTCGGTGGCGGCGGAGGCGGGGACTGGTGGTCGCAGAACTGTGCGGCGCTGAACCCGACGCCGCGGGGGTCGAAGCCGATCAGGTCGTAGTTCTCCTCGAGAACAGCGATCTTGCTGTCCCTGATGGAAAACGGCTGCGGAAGGGCGTAGAAACCCGGCCCGCCGGGGTTCATCAGCATCACGCCGCGGCGCTGGCCCTTCGCCTTCAGCCTGCTGACCGCGATGTTGAGCTTACGACCGTCGGGTTTGCTGTAGTCCAAGGGAACCGCGACGTACGCGCATTCCGCCCCGCCCTTGTCTTCGGGAACCTTCTCCGTCCACTTGTCATGCAGTTCGGCGCAGGGCTTCCACTCCGGCCCGGCATGGGCAGGTGTGCCCGAGATTCCGGTGGCGGTCACGAGGATCGCCACCATCGCTGCTGTTTTGGTCACCCGCCCGAACTTGGCAGAACCGTGTCAGCTGGCAGTCATGGTCACGTAACAGCTACGCGATCGCGAGCCGGACCGCGGCCACAAGTCCCAACGTGCCGATGATGTACCGCAGCGGGGCCGGTGGGATCTTGCGGGACAGGTGTGCGCCGACCGGGCCCGCGATCATCGTCATGGCACCGAAAACCAGGGTCTGCGGCCACGGCACAGGAGCGATGAAGCAGAACAAGACACCCGCCACCCCGTTCGCGATCCCTTGCAGGACTACCTTGACGGCGTTCAGCTGATGCGTGGTGCCTTTGGCGAAGAGACCGAGCACCGCGAAGAAGATCACGCCGATGCCGGTGCCGAAGTAGCCGCCGTACACCGAGGTGCCGAAGACCAGGGATTTGATCGGGCCGCGATGTGTCTTGGCGGACCGCAGTTTCTTGGCCACGAGCGGTTGGATCAGCACGAGCAGGGCGCCGAGGCCAAGCAGGGCGGGCACGAGGTAGGTGAAAACCCGTTCCGGCAGCACGAAAAGCACGAGTCCGCCGAGCAGTGAACCGATCGCGGCCGGAAGCATGACTTTGCGCAGCAGAGGTTTCTGTGTCGCGAGCTCTTTGCGGAAGGTCACCATCGATGCGACATTGCCCGGCACCACGCCGATGCAGTTGGCCACGTTGGCCTGCAACGGGCTCATCCCCAGGGCCAGGAACACCGGGAACGTCACCAGCGCGCCGGCGCCGGCGACAGTGTTGATCACACCGGCGAGCAACCCCACTGCGGCGACCACGATCAAGTCCACGCCAATTACTTTCGCCTGAGCTGCACTCATGCGTCCAATAAAAGTCGGCGATTAGATCAATGCGTATGATGCATCGATATGGAGATTGACCAGCTCAGGTGGTTCGTGATGGTCGCCGAAGGCCGCACGGTCACCGCCGCGGCGGCACAGTTGCATGTGTCACAGCCTGCGTTGTCACGGGGTCTGGCGCGTCTTGAGCAGGAGATTGGCGCACCCCTGTTCGACCGAGTCGGCCGTGTCCTGCGCCTCAACAGCAACGGCCGCACGTTGCTCGAAGCCGCCAAGCGCGCGTTGAACTCCATCGACAGTGCCGTCAAGACGATCGGGACCGCCGCCGATCCCACCCACGGCACCGTCCGGTTCGCCTTCCTGAACACCCTGGGCACCATGCTGGTCCCGGCTTTGCTCAGCGGCTTCCGCGCCCGGTACCCGGAAGTGGAGTTCCTGCTACGGCAGGACGGAACGAGCCGCAACGAGCAAAGCCTGCTCAACGGCGAAGTCGACATGATCATGGCCGCGCAGCCGTCGGACCAACCAGGCATCACGTGGCAACCGGTCCTCGACGAGCCACTCGCGCTGGTCGTCCCGGTCGGCCACCGGCTCGCCAAACGCCGCAGAGTCCGGTTGATCGAGGTGAAGGACGAACCGTTCGTGACCTTCGCACACGGCTTCGGCCTCCGGCCGCTCACCGAGAAACTGTGCGCCAGCGTCGGCTTCACGCCACGGATCGCCTTCGAAGGCGAAGACCCGACGATGCTGCGGGGTCTCGTCGGTGCCGGGTGCGGGGTCGCACTGCTCGCACCCGCACCTGGCCCGTTGCCGGACGCTGTCGAACTACCTATTTCAGAACCACGCTGTGCCAGGACAATCGGCGTCGGCTGGTGCCCCGACCACTACCACCCAGCCGTCGTCGAAGCGTTCCGCGAGTACGTCCTCACCGAGTCCCGCTCGCCCACAGCCTGGTCACGCTTCTGGACGAACTAGCGTCGCCACGACCTTCCGCACCGCCGAGGCGTCCGGTGTCGTGGCCCGGTCGGCGAAAAGCAGATGCGTGGACCCGATCAGCATGGCTGCCAACGTGTCGACGTCCGCGTCGGCTGGGATCCGGCCAAGATCCCGCTCTGCCGCGAGGTACGTCCCGATCATGATCGCGGCCTCGGTCAGCACAGGGACTCCGGCAGGCCAGACGTCGCGCAACCGGGCACGCAGGTCGTCCCGGAAGCTGACGAGAGCGACCACCGCGACGGCGACCGATTCGAAGAGCGCCGTCAACGCATCGGTGAGGTTGTCGACGACGTTGCCCGTCCCCGCGGCTTCGCGCAGTGCGGCGGCTTGGGCGTCCATTCGTTCGACACGGTCGAGCACGAACTCGGCGAGGAACGCATCGAAGTCGTCGAAGTGCCGATGCAGAACACCTTTGGCAACGCCCGCCTCGGTGGTGACCGCCCTGCTGGTCAGCGCGCTCGGCCCGTCCCGGAGCAGGATGCGGTCGGCCGCGCGGAAGAGCTGCGCACGCACTTCACGGATGGTCACGCCGGTCGGCACGAGCGTCCTCCATTGTCGAGTGGGCGCTTGCCCACTAGGGTGGGCACATGCCCACTTTAGAGCCTCACCACGTCAGGCAGGTAGCGGAGTCCTTCGGAATCGACGCCGAACGCTACGACCGGGCCCGGCCCCGGTACCCGCAGGAGTTGATCACCCGGATCGCCGGAACGAGCCCTGGCCCAGCGATCCTGGACGTCGGATGCGGTACGGGCATCGCGTCCCGGCAGCTCCAAGCGGCGGGATGCAATGTACTGGGCGTGGAGCCCGACGCGAGGATGGCCGAGTACGCGCGGGAACGCGGCCTGGAAGTGGAAGTCGCCAAGATCGAAACCTGGGATCCGCAAGGCCGGACATTCGACGCGCTGACCGCGGCGCAATGCTGGCATTGGGTGGATCCGGTCGCCGGTGCGGCCAAGGCAGCGCAGGTCCTGCGGCCCGGCGGGCTGCTGGCGGCGTTCTGGAACGTGGATCAGCTGCCACCCGAACTCGATGCCGTTTCCGGGAAGATCTATCGGCAGGTCTTCCCCGCCGTGACGACGAATGCGGACCCGTACAAGGTCATGACGGGCACCGCTGCCGAAGCGATCAACCAGGATGGCCGGTTCCACGCAGCTGAGCAGTGGCGATTCGAATGGCAGCGGCAGTACACCCGGGACGAGTGGCTGGATCGCGTGCCCACCAACGGCGGCATGAACCTGCTCCCACCGGACAAGCTCGCCGAAGTGCTGACGGACCTGGGGCAGGCAATCGACGCCATCGGCGGCAGCTTCACGATGAGCTACACGACCATCGCGGTCACGGCGATACGGATCTGAACCGCGCCTCGGCCTGTTCCGCGGTCAGCCCGAAGTCGGCCAGGTCATAGCGGTGCGATCGGCGCCGGTCGCCCGAAGTGTGCACGGCTTTCATCGCGTCGAGGACGTCATCTGAAATGTCCATGCCGAAATGGGTGTAGATATCGGTGACCACGCTCAGTGGATCGGCCACGAAGTCGTCGTACTGCACGTCGTAGAACTGGGCGGGATTGTGTTTCGCGCGGTCGGCGTTGAATTTCTCCAGGCCGCGCGCCCACAACTCGAGCTGGGTCTCGCCGATCACCGAGCCGTGGAAAACCGTGGACCACTCGCCCGATGCTTGTTCGGCGAGGCTGCACATCGACGCGATGATCGTGCTCGGCGCCCGGTGGGTTTGGATGATCAACGCGTCCGGATAGGCGTCAAGCAGGGCATCGAGTGCGAACAGGTGGCTGGGGTTCTTCAACACCCAGCGTTTCGAGGCGTCCGGCATGCCGATCAGCTGGAGGTTACGCCGGTGCCGGTGATACGCCTCGGTCCAGTCCTGTTCCGCCAGCCACGCGGAATACGTTGGCACGTAAGCAAGACACTCGAACGATATGGACATCATCGACTGCCGCAGCAGCCGCCAGCATTCCTCGGCCATGTCCGCCGTGATGTAGTGCAGGCCCATGAACTCCGGGTGCTCGACGTGGTGCTGCTCGTACCCGGCCTGGATCCGTTGGTACATCGGGTTTTCGTCCCACGTCTCGCGCGGGGGGCGTGGCTGCGGCACGTCGGTGAGCCACAACTCCAGCCCTTGGTGGGCGGGGTCCTCGGTGAGCAGCCGGTGCAACGCGGTCGTCCCGGTCCGGGGCAGCCCGGTCACGAAGATTGGCCGCTCAATCGGCACAGACGCGTAGTCAGGAAGACGTTGCCACGCAGCCTCACTGAGCAGCCGCGCCACCAGAGCTGAGCGCAGCCCGGCCCGTTTCACCCGTAACCCCAACTCGGTCAGACCGGCTTCGCGGTGGTACGAGTCCAGCAGCACCGAGAGGCCTTCGAGGTAGCCGGAGTCCCCGAAGTCGGTCAGTCCGGTGATCTTCGTCGCCGACGCGTGCAGAGACTCGATGTCCACAGTTGACTCCTAGTGGTGGTACTCGCCGCCGTTCACGTCAAGGCACTGGCCGGTGACCGCGCTGGCCAAAGACGAAGCCAGGAACACGATGGTGTCCGCGACCTCGTCGGGCTCCGGCAGTTTGCGCAGGTCGATGTTGGCCGCCACCTCGTCGTAGACCTCTTGTGGCGTGATGCCGCGTTGCTTGGCCAGGTAGTCGAAGTAGAACTTCACGTTGTCCGCCCAGATGTAACCGGGCGCGATCGTGTTGACCCGCACGCCCTTGGGGCCCAGCTCCGTGGAAAGGCTCTGCGCCATCGCCAGCAAGGCGGACTTGGTCATCTTGTACGGCCCCATCGTCAGCTGCGAGTGCCGGATCACCATCGAGCTGACCATCACGATGGAGCCGCGGCTGGCCTCCAGCGCCGGACGGAACAGGTTCACCAGCCGCAACGCGCCGAGCACGTTGGTCTCGAAGCCGTCGCGGATCCCTTCGAACGGGGCACGGTCGAAAGTGGTCATCGGCGGCATGGCGAAGGCGTTGTTCACCAACGTGTCCACCCGGCCGAAGGACTCCAGTGCGGTCTCGGCCAGGCGAGCCGCGTCGTCCTCGGACGAGATGTCCGTCGTCACGGTCACCGCACGCCGGCCGAGATCGGTGACCTCCTTGGCCACTTCGGTCAACCGGGACTCGGTGCGCGCCGCCAGCACGATGTCCGCACCTTGCCGGGCGCACCGCAACGCGATCGACCGGCCGAGTCCCGGCCCGATCCCGGAGACCACGACGACCTTGTCCTGCAACAACATCAGCCCACCATCCTGGTCGCTACGGCCGCCTGACGCGCGGCAATCCGGTCCTTGTACTCAGCTGGGGTGATGCGTGCGTCTTCGTGGAACGGGAGTTTCCGGGCGAGTTCACTGACCGGAACGACTTCCACGGCAGGTCCGTCCGAGGGTTTGAGGTCACGCGACAGCCGCTGCCACCGGATCTGCAGATATCCCTTGGCATGGCCGGTGCGTTCGATCCAGTTCACCAGCCCCGGATCGCGTTCGCTGACCACGTACCTGATCTTGCCGTCCGGGTCGATCCGGGCCTGGTCCGCGGTCAGGCTGGTCTGGTGGTTGATGTAGTCCAGCGAGATGTACCACATGCTGCCGAGCTGAAATCCCTGGTACGGCGCCTCGGACGCGGGCACCGTGATGATCATCGCCTCTTCGTCGGCGAGGTCGTAGTGCCCGACCGAGGAGAACTGGGTGGCCAGTCCGCCAGGCGTCAGCCGCGGCTCGGTCATCGTGTTCACCGGCAGCTTCAAGTAGAACCACTTCGGGAACGCCAGGAACGTCTTGATCCGTCCGATGAGGATCTTGCCTGCCACGGTGTACCGCTTGGCCATCAAGTCCTTCGTCGGAGCAGGCGGTGCCGAACCGGTGGTGTCCGTGCGGCGGATCTTGATCATCCCGCGTTCTTCGCCGGTCCAGTCGCTGTAGACCTCACGCACGATCAGCATCGCCGAGCCGTCGCCGAGGGTGAAGTAGTTGCGCCCGGCTTTGCCCGGCCCGAAGCGGATCTCGAACGAGCCGTCCTCGGCGATGTCGAACTCGCGGTCGTCGAACGCGGTCAGGCTGTCCGGCACGTCCACCGGCGAGTAGTCACCGTTGAGCACCTGGAAGCTCAGGTCAGCGGTGCTGCCGCGCTTGCCGGTCACGACGTACTCGGCGTCCTCGCGGATGTAGGCGTGGAAGTACAGCGTGTCCGGGTTGTCCAGGCCCATCTTGGTGTACGGCCCGGTGGACTGGACGAAGTACGGGAAGTCACGGTCGTACGCCCACGCCATCTGCAACGAGGCCCGGATGCTGCCTGCCAGGTAGTCGTAGCCCTCGGTCAGGTCCTGATCGGTCTGGACATGCGGCGCCTGCGTGATCAGCTTCTCGGCTTCGGCGACCGCGGCGGCGAATGACTCGGTGAGCACCGACCTAGGCTAGAACGTGTTCTAACATCCGGTCAAACACCGGCCAGGAACTTCAGGCTCGGCAGATCGTCCCAGGACACCATCGCCTCGTAGAGCCGGTTGTAGGCGATGTGCTTGATCCGCCAGCCGTGCTCGGGCGACCGGACGTACTGCTCTTCGTAGTAGGCGGCGCCCTTGATCACGAGGCGGTGCTCCTTGACGATCACGGTGTCCTCGAACGCCCAGGTCCCGGTGGCCGAGTCGCCGTCGACGTCGATCTCCGGCTGGCCGGCGAAGTGGAACGTGATGATCTTGTCGCCGCCGAGGTTCTGCCGCATGAAGTCCAGGATCGCGGCCCGTCCGGTGAGCACGAGCGGCTCTCCCATCGCCTTGGTCCCGTAGTCGGCGACCGCGTCCTCGGTCAGCGCGTCCTCCAGCAAGTCCCAGCGTTTCTGGTCGACGCCGCGCAGATATCGGTACTTCAGCCGGCGGATCTCTTCGATCACATGCAAGTCGTCCATGCCGACCAGCTAACCCCTGAGCATTGACCAGTGCAATAACCTGTTCTAGTTTTTGATCGTGGCCACCACGTACGAGCTGTCCAATCTGCGCGCGCTCGAGGCCGAGTCGGCGCACGTGCTGCGCGAGGTCGCGGCGACGTTCGAGCGCCCGGTGCTGCTGTTCTCCGGCGGCAAGGACTCGGTGGTGATGCTGCACCTTGCGGCCAAGGCGTTCTGGCCCGCGCCACCGCCCTTTCCGGTGATGCACGTGGACACCGGGCACAACTTCGACGAGGTCATCGAGTTCCGGGACCGCACAGTCGAATCGACGGGCGTCCGGCTCGTGGTCAGCCACGTCCAGGACGACATCGACGCGGGCCGCGTCGTCGAAGAGACCGGGCCTAGAGCGAGCCGGAACCGCTTGCAGACCACGGCTTTGCTCCGAGCCATCAACGAAAACCGGTTCGACGCGGTGTTCGGCGGAGCCCGCCGGGACGAAGAGAAGGCACGGGCCAAGGAGCGCGTGTTCAGCTTCCGTGACGAGTTCGGCCAATGGGATCCCCGCAACCAGCGACCCGAGCTTTGGAACCTCTACAACGGACGGCATCGCCGCGGCGAACACATCCGGGTGTTCCCGTTGTCCAACTGGACCGAATTGGACATCTGGCAGTACATCCGGGACGAACGCATCGAGCTCCCGGAGATCTACTACGCACATCGGCGACAAGTGTTCCAACGCGACGGCATGCTCCTGGCGCATACCAGGTTCGTGACGCTCCTGCCGGGCGAAGAACCCTTTGAGGCGTCCGTGCGGTTCCGCACAGTCGGCGACGCGACCTGCACCGGCTGCGTCGAATCCACTGCCGCCACACCGGAAGAGGTCGTCGCCGAAGTCGCCGCGACCCGCGTGACCGAGCGCGGCGCGACCCGGGCGGACGACCGGATCTCCGAGGCAGGCATGGAGGACCGCAAGAAGGAGGGCTACTTCTGATGAACCAGCTTCTCCGTCTTGCCACCGCGGGCAGCGTCGACGACGGCAAGTCCACTTTGATCGGCAGGCTGCTGTTCGACTCCAAGACCATCTTCGAGGATCAGCTCGCGGCGATCGAACGCAGCAGCCGCGACCGCGGCGAGGACTACCCGAACCTGGCGCTGCTGACCGACGGGCTGCGCGCGGAGCGGGAACAAGGCATCACGATCGATGTGGCGTACCGCTATTTCGCCACACCCAAACGGAAATTCATCATCGCGGACACGCCTGGGCACATCCAGTACACCCGCAACATGGTCACCGGGGCGTCCACAGCGGACCTCGCACTGATCCTTGTGGACGCCCGCAAAGGGATTCTGGAGCAGTCACGCAGGCACGCGTTCCTGGCCAGCCTGCTGGGCATCCCCCACCTCGTCGTGTGCGTGAACAAGATGGACCTGGTCGGCTGGTCCCGGGAACGCTTCGAAGAGATCCGTGAGGAGTTCCGCCAGTTCTCCATGAAGCTGACCGTGCCCGACCTGACGTTCGTACCGGTGTCGGCACTCCACGGCGACAACATCGTTCACCGCAGTGCATCGATGCCTTGGTACGAAGGCACTTCCCTGCTGCACCACCTCGAAGAAGTACACATCAGCTCGGACCGCAACCTGATCGACGCCCGGTTCCCGGTGCAGTACGTCATCCGCCACAAGGACTTCCGTGGTTACGCCGGAACGGTCGCCGGCGGTGTGTTCAAGCCGGGCGACGAGGTACTCGTGCTGCCGTCCGGATTCACCACGACCGTGCAGGCGATCTGGGGCCTCGGTGGGCAACCGGTCGCCGAGGCCTTTCCACCGCAGTCGGTCACGCTGGAGCTGGCCGACGAGCTGGACGTCGGCCGCGGTGACCTGATCTGCCGCCCGAACAACCGGCCGCACGTCGGCCAGGACGTCGACGCGATCGTTTGCTGGCTGACCGAACGCACTGACCTGACCCCGGACGCGAGGTACACGGTCGTCAACACCACCCGGTCGACCAAGGCCGTGGTCAAGTCGCTGGACTACCGGCTGGACATCACCACACTGCACCGCGACGACACAGCAGAGTCCTTGTCGCTCAACGAGATCGGCCGGGTCAAGCTGCGCACCCAGCAACCGCTGCTGTTCGACGCGTATCGCCGCAACCGGGCCTGCGGCAGTTTCATCCTGGTCGACGAGACGTCCAACAACACGGTCGCGGCCGGAATGATCACCGGGCCGAGCCAGGCGGTGGTCTGGCATTCCACCGCGGTCCAGCGCACCGAACGCGGCTCCGTGGGCTGCACCGTGTGGCTGACCGGGCTGTCGGCGTCCGGGAAGTCGACCGTAGCCGTGGAGCTGGAGCGACGGCTTGTGGCTTCGGGACGCCCGGCTTACCTTCTGGACGGCGACAACCTGCGCCACGGCCTGAACGCCGACCTCGGGTTCGGTGCGGCCGACCGCGCGGAGAACGTCCGCAGGGCCGGCGAAGTGGCGAAGCTGTTCGCCGACGCGGGCGTGGTCGCGGTGGTCTCGCTGATCAGCCCGTATCAGGCTGATCGGGACCGGGTCAGGGCCATGCACGAGCAAGCGGGCTTGCCTTTTGTGGAAGTCTTTGTGGACACTCCTGTCGAGGTGTGCGAGGCCCGCGATCCCAAGGGGATGTACGCCAAGGCCAGGGCGGGCGAGATCACCGGGTTCACCGGGGTGGACGACCCGTACGAGGTACCAGTGGCACCCGAACTGGTACTGCGACCGGAGCAAGGCGATCCCGCGAGGATGGCCGCATTGATCCTCGCCTCAATGGATCAGGTCACACTGACCCGGATGGACTAGCGGCGGCCCGTCGCATCGCCCGCTGCCTACACACGTTCGTCGCAGCGTCTTGCTACTCGCGAGTGAACGGTGTTTCGCACCGAAGCACTTTCGGTTCATTTATTGGCGTGTCAGCCGCAAAAAGCGTGAATCGTCCCATGATTGTTTTCCACAGGTCGGGCAAGCCTTTTGGGTGACTGCGCACGTTCAAAACGTGGTGCTAGCCTCCGTCTTGGCACCGTCCGAACTGGATCATTCAGCTGGGACACGAAAGGGTGTTCCACCTTTGTCTCAAGCCAATTCCCCATGTCTATTTCCCATGAACCCGACTAGGAAGAATGGCGGCACGTTGTGACCGACACGGTGGAGTCGAATCTTGGCGTAGAGAACGGCCAGCAACAGCAGAGCCTGGCCACCGCGGCCGCGCGGAATTTGGCGACGACCACCAAATCCGTCCCGCAGATGCAGAGCATCACCTCGCGCTGGCTGCTGCGGGTCCTGCCGTGGGTGCAGGCCCAAGGTGGCGTGTACCGGGTCAACCGAAGGCTGAGCTACACCGTCGGTGACGGCCGGATCGCCGTCTCCAACACCGGGTCCAGGGTCCAGGTTGTCGGCCCGGACCTGGTGGAAATGGCTCTGCTGCGCACTTTCGAGGACGAGGACGCGCTCAACGCCTTGGCAGGCCGGTTCGAGCAGCAGGAGTACGAGCCCGGCGCCGTGATCGCCGAATTCGGTCACGAGGCCGACTACGTCTACGTGGTCGCGCACGGCAAGGTGAACAAGATCGGCACCGGTGAGTACGGTGACCAAACCGTGCTCGGCACGATGGTCGACGGCGACTATTTCGGCGACCAGGCGCTCATCCAAGATCAAAGCATCTGGGAGTTCACCGCCAAGGCTGTCACCCCGACGACGATTCTCGCATTGCCGAAACAGGCATTTCAGGAATTGCAAGATCAATCCGAGGCGTTGCGCGAGCACGTCAACGCTTACCGCAACAGCCCGAAAAAACCGGCAAACCCGTACGGTGAAGCCGAGATCGAACTGGCATCCGGCCACGACGGTGAACCGGACCTGCCGAGCACGTTCGTGGACTACGAACTCTCGCCGCGGGAATACGAGTTGAGCGTCGCGCAAACAGTCCTGCGCGTGCACACCAGGGTCGCCGACCTGTACAACCAGCCGATGAACCAGACGGAGCAACAGCTCCGGCTGACCATCGAGGCGCTGCGCGAACGCCAGGAACACGAGCTGATCAACAACCGCGACTTCGGCCTGCTCTGCAACGCCGACCTCAAACAGCGCATCCCGACCCGCAGCGGCCCGCCGACCCCGGACGACATGGACGAACTGCTGGCGACGGTGTGGAAGGACCCGATGTTCATCCTGGCCCACCCGCGCGCGATCGCCGCGTTCGGCCAGGAGTGCAACAAGCGGGGCCTCTACCCGCAGAGCATCGACCTCAACGGCCACCAGGTTCCGTCGTGGCGTGGCATCCCCGTGTTGCCGTGCAACAAGATTCCGGTGTCCAACACGAGGACCACGCAGATGATCGCGATGCGGGTCGGTGAGCAGAACCAGGGTGTGATCGGCCTGCACCAGACCGGCCTGCCGGACGAGTACCAGCCCGGCCTGTCGGTGCGGTTCATGAACATCAACGAGAAGGCGATCATCTCCTACCTGGTCAGCGCCTACTACTCGGCGGCGGTCCTGGTGCCGGACGCCCTCGGTGTGCTGGAGAACGTAGAACTGGGCAGAACTGACTAGTGGCCGATCGGCCTGAGCCGATCGCAGCCGTCAGTCCCCCACCTATCCCCTCGGCCACCAGACCTTGGCCGTTGCCACGCCTGACTTTCCCGTTCGGCCGTCGGCGCTCCCAGCGGACGGGGAAGAACAGAGAACAAAGAACAAAGGGCGTGGTGCCCTCATCGGCCAGGGGCGAGTCAAGGTGGTCGAGCGGGCGCTGGCCGATGTGCGGCCCTCCCTGAAGAAGGGCCATCGACATGGTTCGGCATCGGCCAGCGTCGAATCCCCGGCAGATCCGCACTCTCATCTGATCAACTAGGAACAGGCGGTCGAACACGTGACACAGGTCGAGAACCCCCAGTCGCAGCAGATGAGCCTCGGCACCGCCGCGGCGCGAAATCTGGCGACGACGACCAAGTCCGTACCGCAGATGCAGGGGATCACGCCGCGGTGGTTGTTGCGCGTCCTGCCATGGGTACAGGCCGAAGGCGGCACGTACCGCGTGAACCGGCGGCTCACGTACGCCATCGGCGACGGGTTGGTCAGCTTCACCAGCAGTGCGGGCCGTGTCCAGGTGGTGCCGCCGGAACTGCGTGAACTGGCTCTGCTGCACGATCTGGACGACGACGAGACGCTGGCCGCACTGGCCGGCCGGTTCGAGCAGCAGGAGTTCGAACCGGGAGACCTGATCATCCAGAGAGGAGGTCACGCCGACCGGCTCGTGCTGATGGCACACGGCAAGGCGGACAAGATCGGCCAAGGTGAGTACGGCGCGGACACCGTGCTCGACACGATCGGTGAAGGCGAGTACTTCGGCGAGCAGGCGCTGACCGGCCTGCGCGACGAGTGGAGCTTCTCGATCAAGGCGAAGACCCCGTGCATCACGTTGTCGTTGTCCCGTCAGGACTTCGACCGGATCACCGAGCAGTCCGACAAGCTGCGGGCGCACCTGGAGTACTTCGTCTCGTTGCGCGGCAAGCGGAGCAACGCCAAGGGCGAGGCAGAGATCGAGCTGTCCTCCGGCCACGAAGGCGAAGCGCTGCTACCGGCCACCTTTGTGGACTACGAACTCTCGCCGCGTGAGTACGAGCTGAGCGTCACGCAGACGGTCCTGCGGATCCACACCAGGGTCGCGGATCTGTACAACCAGCCGATGAACCAGACCGAGCAACAGCTCCGGCTGACCGTCGAGGCGCTGCGTGAACGCCAAGAGTACGAGATGATCAACAACCGGCAGATCGGGCTGCTGCACAACGCGGACCTCAAGCAGCGCATCCCCACCCGGACCGGGCCGCCGACCCCGGACGACATGGACGAGCTGATCTCACGCAGGCGCAAGACCCAGTTCATCCTCGCCCACCCGAAGGCGATCGCCGCGTTCGGCCGGGAGTGCAACAGCAGGGGGATCTACCCGAACACCAAGGAACTCGACGGCAAGATCGTCCGCACCTGGCGCAACATCCCGCTGCTGCCGTGCGACAAGATCCCGGTCAGCGAGACCGGCCGGACCTCGATCATCGCGATGCGGACCGGCGAGAAGAACCAGGGCGTGATCGGCCTGCACCACGCCGGCCTGCCGGACGAGCTCGAACCCGGCCTGAACGTGCGGTTCATGGGCGTCAACGAGAAAGCCATCATGTCGTACCTGGTCAGTGCCTACTACTCGGTCGCGGTGATGGTGCCGGACGCGCTCGGCATCCTCGAGAGCGTTGAGCTCGGGCGTTGATGTCATGACACTTCGTGAGGTGACGACCGAAAGCCGTCAACCGGGTGAGGTGCTGGCATGGAGCAGGGACATGGTCGACCCGGCGACCCGTGCCGCGGTCGGCACCCTGCCCGGTTCGATGCGGCATATCGCCGGTTACCACTACGGGTGGTGGGACGAGACCGGCACGCCGACGGAAACCTCTGGCGGCAAGGCATTACGGCCGACGTTGACGCTGCTGGCGGCCGAGGCGGTCGGCGGTGTGGCGTCGGCCGCCGTGCCTGCCGCCGTCGCGATCGAGCTGGTGCACAACTTCTCCTTGCTGCACGACGACGTGATCGACGGTGACGTCACGCGCAGGCACCGGCCGACGGCGTGGAGTGTTTTCGGCCGCAGTGCGGCGATTCTGGCCGGTGATTCCCTGCTGACGCTCGCCTTCGACGTCCTCGCGGCGAGCGGGCATCCCGATTCCCGGGAGGGCATGCGGATCCTCAGCGCCGCCGTCCAGTCCCTTGTGGAGGGCCAGAGTCTCGATGTGGCGTTCGAGGACCGCCAGGACATCGAACTGGCCGAGTGCGAGGTGATGGCTCGGGGCAAGACCGGGGCGCTGATCAGCGCGGCGTGTGCCATCGGAGCGTTGTTCGGCGGCGCCCGCAGCGCGCAGGTCGAGCACATGCGTGCCTTCGGCGCGGAACTCGGCCTGGCGTTCCAGTTGGTCGACGACCTGCTCGGGATCTGGGGTGACCCGGCGGTGACCGGCAAGCCGGTGTACTCGGATCTGCACAACCGCAAGAAATCGCTGCCTGTAGTGGCCGCGTTGAGATCGAAAACTACTGCGGCACAGGAACTACACGAGCTGTACCACGCCGACCGGCCGTTGTCGGGCGTTGACGTCGAACGCGCCGCCGCGCTGATCGACGCGGCCGGTGGCCAGGCGTGGTGCCAGGCACAGGCCGACGACCGGCTGGCCCGTGCTATCCACCGGCTGCGGTCGGCGGACCCAGTGGCCGGTGCCGCCGCCGAACTGGCCGGGCTGGCCTGCCTGGTCACCCATCGCGACCACTGAGTTCCCTCGTGGGGTTTCTAACCGGACTGGAGACTCACGAGCAGATAAGAGGGGCCGCCATGCAGGTCAAGGTGTTGCTCGCGTCGCCACGGTCGTTCTGCGCCGGGGTGGAACGCGCGATCGAGATCGTCGAAGAGGTGCTGCGGCACCGAAAACCACCTGTCTACGTGCGTAAGCAGATCGTGCACAACAAGCATGTCGTCGCCGATCTGGCCACACGCGGTGCGGTGTTCGTCGACGAACTCGACGCCGTTCCGGACGGCGCGACCGTGGTCTTCTCGGCACACGGGGTCTCCCCCGCCGTGCGTGAGGAAGCCGAACGGCGACGGCTTGACGTGATCGACGCGACCTGTCCGCTGGTCACGAAGGTACACACAGAGGCCCGTCGCTTCGCCGGCCGAGGCGACACGGTGGTGCTAGTCGGACACGCCGGGCACGAGGAGGTGGAAGGCACGCTCGGCGAGGCACCAGACCGGACCGTACTGGTGCAGACCGCGGAAGATGTTGCGAGCCTGGACATTCCCGATCCGTCGAGGGTCTCGTACCTGATGCAGACGACGTTGGCGGTCGACGAGGCCGCGGAGGTGGTGTCGGCCCTCCGGGCTCGGTTTCCGGACCTGCGCGGCCCGGCTTCGGACGACATTTGTTACGCCACAACCAATCGGCAGAACGCGTTGCACGCGATCGCCGACGAGGCGGACCTGGTCCTGGTAGTCGGGTCGACGAATTCGTCCAACTCGGTGCGACTGGTCGAATTGGCGCAACGCCATGGCACGCCTGCGTACTTGATCGACGATGTCAGCGACATCAAGGCGAGATGGCTGGAGGGTGTGCGTGTCATCGGGATCACCGCAGGCGCTTCCGCACCACCGGGACTGGTCGACGAGGTGGTCGCCGCGTTGAACCCGATCAGCGTGGAGAACCGGGAAACGGTCACCGAGACCATCCAGTTCACCCTGCCGCCCGCGGCGAGGCGGTCGTCATGATCTCGGGTCCCGCCGATCTGGCGGCCAAGTCCACTTCCGAACTGGCCACTGTGGCCAATGACATCCGTGACTTCCTGATTCGCAAGGTGTCCAGGACCGGCGGGCACCTCGGTCCCAACCTCGGCGCGGTCGAGCTGACCATCGCCCTGCACCGGGTTTTCCATTCGCCGCACGACGTCCTGCTGTTCGACACCGGGCATCAGGCCTACGTGCACAAGATCCTGACCGGCCGCGAGTCCGATTTCGACTCGCTGCGCCAAGCCGGTGGCCTGTCCGGGTATCCGTCCCGGTCCGAGTCCGAACACGACGTGATCGAGAACTCGCACGCGTCCACCGCGCTGTCCTATGCGGACGGATGGGCCAAGGCCTTCGCGTTGCAGCAATCGACGCGCCGAGTGGTCGCGGTGATCGGCGACGGCGCGTTGACCGGCGGGATGGCGTGGGAGGCGTTGAACAACATCGGCTCCGCGCCGGACCGTCCAGTTGTCATCGTGTTGAACGACAACGGACGGTCGTACGCGCCTACTATCGGCGGGATAGCTAGTCATCTAGCCGTGCTGCGCTACGAGGGCGACCGCAACATCTTCGAGGACTTGGGGTTGGCGTACATCGGCCCGGTGGACGGGCACGACATCACCGACCTGGAGCACGCTTTGCGCAAGGCAGTCCGGTTGAACAGACCGGTGGTGGTGCATTGCCTGACGCGTAAGGGAAAAGGGTACGCACCGGCCGAAGAGGACGAAGCAGACCGCCTGCACGCGGTCGGACCCGTTGGTGCGGCCAAGAAACGATCGTGGACCTCGGTGTTCGCCGAGGAGATCACGGCGATCGGCGCGGAGCGCGAGGACATCGTGTGCATCACCGCGGCCATGGCCGAACCGGCCGGCTTGGCCGGCTTCGCTTCGCGTTTCCCTGACCGGATGTTCGACGTCGGGATCGCCGAGCAGCACGCCGTGACCTCGGCCGCGGGCCTGGCCATGGCCGGGATGCACCCGGTGGTGGCGATCTACTCGACGTTCCTGAACCGCGCGGTCGACCAGTTGCTGATGGACGTGGCACTGCACCGGCAACCGGTCACGTTCGTGCTCGACCGAGCCGGGATCACCGGGCCGGACGGGCCGAGCCACCACGGTATGTGGGACTCGTCGATTCTGCCTGTCGTTCCTGGTCTCCGGCTTGCCAGCCCACGGGACCCAGCGAGGCTGCGGGAACTGCTCAGAGAAGCGGTCGACGTCAACGACGGACCGACCGTCGTGCGCTACCCCAAGGCCACCGCGAGCGACGACATCCCGGCTGTGCGCCGGACCGGGCACTGTGACGTGCTGCTGGAATGCCCAGGTGCCGATGTCTTGTTGGTCGCGGTTGGCCCGTTGGCGTCGGCTTGTCTTCAGGCCGCGGATGAACTGCGTGCCCAGGGCGTGCCGGTGATCGTGGTCGATCCCCGCTGGATCGCGCCGATCGACCCGTGCCTGCTGAAGCTCGCCGGGGCACACCGGCTTGTGGTCGCGGTCGAAGACACCACGACACCAGGAGCTTTGGGCGGACGGATCGCGCAAGCGCTGGCGGCCAACGGTTCGGACACGTGCGCGGCGACCTTCGCGCTGCCGCCACGGTTCCTGCCACACGCATCCCGCTCGGAGATCCTGCGCGCGCACGGCCTCGACGCGGCCGGAATCACCACCACCGTGCTCAAACGCCTGGAGGCACTGTCTTGACCCTCGTTCAACTCGGCCCGCCGACGCTGCGCCGGAAGTCCCGTCAAGTGCTCGTCGGCGACGTTCCGGTGGGCGGGAACGCGCCAGTGAGCGTGCAGTCGATGACGACGACCGTGACGTCCGATGTGGACTCGACGTTGCAGCAGATCGCGGAGTTGACCGCGGCGGGCTGCCAGATCATCCGGGTGGCCGTGCCCTCACAGGATGACGCCGACGCACTGCCGGCGATCGCTCGCAAGTCGCCGATCCCGGTGGTCGCGGACATCCACTTCCAGCCGAAGTACGTGTTCGCCGCGATCGAGGCGGGGTGTGCCGCCGTGCGGGTCAATCCCGGCAACATCAGGCAGTTCGACGACAAGGTGCGGGAGATTTCCCTTGCTGCCTCGTCCGCCGGTGTCCCGATCCGGATCGGGGTCAACGCGGGGTCGTTGGACAAACGTTTGCTTGAGAAGTACGGCAAGGCCACGCCGGACGCGTTGGTCGAGTCCGCGCTGTGGGAGTGTTCGTTGTTCGAAGAACACGGGTTCCGGGACATCAAGATCTCGGTGAAGCACCACGATCCGCTGGTGATGATCGAGGCGTACCGCAAACTGGCCGCGCGCTGCGACTACCCGCTGCACCTCGGGGTGACCGAAGCCGGGCCACGCTTCCAGGGCACGATCAAGTCGTCGGTGGCCTTCGGTGTGCTGCTCGCCGAAGGGATAGGCGACACCATCCGGGTCTCGTTGTCCGCGCCACCGGTCGAGGAAGTCAAGGTGGGCGCGCAGATCCTGGAGTCCTTGGGGCTCCGGCCGCGCAGGCTGGAGATCGTCTCGTGCCCGTCGTGCGGGCGGGCCCAGGTGGACGTCTACAAGCTGGCCGAGGAGGTCACGGCCGCGTTCGACGGTTTCCCGGTGCCGCTACGGGTGGCCGTGATGGGCTGCGTGGTGAACGGACCGGGCGAGGCGCGCGAAGCCGACCTCGGCGTGTCGTCCGGAAACGGGAAGGGACAGATTTTCGTTCGGGGACAAGTGGTTCGGACCGTGCCGGAGAGCAAGATCGTGGAAACCCTGCTCGAGGAGGCGCTGAATCGCGATTGGAGCACTAATGTCTGAGCCGTGCGAGAAGTCCAGCAGAAGGTCGCCCAGGTCGCTGACAAACTCGGCCTGCACGCGAACGCGCCCAGCCTGACACTGACACTGCTGTCGGAAATCGGGCGGTTGTCCGATGAAGTGCTTGCCGCGACCGCGAACGGGCGCAGGCCGTTCCGGCCGACGGAAGGCTGGGAGCAGCGGCTGGCGGACCTGGCGTTCACGGTGATCAACCTGGCCGATCAGACCGGCGTGGACCTGACCACGGCATTGGAAGGCACGATCGCACGGCACGAAGCGAACGCGAAACCCGTCGACGACCTGCCTGGCTGGTAATTCGCTTTGCGGCGTGCGCGGGCCTGCAGTTGGATGACGTGATGGCATCCAGGATCCACAACGTGTCACTGAACGCGCTGGACGCGTACGGCCTCGCCGAGTTCTGGGCCAAGGTCTACGACAGGCCGATCGACGAGGTCGACAAACCGGGTGACCCCGAAGTGGCGATCGACCTCGGCGGCGGGATGAACATGTTCTTCCAGCAGGTGCCGGAAGCCAAGACGCCGCTGCGCAATCGAATGCACATCTGCCTGCAGCCCGACACGACCCGGGACGAGGAAGTAGACCGGCTGCAAGGACTCGGCGCCAAGCTGCTGGAAGACTTCCGTCGCCCGGACGGCACCGGCTGGGTCGTGATGGCGGATCCCGAGGGCAACGAGTTCTGCGTCGAGCGCAGCACGGCGGAGCGCGCAGCCACCTGAACCACTCGGAGGAACCGATGCGCAACGCAGAACTCGAGAAGCTCGGCGGCCTCGTCGGCACGTGGGCAACGACGTTGTCGAACGCCTGGTTCCTCGACCCGCCGGGCCTCGAAGTGCCAGGAACAACCACCATCGAGTGGCTCGGCGAGTCGCTGCTGTTCATGCGAACGAAACTCGGCGAACGCGCGCACCACTCCGAGATGAGCTTCGTCATCGGACGCAGCGACCCGAACAACACATACGTCGCGCTCTACCAAGACGATCGCGGCGTATGCCGCTTCTACGCCATGACCTTCGCCGGTGGGCACTGGACCATGTCCCGTGAAGACCCGGACATGCACCAACGCTTCATCGCCGAGGTCGAAAACGACCGGATCGTCGGCCGGTGGGAGGCCTCCGAGGACCAGGGCGAGACGTGGCGGAAGGACTACGGCCTCACGTTCGAGCGGACTTAGGACTGGGCGGCGCGTTCTCTAGTGCAACGCAGCGAGGTAGCTGACTTGTCTTGCCGTCCTGGGCTGCGTTGACGAGTAGGCTCCGGGGCGGGGGTGCGTGACATGCACACAGATGTGGATATCGCGGTCATCGGGGGCGGGCGGGGTGGGTTGACCCTGGCGATCGGTCTGCTGCGCCGGTCTGTTTCGGTGGCGGTGTTCGAGCAGACCTCCGAATTGCGCGAGATCGGGGCTGGCGTCGCGATCGCGGCCAACGGAACCCGGCTGTTGCGGGAACTGGGTGTTGAGCTGGCAAACGCCGGGAACATTCCCCCTTACCTGGAATTCCGCCGCTGGAACGACGGCGGCTTGATCTCCTCGCACGAGTTGGGACGCTGGTATGAGGACCGCATGGGGGCGCCGATGGTCACCATGCATCGGGGCACGCTGCAGCGAATGCTCACCGAGCAGGTGCCGAAGGAGCACGTCCACCTGGACCACCAAGTGACCGAACTCGTCGCGGAAGACGGTGGGGTACGCCTGCGGTTCGCCAACGCGCCGGATGTGGTGGCCAAGGCCGTGGTCGGCGTCGACGGCATGCGTTCGGTGGTCCGCCGCTACGTTGCTGGGGCGGTGTCACCGGTCTGTTCCGGTGAGATCGGGTTCCGTGGAGTGATCCCGGTAGGCGCGTCACCGAGTCTGCCCAACCCGACGTCGCTACAGGTGTGGTGCGGTCCCAGAACCCATGCCATCACCTATGGCGTGGACGACGGGCGGCTGATCAACCTGCTGGCCGTGTCTGTACCCGACGAGATCCCGGCATGGACACGATCAACCAACCGTGTGCCTGCCACTCGCGCTGAAGCGCTCGCGATCTTCTCCCGTGCCGGATGGACAGACAGCATGCTCGAACTCATCCGCGGTATCGAGGGTGACATGCATTTCTGGGCGTTGCAGGAGTTGCCAGGCCTGCGCCGATGGAGCCGTGGCCGCGTGGTACTGGCCGGCGATGCCGCGCATGCACCGCTGCCGCACCAGGGCCAGGGAGCAGGCCAAGCCATCGAAAGTGCCTACACCTTGGCCCACTTGCTGGCCGAAGCCGGGCCGGACGCCTACCAGCGCGCGTTCGACATCTACGAGCGGCTGCGCAAACAACGCACGCGACGGGTGCAGCATTACTCGCGGATGGCCGGCAAGCTGATCAAACTCACCGGCGCAACCGTGCCGCGACGCGACCACGACCTGGCGGACTTGCCGAGACGAATCGGCTGGATCCACGAATACCGCGCCGACTTCGCCGTCCGCGCAGCCCAATGACATTCGATCGCCGGCCCCGCGACAACCTCAGGCGGCTGTTGTGACGTCGGCCCGCAGCTGGTCACGCTGGCGATCGGTTGACGGATAAAGCAAGCTCACCACGCCGATCGCCACTCCGGCTCCGATCAACTGAGTGAGGACGAAGAGCGGGACCGAAGAGGGGGCGATGCCGGCGAAGGTGTCGCTGAAGATCCGGCCGACGCTGATAGCGGGGTTGGCGAAGCTCGTCGAACTGGTGAAGAAGTACGCCGCGCCGATGTACGCACCCACTGCGGCGGGTGCCCGATCGGCGCGGCCGGTGCGGACGAGCGAGAAGATCACCAGCAGCAGGCCAGCGGTCGCGACGACCTCGGAGACGCCGTGGGCGAAGGTCGCCCGTTCAGTCGTGCTGATGCTGACCGGGTCGGCGGAGAACAGCACGTTGGCCACGACCGCACCCGTGACGCAACCGGCCACTTGCGCCGGGGCGTAGGCCAGGAATCGGCGCCAGGACGAACCGCCCAGCAGGACATCGGCCAGCGTCACCACTGGGTTGAAGTGTGCGCCGCTGACCGGCCCGAAGATCAGGATCAACGCGTACAGCCCAGCCGCAGTCGCGGCGGCGTTCTCCAGCAACTGCAACCCGACGTCGTCCGGGGACAGGCGTTGCGCGGCGATCCCTGAGCCGATCACGACCGCGGCGAGCAACATGCTGCCCAGGAACTCGGCGAGGACCGGGCGTGCGAGCGGCTCAGTGGAGCGCGGGGACATTCAACTCCTCAAGCAGGTCACGGATACGGCGTTCGATCTCGTCACGCACCGGGCGAACGTCCTCAACACCCTTGCCTGCCGGGTCGTCGAGCTGCCAGTCGAGGTAGCGCTTGCCCGGGAACACCGGGCATGCGTCGCCGCAGCCCATCGTGATCACCACGTCGGCGGCCTGGACGATCTCCGTGGTCCACGGCTTCGGGAACTCCTTGGAGATGTCGATCCCGCGTTCGGCCATGGCCGCGACCGCGGACGGGTTGATCTCGTAACCAGGCTCCGAACCGCCGGACCACGCAACCGCGCCGTCTCCGGCCAGGTACTGGAAGAACCCGAGTGCCATCTGGCTACGCCCGGCGTTGTGCACGCACAGGAACAGCACGACCGGCTTGCCGTCCTGGATATGTCCTTCCACTTTGGCCAGTGCTTGCAGGCGTTGCCGGGCGAACCGTTCGGCCAGCAAGGGCAGGAAGTTCGGGATCGTGCTGCGCGAGGCGAACTGGTCGTAGCTGGAGTGCAGGAACAGTTCGATGGTTTCCTGGCCGAACACGCCGTCGAATTGCTCGCGCAAGCGGGTTGCCGCGGAGCGCAGGGCAAGGCGTTGGTCGATGCTCAGGTCGTGGGTCTCAGTCATCCTTGTCTCCCAAGGGATGTACCGCGGGCGCGAGCCGCTCGACGCGCTCGGCCAAGTCAACGAAAGCGCGTTCGAAAGCGTCGTCGCTGCCTGCCTTGACCGGATCGGGGACCGACCAGTGCAGTCGTTCCCCCTCGGCGAGTTCTTCGTGCGCGTTGTCGCACACAGCAACCACCAGGTCGTCAGGCTGGAGTACGTCTCGGACATGCGCTGTGCGAGCACGGGCCAGCGACAACCCATGCTGCCGCGCAGTGGCCACGGCAAGCGGATGCACGCGCCTGGCCGGGACCGTCCCCGCTGACGTGGCGGGGACCTGACTACGTCGTTTCCACAACGCGGCCGCGAGTTGCGAACGCGCGGAATTTCCCGTGCACACGAAGACCACTCGTGACGCGTCCCGGGCGCCCCTCGGGGACAGGTCGTGCAGCACACGCAACCGGAGGTAGGTCCGGCGATGGTCACCTTCGGACCGGGATCGCTCCACGATTCCGGCTTGTTCCAACGACTTCACATGATGGGCCAGCAGATTGCTCGGCAAGCCCAATGCCCGCCCCAGCTCGCTGGGCGACGCGTCGCCCAGCGACAGCAGGTCCACGATCGCCAACCGAGCCGGTTCGCCGAGCGCGGCGTGCTGCCGCGCCCGGTCGACCAGCGCCGAAGGCCACTCAACGTTCATTGAGTCAATGATTGCTGAGTTAATCGCCCGAGTCAACCCGGCCATTGCTGTCCTGCACATGAACCTGACCGTCGGCTAGCCGCTGACCTTGCAGTTGCGTTCGCATCCTCAGGCTGTCGGGGGAACCGATCGCGAGGGCGTACAGCGCCGGGCACATGCCGTCCTCTCTCCGTGGCCCGGACGAGCCGCAGGCAGGAGTGATTTCGGCGAGGATGACGGCATGAACCACGATCGCGTGATGGGCGTCGACGCGTGCAAGGCCGGGTGGGTAGGTATCACTGTGGCCGCAGGACAGGTCGATAGCCATGTCGCAGCCACAATCGAAGAATTGGTCGCCTTGGCCGACGGACCGCTTGCGGTGATTGCCATCGACATGCCCATCGGGTTGCCCGACCGCGACCAGCGGGAAGCAGACATCCTTGCCCGGCAACAAATTGGCTCATTGCGGTCCTCGGTGTTCATGACACCCGTCCGCGCCGTTCTCGACGCTACCGATCACCTCACGGCCAGCGAGCGCAATCGCCAACTGACTGGCGAAGGCATCTCCATTCAAGCATTCGGCTTGTTGCACAAGCTTCGGCAAGTGGATCGATGGATCCGCCAGCGCCCATGTCACGTCGTGGAAGCCCATCCCGAGGTCAGCTTCGCGCTTCTGGCCGGTGCGCCACTCACCGCACGCAAGCACACATGGGCCGGCGCCCACCTGCGGCGGCGACTGCTCACTGACGCCGGAATCCCGCTGGACAGCGATCTTGGCGACGCCGGCCGGAAAGCCGCCGTGGACGACGTCCTCGACGCCGCCATCTGCGCGTGGACAGCACAACGCGTCGCGCGCGGCCAGGCACGATCCTTGCCCGATCCACCCCAGGTATTCACCGACGGCCTACCTTGCGCTATCTGGAGTTAACGACCCGATGGCGGACAGTCCGGGTGGTTCACTGGTCGCCGGTCCCACGCTGTTTGGCTATCGCGTCGATTTCGTCGGCGATGGTGGACCACAGTTCGCGCGGAAGGTCGTGGCCCATCCCCGGGTAGCTGACGAAGCGCGCACCGGGGATGGCTGTGGCGGTGGCCCTGCCCGCTCGGATCGGTTGCACGGGATCGGCTTGTCCGGTCAGCACCACACTGGGCACCCGTATCCGAGACAGTTCGGCACGGCGGTCGCCGGTGGCCCGGGAGGCCTCCCTCTGTCTGCGCGCCGCTGCCGGATCCGTGCGGTGCTCGTAGGTGCGGCTGGCCATCTCGCGGAGCCAGTCCTCGTCATGCGGGTAGCCGGTGGAACCGATGATCCGCATCATCCCGATCAAACGCTCGGCCTCGGCCTGTGGCCCTGTTCCCCGAACGCGCAACCCCAACGCGAGCATGCGGAGCACGAGCCTGGGCGTGCGCCGGTTCCACCACAGGGAGGGATTCGGTGCCGAGGAAAGCGAGGTCAGGCTCAGCACACGCGGCTGCTGGCGTACCGCCATGACCTGCGCGATCATGCCACCGAGGGAGACGCCCACCAGATGAGCCGCCGGCCAGGCCAGCGCGTCGAGCACCGCACAAGCATCCGCGGCCATATCGGCGAGTGTGTAGGCGCGGGGGACGCGCGAGGACCGCCCCGAATCCCGGTTGTCGAACAGCGCGAGCCGGAACCCGCGTCGTGCCAACTCCGTGCAGAACCCGTCCGGCCAGGCTTCCATCGGAGCGCTGCCCCCCTGAATGAGCAACAGCGGACGCTCACCCTCACCCGTCGTCCGGTAAGCGATCTCGACATCGCCATTGCGGGTCGTCGAGACATCCATGGCAGCCCTCCCATCCAGGCCCACCGAGAGGCTACCGCCAACCGTGTGTTCACCAGCCCTGGCCGGGGATGCGGCCTGGGCAGGGGCGGCCCGTGGAGGCATTGATCGGGGGAACAGATGCGTCCGTTCGGGAATTGGGCGTGGCATGAGCCAACTCGTAGACCGCACGATCACTGCACTTCGCTCTGAGCATGACGTGCTTGCCGGTCTCGTGCGCACCCTTACCGACGACCAGTCTGGAATACGACAGCCGCTGGCTCGACACGGTCGAGGCGCTCACCCCCGAGCAGCGCTCGTCGCTGACCGTCGACCTCGGGTTCCTGCCGGAGCCGGTCCCGCTGGTGACCGCCCTGGGCATGCGGCTCAACGAGGTGGCCAACCATTCCTGGGACGTGCGCGTGGCATTCGACGCGCACGCCGAAGTGGACGCCGATTCGGCCGCGGTACTCGTCGACCTCCTGACCGGGCCCGTGGCCTTCATGCTGAATTTCCTCGCGAAGCCGGCCGAGCTCACCGACCCGGTGTCCGTCGCGGTCCCAGGCGCCGGTCTGGTGATCGACGACGCGGTCACCGTGGTTGACCATGTCGAGTCACCTTCCGCGACGTTCAACGGGCCGCCGGAAGCGTTTGTCCGGCTGATCAGCGGCCGTCTCAAGGCCCCGTACGACAACGGCGTCACCATCGACGGCAACATCACGCTCGACGACCTGCGTCGCGTTTTCCCCGGCTTCTAACGGAAATCAACGGGTACGCCCTCGATGCGCTCCTTGGAAGTGGCGTCAAGTTCGCTCGTCGGTGCCACGCACGTCCGCATCTCGGCATGAGCGAGCGTGCGTGGCATTGACCTGCTCACCTTGGCCCAGCCGGGCGTCCCGAAACCACGAACAGTCATGAACTTGTGCATGAGTCTCGACGGTAGGCAGATCACGGCCGCCGCGGCTCATGCTTCTGGCTAAAACTGTTCAGCGACGCTCATCCATCCGGACGAGGTGCCTGCCCGAACCAAGCACCTGTTTCGCACCCGACGGCAGGATAACCTCGGCCTCGGAGTTCACCGGGACCTCGATCTCACCCGCGCCGGCACGCCACGAGACCGAAATACGCCCGCGCACGGTGTCGAGCACCACCCGAGACCCGACGCGACCTGGGACAACCCGGAATCGCGCCCACCCGGGCTCCAGCAGCGAGACCCCGACGGCCCGCTCGACCAGCCAGTTCACGACCAGGCTGAGGGTCGGGTCCTGGTGGCCACGGGACTCCTTCTCCCACGACTCCCAGAACGTCGTCGCCCCCAGCGAACGCAAGTATCCGAACGACGGGTACGTGTCCTGAGTCAGAACCGCGTAAGCCAGGTCAGGCCTTCCGTTGTCGGACAAGGCGAACGGCAAAGCACCAGTGCCCAGGGCACCTGTGTCGAGGTGCCTGCCCTTGCGTTCCACGTCATCGACCAGGCCCTGGACGACCTGCGCGCGAACCGCGGGCGGTACGAGCCCGAAAGCCAGCGCGACAGCGTTGCCGGTCTGCCGATAGGAACTCTGGATAGCCGTCCGGTACTCCCCTGAGCGCAGGAAAGCGGCGTTGAACTGGCGAGAAATCTCGTCCGCACGAGCCTGCCAAGTCCGGGCCTGTTCCATGCGCCCCAGCTCAGAGGCAATCGCGATCGCGGACCGCAGCGTCTCGATCACATACGCCGTACCGACGAGTGTGCCGCCTTCCGGTGCCATCGGCGTGCCCTTGGGCGGATACCAGTCACCGAAAGTGTCGTCGGCGATGCCGTCGCGCAGCTTGCCCAGCAGCCAGGTGACGTACTTCCGGACGCCCTCGAAGTGTTTCGAGAGAACGGTTTTGTCGCCATACGTCAGCCAATGGCGGTGCACAAGATACGGATACACACCGGTCGACGAAGGCGTCAGCAACCTGCCGCCGCTCAGCGCACCTGAAGGCGTGATCAGCGGAATCTCGCCATCGGCACCTTGGCTGACCCGGATGTCCTCCAGCCAATTCTCGAACAGCGCGGCCATGCCGTACTGGTACAGCATCGGTTGCACCGCCCGATAGGTAGCGCTCGTCCAGCCGTAGCGCCCGACGTCGGGATGGCCGCGCAGGATGTTGCGAGTCGTTCGCTTGCCGGCGTCCGCGATCCACTGCAGCTCAGGGTGATCCAGTTTGATGTCCATTGTGGAAGAGACCGCGCTCGCCTCGGGCACCGCGACCACGTCGACCTCGATCGCGGTTCCGCTGAGCTCGACATAGCGGAACGTCTTGTACGTGAACGAAGGCTCCCACGTGAACTCACCGGAACCGTCCGAAATGTACTCGTCCTGCATGTACCGGCCATCCACCGACGTGTTCTCGTTCCCGCCGGGGATGCCGACATTCACGTGCCCACGCGCGTCCAGCTTCTCGCTGTGCACGAGTTTCACGGCCACGCCTCGCGGCAGCCGCGCCCGGATCCGGACGTGTCCGGCGAGCATCGCACCGAAGTCGTACAGCCGGATGCCGGGAGCGGGCACGCTCACCTTGACCGGGCGGACAGGATCCATGTCCACCACAGGTTCTGCGGTGTACGCGGTCATCCTGCCGCCCGGACTCGGGACGACCCTCGCCGGGCGCCATCCCGTGGCGTCAAACCCCGGCAGTGCCCACCCCTCAAGAGCACGCCGGGCGTCATAGGTTTCGCCTGCGAGCACGGCATCGTAGACCGTCGGGCCCTCGGTGAGCTGCCACGATGGTCCGCTTGAGACCACGATACGTCCGTTGATCTCCACTTGCACCTTGGCTTGCGGCTCGGCGATCCAGCGCGCGAGGTTGCTGGCGTCGGTATCCAGGCCACGAGTCGCGAACATGCCACGGCCCATCGCCAGGCCAATGGCGTTCTTGCCCTGCCGGACAAGCGAGGTCACGTCATGCGTGGTGTACAAGATTCGCTTGTCGTAGTCGGTACCCACCGGCGTCCCGGCAATCCGCCGGCCATTGACCCACACAAGCGCTTGCCCAAAGCCAGACACGTAGAGCCGCGCCGAAACGATCTTGGCCTGGACGTCGAACTCCTGACGCAGCAGCGGGTTCGCGGGCGGGTTGGGCGGAATGCTGTACACCCACCGGTCCTCGCCCGGAACTTCGGTACCGTCGGCGAACGCCACACCCTTCGGATAAGCGTTGGCCTGCAGTCCTTTCCACCCGATGGAGCCGGAACTGTCGCTCAGTTCCAGGTAGTACGAGCCGGGCTCAACGGGTTTGTCGAAGTCCAACCGGCCCTGTGCCTCGCCGTACCTGTCGCCGACCAGACCCGACAACACCTTCGTGCCGATAACGGTGTCACCACGTCGAAGCGTCATCCGGCAGCTGGCCGTTTCAGTCACTGCCAACAGGACAGTCACTGCCAGCATCTGGCTCTCTGACTCGAAACTCTGGCCGAGCGTGTGGCCTGGTTCCAGGTCGACGGCCGAGTACAACGCCTGCGGCAACGTTTTCACCGGTGGCGGGACGAAGATCCCGCTGCCGATCCACTCGGCCTGCCACTCTTCCGGCTCAAGAAAGGCGGTTTCAAACCAGGCAGGCCCGCTGACCGGGCCTGGCTGGTCGTTCTCGTCCCAGACCTGGATCGTCCAGTGGTAACGCGTCCGCGACCGCAGCGGGCCGCCGGAGTACACTGTGGACTGGCCGGACGACATCACCTTGCCGGAGTCCCAAACACCGGCGACGATGATCCGGTAGGCGGTCTGCTTGCGCCCGGTCCCGTGCCCGGACAGCTGCCAGCCGAACCGTGGATTCGGATTGTCAATGCCAAGTGGATCGGTCACGTGCTCGGTGGTCAGCCGGATCGGCCGGACGCCACCTCTGTTTTCATCACCCCAGGCGGGTATCGCCGAAGCCGCTGTCAGCGCAGCGACTCCGCCGAGGACCACTCTGCGGTTGACCCGTTTCACCACTAACCTCCCCTTGTTGGATAAGGGGATCGTGGCGTGGGTCGCGCGCAACCACGTCCGCTCAGGAGCGGCTCACGCGGTACGCAGATGGTCGTAGTTCTTGACCACGAACGTGTCGTGCATCCGTGTGCCGGACTTGCTGAGCTTCGCCAGAGCGCGGCTGATCGACGGCGGCAACGCGGAGATCACCCGCGACACGTTGGCCAGCGCCCATAGCCCGAAAGGCGTGGCAGGGATCAAGGTCTTGGCCGCGAGATGGGCAAGCTTCCGGCTGTTGCGGACATACTCGATCATCTCGCGCTCGTAGGCCGCGAAACCGCGCTCGTAGTCACCGCCCGCTGCGGCCAACTCCCCTGCCAGCACGTACGCGCCGACGACGGCCAGGCTTGTGCTGCCGCCCACGGCCGGGCCTGGGCAGTAGCCCGCGTCGCCGACGAGCGTGACACGGCCGCGTGACCAGGTGTCCTGCTTCAGCTGCGTGATCGAGTCGAAGTAGAACGCGGGCGAGTGCTCGATCTGCGCAAGCAGGCGGTTCACCTCCGGGTGCAGGCCCTGGAACGCCTGCTTGAGCAATTCCTGCTGCCGGGGAACGTCACGGTAGTGATAGTCGAGCGGCTCACTCCGAAACAGAAAGATGGCACGTGCATCATCCATGTGAGTGGCACTGTACGCCCCTGCCATTCGCCCGACATCGAGGTAGTTCATGAACTCGCCGTCAGGCCCGAACTCCTTCGGCACGGTGACCACGGCGAGGTACGCGCCAATGAACTCACTGGCCGTTTGACCAAACGTCAGCTTGCGTACGTTCGAGTGCAGGCCGTCGGCTCCGACGACTATGTCGAACGTGCGCGGAGCGGAATTCTCGAACGTGACTTTTCCATCATCGGAAATCCCGGTAATGGAATCACCGAAGATGTATTCGACGTCCTTGACGGTGGCGTCGTAGTAGATCTCGCTGAGGTCGTCCCGCATGATTTCGACATGCCGGTCGGACGCGGCCTGGTAGATGTTGCCGAGGTTGATCTTGACCGGCTTGCGCACCCCGCGCCGGTACAGCCGCAACCGGTCGGTGCCCGTGACGTGCTTCTCGACTTCCGGCAGGACGCCCATCTTCTCGGTGATGTCCATCGCCGGGCGGAACAAGTCGATCGCATGCCCGCCCGTCTTGCGCAACACCGGCGAACGCTCGACGACCGTGACGTCAAATCCGTACCTGACCAGCCAATACGCGAGTACGGGACCCGCGATGCTCGCCCCAGAGACAAGTACCTTCATGTCACCCCTCCTGACTTACCGGTAAGTCAGGCTAGCACGGAATCTGACCTACCGGTAAGTCAGCGAGGTCACGCAGCCCAGACCAGCCGAGGCGTCGCTTCGGGACGGTGCCGGATGTAGCGAAGGGCGTTCTCGGCGTGGGCGAGGGCGTACTGGTTTCTGCCGTCGACCGTGGTCATGTACGCGTGCTCATCCAGGGCTATACCCCACGCCACGATTTGCGCATCGACTTGGTTGCCGTACTCAAGGACGACCGCGAACAGCTTGGGTTTGTTGTCGAAAACCATCTCGGTCACATCGGCATCGAAGTCATCGAGGTCACCGTCGTCGAGCATTGAATAGTCCTTTCCCAGAATTGGAAATCCCACTGTTTACCCCTGCCCCAGCAGGGGCCGAATGAACAATCTAAAGCAGAAGTTGCCCCCGACTGAACTAACCGATCAGGTGATTTCGCGATCGAGCGCTTGCCCTCAATACTGGATCACATGCCCACGAAGACCGTTCCCCTGCTGATGCTGAACAACGAATTGCACAGGCTGAAGCGGAAGTCCGGAATCAAAGATGAGGAAACTGCTCGCTACCTGGGCTGCCGCGGTACGAAGATCAGCCGGATCATGAACATGGCGTCGAGACCGAGCGTGGCCGACGTGAAGATGATGGGTGAGCTCTACGGCGCCAGCCCCGAGCAGCTGGCCATGTTGATGGATCTGGCCCGCAACCTGGGCAGAAAGGGCGATTGGACCGGCTACAAGTCGGTCTACCGGGAGTCGGCCCGGCTCTTGATCGACATGGAAGCCCGATGCGACCAGCTCCGCCGGGCGGGAGTCAACATGGTCCCCGGCCTGCTCCAGACCGAGCCCTATGTCCGAGTGCTCAGCCGATTGATGGCCCGGTTCGGCTTCACCTTCGACGAAGACGACACAGTTCAAGCCCGACTGGCCAGACAGGCTGTCCTCCACGGCAACGTGAAGGCGAGCTTCATCCTCTGCGAGTCCGCCCTCAGGCGTGTCTTCGGCGATCGCACGGTGATGTATGGGCAGATGAAGCATCTGCTCACAGTCGCCAGCCAGCCGAACGTCGAGATCCAGATCCTGCCGTTCGCTGGCACCGGCGGCCAGGTCATGTACTCGTGGCTGAGTTTCGCGTTGATCCATGTTCCCAGCCGGGGCATCAGCACTCCGCTGAACTTCGTGCACCTCGAGCAGTTTGACGACGCACGCTTCATCGACGATCCCGACCTGGTCAATAGCTACGAACGGCTGTGGAGCGAGCTGGTGGCTGCGTCGCTTTGCCCGATGGAATCCGTTCATTTCATTGGAAAAATGGTGAAGGAGTACCAGTGATCCGCCTGCGGAAAGGACAGCCCGTTGCGCGAGCACGACTACCTTCCCAGCAGCGCCTTCGACGGCGCCCGCTGGCAAAAAGCAGCCGCCAGTGCACCCAACAGTGACTGCGTGGAATTCACCAAGATCGACAACGCTCAGTGGCAGAAAGCAACTGCCAGCGCCCCCAACGATGACTGCGTGGAGTTTGCCCAGCTTGGGCCCGTGATCGGGCTCCGGGACTCCAAGCTCGGCCCCGACAGCCCCATCCTCCAGTTCACCCCGGCCGAGATCGCCGCCATGCTCGACGGCGCCAAAAAGGGCGAGTTCGACCACCTGATCTGAGCCGTTGACCTACCGGCCAGTCCTGACTTGCCGGTAGGTCACTTACTCTTCTCTCGTGGCCGACACGAAACAGCGCATTCTGGACGCCGCCCGCGAGCTCTTCGCTGCCCAGGGCGTGCAGAAGACCAGCCTGCGGGAGATCGCCGACCGCCTCGGCATCAGCAAACCGGCCCTGTACTACCACTTCTCTTCCCGTGAGGACCTCGTCCGGACCATCGTCGGGCCAGTCATCGACGGCGGCGAGGAGTTCATCCGCAAGCTGGAGCAACAGCCGGAGATCGACAAGCGCACGGTGCTCGAGGAGTACTTCGACCTGCACTACCAGCACCGCGGCGACATCAGGCTGCTCCTCCAGGAGATCAGCACGCTCAGCGACCTCGGCCTGATCGAGCTGGTGGTGGCCTGGCGGGAACGGATCGGCGTACTGCTGCTCGGGCCGGAGCCGTCGCTCGCGCAGTCGGTCAGGGCCACCATGGCGTTGGGCGGGATACAGGACTGCACCATCCAGTTCACCGATGTTCCCCAGGATGAGCTGCGGAAAATCGCCGTCGACGCGGCGATGGAGTTGCTCGGGCTTGAAGAAAATCCGGCCGGGGAAAACCGAACCGGACCTTCCGCCGTCTAGCTGGGCATGACGGATGACGAGGCGGCTTTGGTCCGCCGGATCGCCAAGGGCGATCGGGCGGCCTTCGAGGAGCTGTATCGCCGTACGTCACCGTGGCTGGCTGTGCGGCTGCGCCGCCGTTGTTCGGACGACCAGGTCGTCTCCGAGGTCATGCAGGAGACATACCTCGCGGTCTGGCGTGCGGCAGGCGGCTTCGCAGGCGCGGCGGTAGACGGCAGCGCGGTCGGGTGGTTGTGGACCATCGCGGCCCACCGGCTCGTCGACGTCTTCCGCAAGCAGAAGAAGCACGCCGAGGTCCGGCACGAAGTCCCCCAGGACTCCCCGGCCGCCGAGGACGAGGCGCTGTCCGGAACCGTCGGGGCCGAGTTGGGCGCCGCACTCGACGAACTGGCGCCTGAGCTGCGTGACGTCCTGCAGGCGATGGTGCTCGATGGGCTGACCGTACGCGAGACGTCGGTCCTGCTCGGAGTGCCCGAGGGAACCGTGAAGACCCGAGCGCGTCGTGCGCGAACCCTTTTGAGGGAGGCGCTGTCATGAGCCACGTGTCGGGGGACCTGGTCCGCAGGTATGCCAATGGGGATACGGACATCCCTGCGGACCAGGTGTGGGCATTGGAGGCGCACATGGAGACGTGTGCGTCCTGCCGTCTCCTCCTGGCATCGCATGCCGAGCAGGTCACGCCTTTGCTCGACACAGTTTGGGCGGAGCTCACGCCGACTGAAACGCCCGCCAAGCATCGCCGCAGGTTTTGGGTCGTGTCTTCGGCTGGTCTGCCGTGGATCGGGATGACGATCCTGGTAACCGCCGTCGCGATGCTGCTCGACCTTATAGCGCCACTCAGCATGTCGTTGGTGCTCCTCTTCGCACCGATCGCGCCCATGGTGGGTGTGGCGGCCTCGTGGAACAAGAACGCCGATCCGATGCACGAGCTCGTCGCCGGAACGCCCCGTGCGGGCCTGGAGCTCGTGCTGCGGCGAACCGTCTCGGTGCTGCTCCTCGTCATCCCCGCGCTTTTTCTTGCGGGACTGCCAGTTGACGCATCACCGGCGATGTGGTTGTTGCCGTCCTTGGCTTTCACGACCGGAGCGCTCGCTTTCGGTTTGCTCATCGGGGTCACCCCGGCCGCGAGCGTGCTCGGGATCGTGTGGGTCCTCGTCGTCGCCGGTCCGAGCGTGATCAACAACCAACTGCCGGTGGTGCTGCAGCCGGCCAGCCTACCCTTCTGGGCGTTGTCCATTGCCGGGTTCATCGCGGTGCTGGCCCTGCGGGCCGATGCGTACGCGCGACTGTTGCGTTAAGGGGAACATTTTGGGACGCGTGGTGAAGACGGCGGAGACTGCGCCGACGACGTACGCATGGGAGATCCACACCTCGGACCTGCGGGTGCGGGCCGGCCGCCGGATGGCCGTGAACGGGTTGGATCTGTCGATGGGTATCGGCGTGCACGGCATCCTCGGGCCGAACGGCGCCGGTAAGACGACGTTGATCCGTGCGCTGGCAACGGTTGTCCGTCCAGCGGGTGGTTCGATCGAACTGCTGGGGTCGCCGCCGAGTGGACGTGACCTCCGGCCGGTCCGACGGCAGATCGGTTACCTGCCACAGCAGTTCGGCTTCTACCCCCGGTTCACCGTACGGGAGTTCGTCGAGTACATGGCGTGGCTCAAGGAAATGCCGAAGGCCGAGATCCCAGGTGCGGTGCAACGCGCGATCGACCGAGCGGACCTGACAGCCCGGGCCGACGACAAGATGAAAACGTTGTCCGGCGGCATGGTCCGGCGCGTGGGCATCGCGCAGGCGATCGTCAACGACCCACGGATCCTGTTGCTGGACGAGCCGACCGTCGGCCTGGATCCCGCACAGCGCATCCAGTTCCGGGAACTGTTGCGGTCGTTGAGCGGGGACACGTGTGTCGTCGTGTCGACGCATCTGGTCGAGGATGTCGCAGCCGCGTGCACGGATGTCGTACTGATGGACGAGGGAAAGCTGGTGTTCCAGGGAACTGCGGAGTCGTTGGCCGCCGCCGGTGGCGATTCCGACATCGGCGACAGCCCGGCCGAACGCGGCTACTCGGCTTTGCTGGGGCGTGCGAAATGAGGGCGCTGGGTATCGAGTTGCGGCGCTCGGCCGCGCTCTGGGCCGGTCTGCTGATCGTCCTGGTCGGTCTTGGTTTCTTCTACGCTCTTCCCGGGCCGTGGGGCAAGGGCTCGGACGCGTGGACCGAGGAATGGTTCTCGCTCGCGATGTGGCAGCGCTGGCTGTTGAACCTGTTGTGGCCGTTGGCGGTGGGTGCGGGCGCGTGGCAAGGCAGGCGGGACCGGCGGTCCAAGATGGACGAACTGCTGTCCGCGACACCAAGACCGGCGTTCCAGCGGGCGCTCCCGCCGGTTGTCGCGATGTGTGCCGGTGTGACCGCGGCGTATCTCGTGATCTTCTTCGTCGGCGCGGTCCAGGTGATCGGGAACGCGAGCTACGTCGGCGTCGGTTGGGTGCCCGTGATGCTGGTCGGCATCCTGTCGATGATCGCCGCTGTGCTGGCTGGAATGGGCGTCGGCCGGATCTTCCCGTTCCTGCTGACCGCACCGATCGCCGCGGTGCTCACCATGGCCGCGACCACGGTGGCGCTGGTCGGCGCCCCGGGAACCGGCAGCGTTGTCGAGGGGACGGTGTCGTGGCAATTCGCCCTGTTGACTCCGGTCTTCGACTTTCAGGACGACTTGTTCGTGACGGTGTCCACTCCGGTGAACCTGGTGCAGGCCTTGTGGTTCGCCGGATTGACGATCACCGGATTCGGGTTGCTGACGCTCGTCGGCCGCAAAGCACGCCTGCTGGCGCTACTCCCCGCCCTCGCCGCGCTCGCGATCACACTGCCGCTGTTGCCTTCGTCCGCGGCGGGCATACTCACGCCGGACACCTCTGCAGCCGCCTTGGTCTGCGAGGACCGCGTGTGCGTGTCACGGCTTCATCAGGACCACCTGCCCGAGATCGCCGGTCCGGTTCGGCAGGCACTGACTCAACTGGCGAAGCTGCCTGGCGCGCCGACGGTGGTTCAGGAGGCGCGGATGTCCCAGTTCACCATGGACACGTTGCCGCCGTCGGCTGACATCGTGTTCTTCCACTTCGACGACTACGAGTTCCAGTTGAACCCGCGACGGACCATCCTCGCCGGGCCTGACCTGCACCGGTACTGTGACTGGGAAATCGGCAAGCATGCGGCTGCGCGGCGAATGGTGGTGGCGTCGTGGTTCGACGGCGAACTGCGACCGGTCGCGTCCCGCAACACGACCAACCGAGACGTCGAGACCGAAGCCAAGCGGATGTGGCAGGAGTTGCGTGCGCTACCGGTCGACCAGCAGCCGGCGAAGGTCGCTGAACTGCGTGCCCAGAGCCCTGAGTGCTGACAATGCGCCTACTCGTGCTGTACCTGCGCTCTCGCGGTGCGCCCGCGGCGTTCACGGCTCTGCTCGCGACAGCCATCGGTGCGTGGGCACTCGACAGTCCCGAGCCGAAGATTTCGCTGGTAGCCCTTGGCATGGGCACCGCAGTGGCCGCGGTCGGCCTTGGCGGTGCGGATGTCCAGCTCGACCGTACCGGGGCCATCGCGTGGCCGGTCTGGCGCGCGGCGCACCTGCTGTCGATCGGCCTGGTCGTGTTCGGCCTGACGGCCGCGGTCGATCTGTGGGACGTTTCCGTGGTGCTCCGCAACGCTCTGGGACTCGCCGGATTGGCTGGTTTGGCCGCGGCGGTGCTGGGTAACCAGCTGGCGTGGACGTTACCCGCCCTCTGGGCCACCGTGTGCGTGTTCGGCCCACGGGACAGCGAGATCCTGACGTGGCTGTCCCAGCGCTCGGATTCCACCACTGCCGTAGTCACGGCTTCAGTGATCGGAACGGTCGGTCTGGCGGCGTACGCGTTCGCCGGCCCTAGAGGTACTTCGTAGCCTCTTTCCTGGACAACGGTGAAAGGTCTGGGTGCGTGCTGACGAACGTGCGCACCCAGGCCGCGTCCACTTTGGAGTGCTGACGCAGTGCCCAGCCGATGCCCTTGCGCAGGAAGAAATCCTTGTCGTGGATGTTCGCCTCGATGGCCTCGGCGAGGAGCTCGGTGTCCACTTCGGTCTTGGCGCCCACCTGGCAGATGATCGACGTGCGGCGCCGCCAGAGATCCTTGTCGGTCGCCCACGCACGCATAATGGGCGCGACGTCGTCCCACTCCCTGAGCAGAATGGGCCCGACGCGCCGAATCGCCAGCTCGTCGACGAAATCCCACCACGCGCCGGTGACGATCATCTCGTCGTACATCGGCAGCAGATCCTTGGTCTGCCACTTGGCGTACCGGCGATCCCCGGTCAGGTCGATGGCGAGGTACCGCTCCTCGCGGTACTCGGCACCCCGCCACAGTTCAAGCGTTGTCTTTCTTAGCTCGTCCACATCGGACATCACATGCTCGGCGAAGAGCTTCTTGGCCAACGCGGCCCGTTCCGGCTTGGCCACGCCACGAAACGGCATCTCGGACTTCATGTACCGCTGCATCTCCGGCGCCTTCGCCGGATCCGCGGCACGCTTGAGCTCAACCCGGACCGCGTCGACCAAATCGCTCATGCCCGGAGACTACGCCCGCGCACCGACAATCAGCCTTGTGGCGGGAACATCAGGTCGATGTCGGGTGTCGTCTGACCGGCCGTCACGCGCACGGGCGTGGGGTACTCGTACCGGGGTGTCCCCATGGCGACGTAGCTGATCTCGACCTGCTGGGTGTTCAGGCCCGGCACCATGTACGTGAGCGTCGTGGAGTCCTTGACAGGCTTCGGGCTCGCGTAGTCACCGGTCCACCTGTTCACCACATCGATGGACATGTACTGCCCGCGATCCGGCGCGTTGACGAGCTTGCCCGTGATCCGGCCCTCAGGCTCCAGCTTGGCGTGCAGGGCCGTGGTCACGCCGCTGCGCACCCGGACCGTCGAAGCTGCGAGACGGTTCGGCGCGTTGCCGGACCACTCCCACGCGTACCGGCCAGCGAAGTCGGGGAACTGCACGACCCAGTCGGCCGCCGCGAGCCCGGTGATCTTGTACTCACCCGCGTCATTGCTGCACGTCACACCCGGAAAACCGCCGAATCCCTTGCCGGCGGGCGTTGGCATCGGGCACAACCCGGCCACCGGAGCGCCAGTGGTCGCGTCAGTCACGACACCGGCGATCTCACCGGGCGCCCCCATCATCACGTTGACCCGCGTGACGCGGTCCTTCGCCTCGAACCACTTCGCCTTGGCGAACTCACCCGTGGGGCCGTGCGCACCGATCCAGTGACTGCCGTACGAGCCGTCTCTCGACCAGACATAGAACCGGTGGCGGTTGGTGTAGTAGTTCCTGACCTTCCCGGAACTGTCGCTGCACTGAACCATGACCTGCGGCTCGACCACACCCCGGTCACTCTCGTCGACCATGCCAAGGCACACGTTCTCGACCGGCGCACCGGTCCCGGCATCCACAAAGGACACCTCGAAGCCTGGAAGTTCCGCAGCGGCAGCGGGTACGGCCAGCGCCATCACACCGACAAGGGCAACGCCCATCGCTTTGATCATCATGTACTCCCCCGCACAAGCAATCAGGCGAGGCCCCGTTGACCTCGCCTGATCACTATGCGGCGGCACAAGGCCACTCGCAAAGACACTTACGCCTCAGCGCAAAGTCGCACCGAACCGCTCGGACACCACGGCGACCGCGGTCTCCTTGGCGGCAGTGGCTTCCTCCACCGTCAATGTCTTGTCGGCCGCACGGAAGCGCAACGAGTAAGCCAGCGAACGCTTTCCTTCGCCGAGCTGCTCGCCGGTGTAGACGTCGAACAGGTGCAGGTCCTCCAGCAGGTCGCCGCCGCCCGACTTGAGTGCCTCGGTCACCTCGGCGACCGGGACGGAGGCGTCGAGCACGAGTGCCACGTCCAGCAGCACCGGTGGGTACGGCGAGACCTTGGGCGCCGGGCGGTGTTTCTGGATCGGCAGCAGGTCCAGGTCCAGCTCCATCGCACACGTGCGCTTCGGCAGTCCGAGTGCTTCGACGACCTTCGGGTGCAGTTCGCCCGCGTGCCCGACTGGGAAGTCGCCCACGCGAAGCTCGGCGCACCGGCCTGGGTGCCACGGCATCAGTGAGCCAGCCTGGACCGTCAGTTCGACGCCCGCGACGGCGGCCACGTCTTGCGCGGCCTGGACGGCGTCGGCCCAGGTGGCCGGTTCGCCCTTGCCCCACCAACCCGGGCGCTGGCGGTTTCCTGCCAGCACAACGGCAACGTGCACGGGCTGCGCCGGAAGGGCTGCCTTCAGGGTGGCGATCTCCGCGTCGGAGGGGCGTTGGTCGACCGGCACCTCGGGCACCGGGACCTGCTGCACCTTGGGCAGCACGACCTGTCCGATGTGGAAAAGCGCGACATCCCGCATACCACGGGAAACGTTGCGGCCCAACGCTTCCAGCAAACCAGGCAGCAACGTCGACGTCATCTCGTTGCGGTCGGCCTCAAGCGGGTTGAGGACCTTCACGGTCTGCCGCCGCACGTCGTCCTCGGGCAGCCCGAAGGCGTCCCAGGTCGCCGGGGACACGAACGTCATCGGCATGACCTCGACGTAGCCGACGTCCGCCAGAGTCCGGGCGACGGCACGACGGCGACGCTGCGAAGGCGTCAGGCCGCGACCGGCAGGCGCGGCGGGCAGCACGGACGGGATCGTGTGATACCCCTCCAGCCGCAGGACTTCCTCGACCAGGTCGGCAGGGCGGGTCAGGTCGGGACGCCACGTCGGCGGCGTCGCGATCACCGCGGCACGACCGGCCTCCGTCGTCGCCACCTCGACGCCGCAGCCGATCTGGCTCAACCGCCGAGCGGTCACGCCACGCGGGTAGTTGATGCCCGCGACTCGGTCCGGCAGGTCGATCTCCATCAGCACCGGACCGGGCAGCTCAGGCCGTCCGACATCGGTGCGGCCGGGCTGGATCCGTGCTTCGCCGTGCTCACGCAGCAACTTCGCGGCGAGTTCCGCCGCGGCCGGAGCCAGCGCCGGGTCGACCGAACGCTCGAAACGCTTGGAGGCCTCGCTGGGCAGCTTGTGCCTGCGGACCGCACGCGCGATCGACGGCGGGTCCCAGACGGCCGCTTCCAGCAGGATGTCCGTGGAGTCCGGGCGGACCTCGGTCGACGCGCCACCCATCACACCGGCAAGCGAGATCGGGCCGGTCTCGTCGGCGATCACGATGTCGTCCGGGTCGAGCGCGCGCTCGACGTCGTCCAAAGTGGTCAGTTTCTCGCCGGCCTGCGCGCGGCGCACGGTCAGGTTGCCCTTGACCGACGAGGTGTCGAACGCGTGCATCGGCTGCCCGGTCTCGAGCATCACGTAGTTCGTCACGTCCACCGCGAGCGAGATGCTGCGGATCCCGGACAGCATCAGCCGCCTGCGGATGAACCACGGCGTCGGCGATGTCGGGTCCAGCCCCGTCACGCGACGGAACACAAACCGCGAGCAACCCAGCTGGTCCTCGATGTGGACGCTGTGCGCCTCGCCCTCGGCACCGGGCACCGCGATCGCCGCCGGGTCGACCAGCGTCGTCTCGAACGCGATCGCCAGCTCACGCGCCAGGCCACGCACGGACATCGCGTAGCCTCGATCCGGCGTGATCTCCAGGTCGATAACGGTGTCATCGAGTCCGAGCAGCGGCGACGCGTCGTCGCCAGGGCTCGCCTCGCCGCTCGGCAGCACCATGATCCCGGCATGGTCGTCGCCGAGGCCCAGCTCACGGGCCGAGCAGATCATGCCGTTGGACGTGCGGCCGTACGTCTTGCGTGCGGAGATCGCGAACCCGCCGGGCAGCACGGCACCAGGCAACGCGACGACGACAAGGTCACCCTCGGCGAAGTTCGAGGCGCCGCAGATGATTCCCCGAGTCTCGACGTCTTCGTCGTCGTCGCTGTCGCCGACGTCGACCTGGCAGTAGCGGATCGGCTTCTTGAAGTCCTTGAGCTCCTCGATCTCCACCACGCGGCCGACCACGAGCGGGCCGGTCACCTCGTCGAGCGAGCGCATTTCCTCGACCTCGAAGCCCAGGTTCACCAGCGCCTCGGAGATCCGGTCCGAAGACAGCCCTTCAGGCAGGTCGACGTACGCCTTCAGCCAGCTGAGCGGGATTTTCACTCCGCCTCCGTTCCGAACGCCGTCGTGAACCGGACGTCCCCTTCAACCATGTCGCGCATGTCCGGAATGCCGTTTCGGAACTGCAATGTCCGATCAATGCCCATTCCGAACGCGAAACCGGAGTAGACGTCCGTGTCCACGCCGCAGGCGCGCAGCACGTTGGGGTCGACCATGCCGCAGCCGCCCCACTCGACCCAGCCCGCGCCGCCCTTCTTCTCCGGGAACCAGACGTCCACCTCGGCCGACGGCTCGGTGAACGGGAAGAAGTTCGGCCGGAAGCGGGTCTTGGACTCCGGACCGAACATCGCCCGGGCGAAGTGGTCCAGGGTGCCCTTCAGGTGGGCCATCGTGATGCCCTTGTCCACCGCGAGGCCCTCGATCTGGTTGAAGACCGGCAGGTGGGTGGCGTCGATCTCGTCGGTCCGGTACGTGCGGCCCGGGCAGACCACGTAGACCGGCAGCTCACGGTCCAGCAACGAGCGGACCTGCACCGGCGAGGTGTGCGTGCGCAGCACCAGGCCGGAGTCCGCGGGCGCTATATAGAACGTGTCCGACATCGTCCTGGCCGGGTGGTCCGGCAGGAAGTTCAGCGCGTCGAAGTTGAACCACTCGGCCTCGACCTCGGGGCCTTCGGCGACCTCGTAGCCCATGCCGACGAAGACGTCCGCGATCAACTCGGACAGCGTGCTGACGGGGTGACGCGCGCCACGCGGTACTCGATCCCATGGCAGCGTGACGTCGACCGTCTCCTCGCGCAGGACGCGCTCGTCGCGCTCGATCTCCAGCTGCGCGCGGCGCTCGTCGAACGCGGCCTTCACCGCAGTCTGCGCTTCGTTGACGCGCTTGCCGGCCTCGGAGCGGGCCTTGGGCGGCAGCGCGCCGATCTCCCGGCGAGCCACCAGCAAGGGCGACTTCTCACCGAGGTGAGCTGGTTTGACTCCGGCGAGGGCTTCGAGGCTGTCAGCGGCGGAAAACTCAGCCTTAGCCTTGTCGACCGCCTGCTGAAGCGTCTCCGGCGCGAGCGCCGCGACCTCTTTAGGGTCGTAGGGGTCGTTGGCTCCAGACATCGGTGCTGGACATCTCCTCGGGTCCACAAGTGCGTGTGTTCACCTGAAACAGGCAACAGCGGTAGCCCAACGATCGTAGGCGACCCTCACTTCGCGCAACTCAATAGGTCACATAAGGGCCCATTCGCGCCGCGGGGTAACGACCTGAACACTCGCCCGATAGAGTGACGCGCGCGACATTACGCGTTGCTCCCACGGCATTCCGAGGTCAATTACCACTCATGTCCAGATCGTTCGGCGTCGATCTCCGAGGCATCATCGAGCTGCTCAGCCAGCACCTCTACTCCAGCCCTCGGGTCTACATCCGGGAACTGCTGCAGAACGCGATGGACGCGATCACCGCGCGGGACGGCGTACAACCGGGCGGACCGGCGTGGATCGCCATCGAACCGGCCGAGCGCACCGGCGACGGCACACTGCGGATTTCCGACAGCGGCGTAGGACTGACCGAGGACGAGGTGCACACCTTGTTGTCGACGCTCGGTCGTACCTCCAAACGCGACGAGCTGGGCTTCGCCCGGCAGGACTTCCTCGGCCAGTTCGGTGTGGGGCTGCTCTCGTGCTTTCTGGTCGCCGACGAGATCCGGCTGGTCAGCCGGTCGGCCAAGGGCGGACCGGCAGTGCGGTGGACCGCCGACGCTTCGGGCACATATGAAGTAGTCGCCGATGAATCGGCACGGGCGCAGGTCGGCACGACCGTCACGCTCGTGCCCCGCAAGGACGCCGAACACTGGCTGCAGCACGACATGGTCGCCGCACTGGCACGGGAATTCGGCGAACTGTTGCCGGTCGATGTGCGGATCGGCGACTCGTTGCTCACCCAGCCCGCATTGCCCTGGGAACGCGGGACCGACTTCACCGAGCGGATGACCGCGTACTGCGAGCGGACGTTCGGCTTCCGGCCGTTCGAGATCCTGCCACTGGACATCCCCGCGGCCGGGCTGACCGGTGCGGCGTTCGTGATGCCCGACGCGGCGCATCCCGGTGCCCGCCAGGCACACCGGATCTACTTGAAGCGCATGCTGGTCGGCGACTCTGTCGAAGGACTGCTTCCCGACTGGGCGTATTTCGTGCGCTGCGCGGTGAATTCGTCCGCGCTCCGGCCGACCGCGAGCCGTGAGTCGCTGTACCAGGACGAGACGTTGCTGGCGATCCGCGACGAACTCGGCACAGTGTTGAAGGACTGGCTCGTGCGGCTCGGCGCGACCGAGCCGGAGCGTGCCGCCGCGTTGCTGGCCAAACACCAGCTCGGGATGAAGTCGGTGGCCCTGGTCGACGACGAACTGCTCCGGCTCGTGGAACACTGGCTGCCCTTCGAGACCACGGACGGGAACGTGACGTTGCGTCAGTTCCGCCGCCGCCACAACACCATCCTGTTCACCTCGGATGTCGACGAGTTCCGTCAGCTCGCACCCGTCGCACAAGCGCAGGGTCTGGGTTTGCTGAACGCCGGTTACGCGTACGACGCGGAGTTGATGCGACGCCTCACCGAGGTCGACGGCTCCGCCGCGACTCGCCGGGTGATGCCCAGTGAGCTGTTCGCGACCATGGACCGGCCGGATCCCGTGGTCGAGGCGCAACTGCGCAGCAGCCTCAAGCTCGCGCAGGAAGTGCTGGACCGGCACGACTGCGAGGCCGTCCCGCGCGAGTTCGACCCGGTGTCGTTGCCCGCCTTGTTGATCACCGACGCGGACCGGGAACGTCAGCGCGACACCGCGGAAATCGGCTCGCAGAGCGATCCGCTGTGGGCGGAGTTGCTCGGGCAGCTGGCCGAGCCGACGTCATCGGCGAGCCAACAACTCGTGCTGAACACACGTAATCCTTTGGTGCAACGGCTTTCCGAGCTGGGCGACAAGACGCTCGCCGAGCTGACCGTCGAGTCGCTCTACGTGCACGCGCTGCTGCAGTCCAGGCGCCCCATGCGGCCCAAGGACACCGCCGCGCTCAACCGGTCCTTCCTCGACCTGCTGGACAGGGCGGTACGCAGATGACCGATCCGGTACGGCTGTTCGCCGAAGCCTTGGACATGCCAACGGGCATGGCCAAGCACGAGGCGCTGGAGCGGGCCGCGCGCGCCGCGGACGCGAGCGGCGACAAGCACCTGCCTGCGGCCTGCCGGCTGGCTCTGATCGAGTCTTGCTACTACCTCAACCGGTACGACCTGATCCTCGCGCCGATCGCGTGGTGTCACACCGCGGAGCAGCGTGACCCGTCGGTGTTCAGCGACAGCGACATGCGCAGCCTGAACTGGGCGCACAAGTGGGTGCCGGTCGGACTGCGGCGTGACCCCCGGTTCACCCTCGCGCAGATCGAGTCGGTGCTGGACGCGTTGGAGTCGCGGTACAAGCGGTTCGGCTTCTCGCTGCAGCCGGTCTGGGGTCAGCGTGCCCTGACTGCCGCTCATGTTGGCGACTTCGAGTTGGCCGACGAGCACTTCGCGCGGTTCATCGCCACCGAACGCGACGACATGTCCGACTGCGCGGGCTGTGTGGTGGAAGAACAGGTCGAGCACCTGGTCATGCGTGGACGGTATGAGGAAGCGTTGCGCCATGCGGAACCCGCATTGGCTGGGCGGTTCACGTGCAGCACTCAGCCACAGGGAGTGCTCACTGCTCTGTTGCCCGCGTTGACCGCTCTCGGCGAGATCGAACGGGCGCGGGACGCGCATTTGGTCGCGTATCGGCAGTCGCGTGAGCAAGCGAGCCAGGGTTACGTCGGACTGCATCTGGAGTTCTGCGCGGTCACCGGCAATGTGCCGCGTGGCATGGAGTTGCTGCGTCGGCACCTCGACCAGGTCCATCACGCGACCAGCCCGATCGGCACGATGAACTTCGCGGCCAGTGCGGCTTTGCTGTTGAGCCGTCTCGATTCGGATCGGATCGAGCTCGCGGTTCCGTTGCCGGGCGGCGAGATTTCCCGGATGACCGCCGGGCACTTGCGGGAGTATCTGACTTCGCGGGCGTTGGAGCTGGCCGCCGAGTTCGACAAGCGCAACGCAACCACCCGGCAGTCCAGCCGTATCCAGTCCATTCTGGACGCTCCGGATGTGGTGCATGTTCCGTTGGCCGTGCCGAATCCGGCCCCTGAGCCTGCTCCGGTCACCGCTGATCCGGTCGAATTGGCTTACCAGGCGCATTTGGCGTACGAGGAGAACGACTTCCTGACCGGGTACCGGTTGCTGAAGTCGCTGCCCGCCGACTTGGACCCGTTGCTGCCCTCGAAACTCGCGGTTCAACTGGCCGCCCGGCGGCTGGTGGTGTTCCCCGGCGCCGACGTGCTCGACTCGCTGCCCTTGGCTGTGCAGCGGCTGGTCGAGGTCGGCGATCTCGACCAGGCGGCCCGGTTCCACGCGCGGCTCGGCATGCTGCGGGCGGAGGCCGGCGATCTCGACGGCGGCATCGCCACAGTCGAACAAGCGCTTGAGTCAGCCGAGGCGCACTCGGCTTCGGCCGGCCGGATCCTGGTCCGGCTGATCCTGTGCGAACTGCTGGACCACCGGCACGAGCACATGCGGGCGACCTCGTTGCTGGACGAGGCACTGGAACTGGCCAGGGAAACGGCCTCGGAACGGGTCACGTCGGTCATCCTGGAGCAAGCCGATCACGAGGCGCGCCAAGGAAACCTCGACGACGCCGACAAGATCATGGACCAGGTCCTCACGACGCCAGGGTTGCGTCCCGGCGACCGGTTCCACGCACTGCGGGCCCGGATGGCGATCGCCGAGGTGCGCGGGGACGTCGAGCTGGCGTTGCAGACTTCGGCCGAGCTGGTCGAGTTCGTGCGCAACTACCCAGGACCGTGGCGGCCGGACGTATTGCTGCACCGAGCGTCCATGCTGGACAACCTGGACCGCGCCGGTTCCCATCTGCGCGAGCTGGTCGACACCGTTGCCGTGTGCCGTACCGAAGGAAGCCCTTTGGAGACAGCGCATGCGTGTTACGTGTTGTCTTCCGGTTACTTGGCGCACGGCCGATTGGTCGAGGCCGCTGAGGCGCTTGAGGAAGCCTTGCGCCTATTGCCTTCGGACGCAGAGGAAGAAGCCACCCTCCGGATCCGCTACCGCCTCGGCTCAGTGTGCGCGGAACTCGGCGAGCACGCCGAAGGCCGCAGGCACTTCCAGGCGATGCTGGACCTGGTCGCCGACGCGCCTTCGGCCTCACAGGCGATGGTGTGGGCCGGTCTGGGCTCCACCAACCACGCACTGGAGTCGTACGAGGAAGCCGAGCGGTGCCACCGTCGGTCAGCGGAACTCTGGGAAGAAGCCGAACTGCCCGTCGAAGCCTGCCGAGCGTGGATCAAGACGGCGGCCGCGATCGCCGACGATTCACCTCAGGTGGCTCTGGAGGCCTTGGAGCGAGCCTCAGCCCATATCGAAGACGGCGAGCTGGCGGCCAGGCTCACCGCGGAGATGCTGGAACTGCGGGGGTACACGTACACCCAACTCGGCGAGCACGCGGATTCTTTGGCCGACAACATGCGGGCGGCGGAGATCGTCCGTGACCTCGGTGAACCCGACTGGGAGATCTTCCTGATGGTCCGGGCCGCCCGTAACCACATCGCCATGCAGGCACCCGGGAAGGCCGAGACATGGGCGAAGGACTCGGTCGAGCTGATCTCCGAGGACACGCCACCGAGCATCATCGCCCGAGTACTCGACGTCCTGACCCGCGCCCTGGAAGCCCAGTCGAAACCAGTCTCCCAGGACGCGACAGTCCGGTCCCTCACCGCCCGCCTGCGCTCCTAAAACCCGTGCCCACCGTTCCAGCCCCGGTGTGTCCACCGTTCCAGCACGGTGTGTCGACCTTTCCAGCCCAGTGTGTCGACCTTTCCGGCACTATGAAATCGCAGTGCGGTTCCCGGCTGGGGAATTTCAGTGTGCTGGAATGGCGGACACGGGGTGCTGGAATGGTGGACACGGCTTCTTGGGCTAGGTGATTCGGTAGGCGTTGGTGAAGGTCTGCTCCACCTTGTTGCCTGCCCTGTCTGTCGCGGACACCCGCAACGACGCGAACTTGGCCTTGGTGTTGTTCAATTCCAGGCCGTACCACGTGTCACCGGCGGGGATGACCGGGACCTTGTGCCATGTGGTCGAGTCGAAGGACGCCTCCAGACTCACGTTCTTCACCGGAGACTGAACGCTGCCGGGGTTGCGCTGGAACTGGATCGGCAACAGCAGCAGACGGTTCGCCTTCGCCGCGTTGTGACTGTCCAGATTGGGCGAGATGCTCGCCGTCATCAACGGCAGCGCGGCCTTCTCCGCTGTCGCCGACTTGAACGTCCACACCGTGTGAGTCTTGCTGGACAGGGGCAGGAACTCCGGTTTCAGCTCCAGGGTCACCTCCGCGCGATACACGGACTCCTGTGCGGGCAGCTCGTCGAACCTGTTGTCGAACAGGTTGTCCCGTTCCGACACCAGCTGCCCGTCCCGGTACAGCGTGACCTTGCTCGACTCGGACTTCATCGGATAGCCGATCCGCCCTGGCGTCCCGTCGGAATAGCCGGGGGCGTGGATCCACATTGTGTCGCCGACGCGGACCGAGCTGTAGTTCAGCGGCGAACCCTCCGGCGCGAACGACGGTCCGAAGACTCCCCTGTTCCAGTTCCGCACCGTTGCCTGCCCGGCAACCAACGTCTTGGGCGCGTGCTCTTCGACATTGCTGACGTCAGGGAAACTCAGTGGCTCGGTGCCCTGGTGGAAACTCTGCAGCCAAGTCCGGCCGTCCGCCAGGTAGTACTCGGTGCGGGAGAACGGCAGCGTCATCTGCAGCGGTACGGCGAAGCGACGCTGGACCTCCGCGGTTGAGCCGAACGACCACGTGTACCCGTATTTCCCGTCGGTCATCGCCGCGTAGTTCTGTTTGACCGCAGCGAATTCCCGCTGCTTCAGCTCCGGCGAGAAACCCGTCGGGTAGGTGCCCCGCGTGCCCCAGAACAGGTGGTACACGTACGGGCTGTTGATGTACGTGAAGTCCTTCATCGGGTCCGCGATCTTGACGTTCACCCACGTCTCCAGGTCTTGTTTCGGCACCGCCGGGCCGACCTGGGTGGTGTAGAACGGCGTCACCTTCCCGCCAAGGCCGGACTGCTGAATTCCCGACCCGATCGCGATCCGGCCGAACTGCGACTCGAAGTACCGGTAGAACCCGACATCCTGCATCGCCATCTCGCCCTGCACACCGCGGACCGTCGGCCGGACCAGTTTGGCTGTCCTGGCGTCCAATGTGATCGTCACGTCGCGGTCAAGGTCCAGCGACAGGTACGGAATGTGCGTGAAGTCGCCGTCGCCCTCGATCACCGCGTCCACAATGTACTTTCCCTTGCCGCGGCGCAGGGTCACCGTGCCGTCTTCGTCATGCGGGAAGTCCGTGGCCATGGTGTACGTGTTAAGCAGCATCAGCGAGTTGATCGGGGCAGGCTTGCCGTCCCGGCCGATCAGGCTGATCGTGACGTTGTAGCTCTCGCCTTCCTTGTTCACCGTCATCGGCGTGATCACGCGGGTCTCCCCGGCCGTGGCGACCAAGCGCCCGGCCAGGTGACCGGTCGCGCCGGTGCGTGTGTCGGCGATGACCGTGACGTCGGCCGTGCCGCCTGCCGGAACCGTGACTTCCTTGGGCTCCACGGAGAACACGGACTCCGTGGAGCTCAAGGAAAGCGTGACCGGGTTCGCGCCTGCGTTCCGGTACGTCACGGTCTTGCGGATCGGCTCACCGGTGTGCGGCCAGCGCTGCTGACCGAAGTTCACCGAATTGGTGGCCGTCACCTCTTGCTTGATCGCACGGGCGAGGTCCACCCGGCCCGAGCCGACAGAGTACAGCGCGCCCTCGCCCGTCGACGAGGACATCAAAAGAGACTTCAGCTCGGCCGCCTTCAGGCCAGGCCGTTGCTGGAGAAGCAAAGCCGCCGCGCCCGCCACGTGAGGCGTCGCCATCGACGTTCCGCTTGCCGTCGTGTAGATCTCTTCGACCGGCGGCAGGCCGCTGTTGGTCGCACGGGCTGCGACGATGTTGGTGCCCGGCGCGGCGACCTCGGGCTTGATCGCGCCATCGCCGAGCCGTGGGCCTTCGTTGGAGTACGCCTCGTCGGCGTTCTGCTTGTTCACCGCGCCAACGGAAAGCGCCGCGTCCGCGGTGCTGGGCGAGCTGACCGACTCGGGCCGGTACGCCTGGTTGCCCGCGGCGATCACGAACAACGCACCGGTCTCGGCGGTCAGCCGGTCGACCGCGGTGCCACGCCACGGTATTTGCCGTCGCCCGCGATCGTGGACGCGACGTGTGTGCCATGTCCGAAGGTGTCGTCGGCGTTCTCCTCGGTCGTGAAGTCCTTGGCGTCCACGATCCGGCCGGCGAAATCAGGGTGTGTCGCGTCGATTCCGGTGTCCAGCACCGCGACGGTCACGCCTAGCCGGTGAAGCCCGCCTGCCACGCGGCAGGCGTCCCGATCTGCGGGACACTGTCCTTCAGGCTGAGCTTCCGTTTGCCGTCCAGCCAGACCTTCTCAGGACTGGTCTTCAACTCCTGCCACGCTTGGCCTTCGGCACGCGCCTGGCTTGCATCCGCTGACCGTCCACGATCACCGGGAGGTCCGGCGTGTCGGCGTATCCGAACTCACCGACTCCTTCAGCGAGTGTGTATGCAAAAGGTATGAAGGCGTGAAGGTGTTGCCTAGGTCCGGAAGTCGCGAACTAGGTGACTCGGTACGCGTGCAGCACTGTTTGCTCGACCTTGTTCCCTGCCTCGTCGGCCGCAGTCACGCGCAGCGACGCGTAGCTGTTCGAGACCTGGTTGGCCTCCAGGCCGTACCAGATGTCATTGCCTGGATAGACCGGGATTTCCCGCCACGACGCCCCGTCGTCGAAGGACACCTCGATCACCACATCGGTCACATTGGCCGATGCGCTGCCAGGATTGCGTTGCAGCATCACGGGAATGACCAGCAACTGGTTCACTTTGACGGCGTTGTTCGCGTCCACGTTGGGCGCGATCCGCACGTTCATCAGCGGCAAAGCCTGCGCCTCCTGGGTTGCCGCTGAGCGGAACGTCCAGGCGGTACTCGTCTTGGTGGACAAGGGGAACAGCTTCTCGTCCAGTTGCAGGGACAGCTCGGCCCGATAGGTCGACTCCGCGTCCGGCAGCCCCTCGAACAGGCTTTGGAACATGTCCGGCTTCTCGGCGACCAAGGCGCCATCTCGGTACAAAGCTATACGGCTCTTACGATCCCCGCTCATCGGGTACCCGGTCCGGCCAGTGGTGGAGTCCACATAGGGCGCGGCGAAGATGTTCATCTTGTCGCCGGTCCGGGTCGACCGATAGGACGCGGGCGCGTCGGCGGAGTCGAACCCGGGCGTGAACACCGCCCTGTTCCAGTGCCGGACGACGCTTGTCCCCGGTTTGAGGGTCTCGCGCCTGCTGTACAGGTTGCTGATCTCCCGATCGGCGTCTTTGTCGCGATACTGCGCGAAACTCTGTTCCCAGGTCCGTCCCGTCTGGAAGTAGTCGGTCCGGTGGAACGGCAGGTGCACCCCGATCGGCCCGCCCGCGGCGGTGTGACCGAGGCCGTCGAGATACCCGAGAGTCCATGTGTACGCGAACTTCCCGGCTTCGGTCGCGTGGTAGTGCTGCCGGACTTCAGCCAGTTCCTCCTGCTTGACCACGGGCTCGAACCCGGTGGGGTACGTGCCGTGGTCCTGCCACAGCAGGTGATACATCACCGGGGACTTGGTGAAGTCCATTTCCTTGTCCGGTTCGGCGAGTTTGAACGCCATCCAAGCTTCGAGGTCTTCCGGTGGCAACGGCTCACCTTGGTAGAAGCTGTAGAAAGGTGTTCCGTCATACAGAATCGCGCCGGTCAGTAGACCACCACGGCCGCCGCCAAGGGGGAAGGACCTGATCAGGCCGACATCCAGCAGTGCGGCGCCGACTTTCGCGTTCGGTACGACCGGTTTGACGAGCTTCGCTTGCCGGGCGTCCAACGTGAGGTCTTGATCGCGGTCCAACGTCAGCACGGGAACGATGATGTGGCTGTAGCTGTCCTTGGCAGGCACATGGCTGTCCACAATGTACCGGCCTTTGGGACGGCGGAGCACCACCGAGCCGTCCATGTCGAACGGGAAGAATGACTGCCCGGAGTCCATTCCGAGCATGACGGCCGAGACGATCGGCGCGGGCTTGCCGTCCCTGCCGGTCTGCGTGACCCGCAGGTCGTAGCTCTCGACCTCTTTGTTCACCGTCAGCGGTGTGACAACCCTGGTCTCACCGGCCGTTGCGATCAACCTGCCGGTGATGTGCCCGTCCGGCCCGGTCCGGGTGTCCGCGGTGACGGTCGCCGTGGCTTCACCGCCTGCCGGGACAGTGAGTTCGTTGGGTGCGACGCTGTAGGGCGAGGCAGTGGCCAGACTCAGGGTGACTGGCGTCGAGCCGGTGTTGCGGTAGGTGATCGTGCCGCTGACTGGCTTGTCATCGTCGTGCGGCCAGCGTTGCAGGCCAAGGTTGACCGAGTTGTTGACAGCGACCACGGTTTGTTTCGTCGCACGAGCGACATCCAGCCGGCCAGCGCCGACCATGTGCGCGTCGAATTGGAGAGGCGTGGCCGACGAGACCAAAGTGGACTTCAGCTCGGCCGACTTGGTACCGGGTCGTTGCTGGGCGAGCAAAGCCGCAGCACCGGAGACGTGTGGCGTGGCCATCGACGTGCCGCTTGACCGGGTGTAGAACTTGTCGATCGGTTCGGATTCACTGTTCTTGGCCAGCGCGGCGACGATCGAGGTTCCTGGCGCGGCGATCTCGGGTTTGACAGCGCCGTCGATGCGTGGGCCACGACTGGAGTAGAAGGCCTCGTCGTCCTTCTTGCCCACTGCGCCAACGGAAAGCGCGGCATCGGCCGTACTCGGCGAGCTGACCGACTCCGGACGCGGCCCTTGGTTGCCTGACGCGACAACGAAAAGGGCGCCGGTCTCGGCGCTCAGCTCGTTGATCGCGGCTTCCAGCGGGTCGATCTCCTCGGCGTCCGGCCCGCCCAGGCTCAGGTTCACCACCTGGGCCTTCTTCTCGCGCGCGGCCCACTCCATGCCCTTGAGGATGGCGCTTTCCGGGCAGCCCTCGTCATCGCAGACCTTGCCGATCACCAAGGTCGCTTCTGGTGCGACGCCTTTGTACTTCCCGTTCGACGCGGCACCGCTGCCCGCGATCGTCGAGGCGACGTGGGTGCCGTGGCCGTTCTTGTCGTCGGCCTCTTTGTCTTTGTCATCGGTGAAGTCACGCCTGTCGGCGATCCGGCCGGCGAAATCCTTGTGCGTGGCGTCGATACCGGTGTCCAACACCGCGACCGTCACGCCCTTGCCGGTGAAGCCCGACTGCCAGACGGCAGGTGCACCGACCTGCGGGACACTCTCGGCGAGCGCGAGTTCGCGTTTGCCGTCCAGCCAGACCTTGTCCGGGCTGGTCAACAGGCTCGGCCACGACTGGCCTTTGGCCGCGGTCATGGCGTTGCCCTCGATGATCAACGGCACGCTCGGGGTCTTGGCGTAGCCGAAGTCCTTGAGGGAGGTGAGGTCGAACAGCCGCCGGTCCAGCGTGCCCGCCGCGACCCGCTCGATCGCGTCCAGCGGGATCACATAGCGGTGACCTGCGACTTCGTACGTCCGGAAACCCATGCCCCGGCGGCCTTTGCCAGGCACAGGCGAGACCGCGTTGCCTCTCAGCAGCACCTGGTCGCCGGTCACCAAGGTGATTTCGTCCGTCGACGGCTCACTCGCCGCATCCGGCGCAAGGATCGGCATCAACGTGAGGACAAGGGCGGCTGCGAGTACGCGTCCCAACACGATCTCCTTCCGGAGCTGTTGGGAAGTTGTTTACCGCAAGTGCCCGGCGTAAAGACAGACCGCAGCGGCGGTTGCCAGGTTCAAACTCTCCGCTTTCCCGAAGATCGGAACATTCACCACGTCATCGACGGCGTCGAGCACTTCAGGATCCAGCCCGTGCGCCTCGCTGCCGAACACCCATGCGGTCGGCTGGCTCAGATCGACCCGCGTGAGATCGGTCTTGGCGTGCCCGTCGGCCGCGACCAGCCGCAACCCGGCTTTGCGGCAGGCGTCGAAAACAGCTGTGATGTTGCGGGAACGAGCCAGCGGCAGGTGGAAGACACTGCCGGTGGAAGCACGCACGCACTTGCCGTTGTGCGGATCGACGGTGTCACCGGCGAAGATCACGGCGGATGCGCCCGCCGCATCAGCGACCCGGGTGACCGTGCCCGCGTTGCCCGGATCGGACACGCCGACGAGCACAGCGACCAGCTTGGGTTCGGCGAGGGCCTCGTCCAGCGAAACGTCGAGAAGTTCGCAGACCGCGACAATGCCTTGCGGGGTCACGGTTTCCGAGAGCCCATCGGCGGCTCGATCGGTCACAGTGGACACCGGGACGTCCGCGGCGCGGGCCTCGTCGACGAGTTCGGAGTTGCGGGCAGCCGCGATCTCGGTCACGAAGACCTCGTAGACCTGGCCGTACCGCAGAGCTTCCCGGACGGCCTGCGCGCCCTCGGCGAGAAACCGGCCGGCCCGTTCCCTGCCCGCGCGTTTGGTCAACTGCCGGGCAGCAGCGACCCGGGGCGTCCGCTCGGTGCAGAGCTGGACCGCCCCGGGTCGCTTGACGTGCTTGTTCAGGCCTTCTCCTGCGCCGGAACGTTCGCGCGGGACACCTCGACCAGCGCGGTGAACGCGGCCGGGTCACTCACTGCGAGCTCAGCGAGGATCTTGCGGTCAACCTCGACACCAGCGACCTTCAGGCCCTGGATGAAGCGGTTGTAGGTCATGCCGTTCTGACGCGCCGCGGCGTTGATCCGCGTGATCCACAGCTGCCGGAAGTCACCCTTGCGGGCGCGGCGGTCGCGGTAGGCGTAGTTCAGCGAGTGGAGCACCTGCTCCTTGGCCTTGCGGTACAGCCGCGAGCGCTGACCGCGGTAGCCACTGGCCAGCTCGAGGGTCGTGCGGCGCTTCTTCTGGGCGTTGACTGCCCGCTTGACGCGTGCCACGGGTCCATCCTGCTTATCTCGATGGGGCGTTGTTCTCCGGCGCCCCGGGTGGTCAAGGAAGTTGAGCTAGGAGCTCAGATGCCGAGCAGGCGCTTGATGCGCTTCTCGTCGTTCGGGGAGACGTCAGTGGTGCCCTCAAGGCGACGGGTCAGCTTGCTGGGCTTCTTCTCCAAGATGTGCCGGCGGCCGGTCATCTCGCGCTTCAACTTGCCCTTGCCGGTCACGCGAATGCGCTTGGCAGTGCCCTTGTGCGTCTTGTTCTTAGGCATGGTCGTCCTCATCTAGGTGCTTCCGCCCGTGTGAAGCGGGCGGAAGCGCTCTCTCTTCGGGTGACCCCGGTTACTTACTCAGCGGGGCCATCAGGCTGCGGCGTCGTCGCCTTGGCCTTCGGCTTGGCGTTCTTGTGCGGCGCCAGAACCATGATCATGTTTCGGCCGTCTTGCTTCGGTGAGGACTCGATGACCCCCAACTCGGCCACGTCGTCGGCCAACCGCTGCAACAACCGGTATCCGAGCTCCGGCCGGGACTGCTCACGGCCACGGAACATGATGGTGATCTTGACCTTGTTGCCGTGCTCGAGGAAGCGAACCACTGCGCGCTTCTTGGTCTCGTAGTCGTGCGGGTCGATCTTCGGCCGGAGCTTCTGCTCCTTGATCACCGTGAGTACCTGGTTGCGCCGGGACTCGCGAGCCTTCTGCGCGCTCTCGTACTTGAACTTGCCGTAGTCCATGAGCTTGCAGACAGGCGGGCGGGCCTGCGGGGCCACCTCGACGAGGTCGAGATCCGCCTCCTGAGCGAGGCGGAGCGCGTCCTCGATACGGACGATCCCGACCTGCTCGCCGTTCGGCCCGACAAGGCGGACCTCCGGCACCCGGATGCGGTCGTTAATACGTGACTCGGAGCTGATGGTGCCTCCTCTTTCCCGAGTACATAAGTCTCTGTGTCCTTCTAGCTGCGGCCTGCGGTGTGACCCCAGTAACGCGTCAGGCCCCGCCGTCATTGCTGACGCGGGGCCCGCTGCCTACACCGATCCACGACGTGCACGCACGTCGCGCCGCAGCAAGCTGACGCTGCTGCGATAAAGACCGGACCCGGACACCTCTGCGGTGACTCGGGTGGGAGCGGGGCTCCACTTGCCGCCCCCGTGGGTACAGGGGCTGGTCGCACGTGGAAGGGTACCAGACCGTGAGTGACCCCGCCGCAGACCCTGCCAGCAGTGACAACGTTCGTGACCTGAGCGACATTCCCAGCGTGGAGGTGATCAGCCGGGCGGCCGTCATGCTCATGTCGGCGGCGGCTGAGCGTCTCGGCCTGGCGGACCCCGATCCGGACGAGTCCCCTCGCCGCGATCTGGACGAGGCTCGCCGGTTGATCACAGCCCTGGCCGGGCTGGTGACAGCCTCCGTCGAGTATCTCGGGCCGCACGCCGGGCCGCTGCGTGAGGGCCTGCAGTCCCTGCAGCGGGCGTTCAGGGAGGGCTCGGCGTTCCCGGACGAGCCTGGTGCAGGTCCGGGCGAGAAATACACCGGTCCCGTGTACTGAAAGGGCGCGTGTGTCGTGTCAGGTGGCTAAGGCGGCGCGATTTGGTGTGGAGCCTCTACGCCGCAAAGGCAGGGAAAAGCGGGCAGGACCTGCGGCCCTGCCCCGCCGACAAGCTTATTTGCGGCGCCCCTCCACACAAAATCACGCCTTCGCTTGTGGTCACCTTCTTTCAGCCTCCGTCCCGCGTTCATAGCAGGCCTTCATAGCACGCCCAGGTGGCATCCTCGGGTCGATGGAGCCACGTTGACCGCACCCAAGGAGCCACATGAAAAGCGGCCCCGGGACGAATCCCTGGGGCCGCTTATTTGTGTTGGGGGTCGGACCCAACTGTGACCCGGCGCCGGTGAGGCGCAGGAGGGGAGGCCAGCGCCGGATCACATGATCTGGTTACTTGCCGATCTTGTCCTTGGCCTTCTTGCCGTCCGGTGCGGAGACGAACCAGGTTCCGCCGACGCCTTCACCGTTGGACTGGCAAGGGGCGGTGTCCTTGGCGTAGTTGTAGACGAGCCAGCCACCGACGGTCAGCTGCTTGGTGCCGTCATCGCGGGTGACCGAACCGATCAGGGACTTGTCGATGCCCTCGGCCACGATGTTGTCCTCGGCCTTCACCGGCGGCCACAGCTTGGCGCATTCGCCGTTGCAGGTGGACGTCTTCGGGTTCACGCCGTCCTTCTCGAAGCGGTACAGGGTGAAGCCCTTGGCGTCGGCGAGCACCTTCCCGAACGGCTTGACGTCCATCGCCTTCAGCACAGTGGTACCCGGCGCGGCAGCTTTGCCGACGTCCTTGGCGCGGGCGCCGTTGACGGCGGAGACCCACCAGGTGCCGCCGACTGCTTCACCCGTGGTGTCGCCGGCTTTGGCGTCCTTCTCGTAGTAGTACATCGGCCAGTTGCCGACGGTCAGCTGCTTGGTGCCGTCCGGGCGGTCGATCGAGCCGACCATCGCCTTGTCGACGCCTTCGAGCGTCATGTTGTCGGAGAAGACAACCGGTGGCCACGCCTTGGCGCACGCGTCGACACAGTTCGACTTCGGCGGCTTCGGGGTGTCCTTGTCGAAGCGGTACAGGGTCTTGCCCTCCGCGTCGGTCAGGATCGTTCCCAGCGTCGCGGATTCCGTCGCCTTGAGGCCCGCGGCGCTCCCGGCGGCGTTTCCGGCAGGTGCGTCATCGACAGGCACCGTCCCGGTCGGCGCTGCGACGGTCGGCGGCTGCTGCTGTTGGAGCTGCCGCTGATTGGCCGCAGGCGTCGCTGTGGGGCTTGCCCCGCACGCCGCGGTGGCCAGCACGGCGCCGACAGCCGCCGCGGTGGCAAGGATGTGCCTCACCCGAGCTGATGCCATGACTAAGATCCCTTCTCCCGCTGATGCCCCTGTGCATCTCTGCGGGGCCGTGGTTGCTCACCCACAACACGAGCTGGGTTCGGCAGCGGTTCAGGCGGATCTGAGAATTTTTTAGGACGGCCCCAAGCCTGCGAAAACAATGCTCAGCGTGCGCGCGCGAAGGTCATCGCTCCAGCCTGCGTGCAGCGCCCCGTGACTGGTCGCGGTCAACAACGCCATCACCTCGTCGAGCTGGACGTCTTCCCGGACCGCACCAGATTCCTGGGCGCGCATGAGGAGCGTGCCGATCGCGTCCCGCATGGCTTGCAGCTGGCGGCCGACCTGGATGTCCACACCCAACAGTTCGACCACGGTCTTCTTGCCAGCGGCCTGTTCCACCACCCCTTCGAAGAAGGTGAACAAGGCTGTCCGCGGATCCCCTTGGGCGGCAAGCGTTTCCGCTTCGCCCGCCAGCCGGTCGGCCAGCTGTTTCATCATCGCGGCGAGCAGGTCGTTCTTGGTCGGGAAGTGCCGGAAGACGGTGCCGATCGCGACGCCCGCCCGCTTGGCTACTTCCTCTGTGGACGCGTCAGCACCGGACTCGACGAAGACTTCCTCGGCCGCGGCGAGGATCTTGGCCCGGTTGCGTTGGGCGTCGGCGCGCATGGAACCCCTTTGACAAGATGAGTCGTCACTCACTATCGTCGAAAGTGAGTCGCCACTCATCTTACCTGGGAGGGTCGATGACACCTCGTGAGGCGTTCGGCAAGATGCGGGACTACTGGCTGACCGGGACCGAGCACTACATCTGGGCACCGGATCTCGTTGTGGAGACACCGTTCGGCGCGACCAAGCGGATCTCGGGCGCCGAGACGTTCCGCGAGATCGCTCGCGCGGGCAGAGCGGCCCTGCCGGTGACGTTCACCGCGTGCAACACCATCGCCATCCACGACACGATCGACCCGGAGGTCATCGTCGTGGAGTACGAACTGGTCGGCACGGTGCACGCCACCGGCGAGGAGCAGTCAGCTCAGTTCATCGGCGTCCTGCGGGTGCGCAACGGCAAAGTCGTGCTGTGGCGCGAATATCAGGACACCGCACGGATCGCCGCAGCCCTGAGTCAGGGCTCGACGGACTGACGGTGGCGGAAGATGTTGCGCGGGTCGTACTTCGCCTTCACCTGCCGCAGGCGCGGGTAGCTTCCCTTGTAGTACAAGGTCGACCACGGCACACCGGACTTGTTGAACGTCGGGTCCTGCAGGTCGATGTCCGGATAGTTCACGTAACACCCGTCGGTCACAGCGTTCGGCACCGGCACGCCACCGGTCGACGCGTACACCGACGAGTAGAAGGTGCGGAACCACTGGAGGTGCTGCGCGTCCTCCGCCGGGTCCTTCCAGTAGACCTGGTACTGCAACTTCATGATGGAGTCGCGCTGCGGCACAGCGGTATCCCCTGATGCCACCGAGTTGATTTTGCAGCCGTACGAGTCGATCTGCACCAACGCGTTGGGGTTGTTGTACTCCGCGGTCAGCGCTTTGTACGTCGCAGCGACTTGCTCTGGCGTGTGCGCCTTCCGCAGATACGCGGACTTGTAGTCGCCACGGAACTCCCAACCTCCGCCGCTCAAGGCGTACGTCCCGTTGAGCCACGGTAACCGCTGTGGCTCTTCGAATTGCGGCAGCGCCGGGATGTGACCGGCCCGCATGATGTTGGCCGTCCGCGGCGCCTGCACGCCGTTGAAGACGTACGCCAGGAAATCGTCGAGCAGCTTGCGTGCGTTCGGCACGGTCGCGTCGGCCTGGGTGGTCATCGCGACCTGTCCGCCGATGGCCTTCGTCACCGGGTCGATCGTGCGCTTGTTCAGCTTCAGCAGGCCGAAAAGCCCGGCGTACGGGGAATCCGGTGCGCTGTTCTGCTCGTGCCACTTGCCGAAGTTGTTCACCACCGTGGTGAAGTCCGCCTCGGTGACGTCCTTCCAGTTCAGTGCCACCGAGTGCAGGAAGATCTCCGACGGCGGCTTGGGCAGGAAGGCCGACGGGTCGGCGCCCGTCGCCGTGCGGGATTTGAGCAGGAACCTCGTCACGACACCGAAGTTGCCGCCGCCACCGCCGGTGTGCGCCCACCAGAGTTCCCGGTTCGGGTCATTGGCCTCACGGGTCGCGATGATCGCCCGCGCTTTCCCGGTCGCGTCAACGACAACGACCTCTACGCCGTACAGGTAGTCGACGGTCAGCCCGAACTGACGGGAGTTCAGACCGTAACCGCCGCCTGTGATGTGGCCGCCCGCGCCGACGGTCGCACACGAGCCGCCCGGGATGATGACACCCCAGACCCGGTACAGCGCCTCATAAACCTGAAAGAGATTCGCACCGGCGCTGACCGAGATGGCGTTCACCGCCGGGTCGTAGCCGATGTCGTCCAACTCGGACAAATCGAGAACAACTTGCTTTCCGTTGTAAACAAAGTCTTCATAGCAGTGGCCACCGCTACGAACCCCGATCTGCTTGCCCGCGGTCACCGCTTCCTGCACCGCCGCAACAACCTGAGCGGTGGAGTTGACCACGCGAACGGCTTCCGGTGAGCCGATCCAGCGCGGATTGGTACCACGGACCATGTCGATGTATCTCGAGTCGCCCGGCCGCACTGTGGTGGCAGGCAGGCTGACCCCAGCCTCGGCTTCCTGTGCCACAGCGGTTGTGCCGAGCGCGCTCGTCGCCGCGACTCCCACTGCCGCGGCACCCGCTCCCGCCAGAAAACGGCGGCGTCCGACCTCACTCATATGGATAGTCACCCCTTTGAGCGTGAAACCCCCCAGCACTTTCCAGACGACCACCGCCCAGGTCAGACGTGCCATGAGTTGATCAGGTTGTTGTGCAGTGCAAAATGTCGTGCTGTCGCCGTAACAGGTCCAGACCACGTGTCATGCTTCACACTGTGTCCAGTCAGCCCAGTTCGCGTAACCAGTCGTCGTCCCTACGACGCGCGCTTTCGGTACTCCAGTACGTGTCCGACAGGGCGAACGAGACCCGCGGGGTCCCGCTGTCACGTATCGCCGAGGACTTGAAGATCAGCAAGAGCAGCGTGCTGCGCCTGACAACTCCCCTGCTCGACACAAACTTGCTCATCCGGGACCGGCAGACCGGCTGGTTCCGGCTAGGCCACGGCGCTTTGCGCCTCGGCCAGGCCTACCTCGCGTCGTTGGATTTGCGCACCGTGGCGGCGGAGCCGTTGCGGCGCATGCAACGCACGCTGGGCGAGACCTGTCATTTAGTGGTGTACGAGCCGCCGGACGTTGTCTACATCGACAAGGTCGAGAACGACCATCAGGTACGGATGGCCTCCCGGATAGGCAACCGAGTGCCCGCATATCGGACAGCGGTGGGAAAAGCGATTCTCGCGTGGCTACCCGAAGAGGCGGTCCAGGCGGCGATAGATCGTGGCCTCACGCCGGTGACCGATCGGACGCTCGCCGACCCTTCCGCGTTGCGCGCGGATCTGCAACGCATCCGGCGCCGCGGCTACGCCATCGACGACCGCGAGAACGAGGAGGAAGTTCGGTGCGTGGCGGCGCCGATCTTCGACCACAGCGACGAAGTGATCGGTGCGCTTTCGGTGTCCTCACTCGCATCCCGGATGAAACCGGCTCGCGTTCGTGAGGTCGGCCCGCTCGTCATGCGCTATGGCATGGAGATCTCCCGCGTCTTCGGCTCGATGAAGGTTCCGGCGGAACTTCCCGCGGAAATCCCCAGGGAGTAACTCGCGGAATCCCCGTACGGTCGCGTCGGCGGCCGTACGGGGATATGGGGTGAACCTTGCTCACGTCGCGTTCGCTGTGGCGGCGCCCGGTCCGCACAGCGCCAGCACTTCGTGCTTGACCAGCGCGAAGTCGATCGGACTGGGTTCGACGTTGCCGTTCTCGTCGAGGCGCTGGTACCAGGTGCTGTTGACCCCGAACGACAGTTGGCGGTGGCCGTCCCGGCTGGACACCGACCGCGTGCCCATGCCGAAGACGCGCCCGTTGTGTCCCCAGAACCGGCCGCATGGCAGGTCGAACGCGTAGATGCCCAGGCCGTAGTCGGCCTTGTCCTGGCCCACCTGCATGGTGACCGTCTTCTGCATCTCGGCGAGTTGTGCCGCGCCGATCAACTCGCCGCGCAGCAGGGCTCGGAAGAACCGGTTGAGGTCGTCCATTGTGGACATGATGGCCCCGGCCGTGCTCGCCCACGACATGTTGTACACGCTGTAGTCGCGCGGCGGGTCGACCAACCCGAACAGCGACGTGTACGCCTTGGAGTGTGGCCCGGGCAGGTGCGGCGTGCGCGGGAAAGATGTGTGCCGCAGGCCAGCGCGGTGGATCACCTCGCGGGTGATGTAGCGCTCGGCGTCCTCGCCGGTCACCTTCTCCAGCAGCAGGCCCGCGAGCACGTAGTTGGTGTTGGAGTGGGAACCGGGCACTGTCCCTGGCTCTCCGGTCGCGGCCCCGTCCAGGCCCAGCCTGGCGAGCTCTTCGGTGGTGAAGGCGCGGAAGCGGTTGTCGTCCAGACTGGTGAGCGAGCCTTCCGGCACCGAGGGGAACACCTTGGCCAGGTACTCGGCGATGTGGCTGGTGTGGTTGAGCAGCATGCGCACGGTGATCTTCTGGCCGCGTTCGCCCGGGACCAGCTCCGGCAGGTAGCGGCCGACCGGGGCGTCCAGCTCGATGGCGCCGCGCTGCACCTGCTGCAGGACGGCTACGGCAGTGAAGGTCTTGCTGACGCTGCCGATCCGGTGGACCATGTCCGGCTGCACCGGGCGGCCCGTGTCGATATCCGCCACGCCGGAAGCACCCCGCCAGGTCCGGTCCCCGTTGCGGACACTCGAGTAGATGCCGTACATCCCGGCTTCGCGCACCGCCTCCAGCGACTGCTGGAGCGCCTGCCTGTCGAGCTCTCCACCCGAGGCGGCGGTTGCACCCGGAGCTGCCAGGGTTCCTGCCGTGAGCAACGCGCTCGTCACGGCCACGATGGCAATCTGTCTGCCACAACGTGTGAATCGGCAAGAAATCATGCTCGTCAGCATGATCCGGGCAGGGGTGGCAGGCCAGTCCACCATGTCACCGACTCCGATGACACGAGTCATGCAAACCAATGACATCCGCATCCCGGCCGGGCATGGGGGACCCACTTCAGATCACGTGAGACACCCTCTAAGCGAACACGGAAACGAACACGATCAACAGCGTGTACAGCACGACCGGGAAACTCACGAGCACGGCAACCGCTGTGACCAAGTAGCGAATCGCCTGGCTGCGGATGTTGGCGGTCCATCTCCAGACCAGGAAACCGATCACCACGATCGAACACAGGGCCAAGATCCAAGCGGCCACCGTAATCGTGCCGGCGTACGTCATGTCGATTCCCCTCGCTTCCCGCTGACCGAAGCAGGTTACGGAACGACCACAAGGGCGACATACCTTTCCGCACAATCAGGCGGCGAGCATCGCGATGATCACGACAAGCGGTGGCAGGGCTTGGCTGATCGAGCCACCCACGCCGGTTCCCTTTTCGCGGCCGAGGCCCAGCCGGTCGGAGATGAACAGCATTATTCCCGACAACACCATGAAGCCGCATGTGTAGAACACGAACGCACGTCCGAGGTCCGCGTTCCCACTGTGTACCCAGATCAGCCCGAGGATGGTGCCCGCGGCCAGGAACAGGTTGTAGAAGCCCTGGTTGAACGACCACAGCAGCACTGCGGGCACGTCTTCGGAGCGAATCTTGAAAACACCCCAGTGCACGCCTGGGCGGCGGAAGAAGATCGTCTCCCAGATGAAGGCCAGGATGTGCACGAGTGCAGCGATGCCAGCGAAAACCGTGGCGATGAGAGTCATGACGACACCTCCATGGTGATGCCGTGCGTTGCGGCTACCTCGTACGGGTTTTCCGCGCTGGTGAGGTCACGGAAGAACTTCCCCATGGCATCCGTGAGGCTCAGCGCCAGGAACCTGACCGACGGCGTGTGCACGGTGAAGGTGTGGATCGCGTTCGGCGGGATCGTGATCGACGAACCCGGTCCCATGTCGTAGATCTCGCCGGAAACAAGGACGGCCATCCGGCCGTGCAACACGTAATACGACTTCGGCCATGGCGTGCCGTGCGGTGGTGTCGTCGGGCCCCGGGGTGCGTCGATTTCGAACACCTCGTACGCACCGGCAGTATGTGAGGCGTCGACTTTGACGGTGATCTGGGCGTCGGGTGCGGACAGTTCCAGCCCTTCACCCGCTGTGCTGAAGTGAGTCATGAAACGACGGTAAGAAAGGCTCCCGACGCTCGAAATCCCGGAATTGTGGGATATCGGGCGCGGCGGCCGGAGCGCATACTTCGAGGCATGTGGGAAGGCCTTGCGGATGGCGCCAGACGCGACATCGCCGCACTCGTCAAGGCGGGCCTCGGGGTCGCCGAGCTGCACTCGGCCGCGATCGCCCTGGTCGACCGGGTGGTCCCGGCCGACTTGGCGTGCTGGGCCTCCCTCGATCCGGACACTGTCGCGATCAGCTCGATGACGAGCGGCGCCGCCCGGATCCCGCAGCAATACGAGCCATTGCTCGCAACCTACGAGTACGACGGCAACGAACCCAACACCTTCGTCGAGCTGGCGCAGCGCCCCGAGCCGGTCGCCAGGCTGGAGGACACGGCGCACAGCAGCCGGTTCAACGAGGTTTGGCGGCCGCTGGGGCTTCAGGCAGAGCTGCGCACGATGTTCCGGATCGACGGAACCAACTGGGGCGCGGCAGGGATGGTCCGATCACGCCCGTTCAGCGACCGCGAGGTGGAGTTCATGGCGTCGGTCGCGCCCGCCCTCGCCGCCGCGACCCGGGTGGCGGCCAGATGCGGCGCCAAAGGCGGCGGCGAAGCCGCGATCGTCGTGGTCGACTCATGCGGAACGCCCCGGGCAGTGACCGTGGCAGCCCAGCAATGGCAAGCCGAACTGGACTCGATCGCACCAGGGCGTTTCCTGGTGATGCTGCGCGCGGTGGCTGTCGGCGCACAGGCCCAAGGCACGTTCCGCGCCCGCATGCGAGATTCGTGCGGCGGTTGGATTCTGTTGCAGGGCAGCAAATTGATCTCGGACCCGGATGTTTCGGAAACGGTCGTGACGTTCGAACGTGCTTCCGGCACAGAGCTGCTCGACGTGTTGTTCGCCGCTTACGGTCTGACCACACGGGAACGCGACATCTGCCGCGAGGTGATCGCCGGACGGTCCACTTCGGACATAGCGGCCCGGCTCGCCATCACCGCGCACACCGTCCAGGACCACTTGAAGTCCGTGTTCGGCAAGGTCGATGTGCGCAGCAGAGGCGAGCTGGTCGCGAAACTGTTGAACTAGTTGACGGTCAGGCGCCTGCGCCACCAGGATTCCTGGTCCGACCACAGATCGGGCAACGTGCGCCGACGATATTCCTTGTCCAGAGCCATCACCCGCCGCCGTAGTTCGGCCCGAGCCCGCGGCGGCAACTGAGCCAGCGCGTCCTCAAGCACATCCCGGGCGTTGCGGACATCGTCAAGGCAACAGGACGGGCATGGGCAGTCATCCGGCACCGGGTACAGCGGCCATCGCCGCGGCGGGCTCAGAAACTCTTGGTATCGGCGCAAGGCGCTGCCGACAAACTGGCCTGTGCGCTTCTCCACCCTGAGAATCTCAAGGCTGGTATCGGCGGAGAGCCCGGGAATCCGGCCGGGCGGCCGGTGGCCCCAGACAGGGGCGGTGGGGTGGTCGGCGCGGATCGCGCCTGGCCGTCTACGCGGCATAGCCCTTTCGGCAGGTCGTCATGGTCAACATCCTGCCACGTCCAGGCCCGCCGGGGCGAGCCTGGACGCGAAACACTCAGCCGACTACGGCAAGTCCGTCGATCTCGACGAGCAGGCCGGGCGGCAGGCCGACGTAAACCGTTGTCCGAGCGGGGAAATCGCCGCCGAGGAACTCCGCGTACGCCTCGTTGAACTCGGCGAAGTGGGCCACGTCGGTCAGATACGCGCGCAGCATCACCACGTCCTCGAGCGACGCACCGCCCGCTTCCAGGACTCGCTTGACGTTCGTCAGCACCTGGCGGGTCTGCTCGGCCACCGTGGTACCGACGACCTCGCCTTGCTCGTTGAACGCGACCTGGCCGGCAACCTGGAGGATGTTGCCCTTCCGCACCCCGTGGTTGAGCGGCACGGCGGGTTTCACTGTGCCCTCGGGGTGGATGAAGGTCCTGGCCATGTTTTTCCTCTCCTATCGGTGATATCCGCATTCGGCGGACGCCTTCTCCGCCGCGCGCAGCAGGTCCGGAACGAGCCCCAGCAACCCGTCAAGATCCAACAGTACCTTCGGCACCGACAACGACATGGCGGCGAGAACTTCGCCACGTGGCCCGCGCACAGGCGCGGCGACGCAGTGGATGAAGTCCTCGTGCTCGGAATTGTCGACCGCGTAGCCGCGTGCGGCCACAGTCGCCAGTTCCGAGAGGTACGCCTCGGGCGTCAGGATCGTGTTCTCGGTCTTCTTCTCGTACGTGATCCCGTGAGCGATCTCCCGGCGGCGCTCCTCGGGAAACGCGGCGACGAGGATCTTGGCGACGGCTGTGCAGTGCAGCGCGGCCCGTTTGCCGATCCGGGAGTACATCCGGACCTGGTGACGGCTCTCGAACTTGTCGATGTACACGACTTCGCCGTCCTCGTACGAAGCCAAGTGCACGGTGTGCCCGGTCTGTGCGTTGAGTTCGCGCAGCGCGGGTTCGACGCTCCGGCGTACGTCACGGTCCTCAAGCGACCGGTGCGCCAGGTCGAACAAGGCGGTCCCGAGCCGGTAGTAGCGCACGCCGTCACGCTGCACGAACCGGTGCGTTTCGAGCGTCCGCAGCAGCCGCAGGACCGTCGATTTGTGCACGCCGATGGTCTCGGCCAGTTGGTCCAGGGTGCGTGGCCCTTCGGCCAACGCGTCCAGCAGGGTCAGAGCCCTGTCCAAACTTTGGCTCACGCTAATACTCCCTGCTCGGTCAGGTGGGCCGCTGCCCACTCGTCCGCGTCCGCTTCGAGCAGCGATGTCACGAGCTCTGGCGGCAACGGTGTACCGACATCATCATGCGTCCGCAATGTCGTGGCGGCCTGCAAATGCCCGGATCGCAATCTCCGGACCGGCGACTCACCGGCCAGGGTCGCGGCGAGGAAACCGGCTGCGAACGCGTCGCCCGCGCCGACCGGCTCCACGACATCGACCCGCAAGGCGGGCTGGAAGACCGACGTGTCCCCTTCGAGCAAGGTCGCGCCACGGGGTCCGTGCTTCACCACGATCGTCACCGGGTCCGGCAGGATGCGCCGGATCTCCGCGGGATCGCTCGTGCCCCAGACCTCCAGCGCCTCGTCGTCTCCGGCCAGCACGATGTCCGCCGCGTTGGCGAGTTCCCGAAGCACCGAGGTGTCCCGATCGGCCCACAGTTTGGGCCGCCAGTTCAGGTCGAACGACAACCGGAAAGTGTTCCGGGGTGCCGCGAAAAGGGCACGCATCAGCTCAAGGCACGAGTCCGAAAGCGCGGCCGTGATGCCGGTCAGGTGCACCACCCGGACATTCAGATCCAGCTGCTGCAGCAGCGAGGGACCCATGCCCGACGCGGCCGAGCCGCGCCGGTAGTACCGGACGGGACTGCCGCCCGCGTTGCTCTCCTTGACGTACAACCCGGTCGGCCGGACCGGGTCGATCACAACGCCCGACACGTCGACCCCGTGCAAGCCGACCGCGGCGACCACGGCCTTGCCGAAGGCGTCGGCGCCGACCGCGCTGACCCACTTCGCCCGCAGGCCCAGCATGGCGAGGTTGCACGCCACATTGGACTCGGCGCCGCCGACGGTCCGGATCCACATGCGGACCTGGTCTACCGGTCCCGGCTCGCCCGGCACGAACAGCGCCATGGACTCGCCGAGGCACAGCACATCGGTCTCCACTTTGCGATCCCATCCTTTCCCCCGTGCGGCGGCGGGGGCCTCGAAGTAGCAACGTTGACCTGGCGGCGATGGGGATGCTACACACCACCGCATCACATCGCGCAATAGCCGTTGCAACATACGCAATGAGAGGCAGTCGGATGGTCGAGGTGGCTGGCATCAACCGGGACGCGGTGGACCGGCTCCGCGAGGAGCGGATCGACTGGCGCTTCAAGGGTCTGCCGGACGGGTTGCAGGGCAAGACGGTGGCCGAGGCACTGGCCACGCGCCCGAACCTGTTCTCCGACGGCTTTGTCGGCCCGTTGGTCGTTCTGGACAACGATGCCATCGAGCACAACCTGAGCACTATGAGCCGTTGGTGCGAATCGAAGGGGGTCGTGCTCGCACCGCACGGCAAGACGACCATGGCGCCGCAGCTGTTCCAGCGCCAGCTCGACCACGGCTGCTGGGCGATCACCACGGCGAACGCGAGCCAGTTGCGGGTCTACCGCGCGTTCGGCGTCAGCCGGATCCTGCTGGCCAACCAGCTGGTTGACGCCTCGGCGCTGCGGTGGCTCGCCCGTGAGCTCGACGACGACCCTGACTTCGAGTTCTCGTGCTGGGTGGACTCCGTGCGCGGCGTGGAGCTGATGACCGAAGCACTGCAGGGTGCCAAGCGTCCGGTCGATGTGACCGTGGAACTGGGGGCGCACGGTGGCCGTACCGGTGCGCGGGACATCCCGACGGCGATCGCCGTCGCCGAGGCGGCCCTTGCCAGCCCGGCCCTGCGATTGGTCGGCGTGAGTGGTTACGAAGGCGCACTCGCCCACGACGCGTCCGAGCCGGCATTGGCCAAAGTGGACAGCTACCTCGCGGCGGTCCGGGAACTGACCGCGGCGTTGAAGGACAAGTTCGAAGATCACGATCGAGTGATCGTCACGATCGGCGGCAGCGCGTACTTCGACCACGTCGCCGACGCGCTGACCCAGCCGTGGGGCGACATCAACGTGCTCCCAGTGCTGCGCAGCGGCGCGTACGTGACCCACGACGACGGCTTCTACCGGGGCATCTCGCCGCTCGGCGAGCATGCCCGGATCTCCGGCTCGCCCGCATTCCGCAGCGCGTTGCGCGCCTGGGCTCAGGTGACGTCGAAGCCCGAGGACAACCTGGCACTGCTGACGATCGGCAAGCGGGACGCGTCCTTCGACGAGGGATTGCCTGAGCCGCAACTGATCCGCACGGCCGACGGCACGAAGCCGCTGTCCGGCTGCACGGTCACCGCGATGAACGACCAGCACTCCTTCCTGACCATCGGTGAAGGCGCGGACGTCCAGGTCGGCGACTGGGTCGGCCTTGGCCTGTCACACCCGTGCACCGTCTTCGACAAGTGGCAACTGCTTCCCGCGGTCGGCGCGGACGGCGAGACCGTGGTCGACTTCATCCGGACCTACTTCTAAGGGGAGTCCGAAATGGACATCGTGTTCCGCGGGGCGACGGTGGTCGACGGCACCGGCGCTCAGCGATACCAGGCGGACGTCGGGTTACAGTCCGGGCGGATCGCCGAGATCGCGACCGGCCGACGACTGGACGGCACGCGCGTGATCGACGCGCAGGGCCTCGTCCTCGCGCCCGGGTTCATCGACATGCACTCCCATTCGGACCTCCAGGTCCTGGCCAAGCCGGACCACCTGGCCAAGGTCTCCCAAGGCGTGACCAGCGAGGTCTACGGCCAGGACGGCCTGTCGTACGCACCGGTCAACGACGAGACCCTGGCCGGGCTGCGTGCACAGCTGGCCGGGTGGAACGACGACCCGCCCGGGTTCGACTGGAACTGGCGCAGTGTCGGCGAATACCTCGACCGCCTGGATCAGGGCATCGCGGTGAACGCGGCCTATCTGCTGCCGCAGGGCACGATCCGGATGATGGTCGTCGGCTGGGAAGCCCGGCCGCCTTCCGAGTCCGAAATGGACGAAATGAAGCGGGTCGTCGCGCAAGGCCTCCAGGAAGGCGCGATGGGCCTGTCCTCCGGCCTGACCTACACACCGGGGATGTACGCGGACACCGCGGAACTCGTGGCGTTGTGCGAGGTCGCGGGCAAACTCGGCGGGTACTACAGCCCGCACCACCGCAGCTATGGCGCGGGTGCGCTGGAGGCGTACGCCGAAATGGTCGACGTCTCCCGGCGGTCCGGCTGCCCGCTGCACCTGGCGCACGCCACGATGAACTTCCCGGTCAACAAGGGCCGAGGCGTCGAGCTGCTTGCCTTGCTGGACGAGGCAATCGCCGACGGGTGCGACATCACCCTCGACACGTATCCCTATCTGCCTGGCGCGACTTATCTCTCAGCGCTGCTGCCGAGCTGGTCGACCGAAGGCGGACCGGATGCGGCGATCGCGCGGATGTCCGACCCCGATACTCGCGAACGCATCCGTGCCGACATTGAGGAAAACGGGTCCGACGGCTGCCACGGCGTTCCCGTCGACTGGGACTCCATCGAGATCAACGGCGTACGCAAGGACTCGAACGTGCACCTCGTCGGGCACAGCGTCGCCGAGTCGGCTCGCATGGCCGGGCGGCCGCCCTCGGAGCTGTACTTCGACGTGTTGATCGACGAGCGGATGGGTACCTCGTGCCTGATGCACGTGGGCCACGAGGACAACGTCCGGGCGATCATGAAACACCCGGCGCACACAGGCGGCAGCGACGGAATCCTCGTCGGCGAACGCCCACATCCGCGTGCATGGGGGACGTTCCCTCGATACCTCGCGCGCTATGTCCGTGAGCTGGGCATTCTCGACCTCGAGGAGTGCGTCGCGCACCTGACCGGCCGGGCTGCCAATCGCTTGCGCCTCAACGACCGCGGCCTGATCCGGGAGGGCTACGCCGCTGATCTCGTGCTGTTCGACCCCGAGACCGTCGCCGACACCGCGACGTACGACAACCCACGGCAAGTCGCGACCGGTATCCCGTACGTGCTGGTCAACGGCGTGCCGGTGATCGATGACGGTACTCACACGGGCGCGACGCCCGGCCATTCACTGCGTAACCCTGGAGTCTGAGTAATGGATCTCATCGCCGAGCTGAAGGCGTGGCGCTCACTCTGCATTATCAGAGCTCCGCAGATCGCCGACCCCGCCGGACTGGGCAAGACCCTGGTCGAAGCGGGACTGCCGATCGTGGAGTTCTCGTTCACCACGCCGAACGCGCCCCGGCTGATGGAGCAGGCGGCCAAAGTGGACGGCCTGATCCTCGGCGCGGGCACGGTGATGACCGAGCAGGACGCCCGCGACGCGATCAACGCGGGCGCGAAGTTCCTGCTCACCCCCGGACTGCGGCCCAAGGTGGCCGCCGAGGCCGTCCGGCAGGGCGTGCCCGTCGTGCTCGGGGCGATGACCCCGACCGAAGTGGCTGACGCTGTGGACATGGGCGCCACAGCGGTCAAGGTGTTCCCGGCGGCCAGGCTGGGTCCGGCGTACTTCAAGGACCTGCACGGCCCCTACCCGGGCACGCCACTGGTGGCGACCGGCGGCCTGAACGCCGCCAACGCCGCGGAGTACCTGGAAGCCGGCGCGCTCGCGGTCACCGCGGGCTCCGGCGTGGTCTCCCCCGCACTGGCCGCCGAGTCGCGGCTGGACGAGATCGGCCTGCGGGCACGGGAGTTCGTCGACGCGGTCGCAACGGCACGCGTCACTGAGAAGAACTGAGGGAGCAGTCCAATGGTGGACTGGTTGCAACACACGACGGGTGGGCTGCTGCTGCTCGCCGCGGCCGGTATCGCGCTGCTGCTGGCGATGATCATATGGTGGAAGGTCGAGCCTTTCATCGCACTGCTGATCGTCGGCGTCGGCACCGCGCTGGCCGCGGGCATCCCGGTGGAGACGCTGGTCGGTTCCATCCAGTCGAGCAACGCGGGATCGCTGATCGAGACCGGGTTCGGCAACATCCTCGGCCATATCGCCGTGATCATCGGGATGGGTACGTTCCTCGGCGCCATCCTCGAGGCATCCGGTGGCGCGCAGGTGCTGACCCGGAAACTGTTGCAGGCGGTCGGCGAGAAACGCGCCGCGCTCGCGATGGGCCTGGCCGGGCTGATCTTCGGTATCCCGGTCTTCTTCGACATCGGCATCTTCGTGCTCGCGCCGCTGGTGTACGTGGTGGCCAAGCAGTCCGGCAAGTCGATCCTGTTGTTCTGCCTGCCGTTGCTGGCCGGTCTGTCGGTCACGCACGCGTTCCTGCCGCCGCACCCCGGTCCGGTGGCTGCGGCGGGTCTGCTGGGGGTCGGGCTCGGCTGGGTGATCCTGTTCGGCGCGATCTGCGCGATTCCCGCGTGGGCCGTGGGTCTGTGGTTCTCCAACTGGATCGGCAACCGGATCCACATCGAGGTGCCGGAGGAGATGCTCGAGGCCGCCAAGGTCCACGACGACAAGCCGGGCACCGCGACGGCACCCACGAAGACCGAGCCGAAGCTCGGCACGGTCGTCTCGATCATCGCGATCCCGTTGGTGCTCATCCTGATCGGCACATTCGGCAGCATCGCGCTGCCGAGGCACTCGTTCGCCGCCGGTGTCGCCACGTTCTTCGGCACGCCCGCCATCGCGCTGACCATCTCGGTGCTGCTGGCGTTCTGGCTGCTCGGCTACCGCCGTGGGATGACCCGCAGCCAGGTGTCCACGATCGCCAACGCCTCGCTCAAGCCGGTCGCGATGATCCTGCTTGTCGTCGGCGCTGGTGCGTTCTACGGCCGTGTGCTGACCGTCAGCGGGATCGGCAAGGCCGTGCAGTCGTCGCTCGCGGACATCGGCTTGCCGGTGCTCGTCGCGGCGTATCTGATTTCGTGTGGTCTGCGGATCGCACAGGGCTCGGCCACCGCGGCGATCGCCGCGTCGGCGGCCATCATCGGCCCGACAATCGCGAACGCGGGTTACACGCAACCACAACTGGCGCTCATCGTCGCCGCCATCTGCGCCGGTTCGATCATCGCCTCGCACGTCAACGACGGCGGGTTCTGGATCGTGTCCCGGTACTTCGGCATATCCGTGAAGGACACGCTGAAAACCTGGACAGTGCTGGAAACCATCTTGTCCGTGGTCGGTTTCCTGGTGGCCGCGGTCTTGATGATCTTCATCTGACGCCCTGCACAGAGAGGATCTCCACAGGTGACAGACGGTTTGAATCGGCGTGCGTTTCTTGGCGCCGCGGGAGTTGGCGGGTTGATGCTGGCGACGGGGGTCCCAGCTTCGGCACACGGGAGAAACGTGTCCACTGTGTACATCGGCAGTTTCACCAGCTGGGGCCCGCCGGTCGGGCCTGGTTTCTCGGTCGGCACGGTCGATTCCGTGTCCGGCAAGCTCACCCTGACCGGCGGTGTCCCAGGGATCGTGGACCCGTCGTGGTTCACGTACTCGCGGGACGGCCGGGTGCTGTACTCGACGATCGAGTCAGATCCCGGCAAGATCACCGCGTACACGATCGTCGACGCGCAACGGCCGAAGGTGCTCAACTCGGTCAACGTGGGCGGCGCACACCCGACGCACATCAGCATCCACGGCAAGTACATCCTGGCCGCCAACTACGGCAGCGGCAGCGTTTCAGTGCTGTCGCTGCAGGCTGACGGCCGCGTTGGCGCGGTGACCGATGTCGTCAAGCACACCGGGGAGCGCGCACCCCACGCGCACCAGGTCGTGACCGACCCGAGTGGACGGTGGATAGTCGCCGTCGACCTGGGTGCGGACTCGGTGTACGTGTACAGCCTCGACAACGCCGGGAAGTTGAAGCTGAACCAGCAGCTCAAGCTGCCGGCCGGGCTTGGCCCGCGGCACCTGGCGTTCCACCCGAACGGCCGGTACGCCTACATCCTCGGTGAGTTGCGGTCGGAAGTGACCGTGGCGGCCTGGGACGCGGCGACCGGGAAGTTCACGCCCGGCCAGGTGATCAGCACTCTTGGCGACGCGAAGCCGCCGGAGAACTACCCCGGCGAGATCGAGGTGTCGCCCGACGGCCGGTTCGTCTACGCCTCCAACCGGGGGCACGACACCCTGGCCACGTTCGTCGTCGGCGAGCAGGGCAAATCGCTGGCGTTCGCCAGCACGACACCGACGGGTGGCGTGTGGCCTCGTCACTTCACACTGCATCCGGCGGGTAACTGGGTGTACGTGTCGAATCAGCGCAGCGGCACAGTCAACTGGCTGCCGCGTGACCCCGGCACCGGAAAACTCGGCACGTCAGCGGGTTCGGTGCAGGTGAACAACGTCGGCATCGTTTCCTTCAAGTAACTTTCCGCCCCCGTGGCCGCGCTTCGGCGCGGTCACGGGGGTTCATTCGTCGCGCATTGGTTTAGACCCTTGTGCCGGGCAATTGTCCGTTCTAGCATCGCTCCATTGCCTCACGTGAAACGCGCGTTGCATCAGACGCAACCGGAGGAACGATGAAGATCAAAGGTGTGCTGGCTGCAGCCGCTGTAGGAGTGTTAGTCGTCGCGTGTGGACCACCGCAGGCGCAGAACAACCAGCCGCAGCAGACCGGCAACGCCGGTCAGCCCGTCGGCGAGATGACCGGCGAGTTGAAGGTGTGGCTGTTCCAGGAAGCCAACAACGCGCCGAAGGAAGCCGTGGTCAACGAGGCCAAGCAGGAGTTCGAGGCGGCGCACCAGGGAGTCAAGGTCACCGTCGAGTACCTGCCGGTTGACGGCCGCGCGACGCGGTTCAACGGTGCCTTCAACGACAAGAACTCCTCCCCCGATGTGGCCGAGTTCGGCAACACGGACCTCGCGGGCTACACCGCGTCCAACGGTTTCGCCGACCTGACGGCCGATCTGGGGGCGTGGGCGGACAGCAAGGACCTCATCCCGTCCGTCGTGGACACCGCGAAGGTGAAGGGCAAGACGTACGGGATCCCTTGGTACACCGGCACTCGCGCGCTTTACTACCGGACCGACGTGTTCACCGAGCTCGGCCTGCAGCCGCCGAAGACCCTGGCCGAGCTGACCGACACGGCCCGCAAGATCCGCCAGGCCAAGCCGGACCTGTACGGCATCGCCGTCGGCGGCAAGTACATCTACGCCGCTTTCCCGTACATCTGGGCCAACGGTGGCGATCTGGCCAAACAGGACGGTGACAAGTGGACTTCGGCGCTGACCACCCCGCAGGCGCGTGACGGCCTGCGTCAGTACGCCGAACTGCTGAAGGACGACATCTGTCCGCCGTCGGCATGTGCCCAGCTGACCGGCAGCCAGTCGGTCGCCCAGTTCGCCGGTGGCAAGGCAGGCATGACGATCGGCGGCGACTTCAACCGCAAGGCCGTGGAAGCGGGCACGGTGAAGGGCAAGTACGCCGTGGTTCCGTTGCCGGGCAAGGATGCCGGTTCGACGGCTCCGGCGTTCGCCGGTGGCAACCTGCTCGGTGTGTTCGGTGCGAGCAAGAAGCACACGCTGTCGCTGGAGTTCATCAAGCTGTTGGGCGGCAAGAAGTACCAGCAGAAGATGTACACCGCGATGGGCAACCTGCCGACGTTCAAGGACGTTCAGGAGCAGGTGGCCAGCACGGACAAGTTCGTCGAGCCGTTCGTCAAGACCGCGCAGGCGGGCACGAAGTTCGTCCCGGCGACGCCGGCGTGGACCAAGATCGACGCGCAGAACATCATCCCGACCGCGATCCAGCAGGTCGCCACGGGCGGCCAGTCGGTCGACGCGGCGACGGACGCGGCCGCATCCGAGATGAACAAGGCCTTCGGTAGCTGATGACGACGCAAATCGCCCCTGTGGTGCCGGAGGTTGTTCCGGCACCACAGCGGCCTGTCCGCAAGAAGCGCGAGGGCCGGGCGGCATTGGTCTACCTGCTGCCCGCGGGGATCCTGCTGCTGGCGCTGATGGCATATCCGCTGTACCAACTGGTGCAGATATCGCTGTACGAATACAACCAGCCACAAGCCAGCGGCGCGGAACCGTTGGTGTTCATCGGGCTCGATAATTATCTGGAACTGTTCGGCGACGACCAGTTCTGGTCAGTGCTGGTGTCAACGGTGCTGTTCGCCGCGGTGTGCGTGGTCGGCAGCCTGCTCGTCGGGACCGGGCTCGCGATCCTGGCGACCCGGGTGCGCACGCTGCCCCGGATGCTGCTTTTCTTTGCGGCGCTGGGGGCCTGGGCGACTCCGGCGATGGCCGGTTCGTACATCTGGCTGTTCCTGTTCGACGCGGACTTCGGCGTGGTCAACGAAATCCTCGGGATGCAAGGGCATTCGTGGACCTTCGACCGGCTTTCGGCGTTCGGTCTGGTGGCGGCCGAGGTGATCTGGTGCTCGTTCCCGTTCGTGATGATGACGATGTACGCCGGAATCAAGAACATCTCGACGGAGATCATCGAAGCCGCGCAGCTGGACGGCGCGACGTGGCGGCGGACCGCGACGCAGGTGATCCTGCCGATCCTGAAGCCGCTGATCGTGATCGCGACGATCCAGTCGATCATCTGGGACTTCAAGATCTTCACGCAGATCTACGTGATGACGAACGGCGGTGGCCTGGCAGGCCAGAACCTCGTGTTGAACGTCTACACGTATCAGAAGGCGTTCGCCGGTGAGGAATACGGTCTCGGTGCGGCCATCGGTGTGGTGATGACGGTGTTGCTGATGCTGATCACGGTGGTGTACCTGCGGACGCAGCGGAGGACCGGATGGCAACCGTGATCGGACAACTGCGGCAGGACGGCGCAGCATCGCCGCCGGCAGCGATGACCGCAGGCCGCACCTCGCGACCACCACGGCCAGCCACCCCACACCCCGCCACCGCCACCGCCATCGGCATCGGCATCGGCATCGGCATCGGCATCGGCACCGGCACCGGCACCGACCAAACAACAACCGAGAGCCGCTGCACCTGCTCGGCCACCATCACCTCCCCCTTCAACTCGCGGAGGCCCTGATGGCTACTGCCACCATCCCCCTGCGCAAGCCGCAGCGTCGCCCTGGCCGTCTCATTGCCGAGATCGCGTGCTGTGTCATCGCCGCTCTCGTTGCCGTCCCGCTTTACTGGATGGTCCTTTCCGCCTTCAAGCCCGCGGGCGAGATCCAGTCCGCCGCGCCATGGACCTTCGCGCCCAGCTTCGAAAGCTTCGAGCGAGTCCTCGACTCACAAGGCTTCGGCCGCTACTTCCTCAACAGCGCGATCGTCGCCCTGTGCGTGGTCGCCCTGTCGATGCTGCTGTCGTTCCTCTCCGCGGTGGCGCTGACGCGGTTCCGGTTCAAGGGCCGGACCATCCTGCTGGTGATGTTGCTTGTCGCCCAAATGGTTCCGGTCGAGGCGCTGACCATTCCGTTGTTCTTCATGGTCCAGCAAGTCGGCGCGAGCGTGCCCGCGTTCGGGCTGAACCAGTTGGCACCGCTCGTTTTGGTGAACCTCGCGTTCAGCTTGCCGTTCGCGATCTGGATGCTGCGCGGGTTCGTCGCCGCCGTCCCGGCCGAGCTGGAGGAGGCCGCCGCGTTGGACGGCGCGAGCCGGATGCGGTTCACGTGGCAGGTCCTCTTCCCGTTGGTCGCGCCGGGTCTTGTCGCGACGAGCGTGCTGGCGTTCATCCACGCGTGGAACGACTTCCTGTTCGCCCAGACGTTGATATTCTCGGACGTGGACAACCGCACGCTGCCCCAGGCGATGCGGGTGTTCTACAAACCGGAAGAGCTTGACTGGGGCGGAATCATGGCTGGGGCGACGTTGATGACGATCCCGGTGCTGATCTTCTTCATCTTCGTCCAGCGGCACCTGGCGTCCGGACTCTCGGGAGCGGTCAAGGGATGACGAGTTTCGCAGGCATACTCCCCAAACCTTCCTCGGTCACCGAAGCGAAGGAGACCTTCGTCAGCCGCACACCAGTGCAGCCGGAGGTGACGTTCACCGACGCTTTGGCGAGCGAAGGCTACCGGCTGAGCATTACGCAGCAAGGTGTTGCCATAGAAGCCGCTGACCAGGCAGGGGCGTTCTACGCATCGCAGACCCTGCGCCAGCTGTACGGAGCCGACCGGTTCAGGGCCGCATCGCTCCACAAAGGACCGTGGGAGCTGCCGTGCGGCACGATCGAGGACGCGCCCCGGTTCAAGTGGCGTGGCGTGCTGCTGGACGTCGCGCGGCACTTCATGCCGAAGTACGAGGTGTTCCGGTTCATCGACCAGATGGCCGCGCACAAGCTCAACGTCCTGCACCTGCACCTGACCGACGACCAGGGCTGGCGCATCGAGGTCCCCGCGTACCCGCTGCTGACCCAGGTCGGCGGTTGGCGCACGGGATCGTGGGTCGGCCGTCAGCCAGACGGCACCAAAGAACACGACGGCCGCCCGCACGGCGGCTTCTACACCACGGATGACATGCGCGAGCTCGTCGCGTACGCCAAGGAACGGCACATCACGATCGTGCCCGAAGTGGACGTCCCCGGGCACAGCCAGGCGGCGATCGCGGCGTACCCGAAGCTCGGCAACACCGACGAACAGCTGCCGGTGCTGCGCAACTGGGGCATCAACGAGAACATCCTGAACGTCTCGGACGAGACCATCCAGTTCTACAAGACCGTGCTCGACCACGTGGTGGATGTCTTCGACGGCCCAGTGATCTGCCTCGGCGGCGACGAAGTCCCCACCATCCAGTGGAAGAACAGCCCGGCAGCGGCCCAGCGGATGGCCGAACTCGGCTTCACGTCGGAAGTCCAGCTGCACGGCTGGTTCATCAGCCAGCTCGCGGCGCACCTGGCCAAGCACGGCCGCCGATCCCTTGGCTGGGACGAGATCCTCGACGCCGGTGGACTGGCCGACGACGCGATCATCGCCTCGTGGCGTGGCGAGCAAGCCGGTGTGGTGGCTGCCTCGTCCGGCCATGACGTGGTGATGTGCCCCGAGCAGTACGTCTACCTCGACCACCGGCAGGCCGATCACCCCGACGAACCGATCCCGGTGGGCTTCCTGCACACCCTCGAGGACGTCTACGGCTACGAGCCCATCCCGGCGGCGCTCCCAGCGGAGTTCCACGAGCGCGTCCTCGGCGCGCAGGCGCAGGTCTGGACCGAGCACCTGGACAACCCCCGGCGCGTGGACTACGCGGTCTACCCCCGGCTCGCCGCGTTCGCCGAGGTCGTCTGGTCCTCTCCGGACGGCCGGTCGTACGAGGAATTCGAGACCCGCCTGGTCAACCACCACCTGGCCAGGCTGGATGCCATGGGTGTGGAGTACCGGCCGCTCACCGGCCCACACCCATGGCAAACCCGCCCAGGCGTGCCAGGAAGGCTCCGCTAACCGCCGTGTCCACCACTCCGGCACACCGTGTCCACCACTCCGGCACCATGAAATTCCCTACCGGAACGCCAAGGGGAATTTCATGGTGCTGGAACGTGCGACACGGTGTGCTGCAAAGGTGGACACGGCGCCTTAGCCAGCCGCGAGTCGGTAAAACAACTCTGGCCGTCCCACCTGGCCGTACTGCGGACGCCGGACGACCGTGCCGGTGTCCGCGAGGTGCTCGAGGTAGCGGCGGGCCGTCACGCGCGAGATGCCGACCGCGCTGGCGGCCCCGACCGCGGACAGTCCCTCAGGCGTCTCACGCAGCGCGGCCACAACGGAGTCCAGGGTGTCCGCGCTCATTCCCTTCGGCAGGCCGATGCCGTCGGTCCCCCTGAGTGTCGCGAGCGCACGGTCCACGTCAGCCTGACCAGCCGCCTCACCTGCGGCCATGACGGCATTCCGGAACTCGGCGTACCGCTCCAACTTGTCCCGGAGCGTCGCGAACGTGAAAGGCTTCAGCAGGTACTGCACCACGCCTGCGGACACCGCGGCCCGCACCATGGCCAGGTCACGCGCGGACGTCACCGCGATGACGTCGATGTTCGGGTTGGCCGCCCGCAGCGCGCGGCTGATCTGCAGCCCATGCGCGTCCGGCAGGTACAGGTCCAGCAGGAGCAGGTCGATCGGGTGCTGCTCGACGAAGCGCTTCGCCTCAGCCCCGGTGTGCGCGACCCCGGACACCGAGAAACCCGCCACCCGCTCCACGTAAAGCCGGTGCGCGTCGGCGGCTACGGGGTCGTCCTCGACCACCAAAACCCTGATCATCTCGACAGCCTCACGGGGCCGGCTTGTCCGGCCTACCGCCGAATAGTCTCTCCCACGAAGCCCTTCGATCAGTAGCGGGGCACGATTTACCACTGATCGGAACCAAACCTTCACTGAGCGATATCGATTTGTACTGTCATTGCCACCTTGGCTCGCCGAAAAACCTAGGACCGGCCATCGGCGGGCAATCGAACGGTGAACACCGCGCCGATTTCCTGGCCGAGTTCGATCGTGCCGCCATAACGCCGGACGGTCTGACCGACCAGGGCCAGGCCAAGTCCGCGATTGGAGTCCTTTGTGGACCATCCTCGGGTGAAGGCCGCGCGGGAGGTCTCGTCGTCCAGGCCGGGGCCGGTGTCGGCGACACGCAGGATCAGCTCCGAGTTCGATTTCCTCACGGTGACAAAGACTTTCGGCGCTTCGGTGCCCTCGACGGCCGCGTCGAGCGCGTTGTCGATCAGGTTGCCGAGGATCGTCACGAGGTCACGGCCGGGCATCGCGGTCTCGTCGATGTGAGTGTCCGGGGTGATCACCAGTTCCACGCCGCGTTCGCTCGCCTCCGCCGTCTTGCCCAGCAGCAGTGCCGCGAGCACCGGTTCGCCGACCGCTCCGACCACCCGGTCGGTCAGCTGCTGGGCGATTTCCAGCTCCTCGGTGGCGAATCGGACCGCTTCGTCCGTCCGATCCAGCTCGATCAGGGAGACGACGGTGTGCAGGCGGTTGGCGGCCTCGTGGGCCTGCGAGCGCAACGACTCGGCGAAGCCCTTGACCGAGTCCAGCTCACCGGTCAGCGCCTGCAGGTCGGTGTGGTCGCGCAACGTCACCACCGCGCCGTGGGTCGGCAGCTTCGACTTGTTCACGACGATCACCCGCCGGTCGGTCACGTGGATCTCGTCGCGGACCGGCCCATCCGACAGCAGCCGGTTCACCAGCGAGGAAGGCAGCCCGAGGGATGACAACTTCTTGCCATCGACGTCCTCCGGCACGCCGAGCAGGTCGCGGGCGGCGTCGTTGCACAACGTGACGGTTCCGTGCCTGTCGAGCAGCATCAGGCCCTCGTGCACCGCGTGCAGGATCGACTCGTGGTAGTCGATCATCCGGCCGAGCCGGGCAGGCCCCATCCCGCGGGTCTGGCGGCGCACCCGCGCGCTGACGAAGTACGTCCCGATCAGGCCGACACCCAGTGCCGCCACGCCGACGGCTATCACGGCGACCAGCTGCCCCGACAATTCATCCGCGATCGCTTCGACCGTGATCCCGACGGCAACCAAAGCCACCACACGATCGGCTGAAAATACCGGTACGACGGCTCGAACCGACGGCCCGAGAGTGCCCACAAAAGTCTCGGTCAGCACCCCGCCTTCCAATGCTTCCTTGGTGTTGCCGAGAAAATGCCGCCCTATCTCCTGTGGGTTCGGATGGGTAAACCGGATGCCCTCCGGATTCATGATCGTAATGAAATCGACGCCCGTGTCGTGACGTACATCTTCGGCGAACGGCTGCAGGATCTCGGTCGGCCTCGGCGTGGTCAGGGCCATCAGCAGCGTCGGCGTGTCCGCAACCGACTTGGCCACCGCGACGACTTCTCGCCGGGCCGTGTCCTCGGTGTTCCGGGCCGCGTCCAGGTAGGCCAGTATCGATCCACCGCCGACGATCACACCGACGATCACCACCTGCAACACCAGCAGCTGGCGGGCAAGACTCCACTCCCGCATGACCGTTAACCTCCGCGACGCACGACCGAAATGAACACAACCGTGACCCGTGTCATATCGGCACGGATAGTCTGCACAACCAATTTCTCAGACCCTACGTCGCAGCCCGCCTTCCCAGGAGGCCGTTTTGTCCACAGTCGAGGGGCGTACCCGCCGGGATCGCACCCATTACCTCTACATCGCGGTTGTCGTCGCGGTCATTCTCGGCATCATCGTCGGGTTGGTGTTCCCGAAGACCGGTGTCGCACTGAAACCGATCGGTGACGGTTTCGTCAACCTGATCAAGATGATGATCAGCCCGATCATCTTCTGCACGCTGGTGCTGGGCATCGGCTCGATCAGGCAGGCCGCGCGGGTTGGCAAGGTCGGCGGCCTGGCGATCGGCTACTTCATCGCGATGTCGTTCGTCGCACTGACGATCGGCCTGATCGTCGGCAACATCCTGCACCCGGGTGACGGCCTCGCCATCACCGACCAGGTCCAGAAGAGCGGCCAGGCGCAGGTCAAGGCCCAGGAGAACACCACCCAGTTCATCCTCGGCATCATCCCGACCACCTTGGTATCCGGTCTGACCAGCGGTGACGTGCTGGAAACGCTGCTGATATCCCTGCTCGTCGGCTTCGCGCTGCAGGCGCTCGGCGAAAAGGGCAAGCCCGTGCTGACCGGCATCTCGCACATCCAGCGGCTGGTCTTCAAGGTGCTGTCGATGGTCATGTGGGCCGCCCCGATCGGTGCGTTCGGCGCGATCGCGGCCGTGGTCGGTGCGACCGGCGCGGCCGCGTTGAAGAGCCTGCTGGTGATCATGCTCGGCTTCTACATCACGTGCATCCTGTTCATCGGCGTCATCCTGGCCGGTCTGCTGTGGATCGTCTCGCGGGTCAACCTGTTCGCGCTGATGCGCTACCTCGCCCGCGAGTACCTGCTGATCTTCTCCACGTCCTCTTCGGAGAGTGCGCTGCCGCGGCTGATCGCGAAGATGGAGCACGTCGGCGTGAGCCGTCCGGTCGTCGGTATCACGGTGCCGACCGGCTACTCGTTCAACCTCGACGGCACGATGATCTACCTGACCATGGCGACGATCTTCATCGCCGAGGCGATGAACGCCCCGCTGAACTTCGGCGAACAGATCGCGCTGCTGCTGTTCATGATGATCGCGTCGAAGGGCGCCGCCGGTGTCTCCGGTGCGGGTCTGGCCACGCTGGCAGGCGGTCTGTCGTCGCACCGGCCGGAACTGGTCGGCGGTGTCGGCTTCATCGTCGGTATCGACCGGTTCATGTCCGAGGCCCGCGCGCTGACCAACTTCACCGGCAACGCCGTGGCCACCGTGCTGCTCGGCACGTGGACCAAGGAATTCGACCGGGATCAGGCGAAACGCGTGCTGTCCGGTGAGGATCCGTTCGACGAGGCCACCATGGTCGACGAGCACGCCGTGCGTGACGACGACGAGGACGAAGGGGCCAAGAAGCAACCGGTCAACGCCTGAGGAATCTGCGCAGTCCGCGCTGACCACGCCACATCATCGCGGCGTGGTTGGCGCGGAACACCGGTCTGGCGACCGGCGCCAGCAGCTGCAACAACCGTTTGTTCACAACGACTTCCTGGATGATCTCCAGCCGAACCGACCGCCGCCCGGCCACCAGAGTGGACCGGCAGAAGCCTTCGAGATCGCCGGTCATCCCGACCAGCATCCGGCCGCGGTCGAAGTCCTGTTCGGCCCGGTGCAACCGGAACGTCAGCGCGTACGGCAGAACCGAGCGGCAGATCACCTCGGCGGTGTCGTCGTCGATCCGTCCGACGCCGTGGATATCGGGCCACCACAAGGGATACGTGCCCGGGTCGGTGACCACGTCGAACACTTCGCCCGCCGCGACCGGCAACGTCCACAAGCTACGGAACTGGTAGCGGTTCATGGCAGCAACGACCACCACGGTGAGTCCGCACGGCACCGCGCTGAGACGTCGGCAGCGAAAACCCGGATCATCAACACCCAGTACCCCCACGCAAGCAGAACCATGCCGAGCACGGCCAAGCAGATCCTGAGCCACTGCTTCCTGCGCACCTGAGCCAACGCGAAAGCCGTCACGCCGACGAACACCAGCCACAGTATGGGCAGCGCGAGGACCAGCGCGAACCCGTACCCAGGCTGGGAATTGACCTCGCAGACCCGGACGTACGCCCAGAAAACCTGGTGCGCGGCGATCATCCACAGTGTCGCGAACACAGCCACGCCGAAACCGCGGAGCAGCGCCCATCCGGCGCCACCCCGCGGCCCGTTGTGGACCTCGGTCAACTTAGAGGTTGACCGGTACGGAGACGAGCTTGCGGCCGTCGAAAGTGATCACGTCGACCGATTTCACGTCCTTCGGGTCGACCAAGGCGGCACCCTGCAACGTCGTGCCGACGTCCTCGCCCTTCTCGGTCACCAGCCAGCTGCCCGCGACGCGCTGCGTGCCGTCCTTCGCGGTGACGATCAGCTGGCACTTCTCGCCCTCTTTGATGCCTGACGTCTTGGCGACCGTCTTGACCCAGCCCTGCAGCGGCTCGACAGTCACGTCCATCTTGGCCCCGGTGGCCTGATCCGTCGCCGACGACGCGACGCCGACCAGGCCGGGCGGGTCTTCGCCGCCCCCGCTGATGGCCATGCCCCCTGCGAACGCACCACCGGCGATCACTACGGCCGCCGCGACCGCGGCGAGGCGGCGTCCCATCGAGGGGCGCGCGGCGGGCTGCTGGCCCTCCTCGGCGCGAACGCGGCGCAGCGTGCGCTGCAGCAGCAGATCACCACCGGGCGGCGGACCGTCGATGAACGCCTCGGGCGGGACTGTGTCCATTATCGAGCGCAGGCCGACCAGGTCGGCGACCTCACGACGGCCGTCCGGACAGGTCCGCAGGTGCGCCTCGACCTCAGTTGCTTCGCGCGGGGTCAGCACCCCGAGGGCATACGCCCCGAGCGAGGAGTGATCGTGTTGGTTGCTCACGTGCTGATTGCTCACCGGGGCACCTCCGTCCCTGTCTTCCCGCCGGACATCACGGCCCGTAGGGCACGCAATGCATAGTAAGACCGTGATTTCACGGTACCCGCTGCGATACCCAAAGCTTGTGCTGCTTCAGTGACCGTGCGGCCTTTGTAGTAGATCTCCACGAGCACCTCGCGGTGCTCAGGAGACAAGCTGTCCAACGCGCCGAGCATGGCCATCGAGTCCACGACCTGATCGGCGTGGTCCCGTTCGACCGACGGCGACTCCGTCACCTCCGCCACTTCCGGCGGCCGGACCGCGCGTGCCCGCGCCCGGTCGGTGACGATGTTGCGTGCCACAGTGAGCAGCCAACCCCTGACTGACCCTTTCTCAGCGGTCAGCGCGTCGGAGTGCTTCCACGCGCGCAGCAATGTCTCTTGGACGATGTCTTCGGCCGCGGCTCGGTCGTTGGTCAACCGGGTCGCGTACGCGAGCAGGCTCGCACCGTGCTCGTTGTACAGGGACCGGACAAGGTCTTCACCACGAACGCGCCGCGATCGCCGCGGCCACCAGCCTGGGGTCGTCACCAGGTTCCTCTCCGCTGGGGATCGAGTCGCTGCGGAGGTTACTGGATTTGGGCGGAGCACCGGTGATCGCGGGCCTGGAACGAATGCGAGTGAGGCGCTCACGGCGTGATTCCCTCCGCTCGCGGATCAGTAGCCGGAACCGGAGTCATCTGCCGGTGCCTGCTGCGGTTTCGGCTGCTGCTGTTGTTGCTGCTGTGGCTGCTCGGCCTCGGTGGCAAGACCCTGTGCCTTCTTGCCTTCCGGAGTCATCGCGTACCACTGGCTGTTCATCCCTTGGCCGTTGGCGTCGCCAGGCGCCAAATCCTTGGCATAGGTGTAAACCGGCCACTTGTTGATGGTGATCTGCCGGGTGCCGTCCTTGCGCTTGGTGGTGCCGACCATGTTCTGCGGCACACCGGTGAACGTGATCTCCTTGCCCTCAGCCAGCAACGGCTTCCATTGCTTGGCACATGCGTCGTAGCAATTGGAGACTGACGGCTGGGCAGTGTCCTTCGTGAACATGTAGAGCGTCATGCCGGCCTGGTTGGCCATCACCTTGCCGAGCGAGCTGACCTCGGCCGCCACCAGGTTCGGCTTCGGCCCGTCCTCGATCGGCAACTCATCCTGTTGCTGTGCTTGCGGAATCTGTACCCTCGGGGCGGGATTGTCGCCACTGCAAGCGGTCAGGCCCAGCAGCCCTAGACCGGCGATGGCAGTCAGCACGCCGACACGAGCGCCCTTCATGACTAACCTCCTGTGGTGGCCCCGCCCATCGCGGCGACCTGTTCACCACACACACGAGGAGATCTCAGCGGCGGTTCAACCCGTTTCGAAGCAGTTCGGGATCCGGATTGGTCCGACTTTTTCAGCAGTTGCCCTTGGTCGTCGGCATCGGCTTCGACGGATCGAAAATCTTGGCGCGGTCCTCATCGCTCGTATCGGCACCGCCGTAGGCGCGCTCGCTGTAGGCAGGCGCCAGCAGGTCCTGCTCCAACGGCTTGCACGCAATCGAGTAGAAGAGGATAACGCTGCCGTCGCCTGGCCACAGTCCCTGACTGCCGGCCTCGAAGGTGTCGCCGTCCCTGAAGACGTACCGTTTGTCGACCCGGACGACCGAGACAATGTCCATCGCGTCCCGGATCTCGGCCGGATCGTCGATGGCGAACGCGTACGCCACCGAATAGCCGGCACGAATGTTCAATTCGCCCTTTTCGCCCGATTCGACCGTCATGGTCCCGGTGACTTTCGGAGACACCGGCAAGAGTTTGAAGGGTGGCGCGATCCGCACGCGGTTCGTCGTGTCCGCGCGTTCTTCCGCGCGGATGTCGGGTGCGAACAAGGCTGCCAGCAACTCGACGTTGCCGTCCTGGATGACCTGGCGGTCCAAATACGCGGCAATGAACGCCTTGCGTGCCGCGGTGAGCGCCTCGGTCGCCTTTTGCGCCGAGAAGCCATTCATCTCCGTCGCCGGGGGCATCAGGATCCCGGCCTCGCCGTCGCTCCAGCCCGCGGCCGGTGTACCGGCGAACGGCTGGGCAAGATCGACCTTGACGCGGGTCTCCACCGTCATCGGGCTTGGCACGAATCCCGGATCACGGCCCTGGTTGTGAACGACCGCCGCACCGCCCACCACGAGCAGGCCGAGCACGATCAAGATGCCCCGCCGGTTGCGCTGCCAGAACGAACGGCGCTCGAACATGTCGGACACGGTTTCCCCCACAGTCGACCGAGGCGGGAACCGTAGCGCTCCGGGTATGCAGCGCGCGTTGCCTTTACGGCTCAGTGCAACCTGTCGCCACGGGCCAGGCCGAAGCCCGCCGGGACATCGGCCGGGTCCGCGCCGACGTCCACGATGGCGTTGCGCTGGTCGACGAACACCACGCTGGGCTGGAAGGACCGGGCCTTGTCCACGTGCACCTGCGCGTAGGCGATGACAATCACCAGGTCACCGGGGCTGACCAGGCGGGCGGCGGCACCGTTGACGCCGATCGTCCCGGTACCGGCCGGACCCTCGATGACATACGTGGACAGCCGGGCGCCGTTGTCGATGTCGACCAGGTCGACCTTCTCGCCTTCGAACAGGTTCGCCGCGTCCATCAGGTCCCGGCTGACCGTCAGCGAGCCGACGTAGTGCAGGTCGGCGTGGGTCACGGTGGCCCGGTGGATCTTCGACTTCATCAGGGTCAGTTCCATGACGGTGTTCCTTGCCGATTCGTGTGGCGGTTCGTGTGACGGCGGGCGACGGCCGGTGCGGCCAGTCCGGCGACGAGCAGGAGCAGGGCGAACAGCAGCCAGCCCAGCGAGCCGGCCGGGAGGATCAGCATGGTCCCGGCCACGGGCATGACCATGGTCTCCAGCTGGGTGGACATGGTGAAAACGCCTTGGTACTGGCCTTGGGCGTGGTCCGGCGCCATCTCGTAGGCCAGCGTCCACGCGCCGGCGCCCCACAGCAGTTCGCCGAGCGTGTGCACGACGGCGCCGGCGAGCAACGCGACCACCGCGAGCCAGGCGGGCTGGCCGGATGCGAACGCCCACAAGGCGAAGCAGACGGCGAACAGCACGCCGGAGCGGCGCATCGCACGGGCACCGCCCGGGATGTCGCTGGTCGTCTTGCTGGCCCGGACCTGGAACAGCACGACCATCAGCGTGTTGAAGATCAGCACGACCGAGAACACGGCCAGCGGCGCCTCGGTCTGCTGGGCGATCCAGATCGGCAGGACGACGACGAGCACCGTGTCGTTGGCGGCGAGGATCGCGTTCAGCCCGGCGAACAGCAGGAACGGCCGGTCGCGCCAGACCTCCCAACTGCCCCGCCCTGACGGTGCCGCCACCGGCTCGACCTGCGGAAGGAGCATGTAGAGCAAGCCGGACGAAGCGAACAGCGCGCCGCACGCCAGGATCAGCCCGACATAGACGCCTTGGGTGTCGGCCTGCAGTGCGACGCCACCCGAGACAGCACCGATCGACAAGCCCGCGTTGGTCACCGAGTGCAGGTAGGCACGGGCCCGGACCCTGCCTTCGGCCGGTATCAGGCCCGCGACCAGCGCACCCCTGGCCGCCTCGGCCGCGGAGTGGCAGCTGAGCACGACGCTCACCGCGATCACGAAGCCCGTGAAGCTGGTGACGAAGGCGTACCCACAGACCGCGAGGCTCTGGATCAGCACCAGCGTGATGGCCGTGTTGCGGGCGCCGACGGCGTCGGCGACGCGCCCGGAGATGACGCTCGCGGCGATTCCGCAGCCACCCGCGATGGTCAGCCCGATACCGACCTGCGCGGCCGACAGTCCCACTGAGCGCGTGAAGTACAGGACGCTGATCGACGTCATGATGCCGAACCCGGTTGTCCTGACCAGGCCACCGATCGAGAGCAGCCGGACCGCACCTGGTGGCGGAAGCAGGCCCTTCACCGGGTCACCAGCTCCGCGACGGCCCGCCGGTCGGCTTTCCCGTTCGCGTTGAGCGGCAAAGCTTCCAGTCGCAGGAACCGCCGCGGCACCAAGTGCACCGGAATCCGCTTACGCAGCCACAGCATGAATTCGGCCGCATCGAGCGGCTGTCCCGTGTGGACTGCGACGAGTGCGAGTTCGTCACTCTCACGGACGGCCACGACGATCGCCTCCCGGACGCCGTCGTGCCGCAGCATCACGGCTTCGACCTCACCGAGCTCGACCCGGTGCCCGCGGACCTTCACCTGGTTGTCCAGCCGTCCTCGGTGCACCCAGTGGCCGTTCTCGATGCTGATCCGGTCGCCTGTCCGGTAGTAGTGCTTATCGGTCAGTTCCCCGGCGCCGTCGTAGATCTGGACACCTGTGTCGTCCACGGTCAGGAAGCGCCCGATGTTCTCGGCTGGATCCACGTAACCGTCGAATCGTTGCTGTCCGCGCAGGCATAGCTCGCCGTCATCGGTCAGGAGATAGTCCAGCGACTCGTCCACGGCACCGATCGGCATCGTGTCGTTGGACGTTTCCGGCCATTGTGCGGGATCGGCAGGCAGGGCGTAGGCCGTGCACGTCACGCTCATTTCGGTTGGCCCGTAGACGTTTTCGATGACAGTTCCCGGTGCCAACTTGCGCCACGCGGCGCAGTGCCGGTAGGTCAGCGGTTCGCCTACGAAGATGCTGTACCGCAAGGACGTGACAGCTCCTTCCGGCACGCTGTTGCCCAGCGTCCTGCTGATCGAGAGCACTGACGGAACCGAGTACCAGTGCGTGATCTGTTCGTTGACGATGTAGTCGACCGGCGAGAGCAGGTCGACTTTTTGCGGTACGACCAAAGTCCCGCCGCCACCCCAGGTGACGAACAGGTCCCACAACGACGGGTCGAACGTCAGGTCGAACGTGTGGGACATCCGGCAACCCGGTCCGACCTGGTACCTCTCGATGTGCCGGGCCAGGTACGGTGAGACCTGGAAATGCCGGATCGGCACGCCTTTGGGCACACCGGTCGAGCCCGAAGTGAACAGGATGTACGCCAGATCCTCGACAACCGGCCGGTACGGTGACAGCTCACCAACCGGCTTGCTGGCCAGGTCTTCGTCGGACACGCTGACCACAGTGGACTCGACGTGGAGCGTCGGGCGTGCTGTGTCCGCGAGCAGGACGTCCGGCGAGGTCATCCGGAACACAGTCTGGTTGCGTTCGGTTGGATGGCTTGGGTTCAACGGGACAACAGCCGCTCCTAACCGTTGCACAGCAAGGTAACCGACGAAAGCCACCAAGCTCCGTGACGCCTGCAGGGCCACCCTGCCCGGCACCTCACCATGCTCCCGGACGATCCGCTCGGCCAATGCCTCGGCCAGATCACGCAACTCTTGGTACGTCACCGCCGCGCCCCGGACCTCCAGCGCGGGTTCGTGCGGCAACCGGTCGGCCGTGTCCGCGAACCACTGGTACAACGTCTTGTTCACAGCGGTAACAACTCCTGGAAAGTCGGATAGCGGTCCGCGAGATACTTCAGGCAGCGCCGCAGCAGGTCGCCGGACAGCGCCGAGTCGAGGCCGGACTCCGCGAGCCATGGCCGCCAAGCAACCGCTTGCATGTGATTGGGGCCGTCGTCTTCGTAACCGTCCGGTTCGTACAGAGCCATGGACGACAGCACTTCGTTGCCGTTGGCGCGTTGGGCGACCAGTTCACGCCAGGCGCCGCGGTCCATGGGCCGAGTGGGCATTCCGGCCTCGGCGAGCAACTCGAACAGCCGCTTCGGGCCGATCGAGGTCTGGTCGATCAGGTGGTAGGCCCGGCCGGCCGATCCCGGCACCCGGCTGAGCTCGGCGATGGCCTTCGCGACCACGTCGACCGGGGCCATCGGCCAGGCGCGCTCGTCAGCGGGATGGGCGCCGACTGTGAGCCCGCTCGTGATCAGTCGCCAGATCACGTCGTTGGGGTTGCACGCGCCGGTCTCCCGTGCGCCGAGGATGAAGCCGGGGCGAAAGATCCGGACCTGCATGCCGTCCTTTTCGGCGCGTTCCAGAATCCGTTCGCACACCCATTTGCCGACGCCGTAACCACCTTCGTGGGGATCGAGCGGTTGCTGCCGGGTCTCCATCACCTTGTGGCTTTCGCCCAGCGCGTAGCCGGTCGCGGCCGTGCTTGAGACGAAACTGAACTCCGGCACGCCGTTTCGGCGCATCCAGCGCAGCAACTCGGCCATCGGGAGCACGTTGTCGTGCCGCAGCACCCGATACGGCTCGGTGAAGACGACCTTGTTCGCACAGTGCATGACGTGTCCGACATCGCGGGCCAGCTCGTCGGTCAGGTATTCGCCGATGTCCCGCAGGTCCGCGGGGATCACGCTGACCCGATCAGGCTGTGGTTGCGGCAGCTCGTAACAGGCCGCGGTGGCTTGAAGGCGCTGCCAGGCCTCGGTTTCATCGGCCGCTCTGACTACACAGTGGATTCTTTGGCTCGTGGCCAGTTGCAGTTCGTGCAGGAGGAACGCGCCGAGGAACCCGGTGGCTCCGGTGAGCAGGACATCCGTCCCCGTTCCGGTGGCACTGACAGGGCCGAGAGGCAGTTCGATGTCGGCGTCCGCCAACGCACTGTCGTCGTCCGCGACCTGATGTCCCCGGACGATCTCGGCGATCCGGCGCACGGTCGCCTTGCTGCCGCCTGCCCGGTGCACGTTCACGATCGCGCCGTGCCGATCCTGGATCTCCAAGGCCATCCGTACGGACAGCAGCGAGGTTCCGCCCAACGACCCGAACTCGTCGTCAACACCGATCGTGTCGACACCGAACAGGTCGCGCCACAGGTCCAGCAGTGACGCTTCGACATCGTCGGTGGCCTGTGCTGTTTCCGTCACCGGCACGGCTGCGACAGGTTCGCCTATGGCCCAGAACCGGCGTCGGCTGAACGGATAAGACGGCAGCCGGACCCGCCGTCCCTCTCCTTTGGACAGTTCTTCCCAGTCGACATCCAGTCCACGAAGCCAGTTCTCGTAAGGATCTGACGTCGGCTCCCCCGGAGTGTCCACTCGGGCCGTTCGCACAGCCGGTGGCCGTGGCAATCTGAGTGCTGCGGAGAGCTTGTCCACTGGCGCTGTGACGACTCGACGTTCCTCGAACGCGCGGCGGCCGACTCGCAGCGTGTACTCGACGTCGCCGATGGCGAGGTCGCCTCGGTCTAGCTCGTCCGCCAGGTTCCGAGACATCGCGTCGAGTTCCCGCCGATTACGGGCCGACAGTATCAGCCGGACGACATCACGCTGGGGTGCTGACGGTCGCGACGGTTGAGGCGGTGGCGCGAGAACAGCGCTCGCGATCGTTCCACCTAGGCCCATCGAGTTCACCAGAACGTACGGGCCTTCAGCCGTTGCGGCTTGGGCGGACACGAAGAATCGGCTGTCGGCGAGCACACCAGGATCACGGGCAATCTCGAACAACGGGTGAGGCGGCAGATTTCCCGTCCTGGCAACGTTGATCGCCTTGATCAGGCCGGCGATTCCGGCCGCTGGCCCACAGTGGCCGATGTTGGTCTTCACCGAACCAAGACCACACTCGCCGCCCGTTCCGATGGCGTCGATGATCCCGCGCAGTTCGATTTGGTCGCCGAGTGCCGTGCCGGAGCCGTGTGCTTCCACGTAACGCACTTGGTCAGCTGAAACATCTCCGGCACGAAGTGCTGACGACAAGACGCTCGCGACGCCTGCAGGGCTCGGTGCGGTGAAGCCGGATCGTTCGGCGCCGTCGTTGCCCGCCGCCGTGCCTCGAATCACCGCCAGCACAGGATCACCGCTGGACAGTGCATCGCTCAGCCGCCGCAACGCCACGACCCCAACGCCGGAACTGAACGACGTGCCCGTCGATCGCGCGTCGAACGAACGACACAACCCGTCCTGCGAAAGCAGGCCATCAGGCCGGTATCGATAGCCGGTCAACGGTTCGTTGACCACGGCGGCGCCCGCGAGCGCGATGTCGCATTCTCCGGACAGCAGACTGAGCGCGGCATAGTGCACGGCGGTCAGCCCGGAGGAGCACGCCGTCTGGACTGTCACAGAAGGGCCGATCAGCCCAAGCTTGTAGGCCGCGCGTGAGGTCAGGAAGTCCGGCGCACTGCCCAGGTACAGGTCGCCTTCGTCGATCACTCCGGCGATACCGCCTTTTCGGGCCGCGGCCACCTGCAAGGCGAAGGCGTACGTGCTGGGTCCCGCGCCCGCGAAGATCCCGGTCACCGGACCGTCCTTGGCCGGTGGGTGCCCCGCGAACTCCAGCGCTTCCCAGCAGACTTCCAGCATCAGCCGGTGTGCCGGGTCAGTCACCCCGGCCTCCCGCGGTGAAAACCCGAAGAACTCGGCGGCGAAGTCGCCCGGGTCAGCCAATGTCGCTGCCGCACGGACGAAATCCGGCGCGCGCAGGACGTCCTCGCTCACTCCCGCCGAGCGGAACACCTCGTCGGGCAACTCCCGGATCGCCACGTGACCTTCGTCGATGTTCTGCCAGAACCGCTCCGGAGTTGGCGCGTCCGGAAACCGGCACCCGACACCGACAACCGCGATGTCCGTCTCGCGCAACGGCACGTCAGGCCTCCCGACTGCGCCGCGAACCAAGCACGGAACCGCGCCCCGGTGCCCTGGCCGGTTGCGCCTTCGTCACGCCGGCCAGTAGGTCCGCCTGGGCCCGAATCGTGGTGTGCCGGAACAGATCCGGTGGCTCCAGCTCGCGATCGGTCATCGTCTGCAACCGATCGAGCAGGATGATCAGCAGGATCGAGTCCCCGCCCACATCGAAAAAGTTCTCGTCGACGGACACCGACGGGATGTCGAGAACGCTGAGCCAGAGCTCGGTTATCTTGTCCATAGTGGACTGTTCAGTCATCGTGACCCCCTTTCAGTACAGCCGCGTCAGGATTGGCGACCAGGTCTTGGGCACACGCCCGCACGCCGTCGAGCAGTCGCGCCACGGTCGCGGCGTCGAACAGGTCGGTGGCGTACGAGGCGGTGAACTCCAGTTCGGTCCCTCGGTCCATGACGACGAAATCCAGTTCGTACTTGACGTTCACCCTTGAGCACGGCCTGAACCGCGCGGTGACGCCCGCGCCGAAGTCCGGCGGCCCGGCAGGGCCGTCGAATGCGCCGACGTACACCGGTGTGAGCGGAGGACGGCTCAGGTCGCGCTCCGGATGCAGCTTGGCGACCAGTGCGTCGAAGGGCACGTCAGCGTTGCGGTAACAGGCTTTGCTCTCGGCCAGTACGGCCGCGAACAGTTCGCGCCAGCTCGGGCCTGTCCGCAAGTCGACCCGTAGTACCAGGATGTTGACGAACATCCCCACGGCATCGGCACTGCCCGCCGCGTCGCGCCCGGACCACGGTATCGCGAAGAGGAAGTCTCGTTGGGCGCTGACCCTGGCGAGTGTGGCGGCGAGCAACGCGGCGGCCGTGACGAACGTCGAACACCCGAGTTCTGATGCGAAAGCCCGCAACGGTGAACTGATGTCCTCTGGCAGCACGCTGATCTGCATGGCTCCGTTGGACGTCTGCAGTTCGGGACGCGGCCGGTCCCGCGGCAACGCCACGTCGGTGGGCGCTCCTCGCAACCGCTCGATCATCTCCTCGGCGGAAGCCGTCCGTTGCACCACCTCGGCGGGATGCACAGCGCGCGGCAGACTGTCAGTCTTGGACTGGTAGCGCGCCGCGATCTCACTCAGCACGAGGTCCAGCGACCAGCCGTCGAACACGATGTGGTGCGAGACAAGGACAAGCAGGGTCTTCTTGCCCGCTGGGATGATCTCGGCACGGGCTGGAGCGTCTTCGGCGAGGTTGAACGGAGTCCAACACACGTCTTCGACGTACTTCTCGTCAGCCTCGGCAACGATCCGCGCTGTCGCAGGTGGACCTGCTGTGTCGTAGAAGACTTGCCGTGACTTGTGATCCAGCTCGAACCGCGACCGCAATGCCGGATGCCGAGCGAGTGTCTCGTCGACTGCCCGGCACAGCCTGTCGCGATCCACCGGGCCGCTCAACTCGACGACAACCGGAAGCAGATAGGCGTTTCGCTGTTGACGGATCCTGTCCACAAACCACAGCCGTTGCTGCACAGCCGTCGCTGGCATTCGGCTGTTGACGTTGGATCGTTGAGCAGCCACGGGTTGAGCGTGAGCCAACAACCGTCCCAGTCCGGCGACGGTCGGGTCAGCGAGGAAGTCACGCAACGGAACCGCGATCCCCCAGCGCCGCTCCGCCTCAGCGATCATCGACACAGCAAGCAGAGAATGCCCGCCGACGGCGAAGAAGTTGGCCTCCGCACTCAGGTTCCCGGCACCGGGAACGTGGTGGCTGACCAGCTCGGCGGCGCGTTGTTCGTGCTCGGTCAGCGGCACGCGGGGAAGTTCCGCGTCTGGAAGGCGGGTCCTGTGGATCTTGTCCAGTGCGGCGAGGTCCATCTTGTCGTTACCGGTCAACGGCATCCTGTCGATGACGAACACGTCAGCCGGGATCGCCGGTGGCGGCAACCAGTCCAGCAGCGGCCGCAGGATCTCGTCCCGCGTCGGCAGCTTGTCCACATCAGCCAGTTCCACGTAGGCGACCAGCCTGCGGGGTTGGCCTTCGGCCAGTACCGCGGCCGCGCGAACCGCCGGGTGGTCCTCGATCAGCCTGCGCACCTCGCCCGGCTCGATCCGGTTGCCGAGGATCTTCACCTGGTCGTCGAACCGACCGAGGAACTCCAGCTGCCCGTCCTTGGCCAGTACGACCCGGTCGCCGGTGCGGTACATGATCGTTTCGCCGAACCGGTCGGGCACGAAGGCCTGCGCGGTGCGTTCCGGGTCGTTCAGATAGCCCAGGCCGACGCCCACTCCTGCCAGATACAGCTCTCCGGGCACTCCAGGAGGCAGTTCTTCCTGTTCAGGGCCGAGTATGCAGGCCTTGATGTTCGGGATCGGCCTGCCGATCGTCACCCGGTCGCCGACCCAGGCAGCCGTGCTCACACACGAGACCTCGGTCGGACCGTATGTGTTCTGTACCCTTACGCCCCAACGGTTTGCGCACTCGACGGCCAACTGCGGCGGCAGTGCCTCGCCGCCGAGGGTCACCACCCGCAATGTCGTCGGTTCGGACAGCTCGTCGGCGGCCAACATGGCGTGCAGCAGACTGGGCGTTGTGTCGAGAACCGCGACACCGCGAGGCCCACGGATGTGGTTGAGCAGCGCCCGAGGGTCGCGGCGCTCGACATCGCCGGCGAAGACAAGCGTCGTCCCGGAGAGCAAGGTGCTGAACGAGTCGAAGTTCCCGGCGTCGAACTGTGTCGATGACGTGTTGAGGAACCGGTCTCCCGGCCCTAGGCCGACCTCTCGCGCCCACCACCAGGACGCGTTCAGCAGCCCGCGATGCGGGATCACCACGCCTTTGGGCCTCCCGGTTGTGCCGGAGGTGTAGAGCACGATCGCCGGGCTTTCACCGTCCACAGCGACCTTCGTGGGCTTGCCTTCGACGGCACGCAGTTCGTCGATCCGGACGATTTTCATGTCCGCACCAAGGTTGTCCAGCACCTTGGCGCCTTCTTCATCCGCGAGGACGACAGTGGCACCGATGTCGCGCAGGACGTACTCCACCCGATGTGGTGGCGCGTCGGTGCTCAGGGGCACGTACGCGGCGCCTGCTCGCAAGGCGCCCAGCCAACCAACCACGGCAGCCGCACTCCGTGCTGCGATGACGGGCACGTACTCCAGTTCCGGCAGGGCATTCGCGACCGCCCATGCCCAGTTGTCCAGCTCCGGCCACGAGACCTGCGTGCCGTCGTACTCGACCGCACCGCCGTTTTCCAGCAGGTCCAACACCGTGGCCGGAGCACCTGGCACCTGCTCTTCCGGCCCGGCCAGCACGCTGGGTCCCTGTTCGGTGATCGGCAGCTCGGCGACCAGGCGGTCGGGATCCTCGACCGCGGCAGCGAGCAACGTCGTGAAGTTCTCCGCGAAGGTCGCGATCATCTCGGCGTCGTAGCACTCGGTGTCGTACTCGAGCGTCGCCGCAAGACCGTCTTCTACCTGCAAGGTCAGCTCGTACATCGCCGTGCCGGTGTGGAGCTCGACCGGCTGCGTCCACGGCGGGTCGCCCTGGTACTCCGGCGCCGACGTGTTCTGCAGGACGAAGGCAACGGTCGCGAGGTTGCCCTGCTGCCGGGTGGCAGCAGTCAGTTGCTCGAAGGGGATCTTCTGGTACGTCAACGCCCGGTACGACTCGGCCCGAACCTCGCCGCACAGGTCCCGGAACGTGCTGCCGGACCGGACAGCGCATCGCAAGGGCACTGTGTTGACGAAGAAGCCGATCAGGTCGTCCGCGGCTGGGTGCGTGCGGTTGGCCATGACCACGCCCACCAGGAACTCGTCTCGTTCGGTCCAGCGCCGCAGAACAGCTTGGAATGCGGCGAACAACACGACGAATGGTGTCGCCCGCAATCGGCGAGCCAGACCCTCGACGTCCACGGTGAGCGCGAAATGGTGCACTGCTCCAGGACGTTCGCCTGCCGTCACCGGCTTGCGCCTGCCTGCCAGCGCGAGGTCACCGGGTATCGCCTTCAGCTCATCGGCTCGCCGTATGACATCGTCCTGGGCGAACTTTTCCCTGTCCCACACGGCGAAATCGCCGTATTGGATAGCCGGGTCTTCGAGTTCACCGCCCCGATACGCCTGCGCCAATTGCGAGAACAAGGCGGACATTGACCAGCCATCGACAGCAATGTGATGCACAGCCAACAAAACCGCATCGGCATCAGGCCACACCACACATCGCAGCATCGGCCCGGCCGCCAAATCGAACGGCTCGGCCGCGCGCCGATGAGCATCGGAAAGCACCTCGTCACGCGGCACGCCTTCGACGACCTCGACAAGATCCGGCACAGCGTCCGAGACGACCTGCACCGGGTTGCCATCACGGAGCTGATAGGTGGTGCGCAGGATTTCGTGCCGTCGGACCACAGCATTCAGCGCGGTGCGCAGAGCAGCGACATCTACCGTTTCACGCCACCACATGAACAACGGCACGTTGTACGCCGACCCGCCTGGCGCCGCAGCGTCGACGAACCACAAACGCTCCTGCGCAAAGGAAAGCGGCGAAATACGACCAGATAATCGACCGGAATCGCTCACGGCACAACGGTAAAAGAGAACAGCGCGCGCTCGCCACCAACGCCCAGATATAGGCCTGGTCAACCAGCTGCGGCTTCCCTTTCGGACGCCCGAACGCATGCCACCATAACCACCCTTTCCGGCTGTACGGATATGGCCGCACACATAACGGCAGCTCTACAGACAGCAATGCGGTCTTCGCGACCGTGCGCGAAGACCGCATTCGTTGCCGGGCAACCCGTTTGGGCAGGACGCGACCGGACCAGTTGGCCCGGCCGGGTCAGACCTTCAGAACCTGCTTGAGGAACTGGCCGGTGTAGCTCTCCTCGATGTCGGCGAGGTCCTCCGGCGTGCCCTCGGCCACCACCGTGCCGCCGCCCGAGCCGCCTTCCGGGCCCATGTCGACGATCCAGTCCGAACTCTTGATCACGTCGAGGTTGTGCTCGATCACGATCACGGTGTTCCCCTTGTCCACCAAGCCGTTGATCACGCCGAGCAGCTTGCGGATGTCCTCGAAGTGCAGACCGGTGGTCGGCTCGTCCAGGATGTACACGGTCTTGCCGGTCGAGCGCTTCTGCAGCTCACTCGCCAGTTTGACGCGCTGTGCCTCACCGCCGGACAACGTCGGCGCGGGCTGGCCGAGCCGGACGTATCCGAGGCCGACGTCCACCAGCGTCTTGAGGTGCCGGTGGATCGAGTTGATCGGCTTGAAGAACTCGGCCGCCTCCTCGATCGGCATGTCCAGGATCTCCGAGATGGTCTTGCCCTTGTAGTGCACCTCAAGAGTTTCCCGGTTGTACCGGGCGCCCTTGCAGACCTCACACGGGACGTAGACGTCCGGCAGGAAGTTCATCTCGATCTTGATCGTGCCGTCACCCGCGCACGCCTCGCAGCGGCCGCCCTTGACGTTGAACGAGAACCGGCCCGGCTGGTACCCGCGCACCTTCGCCTCGGTGGTGGCCGCGAACAGCTTGCGGATGTTGTCGAACACACCGGTGTACGTCGCCGGGTTGGACCGCGGGGTCCGGCCGATCGGCGACTGGTCGACCCGGACCAGCTTGTCCAGGTGGGCGAGGCCGTTGACCCTGGTGTGCCTGCCCGGGACCTGGCGGGCGCCGTTGAGCTTGTTCGCCAGCACCTGCGCGAGGATGTCGTTGACCAAAGTGGACTTCCCGGAGCCGGACACACCGGTCACGGACACCAAGCAGCCCAACGGGAACGAAACATCCAGGCCGCGCAGGTTGTGCTCGCGCGCACCGACCACGGTCAGCTGCCGCTTGCGGTCGATCGGCCTGCGGATGTCCGGGACCGGGATCTCCTTGCGCCCCGACAGGTACGCCCCGGTCATGGACTCCTTGTTCTTCAACAGCTTCGCGACCGGACCGGAGTGCACGACCTTGCCACCGTGCTCACCCGCGCCCGGACCGATGTCCACCACCCAGTCGGACGTGCGGATCGTGTCCTCGTCGTGCTCGACCACGATGAGCGTGTTGCCCAGGTCCCGCAGCCGGGTCAGGGTCTCGATCAGCCGGTGGTTGTCCCGCTGGTGCAAGCCGATCGACGGCTCGTCCAGCACGTACAGCACGCCGACCAGGCCGGAGCCGATCTGCGTGGCCAGCCGGATCCGCTGCGCCTCACCACCGGACAGCGTCGCCGAACCCCGGTCGAGCGACAGGTAGTCAAGGCCGACGTCGAGCAGGAACCGCAGCCGCGCCTGGATCTCCTTGAGCACGGCACCAGCGATCATCGTCTCGCGCTGGCCGAGCTTGAGGCCCTCGAGGAACTCCGAGCAGTCGGCCACGCTCATCGCACAGACGTCCGCGATCGACAGGTCGCCCTGGGTCTTGTGGTTCAACGTGACCGCGAGGATCTCCGGCTTCAGCCGCGTGCCCTGGCATGCGGGACACGGAACTTCCCGCATGTAGCCCTCGTAGCGCTCGCGCATCGCGTCGGACTCGGTCTGCTCCTGACGCCGCTCGAGGAACGGGATCACGCCCTCGTAGCTCGCGTAGTACGACCGCTCACGGCCATAGCGGTTCTTGTAGCGCACGTGCACCTGGTCGGCCGTGCCGTGCAGCACCGCCTTCTGTGCCTTCGCGGGCAGCCGTCGCCACGGCGTGTCCATCCGGAAGCCGACCGCCTCGGCCAGCGAGGTCAGCAACCTCGTGAAGTACTCCGCGGTCTGCCCGCCCGCCCACGGCGCGATCGCGCCTTCGGCCAGCGACAGCTCGTCGTCCGGCACGACCAGCTCGGGGTCGACCTCCATCCGGACACCCAGGCCGGAACACGAGGTGCACGCGCCGTACGGCGAGTTGAACGAGAACGACCGGGGCTCGAGGTCCTCGATGGCCAGCGGGTGGCCGTTCGGGCAGGCCAGGTTCTCCGAGAAACCGCGGTCGCGGTGCGGGTCGTTCTCGTCGAGATCGACGAACTCCAGCACGACAAGGCCGTCGGCCAGGCGCAGCGCGGTCTCCACCGAGTCGGTCAGCCGCTGCTTGGCGTTCTTCTTGACGGTCAACCGGTCGATCACGACCGCGATGTCGTGCTTCTCCTGCTTCTTGAGCTTGGGGACGTCGGTGAGCGAGTACACCACCCCGTCGACCCGCGCGCGGGAGTAACCCTGCGACTGCAGCGTCTGGAAAAGGTCGATGTACTCGCCCTTACGGCTGCGGATCACCGGCGCGAGGACCTGGAAGCGCGTGCCCTCCTCGAGGGCGAGGACCTGGTCGACGATCTGCTGCGGGGTCTGCTTGCTGATCGCCTCGCCACAGATCGGGCAGTGCGGCTTGCCCGCGCGGGCGTAGAGCAGACGCAGGTAGTCGTACACCTCGGTGACCGTGCCGACGGTCGAACGCGGGTTGCGGCTGGTCGACTTCTGGTCGATGGAGACCGCGGGCGAGAGGCCCTCGATGAAGTCGACGTCCGGCTTGTCCATCTGGCCGAGGAACTGGCGCGCGTACGCCGACAACGACTCGACATATCTGCGCTGGCCCTCGGCGAAGATGGTGTCGAACGCCAGGCTGGACTTGCCGGACCCAGACAGCCCGGTGAACACGATCAGGCTGTCCCTGGGCAGGTCAAGGTCGACGCTGCGCAGGTTGTGCTCGCGGGCGCCGCGAACCACGAGACGGTCGGCCACAAGGGGTCCCTTCAGTCTTTGATCTTCACACCAGCGCTATCGAATACACGTTCGATCAAGGCTGCCGCGACCATGTTAGGCCGGGGGTACGACAAAACCGATTTGGAGTCTCCCCCACGGCCGGTGATCTACCCGTACCCTGGTCGCTATCAGCTCATCGTGAGCGCGACGTCGCTCAACGAAGTCGGGGTTACGACACATGACTGGACCACGCGTATCGCAACAAACCGCCACGCCACACGATTCCCTGCCAGAGCCGAGGAAGGACCTCTCCGCGACTGAGTACGCCGAGCTCGGCATAGCCGCTGCCAGGCAGATGACCGTGCTGCTGACGGGTGTCGTCGAGGGGCTCGACGACATCGCGATGAGGCGGCCAAGCCTGCTGCCCGGCTGGACGAGGGCACACGTCGTGACCCATCTGGCGCGCAACGCCGACGCGCTGGTGAACCTGCTCACGTGGGCACGGACCGGGGTGGAGCACCCGATGTACACGAGCAGGGCGGACCGCGACGCGGACATCGAAGAAGGCGCCCACCGGATGACCAGCCTGTTGCGGGAGGACCTGACCGCGGCGGTGGAGAGATTTTTCGAAGCTGTCACTCATATGGATGACATTTCGTGGGGCAAGCCGGTCGTCCTGGCCACGGGCAGGCAGATCCCGGCGTGCACGGTGCCGTGGATGCGCTGGCAGGAGACTGCGGTGCACATGGTCGACCTGGACGCCGGAATCGGTTTCGGCGACCTGCCGGACGGGCACGTCGAGCGCCTGCTGGACCTGGTGGTCGGCGAGTTCGCCAAACGCCCGGACGTGCCGCCGGTCCGGCTGCGGGTGGACCTGGCCGACGGCCGTCAGCGCGACTGGGAGTTGGCGGCGGCGAAGGACTCGCCGGACGTCGGCGGGCCGGCGCCGACCGTGTTGGCCTGGCTGATCGGCCGAGGCGACGGGACAGGGCTGGCGGGTGATCTGCCGAGCTTGCCCGCGTGGCTCTGAGTCAGCAGGCGGTGCACGGGCCGCTCGACGAGCTTGGTGAGCAGCCAGCCGAGCACGACGGCGAGCGCGAACGACGCGGCGAACCGTTCGAGCGGCGTGGCACCGAGATCCAGCAGAGTGCGGGCGACGATGAACCCGAGTTGCTGGTGGATGAGGTACACGCCGAACGAGATGCCGGCCAGCCACGTGATGGCGGGCGCGAGCCTGCGCACGAACGGGACGTCCCAGTCACGCCCACCCGCCGCGATGCAGACGACGAGGAGAACGACGCCCAACGCGATGGTGGAAGGCGTATCGGTGAAGTACGCATGCGTGTCCTGCGCGACCAACGCGGCAAGGATGTAGACGCCCAGGTGCCAGACGCGCATGCGACCGGTCGACCACAACCAGATGGCGACACCGACGCCGAATAGCTGGACACGGTTGAGCGCGAGACCGTCGAAGATGGACTTGACCCACTGCGGCGCGTCGTCGGTGCGCACGGTGAACCGCAGGACAACGGGGACGATCACCAGCGACCACAGCCAAAGCGGCGCGTTGCGGGCGTTGAGCCACCTGCGGGGGAAGAGCAGAGCGGCGACCACGAACGCGGCGATCTGGACGGGCATCGTCCAATAAGAAGCGTCGATCCAGTGGATGCCGGGGACCCAGACCTGCATCATCAGCAGATTGCCGAGAAGGTCGTGCGGGCTCGGCAGAAGCCAAGGAACAGCGGAAGGCGCGCTGGCCACGGAAGCGCCGAAAAGCCAACCACCGGCTCCGTAGGCATGCCTGTCGAAAACGGTCACGGCGATACGAGTGACGACATACGTGACGATCACGGCAGCGAAGTACGTCGGAACCAATCTCGCCACACGGTTCCAAAGCCACCCACGACGCCCGATGGTGACGCACACGAAGAAAGCGGAAACGACCAGCATGGTGCTGGCACCGAACTGAAGCGGTAAAGAGAAGGGATATCCGCCCAGCTCAGGGTGGTTGACCGGGGCCTGGTGGGTGATGTGCTCGACGACGACGGCGAAAACGGCGAGGACGCGGAGGATGTCCCAGCTGATCTTGCGCGTGGAGGAGGTCTCGGGCACGGAAGGTGGAGTAGTCACGAGCTCGCAGTGATCGGCGGACAAGGACGGTGGCGTGACCGGAGCGTAATGAAGCAACCTGTGAGGACACTGAGCAGGTCCTCTACTGTCGGCGACCGTGGACGTTGTCGAGAACTACACGGGTCATGTGGATCCAGGCGGCGCGGCCGCCAGGCGGACCCTAGAGAAGCTGACAATAAACAAACTCTCCGTCGGGCCAATGGACAACAACGCGTACCTCCTGGTGTGCAACGCCAGCAGAGACGCGTTGCTGATCGACGCGGCGAACGATCCGGAACGGATCGAAGACCTCATCGGACACGACAGCAACCGGCCACGGTTGCGCACGATCGTGACAACTCACCAACACCCCGACCACTGGCAAGCCCTCGGCGCCGTGGCAGGCGCCAATGGCGCGAACACAGTGGCCCACGCCCTGGATGCCGACCCGCTACCAGTACCCCCGGACGTACTCGTCAAACATGGGGACACGATCTCGGTCGGCGAGTGCACCCTCGAGGTGATCCACCTGCGCGGCCACACCCCAGGCTCAATCGCCCTGCTCTACCGGGACCCCGCAGGCCACCCACACCTGTGGACCGGCGACTCGCTGTTCCCCGGTGGCGTGGGAAAGACCACTTCGCCCGAGAACTTCGCCTCGTTGGTCAACGACGTGGAGTCGCGGCTGTTCGACGTACTCCCGGACGACACCTGGTTCTACCCAGGCCACGGCGACGACTCGACGCTGGGCGAACAGAAGCCCCACATCGCCGAATGGCGTTCCCGCGGCTGGTGACACGTTCAACTGGGGCCGCCTGACATGTAGGCGGCCCCACCCGGCCATCAGCCGTCGTATCGCTTCGTAACGACGAAGGCAGTACCTGCAAGCGCTTCTCCAGCAGAGGTCTTCGCCCACGCGGCCAGGACGTCTGATTTCCCATTGCTTCGGTTCAGCAGTTCGACGATCTCCGCAAGTGCCGGCGGCTCAGCCCGCGCACAGTCGAGAATTGACTCGCCCTTGGAGCTGCTCATGCCCTCGCTCTGCGGACCGTCCGGAACCCATCGGCATATCTCCACATTCCAGTCAGTCCGATTCCACTTGCCGTCAGGCATCGGCGCCTGAAAGTTGAGGAAGTACCGGTCGCCATCTTCATCGTACGGATCGTCACTGATCTCGAACCCATCGAGGAGCAACTGCACTTCACTATTAGCGCACCGCAGGAACGCGTCCAAGAGCAATCTCGGGTCCGCGACAGTCACGGGAATACTGCTTCAGCCGAAACCACCACAGGCGGGTTGGCAAGCAACGAAAAAGCTCAGTGGACGAGACGGTGGCGCAGGCGCTGTCCAACGCTCCATGCCTCGGGGGAAATTCAGCGGTGGCTCAGGTTCGATCCCAAGCTCCTTGCGCCCACCCATAGTACAGAGAGGTTCCAGCTAGTCCGACAATCATTGCGCATTCAGCGAGTCACTCAGCGACTATGACATCCTGCGGCACCATGTAGCACCCGGTGCCACACCTCAGTTAGACTGGTTCCATGTCTGCTCAGCCTGAGATCACGCAGCGAGATCTCCGCAATAGGTCGAAGGAGATCATGGACGCCGTCGAAAGTGGACGGTCGTTCACTGTCACCCGCGACGGCCACGAGATCGGTGAACTGATCCCGCTGCGCCGACGTCGACGGTTCGTCTCACGAGCCGAGTTCGTCGCCATGTCTCGCAACGCAGCACACGTCGACATCGACGCCTTCCGTGCCGACCAAGAAGCCGCACTGGACCAGGAGCCCCGAGACCCCTATGAGCAGTAGCTCGCACGAGCAGGGCCTGCTCGACACCAACATCTTGATCCTGCGCCGCTGGATAGACCCTGCCGAACTGCCCAACGAGATGGCCATCAGCGCGATTACCCTCGCGGAACTCTCAGCGGGCCCGCACGAGGTACGCCGCAACGACGAACAAGACGCCTACAACGAGCACGTAGAACGTGCCCGCAGGCTCGATGTACTGCAGCGTGCCGAAAGTGAGTTCGACCCCGTCCCCTTCGACGCCGAGGCAGCCAGGATCTACGGACGAGTATCCGCTGCGGTGATCGCCAGCGGACGCAAACCACGACGCAGGATGGTCGACCTCATGATCGCCGCCACCGCGATCGCCGAAGACCTCCCCTTGTTCACCACCAACCCAGACGACTTCAAAGGGCTTCACGACTTGTTGACTGTCGTAGCGGTCACACGGCCGGCGGTCCCTCACCAGTCGCCATGACCGTGTCGCACCAACATGTTCCGCTGACGCGATACTCTGTTCCCCGGTGGCGTGGGAAAGACCACTTCGCCCGAGAACTTCACCTCGTTGGTCAACGACGTGGAGTCGCGGCTGTTCGACGTACTCCCGGACGACACCTGGTTCTACCCAGGCACGGCGACGACTCGACGCTGGGCGAACACGCCGAATGGCGTTCCCGCGGCTGGTGAGCTGAAGACTTGTGCTGAGCGAGGCCGTCAACCCGAGCGGCCTCGCTCAGCACACATTTGTCACAGAGCCTGATCTCGCACCGTTGACCTGAGCGGTCGACTGAAGTCGCCAGATTGCCGCTCGCTGCGCTGAGACCCGGGCCTTCTTGTGCCGCGTTACGGAACGTTACAGATGCCTTTACGGGTCGAGGACGAACCAGCAGGCTACAAGTGTTGGCGCGCAACCGACCTCAGGAAGGCGAGCTATGGCCACAGAAGGAGCCACAACAGTACGGACTTATCCCTTCAACGTCGCCGATCGCCTCACAGTCGACCCCATGTACGCGTACGTGCGAGAACACGAGCCGTTGTGCCGGGTGCGTCTGAAATACGGTGAAGACGCGTGGCTCGTCACCCGTCACCAGGATGTCCGGACCGTGTACGCCGATCCCCGGTTCAGTCGCGCCGCCGGTATCGGCCGGGACGAGCCTCGGCTCTCCGAGTACATCGCGCCGCGCGGAATGATGGACATGGACCCGCCGCACCTGACCCGGTTACGCAAGCTGGTCACGGGCGCGTTCACGCCACGGCGGATCGAACGGTTACGGACAAGGACATTGACGGTCGCCAGCGAACTCGTCGACAAGATCGTCGAGAAGGGCCCTGCTGCCGACCTTGTCGCGGACTTCGGCGAGCAGCTGCCGATGATCATGATCTGCGAGATGCTCGGCGTGCCCGTGGCGGATCGAGGAGAGTTCCAGGTCCTTTCGGCTGCCTTGGTCTCGGGCACCTGGATGGACGGCGACCAGCGAGCCGCGTCCATCGCCAAGTTGATGGAGTACTTCGCAGGTCTGGTGCACCAGCGCCGCAGGGAGCCGACCGACGACCTGCTCGGTGCTTTGGTCGCGGCGCGGGACGAGGAGGGCCGGCTCACCGAGGAGGAGCTGCTGTTCCTCGCCGCCGGGCTGCACGGTGCCGGGTTCGAGACGACGACAACCCAGATTCCGAACTTCGTCTACACCCTGCTCACGCACCCCGACCAGCTTTCCTTGCTGCTGTCGCGGCGCGAGCTGATGTCGTCCGCGGTCGAAGAGATGATGCGGTTCGTCTCGTTGTTCGCCGGAGCGGCGATCCCTCGCTGGGCGTTGGAGGACATCGAACTGTCAGGCGGCACAGTCCCGGCGGGTTCCGCCGTATTCGCATCCGTGGCTGCGGCCAACAACGATCCGCGCGTTTTCCAGGATCCCGAACGACTGGACATCACTCGGCAGCCAAATCCGCACATGGGGTTCGGCTACGGCATTCACCACTGTCTCGGTGCACAGCTCGCCCGGCTGGAGCTGGCTGTGGCGTTGAGCGTGTTGCTCGATCGCCTGCCCGGGCTGGAGTTCGCGATCCCGGAAGAGGACTTGTCCTGGCGTACCGACAGCGCACTTCGTGGGCTGGTTTCCTTGCCTGTGAACTTCACCTGAACCGGAACGGGGCTGCCTCGCGCAGGTAGCCCCGTCGGTGTGCTACAGTTAGCAACGGTCTTAGGTTTTTTGTTCGTGTTTTCAGTACGCGCTCGCGAAACCTTTGTTTGCGGGCAATGCGTATTTCCTCCGGTTTGACCGGAGAAGGTTCCCGTCGCAGACAGGCCCGGTTCGCCGTATCAATGGCGTGCCGTATCCGCTGTACAAGGAGAAAACATGGCAGAAGGCACCGTGAAGTGGTTCAACTCCGAGAAGGGCTTCGGCTTCATCGCCCCCGAGGACGGTAGCGCCGACGTGTTCGTGCACTACTCGGAGATCCAGGGCGGCGGCTTCAAGTCGCTCGAGGAGAACCAGCGCGTGCGCTTCGACGTCGGCCAGGGCCAGAAGGGCCCCCAGGCCACCAGCGTCACCCTGATCTGACCAAGGATCAAACAGGCAGGCCCCGCCACACGGCGGGGCCTGCCTGCGTTTGACGCAGAGGTCCGTGGTCAGGCGACGAGGCGTAGCCAGGCCGCCGCGAGCGCGGCATGACCGGCTGGCGTCGGGTGTACGCCGTCCACGGCCCAATACTCAGGCCCGGTCGTAGCGGCGAGCTCGGCGAACATGCCGTCGGCAGCGAGCAGGTGTGCGCCGTATTTGCGCGCGAGTTCGCGCATGGCCTGGATTTTCGGATCCAGGTCAGCACGCCACTCCTTCCGCACCTCTTCACCGACGTGCACATCGCCGACCTCTACGAGGCCGCGGATCGGCAGGAGGAACGGCTCGATGAGGATCAGCTCCGCGCCCGTCTCGGCGAGGGGTGCGAGCAGGCGGTCGTAACCTGCCGCATAGTCCTCCGCTGGGATCACGTAGCCGTCTGGGTCGTATGTGTGCCAGCCCATGTCGTTGCCGCCGACGAGGATTGACACCACGTCTGGGCGTGTGTCGAGTACGTCCACCTGCCAGCGGGTTTCGAGGTCCATCACCTTGTCTCCGGCGACCCCGGTGTTCAGCCACGTCACCGGGCGGTCCGGATGCCGCAGGCCCCACTCGCCCGCGATGCGCAGCGGGTAGCCGAACCCGAGGCCGTCTTCGCTTTCCAGCCGTTGGCAGTCGGTGACCGAATCGCCAGCGAACACCACAGTGCTCCCCGGTCGCAGAGTGATCGTCATGCTTTGAACTGCCGAGCCACGGCCTGCTCCAAGGCCTTTCGATCGAAATCATGATCGCCCGCCCACGCGACGATGCCGTCTGGCCGGACGAGCACGGCGCCCAGTCCGAGGTCGGTCGTCGCTGCGGCCGCGTAACGCAGCCCGCCCGGCAACGAATCACGCAAACGGCGGTCGGTGCTGAAATCCAGCACGATGCCTCGTCCGTCCTGCATCTGCTCGCCGAGGCGAGTGCCGTCCGCGAGCTGGAAGTCCGGGACGCTTCGGCCGACCAACGGATCCTCGCTGCCGAGGTCGTAGCGGATCGATGATCCCGACAATTTCTCGAACACATAGGTCGTTCCGTCACGGGTCCCGAGCAGGTCGCGGATCAGTCCCTGGACCGCTTGGCTATGTGGGTCCGGTCGCATCGCCGCGGCCTGGGCGCGCGTCCAGTCGAGCACCCAGGCCCCGATTGGATGGCGCTCGCTGGTGTAGGTGTCGAGAAGCCCGTCTGGCGCATGTCCGTGCACAGTCGCCGCGAGCTTCCACCCCAGGTTCATGGCGTCGCCGAGACCGGTGTTGAGTCCCTGTCCTCCCATGGGCGAGTGGATGTGCGCGGCGTCGGCCGCGAGCAGGACGCGTCCCTGCCGGTAGGTCGTCGTCTGCATCGCCCGGTCGGTGAAGGTCGAGACGAGACGCACTTCGCTCAACGTCACGTCAGTGCCGGACACGCGGCGCAGCACCGCCTGGAGGTGGTCACGGGTCGGCTGCTGCGAACGGTCGAAGGCACCGCAGTCGAAGTCCATCACGCCGATGTGCCCCTCCGCGGTCATCTGGACGTACATGCCCGTCGGCGTCAGGTTGATCCCAGGGCTCAGCTTCTCGGGATCTGCGATGGTGACGAGGCCGACGTAACCGGTGAACTGCGGCTCGGTGCCGACGAAGTCGAAGCCCGCGAGCCCACGCACCGCGCTGCGTCCGCCATCGCAACCGACGAGCCAGCGCGCCGAGTACTCGTGCTCGCCAGCGTGCACGACCACGCTCTCGTCGTCCTGTTCGAGGGCTGAGACCGTGACGCCGCGCCTGATCTCCACGCCCAGCTTGACTGCCCGCTCGGACAGCACTGTCTCGACTGCTTCGAGGGTTGTCATCACGCCTTCCGTTGCCGGGCTGGGAAGCCGGGCCGCCCACGCGGCAACGTCGACCTTGGCCGGGTCGAGCACCATTCCGGCGAAGTGGCCCACGCCACGAGGGGGTGCCGGCTCGTCCGCGCTGGGATAGTCATCGACACCCGACGCCTCCAGCAGCGAGTGCAGCATCCCGCGACGGTAGAACGCCTCGACCGACGCGAGGGACAGGCCCCGCATCCCGAGTGGATCCGCCCGCCACGGTGAGCCGGGCTCCGGCTCCCGCTCAAGAACCAGGACAGAACAGCCCGCGAGACCAAGCTCGCAGGCAAGGAACAAACCAACAGGGCCAGCGCCCACGATCACTACGTCATGCATGTAGCGAGGCTGACGCGAGCCGCTCACACGGGGCGCACACGACGCTGACACGGGATCTGCGCGAAGATCGAAGGATGGACGGGGGTGCGCGGCTTCGCGTCACGCTGCTCGGCGAGTTTCAAGCGTCGCGTGGTGGCGCCGCGCTAACCGTTGCGGGTGCACGGTTGCAGGGTCTGCTCGCACGGCTGGCGCTCGCTGGCGGACGCGCGGTCGAGCAGAGCGCCCTCATCGACGCGATCTGGGCTGAGGACCCGCCGACCGGACCCGCACACGCCCTGCAGGCCCTCGTCTCGCGGCTGCGCCGGACCCTCGGCTCAGCCAGCGACATCACGCAGGTCGCGGGCGGTTACCGGCTGGAGGTGGACGCGGCCGACGTCGACGCGCTGCGGTTCGAGCAACTCGCCGCCGCAGGCCGTGAGCGCCTGCGCGCTGGCGACACCATTGCCGCAGCGGCAGTCCTCGGCGAGGCCGTGGCGCTGTGGGGCGACCGTCCCGGCACCGAGCCCACGGTCGTCGCCGCGGTAGCGCCCGCCGCAGCGACCCGTCTGGCCCATGTCTCGGTTGAGGCCGTCGTCGACCTCGCCGACGCCGAGTTGTCGCTGGGCCGTGCCGACGCGGCCAGCGCGCGCTTGACGGCGTTGCTCGCCGAGCACCCTGTCCACGAGCGGGCGGTTGCGCTGCTCATGGACGCACTCGCCGCCCAGGGGCGCCAAGCCGAGGCCCTGGCGCTGTACGAGCGAGTCCGGACAACCCTGGCCGACAACCTCGGCACGGACCCAGGCGCTGCTCTGCGCGAACGCCACCTGAGCCTGCTGCGCGCCGAGCAGCCCGCACCGCAGGCCAGCCCGAGTAACCTGCCGGCGCCGCTGACCAGCTTCATCGGGCGTGACGACGATCTCGCCCGGATCGGCACTCTGCTGGCGGCCGGGCGTCTGGTCACCGTGCTGGGTCCCGGCGGCGCCGGCAAGACCCGGCTCGCTGTCGAGGCGGCCCGCAACCACCGTCACGAGTATCCCGACGGCGCCTGGATGATCGACCTCGCTTCGGTCACCGAATCCGACAAGGTCGGCGCAGCCGTGCTCGCCGGGATCGGGCTGCGCGGCGGCCCGATGTTCGAGGCCAGGGCCCAGGGCGCCGAGCTGGACACACTTGTCGACCACCTCGGCAGCCGGGAAAGCCTGCTGCTGGTCGACAACTGCGAGCACCTGATCGACGCCGTGGCCCATCTGGTCGCGGCGCTGCTGTCCCGATGCCCCACGCTGCGCGTGCTCGCTACCAGCCGTGAGCCCTTGGCGGTTGACGGCGAGACGTTGGTGCCACTCGGCCCGCTCACGCTGCCCGGCCTGGATGACGGCGTGGAGCAGGCTCTGCAGACAGCGTCAGTACGCCTGTTCACCGAGCGGGCCGCGGCCGTGCGCCCCGGCTTTGCCGTCGACAAGACGACGCTGCCCCAGGTCCGGCAGGTGGTCCGCAGCCTGGACGGGATGCCGCTGGCCCTTGAACTGGCCGCGGCTCGGCTTCGTACGTTGTCGCTGCCCGAGCTGGCCGACGGGCTCTCCGACCGGTTCAGGCTGCTCACCACCGGCAGCCGCACCGCGCTTCCCCGGCACCGGACGCTGCGCGCGGTCATCGCCTGGAGCTGGCAACTGTTGAGCGACCAAGAGCGTACGGTCGCGGAACGCGTGTCGATCCTGCCCGGTGGCGTCACAACCGCCTCGGCAACCGCTGTGTGCGCGGGCACTGCAGTGCGAGCCGCAGAGATCCCCGAGCTGCTCGCCAGCCTGGTCGATCGGTCGCTGCTGCAGCTCGCCGCCGACCCGGGCCGCTACCGCATGCTGGAGACGCTGCGCGAGTACGGAACCGAGCGCCTGGCCGAGACGGGCGACCTCGGCACCGTCCGTGACCTGGCCGCTGGCTACTTCGTCGAACTGATCGCCCGGTATGACTCGCAGCTGCGCGGACCTGGTCAGTTGACCGCTATCCGAGGCATCACCGCCGAGTACGACAACGCGCTAGCCGCCCTGCGTCGTCGGTGCGATGTCGGCGATGCCACCGGCGCGGTCACTCTCGCCCTGAACCTGACGTGGTACTGGTTGATATTCGGCCGACACCGCGACGCGGCCTACTGGTTGGGCGAGGCACTGGCGGTGCCCGGCGGTGAGCCGACGCTCGACCGTGACTCCGCCCGCGCGATCTACCTGCTCAACCGGGGCGACACCCAGCCAGGGCTGACCGCCGGGCAGACCATGGACGACCAGGCAGAGATACGCGAGCTGGCCGACCGGCTGCTCACGTGGCCGTCGTCGCTGCCAGGACGGGCCAGCGCGCTCACCGCGCTCCCACTCGCGATCCTGCAGCAGGAGCAGGCCGCCCTCGTGATCATCGATCACCTGGCCGACGGCGACGACGTCTGGCTGTCCGGGCTGGCCCACATGTTCCGGGTGCAGATCGCCGAGAACGAGGGCGATCTCGACAAGGTGCGCACAGACGTGGAGGCGGCACTGGCCTGCTTCCGGCAGGCAGGCGACCGCTGGGGCCAGGCCGCCGTCCTGCCGATGCGCGCCCAGCTGCGCAAGTACGACGACCTCGACGGCGCGCTGGCCGACCTGCGCGAGGCCCGGTCGCTGGCGGGCGAGTTCGGTTCGCTCAGCCTCGGCGACGATGTGTTCATCGACCTGCGCTGGATCGACCTGTACCTGCGAAGCGGCGACACCGACCGGGCGATCGCGATGATCGGGTCGGCACGGGAGCGGACGCTGCGCGCGAGCTCGCCGGAAATGCTGTTGCTGGTCGAGGCGTGGGAGGCCGTCATCTGGATGCGGCTCGGCGACCTGGAGAGGGCGCGGAAACTGCTCGACGACGCTGAACGGGGTCTGCACGGCGACACCACGTTCCCCGGCGACCACGCGCGGACACTGATCGGCAGCACACGGGCCACGCTATGCCTGGAGCTCGGTGACCTGACCGGCGCGCACGAGGCGCTCGCGAAGGCGTACGCGGCGGCGCTGAAGACCCGGGACCTGCCGATTCTGTCGCTGGTGGCGGTGAACGCGGCCGCGCTCGTCGAGGCGCACGGAAGACATCACGAGGCCGCCGTCCTGCTCGGCGCCGCCTCCCGGCTGCGCGGCGCTCACGACCACACCGACCGGCAGGTTCGCGAGCTCACCCGTCGAGGACAGGCCGCGTTGGGCGAGGATGTCTTCGCCACGGCGTACGGCAAGGGTTGGGCGCTGGACAGAAAGACAGCCGTGACCGAAGTCGCCCCTGCCCGGCTACGCCAGCACTGCTGAGGACGAAAGCACCTATCGAGCGGATCGACGCGGAGGAGAACTGACGATGGCCAAGTACCTGCTGCTCAAGCATTACCGGGGCGCGCCCGCGGCGGTCAACGACGTGCCGATGGACCAGTGGACGCCGGAGGAGGTCTCGGCGCACGTGCAGTACATGCGCCACTTCGCGGCCAAGCTCCAGCAGACCGGCGAGTTCGTCGACAGCCAGGCGCTGGCGCCCGAGGGCACGTTCGTCCGGTACGACGGCGAGGGCCGCCCGCCGGTCACCGACGGCCCGTTCGCCGAGACCAAGGACCTCATCGCCGGATGGATGGTGATCGACGTCGACAGCTACGAGCGCGCGGTCGAGCTGGCCGGGGAACTGTCGGCTGCCCCTGGGGCGGGCGGAAAACCGATCCACGAGTGGCTCGAACTGCGCCCGTTCTACGGCCCGGCGCACGACATCATCACGGGATGACTTCCCAGATGGACGAGGTACTGCTGCGGAGCCTCACGCCGAAGGTGCTCGCGATCATCGTCCGCCGCGGAGCCGACTTCGCGGCAGCCGAAGACGCCGTGCAGGAGGCGCTGGTCAAGGCGGTCCGTGTCTGGCCAGATGACCCGCCGCGGGACCCTAAGGGGTGGCTGATCACCGTGGCCTGGCGTCAGTTCCTTGACGCGACCCGCGCGGACGCCGCCCGCCGCCGACGTGAGGATCTCGTCGACGAGGAGCCAGCGCCCGAGCCCGCGCCTTCGGTGGACGACACACTCCAGCTCTACTTCCTCTGCGCCCATCCGTCGCTGACGCCGTCGTCCGCGGTCGCGCTCACGCTGCGAGCCGTCGGCGGACTGACCACCCGCCAAATCGCCCAGGCCTATTTGGTGCCCGAAGCGACCATGGCGCAGCGCATCACCCGCGCCAAGCGCACAGTGTCAGGAGTGCGGTTCGACCAGCCCGGCGACGTCGCCACCGTGCTACGCGTCCTGTACTTGGTCTTCAACGAGGGCTACTCCGGCGACGTGGACCTCGCCGCCGAGGCCATCCGGCTGACCCGGCAACTCGCGGCCGCGATCGACCATCCCGAGGTGGCGGGGCTGCTTGCCCTCATGCTGCTCCACCACGCCCGACGCGCTACCCGGACGGCACCCGACGGCAGCCTGATACCGCTCGCCGAACAGGACCGCAGCCGGTGGGACACAGCGTCGATCGCCGAGGGCGTCGAGATCCTGCAGGCGGCGCTGGCCCGCGACCAACTGGGCGAGTTCCAGGCCCAGGCGGCAATCGCGGCACTGCACGCAGACGCGCCCACCGCGGCGGAAACGGACTGGGAGCAGATCGTCGAGTGGTACGACGAACTCGTGCGTCTCACCGACAGCCCAATCGCCCGGCTCAACCGCGCAGTCGCCGTCGGCGAGGCCGAGGGACCGCGTGCCGGACTAGCGGCGCTCGCGGCGTTGGACGACTCGCTGCCGCGTCACGCCGCAGTGGCGGCATACCTCCACGAGCGCGACGGTGACCTCGCCACAGCGGCACGGTTGTACGCCGAGGCGGCCAACAAGGCACCCAACCTCGCCGAGCGCGACCACCTCGCGCGCCAGGCCGCCCGGCTCAACGCCCCCGTACGCCGCTGACGGTCGACTGTGGACAACCCTGTGGACAACTTCGCCTACGTCGGACGAAGACCGATAAAGTCGTTTGCGTGCAGGGTGATCGCGTCGTGGAGATCTACACGGATGGAGCGTGCATCGGGAACCCCGGGCCGGGCGGTTGGGGTGCCGTGTTGAGGTACGGGCGCCACGAGAAAGAACTGTATGGCAGCGAATCTGGCACGACGACGAACAACCGCATGGAACTGATGGCTCCCATTCAGGCGCTTCAGGCGTTGACGCGTCCGTCGGTGGTGCGGATCTACACCGACAGCACCTACGTGAAAGACGGCATCACCTCGTGGTTGCCGAAGTGGAAGGCCAATGGATGGCGGACCAGCGCGAAACAGCCGGTGAAGAACGTCGACCTCTGGCAGCAACTTGAGGAAGCAGCTGCGGCCCATGAAGTGCAGTGGTTCTGGGTCAAGGGGCACGCGGGTCACCCGGAGAATGAGCGAGCGGACCAGTTGGCGGTTCGCGGTGCGCAGGAAGCATCCGGAACAGGCGCAGTAATCCCAAAACAACGAACCAAGCAGACCCAACGCTGTCAGGCGACAACTCGTGCAGGCGCACCGTGTCAGACGAACGCGGGACCGTCCGGCCTATGCCATGTACACGACCCCGCGCTCCAATGTGGTGCCATGCAGGCGAACGGAAAGCGGTGCACGGTTGCCAGCGGTGGTGGGCGTTGCGTGCATCACCGCGGCGACGCTGATGTCGATCAAGGGTTGTTCTCGGTCTGAGCCAGGCTTTACTCTAGCTGATGGCCTTGTTCGTGCATCTCACCCCGGAGAAGAACGTCCGTGGGATCGTACGATCAGGCATCAAGAAGGGCGCGAATGGGGTTTTCTGCCTGCCGATTCTGCCTTCCTACGTGATCTCACACCAGTGGTTGCGAGAGCTGCGCCGAGGCACGAACCAGCACCCTTCGCTGACCACAGCAGTCGGTGGCTACCGCGAGGTGAGCGTCAACCGGCTGTCATCAGGCGGTATCACTCGCTCGGATGACCGCCAGGATCAGCCACCGTCACCAGAAATGTCGGACCCCGCCGCTACGGCTGCCGCATGACACCCATGCGGCAGCCGACCGTTTTCGTCACCGACTCCCCCGAACCGGATGACGTGGCGCTGATCTCGGACGGGCTCGACGAGTTCAACGTTCTCAAGGCGGGGATCAACGACCGCCGTGCTCTCGCCGTCCTCGTCAGGGATCCGGACACGCAGCGAGTGGTCGGCGGCCTGACCGGTCGTACTTCGTTGGGCTTGTTGTTCGTGGATCTGTTCTACCTGCCGTCCGAACTTCGCGGCGCTGGGCTTGGCAGTGAGATCCTGCGACAGGCTGAGGATGAGGGCCGCAGGCGTGGATGCCGCACCGCTGTGCTCTACACCATCAGTTTTCAGGCGCCTGAGTTCTATCAGCGAAACGGATGGCAGAAGTTCGGCGAGATCCCATCCAACCCTCCAGGTCCGAGCCGGGTGTTCATGACGAAGGACCTGACGGAGTTGCCTTGCCGAAGTGGAACGCGGGGATGACGTACCCGGACTTGAGGTAGCGCCTGTGTGCGTCGTGACGGTAGGTCGCGGAGTCCAGGTGCACCTGCTGGCAGCCCAGCCGCAACGCTTCCGAATCGACCCACTCCAACAGTGCGCTCGCGTGCCCCTGACCCCGCGCCTCAGGCCGCGTGCACAGGTCGTCGATGTACAGGAAGTGGCCCCACGCCAAGTTGTTCCCTGTACGGAAGCCCGCTACGGCCACCACTGCACCGGAAGCATCGAACGCGCCCACGAGGCGGTAGCCTTCCGTGCGCTGTTGGCGGACCCGTTCCACGAACTCGGCCGCGTTTTTCAGGTGTGGCCGGAGTTCCCGCATCGCGGGGTATGCGAGTTCGGTCGTGGAGTCGTCGAGTTCCTTCACGTTCATAGGGCCAGCCTCGCCCACGGAGTGGCATCGTCAAAGTGCCATCTATCCACCTTCTCAGAAGGCCACTTCACACTCCTGTCAAGCTCGGTGCCGGGGACCGCAAGTAGAACCACCACGTCACGGCAAGGCACACGGCGTATCCGGCCAGGAAAACCAGCAATGCCGAAATGATTGACCCGGTCTGTGTGATGGACATGCCGAAGCCGCGCGGAATGAGGAAACCGCCGAGCGCACCGATGGCGGACGCGAGACCGATCACCGCGGCGGCCTGGGTCTGTCCCCGCGCGACGAGGCCGCCCGCTTCGGCCAGGAAGATCGCGGGGATCATGCGGTAGGTCGAGCCGTTGCCGATTCCGCTCAACACGAACAAGGCCAGGAACGACACCAGGAATAGCGGGAACGACTTCGCGGCGAGACTCAGCAACACGCCTGTCGTCCCGCACCCCATGCCGAGGAACGTCCACGCGGTCACCTTCGCACCGCCCACTCTGTCCGCCATCCAGCCACCTACCGGCCGCGCCAGCGATCCGATCAGCGGGCCGAGAAACGACACGTACTGCCCGTCACCGGTGAACTGCGTGTTGATCAGCAGCGGGAACGCCGCCGAGTAGCCGATGAACGAACCGAACGTGCCGATGTAGAGAAACGACATCACCCACGTGTGTTTGCTGCGCAGTGCGGAAAGCTGCGTTCCGATTCTGGCCCGCACGACCGCCAGGTCATCCATGTACAGCCATGCGCAGATCGCCGCGGCCACCACCGGGATCACGTAGACAGTGGCCGCGTTCTGCAGGTACAACCCCGGTCGCTGCGCGGCGCCCAGCAGGGCGATGCCGATCACCAGTGGGATGACCACCTGCACCACCGCGACACCGATGTTGCCGCCCGCCGCGTTGATGCCCAACGCGGATCCCTTGTGCCGCTCGGGATAGAAGTAGGAAATGTTGGCCATGCTCGACGCGAAGTTGCCACCGCCGAGCCCGGCTGTCGCAGCGGCGAGCAGGAACATCCAGTACGGCGTGCCTGGCGTGGTCACGCAGTAGATCAGCAGCGCGAGAGGGATCAGCAGAACAACCGCGGTGACGACTGTCCACGTGCGACCGCCGAAGTACGCGACCGCTGCTGTGTAAGGCAGTCGCATGAAGGCACCGACCAGGTTGGGTACCGCGACGATCCAGAGGAGTTGATCCGCGCTGAACGGGAATCCAACGGCCGGGAGATGGACCGCGACGACACTCCACATCAGCCAGACCGAAAAGCCCAGATGCTGGGCGAAGATGGAAAAGATGAGGTTGCGCCGGGCGATCCGCCTGCCGGAACGCTCCCAGAACTGCGAGTCCTCCGGTTCCCAGTGGGTGATCCAGCGGTCACGCACGCCGACTCCCTTCGCGGCCGCGATAGAGGATGTACGGCCGGGTGAAGTAGCCGAGCGGCAGGCTGAAAGCGTGCACCAGCCGGGTGAATGGCCAGCATGCGATCAGCATCCACGCGGTCAGGGCATGCACCTTGAACCAGAGCGGCGCACCGGCGATCGCGTCGATGTCCGGCTGCAGCACGAAGATGGACCGGAACCACGGTGCCACCGTTGCGCGGTATTCGTGCCCGCCACCGAACAGCGTGATCCCCAACCCCAGGAGCATTGTGCTGGTGAGCAGCGTGTACATGACCGTGTCGCCGAACACGCGGCTGCGTGCCACTGCTCGCACGGTGAGCCGTCGATAGATCAGGATCGCCAGTCCGGCAAAGGCCGCGATGCCTGCCACGCCGCCAAGAACGAAGGCCGCGAGCTTGTAGAGCGCCACAGGCACACCGAGCGCCTCTGTCACGCTGGCTGGGACAAGAAGACCTGCGGCGTGGCCGAGCGCGGTGACCAGGATCCCGTAGTGGAACAACGGACTCCCCCAGCGCAACAAGCGTTGTTCATGCAACTGGCTGGATCGGGCTGTCCAGCCGAACTTGTCCGTGCGGTACCGCCACAAGTGCCCGAGGACGAACGTGGTGAGCGCGATGTACGGCAACACCACCCACAGCGCGGTGTTCATAGTCCCACCTGCTCAACAGGCGGTCCCTGCTCGGCGAGTCGCCGCGCGGCCAACGCATCGTGGGGACTGGCTGACGGCAGAGTCTCCCGCACAGCGAAAATGACATGGGCGTAAGGCGAACCCAGCCCGGACAGCGCACGATACAACAAGTCCAGTCCGCTGCGGTGCGCCACGAGCAGCTCGACAGCGTCCTTTGTGTACCCGGCCGCCGAGAACTCCAGCACCACCGCGAGGTGATCGGGCAATTCCTCGTCGGTGACCCGCAGGCCCGCAGCCTGATACGACCGCCGGAACCGCAGCAAAGCCTGGCCACGACGCCGGGTGTCGCCGTGCGTGTAGTACGTCAGATAGAGGCAGCACCGCCGCCGCAGGTCGAACGTCTCGACGTAGTGAGCAGCCACAGTGGACAACTCGGTCCCTGCCAAGTACGACAGAGTCAAGCCGAGCGGGTCGGCCAACCGATCCGGCAACGTCGCTGTGACGGCGCGCAAGGACGGGAGCATCCCGCGCATGTCCTCGTCGGGATAACTGAGCACGGTATCGGCAACGAAATGCGCCAGCTGCAAGGGCTTCATGTCGCGTCCCGTTCTCGGAACAATCCGGCTGGCCGGCTCTTACCGTCCCAGGTGAACAAATCAACCCGGCCGCTACCCATGCCGGGCCCACCGGCGACGTCGAGGGAGCAGCCCTCATCGTGGACGTCACTCGGCTCGGCATGGCCGCGTGGGATGACATACCGGTCTTCAGCCTTGGCGATGGCAAGCAGTCGGTACATGTCCCGCATCTGCGGGCCGGTCATCCCTACTGATACGGGTATCGACTCGTTCGCTGTCCCGCCAAGGGTGGTATCACGCATGTACGCACGCATCGCGGCCATGCGACACAGCACGTTCCGCACAGGCTCGGGATCGCCTGCGGTGAACAGTGACGCCAGATACTCGATCGGAATACGCAACGCGTCAACCGCGGCAAAGAGGTTCGCGGCGTCCTCGCCGTCGAACCCGGTGTCGCGCAACGCGTCCACCACTGGTGAGAGCGGCGGGATGTACCAGACCATCGGCAACGTCCGGTATTCCGGATGCAAGGGCAGGGCCAGCCCGAAGTCGAAGATCAGCTTGTGGACCGGGGATCGCTGTGCCGCTTCGATCCAGTCCGGCGAGATCCCGGACCGCGCCGCCGCGAGCCGCACCTCGTCATCAGCCGGGTCGAGCAAAACCTGTTTCTGCGCTTCGAACAGGGCGCGTTCGTCCGGTTCCGACGCCGCGGCGAGTACTCTGTCGGCGTCGTAGAGAACCACACCGATGTACCGCAACCGGCCGACACAGGTCTGCGCGCACACCGTCGGGATGCCCTGCTCGATCCGAGGGAAGCAGAACGTGCACTTCTCCGCCTTGCCGGTGCGGTGGTTGAGGAACACCTTCTTGTACGGGCATCCGGTGACGCACATCCGCCAGCTGCGGCACGTGTTCGAGTCCACAAGCACTATCCCGTCCTCGGCTCGTTTGTAGATCGCACCGGACGGGCAGGACGCGACGCACGACGGGTTGAGGCAGTGCTCGCAGATGCGGGGCAGGTAGAACATGAACGTCTGGGCGAACTCCAGCTTGATCCGCTCGGACATGGCTCGCAACACCGGATCGTGCACTGCGAGTTCCGGTCCGCCACCAAGGTTGTCGTCCCAGTTGGCGCTCCACGTGATCGTGGCAGGCTCGCCGTCGGTGAGTGACACCGGTCGTGCCGTGGGGATGTCGTCGCCGGAGGGTGCGGAGATCAGGTTCTGGTAGTCGTACGTCCAAGGCTCGTAGTAGTCGCGCAACGCCGGCAGCCGCGGGTTGGCGAAGATCCGCAACAGCCTGCGCAGCCGTCCGCCCGCCTTGAGGGTGAGGCGGCCACGCCGGTTGAGCGTCCACCCACCGCGCCATCGTCCCTGATCTTCGTACGTACGGGGAAATCCTTGGCCTGGACGAGTTTCGACGTTGTTGAACCAGGCGTACTCCGCGCCCGGCCGGTTCGTCCATGCCTGCTTGCACGTGACCGAACAGGTATGACAGCCAATGCATTTGTCGAGGTTCATCACCATTGCCATCTGCGCGAGGACTCTCATCAGTAGTCCACCTTCTGACGGCGCTTGCGGATCATGGTGACTTCGTCGCGTTGATTGCCGGTCGGCCCCAGATAGTTGAACGCGAAGGACAGTTGGGCGTACCCGCCGACGAGATGGCTGGGCTTGATTAGCAAGCGGGTCAACGAATTGTGCGCGCCGCCACGGCGACTGGTCGTCTCGCTGCGCGGCACACCGACCAACCGGTCCTGGGCGTGATACAGGAAGACTGTCCCCTCAGGCATCCGGTGTGACACGGTTGCCCTGGCGACCACCACCCCGTTGCGGTTGACCGCTTCCACCCAGTCGTTGTCACGCACCTCGATCTTGTCGGCGTCGGACGGGCTCATCCAGATCGTCGGTCCACCGCGTGACAGCGTCAGCATCAGCAGGTTGTCCTGGTACTCCGAATGGATCGACCACTTCGAGTGCGGGGTGAGGTACCGGACGGTGATCCCCAGTTCGCTGCGGGCGCCGATCTCCGGTTCGCCGAACAACAACGCCATGTCGAGTGGCGGCCGGTAGATCGGCAGTTGCTCGCCCATCTCGATCAGCCAGTCGTGGTCGAGGAAGAAGTGCTGCCGCCCGGTGAGCGTGTGCCACGGTTTGGCCCGCTCGACGTTCAGGGTGAACGGCGCGTACCGGCGCCCGCCTGCCTCGATTCCCGACCACTCCGGTGATGTGCCTACTTGCACCGGACCCGCCTGCGTGTCCGCGAACGTGATTCGTTGCTGGGCGCGGGTGTGCTCAACGAGATCGTCGAGTACGACACCAGTGCGCCGCTGAAGGTCCACGAAGCCCGCCGCCGCCAGCTTGCCGTTGGTGGTACCGGACATCGCGAGGATCGCCTCGCACATGTCTTTGTCCGTGGCCAACGAGGGCCGCCCGGCTGGTGTGAGTCCATTGTGGCGAGCCAGGTATTCTACTTCGTCGCTGAGGTCGTAGTTGACGCCCTTCGTGGTCGCACCGACCCGTTCGGCAAGCGGGCCGAGCGCGGCCATCCGATCCGCCACCGACGGATAGTCGCGCTCGACTACTACCAACCGCGGCATAGTCACGCCGGGCACCGCTGGGCATTCGCCTGCGTGCCAATCACGTGCGACACCGTGCGGGTTGGCGAGCTCATCAGGGGTGTCGTGCGTCAACGGCACGGCGACCAAGTCACGGCGCACTCCTAGATGATCTTTGGCCAGCTTGCTGAACGCGCGGCCGATGGCCGCAAAAGCTGCGAAGTCGGTGCGGGTCTGCCACGGCGGCGCGATCGCCGGGTTGAACGCGTGCACGTAGGGGTGCAGATCAGTGCTGGACAGGTCGTGTTTCTCGTACCAGGTCGCCGCGGGCAACACGATATCGGCGAACATTGTGCTGCTGGTCATTCGGAAGTCAAGGCAGAGCAACAGGTCCAGCTTGCCTTCGGGTGCGTTGTCGTGCCATACCACTTCCGTCGGCCTACCGTCCGGACCTACCTCATCAGCACGCACAGCAGCGTCTGCGCCTAGCAAGTGACGCAGGAAGTACTCGTGGCCCTTGCCGGACGACCCGATGAGGTTCGCCCGCCACACCGTCAGCACACGGGGCCAGTTCTCGGGTGCGTCGGGATCCTCCGCTGCGAAACGCAAGCGCCCTGCGATCAGTTCGTCGACGACGTGCCCGGCTGGATCGTCCGGCCGGGCCGCCAGTGCCTCGGCCGCCAAATCCAACGGGTTGCGGTTGAACGTCGGATACGACGGCATCCAGCCGGATCTGGCGGACCGCGCGATCAAGTCGGCCACAGTCTTGCCAGCGAATCGCTGCCCGCCGAGCGGGGACGCGAACGCGTCGGCGAAGAAACTGTCGTACCGCCATTGATCGGTTGCCAGATACCAGAACGGCGTACCGGCCATCTGCCGGGGCGGACGAGCCCAGTCAAGGCCGAACGCGAGCTGCGCCCAGCCGGTCAGCGGGCGGACCTTCTCCTGTCCGACGTAGTGCGCCCAGCCCCCGCCGTTCACCCCCTGGCATCCGGTGAGTAGCAGCAACGCGAGGAACGAACGGTAGATCGTGTCCGAGTGAAACCAGTGGTTGCAGCCCGATCCCATGACGATCATCGACCTGCCACCGGACTGCTCGGCGTTCGCGGCGAACTCCCGGGCGACGCGCTCGGCGGCTGCTGCGGGCACCGATGTGATCTGTTCCTGCCAACCGGGTGTGCACGGCTCGCTCGTGTCCGCATAGGACTGTGGCCACCGGCCGGGCAGACCTGGCCTTTTCACTCCGTACTGAGCCAGAACGAGATCGAACACCGTGGTCACCAAGTGCTCGCCGATCCGGCGCACGGGCACACCTCGACTCAGTACCGTGTCGGCGCCGTCAAACCGAGGCAGTTCCACACCCACTGACGGTCCATTGTAGAGCGTCAGGAGCGGCTTGGTGTCCCCGAGCTCGAGGTTCCATCGTCCGGTTGTGCCGTACCGGAAGCCCACCGAACCGTTGGGCACGACCGGTTCGCCGGTTCGCTCGTCCAGCACCACGGTCTTGAACGCGGCTTCGGCGTCGGCTTCCGACCCAGGCAGATCGGCCGCGGTAAGGAACTTGTCCGGCACGTAGGCGTTTCCGTGTTCTCGTAGCGTGATGAGGAACGGCAGGTCGGTGAAACGGGTGGCATAGTCGACAAACCGGGGCACGGTCCGCTGTACGAAGAACTCGCACAGGATCACGTGGCCCATCGCCATCGCGAGCGCGCCGTCCGTCCCGGGCTGGGCGGGCAACCACTCGTCACCCAGTTTGACCATGTCGGAGTAATCCGGCGACACCACGACGACCTTCTGGCCGCGGTAGCGTGCCTCGACCAGCCAATGCGCGTCGGGAGTACGGGTGACTGGAACGTTGGAGCCCCAGACCAGCAGATACCCTGCATCCCACCAGTCTGAGGACTCCGGTACATCGGTCTGATCACCGAACACCTGCGGCGAGGCGACCGGCAAGTCCGCGTACCAGTCGTAGAACGAGAGCATCGAGGCGCCGATCAACGAGAAGAACCGGCTGCCCGCGGCGTAGGACACCATTGACATCGCCGGAATGGGCGAGAACCCCGCGATCCGGTCCGGCCCGTAGCGTCGAATCGTGGACACATGGGCCGCCGCGACGATCTCGACGGCCTCGTCCCAACTCGTCCTCAGGAAACCGCCTTTTCCCCGCGCCCGCTGGTATGTGCGCCGGTCGGCGACGACCTTTTCCCACGCCGCCACGGGATCGCCGACGCTCGCTTTCGCGGCGCGGTATGCCTCAAGCAGGACCCCGCGCGCGTACGGGTAACGAATACGGGTCGGCGAATACGTGTACCACGAGAACGCTGCCCCTCGTGGACAACCTCGTGGCTCGTACTCCGGACGGTCCGGCCCGACCGACGGGTAGTCCGTCTGCTGTTCTTCCCAGGTGATCGTTCCGTCTTTGACGTAGATCTTCCACGAGCACGATCCCGTGCAGTTCACGCCATGTGTCGAGCGCACGACCGTGTCGTGGTGCATGCGCTGCCGTACTTCCGCGTCAGCTTCCCGGCCACCGGTCAAGTAGACCGACCGCAGATCGGCGGATGTCGGCGCTCGCCGGAGGTAGCGCCCGGCACGCACCAGCATTTCGGCGATCTGGCCATCCATTCCCGACTTGGTGGTTCGCCAGGGCATCTCAGCTCCCGCACGCTTGGGCCCGCTTGGACAACTCGGATCTGGCTATCGCGCCGAACGTCGACCGCGCGCGCCCTCCCGGCCCGACGGTTGCCCGTCTCGCCAGGGGCGGTCACTTCTTAAGCTGGACTGCTTCCAAATTGCCGTCAATGGACACGTTTGCCCTAAGACCGAAGCATTCCCCCTAGGTCACAGGTATTCATCCCGGAAAGCGGTACACCGCACGCGCCATGCCGATACGCTGACGGGCATGACGACACGCGGGCGGCTAGGGTTCTGGTTTCCGTTGGCGCTGCTGGGTTTTCTGACACTCGGCAATGCCGCGTTCATCCAGGACGGGTGGCGCCTGGACACGACCTTCTTCCCGAGTGACACGTCGACGGCCACGCTGTACGGCTTGGAAATGTCGCGGGCTTATGAACAGCGACTGTTGTCGGTGGGCTCTCAGGTAGGCCCCTCAGGCTGGTTGTCCACGCCCAATCTCGAATACTGGATCTTCGGGACAGCATTCGTCTTCCTTGCCGTGATCGCTTGGTACGCGCATGGATCGGGCCGAGTGCGACCGTTCGCCTTGGCCGCGGTGTGTGGCGTGGTGGCCGTTGTGGCGTTCTCGTGCATGATGTGGATCGCCGAGCGGGCGCCGGAAGCGGCGCCGACGGTCGCCGGTTCGCTGCTCGCGATCGGACTGTGCGCCGCTGCCTGGGTCTACTTCCAGTTGGGGCGCGGGAAGTCCGTTCTCACCGCGATCAGCGTGGTGACCGTAGCCGTCGGCGCGACGGGTCTGCTGGCCACATGGACGAGCTGCCGGGCCGACCAACTGCTCCTGGTCAGTGTGCTGGCTGTCCTGGCGTGGTGGGAACGCAGCCTGCTGGTCGCCGCACTCGCGGCCGTGCTCCTGGTCATCGGCGCCTTGTCCTTGTCCACAGTGGTCCAGATCGTCCTGGTTGCAGGGTTGCTGTTTGTGTGTGCTTTCGTGACCCTCGCCCGGAGAGGCGGCCAGGTTCAAGCCGAGTAACAGTTGCTTCTGGTGGGGAGGCTGCCCCGCGTGGCAGCCTCCCCATGCTGTCAGGGCTTCTCGAAGTGCTGGTAGTCGATCGGAGTCGTCCAGTAGCCGCCCCAGTCCCAGCCACGGCTTTCGAACGCGCGTACGGTCGAGTCGTCGGCGTGGATCATGCCGGGGTCGTTGCGGGTGCGGTCGACGTAAGGTGCCCCGTTGGGCGGGTATACGTTGCCGCGGGACGAGATGTACGGGTTCTGTACCGGGTTGATGTCGATTGCGCGGCCGTATGAGTGGTTCGACCACGCCGTGCCGCCGGTGATACTGCGGCAGTTGAAGGCTGAGGTGTTGTTGGCCTCCATGGATTTGTCGTCGTCCGCGTCGTACTTCTCCACTGTCTCCATGCGTTCGATCGGGTACCTGTTGAAGTACAGGTCCGCGAACGTCCAAGTGATCTCGGTGGCAACGGCCTTCGCCACGATCAGCTCGCCCCGATGGACTTTGCCGTCGAAACCGAGCACGCTGAGGTTGATCAGCCGCAGCTGGTCCGGCCCGACCGGACACTCCGGCCGCCAGCTCTTGCCCAGCCGCTCGGCCGTCACCGGACTGATCACCGCGACGTAGGGCGGAAGTCCGCTCTCCGCCGGCGCGTCCAGCCGGATGTGCTGCTCGGACGCAGTGGCCGTCGCCCCAGTGCCCAGCCCCACAGATGCCGCGACAACCACTGTCGATATGAGTTTCGCAATTCTCCCCATGCCTCCTACACGCCCGCTCGAGCACGCGAGGTTGGCAAGATCCGAGAATCTCCACTGTGGAAGGGGCCGGTTGGATCGGGCACATCCACCGATCGGTTGATTCCCGGTACACCGCGGTGGATGTCCCGGCTCAGCCGGCACGTCGATGTCCGGCCGCCGTCACGTCGGCAGGCTCAAGCCCATGTTGCTGAATCAAACCCAACGGTCGCTCGCGCCAGATCTCGCGCGCGGGACGATGCTCGTCCTGGTCGCGTTGGCCAACTCGACGTTCTACCTCTACGGCAGGCCTTACGGCCCGAGACAACATGTCTTCGAGCACGACATGCTCGACCGCGTCGTGAGCGTGCTCAACGTGACTTTGGTCGAGTTACGCGGATATCCGATGTTCGCGGCCATGTTCGCGTACGGCGTCGTGCAGATGCTCCGGCGCCTTCCGGACAACGACGGCAAAAAAGTCGTGCGGCGGCGACTCCGGTGGATGATCGCGTTCGGGTTCGTCCACGCCGTGCTGCTGTTCCCCGCTGACATCCTTGGCCTCTACGGGGTTCTGGGCTTCATTTTGCTGGCCTGCATGCGCGCCAAGGACCGGACGTTGCTGACTGTCGCCGCGTGGTGGCTCCTGGTCGTCGCCGTCGTCCAAGGCTTCGTCTACACCACGGCGTCGTACAGTGCCGATCGCGAGTTCTTCTGGTCTTTCGAGGTCGACGATCCCGTCACCGCGTTGCTCCTGCGCCCGCTGGAATGGGTGTTCACCCCGTTCGGCATTCTCGGTGTCGGCAGTGCCGCCTTGGTTGGCATCTGGGCGGCGCGGCGCGGTGTGCTAGCCGCGCCTGAGCAGCATCGCGCTTTGCTGACACGGGCTGCCGTCATCGGGCTCGCGTTGGCGGTGGTCGGTGGATTGCCGATGGGCCTTGTAGTCGGCCGGTTCTGGACGCCGACGTCCGAGGTGGTCATGTGGACGCTGTCAGCTCTGCACTCGGTCACCGGCGTGGCTGGCGGACTGGGTTACGCCGCGCTGATCGGTCTGTTCGTGACCAAGAAACGGAGCGGGCCGGTCGTCAGGGCCATCAGTGCGTGCGGGCAACGCTCGCTCAGCTGCTATCTGTTCCAGTCGGTGGTGTTCGTGGCGCTGCTGATGCCGTACACGCTGGGGTTGGGTGGCGTGCTGGGGTCAGCCGAGGTCGCGTTGGTCGCCATCGGCACGTGGCTGGTCTCTGTGCTGCTCGCCGACCAGTTGCGGCGGATGGGCAAGCGCGGCCCGGCGGAGGTTTTGTTGCGAAGCCTGACGTACCGGCGCTGAACTGAAAGGCTGGGCAGCGTGACGTCGGTGGAACAGCAACTGGAACGACGATGGAACCTGGCCTGGGCGCTCGCTCCGTACGCGTTGCTCGCCCTGGCGTGCGCCTTGTCGGTGGCGTTCGATCCGACCAGTTGGGGCCATCGACTGATCAGCTTGGCCATCGCGGCCGGGTTGGGGCTGTGGCACGGATGGTTCATCGTCGCGCATCCACAGTGGTGGGAACGCAGGATCGTGGCGATGCCGGTGTACTTCGTCGGCCTGCTGGTGTTCACGTCGGTGCTTGTATTGCGGAGCGACAGTTTCCAGCTGTTCGTGCCTATGTGTTACGTGCTCGCGTTCGTCGCCCTACCTGGGTGGTGGGCGTATGTCGGTGTGGTCCTCGCGAACACCCCGTGGTTCGTGCTCACTGGGCCCGACGTGCTCAATTTCGCCGTGGTCACGCCCTTCGCCGCGTTGCTCGGCTGGTCCATCCGCACGATGGAAAAGGAGGCGATCAGGCGACGGGAGACGAACAGCAGGCTCGTCGCCGTGGCCGCGGAGAACGCCAAGCTGCACGCACTGCTGCTGGAACGAGCCAAGGAAACCGGGATCGCGGAGGAACGTGCCCGGATGGCCCGCGAGATCCACGACACGGTCGCACAAGGGCTGACCGGGATCGTCACTCAACTGGAGGCCGCCGAGGCGCTGACTCCCGCAGGCCCGGCGCGTAGCCGACTCGACACGGCCCGGCAGCTGGCACGGACCAGCCTCGTCGAGGTCCGCAGGTCAATCGAAGCCCTGCGGCCCGGCCCGCTGCACGACACGCGGCTCAGCGACGCGGTGGAACAAGCCGTGGCAACGTGGCGTGCGCAGCACGACATCCCGGCGACGACGTTCACCATGACCGGAACGCCTCAGCCGATGCACGCCGAAGTCGAAGTCACGATCCTGCGCGCTGTGCAGGAAACACTGGCCAATGCGAGCAGGCACGCGAAGGCACAACGAGTCGACGTCACACTGTCGTACATGGAGGATGTGATCGTGCTCGACGTACGCGACGACGGAACCGGCTTCGACCCTCAGTCGGTCAACGGATTCGGGCTCACCGCGATGCGTCAACGCGTGCGCTCACTATCCGGCACAGTGGAGATCGAGTCCGCGCCCGGAACGGGAACGGCGGTCAGCGTCAGTGTGCCGATGATCGAGGTGGACCAATGACGCCGATACGTCTTGTGATTGTCGACGACCACCCCGTCGTGCGTGACGGCCTGCGCGGCATGCTCGGCACGCAACCCGACTTCGAGATCGTCAACGAGGCCGCGTCGGGTGCTGAAGCTTTGACCGTGGTCGAGGCAAGCCAGCCCGATGTCGTGCTGACGGACCTGCGTATGCCGGAGCCCAGCGGTGCCACGCTGATCCGCCTTCTGCGGGAACGCGTTCCCTCCGCCCGGGTATTGGTGTTGACCACGCACGACACGGACTCCGACGTGTTGCCCGCCGTCGAAGCCGGCGCGATCGGATACCTGCTCAAAGATGCGCCGCGGGAAGAGCTTTTCCGCGCTGTTCGGGCCGCGGCTCGCAACGAGAGCGTGCTTTCCCCTTCGGTGGCAGCGCTTCTGCTCAGTCGGGTCCGTCCACAAAAGCCACTGACTGCCGCGCAGCTGAGTGCCAGGGAGCGTGAGGTCCTCACGTTGATCGCGCAGGGCAAGACCAACCGGGAGGCCGCAGCCGCGCTGTACATCAGCGAGGCCACCGTGAAAACGCACCTGCTGCACATCTACGCCAAGCTTGAGGTACCCGACCGGGCCTCCGCGGTGGCCACGGCTTACCAGCGCGGCATCATCACCTGAGCTGGATCGGCAGCGTGAAATTTGCAGGACTGGCCGGCCAGCGAGGTCGACGACCCCGCTGGCGGCACGCTCAAGTCAGGCATCGTCGTGCTGAGGTACCGCGCACGTTGAGGCCTCGACCACCTTGGCCCGGTAGTCGTCCCACCACGCCTTGTCCACGGGTGGCATGAAGTCGTTGCCCTCCCGCAGACCCACGGATCCGTCGACGAGTTCCCGCACGATGTCGGCGTGTCCGGCATGCCGGTTCGCCTCGGCGATCACATGCACCAGAACACGATGCAGCGTGGGTTTGCTGTCCGGCCACCATTCCACGTTGCCGACGGTCTCCAGCGGGAGTTCCTCGATCGTGGTGTCCGCGTGGGCGCACGCGCGTTGGTAGACGCCGACGATGTACGAACGCGACTCGTCGGCCGTCGCCCACATGTCCATGTTCGGATCGGCGTCCCGCCGGAACCACGCCACTTCTTCGGGGAAGTGACGGTCGAAGGCGTAGCCGAAGTAGAGCAGTTCGACCGTCGTCAGATGTTTGACGAGACCGAGCAGGTTCGTGCCGGTCGGGGTGAGTGGGCGGCGGATGTCGTGGTCGGACAGTCCGTGCAGCTTCCAGACCATGACGTTCCGGATATCCCGCAGGTAGTGGTGCAGATCTTCTTTCATGCCCAGTGAGACGGCGGTCGTACGGCAGAATCGTCGGTTGTGAGCGAAGTTTTTCTTCAGCGAGCGCGGCAAGGCGATGACGAGGCGTTCACGCGCCTGGTCGAGCCGTTGCGCCGGGAGTTGCACGCGCACTGCTACCGCATGCTCGGCTCGACGCATGACGCGGACGACGCGCTGCAGGACACGCTCATCAAGGCTTGGCGCAAGCTCGGCTCGTTCGAGGGTCGTAGCTCGCTGCGGACGTGGCTGTACACCGTGGCCACCCGCACGTGCCTCGACATCGCCGAAACCCGGGGCAAACGGGCCATGCCGATGGATATCGGCCCGGCGAGTGAGCACACCGTGCTGGACCAAAGCGCGCTGGAGATCGCGTGGCTGGAGCCGTACCCGGATGCGCGTTACGAGCAGCGCGAGGGCGTCGAACTGGCGTTTGTCGCCGCGCTGCAGCACTTGCCGGGCAATCAGCGCGCCGCGTTGGTCCTCTTCGAGGTGCTGAAGTTCTCCGCGGCCGAGATCGCGGAGATCATGGACACGTCAACGGCTTCCGTGAATTCCGCGCTGGCGCGGGCACGCAAGATCATCGCGGAGAAGGCCCCATCCCGCACTGAGCAGCAAGGCGATGCGGCGTTGAAGGAGATTGTCGCCAAGTACTCGAGCGCCTTGGAGCGCGGGGACGCCGCCGCCCTGGTCGCGCTGCTGACCGAGGACGTCACGTGGTCCATGCCGCCGCTCCCGGCTTGGTACAGCGGCATCGACGCGGTCATGGGACACGCCATCAAGGTGCCGTTCACCTGCGGGTCGTGGCAGCACGTGGCGATCAGCGCCAACGGGCAGCCAGCCGTGGCCGGTTACCTCAACGGCCAGGCATGGTCGATCAACGTGTTCACGATGAGAGGTGACCGGATCGCCGAGATCACGTCGTTCATCGGGCCGGAGCACTTCCGGCAGTTCGAGTTGCCCGCGTCACTGCCCTGATCAGACGGCTGTAGGAAGCAAGCATCTCGTCACGGTCGAAGGTGCTCAGCGTGATCAGCAGCTCGTCGGCCTCGGGCAGCTGGTCCAGAGCCGCGATGACTTCGTCCTCGGTGCCGTAGATCTGGCCTTGCAGGCCACGCTCAACCCGCTCCCGTTCGCGCGGGCTCATGTCGATGCTCTCGACGGGCTGCAGGGGCGGGAAAACGCCGTGTGAGCGGGAGTACACCATGGACCACGCCTCGGGCAGCAGCAGCCGCTTGGCCTGCTCGGCGGTGTCCGCGACGGCGACATTCACCGCCAGGATCACGTACGGATCGCGTGACCGCTCCCGGTAACGGGCGACCGTCGGCTCGATCTTCGGGCCGCCCACCACCACGGGAAGGCCCAGGTCAGCGGCGATGTCAGCGCCCGCACCGGTCGCGAGAACGAAGGCAGGCACCCGAAGACCCTCCGCCGGGTACGCATGCACACCGTCATGACCGTCGGTGAAGTAGCCCAGCAGGTCCTTCACCTGGGCGCCGAAATCCTCCGCCGCGTCCTTGTCCCGGCCAAGAGCCCGCCGCACACCATCGGTGAACCCGACAGAACGCCCAAGACCCATATCGATACGACCGGGAAAAAGCGACTCAAGCACCCCGAACTGCTCAGCGACCACCAGCGCCTGGTGGTTGGGCAACATCACACCGCCCGTGCCAACCCGGATCGTCGACGTGGCCGCCGCGATCGCCGACGCGAGCACAGTCGGCGCCGACCCGGCCACACCGGGCACGCTGTGGTGCTCGGAAACCCAGAACCGGTGATACCCCAGCGCTTCGGCCTGTTGCGCGAACCGCACGGTGTCCCGCAACGCCTGCGCATTGCTCTTGCCCACCCGATTGCTCGAACGGTCCAGAATGGACAACTTGGCCGGTATCACACCAAGGTCAACGCGTCCGCGCCACGCGCATTCCCCAGCGTCGCGCACGCCACGTCACTCATTGTTCCGGCGAGCGCGATCGATGATCTCGTCGGACGTCAACGCACTACGTGGGTGATGTGTCAGGCACCAGGGGGTGCGTACCTTCTGAAAGGCGATGCCCTCGCCGGTCACATAGAACTCCGCAGCCGACAGCCGCCCGAGATCCGGCAGGTCCCGGCCCTTTGCCCGAGCCAAATCCCGTGCTGCCTCGATATGCGTCGGATGGTTCAAGCGTCCGAAGAACTGGGTCGTCGCGTTGCCGGATACCTGGTTGTGGATGGCTTTCGGCGCCTGAGTGGCAAGGATCAAGCCAAGGCCGAACTTCCTGGCCTGCTGCGCCAGCCTGATGCTGCTGGCTGTGCTGGGCGTCTTTCCGGTCGCCGGAGCCAGTTCTTGCGCCTCGTCCATCACCAGCAAACCGCCGAGCGGCCGGTCACCTGCGGGGTTGCGCTTGACCCAGCTGAACAGCTCCAGCTGAAGCTGGTTGACGAAGATCTGTTTTTGCTCGGGTGCTGCCAGTGCTTCGAGGTTGATCACCGACACGCGGGCACGCTTGCCCGCCGCGGGTGTGAACAGAACTCCCGGATCGATCTTGTCGATCTTGTCGTCCAGCAGGGGGTCGTTCACCATCTCGGCGCGCAGGCTCTGCGCCAATGGTGCGGCAATGCTGGCAGCACCTGTCAGATTGCTCACGCCTTCAGGCAGATCGGTAAGGATGTTGATCAATCCGGTCATGCTCCGGCCGCCGCAGCGTGCGTAGTGCTCGATCGCCTGCGTCAGCACAGCTTTGCCCCATTTGGCTTTGTCTGTATTGCCGTCGACCCGCGCTCTCGGTGCGAGCGCGGCCGCTGCCTCCCGCACTGCGAATTCAAACTCATCCGCATTGTCGAGCACGCTGGCGAAATCCGGCAACGGTTCGAACGCAAGCGGCCGTCCACCTGGACGACCTGGCGTCCACACCACCACATCGGTGTCACGCAAGTACTCGTCTGCCTTGTCTTTGTCCTCGGCCACAGGCAACTCGGGCCACGCGTCACCAAGCCTGGCGAGGTCACTGTTCGGATCGAGCACGATCGACGAGACGCCAAGCAGCGCACACTCCTCGACAAGCCGCCGGATGAGCACGGTCTTACCGGAACCCGATCCGGCGAAGATCACGACGTGCTTGCGCAGCGACTCAAGCGGAACACTCACCGACGACTGGTCGGCAAGTAGCCGGCCAACCGGCACTCGCGCCGCACCATCAGAGTCGTCCGCGGGCTGAGTCGATCTGACCGGTTCGGCGTCCTCGATCAACGCTTCGACGTCCACCGGAAGGACCGCGGAGAACAACTCCGTTCTGCTTGCGGGTCGTTGAGCGATCAGCCAGTCGGACAGGCCCGGTTTCGCCTCGCTCAGCATTTGTCGCAGGGCGTGGAACGTTCTCAAGTCGTCCTCGGTGATCGGCACCGACGCGCCGCCGGTCTTCTCGACATTGGACAGCAACCGCCGGGTCTCCTGTCCGCGGGACCAATCGATGTTTCGGATCAGGATCAATGCCCGGCCAGGGACGCCGAGGTTGATACCGGCCGCGTCGCAGGCCTTGTCAAGCCTGGGGAATGCTCCTTGCGCACGGGGGTGTGCGATGGCCCGGAACGACCAGTGGGCCTGATCATCGGTCTCCTTGTCCAGGATGAGGCGCAGCCGCGCGTGTAAGGGTGGCTTCGCGCCCGGTGCTGGATCCACCGACCAGGATTGCCCTGGTCCACGCTCGGTAACCCAGGCCGTCAGCCCCGCGAAGAGCAGCGCCGGCATCACCCGGTTCTCCAGATCTGGGTTCAGCGGCGCCAGAATGTCAGCGTCCTGCTTCAACTTGGCGAACCGGGTATCGAACAGTTCGTAGTCGACATCCGGCGTTGGTGCAGGCAGCGTGACGGACTCTTCGCCGAAACTTTCGGCGAAGCTCGTCAGCTCAGTCACCTTTCCGCGTTGGACACAGGTCTGGGCATGCTGGGAGATGCTGGTCAGCACCTGCCGAGGTGTATAGGCCTTGACATCGTCGAAAGCAGAAGGGGCCACCGGCCACGTTGGATGTGGAGGGGTGAAACCGATCCGCTCATACGCTTGCCCCAGCCGCGCGGTCACCAACTCCCTGCCCAGTTCGACGTCTGTGATCCTGGACAATTCGGGGGCCAGCGTGAATCGATCAGGGACCGACGCGGTGGCCGTCGTCTCGATGAGAGTCCATGACTGTGGCAGACATGCAACGATCGTCAGTGTCCGCCTGGTCACCTCACGTAGATGCATCAGACCGTCCGCGATCTCCGCGATCTGCCTGTCAACCACCCCCGCGACAGCCGATTTTTGAGCCAGCGTCACCAGGGTGTCGATCTGGTCGATAGCGACGACGCTGGGCCCGGTGAGGCCAAGCAGCTTGGACACGTCGGACACCACCCGGCGTGCCTCATGTGGCTTTGCCCGAAAGCCCCAACGGCGACGGTCTTCCTCTCGCATTTCACCCGACGACGTCAGGTAGTCATACCCGACATTCGCTTCCCGCACATCGACAGACGCTGCCAACGCCAGAGCACGCGCCGCATCTTGGCATTCCATCGCGACTTGCCGGTTGAGCCCTCGCAATGAGCCAACGAATTCATCGAGTCCGCCCGGTGTCAACGGTGCATTGCCGATGATCGCATCGGTCAGCGACGGCAGAACACCCGCAGCAGTACAGAGCCTGCGTAGGAAGGTGGACAGTTGGCTCAACCCGTCTTCGCCGTCGCGACCCAGCCCCTGCAACAGCGCTTCCGAGGCATTTGCCCAAAATCCACTGCCATCACCCAGATTGCTCAGGAAGAAGTAGCCGCCTTCGCGTGCCATCTGTTGGCGTACCCAGCCGAGTATGTGTGTCTTACCCGCGCCGGCGCGGCCGCTCAGCACGACACCGATCGGGCTAGGCCCGTTGCTTCGGCTTGCATCCCTGACCCGGTCCATCACCATCTGTTGGGCAGCCCTGTGCAGACCTCGTACGTGGGCCTGACCTGAATGCCAAACGTCCTCTTCGGTCAGAGGCGCCTCGAACCGCAGTTGTGCCAAAGCCTTGTGCTCGTCCATGGTCACGCTCGACCGATCGCCAGCATGTGATTGTCCTCGTTGCCGATCCGCACTGCGGCAGCCCGGTCCTCCGCGGTTAGATTCTTCTGATCAGCATCAGGAATGATCGTGACGTCAGCGGTTCCATCCATGTGCCGCAACACATCATCGACCGCGTCGCGAGGTGCGTTGCCAAGCAAGGGACGAAGGTCCTTGAGACGCACCCATGCCTTGGGACGGTCAGCCAACCGCTCGTACGCGCGGCGAATACGGTCCTCCAGATCGGGAATCTGGTTCTCTGACTTGAACAAGTCACTGAGCGCGAGGCCTTCACGATCTAGGTAGCGGTTCACGCCGGCGAGCACCGCGTAGAGAGCCGCACCCACTGATCCCGCGCGAGCCGGAATCTCCGCAGAAAGCTCGTCAGAGCACCATTTCCAACCGCGCTCGGTCAGCTCGTGGCGATAGGGCGTGGTGTTCTCGTTGCTCACCATGAGGCCCGCTTTGTTGAGCGCGACGCGGTGCGGCTTGGTCATCGTCAGGTTCCAGCGCTGTTTGAGCTCGGTATTGGAGACTTCCCGCGCCTCCGCCATCAACGCGAGCAAGATCGCTCGGTGCGGAAGCCCCAGTTTCGGTTCGGACATGCGTCAGTCCTCCAGTAGCTGGAATCCGTCCGGTCCGGCGAGCAGTTCCGCCCGGCGACCGAGTGTCTTCATCTCGCCGCGTACGCGAACTTGGCGCCCAGCGCGATGAGCGGCGATCGCGGCGTCGTACGTGGCGCGGTCAGGCAGCCGAACCCATACGGCTCGACGCCCTGTGCCACGCACCTCGATCGACCATCTGTCGTCGCGGGATTCGTCATCCCGCAGCCCTTGGATCACACCCGTCAAGGTCACGGTTGCGGGGTCGCCCATCCGGCGCAACTGCTCCGCGGCCGCTCGAATCACGGTGGCCGCGCCTTCAGCGAAGGTGTACGCGACCGTCGGCAAGTCCGATGGGATGGCTCTGGCCCAACGGAATCCGATCTCGAACGGTCTGTTGCCCAACCGGCTGACCGACTCGCACAACTCCGCGGGGATCTCGGCTTCCCTCAGGTCATTCGGATCCGGCTGGGCCCTGCTCAGCAGAGAAACCGCAGTATGCAGCCGTCGGGTCACCTGACGACCAAGGGCATCGTCGTCGTCGACGGGTACTCGCACCGGCAGGATGTAGCTACCGGCTCGCGCGGGGCCCAGTTGCACGCGGCCCAGTAGACGTTCGACATCCGCAGGGACGTCCCCACGAACCGACTGTGCCGCCGCACGCAGCGCGCCCTCCACACCTGTGAGGGCCTGGAGACCACCTCGCAACGTGGTGAACCCTGAAGGCAGGCCGTGTGGAAACATCGTGATCACTTGGGTGTCAGACCACGGCATCCGGATGTCGAGAACGATCTCGCCCGTCGGTCGGTCTTCGACCTGGGCCAATGTGTCCACGATCTGCCGGACCCGCAGGTCCGAGTCCCCCATCCCATCCCGGGCGGGGACGAGTACCTCGTACTGCTCTTCGTAGACCCAGATGGACGCACCTCGCCACCGCTCCTGGCGTTGCTGCCAGCCGCTGTCCCGCAAGTAGCCGGCTATGTCGGTCACGGTGAGCGTGCTCGTCACGCTGTACTCCGCGCTATCAGTTCGACTGACCGGACGAGGTTCAGCAGGCTGCGCGTGGTCAAGACGTTCGCCACGGGTATCCGGACGGGACGCTTGCGCTTTTTGTCGGGATGTTCGATCGGCGACTCCAGCCGAAGCGAGCAGTAATAGGCAAGATGCCTCAGGAGCATGCCCTCCGTGGTGAACTCGACGTAGTCCACGTTGTCCGGCGGAACACGGACGAGAAAAAGGAATCTCGGCACGGTGAAATCGTCACCCGCGATGCGGTTGAACTGCGCTTCATTGAGACCGTTGAAGTACCATTCCGAGACGCCGTGCTTGATTTCACCGCGCGACCAGGATTTGATCTGCGCCTCGATACACGGCGAGGCGACACCGGTGCTTCTTCCGGGCAGCCGGAATCCGAGATCAACTCCATCTTGATCCAGATCATGCTGGTACACAAGCAAACCGGCCGCTGACGCGAGCGCCCTGACGTAGTCCTCACCGAACTTGCCCTGATGATTCCGGGCATCTAGCACACGACCTCCCCGGCTGTGGCAGCGAGACGCAGCTTACGCAAGTTCACACATTCGTGTCAGCACAATGAACCCGAACGGACCACCAGCTCAGATCAACATTTCCTATGACAAGATCGATATTCACCTGCGATGACGAATCGTTGATCGCGGATACCTCCGCGGCCCGGAACGCACTCGACTAACAGCGAGCACCGTCCCGCGGGATCACGCTCCGGGGCGACCGGTAACTTGGCGTGGCGGTGAACCTCGCTCTGGCGCTGTCCGTACTCCTAGTGGCGGCTGCCTGCGAAAGTTCGTTTGGCAGATGAGCATCGGAGGGCAGTTGATGAGTACGGACAGTGTGCCGAAGTGGCGTCGGATCGCGGCAAGGGTGATCACGGCGCTGGCGTTCCTGTTCGTGCTGTTCGCTTTGGTCGCGCCGAACGAGCTCAGCAAGCTGAGTCCGTGGTCGATCTTGCAGATTCCGCTCGAGGGGCTGGTCGGCGTCGCGCTTGTGCTCGTGCTGCCGCCGAAACCGCGGCGGATCGCCGCCGTCGTGCTCGGGTCGCTGCTGGGCATCCTGTTGATCTGGAAGCTCTTCGACATGGGCTTCTACACGACGTTGGCTCGCCCGTTCGACCCCGTGTTCGACTGGAGTTTCCTGGGACCGGGCTTTGAGTTCCTTGCCGGTGCGATCGGGCAGGGCGGGGCTGTTGCCGCCGCGATCGGCATCTCGATCCTGGCCGTTGTGCTCGTTGTGCTGATGGCGTTGTCAGCGATGCGGTTGTCCCGTGTGGTTGCGGGGCGGCCGACGGCAGCGACGCGTGCATTGGCTGTGTTGGGCGTTGTGTGGGTTGCGGCTGCCGCGTTTGGACAGCCGTTTGCCAGCCACAGTGCAGCAGCGTTGGCATACGACCATGCGCGGCAGGTCGGATCGAGTCTGCAGGATTCCAACGCCTACAACGCGGAAGCGTCCGTCGACGCGTTCCGGGATGTGCCGGGCAGCGACTTGCTGACCGGGCTGCGCGGCAAGGACGTGATCATCACGTTCGTCGAGAGCTACGGCCAGGTCGCCATCCAGGATCCCGAACTGTCCCCTGCCATCGACTCCGTCCTTGACGCGGGCACCACCAAGTTGCGGGCCGCCGGGTTCGAGTCCAAGAGTGCGTTCATCACCTCGTCGACCTCGGGCGGCGGCAGCTGGCTCGCGCACTCCACGCTGCAGTCCGGTGTGCTGATCAACAACCAGAAGCGTTACGACACCTTTGTCGGCAGTGACCGGTTCACGCTCAGCCAGGCCTTCAAGCGGGCCGGGTGGAAGACCGTCGGAGTCGTGCCGCAGAACATGAAGCCGTGGCCGGAAGGCAAGGTCTACGGCTACGACTCGTACTACGACTCCCACACCTCGGGCTACAAGGGCAAGAACTTCTTCTACGCCCAGATGCCCGACCAGTACACGCTTTCGGCGTTCCAGCGCAACGAGCGCGCGAAGACCGACCGCAAGCCGGTGATGGCCGAGATCGACCTGGTCTCCAGCCACACCCCGTTCGTCCCGCTGCCGGAGATGGTCGACTGGAACGCCGTCGGCGACGGGTCGATCTTCATTCCGCAGGCCGAAAACGGCACCAAGCCGGAAGAGGTGTGGAACGACGCGGGCAAGACCCGGGCGGCGTATGCCAAGTCCATTCAGTACTCGCTGAACTCGTTGATCTCGTACGTGCAGACATACGGCGACGACAACCTTGTAGTCGTGTTCCTGGGTGACCATCAGCCCGCGCCGGTGATCACGGGTGATGACGCGACTCGCGACGTCCCTGTGACGATCGTGGCGAAGGACCCGGCGGTGCTTGAGCGGACCGCGAGCTGGGGCTGGCACGACGGCCTCAACCCTGGCCAGGAGGCTCCGGTCTGGCCGATGCAGGACTTCCGCGACCGGTTCCTGACCTCGTTCGGCCCGCACCCGCCGACCCGGTGAGTTGACTTCAACCTAGGTTGAGGTTCCAACCTGGGGTCATGAAACTCGGAATCGGACTTCCCGACCACGGAATTGTCGCCGCCGCGCGGCGTGCGGAGGCGTTGGGCTTCGACTCGGTCGGAGCCGCGGACGTCCTCATCGGTGACGGCACACCCGCGATGGAAAGCGTCGTCGTCCAGTCCGCGGTCGCGGCGGTGACCGAACGCGTGTGGCTCGATTTCGGTCTGCTGTCCATCCCGACGCGACCGATCGCGATGCTGGCGGCACAGATCCAGACGTTGCAGCACCTGTCTGGCAACCGCGTCCGGCTCGGCCTCGGGATCGGAGGGTTCCCGTGGGCACCTTTCTGGCACGCGGTCAACGCCCCCACGTCCGGCCGTGGCCGGCTGCTGGATCAGGCTCTCGAGGTGTTGCCGACACTCATCACGGGCGAAAGCGCGCTAGGTGTCACGTTGGCGCCCGCCGCCCCGGTGCCTCCGCTGCTCGTCGGCGGCGGCAACATCGAACCCGCACTCCGGCGCACCGCGAAGTACGGGGACTTCTGGGTGACAGCCGCACTGACACCGGCGGAGATCACTGAAGCAAAGGCAAAACTGGCGGCGTACGCGGCCGAGTACGGCAGGCCGGCACCTCGCATCCACCTAGGCCTGCACGCTGTCCTGGACGACGAACCCGCGCGCGAGCAGATGGTCCAGCAGCTCAGCGCGTTCTACCGCAAGACACCGGAACAGATCGCCCAAGTCACGATCAGCGGCAGCCCGAAACAGGCGGCCGAGCGCATGGCCGAGTACGCCGAGGCAGGGCTGGACGAACTCGGTCTTGGCAGCGACAGCGGTGACTACCTGCGCCAACTCGACCTGATCGCGGAGGCCCGGTCGCTGCTCTGAACCGCCCGGTACGGTGCTCACGTGGGTGAACAGCGGGTTGTGGAGATCTACACCGACGGCGCGTGCAGCGGAAATCCCGGGCCGGGCGGGTGGGGTGCCCTGCTGCGCTACGGCCAGCACGAACGCGAGCTCTACGGCGGTGAAGCGTCGCCCACGACGAACAACCGGATGGAGCTGATGGCTCCGATCAAGGCCTTGGAGACGTTGACCAGGCCTTCGGTCGTGCACCTCTACACGGACAGTTCCTACGTGCGCAACGGGATCACGCAGTGGCTGCCGAAGTGGAAGTCCAACGGGTGGCAGACCTCAGCCAAGCAGCCGGTGAAGAACGCGGACCTCTGGCAACGGCTGGAGGCCGCGGCCACTCCACACGAGGTGGAGTGGCACTGGGTCAAGGGCCACGCCGGGCATCCCGACAACGAGCGCGCCGACCAGCTGGCCGTGCGGGGTTGCCAGGAAGCGAAATCAGTGGTGTAGCGGCGTGCGTGGGCCGAGGTAGAACCCGCCGTTGACTTCGATCACCTCTCCGGTGATCCACCGCGCATCCGCCGATGCGACAAGGGAAACGGCGTCGGCGATGTCCTCCGGCTCACCGACCCTGCCCAATGCGGTGATGCCGGAGATGCCTGCTTGCGCTTCGGGATTGTCCCGCAGCCAGGCGTTCATGTCGGAGTGCGTGGTTCCCGGCGACACGGTGTTCACAGTGATTTGCCTGTCTCCCAACGTGTTCGCCAACGAACGGCCCAGCACGTTCAACGCTCCCTTGGTCATCGAGTACACCAGCTCCGGAACAGCGAACCAGGTCACGCCGGACGAGATGTTGATGATCCGGCCGCCGTCCGGCATCAGCGGCAACGCCTTCTGGATGATGAAGAACGGCGCCTTCACGTTCACCGCGAAGACCCGGTCGAATTCGTCCACTGTGGTGTCGAACAGCGTCGAGCTGAACACGGCCGCGTTGTTCACCACGATGTCCAAGGGCGCCGAGATCTCCGCGAAGAGCTTGTCCACACCGTCAGCGGACTGCAGGTCGGCCTGGACAGCATAAGCCTTCCCACCCGCCGCTGAGATGGATGCGACGGTCTCCGACGCCTTCGCCGCGTTGCTGCCGTAGTGCACGATCACGGTCGCGCCGTCCGCCGCCAGACGCCGTGCGATCGCCCGCCCCAGACCTCGTGAAGCACCCGTGACCAGCGCAGTCTTGTCCCTCAGATCAGCCATGACCAACTCCCCAGACGAATGTTAGGGGACGTTCCCTAACGTTGCTGCGGTAAGGTAGCGCGTGATCAAGCGACACGGCAAGGGGGAAGTGATGCGGCGGACCGCGGCCGAGACCAGGGAGCACATCCTCAAGGTCGCGCATGAGCTGTTCTACTGGCACGGCATCCGGGCGGTCGGCATCGACAAGGTCGCCGCCGAGGCGGGCATCGCCCCCACCACCCTGTACCGGATCTTCGCCGCCAAGGACGACCTGATCGCCGCGTACGTCGACCGGTCGCACGACAGCTCCGTCGCCAAGTTCACCGAGGCGGCGGACAAGGCCGGGCCCGACCCGAAAGACCAGCTCCTGGCGATGTTCGACTCGTTGATCGAGCAGATGAACCCGGCCGAGTTCCGCGGCTGCGCCTGCATGATGACGCTGGCCGAGTTCCCCGACCCGGAGCTGCCCGCGCACCAGAAGGCCATCGCGTCCAAGACGTGGGTACGCGGCCGTATCAGCGAGCTCACGGCGCGGATCGAAGGCGTCGAGGACCCGGAGAAACTGGCCGACCAGCTGGTTCTCATCTGGGAGGGCGCGAACGCGTCGGCGCAGGCACTGGGCGTGAGCGGCCCGGCGAAACACACGCGCGAGTTCGCTGAAACGACTATCGCCGCCGCGATCGGAAATAGGTGACGATTGCGGCCGGAAAGTGGCCGCAATGGCTCATAGGCTGGTGCCACACCGAACGACCGAAGGAGTGGTCCAGATGGACTTCAAGCTTGAGCTGATCGCCGTTCCCGTGTCCGATGTGGACCGCGCTAAGGCCTTCTACGAGCAGGTCGGCTTCAACGCCGACCACGACCACACGGTCAGCGAGGACATCCGGTTCGTGCAGCTCACCCCGCCGGGATCGGCGTGCTCGATCGCGATCGGCAAGGGCCTGACCGATGTCGAGCCCGGTTCGGTGAAGGGTCTGCAGGTCGTGGTCACCGACATCGAGGCCGCGCACAAGGTCCTGACCGAGCGCGGCATCGAGGTCAGCGAGATCTCGGACATGCCGTGGGGATCGTTCGTGTTCTTCAGCGACCCCGACGGCAATGCCTGGGCTGTGCAGCAGATCCAGCCGCGCTCACACTCGTAGTGCGGTGCGCCATGCCGCGGACGTGCCTGGACCCGTTGGCAGCAGTGCCGACGGGTTCTGGCGGCGCCGCAGCTCGGCCTCCTTGTACCGGTCGACTTCCTGGTGCCACGCAAGGACTCCGGACATCCAGTCCTTCAGCTTGCCCGCGTAGTCCATCAGCATCGTGCGCGCTTCCTCGTCCAAGCCGTACTCCTCGAACAGCACCGGGAAGTCGTTGGCCAGGATGTGCTCGAACTGTTGCATCCTTGCTTTCATCAGGTCGGCCGTGATGTCACGGGCCTGCCACCGGTCCACGCCAAGGAACTGCTCGATCACCAGCACGATGTTGTGCAGTTCGCCCTCGAACTCGATCTCCTTCTGGTACGAGAACAAGTCGTTGGTGAAGCAGGCGTAGTCCATCGCGGCCGTCTCGAGCTCGCGCACCACCCGTGTCTGGTAGATCTCCTCGGGAATCACGTTCCAGTGCGGGATCCTGGCCAGCCCGATGGTCAGGTCCGAGCCGAACGTGATCCGCCGCATCTCCACGTAGTCAACGGGATCCGGCACACGGTTCTCCGCCTGGTTGAACAGTTCCCACAACCAACTGTCCAACATGGTCGCCACGGCTGCCCGCAGCTGGGTACGCGCGGGCCCCGGCATCGAACTGGCGCTGCGCTGCCACAAGTCGGCCAAGCCACGCTCGATGGCGTCCACGGGCTTGGGCACTGAGCCCATGTCCAACGGCATGAACAGCTTGAGCCGATCCACAGCGGCCTTGGCCGCGGCCAGATTCCTCGATGTGCCGTACACCGCAGGGAAATAGTCGTCGGCGAGCGTTCCCCAGGCCAGCCATGCCGACGAGACCTTGAGCTCCTCCAGATCCGAGTCGGGGTGGATTCTGGCCGCGCAGTACGCCAGGTCGTTCATCTTCAGGCTGCGCTCGTCCCACACACCTGATTCGTAGAAGCCCATGTCCCGGCCCCAGTCGACCAGGTAGTCCCGAGCTGCTTCATAGTGCTGGCTCACCCTGGTCGGAAAAGGCATGTACAGCTCCGGCAACGGCAGGTGCCCGACCGGCCGGAACGGCGTGAAGGAATGCTGCTGCGCTCGCACCTTGAGCCCGAGCCGCCCTGGCGTGATGCCCGCCGTCCCCAGGCCGTTGGGTCCACCTAGGACAGCCGGAGTCTCGGTGACAGCGCCTTCGTTCATGTACCGGCTGGACCGCATGTGCCACTCGTGTCCGCCCGCCTGCCAGTCCTGCAAGCCCTTGACGTACCCGGCGAACTTGGCCTGCTCGTCCGGGAGTGCTTGCATGGCAAGGAAAACCGCGGGAACCTCGATCAGCGCGGTGTTCTCGAACTGCTGCACGCGGGAGGTCAGCAGGTCGTTGACCATCTCGGCGGCGTGCTGGGTCTCGATGCCGAAGAACTTCTCGAACACCAGGACGGCGTTGGAGTTCTCCCCTTCCTCCCGCACTTCCCGTTGGTAGGAGAACAAGTCGTTGCGCAGGTGCACGGCGTCGGAGAACGTGTCGGTCAGCACCTCGAACTGCCGGGTGCGCGCGAACCGGTCGGACACCTCGGCCGCGGCCGCGTACTCGACCAGGTTGGCCGACCACGGCGCCCCACCGACCCGGCGGCGCATCTGGATGTACTCGATCGGGTTGGCGATCCGGCCGATGTTGATGTTGTTGAGCTCCCACATCGACTCGACCATCAGGTTGTGGGTGCTGCGGATGAAGCGTTCCCGCCAGTCGCTCGACATCGCGGGCACGGTCCGCGCCCACAAGTCCTTCAACCCGGCCTCAGCAGGGTTCGATGGTTCGGATGCCGTCTCCCCTTCCCTGGTCATGAAGCGTTCGAGCTGGTCGAGGTACTCGCGTGCGCCGGAGAGGTCACGCGAGTACTTGAAATGCTCGAGGAAGTGGTCGTCGAAGAAGAACACCCAGACGTACCAGTCGGTAATCAGGTCGAGTGTCGGGCCGTCACAGTCGGGATGGGTGTACGCGCACATCAGCGCGTAGTCCATCTTGGCCAGCACCTCCTCGGTCCACACCACCCCGCCGTCCGGCTTCGGCGCGTCGAGCATCCCCATGTCCCGCGCCCAGGACATGCTGTGTGCTCTCGTGCTCTCCAAATGAGGGTTCAACCTGGCCGGATACGGCATGTAGAAATCGGGCAAGGTGAATGCCTGCATGAACGCGCCCTCTCCCATCGCGAGTCGACCAGCACCGCATCCGACACTGGCAGCAGACGGCCGTATCGGGATACGGCCAGCCGGGCGGATGTGACCGCACGAATGGCTGAATCACCCGAAGAAGGCTGTGGGTGTTCCCTGGTACCAGGCGTTGTCGATCACGATCCGCCGTGCCACCCAGCGGGAACCGTCCCTGACCAGTCCGACCTCGTAGTGGTTCTTCAGCAGGGCGTAAACGCTGTGGTCGCCGGACCGCAGGTGCTGTGCCTCGACGATCGCGGTCAGCTGGGCGGTGTCGCCGTCGATCCGCACGCGCGGGTTGGTCACCACATGCGTCGTGTCCACATCGGACAGAACGGCGAAGATCGTGTCCACGATGGTGTCCCGCCCGGTCATCAGCGGGCTCACCCCGCCCCACTTCGCCGCCGCGGGCTGGAAGTCCAGCGTGGCGTCCTGGGCGAACGCCGAGGCGAACAACTCCTTGTCACGCATGTCCTGGCCACGCCCGAACCGGTACAGCGCGTCAACGATCTCGATCCAGTCCATGTCTTCACCCTCGCCGCTCTGACCTGCAGGAACAACGACGGATCGGGAAACGTTCGGTTAGTCAGGCTCAACGATGGGGGCACGCGATGGAACGCCACGAGGTCGAGGCTTTGCTGACCTTGGCCGAAGAACTGCATTTCGGCCGGACCGCGCAACGGTTGCACGTGACCACGGGCCGCGTCAGCCAGACGATCAGGCAGCTCGAGCACCGCGTTGGCGTGCCGCTTTTCGAACGCACCAGCCGCAAGGTCGCACTCACGCCCGTCGGCAAGCAACTGGTCAACGACATCCAGCCGGCGTACGAGCAACTGCGAGCCGGTCTGGCCAGAGCGATCGAGGCGGGCAAAGGCCTTGACGGCGAACTGCGGGTCGGCTTCGTCGGAGCCGCAGCGGCCGAGATGCTGATCAACGCCGAGAAGGTGTTCGGCAGGCGCTACCCGGGCTGCGCCGTGCACCTCAAGGAAATGCACCTGGGCGACGCACCGGAACGCCTGCGGTCCGGCGAAATCGACATCATGCTCGGCTGTTTTCCCCTCGCGGCAATAGATCTCGTGACTGGCCCGACACTGCTGACCGAACTGTGGATGCTCGCGGCGCCCGCCAGCCATCCGCTGGCACGGCGGTCGCACGTGTCCACGAAAGACCTGGCCGGACAGACGTTCCTCGAGGCGCCGTGCGGACTTTCCTTCGACGGAACTCGCCCCGGGCCCAGGGCGGAGACGTTCCAGGAGATCTTGACATTGGTCAGCGCGGGCAAGGGGATCTTCGCGGTCGGCGAACACGCGATCCGCTTCCACGACCGGCCGGACATCGCTTACGTGCCGATCTCCAACGCGCCGAAGCTCGAATGGGGACCGGTCTGGCGTGCGACGAACGAGAACGCGCGAGTCCGCGGCTTCGTCGAAGCGCTCACCGGTGCGTGAGCACGTTGACGATATGACCGTCCGGATCACGCACGAAAAATCGCCGTACGCCCCACGGCTCATCACGGATCGCGTACACGATGTCGGCTCCCTGATCCACGAGCACAGCGTGCACGGCATCTACATCGGACACTTCGACGGACATGTCCGGTTGCAGGCCGGACGGATCCGCGTCGGTCAACAGGACCTGGGCGGTCGGGTTGCTCGGTGATGCGAGGCCGACCACCCAGCCGTGGTTCATCACTTCCTCGAACCCCAACAGGCCGTAGAACTTCGTACTGGCCCCGATGTCGGCACTGCGAACATCGGGGACCACCCGTCGAATCGTCATGCCGGCGAGACTAACGCCGGATCCCCAGCGTGCTCTTGGAAGGAAGGAGGCCCGACTGGGCCGCCGCCATCGTCACCGGCATCACCAGCTCGGCCAGCCTGCCTGGGTTGATCACCGCCCATGGGGCCGCAGCGAGTTCGTCGGTGAGTCGCTCGACCGCTTCCCTGCCGTCCTTTCCTTCCTGTGTGGCGTTTCCGTCGGCATCCACCCAGCCACGCTCGTGCAGCCTGCGCTGTGCATCCGCCCACTGCCGCTGGGTCCAGCCCCGGCTCGCGAAGACCTCGACCGGTGCGGCGCCGACGGCGGCGAAGGACACCAAGGCCTCGACCGGGTCCAGCCCAGCGGTGAGCAGTGCGGCGATGTGCCCGTCGCCGCGGTGTTCCCTGATGATCGTGGCCGCGTGCCACAACACGAGGTGCGGTTCCTCCGGCCACGGAAGGGACGCGTTCGCCGCGGCCAGTGGACGACCTGCGGTGCTCGCCGCCAGCGCGACCTTCTTGGCCAGGTCGGCCGCCTCAGTCAGGTCCATGTCACCGAGGAGACGGCGTAGCGCCCGATCCATCCCACGAGTCCGTGCCGCGACCACATCGGCGGGCGATGCGAGGCCCCAGGCAGGGGAAATGTGCTCGGCGACCATGTCGGGGTTGAAGCTGTAGAACGTGGCCGAGACCAGTTCGGCACTGGCCGGGCCTAAGGGCGCGGACCTCAGCGGGAAATAGGTCGGCCAGCGGGTGTCGACCTCGTACCCGAGTCTGGCCAGCTCGTCGAAGACCTCGGGCGCGTAGTAGACGAGCGCGTGCACGGGTTCAAGCAAGTGCCACATCTGCCGCATGGAAACCTCCACTATCTATTTGTGGCCAAGATAGGAGCCTGGGTCGCATCTTGTCAATGACAAGATTGGGAGTATCGTGCCGGTCATGCCCTATCACCACGGCGACCTGCGCCGGGCTGTGCTCGACGCCGCACTCGAGGTCATCGCGGTCGACGGCCCCAGCGCGATCAGTCTGCGGGACCTCGCCCGCCGCGCAGGCGTGTCGCACGCCGCGCCCGCCCACCACTTCAAGGACAAGGCCGGGCTGCTGACAGCGATCGCCGTGGAGGGTAACGAGCTGCTGGCCGAATCGCTAGAACAGGCCATTGCCGGGCAGTGCACCCGGCTGGTCGACCTCGGCGTGCGGTACGTGCGGTTCGCGCTCGACCACCCTGGCCACTTCGCCGTCATGTACCGCCCGGACCTCTACCACCGCGACGCGCCCGAGTTGATCGCCGCGCGTGAGCGCACCGGAAAGCTGTTGCGCGGAACCGTCCAAGCGATCGCCGGAGACCAGGATGCGCGGGTGACCCAGCTCGCGGCATGGTCGGCCGCGCACGGTTTCGCCACGCTGGCGTTGGCAGGCAATCTGGACAAGACAATCGGCGACCAGGACCCCACGGAACTGTTCCGCACGTTGGCCGACGTGATGTTCGTGGGTCGTGGCACGATCGAGCAATGAACGATCTCGAGCAACACCGGATCGGACTGACCGGCTACTGCTACCGGATGCTCGGCGCGTCGCTGGAAGCCGAAGACGCGGTGCAGGAGACGTTCCTGCGGGCATGGCGCAAGCAAGACCAGCGCCAAGGCCAGCTGAAGTCCTGGCTGTACGCGATCGCGACCAACGTCTGCCTTGACATGCTGCGCAGTGCCCAGCGCCGGGTGATCGCGATGGACATCGCCGAACCTTCGCGCGCAGGCACGGAGTTCAGCGATCCACTGCCGGAAACCTCTTGGATACAGCCAGTTCCGGACGCCCGTGTGCTCGATCCGGCCAATGTCGTGGCCGAGCGGGAGACCATCCGGCTGGCGTTCGTCGCCGCACTGCAATACCTGCCGCCCAAGCAACGCGCGGTGCTGATCCTGCGGGAAGTGTTGGCGTGGAAGGCAGACGAGGTCGCCGAGCTGCTCGACACCAGCGTCGCTTCGGTGAACAGTGCGCTGCAACGAGCGCGGGCGACGCTCGCGACGCGGCCGGCCGCGAAGCCGCTCGACGAGGACCAGCAACAACTGATCGAGCGGTACATGCAGGCCTTCACGCGCTACGACCTCGACACGCTCGTGACGTTGCTGCACGAGGACGCCACGTCGAGCATGCCGCCGTTCACCTGGTGGATGCGTGGCCGTGACGAGCTCATGGCAGCCCTGCGTGGCGCCGGGTCCGAGGCGGTCTGCCAGATCTCGACGTTCGTGCCCGCCGGGTTCGCCAACGGCGCGCCGGTGTACGGCCAGTACCTCGAAGGCAAGCCGTTCTCGTTGCAGGTCTTCGAGGTCTCCGGCGGACTGATCACGCACACGACGACATATCTGCAGGCCGGAAACCTTTTTCCGCTGTTCGGCCTGCCGCTCGATGAGTTTTCCGACGCCACGCCGTCCTAGGTAGTAAACCTGGCGAAAGGACACTCGTGGCCGGTTACGTGACAGTCAACGGCGTTCGCTCCTGGTATGACGTGCGCGGTGCAGGAGAACCGCTCGTCCTGCTGCACGGCGGCTTCTCCGACTCACGGGACTTCGACGACAACCTGCTGAAGCTGGCCAGCAAGTTCAAGATCTACCTGCTGGACCGGCGTGGCCATGGGCGTACGCCGGATGTCGAAGGCCCGGTCAGCATCGAGATGCTCGTCGGTGACGTGGCCGCGTTCATCGACGAGGTCGTCGGCGAGCCCGCGCACCTGGCCGGCTACAGCTCCGGCGGGTTCGTCGCGCTCGCGGTCGCTGTCAAGCGGCCGGACCTGGTGCGCAAGCTCGTGTTGGTGAGCACCGCGTACGACAAGGACGGCTGGATGTTCCTGCCCGAGCCGGACGCCGAACTCCCGCCGCAGCTGGTCGACCGCTACGCCGAGGTCTCACCCGACGGCCGGGACCACATGCCTGTGGTGGTACGGAAGTTCGCCGAGATGGAAGCAGGCGAATCGCTCAAACCAGCCGAGGTGACAAGCCCGACCCTGATCCTCCTCGCCGACGACGACATGATCCACCTGCGCCACACCATCGACATGTACGAGGCGATCCCGAAGGCACAGCTGGGGATCGTGCCCGCGACGTCGCACCTGTTGTTCTGGGAACGGCCTGAACTGGTCACCCGGCTGGTCGAGGAGTTCCTGACAATCCAGCCCGCGCCGATGATGCCGATCCGACGTCCAGGCGGATTTCTTTCTCAGCAACAGCAATAGCCGCTCGAACGAACGCCGCGACGGCCCGAGACGACGAACGCTCGGGCCATCCGAGCGCGATCGTCGTAATCGGACCGTCCACAACGGGCACTGCGACCAAGTCCTCACGCAGGCCAATCCGAGCCGATTCCGGCAGTACGGCGATCATCTGGCCGAGCGTGATCAGCTGCATCAGCTGTGCGGCGTCGCGAACTTCCGGGCCAGTCCCGGTCATGCCGGGCCAGCGCGGCATCGGTTCGCCCTCCAGATCGGACATCCACAGGCGGTCCCGGTCGGCGTACCGGTGCCCGGCGGGCAGGATCGCGACCGCGCCTTCGACCCGCAGCTGCTCGACGTCGAAGCCGGACGTGTCGTCGTACGGCAGGTGCAGGACCGCGACGTCGGCCCGGCCGTCCCGCAGGATCTGCGCCTGCTCGCCGATCGCGCAGACCTGCACTTGCACTGGCAGCGCGTCGCGTTCGGTGGCGTAAGTGTCCAAAATGGCCTGGAGCATGCCGCCGTCACTGCCCGGTTTCATGACCATCACCAGCTTCGGCTCGGCGACCCGCTGGGTTCGCCGGGCCGCTGCGGCGACCGCGTCCAGGGCTTTGCGGGCTTCGTGCAGCAGGACCTCACCGGCTGCGGTGAGCATGACCTTGCGGCTGGTTCGTTCGAACAACTCCACACCCAGGCGTTGTTCGAGCTGGCGGATCGCGCGTGACAGCGGCGGCTGGGCGATCCGGAGCCGTTCAGCGGCCCTGCCGAAGTGCAACTCCTCGGCGACCGCGATGAAGTAGGCCAACTCGCGGGTCTCCAGCCAATCCATACCTGGAGGGTATCGCTGCACACCAAGCCGGTCATGGCGGTTCCGTAGTCGGAGGTGGTGAGCTGGAGGCATGACAGAACAGAAGATCGCGTTGGTGACCGGTGCCAACAAAGGCATCGGTTACGAGATCGCCGCGCAGCTCAAAGCGCTGGGCATGACGGTGATCATTGGCGCGCGCGACGAGCAGCGCCGCGCTCAAGCGGCGCAGGCCCTGGGCGTCGAGTCCGTGGCACTCGACGTGACCGACGCCGGGACCGCCGAGAAAGCCGCCGCGTGGATCGACGAACGCTTCGGCAGGCTGGACGTGCTGGTGAACAACGCCGGGGTCGTCGGCGGACGTGCCCAAGCGCCGACCACAGTCGACCCCGCCCTGGTCCGGGAGGTGTTCGAGACCAACTTCTTCGGCGTCCTCACGGTCACGAACGCGATGCTGCCGTTGCTGAAACGCTCGGCCGGTGCCCGGATCGTGAACATGTCCAGCGGTGTCGGTTCCATCGGCGCCGCGACTGCGATCTACGGCGAATTGCCGGCGGGCGCGGCTTATCCGCCGTCGAAGACCGCGCTGAACTCACTCACCGCCCAGTACGCCAAGGATCTCCGCGGCACGGGCATCCTGATCAACGCGGCCGACCCGGGTTACTGCGCGACGGATCTCAACAACCACACGGGTTTCCGGACCGCGGCCCAAGGCGCGGCGATCGCCGTCAAGCTCGCCACCCTCGACGACGACGGCCCGACCGGCGGCTTCTTCAACGACGACGGTCCGCTGCCCTGGTAGGACTAGCCTGGGGGACGTGAAGCGGATCGATCTGGGGGAAGTGCCGTACCTCGAAGCGATCGAGGACATGCGCACCTGGGTGGAACAGCGGCAGAACAACCTGATCGAGGACCGTCTGGTCCTGCTGACACATCCCGCGGTGATCACCTACGGCGCCCGCACACCACCCGCCGAGCTGCCGAAGCACGGTGACATCCCGGTCATCCCGGTGGATCGCGGCGGGCAGGCGACGTACCACGGGCCTGGGCAGCTGATCGGCTACCTGGTCATCGACTTGCGTCAGCGTGGTCCCGGCGACATCGTGCGGTGGTTGGAAAACGGCCTGATCACCGCGCTTGACTCGCTGGGGTTCACGCTGATCCGCCGCGACACGCCACCCGGCAGCCAGAGCCTGGTCGGCGTGTGGACGCCGGATCACCGGAAGATCGCGTCGATCGGGATGCGCATCCGCCGTGGCGTGACCAGCCACGGGTTCTCCCTCAACATCACGTCCGACCTGGCGGTCTACCAGTCGTTCACGGCGTGTGGCCTGCCCGGCGTGCCGATGACGTCCTTGGCCGGACTGACCGGTGACGTACCGTCCGAAAACAAGGTCCGGGATGCCGTCGCCGCAGCCTTGGGCGCCATTTGACCTAATCCGCTCCTGTCCGAACTGATGCCCGTTCGGGCGGGTGATACCGGCCTGAAGCGCCATAGTTTGGCCACGTGCCGCCTGATCGTCCGGCCCTGACCACGGAGCCTGCCGCCGCTCCGGTGCAGCAACCAGCGACCGTGGCGCCTCAGGCACAGTCGCCGGCCGAGGCATTGCTGGCGCTGCAAGGGATGGCGGGCAACGCGGCCGTCTCGCGGATGATGTCGAGCCCGGTTCCGGTCACGATCGCGCCGCCGAGTTCACCCGAATTCCTCAGCCTGGTCGCGGACATCGAGGCCCGGCGAGCGGCGATCCTGGCGCACAGCACGGCCCAGGCCGACCAGATCCGGGCCAGCGCGGACACGTTGAAGCAGCGTTTCCGTACCACGGCAGACACCAAGGCGATGGCCGTCGAGCAGGCGCACGCAGCCGCTCTTGGGGTGGTCCAGCAGCACGCGTCCACTGCCCAGGCGACCATCCAGAGCAACCTCGACGCCGAGCTGGCCCGGGTGGATGCCGCCGCGGAAGCCGAGCTGCAACGCCTTGACCAGACGATCGAGGACAAACGCGGCACGCTCGCCCGGCACGCCGAGGACAAGGCCACCCTGGCCGCCACCGCAGGCACCGAACAGGCCCAACGAGCCACCGACGGCACAGCTGAGCGGACTGCTCGCGCGAACGAAATCGCCAACGCCAAGATTGAGCGGTACCGGACGCACGAGCAGGCAGGCGACATCCGTGACACGGTGGACTCGGCCAAGCGGGACGTCATCGCCGAGCTGAACCGGACCGGCACGGCCGTGGCCACCAGTGTCCGGACCAAGTCGACCGAGCTCGGCGGGCACTTCCGGGAAGAGGCCGCGCAGACGGCACGGGATTTCGACCAGCCACGCACCGACGCCCGTGCCCAGATCCTGGAGAACCGGGACCGCACCAAGGACACGCTTCGCGAGATCGCGGCCAACGCGACCGCCCGGATCACCTCGGAAGCCAACCAGCTCGGCACGTCGCTGCAGGAGGAGTCCACCCGGCGCGCCGTGGAGATCCGCGCTCAGGCAGCGTTGTTCGACTCGTCGATCGACGAGTCCGTGGCGGCCACGATCACCCAGCTCGCCGAGCCCGCCGAGGCACTCGCCAACGACCTGGCCGGATTCGCACAGGACAACCAGGATGCCGCGTGCTATCCGCCGTTCGTCGACGAGGCGCGCGCCGAACTGTTGGCCGCGGCGAGCGAACGGGAAGCCCAGATCGACGACCTGGCCACGCAGTTCCTCGGCAGCTTGGACCAGACCACCGGCGACGCCGAGACCACCCTCAACGACCACGCTGAAGCGCTGATCAGCGGCGTTCAGCAGGCGGGCGACGACTTCGGCGGCCCGATCAACGAGATCATGCAGAACACCGCCCAGGAAATGCACGACGCGGCCGACGAGGGCGCGCGGAGCATGGCCGTGGTCACCGACGAGGTCGGCCGCGAGCTGGACCGCGTCGTCGAGGACCTGGATTCCCGTTGGGACGAACGGCTTTCCGACCACACCCGCGAACTGCGCGAAGAGGTCGACAACGCACTGGCCGACGAAGACCGTGCGGTACAGGGGTTCTCCGACGAGATCGACGTCAGCGTCGACCGGATCGTCGAGGAGAGCGGCTTCTTCGACTCGCTGTGGAACTTCTGCGCCGGTCTGGTCGAGGGGATCTGGAACGGCCTGGTCGGGCTGCTCAAGGGCATCTGGGACGCGATCAAGACACCGCTGTTCTGGATCGCGGTCGCGGTCGTCGTGGTCATCATCGCCATCGCCGTGATCGTGTTGGTGATCAAGGGCGCGGCGGTGCTCGCGGCGATCGGCGCGGTGCTGGCGTTCGTCGGGAAGGTACTGCTGGTCATCGGTGTGATCGTGGGCAGCATCGCCGCGCTGTACTACCTGTACCTGGCGATCACGCGACCGGACCTGACCTGGCGGCAACGCGGCGAACTGGTCGGCCGTGCGATCTTCGAGGCCGCGCTGGCGTTCGCCGGAACCGGGATCCTGGCCCGGCTCAAGGTGTTCGCGCAGGTCGCGAAGTTCCGTGCGCTGGTGACCAGGGTCGGCAGCCTGGCGCTGGCGATCAGGCTGGTCAACAAGGTGCCCGACCTCGAGAAGATCGCCAGGCTGCTGGTCCTGGCCGAGGCCGCGAACGTGTTGCGGGTGCTGGACAAGGTCTCCGACGCCGAACTCGCGATCGTCCTGCTCGGCAAGGTGCGCGACATCGACGAGCTGCTTGTCCTGCTGGACAAGTGTTCCGACGCCTCGACACTGGCCCGGCTGCCCGAACTGATCGACGCGTTCGACCAACGGCTGCTGCTCAGGGTCGCCGCCGAGATCGACTTCCGTGACCTGCTGCCCTTCTTGGACCAGCAGGAAACGGCTGCGGCACGCCAGATCCTCACCCAGTACGCCGACGCAGGCAGCTGGGACAGGCTGCGCAGGTTCCTGCGTGGCATGGGCCAAGCCGCCGAGACCGAGGGCTACGCCGCGGCAGGCGCGGGCGACATCATCGTGGACAACCAGACGCTCTCAGCCGTTCGCGCGATGCTCGGGGGCGTGGACTACGGCACCCTGCAGCCGATCGAGCAGCGCATGATCCAGCAACTGTTCGCCCAGCTCGGTCAGCCACTCGACGCGACCGGAACACTCGTCCCACCGAACCAGCCGGCGATCCAGGGAATCATGGGCCGGTTGCGGGCACCCGTCACAGTCATGGGCGAGACCGGCGTCAACGCCGTGCACAAGCCTCTGGGCGCGGCGGCCAGCGACCTCGGTGCGGTGGAACGTCCGGCCGGTCTCGCAGTGGACATCGACCGCAACAGCACTGCCTACCGCCAGGTGCTGACCGACCTGGAGAGTCCTCCGAACAGGCCATGGACGCCCTCGAGCACAACCGCACCCACGCCTGTCGGCAAGGCGGAGGGGATCAGGGACCGCACAGTCGTGGCTGACGCGCTGTTCGCGCAGATGGAAGGCGGTGGCGTGCCCCGGTTCATGACCGCCGACGGCGCGGTGTTCGAGCGGCTCGCCGGCTGGGCCGTGTCGGTCAACCCGCCCGCGGCCGGGACCGGGACGGTCGCGACCAGGTTGGCCAGGGCAAACCCGAACGGATTCGAGATACTGCTCAACGGCCGCAGAATGCTCGTGATCCCGGTAGGACTGTGAAGACAATGCCCTCTGCGTACTTCGTCGCCGAACTCGACTGCCCGGTGTGCGGTAGCCGGTCGCCAGCGGACGAGTCCATCGAGCTGGTCACGCCGCTCGTGGACGGTGGATTCTGGACCGTCGGCGAGAGCGACCCGGACTTCACCTGGCGCAACATCCGGGTGTACTACCCCATCTTGCGCGAACCGGTGGACGACGAGCCCGTCCAACTGCTCGAAACGTGGGTGTGCCCGACGTGCGGATCCACCGCTTGGGCGCGGATCACCTTCGAGGACACCGTGATCAAGCAGATCGCGGCCGTACCGCTGGATGTGCTCACGGTCAGCACCGCGCACGCCATCAGCGAGGATGTGGGTCAGCCGTATCAGGAGATCACCGGCGAGGAACTGTTCCCCGGCGGCAACATCCGCATCGACTTCCGCGAGCGTCTGCTGGCCGCTCTGCAGCGCTAAGTCACGCCGCGGCCAGCAAGGCTTGTCCAGTCGGAGTCAGTCTCGCTGGTTGCTGGTCCGCCCCAGTGATCAAACCTTCCTGGGCCAGGCGCATCGCGGCGAACTGGTCGCAGCAGCTCAGGCCGTCAATCCGCAGGCACGTACCGGAGATCTCACAGCGGCCCGCGGCGACTGCACGCAGAACGGCCCGGTCCCGGTTGCTGATCGTGGTGATCATTGTTCTCTCCCCTGTTCGGTTCTCGCTCTCTACCTATTCGTCGAAGAGGCCCCCGCCGGATCGACATCTCTTTGACGAAAAAGAGGCGCGTAAGATCCCTCGAATACAGGATTCACACTAAGTACTCGGAGAAATACGCTGAGTTGATGGCAACACGGGCGGCGACCTTCCGTTCGGTCCTCGCGGTCGGGGAGTTCCGGGCCATTTGGCTTGCGGAGCTGTTGTCGCAAGCCGGTGACCAACTCGCGCGCGTCGCGCTGTCCGTTCTCGTGTTCCAACGGACCAACTCCGCCGCGCTGACCGGACTGACCTTCGCGCTGACGTACCTGCCGACAATGCTCGGCGGGATCCTGCTGTCCGGGCTCGGTGACCGGTTTCCCCGGCGGACAGTCCTGGTCGTGTCGGATGTCGTGCGTGCCGCACTTGTCGCCCTGATGGCGATCCCCGGCACTCCACTGTGGCTGCTGTGCATCCTGTTAACAGCTGTGGTTATGGCGAACGGTCCGTTCAAGGCCGCTCAGCTGGCTTTGCTGCCGGACGTGCTCGACGAGAAGCGCTATGTCGTGGGTCTGGCGGTTCGCAACGTGACCGTGCAGTCCTCGCAGGTCGCCGGGTTCGCTGGCGGCGGCCTGCTCGTCAGTTTGCTCAACCCGTATCTGGCGTTGGGTTTGGACGCGGTCACGTTCGCCTTGTCCGCCTTGATCATTCGCTGGGGCGTGCGCTGGCGGCCTGCCGCCCGATCCGGGAAGGACCCCGTTCGGCTGAGCGCGTTCCGTCTGGTGTGGCGTGATCCGCGGCTGCGGCTGATCGCGTTGATCTCGTGGCTGTCCTTGTTCTACATCGCACCGGAAAGTTTGGCCGCGCCGTACGCCGCGGAACTCGGGCTTGGCGCACTCGCGGTCGGTCTGATCATGGCGAGCCATCCGGTCGGCAGCATCATCGGAGCGTACGCATACACGCGATACGTCAGCGAGGAGAACCGGCAGCGGACACTCGGCATGATGGGCATCCTCGCCGGAATTCCGTTGCTGTTCAGCGCTTTCCAGCCGGACCTGGCCACGTCCATGATCCTTTTCGGACTGACCGGCGCGTTCAGCACGGCGTACACACTCCAATGCGCAGCGACCGCGACACGGTTACTACCGGACGCCGGACGCGCCCAAGGTATCGGTCTGCTTGCGACAGCAGCCCTTACCGCCCAAGGCATCGGCGCGTTGCTCGCCGGTGTGCTGGCTGATTTGTCCGCTGCGTCAGCAGCGATCGCGATGGCGGGCGCTGCCGGTGTCGTGACCGCTATTCCGCTGACATATGCCTGGGCTCGGCGTGACCACGGACATGATCGAGCATCCACGCCTCAGCTTCCGGATACACACCGGAACACGCCCACGGCTGACCGCTGACGTCCAGCACCAGCAACTGATCACCCGGATCCAGCTGGGAGGCCAGAATGTCCCGGACTTCATCGAGGTGATAACCGGTGGCCACCAGCCAGACGTTCTCCGCCGGGTGCCACCAGCGCCCCAATGAGGAGATCATTCGGGCAAGACCCGCGCCAGGAGCGTCCATCCCCACGCGAGTCACCGAATAACAGATCAGCAGGGTGCCCACTGAATCCATCATTCCGTACCGGCGCCGGTTTCGATGTCGTCCAGTTGCGTGAATAAAACGCAGGTCCAGCGGGTATTCCAAGGTCCCGACGATGTGGGAGGCAGCATGTTAGCCATCATCGGTGCGGTCTTGTTCGCACTTGCTCTCATCCTCGATCTCGCCGACGCCAACATCGGCGACACGATCAACGCGGCGACCATCGTGACCGCCGGTCTGCTCTGTGTCGCCCTTCATCTGGCAGGCGTCGGGACTCGGGCCCGCACCGGCGGCGGTTGGAGCCTGCGCAGTCGTAAGTAAAACGCTGTAACGCCAACGCCCTTCGTGCGTGAGTCGACCACGCACGAAGGGCGTTCTCGTGTTCAGCAGCCGCCGCAGTTGTAGTACGTGACGTCCCAGTGGTTCGACTCGAGGAAGTAGATGTTGCCGGAGCCGGACCGCCATTGGTTGCCGCCAATGTACGTGAAGTTGTTGCGCACGTAGTTGTTGACGCACGTGCCGAGGCTGTAGTCCAGCTTGTAGCCGTTCCAGTGGCTGTAGGTGCCACTGGCGTGACCGGTCTCGGTGCCGCCGGTGACGTTCAGCGCGCATCCGCTGGCCTGCTTGAGGGTTTCCGCGCCCTGGATCGTGGCCAGGTTGACCTGTTCGAACGATGTGCACGTGGGGTTGTTGCGGTCACTGCAGTTCCCGCTGGACGACCACGTGATACCGGCGTTGCGTAACCGTGTCGTGGCTTGTGCGTGGGTGAGTTTGGTGACCTGGATGACCACGGTGCCCGGCTCCGCCGAGTTGGCGACCGGGTCGGATTCCTTGTCCGCCACCGAAGCCTGCGCCATGCCCGCGGAGAACAGCAGCGCAGCCGCCGAAACGATCAACGAGCGAGTCAGAATGTGCCGCATTCGATCTTGCTCCTTCGATTCCGGGCAGCCTCGAACACCGCCCGGATCGCGAGCGGATGATCATGTTGGCTGCCTGCAGGGTCGAACGAGCAAGAGCGTAATAGTTACTGACTAGATATCACAGTCCGTTGGGACAAATTTTCATCCACTGGCCGGGTCTTGCGGGACCGCAGTTCACGGATCGCCAGGTACAACGCGATGAGCGTGGTCAGAACGGCTGTGCCGAGCGCGAAGGCCGCGCCGACCGCGACTCGTCCGTCCGCCGCATTCGCCCCCGCGTGGTACATCGCCACCATCACCGCCGCGCCCGTGGCGGTACCGATCCGTTGGCCAGTCTGCAAAGCACCGCCGGCCGCACCGGCCATCCTGGTCGGCACGTTCTCCAGCGTCAGCGTCACGTTCGGCGAGATCACCGCACCACCACCGATTCCCGAGATCAGCAACGGAATCGCCAGCCACAGCCCGACTTGGTCAGGCGGGCTGATCAGCGCGACGACACCGCATGACACCAGGCCAACGGCAACCACACTCAACGCCGCCACGGTGATCCGGCGCCCCCACTTGGCCACGAGCCGTCCCGAGACCGCCGCTGACACCGCGGAACCAATGGCGAACGATGTGACGACCAGACCTGACTGCAATGCGGTGTAACCCAAGCCGGTCTGGAAGAACATCGCCAGCACCACGAAGATCCCGGCGAACCCGGCGAAGTAGACCGCGCCGACCGCCGCACCGGACGCGAAACCCCTTGTACTGGTGAACAACCGCAGATCCAGCAGTGGGGCCCGCCCCCGCTCGACGGCCCGCTTCTCCCAGCGGATGAACAGGTAGCCGAGCAGCACCGCGATCGGGAACAGCCACCACCACTCGCCGAGCTTGCCGCTTTCCACCTGGACAACCGGGAACAGCAAGGAAACCACGGCCAGGCCGAGCAACGCCGCACCGACGAAGTCGATCTCCGACCGGACGTCGATCTTGCGCCGTTCGGTCTTCGGCAGCACACGCGCGGCCAGGATCAGCGCGACGATGCCGATGGGCACGTTGACGTAGAACACCCACCGCCAGCCGGACTCCGCACCGAACGCGGCGATGATCAGCCCACCGAGGACCGGGCCGACCGCGGTGGAGATGCCGATCGTGGCGCCCATCATCCCGAAGGCCTTGCCGCGTTCGGCACCACGGAACATGCTCTGGATCAGCCCGGAGCTCTGCGGCGTCAGCAATCCGGCTGCCGCGCCCTGCAGCAGCCGCGCGATGATCAGCAGCTCGATCGACGGAGCCGCGCCCGCGAGCGCGCTGGTGAGCACGAACGCGGTCAGCGCGAGCATGAAGATCCGTCTGCGGCCCAGCGCGTCACCGAGGCGTCCGCCTGCGACGAGCACGAGCCCGAACGTCAAGGCGTAGCCAGAGACCACCCATTGCACCGCGCCCGCGTTGGCGTGCAATCCCGTTTGCATGGACGGCAGGGCGACGTTCACGATGCTGACGTCGAGCAAGGTCATGAACCCGACGCCCAGGGTCACCGTGAGCGCACGCCACCGCCGCGGATCCGGTTCTTCGCTGTTGGCCACCCACCCATAGTCGTCCTTGCGGCCGATCAGCGCATCAGGTCACGGTCTTGCCATTGATCTTCACGTTCGTGCAAGTCGGCTTCGTGGCGTTCTTGATCTTCGGTGTGGCGTTGGTGATCTTGGTGAAAGTGCTGTTCGCAATGGACATCCCGGTGATTTTCGACTCGCTGAGGCCGTCGAGGCTCCATGCGTAACTGGCGCCGTCGACCGTCATGTCCGCCACCGTGATATTGCGGACAGCCGGGTTCACGATCGGCCCGAACCCCGGACCGGTCAGGCTGTAGTTCAGCGTCACGCTGATCGCCTCCCGCTGCACACCACTCGCCTTGATCCGCCGAGCATGCACGCCGTCGACCGTGCCGCCGCGCCGCTTGTTGGTCTTGATGTAGAGCACGTGGAACGCGCTGTACGACGAGCCTTTCCGGATAGTGCAGTCCTCAAAGAACACATTGCGGACACCACCGGACATTTCGCTGCCGACGGTCAAAGCGCCCCAGCGCCCGAGATGGGTGCAGTTCTGGATAACGATGTTCTCGGACGGCACACCGACCCTGCGGCCGTCAGCGTCCCTTCCGGACTTCACCGCGACACCGTCGTCACCGGTGTCGAACTGGCAGCCGGTGATGTGCACGTCGGAGCTGGCTTCCGGGTCGCAGCCGTCGACCATGCCGCCGCGGCTGTAGACCTTCACGTCGCGGACGGTCACGTTCCTGGCCAGCACCGGATGGATCGTCCACATTGCCGGGTTGCGCAGGTTCACGCCTTCGACCAGCACGTTCTGGCATTCGTACAGCTGGATCATGTTCGGCTTGAGGAAGTGGCCCGAGCCGAACGTCCGGCTGGTGACCGGCACGTTGTCCACGGCCATCTGCTGCAGCCGATCCCAGTCCGGGCCGCGTTTGCCGTCGTAGTCGAACCACGGGCCGGACGGGCCCTGGCCGTCGATCGTGCCCGCTCCGGTGATGGCCACGTTGCGCTGACCGCGGGCATAGATGAAGGGCGAGAAGTTCATGCACTCGATCCCCTGCCAGCGCGTGAACACCCTCGGGTAGTCCTTCGGGTCCGTGCTGAACTTGACCGTCGCACCGGCTGAGACGACCAGGTTGACGTTGGAAAGCAGCGTCACCGCACCGGTCAGGAAGCTGCCTGACGGCACGACGACCCTGCCGCCGCCTGCCTTGCTGCAGGCCTCGATGGCTTTGCGGAAGGCCTCGGTGTTCTTGGTCTTGCCGTCCCCCTTCGCGCCGTAAGCCGTGACGTCGAAGGTCGTGTCCGGGAAGGTCGGCGGAACGATCCTCGCCAGGATCAGCGGCACTTGGTCCCACGGCGACGCCTCGGCCGCATGGGCCGTCACCGGGACCGCCAGGCCAGCTGTGACCAGGCCGGTTGCCTTCAGGAAGGCGCGACGCGAACGCTCATTCGCCATGTTGGTCCCTTCGGATCACGCGGCGGAATGAAAACGTTTACAGCGATAGATGGTCCCTGCTGGTGGTCATGGCGTCAAGCAGACGCGATACGGCGTACCCCCAGAACGCCGTACCGCGCTCTGAGTACACCTCGTCACTGGTTGTGAAGTCCAGTCAACGTTTCCGCGACCGGCCGCCCGATCTGCTGCTTGGCCAGGTAGAAGGCGGCTTCGTGCGGTTTCGCGCCGTTGTCCACGGTGTATGAGCTCTCGAGCACTCCTTGAGCACCGGGGAACATCGCGGTCAGTTCCGGCCGGGCAGCGACCAGGTCGTCCTGGTCGACCACGTTCACCCACCGTCTGACCTGGGGCGGGACCGCCGGAGGCTGCGGCCGTAGCCGGTCGTAGACCACGCTGCGCAAGCCGAGCGGCGAACCGCAGGTGACGAGCAGCGGCAGGGGACGTTGCAGCTGGTGAGCGGCCTCGTAAGCGACCACGGACCCCAGCGAGTGCGACACGATGACCTTGGTGTCCGCGTCGATCAGGGCACTGACCCGGCGCTGGATCTCCGCGTGCACGTCCTCGTCGGTCAGATACCGCGTGACCTGCCGCAACGCCTTCACCACCACCCGCTCGGCCAGCGCGACACCGAATCGCGCGAACGGCTTCAGCCTGACCAGGCTGTTGACCACCGGCCGCAACGCGGCGCGAACGCCCTGGGTCTCGCCTGTCGGGCCCTCAAGCTCCCGCTGCGCGGTGACACGGTCGGACTCACGGCTGGCGTCCTCGGCGGCCCGCTTCAGCCACTCCCGGCCGAGCTGCTCGGCGAACTCCCACTCGGCCTCGTCGAGTTGCTCCGCGCCGCCCTGCTGGTCCTTGGGCAGGAACAGGTCGCCGTAGAAGGCCATCCGGACGTCGATCTGCTTGGTCCGCCACAACTGGTCGGCGAGGTCGGGATACCCGGCGACCCGGACACCTCCGGCGAGGCTGGGCAACCAGTCGGCTTCCAGACCGTCCGCCGACTGCTGTTCCTGCGCGATCCCGTGGACGAGCACGACCTCCGCCATGCCGCAGAGGTTATCGTGACTGGCTAATCTGATCGGCGTGGGAGAACGGCGGGCGCTGGTGATCGCATCCCAGTGCGAGGGGCTGAACCTGTTGTCGTTCCTGCCCGACGCCGCTCGTGAAGTGTCGGAAACGTTGCTGGATCCCTCGATCGGCGGTTGCGTACCGGCCTTGCCGGACACCCCGTTGCTCGTCGATCCGACTGTGGCAGAGCTCGATTCAGCTGTCACCGAGGCGTTCGAACGCGCGTCGGAAGACGAGGCCACACTGTTCATCGCGTTGGTCGGACACGGCGAGTACACCTACGACGACTTCTACTTCCTGGTCAGGGACACCACACTGCCGCCGAACAGCCGCACGGCTTTCCTGCTGGCGCAACGGATCCGTGAGCTGCTCGCGCAGCACTCGCTGCTGGACGGCCTGGTGTTGTTGCTGGACACGTGCCACGCGGGGATCGCGGCCCAGCAGGTCGGCAGCCGGTGGATCCAGATCGTCGGACAGGCAGGGCGCCGGTTCGAGGTGCTGACCGCATCGGACGAGCGGACCGCGGCCAACGGCTGTTTCAGCAGGCAGTTGGTGAACGTCCTGCGATCCGGGCACCCTGACCTGGGCTCACGATTGCGCTGCCCTGACATGAAAGCCGTGTTGTCGGGGCTGTGCCCGGCGCAGACCGCGGTGCACTTGGCGTTCGACGGAAGGCGTGAGATCGCCGCGGGTGACGAAGGCCTTTGGCTGGCCAAGAACACCTCCGAGGCCTGGCGTTCTTCCCTGGCCGCTGATAATCCCGCTGCCGACCTGATCGACAGCCTGACGCGGGATTACGTTGCGCCCGAAGAACTCCGGACTGTGGTCGGGCACTTGATGATGGGGACGGTCACCGTTGCCGTCGTCGGTCCGGGCTTGGACAAGTCCCGACTAGTCGCCGCATTGGCCAGGCCTTCGGTAGCACCGGACGTCATCCCACCGCGCCTGATGGACGCCGTGGTCTTCGTGTCCGCCACCGACACGGCCGAGCGGACAGCGGCGGAATTGGCGCGGCAACTTGGCAAGAACGTACGTGGATTCGCCGAAGCGGCCCGAGCGTTCGAAGCCTCCACAGATCCTGCAGTCTGGCAAGCCGCCGACGCGTTCGAGCGCGCTGTCGCCGGACCGTTGCGTGAGTCCAAGCTCAAAGTCCGGATAGCGGTGGACGGCGTGGACAACCTGCCCGCGGCCACACGCAACCGGCTGGTCCATGCCTTGCAAACGCTGCAGAACGCGCAAACCGTACTGGCAGTAAAGGACATGATCACGGCACAGGCTCGCGTGTGGCTCGGCAAACCCACGGGACCCGTCATCCAGCCAGGAGGCGCCGGAGCACCAGGAGGCAGCAAATCGTGGGCCGGTGAGCGGCAACCGGATGACGACCTGGACATCCCGCCTTTCCCCATTCGCGAGAATCCGGCCGAATCACCACCCGACCTGAACGACCTGCTAAACGCCTGCGGAAAAGCGCGAGTCCCAACGTCCGTTCTGGTCGCCGCCAGCGAACTCCCAGTCAGTGCTGTACGTGACTTCTTGGTACGACAGGAGCATGTCACCCGCTTGGAACCCGGCACATCGCGCGAAACTGTCGCCACCATCGACAGCCCTCTGCGTGGCACCGCGCGAGCACATTCCGCCATCGCCGACGCGGTGCTGCGATTAGCACCGCTCGAGGACCGCGCCTCCGGCAGCCCCGAACAGACATACGCCGACGCCATGCTGGCCGAACATCTCTGGCAAGCAGGACGCGACACGGAACTGGTCGAATGCCTGGACCAACGCGGTTCTTCGGTGCCCGCCGAGAACCACACGACATGGGAACAGTGGAGCAACCGCATCGGCAACGCCAAAGGCTCACACGCCAGGCCCGCGATCGTCGCGCGAGCCAGATATTTCACGTCCATGGTGAAGATCGGAGATATCACCGGGGCCTTGAGATCCTTCCAAGAACTCCTGCCCGTTGCCGAACATTCATTGCCTGCCGACGACCCGGAGATCTACATCATCCGCAACAACATCGGCTATCTGCTTCTCGAGCTCGGCAGGGCAGACGAGTCGCAACGGCAGTTGCAGTCGGTCATCGCGGACGCAACTCGACACATCGGCCAAGAGCACGAGGAAACCTTGCGCGCCCGCCACCTGCTTGCCGTGGCCACAGGGCAAATCAACCAACCCTTCGATGTTTTTCGAGAACAGCCGCCGCATCGCCGAACACATGGCAGGGCTGAGGGATGACGATCCACTCAAAGTCCAGGCGAGGACGCGCGGACTCGGCAGGTGAGCGGTGAGGGTCGCGCTGCTGTCGTATCGCGGAAAGCAACACTGCGGTGGTCAAGGCGTCTACATCAGACATCTGAGCCGTGAACTGGTGGCGTTGGGGCATTACGTCGAGGTCATCGCCGGACCGCCTTATCCGGTCGTGGACTCTGGAGTCCAGCTTGTCCGGGTGCCCGCACTCGACCTCTACGCCGAGCCGAATCCGTTCCGTACGCCCAGTCTCGCGGAGCTTCGCCGAGTCCCAGACTGGATCGAGTTCATGGGCATGCGATCGGGCCGGTTCACCGAACCACTCGCTTTCTCGTTGCGAGTCCGGCACTACCTGGCCTCCCGCGACTTCGACATCGTGCACGACAATCAAAGCCTTGGTTACGGTCTGCTCGGTCTCGGTCTTTCGTTGCTGGCCACCGTGCACCATCCCGTCACTATCGACAGCGGCCTCAAACCCGGCTCTGAACGCTGGTACTCGTTCACCCGGATGCAGAGTCGTGTCGCTCGCCGATTGCCTTTGATAATCACGGTTTCCTCAGCCTCTCGCGATGAGATCGTCTCCAGGATGGGCGTTCGTGCTTCGAAGGTCCGGGTAACGCCACTGAGTGCGGATACCTCGTTCCGCCCAGGTAAGCCGGTTCCCGGGAGGATTGTGTGCGTCGCGAGTTCACACGATCCGATCAAGGGACTCGGCTATCTGCTTGCCGCCTTCAAGGAGATCCGGCGAGACTGCGAACTCATCGTTGTCGGCCGATCCGAACCAGCCCCTGGCGTCACTTTCGTGACCAATCTCCCGGACGAGGAGTACGCCTCGCTCATTGCCAGCGCGGAGGTCGTGTGCGTTCCTTCGTTGTTTGAGGGCTTCTCATTGCCTGCTGCAGAGGCAATGGCCTGTGGTGTCCCGATTGTCGCGACCTTGGGTGGCGCATTACCGGAGGTGATCGGCGATGCCGGAGTTTTCGTCCCGCCGGGTGATTCGGCGGCATTGGCACGGGCACTGGTCGACTTGCTCGACGACCCCGCCTTGCGGGCACGCCTCGGACAGCGGGGAATCGCGCGTGCGGGCCGGTTGAGCTGGCGCCGGACCGCCGAGGAGACCGTCCACTGCTACCGGGAGCTGCTCAGTTGCTGACCGTCCACTTCGGACGTTTTCGGGTCGCGACCGGCGATCGGGTGCTGGACCTCGGCTGCGGAGGCGGCCGGCATGCCTTCGAGGCAGCGAAACAAGGTGCCGACGTGATCGCCCTGGATCTCAACGAAGCCGATCTCAAAGACGTCCGTGACATGTTCGCGGCGATGGCCGAAGTCGGCGAATCCGCCGGCTCGACGATGGCCGTACGCGCGAGCGGCCTGGCGTTGCCGTTCCCCGACGCGACCTTCGACCACGTGATCGCCGCGGAAATCCTCGAACACGTCCCTGACGACACAGCCATGATCGCGGAAACCGCCCGCGTGCTCAAACCAGGCGGCCTGGTCGCCGTCACCGTTCCCCGATGGTGGCCGGAACGTATCTGCTGGGCGCTGTCCGATGCCTATCACCGAGTCGAAGGCGGTCACGTCCGTATCTATCGCAAGCGTCAACTGATCCGCCGATTGCGTGACGCAGGCCTCGAGCCATTCCGGACGCATCACGCCCACGCGTTGCATTCGCCGTACTGGTGGCTGAAATGTGCGGTCGGCGTCGACAACGAGACCGCCGCGGTTCGCCTGTACCACAGATTTCTCTTGTGGGACATCATCAAAGCGCCGAAACTCACGCGAGTCCTTGACCGCCTGCTGAATCCCGTGCTCGGCAAGAGCCTGGTGATCTACGCGAGGAAAACAGCATGACATGGATCGCCTCGGTCCAAGAGCCATCCGGCGCAATCCCTTGGTATCCAGGCGGACCACTGGACCCGTGGAATCACATCGAAGCAGCGATGGGACTCGACGTCGCGGGCTGTCACGCCGAAGCCGCAGCGGCCTACCGATGGCTCGCCCGCACCCAAAACCCCGACGGCTCGTGGTATGCCGAGTACCGTGACGGCCAGGTCACCGACTCGGCGAAGGACACCAACTTCACCGCGTACATAGCTGTCGGCGTCCTACACCACGCCCTAAGCACACAGAACTCTTCGTTCCTACGAGAGTTGTGGCCGACAGTCCGCGACGCGATTGAATTCGTGCTCCGGATGCGTTCCCCTGAAGGTGCCATCCAATGGCGCGACTCTTCTTCGTTGTTTCTCATCTCTGGCTGCTCCAGCATTCACCAGTCCCTGCTGTGTGCCGCCGCCATCGCGTCTCGGCTCGGTTCACCACGACCAGACTGGATCCGCGCTGCGTCCGAACTGGCTACGACAATCCGCTGTCGCCCGGACTTGTTCGAGACCAAGCCTCATTCGATGGACTGGTACTACCCCGTTCTCGGTTCAGCCATCACTGGGTCCACGGCCCTGCGAAGACTTTCCGGCGAGTGGGACCAGTTCGTCGTTCCTGGCCTTGGCGTTCGGTGCGTCTTCGACCAGCCGTGGGTGACCGGCGGTGAGACCGCCGAACTCGCCCTCACCCTTGCCCTGCTTGGCGATTCACGAGCAAACGCACTGTTGGCCGATATCGAGATGCTCCGGCATTCCGACGGTTCTTATTGGACTGGCTACCAGTTCGCCAACCAGGTCATCTGGCCGGAGGAACGGACCACGTGGACCGCGGGCGCCATCTTGCTGGCTTCGGCTGCACTGCGTGACGACCCCGCAGTACATGGCGCTTTCAAGCCACTTTCCCTTGTCTCGCAAGGGAAACCACGCTACCCGATCGAGTGACGCCGATCGAACACGCGTTCGAGTAGCGTGGAGGCATGCGATCGAACTCACCGAAGCGGTACCCAACCGCGCTGACCCAGACCATCCAGAGCACTGGCCATGAATCCGCCGTCCGACACCGTCCACAGCTCATCGCCGATCACCATCGACCGCCGGATCATCCCAGTCGGGTGCGAGATGCGCCCGACCTCGACGAGTGCATTCCCGTCCAGCCGCAGGACCAGGGCGTAGTTCTGCGTTTGCCACTCGCCCTCGCGGATGCCGCCCTGCTTGTTGCTCATCACTGGTACCACAACGAGGTTTCGCGCCGGCCAATACAGGAAGGCGTGCGGGTCGTACTCCACTTCGGACGATCCGCCCTCGATCTGCTGCTGCGCAAGACGGTTCGGCGCCGCCGGGTTGTTCACGTCGAACAACGACACCTGCGAGCCGAGCCGCCTGCCCTGATCGGTGGCCTCCTGCCCGACGCCGAGCACCTTGCCAGGACCGACCGGATGCAAGTATGCCGAGTATCCCGTGATCTTCAGCTCGCCGACCACGCGCGGCTTGGTCGGCTGAGACAAGTCGAGCGTGTACAAGGGATCCACTTGCCGGAAGGTGACCACATAACCCACCGGGCCGAAGAAGCGCACGGCGTAGATGCGTTCGCCCTTGCCGAGTCCGTCGACCCGGCCGACCTGGGTCAACCCTTTGTCCCCACGCGCAAGCACAGTGACGATGCTCTGCGACTGAGAGTCTGGAGACGTCCCGCCCCAGCCTGCACCCACAGTCGTGGCGACCCGAAGGTGCCCGTCGTACTCAGACAGCGAGTACTGGTTGAGCAACTGCCCTTCCACCTCGCCAGATCCGGCGTACTTCGGCGGCGCACTGCCCGCGAGGTCGAACCGGTGGATCTGGGTCTTGCCCAGCGCAGGCTGTTCCGAACCATCCGGCGGGACGCGCCTGGGCATCTGCATCGGGACCATGCGGCTGAGGTGGTCGTCGGCAACGTACAGACTCTTGTCGGTGCCGTAGACGGTGTCACCGTCCGCAGCCACCGTGACCGGGTCGCCCTTGTCCAAGGCCTTGGTCAGGTCGACCGTGAGCACGGTCAGCATCGCGGTGCCCGAGTAGTCGGCCGGGTGGCTGACGTTGGCGCACTCGACCAGCCTGCCTTCAGTGCTCTTGCCTTCGCTGTCGAGCCGGTAACTGGGCAACCAGTCGTCGATCGTCGACTTCAACGCGACTTCGCGGTTCTTCTCCAGAGCGGTGGTGTCTGACTGTGTGCCGTCGGGGTAGTAGAACTTCAGTTTCGGTTGTGAGCGAACCACAACTCGGGCCACGCTGCCGACCTGGCGTGCGTCCACGTACAGACCGCTTACCGCCAAGGTGCCCAGGACCTTCGGCGTGCCAACGAGATCGACGAGCACGAGCTTCGATCCGAAGGTGGGCATGCCCGGCACGATCGGTGGGCTTGGCTTGCCGCGCGGAGTCGGCACTGGGGCGTCGTAGACGACGTGGTCCTGGCTTGCCACGAGCAGCGCACGGTCACCGGAGATGAGCATCTGGGAGACGAAAATGTCTGGGACGTCCAGGGATCCGGTGATCTTGCGGGAGGCCACGTCGATGACCTTCAGCTTGCCGTCGACCACGGACACTATCCGCTTGCCGTCGGTCTTGACGATGTCCGGCTCATCCACGTTGGCTTCGTGGGTGTTGGTGGACGAATGCCCCTGAGGCTGGCCGCCTTGCTGGGCAGCCGCGCCCGCGCTGTTCTGCGCCTGTGATTCACGCTTGGGCATCTGTGACCCGGCTCCATTGCCCGGCGCGGGCGCCGCGGCGGGGCCTGGCGCGGAGTCGGCGATGGCGCCGCCCCCGCGAGTGGAGAGGGCGTATCCGCCGCCGAAGCCAAACGGGCCGATGTGCGGCCATGCGGCCTTCCTGAGGCCCGACAACGCTGTTTCACAAGAGTCGAAGGCGACCAGGGAGATCGCGCCTGAAGGGAGGTCAGTGACCGTATCCGAGTAGGAAGAAGTCGGATCGGGGGTGGGAGTGACCGAGGCCGCGGCGACGATGCCGCCGATGACGACAGCGATCGCGCCCCCGGCGACGATCCTCGACGTGCTAACTCTCGGTAACCCTGCTTTCCCTGCCATACACACAAGACGGTGACACGGCCGGAATCCGTTGCTGACGATATTGATAACAGTTAGATTTCGGCGATGATCGTCAGCGGCGAAAGACCCGGTCCGTGGCAGCCCAGCGACACTCTGTTATCCCCCAGTCCACCGCCTGCCACGGACGACCCAGTGGACCCCGCCGAGGCCGAGGAGTTCCTCCGGCAGTACTACGCCGAAAACCCGGCGGCCGGTGACGCCGACCGGCGCGTGGCATGGGTGATGACCGAGATCGACCTGACCGGTACCTATCAGCACACGACCGCGGAACTGACCTTCGGTGCCCAGATCGCCTGGCGCAACAGCGCGCGGTGCATCGGCCGGTTGTACTGGCGCAGCCTGCGTGTCCGCGACCTGCGGGCCGTGCGAACGGCCGACGACATCGCCGAGCACTGCGTACGGCATCTTCGGCAAGCGTGGAACGGCGGCAAGATCCGGCCGCTGATATCGGTCTTCGCCCCGGAGGCGCCTGGCAGGCCAGCGCCCCGGATCTGGAACGAGCAACTGATCCGCTACGCGGCATACCCACGAGAGGATGGTGGTGTCCTGGGCGATCCCCGCTATCTGGGGTTCACCGACTCCATGGTGAAGCTCGGCTGGCGGCCTGCCGAGCCACGCGGCGCGTTCGACGTGCTGCCGGTGGTGATCGAAACAGCGGAGTCCGGCGCCCAGCTGTACGAACTGCCCGCCGACGCGGTCCAGGAAGTGGCGATCACGCATCCTGAACTGCCGTGGCTGGCCGAACTCGGGCTGCGTTGGCACGCGGTTCCGGCCATCAGCAACATGCGGCTCGTCATCGGTGGTGTCTCGTATCCCGCGGCACCGTTCAACGGCTGGTACATGGGAACGGAGATCGGCGCGCGCAACCTCGCCGACACCGAACGCTACGACCTGCTGCCTGAGATCGCAGACAGGCTCGGCCTCGACACAAGCAGCGAAACGACCCTCTGGCGCGATCGCGCCATGGTCGAACTCAACCGTGCCGTCCTGCACTCGTATGCGGCTGCGGGCGTGACGATCACCGATCACCACACCGAATCCGACCGGTTCATCAAGCACTTGGAGAAGGAGCAACGCGCTGGCCGAACGTGCCCGGCGGACTGGAGCTGGATCGTGCCTCCGATGACCAGCTCACAAACGCCGGTATTCCATCGCTACTACGACACCGACCACCTCAAGCCCGAGTTCGTGCTGGACGACGTAGCCGCGCACCGCGGCACCCATGGCGTCTCGGTGCCGCGTGCCCCCGCGGCCTCTACTCAGACAACACCGACACCGATCTGGCACTACTTACACGGAACATCTCGCTGACGATGCAGGTCGGCGAAGCCCGAGCAATCGCACAGCACTGGACCACCACACAAGGCATACATCTACGCGGGTTCGCGGGCGCCTTCCTGCAGGGCTCCGTACTGTGGACGCCTCCGGAAGCACAGCATCCACGCGACTCCGACGTCGACATCATGGTCGTCGTGGACAGCGATGACCTCCCACCCGCACCCGGAAAGTTCTGGCACGACGGGATATTGCTCGAAGCGTCGGTGATGCGCGCCGCCCAGCTCAGGTCACCGGAAGCGGTCCTGAGGGACTACCACCTAGCCGGAAACATGCACCTGCCCGGCATCCTCGCCGACCCGACCGGCCACCTGAGCACGTTGCACGCCGCTGTGGCCCAACACTTCGCCGACGAACGCTGGGTGCTGGCCCGCTGCGATGACGCGATGAACCGCGTCCGTCGCTGGCTCACATCCATGGACCCATCGGCGCCACTGCCCGACCAGGTCACGTCATGGCTGTTCGGCACGGGTGTGATGACCCATGTACTTCTCGTGGCGGGACTGCGGAACCCGACTGTCCGCCGTCGATACGCAGCAGTCCGAGATCTGTTGCAACGCAACGAAAGGCTCGACTACCACGAAACTCTCCTCACCCACCTCGGGGCCGTGGACTTGACCGCAACCCAAGTGAAGGAACATCTCCAAGCCTTGGCGAAGGTGTTCGACGCAGCCAAAACAGTCGAAGCACCCTACCGATTCAGCTCCGACATCACCGTCGTCGCGCGCCCAATCGCCATCGACGGCGCCCGCGACCTCATCACCGCAGGCCTCCACCGCGAAGCCATGTTCTGGATCGTCGCGACGTATTGCCGTTGCCTGACCAAACTCTCCCTCCCAGGCCTGGCAACCACGCCCTACGACGCCAGCTTCAACACCCTCCTCGCCGACCTCGGCGTCCAGACTCCCGAAGACCGCCAACAGAAAGCAACCGAAGCCCTCGCCGCCCTGCCAGAGCTGTGGAACGTGGCCCTAGTCCTCCGCAAGAACACGAAGCAGCACAACCCCTGACACGATCAGCAAAATCGGCCTGACCTGCGCACGTCCGGGTTGAGCTGCTCTGCCGCCAGGAAATGCGCGAGATCCCGAGTGGCCGGGTACAGCGCGCGATACTGGGCGTAGAACGCGTCGTACTTCGAGGTGTGCACGGGGTTCGGTGTGACCGTCCTGGCGAGGGGATTCCAGGAGTCCACCGGATGCCCCAACGCCGTGGCCGCGAACATCGCGGAGCCGAAGCACGCACCCACGGTCTCAGCTGGAAGTTCTTGCGGCACACCGGTCACGTCCGAGACGATCTGCGTCCACAGATCACCTTGGGTGCCGCCGCCCACCGCGACGACCCGCTGCGGTGAGCCGCCCATGACCTCGAGGTTGTGGCGCAGGCCGTACGCCGTGCCCTCCAGCGCGGCACGGTAGATCTCCGGTTGCCCGTGGTTCAAGGTCAGTCCGGCGATGATGCCGCGGGCGTCCGGGTCGAAGATCGGCGTCCGTTCACCGGCGAAGTACGGCAACATGAGCAACCCACGGCTGCCAGCGGGCACCGCGGCCGCCTGCTCGACCAGCTCTGCGAACGATCCAGCGAACAGGTTCCGCAGCCAGTCGGTGATCGCGCCGGACGTCGCCATTCCGGCGGCCAGCGAATACGTTCCCGGAAAGGCGCCTTGTGTGGTCCACAGCGCGGCGTGTGGCCGAGGCTCGGCCACGACCTGGATCACGAACATCGTGGTGCCGTACATGACCATCACGTCACCCGGTGACGTCACGCCGACACTGGTTGCCTCGGCCCAGGCATCGATCGTGCCCGCAGTCACCGGCAACCCGGCGGGCAAACCGGTCTCCGCCGCCGCAGTTTCCGAGACCGTACCGACAATCTCGTTGGGCCAGAACAGCTCCGGCAGCTTCACGTCCGGCGCGATCTGCGCGCACCAGTCGCGGGCCCAGTCAGCGGCCTGCATGTCGTACATCGGGTCGCACTGGCTGGCGGAGTGATGATCCAGCACGTACCGTCCAGTCAGCCGGAGCACCAAGTACGAGCTGGCCATCAGCATGAGCGGCGTCTGCGCGAAGACCTCGGGTTCGTTGTGCGCCAACCACAACACTTTGGGACCGACCGCCTGGCTGGACAACGGAGTCCCGCCCCGCTGGAGGATCGCGTCCGCCCCGAACAACTCGGTCAGCTCGGCGATCTCCGCGGTCGCACGAGTGTCCACACCGTACAGGATGGCAGGCCGTAACGGGCGGCCATCAGCGGTCGCAGGCAGCAGGCAGGGGCCGATACCGCTGACGCCGAGACCAGTGATCGGCGACGGCGAAGCGTCGACCAGTTCCCTGGCGATCGACACGAAATCGGCCCACCACACAGTCTCCGCGTCGTGCTCGACCCAGCCGGGACGTGGCGTCGATACGGTGTGCGGCCTGCTCGCACGGGCGACGATCGTCCCTTCCGGACTGACGAGCACCCCTTTCGAGCTGGATGTCCCGATGTCGATCCCGATCAGCACGCGTCAGCCCCGGGTGAATTCGTCGAGGGTTACGCCGAGCAGCGAGCACGCCGCACGGACCGTGGCCCGGTGGTCGCCAGGAATGGCATGGATGTGGTTCGCACCGAAACGGGACAGGAACACTTCCGCCGGCGCGTCCAACCGGGCGAACGCGTGCGGCCACTCCGGCGTTGACTGGTTCATCAACGCCTTGTTCGTCTCCTCGTCATACGTCTCGAAGCTGCCGAGCATCAACTGCATTCGATACGCGCCGTCCTTGCGTGTCAAGCGCCCCAAAGTCATCTCGCCCGGGGCGGCCAAGTGGTGCACGGACGCGCCACCCGCCGGGAAGAAGAACACCTCTGGGTACAGGTGCACGCGCGCCAGGTTCTCGGCCGGGTCCGAACTGCGCGCGGCGTACCAGGTCGCGTGCTGCCCGGAGTTGCAGAGATCCCAGATGTCGCGGTCGCCGTGGTAGTGCCGGACGTCGGCGAAAAGTACCGGCGTCCCGGCGATGTGCTTGAACAGTTGCATGGTCAACGCGCCGTCCATGTCCGCTTCGGTCGCGCACACGTGTGGCTCTTTCGGGCCATTCCAGTCGTACGGGTCGTTCAGGAACGCCTCGGCGATGTCCATCGTCGCGAAGTACTGAGTCAGCTCGGGCTGTCCCTTGATCCCGGTGAAGTCCAGGTTCCACTCGTCGATCAATTCGCGCATTGCCATGTATGAACCGATTTGCCGTTCAAGCAGCTCGGGCGTGAGCTTCTTGCCGTCGTAGTGGACGTTGGCGTGCCGCTCCAGCCATTCGCGCGCCTTGACCTTCTCGCCGGCGTCGGCCAGTTCGGCCCGGCGAACGATCTCCCATTGGTCGATTTCCTCGACATCGATGCCGAACAGCCGCTGCCACTGGTCGGTGTTGGCCACGGCGGTGTTCATCCCCATCGGCCGGCCCCCGATCCGGCCGAAGGTGGCGCCGCGCAGGCTCGCGACCGCCGCTGCGGCCGAGGCGTGCACGCCGATCGACGAAATCAATTCGGGCGAGTCCGGATCGCCCCACAACCGGGTGTGTTCGCGTCCAATCTGGTCAAGCGCACCACCGGCGGCGAGCATGCCGACCATGCCCGGCTGCACTGGATCGATGTTGGACAGCAACAACAACGGCCCGTCGATCGCGCCCGCGGCGAGCATGGTGAAGTGCGGGAAGGCCCAGACCGCGTAGTGCAACACGGTCAGATCGACGTCCGCCGCGGCGATCTCACGCGCGACTGAAGTGGCGAGCGTGTTGGAACTGACTGGGCTCGAACCGCGCACCACCTCGTGACCCGCCTCCGTCAGCCGGGTCGCGAGTTTGTCCTCGGTCCGGCCGATGAAATCGGCGATTCCGCCGTGTACGTAGTCTCGGCCGTCGGAAATACTGATCACACCGATCCGGGCCACGAGTCCTCCAGAGTCGAGTAATCGATTACTCGTGACGCTATTCTCCGGGCCGAGTAGTGTCAACATTGTCGCAGCGTTCAGTGCGCGGCATCGATTCGAACAGTTCACAGAGTGAGGCCGATGGGTTGTGGCGACCATCAACGACGTGGCGACCAAGGCCGGCGTCTCCACCGCGACCGCGTCGCGAGCGCTCAACGGTAAGTCCACAGTAGATCCAAAGCTGGCCGAGCGAGTGCTGCTGGCCGCCGCTGAGCTGGGCTATCAGCCCAACGGACCGGCGCGCAACCTGCGCCGCCAGGAAACCGCGGTGCTCGCTCTGATCATCTCGGACGTTGAGAACCCGTTCTTCACGTCGATCGCCCGCGGGGTCGAGGACGTCGCGCAAGCCGTCGGTTACTCCGTGGTGTTGTGCAACTCTGACGAAAACCCGGAGAAAGAGCGCCGTTACATCGACGTCGCGATCCAGGAACGCGCGGCCGGGATCGTGCTCTCACCCACCGGGACCACGACCAATGTGGACCTTCTGGCCGCACGCCGGACGCCACTCGTCGCAGTCGACCGCCCACTGCCCGACGCGCCCGCCGACATGGTCCTTGTGGACACCAGAAGTGCGGCCAAGGAAGCCACCGCCCACTTGATCTCCCAAGGATACGGCCAAATCGGCTGCATAACCGGACCATCGGGCATCCAGACGGCCGATGATCGACTCGCTGGCTACAAGGATGCACTTCGCGCATCACAACGGCGAACCTCCGCCAAACTGACCCGCCGCGCGGAATACCGAGCCGACGGCGCGTATGAGGCCGCCATCGACCTGCTGAGCTCGCCGGACCGCCCGGACGCGCTGCTGGTCGCCAACAGCACGATGGCCATCGGCGTTCTCGAAGCGCTCTCCAAATTGGACCTGCGACTCGGCACGGACGTCGGCGTGGTCGCCTTCGACGACGCACCGTGGGCGCCGCTGGTGAACCCTCCCCTCTCGGTGGTCTCCCAACCTGCCTATGACATCGGCAAAGTCGCGGCCCAGCTGCTGATGGCCCGCATCACCGACAGCTCCTTGCCGTACACGACAACTACGCTGCGCGCCAAGCTGATCACCCGCGGCAGTTCAAGCCGGTGATGGCCGCGCGCCACCACAACGACATGTCGGACCCGCAGTTCCCCGATCCAGAGAAGCTGAATGTCTGGGACACCTGCTACCCCTCCAGTACTTCAGCAAGTTCGCGTCGCCCACGGAGGCCGTGCGACGGGTGCGGAAGATGGACGCGATCGACGATGGCCATCCCGCACGACTCCGTTATGGCTGAACGGCCGCCAGCACACCGGTTGCCTGAACCGGTTTGAGACGTGATCATCGCCAGGCTGACAACGATCAGTGGAGGGGACCGACAGTTCCTGCACCCCAAACGGTCGACAGCCTTCACCGCAACACCATTCCGGCCCGGGGAACCCCCAATTTCAACGCTACCGCAGGGGTACGACACTTCCCGATCACCTGCGCAGCCGACCGGGACGGCGGCGCGCCCACCGCATCGCCCCTGAACTCGACCACGGGCAACCTTCACCGCAACACCAATTCCCCAGGGGGAACCCCTAGTTTTCACGTTACCGCAAGGGTCCGACAGTTTGAGGCCAGCCGGAGTTGCCTGCTGACGCCCATGGCGGCGATGTCGTGCGCGAGCACGGTCACCCGCGGATCGAGCAGATCGGCCAGTTCGAAGTCGTCGAAACCGGCCACAGCGGACCGCGCGTCCCACGTGCTCAACGCACGCGACACCTGATGCTCACAAGGAGCCCGGTGATGGGCTCTTGCCGGGACAGGGGCGGCAAGAGCCCATCGGTTCATCCGGTCTTCGTGAGCATTCGGTATCGGGCCGCCGACCACGCCGGCGAACCGGACTCCGGGACGATTCGGACAGTCACCGAACTCTTCCCGGCCACCATGCTCTCCGGCAGTTCGAACGAGTCCTCCAGCCACCGCGACGACGTATTCCCCAGCGGCTGGAACCACGTCCCCACCGCCGTGCCGTCCACGGAAACGTTTGCCTGCTGGAAGGCCTCGCTCTGGTCGTTCATCCGCAGCAGCCGTGCTCCGGACGAACCTGGCGCCAGCTTCAGCGTGAAGGTGATCGGGCCGGTCGTGGCCGCGACTCCGTCCGTCACGTTGACCTTGTCGTCCTTGCCTTCGAACGTTGACTGCAAGGTTCGCCGGGTCTCGCCCGTCGACTCGTACGCATGGGCCGCGCGGCTCGCGTCGTCGGCGACGTCCAGGACATCACTTTCGACCATTGCCGGTGTGGACTGTCCGTACCAGTAGGACGTCGAGCTGTAGTTGGCCGCTACGTCGTTCACTGGACCGTGTTGGATGTCGAAGCGGAGGTGAGAGGAGAACGACACCGCTTCACCGATCATCAAACGGTACGCGCCCGTGCAGTCGTGCTGGCAACCATCGCCGTTGAGTTCCCACGCCGGGTTGCCCGCGAGCGGCATGGTGTACGTGACCCCGTCACGGAAGTACCAGCCGGACTCATAGAAGTCCTCGGTGCCCGTGCCGTAGATCATCGGTGTTGTGGCGCCGTCGACGTAGACGCGTTCGTCGCCTTCCAGGTACAGCCGCATGTTTCCGTTCGGGATCGACCCGCGCATGGAGTGCGTGACTCCGTAGTACACGCCGCGGCCGGTCGCCTGCAGGAACGTGAAGTCCTGGTTCGGCACCGTGTTTCCCGCGGACTTCGTGGCGTGGAAGTAGCCGATCCGCCCGGACAGCAACGCAGCCGCCACCGCGGGATCCGGAACGTAGTCCGTCTCCACTGTCACATCACCAAGCGGCACACCGCTTTCGTTGACCAGCGACACTGTGGCGTTGCGGGCGTACGGCATCGGCCACCATGCGGTGTACCAGCCGTCTGGGGCCGTGTCCATCGACGACATCAGGGTCATCGTGTCGTACTCGCCCAGCCCCGAGCCGAAGAACTCGCCGAGCGGGGCGTCCACGGTTGCCTTACCGTCAAAGGAGATCACGACTCGCACGCCACTCAGCACCGCGTCCGACCGCGTCACCTCGGCGGCCGGCACCGGGTAGCGGAACACGCGGTAGCCCTGCCAGTTCAGGCCTCGGATCGTGTAGCCGTGCGCCGCTTCCTCGCCGGGGTGGTTCGGGCCGACGTCCATCACGTCGGTCCGGCGCCAATCTCCACCCACGTTGCTGTGGATGTTGTACCGGAACTCATTGACGTCCAAATCGGACGCGATGTACTCGTTCAGGATTGTCAAGGACGACTTGCCCGCGGTCAACGCCGCCGGAATCATGATCGTCTGGTCACGCCACTCGCCCACTGGCACCCTGGGACCGCTTTCCCAGAAGCCGACTTGGGTTCCGTCAACCGACAGCCTGGCACGCTGATTGCCCACCTGCGGGTCGTAGCGCCGGGTGATCCGAACGCCCGAGTTGGCCGGGTCGATCGCGACCTTGAACGTCGTCGACCCGCCGATCGCGAACGCCCTGCCGTCGTCGCCGACTCGCGGGCTCGCCACGACCTGCGGGATCTTCACTCTGAGCTGTGTCAGCCAGCCCGAGCCTGCCAGAGCAGCCACGTTCTTCGATTTGCCCGCCGAAACAGCACCGGTCGATACGGGCGCCCTGGACGTGGCCACACTCTTGGGGTCGCGGATGCCGTAGCCCCGAAGCTTGGCGATCACGTCCAGCGCCTGGTCGGCCGGGTTGAACGTCTGCACGCCGTCCGCGTCCGCGAAATCGCGGTAGGCCACGTGGTAGAAAAGCGGATTCGCTTGGACCGTCACGCGCATCGATTCGCGGTACGGCATCGGCACCTTGATCACCGCGCCGCCGGACGTGTCCTCGCCGTTGCCGACGAGCGGCCAGACCCATGGCGCGCCGAGCTTTCCGTTCACGACCTCCTGCAGCAGCTGGTCGAGCACCACCCGGCCGTCCAGCTCGATCTTCAGCCTGCCGTTGTTGACCATTGAGCCGAAGTCACGCGTGAACCACATCGAATCGATCTGCCCCGCGCCCACCCGCTCGGCGATCACGCACCCCGAAGCCGTGGTGCGCAGGCAGGAATACGTCCCGACGAATCCGTCGTCGTTGCCACCGGTGCGGTCGAAACTCGAGAACTGGCGTGACACCGCGCCGGGTCTCATCATGGCGAGCTGGTCCATCTGGCGATAGACCTGCCAGCCGATCGGGCCCTTGTCCGTCGCGCTCGCCGTCGTCGGCGCAGCGTGGGCCACGCCCGAGACGGTGCTCAGGACGAGAGCGGAGATAGCCGTGCAGATGACACTGGATGCGAGCAGGGACCTGAAGCGCATCCTGCCTCCTCATATTGTGTTGTACCGCCGACAGACTCAGCCGCCGGGGTTCTCCTTCGCGTAGACCTGTGCCGCGTTCTCCTTGGTGATCAGCTGGGTCTGTAAGGTCTGCGTCTTCGGCACCTGCTGGCAGTCGACGAGAATCTTGCGTGCCGACTCGATCGCTTCCTTGCCTGCGGTGGGGTAGATCAGCGTTGCCGAGAGCCTGCCTGCCTCGACCGCTTTCAAGCCGCCAGACGGGATCGGCAGGCCGTCGATGCCGATGAACTTCAACGCGTCCTGCCTGCCCGTTGCCCGCGCGGCAAGGTAGGCACCCTCGGCCATCGGGTCGTTGTGCGCGTAGATCACCGAGATGTCCGGGTTGGACTTCAGGATCGCGTCCGCTTTCTCCTGGCCCTTCTCCCGCAGCCAGTCGCCGTCCTGGCTGACCGCGATCTCGATGTTGCGACCGCGGATCGCCTCACGGAAGCCGTCGCCGCGCTCCTTGGCCGGTGTCGATCCGGCGAGGCCGCGGATCTCGGCGATCTTGCCGCCGTTCGGCAGCAGCTGCTCGGCGACGTACTTGCCGGCCTGGCGGCCGATTTCCACGTTGTCCGCGCCGATCCACGTGGTGTAGGCGTCGCCTTCCACCTTGCGGTCCAGCACGATCACCGGGATGCCTTTGTCGAAGGCCTTCTTCACCACTCCGGTCAGCGGCGTGGCCTCGTTCGGGCTGATGATCAGCAGGTCGATCTGCTGGGTCAGGAAGTTCTCCACGTCCGAGACCTGACGGGAGTTGTCCTGCTGCGCGTCGGTGAAGCGGACTTCGAACTGCGGCACCGACTTCGCGGCGGCACGGATGTCGTCGTCCATGCGTTGGCGGTACGGCTCGGCCACGTTGGCCTGGCTCATGCCGATGACGTACTTGCCGTCCGCGCCCTTGCACGGCGTGCTCGGTGCTGGGCCGCCGGGCCGGTTCTCGCTCGTTGTGCCGCACGCGACGACCGATCCCAGTACGAGGACCGCCACGAGTAAACGCATGTCTCGTCCTTTCGCCTCTTCAGGACGGCCTGAGCCGTTGCAGCCCGGCCGCCACCACGATCACGAGCCCCTTGATCAGGAGCTGGACGTTCGTATCCACGCTGTTGAGCGCGAGAATGTTGTTGAGCACGCCGAGAAGCAGCGCACCTGCCACGGTCCCGACGACCGAGCCGCGCCCACCCGCCAGGCTTGTCCCTCCGACGACCACGGCGGCGATCGCGTCGAGTTCGTAGCCAAGACCGTCGTTGGGGCTGCCCTGGTTGAGCTGGCCGGCGTGGATGATCCCGGCCAGCGCGGCGAGCAGCCCGCAGATCCCGAACACGATGATCTTGACGCGGGTGACGGGCACACCGGACAACCGCGCCGCCTTCTCGTTGCCGCCGATCGCGTACACGTGCCGGGAGAAAGCCGTGCCACGCAAGAAAAGAATCGCCAGAACCGCGACCACGACGAAGATCAACGCCGGGATGGGTACCAGGCCGTTGAACGTGCGCTCGCCCAGCAACGAGAACGCGACCGGCGCCTCACCGGGCCCGTCGCCGTACGCGATCGCGACGCCCTGGCCACCGGACCAGATCCGGGCGAGCCCGCGGGCGATCTGCAACCCCGCCAGCGTCACGATGAACGCCTGAATGCTGAACAAGGCGGACGCGACACCCTGTAAGAGCCCGAAGGCCAGCCCGACGGCCAGCACGATCAGCACTGTGGGAATCAGCCCGAAGTCGTTCTCCACCAACAGGACCGCGGATCCGACGGCGGCGAGGCCGAGCATCGCGCCGACCGACAGGTCGATCCCGCCGATCAGGATCACGAACGTCATGCCGACCGCGATGATCCCGATCTCGGAGACCGCGCGCACCACGTTGAACAGGTTGTCGCTGGTCAGGAACAGCAGTTCACCGTTGCGGCTCGGGGAGAACACGATCGCCGCGATGAACACCGCCACGAGCCCGAACAGGCTCTGGAACCGGAAGACCATCGACCGCACGCTCTCGCGCCGGGTCTCGACGAAGTCCGTTGTGGTCACAGCGGTACAACCTCCCCCATGGACGCCGCCAACAGGTCCGCCTCCCCGGCCTGCGCGGTCTGCAACTCCGCGACGTTGCGGCCGCCGCGCAGCACGATCACCCGATCGCACACGCCAACCAGCTCGGCCAGTTCCGAGGACGCCAGCAGCACCCCCATGCCGCGCTGCGCCGCCTGACCGAGCAACTGATAGATCTCCGCCTTCGCGCCGACGTCCACACCCCGCGTCGGTTCGTCGAGCAACAGTAGGTCCGGATCGGTGAGCAGCATGCGACCAAGCACGATCTTCTGCTGATTTCCACCCGATAGTGTGGAGACCGGGTCACGGACCGAAGCGAGCTTCACGCTCAGCTCGCGCACGATCCGCGTCGCCTCACCGGTCTCCCGCCGCCTGGACACCACGCCGAAGCGCGCGATTCGGTCCACAATAGACAGCACGGTGTTGGCAAGCACGGAATGATCGAGGGCCAGTCCGGAGATCCGGCGGTCTTCCGGCATGTACACGACACCCCGCCGGATCGCGGAACGCGGGCCGCGCGGGCGCAAGGCTCGGCCTTTGAAGGTCACCGACCCCTGCCAGCGATCACCGGCGCCGAACAGGGTCTCCAGCAGCTCGGTACGTCCGGAGCCAAGCAGACCGGCCAGCCCCACGATCTCGCCGCGCCGGACGGTCAAGCTGACTCCCGCCGGGTCCCGGCGACCGGGTCTTGACCGTGGGACAACAAGATCCGTGACTTCCAGGAGTTTCTCCCCGGCGTCCGCGGTCTCGTGCGTGGTGAACATGGCCCGCACCGGCCGTCCGATCATCGCCTCGGCGGCCTGATCGGCGGTCATGTCCCGGGCGTCGAATTCCGCCACCACAGCGCCGTTGCGCAAGACGGTCGCACGGTCAGCGATCCGGCCGATCTCGTCCATCCGGTGCGAGATGTAGACGATCCCCGCGCCGCTCCGGCGCAATTCGGCGATCACGGTGAACATCCGGTCTACTTCGGCCGACGACAGCGCGGACGTCGGCTCGTCCATGATCAGCACCTTGGCGTCCAGCGACAGCGCCTTGGCGATGCTCACCAGCTGCTGCTCACCGGTTCGCAACTCACCGACCTGACGTCGTGGGTCAAGGTCGATTCCGGTGCGGCGTAACAGGTTCCGGGTCTCCCGCAGCATCGCGCGCCGGTCGAGCGTGCGCAGCGGGGTCCGCGGCTCCCGGCCGAGGAAGATGTTCTCGGCGACCGAGAGCCCAGGCACCAGGTCGAGTTCCTGGTGGATCATGGCGATCCCGGCGCGCTGCGCGTCGGCCGGGCCGTGGAAGCGAATCGGCTTGCCGCCCACGGTGATCGTGCCGGTGTGGTCGGTCAGATCGCCGGACAGCACACGCATCAACGTCGACTTGCCCGCGCCGTTCTCACCGAGCAGCGCGTGCACCTCGCCGGCCCGGACCGTGAAGTCCACGTCCCGGCAAGCCCTGACACCGCCGTAGGACTTGCTGATCCGGACCAGCCCCACAAGTGATGCGACACCGTTGTCCATCCACACCCGCCATGAGGCCGAGAAAACGATTACCCGAGACGCTAGGGTGGGGCTACCGACGTGTCAAGCATCCACTGATCGATCAAGAAGTTGGTTGATCATCAACCACGGCTTGCCCTCGCGGCGAAAGCCGGTAGCCCACTTCAAGGCTTTCAGTCAGGCCGAGTTCCTTCAGTTTGCGAACGTCCGCTTTGAACGGAAGGGTTTCGCGCCCGAGGGACGCCGCGAGATCGGGCGCGCGCACGCCTGGCTTCGCCGCGATCAGCGAGAGCACAGTACGCGTCCATGGCCCGTGTTTGCTCCGTTCGTCCATCCGGCGCAACTTCTGGAGGATCTGCGCGATCTCCTCCGGCGTCGGCAGCGACTCGCGCAACGACACCCGCGGATCGTCGCCGACGTACCGCAACGACACCTTGTATATGTCGCCGTCACGGCCGGTAAGAAACGATGTCAGCTCGGCCAGGGTCTTGTATCCCGCCAACCGGGCATCTTTGGCGGTGATCCTGCGTAGCGGGATGGGTTCGACGGAGTCGATGGCCAGGCCCCGATCGCCGTCCGGAGCGTCCCACTTGCTTTGACCGTGGGCTTGCGCCAGCGCCGGAACGCCAGCGTGACCTCGCCCGTGCGGATCCGCTCAAGGATGTTTGCCCTGATCAGCATGGGCCCATCCTCTCGACATGAGGTCCCGCGAGGGGCATAGTGGTTAAGGTTGCACGCACAGTGTTGAAGTATGTGCGATTTGTATTCATCTTCGTGAATTTCTTCACAAAGGCGCACGAACCCGCACATCCGCGCTAGTCTATGCGCATGAGCATCGCGCTGGAGACGGTTTTGGCCAAAGCAGGGTTGCGGGTCACCCCCGGCGAGTTCCTCGACCTGGTCGAGGACGCTGCGAGGCGACTGTCTCCACCGAACCCCAATCCCGCCGAGTACTTCTCGGCGGATCAGCGCGAGACGCTCACCGAAGTCGGCCTTGACCTGCGGCCGAGGCGGCCCGACGAAGTCGATTCGCGGGCGCGTGCGGTCGCCGCGCAGGCCGTACTGCGAGATTCCGCGCTGACGGTGTCCGACGCGGCGGCGACCATCGGCGTGGACACCAGCCGGATCCGGCACCGGCTCGCGGCCGGTCGCCTGGTCGGCTGGAAGGACCGCGGCGGATGGCGGCTGCCCGCGTGGCAGTTCACCGGCTCCGGCGTGCTCCCCGGCTTGGAGACAGTGCTGGCAGCGCTGCCCATCGACCAACCGCCGCTCGTTGTCGCGGCCTTCATGACCACGCCGCAGGAAGACCTGGTCATCAGCGGCGAACCGGGTACACCACGGCAGTGGCTGCTCGCCGGCGGTGATCCAGATAGGGTTGCTGCGCTAGCGGCCGTCCTCGGAACCCCGGCGTGACGGTGACGACAACGAAGACAGGCTGACGACTCCAAACGTATGGCTCGGCTCCCCCAGCCACCGACTCCGGCTGCGCTCAGGTCGCTGCTGCGAGTAGACGAGGACATTGTCGCCGTGCACAGCGGCACGCGCCTTGTCCGGATCTTCGCAGCGGGCGGCGCGCACCGTCAGCGGTGGAACTCCTTCCGATACACCGGCCCGCTGCCGCACGGCCGGTTCGACCCGCACCCGCTCGGCCCGGAGGGCCGCGCCGCCGACAGCCCCGGCAACGGCGTGCTGTACTTCGGCCTGTCGGTGCGCACCAGCCTCGCCGAGGTGTTCCAGTCGACGTCCATTGTGGACCGTTCGACCCGCAGGCCGCACCTCGTGGTGTTCCGGCCACAGCGCACCTTGCGCCTGCTCGACCTCTCCGGCCTGTGGCCGACGCGAGCGGGCGCGTCGCAGGAGCTCTCCAGCGGCTCGAAGACCCTGACCCAGGCGTGGGCCCGGGCGATCCGCGCGGCGCACCCCGAGCTGGACGGCGTCTGGTACCGGTCCTCAATGGACGGTGGTGAACCGGCGATCTGCCTGTTCGACCCGCCTGCCGGTACCGCGATCCCGCCCGCGCCGGACATGCTGCTGCCGCTCGACCACCCCGGCCTTGACCTGCCGTTGGGCCGGATCTGCGAAGAGCTGAACTACACCCTGCTGAGTTAGCAGAGGGGCGTCAGCCCAGGTGCCGTGCCCACCAGTCCAGCACCGCGTCGAACCGTTGCTTGCGGTGCCGTGGCTGGCCGGACCGGGTCAGTTCGTGTCCTTCCCCAGGGAACAGCAGGAATTCCACCGGGGTGCCCTGTTTGTGCAGCGCGACGAACATCCGTTGCGCCTGCTCGACCGGGCACCGCCAGTCGTGCTCGGAGTGCACGACCGCGAACGGGATCTTGATCTGGTCCGCGTAGGTCAGCGGGCTGGTCTTGACCTGCGTCTCCCAGTCGGTGCTCACGTAGCAGTCGGTGAACGAGTAGCCGATGTCGGAGCTGCCTGTAAAGGAATCCCAAGCATTCACAGCACGTTCGCTCCACGCCGCACGAAAGCGCTGTCCGTGGTGCGCGGCCAGCCAACTGGTCATGAACCCGCCGTAGGAACCGCCCATCACGCCGACACGTGACGCGTCCGCTTCGGGCAACGCCAACGCTGCGTCCAAAAGGGACAGTACGTCGTCCACGTCGACGGTGCCGAAGGCGTGCACGATGGCTTGGCCGTGAGCCTGGCCGTATCCGGTCGAACCGCGGGGGTTGGGCAGGATGACGAGATATCCGGCCGAGGCGTAGACCTGGGCTTCGTCGAAGAATCCCCAGCCGTGGTACGCGAACGGCCCACCGTGCACGGCAAGCAGCACGGGGTGCGGGCCAGGACCGTCCGGAAGCACGACCCAGCCGTGCGATTCGTAGCCGTCCGGCGACTTGCCGGTGATCTCCCGGACCTCATGGACACCGCTTGCGCGCAAGGGTTCGGAAAAGTCCGCGAGCACCTTGTCCTCGAACACCACGCATCCGGCGCTGTCCGGCGTGGAAAGCGCGACGGCCACACGTGATCCGTCGACCGCGAAAGCCTTGACCTTGCCGCGCGCGCCCGCCAGCAAAGTGGTCTCGGCCAACGTGATCGCCGACGCGGACAGCGGGATCTGCCGCAGTTCCGATGCACCCCGGTTGATGATCGAGACGAGCACCGACGAACCCACAAGTTGCGGGGCGACGCTCTCCTCACAGTCCACGGTCTCCACGTCGGTGAGCCGACGCGGAGCCTGCGGCTCGGTCAGATTCAGCGGCGCGGCCCAGACACCGGTGTTGACCGCGACGGCGTGGTCTCCGTCGAACTCGCGGCCGATGAACACCACGACGTCGTCGCCGACGTGAACGGAACGGGCGTCACCTGCCGTTTCGATAACGACAACGGGCTGACCTCCAGCAACTGGCACGGCGTAGAGATTCTCGCGCTGGCTGGCTCGTTCACCCCAGTCCGCCTGGGCGGAGAAGATCAAGTGTGCACCGTCCGGTGTCCACGCGGGCGCACCGACATCGCAGGCACCATCGGTCAGTTCGGTCAGCTCGCCGGCCAGGTCGGTGACGAACAGGCGGACGCGCCGGTCGAACGTGAACCCGATGTCGTCCCACCGGTAGTCCAGCCTGGTGATGCGCCGGAACGGCTCGGCCGTGGCTTTGCCGTCCCGCTCATAGCGGCCCTCTTCGGCACGCCGTGCGGTAAAAGCGATCCTGGTCGAATCAGGCGACCACACCGGTGACTGCACACCGAGCGGGAGATCTGTCAGAGCACGCGCGTCGCCGCCGTCGGTCGGCTGGACGTACAGCTGCGGCGGGGCGCCTTCGGAGACCCGGCGCAGGAAGGCGACCCAGGTGCCGTCCGACGAGATCGCCGGGGAGAAGTCATGGTGACCGTGCGTCCACGGCCTGGTGCCCGCCCCATCGAGGGCCACGCGATGCAGGCCGCCACGGTAGGTGTTGCTGGACAAATCGGGGTGAGTCGCCGCTACCAGCAGCAACTCACCCCGAAGGCTGATCGAATCGATGGTCGTGAGCAGCTCGATGTCATCAGGGCGCACCCGCCCGACGCTACCTGATACTTAGCGAGGCTTACGACCGTCGGAACCTCGAGTTCAGCTGGACGTCGTAACCGATGACTCGGCTGACTCCTTGTTCTTGTCCCGCCGGGACTTGATCAGGCTCGCCACCGTGGTGATCGCCAGTACGCCGATGATGACGCTGAGCGAGACCGCGATGTTCGGCACCCACACGTCGAGGTGCTCGCCGCCGTTGATGAACGGCAGCTCGTTCGTGTGCAGGGCTTCCAGCACCAGCTTGACGCCGATGAACGCCAGGATCGCGGCGAGACCGATCTGCAGGTACACCAGCTTGTTGAGCAGACCGCCCAGCAGGAAGTACAGCTGCCGCAGACCCATCAGCGCGAACGCGTTGGCGGCGAAGACCAGGAACGGCTCCTTGGTCAGGCCGAAGATGGCAGGGATGGAGTCGACCGCGAAGAGCAGGTCAGCGGTGCCGATCGCGATCATCACGATGAACATCGGCGTGACCATGCGCTTGCCCGCGACCTTCACGAACGACCTGGCGCCGTGGTAGTCGTCGGTCACGGGGAGGAACTTGCGCGCCAGCTTGGTCGCGCCGTTCTCCTTGTATTCCTCTCCATCGTCGTCGTGGTTCGACTTGATGAACGTGTAAGCGGTGTAGATGAGGAACGCGCCGAACAGGTAGAACACCCAGCTGAACTCCGCGATGACCGCGGCGCCGAGCAGGATGAAGATACTGCGCATGCCCAGGGCGAGCAGTATTCCGATCAGCAGCACCTTGTGCTGGTGGATCGCGGGCACCTTGAACGCACCCATGATCACCAGGAACACGAAGAGGTTGTCGACCGACAACGAGTACTCGGTGATGTAGCCGGCGAAGAACTCACCCGCTGGCTGACCACCGGCGAAGTACCAGAGGCCGAGTCCGAAAACGACGGCACAGGCGACGTAGAACGTCACCCACCTGGCGGCTTCACCAATGGTCACCTCATGTGGCTTGCGATCGACGATCACCAGATCTATAGCGAGCAGGATCAGAAGTCCTGCGATGGTCGCGATCCACAACCACGTGGGCACACTCATTGATCACCTCCGGATAGGCGGGCATAGCCGTCCAAACCGGAGGTCTCTTCCGCCAGTGCGCCACTGCGCACGGACCGACGGCGCCGGGCTCATTACCACTGCTCCCAGCGGTCGAGATCCGTGTTGACGACGCCGCCGCGAAGGAATACTCCCCTCCACAACAGCCCTTATTGTCCCTATCGGTGTGCCCGAGCGCCAGACGGAGTCCCCCATCCGGTTGTTGTTCTTGGTCACATCGCCCAAACGGCCGCCTCGGGAATAGCCACCCGGTCACCGTCAGCGAGTTCTCAGCTTCGTTCCAATACGGTTCGCAGGTGCCCCGAATGTCCAAAACCCAGCTCCGCTGGCTGGCGCTCACGCTGGCCGCCGCGATAGTCGCGGCCGGAGCCCTGATCTGGGTCAACAGCGGGTCGGACGGCCCTCGGATCGTCACCGAGGACCGCATGATCGCGACCCCAGGCGCCCAGCTCGACACCACTCTTTACCTGCCGGAGCAGACTCCGGCCCCCGCCGTGCTCGTCGCGCACGGGTTCGGCGGTAGCAAGGAAAGCGTCGACGGCGACGCCCGTGAACTGGCTCAGCGGGGCTTTGTGGTGCTGACGTGGTCGGCACGCGGCTTCGGCCGCAGCACCGGTCAGATCGCGCTGAACGCGCCGGACGCCGAAGTCGCCGACGTGAGCAGGCTGATCGACGCGCTCGCCCAGCGTCCCGAGGTGGAAAAGGACGGTGACAATCCTTCTGGGCAAGACCCCAAGGTCGGGATCACCGGCGGGTCGTACGGTGGTGCGATCTCGTTGCTGGCGGCCGGATACGACAAACGTATCGACGCGCTGGCCCCGGTGATCACGTACAACGACCTCGGCCAGGCCTTGATCCCGAACTCGGCGACCGCCGAGCAGGTGCCGAACACCCCGTCGGCGAACGCTTTCGCCGCGCAGGGTGTTTTCAAACGGTCCTGGGCAGGCGTGTTCTTCGGCGCAGGCATGGGTGGATCGAGTTTCGCCAACCCGAACGCCGAAGCCGCTGAGCCGGGCGTCGACAACGACGACCAACTGGACGCGCAGAACCCGGCCGCCGACGCCGCGGGTGGGAGTGCGAACGGCGCGCCACAGGGCGGTCTGCCACCAGGTCTGGGCGGCCGGTCGCAGCAGAACATGGGTCCGTGCGGCCGGTTCACCGAACAGATCTGCGCGGCGTACACCGAACTCGCGACGACCGGCAAAGCCAGTCAGGCCACTGTGGACCTGCTGCGCTCGGTCTCGCCTGCCTCGGTCACCAACCGGATCACCCAGCCGACCATGGTCGTGCAGGGCGAGCAGGACACGCTGTTCGGCCTTGACCAGTCCGACGCCACTGCACGGCAGATCACCGCGGCGGGTGGCAAGGTGAAGGTGGTCTGGTACGCGGGCGGCCACGACGGCGGCAGGCCGGGATCGAGCCTGCGCTCGGAGATCGCCGACTGGTTCGACTTCCACCTGCGCGGCCGCGGCACCGACCCCGGCACCAGCTTCGAGTACGCCGTCCAGGGCGCGCTGCGTGCCCAGGGCGCGCCGAACGTCCGGACCATGACCGCTCCCGGCTACCCGGGCCTGAACGGGACTCAGACCGAGCGCCGCCCGATCGCTCTGAGCGGGCAGGAGCAGACAGTGGTGAACCCGCCGGGCGGAAACCCGGGGTCGATCACGAGTATGCCTGGTCTCGGTTCGGTGGTCAGCGGGTCGAACAGTTTGTCCAGCAGGCTGTCCATCGACATGCCCGGCCAAGTGGCGCGATTCCGCAGCGAGCCGTTCACCACCCAGCTGTTGATCAGTGGCGCGTCCACGATCCGCCTGCGGGTGGAAGGCGTGCCTGGGCAGCCGCCGCCCGCCGATGGTGCGGTGTTGTTCGCCAAGCTCTACGACGTCGCCGCCGACGGAAGGCAGCGAGTCCTACCCGGTTCTGGTGTGTCGCCATTGCGGATCACGCAACTGCCGGCGGACATCACGGTGACCCTGCCGGGCATCGTGCGGCCGATCGAGGCCGATCACCGCATCGAGGTCGCGATCACGACGACCGACCAGGCCTACGCCGTTCCGACGCAGCCGGCCGCGTACACCGTGTCCTTGGTGGACAACACGGTGCAGGTGCCGGTCGTGCCGGGCACGCGTTCGACACAGACGCCGCCGATGTTCGCTCTGGTCGGCATCTTCGTCGTGATCGGACTGGCCATTGTGGTCGCTGTCGTCGCGGCGATCCGGCGGCGCCGGGCCGATGACGTCGATCCTTCGCTGACCGACGTGCCGTTGGTGATCGAAGGCCTGGCCAAGGAGTACCCGGGCGGCCTCAAGGCCGTGGACGACCTGTCGTTCCGGGTGGAAAAGGGGCAAGTGCTCGGCCTGCTCGGGCCCAACGGCGCGGGTAAGACGACGTCGCTGCGGATGCTGATGGGGCTGATCCAGCCGACCGAGGGCACGATCCGGGTGTTCGGCCACAAGATCTACTCGGGTGCGCCGGTGCTGTCCCGTATCGGCTCCTTTGTGGAGGGTTCCGGCTTCCTGCCGCACCTGTCCGGCGAGGCGAACCTGCGGCTCTACTGGGCCGCGACCGGTCGCCCGATCCAGCACGCGCACTTCGACGAGGCCATCGAGATCGCCGGTCTCGGCAACGCCGTGCGCCGCAAGGTGCGTACGTACAGCCAAGGCATGCGCCAACGGCTCGCGATCGCCCAGGCGATGCTCGGCCTGCCGGACATGCTCGTACTGGACGAACCGACCAACGGACTCGACCCGCCCCAGATCCACCAGATGCGTGAGGTCCTGAAGCGCTACGCGGCCACCGGCAGGACGGTACTGGTCTCCAGCCACCTGCTCGCCGAGGTCGAACAGGCCTGTACGCACGTGGTCGTGATGCACCGCGGCAAGCTCGTCGCCGCGGGCGAGGTCGCGGACATCGCGGCGGTCGGCGGCGAGGCGACGTTCCGCGTCGACCACCCCGACCAGGCGGCATCGGTACTGGGTGAGCTGGCAGGCGTCACCGGTATCGAGATCGACGGCAAGCAGGTCCACGCCAACCTCGACGGCACACCCCGTTCCAAGGCGCTCGGCGCATTGGTCGCGGCCGGTGTGGCGGTCGAGCAGGCAGGCCCACGCCGCCGCCTCGAGGACGCGTTCCTCGAGCTCGTTGGGGAGAACAAGGCATGAGCGAGCTTGCGAGCGAATCATTCAACACAGTGTCGTACTCATGCGACATAAGTGAGCACGACGGGAAGTACGCATGAGTACTAACAACGTTCATACCGACCCCACCGCCATTGGGGCGATGGAGGAAGCGGCCTCCCACGAGCACCTGACGGTGCAGGCCGACGGCTCGGTCGTCGGGTACAAGGCATCGCGCACGCTTCGGTTGCGGGTCGAGTTGGCCAGGCAACTGCGCAGGCGGCGGACCCAGCTGATGCTGGGGCTGCTGGTGCTGTTGCCGATCGTGCTGGTGATCTCGTTCGAGATCGGAGAGGCCAACCCGAACCGCAGGCAAGGCGGGTTCGTCGACCTGGCGACCGCCAGCGCGCCGAACTTCGTGGTGTTCGCGCTGTTCGTGTCGGGCACATTCCTGTTGCCGATGATCGTGGCGATCTTCTTCGGGGACACGATCGCGAGCGAGGCATCGTGGTCGAGCCTGAAATACCTGCTCGCCATGCCGATCCCACGAAATCGGCTGATCAGGCAGAAGGCGATCTCGTCAGGAATCCTCTCGCTGTTCGCCCTGTTGCTGTTGCCCACGGTCTCGCTGGTGATCGGCGTGATCTGGTACGGCGCAGGCGAAGCCGTGAGTCCAACGGGTGACGCGGTGCCGTTCTCCGACGGCGTGATGGCGATCTACGCGGCGACCATCTACATCGCGATCAACCTGTTGTGGGTCGCAGCGCTCGCGCTCTTCCTTTCGGTGTCGACGGACGCGCCTTTGGGCGCGGTCGGCGGCACGGTGCTGGTCGCGATCGTGTCGCAGATCCTCGACCAGATCACGGCGCTGGAGGACCTGCGGAACTACCTGCCGACGCACTACGCGTTCGCCTGGTCGGACTTGATCTCCACCGACATCGACTGGTCGGAGATGACCCGGGGCGCGTTCTCGGCCGTGTGTTTCGCGGCGTTCTTCGGCTTCCTCGCCGTCCGCAAGTTCACGCGAAAGGACATCACCAGCTGAGTTCACCAGGCATTATGTCCCGGTGAGCCAGACATACCGGCATGTGTCGCAGTCGCCGACGTTGCCGGGCACCGCACCGCCGCACGACGAGTTCGACGTCGCCGCGCTGTACGAGACTCCGTTGAGTCTCGGCAGCGCGGCTGACGTGTCCTTGGACGAGAAACTCCGCAAGGCGTACTTCTGGATCGTCAACCACGCGATCATCAGCCCGCACTACGACCTCGAGTTCGAGGACGGCCCCAGCACGTCCTACCAGCTCGGCGACACCAAGGCCCGGCTCACGCTGCCCAGCGGGCAGAGCTACTCCAGCTTCGTGCTCGTTCCCCTGCTGACCTTCGCGGTCAGGCGGAGGTGCCTGCTTGTCGGAGGCCCCGGTAGGGGCAAGACCGCCAGCGCCATCCTGATGGGCGTGCTCGCTGGATATCCGCTGCGTGAAGTGCGCAGGGCGATGCAGCGCGGCCACCCTCAGCTGACGATTTCCGACATGTTGGGCACGCCTTTGCCTGGAGATCTCATCAAGGCCGAGCGGCTGGCGGATATCGACGTCGCGTGGCGGACCTGGCTGGGTATGCGGGTCAAGATCGTCGATGAGTACAACCGCATCCCCACCCGCACACAGTCGGCCTTGCTGACCCTGATGTCCGACGGATACGCCGAGGTGTTCGACCAGATCTACGAGTCCGCCGACTCCGCGTGGTACCTCACTGCCAACGATGACGGCGGAGGCGGCACGTACCAGGTCATCGAGGCGCTCAAGGACCGCATCGACGTTGTCGTGCATGCCCTCGCGTTCAACTCGCGGTTCCTCGGTGAACTGCAGGAACGGGTCGAGCAGCGGCTCAGGCCCGAGGAGGTCGTGCCGCCGGAGATCGTGTTCACGCAAGCCGAGCACGACCGGATGTACGCCGAGATCCTCCGGGTGCCCATCCCGCGTGAGGTCCGCCGCCGTCTCGAGTTCTTCTCCGCCCAGTTCGAGCTGCTCGAGCCCGCCGGTGAGCAGTTCGAGTACCGCACCAAGGACACCGCGAAGCTGGCCGGGGTGGACGTGCACCTGCTCTCCGCCGGCGAGACCGGGCGTGACCGGCTGGCGGACCTCGGCGCGCAAACGCTCACGGGTCTCTCGGTCCGCTCGCTCCAAAGTGTTCTCACGTATGCCAAAGCACTGGCGTACTTCCGGGGCCGCCCGGAGGTCGGGTTGGACGACCTCGCATCGGTTCTCCCCTTCGTCCTGCACGACAAGCTCATGCCGAACGACCAGTCGCCCGCGTTCGACGAGCCAGCTCAGCGTCCATACCGGACCGACCGGGTCAGCTGGATCCGGTCGATGTTCGACCGGTCATGCGCCGAGTACGACCGGTTGGACCTCGACGTGCACGACCCGGTCGGCGAGCTGCTCGACGAGTTCGAGCTCGGCCTCGACGACGTGGGCGAGTCCGAAGTGGAGCGCAGGCTCGGCCGGATCGAGTCGCTGCTGGCCGAATGGAGCCGGGACCGCAAGCTCTACGGACACGTCTACGACGACGCACTGGCCTTGAAGTATCTGCACCAGCGTTACGTGAACTACCGGGCCTGGCTGCGGTGGAAAGCTTAAGCCCGTTCCATCAGGCGTTGCAGGCGAACCGGGATCGCTACAACGCCCAGTTCCGGCTGGCCCGGCACCGGTCGAAGAACCTGGACGCAAACGCTTTCCTCAAGCACCTGAACGACTTCGCCCGCCCGGTCGTCGACCGGGCGGGCGGCGATCCGGTCGAGGTCACGGACGCTTTGGTGGACCTTTCGTTCGCCAGCAACGGCCGCTTGCCCCAGCACCTCGGCACAGTCCTGCTCGACCAGGCCAGGTTCGTCGCGATGGAGCCACGCAGAGTCTCCGTGGCGCTGGCAAACGCTTTACATCACCTCGAGTCCGAACCGGACACGCGGCCACTGCGGTGGGTCGCGCTCATGCGTCACCTCAACCAGTACGCGGACACCGCCGAGTCCCTCTTGGACTTGGGCGCGGTCGCGGCGTGGACGACCGGACTGGCCGCGCTGCGCGAGGCCGCATTGGACATCGCGCCCAAACTCCACCCGGACGCGCTGCGGTACCTCACCAGCACCACGGACGTGACCCTGCTGAAGGCCAGCCGGTGGTGGGCGGTCGACTACACCGGCCTGCGGATCGTCCGGCGGCTGGGCAAGTTCCGCGGCTTCGGTGGCACGTTCGTCAGGCCTCCGACGGTGTTCCTCGCCCGAGGCCATCTGCACGCAACCGACAGCGAGCACACCTGGCGGGTCTACGCGGACCGCTTCGGTGGCAGCCTGCGCAGGACTGAGCCCGTCGAGCCCGAACACCACGAACCGACGCTCACACTGTCGGACAAGGGTGTCGTTCGGTTGAACGGGACTACGTTCGACCACCCTGACCTCGCCAACGCGTCCAGCTGGGTGTCGTGGGACAACACGCTTGCCGTGACGACGCCGTTCACCCACTCGATCATCTTTGTGGCGCAGCCATGAACTGGCACGAGCACTGGGCGGCGGCCCTCAAGGCATGGGGCCGGTTCACCAAGGTGCACGACCCGCTCTACTGCCAGTCCACTCTGGACGCCCGAGAGGCCGGTCTCACCGGGAGTTTCGCGATGTTCCGGTTGGACGACCGGACCGTCGTACTGGACATGCAGTCCGTGGCCGAGCTCGGCCTCGCGGACATGCCGGTCGAGGTGATGGCGCACGAGATCGGCCACCATGTGCTCTGCCCGGCCGATCTGGCCGACAACGCGCGGCTGCTGGCCCGGGTCCGGCGCGGCATTCCCGGGCTGGAGGGCTTCGCGCCGCTGGTGGCCAACCTGTACGCGGACATGCTGATCAACGACCGCCTGCAGCGCAGCCGCGGCCTGCGGATGTCGACCATCTACGAACGGATCGCCACAGCCCACCCGACTCCACTGTGGACTTTCTACATGCGCACCTTCGAGGTCCTCTGGTCGCTGAAGTCCGGCACGCTGACCCGGACCGAGATCACCGAGGACATCGAAGGCGACGCGCAGCTCTGCGCCCGGTTGGCCCGCGTGTACGCGACCGACTGGATGCGAGGAGCAGGAGGATTCGCCGCACTGTGCTTCCGCTATCTCACCGGAGCCGATGAGGGTGCACTGGCCGACACCCGCAAGCGCGTCTGCGTGGGCGTGGTCGGCGACGACGCCCACATCCCTGGCCTGACCGCGACGGATGACGAAGCCGTCATCCACCCCGCTCTCGATCCGCAGGTGAACGAGTTCGCGCCGCAAGAGGCCCCGGCCGACGACAAACCGCACCCGCCCGGCGAAGGCCAGTTCCGGGAACCGTTCGAGTACGGGCAGATCCTGCGTCAGCTCGGCGTCAAGATCTCCGACGAAACCGCCGCGGCGAGGTACTACCGGGAACGCGCGGCGCCGCACCTGGTGCGGTTCCCGGTCCGCACGAAGCCTCTCTCAACCGAGCCGTTGCCGGAAGGGCACACGGCATGGGACATCGGCGAGGCTCTCGAGGCGGTCGACTGGATCGCCACCGCGACCCGCTCGCCAGTGGTGGTTCCCGGCATCACGACCGTGCAACCGGTTCTCGGCACGACCGAAGGCCAAGAGCGGGACAAGCGCCCGGTGGACCTCGACTTGTACGTGGACTCGTCGGGTTCCATGCCGGATCCGCGCCGCAACGTGTCCTACCTGACGTTGGCAGGCGCGATCCTGGCGTTGTCAGCCCTACGGGTGGGTGCGCGGGTCCAGGTCACGTTGTGGGCAGGTGCCAAGCAGTTTCTCACCACGGACGGGTTCGTCCGCGACGAGAACGCCATCATGCACGTGCTGACCGGGTATTTCGGTGGTGGCACGGCGTTTCCGATCCACATGCTGCGCAGGACCTACATCGACCAGCAACGCACCGGGCCCACGCACATCGTGGTCATCTCCGACGACGGCGTGGACACGATGGTCCGGATGAACGACGAATTCGGCAGGCCAGGCAGCGAGATCGCGACCCGTGCGCTGGCGAGTGCCGGAGCGGGCGGCACCCTCGTGCTCAACCTCTGGCCGGGCGCGGAGGAGAAGATCCGTGCGATCACGCCGGGATGGGACGTGCACCGGGTGTCCGAGTGGCAGGACCTGGTCGACTTCGCCGCGGCCTTCAGCCGCAGGCACTACGAACGGAGCAACGCGTGATCGCCTTGTCCCGGCTCACCCGGCGGCTCGCCGAGACGCCGAACGACTTCCTGAGCGACCGTGCCTCTGTTCCCGCGGTGATCTCCGACATGCTGGCCGCTGCCAACCGTCAAGGCCTGAACGCCCGGACTGCCAAGCAGTTCGAGGCCATGGACCCGCGGTGGCGGCAACTCGTGCTGATCAGTTGCTGGCTGCTGGCCGACGAACCGTTCCGTGAGGTGATGGACCGCAAGCGGGTGCTGGACTTCCTCAACGACGTGCTGCCGCCGTTGGCCAGGTTGGTCGAACCGGCCCGGTTCGTCACGGATCCTGACCGTCGCGAGGAGCTGGCCAGGTTGGCGATGCTGGCGCTCGCGGTGATGCCAGAAGGGGAAACGGTCGAGCAGGCGGCGGACCGTTTGGCTACAGTGGACAGTGCGCGCCGGTACGAGGTGCTCGAGGCGACCAAGGCCGCCGAGCAGCGGGCCGCGGCGGTGCGCAAGGCAATGGAAGAGCAACGGGCCCGCGAGGCGGCCGCCCGGTACAGCCAGGTGTGACGATGCGTGACGACTATCCGGTCCCGGACTACGTGCCGATGGCCGCGACCGCGTTGACAGACGCGGAACGCTGGCCGTTGCTGACCGAAGGCGGCCGGGCGATGCTGACCCGGCTGCGTGAGCATCCTGCTGCGCCGCTGTACAACCACGCTTGCGGTGACCGCTTGACCCAGGCGTCGGTGGACAGGTTGAAGTCCTATCAGGACATTCTGCGGGACGGGTATCACGGCTGGACGTCCACACAGCAACCGCCGTGGGTGGATCAGCTGATCACTCGCGTGTACGGGACTGTGCCACGCTATCGAGGGAAGACCAGGCCGCCGCGACTGGTCGACGTTCCGCTGACCGACCGGATCGATCTTCTGTCCCGCGCCTTTGAGTGCGTTCCCGACGACGCGGATCTGTCGGATCTGATCGTGTACCGGACGTCCGGGTCGCGTGGCCCGGCCGCGACAGTGCCGATGAGCCCCGAGTTCAACGCACTGGATCTGCCGGTGATAGAACACGTCCTTGCCAAGCACGGCGTGACACTGTCCGGCGGATCCTCGCGCGTGTCACTGGTGAACGTGTACGCGCAGCCGGTCGCTTATCAGTTCGCCTCGGTCTGCAGCTACCTGGACGGCGCGGGCATCGTGAAAGTCAACGTGGAGCCGTCCGGCTGGCGCGCCCCGGACGATCGCGTGTCCTTCTTGGACAGTTGCCAACCGGAGGTGTACACCGGCAACCCGATCTCGCTCGCTGCCCTGGCCGAGCTGCCGCTTGCGCACAGCCCGAAAGCCGTCATCAGCGGCGCGATGTCGCTGAGCGACACTCTTCGGCGACAGCTGGAGAGCCGCTTTGCCTGCCCGGTCATCGATCTGTACGGGATCACCGAAGTCGGGCTGATCTCCTGGCGTGATCACGACGTGCACCGGATCCTGCCGCGCAGGTTGTACGTGGAAATCCTCGACGAACACGGCAGGCGCTGTGAGCCCGGCGTGATCGGCGAGGTCACCGTGACATGTGGCGAGAACCCGCTGCTTCCGTTGCTGCGGTACCGGACTGGCGATCATGCCGCGCTGGACTGGCGGTACGGCCCGGTCCTCGTCGGCTTGGACGGCCGCGCGCCCGTCCGATACCGGCGGACCAACGGTTCCTGGGTCAACTCCATCGAGATCACGCACGTGCTGTCGCCGCTTGGCCTTGTCGCCTGGCAACTGCACCAAGGCTCGGACGGCGCCTTGACGTTGTCAGTGCACGAGACGGGCGCCCCCGATCCGGACGTGATCGCTCGTGCACTGACATCGTTGATGGGTGACATCCCCTTGAAGGTCACCCTGGACAACCTCGCCAAGGACACCAAACCTCAGCGCTACACCTCGGATATCTAGGCATTGCAGGCGATGTGCGCTTCGGCCCAGTTGGCGTGGTCGAAGTTCTTGCCGTCGCCGCCGTCGGTCACCTTCAGGGACAGCACTTGCACACCCGTGATGTCCACATTGAACGCGAGGGGCGCGTCACCTGTGCGCAGAACTCCGCTCTGCTGCAGAACGCGACCGTCGCCGACGACCTGGAACACCGAAGAACCCGGTGACGTTGTCTCGTCGTCCATGCCGACCTTCGCGGTGAACGCACGGCACGTGCCGCCGAGTGAGATCACCACTTCGGACTCGGCGTGCACACCGATTCCCTTGGTGTACGTGGTTCCGGCGATGCTCATCGGACGGCCGTCGCCGCCACCCGACTCACCGTTGGACATGTCCCGCTCGACCGGGCCCCATCCGTTGGTCGCGCTGTCGAACGGCAGATCGCTGACGTAGGCCTGGCCGGTGAGCGGCACCAACCCACGAACCGCCTTGGCGACGTGGACTTGCGGGAAGTCCGGCACGCGGTACTCGGCGGCTATCGGCACCTCGAACCCGCCCGACCGCGCGGTGACCGGAACCTGCACGGTCCACTTCCCGCTGAGAACCTCACCCTGCCTGAGCAGCCGTGTGGTGACCGGATTGCCGGCAACGGTCCAGCCTTCCGGCGCCGTGGGCTTGAGCACGACGTCCATCACCGGCCGGATCGAGTTGACTGTGAACGAGCCGGTCACCTCGAAGGTGGATCCCGGCTTCGCGGTCACGGAATTCGTCGGCGTGATGGTCAAGGACGTGGCCGGGACCTGCGGAATGGAGTTGTAGCAGGTGGTCCTGCCCTCCGTGGCCGGGCAGATGACCGCCGCGAAGCCGCCGTTTGCCGGGACCTGAACCGACAACGTGTCCGAAGCGGACATCCGGGACGATGTCCTGGTCACATCGCTACGACCGTTGTCCCGGATCGTCTCGACCAGCCACGGCCCTGGGCCCAGGAAGTTCAGTGGCGCGGTCATTGTCCGCGCGCCGCCGACCGCGATTCCGCCGACGAACCACCGTTCGCCGTTGCGCCGCGCGAAGACCGCGGTCTCGCCTGGATATCCGTTGACCAGCTCGGTCTGCTGCCACACGGTGGGAACTTGGTCGAGGAACCGCAGTGCCTCCGGGTAACGGTCGTAGGCCTCGGGTTTGTCCGCGAAATGGGTCCAGCCGGACTCGAAGACCACGGGCAGTGCGATCTCGTGACCGATCGACGTGACCTTGGGGCCTACTTCGAGCGAGACCGGCGTGAAGTCCATCGACCCGACCACGTTGCGGGTGAACGGCTGGATCGGGTTGCCGTCGGGCAACGGCAGTTGCTCGGCGCCGTGCACCGCTTCCATGGTCAGCAGGTGCGGCCATGTCCTGGCCAAGCCGTGCGGGATGGTCGAACCATGGAAGTTGATCATCAGTTTGCGCTGCGCGGTGTCGGCCAGGATCGCGTCGTAGAACTGGTACCGCACCTGGCTGTCGGACTCCATGAAGTCGACCTTGACACCCTTCACGCCCCAGCGTTGCAGCAGAGGCAACGTGGCCTCCCGTTCGGCCGCGGTGTCCAGCCTGTTCCAGTGGAACCACAGCAGGATGTCCACGCCTTTGGCTCGGGCGTACCGGGTCAGCTCGGGCACCCACTTGTCGCTCCAGCCCTCGTCGACCAGCACGTACGGCCAGCCGTTGCGGGCGGCGAAGTCCACGTAGACCTTTTGCCGCTCGAAGTCGCTGGGACTGCTGTGTTCCGACAGCCACGACCACGCGACCTTGCCCGGCCGGATCCACGAGGTGTCCGCGATCCTCGACGGCTCGGCCAGATCGTCGACCAGGGTCGATTCCGTCACGGTCGCCAGGTCGCCGACGATCACCGTGCGCCACGGGCCGATGCGAGCCCCAGCCACCCGCTGGTCCTTCAGCTGGACCTGGTAGACGCCACCGCCGGTGTGCCGCAGCGAGCTGCCCGCGTACCGTCCATCCACATTGGATTCTGTCAGCAGCACGAAGTCCTGTCCCACTTCGAATAGCGACGGGTTGCCGTACTCACCAGCCGAGGCACCGCCTGCGGTTGTCCGGAATCTTCGGTTCTCGTGTTGCGGGTTGTACGGCATCAGCCAAGCATTTGCGTTCGCCGGTATCGAGAACGCCGACGCTTCGCTCAGAACATCCGTTGCTTCGGGCAGCTCATAGCGGTACGCCACGCCGTCATCGGCGACGCGCACGACGAGATCGAAGCGCGCGTTTCCCGCGCCGGCAATGGAAATCCGCGTCTCGGTGTGCCGCACGGTCCTGTCCAGGCGCTTGCCCGTGGTCATCCGGTAGTTTTCCGAGACTGTCCTCGTTGACCTGGAGACTTCACGCAGTCCACTGGTCAGATCCGCGGCCGCGGTCCGGATGCCCACCGGGCTCGGCGATACGACCGTTCGGCCTTCTCGTTGCACTGTCAGTGAAAACGTGCCGTTGCCGGGATCGTGCGTCACATTCGCGGTGACGGCTTGGATCTCGGCGGCAGCTTGGGCTGGCAGGGCGCCGGACAGCAGGGCAAAGACTCCGGCGAGCACAAGGGTTTTCCGCATGGCAACTCCGTTGTCGTTCTTGCGTCCGAGCAAACCGCAGTCCGGCGAGCCGTGACAAGCCTGACAACGAGACAGGTTTTACGTATTAAATATCCATGACCGCAACATCGACAGTACGCAGCCGATCGACGTGGCCGATCACGTCGATCTCGCTGATCACGCCGTCGACGTAAGTGAACGCGAGAACCACCGCCAGCTTGCCACCAACAGCCATCACCAGTCCAGGAGCACCGTTCACCAGTGCGACGCCGGCGAACATCGCGCGGCTCGCGGAGGCCATCGCACGCTTGGCAACCGGGGCCGCTCCCTTGATCACGACCGACCGGCCCATCGGCAAGGCCGTCGCGTCCGCACGCAGCACCACGTCCGGATCGAGCAAAGTCATCAACGCCTCGAAATCACCGCCGCGCGTCGCGGCCAGGTAGGCATCGGCCACCTCGCGCTGCCGGACGAGATCGGGCTTGTGTTCGGCGCCTTTCACTCGTTTCCTGGCTCGGCTGGCGAGTTGACGTGTCGCCGCCGTGGACTTTTCGATCATCGGCGCGATCTCGTCGAACGGCACCGCGAACATGTCGTGCAGCACGAACGCGACTCGCTCGGCTGGCGCCAAGGTGTCGAGCACGACGAGCATCGCCACCCCAACCGAGTCGACGAGCTCCGCTTCCTGTTCAGGGTTCTCGGATGCGACCACGTCGATCTCAAACGGATCCTCACGGCGTTGTTCGCGTGACCGCAGCATGTTCAGACATACGCGGGCGACGACTGTGGTCAGCCAGGCGCCAAGGTTCTCCACCTCGGTGGTGTCGGCGCGGCTCGCGCGCAGCCATGCGTCCTGCGCCGCGTCGTCGGCCTCGGCCGCCGAACCCAGCATCCGATAGGCCACTGCGCGCAGGCGGGTCCGGTGCTGCTCGAAAAGTTCGGCGTCCACGGTTGTCACATTCCTTCCTCGGCGCGTGTCACCCCAGTAGATCCACAGATCAAGCGAGGAGTAACCATGATTCTGCTCACCGGCGGGACCGGCACCCTGGGACGACACGTCACTCCGCTGCTGCTCGAAGCGGGCCAGCAGGTGCGGATCCTGAGCAGGCACGCCCAGCCACCACGGGATGGCGTCGAGTACGTGACCGGTGACCTGGTCGCGGACACCGGTATCGCCGAGGCCGTGGCAGGTGTCTCGACGATCCTGCACCTGGCGGGCAGCAACAAAGGCGACGACGTGGCCACCCGCAACCTGATGGCGGCCGCCAAGGACGTCCAGCACGTCGTGTTCATCTCGGTGATCGGCGCCGACCGGGTTCCGCTGGCCTGGCTGAAGTCGCAACTGGCCGCCGAGCAGGCGATCAAGCAGTCGGGTGTGCCGTGGACGATCCTGCGTGCCGCCCAGTTCCACGACCTTGTCCTGAAGCTGGCGCAGGCCATGGCCAAACTCCCGCTCGTGCCAGTGCCCGGTATGCGGCTGCAGCCGGTCGACGTTCGTGATGTCGCGGCCCGGTTGGTCGAGCTGACACTCGGCGAACCGGCCGGGCTGGTGCCGGAACTGGCCGGTCCCCAGGAATACGAGATGCGGTCGGTGCTCACCAGCTACCTGCAGGCGATCGGCAAGCGCCGGGCGAAGGTGCCACTGCGGATCCCCGGCAAGGCAGGCAAGGCGTACCGGGCCGGGGACAACCTGACGCTGGACGGCGCTCGGGGCACCCGGACTTGGGAGGCTTTCCTCGCCGAAAGGCTGCAAGGATCTTCAAGACCGTGACGCGGTTGGCCCGCAGCATCGGTGCATGACCATCACAGACATCGTGGCGGCGGACGGGCCGCATCCGGATCACGCGGCCGAACTGATGCTGTTCGGCCAGTTCGTCGGCGCATGGGATCTCACCGTCACCGACCACTTCGAGGACGGCACCACCCGGACCATGCGGGGCGAGTGGCACTTCGGGTGGGCGTTGCAAGGCCGGGCCGTCCAGGACGTGTGGATCGTGCCCGGCCGTGAGTACGGCATGACTGTGCGGTTCTACGACCCACGCATCACCGCGTGGCGGTCGACCTGGATCGGGCCGACCTCCGGGTACGTGCAGCAGTTCGTCGCCCGCCAGCAGGGCGATGAAATCGTCCTCGCCGGTCAACAGCCGGATGGGCGATCTTTGCAGTGGATTTTCTCGTCGATCACGCCGCAGTCATTCCATTGGCGCAATGTCATCTCGACAAATGGCGCAACGTGGCGGCTGCAGCAGGAGATGGAAGTTGTTCGACGTGATCCAGGTCACGTCGAACAACTCAATGGTGGTTCTGACGTCTCTTCCAATGACGGAAATCGCGTCACTTAAACCACTTACCAGGGGGATATACCGCCATGCGTATTGTCGCGTCCATTCTCGCTTTCGCAGCCGCCACTGTCGCGTTCGCCGCCTCGCCCGCATCCGCGGCCGAGGAGATCCACTGGATGGCCGACGTCAACGGCGACGGCGCACCCGAGCCGGTCGTGCTGTCCGAGCTGCCCAACAACACGCAGAAGCTGACCGTCAAGCTCGGCAGAATCGCTTACACCGCCGCCATGCCGTACTACCCGGGCCCCGACGCAGGCCTGATGCCGCCGCGGGTCGTCGACATGAACGACGACAACCGCCAGGAGATCATGGTGACCGAGATCGTGGGGGCACACACCGATCACTTCAGCCTGTGGGGCTTCTTCGGCAGCACGCTGAAGCAGGTCAGGACCGCTGACCAGGCACCGCTCAAGCTGTACGAAGGCGGCGCCGTCGCCACGATCGCCCGATACGGCTGCGAAGGCACAGGCGCCGACCGTCAACTCGTTTCAGTCAGTGCTGGCATTGTCGACTACGACAACTACATCTACGAAGGCGAGCGGGTCACGTACCGCGTGGACAACAGCGGAATCGCGCACGAAACGTCCCGCGTTTCCGGCACCGGAGGTTCGAACAGCCCGTTGTTCCAGGCCGACCCGAATGCGTGCAAGTAAGAGCAATTAAAAACACCTGAATGGGGATCCCGGTTTCGCACGGGATCCCCATTCATTGTGTTTCGAGGCGTGACCGACCCGCAGACCTCGAGCGGGCGGCCCAGGTCCCGGCCCAGCCCTGCTCGGGCCGAGTAGCGGAGGTCACCCCGGCACCCGCTTTGCATGGTCATACATGGTCATGCATAATCGTGCTTGTGTCCAAGGTGCTCACTTCTCTGCCTGTCGGTGAACGTGTCGGTATCGCCTTCTCCGGCGGTCTCGACACGTCGGTAGCTGTCGCGTGGATGCGCGAGAAGGGCGCGGTGCCCTGCACCTACACCGCAGACATCGGCCAGTACGACGAGCTCGACATCGAGTCGGTGCCGGGCCGTGCCAAGTCGTACGGCGCTGAGATCGCCCGGTTGGTCGACTGCCGTGCCGCGCTGGTCGAGGAGGGCCTGGCCGCGCTCTCGTGCGGGGCGTTCCACATCCGCACAGGCGGCCGCACATACTTCAACACCACGCCGCTCGGCCGCGCCGTCACCGGCACCCTGCTGGTGCGCGCGATGCTCGAGGACGACGTGCAGATCTGGGGCGACGGCTCCACCTTCAAGGGCAACGACATCGAGCGGTTCTACCGTTACGGCCTGCTGGCCAACCCGTCGCTGCGGATCTACAAGCCGTGGTTGGACGCGGACTTCGTGACCGAACTCGGCGGCCGCAAGGAGATGTCCGAGTGGCTGCTGGCCCGGGACCTGCCGTACCGCGACAGCACCGAGAAGGCGTACTCCACCGACGCGAACATCTGGGGCGCGACGCACGAGGCCAAGTCGCTGGAGCACCTCGACACCGGGATCGAGATCGTCGAGCCGATCATGGGTGTGCGGTTCTGGGACCCGGCCGTCGAGATCGCGCCCGAGGACGTGACGATCGGCTTCGAGCAGGGCAGGCCGGTGTCGATCAACGGCAAGGAGTTCGCGACCCCGGTCGACCTCGTGCTTGAGGCCAACGCGATCGGCGGACGGCACGGCATGGGCATGTCCGACCAGATCGAGAACCGGATCATCGAGGCGAAGAGCCGCGGCATCTACGAGGCGCCGGGCATGGCGCTGCTGCACGCGGCGTACGAGCGGCTCGTCAACGCGATCCACAACGAGGACACCCTTGCCAGCTACCACAACGAAGGCCGCCGGCTCGGCCGGTTGATGTACGAAGGCCGCTGGCTCGACCCGCAGGCGTTGATGATGCGCGAGTCGCTGCAGCGCTGGGTCGGCATGGCCGTCACCGGCGAAGTGACGCTGCGGCTGCGGCGCGGCGAGGACTACTCCATTTTGGACACGTCCGGCCCCGCGTTCAGCTACCACCCGGACAAGCTGTCGATGGAGCGGACCGAAGACGCCGCGTTCGGCCCGGTCGACCGGATCGGCCAGCTGACCATGCGCAACCTCGACATCGCCGACTCGCGTGCCCGGCTCGAGCAGTACGCCGGTCTCGGCATGGTCGGCAGCCAGCACACGATGCTGATCGCTGCGTCGCCGCAGACGGAGCTGATCGGCGAAATGCCCGAGGGCGGCGCCGAAGCGATCGCGTCACGCGGCGAGGTCCCGGCCGAGGAAGCCGAATTGCTCGACCACGCGGCGCTGGAAGAGGGCAACGACTGATCTGCTGCTTGCTGCTACCCAACGAGTGTCGTACCCGTTGGGTAGCTTGCTCGCATGGTCACCGTTGAGGAAATCCGCGAAGTCGCGTTATCGCTGCCGCGGGCGTACGAGGCGATTGTGCGGGACCGGATCAAGTTCCGGGTCGGCCAGATCGTGTTCGTCGCGCTGTCCCGCGACGAGACGACGATGGGGTTCGGCTACCCCAAAGACGAACGAGATGCCCTGATCGAGGCTGAGCCGGAGAAGTTCTTCCCACCCTCGAAGTCCGACGCGCGCTTCAACTGGGTTCAGGTCCGGCTGGACGCCATTGACGCGGACGAGATGCGTGAGCTCGTCATCGACGCGTGGCGCATGTGCGTGCCCAAGAAGGTCGCCGCCTCAATCGACACGTGACGCCCGGAGGATCTCCGTGGCAAGCGCGGGAATGTCCACCGGGTGTGTGGTGTCGACCTCGATCAGCGGGCCGATTCCCAACGGCGCCACCGGTCGGCCCCACAACTCCGACTCGTCACGCCGCAGATCCAAATGGCCACTGTGCCTGTGAGCGGCGCGTGCGTGATACCGGGATCGTGCGACCTCGACCGGAACCACGCACCGGATCTCCACCACACGGCCGGGCAGCGCTTGCACCAGCGGCGTGGTGTAGTCGAACCACGTGCTGTCCAGCACCGCGCCAGGACATCGCTGCGCTACCCGGAGGAGTCCCAGGACCGCGGCCCGGCCGAGCCGCTGTGACTCCGCCACCGTGCATGGTTGCCCGAGCCCGTCAGCCAAGGCTTCTTTGAGCTCGTCCTTCGCCAGAACGGGTAAGCCAAGGTGCGGGCCGAGAGCAGCGGCCAGCGTGCTCTTTCCCGACCCAGGCCACCCGCCCACCAGCACGAACAAGTGCGTCACTTGATGCCTGCGGCGTCCATGCCGCGCAGCTCCTTCTTCAGGTCGTGGATCTCGTCGCGCAGCCGGGCCGCGAGCTCGAACTGCAGTTCGCGGGCCGCGTTCATCATCTGGTCGGTCAGCTGGGCGACCAGATCAGCCAGTTCGGCGCGAGGCATCTTGCTGATGTCGCGGTCGGAACGCACGACGCCGGAGCTCTTGCCGCCGGTGGCAGGGACGCCCTTCTCTCCCGTTGGTTTCTTGCCGCGGGAGACGTTGCGGCCGGAGCCGCCGACGGCCACCTCGTTGTCGTCGGCCTCTTGGTAGACGCGGTCGAGGATGTCGGCGATCTTCTTGCGCAGCGGCTGCGGGTCGATGCCGCGTTCCTTGTTGTACGCGATCTGCTTTTCGCGGCGGCGGTTCGTCTCGTCGATCGCGTGCTGCATCGCCGCGGTCATCTTGTCCGCGTACATGTGCACTTGGCCGGAGACGTTACGGGCCGCACGGCCGATCGTCTGGATCAGGCTCGTCCCCGAACGCAGGAAGCCTTCCTTGTCCGCGTCGAGGATCGCCACGAGCGACACCTCGGGCAGGTCGAGGCCTTCGCGCAGCAGGTTGATGCCGACCAGCACGTCGTACTCGCCGGTGCGCAGCTGCCGCAGCAACTCCACCCGGCGCAGAGTGTCCACTTCGGAGTGCAGGTAACGCACCCTGATGCCGAGCTCCAACAGGTAGTCGGTCAGGTCCTCGGCCATCTTCTTGGTCAGCGTGGTGACCAGGACGCGCTCGTCCTTGTCCGCGCGGTCGCGGATCTCACCGACCAGGTCGTCGATCTGGCCCTTGGTCGGCTTGATGATCACCTCGGGGTCCACCAGGCCGGTCGGCCGGATGACCTGCTCGACGAACTCGCCGCCGGTCTGCCCCATCTCGTACGGCCCGGGCGTCGCCGACAGGTACACGGTCTGGCCGATCCGATCCTGGAACTCCTCCCAGGTCAGTGGCCGGTTGTCCAGCGCGGAGGGCAGGCGGAAGCCGTGCTCGACGAGGTTGCGCTTGCGGGACGCGTCGCCCTCGTACATACCGCCGACCTGCGGCACCGTTCCGTGCGACTCGTCGATGATCAGCAGGAAGTCCTCGGGGAAGTAGTCGATCAGCGTCGCGGGCGCCGACCCGGCCTCGCGGCCGTCGATGTGCCGCGAGTAGTTCTCGATGCCCGAGCAGAAGCCGACCTGGCGCATCATCTCGATGTCGTACGTGGTCCGCATCCGCAGCCGCTGCGCCTCCAGCAGTTTGCCCTGCCGCTCGAACTCGGCCAGCCGCTCCTCGAGCTCCTTCTCGATCGCGACGATCGCCTTCTCCATCCGCTCGGGGCCGGCGACGTAGTGGGTGGCCGGGAAGATCCGCAGATCGTCGACCTCCCTGACGATGTCACCGGTGAGCGGGTGCAGGTAGTACAGCTTGTCGACCTCGTCGCCGAACATCTCGATCCGTACGGCCAGTTCCTCGTAGGCCGGGATGATCTCGATGGTGTCGCCGCGGACGCGGAACGTGCCCCGCGCGAACGCGAGGTCGTTGCGCGTGTACTGCACATCGACCAGCGCTCGCAGCAGCGTTTCGCGCTCGAGCTCCTGCCCGACGCGGACCTCGATCGACCGGTCGAGGTACGACTGCGGAGTACCAAGGCCGTAGATGCAGGACACCGAGGCGACCACGACCACGTCGCGCCGGGAGAGCAGGTTGGAGGTGGCTGAGTGGCGCAGCCGCTCCACGTCGTCGTTGATCGACGAGTCCTTCTCGATGTACGTGTCCGTCTGCGGGATGTACGCCTCGGGCTGGTAGTAGTCGTAGTAGCTGACGAAGTACTCGACCGCGTTGTGCGGGAACAGTTCGCGCAGCTCGTTGGCCAGCTGGGCGGCCAGGGTCTTGTTGGGCGCGAGCACCAGCGTCGGCCGCTGGACACGCTCGATCAGCCATGCCGCGGTGGCCGACTTGCCGGTACCGGTCGCACCGAGCAGCACCACGTCCTTCTCGCCTGCCCTCAGCCTGCGCTCCAGCTCGTCGATGGCTGCGGGCTGGTCACCGGCGGGCTGGTAGTCACTGACCACCTGGAAGGTCGAGGAGGTGCGCTCGATGTCGCCCACCGGCCGGAACTCGGAGTGGGCGATCACTGGGTGTTCGGTCGCGAATGCCACGACGAAGACTCTATGCCCACCCACCGACAGTTTTGCATCGGCGCAGGTCGGGGTGGAGAAAGCGACTGGTGTGACGGCTGGGACGATGTCGGGCGTGTACAGCCCGGTGCCCGAACTCAACGAACTGGCCGAACTGCAGAAGCAGGTCGGTGCCGAGTACCTGTCGCGCTGTTTCGAACCGCTGCCGGAGTACGACGACAAGATGTCATTCGAGGCGGTCGACCTCACCGACCCGGACTTCCTGAGCCGGGTGGTCGTTTTCGCCATGGCCAACGGTTCGGGATCGCACTACGGGTTCTGGCGCGTCGACGACCGCGAAGACCTGGCCACCCTGCCCGTAGTCGCGTTCGGCGACGAAGGCGGCGACCACGTCGTCGCGCGGAATCTTCCGGAGTTGTTCCAGCTGCTGACGTCCGACGTGGACCCGATCATCGGCCACGACGAGGTGTCATACGAGCGCTACGAAGACGCCGAGCCCAGCGGCGGCCACGAAGTCTTCGTCGACTGGGTCCGTACCCGGTTCGGCCTGGAACCGACAACGGATCCAGGCGCCATCGTGGCCGCGGCGCAGCGCGAGTACGGCGCTCATTTCCACGCATGGATCAGGCCGTTCATGGAACGGCTCGGTTACTGCTAGCAGCAGTCACAGCAGTCACAGTGGCTGCAACAACCTTTGCCGCCGCGAGCCACGTGTGCGGCGTCGGACACGCCCATGTCGACGGCGTCACCGCCGTACCCCACCGCCTCGTCCTTCTTTTTCTTCTTCCGCCGCTTGCCGGAGGCATGCGCGAACGCCCGGTTGACGGCCCGCTCGACCTCGTCGACCAGCAGCATCCGGGCGAGACGGTCATCGACGAACTCGGCCTCGTCCAAGGCGAGCCGCATCCCCAGCAACGCGTCGCCGCAGTGCCTACGAGCCTCAGCGGCCGATGTTCCTGTGGCGGACAGCGGGTTCCAGGCATCCGTGGCCTGGTCCTCGACGGCGTCGATGATGTGGGCGATCCGCCCGAACAACCGCCCGACTTCCGACAAGGCGGCCGCGTTCGCAGGCCGCCCGCTCACCACGGCCGTATGCGCGAACGCCGCAGCCGCAGCGGTTTCAGCTGGTTCAGTCACGTCCAGCAATGTATGAGCCGACGACTCGACGGCGGTCTGCCGCGAGACGGCGTCGACCAGAACAGCCGTGTCGAACCCGACAGAAGAACCCGACGACGCGCCCTGCACAGCCCACCGAGCAGCCACCCGACGCGCCACAACGGGCACACGACCGGCCAGACCATCGCCATCAGCGACGTGATCGGAGACCTTGGCCGACGCCAGCACCAACGAGACCGCAGCGGCCAACTTGGCACCGTCCCCTTGGGCCACGGAAGCAGACCGCATCGCCCGCAACGGACACGGTCCTGCGGTGCGCCGAGCCGAGACATGCGACTGTGCCTCAACCAAGACAGAGATCACCAGGCCGTCGTAGTTGGTGACGGTCCTCGCCAGCTGACCGTGCTCGTCCCGCAACGCCAGGCACAGTCCACAAAGGTGGGCGAGCCACGAGGCGTGCAGCGACAAAAGCCTGTGACGGCACGGTCTGATGATTCCGAACATTTTCCGGATCCCCCCAATCGAGCCGGATCCTAACGGGTGAAAGCCCGGCGATGAGCGCTTGGCGACGTGCCACGCCGACGGGCGAAGTGATGCCGAAGCGTGTCCGGATGCGCGAAGCCCGATGTGCGGGCGACGACATCCACAGTCAGTTCAGTCGTTTCCAGCAACAACTCGGCGCGCTGCAACCGTTGCTCCAGCAGCCACCGATGTGGTGTGACGCCGGTGATCGCCTTGAAGTGCCTGGCGAAGCTGCGCCCGGACATCCCTGCCCGGCGCGCCAGCACGGCCACGGTCAACGGCTCGGCCAAGTGCTCCGCCGCCCAGTCCAGGACGGTCGAGAACCCCGAAGGACTGGCGGGCACAGGCATTTCGACGTACTGCGCCTGTCCTCCCTCGCGATGAGCGGGCACAACCATACGGCGAGCCAACGCATTCGCGACCTCTGCGCCGTGCACGGTCCGGACGAGGTGCATGCACGCGTCGATCCCGGCGGCAGCGCCAGCGCTGGTCAGGATCGGCCCGTCGCTCACGTAGAGCACGTCCTCAACCACGTCGACCGAAGGAAAACCTTTGCGCAGCAAGGAAGTGAACTGCCAGTGGGTGGTCGCCCGGCGACCGTCGAGCACGCCGGCCCCGGCCAACGCGAAAGTCCCGCTGCAGATCGACAGCAGGGTCGCCCCGGCTTCGTGAGCGGCACGGATCGCGGCGCCGATCGCCGGGTCCAGTGGTGCGCCGAGGTCCGGCCACGCCGGGATGGCGACCAGGTCGGCCGACACCACCCGGTCCAAGCCGGAGGGGACCTCGACGGCGAAGCCCGAGGTGGTCGGCACGAGCCCGGGACGCGGGCCGCAGACGGCGAAGTCGTAACACGGCAGGCCGTCGTCCGACCGGTCCAGGCCGAACACCTGACAGAGAATGCCCAGCTCAAACCCGGCGATCCGGTCACCGACCACCGCTACGACAGACTTCATTGGCAGGATCTTCCGATATCTGGTCTTTCCTGCCAGTGTCGCGCAAAGGCCGCGCGAAGCACAGTGGCAGTTATGAAGTTTCCAGGCGAAGGACCGTATGAAGTCGTTGCCGAACCGCCTGACGTGGGCGGACAGCGTTGGGCAGGCGCACCGTGCGCCCTGCAGGTCGGCGACACGACCTATCTCTCGTATCGCACACGGGGTGACGGCGACCGCGTCGTCATCGCCAGGTCCGACGACGGCGTGAAGTTCGAGACGATCACGGAACTGACGGCCAAGGCGCTGAACGTGCCCATGGTCGAGAAGTCACCGCTGGTGAAGACCGAAAACGGCTGGCGGATCTACGTTTCCTGCTCGGAACGCGGCACCAAGGCGTGGTGGATCGGCCTGATCGAAGCACCGGCGCTCGAGGACCTCGCCGACGCACCACTGAAGAAGCTGGACTTCGACGCGCCCGCGGTCAAGGACCCGGTGATCAGGCCGCTCGGAAGTGGTTGGCAGGCATGGGTCTGCGTGCACCCGTTGGACATCGAAGGCGCGGAAGACCGGATGTCCACCTCCTACGCCACCTCCGACGACGGCATCACCTGGCGTTCACACGGGACCGTCCTCAGTGGACGTAGAGGCCATTGGGACGCACGCGGAGCAAGGCTGTCGACGATCCTGCCGGACGGTCGCGCGGCCTACGACGGACGCGCGACCGCGGCGGAGAACTGGTTCGAGCGCACCGGAATCGCCGTTGCGACAAGCGATGGATTCCAGGCCACCGGAGAACCGGTTGCCGATGTCCGCTATCTGGAGATCGCACAAGGCCGCTGGTACTACGAAGCTCGCCGCCCGGACGGCTATCACGAGCTACGAACCGAGCCGTCCTAACAAGAACAGTCACATCCACAGCCGTCGCCACAGCTGCAGCAGTCACAGCAATCACAACAGTCGCAATCGCAGCGGTGGCACCAGCCTTCACGCGGCTCACCGGTCCATGGGTCGTGGTACGGGTCGGCGCAGCAGTACTGGCAGGTGCAGAACATGACCATCGCCAAGCCGCATGCGGCACCCCAGCTGCGGTCCGGCTGTTCCCAGCCCTTCTTCTGCCACTCGTGATGCTTGTCCTCGCGCTTGTCCTTGCGTTTCGTCTTCTGATCCAAGGACGGCCCGTGCACGTCGCGGAACGCACGCTTGATGGCGTGGTCGAGCTCATGGGCCAGCAGGGCGTGGACGAGCTTGTCGTCGACGAACTCCGCCTCGCGCAAGGCAAGCCGCACGCCGAGCACCGCGTCGTCACAGATCCGGCGGGCCTCCTCCAGCGAGGTCCCAGTGACCAGCAACGGGTTCCACGTTCCGGTCGCGCGGTCTTCGTCTAGGTCCTCCACGGCGTCGACGAGGTGCGCGACCCGGCCGAAGAGCCGTCCGGCTTCCGACAGGACATCCACGTTCCGCGGACGGCCGCTCAGCACAGCCGTGTGCGCGAAGGCCGCGGCGGTCGCGGTCTCGGTGGGTTCGGTCGCCAGGAGCAACGAGTCCCCACGCCGGATCGAGTTCTCGACAAGGGGCTGCTCGGCGACGGCATCGAGCAGGACGGCCGTGTCGAACCCGATCTGCTCACCGGTCCACGCGCCCTGCGCCGCCCACCGGCCGGCGACCTTTCGAGCCGCCAGCGAAACGCCACGGCGGCCGAACAGCCCGTCCCGGTCGGCCACGTGGTCGTTGATCTTCGCCGAGGCGAGCACCAACGACACCGAAGCCGCCAGCCGGGCACCGTCACCCTGTGCGACGGAAGCGGTCCGCATCGCTCGAAGCGGGCACGGTCCGGCCGTCCGCCGCGTCTCGCCGTGGGACTGCGCCTCGACAAGTGCGGAGATCACCAGGCCGTCGTAATTGGTGACGGTTCTCGCCAATTGCCCGTGATCGTCCCGTAATGCCAGGCAGAGCCCGCAAAGGTGAGCCAGCCACGAAGTGCGCAGCCGTGGTGAAAGTCTGTGACGGCAAGGCCGGATGATGCCGAACATGAATGCCTCCCCCAGATCACGAAGGACGGCATACTAACCGTTATCACCCGATCGGACGCACAATCCCCCCGCTGCGGAGGGTGCACTGATCCAGTCGGCGTAGGCACCATGACCAGGTGAGCTCCGACTACGCGTTGCCCGTTGCCCGCCCAAGGGTCAGCCTCGACGTCGCACCGCACGTACACCCGCCAAAGGTGGAGTTGTTCGACGTCAAAGCCATGGAGAACATCGACCCCAAGGGTTTCCGGCGCACTGTCGACGAATACCGCATGGAAAAGTTCGGCCTGTTCATGGCGCGCAAGATGGACGGCCACCCGGAGCTGGCCTATATCGAATCGTGGCTGCTGCCCGAACTCGGCCTGCGGGTCAGCCATTGGCACACCCACCCCGGTGCCCGGCAGCGCGAGGACATCTACATCGACCTCGTCGAGGTCGACACCGACTTCGCCGCCCGTGACGCTGCGCCAGGACCGGTCTGGCGGATGGTCGACATCTATCTGGACATCCACGTGTACACCGGCGAGCGCCTCGAGGTCGTGGACACCGACGAGTTGCTGGCCGCGCTGGACGCCCGGCTGATCGACGCCGGGACCGCCCAGCGGACCCTGGAGCGGACGTACCGGACCGTCGAAGGCATCACCCGGCACGGCTATGACACGTGCGCGTGGCTGGAGTCCCTCGGCATCGATCTGACGTGGCGAGACCAGCGCAAACCCTGATTTCAACCAGCGTGGCGAAAGCCTTACTCGCGGGTAATTGATCTTGTCAACCGCCGTTCAGGGTAACCGCGAACCGCTCACAGATCGATATACGCTCGAACACAAGCCGTGATGTAACGAATGAAACCCGGGTGATCACGCACCGCGCCGTTCCGACTACTCTTCGGCCGCGTGGGAACGGCCATCACCCCGCAGCTGGTCGACATAGTCGACACAGTTTCCGCGGTTCGCAGGTACTCGTCGGGTACGATCCGGCGCCTCCGGACATGCCAGGAGGAGCGCTGGGGCCTGAGAGTGGAATGCCCCACTCCGGAGGACCCTTTCTATGACTCCGAGGTGACGTGGCTGCTGCCGGAGATCAACGTCCGGCTCACGCACCAACGCCCGCGCTCACGCCATGCGCGCTCCGGCCCGAGTGTGCTCACCGCGGCACGGATCACGCGCGAAGGCACATCATGGCGCACCACTGATCTTCTGCTGGGCCTGGCGTCAGCGCCGGGCGCGGCCGCGCGGATCGTGCGCTCCGAAGAGTTCGCCGCCGCCGTGGCCGGCCGGGTCCTGCGCACCGGTGACGCGGATCTGGCGCTGCGGACCGTGCACAAGACGCTCGAGGAGCTGAGCTACTACCGGCACGATCTGAGTGCTTGGCTGACCGGCCAACATGTTTTCGAGGTGTGGCCGCCCTACTGACGGTACTTTCTCACCACAAACCCCCCGTGAACGCCAAGGATTCGCGGGGGGTTTGTCGCGTCTTGGGGCGATTACGCACCGAACCGGCGCACTCACCGCCTGCTTCCTGTTCTTTTACAACGTCTTGGCAACCGGCTTGACAGTTGGTGTGGTCCGGACCACGCTGCTCTGCATTGGTCTACACCATTTGTGCGCCCGGGGTGGCCGGGCTTGAAAGGACGGCACGAGTGAAGCGCTGGATGAAGCTGGCGGCCGGAGTTGTCGCCATCTCCCTCGCGACAGCGGGCTGCGCCGGCTCCGGAGGGTCGGGAAGCGCCCCAAGCAATGCCAACCAGCCACAGCAGCTCAGCGGTGAGCTGACTGTCTGGCTGATGACCGGTTCCGCGCCGGAAACCCTGACCAGCGCCCTGCACAAGGAGTTCCAGGACGCCAACCCAGGCGTCAAGGTCAAGTACGAGATCCAGCAGTGGAACGGTATCCAGCAGAAGCTGACCACCGCGCTGGCCTCCCAGACTCCGCCTGACGTGATCGAGATCGGCAACACGCAGACCCCGCAGTTCGCCGGCGAGGGTGTGCTCGCCGACCTGACCGACTCGGTCAACGACCTCAATGGTTCGCAGTGGCTCAAGGGTCTCAAGGACTCCGCGACGTTCGACGGCAAGGTCTACGGCATGCCGTTCTACGCCGCCAACCGTGAGGTGCTCTACCGCAAGGACATGTTCGAGCAGGCCGGCATCACCACCCCGCCGACCTCGCGCGACGAACTGCTCGCCGCGATCGACAAGCTGAAGGCGAAGTTCGGCAGCGACCCCGACTTCCAGGCCATGTACGTGCCGGGGCAGAACTGGTACGCGCTGCTGTCGTTCATCTTCGACGAGGGCGGCGACATCGCCAAGGCCGAGGGCAAGAACTTCAAGTCGACCCTGAACAGCCCAGAGGCCAAGGCGGGCCTCGAGTTCTACAAGAAGCTGGTCGACGCCTCCGGCACCAAGGCACCGAAGGACAACGACGAGTCCAACCCGCAGCAGGCGGGCATCTACGGCGGCGGCAAGGTCGCGATGTTCATCGGCACGCCGAACGAGGTGGCCACCGCCGCCAAGACCGACCCGTCGATCAAGGACAAGACCGGCGCCTTCGCCATTCCCAGCAAGACCGCGGGCAAGAGCGCCCCGGTGTTCCTCGGCGGCTCGAACCTGGCCATCCCGGTCAACAGCAAGAACACCGCTGCCGCCAAGGCGTACCTGAAGCTGTTGTCCTCGCAGAAGTACATGTCCGAGGTCGCCAAGACCGGCTTCGTGCCGGGCACCTCGACTGACATCAGCGCGCTGGCCTCCGACCCGTACGCCAGCGTGATGGCCAAGGCCGCGCAGAACGGCCGCGCGGTTCCCTCCAGCCCGAAGTGGGGCGAGGTCGAAGCGGGCCAGAACCCGTTGAAGGACATGATGACCGCGTACATCACCGGCGCCAAGTCCCTCGACCAGGCGACCGCCGACGCGAACGCCGCGTTGGACAAGCTGCTCGCGGGTTCATGACGTCGACCAAGGACGTAGCTGCGATGCCGGCGGGGACGACCCCGCCGGCATCGCCGCGTGTCCCAACCCTGCGAACACGGCGGCGCAAGGGCTTCAGCGACGCCGTGTTGCCGTATCTGTTGTTGTTGCCGGGTGTCGTCGCGATCGGCGCGCTGTTGATCTGGCCGACCCTGCAGCTCGTGCTGATCAGCTTCCGCAAGCTGGACCTGCGTGAGCTGGTCACCGGGCAACTGGTCTGGGTCGGCCTCGACAACTACACCGAGGTGCTCGGCGACCCGGAGTTCTGGACGATCACCGTCCGGACGTTGGTCTTCATGGGCCTGGTCGTCGCGGCCACCCTGCTGATCGCGTTGGGTGTGGCGCTGCTGATGAAGCAGCTGAACCCGATCATCCGGGTGATCCTGCAGGTCACGCTGGTGGTCGCGTGGGCGACGCCCGCCGTGGCGACGACCACGATCTTCCAGTGGATCTTCGACCAGCAGTACGGCATCTTGAACAAGACGCTGGACCTGCTCGGCTTCGAGGGCTTCATCGGGCACTCGTGGTTCGGCAACGGCGCCAGCACGTTGACCGTGATCGGCCTGCTGATCACGTGGCAGGCGGTGCCGTTCGTGGCGTTCAGCCTGTACGCCGGGCTGATCGGCGTGCCGCGTGAGCAGTACGAAGCCGCCGGGATCGACGGCGCAGGGCCGTTCCAGACCTTCCGCGCGGTCAGCTGGCCTGCCATCCAGCCGATCCTGACGATCGTCACGTTCCTGTCGGTGATCTGGGACTTCCGGGTCTTCACCCAGGTATGGGCGGTCCGCCAGGGCGGGCCGGACGGCGAGAGCACGACCCTGCCGGTCTACATGTACCTCAAGGGCATCGCGGGCAGCCACTTCGGCTCGGCGGGCGCGATCGCCATGATCATGCTGCTGGTGCTGGTCGTCCTGCTGGCCCGCTACATCCAGCTGCTGCTGCGTTCCAAGGAGGTGGACCTGAAGTGAGGAAGTCCCTGCCTCAGCGGATCGCACTCAACACGGTCGGGGTCATCGGGGCGATCCTGATGGGCTTCCCGACGTACTGGCTGATCACGACGGCCTTCAAGACACCGGGTGAGGTGCTGTCGCCGCGCTACGACCTGATCCCGCTGTCGATCACCTTCGAGAACTTCACGTCGGCGTTGGCCAAACCGGGTTTCACCACGTTCCTGACCAACAGCCTGATCGTCACGCTCGGCGCGGTGCTCACCGCGTTGATCGCCGGTGTGCTGGCCGCCGTGCCGCTCGCCCGGATGAAGTTCCGTGGCCGCAAGGGTTTTCTGTTCCTGATCCTGATCGCGCAGCTCGCACCGATCGAGGCGCTGCTGATCCCGCTGTACCTGCTGATGCGGGACGCGGGGCTGCTCAACCAGTTGCCGTCGCTGCTGTTCGTGTACATGGCGCTGACACTGCCGTTCACCTGCTGGATGTTGTACGGCTTCGTCAACGGCATCCCGATCGAGCTCGAGGAAGCCGCGATGATCGACGGCTGCGGCCGGTGGGGGGCGTTCCGCCGGGTCACGCTGCCGCTGCTCGGACCGGGCCTGGTGGCCACGTCGGTGTTCAGCTTCATCACCGCGTGGAACGAGTTCCTCTTCGCCTTGGTGCTCATGCGTGACCAGGACAAGCAAACGATCCCGGTGTGGCTGTCGACGTTCCGCACGGCGTTCGCCGTCGACTGGGGCGGGATCATGGCCGCGTCGGTGCTCTACGCGGTGCCCGCGCTGATCTTCTTCCTGATCGTGCAACGCAAGCTGGTGTCCGGACTGACCGCTGGCGCGGTGAAGGGATAACGCGTGTCCACACTGGAGAAACTGGCCGAATCTGTTCTGCTGCCCGCGTTCGGTGGGACCACCGCGCCGGACTGGATCCTGCGCAGACTCGGCGAGGGCCTCGGCGGTGTGACTCTGTTCGGCCGCAACATCGTCGACGACGAGCAGGTCCGCGCACTGACCGCCCAGCTGCGGGCGGAACGCGAGGACGTGATCATCGCGATCGATGAGGAAGGCGGTGACGTCACCCGGCTCGACGTCAACACCGGTTCCTTCGTGCCTGGCCCGCTCGCACTGGGCGCGGCCGGGGACCCGGCGTTGACCACGTCGGTCGCGGAAGCGCTCGGCGAACGGCTCGCCGCGACGGGTGTGACGCTGAACCTGGCGCCGTGCGCGGATCTCACGCTGGTGCCGGACGACCCGATCATCGGTGTGCGTGCCTTCGGCTCCTCGCCCAGCGAGGTCGCCGAGCACGTGGCTGCCTATGTGACGGGCATGCAGAAGTTCGGCGTGGCCTCGTGTGTCAAGCACTTCCCCGGGCACGGCGCGGCGGGCGAGGACTCGCACAAGAGTCTTCCGGTGCTGCGCAGGACCGAGCAGGAGCTGCGGACCATCGAGCTGGTGCCGTTCGCCGCGGCGATCAAGGCGGGCACCCGCGCGATCATGTCCGGCCACCTGGTCGTCCCGCCGTGGGGTGACAAGCCGGCGACCCTGAACTCCAAGGCGCTGGTGGACATCCTGCGCGGCGAGCTCGGCTTCACCGGCGCGATCGTCACCGACGCGCTGGACATGGCCGGTGTGGTGGGCAGTTTCGGCAACAACGCGGGCATCCCGGCCGCTTCGGTCGGTGCTTTGATCGCCGGAGCGGACGCGTTGTGCATCGGCGGGCAGGAGTTCGACGCCGCACTGATGGACGCCATCACCGCGGCGGTCGTCGAGGCCGTCCGGTCCGGTGCACTGCCGGAATCGCGGCTGGCCGAGGCGTCCGAGCGGGCGTTCGAACTGCGCAAGCCACCGGTCGCGGCCGAGATCAAGCCGGTGGATCTGACGCTCGGGCTGCGTGCGGCGCGGCAAGCCATCCGTGTCCATTCAGAACCCCGGCTGACCGGCCCGGCGCTCGTGGTGGACGTCGAATCGACGCCGACCATCGCCGCGGGCCCGATGCCTTGGGGTGTAGGCCAATACCTCGTGGACCGGGTGCCGGGCAGCAAGTCGCTGCGCAACGCCACAGCGGAGGAAATCCTTGCCGCGGCGAAGGAATTCGACCAGGTCGTGATCGTGACCCGGGAAGCGCACCGGCACGCGCACGTGCGCGCGTTGCTGGAGTCGTTGGGCGACTTGGACTTCATCCACGTCGAAACCGGCACTCCCGGTACCGGCGCCGGTTCCCGGCCGCGGATCGACACCTTCAGCGGCTCCAAGGTGAGCATGATCGCCGCCGCGGAGTTCCTGGCCGGTCAGTGAGGCGTGCGGCGACCGGCTAGGGCTGCCAGCCGGTCGCCTCCGCCCACGATTCGGCTCGGGGCAAGGCCTTGTCGAACCACTCGTCCTTGGCGTCGTCGGGAATCGCGCCGGACGCGTACTGCTTGGCTATCCCCTGTTTGAGTTCGAGGTAACTCGCGCGCTCCTGTTCTGAGGCCCGCAGCCAGTCGCGGAACAGCAACGCCTGCCGCCAGTCCGTGCTGCCTTCGGCACGCAGGTGGATGTTGGCGAGGCGACCGGGATCCGCGGAATGGTGGAACCGCTTGGTCTCCTTGCCGCGGTCCCCGGTGTTCTCCGGGCTCACCGGGAATCCCGCTTGCGTCAACGATTCGGCGAACGAGTCGGCTTGCTCCAAAGAGGACACAGTGACCTGCAGGTCGATGATGTCCTTGGCCGGCAAGCCAGGCACCGCCGTTGAGCCGATGTGGTCGACCCGCAGGCCACCGGTGACCAGCTTGATCCGGGCCGCCAGACGGGCCGCCTGCAAGGGCCATTCCGGGTTGTAGTCGTACAGGCGAGCGTTTCCGTAGTCGCTCCAGCGGTGCAGGCGGACGTTGGCCTCGAACGGCACCAGGCGATCCGCCCACAGGGCGTCGGCCTGAGCGAGCACTTGGTCGGGCGTCCCGGAGTTGTCCAGCCAGACGTCGGCGACCGCACGTCGTTGCTCCGTGGATGCCTGCGCGGCGATGCGGGCACGGGCGTCGGCCTCCGGCATGCCACGGGTCTCCGCGAGGCGGCGGACACGTTCCTCGACATCCGAGTCCACGACGACCACGAGGTGGTACATCGGCGCGTAGTTCTTCTCGACAAGCAGGGGCACGTCGTGGATGACCACGGCGTCGTCGGCCGCGTCGGCGAGCATCTCGGCGGTTCGCTTGCCCACCAACGGATGCACGATCCCGTTCAACCGTTCCCGCTGCTCGGCGGAGTTGAACACCACGGCGGCCAGCTTCGGGCGGTCCAGCGAGCCGTCCGCCGCGAGGACCTCGGGGCCGAACGCCTCCACCACCGCGGCCAGACCGGGCGTGTCCGGCTCGACGACCTCGCGCGCCAGCTTGTCGGCGTCGATCAGGACCGCGCCGTGTTCGGCCAGCCGACCGGCCACCGTCGATTTGCCCGACCCGATTCCGCCCGTGAGCCCCACTCGCAGCATGAGTTGATCGTAGGTAGGCCTAGCCCCACCTGCGCAGTGGGCCTGCGAGCAATGCCCATTGCCGGACCTAGCGGGCAAACTGTGGCAGTGCTCAGGACCATCGCCGTCGCGCCTGTCCGAGGGGTGATCCTCGCCGGGCTGTCGTTGCTCGGCCTTGGCGCCTTGCTGGCGCAGGTCCTCGTTCTGATCCTCACCACGTCGTTCGGTCTGATCTTCCTCGTGCCCTGGGCGGTCGACCAGGCCCGCAGGGTCACCGACGCCCGGCGGAAACTGGCCGCGCGCTGGGACCTGGTGTACATCGCACAGCCGTACACGCCCGAGCCCGCACCGCCCCAGCCCGATGCCGAGGGCTTCTACCCGAGCGAAGGCTGGCTGTACAAAACCCCGCGGATGCCGAACCTCTACGCCAAGATCGACTGGATGCTCGACGATCGCGCGACGTGGCGCGACTTCGCCTGGCTGCTGCTGAACGCGACCGTAGGCAACGTGCTGGCGTTGGCGCCCGCCGCGTTGATCGTCTACGGAGCGCTCACCGTGCCGTGGGGCGTGGTGCTGATCGTGCTCGGGTTCCTCAGCGCGCCTGTGCTGCTGCGATTGCACACGTCAGGCAGCCGGGCGCTGCTTGGACCGACGCGACGCGGGATGCGCGGCCGGCCCAGCCAGTGGTTGTTGGACTGGGGACACTGCGCGGGGCTTGCCGGCCTGTCCCTGTTCGGCCTGGTGGCGTTGGTGGCTCCCCGGGCGTGGCGGGTGGCGAACTACCGCCGCCGCGTGGCGGGCGACTGGTGCGGTGTGCCAGTGGCGAAGCCGTTCGCCACCCGCACCACCAAGCGGGATCGGCTGTTCTTCGCGGTCGATCCGGTCGTCGGCTTGCTGATCACCGTCGTTCCCGTGCAACTGGTGGTCTATGGCGGTTGGGGGCTGGCACTGCCGCAGACCTGGCGCTGGTTCGCCGGCCCGAACGAGCCGGACTGGGCCGCGGGGTGGTACGGCCAGATCGCTGGATCGGACTGGCTGGCGATCCCGGTGGGAGTGGCGTTGGTGGCGGTCGGCCTGCGCCTGTCCGGGCCGGCGGCGCGGCTGAACGGGCTGTGGACGCGGCTGATGCTCGCCCCGAGTCCTGAGCAGGCCTTGGCGCAACGTGTGCGTGAGCTGACCCAGACCCGGGCCGAGGCGACCGACACGGCCGAGGCGGAGCTGCGCCGGATCGAACGCGATCTGCACGATGGTGCCCAGGCCCGGCTGGTGGCCATGGGGCTCGGGCTTGGCGCGCTGGAGCAGTTGATCGACCAGGACCCCGGCCGTGCCAAAGAGGTGCTGTCGAAGGTCCGCAACAACTCGGCCAAGGCGCTGGCCGAACTGCGTGACCTCGTGCGCGGGATCCACCCTCCCGTGCTCGCCGACCGTGGGCTCGGCGACGCGGTCCGCGCGTTGGCCTTGGACACGCCATTACCCGTCAAGGTCCACGTGGACCTGCCCCGCCGTCTGGATCCACCGATCGAGACGGCCGCGTACTTCGCGGTCAGCGAAGTTCTGACCAACGTCACCAAGCACGCCGAGGCGACCGCGGTGCAGGTGGATATCCGCCTGGTCGAGGACGCGCTTGAGCTCACCGTGCGGGACGACGGACGTGGAGGCGCCGACATGTCTCGCGGCACGGGTCTACGTGGCGTCGCGCGACGGCTGAGTGCCTTTGACGGCGTGATGACCGTGCAGAGCCCGGTTGGCGGGCCGACGACGGTCCAGATGACGTTGCGGGTCAGCGAGGGCTGAGCGCGCGGTCCGCGATCTTGACGAGCACGGTCTGTGCCTGGGCGGCCGGCACGGCCTCCAAGGTGGCGATCACAACGACCGTTGTGGCCTGATGGGTGGCGACCAGGGTGGCGGTCTTCCTGCCGATCAGCAGCGTGCCCTTGTCGGCGCCGACCGTGACATCGCTGGACCTGGCGCCAGCGGCCTTCTCGTCGTCAACGGTCTTGTTGACCCTCGTGGTGGCCGTCTTGGCGTCGCTGTAGCTCGCCAGTCCGACGCGGACAGGGGCGTCGTCGACCTTGTCGCTGTCGCCCAACCCGTAGTAGCAGTCGATGCGGTCGGTCCGGCCGATGTTCGCGTCGGCGGCGCCGTCGACCAGCTTCGCCTGTCCCGGCATCGTCTTGCCGACTGCTTCAGAGATCTCCTCAGCCGAGGCGATCGCCCCGCACCCGGTCGGCAACGCGCCGACGATCCGCGCGGGGGCGGTCGTTGCGGCACTCGACGACGGGGTGAAGGTAGGAATGGGGACTACGAGGGGTGTGCGTTTCTCGGCCGCGCAGCCCGCCAAACCAGCGATCAGCACCACGGCGGACGCGCTGCGTGTCCATGCCTTAGCACTCACAAGGTGTAGACCGTAGTCCCCCTGATGGGTGAAGGGGACGCGATCCCCCAAAAAGTAACGAACGAACAACGCGAGCTACCCCCGCGTACCTCGCCGGCCGACGCGATGATCAGCACTTTCTTGATCATCCACGGTGAAGTGATTGCATCGAAAACTTTCGGCCGACCAGCGCGCCACCACCCGCGTGTCCACCATTCCGGCACGGTGAGTCAAACTGCTCGACTCGCTACCAGCACAGCTGATTCTCGCCGTGCGCCGCTCGCGCGTTCAACTCACCATGCCGGAGCCGGTGGACACGCACGAAGCCCCTCGCACCGCGGTGCGAGGGGCTTCGTGCGTGTTACTTGCCAGCGAGCCTGATCAGTGGATCAGACGCCGCCGGACAGCTTCTCGCGCAGCGCGGCGAGCTGCTCGTCGCTGGCCAGCGTGCCACCACTCTTGGCCTGGGTCTCGGTCCCGGCGGAGGAGTAGCTCTGGTCGCCAGCGGCCTCGGCGCCTTCGCCCGCAGCGGCGGCGGCGTCGGCCTCGGCGGCCTTGCGGATCTGCGACATGTGCTGCTCGTAGCGGGTGTGCGCCTCGGCGTACTGGCGCTCCCACTCCTCACGCTGCTTGTCGAAGCCCTCTTGCCATTCCTGGGTGTCCGGGTCGAAGCCCTCGGGGTAGATGTAGTTGCCCTCGGCGTCGTACTCGGCAGCCATGCCGTACTGGGTCGGGTCGAACTCGGTGTCCGGCGTGAAGCCCTCGTTGGCCTGCTTCAGTGACAGCGAGATGCGGCGACGCTCCAGGTCGATGTCGATGACCTTGACCATCACGTCGTTGCCGACCTGGACGACCTGCTCCGGGATCTCCACGTGGCGCTCGGCCAGCTCGGAGATGTGGACCAGGCCCTCGATGCCCTCGTCCACGCGGACGAACGCACCGAACGGAACCAGCTTGGTGACCTTGCCCGGCACGATCTGGCCGATCGCGTGGGTGCGGGCGAACTGGCGCCACGGGTCTTCCTGGGTCGCCTTGAGCGACAGGGACACGCGCTCGCGGTCCATGTCGACGTCCAGGACCTCGACCGTGACCTCCTGGCCGACCTCGACGACCTCGGACGGGTGGTCGATGTGCTTCCAGGACAGCTCCGAGACGTGCACCAGGCCGTCGACGCCGCCGAGGTCCACGAACGCACCGAAGTTGACGATCGAGGACACGACGCCCTTGCGGACCTGGCCCTTCTGCAGCTGGTTGAGGAACTCGCTGCGGACCTCGGACTGGGTCTGCTCCAGCCACGCGCGGCGGGACAGGACCACGTTGTTGCGGTTCTTGTCCAGCTCGATGATCTTGGCCTCGAGCTCGCGGCCGACGTACGGCTGCAGGTCGCGGACGCGACGCATCTCGACGAGGGAGGCAGGCAGGAAGCCCCGCAGCCCGATGTCCAGGATCAAACCACCCTTGACCACCTCGATGACGGTGCCGCGGACCGGCTCGTCGGCCTCCTTGAGACCCTCGATCGTGCCCCACGCGCGCTCGTACTGAGCACGCTTCTTGGACAGGATCAGGCGACCTTCCTTGTCCTCCTTCTGGAGAACAAGCGCCTCGACCTCATCGCCGACCTTGACGACCTCATTGGGGTCGACGTCGTGCTTGATCGAGAGCTCACGCGAGGGGATGACACCCTCGGTCTTGTAGCCGATGTCGAGAAGAACCTCGTCGCGGTCGACCTTGACGATGACGCCTTCGACGATATCGCCGTCGTTGAAGTACTTGATCGTCGCGTCGATCGCGGCGAGGAAGTCCTCCGCCGTCCCGACGTCGTTGATTGCGACCTGCTGCTTGGGCGCGTTGGAAGCCGGGACAATGGTGGTGTCGGTGGACATTAGGTGGGTTGCTCCGGTACGGATTGGGAGTAGTTGGGTTGTCTTAAGTTCTGGCGCACGGTGTGATGACGAGCGCCCTGCACCATGTGTGATCATGCACAAGGTTCAACACCGATACGCGCAACCCGATTCCCAGATTCCTCACCTGAACCGCAGGCAGCGCGAAATTCACCGCGCGGGCGGTATCGTACGCGCCCGCGCGATCGTCGGGCAAACCGGATGCCCATAAGGAGCAGGCGTGGATAGCAGCGACACCCGGTACGCCGGCGCTCAAACTACTCTCGGCACCGTCGGTCCCGCTCGCCGAAGCGCGGGCGCGGCCGAGTCGATCGCCGCGAACATCGCGTGGTGGGACGCGGATGCGGACGATTACATCGCCGAGCACGGCGACTTCCTCGGTGACGTGAATTTCCTCTGGTGCCCCGAAGGCCTGCGGGAACGCGATATAGAACTGCTCGGCGACGTCAAGGGCAAGGACATCGTCGAGGTGGGCTGCGGATCGGCGCCGTGCGCGAGGTGGCTGGCCAGCCAGGGCGCGCGGGTGGCCGCACTCGACCTGTCGGCGGGGATGCTGCGGCACGCGAAGCGCGCGAACGATGTGACCGGGATCACTCCGATGTTGATCAGGGCGAACGCCGAACGGCTGCCTTTCGCCGCGGAGAGCTTCGACATCGCCTGCTCGGCATTCGGCGCGGTGCCGTTCGTCGCCGACGTGCGCCCGGTGTTCCAAGAGGTCGCCAGGGTGCTGCGGCCGCGCGGCCAGTGGGTCTTCGCCGTGACTCACCCGATCAGGTGGATCTTCCCGGACGATCCCGGGCCGGACGGGCTGCGAGTGATCAACTCGTACTTCGACCGCACCCCGTACGTGGAGGTCGACGAGAACGGCCGGGCGACCTACGTCGAACACCACCGCACGCTCGGCGACTACGTGCGGGCGCTGACCGGATCTGGTTTCGTGATCGAGGACATCGTCGAGCCGGAGTGGCCGGAGGAGCAGACCCGCGAGTGGGGCCAGTGGAGCCCGCTGCGCGGTGAGCTGTTTCCCGGAACCGCGATCTTCTGCTGCCGGAGGGCTACGTGAGGTTCACCGACGGGGCGCTGGACACGCAGAGCGCGTGGTTCGCCCGTCTGGACCCGATGCTCCCGGCCGCGGTCCGGCCGCCCGACGGCAACGTGATCAGCGCGGCCTTACCGGACGGCACGCGGGTGGCCGGCGTGCTGGTGCAGACGAGGCTGGCGCCGGACGCGATGGCGACCTTGTGGTCCGCGCTGGAGGTGTGGGAGTTACACCCGATGCTCGGCGAGCACGGGATGCCCCAGTTACTGGACCAGTGGCGCAGGACGATGGCCCGCCGTCCCACCGGCCCCGACTCGTCCTGCCTGGTCACCTGGCCAAGCAGAGACGTCGGCGCGGCGCGGGCGTTCCTGGACCACGGCCTGGTCCCACTGTCCACATTAGCCATCCGGACCGGCGCGCCGATCCTGCCGTCACCGGGCACGCTGCAGGTGCGGCGCGCGACGCTGCGGGACATCGACACGATCCTGCCGTTGGCCATGGCGGAGCTGGAGTACTCCGCGATGGTCGGCAGCACGGTCTTACGTCCCGGCGCGGCGCAGGTGAAGCGGGCCGCGCTGACCCGGCACCTCGACCAGAACGACCCCGTCTGGATCGGTGAGCGCGACGGAATCGCGGTCGCGCTGGCCGAGTGCTGGTTCAACGAGTCGGTCGGCGGATCGTGGAGCGAGACCCGCGTCCGGCACGGTCTTTGGGGCTATATCAACAGTTTCTCGGTGGCACCGTCGTTCCGCGGCGCGGGCATCGGCCGGGAGATGATCTCCGTGGTGCACCGCGAACTCGCCGCGGCGGGCACGATCGGCTCCTTTCTCTACTTCAACCCGCCCAACCCGTTGTCGACGGTGTTCTGGGCACGGCAGGGTTACCGTCCACTCTGGACAATCTGGGAAGTCCGGCCGGCTTCGGCCTTGCGCTGACCCCCAACTGTCAATCACAAGGAGCTCCGCCTACAAGCTCACGCCTGCAGGCCGGGCCGGGGAGCGTCTCCGGGCGGGATGTAGATCCGCGTCGAACGCATAGCTCATGACGTCACCCGCAGACCCCGGCGCAGGTCTTCCAGTTCGTCGGCGGCCATCCGCATGGTCACGGCAGCATCGGTGACCATCTGCGAACCGTGGAACGTGCCCGCGTAGGCACGCAGTTCGGTCGGCACGTTGGCGTGCGACAACCGCCGTGCGTACTCCATTCCCTCATCGCGCAACGGGTCGAACTGGCAGACCGTCACCACTGTCGGCGGCAAACCCGACAGGCCCGTGGCACGCGCGGGCGCGGCGTACGGCGACACATCCGCCGTGCCCCGCTTGCCTTCACCCAAGTACGAGTCCCAGCTGAAGATCGCCTTCGGCCGATTCCACAGTGGAGTGTCGACGTATGCCCGCATGGACTCGGTCTCCAGCCGGTCATCCAGTTCCGGGATACCGAGATGCTGGAAAACGACGGCGGGACCGCCACGGTCGCGGGCGAGCAACACCGTTCCCGCGGTGAGACCGCCACCGGCACTGCCGCCCGCGACGCCGATCCGTGCTGGGTCGATGCCGAGTTCAGAAGCCTTGTTGGCGGTCCACACCAGCGCCGCGTAACAGTCCTCGACCGGCCCGGGGAACGGCGTCTCGGGCGCCAGCCGGTACTCCACGGACACCACGACGATGCCGAGTTTGTCGGCGTACTTCAGGCACGCATTGTCGGTCATGTCGATGTTGCCGCCCACGAATCCGCCGCCGTGGATGTACACCAGTCCTGGTCGCGGGGCGTCCGAGGCGGGCGGTGTGTAGATCCGGACGAGGACGTCCGGTGCGCCGGCCGGGCCCGGGATGAACTCGTCGCGCGTGTCGATCGGCCTACTGGGTTCGTACGCAGGCATTTGGGCACGGATCTCGGCCATCCGACCGCGCGACACAAGCAGATCCTCGTAGGTCTCCAGCGGGATGTTCGGCAGCACGTCGAGCCATGGCAGCAGCTCGGGGTCGAAGGCGTAGCTCACGAAGCCACCTCCAGGCCTCGGCGCAGGTCTTCCAGCTGGTCGGCGGCGGCGCGCTGAGTCACCGCGGCGTCGCCGACCAGGCTCGAGCCGTGGAAGGTGCCCGCGTAACCCCGCAGTTCGGTCGGCACATTAGCCTGCGACAACCGCCGCGCGTACTCCAACCCTTCATCACGCAACGGGTCGAACTGGCACACCGTGACCACCGTCGGCGGCAAACCCGAAAGATCCGTGGCACGCGCGGGCGCGGCGTAGGGCGACACGTCCGCAGTGCCCCGCTTGCCTTCACCAAGGTATGAGTCCCAGCTGAAGACGGCGTTCGGGTAATTCCACAGTGGAGTGTCCACGTACGCCCGCATGGACTCGGTCTCCAGCCGGTCGTCGAGCTCAGGGATCCAGAGGTACTGGTAGCTCAGCGCGGGACCGCCGCGGTCACGGGCAAGCAGAGCCGTCGCAGCCGAGAGGCCACCGCCCGCGCTCTCCCCGCCGACCGCCAGGCGTGCCGGGTCGATGCCGAGCTCAGAAGCCTTGTTGGCGGTCCACACCAGCGCCGCGTAACAGTCCTCGACCGGACCGGGGAACGGCGTCTCGGGCGCCAGCCGGTAGTCCACCGCCACCACGACGATGCCGAGCTCGTCGACGACCGGCATCGCGAAACGGTCGGCCATCTCAAGGCCGCCGATGACGAACCCGCCGCCGTGGATGTAGAACAACCCCGGCTGAGCGCCTTCCTGGCCAGCCCGCCGGTAGACCCGGACGGGAACCTCGGGTGCGCCGTCCGGGCCAGGAACCAGTTCGTCTCGAACGTCGATCGCGTTCGTGGCGTCGTACGGGGGCAGCACGCTGCCCATCTCGTCCAGGCTGGCGCGTTTCTCGGCGAGTGATTCCGCGTCCGTGAGCGCGATCGTGGGCAGCATGTCGAGCCAGGGGAGCAATTCAGGGTCGATGGCGTACTTGCTCATGTCCCAAGGCTCAGCCATGGGCACATCGTCACGCACCAGCCACATGGCGGCGATTCGGACATCCTGCCCCGACAGATGGCGGTGGCGTAACCTCGCGAGAATGGAGGGCCTGCTGCTGCGGCTGTCGTCACTGGATGCCGACGCCGAGAACGCGGTGCGGGTGATCGGCTTCTTCGACCGGCTGATCGCCACCCGGACCAGCCTCGACGCGATCGTGCGCAAGGCGAGCGGGCTGGCCGAGTGCCCGCTCGGTGTGTCCTCCCCCGCTCGGGGCCTGCAGGTAGGCGGCCCCACTCCGGCGCACGCGACCAGACGTGAGCTGGAGGACGGCACGATCGTCTGGCTGGCCCGTGCGGGCAAGCCGTTGCCGTTGGACGACATGGTGCTGGAACGCTTCTCCATCGCGGTCGCGTTGTCGCTGGAGCTCAGCCGGGTTCCCTTGCCCGCGCTAGGAGATCCAGCACTGGTCGAGCTCGTCCTGTCGGACAGCGCGGGCGAAGCCGAACGGTCCCGCGCGTTGCATCTGCTTGAGCTGAAGCCGACAACTCCGCTGCGTGTCCTGGCCGTGAAAGGCACCCCTACCGGGCTGTCCGCCGCGCTGGGCCCGTTGCACGCGGTACTGGCGACGAACGAAATTCCCGACCAGGACGGCGAAGTAGGCATCAGTACGCAGGTGCCCGCGATCAACGCACCGGCCGCGTGGGCCGAAGCGCGGACTGCGCTGCGGTTCGCGAGCGTCAGTCACCCGGCCGTGCGCGCAGACGACCTAGGCAGCCAGATCGCACTGGCTTCCCTGCCCCGCGAGGAAATCGCCAAGCTGCCTGACGTGATCGCGCTGGACGCCTTGGACCAGCAACTGCTGACCGTGCTCGCGGCCTTGGCCCGCACCAACTCCAACCGCAAGGCAGCCACCGCGATTCACCGCCACCACAGCACGATCCCGGCCCGTATCGCCCAAGCCGAGACCGCGCTGGGCTTCCCGATCGACACGCCAGCGGGCCGGTTCCGCCTGCACCTCGCGCTCGTCCTGCGTCACCTGCGCGACAACTGACCGCCGCCCTTCCCGGCCCCGATCCGGTTGGTCACTCCGGGGCCCACGGCAGGGACGATCCGGTGTATTTGGCCACCCTGACATCGCCGGACCGGGCGTGTCCCTCGAAGGACTCGACTCGCGCGGTGCGGCCGAGCAGCTCACCGAGTGCCACGCTGGCCGCCTTGTCGGTGATCTCTTGGTACGTCACGGTTTTGAGGTACTTGCCGACCCAGAGACCGCCGGTGTAGGTCGCGGCCTTCCTGGTCGGCAGGGTGTGGTTGGTGCCGATGACCTTGTCGCCGTAGGAAACGCCGGTGCCTTCGCCGAGGAACAAGGCCCCGTAGTTGCGCATCGAGGTCAGCGCCTGGCGCGGGCTCTCGGTCAGGATCTGGACGTGCTCGCTGGCGAACTCGTCGGCGAGGCGGAACGCTTCAGCGAGGTCGTCGACCACGATCACCTGGCCGTGATCACGCCACGCGGGCCCGGCGAAGTCCGCGGTCGGCATCCCCGGGAGCAGCGCGTCGATGTGCTTGATGACTTGCCCGCCAAGGGTTTCCGACGTGGTGATCAAGATGGCCGGTGAGTCAGGGCCGTGCTCGGCCTGCGACAGCAGGTCGACCGCGACGATGAACGGATCCGCGTGCTCGTCGGCCACGATCAGGATCTCGGTCGGCCCGGCCAGCAGGTCGATGCCGACGTCGCCGAACAGCTGCTTCTTCGCCTCGGCGACGTAGGCGTTGCCTGGCCCGGCGATCAGGTCGACTTTGCCGATCGTCTCGGTGCCGATGGCCATCGCCGCGACCGCCTGCACGCCGCCCAGCAACAGGATCTCGTCCGCTCCGGCGAGGTGCATCGCGGCGATGGTCGCGGCCGGAACCTCACCGTGGATCGGCGGAGTGCACGTCGTCACCCGCTCCACCCCTGCCACTTTGGCCGTCACGACGGTCATGTGCGCCGAGGCGACCAGTGGATAGCGCCCACCAGGTACGTACGCACCGGCCGCGCTGACAGGAATGTTCTTCTGGCCAAGGAACACGCCCGGCTGCGTCTCGACTTCGAAGTCCCGCAACGATTCGAGCTGCCGCTGCGCGAAGTCCCTGACGTTGTGCTGCACGGTGCGGATGTCGGCCAGCGTCTGCTCGGGGACCGTGGCCACGATGCGGTCGATTTCCTCGGCGGAGAGCCGGAACTGCTCGGGCGACCAGTTGTCGAACTTCTCGGAGTACTTGCGGACAGCGGTGTCCCCGTTGTCCCGGATATCGGCTATCACGGACGCGACCGTCGCGCAGACCGCCGCGCGTTTCTCGCTGTCGTCCGCCGCGCTGACTGCGGACTTCATGTGCAGAACCATCGTTGTCCTCCACAGATTCAGTTGAAAGGCGTGATCCGGACGCCGCCCTCCCCATCACCTGCGTCGATCCTACGGCGAGCACACCGAAAAGGTCGCCCTTAGGTCAATCGGCCACGACCTTGGCGTAGCAGACAGACAGCGGGTCCTGGTCGTACGGCGGGAAGTTCGGGATGCGCGTGTACCCGAACTTCTCGTACAACCTGATCGCCTCGGGCTGACGGATGCCGGTCTCCAGCACGATCCTGCGGCCCCCTGCCGCACGGACCGTCGCCTCGGCGGCGTCCAGCAACAGCGGTGCGATACCGGTACCTCGCGCCGCCGGCAGTACGAACATCCGCTTGAGTTCGAAGTCGACATCGCCTTTTGGTTGCACGGCAACGCATCCGATCGGCTCCTGGCCCCGGAACGCCAGAGCGAACCGGACCTCGGACGTGATCGGCATCGGGCCGATCGCCTCGTCGTTGTAGCGGCCCCGCAGTTCCTGGTCCAACTCGGCGATCAGGGCCTTGAGCCGGATGTCGTCCGGCTCGGCCGCGGTGACGTACACCAGGTCCTTGGCAAACGAATGGTCGATGTACATGCCCTCGCTGAACTGCTCGACCTCGACGTACCCGGTCTTGCGGTACAACGCGATCGCTTCGACCAGGTCGCGCCGGGTGTCCAGCCGCATGGTGACCGCGTCGTGCTCGCGTGCGACCTTTTCGGCCGCGGCGAGCAACGCCTGCCCCACGCCCCGGCCTCGAGCATCCGGAAGCACGTACATCCGCTTGACTTCCGCGAAGGGCGGAATGTGGAAGTCAAGCCCGACGCAGCCGAGGATCTCGTTGCCGTCACGGGCGATCAGCATCACCAGGTCGTCACTTGGCTCGTCGCGCATGGTCTGCTCGATCTCGGCCGGGGTCGCCGGCCTGCCGTGGTAACGACCGATGATGTCGGCGTAGTACGCCCGGATGACGGGCAGGGCCTCGGTCGGGTCAACTGGGGTGATGTCCACGGTTCGATCGTCAGGGCAGCGTCAACATTATTTCCTGCGCATGTCGGCACTCGCACCGACTACGTCAGGAGCCTGTCAGATCCTTGGCGAAGCAGACTGACAGCGGGTCCTGGTGGTTCGGGATGCGCGTGTACCCGGATTTCTCGTACAACCGGATCGCCTCGGGCTGACGGGTCCCTGTTTGCAACACGATCCTGCGGCCGCCCGCATCCAGAACCACGGACGCGGCGGCTTCCAGCAGCAGCAGCGCGACACCGGTCCCCCGCGCTTGCGGCGCAACGAACATCCGCTTGAGCTCGAAGTCGTTCCCTTTTGGTTGCACGGAAACGCATCCGACCGGTGACTGGCCACGGCAGGCGAGCACGAACCGGGCCCCCGGCGGAACTGGCGACGGCCCGATGTCCTCGTCGGGGTAGCGATCCCGCAGGTCCCGGTCGAGCGCGGCGAGCATTCCGGCAAGCCGGGGATCGCCGCGCCCGACCGGTGTTGTGTACAGCAGGTCCTTGGCGAGCCAGTGGGCCACGAAGTCGTCGTCGTTGAACGGATCGACCTCGAGGTAGCCGCATTTGGCGTACAGGCCCCGTGCCTCGACCAGGTCGTCGCGGACATTGAGGCGCATGGTCACCGCGTCGTGCCGCAGTGCCGCTCGTTCTGCCTCGGCCAGCAGCGCCTGCCCCACTGCGTGGCCACGCGCTGCCGGGGTCACGTACATCCGTTTGACTTCGGCGAACGGCGGAATGGACAGGTTGAGGCCAAGACAGCCGACCGGTTGCGCGTCCACAGTGGCCACCAGCATCAGCAGGTCGTCGCTCGGCTCGACGCGCACGATCTCATCGACCTCGGCCGTGGTCATCGGCCTGCCGTGGTACCTGCCGGCGATCTCGGCCCAGTACTCGCGCAGCAGCGGCATGGCTTCAGCCACCGACACAGGAGCGATGTTCACGATCCGATCGTCACGGGCCCGTCAACACGTTTAGCGGGGCCACGGCGTGAAGACGAGCGCGACAAGCAGGAGCAGCACCAGGAATCCGCCGAAGCACCGGATCGCGATCCGGTTGCCGCGCTCGTCGAGGACGGTCGCGGCCCTGATGACCACGGCCGCCCACAACCAGAACCAGACGAAGCCGTCAGCCGTAGTACCGACGCTCACGGATCTTCCTGTCCGCCATGAGCACTAACAGGGCACTGCCGAACCCACCGGACAGGATCTTCTCGTCGAGGTCCTTGCCGGTGACGGCCAGCGCGATGCCTGCCGCGCCGCCAATGGCATCCAGCTTCGCCGCCGCCTCCGCGGGCAGGGCCAACGCGAGGAGGAACGGATCAGCGTCCTCCATGCGATGCACGGCGGCCACTCCCGCCATCGTCGTGCCACGGAAGAACACCGCGAGCCACAACAGGGCACGCAAGATCAAACGCAGAGCGAACATCAACATCTCCTCAGCGGATCGGCCGGTACTGCAGGGCGATGACGACGGCGAAGAAGATCAGCAAGGCGCTGCCGAGGCTTCCGAGCAGGAGCTTCTCGCCGAGATCGGTGACCAGGCTGGCAGCGACGACACCGGCGAGCCCGCCGACGACATCGAGCAAGAACGCCAGACCCAACGGCAGGAACAGCAGGTAGTCGTTGCGTTCGGCGGCGTCGCGGTTGGACTTGCGGATCACTCCGTTGACCGCCACCGCGGCCAATGTCGTGACTCGGCAGAACACCGCGAGCCATAACAAGCCATGCAAGACGCATTCCATGGCCACTAGCATCGGCTCGAATCGGACACTCTGTCAAGACAGATTGTCCGGACACTGTGTCCGGCTCGCGTGGGGCTCGCGTCAGTAGGATCCGGGCATGCCGTCGGTGACCCGCTCGAACAAGACCGCTCGCAAGGAACGCCGGGACGCGATGGAGCAACGCGTCATCACGGCGACCGAACAGCTGGTCAGGGACGGCGAGAGCTTCGCTGAACTGAGTGTCGAGCAGCTCGCGAGCGCCGCGGGCATCTCGCGGTCGACCTTCTACGTGCACTTCGAGGACAAGGGCGACCTCGCTCGCCGGATGACCAAGGGCGTCATCGCCGAGCTGGAGGGGGTCTCCGGCGAGTGGTGGGCCACGGCTGACCGAGCCGACCGCGAGCAGCTCCGGACGGCCGTCAACGCGATCATCGACGTGTACCAGCGACGCGGAGCCGCGTTCACGACCGTGTCGCAAGCGGCCGCCTACGACAGCACAGTCGCCGAGGAACTACGCGGGCTCATGCAGCGGCTCATCGTGGCGACGCGGGACGCGATCGAGCTCGGCCAGGCCGCGGGCGTGATGCGCCCGGTCGAGCCCAAAGAGACCGCCGCCGTGATCACCTGGATGATCGAACGAGTCGGACATCAGCTGCTCAGGCAGACCGACCCGAGCGGCCACGCCAAGATCGCCGACACGCTCACCGACATCATCTGGTCCACCCTGTACCGGGCCTGAGCGGCCAGCATCACAGCGTCACAACTTGCGAGGCGATCACCCACGGGCCAGTATTTGAACTGACCAGTCAGTTCAAATGAAGGGCCAGAGCCGTGCAGATCCGAGCCGAGCGAGTCGGGGTGGACGGCCCGCACGGGCCGCTGCTACTGCCGACCTCGCTGAGCGCGCGCGAAGGGGAAGTCACGCTCGTCACGGGCGAACCCGGCGCCGGTCACACGACGCTCGCCCTCGCGTTGGCTGGGCGGATCCGCCCGTCCCACGGCACGGTCACGCTCAACGGTGAGCAAGACGCCTCGAAACTGCGCAAGCACGTCGTGCTGGTCGACTCACCCGGCGTCAACGAGCCGGAAGACGGCCTGAAACTCAGCGACGCGATCGCCGAGGAGCTGATGCACGCGGGCCAGCGCGCGAACCGCAAAGCCGTCCGGGAATGGCTGCGCACGCACGACGCCGAGCAGTACGTCAGCGAACGCGTCGACAACGTCCCGCCGCAGGTCCGTACGCGCCTGCTGGTCGAGGCGGCGAGCTCGAAGCCCGATGTGCGGGCCCTTCTGCTCGACCAGCCGGACCGGCACGTCAGCGACGCGCAGAACTGGTGGCCACAAGCGGTTTCCCAAGCCGAACGCGGCCTCGCGGTCGTCGTGCTGTGCGCTCCGGCCACGGCACAGACCCTGCCTGCCGAAGCCGTCCTGATCGGAGCTGTCGAAGAATGAGCGCCCTTCGCTTGGCGGGCAACGAACTCCGCCGCGTCACCGCGGGCAAGCTGCCGAAGCTTGCCGTGCTCGCCCTTGTCCTCGTGCCGTTGCTGTACGGCTCGCTGTACCTGTTCGCCAACCACGATCCGTACGGCAGGCTCGACCACATCCCGGCCGCGTTGGTGATGGAGGACGAAGGCAGCCAGGAGCTGGGCAACGCGGGCGACAAGGTCGCCACGAAGCTCCAGGATTCCGGTGCGTTCCACTGGAACCGGGTCAGCGCACAGGACGCGGAGACCGGCGTGCGGGACGGCAAGTACTCGTTCTCGATGACGATCCCGAAGGACTTCTCCGCCGCCCTTGGCTCCAGCAGCGCGTTCCAGCCGCGCCAGGGCCTGATCACGGTGACCACCAACGACGCCAACAACTACCTGGTCGGCACGATTGCCGACAAGGTGTCCAGCGAGGTGCGCCAGTCGATCACCTCCGAGGTCGGGCAGACCGCGGCGGACAAGTTCCTGCTCGGCTTCGGCACGATCTACTCCGAGACCCAGCAAGCCGCCGACGGCGCGGGGCAACTCGCCGACGCGACCGGCAAGGCCCGTGACGGCTCGGCGCAGCTGGTCGACGGCCAGCGCAAGCTCCTCGACGGCGCGACGCAGATCTCCGGCGGGCTGAGCGAGCTCAGCACCGGCCTGAACACGTTGCACGACAAGACAAAGGACCTTCCCGCGAACGCGCAGAAGCTCGCCGACGGAGCCGCCCAGGTGGCCTCGGGCAACGCGCAGGTCGCGGCGCAGGGCCAGCACATCGCGGACGTGGCCAAGCAGTTCGTCGGCGGTCTCGACCAGTTCAACGGGGATATCGCGGCGAAACTGCGGGCCGTGGGCTTCACCGACGAGCAGGTGCAGCGCGTGATGAGCACGTTGGGACAGGCGCGCCAACCGATCGACGACGCCAACGCCAAGGTCCAGAACGCCGCGACGCAGCTGAACAAGCTCGCCGCGGGAGCCAAGCAGGTGTCCGATGGAGCCGCGCAGCTGGCCGCCCAGTCCCCCGCTTTGGCCGACGGCATCAGCAAAGCCGCCGCGGGCGGCACCAAACTCAACACGGGCGCGGCCGAGCTGGCCAGCGGCGAGAAGACGGCTGTCGACGGCCAGGTGAAGCTGGCCGACGGCAACAAGCAGATCGCCGACGGCATGGCCAAGCTCAACGACGGCCTGCACCAAGGACTCGGCAAGATCCCGCACCCCGACGACCCGACCCGCAACGCGACCGCGCAGACCATCGGCAACCCCGTGTCGATCAGCACGGTCAGCGACGTGAAAGCCGGCAGCTACGGCGCCGGGCTCGCCCCGTTCTTCTTCGGCCTGGCGACATGGATCGGCGCGTTCGTGTTGTTCCTGCTGATCAAACCGTTGTCCAGCCGGGCGATCGCGGCCGGGCAGCCCGCGTGGCGGGTGGCCATCGGCGGCTGGCTGCCCGCGGCCGGGCTCGGCATCGCCCAGGTCGTCCTGCTGTTCAGCGTGGTCACCACGTTCGTCGGGATCGACGCGCACCGGCCGCTGGCCGCGTTCGGGCTGCTGGCGCTGGCGTCGCTGTCGTTCACCGCGATCCTGCACGCGCTCAACGCGCTCTTCGGTGCGGTCGGCAAGTTCCTCGGCCTGGTGTTGCTGATCCTGCAGCTGATCAGCTCGGGCGGCACGTTCCCGTGGCAGACGTTGCCGGACGTGTTGTACCCGTTGCATTCCGTGCTGCCCATGGGATACGTGGTCGACGGCATGCGGCACCTGCTCTACGGTGGATCAATGGTCAGCGTCGGTGAGGACGTGCTCGTGCTGGTGGCCTACCTCGTCGGCGGTCTGCTTGTGTCCACAGTGGCCGCCCGGCGGCAGCGGGTGTGGACGCCGTCCCGTCTCAAGCCGGAGCTGGTGTTGTGAGCCCGCGAACCCAGGCAACGAAACAGAAGTTGTTCGACGCGACCCTTCGGCTGGCCAACACCAAGGGCATGGTCGGCCTGACGGTCGACGACATCGCTGCCGAGGCCGGTGTCGCGAAAGGCACGGTCTACTACAACTTCGGCAGCAAAGACGGTCTGATCGACGCGTTGCTGCGCTATGGCGTGGACCTGCTGGCCGAACGGTTACGCAAGGCCGAGGAAGTCGAGGACCTCGTCGACGCGGCACTGTCGTACTTCGCCGACTACCCCGCGTTCGCCCAACTGCTGGTCAGCGAGCTGTGGCGGACGCCGGGCCAGTGGCACGAAACGTTGACGCTGCTGCGCGACGACATCGTCTCGATCGTCAAGGAGCACATGCAGCGCCTGGCCGACGGCGGCAGGCTGCCGGAGGGCGTGCAGACCGGCACGGCCGCGTCGGCGTTGTTCGGCACCTTGCTCGTGGTCGCGCTCGACTGGCAGGTGTTCCAGCCGCAGCGCACCCGCGACGAAGTCCGTGAATCGGTGATGTTGCTGGTCAGGGGCCTCGGCCAGAATTAGTGAGATTTCCGGGAACCTGCCGGTCCACCCACGCCTCATGTCTGGTGAAGAGAGGGGGCGGATTGTCCGACCAGTGGTTCGCCGAACTGTACGAAGCGTCCTACCGACGCATCGTCGTGGCGACGTATGGACTGGTCGGAGATTTGGGCGAGGCGGAAGAACTGGCGCAGGAGGCCTTCGCCATCGCCTACGACCGTCGTCGTCGGGTGCGTGCCACCGACAACCCGGAAGCGTGGTTGTACACGGTGGCCATCAACCTGGCGCGGCGACGGTGGCGCAGACGCAACACGCTGGACCGGTTGTTGCGTCGTGAGACGCCGGCACAGCCCGTGGAATCGCCGGACAGCTGGGCCGGTGAGCACCTGGAGCTGCACGCGGCGATCAAGAAGTTGTCCTACGAGCACAGGGCGGTTGTCGTGTTGCACTACCTGGCCGACATGCCGGTCGACGAGGTGGCCACGACATTGGACATTCCTGTGGGCACGGTGAAATCCCGGCTCGCCCGAGCGCGGGCGGCGCTCGCCACCACGCTCGGCGTGCACCGGGAGGTGGAGAATGCCTGATCTTGACTTCGACGGGTTGCGCAACAACCTGCACGACTCCGTCCAGCAACCGCCCGTGAGCGACGTGATCACGCGCGCTCAGCGACGGTCCAGCCGTCGCCGTCTCCAAATCGTCAGCGCCGCCACGGTCGTTCTCGTCGTTGGGGCTGTCCCGTTGCTACGACTGGGGGTGCAACGGGACACGGCTACGCCGCTGAGCCCGTCGGACCAGAACTTCGTGGTGTCGATGGATTTCTACGACCTGACCAACGGCTTCGTGCTCGGCGGCTCCTGTGAGCACCGACCGATCTGCGATGCGTGGGTGATGGCCACTGGCGACGCGACCGACTGGGAGAAACGGACGGCTCCCCCGATCGAGACCGGTTTCAGCGGTCAGCAGGACCGCTTGGTCGCGCTCGGCATCTCCACGTTGATCATCGACGACCACCGCCCGGGCAACGTCGTGAAGCGCTTCTTCTCCAGCGACGGCGCGCGGACGTGGCAGGAAGTGCCGACACAGAGCGGACCGACGCCGTACACCAAGTTCGCTCCCTCGACGATCCTGGAATGCCATGACGGCAAGGTGACCGCGTTGCTCCCGGGCAACGGCCACAGCGTCGAGCTGGCCAATCAGCCGCCGTTCAGGGTGAAGTCGTGCCAGCCGTATCCGGACCAGCGCAAGACCTGGTGGGTCGCCGGAGTGGACACCGCGACGGACAAGTCGATGGTCGCTTCCACCATGGACGGCGAGACGTGGACCGCAAGCGCGTTGCCGTCGTTCACGCCTCCACCGGCCGAGCAGATCACGTCGGCCGACTACCCGGCGATCTCGGTCACGACGTCCCCCACCGCTGTCTACGCGACCGTCACCAACCCCGGCGACTCCCCCGCCGACCTGGTCGCGATCTTCCGCAGTACCGATTCAGGCGTGACATGGCAGCAGACCTGGCAGGCGGCGGAAGGAAAGCAGCCAACGAGTATCTCTGGCGTTCCCGTCGCCGGAACCGACGGAAAACTGCGGATTTCGCAATATCCACGGGTCACGAACGAGGTATGGACCAGTGCCGACGGCGGCAAGAGCTTTGCCGGCGAACCGAGTGAGAACGCGGCGGACGTGCGCTGGATCCGGATGGGCTATTTGGCCACCCGATCGGACAGCTCGTCCACCGGCCAGTTCCTGACCTCATACGACGGAATCCGATGGCGGCCGACAAAGCTGCAATTCCCCTAGACATCGCCGGGCGCTTGTGCACTGCCCAGATGCACGGGCTGCCCGGCGAGCCGGGTCACGTGTGCGTGATCACAAACATCACTCCCCGTTAGAATCACAGAAGCACAGGACTTGTGCGGGTGGTATCACCGCTACGAAACTGTTCGCCAGTTTCGTCGCGGCTGGGGGTCCATGTGACAAAGGGGTTCAAGTTTCGCGTACTCGGTCCTTTGGTGGCCGGGGACGCCGAGCTCGGGGGTACGAAGCCGCGGGTGTTGTTGGCGACGTTGTTGTTGAACGCCAACCAGACGGTCACGTACGACATGCTGACCGACGCGCTGTGGCCGAACCGAAGACCTCGGTCGGTCGCGGCGAATCTGCGGACGTACGTCAGTTCGCTGCGCGCGAGCTCACCGGAGATCAGTGCGCGGATGCGCACCGACCGGCTCGGGTATTCCATCACGATCGGTCAAGGCGAGCTTGACCTGGCCGAATTCACCGAGCACGTCGCCAAAGCCCGTCAATTCCGGGCCGCTGGAGCCTTGGCCGAAGCCGCCGGGCAACTGGAGAACGCGTTGGCGCTGTGGCGCGGTGATCCACTGGCCGACCTGCCGGGAGTACACGCCTGGGGTGACCGGCTCGCGGCATTGGCCGAGGCCAGAGTGGTTGCCACGGAAGAGCTGCTCGGCCTGCGCGTGGCGGAAGGGCGCTACCAGGACGCGATCGCCGAACTGCGGCCGTTCCTCGCCGAGCACCCGTTCCGCGAGTCCGGCTGGCAGCAATTGCTGCTGGCTTTGAACGGCAGCGGGCAGCAGGCCGAGGCACTGCGGACGTACGCCGAGATCCGCAAGCGCCTGGTCACCGAACTGGGTGTGGAACCGGGACCCGAGTTGCGCAAGGTGCACGCCGCGATTCTCAAAGGCGAAGCGCCGCAGCAGGAACCTGCAATGGTCCGCGCGGTGCCGCGGCAGCTGCCGCAGGACGTCCCGGACTTCACTGGACGCGGCAAGCACATCGCGGCGATGCGGGCGATCTTCACCTCCGGCGACGACAGCGCGTCGGTCGCGACAATCGTCGGATCACCGGGCGTCGGCAAGACGTCGTTGGCCGTACACGTGGCGCATTTGTTGAAAGAGGAGTTCCCCGACGGCCAGCTGTACGTGGATCTGGCCGGGACGACGAACAGGCCGCGGACCGACAAGGAAGTCCTCGGCAGCTTGCTGCGTTCGCTGGGCGTGACCGGGGCGGCGTTGCCGGACACCGCGCACGACCGGGCCACGCTGTACCGGTCGCTGGCGTCGGAAACCCGGATGCTGGTGTTGTTCGACGACGCGGCCAACGCCGCTCAAGTGCAGGGTTTGCTGCCGGCCAGCAACTGGGGCGTGCTGGTGACGAGCCGTCAGCGAATGGCGGAACTGCCTGCCACGCACCAGATCGAACTGGACGTGCTGCCGACGTCCGAAGCCGGTGAACTGCTCGGCAAGATCGCCGGGCTTGACCGGGTGAACCGGGAACCCGAAGCGGCCGAGGCGATCCTGCAGTCGTGCGGGTATTTGCCGTTGGCGATCCGGATCGCGGGCGCCCGGATCGCCGGCCGCCGCGGCTGGACATTGAACGTGCTCGAACGACGGCTGGCCGACGAAACCCAGCGGTTGAGCGAGTTGAAAGCGGGCGAACTCGCGGTCAGGGCGAGTTTCGACCTCAGTTACCGTCAACTGCCCGCCGACGCGGCCGCGGCATTCCGATTGCTGGGCAGGCTGGGGCCGAGCACGATTCCGGAATGGGCGGCGGGAGCGTTGCTCGACCGCCAGGACAGCGCCGACCTGGTCGATGTTCTGGTTGACGCGAACATGCTGGAAATAGCGGGCATGGACGCGATCGATCAGCCGCGTTACCTGATGCACGACCTGATCCGCGTCTACGCGCGGGACGCGGCGGAAACCGATGCGCGGCAGTCGGTGAGCCGAGTGGTCTCCGGCTGGCTGGGCCTTGTCGAAACAGCATTGGCCCAGATGCCGGTGAGCATCTTCCGGCCATTGCCATGGGACGGACCAAGACACCAGGTCGGAAAATCCATAGTGGACGCCGTGGCGGCGGCGCCGTTGCACTGGCTGGACGCCGAGCACGAAACGTTGATCTCGGTGGTGGAGCTGGCAGCGAACGAAGGCCTGGACGCGCTGGCATGCACGCTGGCGACAACGTTGGTGCCGTACTTCGACCACCGCTGCCATTTCGACTCCTGGCAACGGGTTCACGAAACAGCGTTGAAGTCGGCAAAGGACACGTTGAGCCAAGCGGCGTTGCTGCGAGGCATCGCCCAGGTGCACCTCTACCGCGACTCGTACAGTGTGGCCGAGGCGACGTACGCCAAGTCCCGCAGCCTGTTCATCGAAGCAGGTGACGCCCTGGGCGAGGGCTTCGCAAGCTGTGGCGTCGGAGCAGCGCGATACTTCCGCGGCCGACCGCTGGCAGCACTGCCGTATTTCCACAAAGGCCTGAACATTTTCGTCGACCAAGGTGACGTGCACGCGGAAGCCTATGCACGACAAGCGATCGGCAAAGCCCAGATGGCGATCGGCAACCACGCCGAGGCAGCGAACTGGCTGGAACGCGCACTGATGCTGTCCCGCGAAGCAGGCGACCGACACAGAGAAGGCCGAGTCCTCAGCGAACTCGGCAGATTGCACGGAACAGCGGGCTACACAAAGAAAGCCGTGCGCTACCTGGAGATGTCCCTGGAGATCCTGCGCGACCTCGGCGACGACCTATGCTCGGCGTACGCGCTGCACTGGCTGGCCGACCTGCACACGACATCCGGGGACTTCGGCCGCGCGGAAGTCGAGGTACGTCAAGCATTGGCGGCGTTCCGCAGGCTCAAGGACCGAAGTGGCGAGGAAAAAGCCGAGTGGACTTTGAACGTCCTGCGCCGTCGCCGGGGCGCCAGGCTGGAGCAGATCACCGGGTAGCGCCTTCCCGGCAGATGTCCTCGCTCGCTGTGCGGGCTCCGTGGCCGGAGGGCCGCCAAAGTTGGTCGCTGTAGCGCAACCAGGTCTTTGTCGGGTGCGGTAGCACAGGGATGGGCTTCGTGGGTGTTCCCTCCGGTATGGCCTGGGGCTTGTCCAACCACGGGGTGTCAGGAGGTCGGCCTACGCGGCCCAGCCCGCAGCGAGAGCGATACCGACCACGGGTTCCGTCAGGCAGGCCGTACCACCCGTACCAGGGAAAAATCCCCTCCCTCTGGGTGGCCTCCCTGCAATCCGTTTCAAGAACCCGAAACAAACCTTCACGGAGACCCAGCCGCCACGTCACAGCCCTGACCTGGCCAACACGCCCGACCTCCACACCCCCAGGAAAAGAACATCCCCCACCACTCCCGGGGGGCGACCCCGACGCCATTCTACCGGAGATAAGGCCTGGTCAAAGGGGTTACCGGCCGGTTGTGGACAACTGGATTCGCCGATGATCCCTTCCGTGCGAGAAGCCTGTCCTGGCACGTACATCGAAGGTCCGCGTCTCCGTGCGGGCATGCTCCCCGCGTGGTTCCGGAGTGGACACTTGCCAGGATCAGTGCAGCGCGGTCCACGGCCGGAATTCACCCACCTGGTGAACCGCGTGCTGGCGGCCGTCCAGCGCTCTGCGGACCCCGGCCATCACCCCTTCCGCCGTTTCGCGGTGGGTGAGCCAGCGGGTTCGGCCGGCGTTGCGCCGGAACCCCAGGACCACCTGCTGGGTCGGGTGGCTGGCGAGCACCGGTTCCGGGCAGCCTTGCAGTGGGTTGGCCGAAGCGCTTCCGTGCACTTCGACCACTGGGCAGTCCTCTTGCAGCAACGGGCTCACCGCCCGCAGGACCGGCACCCGGAAGCTTCCGTGGATCCAGGCGACCAACAGGTTCGCCGGTCCGCCCAGTGCGATGTGTGCCCGCTCAGCCAGCTCGTCCGGCTGCGCCCAGTCAGCTTGAATCCAGACCGCGCCGTGGGTGTCCAACGGCCGCCGCCGGCTCGGAGAGACCACATACCAGCCATCGCTGGTCAATGCCTCCACGCAACCAGCGAGCATCCCGGTCCCACCCAGGACCAGCGCGCGACGTTGCGACGGCATCGTCTCAATCTACCCAGCAGCGCTGAAATGGCAACCTCAGCCGAAACGTTCTTGGTGCACAACGGCTTCCAGCGGCAGACGACTGCGCCACCCGTGTCGTTCCAGGTCAGGGACGTCATGCAAGCGCGACACCGGACCGACACACAGCCACGCCACCGGGCGGATCGACGAAGGGATGTCGAGCAGTTCGCGTAAGAAGTCCTCGCGGTAGAAACTCACCCAGCCGACGCCAAGGCCTTCGACGGTCGCCGCGAGCCACAGATTCTGGATCGCCAGGCACACCGAATACAGGCCCGCGTCGGCGATCGCGTGCCTGCCCAGCACCGCAGGCGCGCCCTTGGACGGGTTGTACGTCACCACGATCGACAGGGTCGATTCGAGGATGCCCTCGATTTTGATCTTGCTGAACGTCTCCGCTCGTTCTCCGCTCAGCTGATCGGCGAAGGTCGCCCGCTCCGTGGCGACGTGGTGCTGAAAAGCCTTGCGGGTCACCGGATCGCGGACGATCACGAAGTCCCACGGCTGGCTCAGGCCGACGCTGGGCGCCGCGTGCGCGGCGCCCAGAACCCGCCGGAGGACTTCGTCGTCCACCGGCTCCCCGGTGAACTCCGCCCGTACGTCCCGCCGTTGGTTGATCACCTCATAGAAATCCACGCCCGGACACTAACGGCCCAGCTTGCGGTATCGCCGGACCGACAACGGCACGAAGATGGCGATCAACACCACAGGCCAGAGGACCGCCAGCAGGATCGAGTTCTGCGACGCCCAGCTGTCGCCGCCGAAACCCGGGTTGCCGAACAGCTCACGCGCCGCGCCGACGGTGGCCGACAGCGGGTTCCACTCCGCGATCGTGCCCAGCCAGCCCGGCATCATCTCCGGCGCGACGAACGTGTTCGCGATCATCGTGACCGGGAACAGCAGGCCCCAGATCCCCGACGCGCTCTCCAAGCTCGGCAACAGCAATCCAAGGAAGATCCCCAGCCAGATCACCGCGAACCGGAGCAGCATCAGCAGCCCGAGTGCGCCGAGCATCGCGCCGAAACTGCCGTGCCACGTCCAGCCGACGGCCAGCCCGCACAGCACGAGGACCACGAGATCCAACAGCGAATTCAGCATGTCGGCGGCACTACGGCCGAGCACGACGCCTGAGCGCGCCATCGGCATCGACCGGAACCGGTTGGTGATCCCCCGTTCAGTGTCGGCGAGCATGCCCGTCATGGTGATGCCGATGCCGAACATCATCGATTGCGCGAACATCCCCGGCATGAGGAACTCGCGGTAGTCACCGCCACCCGGCACCGACATCGCGCTGCCGAACACGTACCCGAACAGCAGCACCGAGACGATCGGGAACGTCAGCCCGCTGATCAACAGCCCCGGCTGACGGACCCGCTGCATCAGGACGCGTTTCGTGACCACCCAGGCGTCCGATGTGCCCCAACGCATGCGCTCCCACGGCGACCGGGGGATGACCGGAGTCAGGATCATGCCGCCACCTCCGCCTTGTGCCCGGTGAGCCGCAGGAAGACCTCGTCGAGCGTTGGCCTGCGGATCGAGATGTCCTCGACGTCGATGTCGGCCGAAGCCAGCACACTGACCACTTCGGTCAACACCTGGACCCGGTTGGTGACCGGCGCGGAGATCCGGCGGTTGTCCTCGTCGAGTTCAGCGTCCTGTCCGGCGACCCGCTCGACGATCTCGGCCGCTTTGACCATGTCCGTGGTGTTGTGCAGCACGACGTCGATCTGGTCGCCGCCGATCTCGGATTTCAGCTGTGTGGGCGTGCCTTCGGCGATCACCTTGCCGCTGTCGATCACTGCGATCTGGTCCGCGAGCTGATCGGCTTCGTCGAGGTACTGCGTGGTCAGCAGCAGCGTCGTACCGCCGTCGACGAGTGTCCTCAGTGCACGCCAGACTTCGTTGCGGTTACGGGGATCCAGTCCGGTTGTCGGTTCGTCGAGGAACAGCACCGGTGGCGCCATGATCAGGCTCGCGGCCAGATCCAGCCGACGGCGCATACCGCCGGAGTAATGCCTCGGCGCCTTGCCCGCCGCGTCGGTGAGGTTGAACTGCTCCAGCAGTTCGTCGGCGCGACGGCGGGCGACCTTCGCGCTGAGGTGGTACAGGCGGCCGAACATCACCAGGTTGTCGCGACCGGTGAGGATCTCGTCGACCGCGGCCTCCTGGCCGTTGAGACCGATCCGGTAGCGCACCTCGGCGGCCTGCTTGACCACGTCGAACCCGGCGACTTCGGCGCGCCCGGCGTCGAAGCTGAGCAATGTCGCCAGCACGCGGACCGCTGTGGTCTTGCCCGCGCCGTTGGGGCCGAGCAGCCCGCACACCGTGCCCTCGGGAATGGCCAGGTCAAACCCATCGAGCGCCTTCGTGTCCTTGTATTTCTTGCGTAGCCCGTCGGCCAGAACCGCGTGACTCATTCGCTTACCCCCTAACTGGGTACACTGTACCCTAAACGTCGTACACTGTACCCAGTTCTATGATTTACGCAAGATGAGCACCGAATACAGCAGTGGCAGCGGCGACGTGTCGGTCACCCTCAGGCTGCTCTGGGGACTGGACGAACGGCCGAGCCGCGGCCCGAAGCCGTCATTGACCGTCGACAAGATCGCGGCCGCCGGCATCGAACTGGCCGACGAGGAAGGCCTGACCGCGCTGTCGATGCGGCGCGTCGCGGCCAAGCTCGGCGTCGGCACGATGTCGCTGTACCGGTATGTGCCGAGCAAGGCCGAACTGATGGACGTGATGCTCGACCGGGTCATCGCGTCGGAGACGATGCTCAGCCACATGTCCGGCGTGGAAGGCAAAGGCTGGCGGGAGAGGATGTACGCGCTCGCGTACGCCTCTCGCGAGCTCTACCTGCGCCACCCCTGGCTGCTGCACGTGTCGATGGCACGAAGGCTGATCGGCCCGAGCGCACTGGCCAGCTTCGAGTACTTCCTCGACGTCATGGCCGACACCGGTCTGACCGAGGCGGAAAAACTCAACACAATCGGCCTGGTCGACGGCTACGTCACCAGTGCGACGCGCGCGGTGATGGAAGCCGCCCAAGCCGCCGAGCGCACCGGTGTCAGCGACGAGGACTACTGGGAGGCACACAAGCCGTTCCTGGAGAAGATCCTGTCGGAAGGCCACTACCCGAACATGCTGAAGATGCGCGAAGGCGTTTTCGAAGAAGCCATCGCCACATCCTTCGAGTACGGCCTGCAGCGCGTCCTCGACGGACTCGAAGTCCTCATCAATTCGAGGAAAACCAACTGACAACCTGTCCATATTGGACTGCGGTCCAGTTGGCTGCCGCGGTTTCGGATGCCACGGCGCCGGAAATCCCTCTGACAAGGTCGGAGGAGGATCACGATGCTGCTGGCGCTGACGGTCGTCTTCGGCGTGTTCGCGGTCGGCAGTGGCGTCGCGCTGTTGTTCCGCCGGTCCGACCAACCCCCGACCCGTCGCGACCGGATCATCTCGGTCATCAACCTGATCTCGACAATCGCGATGGTCACGTTGCTCGCGATCCACGCGCTCTCGGACTAATACGGGAGAATGATGATGCGGGACGTCAGCAGGCGCACCGGTTTGATCGGCTCCGGAATCTGTTTCCTGCTCATATTGACCGGATTCCTCATCAATGTCGCCGACGGGTTCAGGTCGACATGGTCGCTGATCGTCGGGATCTTCAGTCTTGTCGCCGCAGCGTCATTCGTGATCACCTTCTTGGTCGTCAAGCCGCCGAAGAAGTAAGCCTCCCACGGGCCAGCCGATGAAGCCGTCACCAGCCCGTAGGAAGCCTCGCTGCCTAGCCCGCGAACCATCGAGACCGAGCGCCGGAAGGGAAATCTCGCGCGCCGGGTACCTGCCCGGTGAAAGAAACCTCGCCTAGCTGGGGCCCTGAGGATCGCGCCCTTCGCGGGTTCAGCCTGCGAAGGAAGCCCCGGCCACCGCGAAACTGGTCCCGGCCCGGACCAAATCGCGCCTCCCCAAGCCCCAACGCACCACGCCAAAGAAATCCGGCCACACCCCGAGCCTGCCCAGGCCGTCACACATCAGACCCCGCAGGAAATCTCACCCAACCGCGAACCAACATCCGAAGGAATCTCGCCCCACCACGAACCTGCCCCGAGGCTGCCACGCCCAAGGGCCCAGAGGAAAACCAACCCCGCCGCGAACCGGCCCAAAGAAGCCTCGCCCAACGCGAACCAGCCCAAAAAGAAGCCTCGCCCGCTGCGGACCGGCCGCGGCGGGCGAGAAGCGAAGAGACCAAAGAAGCCGCTAGTGCGCGGCGTCGTTCCAGGAGCGGCCGAAGCCGACCGAGACGTCCAGGGGGACGTCCAGGTGGTAGGCGCTGCCCATGCCTTCGCGTACGAGGGCTTCGACGGTCTCGCGTTCCTCTGAAACGACTTCGAGCACGAGTTCGTCGTGCACCTGCAGCAGCATCCGGGACTTCAGGCCAGCTTCCTTGAGCTTGGTGTGGACGTTGAGCATGGCGACCTTGATGATGTCGGCGGCGCTGCCCTGGATCGGTGCGTTGAGGGCCATCCGCTCGGCCATCTCGCGGCGCTGCCGGTTGTCGGAGTTGAGGTCCGGCAGGTAGCGGCGGCGGCCGAAGATCGTTTCGGTGTAGCCCTCGCGCCTGGCTTTGTCCACAACGGACGTCAGGTAGTCGCGGATCCCGCCGAACCGCTCGAAGTACTCCTCCATCAGGCCACGGGCTTCTTCGGTGGAGATCCGGAGTTGTTGCGAGAGGCCAAAGGCGGACAGGCCGTACGCCAGGCCGTAGTTCATCGCCTTGACCTTGGCCCGCTGGGAGCCGCTGACCTCGGTCGGCTCGACGGAGAACACGCGGGCGGCGGTCGCGGCGTGGAAGTCGAAGCCCGAATTGAACGCCTCGACCAGGCCCTCGTCGTGCGAGAGGTGCGCCATGATGCGCATCTCGATCTGCGAGTAGTCCGCCGTCATCAGTTCGGAGTACCCCGCGCCCACGACGAACGCGTCCCGGATCCGGCGGCCTTCCTCCGTCCTGATCGGGATGTTCTGCAGGTTGGGCTCTTGGGACGACAACCGGCCGGTGGCCGCGATGGTCTGGTTGTACGTGGTGTGGATCCGGCCGTCGTCGGCGACCGACTTGATCAGGCCGTCCACAGTGGTCTTCAGGCGGGTGGCGTCCCGGTGTTCCAGCAGGTGCTGCAGGAACGGGTGCGCGGTCGTCTCGAACAGGGTGGTCAGCGCGTCCGCGTCGGTCGTGTAGCCGGTCTTGGTCTTCTTGGTCTTCGGCATCTGCAGCTCGTCGAACAGGACGACCTGCAGCTGCTTCGGCGAGCCGAGGTTGATCTCCTTGCCGATCACGCCGTACGCGTCCTGGGCGGCCTGCTTGACCCGTGCGGCGAAGTGCGCCTCCAGGGAGGCGAGGTGCTCCATGTCGATGCAGATGCCGATGCCTTCGATCTCGGCGAGGACCTGCAGCAGCGGCAGTTCCATCTCGGCAAGGAGCTTCGCGCCGCCGGTCGACTCGACCTCGGCTGCCAGTGCCTCGGCCAGTTCGGCGACGGCCCGTGCCCGGACGACCTCGGTGGCCGCGAGCTTCTCGCTCTCGTCGGTCTCGTCGAACATGGACAGCTGCTGCTCGCCCTCGACCTCCTCGACGCGCAGCTCACGCTTGAGGTGCCGGAGTACCAGGTCGTCGAGGGAGAATGAGCGCTGGCCGGGTCGTACCAGGTAGGCCGCGAGCTCGGTGTCCATCACCAGGCCGCCGAGTGTCCAGCCGCGTTGGGTGAGGCCGTGCAGGGCCAGTTTGACGGCGTGGGCCACCTTGGGCACGGCGGGATCGGCGAGCCATGCGGTCAGCGCGCGCTCATCCTCTTCACGCAACGCCGTCACGTCGATGAAGGTTCCGTCGCCGTCGACTCCGGCGACTGTGATGGACAAGAGGTCGACGGCTCCGGGGCCGCCTGTGTGCCGGAACGCCAGGCCAGTGCGCTTGCCGGCGGGTGCGTGCTCGGCCAGCCAGGCGCCGAGGCCACCCTCGTCTATGTTCGATGCCTTGACTTCGAAGCCTGATTCTGCTTCCGGCTCCGCCGCCTGCAGGCTCTGGAACAGCCGGTCGCGCAGGACACGGAACTCCAGCTCGTCGAACAGCCGGTGCACCGCGTCGCGGTCCCATGCTTGCGCGGCGAGGTCGGTCGGCTTGGCGGGCAGGTCGAGATCCCGCACCAACTGGGTGAGCTCACGGTTGAGCACCACCGAGGACACGTTGGCCCGCAGGTTGTCGCCGACCTTGCCCTTGACCTTGTCCACCTGGTCGATCAGGTTGTCCAGCGAGCCGAACTCCTGGATCCACTTGGTGATCGTCTTCTCCCCCACGCCGGGGATCTTCGGCAGGTTGTCCGAGGGGTCGCCGCGCAGCGCCGCGAAGTCCGGGTACTGCGCCGGCGTCAGGCCGTACTTCGCCTCGACGCTCTCCGGGGTGAACCGGGTCATCTCAGACACGCCGCGCGACGGGTACAGCAACGTGGTGTGCTCGGTGACCAGCTGGATCGCGTCGCGGTCACCGCTACAGATGATCACGTCGAAATCGCCCTCGGCCTCCGCCTGGGTGGCCAGCGTGGCGATGATGTCGTCGGCCTCGTAGTTCTCCTTGGTCAGCATCGGGATCTTCAACGCGTCCAGCACGTCCTCGATCAGGCTGACCTGGCCTTTGAACTCGTCCGGCGTGGCGCTCCGGTTGGCCTTGTACTCGGTGTACTTCTCACTGCGGAACGTCTTGCGCGACAGGTCGAACGCCACCGCGACGTGCGTGGGTTTCTCGTCCCGCAGCAGGTTGATCAGCATCGACGTGAAGCCGAAAACGGCATTCGTGTGCTGCCCTGTGCCGGTCTGGAAGTTCTCCTTCGGCAGGGCGTAGAAGGCTCGGTAGGCCATCGAGTGGCCATCTATCAGGAGGAGTCGATGCTGCTGGTCTGCCACGCGAGCGAGTCTAGGCCGACCCACCGACAGTTTTGAGTCGGCCTTGCATACCCTCTACTAGTTGCGTACAGAAACATTTGTGTGGAGGTTCCAGTCATGGGGGAGTTCGGCGACGAGCAGCTCAACGAGAAGATGGGCATCGAGATCATCGACTGGAACCCCGACCGCGTCGTCGCGACAATGCCCGTCAAGGGCAACCTGCAGCCATACGGTCTGCTGCACGGCGGCGCGAACGCGGTGCTGGCCGAAGCGGCCGGCTCGACCTGCGCGGCGTTGAAGTCCGGCGGCAAGGTGACGGTCGGCCTCGAACTGTCGTGCACCCATCACAGGGGCGTGCGGGAAGGCATGGTCACGGCCGTGGCCACCCCGTTGCACGTCGGCCGCAGCACGGTCACCGTGGAGATCGTGATCACCGACGAAGCCGACCGCCGCACCTGCACCGCCCGGCTGACCTGCATGGTCCTGCAGAACGCCCCGGGCGCCTGAGTGGATCTCGACCTCGCCCAGGTCAGGGCCTTCGTCGTCACGGCTGACCAGCAGCATTTCAGCCGGGCGGCCGACGCGCTGTTCCTGACCCAGCAGGCGTTGTCGAAACGGATCAAGCGGCTGGAGGAATCGCTCGGCACGCAGCTGTTCTCGCGCACGAACCGCGCGGTCGAACTGACCGAAGACGGTCACAGGTTCCTGCCGCACGCGCGGGAGCTGATCAGGGTCGCGGACGCGGCCGTGGCTGTGTTCCAAGAGCAGCCGTTGAAGCTGGATCTGATCGATTTCCGGCTCGCGCCCGCGTTCATCCTGCGCAAACTCGCCGAACAGGACCCTCAGCTGGTCGTCGAACGCAGCGCCCGGCAAGGCCTGGACAACGCGATCGAGCCGCTGCTCAACGGCGAACTGGACGTCGCGTTCGGCTTCGTGCACGGCATCGGCAGGCCGCTGCCCGACGAACTCGATCACCGTGTGATCCGGCTGGAACCGATCCTCGCGTTGCTCCCGCCCGAGCATCCGCTCGCCGACCAGTCTGAAATCCGCATCGAGGACCTCGCGCAGGAGGGCCTCTGGCTGCCGTCGCGAAAAAGCTCGACGGAGTGGCACAACTTCAAGCAGCAACTCGCCCAGGGCCTCGGGCTGCGGGTGGACAACACCGGGATCAGCTACGACCTCAGGCATACGTTGGAGCAAGCCCGTTACGGCAAGCCGCGAGTCACGCTGGTGGGCGCCGACATGGACCTACCGAGGGACTTGAACCTGATCGTCCTGCCGTTCAAGCCTTTGCCGTTGTTCCCGTGGTCGATCGTGTGGCACAAGCAGAACAAACGGCCAGCCCTCCGCGACCTGCTTGCCTTGGCGGGCAAGACAAGTCGCGCGGAGGGCTGGTGCGACTACGATCCCGCGGCGTGCTGGATTCCTCAGGGAATCGGGACGTAGCGGGTGTTCTGGAAGGACTCCTGAGTCCACTTGCCGTCCCGCTTGACCAGGACATTGGTGTTGCGGGAAATGGAATCCGGGCGGCATTCGGTGCTCGGCGGCACCAGTTGACAACCCGTCCGGACCACCACAGCCAAGTCACGTCCCACGAAACGGACGTGCTCGCCGAGCTTCTTCAATCGCGTCTTGTTGATGAAATTGTCGAAATAGAACTGCATCCGCTCGGCGATCCCGTCGCGGGTACGCAGGTGATCGGCGTTGAACGTCACGACATCGGCGTCCTTGCTGAAGGTCGACGCGAACTTCGCGCCATCCTCCTCGTACCACGAGTCTTCCTGACGCTGCCGGATCTGTTCGATGGAACCGGTGTAGGCCTTGGGTTCCGCGACCGGCACGACGCCCGGCGGGAGCGGGTCGACCCTGGTGTTCTGGAACGACTCCTGCAACCACTTGCCGTCCCGTTTGGACAGAACGTTCGTGTTGCGGGACAACGATCCGTCACGACAGTCGGTCGTCTCGACAATGCACGTTGTGCGCACGATGACGACCAGATCCCGGCGGGCGTACCTGAGGTGCTCGTCCACCAGTTTCAGCTGCGAGGCGGGAATGTGGTTGTCGAAGTAGTACTGCATTCCCTCGGCGATTCCCTTCCTGGTCGAAAGGTGCTCGCCGTTGAACGTGACCATGTCCGCGTCCTTGTGGAAAGTGGCCGCGAACTTGGCCCCGTTCTCCTCGTACCACGCGTCGTACTGCTGTTTGAGAATCCGCGCGAATTCGGCTTTGTCGTCCCCAGAAGCGTTGGCCGAACTACCAATCCCCAGTGCGATGACCATTGTGCCGACCAGTGCGGCGATCTTTCTCCCCGTCATGCTGCCACGCTAGGCAGCAGGTCACCGGAATACGTCCCCCCGGAGTTGCGACCGCGGATCAACCCTGGATGTACTGCTTGAACCAGCGCGTGAACTCGGCGTCGACGCGCTTGGCGGCGTCGGCCACAACCTCGTGCTGCATCCCCGGGATCGTGACGAGCTCCGAGCCGGCGATCTCCTTGTGCCCCAACGCAGCGGGCTCACGAAACGCGATGTCGTCGTCCGAGCCGACCACGATCAGCAGCGGCACGTCGATCTCGCCGGCACGCCGCACGAAATCGTAGTATTCGGCGACTTCGCGCGACTGCGCGGACCAGTTGTACGTCATCTCGAAGCGCCGTTCGTTGGCCGCGACCACCGGCGTCAGCTGCGTCACCGGGCTGACCACCGCACCGGCCGCGATCGGAACCTCGCCCCTGGCAATGACTTCGTACGCCACCATCGACCCGGCCGAGCCACCCGCGACATACACCGGGCCATCCGAAATGGACAGTTGCTGACGCAGTTCCGCCACCGCGGCCGGGAATTCGTCGGCTGCCTGCTTGGCCACCGGACCGAACACGTTGAGCACCGCGTCCTGCGCCGAGAGCGCGAAGAACTCCTCGTCGCCGCCCGGCAGAGCCCGCCGCCCGGACATCGGCAGACCGAAGTACACGCGCCACGCGGGCAGATCGTTCATCGGCAGCGCCTCGGCCATCGCGACCTCGGTGTTGGGCGCGTCCATCAGGTGCCACGTCACCACGAGCGGAGCGGGTCCATCGACGCCTGCCGGCTTGAGAGCCACAAATGGAACACCCGCTGCGATACCGGTGATAGTTCCCAGAGAATCAGACACTGTGTTCTCCCTGTCTTCGGCTGATGTCTTAAGCAAACAGCCTGGTCAGGGGGTACGTCCAACAGCCAGAAAGGCGTTGAGCACAACCGGCGGTTGTGATCGCGCACAACCGCCGGTTGTGATCGGTTATCCCTCGCCGAGGTAGGCGGCACGCACCCGCTGGTCGGCCAGCAGGTCCATACCGGGTCCCTCCAACGTGGTGGAACCGAGGTCGATCACGTAACCGCGGTCCGACAACGCCAAGGCCGCCAGGGCGTTCTGCTCGACCAGCAGGATGGTCGTTCCCGCTGCCTGCAGTTCCTTGATGGTGTCGAAGATCCGCTGGGTCATGATCGGCGACAGACCCATCGACGGCTCGTCCAGCATCAGCAGCTTCGGCTTGGACATCATCGCCCGGCCGATCGCCAGCATCTGCTGCTCACCACCGGAGAACAGGCCTGCCTTGTTGTGCCGCCGCTCGCCGAGCACCGGGAACAGCTCGTACACGCGCCGCATGTCCGCCTGGATACCGGCCTCGTCGTTGCGGACGTAGGCACCGAGCTGCAGGTTCTCCTCGACCGACATCCGGCCGAACAGCCTGCGGCCCTCCGGGCTGTGCGCGATCCCGCTGGCCAGGATCTCGTGCGCGGCTTTGCGGTGGATCGGCTCGCCGCGGAACAGGATCTCGCCACGGGTCGGGCGCAGCAGACCGGAAATGGTCCGCAGCGTGGTGGTCTTGCCGGCGCCGTTGGCCCCGATGAGGCTGACGACCTGGCCTTCGTCCACAGAGAACGACACGTCACGGACGGCTTCGATGGCGCCGTAGGCGACGCTGAGGTTGCGAACCTCCAGCAACGGACTCACTGGTTCACTCCCTTGTCGTGCCCGCCGAGCAGCTCGGCCGCGTGTTGCACCTCGGCCTGCACTTCCTCCGGCGGCTTACCGAGGTAGGCCTCGATCACGTGCGGGTCGGCCCGCACGACCTCGGGTGGCCCCTCGACCAGCAGCTTGCCCTGCACCAGCACGGACACGTGGTCGCACAGGCCGAAGATGAACTTCGTGTCGTGCTCGATCACCACGACCGAGATGCCCAGGTCGCGGATCTTGAAGATCAGCTGCCTGGTCGCCTCGGTCTCCTGCGGGTTCATTCCCGCCGTCGGCTCGTCGAGCAGGAGCACCTGCGGGTCGGTCGCCAGCGCACGGGCGATCTCCAGCCGCCGCTGGTCACCGTAGGGCAGGTTGCGGGCGAGCTCATCGCCTGTGCGTCCGATGCCTGCGAAGTCCAGCAGCTCCTGGGCCCGCTTGCGGGCATCGGCCTCGCCCTTGCGGAACCTCGGGCCACGGAAGATCGTGGCGATCGGGCCCTGCTTCATCCGCGCGTGCCTGCCGACCATGACGTTCTCGAGCGCGGTCATGTTCGGGAACAGCCGGATGTTCTGGAACGTCCGGGCGATGCCCGCGATCGTCACCTGCGCGGGGTCGCTCGGCAACTGCTTGCCGTCCAGCAGCACCTGGCCCTTTGACGGGGTGTACAGGCCGGTCAGGCAGTTGAAGAACGTGGTCTTGCCCGCGCCGTTCGGGCCGATCAGCCCGACGATCTGGCCGCGGTCGAGGGTCAGCGACACCGCCGACAGCGCGGTCAGGCCGCCGAAGATCATCGTGACGTCCTGTGCCCTGAGAATGGGAGCGGTCATCGCGCCGGTACCTCCTGCGGCTTGGGCGTTTCCGGTTCCTCACCCGGTGGTGCCCCTTCATCGAGGGCATGGCCCTCGGCGTCCTCACCGGCCAGCTCCGCCCGGCGGTGCCGGTCGGGGATCAGGCCCTGCGGCCGGAACCGCATGATCAGGATCAGCGCCAGACCGAACAGCAGCAGGCGGTAGTCCGAGAACGCCCGCAGTTTCTCAGGCAGCACGAACAGCAGTGACGCACCGAGCACGGCACCCGGGATCGAGCCCATGCCACCGAGGATGACCGCCGCGAGCAGCGTCACCGACTCCATGAACAGGAAGCTCTCGTAGCCGACCGTGCTGGTCTTGTGCGCGAACACCGCACCGGCGATACCGGCCAGCACCGCGCCGCAGAGGAACGCGAGGATCTTGGCCTTGCCGGTCTTGATGCCCATCGCACGGGCCGCGTCCTCGTCCTCCCTGATGGCGATCCACGCCCGGCCCATCCGGCTGTTCTTCAGGTTGGCGAACACGGCCATGACCGCGCCGATCAGCAGGATGATCAGGAAGTAGTACAGCACGCCGGACGGCAGCTGCACGCCGAACAGGGAGATCGACTCGTTGTACGCGGTGCCGTCGAACCACTGCAGCGGCGGGATGTTCGGGATCGCGTTCGATCCACCGGTCAGCCCGCCGATGTTGTTGCGCGCGGCGATCTGGAAGATCTCACCGAACGCCAGCGTCACGATCGCCAGGTAGTCACCGCGCACCCGCAGCGTCGGCGAACCGACGACGGCGCCGAAGATGCCCGCGATCGCCGCGGAGATGATCACCACGAGGTAGAACGGCAGGTGGATGCCCAGCGAGGACGCCGCCGCGCCGGACAGGTTCGCCGCGACGAACGCGCCGATGCCCAGGAACGCCACGTACCCGAGGTCCAGCAGGCCAGCGAGGCCGACCACGATGTTCAGGCCGATCGCGGTCGCGGCGTACACACCGATGTTGGCCGCGACCGTCATCCAGTACTCCGTACCGGCGTCGGTGAACGGCAACAGGAACGCGCACAGCAGCAACACGATGATGCTGAACGCGCGGTGCTGCTCGGACAGCCTGGAAATCCACTTCAGAATGCCGAGCCCCGCGGCGGCGGCGATCAACGCACCACCGAACCCGAGGAACGACAAGAAGATCGGGCCCGAGTACGGGTTGGCCGCGCCACCCTGACCACCGGCGGTCAGCGTGAGCGACACGAGGTAGAGCAGGACGCCGAACGAGACCAGCAGACCGAGGTAGGCCACCGGAAGCGGCAGCTTCGTGTTCCACTGCGGGACTTCCTCAAGCGGCTGGCCGATCGTGCTCAGCACCAGCAGGGCACCGGCGACGAGCGTGGCGACGCTACCGAACGCCGAACTGCCGTCCGCGGCCGTGACAGCGCCGAGGCCGCCGCCTTCGGCCGAGATGAAGATGAAGTGCACAAGGCCGATCACGAAGATGCCGACACCGAGTCCACGAAGGATACGACGCTGCCCTGGCACCTTGATCACCGCGCACAGCACCGCGACGATGCCGACGAGCAGCAGCTCCCACCGGAAGCCGGTCAGCTCGAAGGGAGCGTCGAAGAACTGCAGCGTCGCCTTGTCCGGCCACGGTCCCTTGTTGAGCACGAACGTGGCCCAGGGAAGCAGCGCACCGGCAATCGCGAGCACAGCGCCGACGATGCCCAGCACACGGGCGATCGGCGGGCTCAAAAAGGACTTCGTGTCGCTCATGCGCGCACCCTTTCGGTCTCACCGAACAGACCCTGAGGCCGGAAGACCAGCACTGCGATCAGCACGACGAAAATCCAGACGTAGTCATACTGTGTGCCGCCCGGCAGGTACTGGCCGGCAAGGGTCTTCACCAGACCGATGATGAACCCGCCGATGACCGCGCCCCGGATACTGCCGATACCGCCGAGCACGGCGGCGGTGAAGGCGAAGATGCCGTTCTGGAAACCGATGTCGATGCTGATGTTGGTGAAGTGCACGCCATAAAGGACACCGGCGATACCAGCCAGCACCGCACCGATCCCGAAGGTCAGGACGATCGTGCGGTCTGGGTTGATCCCCATCAACCGTGCGATGTCCGGATCCTGCGCGGTCGCGCGCATGGCCCGGCCCATCCGCGACTTGTTGATGTAGATCTGCAGCAGCGTGGTGAGCAGAACCGTCACCACGACGAGCAGAAGACCGGTCTTCGGGATCACGATCGCGCCGATGTCGATGCTGCCCTCGAGGAAGACCCTCGGGAACGGCAGCGGCGCCGTGGCACCCGGGTACCAGAGCCGGACGGCCTCTTTCAGGGCCACCGACACACCGAGTGCGGTGATCAGCGGTGCGAGTCTCGGCGCGTTGCGCAGCGGTTTGTACGCCAGCCGTTCGATGATCAGGGCGAGCACCATGGAGACCACCGCCCCGGCGATCACCATCAGCGGCAACGTGATGTACCACGTGCCCTTGACGCCCTCGGGAATCGCCCAGGTGAACGTCGCGAGGGCGCCGAACGCACCCACCATGAAGATCTCACCGTGGGCGAAGTTGATCAGCTGCACGATGCCGTACACCATGGTGTACCCGAGCGCGATCAGGCCGACGGTCCCACCGAGGATCACACCGTAGATCAGCTGCTGTAGCAGCGTTGTCACAATCTACCTCCAACAAGGCGGGGGCAGGTCTTGTGCTTGACCTGCCCCCGCCAGACCACCCCGCCGATCGGGCGGAGCTTGCTAGTCCGCTATGCGATTGTCAGCTCAGTTGGTGAGCGATCCGGTCTCCACTGGCTGGAACTTGCCACCGCTGACCTGGTAGACCGTCAGCAGCTTGTTGGTGCTGTCACCGTACTGGTCGAAGGCGATGTCGCCGTTGGCACCCTTGAACTTGGCGCTACCGACGTTCTTGATCAGCGCGTCGCGCTGCGACTCGCTCCAGTCGCCTGCGGAGAGCGTGCGGGCCAGACCGTCGATCAGAGCGTTGGTGGCGTCGTACGACATGGCGCCGTAGGCGCTGTAGCCCTGGTCCTTCGGGTACTTGGCGTTGTAGGCGTCGATGAACGCCTTGGCCTCGGCCAGCTTGTCAGCCGGGGCACCCACGGAGGTGGCGAGGTCGCCCTCGGCCGCGGCACCGGCCAGCTTGCCGAAGGTGTCGTCCACGATGCCGTCGCCGCCCATCAGCGGAATCCGCAGACCGGCTTCCTTGAGCTGCTTGGAGAACGGGCCAGCGGCGCCGTACTCACCGCCGTAGTAGACGGCGTCCGGGTTAAGCGGCTTGATCTTGCCGATCACGCCGGAGAAGTCGGTGTCCTTCTCGCCGACCTTCTCGCGGGTGACGATCTCGGCGCCCAGCGCCTTGGCCTTCTCGGTGAACTCGTTGGCCAGGCCCTCACCGTAGGTCTTGCCGTCGGCGACCACGGCGATCTTCTTCTTGCCGGCCTTGCTCACCAGGTAGTTGGCCGCGAACGGGCCCTGCGCGTCGTCGGTGGTGCAGACGCGGAAGTAGTTCTGGAACTGGCGCGACGGGGTGGTCTTGTAGTTCTCACCGCGGGTCAGCGACGGGTTCGTGTTCGCCGGGGAGACCATCACGATCTTCTTGTTGGCGAGGATCGGCTGGACGGTCTGGGCAACCGAGGAGTTCAGGGTGCCGATGACGCCGACCACGTTCGGGTCCGACGACAGCTTGGTCGCGGCCTGCGCGCCCTTTGCCGGGTTCTTCTCGTCGTCCTGCGGGTCGAGAACCAGTTTGTAGCCCTTGACGGTGCACTTTTCGTTAGCCTGGTTAACGGCGAGGTCAGCGGAGTTCTTGATACCAACACCCAGCGCGGTCAATTCGCCACTGAGCGGTACGACAACACCGATGGTCAGAGTACCTTTGCTGGTGTCGCACTGATTTCCGCCGGCAGCATTACCACCCGGGGTTTCCTGTTTATTGGTGCTGCACGACGCAATCAACAGTGCGCCAGCCGCGAGTACAGCAGCTGTAGCTACCTTCTTACGCACGAGACAATCCTCCTCGGTGACGGGTTACGCAAATCCGCAACCCGCATTTCGCCCCCGCCTGCGAGGAGCGCTGGGCGGAACTTAGGCGATGGACCAGCCGACAGTCAGCAATCCCTGCGAGAGCGTAACCAGAACGCAACGTTGGCGTACGTTGAGCGGACACTTCCAGTTCCTGCTAACCGCTGACGTGGCCGTAGCATAGACTGTCCTAGGTGAGTCGACGCGCCCGCATAAGCGCTTGGCTGCTGGGTGCCGGCCTTGTCCTAGGCGCAATCATCCTGTTACGCAACGAGACCGAAACCCCTGCGCAGGATGGCTTTCCCAGTTTTGCTGCCGACGCAGTGGTTCCACCGCGCCCGGCGCAGTCCGTACCGCCGCCTGGCCCAGTCCGGATGTCGCCCGGACCTGGTCGTCTTCGACTCGCCTGGGCCGACGGGTTGCCTGGCGGACAGCCGATTGACGGCGTGACCGGTTACGAAATCCGGTGGGACAACCAGGTTCGGGTGGTCAGCGAACCCGCCGCCCAACTGGACGGGCTGGCCGTGCGGAACCACGACATCGAGGTGCGGTCGGTCGACGCCTTCGGCAGGCGTTCCGACCCCGTCCGGGTGACTGGAATGCCTTCCAGGGAAGCGAAACTTGCCCTTGACTACGTCGACGAGTTCGACACGACGGACTCGGTGCACACCGAGGTTCCGGGGTCGCAATGGCACGTGTCGGGTTACAAGGGCTGTATCGACCTCGGCGGTGAAAAAGGCCCGAAAGAAAGCCAGCTGATCGTGCAACTGGGCTGCGGCGCGGACGATGTGGTGCTGCGGTCACGGCCGGCGTTTCAGTTGGTCGGCGGCGTGGGCCGGGTGACCGCGGTGACCGACGCGGCCGGGCCGTACGGCGGGCTGAATTTCGACTTCGCACCAGGGAAACCTGATCGAGTGGGGGCCAGGAACAACCCCTCGCCCGCGCTGCCGCCCGGCGCCATCCGGGTATCCATTTCGGACAGTGGCGTCCGCGTCGTCACCGGGCCGGACACGGCACGTGGCACGTTCACGCCAGCCGCGGTGCGACCGGCGACGCGGGGAAGCGGTGTGCTGCACAAGTTCGACGTGGTGTTCTCGCCGGCGGGGATCCAGGTGTTCCAAGACGATTCGCTGGTGACCACAAGCGAGGCCGTGCCGCAGTGGACGACCTCGACAGTGCTTGTTGGGATGATCGGACCACCGGGTCGCCGTACCCGCGTGCACCTGGACGCGGTCGGAATGTCGTCGGTGGTTCCAGCACAGGAGAAGGTCGTCGAATTCGGCGCTGTGCTGGGTACACAGCGAGTTTTGCGGCCGCAGGAGAACGCGCCGGGCCTGGGCGTCAGCCGCCAGCCGTTGATCGGCGCGACAACCGCACGGCTGCGTACAACGGTGACATTGGGCGCCGGAGCGGATCCCAACACGATGTCTTTGCAGATCGGTGATCGAACCGTGCCAATGGTTGCCGCGACACCCGGGGCGCCGATGCAGCCGGGCTCGGACGTGACATTGGAAGCCACGGTGCCGCCCGAACTGTTCACCGGCGACGCGCCTTCGTTGAGCCCGTTGGTGATCAGAGGGCAGGGAACGGGCGCGGTACTCGAGTCCTATTTGGAGATAACCGGGACGGCACCGGCGAGGAGACTGCCCGATCCGCGGCTGACGCCGCGGTTCGCGGCACTGCCGACCGTGGAGGTGACGCTACGGGACGCGAACGGAATCGATCTCGGAAAAAGGGCATCGGCGAACACGCCATTTCAGTTGGAAATCACCCTGGACCCAAAACTGGCGCAACGCGAGGCGGATGACGTGATGCCGGTGCGAGGATTCGAGGTCTACCTGAACGAAAGGCGAATAGCCGCGGTCCCGACGGATATTCAAGGGGCGACGGTCGGCGGAACCTATCGGCTGATGGTGGCGGCGACGGAGGAATTGCCGGGTGATCAGACCATCGAGGTCCGATTGCACCCGGCGGATCAGACGAAGCAGCCGCAGTCGACCCGGTTTGGGATACAGCTGCTCAACTGAGGTTTTCCACCACGGCCTCGGCCACGGCCTTCATGGTGGTGCGCCGGTCCATGGCGGTGCGCTGGATCCACCGGAACGCCTCGGGCTCGGTGAGGCTCTGCTTGCTCATCAGCAGGCCCTTGGCCCGCTCGACGACCTTGCGCGTCTCCAGCCGGTCGGTGAGACCGGCGACCTCGTTCTCGAGGGCCTGCATCTCGGAGAACCGGCTGACGGCAAGCTCGATCGCGGGCACGAGGTCATGCTTGGCGAACGGCTTGACAAGGTAAGCCATCGCGCCGGCATCCCGCGCGCGCTCGATGAGCTCCCGTTGGGAGAAAGCGGTGAGGATGACGACGGGGGCGACGCGGTCGCCGACGATGGTCGAGGCCGCCTCGATGCCGTCCATTTTGGGCATCTTGACGTCAAGGATGACCAAGTCGGGCTTGAGCTCGGTGGCCAGCCGGACAGCCTCTTCGCCGTCCGCGGCCTGGCCCGCGACCTCGTAGCCCTCTTCGTTCAGCATCTCGACGAGATCAAGCCGGATGAGCGCCTCATCCTCAGCGACGAGCACGCGTCGCTGCACACGGGCCTCGGTAGCCACTTCGGTCACCGGGGTCCTCCTGTCGCTGTAGGGGTACGAAAGCCGAAACAGCAGCGTACCGGGGCCAGCGCGACCGCGCCGTAACCAGGAGAGTTATCCGACACACACCCTGGCTCAACGTATGCGCGGCCGATCGCGTAAAGTTGCCCCACGTAAGCCCCTGTAGCCCAATCGGCAGAGGCAGCGGACTCAAAATCCGTCCAGTGTGCGTTCGAGTCGCACCAGGGGCACGTACACCCTCTACGCCTGCCATCGAGCAGGCGTTTTCTCATGAGTGATCATTGTCTCGCCGAGCGCTTCCGTCGCATGGGAGCGTGACCAGCGGACTCCTGTCCGATGAGCCGGGCAGCGCAGGCTCAGTCGCGGCACGCAGGGTCTCTGCGAACGAATCATCAATACACGTTGGACGCGGCAGCTGATCTTGCCGGGGATCACTCGAACAGCCGATTAAGCCGACCGAGTGCACGCATTCAACAACAAGATCAAAATTACAATTGTCATACGCCGAACTTCGGTTGTATGGAAAACATCGAACCACACTAATGACGCTGCTACAGTGCTGAGTCCGGTCGGGTTTGTGTCTTGTGGACAAGTTAAGAGGGGGAAATGATCAAGAGGAACAGAGACGCGATCTTGTCAGACTCTCCGCGGCGTCGGGCGCGTTTCAGCTTGTCTCGGTCACAATGGATGTGGGCGACCATGGGGGTGGTCACGGCGATCGCGATCGCGGCGTTGGCGTTCGCCAATCTGCGGGAGGTGTACAACTCTCAGAAGGATTTCGTCGTCGGGCTTCTTGCTTCGCTGGCCGCCGTGTGTTTCACCAAGGCGTTCAGCCGGACCAGGGAGACCCATGCCGTTGAGCTGATTCGGGAGGATCGTCCTGGGCCGGGGCTGGTCGCTGACGCACTGGACGGGTTGGTGCGCAAGCGACTTGATCGCAAGGGAGTGTTCGAGGCGACCGCCCTTCTGCACCGCAACCTTGAGGCGGCGCAGGATCGGCTGTCTGAGTACTACTACGCCCAGGCTCAGCATCTTGAGTTCTACAAACATGCTCCGATACTTCGCGTTGTCATCGCTGATCTGGACAAGGTTCTTGGCAACATCGTGCGGTTGCAGTTTGGCATTGGGCAGTTGACCGGTGATCGCCATGGGTATTCCATCGCGGCGAAAGAACGGCATATGTTGATCAGCATTCTTCGCGATCTTCGTGAGTCGGTGAACCGGAAAGACGCCACCTATGAAGCGCTGCGGACCAGCGGTGAGCACATTGTCTCGCCTGAGGCATGGGATGTGTTCGCCGTTCTCAGCGGAGATATGTTGAAAGCGGAACTTGCCCTTGACAGTTTGTTATGCGAGCACATCAGGTTCCCACCTGAGGAAAGCCTGCGTTCCGTTGTGGGCTACCTCGATGCGGCGCTCAAACGGGCGAAGGAATTCCGGGATGCGATCGGCGAACCGAACTGCCCGATGGTTTTCCACATCATGATGGCCGACCTGTCGAGCGCGATCGACGCCCTCCGGCAAATCGATTTGCCCGACGCGTTCACCGGCTCCCAGACGCCAGCTCGGTGAAGGCGATCGCGTTCTCCTCCAGGCTGCCGAACCACAGCCTGCCGTGATGCTCACGGATGCCGACCAGCATGTGGAAGCTGGGGATCTCGCTGCGGAGTTCACGTTCCACCTGGCCATCGGTCGTGATGCCCAAGGCGCCGACTTCGCGGCCGGGGGACGGTCGCAGGTTCGCCGGCAGGCGGCGGATCGCCGCGCGGATGGGCGTGGGCAGACGGCGGACGACTTCCAGGGCTGGGACGCGGAGGCTGGCCAGCGTCACCCAGATCAGGCCGTCGGTGCCGGTGGCGATGTTGTCGGGGAAACCTGGCAAGTTGTCGACGAGAGTGTCGCGGCGGCCGTCGGGCCAGATGCGGGTGACGCGGTAGGCGCCGGTTTCCGCGACGGCGACGAAGGACTCGTCTGGGGGTAGGGCGACGCCATTGGCGAAGTGGAAGCCGTCGGCGACCAGGTCAATCGATCCATCCGGGGTGCGACGCAGCAGACGGCCGCTGTTGGTTTGTTCGATGAGGTCGTCGCGCCAGTTGTCGATGCCGAATCGGCGCGAGGAGTCGGTGAAGTACACCGTGCCGTCGGCGGCGACGGCGGCGTTGTTGCAGAACACGAAGTCCAGGCCGACGGCTGACGTTGCCAAGGTGGTTACGGGGCCGCCTGCCAGCGGCATCGTCAGCAGGCCCGCTCGGGCATCGCATATGAGCAGCTCATTGTCGCCGTAAAGCTCCAGGCCCAGTGGGCGGCCGCCGGTGTCTCCGAGGACGTCTATGCGGCTGCCGTCTGGGGCGACTCGCAGGATCCGGCCGTCGTCGACGCCGGTGTACACCTGGCCGTCGGCGTCGACAACTACGTCCTCTGGGCCGTGGCCGTTCACTGGCACGACCGTCACCTTGCCGAACTGCATGACACCTCCGTCGTCAGGCCATGAGGTCATTCTCGGCAGGCGTCAAGGCTAGGCGGAACAGGGCTACGCGCCATCTGTCGACCAGGGCGAGGTAGCCGGGTGGCAAGGAGTCGACCCGGGATACGTCGGGGCGTCCGAAGAGGTCAGCCAGTGCGCGGCCGTGGCCTGGGGCGTTGACGATGACAGCTTCGGCGTTGTGCCAGAAGTCCGATTGGGCGGGGACGTGATCTGCGATGTGCAGCACCGTTGTCCAGGGCATGTCTCCCAGCCACAGGGGCGGCGGGCTGGGGAGGTCCGCGAAGAATGCCTGCGGTCCCGGGTTTCCGCCTGGCTGGGTCGATGGCCGAGCCGGCCACGGCGGCGGATTGTCCACAATGGCTAGTCGGGCGCTCTGGACCTTGGTGCGCAATGGTTTCCAGGTTGGTTGCCGGTGGGATACCACGGTGACCGATGCGCCAGCGGACACCAGACGGTAGGCAAGCAACCGTGCTGGAGTTGGTGGGCCCAGGAGTCCTAGGCGGACTGGTTTTCGGCGGACCATGGGCACCACGATCTCTGTGCCCAGCCGGTCGAAACCTAGTTGCACTCCCGCTACCGGCACGTCGAGGTTCACCGTCGCACCAGTCCTATCGCGCCCACCAGGCTTCTGGCCCCGCCGCCGAAGGGCAACGTCGCCACGAGTCCTTCTCGTTGTTCTGCATCCATCGCCACGCCGCTGGCCAGGACTTCCTGACGTGCCGTTGCCACTCTTCGGTGGTCCGCAGCGACAAGTCGGATTGCGACTTCGCTTGGCGGGCCGTCGCCCCTCACTGACACGTACGAGATATCTGCTGAGCTTGCGGCAGTTGCCTGCAGAATGCGCTGCCAGTCCGACACGTTCGCGGTCAGGCAGCAGTATGAAGCACCGGACGACTTGAGGTCGCCGACTGAAGCGAACATTGTGGACAGTTCCACACTGCTGAGCGGGGCCGCGGGCAGGCTCCGGTCGCTCAAACGAACTTGGAGGCGTGCGATGGCGGCGACCAGGGCCGCACGGGCGCCTTCCGCCCCTCCGCCTCTCTCCTTCACCGCTGTCTGCGCCCACATCGGTTCGTGGCGCAGGACTATCCACACGCGACGGCTCAGGCCCCGGAACTGTTCAATGAGGACTTGAGCTCCGGCGAGCTCTGACGGGTCGTCAGCGACGAACGAGGCCAAGTCCGCCAGCTGCAGGCGCACAGGTGCTCCGGTGTCGATCTCCAGCGCCGCCGCGAAACCTTGGCCGTCGCCCACCACCCCGACGGCCGGTCCGTTCCGGTTCGCGCTGTTGATCACTCGTGGGACGGACACCGGTTCTTCTCTGCCCAGCCAGGCGATCACCCGTTTGTCCACTTTGAGCAACGTAAGGACGAGCACCACAACGCCTAGGCCCAGCAAGGTCCACCCGATCGGATTACGCAGGACCGCACCCGCGACCATCGCGCCAATCCCTGCCTCGATCGCCACTATCCGCCCTCTGGCGTACATCTGCTCACCACCAAGTGGACAGTTACAGTGAATCTGCGGATCCAGTATCGCAGGGAAGGGGCCTGGAGGCGGTGGCAAGCACACGGGACCAGCTCGAGGCCTACACATACGAGGGACGCCGTCAGGTCACCAGCCTGATGGTCGGCTCGGACGAGGCGATCGCCGACCCGCGGCGACGCATCAACCGCGTGACCATCGGCAGCGTCGTGATCGCGATTCTGGTGATGGCCGGCTTCGGCATCGCGGGATTCCTCGGCGGCGGACGTGGTCCCGAGCTTCCCGAGTCGGGAGCCGTGCTGCTCAAGGGTTCTGGTGACCGCTACGTCGTTGTGGACGGTCGCGTGCATCCGGCGCTCAACCTGGCTTCCGCTCTTCTCACCGGCGGTGGCACTCTCACCGAGGTACGTCAGCGCGCACTGGACACCAAACCCCGTGGCCTTCCGATTGGCATCCCTGGCGCACCGGATGCCTTGCCCACCAAGGAACAGCTGACCAACGGCCCGTGGACGATGTGCGTGGTTCCATCGCAATCGACGTCTGTGCCGCCTGCTGTGACGCTCGTGATCGGCGATCCCGCACCCGCGGAAGGAGTTCTCGGCAAGAACGCGGGGACCATCGTGCAAGACCCGGCCCAGCAGCATTGGCTCATCGCGCACGGCCGCCGGTTCAAGTTCACCGGTAACAGCCAGGTTGTGCTTGGGCTGCAACGGGCTTCCGCGGCACGTATCCCCGCCGAGGCGCTGAACACCATCCCGCAGGGGCCGGATCTCGCGGAGCCGCCATTGCCGGACGGCCGGGATCGCGCACCCTCGTTCACGTTGCCGGTGAGCGCGGCCACCGGTGATGTCGCCGAGGCCGATGGGCAGCATTTCGTGGTGCAGTCCGACGGGCTCAGCCCGATCTCGGAACCGGCCTTCCTGCTGCTGGCCGCAGGCGGAAGCCGCAAGTTGACGCTGCCGTCCGCCGCGGTGTTCTCAGCGCCACAGTCCAAGCGTCCCGTGCCGGATCAGCGCGGCTGGCCCGACGAAGTGCCTGAGGTGACTGACCTTGAACGAGAGCATCCGCTGTGCGTCAGCACCACACCCGGCGAGCCCGCTGGCGACGCGGCGTGGCAGGTCCGGGTCAGCGCTCCGCCGAGCGTGCCCCGTCGCACTCCGGTTGGTAGCAAGAGCGGCGACGTGCCCGGTATTGTGTCCGAAGTGGTCATCGCACCCGGGTCCGGTGCCTTGGTCAAAGGCGCGTCTGCCGCAGGCCAGGACGGTGTCTACACGCTCGTCACAGACGCCGGCCAACGGTATCCAGTGCCCACAGAGGACGCTGTACGCAGGCTCCGGTACGACCCAGCCGCAGCCAAGAACGTCCCATGGCCGTTCGTGTCGCTGCTCCCGGTCGGCCCGGTCCTCGACCCGGTCGAAGCGGCCAAGGAATTCACCGGAACGAGTTAATTCCCCGGCCACGTCATGATCTTGGGCTCCAGCTCGCCCGGCAGGGTCGCGACCTTGCTCACCGTTCCATCGCTCCCCACCCGGGCGATCACCACAGCGTCCGAGGAGATCCGCACAGCCACCACAATCGCGCGCCCCAGAACACGGACACCATAAACGGCACCGGTGTTGGTGCCGAAAGCGCTGCCGAGATCGCGGGCAAGTTGCGCGGTCGTCACGGGAGACCGATACAACTCCGCCGTCACCCCATCAGGGCTGAACGACCGCGCCTCGAACCAGGCGATGCGCTTCGAACCCGGATCGGACACGTCCTCGCCCAACGCCACAGCGAGATCGCTTGGGTCGATCCACCCGGCTCGGCCGGTCGCGTCGAGCAACACGCTGCTGCCCTGGATCTTCTTGGCCGGTGGCAAGACCTCGGCCCGGGTCAGCCGCTTGCCGTCGGTCTGCGCCCAGCCGCTGAGCCCGCCGAGGCGCAACGGGACACCGGTCGCGGTCGCCCAGCCGACAGTCCCATCGGTATGAACCGCTGGAGTGCCTGGCGAAGTGGCGGAACTGATCGGATCGCACTTGTCGATCGAGGCATCCCGTGTGGGCAGCAGACACCAAGCGGACGCTCGCATGTAGACATCAGCGTCCGGTGACCCGCCGTTGGTCGGACGCTTCGCCAGCAACACCCGGTCATCGCCGGGCAGGGCGGCAGGTGCCCACTCCGCGCCACCGACCTTGGTCGTCCGGAAGTCCGCCAGTTCGACGACGCCTTGACTGTCCACAATCGACCGAGTACTCGGGTCGAACGGGGGCACCACCACTGAGGCCGCTGGAATGGTCGACGAGCCGTACGTCTGGCCTTCTGCCTGCAGCGGGACGGACGCGTAGCCTCCTGCTCCTCGGGACACGGCACACCGCGTACGCATTTCACCCGTACGCACGTCGACCAGAAACACCTCATCGGGGTCTTGCAACACCGCCGACGAGGTGTCCAAGGGCCACGAGCAGCCCGCGGGCCGGGATGGCGGGTCTTCCGATGTACAGCCAGCGAGCACCAGCGCGATTGAGACCACCGAACAGGTTAATTGCCGTGATCGCAACTGGCCGCCTTTCGTCGGGTGTGCCTATTCTGCCATTGGATTGACTCATCAGGGGGCGACACATGAGTTTTTCATACGAACAGCTCGCCGCGAAAGCAGGCGTCGACCCATGGAAGCTGCGGGACAAGCTCACCGCGGGCAATCCGGCCGAGATCACCAACCTGGCCAAGACGTTCGCCGATGCCAGCGGTGAGGCGCGACTGTCGACCGACCTGGCCAAGGAAGCGTCCGAACTCACCGCACAGGGCTACACAGTGGACAACAGCCCGGTGCACGATCCGGCGAAACACGTTCAGGACACCAAGAAGCTGCTCGGTGACGGCGGCGAGAAGATGGGGAAGATCGCCAGAATCCTCGACTCCATCTCCGATGAGCTGGAATCGAGGATCGGCCACGCGAAATCCGGTGTGTCCACGCTGGAGGGCGAGATCAGGACCATCCAGAGCCAGTGGGGAGAGTTCTGGCGCAAGAACCACAACATGATGGACAGCAACGACCGCGAAGCCAGTCTGAAGACCTATGTCGACCAGGCGGTCGGCCGGGTCAGGGAGCACGGCAACGCCCTCAAAACCTCGGTCGACAGCTACGAGACCACGCTCGCCACGCACCTGAAGTCCATGGCGGACTTGGGTTACACCCCGCCGGACAACGTGGACGAAGGCCCGGGGGACGTCAACATCAGCGTCGACGCGGCGAACGCCGACGGCCAGCGGACCAAGGATGGCCTGGGCAAGCAGCCGCCGAGCGCCGAAGGTGTTGACGCGATCCAGGACGGCTCGAGCACGATCGCCCTGCTCAACGCGAAGGTCGCCGCGGGTCACCAGCTCACCGAGGCCGAACGCGCGTACATGAACGCGTGGTACGACAAGGTCGGCGCGGACGACCTGTCGAAGATCCCCAAGTACGTCAACGATGCCGCGCCGGGCCGCACGCGCGAGGTGGTCAGCCCGATCGCCGACGGCATCATGAACCTGTCCAAACCGTACACAGCCCCGACAGGCGACACGGTTGTCCCGACGAAGGACAACATGCCCAAGGCTGTGCGCGAACTGATGGACACCCCGATCGGCCACCGCGACGAGCACACCGGCCTGCTCTGGCCGGACAAGGAACTGTCCAGCTCCAAGGACATGAAGGTGGACGGGCTGAACCGGTGGAACGGGTTCGCCGACCTGATGGAGACGTCCACTGTAGATGGCGGGACCGAGTTCACCAAGCAGCTCGGCACCGAGGCGATCCGGGTCAAGCAGGACCTCAACGCGATCTCGGCGAACGCCACCGACGCACTGCGGTACGGCATGTCCAGCCCGGAACAGTACGAGAAACTCAAGCAACAGACCGCGGACACGGGCGCCAGCGACATGCTGAAGGTCGTCGGCCGCAACGAGGACGCCTCGGCACAGCTGTTGCTGGACAAGAACTCCCGGCAAGCCCTGATGGGCCTGAACTGGCGCGACGAGGGCGGCGCGGCGGCGGTGATCCACGGTGGCACCGACCGCGATCCCAAGGACGGAGGCGGCGGCGAAGCCCAAGCCAAGGCCGCGCTGGAAGTGATCAAGGAGGTCGGCAGCGACCGCGACGGTTACCTGCACCGCATGGGCGAAGGCGTCGAGGACGCGGTGAAAGACGTTGGCGTGCAGTACATGGACGCGTTCGCCCGTGACCCCGCCGGTGAATCGCGGTACCGCGGTGACCTGACCGACCCGCTCGGCCGCAAGATCGGCCACGGCTTCGAGCTCTCCGGCCGGGACCGGGACCTGTTCCTGCAGTTCATGTCCGGCACCGGCGACGACGACGCGACCGACTTCCACACCAAGGCAACCGCGTACAACCAGGTCATGTTGACCGAAGCGTTCAAGCACGGCGATCCGGCGCAGGTGAACGAAGCGCTGAAGCAGGCGGGCAGGCTGGACGGCGCGATCACGCAGGCCAACTTCGACTACACCTACGACGTGACCGACGCCAAGGACAAGGAAGCCGCGGCCGCGCATCGGGCTGAGTCCATGCGCAACACGGCGATCAAGACCGGTATCTCGGTGGCCGGCACCCTGGTGGCGGCTGGGGTCACCATCGGCACGGCTGGTACGGGCGCGGTGCTGATCGGCCCGACCGTCAGCGTGACGAACGCGCTCGTCAACGGTGGCGCGAACTTCGCTTTCATGGACGACCCCGCGCCAGCGGCCGAACTGCCCGGGAAACGCGACGAACTGTTCCGCGACGACCGTTCCTCGTACGGATCCCGCCGCGACTTGCTCATCACCAGTGCGGCGATCAACGCCGGTGTCATCGATCCCAACGATCTGCCGGCTGGGCTCACCACGCGCGACGCCGACGGAAACGTGGTCCTGCGAACGCCGGGCGATCTGGACGGCAGCGAAGAAAAGAAGAACCTCAGCACGGCATCACACCGCGCGGTCAACGCGTACGAAGCGGCCCATCAAACCAAGACAGACAGCGGAGACGTCGACACTCCGTCCTACGACACCGAACGCAACAACACGGCGTCCGGAGCACGCGACAAGGACACGCCACGAAACTCGCCGTGGAGCAACGCGGACAGCGCCCGGGTTCTGCTCTATGGCGACAACGTGTCCAAAGACGGCAAGGTCGACCGGATGTTCGAGGACCGGGTGCCGTCCGAGACGGGCAACTACTACTCGCGCAACCGGAAGTGAGCTATCTCGGCATGCTCTGGCGTGCCGCGGCCGTGGTCTGCTCGTCCGCCTGACGGGCGAGCTCCGCGGCGGCCAGCGACCGGCTGGCCAGGTCCTCCAGGTCGATGCCTGCCTTGGTCAGCTCGCTCTCCAGGCCGGAGAACAGGGTGTTCAGCCGGGCGGCGGCTTGCTGCGCGCCGGCGATCCTGCCGAACGCCTCCACCGGCATCAGCCCTTGCTGCAGCTCCATCACGAGCTGGTCCTTCTTCTGCTCACGCAGCCGGCTCGCGGCCTGTTCCAGCAACTCGGCGTCGAACACCTGGCGGTCTCCGGCGCCCCAGCCGTACGCGTCACCCATCTTTGCATCTCCTTCAACTCTGGATCGCTCCGCATGACTCGGCGAAGTTGTCCCGCGCGTCGCGCAGTTTGCGGTCCACCTCCAGGACCTTGGCTTCGTTTTTCGTCCTGGCGACTTCGAGTTCCTCCTCGACGGCGGCGAGGAACGCGTCCAGGTCCTTGATGACCACGTGGTTCTCCGGGACGCCTGCCTGGATCAGCAGCGGTCGCTGACGCATCGGCCCTTCCTTGAAGTCGGGGGCGACGCGCACGGTCTCCTCCCAGCTCCGGTCCGGGACAGGTTGGTTGTTCTGCACGTACGCCGTGGCGACGCCGTGCCAGCCGACGACCGCGCTGTGCATCGAGAACTGGGCCTGGCGGCACAGCGTTGGCGCGATCTTCTTGCCGCCAGGCAAAGGCTCGATCTGGCGTGGTACCCGGCTCGTCGTAGGCGGAACCGTGGTCGTTGTGGTCGTTGTGGTCGTTGTCGGGGCTGGTGGGGGCGTGGTCGTGGGCTGGGTCGCTGGGGGCTCGGACGTGCAGCCCGCGAGCACGCACGCGGACAGAACGGCGATGATCTTGGACGCCCGGTGAGTCATGTGCCCCAGCATGTCAGTGATCACCCGCCGTGACTCACATCCTGTTGGCGATGTCGTTCACCACTGCCTGATTGGCCACTTGTGTTGTGCTGGCCGTGAGGTCGTCACCGGCGTTGGCGACCGCGTCGGCGCGTGCGGCCTTGTTGTCACGGCCTTGTCCCGCTGAACGGGCACCCTTCGCCTGGTCCTGCTGGGCTTGGGTGAGCGCACCGGCGAAGGAGGCGGCAATCGGGACGTCACCGAACGGGCTGGCGGAGACCTGAGCTCCCCGGAGCTTGTTCGACGCCTCCTCGGCCGAGTCGGCCGACTGCTTGCTGCGTCTGGCGCCGTCGCGGAGTTCACCGGTGTTGTACTTCATGTCGGACACCGCTAGTTCTCCTCCCCCAGGACGCCTCGGGTTGCGGGCTGACCGCTCGACCACACGTCGTCCTCGACCATCCACTCCGGACGGTCGGCCGGCTTGCGTTTCTCCTCCTCTGTTCCACCACGGGAACCGGGCGCCCACGTGCTCGACGGCTCGGTGAGATAACGGGCACGGGTCCGGCGCGCGCCGCCGGCCTCGGCCCCGACACCACCCGCCTGCATCGGCGGTACGAACGGGCGGCCACCTTGTGCGGCCTCCCGCAAGCCCAACTGTTGCGCCGCGTACGCCTTGGCGGCCATGTCGTTGGCTGCCTTGGCACCGAGCTGCGCGACTGCCGGGTTCATCGCAGCGAGGCTAGGCGGAACCGCGCCGCCGTACAGGCTGCCCACCGCGCCACTGGTCATCAGGGCGGGGGTCACGCCGCCGAAGCCACCGAGCAGGCCGCCCGTGGTGCTCACGCCGCCTTCCAGTCCTTCGAGGCGGGAGGCGTACTGGGTCACGTCCCCGAACGGTTGGCCGGTGACCGGGTCGATCCACTTCCCGCTGACCGGGTCGAATTCCCGGCCGCTGCCCGGGTCGACGAGGAATCCGGTGGTCGGGTCCTTCACCCAGCCCTGGAAGTCGCCGCCCTCCTTACCGACCACTGAGGACTCCGGGAAATCGGTCCGCCCGGGGTCGGGTACGTGCTTGCTGTCGGTGCCAGGCCGGTCTGTGCCTGTGGTTCCGGTCGGGTCGCCGCCTGTTGTGGCCGTCGGCACGCCTGTGGTGCCGGTCGTGCCAGACGACGTGCTGGACGTCGTCGTGGTGCCGGTGCCGCCATTGGTCGCCGGAACCGGTGGCACGTCACCAGGATTGAACGCCGTGTACGCCTGCGACCACTTGTCGATCTCGCCGCTCAGCACCTCGGCCGCCTGCTCCTCGGCCCGTTTGATCGCCGCCATCCTGGAGCCGCTCAACGCGTCCTCGGGGCCGACGATCTGGTTGACCCGGGTGTTGAACTCGTGTTCCTGCTTGGATTTCGTCCACTGCGCGGCCGTGCCCACCTCACCGGCGTTCGACAGCCCGGCCGCGACCGTGTCGGCCTGTTTCGCGATGGTCTCCAACCAGGTCGCGATGGGCACGGCTCGGGCACCGAAGTTCTGGTACGGCGCGCCGTACTGGGCCGTGACCTCGTCGGCGGTGCCCTTGGTGTGGGACGCCGCCGCACGGCACGCCGCAGCGAAGTTGCGCCAGGCATTTCCGACCGTGCGCAACGAATATGGCTGGCCGCTCTCCAGAATGTCGCAGGCCTCGGAATAGGAGTACTTCGCCATCGTGCCCCCTTGGACGCCTCAGCCGCGAATGACCCTGCTCATCTGCTGATTGGTGTCGACCGCGATATTGCCGACATTGCGGACCGCGTTCATCTGGCTCTGCAGCTGCCCGGTGTATTGCTGGGTTTTCTGGTGGTATTGGTTGCTGCGCTCGTCCAGCGACGATCCGGTCAGCGCGTCAAGTGCTTCGGAGACCGTCGCGGACAGCTTGCCGCGCACGCCTTCCCAGACGCGGTCCCATTCCTGCTGGCTGCCCTGTGTCGCCTGGGCGATCCGCGCGATGTCCTCGTTCTTGAACTCGATGTACGTCATGCCGGTGCCTCACATTCCGTCGTAGACAGCGCCGGACGTCCCGCCGGACGCGCCACCCCGTGCGGCTTGCGTCGCCTGGTCGGAACCTTCCATCGCGACCTGCCTGAGCTTGCCGAGATCGGTCTTGAGCTGGCCGAGCGTCTCGGCCAGTGCGCGCCCGCCACCGCCCAGCTCGTTGAACGTGGTCGAGGTGACTTGACCGGCCGGTGCCTTCATCGCCACCTCGCTCATTCCGGCCTGGTCGAGAATGCGCTTGGTAATGGTCTCCATCTCCGTCAGCGCGTTGTCGACGACCTGTTCGGCGGCCTGCACCTGGGCCAGATCGATCTTCATTCCGGGACTGCTCACGAATTCCCCTCCTTGTCGATTCCACTCCCCGGCAATCCACTCTAAGCGCAGTTATCCGGCGCGATATCAGATTTCACCGGACCGTGTACGGATCTCGTTTCAGTTACCGATGGTGACGGGATCCATTCTCGCCAGCTGTACCGGAACCATTCCGAGGCGGTGATGCACAAGTGTGCCGCGACCAGGCGGTTGTTTACGCGGCTGGACGCCGTAAAGCGCGCCTTCCTCGCGTGACGCGCTCAGCAACACGCCGGGGAATCCGAGTTCCCGCATGGCGCTGAGCACCGGATCCACCATCATCGCCTTGCCCGCACCGCCCGCCCGGCGCGCGATGTAGAGGTGCAGCCCGATCTCCCGTGCCTGGGGCAGGAAATCGACGAGTTGCAGCAAGGGATTCGACACCGTGGCGACCCGGTCGTAGTCGTCGACGAGTACGAAGATCTCCGGACCGGTCCACCAACTGCGGCTGCGCAGCTGTTGCGGGGTGACGTCCGGGCCGGGCAGCCGTTTGTCGGTGATCCCCTTGACCAGCCCGGCGATGACCTCATGGGTCTGCTGTGCGGTGGCCGCGTAGCCCAGCAGGGACTCGCCGCTGAACTCGGCGACCATCGTGTGCTTGTGGTCGACGATGATCAGCTTGGCTTCGTGCGGCTCGAAGTTCTGCACGACCTGCCGCGCGACCATGCGCAGGGTGGAGGTCTTGCCGGACTCGGCGTCGCCGATCAGCACCAGGCCGCGATCCTGTCGCAGGTCGAACACCAGCGGCTCGAGTCGTTGCCCTTCCAGCCCAAGGGCGATGCCCTGGTCGCAGGCGGGCAAGTCGGTGAACTCCAACAGCTGAGGCAGCAGCCGCACCGGCGGCGCCACGGGCCCGGTCCAGGCCTCGGACACCCGCCGCACCAGGTCGGCGACACCGACGGACAGGTCCGCCGCGGTTCGCCGTCCGTCGATGCGTGGGACGGCGGCAAGGTAGTGGTACTTCGCCGGGCTGGCACCGCGTCCCGGCCGGTCGGCGGGCACGGCGGCCTGCAGCTTGCGGTCCACTTCGGAATCCAACGAGTCGCCGAGTTTGAGTTCCAGCTTGGTACCGACCAGATCGCGCAGACCGAGCCGCAGATCGAGGTAGCGGTTGGCGGTCACGACCACGTGCACGCCGTAGCTGAGCGACCGCCCCATCAGCGCGGTGATCGCAGTCTCCAGGTCCTCGTACTCGCGGCACAAGGTGGACCAGCCGTCGATCACCATGAACACGTCGCCGAACTTGTCGTCGGTGACATCGCCTTCCGCGCACATGCGGCGGTAGTCGGCCATCGAATCCACACCGAGTTCCCGGAAGCGGACTTCGCGGTCGTGTACGACGCCGCTGATCTCGGCGACGACCCGGCGGACGACTTCGGCTTCCTGCCGTCCCGCGACCCGTCCGACGTGCGGCAACCCCGCCATACCGAACAGCGTTCCGCTGAAGTCCAACGCGTAGAACTGGACTTCGGCCGGGGTGTGCCTCAGTGCGAGCGCCGCGATCAGGGTACGGAGCAAAGTGGACTTGCCGGAGCCCGGCCTGCCCACGATCGCCACATGTCCCCCGGCACCATCGAGTGCGACGGTCAACGGGTCGCGGCGCTGGTGGTACGGCCGGTCGATCGTGCCCAGCCGAACTCGCAGCGGCGGGGAGTCGGGGTCCGCGCCGAGTCCTCTGCCTTCGCGCACTTGCAGATCCGGGAACAGACCGTCCAATGTGTCCGGCTCGTCCAAGGGCGGCAGCCACACCTGCCGTGCTGGCGAACCCTTGCCTGCCAACTGTTCCACCATCACGGTGAGCAATGAAGGGCGGTCGGTTCCGTCGTTGTCGTCCGGGACCGGCTCGGGCACCTCCACTTGCGCGGGCACGGGTAGCACGCCGGCCGGGAACCGCCGGATGTCCGCTGTGCCAGCAAGGACGTACGCCGCCTCGGCTTCGTTGCCGCGATAGGCGCCGGACACGTATGCAGCGCGGAACCGCTTCAACTTCGGCTCCGAGGCGTCGTCCTTGAGGAACCCGTGACCTGGCGCGTTCGGCAACGCGGCGGCGTCGGTCACGCCGAGCACCGCCCGGCTTTCCTGTTCGGAGAACGTACGCAGGCCGATTCGGTACGAGAGATGGGATTCCAGGCCGCGCAGGCGTCCTTCGTCGAGGCGCTGCGACGCGAGCAACAGGTGCACACCCAGCGCCCGGCCGAGCCGGCCGATCTGGGCGAACAGGTCGGCGAAGTCGGGTTTCTGGCTCAACAGCTCGGAGAACTCATCGACCACCACGAACAGGATGGGCAAGGCAGCCAGTGGGACGCCGCGAAGCCTGGCCTGCTCGTAGTCGCGCACTGACACCAGGTTTCCGGCTGAACGCAGTACCTCTTGCCTGCGGTTGAGCTCACCGGACAACGCTTCCTGCATGCGGTCGACCATCGTGAGGTCGCGTTCCAGGTTGGAGATCACGGCGGCGACGTGCGGCAACCGTTCCATCTCCGCGAACGTGACACCGCCCTTGAAGTCCACGAGCACCATGTTGAGCTGGACCGGCGGATGCGTGGCCGCCATGCCGAGCACCAGCGTGCGCAGCAGTTCGGACTTGCCCGAGCCGGTCGCGCCGATGATCAGGCCGTGCGGCCCCATTCCCTCATCCGAGGACTCCTTGATGTCCAGGTGCAGCACGGTTCCGTCGGCCGAGATGCCGATGGGCACCCGCAGCCTGTCCTTCAACGGCCGCGGCTTCCACAGCGTCTCGATGTCGAGCGCGCCCGGATCGTCCACATTGAGCAGGCCGGGCAGCGTCTGATCCACAGTGGATAGATCTTCGCTCTGCGCGGTGGCGACATCGAGCCGGTAGCCGGACAGCTGCCGCGCCAAGGCCTCGGCCACCGGTATCGCCAGTGCGGCCGCGGTGCCGAGGTGGTCCTGCTGCGAGCCGACGCGTACGTCGAGCTTGCCATCGTCCACAGTGAGCTGCATGCCGTGTTGGGTGACAAGGTCAGATGCCCTGCCGTCGAGATCGAGGACGGTGACGGCCTGCAGCCCGTCGAGGACCAGTTCGCTGCCGAGCACGATGCTGCCGTCCAGCACGACAACAAGGTGCGGGACATCAGAATCGGGCTCGGCGGTGCGGTTGAACCGGGCACGACCGGTCAACTGGGCACCGAGCCACTCTTCGAGCGTGCCGAGCAAGGGATGGATGAGCCGCACCCGCCCGGCGTGATCGACCTGGTCCGGGTGTTGGGCGTGCGGCAACCACTTCGCCCACGACCAGCGCTCGCTGTCGGGCTGGTCCGTGCAGATGACTACGCGCAAGTCCTGTGGTGAGTGGAATGTGGCCGCGTGTGCGATCACTGCGCGTACCAGTGAACGGGCTTGGTCGCGGTCGCCGCTGATACCGATCGCGGCGAACCTGCGCAACGACAGCTCGACTGGCAGGTCCGGGACGACCGAATGGGTGACTAGGAAACGCTTGAGCGCCAGCACGCACAACGAATCGAGATCCTCGACCGGGCCCGACTCTCCCGGTTCGAGCTTGGTCGCCAGATACTTGGCGCCCAGCGCGATGCGTACGACACCGAAGTCGGGGTCGTTGACCCGGCGCTCCCACAGGCGAGGTCCGGCCGCGACCGACCAGAGTTGTTCGGGCGGCGGGGAGTTCCACATGGCAGCCGCGCGTTGTGCCTCCGCGGCGCGCCGGACCTGCCCGCGGGTCCGTTCGAGATAGCGCAAGTAGTCGCGACGCTGTTGTTGAGCGTCACCCTTTTGGGTGGATCTGGCGCGCAACAGTGACCCGCCGACCATGGCCAATGACGAGAACAGGAAGAACGATCCAGCGACATAGGTGATCGGGTTCGGCGGGCCCGCGAAGAGGTAGGCGACCGATCCCAGGCCGCTCAACGCGGGCAACGCGGTCAGCCACGTGTTCCCAGTGTCTACTTTGACCAGCTCAGGCGGAGGTTGCAGGGCCACGACGTTCTCCGGCACGGCCGGCCGTGGCGTCCTAGGTGGACGGCGGAACAAGGTCGTGGACACGGCAGATCTCCCCGCTCGCCAGGCTCACTGTGCGCGACTAGTCATAACCTTAGGGCTACCGTGGATCAGGCGCGGGACGATGGAGACCAAGTGACAACCACAGTGAGCACCACACACCACTCGACTGGCGGATACTGCCGGATCAGGCTCGCAGGGCCACGCACACGCGTCGATCTCGCAGTTCCGTCCGGTGTTCCGCTGGCGGGGCTGCTGCCGACACTGCTCAAACACGCGGTCGACGAGAAGGACGAAGGCGAAGCCGGCGGCTGGACGCTGAGCACCACGGACGGCGCCGCGCTCGATCCAGCGATCAGCCTGACCGCGTCCGGTGTGCGAGAAGGTGATCTGCTCGTCCTGCACCCGGCCGACGACCGCAATCCGCCGCCGCTGTACGACGATGTCGTCGAGGTCATCGGCGAACACTCCGTCCGATCAGGATGGAGTACGCGGCAGACGAGGACGGCGTGCGCGGTGATGATCACCGCGTGTGTCCTGGGTGGACTCGCCGCCGTGGCCGCTGGAAGTGGGACGCTGCCGGGCATTCTCGCCGCGGTGGCGTGTGTTCTGCTCCTGCTCGGCGGAGGCGCGCTGTCCAGGGCGTTGGCCGATGTTCCAGCGGGGATTCTGGCCGCCGCACTCGCGATTCCGGCAGGCGCGGTGTCCGCGGCGAGCCTGCTCGGTGGGACTTGGGGCGCCGGGCATGCGTTGCTCGCGTGTGCGGTCGTGCTTTTGGTGTCCGCGCTCGGACCGGTCGTCGTCGGCGGTGGAGATGCAGTGTTCGCCGCGTTCACGATCGCCGGCGTGTTCGGCTGTCTCGGGAGCCTGATCGTCGTGCTCGATGCCGGATCGCCCGCTGCGGCGTCTGCCGTCGTCGCGCCGATCGCGCTCGCGGTCACGACGCTGATGCCCGTGCTGGCACTACGGATCTCCCGGTTCCCGCGGCCACAATTGCCGCGTACCGTTGACGATCTCGCGAACCTGCCTGGGCAGGTGGAGTTCGAAGTCGTGCAGTCACGGGTTCGCAGGGCGCGGCTGATGTTGTCGGGTCTGGTGGCTGGCTGCCACACCGCTACCGCCGTCGGCATCGCATTGCTCGCGGCGGCGGGCGATGCCTGGTCGTGGCCGCTGGCAGGTGTCCTGTTCTTGCTGATGCTCTTGCGTGCCAGGCTTTTCCGCGAGATCCCGCAAGTCGCGTCGCCGATTCTCACGGCGACTCTCGCTTTGCTCGCGGGCACCGCTGTCGCCGTTTCGCAGGCGTCGGGCGACAACACCATGCTCCTCGGTGTCGTGCTGCCGGTCCTGTTGGTCGGCGCGACCATCGCCACTTTGGTCGGCCTCGCGAGCGGGCGGCACGCGCCTAATCCACGTACGGCTCGGTTGCTCGACATCATCGAGACCACGTTGCTGTTGGCGGTGGTACCGCTCGCGCTGGCCGTCTGGGGCGTTTATCGAGTGCTGCTGGATTTGGGCGGATGAGGTCCGCCCGGCTGGCCTTTGTCGTGGCGTTGCTCGCCACGATCATCGTACTGCCCGGAACCGCGCTGGCGGCGTGCCGACAGGATCCGGTGGCGGGACCGGCGCTCCCGAAGACCGCACCACGTGACCCGATGCTGGATCGGCTTGGCCTTGAACGTGTCTGGGAGATCTCGAAAGGATCGGGCGTCACGGTCGCTGTCATTGATTCCGGTGTGGACGGTCGGCATCCCAAACTGAGCGGCGCGATGCTGCCCGGACTTGAACTCTCGCCGGTGCAGGATCCGCGCGGCTTCACGAGCACGCCCGGTGGTGGCGCAGAGGACTGCGAGAACCACGGCACCGCGGTGGCGGCATTGATTGCCGGGAGTGACGCCGACGACGACCGTGTCATCGGGGTGGCGCCGGCCGCCAAGATCGTGCCGATCCGGTTCACCGTACCGTTCCAACAGGCGACCGACTCGATGATCGCCGAAGCCATCCGCCTGGGTGCGGAACGGGCCCAAGTGCTCAACTTGTCCTTCGCGCTGCCGGTCGACAAGCCCGTGATCAAAGACGCGGTCGCTGCGGCGATCGCGCGTGGCGCGGTGGTGGTTGCCGCAGCCGGAAACGAACAACAGGACCAGCCGGGCGTCACGTGGTATCCCGCCGCGTACGACGGTGTACTCGCTGTTGCGGCGGTGGACGAGCGTGGCCAGCCGTTGAAGGAGTCGAACCAGGGACAGTGGATCGACGTCGCAGCGCCAGGCAAGGAGCTGACCACGGCCTCTGCGGGTGGACGCGGATACGTCGCGGTAAGCGGCACCAGCTTCGCGACGGCACTGGTCTCTGGCGTCGTCGCGCTCGTCCGGTCGAAGTATCCAGGCATGTCCGTCGCCGACATGGTCACCCGGATCACCTCGACCGCGACACCTGTCGCCGGCCAGCGCACAGACCGGATCGGAGCCGGGGTGATCGACCCGTTCGCGGCACTCACCGCCGCGCTTCCCGGGGGGATGCCGTCGGTCGCGGCCGGATCTGTCGAGATTGTGCCACTTCCACCCGAGAACACCGGTCCGGGCGGGGTCTTGCTGACCGCGCTGAGTTGGGCCGGCGCGATCACAGTTGCCGCTGTCGTGGCCGCATTGGGTGGAATCGCCGTCCGCAGAGGGCTTCGACGCGGCTGGCGGCCAGGCCCGATCGAACAACAGGATGACGCGGCGCCGCCGCCCCGCGCTGCCGACGTGGAACTGACGTAGCAGTACATTTGTGCCATGCGGAGCAAGAAGGTCGAGTTCACCGGGTCACAGGGCGAGAAGCTGGCCGCCCGGCTCGAACTGCCCGACGGGGACATCTGGACGTACGCGCTGTTCGCGCACTGCTTCACGTGTGGGAAAGACGTTGTGGCGGCGAGCCGGATCTCGCGGGCACTGACCGAGTTCGGCATCGCCGTTCTGCGGTTCGACTTCACCGGCCTCGGCGGCTCGGCGGGAGACTTCGCGAACACGAACTTCTCGTCCAACATCGACGACCTGGTGCTCGCGGCGGACCATCTGCGAGCCAAGTCCAGCGCACCCACCGTCCTCATCGGACATTCACTCGGCGGCGTGGCGGTGATCGCGGCGGCCCACCGTATTCCCGAAGTCCGCGCAGTGGCAACGATCGGCGCCCCCGCCGACCCCGCACACGTCCTGCACCTGATCGGCGACAGCCATGCGGAGATCGAGGACAAGGGCGAGGCCGACGTGGTACTGGCTGGACGGAAGTTCTGTATCCGCAAGCAATTCCTCGAGGATATCGCCGAACAGCCGCAGGCCCAGCGAATTCGTAACCTCAAGGCGGCTTTGCTCGTAATGCACTCGCCGACCGACGAGTACGTGGGGATCGAGAACGCCCGGCGCATCTTCGACGCGGCACACCACCCCAAGTCCTTCATCGCCCTCGACGGCGCAAACCACCTGCTCACCACAAGAGAAGACGCCGACTACGTCGCCAACGTCCTCGCCACCTGGGTAACCCGCTACGCGGTGAAGACCGACCAACCCGAGGAAGGCAGGGTCGTCGTTGCCGAGAACGGCGACGGCCCATTCGGCCAACGCATCACCGTGGGCCATCACGTTCTAACAGCGGACGAACCTGCCCCAGTAGGCAACGACAGCGGACCGACGCCGTACGACTTGCTTCTCGCCGCGCTTGGGGCATGCACTTCGATGACGCTACGGATGTACGCCGATCGCAAGCAATGGCCGCTCAAGCAGGTGTCGGTGCATCTGCACCACTCCCGTATCCACGCCGAGGACTGCGCCGACTGCGAGACCAAGACAGGCATGCTCGACCGGATCGACCGCCGGATCCACATCGAAGGCGACTTGTCCCCCGAACAACGCCAGCGCCTGCTCGAGATCGCCGACAAATGCCCAGTCCACCGAACCTTGCACTCCGAAATCGAGATCCGCACGACTACGGACAGCGTCGAATAGCAGGTCGTTGTAGTACAAGCGAAGACAGGCCCAAGCTCCGTGTTCCGAAGCGCGTTCCTGGGATTCCCAGTATTGTTGTCGAACGCGGGAGAGGGGTCGCATGGAGCTGCGCGAGTTGCTGAACCGGATCGGAACGAACTACGACCGGACTTTGGGACAAAAGGGCGAAGCACAGGAGTTGCTTCGGCAGGCACCGGCTTTCCTGCGACCGAAAGTGTCTGCAAGCTACATAACGGCTGCTAGCGGCGGCAAGGGCAACGGCGCCATCGTGCCGTGGATTGCAGTCTTCGATCCGGACGAGACAACGACTGCTCAACGTGGCATGTACGTCGTCTACCTGTTCGCCGCAGACATGAGCAGTGTCGCACTGAGCCTCAACCAGGGCGTAACAGAGCTGACTAGCGAGTTCGGGACACCTGAAGGGCGCAAACTGCTGAGGCAACAGGCGAGCGCGATCAGGCAGGCCTTCCCTGAGGATCTGATTGATGGGCTGGATGCTGTGATCGACCTTCGCTCGCGTACCAAGCTGCCATTGGACTACGAGGCCGGCAATATACTAGCGACAACCTACGCCCTCGACAGCTTGCCTGGCGAGGAGCAACTTACCGCTGATCTCGACCGGTTTGTGCGATTGTATGAACATGCTCTGAGTTTGCGGACAACGCTGCGGTTGAGCCGTATAGATGCTGTCCACACGACCTTAGCCATACCGAACGTCGAGATCGTCGCTGAGTTCAAACCGAAGAGCGACGCGGACTACGTCCAGGTGATCACGGGCGGCGTACGGCGAGTTAGTCGGAAGCACGAGAGACTGGTTGATCAGTACGGCAAGTTTCTCCTTGCGTCAGGTTTCGAAGCCAACACCAAGGTCCATCCGCGAGACCTCACGGCATCGCGTGACGGCTCGCACTGGCTCATCGAAGCGAAGATGGTTCGTGCTGGGAACGGGGTGCAGGCGACACGCGAAGCTATCGGCCAACTGCTGATGTACCGAGACACTTTGTACGACACGCCACGAGACGTGCGCATGCTCGCGCTCTTCAGTGAAAGTGTCGGCAGCATGTGCATGGACTTCCTGGAGAGGTACCAGATCGCGTCGGTGTGGAGCAGTAAAGGTGGTTGGGTCGGCTCTCCGTCGGCGGCCGCCGGAGGGTTGGCGGCTCCGTTGTAGGCCTTGCACTCCATGACCGCCCAGGCCGCTGGTTAGTCGTCTTGTGGGTAGTCGCCGGTGTAGAGCAGGAGGTAGGCGAAGACGCTGGCGATTCCGGCGGTGATGCAGGCGGTGTCGGCTACCGACGTGCCGAAGAGTTCTACGAGGGGGCCGGAGCCGGTGATGATTCCGATGGTTTGGCCTGTGGTGACGGCTATGCCTGCGATCAGGAAGATCGCCATGCAGATGCGGGATGCGGTGAGCAGGAGTTTGTGCATGGGCTTCGGTGCTTTCATGTGGGGATCCACAGGATTCCGGTGGCCAGCAGGATTCCGACGACCAGTGTGGGGATCAGGTAGTAGAGCACTACCGGTATGAATATTCGGACTGGGTTGATCTCCGCTATTCCCGCTGCTACGTAGAGTGGGGCTGCTCCTGGCGGCGAACAGCCTTCCGAGGAGGCCCAGACCAGGATTGCGGCGAAGGCCACCGGCGCTGGGATTCCTGCCGTCGTCAACGCCACGAAGGCGACTGGGCCGACGGCCGCCACTGTCGAGGTTGTGTTCAGTGGGCCCGCGACGATCACGATGATCAGGCCGACCACGATTGCGGCGATCACCTGGGGCACGCCTGTCAGGCCTGTCATATATGGGGCCAACTGCTTTCCGAGGCCCAGGGTGTTGAGGACGTTCGATGCCGCGAAGGCCGAGATCATCGTCATTCCGACCAGCCCCAGTTTGGGGCTCACTGTTCCGAGCAGGGACCACCATTGGCTTCGGCCGCGGGGCAGGGATTTGCGTTCGACGATCAACCCGACGATCAGCATCACCATGGGCAGCCAGATCAGCATGGGGATCACGTCGTCGGCGTCCAGGCCTGTTTGGTTCGCTACCAATGCACTTGACGCGACGATGATCGGCAGGGCGATCGAACCGAGGACCACCAGCGACGGCCAGCCTGCCCGAAACGATGTCCGGAATGGACGGATGTCCTCGGTCGCCATCGCTCCCACACCGCGCTTTCGGACGATCGCCGCCGCGATCACCACGCGCATCAGGACCATCCATACTCCGGTCACGAACATCGCTGCCACGATGTCGCCGGCGCTCAACACCGGCAGGACCGTTGGGGCGGTTAATAGGACGAAGAAGGCTCCGCTGAAGGGGAATGTGGCGCCGACGCCCGCGTTGCCGGACAGGACCAGCGCCGCGGTCTCCCCGCTCGCCTTCGATCGCTTCATCCAGGGGATCGTGATGGAGCCGATGGTCGCCACGATCGCTGCCCGTTGTGAGCCACCGCTCCGAAGAGTCCGGATGCGACGGTCGCCGCATACGCCGACCCGCCGCGATATCTGCCCAGAAGTGAGCTCAGGATGTCGACCATCCGGCCGACCAGGCCGGTCCGGCTGAGCAGTTCGCTGACGAACACAAAGGCCAGTGCGGCGAACGTGATCTCCGACTTCAGGCCGTCGACCAGGCTCTTCCAGCCGACTGCCAGGGCGTCCGACCCGGCGAATGCCGCGGTCACGAGAAATCCGACCGCCATGGCTTCGCCGATGTTCCGCTTGAACACGGCATTCCAGATCACGATCGCCGCGATGAAGGCCGCTAAGGCGTAGATCGCGTTCATCGGAAGTCCTCGATCAGGCCTGCTTCGGCGTACGCCGCTTTGACTGACTGTCCAGTCAGGAACTTGTGCAAGAGCATCGCATCCGGTGCCGCCTCGGTGCCGAGCCCGACCGAGAAGTGGCTCCAGTGCTGGACTTCTTCGGGTAGTGGACCGACGATCCGCACGTCTGGGACGAACTTCAGCTCGCTCAGCTGCTGGATCGCCAGATCTGCACGTCCGTCCACAACGGCCAGTGCCGTGAACCCCTTGTCCACCACGGTAGCGCGCGCGTTCACCTCGGCCGCGATACCGAGGTGCTCGATCATCGACGCGAAGTAGATACCACTGGCTCCGGTTCGGGAGTACGCGACCGAACGTGCCGACGTCAGCGCTTCGCAGAGTGCTGGAACGGTTGATATGTCCGGGACCTGCGTGCCTGCCGCGACGGCGACGCCGATTCCGGTCTTGGCAATGGGAACCACAGAGTCGAACACCGCCAGCGACTCGGTCACCGCGACGATGACGTCCGGTTTCGCACCGGCTTCGATTCGCTTCATCAACACTGTCGTCGGATCGAACACCGTGTCTACCGCGACACCGGTTTCCGTTGTGAACTGGGGAATCAGCGAGTCGAGGGCCTTCTTGACCGCGAGGGCGCTGAACAGGTGGAGCATCGTGGGATTCCGTTCGTCATTGAACAAGAGCCTGTCGCTGCTGCTCGGTCAGCGGCCTGGTGGGCATGCCGTGCAGCAGCAGGAAAATCTTGGCTGTGTGTTCGATCTCGTCGAGCGCGTCGATGGCTGCGGCGAGATCGGCTCCGGCGATGACCGGTCCGTGGTTGCTGAGCAGCAGGGTCGAATGATCCGCGGCCGCACGGGCCACGTCGGCGGAAATTCCTGTGTCTCCTGGGGCATAGTACGGAAGCAGAGGGAGCTTACCAACACGCATCGCGAAATAGGCTGTCAGGGCTGGAATCGCGTCGGCAGAGTCGATGTCGGCAAGGCATGAGACCGCAGCAGAATACGTCGAATGCGTGTGTACCACGGCATTCGCGGTCGGTCGTTCGCGCAGCATGATGGCGTGCAGGAACGCCTCTTTGGACGGTCTGGGTCCACTCAGGTGCTTGCCGTGAACGTCCATCACGGACACTTCTCCAGGCAGGAGTGTGCCGAGAGATGCCCCGGTCGGTGTGACGAGAACCTTGTCGCCAACACGGACCGAAACATTTCCCGTGCTGCCATGGGTCAAGCCGCGTTGGTAGAGCGACCGCGCCGCAGTGACGAGTTTGTCGCGTTGATGGATCATCGCGTTGCCTCCACGAGCAGCTCGACGGCGCCGAAGTTGCCGGATTTCAGCAACAGGGCCAGATCCGGCATCTCGACCGGGTGAATCCACGGCACACCGGCGTCCGCCAGTTCGCCGATCGTCCCGCCGCTGATTCCCAGCGCGCTCACCACAGCACCGGACGTCTCACCGCCGGTCACGACAAGCCGCCGGACACCACGGCTCACCAGCCCTGTGGCAACCAGCGCGCATGTTGCCTCGAGAATGCCGGAAGCTTCCTGCACCCCAAGGACTTCCTGCGTCCGCTGCAGGTCGACCGGGCCCATGGACGAGTAGATCAACGGCGCCGCGCCGTCCGGCAGACCGTCGTACCAGGTCAGGGCCGCGGCGGCGAGGACCTCCGGATCGGTGTGGGTCACGGGATCGATCCGATACGCCGGCCTGCTCGCCCGGATCATCGCGGCCACTTGCTCCAACGTTCGCGCGGAACAACTGCCCGAGAGCACTGCCGCTCGCCCGGCCAGGGACGGATTCGTCGACAGGCTCAGAGTTCCCGGTTTGGCTGCGGCAATGCCACGGGCCAACCCGGCCGCACCGGCCACCAGCGCCCGTTCTCGAAGCGCTTTCCCCAGAACGCGCAAGTCTTCCGAATCGACCGCGTCGAGGAACAGATAACGCGCGGTGCAGTGCTCCAGAATGCTCCCAAGATCACCGTGCCGCACCGAATCCAGCTCCACGACTCCGACATCCCGGTCGGTCTGTGCTCGCAGGAGCCGGGGCAGGGAGGACTCACGCATCGGATTCACCGGATGGTCTCGCATGTGCGACTCGGCCAGCAACAATGAGCCGACGAACAAGTACCCCTGGTATTGCGTTCGGTGGTGCTCCGGCGAGCTTGGCGTCATCGGGACGACGTCAACCGACATCGCATCGGCGACGGCATCCAGGAGCGGCCCGATATTGCCTGCGGGCGTCGAGTCGAAAGTGGAGCAGTACTTGACGTAGATCTGGTCACTTCCGTGACGACGTAACCATTCAAGCGCCTCCAACGACTGGGCGACCGCTTCTGAAGCCGGTGCCATTCGGCTCTTCAACGCGATGACAATGGCGTCGTGCTCGGGCAGTTCCGCCGAAGACGGCGGCACACCGAAGAAAAGCAGAGTTCGCAGGCCTTCGGACCGGAAGGCCACGGCGACGTCCGCGCCGCCGGTGAAGTCGTCCGCGATCGTTCCGATCATGCTGTGACCACCGACCTCAGTTTCGCCGCGGCCGAGCGCGGCCCGGAAATGACAGGGACATCAAGTGCCGGCGCGCACGGCGTCAGCGAGTACTGCGCGAGCAACACAGCATCCACCGAGGAAACGTAAGGAAGACAGGCCTCAAGGATGCGCGCAGGAACCGTGACCACACCGACGGCATCTGGATGGTCAAGCCGGGCCATGGTGTCCCGCAAGGCAGACTCCAGCGAGGCGACAACGAGAATTCTTTGATACGCAAGCGCTTCCTCGAAAGCTGCCGCATCGGGAGCCAGGACCGCGACAGGGAATTCCGCCGCCGCGACGAATCCGTACATCGAACACGTCAACAGCACAGCATCGGCGTTGTCGGCGGCGTACGAGATGAGCCGCCGCATCCGGGCTTCCAGGGAAGGCGTGACACCGCCGGATTTCTCCGCATCCGGCAGCAGCTTGTCATCGAGGATGTTCCACGGATCAGCCTCGGGGAATTCCTCAGCCAGAGCCGAAACGGCCGGCTCGATCGCCGTCGTCGTCGCACTGATCAAAGCGATTCGCATGCCGCCAACTCCTTCACCCAGCGCAGTCCCGCGACCGTGTCCGCCACCGGCCGGTACTCGCAGCCGATCCAGCCCTGGTAATCAGCGCGCAGAACGTCGAACACCGAATGCCACGGGACTTCCCCGGTTCCGGGCTCATGGCGATCAGGGGGATCGGCGATCTGGACGTGAAACGTCATTGGCAGGAATTCCCGCAATGCCGCAACGAGATCGTCCTCCACGATCTGCGCGTGGTAGACGTCGAACATCAGCCCCACGTGCTCAGCACCCACCGCCTCGACAACCGCGGCCGCCTGCGCGTGGGAGTCCAGCACGAATCCAGGCTTGTCACGTTGGTTTTGGACTTCCAGGACCAAGCGGACGCCGGTATTCCTGGCCAATTCGGCGGCCAACGCCACATTTGCCACGTAGTCGACGAAACTGGACTCGGACGACCGGATTCCGCCGACGAGATGCAAGAATGAGCTGCCGAGCGCGACCGCGTAGTCGAGCCCTTGGGACACCGCCGCACGGAAATCAGGGTCCAGGCAGGTCCGCGGAGTGTTGATCAACACCTGCCTGAGACCGGCATCGGACAACCACTTCCGCACCTGCGCGGGCTTGTACGGGTACGGCGATGCGTACTCGACGCCGGCGAACCCGGCAGCGGCAGCCGCGTCGAACCGTTGCTCGAAGGGAAGTTCGGGGAACAGCCACGAGAGGTTGGCATCGAAACGCATCACGTCACCAGGTTTTCCGGAGTCCGGCCCTGCAGGACGTCGATCACCTGCCGGGTGGCCATCAGGCTTGATCGGGACCGCGCCTCGACGGTCGCGGCTCCAATGTGAGCGGTGACAATCACGTTGTCCAGTCCCCGCAATCTGCTGTCCGCGGGCAAGGGCTCTTCGCGCAACACGTCGAGTGCAGCGCCCGCCAAGGAGCCGCTGAGAATCGCATCAGCGAGGGCATCCTCGTCGACCACTTCCCCACGAGCCGTGTTGATCAGATAGGCGCTGGGTTTCATCAGGCGCAGCGCTTCCGCGTCGATCAGGTGCCGCGTCGACTCGGAGAGGAAGATGTGCAACGTAAGGAAGTCGGCCGCCCGAAGCACTTCCTCGAAACTCACAGACGAGACACCTGGTTCGGCTACAGGTTCACGGTCGTAGGCGAGCACGCGCATGCCGAGCGCCAAAGCCATCCGTGCCACGGTTTTGCCGATCGAACCGAGACCGACGATGCCGAGCGTCGCGCCTTCGAGCTCACGGCCGCTGCGCTGCTCCCACCCTCCCGCTTGGACACTCGCGATGTTCTGCGGGATGAGCCTGGCGCAGTTGAGCATCAGAGCAAGCACATGCTCGGCCACCGACCGGCGGTTGGCGCCTGGCGTGAACGTGACGGCGACGCCGTTGCGGGAAGCCGCCTCGATGTCGATGTTGTCGTACCCGGCGCCGCACCGGCCGATCACCCGCAGGCGGGACGCGGCGTCGATCACCTTGGCGGTGAAGGCGTCCGTGCCCGCGACGATCCCGTCGACGTCCTCGACGACGTCGAGCAGTTCCTGGCCGGGCTGTTTGAAGACCGTCTCGAACCCGGCGGCGCCCAGCAACCGGTCGACCTCGCCGCCCGGCGCCAGGTAGGCGGTGGTCACAAGCACTCGCTTCGTCATGTTTCCCCTGATCAACGGGGGCCAAATGAAAATACTATAGGATTGATGTCAATACTATAGTTTCAGCCGGCACACTATCGTCGTCCCAGTGACGAAGGAGGGTGCATGACGTCCCCACGGCGGCGCTCCGAGCGGCAGCCACTCGCTGACAAGATGTACGAGGTCCTGCTCGGACAGTTCACCGACGGACGGTGGACCGCCGGCGAACCGGTGAACATCGGCGCGCTGTCCCGTGAACTCGACGTCAGCCAGACCCCGCTACGGGAAGCCCTCGCCCGGCTGGAACACACCGGGCTGGTGCGCCGCGAAGCACTGAAGGGCTACCGCGTCGCTCCCCTGCTCACCGAATACGAGCTGGTCAAGCTGATGGACGCCCGTAAGGTGCTCGAACCCGCGATGGCCTATGAAGCAGCCAGGCGAACCACCCCGGAGTTCCTCGACGAGGTGCTCGACGCGGTGAACGCGCAGGCTTCATTGGACAGCAAGGTGTTCAGCGACTACTGGAAAGCCGACGAGCGCTTCCACCTGCTGATCGCCAAGCAGGCGGACAACCCGTTCCTGGAGACCGCGTACAAGTCACTCGGCGGTCAGGTCCAACGGTTCCGCTTCTTCGCCACGCTCGGCTCCGCGCGCGGCGCCCCCGGCCTCGCGGCCGAGGAGCACCGGGCTGTGCACGCCGCGCTCGTGTCAGGTGATCCCGACGCGGCCGCGGCACGGATGCGTGAGCACATCGAGAACGCCAAGGCACGTGTGCTGAACGACCGCAAGGCGGTCATGAACGACTGAACATGGCAGTGATGTCGGCGTACGCGATCGCGTGGTCGGTGAAGCCGAACGTGCCGTGCTCCTTGAGCTCGCGGGCGGCCGCGATGAAGCTGCCGAGCGCGGTGCGCGACAACGTGCTGCCGAGGCTGACCCGCCGGACGCCGAGCTCCTCAAGTTCCGCCAGCGGGATCGGATCGCCTGTCAGACCCATGACCACGTTCACCGGCCGGTCGACCGCGCTCACCACGGCGCGGATCTCGTCCTTTGTGGTCAGCCCCGGGGCGTAAAGGCAGTCCGCGCCCGCTTCCTGGTACGCCTGCAACCTGCGGATCGTGTCGTCAAGGTCGGTATGGCCGATCAGGTAGTTGTCGCAGCGAGCCGTGAGCAGGAATTTGAATGGCAGGGTTCGCGCGGCGTCGACAGCGGCCCTGATCCGCGCGGCGGCGATGTCGATGTCGTAGCGCTCACCCACTGCCACCCGGCCACGGCCGTAGCCGCGGTCCTCAATGGATCCGCCGACAATGCCGGTTCCTGCAACCGTCAGGATGAACTCGCCGACCTCGTCCGGGTCGTCGGCGAAGCCTTCCTCCAGGTCGGCGCTCACCGGCAGGCCCGTGGCCCCGGCGATGGACCGCAGGTAGGCCAGCATTTCGTCCTTGTCGGTCGCGCCGTCGCGGCGGCCGAGTGAGAAGGCGAACCCGGCGCCGGTGGTCGCTAGCGCCTCGAAGCCGACGTGCTCGAGGATTTTGCTGGTCCCGACGTCCCATGGGTTGGGAATGATGAAGGCCTGCTCACGATCGTGCAGGTCAGCGAACGCGGCGGCTTTTTCCAGCTGAGTGGTCACGGCACGTTGGGTACACCTGCCCACCGACAATTCTCCGACAACCACCTGTCCCCAGCGAGCACAGTGGGTTCATCCACCGGTGAAACCACCAGGTCAGCACCCATTCGGCGGTTGTGTACCGGCCAGTAGGCCCATCGTCACCCCCTGCCATCTGGTAGAACAAGCACCCGTTACGGGCGAAACTCCGATGGAACCGCGGCCAGGCGGTGTGCGTCGGAGCACATGCACGGGGCATTCGATTCGACTGGGGTGAGGGCCGCCATGCCCAACGGGTTTGGAACCGTTCCCGAGGAACTGCGGAACGCGGCGAACAAGATCGGTGACGTTGTCAGCAAAGTGGTCGGTGCCGTCTGGCAGCCGCCGAGCGGCGACTACGGCCACCAAGGTGTCCAGATGGGCTGGTCGGCGTTCATCGAGGACATGAAGAAGAACATCGACGGCCTGCGGGAGAAGGCCGACGGCCACGGCAACGGCTTGATCAGCGCCGCGACGTCCTATTTGGAGAGAGAAACCGGAGTCGGCGACCTGCTCGGCAAAGCAGGCGAGTTCCTCGGTGACACCGCGTCCGGGCTCACCGGCGGAGCGATCGGCATAGCCCCCAACATCTCCTCGCGGCTCAACCCTGAGTCGGCTCCGGGTGTCGGCCCGGCCGCCGCACCCGGACGGATGGTGTTCTGATGGCCGCCGAACTCGGTCAGACCATGGACCCCCGCGAGCTCATCCCGGGGATGCCCGAAGCGATCTCCAACGACCTGAAGTCCCTTGTGGAGAACGTCAAGCAGGTCGCGACGGTCGGCCGCGACCTCGGCAGCGTCGACGTGGTGGAGTGGACCGGCGATGCCGCGTCCTCGTTCCTGGAGATGTTCGGCCAGGAACCGCCGAAGTGGATGCAGGCGGTCGAGGACATGGGTCTCGGCGGCCAGGCCCTCGCCGACTTCGGTGACACGCTGACCTGGGCGCAAGGCCAGGCCCAGAAGGCGATCGAGATGTACACCGAGGCGATGGCCGCGTCCCGTGCCTTCGCCGCGCAGGCCTTGGAGACCGCCCAGCAGGGCGGCATCGTCACCCAGGTCACCGACCCGGCCGCGGCGGCGTTCCACAATGCACAGACCGTTCTGCAGAACGCGCGTGACCAACTGGCTTCGGCGGGCGGCACGATCGCCCAGATGTTCGGCATGCAGCCGGACGGCGAGGGCAAGTACACGGCGCAGGGCCCGGAGCGTGGTTTCGGCGTCGACGGCCACAACCCCAACAAGCCCGGTTGGCATCGCGGGCCTGGCGGCAAGAGCTACAACCGCGAGTTCGGCAGCCAGAACCAGGGCAACATGGGCGACATGATCGGCGGCGTGATGCAGGGCGTGCTGAAGTCGCTCGGCATCGAGATCCCCGAGGGCGAGTGGAAAGCCGCGGCCGAGGCCAAGCTCTGGGGCGCGGAGGCCGAAGGCAAGTTCGACTCGGGCTTCTTCAGCGGCGAGGGCAAGGCCAGCATCGACACCATCGGCGCCGGGGCGGAGGCGCACGCCAAGTGGGGTCCCGACGGCCTCAACGCGGGTGCGAGCGCCGAGGCGTACCTGGCCAAGGCGGAGGCCGAAGGCAAGCTCAACCTCGGCGACCACGCCAGCGTGTCGGGCAAGGGCGAGGTCTTCGTCGGCGCGAAGGCCGAGGCCGAGGCCAACATCGGCTGGGGCGGCGCGGACGTCAGCGCGGGTGCCTTCGCCGGTGCCCGGGCCGAAGGCGAAGTCGGCGCCGAGGTCGGCGGCATCGGTGCCGGTGTCCAGGGCGAGGTGTGGGCCGGTGCCGGTATCGAGGCCGACGCTCAGCTGGGCATGGGTGACGACGGCAAGTTCCACGTCGGCGGTTCGTTCGGCATCGGTCTCGGGTACGGCGGCAAGGTCGGCTTCGACGTCTCGGTCGACCCGGGCAAGGTCGTGGACACTGTCGGCGACGTCGCCGGAGCCGTCGGCAACGGCATCAGCAGCGCGGGCAAGGCCCTCGACCAAGGAGTCAGCAACGTCGCCGGCGGCGTCAAGGACTTCTTCGGACTGTAAAGCGGATGGAGATTCAACCGAATGGCAACCACGATTCCGGTACCGATCGAGTTCTCGCTGCCGGACGGATGGCGTGCCGCCCCGCCTGACGAGGTCGGTTCGCCCAACGTCGCGTTCGTGGCGCTGAAACCGCCCGCGGTCAACGGGTTCACCTCGAACATCACGATCTCCGGCGAGATCCGGCCGGACGTGCCGCTCGACCAGATCGCCGACGAGGCACTCGCCAAGCTGCGCAACCAGGTCGTGCAGATGAAGGTGGGCAACCGTGGCCAGCACGGCAGCCCGGAGAACCCGGGACTCACACAGGCCGTGCGGGTGCTGATCCAGGCAGGCGGCCGCCAGATGGACGTGGCCCAGCTGCAGGTCTTCATCGGCATGCAGGACGTGCGCGACCCCGACCGGCAGGCCGTGCTGCACATCGTGCTGTCCGCGGACTCCGACGAGTTCGAGCGCGTGATCAGCGACTTCCAGCAGTTCCTCACCACCGTCCGGCCGGATCCGGCGGCACAGAACACCAACGGGGGCTGGTGACCATGACCGAGTGGTCAGAGCGTCTTGCGCGCCGGATCGAGGCGATCGACCAGGCAGCGGCGGACAACCGGATGCGCGCCGAGGCGTACCGGCAGATGACCGAGGAGCTCAAAGCCGTCGAAGGCACCGCCACGTCACCGGACGGTATGGTGACCGTCGTCGCCGGAGCGGGTGGTTCGGTCAGGTCCATCACCTTCAGCGACGCGACAAGGTCGACGGACCCGGCCCTGTTGTCCAAGACGGTGATGCACACCATCGCCAGGGCACAGGCGGACGCAGCCCGGTCGCAAGCCGAGGTGGTGCGTCGTGGGCTCGGTGGCTCCGAGTTGCTCGACCGGGTGCTGGCCGAGGAGGAGAAGGTGTTCGGTGACACGCCGACGCCGGATCCCGGGGTGCATTCGCTGCGGCGAGCACCCGCACCCACCACCAGCCGGCCGGGTTACGACGACTACGAGGACGGATTCGACATCTACCAAGGAATGCGCCGTTGAGCCCAATAGCGATCATCGCGATCGTGGTCGGTGGCCTGATCGTGGTGGGCGGCCTGCTCACATGGATGATCATTTGGCTGCGTAAGGACTACCAGCAGCACGAGGCCGGCGTCCTCGACCGGCTGACCGAGGAAGCGCCCAGACGCGGCTGGCGGTTCGAGGAACGCGCGGACAACTACACCGACGTGTTCAACGACGTCGAGCGCTACCCCAAGCTGTCCGAGCCGATCGTCGGACATGCCGCGTCGCCCAAGGCTTTGCGGGCACACGACGTGGTCACCGGCGAGCACAGGGGCAGGCCGTTCATGGCGGCCAAGTTCTGGACGTCGAAGCCGATGGACACCCGTGACGGCGGCGGCTGGGAGTGGTTCCACGCGATCTGGGTGAACACGCCCGCACCGAGGCCCACGCTGGATGTCCGCTCGGTGCCCCGGATGCAGAGCGCCGTCGGGTCCGCGCTGGGTGTCGGCGACCTGAAGATCGGGCACCCCGAGTTCGACGCCCGCTACCAGGTGACCGCGCAGAACGAGCAGTTCGCGCGTGACGTGCTCAGCCCCCAGCTGATCGACCTGCTGCTGACCGATCAGCGCACGTTCCAAGGATTCTGGATCCGCGGCCAGCAACTCGAGGTGATCGGAGACATCGTCGAGGACCACCGCGACCCGGAAAACCTGGTGCCCGCATTGGACCTGCGCAACGACATCATGGACCGAATCCCCCACCAGGTATGGGGATAACCCCCAAACCCCCAAACCTCCAAACCCAACAACCCGCCCCAACCGCACCCGCGCCCTCGGCGAGCGCAGCGAGCCGAGGAAAGCAGGGGGCGAACCAGCGACGCGCGTGTCTGCAAGCGCGGCGGGAGAGTTGATCCATCCGCGGCGCACAGCGGCAAGCGACAACGCTGGAGGCGAGTCGGATGGATAACTCGCCCGCAATGCGATTGCGGACACGCGGTAAACCGATTCGACCAGCCACGCTGAAACGGCGGCGAACTCCCGGCGAACTCGCTGTGCCGCAAAGGCGGACACGGCGTGCCGGAACGGCGGACACGGGGTGCCGCAAAGGCGGACACGGGGTGCCGCAAAGGCGGACACGGGGTGCCGCAAAGGCGGACACGGGGTGCCGGAGTGGTGGACATGGGCAATATCCTCGGCCTATGCGGGGATTACTTGTGACAGCTTTGGTGGCGGCGGCCTTCGGGGCCGCCGCCACACCTGTTTCCGCGGCAACGCCGCCCACCAGGACCGAGACCGATGTCCAGCGCACTGTGGCCGATCCGGCTGCCTGCGGTGATTACGGCGTCGAGTGGAACATCGATCTGCACTCGGTGAACTGGACGTTCTTCGACGACAACGGCAAGCGCGTCAAGCTGGTCCAGCACATCACCGAGGACAACACCGTGCGCAACACCGTCACCGGCCTGACGTTGCGCGACAGCCCGGTCGACTTCGTGCAGACGTCGACGTTCAACCCGGACACCGGGGTCCGCGAGAAGATCTACATCACCGGCACGTCGGTGAACGTGCGCCGTGGCAACCAGCACCTCGTCGACCGTGGACCGATCGTGATCGACGGCCAGACCGGCAAGATCCTCTTCGCCGTCGGGCCGCATCCGATCCGCGAGCTGCTGGACGGCAGCTTCGACATCGCCCGCGCACTGCCTGGGTTCTGCGAGATCCTGCGCTGACACGCGCAGGGGCGCGCGGTCCCCGGTTTTGGCCACTAATGGCGTAATACTGCGTCGGTGCTCGTCACTCCGACCGGTTTGGTGATCTCCCCAGGAGACCTCGTCGACCTGTTGGAATGCGAGCACCGCAGCGTTCTGGACCACGCGCTGGCGCTCAAGCTCGACGGCGCGCCGCAACCGGCCGAGCCGCAGAACTTGCTGGTCGCCAAGCATGGTCTGGCCCATGAGCAGGCGGTTCTCGAGCAACTCGAGGCCCGCTACGAGGTCACCAAGATCGATTTGCCCGCTCCGCAGCCGGATGCGCTGATCCAGGCGGCCGAGCAGACCCGGCGGGCGGTGCGGGCCGGTGCGCCCGTGATCTACCAGGCCGTTTTCTACGACGGGAAGTTCTACGGCCGCGCGGACTTCCTGATCCGTGACAAGAACGGCGGTTACGAGCCACACGACACGAAACTGACCCGGCACCCGAAACCGTCGGCAGTCCTGCAGCTGACGACCTACGCTGCCGCGCTGCGAGACGCCGGGTACCCGGCGGGCCCGGACATGCACCTGATCCTGGGTGACGCAACCAGGCATTCCTATCGTGTCAACGACTTCCTGCCGCTGGTGCAGGACTTGCGGGCACGACTGGCGGAGCGGCTGGCCAAGCCCGCGCGCCTGCCCGAGCAGCTGTGGGCGGATGAACGTGCGGCGTGTGCCACGTGCAAGTTCGGCACGCACTGCGCGTCCGGCCGCGAGAACGACCGTGACCTGTCACTGGTCGCCAACATCCGGGCTGATCAGCGCAGGAAACTCGCCGCTGCGGGCATGTCGACGATCGACGACCTGGCCAACGCGACCGCGATGGACCGGCCGTCGACCATGTCCGCGGCCACCTTCAACGGCCTGCGGTCGCAGGCGGCGATCCAGGTCATCCAGGACGCTTCGCGCACGCCGGACGATCCGGTCGGCAAGGTGGCGTACGAGGTGCTCTCCCCCGAAGTGCTCGCCACCCTGCCGGAGCCGGCCGACGGCGACGTGTTCTTCGACATGGAGGGCGACCCGTTCGCCTTGGCAGGCCAGGGTCTTGAGTACCTCTTCGGCGCGGTGACCGTCACCGGCGGCAAAGAGGAGTTCCGGCCGTTCTGGGCGCACAGCCGCGCGCAGGAAAAACAGGCGTTCGAGGACTTCGTCGACTTCGCGCTCGAGCGCACGGTGAAGTACCCGGGCTCGCACATCTACCACTACGCGCCTTACGAAGTGAACGCCCTCAAGCGGTTGGCGGCCTTGCACGGCACGCGCGAGGAAGCCGTGGACACCTTGCTGCGAACGGGTTCGCTCATCGACCTGTATGCCGTGGTACGCAAGGGTTTGCGGGTATCGCAGCGGTCGTACTCGATCAAGTACCTGGAACCGCTGTACATGCCGGACAAGCGGGACGGTGACGTGGTCAACGCCGTGTCCAGCATTGAGGCGTACGAGGAATACCTCACACTGCTCGCCGCCGACGACATCCCGGAAGCGGAAGCGGTACTGGACGGGATCAAGGACTACAACGAGTACGACTGCGTGTCCACGCACCGGTTGTACCGCTTCCTGTTGCAGGTGCGCACCGAGGCCGGAATCGAGCCGCACCAGCCGGACGAGTCCGAAATGGACGTCCTGATCAACGAGACCGCCGAGGCCGAAGCCGCGGAGCGCCGGGCCGAACGCGCGGCCCGGATCGCGGCCGTGGTCGAGCCGTTGCTGGCTGACTTGCCTGAAGACCCAAGCCAGGCAACGGAAGACGAGCAGGCGCGGGCGTTGCTCGCGGCAGCGGTCGGGTACCACCGGCGCGAAACCAACCCGGCGTGGTGGGACTTCTTCCGCCAAGTCGGTGCCCCGCTGTCCGATCTGGAGTCCGATACCGCTTGCACGGTCCCGGTTTCCGTGCGAGCCGAAGACTGGACGGCACCCAAAGGCCGGGTGCGTAACGCGAAACGCCTCCTGCACGCGCGGTGTGATCCCGACCGGCCGCACCCGTTCGCCCCAGGCGAGCAGGTACGCGTGCTCTACTCAGGAACTCCGGTCAACTGGACGCGCAACGCCAAGGTCATCGAGGAGACGGCCGAGCAGATCACCCTTGAGGAGAGCGCGAAGCCGGACGAGACGACCAATGACGTGCCGATCGCGGTCCTGCCCGGTGACCCGGTGAAGCCGCAGCCGAAAGACGAGGCGGTGTACTCACTCGCCGAGGGCGTGGTCGAGATCCTGCCGATGCTGCCCGCGCATCCGGGCATCGACCTGTTGCGCAGGCTGCCGCCGCAGACCATCAGCGGCAAGCTGCCCCACGGTGAAGACCTTGTCGCCACAGTGATTTCCGCGGTCGACGCGCTGGACGGCTCGACTCTGGCCGTGCAGGGACCGCCGGGTGCGGGCAAGACGTACTTGGCCGGGCGGTTGATCGCGCACCTGATCCGCAAGGGCAAGTCGGTCGCGGTCACGTCGAACAGCCACAAGGCCGTGGAGAACGTGCTCAGCTCCGCCTTGGCCGCCGGTCGCGAGCTCGGCGTGCCGATTCCGTGCGCCAAACGCGCGAAAGGCATGCCTGCCAAGGATTGTGAGTGGGAGCAGCCGAAGGACAACAACTCACTGGTCCGGTGGCGCTCCGACCAGGGCAGCGGGCACCTGGTCGGCGGCACCGCGTGGACGTTCGCCAACGCCGCCATGCGGGAACAGCGTTTCGACGTGTTGATCATCGACGAGGCCGGCCAGTTCGCGTTGGCCGACGCGCTCGCGGTGTCGACCTGCGCCCGTAACCTCGTGCTGCTCGGTGACCCTCAGCAGTTGCCGCAGGTCGTGCAGGGCACGCATCCGGCAGGCGCGGACGCGTCCGCCCTGGGGCATCTCCTCGGCGAAGCCGACGTGATTCCGCCCAGCCTCGGCTACTTCATGGACCAGACCCGGCGTATGCATCCCGGGGTGTGCGACCCGGTTTCCCTACTTTCGTATGCCGGACTGCTGCACGCGCACCCGACTGCGGAGGGGCGACGGGTCGACGGCATCGAACCTGGCCTGTACACGCGCTATGTCGATCACAGCCACAACATCACCAGCTCGCCCGAAGAAGCCGAGGCCGTGGTGGCCACGGTGAAGTCGTTGGTCGGCCGGACCTGGGTGGACGGTGAGGCCACCAGGCCGCTCACCGACGGCGACATCCTCGTCGTCGCACCGTACAACCTGCAGGTCAGGGTGGTTCGGCGGGCGCTGGAGGAGGCCGGGTTCACCGAGACAAGGGTCGGCACGGTGGACAAGTTCCAAGGCCAGGAAGCGCCCGTGGTGCTTGTCACAATGACCTCGTCCGCCGCGGTCGATCTCCCACGCGGGCTGGACTTTCTGCTGTCCCGCAACCGGCTGAACGTCGCTTTGTCGCGTGCGCAGGCGCTTGCGGTGCTGATCTGTTCACCGCGGCTGGTTCAGGCGGACATTCGTGATGTCGAACAAATGCGGTTGGTGTCCGGAATGATCGGTTTGCAACGTGGCGCCCGCCACTGGCCCGCCTGACACTTTTTTGGTTGCTCTGCGTGGCGGATAAGATGGGGGTCACCGTCCTGAGAAAGGCGTCATAGCTCCATGACCAGCGATTTCGACGCTGCGCCGGCCAAGTTCACCACGCTTGGGCTCACCTTCGACGACGTTCTGCTACTGCCCGCCGAATCCGACGTTGTGCCGAGCGGAGTGGACACCTCCACCCAGGTCTCGCGCAACATCCGACTGCGTGTCCCGCTGCTGTCCGCGGCGATGGACACCGTGACCGAGGCACGGATGGCGATCGCCATGGCCCGCCAGGGCGGCATCGGCATCCTGCAGCGCAACCTGTCCATCGAAGACCAAGCCCGGCAGGCCGAGACGGTCAAGCGTTCGGAAGCAGGCATGGTCACGGACCCGGTGACGTGCTCACCGGACGCCACGCTGTCCGAAGTGGACGCCATGTGCGCCCGCTACCGGATCTCCGGCCTGCCGGTCACCGACGAGAACGGCAAGCTGATCGGCATCATCACCAACCGCGACATGCGCTTCGAGGTGGATCACACCCGGCCGGTCCGCGAGGTGATGACCCAGGGCCCGCTGGTCACCGCGCAGGTGGGCGTCTCGGCCGACGCCGCGTTGGGGCTGCTGCGCCGGCACAAGATCGAGAAGCTGCCGATCGTGGACGCCGACGGCAGGCTGCACGGCCTGATCACGGTGAAGGACTTCGTCAAGACCGAGCAGTACCCGTTGTCCACCAAGGACCCGGACGGCCGTCTGCTGTGCGGTGCCGCGGTCGGTGTCGGCGAGGACGGCGTCAAGCGCGCCATGGCCCTCGCTGACGCGGGCGTGGACGTGATCATGGTCGACACAGCCCATGGTCACGGGCGCAACGTGACCGAGACCGTCGCCCGGTTGAAGAAGGAACTCGGCGACACCGTGGACATCGTCGGCGGCAACGTCGCGACCCGCGCGGGCGCGCAGGCCCTGGTCGACGCGGGCGCGGACGGCGTCAAGGTCGGTGTCGGCCCCGGTTCGATCTGCACGACCCGTGTGGTCGCGGGCGTCGGCGTCCCGCAGATCACCGCGATCTACGAGGCTTCGCTGGCGTGCCGGCCCGCGGGGATCCCGGTGATCGGCGACGGCGGCATCCAGTACTCAGGTGACATCGCCAAGGCCATCGCCGCCGGTGCCAGCTCGGTGATGATCGGCAGCCTGCTCGCGGGCACGGCCGAGTCCCCCGGCGAACTGATCCTGGTCAACGGCCAGCAGTACAAGACCTACCGTGGCATGGGCTCGCTGGGCGCGATGCAGTCCCGTGGCGAGGCGAAGTCGTACTCCAAGGACCGCTACTCGCAGGACGATGTGCTGTCCGAGGACAAGCTGGTTCCCGAGGGCATCGAGGGCCGCACTCCGTACCGCGGCCCGCTGAAGAACGTCGTGCACCAGCTTGTCGGCGGTCTGCGGGCGGCCATGGGTTACACGGGCTCGCACACGATCGCGGAGCTGCAGGACGCGCAGCTGATCCGGATCACGGCGGCCGGGCTGAAGGAAAGCCACCCGCACGACATCACGATGACCGTCGAGGCCCCCAACTACACGGCCCGCTGATCATCCCTGGTGAGTGTTTTGGCCGATTGTGACCGGCCAAAACACTCACGACAGCGCCAGGTAGCTTTCGATCTCGTCGGCGCCCCGCCCGGCTCCGCCACTGTGGGCGATCACCGCGCGCATCCGGTCCAGGTTCGCGCGGATGTCCGGGTCCGTGCTCACCCTGGTCACGGCGGCACGCAGGTCGTTGCCAATCCTGTCCCCCAGCCCCAGCTCAAACACCCGATCCGCGTTCGACTTCTGCTCGGGTGTCATCGGCATCGTGACCATCGGGACGCCGTGGCTCAAGGCCTCCATGACGGAGTTCATGCCCGCGTGCGTGATGAAAGCGCTTGCCTGCTTGAGCACCGCCACCTGCGGGAACCTCGGGCGGATCTCGAAATTCGACGGTACCGGGCCGAGATCCACATCGCCGGTGGTCATCGCCACGTGCCACTCGGTGTCGGCGAACGTTTCGATACACGTCCGGTAGAAAGCCTCGTCGGTGAACACCGAACCGAGCGAGATGTAGAGCGACGGCGTGCCGCCCGGTGTCCATTCTTCCTGGTCACGGTCGCCGAGCAGAGGCCCGATGAACCGGTACCGATCGTCGAACGTGTCCCCGCCCGGTTGGAATTCCCGGGGCAGGAACACGAGATTCAGCCGCTCCGGCACCTCAAGAGTGCCTTCGAAATCAAGCGACACACCGTGTTCCGCCGCGAACCGGGCACAGTCCGCCTCGATCTCGGTGGGGTCGATGCCGGTGATCATCCACCGGTGCAACGGAAAAGCGTCGTTGGCGGCGAAGTTCGGGATGGTCCGCACGGCCGGGATGCCGAGTTTCTCCGCGACCAGCCGGGCCGGCCAGTTCGTCGTGTCGTAGATGATCGCGTCCGGCTTCGCGGTCGTGCAGTGGTCGAGCAGGACTCGATAGGTCGCGCTCAACGCCGCGAAGAAGTGCTTGAGCCACCCGGCCAGGAGGTTCTCGTCCGGCGGAATGTAGGGCGACATCTTCGGCAGCGGAAGATGCGTCGAGCCAGCGCCGACGGCCTCTTCCGTCGCGTATTCGACCTGGTGACCACGCCGGACGAGTTCGGCGACAAGCGGCAAGGTCGGAGTGATGTGGCCTTGACCCGTCAGCGTGACGAACAGCAAGCGCATGCGTCCACACTACGGATCCAGCTGCCGCACTTCATCCGCCCACCGATCAAGCAGCTGCATGTCATGCGAAATCGCGAGCACACCCGCCTTTGATTCCTTTTGGTAGTCACGAATCACCGCGACCAAAGCCGCTGTCGTCGACGCGTCCAGCATCGTGGTCATCTCGTCGCACACGAGATATGCCGGGCGCAAAGCCAAAGCACGGGCCAGACAGGCTCGCTGGAGTTGCCCGTCGCTGACCTCGTGGGCGCGCCGATCCAGCAGATCCGGCGTCAGAGCAACGAGTTCCGCGAGGTCGTCCACCCGATCGGGCTTGCCGTTGGCACGAGACGGCTCAGCGATGACTTGACGCAGCGTCATCCGTGGATCGACGGACAGCCGAGGTTGCTGGAACAGCACACCGATGCGGGTCCGGTACTGCCGCGGCGCGCGATACCGGAATCCTTCCACCACAGCACCGTCAATGGTGACCGTGCCGGAGAAAGGCTTGTGCAGCAACGACAACACCCTGGCCAAGGTGGATTTGCCGCTGCCGCTCGGCCCGGCGAGGCCGATGGTCGCGCCGGGCTCGACGGCCAGCGAAATGTCAGTGATCACCGGCTGGCGTGGGTGGTAGCCGGCGGTGATGGCCGTGGCGCTCAGCATGGCTGGTGGCAGGCGACGGCGTGACCGTTCACCCGAGTCAATTGTGGACGGTCAGCGCATTCGTCGGTGACGCGGTCGCATCGAGGCGTGAACGCGCAGCCTGGCGGCAGGTCGGTGAGCACGGGCGGCAGTCCTGGGATCGGTGTGAACGCCCGGTCGGGCAACGAATCGACCAGGCCTCGGGTGTACGGATGGCGTGGCGCGTCGAGGACTTCCTCGGCCGGCCCGACTTCGACGAACCGACCGGCGTACATCACGGCGATCCGGTCGGCCACTCGACGGGCGGCCGAGAGGTCGTGTGTGATGAGCAAGACGGCTCGGCCGTCGGCCACGAGCACACGCAATTCGTCGATCAAGGCGTCGACCAATGCCCGGTCGAGGCCGGTGGTCGGCTCGTCAGCGATGATCAGCCACGGGTCACCGGCGAGGGCCAAGGCCGTGGCCACTCGTTGTGCCATGCCGCCCGACAACTGGTGCGGGTACAAGTCCAGGTCGGCGGGCTTGAGACCGGCCCGCGCGGCAACGGAGTCCGCAGACGGCCTTTCCGAGGCCGGATGCAGGAACCGCAGCGCCTCATCCAACTGGGCCCGGGCCGTGCGTACGGGCGTGAGGTGTGCCGCGGGGCTTTGCGGTACGAGCCCGATCTGCCTGCCGCGGACCTGCTGGCTGAGCACTTGGTCGGACGCGGACAGCAAGTCCAGCGAGCCGAGCATCGCGGTCCCGGCGACTTCCGCGTTGCCGGGCAGGAATCCCAGCAACGCACTCGCCAACACCGACTTGCCACACCCGCTTTCACCCACCAGCGCGAGACATTCGCCGGGCGAGACCGAGAACGACACGTCGCTGACCGCAGACACTCTCGCGTCAGGCAACGTGAACCGGACGGACAACGAGTCAACGGCCAGGTTCCCTGTGACACTCACCATGACAACTCCGAGCGACGCCGTGGGTTGAGCCGGTCCCGCCACACTCCGCTGAGCCCGGAGATCGCGAGTGTCGCGATCACCAGAACCAGCCCTGGCGCCAAGGACATCCACCATCCACCGGTCAGCAACGACCGCTTGGCATCGTTGATCATGTTGCCGATGCTGGCCATGTGCGGCGGCATTCCCAAACCGAGGAAGGACAACGCGGTCTCGTGCCAGACGGCGTGCGGGATCATCAAAGTCGTGGCCAGCAACACCTGCGGGGCCACGTTGGGCAGCAGATGCCTGCCCATCACGCGCATCCGGGACGAGCCTCCGACTATCGCGGCATCAATGAACGGCCTGCCGCGCAACGAAAGGATCTCCGACCGCACGATCCGTGCCGACGACAGCCAATGTGTCAGGCCGATCGAGATGATCACTGACGTCAGGCTCGGGCCGAGCACAGCGACGATCACGATGCCCAGCAACAGGTGCGGTACCGACGCGACCGTGTCGACCAACCGCATGAGCAGCCGGTCCACCCAACCGCCCGCGGCTCCGGCAAGCGCACCGACCAACGTTCCCAGGACCGTCGAGACCAAAGCGGCCACGATCCCGACCATCAGCGAGACGCGCAAGCCGTAGATCACCCGCAACAGGACGTCCCGGCCCATCTCGTCGGTGCCGAACGGGTGCGCGAAACTCGGTGGCCGGTTGGCGATCGCGAGGTCGACGAACTGCTGGTTGAGGTTGACCACCAGCGGCACGACGATCACCGTGACGGCCAGTACACCCAGGATGACCGCTGACGAAAGCAGCCGCACCCGCGGTGATTTGGGCGCCGCGGCCACTGCGATGCGTGATCGCGTGACCTGTCGCCATGAAGTGTCAACCATCGAACCCCACCCTCGGGTCAGCCAACGAGTAGAGCACGTCAGCGATCAGGTTGCCCAGCAGCACCGCCGCGGTGGCCAGCAGTGTCAATGCGCCGAGCAACGCGAAGTCGACGTTCAACGCGGCGTCCACAGTGGCCTTCGCGATCCCCGGCCACGAGAACACCGTCTCCACCAGCAGAGCGCCACTGATCAACTCCGGCAACCGGGAACCGAGCAGAGTGAGGAACGGCAACAGCGACGTCCGCAGCGCGTGCCCGAGAACCACAGTCCGGTCGGGCAGTCCTCTCGCCCGCGCACCGATCACGTAGTCCTGGGTCAGCGATTCCATCAGGTTCTGCCGGATGAACAAGGCGAACCACGGTGCTTGCGAGATTGCCAGCACGGCTGCGGGCAAGATGATGTGCCGGACGAGTTGCCCGAAATCCAGCGCCTGATCTCCGTCGGTGAGCCCGCCACCCGGTAACCACTGCAGTTGCTGCGCGAAGATGAACAGGGCACCGAGGCCGAGCCAGAACACTGGCGCGGCTTCCAGGACGTACGAGCCTGATGTGATCGCCCGGTCCAGCCAGCCACCCTGCCGCCACGCGGCCAGCGTGCCCAGCACCAGCCCGAGCACCAAGGCCATGCCGAACCCGACCGCCAGTAGCAGCGTCGACCAGCCGAGCCGGTCGCCGACCACCTGCGAAACGGGCTGCTGCAAGGACAAGGAGTCGCCGAAGTCGCCCGTGATCGCGTGCCCGAGCCATGCCGTGTACTGCTCCAGCACCGGTTTGTCGACGCCCCAGTTCTCCCGGATCTGCGCCACCCGCTCGGGGTCCGCGCCGATGATCCGTACCCCGAAGTATCGCTCGACCGGGTCGAACGGGGATGCCTTCGCGAGCAGGAACAGCCCGAAGCTGACGATCAGCAGGACCGGGACGGCGAACGCCAGCCTGCGCAGGACCAGCTTGCCGATACCGGATTTCATTTCGGTGACCAGTGTTCGAGGTTCCACCAGACCGCGTGGACCATGCCGTGGTCATGCGGCTCGACCTGTTCCTCGAGCCCGGTCCACTTGTCCCGCATGACATACGTGTGGTCGAGGAACACCAGGAACGCCCAGCCGGGGTCGGCGATGAACGCCTTCTGGAAGTCGCCGTACGCCTGCTTGCGAGCCGCGCGGTCGAGGTTCTTGCGAGCCTCGTCCAGTGCGGTGTCGACCTGAGAGTTCTTGTACAAGGTCATGTTGACGTAACCCGGCTGTCCACTGTAGCGCGAATGCAGCAAGGTGTAGGCCGCGGTGTCCGGGTCGTACGGATCACCGCCGCCCCACACGGCCGCGGTTTCCTTCTGCCGCTGCAACATCAGCTCGAACTTGGTCGCCTCGACCGGTGCGTCGATGCCCAGCTTGGCGAGATCACTGCCGACGGCGAGGGCGAGGTCCTTGCGCAGCGAGTCCTCGGCTGGGTACAGGATCGGCAGTCGCGCGGGCTGGCCGTCCTTGGCGCGCTTGCCGTCCGGCCCCAGCCGCCAGCCTGCCTCATCCAGCAGGGCACCGGCCTTCTGTGCGTCGAAGTCGAACTTTGCCGCCGGGTCGTACCATTCGGCGAGGTAGGGCGAGATCGGTGTCGCGGCTGGCTTTCCGGCACCGGCGAGGACGGTGTCGATCATCGCCTGCCGGTTGATGCCGGTGTTGATCGCGACCCGGACCTTCGGGTCCTTGGTGAACGGAAGCTCCGACGGAATTCCCAGCCCCCGGTAGTCCGCGGACGGGTTCTGCACGACCCGGTAGCCGGACTTGTCACGGTAAGTCTGGGCCAGTCGCGGCGGTAGGACGGTCGCGTCGAACTCACCGGAGGCCATACGGGTAGCGCGTGCGTTGTCGTCGGTGATGTAGACGAAGGTGACAGTCTTGATGGCTGGAGCTTTGTTCCAGTGGCCCTCGTTGGCTTTGAGCACCATCCGGTCGCCCTTGCGCCACTGGTTCACTGTGTAAGGCCCGGTCCCGATCGGCGCGGTGTTGAACGGGGCTGCGTTGATGTCTTGGCCGTCGAAAGCCTTACGCGGCACAATGCCCAGCGTGAGCGTCTGGTCGAACGGCGAGTACGGGTACTTCAGCTTGAAGACGACCGTGCTGTCATCCGGCGCCTCGACCTGGGCGAGCGGGTCGTAACGGGACGCGATGGTCGAGTTGACCTTGGGGTCGAGGACGGACTTGTAGGTGAACACCACGTCTTGCGCGGACAACGGTGTGCCGTCGGAGAACTTGACGCCTTGGCGGAGTTTCGCTGTCCAGGTCAGGCCGTCGGCGGATGCTTCGGGCAGCTTCTCGGCCAGGGCGGGCGTCAGCTTGAGCTTGGCGTCCCTGTCGACAAGGCCGTCGAAGATCTTTGAGGCGCCGTCGGGGGCGTAGCCGAGGATGGGGTTGAGGTTGTCTGGTTCTTGACCGGCGCCGATCACGATGGATGGCGGGCCGCTGGCGGGGCCTTCCTGGGGGACGGAACACCCCGCCATCACAAGGGCACCAAGCAGGACAAACCCGACGACCGTTCGCATACGGCCATCTCATACTAGTAGCCATGGTTTTGCAATAAGCGGTATATCACCAGATGAACGCTGGATGCTGTGGTTGCTTTCGGGGCGCTCTTGGGTCGCCGCGGCGCGCGCTGTGCCTACTTCGGCGCGCTCTGGCTCACTGCGGCGCGCTCTGGCTCACTGCGGCGCGCTCTGTGGTCACCTCGGCGCGCTCCTGTGAGAGGTCGGCGCGATTTGGTGTGGAGCCTCTGCGCCGCAAAGGACAGGGAAAGCGGGCAGGACCTGCGGCCCTGCCCCGCCGACAAGCTTATTTGCGGCGCTACTCCACACAAAATCGCGCCGACTACCACTTTTGGCGCGCCTTTCTGTGCCTGGGGCGCGCCTCCGCTGTTCTTCAGGCGCGCCTTCGCTTGGGGCCGGGCGCGCCTCCGCTGTTCTTGGGGCGTGACTGCCCTTGGGCTGGACGCCTCCGCTTTAGCGTGGGGCGCGCCTTCAGTTGGGGCTGCGCCATCCCGTCATCGCCGGGTGTCGCGTCGGTTGGCGTCGTTGTCCACGTCGATGCGTTCCTTTCGCACCTTCTCGCGGATCTGTTGCTGTTCCGTCACTTCCTCGGCCCTCATGCGAACTTGTTCCACCGGCACGGCTTCCTTGGCCACTACCGGCTTCTCCTCGTGCAGGACTACTTCCTGCTCTTCCTCGCCGATCCTTGCCTTGCCTGCGCGGCGGGGGTCGACCGGCTCGCGCTCGATTCGGATTTCTTCGTGCGACACTGGCACTGTGACCTGCTGTTCTTCGGTCACTACGTGCTTGCGCAGCCGTACTCGGCCGGACTCGACTCGCTTGGTTCCGACGTTCAACTGTTCCTCGGAACGGGTCATTACTTGGTCGCCTTGGCGGCGGTCGCCGGTGCGTTGGGTGGGCATGCCGTAGTACTCGTACAAGCCCATGCTTTCCTGTGCCGACAGCCTTCCGTCGGCTTCTATTCGCGGGGCGTCCTTGATCTTGTCCTTGCCCCAGTTGACGTGCAGGCCGTCGTTCCCTGATGTCGCGCCTGCCAGCGGGACGAAGCTCTCCTTGTGCCCGAACAGGCCAGTGTGGACCGTGACCCACTCCGGCTGCTGCGACTCTTCGCTCAGGTACACCGTTCCGACCCGGCCGACGCGCTCACCGCGCGTGTCGTATACCTCGCTGCCAACGAGTTCCTGCGGTCCCATGCCTTCACCCTCCGTGTCTATAAAGGACAACGTTCGGAAGTCCACGGTCCACTGAGTACGCATGCACTGCAAACCGGGCCGTATTGGACGGCAGGAGATATCCGCTTGTCGGCCACGCTCAGCGAGAACAAGACCGTCAGGGTGAGTGGTTTATCCACAGTGGAAGCGGGTAACGGGAGATACCGCCGCGTGCACTTGCGAGCCCTGTGGGTGACACAAGACTCGGACGCGGGTTTCCAAAGGACTACCAGCCCCACCGCGATGCGGCGGCAGGTGCCAGAAAGCTGTACGCGGGCAAAGGTGCCACGAACTCGGCAGCGTGGCCAGCCACAGCCGCCCGTGCGGTCTCCACGTCGGCCAACGGCAACAGGAAAGCCCTGCGCGCTGTTCCCGGCAAGGACACCGATTCCCTGGCCAGGGCCGCGACCGGGGCGAGCGCGTCCTCGCCCCACTGCGGCGAGCGAAGATACACATGTACCTCGACCAAACCGTCGAGCCGATCGAGATGCCCGCGCAACGTCGTCGCGGACGGTTTCAGCACCTCGACCGGGATCGCGGCCTCGTCATCGGCGAAAGTCCCGAACCGCAACGGCACCACTGGGCCATTGGTCACCATCCCGCAGAGCATCTGCAGGTGGGCCATGGCATCGTCCACGCCCAACGACCGGCCGTCCGGGACCTCGCTGACTACGACGGCCAAGTCCTCCCACGTGACAAGGCGGACACCGGTTGGAACGGGATGCTCAGCGCGGACGACACCATGCAGGCGTAGCCTCATCTCTCCTCTTCGCTCACACGTTCGGTCTGCACCGACGGGGGCGGGACTGGGGGCGGTACTGCCACGGGAATCGCGGGCAGCAGGCCGAACGTTCCGGCGATGCCCTGGGTACCTGGCGGCGGGATGGTGCCGCTGCGGCGGGTCATCTCCACGCGGTGCATGGCTTCCAGATACCGGATGTACGTGTCCACGCTGGCGATCACGATCTTAGCCTCGATGGTCAGGATCTCGATCCCGATCACCGACACCCTGATCGTCGCGTCGATCACGAGTCCCTTGTCCAGCAGGATGTTCAGCGCCTCGGCAAGGCCACCGGGGGCGGGTACGACTGGCGCGCTCATGTCACGGTCCCTTCCACGCCGAGCGCCACCCGCAACTCGGCGAACTGTGCTCGCAATGCGATCAGTGCCTGGCCAAGCCGTTCGACTTCGTCGTCGGTCAGCGAACCGGCCGCCACTCGGCGCAGCGCCTGCCGTTCCAGCAACTCGGCGACGACTTCGAGCACGGCGACCACCAGCCTGCCGAGGCCTTGTCCGGCGTCGGCGGGAATCCGGGCGTCACTCATCTATCCCCACCAGCAGCGCTCTCAGGTCGAGCCGGATCAGGTCGATACCGGCCAGCGAGATGATCACGTCACCCCTGATCACCGCGCCGCAGTCGACGATGCGGTCCAACAGGTCGGCCAAGGACGGTTCACTCACCTTTGAACCGCCAGCTCTATCCGGGTGAACGAGTACGGCGGCCACGGCCCGGTCGTGTGCACGGTCGCGCCAAGTCGTTCCAGCGGTTCGGAAAGCCGGGTGACACTGTCCCGGAATGACGTCTCATTGTCCTGTGGGACAAGGTAAGCGGCGTCCAGTAAGGTGTTCGGCCGGTGTTCCCGGCACGCCGCTTCGGTGGCGTGACAGGACAGCTTGGCGTGCATGTTCTGTGCCGCTTTGGCCTGGTCCCGGTCGCGGGACAACGCGCTTTGCCGGTGCCGCAGGTATTCCGTGCCCGACAGCCCATCGGCCGGCGCTTCCGGCTGGGCGGCGCACTCGACCCGCACGCCCCACTCGCGGTGGCCCGCGACACGGTCGAGCCAGGTCAACGCCTCCTCGCGGCGCTCCCGCAGTAGATCCAACGCCGCCTGCTCGCCGGTCACGACCGTGCCGAACCGCAGCGGCAGCACGGGTTCGTGCTCGAACACGGCACGCACCACGGCGTCGTGTTCACGGGCGAGCGTCGCCAACGCGCTGTCCTCCACTGGATCGGCCTCCAGGTTGGTGAACTGCGCGAGGTCGACATCGGCGACCACAGCGCCGATTCCGTTGTGGGCGATCAACCTCGGTTCGGCGGCTGTGCGCAGCGCGGGGAGTTCGATCTCGCTGTCGCGAGTGATCGCGTAGACGCACAGGCCTTTCTCCACGTTCGCGAGCTGGGCGGCGGACGGCGGCCGGTACGGCTTGACCGCTTCCGCGATCATGGCGCTGACCAGCTGTTCGGACAGCACCTCGACCGCCTTGGACCTGGCCAGCCGCAACGCTTCGGCGAGGATCTGCGGCGCGTGTTGCCGGGCGAGCAGTTCGATCTCAGCGCTCAAGACACACCGTCCGACGCCAGGGCGCGCTCCAGTTCGGCCACCCTGCCGCGCAGTTGTTCCAGCTCACCAGCGGGCTGGACGCTTCTCGGCGCGAAGAACGGATCACCTGTCCACCAGTCCATGCCCAACTCCTTGGCGGTGGACGCGGAGGCGATGAACAGGCGTAACCGCAGCGTCAGCAGTTCGATGTCAACGACGTTGACCGCGATGTCCCCGACGATGACGACGCCCTTGTCCAGTACCCGTTCCAGGACATCGGCGAGCGAACTCGGACTGTTCTCCACAGTGGACATACCTGCCTATATGTCAGTAGTGCCACGCGTATAGCGCCGGAGCCGTTCACAGGACACCAGTGCGCCGCCCTTGTCGACGTCGACGCGATACGTGGCCAGCACGCTGGTGCTGGCCGGGATTCGTTCCAGCTCAACCACATCGATCAGCACGGACCAGCCGTCCGGCGTTGCCCGCACGCCGGTGACGCCGTCCGGCTGACGCCCGGTGATCTGACTGAACTGCTCGGCTGCCAAGTGGATCGCGGTGACCGCCGTGAGGGTGGGCGGCGATCCCGGCGAGCTCTCGGATGACGGTTTCGGTTCATCAGACGATCGCACATTCATCGCGATCATGATCGGTGAGCGAGAACCCGTGTTACCGCGTCCCGGCGGCGACTCCCCAACGGCTGGCATGCCGGTTACGTGAGTTGTCGCAGTGCGCAGCCCCTGCTGGCGGAGTGCCAGTACGGCCGTTTCCGCAAATCTCGACTACTAGGCGTACTCGATTACAAGTGGATAACTCAGTCAAGGGAGTTTACTACCAAGATCTAGACGGCCGAAGATGGGACGAATACGGCCTGCTCCTATCGGGTGATATACGTAAACCGACCGGGGGTGACCATGATCCTGTTCGAAGGCCAGGACGTCGAAGAAGTGCACGAGGTGGTGAGTACCCACTTCGCGCCGCACCGGCTGCGCGTCATCGAGGACCGGGAACTCAATGGCCGGTTCGTCACGTCCCACGTCGGCCCGGTCTCGGTCTTCACGCTCGGTTACGGCGCGACCGTCGAAGTCCGGCCCGGCGAACTGCCGGACATCTACAACATCCATGTTCCGCTGACCGGGTACGGCACCCTATGGGTCGACGGACAGCAGGTCGGCACCGACAACAGCATGGTCGGTCCTGGGCAACGGCTGGACATGCGGTGGAGCGCGGACAGCGACACGCTGATCCTGCGGATCGTGCGCGAGGCGATCGACGACGCGCTCGGCAAGCGACTGGGCGAAATTCCGGCAACGCCGATCCATTTCGACGCCGACATGCACGCAGCCAACGCGGGCTCGTGGCTCGCCGCCGCGCGAATCTTCGGCGAAAGCGCGGCCGCGGGCCTGTTCGCCCAGTCCCCGCTGGCGGCGGCGCACTTCGAGCAACTGCTGCTGCAAGGCTTGTTGGACAGTCAGCCGCACACGTTGACCGATCAGCTGAACGAGTCAGGGAACATCGATCTGCCGGCGGTTCTGCGGCGGGCGATGGCGTTCTGCGAGGAACGGGCGGGCGATCCCATTTCCATCGCCGACATCGCCGTCGCCGCGCACACCGGCGTCCGGTCGTTGCAGCGGTTGTTCAAGACCCGGTTGCAGATGACCCCGCTCGAGTACCTCCAGCGGGTGCGCCTCGACCGCGCGCACCAAGACCTACGGACAGCGCGGGGAACCGTTGCCGAGGTGGCGATGCGCTGGGGCTTCACGCACCTCGGCCGGTTCTCCGCCCTGTACCGCAAGGCCTACGGACACACCCCCAGTGAGACTGTCCGTAGATCAACCCACGGAGAGCAGGCTGGCTCCCCGAGAGGACAACTTGTGTACCGCGGACCCGTTGGCGCGGTGGGTGATCACGAGCCCGGCGTCACGCAGCACAGTGGCGTGCTGTGACGCGCCCGCGACGGAGATGCCGATCGCCCTGGCCAGCTCGGAAGTGTTGACCCGCGGTGCTTCGGCGATCGTGCGCAGCACGTTCGCCCGGGTCCGGCCGAGCAGGGCGATCAGGGACTCCGGCCGTGGCGCGGATCGCTGCGACGTGACCGGTCCGCACCAGCCGAGCTCCCGTTCGACGGGATAGACCAGGATCGGGTCACGCTCGGGGTCGGCCAGCGTGATCGGGCCCTGCCAGCAGAAGAACGACGGCATCAGCGTCAGGCCACGGCCGCCCAAATGGATCTCATGGTCGACCGGGTAGTCGATTTCCAGCACGGGTGCACGCCATTTCATCGACGGGTGCAGCATCGTGAGCATGCTTTCGATGCCGCAATCCGTGGTCAGTTCCGCGCGCTTGTTGCGGTCGGCGCGGACATGCGAGCGAATCGTCTGCCAATGTGGCTGCAGAACGTCTTCGTGGTAACGCCGGATGCTGTTCGCGAGCTGGCGCATGGCGTTCGCGTCACCGTCGGCGATCCCGACCACCCACGTCGGCAGCTTGGTTTCCGCGGCCAGCAGCTGGATGTCGCCGCGCAGCACGGGTTTGCCCGTACTGAGCAGGCTTTCCAGGGCGGTGTCGAGATCGGTGGTGTCCACTGCGGGCGTCAGGAAGTCCGGTGAGTATCCCTTCGGTGGTGCCAGTGTGGCGAGAATGGCCGCCGACGGCCGCATTGCCGCCCGTGCCTGCCGCCGCCAGTTCTCGAACATCAACGAACCACTACTGCCCTGCAACAAATGCATGCTCAACAGCACTTCCCACAGCGGGTGCGGTTCGGCACGAACCCGGATTCGGGCCAGATCGTCCGCGGTGAAATGAATGCGCAGCACTCGTCCCCCTGCAACCAAGTTGGTGCGCCGGCACCCCCCGTGCCGGCCAAGGCAAACGATAGCCATCGGCGAATGCCATGGATATCCACTGGACGACAACCTCGCTGTCGTTGAGTGGATATCCGCCCGGAACCGCCGCCCGGAAACCCTCCCATGATCAACTCGTCGGACGCACCAGCTTTCACATATCCCTGAAACCCCGGGCCGATCATCCGACCTTTCCGGCTTGACCTAGATACCCCCTGCCCGTATGTTGCTCGTATACCGGTAAGGGGTATTCACGGGAGGCAACCGATGTCCGACGACCGTTACTTCACCCGCGACGGCGCCACAATCGCCTACCAGTACACCGGTAGCGGCACACCACTCGGCTACGCGCACGGCGTGTTCCTCAGCCGAGATGCCGTGCGGCGCATGGAGTTATTCGATTTCGACACCTTGTCCGCCGATCGCGGTCTGCTCACGTTCGACCAACGCGGCCACGGCCAGTCCACCGGACGTCCGGTCGTGGCCGACTACACCTTCGCCAACGTCGCACTGGATCTGCTGGGAGTGCTGGACGCGGCCGGGGTCGACGAGCCGATCGACTTCGCCGGATCGTCATGGGGCGCCGCGGCAGCCTTGCACGCGGCGGTGATCGAGCCCGCGCGGTTCCGCAGCCTCGTCTTGATCATCCCGCCGGTGGCCTGGGAGGACGGCCCCGTGCAGGCACAGCAGTGGTACTCCGACACCGCGGACGAGATCGAGCGGCTTGGTGGACCGGCGTGGCGCAAGGCTTGGGCGGACGCCGATCCGTTGCCCATCTTCGCCGACTACCCCAAGTTCGACCTGACGCCCGAGGTGCCCGACGAGCTGTTGCCGTCCGTGCTGCGCGGAATCGGCCAGTCCGACCTGCCACCGCAGGAACTCGTCGGCGAGTTGCGGATGCCGACCTTGATCATGACGTGGGAGACCGATCCCCTGCACCCGGCCGAAACCGCGCAACGGCTGCACGAACTGATCCCGGGGTCACAGCTGCACATCGCGGCTTCAGTGCCGGAGATCCAGACGTGGACCGCACGGACGGCCAAGTTCCTCAGTCTTCGCGAACGATCGTGAACGCCTCGGGCCGCCTTCCGCGAGTCCACTGGCGAAGGTCAGCCGGTTCGCACGTCGTTGAGCCACATCTGCAGGGCGACGCGGCTCTCGCGCAAGGTTCGGGCGTGCTCGCCGAGGCCGGTGTGTGAGTGGCCGTGCCGTGGCGCGTTGGGGCTCCAGAACTTGGAGAACGCGAGCTTGATGCAGTCCTCGACGGTGGTGGCGTGGTAGAGCAGCAGTTCGGCGACGCGTTCCTGAAGTGAACCCGGTTCGCAGCCGAGATCCGTGGCTTCCCGGTGCAGCCTGGCGTACTCGCTGACGATCCTGCCTCCGCGGCGGGCGACGTCGGCGGGCGGCGTGCCGGCCCGGCAGCACTCGGCGATGGTCTCCTCCGCGTTGGGCTGAGCCCGGATGCCCTGATCAACAAGATCGATCAAGGCCGCCAACCGGTTGGCCAGGTCGTTGGGCGGTTCGACCGCCCTCGCCTTCCGCCACATCCCCATGGCCACCTCCACCACCGACGTTGGTGCATGGATGACTTACACAGTAGTGCCCTCGAGGACAAAACAGCAGCTGAAACCCGAAATCCCGGACGCGGTCCGCCAGTCGGACTTGACCTTGACGCGGCGTCAACGTTTTAACTGGACGCATGCGAATCGGGGAACTCGCCGAGATGGTCGGCCTGTCGACCAGGGCGATCAGGCACTACCACCACCGTGGCCTGCTGCCCGAGCCCGCACGGCGGACCAACGGCTACCGAGAATACGGCGTGCGGGACGTGGTCGTGCTCGCCCGGATCCGCAGGCTGACCGAGCTCGGGCTGAGCCTGGACGAGGTCCGCGACGCGCTCGCCGACGAGCAGGGTCGTGACCTGCGCGAAGCACTGGTCGCACTGGACGGGGACCTGGCGAGGCAGGAAGCGGCGATCCGCGAACGCCGGGCCAAGCTGGCTGCCCTGATCGATCGAGCCGAGCTGCACGCCGATTCGACCGTCTCGGGTGAACTCGCCGGGCTGCTCGCCGAGATGCCCGCTCCGGGCGGGGAAATCGGTACGCTGGAACGGGAACTGCTCGCACTGCTGGACATGGCACCGGGCCGGGACGAGGTCGTGTCCGCGTTGCGCGCGCACGCCGCCGATCCCGCGATCCGGGCGCTCAGCGAGGATTTGGCGCGGCGACTGGAAGAACTCGCCGACGCACCGGTCGACGACCCGAGGATCGCGCCGTTGGCGATCGATCTCGTGCGTGGCATCCCGGCGAACCTCGTGCCGTCGGACGTGGATCTCGACCATCCGTTCAACGTGGCCGTACTGGAGTCGCTGAAACCGGCGCAGGCCGAGGTTTTCCGTCAGGCGATGCGACAGGGGGAGGCATGAAGAAACTACTTATCGCTCAGTGGCGCGGTTTCACGGCGCTGTGGTGGTGGATCAGACGCCGCAAGCACGGAACCGGCACTTTGATCGGATACGCCCGCGAGCAGATCCCGATGATCGTCGTGCTGACCGGTGCGCTGGCGCTGGAGACGGCCGTGGTCGGTTTGCTCGTGCCGTGGTGGTGGATCCACATCCTCGATGTCCTCGCGCTGCTCCAAGTTCTGGGCATCGGCGCGGTAATGGTCACCAGGCCGCACTACCTGACCGAGGACACGCTGGTGCTGTGCGAGGGATCGATGTTCGAGCTCCGCGTTCCGCTCACTGTGATCTCGTCGGCCCGCGTGCACCGCAAAGACCACAATGGACCGACTATCGAACTCGCCGACGACACCTTGAGCATCGTCATCGGCAACCAGACCGACGTCACACTCGTGCTGTCGGAACCGATCGCCGTTCCTGGCGGCGAAGCGACGACGATCCGGTTCCGTGCCGACGAACCACGCGACGCGGTCAAGGCGATCAATGAGGCGTCAAGCAAGCTGACGGCGAACGTCCATTAGGTGGTGCCGGACCTCGTGCAAAGTGTGCACGGCGACCCACTTCAGTGATTTCTCCATCGGGCCGGGGTACGTGTAGATCAGCGTGCGCCGCCAACTGGCCTCGTCCAACCGGTCAAGCACAGTGCGGAACAGCAAAGCCGAGTCGGAAAGCTGACGGGCAACGGCTTCGAAGTCCTGCTCGTTGTAACCCTCGTGCTCGGCACGGTCGTCCCGGCCCATCGGCACGCAGTCCGGCGTTTCGGTGCGCAACGCCAGCAACACGCGTTCCCGTTGGACGAGCAGGACATCGCGGACGTGACAGGCGTACTCCAGCGGCGACCAGACACCCGGGCTCGGCCGGTCACGCAGTTTCGCGTCGCTTCGCAGGATTTCCGCGAAGTCCGCGACACCCGCGCTGATCGCCTGCGCCGCCGCTGGATACTCGGTCAGGTCGTATGTGAAGCCACACTCCGAGCAGTGATCCATGGCCTCACATTAACTGAGCGGATCGAGCGTCATGTACGCCTCAAGCGGATTGCCGTCGTGCACAAGGGATTCGTGCGCGCCGACGTCGTCGAAGGCGAAGCCGTACGCCTTGCCGTCGACCATCTGCGAGTGGATCAGCCGTGAGTAGTGGTTGGTCACGGCGTCCTTGTAGAAGTTGGCGTTGCTGGTGTCCGGCTGGTTCGGGTTGGTGATCAGCGTCGAGCGGTTGAACCCGGCGCACAGCGTCCGCGAGATCGGCCCGCGGACCAGGTCGTTCGGCGCGTCGAGCAGCTTGTAGCAGCCGAAAACGCTGTCCGAGTCGGGTTTCTGGAACGAGGTCGCGAAGCCACCGGACGTGTTGGTGAACGTCATCGTGTTGCCCGACACCCGGCCGAAGTACTTGACGTTCGGCTGGTTGGCGAACGGCGTGACCGTCAACGTCCGAGTCGTGTAGTGCGACCAGACCCGGTCGATGTAGTTGCTCATCACGTTGGCCGGCAACGCACCGACGAGCACGCCGTGCCCTGGAGACAAGGCACGAATTCCGTTGTTGCGGATCAGGTTGCCCCAACCCTGTGCCCGCAGCCCGTTGAACACCGCCGTGTATCCCCCGGGCTTGAGGTGACCGGTGTTGCGGACCTGTCCGTTGCCCGCCTTGACGCCGACGGCGTACGGGGCCGAGAACATGTCCACCTGTGTGCTGTTGATCCAGATACCGGAGTCGTTGAGCGTGTACTCCGACCAGCTGAACAGGATGTCGACGTTGGGATCGGTGGGGTTCTGCACCGCCGGCTGGACAAGGCCGCCGGTGGTCAGCTTGAACACCAGCTTCTGGCCGTAGGAGAAGTAGATCCGGCCGGAGAACTTCGGGATCTGGATCGTCCTGGTCTGGCCGTTGGCCGGGCCGACGATGGACGCGTCCGGCGCGGGCGTCGGCGGATTGCCGCCCGCGGGCCAGGGGTGGAACGTGCCGTTGGCGTCGGCCCATCCTTGCCTGCCGGACGAAAGCTGCGTACCGAGGTTGTAGATGTACACCGGACCGCTGCGTCCCGAGCTGTTCTTGATCACGAGCGGGATGGTGGCCGGCACGGCTTGTGCCGCGGGGACAGCGACCACACCCGCCGCGACGGCTGCCGCGGCGACGACGACCGCGAATTTCTTGAGCACCTGCTGTTCCTCCTCAGGGTTGTCCCTCCTGGAGCGTCGACGCCCTCTGCAGGGGCGGTGCTACGAGCACCGGGGCAGGTACTTCAGGGCGCCGACGTGCGCTTTTCCCGTTTCGAACGTGAGAGCGCTCTCACAGGATCAAGGTGACCAGCCGGTATGTCAATGTTTACGGCCGGGCAACGTGCTGTCACTCGAGATCGGCACACGTCCGCTCGTCCGGCAACGCGGGCCGCAGCGTCACGTCGTAGCTGACGCCGTCCACCGACCACGTCGATCTTGGCGACACTTCGGCCACTTCAGCCGCGTCGAACAGCAGGCACATCCCGGCGTTGGTCCGCTCGGCCTGCTTGAACGACCGCAACGGCCACGCGGGCGCGCTCGACGGCGAGCCGGACGTGAACCCGACCGCGAAGACCTTGCTTGGCCGGTACGGACTCGCCTGGCCGGACACCTCCTCGAACCGTTGTCGCAAATCCAGCAAGGGCCCGAACCGCAGGTCGTCCTGATCCGGGTTGGCCGCGGTGGTCTTGTAGCGGCGGTCGCCCGAATTCAGCGTCAGGACAATGACACTGCCGTCGATGATGTTCGGGTTCGAGTACTGCGCGTCCTGGTCGAAGCCCGCGTCATGCATTGCGCTGTACAGCGCCTCGGCCTCGTCGGGATCGATGGCGATCTCCTCGGCGGTGAGCATCGCGCCGTCGCGTTTCCCGGGGCGCAGCACTCGCCCGTCACCGTAAAGGCTGAATTCCGGGACCGCCGCGGCGTCCACGTGACTCGACATAGCCGGAACTTCGGACAACCGCAGCACCAGCGCGTTCCGGTCGGTGGGGATAGGCGGGGCGGCCGCACATCCGACGAGCAGCACCACCGGCAACAGGCAACACAATCGCACACGTACCGGACGGATCCCGGCCACCGGGAGGTTGCCGAGACGGCCAGTTATGGGACAATTCCGCGTTAGGTCCGTGCTTGGGGGAATGACAACGTGCACATCATCGATGAAGCCGCCACGCTCACCGCGAACGGTGGAGGGCTATCGTGAGGGCCGTGTCCACACGCTCGACCAGTCGTCAGCACGGGCTCAGGTAACCGGTGGGGGCCCCGACTGACACCCGGCCGGACGACAACCTCCTGCCGCGCAACCTGCCGCCCGACGTCGGTGAGTTCACCGGCCGGGACGCGGATGTGGCCGCGATCCTGCGAGTGGGCACCCAGCCTTACAAGCGCACGGTCGTCGTTTCCGGCTTCGGTGGCGTCGGCAAGTCCGCGCTGGCCGTGCACGCCGCGCACAAGCTCACCGACCAGTTCCCGGACGGACAGCTCTTCGCCGACCTGCGCGGGGCAACCGGCCGCGAGGTCGACGCGCATGAGGTCCTCGGTCGATTCCTGCAGGCACTGGGCGTCCCCGCGCCCGCCGTCCCGGTCAGCACGGACGAGCGGATAGAGCAGTACCGGTCCCGGATCGCCGGCCGCCGGATGATCATCGTGCTGGACAACGCCCGTGGCGAGTACCAGGTCCGCCCGCTGCTGCCGGGTGACCACAGCAGTCTCGTCGTGGTGACCAGCCGGTCGCGGCTGACCGGGTTGGACAACGCCGAGTCGATCGAGTTGAACTTCCTGCCGATGGACGCGGCGATCGAGCTGCTCAGCCGGATCATCGGGGCCGAGCGGATCGAGAGCCAGCGCGCCGAGGCCGAGCGCATCGTCGAACTCTGCGGCGGGCTGCCGCTCGCGGTCCGCGCGGCGGGCGCGAAGCTGCTGGCCAGGCCGCACTGGCCGCTGAAATCGCTGGTCGTGCGGCTGTCCGACGAGCACAGGCGGCTGGACGAGCTGACCGTCGGCGATCTGGCGATCCGCTCAAGCCTCGGGTTGAACTACGCCGAGCTGGACGAGCAACAGCGCCGCGCGTTCCACCTGCTTTCCGTGCTCGACCTGCCGGACTTCGGCTGGTGGCCGGTGGTGCCGCTGCTGGACGTCTCCCCGCAGGAAGCCGAGGACATCGTCGAGCACCTGGTCGACCTGCGGCTGCTGGAAGTCGCGGGGGTCGACGCGATCGGCCGGGTTCGCTACCGCCTGCATGACCTCGTGCAGCTGTTCGGTGCGGAGCAACACGAGTCCGGTGTGGGGATGGCCGCCGCGGTCACCCGCACGATGAACACGTGGATGCTGTTGATCAACGAGAGCAGCCGCGAGATGCCGCGGGTGACGGTGGCACTGCGGCCGCCGACATTGCCGGACGTCACCGTCGACCCCGCGTTGATCGAGGACGTCCGCGCAGATCCCGAGGAATGGCTGAAGTCGGAGTCCGCCGCGGTCGTGCGGATGGTCGAGCGCGCGTACGAGCTGCGGATCAACTACAACACGATCGTGTCCCTGGCGGCGTTTCTGGCCACGCCGTTCTCGGCACGCAACGAGTTCGACGAATGGCAACGCACGCAGGAAGTCGCCCTTGAGGTGACCAGCGCGGTCGGTGACCAGAACGCCGAAGCGGTCGTACTAGCCGGGCTCGGCCAGCTGCACGCGGAGAAAGACGACTTCCCCGCCGCACTCGAACACTTCCGTAAGGCCGCAAAGCTCGCCGTGATCATCGGTGACGACGCCACGTTCGCGGCGGCGTTGGTCGGGATGGGCACTGTCCACCGCGAGTTCGCTGTCACGGGCGCTGCCGTCATCGACCTGACCGTCGCGGCGGCGCTGGGCGAGGAGATCAACCACCTCGGTGTGGTCGCGGTCGCGAACTACGGTCTTGGCGCGATCAGCCGCGACAAGGGCGACATCGCTGCGGCGACGGCCCAGTTCCAGCGCTGCATCGAGGTGTACCAGAAGGCAGGTGACCAGCGCGGCGCCGCATTGTCGTTGCGCGGCCTGAGCCTCTGCCACCGTGCCGTCGGCGAGTACGCGCCCGCGGCGGAGCTGGCCGCACAGGCAGCGACCATCCTCGAAGGTCTCGGCGACGACCTCGGCGCCGCGTACGCCCGTCAGTCATGGGCGAAGGCCGCATTGCGGCTGGGCGATCACGCCGAAGCCGCCGAGACGCTGGCGAATTGCCTGGAGACGTGTACCCGCAGGCAAGACCGGTTCGGCATGGCACTGATGACCCGGACCCTCGGCGAGCTGCGGCTGGCGTCCGGTGATCTGGCCGCCGCGAAGGACACACTGACCTCCGCAGTGGACCAGTGGGCCGCGTTGGACCTGCCGCTTTGGCAGGCGCGCACCTTGCGCGACCTCGCGGCCGCGACCGTCACCGACGAACCGGCCGCCGCCGAAGAGCACTGGGCCAGGGCCCGGCAGCTGCTCGAAGGGACCGAAGCACGCGAGGTGACCGAACTCGCAGCGACGACCCCGGCGGAGTGGCTCGCAACAGTACGCGGCTGAGAGAAAGCGCCAGTGGTGGCGCTGACCGCCTAGCAGAACGAGCGTCTCGTTCCCATCGCCGCCTTCGGCCCCGCCGGTCCGGCTACGCAGTGGATCGTCAACCAGCCTGGTTTCAGCCTGGCAACAGCGCGACTGTACGAGCAGCTGTACGGGCGACCGTTACCCTCCGGATAGCAAGAACACGCAGCGTGGTGAACGTTTTTCCGGGTCTACGACGATGTTGGGGATCATGACCGGCCTTCGTTACGGGGTACTGGGCCCGCTTGAGGTGGTCCGCGGCGGCAAACGCGTCGCGATCAACGGGCCCAAGCTGCGCGTTCTGCTGGCCACGCTGCTGCTGCAAGCCAACGCCACCGTCTCGATGGACCAGCTCGGCGAGCGGATGTGGGGTGAACGCCCGCCTTCGACCGCGCGCAAAAGCGTCCAGCTGTACGTGATGCGCCTGCGCCGGACGCTCGGCGACGACTCGGTGATCGAGACACGTCCGGACGGTTACCTGCTCAACGCCGAGCCGGAGCAGGTCGACATCCTGCGGTTCCGGCGGCTGACGGTGCAGGCCAGGGAGGCGGCCCGCGCCGGTGACCTGCTCGAAGAGCTGAACAGGCTGAACGACGCGCTGGCGTGCTGGCGCGGCCCGGCGCTGAGCGACGTGCCGTCGGAGTCGTTGCAGCGTGAGACGGTCGCCGAACTGGCCGAAGACCGGCTGCGGACCGAGGAACGACGGATCCAGGTACACCTGGACCTGGGCAGGCACCGCGAGGTGATCAGCGAACTGGTCCAGCTGACCAAGGACCACCCGTGGCAGGAGCAGTTCTGGGTACAGCTGATCCAGGCCCTGCACCGCTCGGAACGGCTCGCGGACGCACTGGACACGTACCGCACTGTGCACCGGAAGTTCCGCGACGAGCTGGGCATCGACCCAGGTCCGCAGCTACAACAGGTGCACAGCATGATCCTGGCCGAGCGCCCGGACCTCAACGGCGAGACGCCGCCCCCGTGCGCTGCGCCGATCAACCAGCTCCCGGCGGACCTGCGTGACTTCGTCGGCCGGGTGGACGTGGTCGAGAAGCTCAGCAGTATGCGCGGCCCGATCACCGTGGTGTCCGGACCGCCCGGTGTCGGCAAGACCGCGTTCGCGCTGCACGTGGCACATCGGCTGCGCGACCGCTTCCCCGACGGCCAGCTGTACGTGAACCTCCAGGGCTATGCCTGCGATCCGCCGCTGGCTCCGGCGACCGTGCTGACCAGGTTCCTGCGGGCGCTCGGTGTGGGACGTGAGGAGATCCCGGTCGATCTGGAAGGCCAGGCGGCCCTGTTCCGGAGTGCGTTGACGGCCAAGCAAATGCTGGTGGTGCTCGACAACGCCATCGACGCCGAACAGGTGCGACCGCTGTTGCCCGCCGAACCCGGATGCCGGGTGTTCATCACAAGCCGCAGCGACCTGCGTGGCCTTGCCGTGAACCCAGGCGCGGATCACCTGCCGCTGGACGTGCTGACCGAGTGGGAGTCCCGGGCGGTGCTGATCGAGCTGATCGGTGAGTCCCGTGCCGAGGCCGAGCCGGATGCGGTGGCGGAGCTGACGAAGGCGTGCGCACACCTGCCGCTCGCGTTGCGGATCGCCGGCGCGAACCTCGCGGCCAACCCACACCGCCGAATCGCCGACTATGTCGTGGAAATGACGCAGTCCGGGCGGCTCGCCGAACTCGCGATCGACGGCGACGAGGCGTCGGCCGTCCGGGTCGCGTTCGACAATTCCTACTTGCGGCTCAGGGAAAGCGACCAGACACTGTTCCGGTTGCTCGGCCTGACACCAGGTCCGGACATCAGCGTCGGTGCCGCGGCCGCACTGTCCGGCGAATCGCTCGCGGAGACCAACCGAGCGCTCGACCGGCTGACCGCGGCCGCTTTGTTGCAGCGGGAATTCGGTGGGCGGTACCACTTCCACGACCTGATCCGTGAGTACGCCATTTCGCAGAAAACCCCGGCGGACTCGGTCACCGCGCTCACCCGGCTGATCGATTACTACCTGCACACCGCGGATACCGCCGCGCGCATGCTGTATCCGGCAACGCCCCGGCTGCCACTGCCCGAATCGAGCGCCGCCCCGGCACCGATCACCGAAGCCACGGCGCTGCGGTGGTTGGACGACGAACGCTACAACCTCGTCGCTGTTGTGCCATGGGCCGCGGCTCACCCCGTACTTCGGTCCTATGCCTGGCGTCTCGTCGACGTTCTGCGTGGATATCTGCAGGCGCGTGGGCACGACCGGGAAACACTCACCGGGTTCGAGGCCGCCTTGGCGGCCGCGCGGGAAGCGGGCGAACCGGCCGCGCAGATCTCCATGTTGGACGTACTTGGCCTGATGTCCTACAACCTCGCCGACTACCAGCGGGCGATCGACTACCACAGCCGAGCACTGGCGGTCGCCGAAGAGATCGACGACCTCAACGCCGCCGCACAGGCACTGCACAACCTCGGCCGGATCCACATCCAGCAAGGCCAGCCCAAACTGGCCGAGGACTGTCACCGGCAGGCACTGGAAGCCGCGCGCAAGACCGGGAACCTGGCAGCCGAAATCCTGGCGCTGAACTACATCGGCGTGGCACACACGTCCTCCGGGCGCCCGGCCTTGGCGTTGGAGTTCCACGAGCAATCGTTGGCGCTGAGCCATTCGAGCGGCAACCGCACCGCTGCTTTCCGCGCCACCAACGGCCTCGGCATCGCCTACTGGAACCTCGGCGAGCTGGACAAAGCGGTGGCGCTGCAGCAGGAGGTGCTGGAGTACTGCCACGAGATCGGGGAACGCTTCGGCGAACTGATCACCCTGGTGTGCCTGGCCGAGATCCAATGCGATCTGGAGAACTACGACACGGCATTGAGCCACGCGCAAAAAGCCATCGCGTTGAGCACCAAGATGAGCGAACGCCGCAGCGAAGCAGGCGCACGCGAGATCATCGCGACCGTCCACAGCAAAACCGGAGCATTCCGCCGCGCGATCGCCGACTACACCGAAGCCCTACGCCTGGCCCGGCAAATCGGCTTCCGCTACGGCGAAATGTCCATCCTCATCGGACTCGCCGCAGCCCACCGCGGCCTCGGCGACGCAGAACTGGCGCTGACGTACAGCGAACAGGCGCTGACAAAATTGCGCGCAGGCGGCCAGTTGCTGCTTGAGGCGAGGGCTTTGACAGAACTGGCGTACGCCCATCTCGCCCTCGACCACCGAGACACCGCCAAGCAGTACATCGACAGCGCGATCAGCCTGGCCAGGGAACGCGGTCAACGGTTGACCGAGGAGCAAGCCCTGCGCATGAAATCACTCCTCACCAACACCTAGGTCGCCCGAAGCGTTCACCGACCCCGATTCAGTTCTTGGTCAGCCGCAGCACGCCGGAGCTGCCCTCCACCGCGACGGCGGTGAACTGGATTTCGTTGTACTTCATGAAATCGCCTTGGTTGGGGCCGGAGCTGACGGTCCCGGAGAAGCCGGAATCGGCAAGCAGGGTGATCGATATGCCTTCGGCCCCAACCGCCGAGACTTGCACCGTTGCTGGTCCCTTTGACGTGTTGACTCGGATCCGGCTGCCTACGTTGACCAGGACCTGACAGGCACCATCTCGGCATGACGCATAGTTCTTGCCGTCCGGTGCCGTCATGGGCTGGCCCGCAAGTGGCGGTGCCGCAGGCGTTGTGGACGTGGTCGGCGGAGCCGAACTGGATGTCGTTGGTGTCGTCGTGGTTGTTGTAGTTGACGTGGTTGTGGTTGGCGGTTGCGTGGTTTGGGGAGCCGTCGAGCCGCAAGCTGTGAGCATCCCGGCCACCAGTATTGAGGCAATGGCCTTCATGGTTTTCCTCACGCGGGGGTGATCAGGACTGTGACGGTGTTGTTCTTGGCACGTTCGCGGGCAGGGAAGAGCGGTGTGGCGCCAGCGCTTCGAACTACGGCTGGCATTCCGAGGGCATCAGCGACCGTTTGTGCCCGTGCGAAGCCGAGTTCGGTGGGGTTGCGGGGTCGGTTGTCGGTATGGCCGGTGATTACCAGCGATACCGCGAACGGCTTGAGTTGTGCCGCGAGTTCGGCGACCGCCGCCGCGCCCGAAGTGGACAGTCGGGCGTCCCGGTTGAACAGGGCTTCGTTGAACGTCACCAACACCGCGTCACCCTGACGGATCACCGCGAAGGCTGGACTGTTCAAAGCCTTGGCCATAGTCACGACCGGAGGCTCGGCGTTCAGCTGGGCGCGTACCGCATCCAACTGACGGGTCAACTCGGCGTGCTGCGCAACCAGGCCGGACATGTCCGGTGGCGGTGCCGGTGGTGGCGTGGTCGGCAACAAGATCCCGACAACGCCGACACCTGCGGCGACGACGAAAGCAACAGGCCACATTGGGCGGCGGCGGAAACGCTTGGCCTGCAACGCGGCGATCCGCCGCTTGCCCTGGACGGCAGCCTCATCGGCCGGGTCCAGCGATTGCACGCGCGACCAGCACTCGTCCGCATCGCCGAGTGCGCCTTGCTGGGCGTGGACTCGGGCGAGCAGGTCAAGTACGCGCGGGTCATCGCTGGATCGGCCGCCAAGCTCCGCCAGTGCCGACATGGCCTGCTGGTAGTCGCCACGACGAGCGGACTCGAGGGCTTGTGTGAGTGTCATCGGCGAGACCGAACGGTCGACGGGGCAGTGTCGTCAGGCAATGGCCGGTCGGGTGGGATCAGGCGGGCGAGCTCGTTGGCGATCGACGTGAGGCGTCCGTTGTCCCCACGCAGCTTGGCGTCCTCGCCTTCGCGGATCAGTTGCCGGACACGGGGGTCACGGCTGTCCGCGAAATGTTCTTTGAGCGAGTTGAACCGGATCGCGGGCAGTTCACCGGTCGTCTCCAGTACGCCGACGCCGATCCTCCGCAAGACCTCGATCTGGTGGTTGACCACCGTTATGTCCCCGGCTTTGGCCGCTTCGTCAAGTTTGCGTTCAGCGTCACGGGCGTCTCGTTTGGCGTTCGCGTCACCGATTTCCTCGGTCAAGTCCCTGACCCAGCCGCGCATGTCCTTGGCTTCGGCGAGCAACCTGGGCAGCTGGGCCGCTTCTTCCGCCTTGTCCAGCAAGGCTTCCGCTTCCCTGATCGAGGCTGCCGCCGACGCCGGCGCGTCCGGGTTGACGTCCGCGGTGTCCAGGCTCTGCCGGATCTTCTCCAGCAGCTTGCGTTCCTCCAACTCCCGGATGAACGCGTTGGGCTCGCTGGAGAGCCGGGCGTACTGCTTCTCCAGCGCGGCGAGGTGCCGCCGGAGGTCCGAGACGCTGGGAGTGTCCGAGCGGCCGAGCTCGACGGCGATCTCGAACTCCTCGTCCAAGATCGGCACATAGGCGTCGACGTGCGGGGTGAAGCTGCGGTCGATCGTGATCGACACCTCGATCTCGCTGCCAGCGGGCACATCGCGGTTGATCTCGTGCGGCCGGATGTCCAGCTGGCCGATCACGGTGTTGCGGTCGGCCCTGGGCCGTTCGCCCTCGATGATCGGCACACGGATCAGACCGGCGCCCGCGCCACGCCGGACATCCACTGTGGACTCAAGCACGATCCGTTTGCTGGCTGGCAGCTCGGCGTTCTTGTGCAGGATCCACTTCACCTCGTTGCCCTCAAGCCAGACACCGACCGAGTGGCTCAGCGTGGACTCCCCGCCCTCCAAGGTCATTCGCTGGTACGAGGTGCTGGCAGGTGAAGTCGGCAGCAGCTCACCGGCAGGCGCACGGAACTCGATGTCGAAGGTGTTCGACGCTTCCTGCGCGTGCAACCGGGTCGTGAACGTCCCGGCGCTGGTCAGCGGAACCTGACCACTGCGCCACGCAGGCTGATGAGCGTTGTTGACGAACTCGATCGTGAACCCGGTCCAGTCATCCCGGCTGTCGTCCACCGCCCGGCCGCCGACCAACGGGTCGGTCCCGCGGCCGGTCGGCTGGTGCTCGAAGTCCAGCCTGACCTGGCCAGCTTCGACCGGTGCCTGCACCACGTCACGCGGAATGCGCTGGGTCCGCGCGAAGATCGCAGCGCCACGAGCGACCACGGTCACCGGGTCCAACGTGTGGTCGAGCGGAATGCCAAGGCCTTCAGCCGGATCGGCCAACAGCGTGCGAAGCGCGGGCGCCATCGTGGCGCCACCGACGAGGATCACGCGGTCGATGTCGCCCGGCTTGAGGCCCTTCTCGGACAACGCGCGGCGGCAGAGCTCCACGGATCGCCGGTACAGCGGCATCGCCAGCCGTTCCACGTCCGTACGGCGGACCACGGTCTCGAACAGCAACCGCCGGTCGTTCTCGTCCGTCAGCTCGACGGCGACTTCGGCGACGTCCACCCGGGACAGTTCGATCTTGGCGTTCTCCGCGGCGATCTTCAGTTTGCCGACGTTGCTGCGCCACCGCGGATGCTCCCGGTCCATCGCGGGCAGATCGCCGTCCACCGCCATCGCCGGGATGAGCAGCTCGTCCACAATGGTCCAGTCGATCAGCTTGCCGCCGAGGAAGTTGTCCCCGGCGTGGTTGACCACAGTGAACTCGCCGTGCAGAACCTGTACCACAGCGGCATCGAACGTGCCGCCGCCGAAGTCGTAGACCAGCCAGAAACACTTCGACGGAACGCCAGCGGCCTGCGCGCTGTATGCCCAAGCCGCCGCGGTGGGCTCCTGCAACAGCGGCGCGAAGTCCAAGCCCGCCAACGCCGCTGCCCGCCTGGTGGCGTCACACTGGTCCAGTTCGAACGCGGCCGGGACCGTGATCACCGCGGCGTGGATCTCCTCACCGAGCTTGTTCCGGACGTCCGCGCGCAGCGACTTCAACACTTCGGCGGACAGTTGCTCCGGCGACATGCTGCGTCCTGAGTCGCCGAAAACCCTTGGCTTGTCGCGCATGCCCATTTGGAGCTTGAACTCGGCGTGGGCGTTCAGCGGGTCGGCTTCGACTCGGTCGCGAGCCTTCTTGCCGACGAACACGCTGCCGCTCTTGCCGATGTACACGGCCGATGGCGTGTAGTCCATCTCCATGTTGTTGCGCACGACGGTCCCGTCCGAGCCCGTCGACACCGCGATGGCACTGTTCGTGGTACCGAGGTCGATACCGAAGTCGACGGTTTCACGCGTCATGCTGTTGTGCTCCTTCACCTTCGGGTTGCGCCACCACGACCTGTCCGATTTGGATGCACCGGCCGGCCCGGTACACCGAAGGCCGCACGGTTTCCGCGACCGTTTCGGTCACGGTTCCCGGCCGCGGCTCATAAGCGATCACGTCAAGAGCGAGGCCAGGGTGGAACGGCATGCCGTCGTGGTCCTGGACCTGCACTCCGGCCTCGGCCAGGCTTTCCTGCGCGGCCTGTGCGTGCCGGGAAGCAAGCCTGCGCGCGCGGGCCGCGTCGCCGTTCTGCTCGGCGGTGAGCTTCTTGCTGACTCGCCACAGGTTCGTCGCCAGATCGGCCATCGCCGAGTCGTCCGACGGCGTCTCCACGATCTCCGGCGGCGGTTCGCCCGGAAGCTCGGGATAGGACTCCGGGATGCGGAACTCGATGGGAAACCTCCGCTGCCGCCAGGCGCCCCGCTTCACCGGTTCACCTTCCCCAACGCCCAGAAATGCATTCGAAGCCGACGGATCCCGACCACCACAATGGAGAAGGCGAGAAACACAAGGGCCCACGGGACCTGCCCCGGGATCAGGTCCTGGACGGCCGCGGCGAGGAAATAGCTCAGCACGACAACCCGCCACCAACGGGCGACCGGGCCGACCGGGATCTTGGCGTGCATGCGTCCCTCGCTGGTCAGGTACGCCGAGAACGCGATCAGCGGGATCCAGGCGAACGTGAACCAGTACGTCGACGTGAACTGGAAACGGTTGTCCCGCCTGCGCTGGCTGTAGTACTTGGTGCCGATGCCGAGGATGCTGATGGACAACGGCGCTCGCTTGACATCGCCGCCGACCCGTTTGTCGTTGGGCGGGATCGACGCCAGCGCCTGCTTCACCTCGCCATCCGGCAACACCCTGAGCAACGCCCGGCGGCGCCTCGCGGCCTTGTTGACCTTGCCGCGGTCGCAGTCCGCGCGCATTTCCCGTGTCAGCTCGGAAAGCCGGATGACTTCGAGGTTCTCGTTGATCAAGTCGATCGTCGCACGCAACCGCGCATATCCCTGAGCCTGTTCGAGCAACCGCACGGCCTCAGCAGGGTTGTCCGTGACCCGGTCGTCGGCGATGGCACAGTTGTTCACCGCCAACGCGACCTGATCGCTGAGTGCCACGGTCAGTTCGTCATCCTTGCCCAGCAACGCGTTGATCACCACCAAGGGCGCATGCGCCTTGGCCAGCAAGGAATCTGCCATGGCAACGGCCTTGCTCTCGTCTGCCTGCACGACATCTTTCGTCGTCTCGCATGCCTGCGAGATCTGTCGTTCGGCTGGACGGACCGCGTCGCGCAACGCGCTGTCGACAGCCTCGTCCGGCAGCCGCGAGTCGTCCAGCACCTCGACGAGGCGGTCGGCTGCCTCGACCCCCAACGAGGCAGCCCGCACCGCGAATTCGGCTGTCACCGCGGCGATGTGGTACGGCAGCCGGTCCCTGAGCCGTCGCACTGTGCCGGTGGTCAGCCGTGGGTCGTCGATCTGCTTGACGCGTTCCCTCGCGAACGCCCAGGACTCCGGGTTGGCGAAAACATCGGCCCAGGCGTCGAGGCTGATCTTCCACAGCGAGTCCAGCCGCGGCTCCTGCTTGAACGGCCCCTGGCTCTCGGCCGCGACAACCTCGCGATGCTCGTCCGGCGCCCACCGCCACAGCAACTCGTGTGCGAGACGTGCGACCGGGTCACGCATGGTCTCGAAGGCAGTCCGGATGGCGTCGGCGTCCAGGTCCGGGTTGAGGCGGCTCTCCAGAATCGCCTCCTCCCGCCTGCGCCGGATCTGTGCGGCGGTCGCGTCCACCGGCAGGCCGGTGACGCCGAAGATGTTGCCCCGGTAAAGATCGGGGCCGGTCACGGCGCGCAGCACGTGATCCAGGTCAGTCGCGGTCTGCATCACCGCACAGCTCCCTCATACTCGACCAACTGCCTGGCGAGCACCATCGCGTTCGGCGTGCGTCTCGTCGGGTTGGGCGCCAGGGCATCAAGGACGATCTCGTCAAGCGCTCTGTCCACTTCGAAATTGAGCGCACTCGGGCGCGGCGGCGTGGTTCGCCGCGACACGCCATCGGGATACGGGTATGTGTCGGTCAGCAGGAGATACGCGACCGCGCCCAGCGCCCAGACGTCCGAGGCACAGGATTCCGCTTGCGCGCCAAGGAGTGATTCGGGCGGCGAGAACGCCAGCGTCACTGAGCCACGAGGTTTGCACGGGTCGGGGTTGGCCACTTTGGCCAGCCCGAAGTCGCTCAGCCTTGCTCGTCCTGCTTGGTCGATCAGGATGTTCTGCGGGGTGATGTCCAGGTGCAGGATCGGCGGCCGCTCCTGGTGCGCGGCGGCCAGGCCTTGGGCCACTTCCCTTACGGTTCTTACGGTTTGACTCTTCGGCAGTGGGACCGGGCGGGGGTTCGCCCAGTTGCGGTGCAGGGTTCCGCCGGGGACGTACTCCATCGTCAGGAAGCTTCTGGTGCCTGCCGTGGTCTGCAGGGTTCCGGCTTCGTAGACCCGGACCACGTTCGGGTGCGTCAGGCGGGTGAGCAGGGCGGCTTCCGCTTGCGGGCCTTGGGTTTTGAAGACTTTCATCGCCTGCCTGCCGAGGTGCGGGTGCTTCACTCGGTAGACCTCGGCGAACGCTCCTTCACCGAGGTAGCGTTCCACCCGGTAACCCGGGACTTCTTTTCCTTCCTGCAGCAGTGCCACCCTCGCCTCCCCTTGTTCCGGGTCGGCTGAACTGTAGGGTCACACCACTGGGACCCCTCCCAGCGTCCTACGGGCGGAGGGCGGCCAGAATCAACGGGTGCCGGAACCGGAACAGGTGCCCGGCCTCGACCAGGAACCCGACCTCCTCGGCCTCCTCGACCGGCCCGACGAGCGAAGTGACCGGCACACCCATCGCCGACGCCACCGCACCGAGGTCGAAAGCCTCGCCCACCGAAGTCGCCTCACGGAGCAACTGCTGAGTCTCGGCGGACAACAACCCGAACCACCGCCGGACAACATCCTCAACGGAAGCAGAATCCCGGATAGCGCCAAGGACATCCAGGGCGAACCCCGGGTTCCCAGCTGTGAGCTCCGCGAGGGGTGTAGCACCGTCGCAGCCGATCAACGTGACGATGTCCGGCGCGGACAACCCGGACAGCCGAAGCACTTCGCCGCCGCCTGGACCAACGCTGGCCCGGAGCCGGTCGATCTCGGTCCGTCGAGGCAACGGCCGGCAAGCCGCCACCACGAGCAACGCCTCCACCTGGGCCTGCTTGCTCAACCGGTGCCAGGCCAACAACCCCGCCTCGTCCAAGTCCTGCAGATCGTCGACGACCACCACCGCGGGCCCGCTCACCGTGGCGGCGTCCTGCGGCGATCCCCACACCACCTGTACGCCAGTGTCCGCGAAAGCCGTAGCCAACAGTGCGGACTTCCCCGTCCCAGGCCCGCCCTCAACCCACACGGTCCCGCCACGCCCCTGGCCCAGCGCGTCCAGTCGCGCCCGCAGAACACCCAACTCACGCTCTCGCCCCACGAACGCCGTAGGTCGCGAGGGACGAGCAGGGGCCGTACGAGGGACCTCGGCGATCTCGTCGTGAACGCGCCGCAGGGCTGCCCCTGGTTCAATCCCCAGCTCGTCGACCAGCCGCTGCCGGGTCTCGTCGAACACGGCCAGCGCCTCATCGGAACGCCCGAACCGGGCCAAAGCGGACATCAAGAGCCCGGTCAGCGACTCCCGAAGCGGATGCTCACCGACCAACCGCTGCAGCTCGGGCACCACGAGCGGATCTGACGCCGCGATCAGCGTTTCCGCGTGTCGCTCCAACGCCGCCAGCCGCAACTCCCCCAGCCGCTGCCGCTGAACGGTGGCGAACGGCGAATCGACCCCGCCCAACGCGTCCCCGTTCCACAAGGCCAGTGCGGCATCCAAAGCGGCCCGGGCCGCGGCGACGTCTCGGCGGTGCCACGCCGCCTGCGCCGTCTCGCGCAAGGCGTCGAATTCGTGAACGTCCAGCTCAGCGGGACCCAGGCGGAGTGAATAGCCCGATCGCTCGGAGACGAGGACCTGGGTATCACGGCCCAGCGCGAGGCGCAGCCGCGAGATGTAGCTGTAGAGGCTCTTGCTTGCTCCCGGCGGCACCGAGTCGCCCCAGACCGCGTCCATCAGGGCTTCCCGGGACACCACCTGGTTGGCGCGCAGCGCCAGGACCGTGAAGACCGCGCGTTGCCTGCCGGGACCAAGGTCGATCTCGGCCGCACCCCGCCAGGCGCTGACCACACCCAGCAACCGGACGCGCAGGGATTGTGACACCCGGAGATCCTACTGGGTGCTTACGGGCAAGTTTTGCCCGACAAACGGCTCCGAACTGGGCTTTGATCTGGTGGTCGAGCGGACGTTCAGCGACCATTTAGCCGAGGTCTCGGTTCGACAAGACTTCATTAAGGTCGCTCGCGCAGACTCTTCGCCACACCGATCCAGCGTGTGGAGGAGTCGATGGAACAGGTGCGCGTGGTTGTCCAGACATCGGACCCGATGTCCCACGTGGGGCTGAGCAGCTTTCTCGGATCTCGCCGCGAACTGACCGTGGTCGACGGCGCCGAGGACCGCCCCGACGTGGTGGTCTTCTCGACGGACCACTTGAGCAGTGACGTGATGGCCCGGTTGCGGCAGACCGCGACCGATATCGGCAAGCCGACCGTCCTGATGACCGGGGATCTCGGTGAGGCCCCACTGCTGACCGTGGTCGAGTGCCATGTCGTGGCGATCCTGCCGAAGAAGACCGCGACCGGGACCCAGCTCGTCGACAGCGTGCTCGCCGCCGCCGATGGCAACGGCGTCATGCCGCGTGACGTGCTCGGCAAGCTGCTGCGCCGGGTCGAGGTGCTGCAGCGGGAGGTGCTCGCGCCGAACGGGCTGAACGCGTCCGGGTTGCAGCCGCGTGAGGTCGATGTGCTCCGGTTGATCGCCGACGGGTGGGACACCGAGGAGATCGCGCAGGAGCTGCGGTACTCCGAACGGACCGTCAAGAACGTCATCTACAACATGACCGCCCGTCTGCACCTGCGTAACCGGGCGCATGCCGTGGCGTACGCGCTGCGTGCGGGGGTGATCTAGGAGGCCTGCCGGATCTCCGACCGCGAGCCAACGCCGAGCTTGGCCATGATCTGCCCGACGTGGGCCTGCACGATCCGCCGGGGCAGCGACATCCGGGTGGCGATCTCCGGGTTGGACAGGCCATTGGCGACCATGGCGGCGATCTGTTGCTCCGCCGCGGAAAGCGTCTCCCAGTCGCTGCCGCCGACACCGGGGACGGCATGCATGGGCTCGCGGATGCCGAACTGGCTCATCCGGGACTTCGCCCTGGCGCGGTCCCAGTTCGCGCCGAGTTCCAGGTAGATCCGGAGGGCTTCGCCGTACGCGTCTGTCGCGGCTGTGCGGGCGTCGCGCGCGGCCAGCAGCACGGCTGCGTCTTCCAAGGCGACCGCGTGTTCGACTGGGCGCCCGACCGAGCGGTAGTGGTCGACGGCCACCAGCGCGGGTTCGGGATCGCCGGTGGCCAGGGCTCTGCAGCGGTGCAAGGCCGCGTACGCGCGAGCAGGCACGCGCTCGTGGTCGGCCTCCATCTCAGCCACCGCCATGGCGTCGTTCACCAGGGCTGAGTCATGCGCTTGGGACAGCCGGATGATCTCCGGCAGCCATTGATGGCGCAGCATCATCTCGGCGTAGGCCGGGTTGAGCACCGGCGCGAACTCAGCCAGGGCACCGGGGATGTCCCCGCGTTGAGTCGCGGCCAGCGCGCGGGCGGCCAGCAGGAAATCCTGGCTTTCCCGCTCCGAGTCGGTGATCACGAGGTAGCGCTCGGCCGCGTCCAGGTTCGCCGCGAGCGCGGCACGGTCGTCCCGGCGCCCGGCGATCAACGCCGACACACCGTGCAGCAACAGGCCAGCCGGACCGGCGTCCATCAGGCCCGCGTACGTGATCGCCGGGCCGTCCTCGGTGATCGCGTCCAGCTCGTAGAGCGCTTCGTCCCAGCGGCCGGTCCAGTAGTAGTGCACGGCACCGGCGACTTGCGGACCGACCGGCAGCCGGTGCTCGACGACGAGTTCGTTGGCGGCACGCAGGTTTTCGTCCGCGTCGGCCATCCGGTCCAGGTTCTGCAACGTGAAGAGCCGGTTGTCCAGCAGGTTGAAGTGCATGCCCGCCAGATCCGCCCGGCCGCGAACCACGTCGATGGCCGCGTCGATGTGGTCGAGCGCCGCCTCGTGGTCCCTTCGGACCGAATCGACGATCCACTGGGTCTGCAGCGCGTGCGCCATCAGGCCGACTTCGCCGCCCGCGGCGGCTTCCTCGTATGCCGTCTTCGCCATGGTTTCGGCGGCGTCGACGTCCGTGACGTCGCGCACGAGGTGAGCGAGCAGGAACTTGCGTCGTTGCCGCCACTCCTGTGGCACCGACTCGTCCACTTCGGACTCGGTGAGCGTCCTGATCGAGTCCTCCCTGCGGCCGCTGCGGTAGATGATCGCGGCGAGCAGCTGCCGGAGTTCCTCGGTGCGGACGGGGTCGGTTGACGCAGCAAGTGCCTGCTCGATTTGCTCGGCGGTGACCCTGGTCAGCCGGAAGAGCACCTTGACCTGGGTGGCCAGCAGGACTTCGCGCGCCGGATCGGCCGGGTCCAGCGTTTCGAGCACACCGGCCAGCAGGTCGGCGGCGACCAACGGGCCGTGGTTGGCGACCTCGGTGACGTGGTCAGCCAGCCAGCCGGACACCCAGGGTTCCAGGCTGGACGCGGCCACGAGTTGTTCGGCGACCCGGATCGCGGGCGCGTCCGTACCGGCCAAGGCCTTCGCGGCCTCACGGTGCAGCACGACCCGGACGGCTGGGGAGATCCCGCCGAGGATTGCCTCCCGCATCAACGGATGCCGGAACACCAATCGCGGTCCTTCGCCGAAGACCACGTTGGCGTCGACCGCGTCGACCAATGCCGTACGCAGGTCTACGGCCGCGCGCCCGGTCAACGCGACCACGTTGTCCATTGTGGCCTCTGGACCGAGTACCGCCATCCACCGGAGGACTTCGTGCGTCTGCTGCGGCAATGCACCACAGGTGCGTTCCACGGCGTCGGCGAGCGACCGAGGCGCAGCTTCGACGTGCACCTGATCGATGTGCGCGACCCCGTCGACCAGGTCGACGGCCGAGTCACGCACCAAACCACGGACCATTTCCCGCAGGTACAGCGGATTTCCCCCGGCTCGGTCGGTGACCCGGCGCAGCAGCCTGCCCGGCCTGCCGCCGACCAGCCGGCCGGTCAACGACTCCACGTCGTTGGGCCGCAGTGGTTCCAGGGAGATCAGCATGGCGCGCGAACGCAACTGGTCGAGCTCGGGACGACCGTGGCCGGTGCGTGAGCACGTCACGAGCAGCAGCGGCAACTGTTTCACCGCCGCGGACAACCGGCGCCAGACGTGCACGCTCGCTTCATCGGCCCATTGCAGGTCGTCGATCACCAGGACAACCGGCCCGTGCGCGCACATCCGGTCGACCAGCGCGAGCATCCGGTCGACCGCGTCGGAGATCGGGTCTTCGTCGTCCTTGCCCGTGTGCATCCGCAGCTGCCTGGCCAGCTCGGCACGGTCGGCGTCCGGGGATTTCACCGTGATGCCAAGGCACTCCATGATCAGCCGGAGCGGGAACCGGATGTCCGGTTCGTCGGCGATCGCCCAGCCGAGCTGACAGCCCTGCTCCCCCACGCCGGCCAGCGCCTCGATCAGCAGTTCCGACTTGCCGATCCCCGGGTCGCCCTCGATCCAGACCATGCCGCCGCGGCCGGCCACCACGTCCGTCACCCGGTCGCGGATCTTGGCCACTTCGGCGGCACGACCGACGAACAGCCGCGCGTCGCTCCGCGCGCTGGCCGCGACGTGCGCGGGCATCACCTCAAGCGGTACGACCGCGCGGTCCTCACCCGCCAGGATCTGCGCGTGCACCTGACGCAACGCCTGTCCTGGCTCAGCGCCGAGCTCTCGCAACAGTGTTTCGCGGGTCTCCTGGAAGACGTCCAACGCTTCGGCGTGCCGCCCACTTCGGGCGAGCGCCAGCATCAGCAGCTCCCGCAGGGATTCCCGCAACGGGTGCTCCCGCACCAGACTGCCGAGGTCGGCGGCGAGTTCCACGTGCTGACCGAGTTCGAGGCGCGCCCGGGCGGAGGCCTCGACGGCACGGAGGTAGGACTCCGCGAGCCGCGTGCGTTCGTGGGTGGCGAAGGGCCCTGGGATCCCGGCAAGCGCCTCGCCGTGCCACATTCCCAGCGCTTCACCCAGCGACGCCGCCGCCGCACCAGCCGACTGCTTGCCCGCCTGCGCGATCAGCCCGTCGTAGACCTTGACGTCGATCCGATCCTGCGGCAGTCGAAGTGTGTAGCCGTTGTCGGCGGACGCGAGCACGTCCTTGCCCAGTAGCTTGCGCAAGTTCGAGATGTACAGGTAGACCGCGCTGGCCGCACTGGACGGCGCGGCCTGTCCCCAGACCGCTTCGATCAGCTCAGCCCGTGACACCACCTGGCCCGCCCGAACGGCCAAGACGGCCAGCACCGCGCGCTGCCGTGGCGGTCCCAGCTTGAGCTCGACCTCGTCTTCGACCACGCTGACCGGGCCCAACACCTGGACACGTAACCGCGACACAGCGACAGGCTACAAGGTGTGAGAGCGCGTACACCAACCGTCAGCTGATCAGCTTCCGGAATATGCCACTTTCGTCAGGTTCATCTGTTTCGACTGGCAACGGGCCGGTCAGGTCGAAATGCGGCGGGACGACGGGCGCCAGCAGGGTGGCCACCCGCTCCCGGGCTTGCGCCTGGGCTTGCCGCAACGTGCGCATGACCGTCGTGGCGAGGTCAGCGGGCGTGAGCCCGAGGTAGGCGCTGGAAGGGAACTGCAAATCGGTGATCTGCCCGTGCTGCCCGACAGTCACAGTCACGATTTTGCGCGGCGCGGTCACCGACACCGAGATCTCGGCTACGCGTCTGTGCAGTGCGGCCAGGTCGTCGAGAGATGGAGACACGCCGGCTCTCCTCACATCTGACGAAATTCCTCGTCCTGGCAGTAAACGAGCCCACTGCCTCGATGAACAAGAAACCTGCCCGAGCGCACCGCCGATGCGTTCCCCTTCGCACTCACCCACCCCGGGTGTCCGAAGTGTCCAGTCCGGTCAGCGAGTACCGCTGGCCAGAAATATAGGTACCGCAACAAAGAATCTGTCCGTGCGGGCGCGTTCGGTCTGCTCGGCGAGCCATTCCCGATCCTCGGTCAACCTGGCGACCGCTGGCAGCATGCGCCCGTCGGTCCAGACCGTCGTGTGCACCTCGACTGTGACGTCGACAAAGCCGTTGTCCAGCAATAGGTTCCGATAACTGCGGGCGACGTACGGACTGGGCAGCGCGTCCGCGCGCTCGCGGAGTACCTGACGGGTCCGGTCCGGGTCCGACGAGTCGATCACCAAGTGTTCCCAGTCCTGGCCGACCAGGACGATCCGGCCGCCCGGGTCGAGCACCCGATGCGCTTGCGCCAAGGCCTTCGAGGGATCTGCCAAGGCGTGCAACACCTTGTCGGCCCGGTAGCCCATGACGTGGTCGACAGGCAGTGAGTACGCGTCGCCCAACCGGAAGTCGTGTGACCATCGGGCCTTTGCCGCCGAGAGCATCTCTGGATCGACGTCGACACCGACCGGTTTCGCGCCTCGCGCCGCAAGCTCCGCGACGGCACGACCAGTTCCGCACCCGACATCCACCACAGGCGCGCCCGGCGGCAACGCAAGCAGTTCGTAGGTGCGGGCACGCAGTTCAGCCGCACCCGGCAACGCGTCGAAGGCGTCCAGCGCTTCGATGAGGGAAGTGGACATGTCCGACATGCTGGGACTTAATGTCGACATGAAGTCAAGCGAGACGTTCGGCGTCGGGCAGGTCGCCGAGCAGTTCGGGTTAGCCACCCACGTCCTGCGGCACTGGGAGTCGATGGGCCTGCTCACCCCGGAACGGGACGGCGACCGGCGGCGCTACCGGGACGCCGACCTCGACCGGATCGCGGTGATCCTGAAGGCCAAGGAAGCGGGGTTCAGCCTCGACGACATCAGGGAGATGTTCGTGGTCGGGAATCCCGGCACGCGCAGGGAGATCATGCGACGCCACCAGGCCGACCTGATCGGCCGGATCGTGGCGTTGCAGGCGTCGCTCAAGCTCGTCGAAGGGGCATTGAACTGCGAGCACGAGGACATCACCCAATGCCCCAACTTCCTCAAGGCAGTGGGACTGGTCAGAAATCAGCGGTGAGGCAAGCCAAGCGGGCGCCCGCGGTGCCGGCGTGGCCGGGATCGGTGTGCGTGCGGGTCTCGTGGATGACGATGGACGAGGCTTCCCGCTCCCCGAAGCCCCACTTCACCCGGGCGACCGCGAAGCCGTTGCCAAGGCGGTCGGTGGTGAAGTCCAGCCAGATCTCGTTGCGCGGGTTGGCGTACACCGGGTTGACTGACGGCTGGACCGGGTCCTTCTTGTCCTGGAAGTGCGGTCCCGAGTCCGCCGGCGCCGGCCCACAAGGCTTGACGTGCACGTGCGCGCCGTACTGGCGCTTGGGCAGCAGGCCCTGAATCGTCAGCAACACGGTCGTGCCCTGCGGCGTGGAGACACTCAGCACGGACAACGTCGCTCCCGCCGGGGCGAGCTTCGGGTTGTAGGTGACGCCACCCGCGTTGGGTTTGTAGGCCTGGAGCTTCGAGGACGCCGTAGTCACCCGCATGGACGGGATCTCAGTCGCCGAGCCGGTGCCACCGATCAGCACCACCGCCGGGACGATCGCGGCCAATGCCAGGTAACGCATAGTCACTCCTCCATTCGGACGCCATTGTGGATAGTGCACCACGCACTGGCCCGCCGCCGAACGGCTGCCCCTGTTCTCTACCATCCGGGTGAGGGGAGGCGCGGAGAAGTGGCACAGGGGATGGAGCCACGGCTGACCGGGCGGGACCGGGAAACAGCCACATTGGCGGGGATTCTGGCCGACGCCGAGCGCGGCACCGGCCGTCTTGTGCTGATCTGCGGTGAGCCGGGTATCGGCAAGACACGGCTCGCCGAGCATGCGGCCCGAGCCGCACGGGATCTTGGCTTCGCTGTGCTCAACGGCCAGGCCGATCCGTTGCAGACCGGTTTGGCGTACGCACCCGTCGTGTCGGCGCTGCGCACACACCTCGATTCCCTGCCCGCGCGGACAAGCACCGAAATGCTGCGCGGCCTGCCTGATCTCGGCAGGCTGATCACCGACCCACGCCTGCCGCACCCCGCACCCGGCGGCGATCCGGCACTCAACCGGACCCGCATGTTCGAGGCCGCGCTGAGGTTCGTGCAGCTCAACGCTCCCCTTTTGCTCATCGTCGACGACTTGCACTGGGCCGACGACGGCACCATCGAACTCGTCCACTACCTCGGCCGGGGCGCCGGCCACGGCCAGTTCGTCGTCCTTGGCACCTGCCGGACACCGCAGTCCGGCCAACGGCTGACCGATCTCGCCACGCTCGTCCGTCGCAATGGGACTGAGCTGGTTCTCCAGCCGCTCAACGTCTCCGATCTCGCCAGCCTCCTGCAGGACCTGCTCGGCCAGCCACCGCACCACGATCTCCTTGCGGAAATGTCGGCGCGCACCAAAGGCGTGCCGCTGTTCGTCAGGGCCCTCGCACAGATGCTTCCCGGGCACGGGCCACTTCCCGCCATCGTGCGAGACCTCGTCCTCGGCAGGCTGCACGCACTCGACGAACCCGAACGCGCCATCCTCGACGTCATCGCCGTGGCCGGAACCTCGGCAACGGCGGAAGTTCTCGGCTTGCCGCCGGGCGATCCGGCGTTGCACAACCTGCTGCGGCAAGGCCACATCGAGGAACACGTCACCGGACGCCAACTCACCTACCGCGTCGCCCATCCGCTCTACGCCGAAGTCGCCTACGCCGAACTGACCGAAAGCGAACGCCGCAAGCTCCACGCCAAGCTGGCGGCCGCGATCGACACAGGCACGCCCGAGACCATCCTCGCGGCCGCGCCGCACTATCGAGGCGCGGGCGAACTCGTGGACACGCAACGAGCCATCGACATTTTCGCCGCCGCCGGAAAGCGGGCCCTGTACGCGTTGGCGGCCGATGAAGCGGTGGAGTACCTCGGCCGGGCACTGGCTCTGGCCAGGGACGCACGGCCGCAGCTCGTGCCGGAGCTGTTGGATTCGCTTGGCCTGGCGTATCAAGGTGCCGTTCGGCTGGACGACGCGGCGGCGGTCTGGCGGGAACGGCTGCAGATCGCACGAGCGGCTTCGGAGGAGACACGGCAGATCCAGTTGCTGGTGCAGTTGGCGATGCTGGAGTCCGAGCGGGGCGACGGGGACGCCGCGCAGCGCCATGTCGACGCGATCTCGCAGCTGCGAGGCGACCGGGACATCGAATACGCCGCGATGCGTATCGCGATTGTCGCCAGGCACATGCCCTTGGAAACCACCCGAGCCACCTACCAGCAGTTGAGCGACTTGTTCGGTGATCGGCCGGACGGGCCGTCACAGGCGATCTTCCACGCCACACAGGCCTATTCGGCCGTGCTCGATCACGAATTCGCCGCCGCGCACCGGCACTTCGTCCAGGCCGAACGGGTCGGTGGCGCCAGTGCAGCGCAGATCCCCGCACTCGCGTTCACGCCACGCCGGATCCACACCGGGGTGAGCCTGCTGCTTGGTGACATCGCCGGCGCTGTCCGGCTGGCAGACCTCGCACGCGCGGCGAACGCGGTGTTCGTCATGCCGTCCGCGGTGTACTCGATGCGGCTGCTCCAGCGGACCGCACAGTACTTCCAGGGTGATCTGCCCGCGACCATCACCGCGCTTGAGGAGGACATCGACGGCAGCACTCAGACCGGCCTGTACCGGCTGACCGCGCGGATGTACGCGTTCCGGGCCTGTCTGCTGGCCGAACTGGGCAGGCTGGACGAGGCGCGACAGAGCATGCGGCTGGCCAGGGCGCGGCCTGCCGTGCGGGACAACGCACTGGATTTCACCTGGGCCACGGCCGAGGCCACCATCGCGTGCTACTCGGGTCAGCCCGAGCGTGCGCCCGCTTTCACCGCGGACGCGTTCCGGTTCACCGACCCGATCATCTGCTATCTCCGGCTGCTCAGCGCGAGCCAGGCCGCGATCGCCGCCAAGGATGCCGCGTCGGCCACTGCCGTTCAGCAGGTGCTGCGTTCGACGAAGGATGACGCGCCGATGATCGACGTGTTGTCGGACCGCCACGACGGTTTGCTGCAGGGAGACGCCGAACTTCTCCGTGGCGCGGCACGCCGATTCGAGTCGATGGGCGCACCACTGCTTGCCGCACAGACCTTGTTGGAAGCCGCGGAGCTGGAGCCCGACCGCGACACCGTTCTCCGCTGTCTGAAGAAGCTGCAACACGTCAAACCATGGTTCGACCGTGCCCGCAGGCTGGCCAGGGCTCAGCGGATCGAACGCGGCGACGGCGTCCTCACCAGGCGGGAAGCCGAAATCGTCCGGCTTGTCGGCGCTGGACTGTCCAATGCGGACATCGCGGCCCGGCTCTTTCTCAGCGCCCGCACGGTCGAGACCCACCTGCGTAACAGCTACCGCAAGCTGGACATCACCTCACGGCTGCGGCTCGCCCAATGGGCTCTGCAACACGACGACGAGCTCTAAACGGGCGCTGTCCCGATCAGACCGTTGCGGGTGACCAATTCGGCCAGCTGTTGTTCGGTGAGGTTCTCGGTGCCCGCCGGCCGGGCGGGAATGACGATGTACCGGGTTTCCGCGTTGGCGTCCCACACCTTGATCTCGACCTCGGGCCGCAGTTCGAAGCCGAATTCCCGCAACACCTCGCGGGGATTTCGGACCACCCTCGACCGGTAGCTCTCGCTCTTGTACCAAGTGGGTGACGGGCCCAGTAAGGCGAGCGGGTAGCAAGAGCACAGCGTGCACACGACCACGTTGTGCTCACGCTCGGTATTGGCCACCGCCTGCAGGTCCTGCACGTGCAATCCGCCGCTCATCGAGAAGTCGAGTTCGGCGATCGCGGCGGGGGCGTCGGCGAGCAGCCGGTCCCGGAATTCCGGATCCACCCACGCCCTGGCCACGATCCGGGCGCCATTGGCTGGTGACGCACGGTTGAGAAAGGCCGCCAGCGTCTCGTCGAGAGCACCCGGAATCACCAGGCCGCGCTCTTCGAGCAGGCTTTCCATCCGCCGGACCCGTGCCGCGATCGGCGCGTCGGAATGATCACCACTCACAGCCGCTCCATGTACCTCTGCCACAGGCTCACCGTCACGGTGTGATCGCCTGTTCCGAACAATTCACCGGCGGTGAACCGGACTGCGTAAACCGTCTCCGCCGGCGCGGAAAACCCCCGTACGACGTCGTCGGGAACCGGATGAGCGCCCTGATTTCCCACGATCGTGCCGACCGCGCCCCGGATGTAGGACGGCAGGCGGGTGTGGTGCGGCGGATCGACGCTCTTGGCCCGGACCCGGTCACCGGTCGTGAACGTCATCCAGCTCCTCCTCGGTGAACACACCCTTCTCGATCAGGAGTGTGCGAATCGCCAAAAACCACCGCTCGTAGTAGGACGCCGCCAGGTACTGGCTGGGTGACAGGCGTTCGATCGCATCGCGGAACTCGTCGAGCTGATAGATCCCGTGCCGGATCAGCGCACCGTTGAGGGCGAAGACGTGTGCCTCCCAGTCCGCATGAAAGGGCGGCTCGTCCTGGTCGGCTTCGATCATGCCGAACCCCTGCACACCGCCCACATCGTTGATCCGGCTCATGATCCGATGTTAACTCTGGGAACAAGACCTCACGCCTAATTCGCAGTCACTGGGTTACCCTCAGTTCATGCAGACCAGGTCACGGCTGAAAGAGGCGTTGACGCTCACCGCCGTGCTCTGCTTCATCTACACGGTCGCGATCTTCTTCACCGCGCTCGGCGGCAAAGTCGACTACGTGTACGCCTGGATCACCGGGCCGGTCGCGATGGTCATCGGGCTTGCCCTGATTTTCCGCTGCCGGCCAGGCGGCTGAGGCCCCGATCGCGGTTACAGTGTCGCGGTGACCGAGCAGCGACTGTCCAATTGGGAACGGCGAACCGAGTGGCCGCTGAGCGCACTCGCCGTGGCGTTCCTTGTCGCATATGCCTGGCAGGTACTGCATGTCAGTGCGCCGGCAGGCGTGCATCTCGGACTGGAGATCACGCTCTGGGTGATCTGGTTGGTATTCGCTGCCGACTACGTGACCCGGTTGATCCTCGCCGAGCGGAAACTGCGGTTCATCTGGCGTCACCTGTTCGATTTGGTCGCGGTGGCGCTGCCGATGGTCCGGCAATTGCGGGTACTGCGGATTGTCACGGTTTTGCGGGTGCTCAACCGCAGGGCGTCGACGGCTTTTCGTGGCCGGGTGGCGATTTATGTCGCCATGGTGACCGTACTGGTCAGTTTCGCCGCGGCGCTCGCCGTGCTGGACGCCGAACGGGCCAATCCGGACGCCGGGATCGACTCGTTCCCGAAAGCCTTGTGGTGGACGCTGACCACGATCTCGACGGTCGGGTACGGCGATGTCTATCCGACCACGTGGGAAGGCAGGCTGGTCGCGGCCGCCCTGATGATCGGCGGAATCGCGTTGCTCGGTGTGATCACCGGAATGATCGCGTCCTGGCTGCTGGAACGAATTCAGCAAAGCGAGGCGACAGTGCAGCAGGAAACCGACGAACTGCACGTCGAACTGGTCACGCTGCGCGAGGAGGTCCGCCGGTTGCGCGAGGAGCTGGCCAATCAGGGCTCCAGTCCACCGCGGGCGATGAGCTGACGCACGATCACGTTGCGTTGGATCTCGTTGGTGCCCTCGCCCACGATCATCAGTGGCGCGTCCCGGAAATACCGCTCCACGTCGAATTCGGTGGAGTACCCGTACCCGCCGTGAATGCGGACCGCGGTCAACGCGATCTGCATCGCGGTCTCCGACGCGAACAGCTTCGCCATTCCGGCTTCCATGTCCACCCGGCGGCCCGCGTCGGCCTCCCGTGCCGCGTGCAGGGTCAGTTGACGCGCCGCGGACAACGACGTGGCCATGTCGGCCAGGTAGTTGCCGATGGACTGGTGCTGCCAGATCGGTTTGCCGAACGACTCCCGGCTTTGCGCGTACGCCAGTGAATCCTCCAGCGCGGCCCGGCCGACCCCGAGCGCCCGCGCGGCCACCTGCAGCCTGCCGGTCTCCAGCCCGGACATCATCTGGGCGAACCCATGGCCTTCCACACCACCGAGAACGGCGGCCAACGGCGCCCGGTAGTCCTCAAAGGACAGTTCACAGCTCTCGACGCCCTTGTAGCCGAGCTTCGGCAGATCGCGGGACACGGTCAGGCCAGGACCGTGTTCGGCCAGCAGGATCGAGATGCCTTGGTGTGCCGGTCGCGCGTCGGGATCTGTCTTGCACAGCAAGGCGATGAGCCTTGAGCGGCGGGAGTTCGTGATCCACGTCTTCGATCCGTTGACGACGTAGCCGTCAGCGGATTTGCGGGCCACCGTGCGCATGGCTTGCAGATCTGACCCGCCGCCGGGTTCGGTCAGCGCCATCGTCGCACGGACCTCGCCCGTGGCCATCCGCGGCAAATAGTGCTGTTTCTGCTCAGGTGTCCCGAATTTGAGCAGGAGCTTGCAGACGACCGTGTGCCCGCCCATCGCGCCTGCCAGGCTCATCCAGCCACGCGCCAGCTCCTCGGTGATCAGCACGTAGCACGGCGTCGAGACCGGAGTGCCGCCGTACTCCTCGGGGACGGCCAGGCCGAAGATGCCCAGTTCCTTCATCCGCTCGATCAACGCCTCGGGGTAGGTGTCGGCGTGTTCGAGCTCGCGGACGACCGGTTTGACGTCTTTGTCGACGAACTGTCTGACAGTCCGGACAATGAACTGTTCGTCGTCGGACAGCGTGGTCATACGATCTCCTCGGCCCGCAACTGCTGGATGTCGCTCGCGCTGTAGCCCAGCGTGCCAAGGATCTGGTCGGTGTGCTCGCCGACATCCGGCACCGGATCCATTCGTGCGGCGATCCCGTCGAGCTTCGCGGGCGGCGGCAACGCCGTCATCGACCCGCCGGGGATGCCGACATCCTGCCAGCGCCCGGCGAGCACCGGGTGGTCAAGGAACTCCTGTACCGAATTGACCCCGGCGTTCGCGATGCCCGCTTTGTCCAGCAGGGCCATGACCTCGGTGCTGTCGATCTCATTGAATCGTTGCGCGACAATGGCGTTGACTTCGTCGCGGTGCTCGACCCGCGCCGACCCGGTGGCGTACCGCGGGTCGTCGACAAGCTCGGGCCGGTCAAGGAACTGCTCGCACAACGAGATCCATTCGCGCTCGTTCTGGATGGAGAACAACACGTCCTTGCCGTCGGCCGCAGTGTAGGCGCCGTACGGGGAAATAGTGGCGTGTTGCGTACCGACTCGAGGTGGTTGTGTTCCGCTGTAACGGGTGTAGTACGCGGGCTGCCCCATCCACTCGGCCAGAGCGTCGAACAGCGTCACGTCCACCGAACGGGCTTTTCCTGTCATGGCACGGGTGTAGAGCGCGGTGAGGATTCCCGAGTACGCGTACATCCCGGCCGCGATGTCCGCAACGGACACTCCGACGCGTGCGGCTCCCTCAGGCGTTCCCGTCAATGACACGAGCCCGGTTTGGCACTGCACAAGAAGGTCGTACGCTTTGCGATCCGCCCATGGTTCGCCGTACCCGGAAATCGTGCACGTGATGAGCTTCTCGTACGTCAGGCTGTCCTTGTCCAAGCCGAGCCTCGCCGCGGCCCCAGGGGCGAGGTTCTGTACGAAGACGTCCGCGCCTGCCAGCAGCCGGTGCAGGATTTCCCTGCCGCGCCCGGATTTCAGGTCGAGCGTGAGCGATTCCTTCGACCGGTTCAGCCATACGAAGTAGCTGGATTGGCCGTGCACTGTGGTGTCGTAGCGGCGGGCGAAATCGCCGCCGCCCGGACGTTCCACTTTGATCACCCGGGCACCGAGATCGGCCAGTTGCCGGGTGGCGAACGGCGCGGCCACAGCCTGCTCAAGGCTGACGACGGTGACACCGGCGAGCGGAAGATCAGTCACTCCGCTACTTTAACTGCCCCCCAGTCATCGATACAGTCATCGATACCGCGTTGCAGGCAGGGCGAGTGAAACGGCCAGCGACTCGTCGAGGAACATCAGGCCGCGCTCCTCGAACTGGGCGAACGCGTCCTCGATCGCCCGCACCGGCACGTCGAGACCGAGCTTGTTCCTGACTGCCGACGCGGTCGTCGGCCGGTCACTGCACGCCAGGTAGATGCGCGCGAGTGTGTCGCGGAATGTGTACGTTCCCTCGCGGCCTTCGTGCCTGCCGTCGTAGATCCGCAGGTATCCCGGCGACGACCAGTAGGTCAGCATCGGCCGCTGTTTCGCTTCCCAGCGATCGCTCCACATGGCCACTTCACTGGCCAGGTCGGCATAGGTCTCGGCGGGCAGCGCGTCATCCATTTCGTATTCGAAGAAGTACGCGACCTTATCGAGGTCGACTGTCTTCGGGTACACGTACTGGTAGCTGCGTTCCGGTGCCCGGTGCCGCATCGTGAACCGGGTGTACATCGGGCTGAACCGCTCCAACCAGACACGTGCGGCACCGACGGGCGGCTGCAGGTGAACGAGGTTCGGGACAACGGCCGCTTGCTTGGCGTAGTCATCGGCGGTCTCGCCGGGAAATCCCCACAGGATGTTCCAGCCGACATCGATCCCGTAATACCGCGCCCAGCGCAGGAGGTTGACGTTCTGCGCGGCCCTGACGCCCTTGTCCATCAAGCGGAGAACGTGGGAGCTCAACGATTCCAGGCCTGGCTGCAAGTGCGTGACACCACCCGCGGCGAGGAGCTTGAGCTGGGCGCGGGTCAGGTTCGCTTTGACCTCGTAGAAGAACTCGTAGTCCGAACCGCTGTCGACGACCGCCGGGAAGACTTCCTTGAGATAGCGCGGGTCCATGATGTTGTCGACGGCTTCGAACCGGAACACGCCGTATCGCCGTGCCTGCGTGGCCAGTTCGGCCAGCACCCGCTCCGGCGACTTGGCGCGGAACTTCATCGTCGTGCCGTTGAGACCGCAGAACGTGCAATGGTGTTTGGCTCCCCACCAGCAGCCACGGGCCGACTCGAACGGAAGCCATACGACCTCGGGCAGCAGACCGGCTTTTTCGGCTCGCTGGAAGTACTCGTCGTACACCGGCACGGGTGTCTCGTCGAGTACTTCAAGGGGCGGCTCCGCGGGAGTCGCGCCGTGTCGACTTGCGACACCTGGCACTGCCAATGGATCAGTACCGTCGGCCAATGCCTTGAGCAGCCGGGGAAACGCGGTGTCGCCTTCGCCGATCACGGCGTAGTCGACGCAGTCGACCGACCGCACGAGCTCCAGGCCCATCTCACCGTCGAAATTGGCCCCGCCGAAGACGGTGACAATGCCCGGAAAGCGCTCCTTCAACCGTCGTGCCAAGGCGAACGACGCGGTGTTCTGCTGGAACGTACAGCTGAACCCGACGACTTGGACTTCGTGCCAGGGAAATCCCCCGACCAGGTCGTCGAGGAACGCAGGCACATCATCATCGCGAGTCCGCGTCAGCCGGTCGCGGACGCGCCCATCATCCGCCAAATAGGACAGTTCGGCCGCGAATTCGTCGGCGAGCAGGGCATCTTGATCAGGCGCGTCCGCGCCGAACGCCTCGACCGAGAACAACCAGTCGCCGATCATCCGGCCACGCATGTCCGCGAGCGCCTGGTAGTACTCGGTCCCGACGCGTGCGGCGAAATCCAGGTTGGCGTGCACCGTACGCACCGGGAAGCCGTTCGCCTCGCCGATCGCCCGCAGCAGTCCCAGTTGGATGGACGGGCGATCGACGTGCATGAACGGCATCGAGACGAGAGCCGTGTGCATGACTACGGCTTGACGTATCTCGTGCAGTACTTGCCGCAGACGAGAGGATCGTCGTACCCGCCGCTCTCATAGCTGATGGTCAGCTGCGTCTTCCCGCCGCGGAAGGCCTCACCGAACTCGGTGGCGTAGGACTGGAAGCTGTTCATGATCGTCTCGGCCGCGCCGGTGAGCATCTTGTCGAACAGCAACCGGTCCTTGTCCGGCAGTTCTCGAGCGAACTTGTCGATCTCCGGCAGCAGGGCGGCGAAATCCTGTGCGCTGGTGGCGTCGTCCATCTCTCCCCTTCGTGGTGGTTATCCCAGTGGTGGTCATCCCAGTTTGGCTCTGACCTCGTCGGCTTCCGGAATTCCGATCTGCTCGAACTTCTCGACCGCGCGTTGCCAGGCGATGTGGGCCGACTCGATGTCGCCCGCGTTCTTGTACGCGTCTCCCAGCGAGGTGAGGGCGATGGCCTCGGAGTGCCGGTTGCCCAGCTCACGGTTGACGTCGACCGACGACTGGTGGCAGACGATCGCGCGCTCGTGATCGCCGAGCCTGCTGTAGGCAAGCCCGAGGCTGTCCCACGTCTGTGCCGCGCCCACGCTGTCGCCGAGTTTCAGTTGCAGGTCAATGGCTTTCTGGCAGTAGTTGAGCGCGTCGACGTGCGCGCCGAGCAGGGCGTGCAGGAATCCGACGGCGTTGAGTGCCCGGCCTTCTCCCGGCTTGTGACCCGCCGCCCGGAACACGTCGAGGCAGTGCTGGGCGTACTTGAGCGCTTCGGCGTGCCGGTTCTCGCGTTCCAGCATCCAGCAGAAGCATTGCAGCACAAGGCCTTCACCGAGCCGATCGCCCGCTTTGCGGTAGAGGCCGAGCGCGACACCCAGCAGTTCGGCGCCTTCGTCCACCCGTCCGAAAAGGACGTGGGACGAGCCGATGAAGCACTGCGCGTACGCCTCTTTGGCCGGATCGCCCATCCTCCGTGCCGCTTCAAGCGCGGGCAGGAGCGCGCTGAGTTGCTCGTGCCGCAGTCCCCGGCGGGTGAAGTACCGGCGCAACGTCCATGCCAGCGACCAGACTTCCTCGTCGAAGCCGTGTGTCTGGTTGATGACGGCCAACATCACGCGGTATTCGGCGTTGAACCACGCCAATGCCCGCGCCTTGTCCGATATGGACTCCACGACGACATGGCCGGGAAGCTCAGGGAAGCCGGGCGGGTTCTCCCGGAACGGGTCGAGCAGGCGGTCCGCCCGATTTCCATTGTGGACGTAATAGCCGAGCATGCGCCGCCGGGCGGCATGCCGGTCGCTGTCCCCTTGGGCGAGTTCGGCGGCGTAGGCCCTCAGCAGGTCGTGGAACTCATAGCGGCCAGGGCTTTCCTCGGCGACCAGGTGCGCTCCGGCCAGCTCGGCCAACGGTGGGCGAACCTGCGCGACCGGCAGCCCGGCCATGCTGGCCGCCGCACGAATGCCGAAGTCAGGCCCGGGATGCAGGCCCAACAACCGGAACAGCCGCGCGCTGGTCTCGTTCAGCTGAAGGTAGGACCACGAGAACACGGCGCGGGGATCGGTCGCCGGATCGGCGCCGGATAACTCGTCCAAGCCTTCGCGCAGCTCGTCGGCCAGCGCGGCGAGGCTGAACTTGGGATGCGTCGCAGCCCGCGCCGCAACCACAGCCAACGCCAACGGAAGCCGAGCGCAGAGCCGGATGATCTCGTCCACCGCTTCGGACTCGGCCGCGACGCGTTCCGCGCCGATCCTCCGCACCAGCAGAGTGCGTGCCTCGGCGACGTCAAGCAGGTCGAGCATCAGCGGATGCGCGCCCTCGGCCACCAGCCCGGCAAGCTGATCCCGGCTGGTGACCAGCACGAGACACTGCGACGAACCAGGCAGCAGCGGGCGAACCTGCTCGGCGTCGCGGGCGTTGTCCAGCACGATCAGCACGCGACGGTCGGCCAGCAGACTGCGGTAGAGCCCGACCTGGGCCTCGAACCCCGCCGGAACCCGTTCGCGCGGCACGTAGAAAGCATCAAGGAACCCGCGCACGGCCTCAGCGGGCGCGACCGGCGTCCCCGTTGGATCGAACCCGCGCAGGTTCAGGTACAGCTGGCCGTCGGGGAAGTCCGCGCGCACCTGGTGCGCCCAGTGCACGACCAGGGACGTCTTGCCGACGCCCGCGGTCCCCGAGACCACGACGATCCGGGCCCGCTCGAGCTTGCCCAACTGTCCTAGTTGCTCTTCCCGGCCAGCGAACCCGTAGACGTCAGGCGGAAGTTGCGCGGGCGCGGCGCTGTTCGCCCGCCGCGGCTTCGGCAACTCGCCCCTGAGCAGCGAACTGTGCAGGGCCTGCAGTTCCGGTCCAGGGCCGGTGCCCAGTTCGTCCGCGAGCCGTTGCCGGATAACGGTGTAACGATCAAGCGCCTCCGCGTCCCGGCCCGCCGCGTGCAACGCTCGCATGAGGACGTGCTCGAACTGCTCGGCCAACGGGTACTCGGCAGCCAGATCGCGGAACACGTCGATGACCTGTGCGGGCCGCCCCAGCCGCAGCTCCACGTCACCCCATTGGACGATCGCATCGAGTCTTCGCCGCGACCAGCGATCCCGGACCTGATCGACCCATTCGCCCTGGACGCCCGCGAGGGGCGGGCCCCGCCACAGCGCCAACGCCTCAGCGAGCGTCGCGGCCTTGTCGGTGTCGCTGAGGTCCTTGCTCTGCTCGACCAGCTGCCAGAACCGGTGCATGTCCACTGAGCCGGGTGGGACGTCGAGGACGTACCCGGCGGGCCGGCGCTCCAGTCTTGCCGTGTCCTTGAGCAGCCTCCGGATCCGGCTGAGGTGCGAGTAGAGGACGTTGCGGACCTCGGCCGGTGGCGTCTCGTTCCAGACGCGGTCGATCAGCGTCTCGATCGGGACCGGTTTTCCGGCGTCCACGAGCAGGGCGGCCAGCACGGCTTGCTGACGTGGCGTTCCCACGTCGGCGAGCTTGCCTCCCGCCCTCAGCTGCACCTCCCCGAACAGCCGAAACTCCATGGATCTCGATGCTTGTCGGTCCGCAAGGTTGCTGCAAGGTCCGCGAGCAGGGCGTGGCGAAATCGTGAAGCCGGTCGGTTGCTCACCGAGCGGGGGAAGACGATGGTTCTGACGGCTCTTGTGCACGGCGCGACGCGCGGACAAGCCTGGGCGTGGGCGACGCTTGTCCAGCGATATCGGCCGCTGGTGTCGGCGATCTGCCGCAACCTCGGGATCACGGGCGTGGACGCCGACGACGTGGCCGGGACAGTGTGGCTTCGCCTGGTGGCGAACATGACGACGATTCGTGACCCGGAGGCCCTGCCGGGCTGGATCGTGACGACGACGCGGCGGGAGTGCTTGCAGATGCTGCGGGACCGGAGTCGCCAGGTGGCCCAGGAGACCGAAGACATGGCGGACGTGTCGTGCCCGGGGCCGGACAACCGGTTGCTGGTGGACGAACGACGCGACGCGCTGCGCGAGGCTATTGACGGACTGTCCGATAGGGATCAGCAGCTGCTGTCGATGTTGTTCGCGGATCCGCCTATTCCGTACGCCGAGATCAGTGCGCGGCTGGGGATGCCTATTGGAGCGATTGGGCCGACCAGGCAGCGGTGTCTTGCACGGGTACGCCGGAGTCCGGGTATCGCCGCGCTGCTGGTCAACGAATGTCACGCTAATAGGAGGCGGGCCGAAGCGGTTTGATACAGGGTTTCGGTCCGGCTGAGGTTCGGCTCAGGGTTCCGGGTACTTGGGTGCGGCCGGCTGGGGCGGCGCTCGTCCTGTTTCATCTGCCCCGGATGTCCGAATCGGGGACTAGGCCGTGTGGCCTATGGTTGGGGCGTGCGCTCTCGTCGGTTGATCGCCGGTCGTTATCGGCTGGAAGAGCAGCTCGGCTCCGGTGGAATGGGTGTCGTGTGGCGGGCCACCGATGAAGAGCTTGGCCGCGTTGTCGCCGTCAAACGGGCGCTTCCGGTCGCCGGTGCACAGGCCAAGCTGCTCAAACGGGAAGCCAAGGCCGCCGCGCGGGTGAATCACCCGAATGTGGTGACGTTGTACGACGTCGTCACTTCTGGCGATGAAGTGTGGCTTGTCATGGAATACCTGCCTGCCAGCACCTTGGCCGGACAGGGTGTGTTGCCTGCGGGCCGAGTCGCGCAGATCGGTGTGCAGCTCGCCGATGCGTTGACCGCGATTCATGCCGCCGGTGTGCTGCATCGGGATGTCAAGCCGAGCAATGTGTTGATGACCAATGACGGGCGGCCGAAGCTCACTGATTTCGGGGTCTCCCGCAGCGTCCACAATGACATCACGGTGAGCAGGACCGGCGGTCTTGATGGGACGCCCGGATATCTCGCACCCGAAGTCGCCCGCGGCGAGGACGCTACCTCCGCATCGGACGTTTTCTCGCTCGGTGCCACGTTGTTCGCGGCGGTCGAAGGTGTGTCGCCGGTCGGTAAAGCCGACAACCCACAGGTATTGGTGTGGCGTGCTGCTCGTGGGGACATCGCGGAATCGCACGGGCCGCTCCGGCAGGTGTTGTCCGCTTTGCTCAAGCCTGATCCGCGTAAACGGCCGACTGCCGCGCAGGCCAAGCAGATGCTTGAGGCCGTCGCCAACGGCATTCGCCAGCGGCCGCCGATCCTGGCAAGGGCGGCGATCCTGCTCGTTCTCGTGGCCACTTGGGGTTTGCTGAGCTATCCGAGTGAGTCTGCCTCCGCCGCTTCTCCCACTGTCGGGGATCCGCACACCGTCGATCCTTGTTCCTTGCTCGACCCGGGGGAACTGAAGCGGTTCGGCAATACCGATCTCGATCCCGACTACGGCAACTTCAACCGCTGTGACGTGCTCATCCGGCCCGAGGAAGGTCCTGGTGAGGTCGATGTCCGGCTGACCTTCGAGCTCGTGCCCAAGACCGGCGAGGTTCCGCCTGGCCAGATCGAACGGGTCGGTCTTGTCCAGGTGGTCAGGCATCCGATCTACAGCGACTCGTCGTGCATGCGCAGTTTGGTCATGCCGGACAAGCGTTACGCCATCCCGATCACCGCGAAGTTCAACCGGACCCGTTTTCCCGTCGACCTCTGTGCGGTCGCGGAGTCTGCCGTGAGTACCGCGCTCGACAGGCTGAAGGGCACCATCCCGCGTCGCGTGCTGCCACCGGCGCCGGACTCCCTGATCAACGTCGATGCCTGTGCCATGCCGGATGCGGACATTCTCGCGCTGTTCCCCGGCGTCGACGCGAACAACCCGGAGCCCGCGTTCGGCGACTGGGAATGCCGCTGGCGCAGCACGACAAGCAACAGCACGTTGATGGTCATCTTCGATCAACGGGATCCGCTCAACGCGAGCGACGGCAAGCAGACGACCTTCGCAGGCCATCCCGCGGCCGTGGAGGACAACGGATACGGCGACAACACGTGTGTGTCGTACATCCAGCACCGCGAGTACACCAACGACGATGCGCGGCCGGCCATCGAGGCGTTGATGGTGGTCGTGTTCGGCCAGCAGACAGCGGACGGCCGGCTTTGCAAACTCGTCACCGACATCTCCGAACCGCTGGCGGCCAAACTGCCTGGTTGAGCGTTCGGGAGGGCTCCCACACGAAAGGGGTTAGCTGTGGTCATCGGAAGGAGCAAGCCCATGACCGAGACGCTCGCGCCCGGGCACAGCAGCCTCGCCCTCGGTGTCCCGCCCGCGACGCCCGGAACGATCTACGCGCTGGCGATCGCCGGTGGCATCGTGTTCGGACCGCGAGAAGGCCGCACGATCCTGTTCGGACGCAACCGGCCGGAAGTACACGTGTGCATCGGTGAGGACGACCGCCGGGTGAGCAGGCAGCACGGTCTGCTCACGCACCAGAAGAACCAGTGGTGGGTGAGCAACACCGGCAGGTTGCCGATCCGGCTGCCCAACTCACGGCTGCTGTTCACCAACGAGGAGCCGATTCCCCTGGTCGAGGGCTACACGCCGCTGTTCGTCGGCGGCTCGGGCGGCCGTGAGCACCTGCTTGAGCTCTACGTGACCGGCTCCGACGTGCAAACTCCGACGTCACGGCACCTCGACCCGACGCATCCGCCGAAGACCTGGCGCCTCGACCCGACCGAACGCCTCGCGTTGGTCGTCCTCGGCCAGCGGTATCTGCTGCACGAAGCCAGGCCACAGCCGTTGTCGTGGACACAGGCGGCGAACCAGCTCGCGCACCTCCAGCCGGACGCGAACTGGACGGCCAAGAAGGTCGAACACCTGGTTGTGAAGGTCCGAGCCCGGCTGTCCAAGGACGGCGTGGCCGGCCTGACCCGTGAGGAGATGGACGAGCCAGTCGGAAACTCGTTGAACCACAACCTGATCCGCGAGTTGTTGACCAGTACGACGTTGGTGCCGCCGGACCTACGCCTGCTCAACCACCCCGACGACTGACCTCGCCTCGATCGCCTTGATGACCGCTGCCATGTCGGCGCCCGCGTAGCCGAGCGCCGATGTCTCGCTGAACAACGCCTCGCAGACGTCCATCAGTGGCGCGGGAATGCCCGCTGCCTTGGCGGCGTCGGTGATCAGCCGCGTGTTCATCCACACGTCGTCGATCGCGGCCTGCACCGAGTAGTCCTCGGCCAGCAGCTTGGGTCCCTTGACCCGCATGATCGGGCTGGACATCTGCCCGCCGGCCAGGACGTCGACGAACGTGCCGAGATCGAGCCCGAGCCGTTTGGCGAACTGGAAGGACTCGGCCAGCCCGGTCACGGTGGCGATCAGGAACACGTTCACCGACAACTTCATCCGAAGCCCGTTGGGAACGGCCCCGCACACGACCGTGTCCCGGCACATCGGCGCGATCAATTGCCGGACAACGTCAACGGCATCGGGATCGCCCGCGAGCATCGCGACCAGCTCGCCATTCTCAGCCGGGACACGGGATCCCGACACGGGCGCCTCGACATAACGGCCACCGGCCGCACGGATGTCGTCCTCAAGCCCTTGGGAATACGCCGTTTCGGTCGTACCCATGTGGACGATGATCCGCCCGGCGACCTTCTCGGCGAACTGCGGCGTGCCCCTCGTGAGGACCTCGTCGATCGCCGAACCGTTGGCCAGCATGAGGATGACCACGTCCGACCGCTTGAAGACCGTCGCCGCGTCCGGCGCGAGCTCGGCGCCAGGCAGATCCTTGCCCGCGGTCCGATTCCACACCAGCAGCGAAGTCCCGGCCTTCACGAGGTTGCGCGCCATGGGGATGCCCATGACGCCCAACCCGATGAACCCGACAGAAGGTGCTCCCATCCCGCCAGTCTGGCAGCGAACCGCAAGCCAGGTGGTCCCTGAAACAAGGGCCAATACTAGTCGGCCAACGCCAGCTCGGGCGCCGGCTTGCGCTCCGATTTGGACGGACGACTGGCCAGCAGCAGGAAGACCAGCGCCACGGCGGCCACGATCGCGGCGATCGGCGGCAGTGCGGTGAGACCCGCCGAGTTGATCACCACACCGCCGAAGATGCCCGACAGCCCGACGCCCAGGTAGATGGCCGAAGCGTTGAGCGACAACAACAAGCCACTGTTCGCAGGCGACAGCTCGATCAGCCAGTTCTGGATCGGCGGGTTCACCGACCAGGTGAACACGCCCCACAGGAACAGAACCACGCCCGCGGCCACCGCGGAAACTGCGGTCAACGGCAACGTCGCCAGCAACCCGACGAACACCACGAAGATCACCAGCAGTGGCCGCTGGCTGCCGAACTTGTCCGTGACCCGGCCGCCCAGGTTGTTCCCGATCGCACCACCGATGCCGTAAACCAGCAGTAAGATGCTGACCGTGGTGCCGTGCACGCCGGCGGTTTCGCCAAGCAGCGGAGCGATGAACGTGAACACGCTGAACGCGGCCAAGCAGCCGAGCACGGTCATCCCGAGCACGTACTGCACCCGCCGGTCGGCCGCGATGGTGAACCGGTCCCGCAGCCGCACAGCGGGCGGCGCGGCCACAGCCGGAATGCCGACCTGCACAGCCACAGCGCCCAGCAAGGACACCAACGCCACCAGCGCGAACACGCCGTGATACCCCAGGCTGGCGCCGATCAGGCTGCCCGCGGGCACCCCGATGATCAGCGCGAACGTCAGTCCCCCGAAAACGATCGCGACCGCCCGGCCCCGGTGGTCCGGCGGGTTCAGCGTCGTCGCGACCATCGTGGCAGCCGGTGTGAACACGGCCGCACCGAGCGCGCTCACCACGCGAGATGCGAGTAGCAGCTCGTACGTGGGTGCGATCGCCGCGAGGCCATTGCCGAGAGCACTGACCAGCAACGCGACGACCATGAGGCGTCGCCGTTCCCAGCGTCCGGTAGCTGCGGCGAGCAACGGCGAGGCGATCGCGTAGGCGATGGCGAAGGCCGTCACAAGCTGGCCCGCGGTCGCGGACGAGACGTTCAAATCCCGGCTTACCGCAGGTAGCACGCCAGAAACGATGTATCCGCTCGTCCCGACGGCGAAGGCACCTGCGGCGAGCAGATAGGTGCGTGGCGACATGACTCTCCCCGAATGGGCTCTTGTTCGATAACCACCGTACTACGACTTCCATCAAACTACGATGGTTATCGAACTTCCATTACCATTGAGGTCATGACCGAGCTGCCACACCCAGCGCGCGACGAAATCCGCATCGAGGCGGTGCTGCATGCGCTCGCCGACCCGGTGCGGCTGCGGATCGTCAAGGCACTTGCCGAGCTCCCGGACGGTGAAGCCATCGCTTGCGGCTCGCTCGACCTGTCGATCAGCAAATCGACGACGACCCACCACATCCGCACGCTGCGCGAGGCGGGCGTGGTCAGAGTGCGGCCTGAAGGCACCAGCCGGATGACGGCCCTGCGTCGTGACGACCTCGACGCGCTCTACCCAGGCATGATCGACGGGATCGTGAACGCGCCGCGTTAACTTGGTCACGTGAGCGAGATCGAGCGGGTCTTCGCCGAGGAGTACGGACGTGCGGTAGCGGTGCTCGTACGGGTCTTCGGCGACATCGACATCGCCGAGGAAGCGGTCCAGGACGCGTTCACCGAGGCCGTCAAGCGCTGGCCGGACGCGGGCGTACCGCCCAGCCCGGCCGGGTGGATCATCACAACCGCCCGGAACCGGGCGATCGACCGGCTCCGCCGCGAGTCGCATCGCGAGGACAAGCACGCGCAAGCCGCCTTGTTACAGGCGCAAGACGACACGCTGGACGAAGGCCCTGTTCAGGACGACCGGCTCCGGCTGATCTTCACGTGCTGCCACCCGTCGCTCGCGACAGCCGCCCAGGTCGCGTTGACGCTCCGGCTGCTCGGCGGCCTGACCACCGCCGAGATCGCGCACGCGTTCCTGGTGCCGGAGCCGACCATGGCACAACGGCTGGTCAGGGCCAAGGGCAAGATCCGCGACGCTCGCATCCCCTACCGGGTGCCGTCCGAGGCTGACCTGCCAGAGCGGCTGTCCGCCGTGCTCGCGGTCGTCTACCTGATCTTCAACGAGGGCTACACGGCCAGCTCGGGCGAGCGTCTCGTGCGCGAGGACCTGTGCGCCGAGGCCATCAGGCTCGGCCGGCTGCTCGCCGAACTCATGCCAGGGGAACCCGAGGTGCTCGGGCTGCTCGGCCTGATGCTGTTGATCGAGGCTCGCCGGGCCGCGCGGACCACGCCGCAGGGCGATCTCGTCCTGCTCGCCGACCAGGATCGGTCGTTGTGGGACAAAGCTCTCCTGGCTGAAGGCCGCCAGCTCGTCCGGGAATGCCTGCGCCGCAACGAACCAGGGCCGTACCAGATCCAGGCCGCGATCAACGCCGTGCACAGCGAGGATCCGACCGACTGGCGACAAATCGTCCAGCTGTACGACCATCTTCTTGCGTTCACGCCGACACCGGTCGTCGCGTTGAACCGGGCGGTCGCGGTGGCCGAAGTGGACGGTCCGGCCGCCGCACTGTCCCTGGTGGACGGACTGAAACTGGACAAATTCCACCTTTTCCACGCGATCAGGGCCGATCTGCTCCGCCGGCTCGGTCGCGTCACCGAGGCGGAGGCGGCCTACGACCGTGCGATCGAGCGTGCCGACAACGCGCCGGAACGTGACCATCTGCGCCGGGCGAAGGAAACTCTGTCGAGATCGACAGGTTGACACTCAGGTGGCTTTCAGGTTCGTTCGCGACCCTGAAGGACGTGAACCAACGGATCGCCGGGATCGACCTGGCACGAGGTCTCGCCGTGTTCGGCATGTTCGCCGTGCACGTCGGACCCGACCCAGCACGAACACAAGGTCTGCTCGGCGATCTGATGCAGGCGACGCACGGCCGCTCGTCGGTGCTCTTCGCCACACTCGCCGGGCTTTCGCTGGCGTTGACCACCGGCAGGCAACAGCCGGACGTCACTGCCCGCGACTACCTCAAGATCGCGATCAGGGCGGTGGTCCTGGTGGCGCTCGGCACGTATTTGACGTTGCTGGGCACCAACATCGCGGTGATCCTCGCGTACTACGGCACGTTCTTCGTGCTGGCGATGCCATTCCTGCGGCTTCGCGCGCCCTGGCTGCTCGGTATCGCTGGTGTGCTCGCGGTTGTGGGTCCGTTTGTGGCCATTTTGTCCAAACAGACGTGGACGACGTGGAGTGGTGACCCACTCGAACAGATCAGCGGCCAAGGCGTGTTGCAGTTCCTGCTCACCGGCTTCTACCCGGCGGTCACGTGGATGCCTTACGTACTGGCCGGAATCGCACTCGGCAGACTGGACCTGACCTCACCGAAGCTGCGGATGACACTGCTGACCGCCGGGCCGTTGATGGCCATCGCCGGTTACGGCGGTTCAGCGATCGCCGTCTCGCAGTTCGGCGGCAGCGTGGTGCCGCAACCTCTTTCGTTCCTGTGGCTGCTGGAGTCCACACCGCACAGCAACACCACGTTCGAAATCGTGGGTGCACTCGGCATCGCGATGTTCGTGCTGTCGTGCTCGTTGTACGTGGCCGAGTGGATCCCCGCACTGGTGCGCCCGATCACGTCGGTCGGCTCGATGTCGATGACGCTCTACACCGCGCATCTCTTCGCGATCGCGGGCCTGACGGCGGCGGCAGTCGAGATCGACCCGACGCTCGAGCTGATTCTGTTCATCTCGGTCGCGAGCCTGTTCGCCACCTTGTGGCTGATGCTGTTCCGCCGTGGACCGCTCGAGTACGCGCTGCGGGCCCTCACACAGCTGGTCCCCGCGCAGACACCACCACGTCCTCGGGTAAAGAGTTTGCCCAGCACTCGATGAGGATGTTGGGATGCCGGGATGGAGCTGACCGTCCTGCTGGCGTTCACCGTCGCATCCGCCCTGATCAGCCTAGCACCGGGGCCGGACATGATGTTCATCATCGCCAACGGGATCGCCCGCGGCCGTAGGGCCGGGGTGATCGCCGCGCTGGGGATGTCCACCGGCATCGCGATCCACACGGTCGCCGCCGCCGCGGGCCTCGGCGCCCTGCTGGCCGCCGCGCCCGTGGCGCTGGACGTCATGCGCATCCTCGGCGCTGTTTTCCTGGTCTACCTGGCCATCACCACACTGCGCGCGTCACGTAAAGCGGCCGCGGCACCCGAAACGCCCGTGCCGCAACGGTCCCTGCGCAAGATGTACGCGATGGCCGTACTGACCAACCTGTCGAACCCGAAGGTGATCCTGTTCTACCTCGCGTTCTTCCCGCAGTTCATCCACCAGCCCGGGTGGCCCGCATGGGTGCAGTTCCTGGTGCTTGGCGGAATCCTGATCTGTGTCGGGTTGTGCGTGGACGCCACGGTCGGGTTCGTTTCCGGCGCGTTGTCCGAATTCCTGGTGCGGCGCCCGGCGATCCGGCGCTGGATGGACCGGGTGTCCGCGGCGATCTTCGGTGCGCTAGCGGTTCGCCTGGTCGCCAATCCCCAATAGCTGCTCGGTCTTCGTCCACAGGCGCGCGGCGAGCTCAGGGCTGGTTCCCCTGGGCTGCCGCCGCTTCAGCCGGCTGAAGTACGCACCGTTGACCGACTGCGCGTCCGCGACCGTTGCCAGGTGCACCAACGGTCGCGCGCCCTGTTCCGGCGTGAGCGCGAGCTTGCCGATGGGTGAGCGCAGCACCAGCTTGAACAGACTGTTGTCACGGAAGAACTCCGAACCGACCGGGCCAGGGTGGAACGAGCTCGCGGTCACGCCCGTTCCTTGGACACGGCGCGAAAGTTCCTGCGTGAACAGGATGTTGGCGAGTTTGCTGTTGCCGTACGAGCGTTGCGCGCCGTACTTGTGGGTGTCGAAGTTGAGGTCGTCGATGTCCAGGCGCGCAAAGCCGTGTGCCGCACTGGCAGTTGTGATCACGCGTGCTTGCGGCGCGGCTTTGAGCCGGTCCATCAGCAGGTGCGTGAGCAGGAACGGCGCCACGTGGTTGACCTGGAACGTGAGCTCGATACCGTCCGGCGTAAGCACCTTCTTGCCGCTGATCAGCCCGGCGTTGTTGGCCAGGATGTCGATCTGCGGGTAGTCCAGCTCGTCCGCGAGCCTGCGGACGTCGTCGAGCTTGGCGAAGTCCGCGAAGTACGGGGTACCGCCGATCTCCTTGGCGATCTTGGTGGTCTTCTCCTTCGATCGGCCGACCACGGCCACATTCGCACCCAAGGCGGCCAGCTCGCGCGCCCCGGCCGCACCGATCCCGGCACTCGCGCCGGTCACCACGACAGTCTTGCCGTCCATGAAGCCCCCTAAAAACGGATAATGTATCCGCTAGGGTATCAGAGAACCGGATGAGCTATCCGCTAAGGCCCCTGATCAGCACGGACACGTACACGTCGGCCCGATCGGGGTCCAGTTCGACGGCGCGTTCCAGGCCGGCCATCAGGTTGCGGACGTCCTCGCCGGTGATCTCCGGCCGAATCACGCCGGCGGCCCTCGCCCGCTCGAGCAAGTGATCCGCCAGGCGCCGCATCTCGGATTTCGCGTGCGTGGTCCGCTCGTCGGCGTCCTCGATCGCGCAGATCACCTCGGCGAGCCCGCCCGACGTGCACAACTGCAGGTCAAGAGTGCGCCGGAGCAGGAACTCCATCGCCGCACGGATGTCCTGCATCTGCGACGCCTGCTCGGTGAGCTGCACCATCGTCGCCAGCTCCTTCCCGACCACGGCCTCGAGCAGTGCGCGCGGAGTCGGAAAATGCCGGTACACCGTGCCGACGCCGACGCCGGCTTTCCGCGCGATCTCGTTGAGCTGGAGGGAGACATTGCCCTCGGCGACTTCAGCCCGCGCCACCTCGAGCACCCGCTCACGGTTGCGCGCGGCGTCCGCCCGCAGATTCGTCACCACGCTCCAAGCCTAACTCCGGATCATCGCCAGCTCTGCCGGTGTGAGTGGGCTGCGGTACGCGGCTCGCAGGACCTTGGCGATGATCTCGCTGTCCTTGGTCTCCGCCAGCGTGACGAACCAGTCCGCACCGGCCGGATATGCCCATTGATAGGACCGTAGGAGGACATCCGTGCTCCGGTCGCTCAGCATCCGGCCGATCGTCTCATCAGGCCAGAACGGCACGCGTTGCTTGGCGTGCTCGAGGCAATCGGGCACGCTCACGTCGTCGTTGATCGCGAGGTGCAGCTCGGAGCTGACCAGCTGAAGGTAGTAGTCCAATCGGAGGTGCGCGATCAGCGCCTCGTCGTGCGGCGCGACGAACAACGGCAGTGCCTGCGCCAAACCTTCAAGCAGCACCTGATGGTTCGCGTGCACGGACAGGACACGCACCCACGGCACGTCTTCGGCGCAGCACCGCGCCGAGTAGCTCGCGCTTTGCAAGGCGTGTCCCAGGATTTCGTGCAATGAAAACTGCCTCGCCTGCACGTCAGTGAACCGCGCGTTGCGCATGTTCAAACGCAGCCGGGCATCCTGGCCTGCGCCGTCCAGCCAGTACGACCAGTACGCGTCGATGTCCGCCGTCTCGATGCTGAGGTTGTACGGTGCCGTAGTGCCCGTTGCCTTTCTCACCAACGGTTCGAACTTGGCTGCCGCGGCACGTAAGGCATCCGGTATTTCGTCGGCCGTCAGGTTCTGTTCGGAGTCAAGCAAATCCCGCCGCGTCGTCGGACCCCACTCGATTCCCAGGTCTTGCATGGCTTTGCGGGCCTGCTCGCCGCGCCACGTCACGTATTCCGAGCTCCAGCCGGCGACTTCGACGCCCTGGGTCCGCCGGACGAACTCACGCAACGGCAGTCGCTCTCCCAGCAACGCGCCGAGATAGGCGAGATGACAGTCGATCCTGTCGGCAAGATCGTCCGTCGCTTCGGCCTTCAGGCGTAACAACTCTTGATACGCGTGGACGCGGCCATTCACCTTGCCGACGTCGCCTTTGCCTTGGCGGCAGTCGTAGTCGATGACCGGCGGCGCCCCCACCGAGATCTCATAGGCGTTCCAAGCGTCCAGAACGTCCTCGATCTCGTCGCGCAGACTCGTTGCCACGCGGCAAACCCTAGCGATCCAGCCGCCGCACAACCTCCGCCATAAGTCGGCACTTGCCCGATTTGTACATAGTGGACGCTATGCGGGTGGCCACACGAGCAGGACCGGACAGGGCGCGTGGTCGACGACGAATCGGCTTGCGTGGCCGAGGCTTCGCGGGCCCGGGTGGCCGCGGTCGCCGTCGCGGGCCAGCACCAGCAGATCGGCGGTCTCGGCCGCCGCGACCACTTCTCGTTCGATCCGCCCGGTGCGCCCGACACGGGTGCACGGCCGGCCGAGCCGCTCGGCGGCGGCGGCCAGAAGGTGTCCGGCAGACGTGGCGGCGAGGCTTTCCAGCGCTGTGCCGGGGTCGCGTTCGGGAGAGTGGCGACCGAACAAACCGGCGAAGGCACCGTGGGCGGCACCAGGCACGTCCGCGCCACTCACGTGCAGCAGGATGATCTCGGTGTCGTCAGGTGTGTGCACGCGGGCAGCATCCACGCACGCCGGCCATGTGCCCTCGACAACCCAGACGACCACAGCCATCGCCTAGCCTCCGATCAGTCGCAACGACCCCCACAGTGCCACTACGGCCAGGATCAGACTCAACGGCACGGTCAGCAGGCCGAGCCGGGTGAACTCGCCGAGGTCGACTTCGTGGTTGTGCTGACGCACGATGCGCCGCCACAGCAAAGTGGCCAGCGAACCGGCGTAGGTGAGGTTGGGGCCGATGTTCACGCCGAGCAGCACGGCCAGTACCGCTCCTGGTCCGGCCGCGACAGTCAACGGCAGGAGCACCAGCACGGCCGGCAGGTTGTTGATCACGTTCGCCAGCACGGCCGCGAGCGCCGCGACGGCGAGCAGTGCGAGCAGCCCGGTACCGCTGGGGATCAACTGTCCCAGCCAGTCACCGAGGCCGTTGTCGACCACAGCGCGGACCACGATTCCCAACGCGAGGACGAAGGCCAGGAACGGCAGTGCCGCCGAGCGGACAATGGTTCGCACAGTCGTGCGGCGGCGGGCCAGCCCTCGTACCGCCAGCACCAGCGCACCGGCCATGGCGGCCCAGGCTGGGTCAATCCCGACCGCGGACGTGACCACGAATCCCACCAGCGTCAACACGACCGTGATCAAGGCGAACACCGGAACCTCGGTCGGCTCGCCAACGTGGGGCACGGCCATGCCCGCGTCCAGATCAGCAGCGAAGAATCGCCGGAAGACGAGGTACTCGACCGCGATCGCCACAAGCCACGGCAACGCCATGACCGCGGCGAACCGCGTGAAACTCAACCCGCTGGCCGCGAACGCCAGCAGGTTGGTCAGATTGGACACGGGCAGCAACAGAGACGCGGTGTTCGACAGGTGCGTGCACGCGTACACCGGCGGTTTGGGGCGAACTCCGGCTCGGGCAGCGGTCGCGTACACGACCGGGGTGAGCAGCACGATCGTCGCATCCAGGCTCAGCACCGCGGTGATCAGCGACGCGAGCACGAACACCCCGCTCAGCAGCCGCCGTGGCCGCCCACCGGCGGCTCGGGCAAGCGATCGGCCACAGGCTTGGAACAGGCCCTCGTCGGCGCAGAGCTGCGCCAATACCAGCACTGCGGCCAGGAATCCGATCACCGGCGCCAGCCGCTCGGTCTCGTCGACGGCGTTGGGCACCGAGATCGCCCCGGTGACGATCGTGATCACCGCGGCCGGGACCGCGACCAGCGCCTCCGGCCATCCCCACGGACGGACCACGGCACATGCCAGCACGAGCAGAAGCAGCACGATCGAGCCGAATTCCGCCAGCCACCCGCTCAGGACCAGCTCCATTCACTCGACCACTGCTTTACGCGACCACTGCCTTCCAGTACATGATCGAACCACGTTCACGACGGGCGCGAGGCCCGCGGCGACCTAGATCTCGGGCTGCACGGGACGACCGCCGAGGCGCACCCGCAGCTCCTCGAGAAAGCGCGGATCCGCCTGTTCCACCTCGACCAAGTCGACCTCGGCCGGTAGCGCGGCCGCGCACTCCAGCAGGTACTTCACGGCTTCGGTGACCAGGCGGTCGCGGTCGATGCCGGGGATCACCAGGTCGTGCAGAAGGGAATCAGGCACCAGGACCTGGTGGTGCGTGGTCAGATCGCCGTCCCTGATCTCCACCGCGAACCGATGGTCGTCGATGTCCAGCACGCGGACCGCCTGACTCATGGATCACAGGTACCCCGTCCGACCCGTAGCAACCGCGTTACCCCGGGGAAACACCGGCAGGTTTCCCTTTCGTGGAAGAAAGTTTCCACTAAGAGGAGGACTTGGATGCGTGGCATGCACCGGTCGATGTTCTTCCAGGTGCTGGCCGGGGTCGTGGCCGGGCTGGCGGTCGGTGCGATCTGGCCGGGCTTCGGCGCCGATCTCAAGCCCATCGGGGACGGGTTCATCAAGCTGATCAAGATGATCATCGCCCCGCTGATCTTCTGCGTGGTGGTCACCGGGATCGCGAAGGTGGGCGACCTCAAGGCGGTCGGCCGGATCGGCCTGAAGGCGATCATCTACTTCGAAGTCGTCACCACCGCGGCACTGGCCCTCGGCTTGCTCGTGGGCAACATCGTCGGCCCCGGACACGGGATGAACATCGACCCGAGCACGCTGGACCCGAACGCCGTCGAGCAGAAGACCGGCGGCGCGCACCTGCCCGGCACGGTCGAGTTCTTGCTGAACATCATCCCCTCCAGCGTGGTGAACGCCTTCGCCACCAACAGCTTGCTGCAGGTCCTGCTGTTCTCGGTGCTCTTCGGGGTCGCGCTGGCCGCGTTCGCCGAGCACTCCGGGCCGTCGCTGGTGCTCAAGATGCTGGACGAGCTGACCCAGATCATCTTCCGGGTCGTCGGCTACGTCATGAAGCTCGCACCCCTCGGTGCCCTCGGCGCGATGGCGTTCATCGTCGGCCAGTACGGCCTGTCCTCCTTGAGCGCTTTCGGCATGCTGATCGCCGCTTGTTACGGTGCCGCGATCCTGTTCTGCCTGGTCCTGGTAGTGATCGCCAAGGTGGGCGCCGACGTGAACCTGTGGAAGTTCATCCGGTTCACGCGGGAGGAGTTCGCGCTGGCGCTGGCCACGGCGTCCTCGGAGTCGGTGATGCCGCGGATGATGGCCAAGCTGGAGCAGGCGGGCTGTCAGAAGGCCGCGGTCGGGCTGGTCCTGCCGACCGGGTACTCGTTCAACCTGGACGGCGCCTCGATCTACCTGTCCCTCGCCACGGTGTTCCTGGCACAAGCAGTCGGCGTGCCGCTGTCACTGGGTGATCAGATCGTCATCGTGCTGGTGCTCATGCTGACGTCCAAAGGCATGGCGGGCGTTCCCGGCTCGGCTTTCCTCGCCCTGTCGGCGACGCTGGCCGCGGTCGGGTCGATCCCCGCGGCCGCGGTGTCGTTGCTGCTCGGCGCCGACCGGATCATGGACTCGATGCGCGTGTTCACCAACCTGCTCGGCAACTGCGTGGCCACGTTCGTGGTGGCCCGCTGGGAAGGACTGTTGAACCGGGATCAGCTGGACGAGGCCTTGGGGAAGGAGGCCGTGAAGACCGCGTGATCACCGACCGTGAGCGTGCCGCCGTGCCGGACAGCGATCTCCCTGGCGATCGCCAGGCCCAGCCCTGCTCCACCGGCGTCGCTGTCGCGTGCCTCGTCGAGGCGGGTAAACCGGTCGAACACACGCTCGCGGTCGGCCTCCGCGATTCCCGGCCCGTCATCGGCCACTTCAAGGATCTCCCTGTCCTCAGTGGACCTCACGCGCACGGTGACGGTCGAGACGGCGTGCCTCGTAGCGTTGTCAACAAGGTTACGCAGCAAGCGATCCAGCTGTTTCGCGTCACCGGTGACGAACGCGGGGCCGTCAACGATCAGCTCGGCGCAGTCGACGTAGCCGTGTGCCACTTCGGACAGATCAACCACGGTTGTCGGCAAAGGCAGCGCGGAATCCAAACGCGCCAACAACAAGAGATCCTCGGCAAGGGCTTCGAGCCGCCGGGTGTCGGTCACGGCGTCGCGCACGACCGCCAGCCAGTCCGCCTGATCAGGATGATCATGCGCCACCTCGAGGACTGTGCGCAGGCTGGCGATCGGGCTGCGCAGTTCGTGTGCCGCGTCCGCGATGAACTGCCGCTGCACCTTGACGGAGTTCTCCAGCCGGTCGAGCATTTCGTTCAACGTCAACGCAAGCCGGGTGATCGCGTCGCGCGTCGGCGGCACAGACACCCGGCGGTCCAACGCACTGGTACTGATCTCGTTTGCCTGTTCCCGGATCTTTTCCACCGGTCGCAAGGCCCGCGTGGTGCCCAGCCACGCCGCGAGTCCGATGAGGACCATCGACGCCGGGACAGCCGGAATCAGGAGCCGGTCCATGGCCACTGCGGGATTGCGGTCGGTCTTGGTCACCTCGAAGGTGTAGATGGCGGCCGTGCCCCGTGGCGTCGACACCTCGCGTTTCCACACGTTCACCGGTGGAGACACCTGGGGCAGCAACGACCGGATCCACTTCCTGTCGTCATCCGACAACTGGACGACGTCGCCGGGGAACATCACCTGTACCACGTTTTCCTTCGGCGCGGGAAGAAGAGCACGACCGATCTGTGTCTCCGCCGCGGCGACAGCCGGACTGGACTCCGTCTGCCCATTGGCGTACACCACTTCGTAGAGATACGCGGTCGACTCGTGGACTGTCGGCACGATCGGAACGCCCAGGTTCAGGGAGATCGCGATCGCGTTCACGGCGGCATCAGCTGCTCTGGTCTCAGCCATGAACCGTGCCGTGTTCACGTCGTCCACGGCGTGCCGCAGCCACACAACACCTGCGATGAGTGGGCCCACGGACATCAGTGTCGCGGCGATCCCGGCACGGACACCGATCGACAAACGGCTCATCCCCAACCGCCGGATCGGAATGTCCACACGCCGTTGCAACGAGTGCGCACTGATGTCGGCGGCTTGCACCCGGATCCACTCCACCGGACGCAACGCACGGGCAGCCGACGCCCACGCCACAAGGACCACGAGCAGCGCGGCAGCCGGAACCCCTAGCCACAGCACGATGTCCAGATCGGACGCCGACGTCGGCCCCGGGTAACCGAGAGGGACGTAGAACGCGATCCGCCCTTGGCCATCGTCGATCGTCTTGACATAGACCTCCCCGGCCGGCCACGAGGTGCTGTACCCCGGCCGGACGGTCGTCTGCACACCCGGGAATCGGAAGATCCGGCCCGCACTGTCGTCCTGGGTCGGCGGTGGCAGCATCGGCCCGCCGATGGCGTCCTCGATCGACTTGATGTCATTTCCCGAGCCCAGCACGCGTCCGTCGCTGTGCACCACTTCGAACACGCCGTCGCGGGTGTCGATGGGCTTTCCGGCTTGCCAGACCGCGATCAGTGAATCCGTGAGCGCTTGCGCCCCCGCCACATCGGCTTCGTTGCGGGAGTCGTCCAGACTGCCGATCGAAAGCCGCAGCCACAACGCGCCAGCGGTGAACAGCACGAGTGCGATCAGCCCGGCCGCGACGGCCGCCCGCACACCCGTGGACCACGACTTAATCGACACGGCCGACCAACCGATATCCCATACCGCGCACCGTTTCGATGCTGTGCAGCCCGAACGGCTGGTCGATCTTCCGGCGCAACGCGCTGACGTGGACCTCGACCACGTTGACATCCCCCTCGTAGTGTTCGTCCCACACGTGCTGGAGGATCTCGTCCTTGCTCAGCACCAGGTTCGGCCTGCGGGCAAGGCACTCCAGGATCGCGAATTCCCGCGCGGTCAGGCTGATTTCCCGCCCACCACGGCGAACCGTGCCCGATCCGGGGTCGACGACGAGATCGTCCACACACAACTTCGCTGGTGCCGCGTGGCCCCGTCGGAGCAACGCCCTGATCCGGGCGATCAGCACGACGTACGAGAACGGCTTGGTCAGGTAGTCGTCCGCGCCGGTGTCCAGGCCTTCAGCCTCGTCGTACTCGCCGTCCTTCGCGGTCAGCATCAGAATCGGGGTGGTCACGCCAGAGCGGCGCAGCTCGGCGCACACGCGGTAGCCGTTCATCCCGGGCAGCATGATGTCCAGCACGATCGCGGAATACGGCCGCTGCTCGGCCATCCACACCGCGTCGGGGCCGTTGTGCACGACATCGACGGTGAACGCGTTCGCTTCAAGGCCGCGTTTGAGCGCAGCGGCCAGCCGCCGCTCGTCCTCGACCACCAGAATTCGCATCACCGCTCACCCAACCACTCCGTGATCGACTTGCTGAAGGCGTCTTCAGCGAGCTTCAGCCGTGCTTCAGCACGCTGTTCCCAGTGTGGGCCGCGTGCTGATCACTCGTCCCACTTCAGTCACCCTCCGTGTCTGGCCGTTGGCGTTCGTATTCTTCACGCTCTACGGCCTGCTGTCGGTCACCAATCACCGTCAACTCGGTACAACCGGCTTCGACCTGGGCATATTCGAGCAGATTGTCCGGGCTTACGCCGGGTTCGAGGCACCGGTGTCGGAGCTGAAAGGCCCCGGTTTCGTGATGCTGGGTGACCACTTCCACCCCATCCTGGCCACCCTGGCGCCGCTGTACTGGATCTTCCCCAGCCCGATCACGCTGCTGTTCGCGCAGGCCGGTCTGCTCGCGGTGTCGGTCGTCCCGGTCACCCGGATCGCGATGAGCATGGTGGGCCGCCAGGCCGGGTTCGTGATCGGGGTGGCGTACGGGCTTTCGTGGGGCCTGCAGACCACTGTGGACTTCGACTTCCACGAAGTCGCGTTCGCCGTGCCGCTGCTGGCGTTCGCGATCGAGCGGCTGCTGCGCGAAGAGTGGACGGCTGCGGTCTGCTGGGCCGCACCGCTGATCCTGGTCAAGGAGGACTTGCCGCTGACTGTCGTGGCGATCGGCGGGTACCTGTGGCTCAAGGGCCAGCGGCGGCTCGGCGGCTGGGTGATGGCGTCCGGTCTGGTCAGCTTCTTGCTGATCCTGAAGGTGCTGATCCCAGCGATGAACCCGGCCGGGGTGTACGGGTTCGCCGGTGATCTCGGCAAGGGGTTCAGCTGGCTCGACCTGCCCGGCAGGCTGTTCGACCACGACAAGAAGCTGGTCCTGCTGCTCTCGGTGTTCGCGCCGACCGCGCTGCTCGCGTTGCTCTCACCGGTGAGCCTGATCGCCGTACCGACGCTGCTGTGGCGCCTGCTGTCGGTCAACCAGTCGCACTGGGAAGCAGGTTTCCACTACAACGCCGTACTGATGCCGATCGTCTTCCTCGCGCTGGCCGACGCCCTGGCCAAAGGCAAACTGATCCTGCCCGCGCAGACGTATCGCAAGGCGCTTCGGGTGGTCCTCTCGGTCTGCGTTGTCGCGTCAGTCATCGGGATCACCACGCTACCGCTCAGCAAACTCACCAACGCAACGACGTGGCAGGCGGATCCCCGGGTCGCTACCGCGCACAGGTTGATGGACATGATCCCGGACGGTGCCACGGTCGCCGCGTCGAACCGGCTCGCACCTCAGCTGACCGACCGCACCACGGTGCAGTTGTTCCCCGCGATACGGCCGCGTACCGCCACGGACGCGGAGTGGATCGTGGTGGACACGCACTTCGCGAACTGGCCGACGTCGGCAGCCGCACAAGCCGCCGAGCTGGCCGGACTGCGCGAGACAGAATACCGGACAGTTGCCGAGCAAGATGGTTACATTTTGCTCAAACGTGCTTGAATAATACGTATGACCATGAGCCGTCGCCAGTTGTTGACTTCCACCGCCGGTGTCGCCTTGGGACTCGGAGCGACCCCGGCGGAGGCCGCCCCCGCAGGCTTCCCCGACTACAAGTACCTGCGCCTGGCACTGGTGAAGAGCAAGCTGAAGTACAACCCGACGAACGAGCTGATCTTCCCGTGCATCCGTGGCACCAAAGGACGTATTCCCAACGCATTGGGGGCGTACTACCTGTACTACGCGCCGCACGACGCACCAGGCGGCATCTGTCTGGCCTACGCGAACTCCCTTGAGGAGGAGTTCACCGAGTACCCGAACAACCCGATCATCTCCCGGAACTGGCCAGGCGAGTACTCGGTGTCGCATGTCTCGTCACCGCACGCGATGTGGAACGACGCAGCCAAGCGGATGTACCTGTACTTCCACGGTGAGAACACGGTGACACGCCTGGCCAGTTCGGCCGACGGCATCAATTTCCGCTACGAGAAGGAAGTCCTGTCGACCAGGCTCATCCCCAACAGCACCGAAACCTCGTACGCCCGCGTTTTCCAGCACTCACTGCCGTCCCGCAACGCCAGCTACGTCATGGTCTTCATGACCAACACCAGCGCGAACCACCGGGACATCGGCTGGGGCTGGTCGGCGAACGCTCGCGATTGGACGTTCGCGCAGACCCCGTTGATCCGGCACACCGACGTCGGCGCGTCCGACATCTCCGGCCCACATCTGTTGTTCCGCAACGGCAGCGTGTACGTCGCGTACCACACCGACATCGGCAGCGGCGGAAACATCCTGATCACCGAGGCCGGTGCCGATTTCTCGCAACGCCGCCACCTCGGCATCCTGCACGACTCGCTGCCCGGCGCACCCGACAACGGCCGCAGTGCCGCACCGAGCTTCGGCACCTACAACGGCCGCGAGTACATGATCTACGAGGCCGGTACCCGGCTGGAGGGCAACATCGCCATCGCCAGGGCCGGGTAAGGCATGGATGAGATGCAGCTGATCCGCGAACTCGGCGACGAGACCCTGTTGGTCACCACCGAGGAACTCGCGCCCGCCCGGGCCCGTCTCCTTGCCGCCGGCAAGCCGCGCCGGACAAATTCGGGACGCTAGAAGCGATCGGGGCGGCAACCCGACAACGCCGCTTCGACGGTGCCGTCGACCAACTCCCGCGCGACAAGGCGGCCCATGGCTGGGGCGAGCGTGACCGCCGCGTGCATCACCGCCAGGTAGAGACCGGGTACATCGGCTACCGGACCGACGATCGGCTCGCCGTCGGCCGGCATTGGCCGTACTCCGAGTCGTGTGCTGAGCAGCTCGACGCTCCCGGCACCGCGGAAAGTGGACCGGACGGCGGCAACGGTTCGTTCGGGCGAGTCCGCGGCGGCGATCAGTCTGTCCGCGGTTACCTGCCGCAGATCGAAGTCCTGAGTGTTGACCACGGTGCGGACCAGACCCGCCGGCGAGCGAAGCCGGAAGAGCGGGCACGGCGACGGCTCGACCGGGACGCGAACGCCGAGCGGCGCGCCCAGCGCGGCCGTGGCGACACCGGCGGCCAACACCACAGTCGTAGCGGAGAGGGGCCCTACGGCCGTCTCGACCCCGGCAACCTGGCCCGCTGCATCCCGGCGGACCGCGGTGACCGCAGTGTCCAGATGTACCTGGGCGCCATGGTCGCGCGCGCCCGCGACCAGCCGCTCGGTCACGCCCACCGCGTCGACGGCGCCGTCGCCGGGTGCCCATATGGCCCACTCCGGCGGATGCCGAAGGTTGGGCTCGAGCGTCATCACGGTGGCCGCGTCCACAATCTCCTGCCCGGGACCTGCCTCCGGCGCGCCGCCCGCCGCGCGCCAGCTCAATGAGCCGGACCAGATCACCGGAAGTCCCGGCAACTCAGCCTCAATACGGCGGTACTCATCCGTCGCGGTGGCCCGAATCCCGGCCGCCGGACCGGCACGCACGCCAGACGCGCCAACCCAAGCGAACGAGTCCGCCGTCACGCCGGCACCTGGCCGCCCGGCATCGACCAACGTCACGGTGGCACCCGCACAGGCGGCGTGATAAGCCACCGACGCACCGACGATGCCAGCCCCGACAACGACTACGTGCCTACCCACCGATGCGCTCGACACGTTGGCGACCTTACTGTCCGCAGCGGCCCTAGCCCTGGCCGATCAAGTCGTTGGTGATCGCCAGCCTGGAGTCGACGCCCAGTTTGCGCAGGATCCGGGACACGTGCATCTGCACTGTGCTGCGGGACAACGAAAGCTGGGTGGCGATGTCCGCGTTCGGCCAGCCCGCCGCGACCAGCCTGGCGATCCGGATCTCCACTCTGGACAGCGGGCCGGTCGGCACGGTGATCGGCCGCAGGCCGAACGGCGCCAGCCGGGACTCGGCGCGGCGAATATCCCATGCCGCGCCGAGTTCGGTGTAGACGATGATCGCGTCGTGCAGGGCGTCGCGGGCCTCGTCCAGTCTGCGGTCGGCTGCCAGCAGGATCGCCGCGTCCTCGGCGGCCATGCCGTGTTCGACCTTGCGGCCGGTCACCGCGAAGTGTTTGGCCACGGTCAGCAGCGCGCCCGGGTCCTGTTCGATCAGCCCACGGCACCACTGCACCGCGGCGGCCGCCCTTGCCGGGCGGACCTCCATTTCGGCTTCGGTCTCACAGACCTTCAAGGCCTGCTCGGCCAGATCGTGCTCGCCGAGGTCGATCGCGAGCCGGACGAGCTTGGGCAACCACTGGTGCCGCAACATCATCCGGGAGTAGCCGTGATCCAGCGCCGGCGTGAGGATCTGGAGCGCCTCGGTCGAGCGGCCGCGCTGCTCGGCGGCCAGCGCCTGGGCCATCATCAGGAAGTCGATGTTGTCCTTGGCTTCCGGCGTCGGATCGGTCAGCTCCGCCGCCATCTTCAGGTGTCGCTCAAGGCTCACCGAATCATCCCGGTGCACGGCGATCAACGCGGCCGTGCCGTGCAGCAGACGGATCACGCCGTGCTGGCGCAGACCGTAGAAGGTGATCTCCGGTCCGTCGCGCATCACCGAGTCCAAATCGGCCAGTGCCTCGTCCCACCGGCCGAGCCAGAAGTAGTGCACGGCCGCGGCGATGTGCGGGCCACTCGGCAGGTTCACCCGGCTGACCAGATGCCGTGCCGCGTCCAGGGTCTGTCCCGCGTCGTCGAGCCGGTCGAGGTTCTGCAGCGTGAACATCTTGTTGTCCAGGAAGCTGACCAGCAGGTCCGCCAGCTCGGTCTGGCCCGAGATGGCCGAGATCGAGACGTTGATGTGCTCGAGTGCCTCCGGGTGCTTGCGCAACATCGACGCGGTCAGCCACAAGTACTGTGACCACTGCGCGATGGAGAAGGCATCCTTGTCCTCGAGTGCCTTCGCCAGTTCGGCCGCCGCGTCCTGCTCGGCCGACACCGGGTCGTAGAGTCCACTTCGGACGACCATCCACCGCAGCGCCTGGTGCCGGGCCCGCCAGTGCTCCGGTACGTCCGGGTCGCCGATCACCTGGTCGAGCGCCTCGATCGCCCGGGCGTTGTCGTGACCGAGATAGTCCAAATAGGCCAGAACAAGGCGCATTTCCGCGGCCCGCTCCGGATCGGTGGTCATCGCGAGCACCGACCGCGCTTCGGCCTCAGGGCTGCGGCCGAGCCAGAACTTGACCCGTGCCAGCCTCGCGGTGAGCGTTTCTCTTGCCTCGTCGCGCAGTCCTGGACTGGTGATGGCGCGTTCCAGCAGTTCGGCCGCGTTGGTCGGCGATCGGCGGGCGACTGCGTTGGTGTTGGCGATGAGCCACCGCGTTACCCATGCGTCCACCGGCACGCCCGCACCTTGCAACTGGGCTGCCACCAACGAAACTTGGGCCCCAGCCTCGTCGAGGGTCTCGGCTGCCTGCCGGTGCAGGGCGACGCGGACGGCCTCGGGCATCGCCTCGTACAAAGCGCGACGCACCAACGGGTGCCGGAACGCGAAGCGCTGTCCTGCCTCACGCAGCACGCCCGCGGCCGTCGCCTCTTCGATCGCCCTGATCAGCTCGGACGCCGGGCGCGTCATCACCGTCGCCAGATCACCGAGGTCGAACTCGACGCCGAGCAACGCGGCCCACCGCAACGCGTCCTTGGTGAGATTCGCCAGATGACCGGTCCGCCGCGTCACGACCGACGCCAACGTCGGCTGCGCCGTGGTCAGTCCTTCGATATCGATGTCGTCGACATCGGCGACGCCGTCGGCGATCGTAACGGCCTTGTCCCGTACCAAGGCGTGCACGATCTCGCGGATGAACGCCGGATTGCCCGCGGCGCTGTCGGTCAGCCCCAGCAAGGTCGGCCCCGGCTCGGCACCGATCAGCCTGCCGGCCAGCTCGGCCGTGCCCGCCTCGTCGAGCGGCTCGAGCAGATGAAGGTCACCGCCCCACGTCGACACGACCGACCGGAGCTGGTCCAGCTCCGCCCGGCGCGGCAACGGCCGCGCGGAACCGACGAGCAGCAAGGGCAGCTGACGGGTCAACCGGACCAACCGGTGCCATACCAACAGGCTCGCGTCGTCGGCCCACTGCAGATCGTCGAGAACCAGGACCACCGGCCCGTCCGCGCACAGCTGGTCGACCAGATCGATCAGCTGCTCGACGGCGGCCAGCAAGGGATCCTCGGGATGCCACGGCTGCGGGTTGCCTGATTCGCCCGCACGCAAGGACTCCGCGACCGCCACCCGGCGCGGATCCGTCGACCGGACTTCGACACCAAGACAGGAGGTGATCAGGCCAAGGGGAAACCGTCTGCCGACCTCGTCACCCGCCGCCCACAGCAGCTGGCCGCCGCGGTCGGCCGCGTCCCCCAGCGCCGCGGACAACAGCGCGGACTTGCCAATGCCCGACTCACCTTCGACCCACACCGCGGCTCCGGAGCCGTGCAAAGCGTCGGCGAGCCTGTTGCGCAACGCCGAAAGCTCGTTGCCGCGCCCGACGAACACGTCCGGCATCGCGACCTTCGCCAGCGAGGGTGTCCGCGGCGCGGGCGTGCTGGCCGTCGGCCGGGCGACGATCTCGTTGTACACGCGGCGCAGGTTGGCACCCGGCTCGATGCCGAGCTGCTCGATCAAGATCTGTTTGGTCTCTTCGTAGACCTCTAGCGCCTCGGGATCCCGTCCGCCCCGGTGCAGTGCGGTCATCAGCAGGCCGCGCAGGCTTTCCCGCAAGGGATGCGCGCTGGCCAACCGATAAAGCTCTGTTACCGCACCATTGATGTCGCCCGAGCCGAGCATGATCTCGGCCCTGCGTTCCAGCGCGGCCAGTCTCAGCTCAGCCAACCGCTTGCGGTGCAAGGCAGCGGACGGGCCCTGGATTCCGGCCAGTGCCTCGCCGTGCCACAGCGCGAGCGCGGCGTCCATCGCGGCCTTCGCCGCGGTCAAGTCACGGCGGTTCCACAGCTCGTTGGCTGATTCCCTGAGCCGGTCGAACTCGATGACGTCCAACTGGCCGTCGCCGAGCTGCAAGGAATACCCGGATCCCGCGGAGACCAGCGTCTGCCCGCCGGACCACCTGGACCGATCGGGTTCCAGCACACGCCGCAACCGCGACACGTATGTGTAGAGACTGCCGCTGGCACCGGTCGGCGGGTTGTCCCCCCACACCGACGAGACCAGATCTTCCCGTGACACAACACGGTTGGCGCGCATCGCCAGCGCCGCGAACACCGCGCGTTGCCTGCCTGAACCGAGGTCGAGCTGCTCCTCGCCCCGCCACGCACTGACTGTTCCGAGCACCTGGACACGCAGGGGCTCAACCGGCTCCGCCGCCATCTCTCACCCCCGACATCTCCCGCGAGGATACCGTGCAGTAGTCCATTCCAGCACAGCCGGAAGTCGGGAAAGGAACACCCTGCGCATATGCGAAAGTTTTTATGAGCTTCCTGTGAAATTCCCTAGTGTGATGCCTTTCACACTACTTTATGACGCTCCGTAACCACCCAGTCCCCTGACCAACAGGGCAGATCTGACTGTCCAAAAGACGCCGAACAGGTGAAACGTCTTCTCCTTCCGCGCCGGATGAGCTTGAATACTTCAGCCGGGCGAGAGCACAAACCGGATCTATCCGGACATTCCGCCGTCTGGGTGACCCCTGTCACCATCGCCGTCAAGGTTACTTGCGGGTTCGTTCAAATCGCGGCAAGAGTTTATGAAGGCCTTTGGCCAAGACTTAATCCCATTCCACAGGCGAGCATGTCGGGAAGGCGCGATGGAACGGGTAAAGGTCGTCATACAAGCCACCGATCCCATCACCTACGTTGGGCTGTCCAGCTACCTCCAGCAGAGACCGGAGGTCTTGGTGGTCGAACAGCGGGATCAGGCCGACGTGCAGGTGCTGTCGACCGAGCGGGTGGGCCCGGAAGCGTTGGCACGGTTGAGGAATTCGGCAGCCGACGGGGGGCTGCCGACTGTCCTGATGACCGGCGAGCTTGGCGAGGCGCCACTGCTGACTCTGGTCGAGTGCCACGTCGTCGCGATACTGCCGAAGAACTCCGTCACCGGAGACCAGTTGGTCGACTGCATCGTGGCCGCTGCCGCAGGCAACGGCGTCATGCCCCGCGATGTACTCGGCACCCTGCTGCGCCGGATCAAGGTGCTGCAGCAGGAAGTGCTGGCTCCCAACGGGTTGAGCGCGTCCGGCCTCGAACCTCGTGAGGTGGACGTGCTGCGGCTGATCGCGGAAGGCTGGGGCACTGAGGAGATCGCCAAGGAACTGGCGTACTCCGAGCGGACCGTGAAGAACGTCATCTTCAACATGACGAGCCGGCTGCACCTGCGCAACAGGGCACACGCGGTGGCTTACGCCCTACGAGCGGGTGTCATCTAGATGCGGCAAGGGCCGTGGCGTCACATGCCGAGCTCGGCCAGTCTGGCCGACGTGGAGTCCAGGTCCCATTGGGCCCCGACTTCCGCGAAGATCGCCGCGGCCTCGGCAAAGGCGGCGCGGGCATCGGAGAAGAGCCCGCGTTCGGCGAACAGTTCGGCGACGTCGCCGAGTGTCGACGCCAGCTCGATCGGCCTGCCCACCCGCCGATAGTGCTCCGCCGCGACCAGCCCCGGCTCGGGATCGCGCGTGAGCAACGCGGTACATCGGTGCAGCGCGCAGAAAGCCCGCGCGGGCACAGGTTCCCTGGCGGCCTCCAGCTCGAGCACCTCGACGGCCTGCTCGACCTTCTCCCAGTCGCCCAGTTTGATGGCGACTCGAACCAGCGGCGGCAGCCACTGGTGGCGCAGCATCATCCCGGCGTAACCCGGTTGCAGGATCGGCGCAAGTTCCTCGTACCCCCGTCGCAAGTCCCCGACTTGGACAGCGACGAGCGCGCGTGCGGCCAGGACGAAATCGAAGTTCTCCAACTCCGCCTTGGTGGTCACGAGATAGTGCTCGGCCACGTCCAGGTGGGCGGTTGCCGCGATGTGATCGCCACGGCGTCCGGCGATCAACGAGAACAGCCCGTGCAGCAACAACCTCGCCGGTCCCGCGTCGATCAGACCGGCGTACGTGATCGTCGGCCCGTCGCCGGTGATGGTGGTGAGCGCCTGCAGCGCCTCGTCCCACCGGCCCCGCCAGTAATGGTGCACCGCGGCGGTCACGTGCAGTCCGATCGGCAGTCCGTTCACCGGGCAGATGTCGGCCGCCACACCCAGGGTGGCGTCGGCTTCGTCCAGCCGGTCGAGGTTCTGCAGCGTGTAGATCTTGTTGTCCAGTAAGTCGTACTGCATTCCGACGTACTCTTTGCGTTCCCGCACAAGGTCGATCGCCTCGTCCACGTGCCGCAGCGCCGCGAGGTGGTCGCGGCGCATCGAGTCGACCAGCCACCTGGTCTGCAAGGCGTGCGCCGCGTAGAAGCTGTCACCCGCCGTGATCGCTTCCTCGTAAGCGTCCTTGGCCGCGATCTCGGCGGTGTCGATGTTGCTCATGTCGCGCCGCAGGTACGCCAGCAAAGCCCGGTGCCGCAGCCGCCACTGCTCCGGCAACGCCGGATCCACCGGTACCTCGGTCAGGATCGAGATCGCCTCGACCCGTCTGCCCTGCCGGTACACGATCGCCGCGAGCAGCTGCCGGACCTCAGCCGCCAGCACCGGATCGGTGCAGATCGCCAGCGCGTGCCGCGCCTTCGCTTCCGGGTCACGGGAGAGCTGGAACAGCACCCGCACCTCGATCGCCTGGAGCACTTCGCGGTTCGGGTCGCCGATGTCCAAGGTGTCGATCACTTGCGCGAGCAGTTCCGCGGCGACCTGCGGAGCGCGCCCGGCGAGCTCGGCGACGTGCTCGGCCAGCCACCCGGCCACCCACGGCTCGACGTACCCGCCCGCGGCGACCAACTGCTCGGACACGCGGTGCGGCGGTGCGCCCGCTTCGGCGAGCACCTTGGCAGCCTGCCGGTGCAGCACACCCCGGGTGGGCCCCGCGATGCCGCCGTAGACGGTGTCACGCATGAGCTGGTGGCGGAAGGTGAGTTTCGGGCCTTCCTCGACGAGGACGTTCGCGTTCACCGCGTCGGTCACCGCGCGCACGAGATACCACACCGGCCGCTCGGAAACCGCGGCGATGTTGCCGATCGTGGCCTCGGGGCCGAGCACGGCCACCCAGACAAGCATCTCTTTCGTGCTGTCGGACAACGACTTTGACGATCGTTCGACCGCGGCGACGAGCGAGCGCGGCGCGTCCTCCGCTTTGGACTCGTCGATGTAGGCGACGCCGTCGATCATTTCCACCGCGCCGTCGAGCAGCAGTGCGTTCACGACTTCCCGCATGTACAACGGGTTTCCGTCGGCGCGGGAGGTGATCCGGCGCAGCACCCGGCCAGGGCGCGCGCCGACCAGCTCGGTCAGCAGCGCTTCACTCTCCACAAAGGAGAGCGGCCGCATCGCGATCGCGGTGCCTCGTTCCGCACCGCTTTCGATGTAGCGCCGCAGCTCGGTCAGCTCCGCCCGGCCGTGACCGGTGTTGGCCGCGCAGATCAACAGCAGCGGCAAGCGGTTCGTTGCCTCGCATAGCCTTCGCCACGTCTGCACGGTGTCTTCGTCGGCCCATTGGATGTCGTCGAGCACGAGGACGAGCGGCCCGGTCGCGCAAATTCGTTCGATCATCGAACCAACTGATTCACCCTGCGGCAGCTTGCGGCCCATTCCCAGGCATTCCAGCATGATCTGCAGCGGGAACCGGCCGGCCAGCTCGTCGGCCACGGCCCAGCCGACCTGCACGGCGTTGATGTCGACGTCCGCCAGCGCGGCACCGAGCAGTGCGGACTTGCCGATGCCCGGCTCGCCCTCGATCCAGATCGCTCCGCCGGCACCCTGGGACACACCGGCGAGTCGCTCACGGACTTGTTCGAGTTCCGCGCGCCTGCCGACAAACGGCCGGTCCTTGTCCCGCGCCGCGCTGCACGGCCGGACATCGAGCCGTGGCGTGTCCGGCTCGGCCTGGAACATCTCGTTGCCCGCCAAGACATCGGCGTGCACCTGGCACAACGCCGGGCCTGGATGCGCTCCCAGCTCCCGCAACAAGGTCGCGCGCGCGTCGGCGAACACGTCAAGCGCCTCCGCGTGCCTGCCGCTGCGGGCCAGTGCGATCATCAGCAGTTCCCGCAACGACTCCCGCAGTGGATGGTCACGAACCAGGACTTCCAGGTCCGCGGCGACCTCGACGTGGTCGCCCAGTTCCAGCCGTGCCCGGGCGAACGTCTCGACCGCGCGCAGCCTGGCCTGTTCCAACCTGGTGCGTTCCTGCTCGGCGAAAGGTCCTGGCACACCGGCGAACGCCTCGCCGCGCCACAACACCAGTGCCTCGCCGAGCTTTTCGGTCACGCCACGGTGGTCTCCCCGTGCCGCCAACGCGTTCGCCTGCTCGCAGAGCTCGTCGAACAGCGTGACGTCCACCTGCTGGGAGTCCACACGCAACGAGTAACCGTTTCCTGAGGACACAATGAGTTCACGGCCGAGGTCGCCGAGTGTCCGCCGCAGGCCGGACATGTAGGTGTAGACGCTGCCGTCGGCGCTGGCAGGCGCGGAGCGGCCCCACACCGCTTCGACCAGCTCAGCCCGGGACACCGTCTGCCCGGACCGCATCGCCAGGACAACGAAAACTGCCCGTTGCCGAGCGGGCCCGAGCCCGATCTCCACGTCGGCGTTGACCACCCTGACCGGGCCAAGCAACTCGACCCTTGGCGCGGTACGCCGACCTTGCTCCCCCAGTGCACTCGCTTCGATCCCGAGAGGCACAAGGTCAACCCTACCCCAGGTTGATCGGGCCTTTCTTTTCGCAGTTTCAATGGCACAACTGAAGCACCTTTAAACCGTTCCGCACCAACAAGATCATTTACAGTTGACCGCGGCTTTACCCATTTCTCTTGTCCATAATGGACAAATTCGTTGTTTCGCGCACGGCTGTAGAGTCTTTCGGGCAAGAGTGATCCTTCCGCGGGCCTGGTCAGGTAATCCTGTGCTGAGTAGTCCTCAGGTCCCCCAAGGAGTTCCCGTGTCGCTCACTCTCTCCGAAGCAGCGGGTGCGGTGCAGACAGGCCACGGCCAGCCGCCCGCGCTCGGCCTGTGGTCGACCGCCGACCGTGGCCGCACACTCGTCGTGCACGTCCCGCACAAGCAGAACGAGCGGATCGCCGATATCTCAGTCAATGAGAACTCACGCTCGGTGCTCGTCGAAGTGGTCCGGATCGGCGTGCCAGGAGACAACGGCGCGAGACTGGTCCGCTCGACCCGGAGCGTGCCGCTCGCCGCGCCCCTTGGCAACCGCAGGCTCACGATGACCTGGGACGGCGCCAAGGTGCCGTTGCTGCAGGCAGTCCCGGCGGGCGGAGAGGACACGCAGGAGTCGGCGGCCGAGCGCGCGAAGAAAGAGTTGGTCACGCTGATCGACACCCTTGAACCAGGGTCAGCGCTGCCATCGGAGCGGGTGCTCTCGGAAAGGCTGGAGATCGCCCGGATGACGCTCAGGCACGCGGTCGACGAGCTGACGCTGGCCGGAAAGGTGTCACGCCGCCGGGGAAGCGGGACCTACGTGGCGGAGTCGAAGCTGCTCTGCCGGATCACCCCGGACGGCCTCGACCTCGACCCGACGTCGCCGGGAGCCGGCTTCGGCCACGTGCACGTGGTCCGGGACGTGGTGGAAGCGGACGAGCAGGTGGCAGCGGACCTCGGAATCGACCGGCGGGATCTGGTACTGCACATCGGCAGGCTGTTGCTGGTCGACCACAGGCCATTCGGACTGGTGTCGCGCCACATCCCGATCGCCCGGCTGGCAGAAACCCCAGGAGCGCCGAGCGCGTTGCGGTGGTTCTCGGAGCGCACGTCCAGGGTGGACACGCGGATCCAGCTGTCGACGGCGACGCCGGCGGAGGCGAGGCTGCTGGACTTGAGCCAGGTCCAGCCCATGCTCGCCTGGCACAAGATCGCGTTGGACGACAAGGACACGCCGTTGGAGCGGACGCGGGTGCTGGCTCGGGGTGACCGGGTTGTCCTCGACCTTTCGGGGCAGTAAGAGCTGGGAACGTTTCCATGGACGGTCCACTGTGTACGTAGTGGCTGGGGTGGCGGGCACAGTGGACCGGACCACGGATGACGGCTTCACGCCAGGCGATAGGCGAATATTTCCGGCAAATTGAACACGTGAGCTAACAATTTCTCGCGTTCACCTGAAACCCGGAACATTCGAAAGCCACAACGCCACGACATAGCACACGTAGGCGCCGGCGCCGCCGAAGAAAGCAGCCAGAAACCCTGCCGGACCAAATCCATGGCCGTGTGGCTCTCCAGCACGCCTGCCAATCGGACCGTCATCTCGGGTTCCCCGTGCTAGGAGGTTTCACCTTTCTGGCCCCATGCCGCAATGCCGAGCCATGTGTAGTCCACAAAGGATGGATCGCGGTAGGCGGCGTGCGCCGATGCCAGTTCTTCGGGGGTGATCAGTCCCGCGGCGATGGCTCGTTCGTCCGTCAGTCGCATTGTGGCGCTTACCCAATTGGCCATCGCTGTACCGCCTTGGACTGGTGGGGCGCAGAGTTCGGCGCCGCAGTCGCGCAGACCGGCGGCTATCAACGGCTGCGGAAGTGTGCGCACCCAACGGGGTTCTGAGCCCAGGCCTTGGCCGTAGATTGTCAGCGCGGCTTCCATGGCGCGGGCGACCACTGGGCGGCTGGAGAGTTCCGGGGTTGGGGCGCCGCCTTCGATCAGCAGTGTTCCGCCTGGTTTGAGCCAGGACACCATTCGCTCTATCGCTGTCTGCCTGGCCGGCAGGTGTTCCATCACGTACCGGCAGTGGATGAAGTCGAATGTCCCCGGTGCGTCGTCGACCAGGACGTCGTGGCGCAGGACTTTGACTCCCAGCTCCGACAGGGGCGCCAGCAAGTCGATCGTCAGATCGGTGGCGACCACCTCACGCGCCCGCGACGCCAGCGCTCGGGCGATCGAGCCCGCTCCCGCGCCGACTTCCAGGCACGACCACGACGACTTGATTCCTGTTCTGTCTATGTTCCGGATGCTGATGGGGTCGAAGACCTGCTCAAGCAGGGCCAGCCGCTGCCGCTCCGTCACGTCCGCTGGGTCAACGAACTCGTGCCACTGAGCCACGCTTCTCCCTCGACGATGGTGTGGAACTCCTCCCAGGAGGACACCGTAGTGGCGGGATGGGTCTGGGTGGGGAAATGCGACCACCACACCGGGCGCGGGTGGCCCGCGGCGATCAGGTCGTGGCAGACGCGCGGGGAGTCGTCGAGGAAGACATCCGTTGGACGGCAGTTCTTGTCCACCGACACCGTCAGCGAGTGCACCGGGAAGGTCCACTTCCGCAGCCATTCGGCTGTCCGATGCCACGCGTCGGAGGCGGCCACGCCGTTGAACGCGCGTGCGGTGATGTAGTGCAGCCGATGGCCGGCACGTGCGAGCCGCTTGACGGCCCGCATCGCACCGGGCAAAGGCGCACCCTCGGTGAAGAGGATGCCGTCACGTACACCGCGGCTGCAGAGGGCGAAAAACTCGTCGTGGTTGAGGCCCCACTGCCGCTGGTACCAGTCCCACGTCTCGGCTTTGTCGAGGCCTATGTCGAGTGAGCGGGACTCCATGCGCTCATGGTCGCCTCAGCCGCGCAACAGCTCCGCAAGGTGCTGCTTGTCCCGGGCGAACCAGACGTGCCGTCCCTTGTTGGTCTCACGGACCCAGTCCTGGAAGGGCTTGCTGGCGTAGCCGGAGACGTCGCCGAGGATCACCAGGCCCACGCCGTAGCTGGTGAACTTCTGCGCCATCATCCCGGCGAACCCGGTGCTCAACGTGAAGAAATCCGAACACAGCCTGCTGGCAGGAACAACCGCCCACTTGGCGTCCGCGCCGTGGTGCCCAGCGGCGACGATGAGGTCCAGCGCGTCGTTCTCGGTGGCCAGGGCCGGGCCGTCGGCGCCGAGAACGAAAACAGGAACATCCTCTATGTGTTCGAGTTGATCGGTCACGCTTTCGATCGTACTAATCGGGGCGATCGATTATCGGGTCGTACATGTCGATCCAGTGGTACAGATCCAGGACCCGGTCGATGCCCCGCCGGACGTTGCTCGGCATCGAAGCCGGGTCCATGGCGATCACGTCGGTCAGCCAGTCCCAGTCGATCAGGGACATCGCCAGGTGGTCGCGGTCGGCGAGGACCTCCTTGGCCTGCGCCTGGAGTTCGGTGTTGTACCGGGGATCCTGCGTCGACGGGTAGGAAGCCTTCAACCGCGCCTGCACCGAACCGGGCACGACGTGCGACGTGGCGTGCCGCAGCAGGCTCTTTTCCCTGCCGTCGAAGGACTTCATCGACCACGGTGTGTTGTAGACGTACTCGACCAGCCGGTGATCGCAGAACGGCACGCGCACTTCCAGGCCGACGGCCATCGAGATCCGGTCCTTGCGGTCGAGCATCATCCGGACGAACCGGGTCAGGTGCAGGTGTGAGATGGTCCGCATCCGGCGTTCCAAGGCAGACTCGGAGTCGAGGTGTTCCACGGCGGCAACGGCATCCGAGTACTGCGCAGCCATGTACCCGGGGATATCCAGGTGACCGCGCAGATGCGGGCACATCAAGGCTGCCCGGTCCCCGCTCATCGCACTGTGGTAGACCAGCCAAGGGAAGTTGTCCGTACCGACCACGAGTGGATCGTGGAACCACCGGTAGCCGCCGAAGACCTCGTCGGCCGACTCTCCGGACAGGGCCACAGTGGACTCGGCCCTGATCGACTCGAACAGCAGGTACAGCGAGGTGTCCATCTCGCCGAACCCGATGGGCATGTCACGGGCCGCGATCACTTTGCGGCGCAGCTCCGGGTCGCCCAGCAGGGCCGACGACAGGGTCACGAACTTGTGCTGCGGGTTGACCATCGACACGACGTCACGGATGAACGGCGTGTCCGGGGTGTCACGGGCCTCGTCGGCACGGAAGGTCTCTTCACGGCCGATGAAGTCGACCGAGAAGGTGCGCAGCTCCGAGCCCACAAAGGACGATGCCAAACCGGTGATGGCACTGGAATCCAAGCCTCCGGACAGCAGGACGCACCGCGGCACGTCGGCCACCAACTGCCGTTCGACAATGTCGGTCAGCAGCTCCCGCACAGTGCCTACTGTGTCCTCAAGGGAATCGTTGTGTGGCTGGGGTTCGAGCCGCCAGTACGTGTGCGCCGCGATCCCCGAGCGAGACACAGTCAGGATCTGGCCGGGCTCGACCTCGTACATCCCCTTCCACAACGCCCAACGCGGTGCCTGCGTGAATGCGACCAGTTCGCGCAGGCCGTCCATGTCGACGATCCGCGGCATGGCCGGGTTGGCCAGAATCGCCTTGGGCTCCGATCCGAACAGGACACCGTCGGGCGTCGGATAGTAGTAGAAAGGCTTGATGCCCAGGCGGTCCCGGACCATCACCAGCTTCTGGTCACGTTCGTCCCAGATCGCGAAGGCGTACATCCCGTTCAGCCGTGAGGCCAGATCGGCGCCCCACTCAAGATAGCCGTGCAGCACGACCTCGGTGTCGCTGGCAGTGCGGAACTTGTGCCCCAAGCCTTCCAGAGCACGACGCAGTTCGGTGAAGTTGTACGTCTCACCGCTGTACACCAGCGTCACGGCACCGCGAGGAGTTTCCACGGTCATCGGCTGCCGGCCACCGGGAAGGTCGATGATCGCCAGCCGGCAGTGCCCGAGAGCCACATGCCGACGCACCCACGTTCCCGACGCATCGGGGCCACGGCAGGACATCGTGGCAGTCATGTCGTCCACAACGGACTGGCGGGTGGTGAGGTCGGCGGAGTACGAGACCCAGCCCGTGATGCCGCACATGTCAACGCGGCCTGGCGATGATGGCGGTGGTCTCCACGGGCAGGTCCGCGACCCGCTCGACCTCAAGACCGGCCCGCTCCAGCAACGACGTGAACTTCTCGACCGTCCGGTGCCTGCCGCCGTTGGTCATCAGCAGGTGGAGGTCCCACAACGCGGGCAACATCGTGGAGTCCGAGTCCACGACGACACGCTCCAGGATGATCAAGCGTCCACCCGGGTTCATCGCTTTGCGGCAGTTCTCGAAGACTCCCACGATCGAGTCGTCGCTCCACCCGGCCAGCACGCGGCACAGGAAGTACACGTCCCCGCCTTCGGGGACCGCCACGAACATGTCCCCACCGAACAGCTCGACCCGGTCGAAGGCCGCCAAATTCTTCCGTGCCACCGGGATCACGTGCTCACGGTCGAGCAACATGGCTCGCGCGTCCGGCACCGCGGACAGGATCGCCGCGGTCAGCTGGCCGGGTCCGCCACCGACGTCCACAAAGGTCTTCCCGGACAGGTCGACGACCTCGGGGACATAGTCGAAGAACAGGTTGCCCGCTTTCATCGCGAGCTGGAAACGCGTTGTGGCTTCTGGGTTCTGACTGAGGTATGTGTACAGCGGGGAACCGTAGGCGATCTCGAAGCCGGCGGTCAGTGTGGTGATGCACTCGACGGCGTGGCCCCAGGCGGTGTAGAACTCCTCGCCGTACAACAGGCACATGTCACGCAGCGAGTCCGGATCGTCCAGCAGCACCGAACTCACCGGGGTGTTGCGGTATCCCCGGACGCCGTCGCCCTCGAACACACCGACCGCGACCAGCAGGCGCATCAGCCGGTGAATGCCTTCCTCCACAGCGCCTGTCGCTTCGGCCAGCTGGGCGTTCGTGGTCTTGCCGTCCTCGATCAGGTCGGGGATGCCGAGTTTGACCGCCGTGTACAGGCACTGCGCGCGCCAGCCGCCGGTGATCAGTTCGACGGCCTCGGTGGCCGCCTTCAAGTCGACCTGCACAACAACTCCTAGGTGGGGATGCCGCCGCGATTGATCACCGGTACCTCGATGCCCAGCGCCCTGAGCTGGTTGAACGGGTTCATGAACTCCCGCTGGACGGCGATCCGGCCGTCCCGCAGCTCGAAGGAGTGGATGAAGTGGTTGCGGTAGTGCCCAGGCGGGTAGGACGGGTAGAGGATCTTGCCTTCGCCGTCGCACTCGGCCCAGAACCGGTTCGGGTCCTGGGTTTCGAAGATCTCGACGTTGAACCAGACCCAGTCGGGGAACATCCGCAGCGACCATTCGCCGTGTGCCTTGAGCTTCTCGTGGCCGGTGGACACGATCGGCTGCTCGGTGTCCCCTGTGTACAGTCCGGCGCTGCCGTCCGGGGTGAAGAGCAGGTAGCGGGTCAGCCGGTTCTCGCCCTGCCTGCTCAGGTAGTCCTCGACGACCGCGCGATGGATCCGCCGCAGCTCACTGTCATTCATTTCGGACCTCCGGAATATTGGTAACGACTGGCCCGGGAAATTGTCAAACCGTGTCCAACCACGGAGTTGGACACAGCGCTGACCGCGAAGCTAGCGTCGAAGAATGCACAACTATGTGGTCGCCGACGTATTCACCGACACGATGCTCGAAGGCAACCCGGTTGCCGTTTTCCTGGACGCGGAGGACATTCCGCCGGACCGGATGCAACGCATCGCAGGCGAGCTCAACCTTTCCGAGACGGTGTTCGTCATGCCCCCGGAAGACGGTGGTGACGTGCGGCTTCGGATCTTCACGCCGGTCAACGAGCTGCCCTTCGCCGGCCACCCGACGATGGGCACGGCGTTTGTCCTCGGCGAGCTGACCGACAAGGACAGCATTCTGCTTGAAACCCGGATGGGCATTGTTCCGTTTGAATTCGACCGCGTCGGCGGAAAGGTGCACCGGGCACGAATGCGGCAGCCCATTCCGGAGTGGCGGCCGTACGAAAAAGCCGATCACTTACTCGAGGCACTGGGCTTGAAAACATCGACTCTGCCGGTCGAGATATACCGGAACGGACCGAGGCACGTGTTCGTCGGCCTGCCCGACGTCGCGGCGCTGTCCGCGCTGCGGCCCGACCTGCTGATGCTGGCCGACCACTTGGACATGGCGGCGAACTGCTTCGCCGGTGCGGGGACCGAGTGGCGGATGCGCATGTTCTCCCCTGCGTACGGGGTGGCCGAGGACGCGGCGACCGGATCAGCGGCCGGACCGCTGGCGATTCACCTCGGGCGGCACGACCTGGTGCCGTTCGGGACCAGGATCGAGATCCAGCAAGGCGTCGAGATGGGCCGGACCTCGAAGATGTACGCCCAGGTGACCGGCACACCGGACCAGATCGACATGGTCGAGGTCTCCGGTCAGGCCGTGGTCATCGCACGCGGAACAATGCTGCTCTGACACCGTGTCAGCGCCGTGACTGCCCGGCGTCAGGGCGGTCCGTGATCGTCATCGCCATGACGAATTCAGAGATCGACAAGAACAGCGCGACGAGCGGATCCGGTGACTATGTCGCGGAAGGCTGGGGCAAGGTCGCCGACGCGTTCCGCGCGAACTTCGACACCAACCCCGGCGAGGTCGGCGCGGCGTGCTGCGTCTACGTGGACGGACGGCCGGTCGTCGACCTGTGGGCAGGCATTGCCGATCGCGAAGCGAACCGGCCGTGGGATCAGAACACCATCGCCTTGGTCGCGTCCACAACGAAAGGCGCCACCGCGATCTGCGCGCACATGTTGGTGCAGCGTGGTTTGCTGGATCTGGACGCCCCGGTGGCCAAGTACTGGCCGGAGTTCGCCGCCAACGGCAAGGAACAGATCCCGGTGCGCTGGGTGCTTTCGCACCAAGCCGGTCTGCCGATCGTCGACGGTCCGTTGACGTTCGAAGAGGCGTGCGCCTGGGACCCCGTCATCCGTGCACTCGAAGCGCAGAAACCGCTGTGGAAGCCAGGAACAGAGCACATCTACCACGCCGCGACGTTCGGATACCTGGTCGGCGAGATCGTGCGTCGGATCACCGGCAAGACACTCGGCACGTTCTTCGCCGAGGAGGTCGCTGGTCCGCTCGGGCTGAGCGCCTGGATCGGGTTGCCCGAGGAACACGAGCCACGGGTGGCCCGGATCGAGTACGCCGCGCCGTTCACCCTTGAGGAGATGACCGCCGGACTGATCGAGATGACCGGCCTGGACGCGGACACGGTTACCGCGTGGATGACCGCCCTGTGGACTCCGGGCTCGCCTGCCGCCCTCGCCGGCACACTGGGCGGTGCCTTCGATCCCACAATGGACATCAACGCGCTGCGCGCATACCGTGCGGCCGAGATCCCAGCTGGGAACATGCTCACGGACGCACGCTCGTTGGCACGGATGTACGCCGCCACGGTCAGCGACGTCGACGGAGTGCGGCTGCTCGATCCGGCGACGGTCAGGCAGGCGACGGAGGTCCACACCGACAAGACGCCGATGCATGGACTGCCGCCGGGGCTGGATCTTCCGGCGGACCGCACGTTCAACATGTCGCTGGGGTTCTGGCGGGCCTGCCCGCCGATGCCGTTGACCGGGCCGGGGTCGTTCGGCCACCCGGGCGCGGGCGGGTCGATCGGCTTCGCGGACCCCGATGCCGGCGTCGGGTTCGGCTACATCACGAACCTCTGGTCCTACCGAGTCGGCGAACCGCGGGCGACGAACCTGGCCGAGGCTGTCCGATCCTGCCTCGGCTGACGGAGTGCCTAGCCTGGGACGGCGGGCCGGGTCGGTGCCCTTGCGGCGGGCGAGCAGCCAGTGCCCGCGCCCAGGCTGCCAGCCGATCCGGTTCGCGACCCACTTCCGCTGCCCGTGCGAGCACGACAGGTTTCACCGAACTAGGGCTGTAACCGGCGGCTCGTCCATCCGTTGCCGTTGCGGTAGTAGCGCAGCCGCCTGTGCAGCCGGTCCGGGCTGCCCTGCCAGAACTCCACAATGGACGGGACCAGCTCGTAGCCCAGCCAGGCCGATGGCCGCGCAAGCGTTTGCCCGCCGTCGGCCAGTTGCTGGGCACGAGCGCGCAAAGCCTCTTCATCCTCAAGCGGCGCACTCTGCTCGGCCGCCACCGACATCGGGTGGGTGCTGGGATGGCGGGCGAACCACAGTTCGTCGCAGTCCGCATCGGACAGGCGGGTCACTGGCCCGGCGATGATCAGCTGCCTGCTTGTCTCGCGCCAGTAGAACACCCCGGAGGCCCACCCGGTCGCGGCGATGTCCTGGCCTTTCTGGCTGCCCGCGTGGCTGGTGAACACCCAGCCGGTGTCCGTGACCTTGATCGTCTGCACGATCCGGTTGGACACCACGCCCTCGGCGTTCGCCGTGGCCAGGGCGACCACGCCGGGTTCACGGACGGTCTGTTTGGCCGCGTCGAACCAGGCACCGAACAACGCGATCGGGTCAGCGGGTGGCTGGTCGAACTCGTTCACAACAGCTCCAGTGAAAGCGAGGGCTCGGCGAAAACGCCTTCGATGCAGGCCTCGACGTCGAACCGGATCCGCTCGGTCGGCGGGTAGCCGATCAACTCGGCCGCCTTGTGCGGCGGTAACGGCTGGTCAGGGCCGGGTGCGGTCTCCCAGAGCATGACCGCGCCCCACCTGTTGCCCGCCCGGTCGGCGATCCAGAACTTCAGCCGCAGCCCGGGCACGTCGGCCCACGGCTTGACGCCTTCGGAGCGCAGGTAATCCCGCAAGGAGTCAATGGTCTGGGTGGAGCGGCTGAGATCCCACCACGCGATCGTGGCCTTCACAGAGCAAGCACCTCCTTGATCCGGGTGGCGAGGATGCGCGGCCCATCGAGGGTGAGCACGGACTCGGCGTGGAACTGCATCGACGAGAAGTGCGGGCCGCGCAAGGCATGCACCTCACCCGTGGTGGCGTCTCGGCAAATCTCCACCTCGCCGACTTTGTCCTCGTCACTGCGTGCGGCGAAGGCGTTGTAGAACCCGACGACCTCCCGGGCACCGAACAGGTCGATCTGGCGTTGGGTGCCCTGATTGGACACCGCACACCGGTGGACGTTCAGCCCGAGCTGGCGGCTGAGCACCTGATGGCTCAGGCAGACCGCGACGAACTTGCGGCGTTCGGTCAGCAACCCGGCGATCGCGTTGTGCAGGTGGGCGATCCGCGGATGCGCCATGTCCAAGGGGTCCCCGGGACCCGGCCCCATCACCACGAGGTCCGCGTTGTCCCATGTGTACGGTTCGTCGAACCGCTTGACCCGCACGCAAAGACCGAGCGACCGCAGCTGGTGCGCGATCATCGCGGTGAAGGTGTCCTCGGCGTCGACAACGAGCACTTCGAGGCCATGCAGACCGGGATCGGGCAGTGGGATCGGCGTCCCGTCGAGCCAGAAGTCCGCCAGGCCGATTGTCCGTTGCTTCAGTGCGGTCCGCACGTCAGGATCGTCGCTGAACTGGTTGCGTTTCCCGGCATCGAACGCGGCCAGCAGCCCGGCCGCCTTGGCCCGTGTCTCCTCCACTTCGGACAGTGGGTCCGAGTGCCGGACAAGGGTCGCGCCCACGCTGATCTTGACGCGGCCGGTGTGTTCGATGTCCGCCGTCCTGATCATGATCGCCGAGTCCATCGCCCGTGAGCCGCCGGGATTGCGGCCGATCAACGCGAGGACACCGCTGTAGTAGCCGCGGCCGCCCTGCTCGTACCTGCTGATCACGCGGCACGCGCTCTCCAGCGGGCTGCCGGTCACGGTCGGCGCGAACATCGTCTCCCACAGGATCTGGCGTGGATCACGCGTCGACCGGCCGGAGATGAAGTACTCGGTGTGCGCGAGCCGAGCCATTTCCTTCAGGAACGGGCCGACGACCCGGCCTCCCTCAGCACAGATGCGGGCCATCATCTTGAGTTCCTCGTCGACGACCATGTGCAGCTCGTCGTTTTCCTTGGTGTCGCTGAGGAACTCCATCAGACCGGCGAGCGTCGGCCCAGTCGGCGGGTATCGGTACGTGCCGCTAATCGGGTTCATCACCGCGACACCGTCGTGCAGGCTGACGTGCCGTTCCGGCGTGGCACCGATGAAAGTGTGCGTTCCGGTGTGGACGATGAAGGTCCAGTACGCTCCGGACTCGCGTTCGCAGAGCCTGCGGAAGAAGGTCAGCGCGCTGGCCGCACGGTATCCGGTGATGTTGGCAATGTACGACCGTTTGATGACGAAGTTGGCGCCGGTGCCTTCGCCGATCTCGTCCTCGATGATCGTCCGGACCGTATCGGCGTATATCTCGTCGTCGACGTCGAAATACCCGTCAGCGAGTTTGATCGGCACAACGGGAATCCGCGCGAGCACCTCGTGCACAGGGAGCACGGCCTGTTCGGTCACCCGCATCGCGATCAGTGGCGAACCGTCGTCCAAGCAGTCGAAGCCACGCTCAGCGATCTGCCGGTACGGCACGACCACAAGGACTTCCTGACCAGGTTCGGAGTCGGGGTCCAGCGGGACGTCGGCAAGGGTGTCCGGTGTGGACATTTCACCGACCAGGACGTCCAGCCGGTCGTGGCCGATGGTGGCGGGCCGGTGCAGCAGCGCGAAAGGTGGCGGATCGGCCGCCAGCACCCGGTCGAGCAGGTCCATTACGGCAGGACCTCCTTGGTGGTCAACACGACCGCACAGCGCTCGGCGGCGTACGTGATCGCCATCCGGTGGTACTCGGGCGTGAAGTCGGCGATCGCGTCGGCCACAACGAAAGCCTGGATGTCATTGGTGAACGCGTCGACCGCGCTCATCAGCACGCCGACATGCGCGTAGACCCCGCAGACGATCAGCTGGTCGCGGCCCTCTTCGCGCATTCTGGCCAGCAGGTTCGACCGGTGGAACGCGCTGTAGCGCCACTTGGTGAAGATCCAGTCTTCGGCATCCGGCGCCAGGGGCTCGACGACCTCACGGTCAACGGGGTCGACCCGCATACCCGGGCCCCAGAAGTCCTTGAGCAGCCCGCGTTGCCGGGCGGTCATGCCGCCGGGCTGTGCCGTGTACGCCACCGGGACGCGGAGTTCACGGCACCGGTCGACGAGCACCGCGATGTTGCCGATGAGTTGATGGGCAACGCTTTCCGGGAACGGCCGGAGGAAGTAGCGCTGCATGTCGTGGATCAGCAACACCGCACGGGCGGGGTCAGTGGTCCAGGTCGCGGTGTTCGGGGGCAGGTCGGCGATCGCGGGCAGCGGGTACGGCGCGATCGCGGGAATACCCACCATTTCGTTGTCTCCCTCAGGGCGCTGTGCGTTCCAGTTGTTCGGCGACCGTGCGCCAGACCCGTGCGCACTCCAGCGCCGCTTGGGCGATCGTTCCCCTGGCGTGCGGCGGCACGTTGCGGACCAGCAACGCCCATCTGTCATTGCTCATCGCGTGCACGTCAAGCAACCGCAACAAGGTCCGGCCGGTTTCGGAGAACCGCAGCGTCGGGTCGGTCCGCAGGTACCGCATGATCGTGACGCGGTCAGGCAGCGGCAACGGCTGAGGTGCACGTGCCTGCGGCTGGCGCCGCTCCTCCACCTTCTTGATGTTGCTGGGTTTCCGGACTGTCGGGTCCTCGCCGCGTTGCAACCTGGCCCGGACGGCCCGTGCGGTCTCCGGGGAGATGCCCGCGGCCTTGGCGACCTGCCGCAGCGACAGGTTCGGGTTCTGCCGCATCAGGTTCATCGCCAGCCTGCGCTTCTCCAGGCTGTTGATCGGGCGGACCCGGCCGTCCTGGCCGATCCGGCTCTCCGGCTGCGGCACCTTGCCGTTGCGGCGGACCTCGCCGATCGTCTTCGCCGACAACCCGGTCACGCTCGCGATCAGCCGATCCGACCAATGTGGATGGCTCATCACGATGCTCTTGGCTGCGGCTTTGCGTTCGGCCAACGACAACGGCAGGCCGTGAGCGACGTTCGCGCGCACCGCGAGCACGAACGCGTCGGCCTCGTCACCGTCGAAGAACCGGACGGCGATGTCGTGCTGATTACGGAGTTTGGCCGCCCGCAAGCGATGCACACCGTCGATCACCCGCATCGTCTGCCGGTGCACGATGATCGGCGGCAACTCGTCCGGCGCGTCGGCAAGGGCCCGGACGTGTTCCAGGTTCTCACCCGCGATCCTCGGCGATCCGGCAACGCGCAGTGCCCTGGTCGGGACCCGCACCACCGGGCTCGCGCCCGAGTTACCGTCGAGGCAGTCGAATTCTTCCCGCGGAAGGCTGACAGCAGCGAAGTTGGTCACCTCGACCTCCAGTACTCACAGCGAACCTGGTGACCCGCAGATGAGAACCAGATTCGCAGTGTGCCGCAGCGCACACCAGTGAGTGAGCCATCAGGCCAAAATGAGGGATTGTGGGCCCCTATATGAGTTTTTCACCCCCGAGTTCACGAGCGAGAATTCTACGGTGGTGTAAATTTTGTGTTCGTCGGTGGTCCGGGCGGCGCGATTTGGTGTGGAGCCTCTGCGCCGCAAAGCAGGACCAACACCGCGGGCAGGACCTGACGGCCCTGCCCGCTGACAAGCTTATTTGCGGCGCCCCTCCACACAAAATCGCGCCTTCGCTCGGGGATGGGCTGGTTTTCGCTGTAGGGTTTTGGCTGGTCAGGTTAGGTTTGGACAGGTTGCGCGTTCCGGCTTTTTCAGGATTTTTCCGTGCCGCCCTTGCCGAATCGGAGGCCTGCGAATACGCCCGCGCCGACCACGACAATGGCGCCGACAATCCATACCCAAACCGGGAGTCCGCCGCTGTCTTCGTTTTCCTGGGCGGCTGGGGCTGGGGTAGCGGTTGTCACCGCGGAGCCGTTCTGGCCTTGTTGTGCCGTCGATGTCGTGGTGGGTGGCGCAGTGGTGGTGGTCGGGGTCGTCGTAGTGGGTGCGGCGACCGCTGCCGTGAGGGTGAATGGCACCTTTCCGCTCACTGGATCGCCGTCTGCCGAAATGACCCGGTAATTGATGGTGTACTGGCCGGCCGGTCCAACTGGCGTGACCGGGGCGGTGACCACCTCGTTCGCGACCGTCACCTGGCCGACCGTCCACTGCGCGCCGGTGGGTCCGGCGACCGAGATGGCGCCTGGTTCGACCTGGACCGGCTCGCTGAAGGTCAGCTGGATCTGGGTCGGTGGCGTGGCGACGGACGCGTTCTTCGCCGGGTTGCTGCTCTTCAGCGACGTGTGCGCGAGCGCGGGAGCGGCGGTGACCAGCAGCGCTGTCGCGCTGAGCAGCAGTGCGGCGGACATGCGCCTGAACATGTGGTGGCCCTTCACGGTGAGGTAGTCGGCTGGCGGTGGACTTTAGTTCCCGGAAACTCCCAAAACTCAGTGGAACTACCGATTAGACCGATCGGGCCAGCCTCGTAGGCTCCGGAGGTGCTCGTCGTTCGGGTGCTGGGACCGGTCGAAGTCGCCGTCGGGGACACCAGGGTGGATCTTGGCGGCTCGTTGCCGCGCAGGCTGCTGGCCGCTCTGGTCGCCGCTGGCGGGCAGGTGGTCGCCGACGATCGGCTGGCCGAGCTGGTCTGGGGTGCGAAGCCACCGGCGAAGGCCGCCGCGACACTTCAGGTTTACGTCTCCCGGCTGCGCCGGGCCTTGGGGCCGGAGGGCCGGGGCCTGTTGGAGCGCGACGGATTCGGCTACCGGTTCGATGCGGCTCGTGCCACGGTCGATGCGTCGCGGTTCATCGAGTTGATCGAGGCCGGCCGTGGGTTGTCGCCGGGCGAGGCGATGCACGGGTTGACCGAGGCTTTGGAGCTGTGGCGTGGCCGGCCGTATGCCGATCTCGCCGAGTCCGACGACGTCGATGCCGCTCGCAGCCGGTTGACCGAGTTGCGTGAGGTGGCGTTGGAGGAACGCGCCGCCGCCCGGCTGGCCACCGGTGATGCCACAGGCGCAGTGCCTGACCTCGAGGAACTCGTGCGAGCGGCGCCTTTGCGGGAGCGACGCTGGGCGTTGTTGGTTCTCGCGCTGTACCGGTGTGGACGGCAGGGGGACGCGTTGGCCGCGGTACGGCGGGCTCGTGCCGTGCTCGCTGAGGAATTGGGTGTTGACCTGGGTGTTGAGCTGCAGGATCTGGAACGGCAGGTGCTCGCTCAGGATCCGTCGCTGCGGAAGCGGCCGAGTGGGCGGCCGTTGACGTCCTTTCTTGGGCGTGACACCGAGCTGGACACCATCGCCAGCTTGTTCGGGGCACAACGGCTGGTCAGCCTGGTTGGTCCGGCCGGGGTAGGAAAGACCCGGCTTGCGGTCGAGTACGCGGATGACCCGTGGTTCGCACGGCTGGCTGATGTGCGTCACCCCGGCGAGTTGCCCAGTGTGGTGGCCGATGCGATCGGCCTGGTCGCGGTGCGGGACGACCCGGTCTCGGCAGTCATCCGGGCCATCGGTGACCGCTCCGGCCTGCTGGTTCTGGACAACTGCGAGCACGTCATCGAGGCTGTCGCCGACTTGGTCGTCGCGTTGCTCCCCCATTGTCCTGGGTTGCGCGTGCTGGCGACGAGCCGTGAACCGCTCGGAATCGATGGTGAGGTCACCGTCGCGGTCCAGCCGCTGCCGCCGAAGTCCGCCGAGGCTCTGCTGGTCGATCGGGTGCAGGCGGTTCGGCCGGGCTGGCAGCCCACCATTGACGAACGGGCGCAGGCCAGCCGGATCAGCGCGGCGCTGGACGGGCTGCCGCTGGCGATCGAGCTCGCCGCGGCGCGCGCGAGAATGTTCGGGCTCGGGGAAATCGCCGAACGGCTCACCGACCGGTTCGCAGTGCTCGGTTCGGTGCCGCGGGGATCGTTGACGGCGCACGCGACACTCGAGGCTGCCATCGGGTGGAGCGTGGACCTGCTGTCCGATTCGGACCGCGCGTTGCTGCTTCGATTGTGGCCTTTCGAAGGCGGGTTCACGTTGGAAGCCGCGGACGCCGTCCGCCCTGCGGCGCAGACCGAGACGACACTGGAGCTTCTGTCCTCATTGGTCACTCGGTCCGTTGTTGTCGCGGATACCAGTGAGATGCCGACGCGATACCTGATGCTGGAAAGTGTTCGTGCCTACTGCCAGTCGATCGACCCGGATCCCGCGTCGGCCCAGCACGCGCATGCCCAATGGGTCACGGGTTTGGGTGAGCGTTGGGTGGTCGCGGTACGCACCAGGCGCGGCGGCCAATTCATGTCGGCGGTCAGTCGCGAGCTGCCGAACATCCGCGCGGGGTTGGCGTATCTGCGTGAACACTCCCCGGACGTCGCGTTGCACACTTTCGGTTTGCTCGCTTTGTTGTTCACTCGCCACGTCCACAAGAAGGAAGCCATCACGTTGGCGTGGGAGCTGTTGCGGGCAGCTCCGGACGCTCCCGTGTTCGACCGGGTGCGCGCCATGGTCACCCAGACGGCGTTGGTCGCCATCGGCGGCGACCGTGACAGCGCGATACAGATCATCAGCGAGGCGTTCCGGCTGGCCAAGAAGATGCCCGTCGATGATCCGGTCGACGTCGCCGAGTTGTACTGCAACCTGGCTTTCTGTTCGGTGGAAGTGGGTTGCCACGACCTGGCCGCTGACGCCGCCAACCAAGGCATCGCGATCGCTTCGCAGCATGGCCTGAGCGGACTCGTTCGCGCGTGCGAGACCGTTCGCGCGGTCGCATTCGTTGTTCGTGCTTACGCGGCAGGCGATGTGCCCGCCATGATCGAGGCTGCCACTGCCGCCAGAAAGCACGGGCAGTCGTTCACGGCCGGGTGGTCGAGTCTGGTCTTGGCCGAGGTGCGGCTGCGTGTCACCGACGAACACACCGACGAGGTACTCGATGCCTTGCGGCATGCGGCAACCGTCATGCTGCGGGAACGTGACATGCCGAATGCGTTGATCGCCTTCAGGTTCGGCGCGCTGGCACTGGCACGCCTAGGTCGCTCGTTCGACGCGGTCCAGTTGCAGGCGGCCGTGCTGCACCATGCCGAGCGGTTCGGCACCATGCCGTCGGCCATGCTCAGCCAGGGGTTCGACTGGGTCGACGAGCCGCTCGCCGACATCCTCCCGCCTGCCGAACGGGCTGCGGCGCAGGCCGCCGGTGCCCGATTGGGCATCACCGAGATGGCGGCTTTGCTTGGCTGAAGGGCGCGTTGCAAGGAACTTGTATGGTTCCTCGACCATAGTGAGCGCATGGAAACGGTGGAGTTCGACGGCCGCCGGTTCGCATATGTCCGACGTGGGCAAGGCGAGCCGTTGCTGCTGATCCAAGGAATGAGCGGGCACTACGGCATGTGGGGCGAGGAGTTGCTGTCCTTGCTCGAGCCGCACTTCGACGTGGTCGCGTACAACCATCGCGGCATCGGGCAGAGCAGCTGGGCGGACGGGCAGTTCAGCATCGCCGACCTGGCCGACGACGCTGCCGGGGTGATCCGCGGGGTCGGCTGGTCCAGTGCGCACGTGTTCGGCATCTCGATGGGCGGCATGGTCACCCAGGAACTCCTCCTGCGGCACCGATCGCTGGTGCGCACCGCCACGATCGGGTGCAGTTGGGCGGGCGGGCCCGACGTGGCGCTGGCCGAGACCGCACGGCGTGCGGTCGAAGCTATGTCCACAAGGGACGTCGACCACGCGCTGAAAACCGGTTACGAGGCCAACCTGTCGCCGCGGTTCATCGTCCCGTTCGAGGACTATGCCGCGATGAGCCTGGCACAGCGAGTGCCGGTGCCCGTGGTGCTGATGCAGTGGGAGGCGGCCCAGCACCACTACACCAGCTCCCGGTTGCCTTTGTTGAACGCGCCTGTGCAGGTCGTGCACGGCACCGGTGACGCGATGATGCCCGTCCGGAACGGTGAACACATCGCTTCGCTGATCCCCGGAGCCAAGTTGGAGTTGCTCGAGGACGCCGGTCACATCTTCTGGTTGGAAGAACCATCCCGGACGGTTGACTTGCTCAAGCAGTTCGTGGCCTTGGCCGCCAAGTAACGCTGCTCAGGGATGCTGGTGGTGCGCTTGGCGGCCCGCAGGTAGGCCGCGTGGGCGGCGGTCAGGTCGCCTGCCATCTCCAGCAGGTGCGCCTTCACCGCGTCCAGCCGGTGGTGTTCGGCGAGCCGGGCGTCACCGTCCAATGTGGCCAGCATGGCCAGGCCGTGCTCCGGACCGTCCACCATGGACAGGGCGATGGCGTGGTTGAGCGTGACCATCGGGTTGGGCCGCATCCGCGACAGGATCCGGTAGAGCACCAGGATCTGCGGCCAGTCGGTGTCCTGCGGGGTCGCGGCTTCGTCGTGCAGCGCGGCGATGGCCGCTTGGAGCTGGTACGGGCCGATCGGGAACCGGGACATGGCGTCTTCGATCAGCTTGGTGCCTTCTTCGATCTCGTCGGCGTTCCACAGCGTGCGGTCCTGCTCGGCGAGCGGGATGAGTCCGCCGTCCGGCCCTGTCCGCGCTTTGCGGCGGGCGTCGGTGAGCAGCATCAGGGCGAGAAGGCCGGCCACCTCGCCGTCCTCGGTCAGTGCGTGCACCGTCCTGGTCAGCCGGATGGCTTCGCTCGTGAGCTCGACACTCTGCAGGTCAGGACCGGACGACGCGGTGTACCCCTCGTTGAAGATCAGGTAGAGCACGTGCAGGACGACAGGTAGCCGCTCGGCCCATTCCGGCTCGGGGATGTCCTTGATCTTCTGTTTGGCGCGGCTGATCCGCTGGCCCATCGTGGCCTCCGGGACCATGAACGCGGTCGCGATCTGCTTGGTGGTCAGACCGCCGACGGCCCGCAGCGTGAGCGCGACCTGGGAAGGCGGCGACAGGTCGGGGTGGCAGCAGAGGAACAGCAGCTTGAGCGTGTCGTCCTGATCGCTGGTTTGCGGGGTGGTCGTGGGTTCCTGGGTGGCCGCGAGCGTCTCCCGTTTGCGCCTGGCCTGCTCACTGCGCCATTGATCGGTGAGCTTGCGCGTGGCGACCGTGATCAACCACGCCTTCGGGTTGTCCGGCACTTCACTCCACTGAACGCTCGCCGCGAGCAGCGCCTCCTGCACGGCGTCCTCGCACGCGTCGAACTGGCCGTACTTGCGCACGAGCAGGCCAAGGACCTGCGGCGCCAGCTGACGCAGCAGGTCCTCGATCATGGTGGTCACATCTCCAGGCCGGCGGAGAACATCACCGGCCGCACCTCGACACCGAACCCGTCCAGCTTCGTGTCCGGGATCATCTTCGCGAGCTCGACGGCCCGCTCCTTGCTCTCGACCTCGACGAGGTAGAAGCCACCCATGAACTCCTTGGCCTCGATGTACGGGCCATCGGTGACAACCTGGACCCCGTTCTGTGACTTGACCACCACAGTGTTGGACGGGTCGGCCAATGCCTGGGTGACGATCAGCTCGCCGGTGTCGGTGATCGTGTTCAGCAGGTTCTGGTGCCCGGCCCCGATCTGCTCGCGCTCCTCATCGGTCAGCGCCGCCATCGTCGCCGGGTTGATGTTCATGATCAGCAGGTACTTCATGGGGATAACTCCTCTCGGTGGCGCCAGCTCCCCGGCGCCTTCACGGATGAGTCGGAGCCCACTGACAACCTTCGACATTCTGCCGGAGAATTTTCTCGTGACCAGGTTGACCAAGCGCATCCACCAGGACTTCGCCCAGGCCGGGACGGTCTTGCAGCTGCTCGACGACCTCGCCGATCGGCACCCCGGTGACGCGATGTTCCGAACCGAACGCCTTCAGGCGGCACTGATCATGCTCGCCAATGGTGACCTCGCCGAACTCCACAAGGCCATCGAGCTCGCCGAGACTGATTGGCGCGACCTGCTCGTCGCCGCTGAGCTCGCCGAAGCCAGTTGGCCTCAGCGCCTCGACCAGGCCCTCGGCCCGCAGTGACGTACGAGCGGGTCGTCAAGCGAACCGGGAGATGTCCCCTGCACCTTCTCGCACGATCTCCGGCTCACCCTGGGAGAAGTCGATCACCGTGGTCGGGACCGTGCCGCACTCGCCTGAGTCGATCACCGCGTCGATCGCGTTGTCCAGGCGTTCCTTGATCTCCCAGCCCTGGGTCATCGGTTCGTCCTGGTCGGGCAGCAGCAGGGTGCTGGACAGCAGGGGTTCGCCGAGTTCCGCGAGCAGTGCCTGGACCACCGTGTGGTCTGGGATGCGCACGCCGACCGTCTTCTTCTTCGGGTGCTGCATCCGCCGCGGGACTTCCTTCGTCGCGGGCAGGATGAACGTGTAGCTGCCCGGGGTCACCGCCTTGATCGCGCGGAACACGTCGTTGTCGACGTACACGAACTGGCCGAGCTGCGCGAAGTCCTGGCACACCAGGGTGAAGTGGTGCCGGTCGTCGAGGTGCCTTATCTGCCTGATCCGGTCGATCCCCTCGCGGTTCCCCAGCTGGCAACCGAGCGCGAAACAGGAGTCCGTCGGATAGGCGATCAGCCCGTCTTGCCGCAACAACTCGACGACCTGCTGAATGGATCGCCGCTGGGGGTTGTCGGGGTGCACATCGAAATACCTCGCCATGCACCCCAACACTAGTCCATCTTGGACGTGCTCACGCGACAATCTTCATCTGCGCCATCATCGCCACTGACGAGTGGTCGACGAAGTGGCAGTGGAACGGGAACATCCCCGTGTACGGCGCGTCGAACTTGATCAGCAGGCGGACCGTCTCGCCGGACGCGATCGACACCGTGTCCTTCGGGTACGCCTCCCACGGCTCGACTGACCTGCCGTTGCGGTCGAGCACGCGGAACTGCACCACGTGCACATGCAGCGAATGCGGGATCGGGTCCGGGTCGGCGTTCGTGACCTCCCAGATCTCCGTACTTCCTCGTTTGACTGTGAAATCCGTGCGGTACGGGTCGTACGGTTTGCCGTTGATCAGGAAGACCAGGTTCTTGAAGTCGAAGCTCAGCACGACTTTCCTGGTCATCATCACCGGTGCGCCGATCGCGGGCAGCACGCTGAGCTTCTGCGGCACTGAACTGTCGTCGGTGTCGGGCATGTCCTTGCGGACGCTGTCGATCACCTCGAACCGCATGATCTCGGTGTTCTCCGGTGTCGTGCCCTGTGCGTTGACCAGCGTGATCGCGCTGCCGCCACGGGCCTTGCTGAAGTCGACGACGACCTCGACCCGTTCGGCGGGCCACAGCGAGATCTCCGTGCGGCGCACCGGCCGGGCCAGCAACCCGCCGTCCGTGGCGACCTGGACGAGCTCGCCGCCGTTGCTCAGCCGGAACGAGAACATGCGCTCGTTCGACGTGTTCACCAGGCGCAGCCGGTACTTGCGCCGCCGGACCCGCAGAACTGGTTGCGGCACACCGTTGACCAGGACCGTGCTGCGGCGCTGCGCGTCGAACATCGCCCACAGCAGTTGACCGTGGTCATCCAATGCGACGTCACGGAACATCAGCGGGATGTCGAACTGGCCACGCGGCAGCATCGGCGCCGCCTTCGGGTCCTCGATCAGGTAGAGCCCGCACAGTCCTTTGTAGATCTGCTCGGCTTCAAGGTGGTGTGCGTGGTCGTGGTACCACAACGTCGAGGCGCGCTGGTCGTTCGGGTAGTGGTAGATCCGTGAGTTGCCCGGCTGGATCACGTCCAACGGATGACCATCGCTGTCCTGCGGCACGATCCCGCCGTGCAGGTGCACCGCACTCGGAGTCTGCAGGCGGTTGGTCACAGCGACCTTCACCGAACGGCCGCGCTTCGCTTTGATGGTCGGCCCGGGAAAGCTGCCGTTGTACGTGATCACTTCGGTCGGCACACCCGGCAGGATCTCCGCGACGCCAGGCTTGACCGACAGTTCGTAGTAGTCCGTCGAACGGTCCGAGTACACAGGGGACAGTACCGGCGGGATCGGGAGTTCGCGGGTGAACGGCTTGGCCTGCGGCGGGCTGCCGACCACCGCGGCCATGAGACGCTCCGCCGGCAGGGCCAGCGCCACGCCACCAGCAGCGCCCAGTTTCAAGGTGCCTCTACGGTTGAGCATCCGCATACCTCTTTTCTTCTACGGAACGCCGAACAGCGCTGTTCCTGCGACGACGAGCACGAACGTGTACTGCAGCACCGTCATCGCGGCCGCCACCGTGCCGGTGAACAAGATCGCGTTCCCCAGCGTCATCGCGGCGACCGGTATCGTCACCAGGGCCGCGAGCACCGACCCGAGGACAGCGAAGGAAAACCGTGCCTTGAAATGGTCGGTTTCGCGGAAGTACCGCCTCGTAAGCCATGCAGCGCCAAGGATTCCCACGGCAGTCAGGTGCACCGCGAGCACGACCAGGCCCGGGTAGTTCACCACGGCCGACCCAGTCACCGGCGCCGGTGGCACGTACTCGGCTTGGTGGTGGCCGCTGGTGACCAAGGCGTGCCGAGGCACAAAGGCTCCAGTGGGCAGGAAACGGGCGTGGTCTCTCAACGCCCACGCGATCACGGCGGCGGTGACAACCGCGAATCCGACCACTGGCACGACCCGCGGCCCACCCGAAACTGTCGTACCCCCGGTGTTGAATGGAAAACGGGGGATCCCCGGGATGGCGGGATTTGTCGAGGAAGCGAGGTCATCAGGGGCCAAGGCGCCGGGCGGTGTCACAGGAACTGCAGGAGCGCCAGGCGAAGGCACGACGCTGTCCGCAGTACCGTGTGGAGCAGCCAGGACCAGGATGGTCTCCTGAGCCGTCGCCATCGCAACCGGAATGCCCGAAACCGTGAGCCATCTGATGTCCAGGGACACTGTTCTCACCACCGCCCGCTTGCGTCCAGGTCAGCAGCCACCGAGTCGCGGATCGGCACTGGCTTCGGCACGGGCGGGACCAACGGCCGCCGGGCGATCCTGTGCCGCAGGGCTCGGGTTACTCGGGTGGTCATCCTGGCCATGGTTCACCCCACCAATGGGCTGGCTACGCGCCTGACCAGCTGGTCGCGGACCCTTGTCGGGATGTCCGGCGCGAAACGGGAGAGGTAGCTTTCGGCGTGCGCGTCCGTGTCGATCACGAAGGGCAGGTCGAACACGACGAGCTTGCGGATCGCGAGTAGGGGCAAGGGTGCGCGCAGAGCCTTGAACCGCGCGTTCCACAGGCCTGGTTCGTCGCAGACCGGGTGGAACTGGCCGATCATCAGGCCGTCGGCCACGAAGGAGTCCTTTGCCTCACGCTGCAAGGCATCCAGCTCGGTCGAGTCCGTGTAGTCCAAGTGCGGCAACGCCAGCAGGATCGTCAGCAGTTCCTGGTCGTCCGGGGACAGCCCGGCCGACAATTCCGTGTACTGAGCTCTCAAGCCAACAATCGCGGCACGAACGTCCGAAGTGGTCGCGGCCGCCAGGTAGTACAAGCCTTTACGCAACGAAGGTTGGGTGTACGGACACACTGGACCGCTTCGGCCGAGGTCGGGGTGAGAGGTCACCAAGTAGTCCCGTGACCATGCCAGGACCTGCCGCACGGAAGGCAAGTACTGCGCAGGCACCTTGCCGTCGTCGACCTCGGCCGCTGTCCAGATCAACACCGCGTTGGTCATTGCGGCTCCCGCCACATCGGTTGCAGCGTCGGTCCGCCGGGAATTTCGATCGTCGTGCCGACGGGCAGGAAGCCGTAACGGCGGGACACTGCCAATCCACCGGACGAGCTGGCCTCGGCGTAGGCCGCGGCGCGGTCGGCGTCGATGCGGGCCATCAAGGTGTCGTACAGCACCGACATCGCGCCGTGGCGTTGGCTGGACGGGCTGACGCCGGCGAACGACAGGTAGTAGTGCGGACGGCCGGTTGGGTGGTGGATCGTCTGCAGGCCGGAGATCGTGGCCATCCGCTCGGCGTCCGGCCCGAGGATCTCGGTGAAGCGGGCGGCCAGTTCCTCGCCGCGGGTCTCGGTTTCCTCCCATGCGCCCGGCGGAAGAAACAACAACGCCGCGTCCCGGGCAGAGTTCGTGTAGACGCTGTTGTAGCGCAACGAGATGTCCAGGAACTCACGGAAGAACGCGGGCAGGATCGTGGCCCGGCGAGCGTCGTCCGGAGTGATCCAGCGGGTCATCGCGTCCTCGTGGAACGCGTCGGCGAGCATCTTGGCCAGCACCTCGGTGTCGGCTGCGGTTGCCAACTGAGCTTCGGACACGGCCTTTCCCTTCAGACTCGAGCGGCGAGTTCTTCGACACGGGCGTGCAATGTGCCCACATACGCCTCGGTCTCCGGCTTCATCAGGACACTGCGCACCACACGGGCGGAATCGGTGTCCTGCGTGACAAGCGGGTGGCGTCGGCGGAAAGCGGAAGCGTCGGTGCGCAGCAGGCTCAGGTAGACCGGGTCGTCCTCGGCCGCCATTCCGGCACGCAGCAACGCGTCCGACCGGGCATCCACAGTGGACATATGGGTACCCGAAGGGAAATAGGTCACGATGTCGAGTTCGGGCTCTTGGTAGAGCACGAGCTCGTCAGAGGCTTCAAGCAGAGAAGCCCAAGCGATCGCGGCGCGGCGGTTGGCCGCCAAGATCTGACCGAAGCCGGACGGAGTCAGTGGCAGCAGCTGCAGGGTCAACCACAGCGCGGCCGCGGCGGCACCGGCCCGTGAGCACTCCAGGCTGATCTCGCCGAGGTGCAACTGGGAGTCGGTGAAGTAGGTGTACGGCGAGTCGTGCGACAAGTGCTTTCCTGCCCGTGGGTCGGCGAAAAGCACTGCGCCGCAACCATATGGCTGCAAGCCATGCTTGTGCGGGTCGACCGCGACGGAGTCGCAGGACGCGATCGCGCGCCATGGCCGCGGGTCGATTCCCATCGCAGCACGGCCCAGAATGCTGTAGAAGCCACCGTAAGCCGCGTCCACATGTACCCGGGCGCCGTATTTCCTTGCCAGTGCGACGATTTCGTGCACCTGGTCGACGACGCCGAGCCCGGTTGTGCCGGTGGTGGCGACGATGGTTCCGACGCGACCGGTGTGCAGGATGTGGTCCACCGCGTCGAGATCGACACGTCCAAGTGCGTCCACCGCAAGCCGGTGTCCTTGAATTCCGAGGACGTGGCACATACGCTCATGCGTGTAATGACATTCCGAGCTGAACGCGATTCCCTTGCCCGGATGCAATTGCCGTGCCACGTACAGCGCTTCCAGATTGGCCATCGTGCCACTGGTCGTCAGGTGGCCGATGTGCGGGCCGAAGCCGACCATTTCGGCGAGCGCGCGTACGCATTCGCGCTCCATTTCGGTGGTGGCCGGACCACCCTCTTGGGCGTGGTTGTTCGGGTTGAACTGCATGGCCGTGAGATAGCCGACGATCGCGGCCGGATGCGGTGGTTTCACCATCTGCCCGGCGTAACGCGGGTGGAAGAACGGGTAGTTGTGCTCCAGGCGTTTCGCGAACTGTTCGAACGCGACGCCGAACTGGTCGTCGGACACGTGATGGGACGCGTGTGGCTGCACCGGGCCGAACTGCTCGGCCCAGGAAGCGGCGAAGTCAGCCGCGCGGGTTAGCCAATACCGCAGATCCATGGCTCAGTTGTACCGAGCCACCCGCAAGAACCCCGCAAGACAACAAAACGGCCCGGGAGGAAATCCCTCCCAGGCCGTGTGCGAGGTACCGCTATGCCGAGAAGTTCGCGATCAACGCCCAGATCGCGGCGCCGAAGCCCAGTGTGGCGAACCACGCCCGGACTCCGTTCAGCCTTACCCAACGGTCTTCGAACTCTTTGCGGACACCGGCGACGTCGGCGATCTTGTCCGGTGGGCCGTACCGGTCGAGCCGGACATTCATCGGCACGTTCCCGCGCACCGTGATGCCGAAACAGATCAGGTAGAGCACCAGGCTCGCCAGCACCGGCAGGAACACCGAGAACGGCTGCCCGATGAACAGGATCACCGTGAGGATGCCGAACAGCGCCGACCCGATGAACGTCATGAAGAACCGGGGATTTTGCACATCCCGGTTGATTTTCTGCATCACGTCGACGAACGTGCGGTCATCCGTACCGCGCAGACTGACCATCACCGAAATGGAGTAGGTGTAGAAAAAGCCGGACACCAGTCCAAGCAGGAGCGTTGTCACGATCAGTGACGCGGCCCTGACCACTTCCATTGTTGTTCCTCCCTGCCCCGCGTGATCCCAGTCGAACGGACAGTATCAGGAAATGCCCGTTTTGAGAGCCTTGTTCGCGCGTCCATGTAGTGCGATCGCGGGCACCAACGCCAACAACGACAACATGCACGCGATCGTGCGTGCCGCGTTAAGAGCGTTCCAGGTGCCTTCGTTGAACGCGGCGCGCGCGGCAGCGAAGTCGGCGATGACGGCGGGATCACCCGCGGCAGCCAGTTTGTCGTTGAGAGGAATGTTTCCGCCGAACGTCAGCGCGAGTGCGACCACATAGAGCAGCATGGCGGCGAAGATCCAGCGTGCGGCGGCGCGGTAGCCCGCCCGCTGGTGCACGATCGCGGCGGCACCGGTGAAGATGAACGCGCCGAAGAAGGCGAACGCGAACGCGCCGGTCTGCACGCCCTCGTTGATCTTCTGCATGGCCACGACGAACGACCGGTCGTCGACCTTGGCCAGCGACGGCATGACCAGGATCGCGAAGGCGAAGAAGAAGCCGGCCATCAGTCCAACTGTGAGGGTGGCCAGGTACAACAGCGGAGCGGCGGCCTTGCTGCGTGGCCCGGCCTGCTGGCCGGCGCCTTGGTGAGCGAGCATCGGACTCGTCCTTCTCTCTGGTGTGGACTCATTGGTAGCAGGCAAGCCGGGCGGAACCGTCCAGTCTTCCCTCGATCGGGGTGAACAGTTCACCGGAACAGCCGATCAACGCCTGCCGAGATCGACGACCGGTGCGATCATGCGCTCGTAGCGCCAAGTCAGCACAGTGTTGCCGATCAGACGCACCGGTGGCGGGATGGACACCGCGGCGGCCACCGCGGCGGTTCGCTTGTCCACGCCGTCGAACAGCCAGGGGAACAGGAAAGCCCGCATGCCGGGACCCGCGCTGCGCATCACCTGATTCTCGATGTCCAGATACTGCTGGCGCGTCAGGTCGTCGACGAACACCGGGAAGACGATCGGTTCTTCCACCTTGAGGTGCTCGAGCAGGATGTTCTCGAACTTCTCGGCCGCCGCCGGGGCCGCGGACACATCGCCGTGCAAGGCTTTGGAGACCTCCAGCATCGACTGGTCGAGCTCGGTGTGGTCGTGCGCGAGCCCTTTTTCCTTCTCCGCGAAGTCCGCCACCCGCTTGCGCAGCGCGGGGAAGAGCACATCATCCTCTGTCCGGTGGTGCCACTCGATCACCTCACGCAACTGGTCGAACCACGAAGCCACCGGGGCTGCGTTGGCACGCGTCACATGAGGCGCTGCCTTCGCGATCCTGCGTGCGTCTCTGCGCATCGCCACGTGCATCAAAGCGAAGCCATGGATGTGCACCGGCAGGCCGCCGACGCCGTTCTCTGTTGACATAGTCATCCCGACCAGATCCCCGTTTCCGCGGTTTTCCGCGCGTAGTCACCGAAATCCCTTGGCTCGCGACCGAGCGCCCGCTGGACGCCGTCGCTGAGGTACGAGTTGCGTCCATCAAGGACTTTCCGGAACATCTCCACATAGGCCAGTGGCAGGCCGTGTTGCCTGAGCATCTGCGCGTACTCGACGAACGTCATCGGCACGTAACTGACCTCCTTGCCCGTCGCCGCACCGATCTCCGCGGCCGCGTCGCCGAAAGTCAGCAGCCGCGGGCCGGATAACTCGTACGTCTGCCCCAGGTGGTGGTCCGTGGTCAACGCGGCGACCGCGACATCCGCGATGTCCTCGGCGTCGATGAACGGCTCGGCGACGTCACTGGCGGGCAGCTCGATCACGCCGTGCCTGACCGGCTCGAGCATGAAGCTCTCGCTGAAGTTCTGGTTGAACCACGCGGCCTGCAGGATCGTCCACTCGGCGCCGCTTTCCCGCACCGCTTGTTCGCTGCCGCCGGCGTGCACTTCGTCGCCGCGGCCGGACAACAACACCAGCCGCTGCACGCCCGCATCGACTGCGGCGGCGCAGAAATCGGCGATCGTCTCGGCCGCGCCGGGAAAGGCGATCTCCGGCGAGTAGACCACGTACACCTTGTCGACCCCGTCGAGCACAGGCCCCCAGGTGCCCCGGTCGTCCCAGTCGAATGGCGGCTGCGCGGCGGTCCGGGATCCGATCCGCACTTGGACACCGAGCGCTTCCAGCCTTGCTGTCACCCGGGTGCCCGTCTTGCCGGTCCCGCCAAGCACCAAGGTCGTCTTGTCGCTCATAACACTCCTAGGCCCGGGAGACAGGTGTCGTCCCGGGCCGCTAGTCAGTAATCCACAAGAATCACGGCGCGCGTAGAGTTCGTAGGGTGTCGAGTTCGGCCAGCCAGCCGGTCAGACTGGTGGTACGCAACAGGCCCGTCCCGATCAGCAGTCCGCGGTAGCCCTCGGCGAGCAACCGGTCGGCGTCCTGGGGCTTGGTGATCCCGCTCGCGCTGACCGGGCAGCGGGTCCCGCTCGCCGCCAGCGCTGGCAGCAACCGGACACTGCGATCGAGATCCCCTAGGCCACGCTCCCGATTCTTGATGTCCTTGTTGTTGACGGCAACAACGCAGTGCTCCGCACTTGGCAACACCTCGATCTCCGCCTCGTCGGTCACTTCGACGAAAGGAGTCAGTCCCAGCTCGAGGCTGCCGTTGATCAGCGTCGGCATGCTTGAGCGCGGCAACAGGCCCGCTGTCAACAAGACCGCTGACGCGCCAAGGTCACGGGCCTTCAGCAGTTGGTCCCGCCGCGTGATGAAGTCCTTCTGCAGCACCGGGCGGTCGGTGAGCGACGCGACCTCGCTGAGCATCGAGTCCGTGCCGCCGAACCACCGCCCGGTGACCACGGAGATGCACGGCGCGCCCGCGGCCTCGTATTCGGCCACGATCTCAGCGATCGACCTGTCGCCGAACAGGTCTTCGCCATTCGGGTCGCGTCGTTTCAACTCCATGATCACCGGGCGGTCCGCCCCGGTGAGCGCATCGACGAAGGTCATGCGACCTCCACATACCTGGCGGTACGCCAACCGCGGCTGATGTCGGTGATGTTCTTGCGCTCGAACCGGCCGGAGTGGTTGCGAGCACCCGTGTCCACGTCGATCCCCTGGAACTGCGGGTGCCGCACGACGGTCTCGTAGTCCCCGCTGTTGTGCGCCGAGATCCCGCCTGCCAGCAGGAAAGGCTTCGAGAAGCTCGGCACCAGGTCCGCGACGTCTCCTGCCTGCAGACGCTGCCCGGTGCTGCCGATCTGGCCGTCGGAGGTCACCACGTCGAGCAGGAACACGTCCACGCCCGCGTTCTCGTACGCCTTGATCAACGGGCGTTCCAGGCACTTGCCGTTCTTCAGGTGCAGCACCTTCACGATGGTCAGGTCGGCGGCCACGGACTGGCGCAGCGCCCGGATCATCGCGGGCATCTGGTAGGCGTGCAGCTGGATCCAGGAGATCCCGGTCCGGTCGATGATCTGCCGCAGAACCTCCACATCGGACAAGAATGTGACGAGTGTCGGTTCGAGGCGACCAGTGGCCCTGGCCGCCTCGGCTAACGTGGTGACTTGTTCGACGGACACTTCGGCCGGTCCGTCGGCCACCCCGTGCCACAGTCCGACCAGGTCGGCGCCCGCGCCGGCGAGCAGCTCGACGTCCGCCTTCGTGGTCGCGCCACACACTTTCAGCAGTTTGCGATCGGCCTTGTTGCGCTTGAATCCGATTTTCATGACAGCCCCAGCATGGATGCGATCCGGTTGTACTGGATTTCGTTGGTCCCCGAGTAGATCGTGCCCGCGACGGCGTTGCGCACTTCCTTCTCAAGGCCGTATTCGGCCATGTAGCCGTTGCCGCCGAAGATCTGCACGGCCGCCAGGCTCGTGTCCAGATTGGCCTGACTGGTCAGCAGTTTCGCGATGGCCATGTCGGTGGTCACGTTGTCACCGCGGACCAGCTTTTCCGCGGTGTCGTACAACCACTTGCGCGAGGTCTCCAGCTTGATCTTCATGTCGACGATCTTGTTGGCGACGGCCTGGTAGCTCGCGATCGGCTTGCCGAACTGCAGGCGCTCTTTGGCGTACTCGACGACTTTGCCGAGCCGGTGCTGCATCTCGCCGACGTTGACGATGAACGAGTACAGGATCTCGCGCTTCATCACGTGATCCAGTACCAGGAACCCGCCACCGACCCGGCCGCAGACCTGGGACGCCGGGATCCGGCAGTCGTCGAAGTACAGTTCGGACAGTGGCGATGTGCGCAGGCCCATCTTCTTGATGGGGTTGCCGACCTCGAAGCCCGGTGTGTCCTTCTCGATCAGGAACGCCGTGATACCAAGCGGTCCGCCATCCGGATGGGTCTTGGCGTACACCATGAACAGGTCCGCGATCGGACCGTTGCTGACGAACGTCTTGCTGCCGTTGAGGATGAAGGTATCCCCATCCCGGTCGGCCTTGGTGCGCATCTGCAACGCGGCCGATCCGCCTGCCGGTTCGGTGATCGCGTGCGCGCCGATGGCGTCACCCGCGATGATCTGGGGCAGGTACTTGTCCTTGAGCGCGGGCGAACCGAAGCGCTCAACGGGGACTCCGACACTGCAGATGGTCGTGGTGATCGAGAAGTTCAGCCCGCCGTCGCGGCACCCCTCACCGAGTCCCTCCAGCACGTACATCGTGGTGAGCAGATCCTGGCCGAGCCCGCCCCACCGTTCGTCGAACGGCAGGCTGAGAATCCCCGACTCGGCGACCAGTTTCCACTTCTGCCACGAGAACACGCTGCCCTCGTCGTTCTCGACGTGATCGGCCGAGAAGGCCTCATGCCACGCGGACAGGCCTTCCCGCAGCTCGATCTGGTCTTCGTTCCAGTCGATCATCACTCGCCCCTAAGCAACCCTCTTGGGCGCATGGCCCAAGAGGGTGTTCGGCTCAGTACTCGGAGAACTCGTCGGTGTCGAGGTTGTGCGCCTCGTCGCCCCGCAGGGCCGGGGTGAACATGCACACCAGGCGCAGGTCTTCGTGCGGGCTGGCGACCAGCCAGTGCGGGTCGTGCTTGTCCAGCGCGTACATCACGCCGGGGGTGATCGGGAAGGAGTTGCCCTCGGTGTCGATCACTTCGCCGGATCCCTCGATGCAGTAGCACGCTTCGAGGTGGTTGCGGTACTCCAGGTGCGACTTGGTGCCCGCCCGGACGAGGGTGTCGGTCAGCGTGTAGCCCATGCCGTCGGCCTCGAGCAGGAAGCGCCGGGACAGCCCGTTGCCCCATTCGACGGTCTTCACTTCGTCGATGCTGCGAATGATCATGGTCAACTCCTTAGTGTGCCGAGAGTGTGAGCGGGGTGGACCGACCGGACGAAGTCCTCGAACTGCTTGACGACGTCCCGGTTGTACGCGAGGGCTTCTTCGACCCGCGCCACTCCCGCGGAGCCGACGATCACCGCGTCCGCCCCGAGGGCGTGCACTGTTGTGACGTCTGCCCGCGTCTTGACTCCGAACCCGACGGCGATCGGCACGTGCGTGTCCAAACGCAACTCGGCGATCGTGCCTGCCAGGTCGGCGAACCCGTCGGCCGGCGCGGTTCCGCTGCGGCCGTACTGGGCGACCAGGTACAGGTAGGCCGAGGCGTGTTCGGCGGCCTCGGCCATCACCTGCTGGGTGGAGACCTTGTGGTAGCACGTGGTGACGACCGGGAGGCCCGCGTCCTTGGTGGCCTGGTAGTACCCGGGTCGCACGCGCGGTGGGACGGCGTGCAGCAGCAGGCCGTCCGCGCCTGCTTCGGCGATGTCCCCGACGACCTCGGCCATCGGCCTGCTCTTGATCGAGTAGCTCCAGTCGGCGAGCAACGCGATCCGCAGCCGGTGCAGCTTCGGCCGGACATTCGAGATGAAGGTGAGTACTTCGTCCAGGCCGACGCCGAGCGCGAGCGCTCGTTCGTGCGAACGCCGGATGACCGGGCCGTCGGTGACCGAGCCGGGGAAGGGCACGGCCAGCTCAAGACAGTCCACTCCGGCGTCGTCGAGCATGAACACGAGGTCCGCCAGTATGTCCAGCGACGGGTCGCCCGCGTTGAGGAACAACGCCAGTCCCGGCTCGCCGTCGGCGATCTGGTCGAAGAACTCAGCCATTGGATACCGCCTTGCGTACGAGGGTGAGCTTGCGCTCCTGCGGCGACCGCATCTTGTCCACAAGGGAACGTGCGGCACCGCTGGTGACTGCTTGCCGCGCGGCGTCGAAGGCGTCCGACCAGTCCTCGATCTGGCCGGTCGCGACGGCCAGCGCCGCGGCGTTGAGGCTGATCGTCTCGGTCACGACCGGACCGGCCTCGCCGGAGATCACCGCGAGGAAGTGGTCGGCGACCAGGTCGAGATCGCGCGCCGGGGCCAAGTCCTCGAAAGTGCCCTTGTCGGAGGTGAACCGGCCGGCCCACAGCCGGATCATGCTGGTGTCGTCGTTGGTGTAGATCACGTTGTCGGCGAAGCCGAGCAGCTCGTCGGCGCCGGAGTCGTTCATGCACAGCCAGATCTTGCGGTTCTTGATGCCCGCGGCGAGCCTGCGCAACTCCGGCTGTGGTGCGTGCACGGACACTCCGGTGACCTGTGCGGCGACCGGCAGGGCCGCGAGGAACGGGCCAAGCGCGTTGACGAACCGGCCGAACGGCTTGAGCCCCAACGGCATGATCACCCTTGCCATCCGCAGCAGCTCGGACGGGTAGACGAACGGTCCCGCGAAAGCGATCCCGTACTTGTCCAAAGTGTCCTCGGTGTGCCGGTACGAGCGGGTCAGGCCGACACCGATGCGCTCGAGCAGATCGATCGACCCGACACTGCTCGTGTACGCCCGTGACCCGGTCTTGACGACCTTGACACCCAGCGACGCGGCCACGAAGGCCGACGCCGTCGAGATGTTGAAAGTCCTTGGCCCGCCGCCGGTCCCGACGATGTTCACGGTACCCGGCCAGCTGGTGGTGACCGGCTCACGCCGTTCGTTCAACGATGCCAACAGGTTGCGCAGCGAGTCGTGGTCGGGCAGCCGGGTGGCCAGCGAGGCCAGCAGGGCGACGGCTTCCCCTCGGTCGAGGTCGCCTGCGCCCAGCTGGTCCCATAACGACCGCCAGGTCTCCCGCTCGATGTTCGGGCGGTGATCCAGCAGGGAGATGATCGCGGGGTGCACGGCGTCTCAGCTCCCTGCCACCTGGCTGCGTGCGTCCTCGATGAACTCGTCGATCGCCTGCACGCTGCGGAAGTTGTTCGGGTCGAGGTCGGTGTCGTGCACCGACAACGCGAAGTGGTCCTCCACCCACGCGATCAGCTTCAGCAGGCCGAGGCTGTCGATCACGCCGTCGGCCAGCAGGTCGTAGTCGACCGCCAGGTCCTCGGGGGCCACGTCGGGCAGGAACTCGTCGATGACGAACTTCTTGATGGCGTCTACGTTGCTCATGACGTCCTTCCTTTACTGGTCTTCTCAACTGGCTTGGCGAAGGCGTTCCGGTCGACCTTGCCGGTCGAGGTCTTCGGCAGCGGCTCGTCGACGATGTGCATGGCCGACGGAATGGCCGCCTGGGGAAGACGTCGTGCGCAGTGCTGGCGCAACGTGAGGCTGTTCAGCTTGCTGTCGGCGGCCCGGTGCACCGCGCACACCAATCTCCGGCCCGCGATCGGGTCCGGCACGGCGACGACCGCCGCCTCCAGCACCGCGGGGTGTTCGAGCAGGACGTGTTCGACCTCGGCGGTGTTGATCGCGACCCCGCGGACCTTGACCTGGAAGTCGCTGCGCCCGATCAGGAAGACCCGGCCGTCTTCCTCGCGTCGCACCAGGTCGCCGGAGCGGAACCACGGCCGGTCGTCGGCGGCGGCCGGGTGCGGCACGAACTTGTCCGTGTGCCTTGTCCGGTCGAGATATCCGGCTGCTTGGAATGGCGTCGAGACGTAGAGCTCGCCCGTTCCGGGTCCATCAAGGACAGTGCCTTCGCCGGTCAGGATGAGCGTGTGCACGCCAGGCAACGGTTTTCCGATGGACACCGGCGGCCGCACGGCTGTGTCACCGTTACCGAGGTGGTGGATGAAGCTGTCGTTGGTCTCGGTGCACCCGTAGATGTTGTGCAGCGAGGCTTTCGGGAAAAGCCGGGGCAGCTCGGCGAGAGTACGGTCCGGGATCGCGTCACCGGTGAACATCACGCGGTCCACGCTCTCCAGCCGGTCCACCGCGGGCTGCACGATGTCCAGCAGCAGGCCGAAGAACATCGGCACGGCTTGGATGATGTTGACTTCGTGGCGCACCAGCATGTCCAGCAGGTGCCTGCCGTTGGCGGCGTAGTCCGGGTCGACGAGCACGACCTGGCCGCCGAGCGCGAGCGTTGTCCAGATGTCCAGCAGGCACAGGTCGAAGTTCAGCGGCGCGTAGTTCAGCACGGTCCGCCCTGGCCGGATGTCGAACTCCGCGCCCGCCCACTCGATGAACCGGTCAATCCCCTGCCGCGGCAGCGGAACGATCTTCGGCAAGCCGGTGGATCCCGATGTGGTCAGCATGAACTGGACGTCGTGCACATCGGTTGCTTCGGCTGCCGTCGTGTCGGCCTCGGGATCTGGCGAGAATTCCGGCTCGCCTTCTGGCGCGAAAACAGCCTGGCAGCCGGCCTGCGCGAACAGGCTCGTCAACGCCGAGTTGGCCAGTGCGGGCGACGGCAGCAGGAACCGGCGGCCGCTCAGGATGGCACCGAGCACGAGCGCCACGGCCTGCGGGGACTTCTTGACCAGCAGTCCGATCGGCTCGCCCGGCTCGAGGTTCGACCACTCGAGCCGGGCCCTTGCCTTGTCAGCGAGTTCGTAGAGGTCGCCGTACGTGGTGACCTCGCCGTGCCAGACCAGCGCGGGTGCGCCTGGTCTGCGGCTGACCTGGGAGAGGAACCTCTCCTTGAACGTGGTCATCAGTCCCCCAGCTCAACCCAGCCGCTCTTGAGAGCGGGACCGGTCGGCGTCTTGCATGCGAACCGCACGAAGGCTGTGCCGATGCTCGACTCTGCGTCGTCTTTCTGCAGCACGATTTCCAGCGGTGTGTCCGGCAGGACGGCTGACGAGAAACGGGCTCCGACGCTCCGTACCCGGCTGGCGTCGCCGGCGCCGTACCGGTCGATGACTTCCTCGGTCACGACCGCCAGCACGCTCATACCGTGGGCGATCACGCCGTTTTCGAAGCCCGCGTCTTTGGCGGCGTTGTCGTCCAGGTGAATCGGGTTGAGATCACCGGAGGCGTAGGCGTACTTCGTCACGGTGTCGCGTGCGATCGACTGCGCCACAACGGTCGGCTCGGCCGTGCTGCCCTTGCCGGGATGCGGCGGCAGCTGGCCGAAGGTGTCCGGGGTGACCGCGCCCACGAGCATCGCACCGGTGATGAGCTCGGCGAACTGCTCGCCGTCCTCGCCGAGCAGCGCGACCTTCATCGCGACCTGGACGCCCTTGAGGCTCTTGCGGGTGCCGACGACGTCCAGCGCGACCGTGACCGGCTCGTCCGCCCTGATCGGCCGCTGGACGTGGATCTCCTGGGAGAGGTGGACCCGGCCGAGCTGCGAGCCGTCCGCGGTGGTCGCGCCGATCAGCCCGACGGACTCGTCGATCACCGGCGAGGCCAGCACGAACGCGTGCAGCGGGGAAGCCTTCCCGTCGCTGGGCGTCAGTCCACTTCGGACAACCTCGCGGTAGGTCGCGATCTCGTCAGCGGTCACCTTGCGGACTGTTCTCGTGGACAGGGTTGGGGTCATACCGGCGTCACCACCAGACAGGCGTTGTGGCCCCCGAAACCGAACGAGTTCGACAACGCGGGCCCGGCCGTCACCTTGCGTGGCTTGCCGTGCACGACGTCGATCTGCATTCCCGGTTCGAGGTGCTCATGGTTTGCGGTTGGCGGCACCACGGACTCGCGCATGGCCATCACCGTGGCGATCAGCTCGACCGAGCCAGCGGCTCCGATCAGGTGCCCGATGACGCCCTTCGACGAGGTCACCGGCGGACCGTCCGGCCCGAAAACCTTGTGCAGGGCGACCGCTTCGGCACGGTCGTTGTGCGGCGTGGACGTTCCGTGCGCGTTGACGTGCACGATGTCCCTCGGCTCGAGGCCGGCGCTCTTGATGGCGCTGGTCATCGCGGTGACCGCACCGGCGCCGTCCGCCGCGGGCATCGAAAGGTGAAAAGCGTCGCTTGTGGCCGCGTAACCAGCGATTTCGGCGTACAGCCGCGCGCCCCGCGCCCGAGCGTCATCGGCCCGTTCCAGCACGACGAAACCGGCGCCCTCCCCCATCACGAACCCGTCGCGGTCCTTGTCGAACGGCCTCGACGCGATCTTCGGGGTGTCGTTTCGGCTGGTCGTGACGGCGTTGAGGTTGCCGAAGGCGGCCAGCGTCACCTCGGTCATGATCGATTCACAACCCCCGGCGATGACGACGTCGGCCTGCCCGGTCTGCAGAAGCAGTCGGGCGTAACCGATCGAGTCGGCGCCACTGGCGCATGTGGACGCGATGGTCAGCGCGGGGCCGTGCCAGCCGAGCTTCATGGACAGTGCGGCTGCTGCGGCGTTCGGCATGTTTATCAGCGGCATCAAGGGGTTCACCTTGGCCGGTCCGCCGGTGTGGTAGTTGTGGGTCTCGTCGTCGCTGGTTCTCCTGCCACCGACGGCGTTTCCGATCACGATGGCCGCCCGGTCCGGGTCGGGCCTCGGTGATCCCGCGTCGGCGTAGGCCTGTAGCGCCGCCGTGACGCCGTATCGTGCGAATGGATCAAGACGCCGTGCCTCTTTGGCACCAAGAACATCGAGTCCTTCGAACCCGGCGACCCGGCAGCCGATCCGCACCTTGTGACGATCCAGTCGCAGGCCGGTCAGCTCAGCGGCCGTCGACCGGCCCGCCCGCAACACCGCCCAGAACTCGTCGAGCCGGCATCCCGCCGGCGTGACCACGCCCATCCCGGTGATCACCACGCTGGCCGTCATCTCGGCTCCCTCCTGAAACATACGGCCAAGTTGTACGTGGCCTGCCGCAACCGGCGCGCAACAAGCGCCGAGCGGGGCCGCATGGAAGATCAAGTTGCTTATCGGCCAGGAAAGCCGTTGGATCGGGGCACATCCGAAAGGCCACTGGGTTACCTGCACAGTTACCTACACAGAGGTGATGACATGTTCCGGAGATCGGCAATCCTCGCCGCGGCACTGGCTCTTGTCGCCACGCCCGCTGCGTCGGCCGACGAAGGACAACTCGAGGTCCAGCTCGAACCCGGCTTCTTCATGACCATTCGAGACGGCATCCTCTACGGCAGCGATTACGTGTCGTACAACGAGTTCTCGATCAAGGTCAAGGCGCTCGAAGCCACGAACGAAGTGAAGTTGTTCGTTTCGCTGCCTTACGAAGTACATGTCGACGGGCACGAGGGAGACGGGTGGACCTGCTGGGACGTCGAGGGCGGGATTGACTGCACCAACACCAAGCCCGCTCTGGCCGGCGCGGAACTGCCGTCACTGCTGGTCCGGATCAACCCGGACTGCGAGAACACCCTTCGCGACTCGTTCGACGTGTACTCGGAGGGCACACACCGCTACGGGATTCCTTTCATCTGTTATCCGACAGGCACGTGAAACCGCACGCCGGGTGCCCGCGAAGCCAGGCACCCGGCGTGACTACATCACGTGGCCGGCCATGAAAAGCTCATGGTGTAGGGGTAGACGGCCACATGGGTGTCGGCAATCCTTTGGACAAGCGTCTGTTGGGGCGCTTGTTGTCCAAGCCGACTGGGGTGGTCGGAAATGCTCATCAGGCTGACAGGCCTCATCACCATTGAGCGTGATGACGCCCCGCCTCGGCATTTGTCCAGCGCACAGGCGCAAGTCGCGTTCGCGCGGCTGACGCTTGAGCGCTCGGGCGGGACGAGCAGGGACCAGCTGGCGGACACGGTGTGGCCGGAGGGGTTGCCCGACACGTGGGCGTCCGCACTGCGCAGTGTGGTCAGTCGCGTACGGGGATTCGTTGTGGGCGGCGACATCGGAGCCAGCCCGCCGATCATCGCGCAAGGCGGCCGATACCTGCTCAAACTGCCGGTGGATGCCCGCATCGACTTGGAAGAAGCCGAAACCGAAGCCACACAGGCGACCGAAGCGTTTGGCAAAGGCGAGTACGACGATGCGGAACGCCTTGCCGCCGCTGCGGTGAACACGCTGGAACGGCCCTTTCTGCCCGACCATGAAGGTGAATGGGTCACCAGTGTTCGTGAGCGGACCGCGGAACTCCTCGTCTCCGCGTTGGAAACGGCAAGCCTTGCGGCGTCGGCAAGACACGACGACCGCAACGCACTGAGGTTCGCCGACGAGGCCGTAAGACGCGCTCCGCTCAGGGAAAGCGCACATCGGTGCCGGATGACCGCGCACGTCGCCGCAGGCAATCGGGCCGAAGCGCTGAAGTCCTACCACGAGCTGCGCAGGATGCTGGCCGAAGAACTCGGCATCGACCCGGCACCGGAAACCCAAGCGGCGTACGCGGAACTGCTCGGCAGTCCGGTCGTCACGTCGACGAGGACTCGCACGCCACGGCCTGCGAGCTCCGCTCCTTTCGTCGGCCGACGACAGGAACTCGCGCGGTTGTCGGCGATCTGGGCGCAAGTCGAGGACGGCGCCTGCCACATGGCTCTCGTCAGCGGCGAACCGGGAATCGGCAAGACCAGGCTGGTCACCGAACTCGCCAAGCGCATCAGCGTCGCCGGCGGCATCGTGATGTACGGCCGATGTGACGAGAAGTCCACTGTGCCCTGCCATGCTTTCGTCGAGGCTGCCAACGGATTCATCGCAGCCACACCGGAGGACTCGTTGCCGTCGCTGAGCCGGGGCACCATCCGTACTCTGGCGGACCCGGTATCGGCCAAACGTGCCGATCTGTTGATGGCCTTGACGGACTTGTTCGTCAAGGCCGCGGCCGAGGAGCCGGTGTTCGTCGTCCTCGACGACCTGGATATGGCCGACGACGACACGTTCACCCTGCTACGGCGGCTTTCCCGGTGCCGGACTGGAACGTCGTTACTCATCGCCGCGACCGCGTGCGCACCTGGACGCCGTCCAACCGCGGCAGATCACTATGCGTCAGCGGTCCACGACGTCGACCGGGACGACTGGCTGCGCCGGATCGCACTTCCGGGCCTTGACGAATCCGATGTGGCCGCGCTGATCCGCCGGATCACACCGGACACCAAGGACATGCCCGAACCGGTGCGCCTGGTGGCTGACACCGCCGGGAACACATTTCTCATCCTGGAACTCCTGCGGTGGCACAGCGACCCGGACAGCACCAAACCGGCGATGCCCTCCGGTGTCATCGAGTACGCGAGCGCCCGGCTCGCCGCGACCGACCACGGCACAAGGCAATTGCTGCGCACCGCGGCCGCCGCTGGCGTGAGCTTCGAACTCGACCTGGTCGCCGAAGCCGCGGAGCTCAACGAGTCCGGCGCCTTCGAAGCGCTGGACACCGCGGTCAGCGACGGACTCCTCGCGGAAATCCAGGCGACACATGAGTACCGGTTCGTCCACGACATCGTGCGCCGCGCGATCTACGAGCAGGCCAGTGCGGCACGACGCCGCTGGCTGCACACCCGGCTCGCGGACGCCATCGAACACCGCCGAGCGGGTGAACTCCGCCGCTACAGCCGCACGATGGCACATCACCGCGCTGCAGGCGCTGTCCCGCATGGAGATCAGCGTGCCGTGCGGTGGGGCTGGCGTGCGGCCGCATGGGCGAGCCAGGACGAGGCCGTTCACTTGCACCGTCAGGCACTGCGGCACGTGCCGTCCGCGGACCACGAACTGCGGGCCGAAGCACTGACCAACCTCGGCCTCGCGCAACTCGCGGCTGGACACGAGGAATGCGAGCAGACCCTGTTGGACGGCGCGATCCAGGCGTTGCACAACGGACGGCTGAACATGGCCGCACAAGCCGCACTTGGCCTCGCGGACGTCGTCCAGGACCGGCCGAGGATGCGCAGTGAAGCCACCGCGTTGATCGAAATGCTCGTGGGGACAGCACCTCCCCGAGCTGTCAGCGCGATCGACGACGTCACGGTCGGCCGGTTGCTGGCGCGCCTGGCCAGGCTGGAACGTCCGATCACCATAGCGGCGAAACCGGCGCTCACCGCGATGTCCCGTGAGCTGCAATTGCTCGAAGGGCCGGCACACGTGCGACGCAGGATGCAGCTGGCCGGGGAGATGCTGGCCGTCGCAGAGGCCGTTGAGGACACGTACGAGGCCGTGATCGCAGCACACCATCGTGCGATGGCCGCTGAACTGTCCGGCGACGGCGACGCTGCGCTGGCAGATCTCATGGCGGCGATCGACAAGGCGGGCAACCCGCTCGGTCAGGCGTTGTCGCTGGACAGGTCGGTCGCGATCGCCGTGACACAAGGTCAATTCGCGCAGGCCACGGCGATGACCCAACGCCTGCACCGGGTTCCGGACGACACCGACCACCGGATCCATCCCGTCCCCGGAACACTGGCTGCGCGTCAAATGCTGGTCGTCAGCTGGTTGCGCGGGAGCACGGACGACAGGTGGTTCTCCAGTACCCGCGAAGCCGCCGAACACTCGCTGATCGCGTTGATCGGCGGTGATCGTGGCCTTCCTCACTTGACAGTGCGTGCGCTCGCCACGGGCGTCGAGGCGATAGCGTCGGGCGACGAGTGGCCGCATATCGTTGGCCTGCTTGCTCTTGGCGGTTATGAGCTGGGTGATCCGACCACAGCGGAGGCGCTGCGCAAGCTGCTGGAACCACACGCGGGGCTCAACTGCGGCGTCGGGTACCGTACTTTCGCCGGATCGGCGTCATTCCATCTTGGCCGGTTGGCGGTTATCGTTGGTGACTGGGACGACGCGGAGCAGCATCTCACCGCGGCTCTCACCGGGTTGGGCGAACGCCAAGCCCGGCCGTGGACGGCCCTGGCACAACTGGCGCTGGCGCGAGCGATGGAGGCACGAGGACGCGCAGGAGACCGAAGGCGAGCGGAAAACCTGCGTGCTGAGGCGAACTGGACCCTCGCCAGCCTCGACCTGCATCCGCGGTCAGCGTAACCAACGGCCCCCTCGTGAGTGGTTCGGTCACACAACTACCTCACGAGGGGGCTGTTCTATGCGACACGTCTCGCGCGCAGCGGCGTCCACGCGCCGGGCGGCCGGTACGTGGGACGACCAGGGCCGGTGGCCCACAGTGACTCGCGGTCAGCACTCGATGCCTGCCGAGCCGCCTTCGCCTTGATCGCACTGACTACCGCGATCAAGGCGGCGAGTTCCTCGTCGTCCGGCTGGCCCTTGAGGACGACGATGTCGGCCGGGGTCATACCGGCGGGTTCCCGTGCTTGGCGTAGGTGAACGAACCGCGCTTGTTGCGCAGCGTCTCCAACGCGCCGACCAGGATGTGGCGGGTCTCCGCCGGGTCGATCACGTCGTCGACCAGGCCGTTCTCCGCGGCGTAGTAGGGGTGCATGAGCATTTCCTTGTACTCGTTCATCTTCTGCGCGCGGGTGGCCTCCGGATCGTCGGAAGCCGCGATCTCGCGCCGGAAGATGACGTTCGCCGCGCCGTCCGCGCCCATCACCGCGATCTCGTTGGTGGGCCACGCGAACGACAGGTCAGACCCGATGGACCGCGAGTCCATCACGATGTACGCACCGCCGTAGGCCTTGCGCAGGATCACCTGGATCCTCGGCACAGTCGCGTTGCAGTACGCGTACAGCAGCTTCGCACCGTGCCGGATGATCCCGTTGTGCTCCTGGTCGGTTCCTGGCAGGAAGCCCGGAACGTCCACAAGGGTCACGATCGGAATGTTGAAGGCATCGCACGTCTGGACGAACCTCGCGGCCTTTTCGGACGATTTGATGTCCAGCACGCCGGCGAAGTGCCTTGGCTGGTTGGCCACGATGCCCACGGTGGTGCCGTGCAACCGGGCCAGCGCGGTGACGACGTTGGGTGCCCAACGGTCGTGCAGCTCGAGGAACTCGCCGTCGTCGACGATCTCCTCGATCACGTCGTGCATGTCGTACGACTGTCCCGGTTCAGCGGGAACGATGTCCAGCAACGGCTCGTTCGTCCGGTCCGCCGGGTCGCTGCACTGCACGGCCGGTGGCTGGGACTGGTTGTTCGACGGCAACATCGAGACCAGGTAACGCACGTCGTGCAGGCAGGTGGCTTCGTCGTCGTAGACAAAGGTCGCGACGCCGTTGTTGGCGTGCACGTCCGCGCCGCCGAGCTCGTTGTGCGTCACCTTCTCCGCGGTTACCGCCTGTACAACGTCCGGTCCCGTGATGAACATCTGCGAGAGGTCACGGACCATGAACACGAAGTCGGTGAGAGCTGGAGAATAGGCCGCACCACCCGCACACGGGCCGAGCATGACACTGATCTGGGGGATGACACCCGAAGCTCGTACATTTCGCCGGAAAATCCCTCCGTACCCGGCGAGCGCGGTGACACCCTCCTGGATGCGCGCGCCCGCGCCGTCATTGAGGCTGATCAAGGGCGCGCCGCATGCTTCGGCCATGTCCATGATCTTGTGGATCTTCTGCGCGTGTGCCTCGCCGAGCGAGCCGCCGAAGATCCGGAAGTCGTGGGCGTAGACGAAGACCTTGCGGCCGTCGATCGTGCCCCAGCCAGTCACCACGCCGTCGCCAGGCGGCTTACGCCGTTGCATGCCGAAACCACTGGCGCGGTGCCGTCGCAGTCCCTCGACTTCCACAAAGGACCCTTTGTCCAGCAACAGGTCCAACCGCTCGTACACGGTCAGCTTGCCGCGCTTGCGTTGTGCCTCGGTGGCCCGGCCGTCACCCGCCCGGGTCTCCTCGCGCAGCAGCTGCAGCTCCTTCACCCGCGTGTGCATGTCCACGACTGCTCACTCCCTTTTCGCGGGCGGCCTTGCCGGGCCGCCCGCGAACTTGTCACTCAGGTGATCGAGACACCGCCGTCGACGCTGATGACCTGACCGGTGGTGAAGTCGCACTCCAGGAACAGGGCCATGCTGCGGGCCACCTCTTCCGGGGTACCGAACCGCGGGATGGGTGACTTGTCGCGGATGGAGTCCATCACGTTGTCCGACAGGTCCTTGGTCATCGTGGTGACCATGAACCCCGGGGACAGCGCGTTCACCGTGACGCCACGGCGGCCACATTCCGCGGCCAGCGTGCGGGTGAAACCGATGATCCCGGCCTTGGACGCGGAGTACGCCGTCTGCCCGGCCGAGGCGATCAGGCCGGACGGCGAGACCACGTTGACGATCCGGCCCCACCGCTTGCGCAGCATGTGTCCAACCGCGACTCGGGAGGTGTGGAAAGTCCCGATCAGGTTGGTCTCGATCACCTGGCGCCAGTCGTCCGGGGACTGCATGGCCATCAGCGCGTCCTTGCGGATCCCGCCGTTGTTCACCAGGATGTCGATCGGCCCGAGCGCGTCGGAGACGTCTTTGTACATCTGGTTGACCGCCTCCCACGAGGCGACGTCTCCGGTCACCACGCAGGAGTCGTTCTCCAGCTTGTCCGCGACGGCCTGGGCCCGCTCCTTCGACGAGTTGTAGTGCACAGCGACCCGGCACCCCAACGCGTCGAGTTCGATGGCCAGTGCCTGGCCGAGCCCGCCGGACGCACCGGTCACGAGTGCGACCGGCGAGTCCGGACGGGCCACATCCACAAAAGATTTCCGGCTGCTCATGCCGAAACACCGCCCCACTTCAGAAGTGCCGACCCCCATGTCATGCCCGCGCCGAAGCCGGCAAGCAGAACCAGGTCACCGTCCTTGAAACGGCCTTCCTCCAGCGCGTCGAACATGGCGATGGGCATCGACGCCGACGCGGTGTTGCCGTACTTCCACAGGTTGGTGACCAGCTTCTCCGGTTTGAGCCCGGTGTGGTCGAGGATCGAGTTGATGATCCTGATGTTCGCTTGGTGGGGAACGAAGTGATCGACGTCGTCGACCGTCAGCCCGGCCTGTTCGAGCGTGGCACGCACCGAACGGACCGTGAAGCGGACTGCGTTGAGGTAGATCTCGTTTCCCTTGATCTCGGAGTAGTGCAGGCCGTCCGCGAACGTGGTCGCGGAGGTCGGCATCCGGCTGCCGCCGGCCTGTACGCGCAGGCTGTCCTGGCGCGATCCGTCCGCGCCGAGGTTCCACGCCAGCACCCGGTCCGTCTCGGTGGGTGTGAGCACGATCGCGCCAGCCCCATCACCGACCAAAATGGACAGGTCGCGGTCCACCGGATTGATCTGCGTCGAGTGGGTGTCCGAGCCGATCAGCAGGATCGGTCGCGGGTCCATCTTCATCATGGCCGCGCCGAAGACGAGACCGTAGATGAACCCCGAGCACTCCGCGTTGACGTCGTGCGCGGACCCGGCGACGCCGAGACCGTGCTGGACGAACGCGGAAGTGGCTGGGGAGAGCTGTTCCGGCGTCGCACTCGCCACAATCAGGTGGGCGATGTCCTTGCCGGTCAGCCCTGCCCGCTCGAGCGCCGCACGACCCGCGTCGATCGCCAGTGAGGCGGTCGTCTGGCCGGGTTCGATCTTCCGGCGCTCGTGGATGCCGCACCGGCTGATGATCCAGTCTTCATCGACGTCGAAACGGGCCGCGAGCTCGGTCGTGGTGACACGCTGTTCGGGAACAGCGATGCCCCATCCGGAGATGTCGAAGCCGTCCACGATGGCTTACGCTGCTTTTTGCACAAGGGCGACGAGCTTGGCGTGCACGTCGCGCATGGTCGTCGTGTCGTCCATGTCGTTGAAGAGTGACTCGTCCGCGCCGACGCCCGGGTAGTTGTTCTGGAACCCGTACAGCCACTCCATCAGGTCGAGTGAGTCGATGTCCGAGTTGCGCTGAATCGCGTCGTCGGGACCCAATTCGGCAGCGCCAGAGACGGCTGCCAGCTGGCCGGCCAGCTCTTCCACGGTGGGCAGTTCCATAGCCTTCGCTCCTCTCGATCACCCTGCCTGCCACATGTGCGCGGCGTCAGGGCTGCCGTTCTGGCTCCGAACTAAACCCCGCGGCGCGCAACGAACCCGCAATCCAGGTGTGTCTTGCGCATCTCTTGCGGCCTGAACGGTGTGCTGGCTCCCAAACACTTTGTTGCCCTCGCGCGCCAGATGCCTGAGGAGGCAGAACCGTGACGAGCACCATCAACCAGAGCGTCAGCACACGCAAGGGCGGTCGGCCGACGCCACACGTGCAGGTCGCCATCATCGGCACCGGGTTCTCCGGCCTTGGCGTGGCGATCCGCTTGCTGGAGAACAAGATCAAGGACTTCGTGCTGCTCGAGCGCGCCGGCGAGGTCGGCGGCACGTGGCGCGACAACACCTACCCGGGCTGCGCCTGCGACGTTGCGTCCATTTTGTACTCGTACTCCTTCGCGCAGAAGTCCGACTGGAACAGTACTTACGGCTCGCGCCAGGAACTGTTCGACTACTTGAAGGACGTCGCCGACCGGTACGGCGTGCGGCCGTACGTCAAGTTCCACCACGAGGTGCTGGACGCCACGTGGGACGAGAACCTGCGCCGCTGGTACATCAAGACCTCGCAGGGCGACTACACCGCGCAGGTCCTGGTCGCGGGCACCGGCTACCTCTCCGACGCGGTCATCCCGGACATCCCTGGTATCGAGGACTTCCAGGGCAAAATCATGCACTCGTCCCAATGGGACCACGACTACGACCTGGACGGCCGCAACGTCGCGGTGATCGGCACCGGCGCGTCGGCGATCCAGTTCGTGCCCGCGATCCAGCCGAAGGTCGCACATCTGGACCTGTACCAGCGCAGCGCGCCGTGGGTCGGCCCGAAGGCCGACAACCCGATCAAGGGCGTGCACGCCTGGGCGTTGAAGCGTGTTCCCGGCTACCGCGCGTTCCGCCGTGGCTGGAACAAGAACGGCCGCGAGATCCTGGCGTTCCTGTTCAAGCGGCCGCCGTTGGCGGAGAAGACGATCCAGGGCATGGCCGCGCGGCACCTGGCCAAGAGCGTGCCGGACCCGGAGCTGCGGGCCAGGCTGGCACCGAACTTCGCGGTGGCGTGCAAGCGGTTGCTGTTCTCCAACAAGTGGTACCCGGCGATCCAGCAGGACAACGTCGAGATCATCAACGGCGCCATCGACAAGGTCACCGAGAACGGTGTCATCGGATCGGACGGCCGTGAGCGCACCGTCGACGCGATCATCCTCGGCACCGGGTTCCTGGCGACCAAGCGTCCAATCGCCGACAAGCTCTCCGGCCGTGGCGGCGTTAAGCTCGCAGACGCCTGGGAGGCCGGCGGGATGAAGGCCTACCGGGGCACCACCGTGGCCGGGTTCCCCAACCTCTTCCTGATGCTCGGACCGAACACCTCACTCGGCCACTCCTCGCAGACGGTGATGATCGAGGCGCAGATCGCCTACGTCGTCGACGCGGTCAAGACGCTGAACAAGCGTGGGCTGTCCAGCGTCGAGGTCAACCCGGAGGCGCAGGAGGCGTACAACAAGGAAATCGAGTCATGGCTGGACGGTTCGGTGTGGGACGCCAAGACCTGCACCAGCTGGTACACCGACTCGACCGGCCGTAACCCGTCCATCTGGCCGGCCAACACACGCAAGTTCACCCGCGGCACCAAGAAGTTCGACCTGGACGCGTACCAGGTCGCGACGCTGGCTGGTGCCGAGACGCATGCCGACATCAAGGCATAGCGGGAAATCCTGACTGGAGGGGTTCGATGGGCAGCAGCGCACACTCCCGGCGCAACATCCTGAGAGGGATCGGTGCCGGTGCGGTTGTGGTCGGCTGGAACGCGGTGACCGGCACCTGGTCCACGGCATCGGCTTCGGCCGAAGGCGTGATCCCGGTGCCGCCGTTGGACGGCACGCTGGAGACATCACCGGCCGTGCTGGGTGAGTTCTCGAAGGACTGGGGCGGTTTCATCACCGCGACGCCGAAAGCCGTGCTGCGGCCCGGTTCGGTGCAGGATGTCGTGAAGATCGTGAACTACGCACGGGCGAACTGCCTGAAGGTCGCGGTGAACGGTCAGAGCGGCACATCCGACGACCAGGAATCCCACTCCTTCTGGGGCAACGCCGCGGTGCCCGGTGGTATCGCGATCGACGCCAAGGGATTCTCGACGATCCACAGCATCACCTCGACCCACGCGATCGTCGGCGCCGGTGTGTCACTGCACCAGCTGTCAGCGGCTACTTTGGACCGTGGCCTGATCGTCCCCTCCCAGACGGATTACTTGCGGTTGTCGGTCGGCGGTGTCGCGTCCGTCGGCGGTTTCGGTGGCACGGTCCCGAAGTACGGCCTGTTCTCGGACATGATCGAGGAGGTCGAGGTCGTCACCGGTGCGGGACAAGTCCTGACGGCGTCGCCTTCGGTACGCCCCGACCTGTTCAACGCGGTCATCAACGGTGCCGGTCAGGTCGCGGTCATCACCAAGGCCAAGGTGCGGCTGATGAAGGCACCCGAGCGGGTGCGGATGTTCACCCTGTCGTACACCGACCTGGCCAAGTGGCAGCGAGACCAGGAGTTCCTCATGCGGGACGGCCGGTTCACCCACCAGGGTGGCGGTTTCTCGCGTAAGCCGGACAACTCCGGTTGGTGGTACCAGATCGAGGCCGGGTACTACTACTCGTCGCCTTCCGTTCCGGACGATGCCGCTCTGCTGGCCGGGCTCAACGACGAGCGTTCGGCGTTGCAGGTGCACGACCACTTGTTCCGCGACTGGACGTTCCGGGTCGACCCCGGCGAGCAGGCGTGGAAGGACGGCGGGTTCTGGGACGGCCCGCACCCGTGGCTGCACCTGCTCGTCCCTGCTTCGAAGATCCAGACGTTCGTTCCCTTCGTGCTGAACGAACTTCAGGTCGAGCAGCTCGGTGCGGGCTTCACGATCCTGTCGCCGTTCCAGACCGCGAAGGTCACCCGGCCGTTGTTCGCCAAGCCGAACGAGCCAGTGGCCTACCTGTGCGACTTGCTGAGGATGCCGCCACCCGGCGACCCGAACATCCAGGCCTACCTCGCCCAGAACCGCCGGTTCTACGAGAAGCTGGTGTCGCTGGGCGGCAAGCGGTACATCATCGGCGCGATACCTGGCATGACACCGACGCAGTGGCAGCGTCACTTCGGGACGGTCTGGCCGTTCCTGGTGGCGTCCAAGCGCCGCTACGACCCGGATGGCGTGCTCACACCCGGTCAGGGGTTCTTCTCCTGACCAGTCTGGTCCTACTCGCCGTGGGACAAAGGGCGGGGGCAGGAGCTATTGGAAAGCTCCTGTCCTCGCTCCAGCCAATGTAGACCTAGGAGGCGTAACCGTGAGCGGCTACGACATCATCGACGAGGCGTTCATCGACACATCGCCCGACCTCGTCTGGCAGGCGCTGGTGGCGGAACTGGGTGGGGCAGCCGGGTTCTGGGTGCCCTTCAACACGTTCGCCGCGACCGGCCCGGCCGACCAGGTGGGCACCGAGGTGAAGTGGACCGTGCACCCGAAGGGCTACGACAAGGGCGGGCCCAAGCTGCGCTTCACTTCCCGCACCACATATGTCGACCCAGGCAGGCGGCTGGACGCGGAGTACTTCGAAGGCGTGTTCCGCGGAACAGTCACCTTCACCGTCTCCCCGGTCAACGGCGGGCTCGCAAGCCGGATCTCGATCCACTTCAAGGCCGTTCCACAGGGCATCGCGAAGGTTCTGGCGAAGGTGGCGGATGTCGGCGGGAAGCACTCGCAGGCGGCGCAGCTGGCCTTCTCGAACCTGAACACCCTGCTGGGTGGAAGGCACACCGCGAATGGAGCCCCGCGATGAAGGCGACGACGAGTGATGGCGCCGCAATCGCCATTTCGGTTCACGGTCCGGCTGACGGCCCTGTTGTTGTGCTGTCTCACGGTTGGGCTGCTGGCCGTGCGGTGTGGAATGCCGTTGTCCCTCAGCTTGTTGCTGCCGGGCTTCGGGTCGTGACCTACGACCAGCGCGGGCACGGCGAGTCCACTGTGGGCGTTTCACCGATTGGTATTGCCCGGTTCGCCATGGACCTCGGTGACGTCCTGTCCACTGTGGACGCGTCGGACGCGGTCGTGGTCGGGCACTCAGGCGGCGGATTTGCCGCGCTGTGCCATGCGATCAGTGACTCTTCCCGGATCGGCGGGCTGGTCCTGCTGGCCACCGCGGCACACGACCAGAACACGCCCAAGGGTGAGGTCCGGCTGATGGGCAACCCGGTGTTCTCGTTCGCCGTCCGGCGAGGACCGTTGGGGCGCAAGATGATCAGCAGCACTGCCGGACCGGACATCTCGCGGGATGCCCTGGAGGCTCACCGGGCTTTGTTCGCCGGTACCAACCGCAAGGTGCGGGCCGCGTGCTTCGGGTGCACCACCGGTATGGACCTGCGGCCAGGTCTTGCTTCGATCTCCGTTCCCACGGCCGTGCTGCACGGTGACGCGGACACCGTGATCAAGCCGGAGCTGGGCCGCGTGGTCGCGGAAACCTTGCCCAAGGCGGATTTCGAGGAGATCCCCCGCGCCGGGCACGTGCTTCCACTTGAGGCTCCCGACCGTGTTGTCCGTGCGGTCTTGGAGCTCACCTCGCGCTGACACAAATGGCCACGGCGGTTGCCGTGGCCATTGTGGTGTTTCACCTTCAGATTCCTCGTGGATGCTCGGCCGCAGCTCATTTTTAGACCGAGCACCCACGAGGAAGTCTTTTCTAGTACCGGTAGTGCTCCGGCTTGAACGGGCCTTCCACGTCCACGCCGATGTACTCGGCCTGCGCCTTGGTCAGCTTGGTGAGCTTGACGCCCAACGCGTCCAGGTGCAGCCGGGCGACCTTCTCGTCAAGGTGCTTCGGCAGGCGGTAGACGTCCTTTTCGTACTCGCCCTGCTTGGTGAACAGTTCGATCTGGGCGATCGCCTGGTTGGTGAACGAGTTGGACATCACGAACGACGGGTGGCCGGTCGCGTTGCCCAGGTTCAGCAGCCTGCCCTCGGACAACACGATGATCGAGTGTCCATCCGGGAACTTCCACTCGTGCACCTGGGGCTTGATCTCGATCTTCGCGATACCCGGGATCTTGGCCAGTCCGGCCATGTCGATCTCGTTGTCGAAGTGCCCGACGTTGCCGACGATCGCGTTGTGCTTCATCTTCGACATCTGCTCTGCCGAGATGATGCCGAAGTTGCCTGTCGTGGTGATGAAGATGTCGCCCTTGTGCACCACGTCGTCCAGCTCGACGACCTCAAGGCCCTCCATCGCCGCCTGCAGTGCGCAGATCGGGTCGATCTCGGTCACGACCACGCGGGCACCCTGACCGCGCAAGGCTTCCGCAGCGCCCTTGCCGACGTCGCCGTAGCCGCAGATGACCGCGAGCTTGCCACCGATCATGACGTCGGTTGCGCGGTTGATGCCGTCGGCCAGCGAGTGCCGGATGCCGTACTTGTTGTCGAACTTCGACTTCGTCACCGAGTCGTTCACGTTGATCGCCGGGAACAGCAGCTCGCCGTCCTGCGCCAGCTTGTAGAGGCGCTTGACGCCGTTCGTGGTCTCCTCGGTGACGCCGCGGATCTCCGCTGCCACCTTGGTGAACCGCTTCGGGTCACGGGCGAAGCTGTCGGCCAGCGTCTTCAGAATGAGGCTGTATTCCTCGTTGTCGTCCGCGGTCGGCTGAGGGACCGCGCCCGCCGCCTCGAACTCGAAGCCCTTGTGCACCAGGAGCGTCGCGTCGCCGCCGTCGTCCACGATCATGTTGGGCAGCTCGCCGTTCGGGAACTGGAACAGCTGGTCGGTGCACCACCAGTACTCCTCGAGCGTCTCGCCCTTCCAGGCGAACACCGAGGTGCCGGCAGGTGCTTCCGGGGTGCCGTCACGGCCGACGACCACGGCCGCCGCCGCGTGGTCCTGCGTGGAGAAGATGTTGCAGGACACCCAGCGGACCTCGGCGCCGAGGTCGACGAGAGTCTCGATGAGCACCGCGGTCTGGATCGTCATGTGCAGCGAGCCGGCGACCCGAGCGCCCTTGAGCGGCTTGCGGTCGGCATATTCTCGCCGGATGGCCATCAGACCAGGCATTTCGTGCTCGGCGAGCTCGATCTCCTTGCGGCCGAAGCCGGCGAGGGAAAGGTCTTTGACGGCGAACTCCAGACCGTTCACGGTCTGCAACACAGGACACACCTCCTAGTAAATAGGAGGCGCCCTTGCATGGAGTGGATCAGGCCGAGCGTGGCGGACGGAGTCGAACCGTCCGTTGCAGCGCCTCTCGGCCTGATCCCAGGTTGGCAGACCCGCCGCGGGGCTGTCAACCGACGAAGAAGTTCGCCATCATCGCCATGTCCTCGTGCTCGAGGTTGTGACAGTGCATCATGTACCGGCCGCGATATCCGTCGAACCTGGCGAGCACCTCGACCACCTCGTACGGTCGCACGTCCACTGTGTCCTTCCAGCCCGCGTCCCGCGCGTCCGGCCCGCCCGCACCCCGCGACAGCACTTGGAAGTGCGCGAGGTGCAGGTGCACCGGATGGTGGAAGTCGCTGGAGATCCGCCACTTCTCCACGGTGCCGAGCTTCGGGTCGGCGAGGCTTTTCGCCGCGTCGAACAGCTCGCCGTTGATGGTCCACATGCGTGCGCCGTGATGCTTCGTCGTGGTCCGGAAGTCGAACGTCCTTGTCACAACCGGGTTGTCGAGCTTCTCGATGTCAACGAGCTTGTCCGGTACAGGAGCACTCTTCGGTCCCTGCCGCACCACCTTGAACCGCATGACCGGGCCGTCCAGCCGGTTCGTCAGGGTGATCTCGGTACCGACTGGACAGTCGTGGAAGTCCACCACCACGTCGAACCGCTCCCCTGGTGTGACGGTCAGGCTCGGGTGTTTCCTCGGCTTGTCCAGCAGTCCGGCGTCACTCCCGATCTGGACCAGGTCCGCAGCTGGCTCAAGCGCAAGCTCGTATCGACGGGCGTTCGAGCCGTTCACGATCCGGAACCGATACCGGGTCGCGTCGACTTCGAGGACCGGCCACGGCGCACCGTTGACCAGGATCACATCGCCGAGCACGCCGTTGGCGTACTCCTTCTCGACTCCCGGGCCGTGGTGCAGCGACGGGTACAAAAAGGACCCGTCTTCGTCGAACGCGCGGTCGGTCAGCAGCAACGGCACGTCGTACTTGTCCGCGGGCAGCCCGAGGTTCTCCTCCTCAGTGTCCGTGACCAAGCACATCCCGGCCAGGCCACGCCAGACTTGCGGAGCCGTGAAGTCCATCCGGTGGTCGTGGTACCACAGTGTGGCCGCACGCTGTTGCATCGGATAGGTGTATTCCTTCTTCCCCACCGGGTTCACCAGATCCGTCGGGTATCCGTCGGACTCCGGCGGGGTCACCCCGCCATGCAGATGCATCGAGGTCGGGACTTCAAGTTCGTTGCGCAGCTCGACTACTGCCTGGCGTCCTTGTCGCAAGTGGAATGTCGGGCCAGGGAATGTCCCGTCATACCCCCAGATTCGCGTCCGGACGCCAGGCAGGATCTCCACATCTCTGGCCTGTTGGGCAAGGGTGTAGTACTCGACACCGCCTTGCACCCGAGCCGGCCGCTTGACCTGTGGGATCGGCAAGGGAGTCGTGAATGGTGTGGGTAACGGTCTTTTGCTGCGTAGTAGACCGTTGTTGCCTGCCTGACCGGCGACCACGAACCCCGTCGTGCCGATGACCGCCGCGCCCGCGAGCAAGCCGAGAAAGCGTCGCCGCGATGTCATTTCGGCTCCAAGCGGTACGCGAAGGACAGTGATATCAGCGTGATGCCCGCGCCGAGCAGAGCTACCCCCAGTGGAATGTGGAGACCCAGGTCACGCCCGTGCCCAAGGCCGATCTGCGCGCCCGTTGCCAGGAATGCCGCGACCCCCACCAACGTCATCCGCAGCGGCGCCCGCAGCACCAGCGACGCGACCACCCAGAAGATCGACGCCGCCGCGACCACGGTGGAGTTGACGTCGTGCATCTCCAGGAACCCGGTGTCCCCCGTGACGAACTGACCCGCCAACACCGCTTGGCCGAGGACGGCGAGCAGGAACAGCACGGCGGTCGTGCGTAACACCCACACCATCGGTTTCTTGTTCACAGCACGGAATCCTGGCGCGCGCGAGCACTCGCGGCGTCCGGCGTGGGATGACAATGCCGCCTACTCCCCGGGGAGTAGCCGCGACCGGGCATACGTCCCCTGAAGTACAGCCAGCGACCGGGTCGTCCCGCTAATCTGCGCAGGTGAGCAGCAATCGGCAGTGGGCCGTGGACATCGGCGTGGCAGTCGCGGTCACCGCGCTGTTGATCGCACTGGTCGAGGCGTCACCGAACCCGATGAGTGTGACCGGCTACACACTGATGCTCACCAGTTCCCTCTCGATCGCGCTGCGGCGGCGTTTCCCGGTAGCTGTCGTGCTGCTGTGCGCGTTGTGCACCGTCAACGTGTACATCCTCGACGGGCCGGACATCCCCGTCGAAGTGCCGTTGCTGTGTGCCTTGTTCTCCGCGCTGCGGTTCGGTCATCGTGTCATCGGCATCGGCACTGGTGTGACGTACCTGCTGACCATGGTGGTGTTCAACGTCTTCGTGTTGCCGGGCCATCCGGCCAGGGAAGAGATCCAAGACCGGATCTTGCTGCTGGGCTGGTTCGTCGCGGCGATGGTGCTCGGTGAGACCGCCCGGCTTCGTGAGAAGCGTGCCGAGGATCAGGCGCGTAACCACGAGGAAACGCTGCGTCGTCGTGCCGGAGAAGAACGGCTGCGCATCGCGCGAGAACTCCACGACTCGCTGACGCACAGCATTTCAGTGATCAAGGTCCATGCCGGAGTCGCTATCCATCTCGCCCGCAAACGCGGCGAAGAAGTACCCGAGGCGTTGCTGGCGATCCAGGAAGCCAGCACGGACGCGGTACGTGAGCTCAGGGAGACGTTGAGTGTGCTTCGAGGCGAACCTGACACCAGCGGCCTCGACCGGCTCGACGACCTGGTCGACCGCGCGCGAAGTACCGGACTGCCTGTTCAACTGACGATCACGGGTCAGCAGCGGCCGTTGCCGACCGAGATCGACTGTGCGGCTTACCGGATCGTGCAGGAGGCGTTGACCAACGTGACCCGGCACGCCTCCGCGGCCGCCGCAGCGGTCCACGTGGAATTCGGGAAGCGGGTGCTGACATTGCAGATCGACGACGACGGCACCGCAACACCGGACGCGCCAACGGTTCCAGGAGTCGGGTTGATCGGCATGCGTGAGCGCGTCACGTCGTTGGGCGGATCATTGTCCGCAGCACCAAGGAAATCCGGTGGGTTCAGGGTCCGAGCGGAGTTGCCGGTCTGATGATCCGTGTCCTTCTCGTTGACGACCAGGCGTTGATCCGGGCAGGCTTCCGGGCTTTGCTCGCCGCCGAGGACGACATCACCGTCATCGGTGACGCGGCCGACGGCGCCACCGGCGTCTCGCTGGCGAGGCAACACCGTCCTGACGTCGTCCTGCTGGATGTGCAGATGCCCGTGATGGACGGAATCGAAGCGACCCGGCAGATCGCTTCGGATCCCGCACTGGCCGATGTGCACGTGGTGATCCTGACGAACTACGGGTTCGACGAGTACGTCTTCAACGCTTTGCGCGCCGGTGCCAGCGGGTTCCTCGTCAAGGACACCGAACCCGAGGACCTGCTGACCGCGGTCCGGGTGGCCGCACGCGGTGACGCCTTGCTGTCCCCCGCCATCACCCGCCGGCTCATCAGCGAGTTCGTCACCCGCACACCGCAGCCTGGACCCGTGGTCGGGTTGGACGACCTGACCAACCGGGAAAAGGAGGTCATGGCCTTGGTGGCGAAAGGGCTGACCAACGACGAGATCGCCGCCCGGATGGTGATCAGCCCGACCACCGCCAAGACCCACGTCAGCCGCGCGATGACCAAACTCGGCGCCCGCGACCGCGCCCAACTGGTCGTCTTCGCCTACGAATCCGGCCTCGTCAGGGTGAGCTAAACCGCCGTGTCCACCATTCCGGCACCCCGTGTCCACCATTCCGGCACCCCGTGTCCACCATTCCGGCACCCCGTGTCCACCATTCCGGCACATCGAGTCGCACGTTCCAGCACCATGAAATTCCCCAAGCGCTTCCTCGGGGAATTTCACGATGCCGGAGTGGCCAACACGGTGTGCCGCAAAGGTCGACACGGTGTGCGGCAAGGGTGGACACGGGGTGCTTGAAAGGTGGACACGGCGGGATCGGGGCGGGGGTCGGGGTCAGGGTGGGGTGACCACCAGGCAGGCGTTGTGGCCGCCGAAACCGAACGAGTTCGACAGGGCCGGGCCTGGGGTGATCGGGCGTGGGCTGCCGTGCACCACGTCGATTTCCATCCCTGGCTCCAGTTCCTCGTGATTCGCGGTCGGGGGTACCACGGCGTTCTGCAGTGTCAGCACCGTCGCGATCGCCTCGACCGCACCTGCCGCACCGATCAAGTGCCCGATCACTCCCTTGGTCGACGTCGCCGGCGGCCCGCCCGGGCCGAAAACCTTGTGCAGCGCATTGGCCTCGGCACGATCGTTCAACGGAGTCGAAGTCCCGTGCGCGTTGACGTGCACGATGTCCGACGCCTGCAACCCTGCGTCCGTGATCGCCTGCGTCATCGCACCGATCGCGGACGCGCCATCAGGCAAAGGCATCGACAGGTGGTACGCATCGGCTGTGCAGCCGTAGCCCGCCACGATTCCGTGGATTCGGGCACCTCGGGCCTGAGCGTCTTCAAGGCGTTCCAGGACAACGAATCCGGCACCCTCACCCATCACGAAGCCGTCGCGGTCCTTGTCGAACGGGCGCGACGCCTTGTCGGGTGCGTCATGCCGGCCAGAAACAGCGTTCAGCTTGCCGAAAGCCGCCAACGTCAACGGGCTGACCGTCGATTCCGCGCCACCGGCCAGAACCACGTCGGCACGGTTGGCGCGCAGCATCAACACGGCCTGTCCGATCGCGTCCACCCCAGCGGCACACGTCGTGGCGATTGTCATGGCAGGACCACGCCACCCCAGCTTCATAGCCAACGTAGCCGCACAAGCATTCGGCATGCTTACCAAGGGCAGCAACGGGTTCACCTGCTGCGGACCGAACAGGTAGTAGTTACGGGCATCCTTGTCCGTTGTCCGCCTGCCACCGACCGCGTTGCCGACCACAATGGCCGTACGGCCCGGGTCAGGCTTGGGCGAACCAGCGTCGGCGTAAGCAGTCAGGCCCGCGGAGACGCCATACCAGGCGAACGGGTCCATCCGGCGGGCTTCCTTGGCCGTGACCAGGTTCAGCTCGGCAACGCCACGCACGGAACAGCCGAAGCGGGGTAAGTCGTTGTCCGCCTTGTCCTCGACCTCGAACGGTGCCGCCACGGACTTCCCGGCCAGCAGGGTGGACCAGAAGTCGTCCACTGTGGAGCCTGCCGGGCTGACCACGCCGAGGCCGGTGATCGCGATCATGACAGCAGCCCGGTCTGCCGCGCCGCACTGATGAACGAGTCGATCGCGAAGTCGATGTCCGCGCGGCTGTGCGCCGCGGTGATCGCGATCCGCAGCCGCGCGAGGCCTGGCTGCACGGCCGGGCTGATCACCGGCAGACCGATCACGCCTGCCTTGCGCAGCGCGGTGGCGTAGTCCCACGCGTTCTGGTCCGAGCCGACGATCAAGGGCACGACCGCGGTCTCGCTGTCGCCGGTGTTGAAGCCTGCCTGCTTCACGATGTTGCGGAAACGCGCCGACTCGCGCTGCGCGTACGTCACACGCTCCGGCTCGCGGTCCAGAATCCGCAGGGACTCCAGCGCCGCACCGACCTGGGCGGGCGCGAGTGCCGCTGAGAACAGGAACGGCCGGGCGAAGCGCTTGACGTAGTCCATGAACGGCTTCGAGCCGACGATCCAGCCACCGTTGGCCGGGATCGCCTTGGACAGCGTGCCGACCTTGATGTCGGCCTTCACCTTGTACTCGAAGTGTTCCTCGATACCGCGGCCGGTCGCGCCGATCACACCGAGTGCGTGCGCTTCGTCCACCATCAGCAGCGCGTTGTGCTTGTCGCACACCTCGCGCAGTTCCGGCAACGGCGCGATGTCGCCGTCCATCGAGTACACGCTGTCCACGATGACCAGCCGGGTTCCGCCCGGCTCGGTTGCTTCCAGCCTGCGGTCGAGGTGAGCGGGGTCATTGTGCCGGAAGCGGGTCAGCGTGGCGCCGGTCAGCTGCGCTCCGTCCACAATGGACGCGTGGTCCAGCTTGTCGAGGAAGATCGTGTCACCGGGACCGCACAACGCGCCGATCGTGCCGACGTTGCCCGCGTATCCCGAGCTGAACACGACCGCGCTCTCCCTGCCAAGGAAATGCGCGACCTCTTCTTCCAGTTCCTCGTGCAACGGGATCGTGCCCGCCAGCGCACGCACACCCGGAGTACCTGTTCCGTACTCGTCGATGGCGGCTTTCGCCGCGGTGACGACTCGTGGATCGCCGTTCAGCCCGATGTAGCCGTAACCGGACATCATGAGGAGACGCTCGCCCTCAAGCAGGACGTACGGGGTGTTGCCGTCCGCTGTGTACGGCACGAAGTTGTTGCGGCGACTGGAGTCCCACTCGAGTTGCTTGATCCGCTGGCCGACCGCTTCGATCTTCGGCTCGAGATGCCGCCAGGCTTCCGATGCGTTCACGTGCGTCTCCTCAACCACTGGACGTCGCTCTACAGGCAGTTCTACGCATCGCCCGCAAGCCCGGCGCAACAGCCGTCTAGGATCACCGGGTGGCTTCGCTCGAGACCGCGAGCCCGGCGTTGGAGGTCCTGCGCCGGGTGTTCGGTTACGACTCCTTCCGCGGCGAGCAAGAGACGATCGTCGAGCACGTGGCCAGCGGCGGCGACGCGCTCGTGCTGATGCCGACCGGTGGTGGCAAGTCCCTCTGCTACCAGATCCCGGCGCTGGTGCGGCCGGGTGTCGGGATCGTCATCTCGCCGTTGATCGCGTTGATGCAGGACCAGGTGGACGCGCTGAACGCGCTCGGCGTTCAGGCCGGGTTCCTGAACTCCTCGCAGGACTTCGAGGAACGCAGGCTGACCGAGGCGATGTACCAGGCGGGCGAGCTGGACCTGCTCTACCTGGCGCCGGAACGGCTGCGCGTGCCCGCGACGCTCGACCTGCTCGACCGTGGCCGGATCGCGTTGTTCGCGATCGACGAGGCGCACTGCGTGGCGCAGTGGGGGCACGACTTCCGCCCCGATTACCTCGGCCTGTCCGAGCTGCACGAACGCTGGCCGAAGGTGCCGCGCATCGCGCTGACCGCCACGGCGACCAAGGCCACCCACGCCGAGATCGCGTCCCGGCTCAAGCTGGATGACGCCCGGCACTTCGTCGCCAGCTTCGACCGGCCGAACATCCAGTACCGGATCGTGCCCAAGGCCGAGCCGAAGAAGCAGTTGCTGGACCTGCTGCGTACCGAGCACAAGGGTGACGCGGGCATCGTCTACTGCCTGTCGCGTTCCTCGGTGGAGAAGACGGCCGAGTTCCTAGTCGCCAACGGCATCGACGCGGTGCCGTATCACGCGGGGCTCGACTCACGGACGCGTGCCGAGAACCAGGCACGGTTCCTACGCGAGGACGGCCTGATCGTAGTCGCGACCATCGCGTTCGGTATGGGCATCGACAAGCCCGATGTCCGGTTTGTCGCCCACCTCGACCTGCCCAAGTCGGTCGAGGGCTACTACCAGGAGACCGGGCGCGCGGGCCGTGACGGCCTGCCGTCGACCGCATGGCTGGCGTACGGCCTGCAGGACGTTGTGCAGCAGCGCAAGCTGATCGACCAGTCCGACGGCGACGACGCGCACCGCCGTCGGCAAAGTCAGCACCTGGACGCCATGTTGGCGTTGTGCGAGACCGTCGAGTGCCGCCGGGTGCAGCTGCTGGCGTATTTCGGGCAGGAGTCCACGGCGTGCGGCAACTGCGACACGTGTCTGACGCCGCCCGAGTCATGGGACGGCACGATCGCCGCGCAGAAGCTGCTGTCCACGATCTACCGGCTGCAGCGGGAGCGGCGGCAGAAGTTCGGGGCCGGGCAAGTGATCGACATCCTGCTCGGCCGCAAGACCGCGAAGGTCATCCAGCACGACCACGACACGCTGACGGTATTCGGCATCGGTGAGGAACTGTCCGAGAGCGGCTGGCGTGGCGTGGCGCGGCAACTCCTGGCCCAAGGGCTGCTCGCGGTCGAAGGCGACTACGGGACGTTGGTACTGACCGACGCCAGCGCCTCGGTGCTCCGCAAGGAACGCACGGTGCTGTTGCGGCGCGAGAAAGTCACCAAAGCCGCCGCCAAGACCGCCAAGAAAGCGGCCGTCGAGCTGCCCGCCGAGGCCGAGCCGCTGTTCGAACGGCTCAGGGCCTGGCGCGCGGCAACAGCCAAGGAACAAGGCGTTCCGGCGTATGTGATCTTCCACGACGCAACACTCCGGGAGATCGCGACGTCATCACCACAGACGCTCGAGGAACTCGGCCGGGTCAGCGGAGTCGGCGAGAACAAACTCGCCAAGTACGGCCAGCAGGTGCTCGACACGCTGAGCGGGTGAGAACGGCGGTTTTTCGGGGTACCCGGGCGTCATCGGGACGACGCCGGGAGCCAGCATGTTCACGCCCTATGAGCGCAGACAACTCCGTCTGATCGAGGAGTGGTTCGAGCAAGACGACCCGCAACTCGCGCGCACCCTGCGCTCGGGTCCGGTGAAACGCCAGTCGGCCGTGCCACAGTCGGTTGTGCTGGCCGTGGCGGGATCTCTCGGTTTGCTGGGCATCATCACCGGGGCGTTCATGCTCATCTTCAGCGCGCTGGTCGCGGGCACCGTCGCCTCCTGCATGATCGTGTCGAGGCGGAAGACCGACAACTGATCACGCGGTGAGGTCACGCCGCTTGAGGCTGATCAGACCAGCTCCGGCGATCAACGCGGTCGCGGCCGTCAACACAATCAGCGGCGTGGCGTCGAACGCGGCGCCGGTAAGGATCTTCGGCAGGTGGTGGAACGGGACCACCTGGTTGGCCAGCCAGTAGTCGACGCCGAGGATCGGTCCGAGCACCTCGCCGAAGACGTTCAGCATCACGAAAACCGTCCACACGCAGGCCACAGCCAGCCGCGGCAAGGCGCCGAAGACGAACACCGCGATCGCACCAAGGATCCAGACCGCCGGGATCAGGGACGCGGTGGCAGTGAGGACTGACGCAAGCCGGCCGTAGACCAGGCCGACGGCGAGCCCACCGGCCAGCATCATGACCGCGACGCCGAGCCCGACGAACGTCAGATGCTGTGCCGCCCAACGCATCCGGCTGAGCCCCGTGGACAGGGTGAGCTCGGCCCGGCCGGTGGTCTCCTCGGTCCGCATTCGCAAGACGGCCAGCATTGGGTACAACGCGGCGATGTAGCCGAAGCTCAAAATGATCAGCCAGATGAAAGCGTCCGCGACGTCGGCGTCGGGTGTCATGGCGTAGCGCTTGAAGAATTCCTGCGCGACCGTGCCGGACCGGTCAGCCATGTCCCGCATACCGCCGGCAACACTCGCCGTGGCCAGACCGACGACGACAAAAGCCGCCGTCCACCCGATGAGCTGGCCGCGATGGATCCGCCACGGAAGATTCGTGCGCCCACCCGCGCGCCCGGGCGTTGCCGCAACGGCACCGGCCCCGAAGTCCCTGTGCGCCGCCAGCCAGTAGGCCGCTGCGGCGGTCAAGATCGCAAACCCAACGGGCACAGCCAAAACCCACCACCGATTGCCGCCGTACGGCTGAACGAGGTGAGCCCAGCCCGTCGGCGACAACCACCTGAGCCACAGGACACCGCTGCCGTCAGCCACAAACCTGAGCACGTAGCCAACGCCGAGAACAACTCCTGCGATGGCGTTCGCTGTCCTCGCTCGCTCGGTGAGTTGTGCCGCCACAGCGGCCACGGCCGCGTAAACACAACCCACTGCGGCAACTGACGCCCCGAAAGCCAATGCTCCTGTCACGCCAAACCCAGCCAGCGACGCGGCTGACAGCAACCCGATCAGGATGCTCAACCCAACCGTCTCGATGACGCTTGCAGTCAGCAGCGCGAACCGTCCGACGCGTAGAAGTTCGACGCTGCCAGATTCCTCTTCTGCTCGGGTGTGCCTGATGACCATGAGAACAACCATCAATCCCACGAGCGTCAGGGCGATGTCGCCGATCTTCCACAAGGCGAGGTTGCCCAGGCCGTCCCCGTGCAATTGGCCCGTGAACGCGCTGTGAGAGCGGAGTTGCCCTTGGCTTCCGCGGCGAACTCCGCCCTCGCCTGCGGCGTCGGAAACGCCTGCTCATACTGCTTGGCCGTACCTAGGACGAGCGCGGGTACGAAGATCGCCCACACCGCTGCCCTTACCCGGTCCTGCCGCAGGTTGTGCCCCACCAGCCGCCAGGTCCCCACCAGTTCCCCAGACATGCTTCACAAGCTACACACTTTTCACAACTTAGTGAAGATACGGGTTGTCCACCGAAGTACGATGGATCCATGCCCGCGTCGGGCGAAGTGCCAGTCACGAACATGCTGCTGTACTTGATGATCGCGATAGCACCGACGGCAGCGTGTTGGGCACTGCTGCGCCTGCCACGACTGGCCCGCCGGTTGCGGCGGTCCGACCCGGTCGCCACCAACCCGCCAATCGAGCGTGTCGCCGCGGACTTGCGCCGGGTCCACCGGATCATCGTCGGCTACGGGCCAGGAACACCGATGATCCGCCGCACTGGCGCACTGCATGCGTACGACGCCTTGCTGATGCAGGCATGCCGCGCGATCGACGTCCCGCATCGGCTCGACCAGTTGCCGACCGGCACGCCCTTGGAAGTTGAACGGCTGCGCGTCGAGGAGTCACTGATGTCAGCGGGGCTGGTCATCCGCTGAGGCAGACTCGCCGAATCGGCTTCAACCAGCGAAAACAGGGTTGACCGGCGGAAACGCCATGTCCGGTTCACTCACCTGAAAAAGTCGTGCCCCGGCCGCTGGGACAGGGCATTGACAGGCTACGATCCTCGTGTTGAATTCAGGTCTTAAACAAAGTCTTAACATATAGCCGCCGCTGTACCTCCCCGTATCCCCTGCACAGGAGGCCTCCGTGGCACCTCGCCCGTTGTGGCGTGCGGTCTTACCGTGCGTCACAGTACTAGCCACCGCGCTTGCCGGCGCACCGATCGCGAACGCCGCGACTGAGCACGAAGCTGAAGACGCGACCATCTCCCAAGGTGTCGTCGAGTCGAACCACGCCGGGTTCACCGGCCGTGGCTTCGTCAACTACGACAACCTGGTCGGCAGCTACGTCGAGTGGACTGTCCCCAACACCTCGGCCGGTCCGGCCGACCTCACGTTCCGATTCGCCAACGGCACAGGCGTGAACCGGCCGATGAACATCACCGTCAACGGTGTCACAGTGGCCAACAACCAGGCCTTCAACGGAACTGGCGCGTGGACGACCTGGCAGACCGCCACGGTCCGGGCAAACGTTCCCGCAGGCAACCTGACCATCCGCGCGACGTCGACGACCGTGAACGGCGGGCCGAACGTCGACAAGCTCACCGTGTCCCTTGTGGACGGACAGGCGCCGAGCGCGCCAGCCAACCTGCGCTCCACCGGCACGACACACAACACGACTTCGCTCGCGTGGAACGCGGCGACCGACAACATCGGCGTCACCGGCTACGACGTCTACCAGCACGGCCAGCTGATGAAGAGCGTGGCGGGCAACGTCCTTGCCACCACGGTCGAAGGCCTGACGCCGGACACCGAGTACCAGTGGGCAGTGTTCGCGAAGGACGCGGCAGGCAACGTCTCGCCGGGCAGCAACATCATCTTCGTGCGAACCAGCCCCGCCCCGCCGGACAACCAGGCCCCCACGGTTCCCGGCAACCTGAACTCGCCACGCAAGACAGCGACCACTGTGGACCTGGCATGGACCCGGTCGACGGACAACGTCGGTGTCTCCGGCTACGAGATCTTCCGCGACGACGTCCAAAGTGGAACTGCGGACGGCTCGGCGACCAGCACGACCGTTGCCGGCCTGACCGCGGGCACGGCTTACCGCTTCAAGATTCGCGCACGGGACGCGGCAGGCAACGTTTCCGCCTTCAGCAACGAGATCACCGTGACACCGTCCAACAGCGGCCCGTCGGGTGTGCCGAACCCCGGCACCGTGACCACATTGGCCAGTGGCGTCGATGTTCCGTGGGGCCTGGTGTTCCTGCCGGACGGCTCGGCCCTGTTCGCCGAACGCAACTCCTTCAACATCTACCGGCTGACCGAGTCGGGCCAGCGCGCCCTCGCCGGCCGGATCAACCAAGCAGTCGGAACCGGCGGTGAAGGCGGCCTGCTCGGCCTGGAAGTCGCGTCGACATTCGCGACAGACCACTGGCTGTACGTCTATCACACGGCCAACGAAGGCAACCGCGTCATCCGGATTAAGTACGAGAACAACCAGCTCGTGCAGAGCACGTACCAGATCCTGGTGCAAGGCATCGGAAAGAGCCAGTTCCACAACGGCGGCAGGCTGCGGTTCGGCCCGGACGGCAAGCTGTACATCAGCTCCGGCGACGCGCAGAACGCCAGCCAGGCACAGAACAACAGCTCCCTCAACGGAAAGATCCTGCGGATCAACGCCGACGGCACGATCCCGTCGGACAACCCGTTCGGCAATGCGGTGTGGAGCAAGGGACACCGCAACCCGCAAGGCCTGGACTTCGACTCACAAGGCCGTTTGTGGGCAGCGGAATTCGGGAATACGATCATGGACGAGGTCAACCTGATCACGCGGGGCGGCAACTACGGCTGGCCCAACTGTGAAGGGACAAGCGGAAGCTGCGGTGGCTTCATCGCACCGAAGAAGACCTGGCCGACCAACCAGGCGTCGCCAAGCGGGCTGACCATCATCAACGACCACGTGTTCGTCGCGACAACGGTCGGCCAACGCGTCTACCGCATGCGGATCGACGCCAGCAGCAACCTCGTCGAGCAACAGCAGTACTTCCAAGGCACGTACAACCGCCTGCGGACAGTGGAAGTCGACCAACAAGGCGACATCTGGCTGACCACGACAACAGACAAGGACGGACAAGCCAACAACGACCGGATCCTGCACGTGGACATCGTGTACTCCGGCGGCTAAGTCCGGCACAGACCGCTCGGATGGCCGGGACAACTGGCGGCGCTCCGGCCATCCGAGCACCTCCGCTCTGGGCGACCCTGCTCGCCGACTGCGCTTCGCTTGTCGGCTCGCCGGGTCGCTTCGGATTATTTTGGGGGGCCGAGCCCCCCAAACCCCCCACGGTGCGTGCTCCGCACCTTCCAGCGCTGGGCACTTTGCTCTTGGACCAGCGAGCGGGCGGGGCTTCTTCGCAACTCGGCACTTCGCTCGGCGGCAGAGATGTTCGCTCCTTGCCTTGCACCTGCGGCGTGTTCTGCGACAAATCCTGCCATCAGGGGAGCCCTTGATTTCACGTTATCGCAAGGGTCTGACAGTTTCGGGTGGGCGAGGTTCTGCCTTGGCCATTGGTCAGTACTTCACTTGGTACCAGATGTTCACCGCGTGCTCGACCGCTGATGTCTTGGTCCTCTCCAGCTTCACTTGGGTTCCGCCGGGGTGGTCGAAGAGGCGGACTCCGTCGCCCAGCATCACCGGCGTGATGATCGTGAGCACCTCGTCCAAGGCCTTGGCCTCGATCAGGCCGTGGGCCACGTTGGCGCCGAGGACGTTCACATACTTGTCCCCCGCGGCCGCGAGGGACTTCGCCACGGCCTCTTCGATCGAGTGCACGAAGGTCACGCCGGGCACAGGCCTGGCAGGAGCCTTGTGGGTCAGTACGAATTGAGGGCCTGACCAGCCGCCGCCGAAGGCTTCGCCCTCCTGCGGTGTCTCGCGGTAGGGGTCGTCTCCGCCGAAAGTTCGGTTGCCCGCGAGGATCGCGCCGACGTCGCCGATCAGGTTGTCGATCAGGGGGTTGGGGCCGAGATAGTCCGTCAGCCATTGCATGTCGCCGCCGGGCCCCGCGATGAAGCCATCCGCCGACATCGATACCGAGTAGAGCATTTTCGCCATCGGTCACCTCCAGGCGTGTAGACCGGTCGCCGCGCCGAAACTCATCGATTCACGAACCCGTAGGTCTTGACTGATCACTGGTCAGCCAAGCAGCATCAAGTCATCGGATGACTACCGCGCGATCCGCCGCAACGCGAGGGACCGATGCCCCGAGATCGGGGGAAACGTCGGATGTTGCGACGGGTTCCTGCACCCACTGGAGTGTGAATGCGAACACGGCGAACACGACCCAGACCGGCGGTGGCCCTGTTGACCCTAGCCGCCCTGCTCGCGAGCACGACAAACGCCGTCGCCCAGGAACCGAGCATCCCTGCCCCGGTCACGGTCCCGCTGGACCAGTACTTCGACAACGACGGGATCGACTCGGCGTCAGCCCGGGACGGCAACTTCGACGGTTCGGGCTACACCTTCCCCGCCGAGGGCCTGCCCAGCGGCCAGATCCAAGTCGACGGCGTGCCCTACGCGTTCCCCAGCGCCGCACCCAACACCAAGAACAACGTCATCGCATTGGGCCAGCGCGTCAACATCCCCCGCGGCCGCTACCACGCGGCGCACTTCCTCGTCGCGGGCAGCTACGGCATGGCCTCCGGTACAGCGACCGTGCATTACGCCGACGGCGGCACAACAACCGCATCCATCGGCGGACCGGACTGGTACAGCACGAACGGCCCGATCTCCGCGCCGTTCCGTTACAGCCCAAGCGGCACTGACCAGCACCAAGTGTCCATCTCCACGGCGCAGATCTGGCTGGACGCCAGCCGCGAAGCCGTCGCCCTCACCCTGCCGACCACCAAACCACCGCAGCCCAACCAGGCGAGCCTGCACATCTTCGCGATGACCGCGCAGCCCGCGGCCAAAGGCAAAGCATTGGCGCTACGGCAAAGCCGCTCAACGACAAAGCTGATAAACGGCGAGCAGTCCGTCGAGACGACTGTCACCAACCTCGGCGACGAATGGATCACCGAACGGGACGCGGTGCAGGTCACCGTTGACGTGTTCGGCGCCAGAACCGTCAGGCCTGCACAGATCCGCAGGCTCGCACCCGGTGACGAAGCGCGCGTGCGGATCGGCATTGTGCGCACAGGCGCACCAGTGGACACGATTGTGAACGGAAAGGTTGTCGCGCAAGGACGGCGTCTCAAGGCCGAGCAACCGGTCCGGTTCACGCTCGGCGTCAAGGACTACCAAGCCACCGACGCCTCGCTGGTCACGCACGAGTCGCCGTATTGGTTCGACGACGCCAAGTTCGGCATCTTCATCCACTGGGGCATCTACTCCGTGCCCGCGTGGTCGCCTCCCGGCGAGCAATACGCCGAGTGGTACTGGCGGTGGATGGAGGACAAGAACAACGCTGTCCACGCGTACCACGAGAAGACCTACGGCAAGGACTTCAAGTACGACGACTTCATCCCGCAGTTCACCGCGAACAAGTACGACCCCAAGGCTTGGGCACAACTGTTCCAAGAGGCCGGTGCCAAGTACTACGTACTGACTTCCAAGCACCACGAGGGTTTCGCGCTGTACGACTCCAAAGTGTCCGGTCGTGACTCGGTCGACCTCGGCCCGAAACGGGACCTGGTCAAGGAGTTGTTCGACGCGTCCCGCAAGTACACCCCGGAGATGCGCAACGGGCTCTACTTCTCCATGCCCGAGTGGTACAACCCGGACGGTCCGTGGATGGGCCACGGACCGAAGAACCCTTACACCGGAGCGGATGAGCCCTACACCGGCTATCAGTCCGGCAGGGACTTCGTCCACGACTACCAGGCGCCCCAGATGCGTGAGATCGTCCACCAGTACGACCCGGACGTGATCTGGTGCGACATCGGTGGTGCGAACGACAGCCGGACCGTGCTCGCGGACTACTTCAACCGCGCCAAGAACCGGCCGAACCCGAAGGACGTCACAGTCGATGACCGCTGCGGAATTCCAACCCACGACTACACAACGCCGGAGTACACCACCTATCCGGACACTGTGGTCAAGAAGTGGGAGGCCAGCCGCGGCCTCGACCCGCGTTCCTACGGCTACAACAAGGCCACGCCGGACAGCATGTACATGACCGCCGACGAGGTTGTGGACACGCTTGTCGACGTGACCAGCAAGAACGGCAACTTCCTCCTTGACATCGGCCCACGCGCGGACGGCTCGATCCCGGAGATCATGCAGACCCGGCTGCGGGAGACCGGCGCGTGGCTGAAGACCAACGGCGAGTCGATCTACGGCACGACGTACTGGTCGCGAATGGCCGCGCAAGGCCAGTTGCGGTTCACCGTCAAGCAGAACGAGGCCTTCTACATCACGTCCCTCGACAAGCCGGGCAACCAGGTCGTCGTGGACGCGCCCGTGCCGGTCAGGGACGGCGACAGGCTCACCTTGCTCGGCTACAACGGCCCGCTGAAGTGGAGCAAGCAGAACGGAAAGCTGGTGATCGACGTGCCGCCGACCGCGCAGGCAGCCGGACAGCACGCCTGGGTGTTCAAGTTCAGCCAGTAGCCTCGATCAGCCAGGAAGCGGAGTCGTACTCGATTCCCTTCTCGGTCTGATGCAGGGCCATGTCGGCGCGAAGAGCAGCGAGCACGGACTCTCGCTGCTCTTCGTCGACCAACTTCTGGAACTGGCTCGCGATGAACTCGGCCGCGTCCTCAGGGTCGCGGCCGAAGTACATCGTCCTGGTCAGCCCGGTGATCCGGACGTCGTCGAAGCCCGCCTTGCCCAGCAGGACCTTGACCCGGTCCGGGTCGCTCAGCGAGAACGCGTGCACCCCGTCCGGCGGCGGCTTCGGCAGGTCACGACCGGCCGCCAGAATCGCCCGGAACGTCGTGAGCCACACGTTGTCGTCCATTGGTTGCCAGGCGAGCAGGACCAGCCTGCCGCCCGGCTTGAGCGCACGCCGGATGTTGGTGAACGCCGCGACCGGGTCCTCGAAGAACATCGACCCGTTGCGGCTGATCGCTACGTCGAATTCGGCATCAGCGAAGGGATGCACCTGAGCATCTGCTTGTTCGAAGCGGACATTCGCGATCCCGTCGGACCGGTGTCGTGCCAACGCGATCATCTGCCCGGAAAGGTCGACCCCCAGAACTTGCTTGGCGCTCGCGGCCGCCGTCCGGGTCGTTGTGCCGCTGCCGCATCCGATGTCGAGCACGCTGTCGGCCGGCTGGATGGCAGCCGCGTCGAAGAAGGCCCCCATGTAGTTCGCGATGCCCTCGTCGAGCCGGTCGGCGCGCTCCACCCAGAAATCGCCCTCGCCGCCGTTCCATGACTTCCACTGTTCGACGTTGGTTTCGCCCATGGGCGTCATCGTGGCAGGCCGATGTCCAGCAGGTCCTCCAAATAACGGCGCAGGGCGGCCGAGTCGTCGATCCGGATCGTGCCGGGCGTGGTGATCAGCGAGAGGATCAGCCGGCAGCACCACTCGACGATCACAGTGGGGTCGACCGCCGGGAACTCGCCGTCGGCGATGGCCTGTTTGACGTGCGGCGTGAACAGGGCGAGACCGGTCTGGATGACCTGCTCGGAGTTCACCGTGAACCATGGCAGGACCGCCAACGGTGTCTCGCGCAGCACCTTCTGCAGCAAGGCGTGGTTCCTGGCGTACTCGACGACGATGATGATCGTGTCGACGAACCGCTGCCGGAGCGTCCCCGGCTGGGTCACGATCGGCTCGGCGCTGGCGTGCATCCGGGCGATGTCCCGCTCGATCAGTGCCATCACGATGGCGTCCTGGTCGCCGACGTACTTGTAGACAGTCGGCCGGGAGACGCCCGCTCGTTCGGCGATCGCGGCGTGGATCCGGGCGCCGGGCGGGCACTCGAGAAAGCAGGCCACAGCGGCATCAAGGATCTGGTCCTTCAGCGACTCCGCCATAACCCCAGCTTATCGAGCCTGTTGACCGGGCGCACCCATCGGGTTTACGTTTGATGAGCAGACGTAAAAGGGGTGCGCGATGAGGGACACCGAGCAGGACGCTCAGCGGTTGCTCAACGGGTCGGTCCGGCGCTCGTACGACTCCGCCGTGGACATCGACTGGGACGCCCCATTAGAGGACGGCAAGTACTTCCTGCCGCCGAACCTGTCCGCGCTCTACGACACTCCACTGTGGCATCGGATGACGCCGGAGCAGCGGATCGAGCTGTCCCGCCAGGAACTGGCGAACCTGCTGTCCGTCGGGCACTGGTTTGAGAACGTGCTCAACCAGGCGCTGCTGCGGATGATCTTCGACGCCGATCCCGCCTCGCGGCACACGCACTACGCGTTGACCGAGATCGGCGACGAATGCCGCCACATGCTGATGTTCGGCAGGTTGATCGAGAAGATCGGCGCACGGTACTACCGCCAGCCGCGAGCCCAGCTGGCGATCACCAGCTCGCTCCCGCGCAGGCTGCGTGGTCTGCACCTCTGGGTCGGTGCGCTGATCGGTGAAGAGATCTTCGACACCTGGCAACGCAAGATCATGGACGACCCGGGCATGCAGCCGGTCGTTCGGCGGATGATGCGCATCCATGTCGTGGAAGAGGCACGGCACATCCAGTGGGCGCGCGAGGGCGTGGCGCGCCGGATGCGGTACGCGTCCTGGTGGGAGAAGGAAACCATCGGCCGGATGGTCGGGTTCGGCGGCCAGTTCTTCAGCGACCAGTTGGTACACCGCCGGATCTACGCGCGCGCGGGTCTCAACGCCGACGAGGCATACCGGCAGGCCGTGGCCAACCCGCACTACCGGCAGGTCAAGCAGGAGGGCTTCGACAAGCTCCGCCGCTTCTTCGACGAGCAGGGCATCTTCCGCGGCAAGGCCAGGGAACGCTGGCGCCAGGCGGGTTTCATCGCATGAAGGTCGCGCTGATCGACGTGCCCGACCGGATGATCCGCATGCTTCCCGGTTTCGCGGTGGTGTTGCTCGACGAGGCCGTCGGCTACGAGTTCGACCCGCGGTGTGACATGTGGACGGTCACTGCGCCGAATGGCCGAACCACAACGGCACGGGTCATCGTGACGAGCTTCCCGGTGCCCGGTCCGAACGCGTTTGTGTTCGAGCACAACAACTATCGGTACATCGCGCGCTGCCTGCGGATGATGGGTCTGCAGGACGCCAGACGCATCGAGGTCCGGCCGGAAGCACGGATCTCGTACCGCCGTAAGCCCGACCCGCACAACTACATCTTCACGCCCTACGAGAGCGACCTCGACGAGACGCACCGAGGCCCGGCCGTCCTGACCGTCGACGGCACGCAGATCGACGTCAAGGTGCACCTGATGGGGCACCTCCAGCCGATTGACGGCAGCTATCGCTGGTACGGCCGGATCTTCGCGGATCCCGACGTCACCTCGGCGCACAAGAGCGGCCGGAATGACGTCACTGTCCGGATCCCGGGCGGGCAGGACCGCGCTGGGCGGCTCACCGAAGTCGACCCTTGGGGCAACATCCGGATCACCGGAAGCGGCCGTCCGCCCTTCCCCTATCCCTGACCAAGCGCTTGCACGAGCTTCTCGGCGATCGCTGGATCGGTGTCGCCGATCATCAGGTCGAGCATCGCGTCGTCGCGCAGCCGGACGGTCACCGAGGAGTCGGTGATCTTCGCGGGCCGCCGGGCGACCCGGTCGGTGAACGCCGACGATCCCACGCTGTCGACCACGACCAGGGCCAACGTCGTGCCGTCCGGCTTGCGGAGCGTGCACGTGCCGTTCTCGATCGCCTTGACCACGTCGAAGCCCAGCGTGTTCTCAGCGACCGTGCACAGTTGAAGGACCTGCACCGGCCTCGGCAGATCGATGAACTGCCCGGCGTTCAGGGGCGTCGACGCGAAGGCGATGGTGCCGTCATCGTCCACATCGGGCAGATCGTCGGTCTGCCTTGCCAGCACCGGAACGAGCTCTTCGAGCAGGCCTCGGACCGTCGACTCCAGGTTGGCGGCCGCCTGCGCGCGCAGGATCGGCGTCCGCTTGCTGGCTGAGCGGTAGCCATCGGTCTCGGCGATGCTGACGTCGATGACGACCTTGTTGTTCACATTGACCTGAGCGGGCCTGCCGCCGACCTGCTGGGCCGGCGCGAACTTGTCCCACACGGCCTGCAGGGTCAGGTCGATCGTGGTCTTGCGTTCGTCGGAGATACGGCACGTTCCCTTGACACGCTCGCGGAAAACCATGTTGGAGTTCAGCACGTCGCGCAACCGCTCATCCGGCAAAGCGTTGCACAGCACCTGGGATGCCGTGTCCGAATGGACGTAGCTGAGCGCTTCCCCGCTCGACATCGGCACAGCTCGCGCGTGGTCCGCCGGCGGTGGCGGCGGTGGCGCTTGCTCCTGCGCCGCGGTACTGCATCCAGCAACCAACAACGCGCACACAATCAGAACGCGAACCATGGTCCCCTATTTCCGGCCAGCGCTTGTACGACAAGACCTCGGTCGCCTACCGAGTGTCGGTGAACAGCATCTGGTTTCGGGACAGTACACCCAGCGGAATCAGCCGATCACCGGGGTTCATGATCTACCGCAGCCCGCACGAACGTGCACAACACAGGTCTCACAACGGTTTCCGCTGATCAACTAGCGCCTTACCGGATAGCGGAGTTCCGGTGAACGACAACCGCCGGGCCTCTTTCAGCACAACAGACCATGAGCCGACGCTTCATGAATCCCCCAAGGACGGCGTCAGGGGATTCGGGCACACCACGCTTCGACGCCTGCGAGCGTTTTCTGCTTGATGTCGTCCGGAGCAGCCGAAACCGTGATGGAATGCTTGGCGATCGCAGCGAGTTCCTCGCCGGACAGGCCGATCATCTCCCGGGCGATCGAGTACTGATCGGTGACGTTCGCACCGAACAACAGCGGGTCATCGGATGCGAGGGCCACCGGGACGCCTGCGTCGAGCACCTCACGGATCGGCAGCGACGCATAGGACGCTACGCCAAGTGGCGGATAGGACGTCGGGCAAACCTCAAGGGCCACTTGATGTTCGGCCAAATGGCCTAGCGTGTCAGGGTCGCGCATCGCGGTGATGCCGTGTCCGATTCGGTTGGCGCGCAAAGCGTCGACACATGCCCGGACGTGCCAAGCGTCTTCGTAGAAACCGCCATGTGGCACCGACATCAGGCCGGCGTCCGTGGCGATCCGGCACGCTTCCACGAAATCGTCGATCCGGCCGCGGCGTTCGTCATTGGACAGACCGAAGCCGACCACTTTGGTATACCGGGTCGCCAGCCGGGCCAGCATGGTCGCGTGGTCGCCGGGTTTGGCCCAGCTGGACGCGATGATCAGGCCGCAGGGTTTGCCTTCCATCGCGTCCAGCGCAACCTCGACCACGGGGTCGTATCCGCCGAGCAGCGGTGCGTACGAGGTGGGATCCAGCTGGATCTCCACCCACGTACACCCGTCGGCGAGGTTGTCCTCGATCGACTCGGTGATGATGCGGTGGATGACTTCGGCGCTCCGGACCACGGCACGCCTCGCGTCATACCGTTCCTGGAACGCTTCCCACAGCTGTGCCTCCCCCATCGGCAATGGCGGAGGCACAGTCAACCCGTGGACCGCGGCCAGCTCTTCGAGCGTGGCCTGCCGCATCCCACCAGTCAGGTGCAGGTGCAGGTTCGCCTTCGGCAGTTCCCGGAGATCATCCACCTCACCACACTAGGCGCATGCTCCGAACACTTCCATTTCCCACAACGAGAAGCCGTACGGTGTCGCGCGGGATATCCCGTTCATCCGGACGTATCTGGCCGAGCCCGAGACGTTCAGGTCCTCGACCCCGCCGGAGCCGAAGGACTGGGTGAACGCGTCTGTCCACGTTGAACCGTTTGTGGACAGTTGGATGGCGTACGCCCTGCCGTAGGCGACCTCCCAGTTCAACCGGACCCGAGTGATCTGCTGGGTGCTGCCGAGGTCGATCTGCAGCCAGTTGGGTTCGTTGTGCGCCGAGGACCACCTGGTGCCGGTGTTCCCGTCGACCGCGAACGCCGCAGCCTGGTTCGGGCTCTCGATGCTGGACGCCGTCACCGGCCGGTTCCGGGAGATCAGCGGACCGCAGGTGGGCGGTGGGGTCGGCGGCGGCCCAGCACCCCGCGTGTACACCGCGACGTAGTCGACGAGCATCGGCCGTCCGGGAACCGTGGCACCAGTGGGAGTCGCTCCACCGGCCAGCGCGTTCGGGAAAGCGCCGCCCATCGCCACGTTGAGCAGGATGAAGTACCCGGCGTGGCTGGTCATGTTGTTCCATGTACCCGCGTCCATCTGGTTCTGGCTGACCTGGTGGAACTGCTGGCCGTCGACGTACCACCGCAGCTGGTTCGGGCTGATCGACCGATCCCACTCGAAGCGGTACGTGTGGAACGCGGACTGGCACGACGCGCCAGGGCAAGCCCGGCTCGCCCCGATGCCCGTGGTCTCGTTGCACGGACCACCCGGGCTCACTCCACAGTGGAGCACGCCCCATACGGCGTTGATACCGTTGACGTTCTCCATGACGTCGTACTCGCCGATGGACGGCCAGTTCCAGTAATTGCCGCGGTACGGCGCGCCAAGGGCCCAGAACGCGGGCCAATAACCCAGCGCGGCTTGACCGGTGACGTTCGGCATCTGGATCCGGCCTTCGATCCGCAGCACACCGCCTGCCGGTGCTTTGAAGTCGGCACGGCGTGTCTCGATGCGCGCCGACGTCCAGTTCCCGGCGCCGTCACGCAGCGGGGTGATGCGCAGGTTTCCCGCGCCGTCGTGCGCGAGGTTCGAGGTGTTGCGGGTGTAGTTCTGGATCTCTCCGGTGCCCCAGTTCGCCGGACCGCCGGGGTAGGAGTGACCAGTGTCGATGATCCAGTCGTTCTCGTTCGGCAGGGTGTTCGCGCCGCCGGTGAAGTCGTCGGCCCACACCTGCGTCCACCCCGCGGGCGGCGGGGGCAGGGCGGCTTGTGCGGCGTCGAAGTGGATCAATAAGGAGCCGATCAGGGCGCCGGTCAGCGCGACCGCCCTGACCTTCCGACCATGTCTCGCCATGACTACCTTCCCTCGAGACGTCGTTGACCCTTGGGATTCGCGGGCGCAGGGGATGCCCGGTGAGAGCGCTCTCATCGCATTCTGGGCCCAGCGGTGAAGGTGTGTCAAGAGAGCACACCAATAGCGGGCCTCAGCGAGTGGGCACCGAAGCCCTTAGTGGGTTACGACTAGTCCTAAGACATTCTTGTCATTTCAATGGACCGGGATACGTGCCGATTCGACGGCAAAGTGCCGCGTATTTCAGCCCGGATCACTCCTCAAGCAGGCCGAGTTCATGCGCGACCACCAATGCGGCCGCCTTGCGGTGCACCCGTAACTTCCGGAACAGGTTGCCCTGCAGGTTCTCGACAGTGCGTACGGATATACCAAGCAATCGCGCGGTTTGTTTGGTGGTGTGCCCCTGGGCGATCGCGGACAGGATCTCCTGTTCACGCGGGGTGAGAGCGAGCTGCCATCGGCGCCATTCCCCGCCAGGCGGCCCCAGCACCGCACGCGAGTACGCGGAACTGATCAGCACGTACCCGGCGTTCGCGGCCTCGACGGCCGGCACCAGCAAACGGTCCATTAAGGACGAAGGCAGGACCGTCACACCACTGGCAACGGCCTGCGCCATCAGGTGTTGCTTGGGTTCTTCGCTGGTGACGGCAACGACACCACGGCCTGGCTGTGCGCTCCAGCTCGTCGGCTGCGGATCGATCAACACCGTGACGGCCGAGTCGTCCTTGGTGTCGCCTTCCGCGCGTTGCTTGGGCACGGCCTGCGTGTCGACCACGATGATGTGGTGTTTGTCGAACACTTCCCTTGCCCGATCGGCGACCGGGCCGTCGCTCTTGGCCAGTACGACCCGCAGGCCAGGTCTTCGTTCCTGCGCTAGACCGTCCAGCCTCGCCGGTTGCGCCTGCGACAACAGGCCGAGACGGACTGCGCTGGCCGCGGCGTGCGCCTGGTTGTGGACGCCGAGTTTGGCGAAGATGCGCTGCTTGTGGTTCTCCACGGTATGCGGGCTGATCCCCAGTTCCAGTCCGATTTGCCGAGGTGGATAACCCGCGCAGACGAGGTAGAGGACTTCCAGTTCCCGCTGGGTAAGCGCGTCCCCGCCGCCGCGCTTCGCCCGTGCGGTCTCAATTGCCGAGGACGGCGCCCTGATCGCCGCCAGCAACGCCTCAAGGCCACCGGAGTACGGCACCAAAGCACTCACTCCGGCTTCATAGGCCCGAATCACCTGCCCGGTCGTCAAAGATTGATGCAGGCCAATCATTCGCATCGGCCTGCCGGGCGGCAACAGCAGCGAAACCAGCCGATCGTTGCTCCATCTGGGCGCGTCCGCCTCGAACAGCGCGATGCTTGGCCTGCGCAGGTCGCAGAGCTGGATGAGTTCCGGCCCCGACGCTGCGGTGCCGAACATCGCGATATCCGGCTCGCGCGCCAGGTGCGCTGCGAGCATTTCGCGGAACAACCGGTTGTGATGCTGCAGGACAACACTGAGAACGGTTTCCACCATGGCCCGACCCCCGGTCCGTTTCCCGCATCATGGCACAACCAAGGGTTTACGAACAGATCGGAACATTCCCACCAATTGCTTGCGCCGAACGTGGGGAATGCGGGACAACTATCCTGTTTGATCTTGACTGGACGTGGCCGGTTCCGTTGTATATCGGTTGGTTCAAGGTTGTAAATCGTTGTTCCCCTTAGCCTTGGGAGACCCGATGAAGCGCTTGGCCCTGACGTTGGCCGCCGCCTTAGCGATCACCACGCCGATGACCGCACACGCAGCCGATGCCTCAATCGCGGGCATAACGGGCGTGGGAGTGCACAACGCATACGAACAAGGCACTTTCCCATGGATGATCGACGCACTGGAGTCCGGTGCGTCGATGCTCGAACTGGACGTCTGGCAGAACTTCCTTGGCAGCAGGCGCTATCAAGTGAGCCACGAACCATGGGCACCGGCCAACAACTGTTCCTCCGCGACGACCTTCAGCGCATTACGCACAGGCTCACGCAACCAAAGCATGGAAGCATGCCTGCGGAACATCAAGTTATGGCACGACCAGAACCCGAACCACCCACCACTGATCATCAAACTGGAAGCGAAGAACGGCTACGACGGCCGAGGCGGGTTCGGCGCTGCTCAGCTTGACGCACTGATCGCTTCGTCGCTGGGTGCGGGAAACGTGTTGAAGCCCGCTGACGTCAAGGGAAGTCACGCGACGCTGGACGCGGCGGTGAAGGCAGGGGCTTGGCCGAGCCGGGAGGGGTCGCGCGGGAAGTTCTTGTTCACCTTGATCACAGGCGCGTTCGAAGTCGGCAATCCCTTTGACAACTACGACACGCACCACGAATACGCGGACTACCTCACGGGCCTCGGCAGCAACTTGGGGTCGGCGATGATGTTCCCGACGATCAATGGTGCGTCGGCCACGGATCCTCGCGTCGGGGACAACGGTGGCACGAGGGCGCAGTGGTACGTGACGTTTGATGGGGATGCGAACGGGTGGTTCGCGGGGGACACCAGCTTCTACACCAGCAACAACTACTTGGTGACGATGGCGAGTGTCCACAATGTCGCTCCGGCCATCGATGGACGGAACCCGACCGTCCAGCAGGGACAGGACAAGGTCCGCCAGGTGGCAGCCAAGGGCGCCACGGTGGCATCGAGCGACTGGAACAACCCTGCGATTGTGAGCTTCACGGTTCCCCGGGGCTGACACGGCACTGGTGTCAAAAGGTGGTTGGGGCGACGCAAGGCCAACCAAGAAGGCTGAGGAAGGTGACCACAGAGCGGCACAAGATCAGCCAAGAAGCCAGAAGAAGGTGACCACAGAGCGACGCCGGTCGGCCGAAGAACCCTGAAGAAGGTGACCACGGAGCGGCGCGATTTTGTGTGGGGTGGCGCCGCAAATAAGCTTGTCGGCGGGGCAGGGCCGCAGGTCCTGCCCGCTTTCCCTGCCTTTTGCGGCGCAGGGGCCCCACACCAAATCGCGCCGCCCCAACCACCTGGCAAATCACAGGGAAGCATGCAAGGTCGCGACAGCAACCACTTGACGATCACGGGCAGAATGCAAGATCGCCGCAGCAAAGCCCGAAACACCGAAGGCCGCCTCCCCCACGGGAAGGCGGCCTCCAACAAAGCAAACTCAGTGCCCGCGGACCCGCTTGATCGTGTCCCGGTACCACAGTGCACTTTGCTTCGGTGTGCGGACTTGGGTTTCGTAGTCCACGCGAACAATCCCGAATCGCTTCTCGTAGCCGTAGGACCACTCGAAGTTGTCCATCAACGACCAGGCGAAGTACCCGCGCACGTCGGCCCCCGCCTGACGTGCACGCGCGACCGCGCCGATGTGGGTGTTGAAGTAGTCGACCCGGTCGAAGTCCCTGACGAAGCCCGCGGCGTCCGGCTCGTCGTCGAATGCCGCGCCGTTCTCGGTGATCACCATCGGCAGGCCCGGGTAGTCCTTGGACAGCCGGACCAGCAGCTTGGTGAACTCGTCCGGCACGATCTCCCAGCCCATCGCGGTCACCGGGTGACCTTGCGGGATGGAACGCTCGACGGGGTTGCCGTCCGCGTCGCGATCCTTGCCGTTCTCGTCGAGGCCCGAGAAGACGTGTCCACTGTAGAAGTTCACACCGAGCACGTCGATCGGTGCCGAGATCACGCTGAGGTCGCCTGGCCGGACCGGGATCCGGATACCACGCGCCGCGAGGTCTTCGACCACGTCAGCCGGGTAACGACCGTGCACCAACGGATCCATGTAGATCCGGACGCCAAGGCCGTCGGCGCGGCGGGCCGCGGCGATGTCCAGCTCCGAGTCCGTCGCGGGCTCCGAGGTACCCATGTTCAGTGTGATGCCCAGTTCGATCGGACGAGGCGCGGCGGCCCGCATCCGTTGCGTGGCAAGGCCATGACCGAGCAGGAGGTGGTGCACCGCCGAGATCGCCGCGGGCATGTCCTGACGGCCAGGTGCCTGGCGGCCGTTGCCGTAGCCGAGCATTGCCGAGCACCACGGCTCGTTCAGCGTCGTCCACGTCTGTACGCGGTCCTTCAGCTGGTCGAACACCAGCATCGCGTAGTCGGCGAACCGGTATGCGGTGTCCCGCACCGGCCAGCCGCCTTCGTCCTCCAGCTCCTGCGGCAGGTCCCAGTGGTACAGGGTGACCCACGGATCGATGCCCTTGCCCAGCAGTTCGTCCACCAGCCGGTCATAGAACGCCAAGCCCGCGTGGTTCACCGGGCCACGACCGCCCGGCTGCACGCGCGGCCACGCCACCGAGAACCGGTACGTGTCGACGCCGAGTGAACGGATCAGCTCGACGTCCTCCGGCATCCGGTGGTAGTGGTCGCAGGCGACGTCACCGTTGTCGCCGTCGTGCACCATTCCCGGAGTCCGGCAGTACGTGTCCCAGATGGAGGGTGTTCGCCCGTCCTCGTCATACGCTCCTTCGATCTGATACGCCGAAGTCGCGACACCCCAACGGAATGAGGACGGCAGCGTGTCGATCGGATCGGTGCTTTCCCTTGTTTCGGGGGTTCCGACGGTTGGCGCAGTTGTATCCATAGGTCTCCTAGTCAGAACCATTCAGTGGATGGGGTGCAGCCAGCAGGCCACCGTACGCTGCTGACCGGTATGTGTCTCGGGAATTCCCAGCACCGGCAGGTTCGTCGCGCACGGGTCGAAGGCCTTGGGACAGCGTGGATGGAACGCGCAGCCGGTTGGCATCGCGCGCAGATCCGGCGGAGAGCCGGGGATACCGGTCAGTTCCCTGCGCGGCCCACGCAGCGCGGGGAAGGAGTGCAGCAAACCGTCACTGTAAGGGTGCAGTGAGTCCCGGTAGATTTCCGCGGCCGGTGCCTCTTCGACGATCCGGCCGCCGTACATGATCGCGATCCGGTCGGAGAACTCGACCAGCAGCGACAGGTCGTGCGTGATGAACAGCACCGAGAAGCCGAGCCGCTCACGCAGCTCGATGATCTGGCCGAGGATCTGCCGCTGGATCACCACGTCCAGCGCCGTGGTCGGCTCGTCCATGATCACGACCCGTGGATCGAGCGCGAGCGCCATGCCGATCATCACGCGCTGGCGCATGCCACCGGACAGCTGGTGCGGGTACGCCTCCAGCCGGTCGGCGGAGATCCCCACCAGCGACAGCATCTCCTTGGCCCGGTCGAGCCGGGAGCGCGGGGTGGATTCCGGGTCGTGCGCCTTGATCACGTCGGTCATCTGGGTGGAGATCTTGTGCACCGGGTTGAGCGAGTTCATCGCGCCCTGGAACACGATCGCGGTCTCGGCCCAGCGGAACTTGCGCAGTTCAGCGTCGGTCATCCGCATGATGTCGGCGGTTTCGCCGTTCTCGGCGTGGTAGATGACCTCGCCGCCCGCGATCACCCCTGGCGGCGGCAACAACCTGGTCAGTCCATACGCGAGGGTCGACTTGCCGCTGCCGCTTTCGCCTGCCAGGCCGAGTACCTCACCCCTGTGCAAGGTGAGGTTCACATCCTTGACGGCCTGCACGGCCTCGTCGCCGAGTCCATAGTCGACATCGAGGTTCCTGACCTCGAGCACGGCGTCGCTCATATCGAGTCGTCCTTCCGCCCAAAGCCGAGCACCGGGGTGAACCCGACCCGCATCCGCACGCTGTGCCCGTCGACCGTCTTGACCTTGGACTTGCCGTTGCTGCGCAGGCGCGGGCTGACGAACTCGTCGATGCCGAAGTTCAGCAGCGACAACGCGGTGCCGAGCAGCGCGATCGCCAGACCGGCCGGTACGAACCACCACCACGCGCCCTGAGCGAGCGCTTGCTGGCCCTGCGCCCAGAACAGGATCGTGCCCCAGTTCCAGTTGTCACCACTGGTGTTCACACCGATGAACGCCAGTGTGATCTCGGAGGTGACGGCGAAGATCACCGTGCCGATGAAGTTCGACGCGATGACCGCGGTCAGGTTGGGCATGATCTCGAAGATGATGATCCGCCACGTCTTCTCACCGGTCGCCCTGGCGGCTTCGACGTAGTCCCTGCGCCGCAACGAGAGCGTTTGCGCTCTGAGCACGCGGGCGCCCCACGCCCACGACGTCAGCCCGATCACGAGCGCGATCGTGAGGTCGGTGGTCTCCGGCAGGATCGACGTGATGATGATGATCAACGGCAGTGCCGGGATCACCAGGAACACATTGGACAGTGCGGACAAGCTCTCCGCCCCGGCCCCGGAGAGATACCCCGACGTCACACCGATCAGCAACGACAGCACTGTCGCGATCGCGCCTGCGAGCAGCCCGACCAGGATCACGCTGCGAGTACCGGAGACCAGCTGGCTGAACACGTCCTGACCGAGGTGCGTCGTGCCGAGCCAGTGCGCGGCGGACGGCCCCTCGACCAACGCGTTCGACCGCGCGGACGGGTCGTAGGGCGCGATGAACGGCCCGATGATCGCCAGCACGACGAAGAAACCCATCATCCCGAGCCCGATCGCGGCCTTCGGGTTGGCGACGAACCGCAGCCTGCGCCGCTTGGCCTTGATCGGCGCGGCGGCGACCGGCGTCGCGTCCACAACAGACGGTGTGGCCATCGCTCAGCCCTCCCTTCGGGTACGCGGGTCCAACAGCATGTACGCCAGGTCCGCGACGAAGTTGGCCAGCAACACGGACAACGTGATGATCAGGAAGATGCCCTGCAGCAACGGGTAGTCCTTGGTGCCGACGCCCTGGAACAGCAGGAAGCCGAGCCCCGGGTAGGAGAACACGATCTCGACGAGCAGTGTCCCGCCGACGATGAAGCCGAGGGACAAGGCGAAGCCGGACACGTTGGGCAGCAACGCGTTACGTGCCGCGTAGCCGACCATCACCCGGCGTTCGGGCAGGCCCTTGGCGTGCGCCACCGTGACGTAGTCCTCGGACGCCACCGTGACCATCATGTTGCGCATGCTAAGGATCCAGCCGGCCATCGAAGAGATCAGGATGGTGAACGCGGGCAGCAGGCTGTGCTGGATCGCGCTGCCGATGAACTCCATGTCCCAGCCGGGCGTCAGCCCGGTGTCGTAACCGTTGCTGGCCGGGAAGAAGCTGTCCGGTCCGGTCAGCAGCGCGATGGCGATCAAGCCGAGCCAGAAGTACGGAATGGACGACAGGAACGTCGTCACCGGGATCAGCGCGTCGATCCATGATCCGCGCCGCCACCCGGCCAGCGTGCCGAGCCCGGTGCCGATCAGGAAGCCGATCACGGTGGTGATGCCGACGAGCAGCAGCGTCCACGGCAGCGCCTGGCCGATCACCTCGCCGACCTGGCTGGGGAAGAACGTGAACGACATCCCGAGGTCGCCGCGGAACAGCTGACCCCAGTACTTGAAGTACTGCGAGAGCAGGCTTTCGTTCTTGTCCAGTCCGAAAAGGATGTACAGCGACTGGATCGAGTCGCTGGTCATCTGGCCGCGGGCCTTGGTGATCAGCGACTGCACCGGGTCACCCGGCATGACCCGGGGGATGAAGAAGTTCAGCGTGATCGCGGCCCATGCGGTGAAAACGTAGAAGAAGACGCGTTTGAATAGATAACTCATCGCCTCTCCTCCGCGTACAGCCAGCACGCCGCGAAGTGTCCTTGACCGTCGCCGATGTCGAACCGCGGCGGCAGGTCGGTCTTGCAGCGGTCCATCACGTGCGGGCAGCGCGGGTGGAACCGGCAACCGGACGGCGGGTTGATCAGGCTGGGCGGCTCGCCCGTGCCCCGGTCCTTCTCGCTCACCGCGTGCGCGGCGATCTGGTCGGGATCCGGTGCCGAGTCGATCAACAGCTGCGTGTACGGGTGCGCGGGCCGCTGGGTGACGGTCTCGCTGTCGCCGCCTTCGACGATGCGCCCCGCGTACATCACGATCGTCTCGTCGGCGAAGTACCGCGCCGAAGCGATGTCGTGCGTGATGTACAGGATCGCCAGGTTCAGGCGCTCCTTCAGATCCCGCAGCAGGTTCAGCACGCCGAGCCGGATCGAGACGTCCAACATGGACACCGGCTCGTCGGCGAGCAGCGCCTCGGGATCCGCGCCGAGCGCACGGGCGATCGCCACGCGCTGGCGCTGTCCGCCGGACAGTTCGTGCGGGAACTTGTCGATGTAGCGCTCCGGCGGCGTCAGCTGCACCCTCGTCAGCAGATCCGCGAGCGCCTTCTCCAGGTCCTCTTTGGTCTTGCCCGCCCGGTTGTGGATCTTCAGCGCCCTGGTCAGGTGATACCGGACGGTGTGCACCGGGTTCAGCGACGCGAACGGGTCCTGGAAGATCATCTGGACCCGTTTGGAGTACGCCCGGAACTTCTTGCCGGACTTCACTGAGACCGACTCGCCGTGCAGCTTGATGTCGCCGGAGGTCCGGCCGTACAGCTGGGCGAGGAGCCTGGCCACAGTGGACTTGCCCGAGCCGGACTCGCCGACGAGCGCCGTCACCCGGCCACGCCGCAACGTCAACGTGACGTCGTCGACCGCCCGGACCACCCTGGCCACTCTGGAAAGCACCTCCCGGCCGCGCTTGCGGACCGGGAAGTGCTTGGTCAGGCCATCGGCCTCCAGAACCACCTCGGTGGTCTCGGAGGCCGACGCCTTCATACCGCTCGCCGTCATGAGGCCGTAGCTGGCTTGAGGCTCATGATGATGTCCAGCGCGTTCTCCTGCGTCGGCTGCGCGGGAGCGTAGTTGTTCTGCTCGTCCGGCCAGCCGACCCAGTTCTTCGTGCTGTACTGGCCGCCCACGTTGCCCTCGGAGGTGATGATCATCGGCATCTCGTCGACGAAGATCTTCTGCAGCTCGTTCATCGCGGCAGTACGTGCGGCCTCATCGGTGGCGTTGGCGTACGTGTTGAGCGCCGCCGTGGCCGCCGCGTTCTCGAACCGGCCGTAGTTGCCGTTGATGCCACCAGTACCGATCGGCTTGTACAGCGCGCCGTCCATGATGGTCTGGTAGATGTCGTACGGCGTGTTGCCGTTGTTGGTCCACCGCATCGAACCGCCGAAGTCACCGGTGTCGATGGCCTTGCCCCAGGCATCCTGGTTGATCTTGTCAACCGTGCTCTCGATCCCGATGCCCTTGAGGTTGTCCTTGATGATCTCCAGGTTGGTCACGTAGTCCGACCAGCCGGACGGCACGATCGTGCGCAGCGTGACCGGCTTGCCGGTCGGGTCGAGCAGCGTCTCGCCCTGGTAGCTGAAACCGTTGCTGGTCAGCAGCGCCTTGGCACCGGCGACGTCGATCTTGTAGTTCTGGCCCTTGAACTCCGGCGCGATGAACGGCTCACCGGCCGGGGTCGGGATACCCGTGACGTTCTCGATCTTCGGGTAGAAGTACCCCGCCTCGCCCTGGGTGAAGATGTCGTCGCGGTTGACGACCATGCTGACCGCGCGTCGCAGGTACTTGTTGTCCCACGGGGCGACCTTCGTGTTGATCACCAGGCCGTGCACACCGAGCGCGGAGGGGAACCACAGCTTGTAGTTCTTCGGGTCCTTGCTGGTGTAGACCGCCTGCGGGTTCGGGATGAACACGTAGCTCCACTCGGCCTGGCCGGTGGCCAGCGCCGTGGTCTGCGCCTGGTTGTCGTTGTAGGAGGTGTAGCGGATCTCCTTGACCGCGGGCGCCTGCTGCCAGTAGTTGTCGCGAGCGACGACCGTGACGGTCTGCGGCGTGAAGGTCTTGAGCGTGTACGGGCCGCTGCCGATCGGGTTCTTCACCGTCTCGGTGGCCGGTGACGAGAACGTCGACCACTGGTGCTTGGGCACGATGAACTGCTCGTAGATCTTCTTCTGGTAGACGAACTGCGAGCCCTCGAAGCCCAGCGTGACCTTGTTGCCCTCGAAGCTGATGTCCTTGTACTTGACGCTGTCGATGTTCAGCCCGGGGTTGTCGCGCAGCAGTTGGAAGGTGTAGGCGACGTCCTCAGCGGTCAGCGGCTTGCCGTCGGACCACGTCACGTTGTCCCGGATCGTGAAGACGATCTTCTTGTAGTTGTCCGACCACTCCCATGAGCTGGCCAGCCACGGCTTGGTGACGTCGTTCGACCGGATCTCGTTGTACATCACGAGCGGCTCGTAGATGGCCCGCATGTATCCCGACTGGCGGGCAGCCGACGTGTTCACGAACGGGTTGTTGTTCTCCGTCTGCGGGCCGTTGGGCATGCCAACGTTCAGCACGGTCGTCGCGCTGGTGTTGCTGGCCCCGCTGTTGCTGCTGCTGCAGGCGGCGAGGCTGGCCATCGACAGGATGCCAGCGAGGGCTAAGGCGGCAGTGCGCTTGGCTCGCATGGATCCTCCTTCGTGGTCTTGGTTCGGTTGTGGAACTACTCTCGGGCACAGCTTTGGGACAACTCGCGAACTCACCCGGCATGCGGCGGTGCCGGGGTATCTCGACCCCTGCGTGTACGTGCATGGACACGCTCTCACGTTCGCCGGTCGCGATCCGGCCAATGGGTGGGAGTCAACCGCGTGGCTCGGGTCACGTCAATAACGGGCAGGTTACGAAATCACCCTAAATTTAAGGCGTAAAGTAATCATTGCTTCACCGAGCCGCTCACCAGATCGATCCGCCAGTACCGCTGCAAGGCCAGGAACAGGGCAATGACCGGCAAGACGGACAGCAGTGTCCCAGTGATGACCAACGAGTAAAGCGAAGCCTCTGCGGCGCCGTGCCGCAAGAGGCTGTACAGCCCAACTGTCACAGGGAACTGACTATCACTGGTCAGCATCACGAAGGGCAACAGGAAGTTGTTCCAGATGACGATGAACTGCAGCAGGAACACGGTGACCAGTCCGGGTGCCATCAGACGCAGGCCGATCGACGTGAACAGGCGAAACTCCCCGGCACCGTCCAGCCGCCCGGCCTCGAGCATGGACTCCGGAACGGACGCGGCCGCGTAGATCCGGCACAGGTAGATGCCGTACGGGTTGAACAACTGTGGCAACAACACGCCAATGAACGTGTCCGTCATGCCCACTTTGGACAGCAGCAGGTACTGCGGGATGGCCAGCACGATCTGCGGCAGCAACACGCCCGCGAGGATCGTGTTGAAGATGACCTTTCGCCCGAAGAACTCGTATTTGGCCAGCGCGTACCCCGCGGCGGCCGAGACCAGCGACGCGACGACGCCGCCGATCAGGGCGTACAGGAAGCTGTTGAGCATCCAGCGCCAGAAGATCCCGTCCTGATAGGCCGTCAGGTCCCGGATGTTGGTGACCAGTCCGCCGTTGAACGACGGCAGGTACGTCGACGTGGAGAACAGCTCCGCCGGGGACTTCGTCGCCGCGACGACGATCCACAGCGTCGGCGCGAGGGTGTAGACGGCGCCGAGCACCAGGCCGATCGTGGCGAGGTTGACCCTCCTCATCGGACACCTCGCTGCACGACCTTCGCGGCGACGAACGAAACGATCAGCGCGGCCACCGTGAACAACACCGATGTGGCCGCCGCGCTGTAGATGTCGGAGTCCACAAAGGCGTCCTTGTAGATCTTCATCATCGGTGTCCACTCCGACGAGATCGCATTGGACAGCGGCCGGAGGGTGAACGGCTCGTTGACCAGCTGCAGCGCGGCCAGCACGCTGAACAGCGTGCACATCGCGATCGCCGGGCGGACCAGCGGAACCTTGATCCGCAGCGCCATCTTCCATTCACCGCACCCGTCCAGCCGCGCGGCCTCGTATACCTCCGAGGGGATGGACCGCAACGCGGTGAAGACGACGATCATGTTGAACCCGGCCGCGCCCCACACCACCACGTTGGCCACGGAGAAGAAGACCGAAGTGGACCCGAAGAAGTCCGCACCGACCGGACTGGTCGCCGGCAGGTAGAGAAAGCCCCACAACAGCGTGGCGATCACACCAGGCACCGCGTAAGGCAGGAAGATGGCCAGCCGGGTGAACCTGGTCAGCCTGGTCCGCGGCACGTCGAGCAGCAGCGCGAAAAGCAAAGCGAGCCCGACGGTCAGCCCGACCGTGATGACGCCGACGAGCAGCATCCGCACCACGCTGCCGATCAGCTCCGGATCGGCGAGCACACCCTGATAGTTGTCCAGCCCGACGAAAACCACCCTGCTGCCCGCGGCCAGCAGCCCACCACTGACCTTGCGCGCCTGGAAGCTCAGCACGAGTGCGTAGATCCCAGGCGCGACAACGAACAGCAGGAACAAGACCACCGCGGGCAGCACGAGGAAGTAAGGCAGACCCTTGGTTTTCCTCATGCACCGCTTCCTAGTTCAGGGTGAACCCGAGTTTCTTCATATCAGCGACGGTCGCGTTCTGCATGGCGTCCAGCGCACCGGCAAAAGGACTGTCGGCCTGCATGGCCTTGCCGAACGAGTCGGTGTAGCTGGCGAACGTGACCGTCACGTTCGGACCCCACATCGGGAAGCTGCGGGCGTTCGGCGCGGACTGCTTGATCACCTCGTAGTAGTCCGTCTGGTTGGGCATGAACGGCGGCGGCTGCGTCAAGATCGGCAGTGACCTGCCCGAAGTGGACGCCGGGTACACGTTGATGTTCTTGATCTGAGCCGTCACGGCTTCGGCATTGGTGTTCAGCCACGACACGAACTTCGCGGCCTCGGCCGGCCGCTTGGAGTCTGTGGTCACCGTGATCGCCGAGCCACCCCAGATCCCAGTGGCCTTGTCCCCCGCCTGCCACGTCGGCAGCGGCGCGACGGCCCATTTGCCCTTGGTGTCCGGAGCGATCCCGGCGAACTGCGCGGGCGCCCAGGCACCGGAGATCCACGTGGCCAGCGTGCCGTCGTTCATCTGCTTGTTCCACTGCGGGGAAAACGACGGGCCTTTGTCGACGACACCGGCCTTGACCAGGTCCTCCCAGTACGCGGCGACCTTTTTGGACGCCTCGCCGTTGATGTCGACCTTCCAGTTCGTCCCGCTGGTCGACCACCAGTCAGCACCGTTCTGCTGGGCCAGTCCGGCGAACCAGCCGGGATCGGCGGCATCGAAGTTGGTGATGAACGTGTTCGGCGCCTTCTGCTTGAGAGTCTGCGCGGTCTGCTTGTACTCATCCCAGGTCTTCGGCACGGTCAAGCCGTACTGCTGGAACAGGTCGGTCCGGTAGAACAGCATGAGCGGCGCGACGTCCTGCGGGATGCCGTACACCTTGCCCTCGAACTTGGTCGCCTTGAGCGTCGGCTCGTCGAAGTCCTTGACGGTGTCCGATGTGTACTCGGTGATGTCCCGCACGACACCGCCGGACACCAGCGCGGGCAGCGACTGGTACTCGACCTTGGCGATGTCCGGGCCGTTGCCGGCCTGGTGCGCGGTGACCATCTTGTTGACCAGCTGGTCGCCACCGGCCGGGTTGGTCAGCGTGACCTGGATGTCCGGGTTCTGCGCGTTCCAGATCGCGACGACCTTGTCCATGTTGGGGTCCCAGCCCCAGAAGCTCAGCTCGGCCTTGCCGGTCGGAGCAGGCGCCGCGCCCTCGTCACCGCCGCACGCGGTGACGGCGAGTGCGGCAGCCAGCAGCACTGCGGCGAGTCTTCGTTGACTCCTCATGGTGTACTCCGCTCACATGTGTGTCAGTGGGGTTCCTCCGCCGCGACCCGGGACTCTACCCGGCGACGCCCGCGGTCCACCCCGGCAAGTTCAGCCCCGCAACTTCAGCCCCGCAGTTTCAGCGGAGTGCGCTGAACGCCGATCCATTGCCGCTTGGTGAAACCAGGCATCTGGTTCTCCGCGCCGTGGCGCGCGTGCGCGTCGTTGACGTGCACTTCGCCTGCCTGCAACTGCTCGGCGACACGCATCCCGCGGATCAGGTCAGCGCTGAACACCGAGTTCATCAACATGGGATAGCCGTTGACGAGGTCGATCGCCTCGTCCTCACTGTCCACAACGGTCACCGGGATCACCGGCCCGAAGATCTCCTCGTCGAAAGCGGGCATCCCCGGCCGGACATCGGCAAGGACGGTCGGCCGGTAGAACAGACCTTCATACGTCCCACCGCTGACCAACCGCGCGCCCATCGCGATCGACTTGCCGACGATGTCGTTGTGCACCCGATCGCGCTGCTTCTCGCTGATCAGCGGCCCTTGATCGACAGCGTCGAACGGATCTCCGACCTTCAGCGCCGCAACCCGTTTGGTCACGGCGTCGAGATACGCCTCTGCGACATCGCGGTGCACGATGTGCCTGCTCGCGCTGATGCACGTCTGCCCCTGGAACTCCAGCGAGGCGATCATCGCGCACGACGCCGCCAACTCGATGTCGGCGTCATCGAGGATGACGAAGGCATTGCTGCCGCCCAGTTCGAGGCGGATGTTGCGAAGGCTGCTCGCGGCGGCCTCGGCGATCCGGATGCCGATCTCGCGTGAGCCGGTGAAGTCCATCAGGTCAAGACCGGGATGCGTGGCAAGCGGCCAGCCTGCCTGCTCGCCGTCACCGGGCACGACATTGAAGACGCCGGGCGGGAAACCGGCTTCGTGTGCGGCCTCGGCAAGGACCTGGCCACCGATGACCGGTGTCAGTTCGGCCGGCTTGAGCACGATCGTGTTGCCGAACGCCAAACCCGGGCCCACCGCGCGCATCGCGAGGTTCATCGGGTAGTTCCAGGGCGTGATCAGGCCGATCACCCCGAGGGGCACCGCCCTGGACAGCGACAGCTTCCCTGCCTTGTACGGCGGGAGGATGTCGCCGGCGTTCTGGCCCACCTGCACGGCGGAGATGCGCAGCTGCTTGATCGACGTGCCGACCTCGTCCTCAGCCTTGGCTCGTACTCCCCCGGTTTCCCGCATGCTCTGCTCGACCAGCTCGTCGAAGCGCCCCTGCAGCACCTCGGCGAACTCGAACAGGAGGTTTGATCGTTCCGGGGCGCTGGTGGCGGCCCATGCCTGCTGGGCTTGCCTGGCGGCAAGCACGGCCCGGTCAATGTCCTCTTTGGTGGCTTTGGCGTAGGTGCCTAGCTGCTTGCCGGTGGCCTTCTCGTGGACTGGGCCCGTTTGTCCCGAGGCAGCCGGGGTGAACTGTCCGTCGATGTACAGCTGGGCTTCCATGCCGCCTCCGGGTCACGAGGACTTCTTCCACGACTTAAGGTAAGTCTCGAAGCCTCAACCGTCAACGGGTGTCCCCAATGAGTGGTTGCCAGGGTCAGCACCCACGAGCTCTACGCTGGGAATTGGCCACTAAGCAGGCCGCGCCCCCGTCGCCAGGAGCTGCAGAACGGGCAAAGTGGCAGCGCCGAGCGCGACTTCGGCATTGCCCAGCTGCCCCAACTCGATTTCGGTCTGCGCGAACAAATAAGGCAGTGCGTGCCGTTTGACCGCATCCCGCACAGCCGCCAGAACAGCCGGCCCGAGCACAGCCGATACCCACCCGGACAGCACAACCTTGTCCGGATTGAGCATGTTGACCAGGTTCGAGATCCCGATCCCGAGATACTCCGCGGTCTGCGCGACCACGCGCTGAGCGTCCGGATCGCTCAACCCCACCAGCTCGACCATCTTCGACTCAGTGTCCGAAGCGGACAGATCCTTGCCGTAGCGGCCGAGGATCGCCTCAGCCCCAACGTAAGCCTCAAGGCACCCGCGCGACCCGCACCGGCAAGCAGCCCCGCCGACCTGCACCACGGTGTGGCCCCACTCAGCGGTCACCGATGTCGCTGAGCGGTAAGAGTCCGACCCTGTGGCGACCGCAGCGCCCACACCGACGCCCAGCAGGGCAATGACGGCCCGCGACGCGTCCCGGCCAGCGCCACGCCACATCTCGGCCTGCCCCAACGTCCGGGCGCAGTTGTCGACGTACAGCGGCGCGTCCACCAGGGGCCGCAGCATCGAGACCAGCGGAACGCCGGACCACTTCAGGGTCGGCGCGTGGACCAGACCATCCGACAACACCGCGCCTGGCACCCCGACACCCACGCCCAGCAGAGATGCCGAGTCGGTCGAAGCGGTCACCGCGGAGATGCCCTGTACGACCAGCTGCACGACCTGCTCGGGATCGAGTTTTGTGTCCGCTATCGGGTATGTGGCCGTATCCAGCGTGTTCAGCGTGCAGTCGAAGAGTCCGACCTGGACATGGGTCTCTCCGATGTCCACGCCGACGACGTTGCCGAAATCCCGGCGGACTTGCAGCAGCGTCCGTGGACGTCCACCGTCCGAGTCGACCGAGCCCGCCTCGGCTACCATTCCGTCGCTGATCAGGTCCGATATGACGTTGCTTACCGTGGCTGAGCTCAGGCCTGATGCTTGCATCAGTTCGAGCCGGCTGCCCGGTCCGTCGAGGTAGAGCCGCGACAACAACGCCGATCTGTTGTGTCGGCGCAGGTCACGCGTTGTCTGCTGGGTGGACCGGAGCACGTATGGATTGTGCCATGTCCGGACATCACCACCGGTTGGCTTTACTTGAAAATTTAATTTATGGCCGGTATTTAGGCTGGTGAGGCATGCTGTTGCTGGCTTGCAGCCAGAGAGGGGTAGTCATGGCTCCGAAGCGCACCACCGTCCGGGACCTGCGCCGCAGCAACCGATCCACCCTGCTCTCGAAGCTGTTCTTCGACGGCCCGCTGAGCAGACACGAGCTGAGTCAGCTGACCGGGTTGAGCGCGGCGACGGTCAGCAATGTGACCGGGGAGCTCGTCGAGGACCGGCTGATCATCGAGGCAGGCCTGGTCGAGTCGGACGGGGGCAGGCCGAGGGTGCTGCTGCGCGTCGATCCCCAGTACGGGCACGTGATCGGTATCGACGTCGGGGAGACCGGGGTCAAGGTCGAGCTGTTCGACCTGGCGATGAACCGGCTCGCCGCGGCCGATCACCCGATGACTTCGCCGAAGCCGGACCCTGGCGAGGTGGTCGAGCAGATCGTCTCCGGTGTCGACGAGGTGCTGCGGGCGTCCAAGGTCGAGGAGCACACCGTGCTCGGCATCGGTGTCGGCGTGCCAGGGACGGTTGAGAAGAGCGAGCCGGTCGTCGTGCACGCGCAGACCATCGGCTGGGAGGGCGTGGCGCTCGAGCAGTTGTTGCGCACCGGTGGGATCACACTGCCGTTGTTCTTCGACAATGGCGCCAAGACTCTTGGCCAGGCGGAGATGTGGTTCGGCGCCGGGCGTGGCGCCAAGCATGCCGTGATCGCGTTGATCGGGTCTGGCGTCGGGGCCGCGGTGATCGCCAACGGGACCACGTATCGCGGGTCCACCAGCAGTGCGGGCGAATGGGGCCATACGACCATCGTCTACGACGGCAGGCCGTGCCGATGCGGGTCACACGGCTGCCTTGAGGCGTACATCGGTGCCGAGGGGATCCTTGACCGGTACCGCAAAGCCCGCGGTGGGCGGGACGTTCCCGGTACGGACGAACAGTCCCAGTTGGACGCACTGGTGGCCGCCGCCGTCCGGTCGAAGACCGCGGCCAAGGTGCTTGAGGAGACCGCCGGCTATCTGGGTGCGGGAATCGCCAACCTGATCAACCTTTTCAATCCCGAGCGGATCGTGCTCGGCGGGTGGGCCGGTCTGTCCATTGGCGGACGTCTGCTGCCCATGGTTCGACAGGTCGCGCGGGCACACGCGTTGCGGCATCCCTATGGCGTGACGTCGATTGAGCTCTGCCAGCTCGGTCCGGACGCGGTCGCGGTCGGTGCCGCGACGCTGCCTGTGGCGGCGATGCTCGACGAAGGCGCGGATCCCAGGGAAAATACGGCCGCTGCATAAGTTGATCTTTGCCCCGGTGGACCGGCGCGGCGCCGGTCCACTCAAGGCCTCCCCTGCCGGAGGTCCGATTCCGGAAGGTACTGGTCAACTGTCTATTGAGGACAGCAGCATGTAGACCATTCGCACCAAAGCTGTGAATTGGCTTGTGGTGCAGGCCACATGCAGGAAACACCGCCGGGCCGCGCCGCGTCAAGGGTGGCGCCACTGAACGCGGGTCAATTTCGGTGTCGTCACTGCAGGCCACAGCCTTGTTCACGTCTTTTTTTGAGGTTAAAATAATCACGGGCGACGGTGCCCGGTCGGCAGTCGATCAAGCCGGGTGTTGCCGCCCTGGTCTAGACCATGCATACTGCAGACATCGCAGCAGATTCCTTTAGTTTAAACACTTAAAAAACTTAATCGGGGTGGCGCACACCCCGAGTGAGAACGCTCTCGCAACCCCTGCACGAGAGGTGACAAAGATGTCCAGCCGCCTGTCTTCACGGCGGACTCGGGCCGGGGCCGTGCTTTCCGCGGCCCTTGTGCTCGGTTCAATGCTGGTCGGCACTGCGCTGAGCACGCAGGCATCCGCCGCCCCCGCCCCTGACGTGGGCATCGCCGCGACCACTTTCGCCGACGAGTTCAACGGTCCCGCTGGGACTCCGGTCGACGGCAGCAAGTGGAACCACGAGATCGGCGACAACGTCAACAACCACGAACGCCAGTACTCCACCAACCGCACCAGCAACGCTTCGCTTGACGGCCAGGGAAACCTGGTCATCACCGCGCGCCGGGAGAACCCGGGCAACTACAACTGCTGGTATGGCCGTTGTGAGTACACCTCGGCCCGGCTCAACACGATCGGCAAGTTCAGCCAGACGTACGGCCGGTTCGAGACGCGGTTGAAGATGTCGCACGGGCAAGGCATGTGGCCCGCGTTCTGGATGATGGGCACCACCGGCGGCACATGGCCGAACAACGGCGAGATCGACATCATGGAGAACGTCGGATTCGAGCCCAACACCGTGCACGGCACCATCCACGGGCCCGGCTACTCCGGTTCCGGCGGCATCGGCGCCGCGTACACCGGTCCGCGCTTCGCTGACGGCTTCCACACGTTCACCCTCGACTGGTCGCCGAACCTGTTGATCTGGTACGTGGACGGCCAGGAGTACCAGCGCCGCACACCCGCCGACCTCGGTGGCCGGACATGGGTGTTCAACGACCGGCCGTTCTTCATCATCCTGAACCTGGCTGTCGGTGGTTACTGGCCCGGTGACCCGAACGCCAGCACGCCGTTCCCGAACAACCTGACAGTCGACTACGTCCGTGTCACCAACACGCCTGGCGGCGGTGGCGGAGGCGGCGGCCAGATCACCGGCCTCGCAGGCAAGTGCGTGGATGTCGCGGGTGCCAGCAACGCCAACGGGACTCCGGTTCAGATCTACGACTGCAACGGCAGCAACGCGCAGCGGTGGACCCGCAGCGGCAACCAGCTGCAGGCTCTGGGCAAGTGCCTTGATGCCGCCGGCGGCGGCACAGCCAACGGAACGCTCGTACAACTGTGGGACTGCAACGGTTCTGGTGCACAACAGTGGGCCATCAGTGGTGCCAATGACATTGTGAACATCCAGGCCAACAAGTGCCTCGACGTCACCGGCAACAACTCGGCCAACGGCACGAGACTCCAGATCTGGGAGTGCACCGGCGGTGCCAACCAGAAGTGGAATGCCGCTGTGTGACATGCCAGGCGCTGCGTCGGATCCCCTGCACCCGACGCAGCGCCTCCCTTTTTCTCTCTGCAACTAGCTCGTTACGACGACGAACGAGGTAGCCCCGCCATGCCGAAAAACCGCCGCAATCCTTTCCTTTTCGGTGCCGTATCCCTGCTGACGCTGACCGCGCTCGCCATCCCGACGCCTGCCCAGGCCGCCGGCGAGACCGTGAACATCTGGCTCACCACCACGAACGACGCCGACGGCGTGAACGTCACCCGCGGCCTGCAGCAGCAGACGCCGGTGAACTTCGCTCCCGGCACCGGAACCGGCGCGGTGACCATCACCGTTGACGAGAACACCCAGTTCCAGCCGTTCGAAGGCGCTGGAGCGTCCTTCACAGACTCCGCCGCGTGGCTGATGAACTCAAGCAATATCCTGTCGGCGAATACTCGCAGCGAAGTCATGCGGCGACTGTTCGATCCGAACACCGGCATTGGCGTGAGCTTCATCCGCAACCCCATGGGTGGTTCGGACCTCGCTCGGTTCAGCTACACCTATGACGACATGCCCGCCGGGCAGACCGACCCGACGCTCGCCCGGTTCAACATCAACCACGACCTCGCGGACGTCGTTCCCCTGACGCGCCAGGCGTTGCAGCTCAACCCGGCACTCACCGTGATGGGTTCGCCGTGGTCGGTCCCGCCGTGGATGAAGGACAACGACGACTACAAGCTCGGCTGGGTCGAGTCGCAGTACTACCCCGCGCTCGCGCAGTACTTCGTCAAGTACGTGCAGGCCTATGCGGCACAAGGTATTCCGATCAAGTTCGTCACCGTGAACAACGAACCGACGTGCTGCGCCAGCTACCCGTCGACCATGTGGAACGGTTCCGGCCTGCAGTTCTTCACCAAGAACAACCTGCTGCCCGCGTTGCAGGGCGCCGGACTGTCCACAAAGGTGCTCGCACTGGACTGGAACTGGGACCAGTACGCGGGTTACGGCGCGCCGACGGTCAACGACGCCGCGATCCGCAACCACCCGAACTTCGGCGGGATCGCGTGGCACGGCTACGGCGGGAACGTATCGACGCAGACCCAGGTGCAGAACCAGTACCCGGGAATTCCTCAGTACGGCACGGAAATGTCCGGTGGACTGTGGGTCGGCAACCAGCACACCGACGACATGAACTACATCATCAACACCACGCGCAACTACGCCCGTACGGTGACCAAGTGGAGCCTGGCGATGGACCAGAACCACAACCCGCACAACGGTGGTTGCAACCAGTGCACCGGCCTGATCACGGTCCACAACGGTGACGGCAGGCACGGCCAGGTGGACTACACCGTCGAGTACTACACGATGGGGCACCTGACGAAGTTCGTGAAGCCGGGTGCGCGCCGGATCCAGTCCAACGACAACGCCTCGGTGAAGAACGTGGCTTGGCGCAACGCCGACGGTTCCAAGGCCCTGATCGCGTACAACACCACTGGCAGCACACAGAGCGTGCGCGTGAACTGGGGTGGCCAGTCGTTCACGTACAACTTGCCGTCCCGCACGTCCGCGACCTTTACGTGGTCCGGTGCACAGAGCGGTGGCGGTGGCGGTACCGGGCAGATCACCGGCCTCGCGGGCAAGTGCGTGGACGTGGCCGGTGCCAACAGCGCCAACGGAACCGCAGTGCAGCTCTACGACTGCAACGGGTCAAGCGCCCAGCAGTGGACCCGGTCCGGCAGCCAGCTGCAGGCCCTGGGCAAGTGCCTTGACGTCTCAGGTGGAGGCACCGCGAACGGAACGGTCGTCCAGATCTGGGACTGCAACGGTTCCGGTGCGCAGCAATGGAACGTGACCGCCTCGAACGACATCGTCAACACCCAAGCCAACAAATGCCTCGACGTGACCGGGAACAACTCGGCCAACGGCACAAGACTCCAGATCTGGGACTGCACCGGGGCCGCCAACCAGAAGTGGACAGCCCCAGCCTAAGTCGCCGTGTCCACCTTTGCGGCACACCGAAACACACATTCCGACACCATGAAATTCCCGGAGCAAGGGGTGCCAAGGGGATTTCATGGTGCTGGAGTGGTCGGCACACCGTGCCGGAATGGTGGACACGACTTTCCCTGCCATCCATCGGAGAGAAGTATGTTCAGACGAAGAATCGCCATGGTCGCCAGCGCAGCCGCCGCGCTGGCTGTGATCGCCCTGCCGTCCGGTACGGCCAACGCGGCCGTCGGACAGATCACTGGCCTGGCCGGCAAGTGCGTGGACGTCGCGGGTGCCAACAGCGCCAACGGAACCGCCGTCCAGCTGTACGACTGCAACGGCACCAATGCCCAGCAGTGGAACAACACGGGCTCAGTGCTGCAGGCGCTCGGCAAGTGTCTTGACGTCGCCGGTGGCGGCACCGCCAACGGGACCGTCGTCCAGTTGTGGGACTGCAACGGCAGTGGCGCGCAAAGCTGGGTTGTCAGCGGCGCCAACGACATCGTCAACACCCAGGCCAACAAGTGCCTTGACGTCACTGGCAACAACTCCGCCAACGGCACCCGGCTGCAGATCTGGGAGTGCACCGGCGGTCCCAACCAGAAGTGGAACGCACCTGCCGGTGGTGGCGGCAACCCTGGCGGCTTCGTCGTCACCGAGGCCCAGTTCAACCAGATGTTCCCCGGCCGCAACGGCTTCTACACCTACAGCGGACTGGTCGCCGCGCTGAGCTCGTACCCGGCCTTCGCCGGGACCGGCAGCGACGTGACCCGCAAGCAGGAAGCCGCGGCGTTCCTGGCCAACGTCTCCCACGAGACCGGCGGTCTGGTGCACGTCGTCGAGCAGAACCAGGCCAACTACCCGCACTACTGCGACTGGGGCCAGCCCTACGGCTGCCCGGCCGGACAGGCCGCGTACTACGGCCGCGGCCCGATCCAGCTGAGCTGGAACTTCAACTACAAGGCCGCGGGCGACGCGTTGGGCCTGCCGCTGCTGAACAACCCGTGGCTGGTGCAGAACGACGCGGCCGTCGCGTGGCGTACCGGCATCTGGTACTGGATGACCCAGAACGGCCCAGGAACCATGACCCCGCACAACGCGATGGTCAACGGCCGCGGTTTCGGTGAGACGATCCGCAGCATCAACGGTTCGCTGGAATGCAACGGCGGCAACCCCAGCCAGGTCCAGAGCCGCGTGAACAACTACAACCGCTTCGTCGGCATCCTTGGCGTGCCCCCAGGCGGCAACCTCTACTGCTGATTCATGACCAGGAAGCGGCACTCACCTCGCCCAGGTGAGTGCCGCTTCGTGCGTTCCTAGAACTTCACCGTCACTGTGTCCACATCGAACAGGAAGCCGGAGCCTCCGGTGAACACGAGGTAGAGCGTCCCGGACGCGGTTGCGCTCAGATTCGCCGACACGGTCTGGAAGTTCTCCCAGCCGCCCGTGACCGGGACCGTGACGGATCCCAACAACGTTCCGGTCGGCGAACCAGACCGGACCTGGATCGTGCCACCCGAACCCGCCGAGGACACGCGAGCCTCGAAGGCCTTGGCGCCAGACGTATCCACAGTGGAATACGCGGCCCAGTCACCGTTCTCGATGTAACCGGCCGTGTGTCCGCCGCTGGCATTGGCATGCGGGGCGGGTTGGACGCCCGAGGTCGACGAATACCCCTCACCCTCGACCGTCTTCGACGGCCCACCGCTCGGTGAGGTGTTGAAGGTGAACGCGTCGATGTCGAACAGGTTCCCCTGGCCCGTGACTCCCTTGAACACCAGGTACAAGGTGGTCGTTCCGGATGGGACATTGCTCAGGTTGCCCGACACGTTGGTGAACGTGTCCCAGCTGCCTGTGTTGGGGATCTGGACTGAACCAAGCAAAGGTCCGGTTGCCGAGCCGGTGCGGACCTCCATCGTGCCGCCGGGGCCGCCGGAGGAAGCGCGGACGGTGACACTGGTCGCACCGGTCAGCGAGTACGGCGTGAAGGCGACCCAGTCGTTGTTGTCGGTGAACCCGACGGTCGTGCCACCTTCGGCCGCGCCGTGCTGAGCGAGCTGCACACCACCGTTCTGGCTGGTGAAGTGCTCGCCCTGTCGATGCCGTGGCTGCAGGATGTTCTCGTCGTGCGTGGTCAAGCCGCCGTTGTCGGTGTACTCCGCGTCGAACACGCCGTAGACGTTCGCGGCTGGGTCGTGTTCGCCGTCGATCGGCACCGGGATCGACCCGGTACAGCCATTTCTGGATGTGATGTCATGCCGGTGGCTGTCGTGGCCAAGCTTGTACGTCACCTTGACCCGGCTGCAGTCGATCGTGCCGTCCTCCGGGTCCGACACGTTCACCTGGAACGGCACTGTGTCACCGAAGGAGAACAGCTGGCCGTCCACAGGAGACTGAAGGCTCACCGATGGCGCGGTGTTGCCCACGGTGATCTGCACGTTCGCCGAACCGGTCAAGCCTTGTGGATCACGGACGGTCAACGTGGCCGTGTACTTTCCGTTGGCTGTGTATGTCTTCGACGGGTTGGCCTGCGTCGAAGTCGTGCCGTCGCCGAAGTTCCACGAGTACGTCAAGGCCCCGCCTTCGGGGTCATTGCTTCCCGCGGATGAGAAGTTGACCGCCAGCGGGGCCGGGCCAGAGGTTCGGTTGGCCGAGGCGACCGCGACGGGGTTGCGGTTCTGGCCACCGATGTACTCGATCCGCCAGAGCGCTTGGTTGCCGGATCCGGTCCCGTAGTCCAGGACGTACAGTGCGCCGTCCGGACCGAAGTTCATGTCCATGACCTGCGTACCGGTCCACGGGAACGCGCCGATGTCACCGACACCTCCGGTGGAGGTGACTTCGATCGCCTTGATCCAGCGGCGACCGTACTCACCCGCGAAGTACCGGCCGTTCAACGACTGCGGGAACTTGATCGACGAGTTGAGGTTGGCGTCGTACCGGTAGACCGGGCCGCCCATCGGCGACTCCGAACCACCGCCGAACTCCGGTGGTGTGCCGCTGTCGCCGCCGTACTTGATCCACGAAGGCTTGGCGGACGGCAGGGTCTGCTGTCCGGTGTTGCGGAACGAGTTGTTCGTCGGGCCGCCCGCGCAGTTGAACTTCGCACCGGAAGGTCCACTAGGGAACTGGTAGTCGTTGTACGTCTCCTCCGGCGTGTTCGTCCCGGTGCAGTAGGGCCAGCCGTAGTTGCCTGGGCCGGTGATCCGGTTGAACTCGACCTGGCCGTTGGGGCCGCGGTTGGGGTTCGTAGACCCGGCGTCCGGTCCGTAGTCGCCGAGGTACACGATCCCGGTCGCCTTGTCGACGTTCATCCGGAACGGGTTGCGGAAACCCATCGCGTAGATCTCAGGCCGGGTGTTGGGTGTGCCGGGAGCGAACAAGTTCCCGGACGGGATGGTGTACGTGCCGTCAGGCTGCGGCTTGATCCGCAGCACCTTGCCGCGTAAGTCATTGGTGTTGCCGGACGAGCGCTGGGCGTCGAACTGCGGGTTGCGGTTGGTGCGCTCGTCAATTGGCGTGTAGCTGTCGGACTGGAACGGGTTGGTGTCGTCACCCGTTGTCAGATACAGGTTTCCGGCGGTGTCGAAGTCGATGTCACCGCCGGTGTGACAGCACTGGCCGCGGTCGTTCGCCACCCGGAGCACGACCTTCTCGCTGGCCATGTCCAGGGTGTTGGCAGTGGTCAGGACGAACCGGGACAGGTGGAGCTCGCCCTTCCACCTGTCCCAGTCCGCCTGTGTCCCCTCGGTCGGCGCATCGCCGCTCGGTGTGGCCAATTTGGGTGAGTAGTAGAGGTAGATGAACCTGTTGCTCGCGAAGTTGGGGTCGGCCGCGACCCCTTGCAGGCCTTCCTCGTCGTGGGAATACACGTCGAGCTTGCCCGCAGTGCTCGTGTTGCCTGCCGCGTCGGTGACACGGACTGTGCCGTCACGAGCGGTGTGCACCACGGATCTGTTCGGCAGGATCGCGAGCGACATCGCCTCGCCGAGTTCGTTCGGCCCGAGCGCCAGCTGCACCTGCTGGTAGTCGCCCGGCGGGATGACCGATCCTGCGTTTGCCACGGGGGTGGGGATGCTGACGGCGGCGGTGACCATTAGTGCGGCCGTGAAGCCACACCGACGCCGCCCGGGGGACGGGGCCATCGGTGTCCTTTCTGGACTTTTACGGGATGCGGTACGCCTGCAGCTCGGCGATCTGCCCGGCGGGCCAGCCGGTGTTGCCGGTGAAGTGCAGGCGGAACGTCCGCTGGGCCGTGGCGGGGAAGGTGATCGTCACGGTGTTGCGTGACGCGGGATCGAAGGTGTAGCCCTTCGCGGGGACAATCGCCGAACCGTCGCCGTACACCGTCAGGGTTTGCGTTCGGGGACCCCATGACGGTGGCAGGGACAGCACAAGCTTGCTCACCTCGGTGGCAGTGCCGAGGTCGAGCGTGAGCGACTGGGGGAAGGCGTGATTCGCGCTTTCCCAGTAGCTGTTGGTATTCCCGTCGTTCGCGTTGACCGCTGGATACCCGTTCTGAGTGCTGCTGGCGGATATCGGTTTGCCCTGTGCCAGATTCGGGTTCGTGGGCGGAATGCTCCCGCCGGTGAACTGGCCGACCCAGTACTTGGTGCGGTCGAGGTACGACGTCTCCGCAGCGGACCCGGTCTTGCCGTATGCGCCTTGGTACGTCAGATAGCCGTGTCCCGCGGGCGGGTTCGACCGGGCAGGTTCGATGGTCGAGCCCTCGTGCCATTCATTGAACGACGTCACCGAGACCCATGTCGGCGCGCCACCGGTGGCCGGGTTGAGCGCATTGCTCCACTGCCTGTCGTACATCGCGCCGTTGTCACGGTGGACCGTCGGTGTCGTGTTGCCCGGCACCCCACGGTCGTCGATGTAGCCAGGCGCGACCGAAGGCGCCCACACCAAACCGTTGGCCTTGCAGAAGTCCGACGCGGTCTTCCAGCCGGGCGCGGTCGCACCGGCGATGCCGTCGTAGGTGTACATCCCGCCGAAGTGGGCGACCCTGGCCGGGTCGGTGGTCTGCGCCAGCACGATGCTGGTCGACTTGACCTGCTCCAACGCGCTCCAGTCGGTGATCCGCAGACTTTCGAAGACGTAGAACGCGCCACGGTTGCCGTACCGGTAGAACGCCGGGCTGCTGCCGTACTTGGCGTTGATGTAGTTGATGTCCGAGACTGTGGACTCGGCGGTTCTGGTGCCGTACGGCTCAAGGTGCCAGGCGACCTTGATGCCATGCCGCGCGGCGGAGGCGAGGATGGCGGGCGCCATTCTGTCCTCATATGACCCTTGCCCCCACCAGCTCGAGATGATCGTGCCCGCGCCGGACTGCTGGATCCAGCGCATGTGTTGATCGATCACCGCGGTGTCGCCGGAGTCGTAGGCACCTAGCGCCGGGTAGAAATCGGCACCGATGTCATCGGGTGGAGTGTGGCCGCCTTGCTGCCAATGCCGGTAATTCCCGTTCAGTGACGGGTTTCCATACCACGGGTAGTAGAAGAGATGAACGTCAGCCGCAACCGCCTGCACCGCCAAGGAGGCCGACGCCGGCGGCGCCGTGACCATGCCGAGGGTGAGCAGGAAGACCAGCAGGCCGACAATGCTTCGCAGGGTTCGCATGTCTGTCTGCTCTCAATCCTCTGGCGCCATTGCCAGATGACCGGGATAATAAGTTCAGCGCCTCTACTAAAGCAAGATATAAACTACATAACGCAAATTTCTGACTTATACTGGACACGGCTTCACCATTCGCTAAACCCGCGACGGACTCCGTGGGCGCGACGCACAGCGAGAACGGACAACGTCCTTCCGAGTCAGAGATAGCCACGGCTTGACCGTTCTTTTGTCACGTCCGGCCTAGCGACGTCCCCCAGGACCGCTGCCACCTCGACGAATCCCGGAATTCACCGGTTGATTATTTGCCGGATTGCTCCATTGGTATGAGCCAAGATCCAACGCAAAGGCGCGCAGGTAACGGCCATATGCCCAACCCGTATCTAGGGATCGCGTGGGGAGCTCGCCCAGGGCTCTGGAGAGGGAGGACGAATGTCGGCAGGGCCGCAAGTCAGCCCCGAGACAACCGGGTACCCGGCCACCGCGTCGGGGTTGATTCGAGTGCTGCTGGTCGTGGACATGGATCTACTGCGCGACGCACTCGTGACACTGTTATCCGAACAACACGACATGGAGGTGGTCGCCGATCTGAAGTGCGATGACAACGTTATCCCGATAGCGACGAGGATTCGGCCCGATGTCGCGGTGATCGATGTGGACCAGCCGTGCTCCCGTGGCCTGGCAATGATCCCGGAGCTGCGTGCCCGGCTGCCGCGCATGCAGGTCGTCGCATTGGCCGCGGCCAGCCCTCCTGGTCTGGTCCAACGGGCGCTCACCGCCGAGGTGCTGGGGCTTGTCGACAAGAACGCGTCGGCCACCCGGTTGATCGCCGCGATCCGTGGTGCCGCACGAGGTTCGCAGGTGGTGGACGTCAATCTGGCTGTCGCCGCGCTGGCGGCGGGACCGAACCCGTTCACGCCGCGGGAACTGCAGGTACTTCGATTAGCCGCCGACGGTGCCTCCGGACCGGAGATCGCCTCCCGGCTGTCGCTGTCCAAGGGGACCGTGCGGAACTACTTGTCCAAGGTGATGAGCAAGACTTGCGCCCGCACCCGCATCGATGCCATCCGGATCGTGCGTGAGGCGGGCTGGTTGTGACCAATGCCCCCAGAGGTCTCGGTACAACGGTGACCGCCGTACGAGCGAAGCGTGGTCGCCGACCGCGGCTGTGACCCCGTCCAATACGAGGATCCGCTCGGCTCGCCGCGCTGAGCTGATCCGGTGCGCCACCACGATGAGCGTTCCACCTCGCCGTGCGAATGCTTCCTCGGCGCGCCGTTCGGCCACCGGGTCAAGGTGACACGTGGCCTCGTCGAGCACCATGAGCCGGGCCGGGCTCAGATAAGCCCGGACCAACGCGATCAGCTGCCGCTGCCCCGCGGACAGACCCGACGGGTCGAGCTGGTCGCCGATCTTCTCGACCAGGTCACGTGCACCGACGGCGGCGACCGCGTCCTGGATCTGGGCGTCGGTCGCGTCCGGCCGCAGATACGTCAGGTTGTCCCGCAACGGGCCTGCGAAGACGTAGGCCTCTTGGGGGATCAGCACCCGGTCCGCCGCGTCCAGGTCGCCCGCTCGTATCCCGCCGAACCGGATCGAGCCCGCGTCCGGTTCACGCAGGCCGCAGATCAGGCTGGCCAATGTGGACTTCCCGATCCCGCTCGGGCCGACCACCGCGAGGTGTTCTCCCGGCAGAATGGTCAGATCGAGGTCACGCAGGATCGGCTCGGAGTGCGGGCCGTAAGCGAACCGGACATCACGCAGGATCAAGTCCTCGCCTTGGCGGTCATGCTCGCGTGGCCCCTCGACCGGCGGGATCGTCGTCTCGTCCAGGATCCGGCCGAGCGTCACCACGAACCGCAGGCCGCTGCCACCGACTCCGGCGATGACGGCTTGCAGGGCCGGTTGCAGGCCGGAGACCACGTACGTCAGGCCGCCCATGATCAGACCCGCGGTCAGTCCTTGTCCAACCAGCCAAGGCCCGGCGATCAGGATGGCGGCCAACGGAAGCCAACCACCGACGGCGAAACACGCGGTGCGCAGGGCGGCGACTTTGGCCATCGCGCGTTCGGCGGCGGCCTGGTCGTGGATCGGGCCGGACACCATCGCGGCAGCGTGATCTTCGGCGCCGCATGCGACCACGTCCCGCGTTCCGGCCAGCACAGTGCCCGCGCTCGCGGCGAGTCTCTCGTCGGCCAGAACCGAAGCTCTTTGCTTGGCCGCCGCGAACCCGAGTGTGGCGAGAAAGGCACCAAAACCGAGCAGGAACGGTGGCAGGATCAGCAACACCACGACCGGCGCGAGCGACAACAGGCCGATGACCACGCCGACAACGGTGACCACAAAGCTCCGGATCACGACGATCAGTCCGGCATACGTGTCCCGGACGATCTCGACTTGCCGAGTCAGCCGGGCCAACGCGCCTTCGTCTGGTTGCCCGGACACACCTTTGTACAACGCGCTGCCGACAACCCGGCGGACGAGGTCGTCACGGAAGGGCTCGACCAGCTCGCCGAGGCGCTGGAACACCTTGCGTGATCCGGCCGAGCCGATCACCGCGGCCACCATCAGCACAGCCAGCCAGCCGAACCCGACGACGGGCCGACCGGCCAGGAATCCGTCATCGACGGCATTGGCCACCGCGAGCCCGGATATCGCGGTGGGCAAGGCTTCCGGTATCGACCAGCCGAGCAAGGCGAAAGCGGGCCCGGCTCGCAGCGCGGCGACACCGAACCGGACCTCGCGCTTCACTCGGCCGCTCCGAAGACGTCCTGATACGCCGGATCTCGCCACAGCACTTCGTGCGGTCCGACCGCACGCACCCGCCCGGAGTCCAGCCACACCACAAGGTCCGCTTTCGCGGCCGTGGCGACTCGGTGCGTGATGATCAACCGCGTGCGGTGGCCGTGGTCCTCGGTCAGCGTCCGGCCGATCTGCATCTCGGTCACCATGTCCAAACTGGACGTCGCGTCGTCGAGAACGAGCAGCCGCTCGGCGTTCCACGCGCGGGCAAGGCCAAGGCGCTGGGCTTCACCGCCGGACATCGGCGCTTCAGCCAGCGGTGTGTTGTAGCCCCGCGGCAGCCGGCTCACGAACTCGTGCGCGTGCGTGGCCTTCGCAGCCGATCGGACGTCGCCTGCACGACCCATACCGATCGCGTCCGCGACGGTTCCTCCTACCAATACGGGGCGGTCGAACGCGCAGCCGATGGCTTTGCGCAGATCCTCATGCGTCAGGAACTTCAAGGGGACGTCGTCGAGAAGCACATCACCGTTCGCTGGTTCGGTGAGCCGGGCCGCGACCGCCGCCAGAGTCGACTTTCCTGCGCCGGACCGGCCGACCACCGCGATCGCCTTGCCACCTGGCAACGTCAGCGTGACATCGTCGAGAACCGCTGTCTCTCCCCTGTAGACGGTGATGTGCCGGAACTCCAGCCGTCCTTTGCCTTCCGGGAGCCAGAGATGTCCGTAGCCGATCGGCTGGACGTCGAGAACCTCGGCCGCGCGGTTGGCACCGGCCTTGGCTCTGGCCAGACGGCTGAAGACACTCGTCATGCTGCCGAGCCCGGCGCCAAGGACCGCGTACTGCAATGCGGCGAACAACTCGCCGGGAGTGATCCGTCCATTCAGGAGTGCCACGCCGCCGGCGGCGAGCACCGACACTGTCACCAGTGGACCGACCACACCGGCGTGCGACACAGAGCGAGCGAGCACTTGCCAGCTGGCCATTCCCTGGTCGTGCAAAGTAGGCAGCTCACGCAACACGCGGCGTTTCTCTTCGCACAACGTGCCCGCTGCCGCGATCGTGCGGGCACCGGCCAGCGATTCCGCCAGCCGGGCCGCGATTCTTCCTTGCACTTGCTGGTATGACGTGATGACTTGGGCGGTTCGGCGGGTGAAAGCCCGCAGTACCAAGGCGACGAGCGCGACACCGCCGAGAAACGCGACCGCGAGCCACGGATCGATCACCACGAGCAGGACAAGGCTGCCGGCAGGTGGCAGCACCGCCATCCACACAGTGACCACGGCCGGGCCCGCTTGTGCGGCGTCCACGGCGTTCCCGGACACCCGGGTGACCAGATCCCCGGTGTCGAAACCACGATCCGGGCCGGCCGCGAGCAGGTGCCGGACCAAGCGCTCGCGCAACCATGCGGTCGTGCCGGCGACGCAAGCTACGCCAGCGAAGGAATCCACCAGGTCCGAGGCGATGCCCACCGCGATCAACAGCCCCGCCATCACAAGCCAGGTGGAGCCGGGACTGCCAGTAACGATTGCGTCAACCGCTTTGCCAAGGACAAAGGGCAAGGCGAGCGTGCTCAATGTACCGACCAGCGCGGATACTCCGATCACCGGAAGCAGGCGGCCTCCGTGCCGTGCGATCGCGCCGAACGTCGTCACCACGGGCTCCTATAGTTGGGGCGCGACCCCGGGGCGAGCGACAGTCGTCCCGGGGTCGCGCTGCTCTAACGATCTACGACTGTGTCAGTGGCAGATCAACAGCGACAGGCCGGAGGTGCCGCCGCACAGGGTGACGCTCAGGTTGCTCGGGCAGCTGTGGCCGCTGTTCGAGCTGCCACCGCCGTGGCCGCCGGTCTGCGGCGCGGCTTCCATGCCCTGCAGGTCAAGAACAGACATCTCGTCTACTCCTTGTGTCGGGGGTTACTGCGAACCCGCACCGGTTGGCGCGGGCGTCTGTGGGGCCGCGCGGCGCGTGGGCGCCAGCAACGGCAGGTGGACCGGCTCGTCATGCAGAGCCATTCCCACCGCGAGCAGCACACCGGCGGTGCCGGTGGCCAGGTCCATCGAAAGTCTCAGCAAAGCCGTTCCGGGGTAGGCGATTCCGTCCCCGTACGGCAGGGCGTGCCAAGCCAGATTACGGATCTGCTTGGTGACCAAGGGGTCCGTGCCAGGCATGCGACCGGCGAGATAGGCGAGGATCCCGGCGCGCCCGGTGAACAGTCCAGGCAGGATGTACATTGTGGATCTCGCCGCGTTCTCGATGCCGCGGTTGGCTTCGACGAACTGGTCGTCATGCTTGCGAGCCAAGTACTCGTCGAGAACAATACCAAGGCCGACACTGCCGCCGTCAAGGTACGGCATGGTCCGCCAGCCCTCGTTGATCTCCAGAACACCGTTGTCCCGCAAGAAACAGCGCTTCAGGTCCTGGCGCAACGCGTTGGCGGCCCGGTCAAGGAAGTTCGCGTCACCCGTGTCGTCATAGGCACGCAACAACAACAGCGCTTGGCCGGCACGCCCACGGAACAGCCCGGCGTGCGGATGTGTTCCGCCGCTGATGCCGGAGTCGTCCTGGTCGTCAGGGCGCTCCGCGACCAGCTCCGCGGCCCGCAGAGCGGCCATCCGCAGCGCCGGTTCGCCTGTGCGGTCAGCGAAGTGCAACAGGTTCAGCCCGATGCCGGACAGCCCGGTCATCAGGTCGGGACCGACCGCTTCCCACTTCTCGCGAAGGCAGATGTCCAGTGTGTCCAGTGCCTGCTGGCGGTAACCGAGATGGTCCATGGTGAACGCGGCGCCATGCAGTCCGTCGAACAGGCCGATCCGTGACCCGCCCGCAGGGCTCGTCGCCCGGCGCACAAGCCAGTCCTCGAACTGTTCGCAGCGGTGGCCACCGGTGACCGACAGGGCATAGAGGACACCGGCGGCACCGTGTGCGAGGCCGAGACCGCCCACGCCGAACTGCCTGGGGTCGCCCGGAAACAACCGGTCGTCACGGTCCGGCGTGGCACTCGCGACGATCGCGCGGACCATGTCGTCACGCACCTTCGGCCACCCGGCCCGGTCGGTGGTGATGCGCGGGCTCGGGGTCGCCGGGGTGTCCGGCGGGACGATCACATCGACGCCCTTTTCCAGGAACTCCCGCGACACTGGGAAGTGCTCGGCGATGATGTCGGCGAACTGGCGTGCCTTCACCCGGTGCAGCCCAAGCAGGTTCGTCATCGGCAGGAACAGCGCGAGCCGCAAGCACGCCACCGCGTACTCGTCGACGCCGAACCCGGTGACCGAGCGCGGTGCGGTGAAGCCCGGATTGCCAAGGCCCGGCCGGGTCGCCTCTTCCACCGGCGCTGCCACTTCGTAGTCAAGCAAGGCGATTGTGTCGTCCTCGCGAACGATGATGTTGAACAGGTGCAGGTCGCCGTAGACGATCCCGCGCTCGTGCACCGCCTTCATGGTCTGTTCGACCTGCCGGTGGATCTTCACGGCCCAGTCGGTGAACCGGGCGTGGTCCTCGTCGGTCGCGGCCGGGTCGATCAGCGGGTACCGCATGGTGATCGCTTTGCCGAGCACGTCACCCTTGACGTACTCCATCACCATGAACCGGTGCTCCCCCAGCCAAAACAGGTCGTAAACCTCAGGAATGCCAGGGATCCCAGCGAGCCTGCGCAGGGTGTTGTGCTCACGTTCCAGTCTGCGCACGGCGTCGTGCGCCCAGGCGTCCAGCCCCGCGTGCGGGCGAGCCTCCTTGAGCACGACCTCTTTGCCGGTCCGCGTGTCCTTGCCGACGTAAATGCCGCCGCCGTTGGAGAAGTGCACGACACTGTCGAATGTGTACGGCAGGTCGGTCACCGTGACCGCGTTGCGAGCAGCCAAGTGCGGTTCGAGGAAGCTGGGCAACGTGACCCACGGCGGGGTGTAGAAGACCGGGCCGCGCCGATCGGCCACAAGCGTTCCGTCCGGCGCGGCGATCGCGTCGACCACTTCGCCAGTCTCGTCCACTGTGTACCGATTGGCGAACGCGCCGTACCGGACGTACAGCGGCCCCTTACCCCAGCGCAGGTCGCTGAGGATGTACGGACTCGGCTCGCCTTCCAGGATCTCGCCGAGCTCGGTCAGTATCCGCTCGCATTGGCCGTCGTCCTGCGGGTAGATGGTGACGAGCTTGCCGCTGAAACCTCGCGGAGCGTATTTGGAAACCCGGGCGGTCAATGCGGAGCGTGACCGGAGGAACTTGAACTGGATACCGCGCGGCACGCAGTAGTCGAAGACCTTGTCGATCACGCGGCTGGCGTTGTCCGGCGTCGCCGACGCGTGAATCTTCCAGCCTTGCAGCGGAGTGTTCTGGGTGCCGGGGTTGAGTACGAACCAGTCGTCCTGCTCGTAGCAAGTCCATCCGTCCGGCAATGCGCGGTGTGCCGCCGCGAATGACTCGCCGGCCGTCTGCTCGGAGTGCATCGCGTCGTAAAACGACGGATCCGCCATGCAGTAGGCCTCGTACTCCTCGTTCATGGCTGCAATCGTTGTTACCTGTTGGCTGGACGCATAGTGAGTTCCGTCATCAGGCGACTACGCGCCTGTCACCAGCTGACGGTGCGTTTTTCACATCCGCCGGTTCCGGGGCGTAACGCTCCGATCATCCAGTGCGATGCCCCATTTGACGAACGGGCTGGTCACCAAAGCCCCCCGTGGTGCCCACCCCGTTTGTCAGTGACATCAGCCCACTGCGCGCAGAGCTTCAGTGGGTGAAAGTCTCGCGGCACGCGCGGCCGGGTATATCCCGGCCAGCGTGCCGGCGAAAATACTCGCTGCCAGCCCGCCCAACAATGCCGCAGGCGGGACGACCACATCCCATTCCCGCACAGCGGCATACCCGGCGGTCACGGCTGAGCCGATGGCAAGCCCGGCGATTCCGCCAAGGTGGGAAAGAACCACCGATTCGACAAGAAATTGCACGCGGATGTGGCGACGGCTCGCGCCGAGTGCACGGCGCAGGCCGATCTCGCCGCGTCGCTCCAGCACTCCGATCACCATGACGTTGGCGATCCCGACCGTGCCGACCAGCAGGGCCACCCCGCCCAGTCCGAGGAACAGGCCGTTGTACGCGCTTTCCACCGCACTGCGGGCGACAAGGACGTCCGACGGGCGGCTGACTTTCACCGCACCCGGGTCCGCCGGATTGGCTGCTGTGGCCAGTTGCGGCACCAGCGCTTCGACGGCTTCGCTGGCCGAGCGCTCGTAAACAGTGGTCGGCGCACCGTCGAAACCGAACAAGGTCTGAGCGGCGGGATAGCCGACCAGCGCTGCGGAATCAATGGTCTGGTCCAGTAGGGCGGTGCCGAGAACCCCGATCACGGTGAACCACTGGCCGCCGAGGAACACCTGGTGCCCTGCGGTGACGCCGAGCCTGCGGGCGGTCGCCGCACCGAGCACCGTCGTCGGATACCGATCGATGGCTTGGTTGAACCACGTCCCTTCCACCACCGGGACCTGCAGTGTCTCCGGCAATCCAGGACTGGCAGCCAGAATCGAGATGCCGCCGGTGCTCACCTCCGGCATGCGGTCGTGCCGGTACACCGCACCTGGCACGCGCCCGACGTGCGCGACCTGTTGCACGCCAGGCAACCGGCCGATCATCGCCGGTGCTTGCGGCGGCAGGGTCGCGGTGTCGCCAAATGCGTTGTTGCCTGGCCGCACGGTCAATAGATTGGTTCCCAGCTGGTCGATCTGCTTGAGCAGACCGGCCTGGCTGGACGCGGAAACCCCGAGCACGGCGACCACACAGGCGATACCGATCGCGATGCCGAGGCAGCTCAACGTGGTCCGCAACGGACGACCGCGGATCCCCAGCAGGCCAAGGGAAATTGCATCACGCGGGCGCAATCTCACTGGATCACTCCATCCTGGATGCGGACTGTCCGAGGCATGCTCGCGGCCAGCCGGTCGTCATGCGTGATCACCACGACCGTCGTCCCAGTCTCGTTGAGACGCCTGAGCAGGCCGGCCACCGCGGCACCCGACCGGGAGTCGAGGTTTCCCGTGGGTTCATCGGCCAGTACGACATCCGGTCGCCCGACCACCGCACGAGCGATCGCGACCCGCTGGCACTCGCCTCCGGAAAGCTGCCCCGGCCGATGTTTCATCCGGTGGGACATGCCGACACTCGCCAACGCTTCCGCCGCACGTTCCCGGCGCTGCTGCCGCGGTGTCCCGGTGTACAGCAGCCCGGTGGCCACATTGTCCATTGCGGACAGCGTCGGGTTGAGGAAGAACTGCTGGAACACGAACCCGATGTGGTACGCCCTGACCACGGCCAGCCGGCGGTCCGGCATACCGGTGATGTCCTGCCCGGCGACACGGACCGTGCCCGCGGTCGGCTGATCCAGCGTTCCCATGATCTGCAACAAGGTCGTCTTGCCTGAGCCTGAGGGGCCGACAACTGCGACGAGTTCACCGGATCGCACGATCAGGTCGATGTCCCGGAGCACGGTCAACTCTCCGTACTTTTTCGTGACCTTGTGTAGCTCAAGGGTCATATCGTCGGCACCTCCACCCGCATCCCCTCGACCAGTCCCGGGCTGGTGATCTCGACCCGGCTGGCGGTGAACAGGCCGGGCTCGACCTCGATGGTGTGCCTGCCGTTCTGGTCGACCACCACAACCGCGTACGCGCCGCCCGGCACGACAGTCAGCGCTTCGATCGGGACTGTGAGCACCCCCCGCCGCGACTCGCCAGGAAAGATCACGGTGACCGGGCCCTCGAACACCCCGCCGAGCTCTGCCTCCGGGCTCGTGATCAGGATGTCCACCCCGATGGTCTGCCGCTCCTGGTTCGTGTTCTGCTGCCCGTTCTGCTGCGGTTGGGTGGCAGTGGACTCGATGGTCTTGACCACTCCGGTGACCGATCGGCCGCCGAACAGTCGCACCTGGACGGTCTGATCCACCGCCGCCATCGAACGATGCCGCCGGTCGAGGTCCACGTGCACACCGTGCTCGGTCCCCGTCCCGGTGACGAGCGCTTCACCTGGCCTGGCCATCGCACCGACCAAGCCGTTGGTTGCTGTCACCCGCACCGGACCCGCCGCGACGAGTGCGTCCCCTGGCTCGACCGTGCCGGTCTCGGTGAGGCCGAGCGACTTCTGCCAGCGCTTCACCGCGTTCACGGTCGCCGAGGTGTACGTGTCGTCCGGGGTGAAGGTCGCGTGGCCGAGATCGACGAGATTGCGTTCGAGTTGCCGGACGTCCTCCCCTTCCACAGCACGGTTCAGCGGCCGGTAGAACGGCAACGTGCCGTAGAACAACGGGATCGGCCGCTGATCGACCGCGTACACCTGCTGCCCACGGGAGATCACTTGGCCAACGCCGGGCATAGCCGTGACCGTGCCTTGCCGTTGAGCGACAAGCTGGATCGACCCGACGTAGCCGAGCTGGCCCGGCTGTTGGATCGACGACACCAGGTCGCCGCGCGTGACCGGCGCCGTGGGCAGCGGTTTCTGCTCAGCCTGCGGCTGGGCTTGGCTCGTGCATGCCGTGGCGAGCAGGACAGTGGCCACTATCCAGCCCCTCACTTGCCGTTTCCTCCCTTGCCGGGCGGGCTGTCCAGTGCTTCGCGCATCTGGGGCGGCAGATGCTCGTCGCACGCTTCGAACGCCGGTTGCCACGCAGGCGAGTCGTAGAGGTTCTTCTCGATGGTGAACCTGTTGTCGGGCGTCGGATCCGGCATGTCCACACCGTGCTCCCGCATGCACCGCGCGAAAGCAAGCCATTGCTCGGGCGTGCCTTTCTGGTTCGGCACGCCCGCCGCGACCATGGCGTCGTTCAGCGGCTGACGGCACTGCTGCCGGTCGGTCTGATACCCCTGCGTACGCCGTTCGTCCTCGGGTTCCTGGAACACCGGCAGGCCGTCCTCGTTGAAGGCCGGGTCGGGCACTTGGTGTCCGCGGTCTCGCATGCACTGGCTGAAGCCGACCGCGGTCCGGCTGATCTCCTCGGATTTCGCAGGCTTGACCGGTTCCGTGGTCGCCTGACAGCCGGCCATGACGACGGCCGCGATGATCAACATGGCTTTTCTCATGGGCCGCACCCTGCTCGCGGGCGCATCAACGCCGCGTGCGCGAAAGTCTTGAACTCGTCTTGATCCGCCCGGGTGTCTACTGGGACGTATGCGTGTGCTTGTCGTCGAGGATGACGCCGTGCTGGCTGAGGCGATCGCCCGTGGCCTGCGGCGGCACGCGATGAGCGTCGACGTGGCAGTCGATGGCGCGCGAGCCTTGGAGTGCGCGGCGGTCACGCGATATGACGTGGTCGTGCTCGACCGTGACCTGCCTGGTGTGCACGGCGACGAGGTCTGCAGACAACTGACCGGCGACAGCACCCGGATTCTGATGCTGACGGCCGCTTCGACCGTGCGTGACCGGGTCTCCGGGTTGAACCTCGGCGCCGACGACTACCTGCCGAAACCTTTCGCGTTCGACGAGCTGGTCGCCCGTGTGCACGCCTTGCTGCGTCGGTCAGCGCCCGCCCGTGCCCCGGTGGTCTCCCGCGCCGGGATCACACTCGACCCGGCGCAGCGCGTGGTGTTCCGCGATGGCCGGTTCATTCGCTTGTCCCCTAAGGAGTTCGCCGTGTTGTACGTCCTGCTTTCGGCGGATGGCGCGGTGGTCAGCGCCGAAGAGCTGCTCGACCGCGCGTGGGACGAGCACGCCGACCCGTTCACCAACAGCATGCGCACCACGGTCGGGACGCTGCGCAAGAAGCTCGGCGAACCGCCTGTGATCGGCACGGTGGTCGGCGCGGGATATCAGATCCGATGAGACTCACCGCGCGCACCCGGCTGACTTTGCTGTTCTCCGCGTTGATCGCGTTCTCCGGCGCTGTGTTGGCGGTGATCGTCATCGTGCTCGCGTTCACGCCCAACCGGGCCAATGCCGAACCCAAGATCCCGGCGAACAAGGTTGTCGTGATGGAGAAGTCCCAGATCGACCAGCTCGGCGTGGACATCAAGGCACAGGCACGCACCGAACTGCTGGACCGGTTGATGCTCGGCGCCGGGATCGGGATCGGCGTGCTGACCGTGGGTTCAGCCGGGCTTGGCTGGCTACTTGCCGGTCGGGTGCTGCGGCCGGTGCACGTCGTCTCCGGCACCGCACGGCGGCTTTCCCAGCAGAACCTGCACGAACGCATCCCGGTCAGCGGTCCGCAGGACGAAATGCGCGAGCTGGCCGAAACCTTCAACGACATGCTGGCCCGTCTGCAGCGATCGTTCGATGCCCAAAGCCATTTCGCCGCCAACGCGGCACATGAGCTACGCGGCCCGATGACCACACAGCGAACTCTGGTCGAGGTCGCCGCCTGCGCGCCCGACGCCCCGCCCCCGCTGCGCGAATTGGCCAGTTCGCTCGGCCCAGTGCTGGACCGTCAGGAACGTCTGGTCAACGGCCTGCTGGAACTCGCGTGGAGCGAGCACGGCGTGACCAAGGTCGAGCCCGTGCGGGTCGACTCGCTTGTCCGCGCGCCGGGTGCTTCGCTGTCGCTGCAACCTTTGACCGTGCGCGGCGATCCGACGCTGCTGGACCTTATGGTGGACAACCTGGTCCGCAACGCCTTCACCCACGGCCGGGAAGTCTGGGTCAGCACCACGTCGGACTCGTTGTGCGTGGAGAACACCGGCGAAGTGGTGCCGGCTGAGCGGCTCGCCACCTTGACCGAGCCGTTCCGCCGGGGCAGTCAGGACCGCTTGAACAGCAACGGAACGGGTCTCGGTCTGGCGATCGTCAACGCTGTTGTCCGTGCCCACAACGCCTCTCTCGAGCTGACGCCGCGGCCCGGGGGCGGAATTCGCGCGACAGTCCGGTTTCCAGCTGGCACCATGCGGTGAATGGCTCGCCTGCGTGACATTGTCATCGACTGCAAGCACCCCGCGTCGCTCGCCCGGTTCTGGGCGGCCGTGCTGGACGACTACGAAATCGCCCCTTACGACGACGAGGAACTAGCCCGGCTGCGAAGTATCGGAGTCGAGTCGCCGGAGGACGACCCCACTGTCCTGCTGCAACGCCTTGACGGCGCGCCACCTCGGATCTTCCTGGTGCTGGTGCCTGAGCCGAAGACCGTGAAGAACCGCGTCCACCTGGACATCGACGGTGACGTCAACGCGGTACTGGCACTCGGCGCGACACTCGTCGCGAAACACGAAGGTCATCACCTCCTCAACGACCCGGAAGGCAACGAGTTTTGCGTTATCCCGTGATCCACGAACACCCGTTGGCGTACGTCCTCGGCCTTCAAGGCATCGCGTTGCTGCAGGGATTCATCGGTGAGCACGACCGGGACTTCATCGAAGCCAGACTCGCGGAGATCCGTGAGCTGCTGGACAACGAGCAGCTCACCCAGGCTGTCGAGGTCACTCCGGTGAGCACAGTGGACGGTTACCGGACCTGGTCGGCCACGTACGACAGTCCGTCCAACCCGGTCTTCGAGATGGATGTGCCCATCCTCAAGGAGATCCTCGCGGACGTGCCTGCGGGTATGGCGTTGGACGCGGCTTGCGGGACCGGCCGGTACGCGGAACTCCTTGCCGGGCAGGGACACCGCGTGATCGGTGTGGACAGTTCGCCGGACATGCTCGAGCGGGCCCGCAAACGCTTGCCGGACAGCGAGTTCCGCGAAGGCACTCTGCATCACCTGCCGGTCGACGAGGTGGACCTGATCCTGTGCGGGCTCGCGCTGACGCACAACCCGGACCTCGGGCCCATTTTCGCGGAGTTCGCCAGGGTGTTGCGGCCCGGTGGGCACCTGGTCGTCGTCGACATGCACCCGGACGCCATCCTGCGTGGCTCCATTCCCACTGTTCGCGGGCCGAAGGGCGAGCCGTGCCGGGTCGTCACGTATCGCCACTCGATGGGTGACTACCTCCGCGCGTCGCTCAGCAACGGCCTCACGGTCCGGCGCTGTGAGGAACTGCGGAGCGCCTCGATGCTCGAGAAGACCGACAGCCCCGGTCCGTGGGATGTCTGGCCGTGGTCGTTGGCCGCGTTGGCGCCGGAGGCCGCGTACGCCGCCACCGGTCCACAGATGGTCATCTGGCATTTCCAAGCCGATATCTTGCACACGATGTAATCGCGCGCTAGGGTTCGGTTATGACCGAGCCGGACGCCAGGAACCTCCTTCTGCTCGACGAGCAGGCCTGCTTCGCGTTGTACGCGGCGTCCAGGGCGGTCACGGACGTGTACCGGCCACTGCTTGCCGAGCTGGACCTGACATATCCGCAGTACCTCGTGATGCTGGTGCTGTGGGAGCGGGACAACCAGCCGATCAAGCAGATCGGTGCCGCCCTACACCTCGACTACGGCACCGTCTCCCCGCTGCTCAAGCGGCTGGAGGCGCGTGGGCTGGTGCAACGCAAGCGACAGGCGGACGACGAGCGAAGCGTCGTGGTGAGCCTGACGCCGGAGGGTGTCGCGATGCGCGAACGCGCAGTGGCGATCCCACCCGCGATCGGATGCGCACTGGGCCTGAACAACCAGGACCTCGGTGTACTCATGGATCTGTTGCGGCGAGTCACCACGTCCGCCCGGACCACAGCACAAGAAGGAGAACACTGACCATGCCAAGCCGCGACGCGACCACCCACTGGGAAGGCGACCTGCAGACGGGTGGCGGCAACGTCACCCTGGACTCGTCCAACGCCGGACAGTTCCGTGTCACCTTCCCGGCCCGCACCGGCGACCCGGAGGGCATGACCAGCCCGGAAGAGCTGATCGCCGCGGCGCACTCGTCCTGCCTGGCGATGAACTTCACCGGCACGGTGAAGAAGGCGGGCTTCACACCGGGCACTGTGGACGTCAGCGCCGAGGTCACGCTCGGACCGGACCCCGAGGGCGGCTTCAAGCTCACCGAGATCGCGGTGACGCTGGTCGCCAAGGTCGACGGCCTCGACAAGGACAAGTTCGCCGAGCTCGCGGCGACCGCCGAGAAGACCTGCCCGATCTCCAAGGCGCTCGCGGGCACGACCATCACGCTGGACGCTTCGCTCGCGGAGTAGTCCGACAGTGGTTAACGTCATGAATCATGACGGTGAGCAGGCGTGACCTACTCGTGGGACTGGGTGCGGCCATGACCGGTTTCGGCATGGCCGCACCGCCCGACTGGGACCGGTTGCGCAGACGACTCGCCGGACCTCTTTACCTGCCACAGGATGCTGGCTACGCCGCGGCACGGCAGGGGTACTTCACAATCCACGATGGACAGCGCCCGGCCGCCGTCGCTCGCTGCACGCGGATCGAGGACGTCCAGGCCTGTGTGGAATTCGCGGCCGCCACCAGGACACCGGTGAGCGCACGCAGCGGAGGCCACAGCTACGCCGGATACTCCACACGAGACGGCAGCCTGGTCGTGGATCTACGCCAGCTCGCCGGAATCCAGCTCTACCCGGACGGCACGGCCGTGATCGGCGCTGGCGCTCAGCTGATCGACGTCTATGCGACCCTTGCTCAAGCAGGGCGACTGCTTCCCGGCGGAACCTGCCCTTCAGTGGGCATCGCCGGACTGACGTTGGGCGGCGGGATCGGCGTCACAGCACGGAAGTACGGCCTGACGTGTGACCGGCTTGTGTCTGCTCAGATCGTCACCGCGGACAGCAGGCTGCGGACTGTTTCCGCGGTGCAGGAACCTGAGCTGTTCTGGGCGTTGCGGGGTGGTGGCGGCGGGAACTTCGGCATTGTCACGTCGTTCACCTTCCAGACTGCCCCCGCTACTGACCTGACCGTGTTCGCACTGGAGTTCCCGGCCGCCGCGCTGCCCGCTTTGCTTGGCGGCTGGCAGTCTTGGCCCGTACCCGACGAGGTGTGGTCGAATGTGAGCGTTCCAGGCGATCCACAGGCCACCACATGGGTCGACGGATGCTTCGTCGGTTCTTCCTCAGGTGTCCAGCCACATCTCGACAAGCTCACGCGACTCGTTGGTACGCAACCCCTTGCGCGGATAGTCAAGCAGTTCAGCTACTTCGACGCGATGCGGTACTTCGCGGGATGCTCGGAGCTGTCGCTGAAGGAGTGCCGTCCCAACTGGACCAGCGACGCTGGCCTGCTCGACCGCGGCGCTTACGTCGCCACTTCGCGAATGATCGGTGCACCACTGCGTGATCCGGCCGCCACAGCGGCTCTGCTGCGCAGTTCTCCGGGGCTGACAACGCAGTTCGACAGCTTCGGCGGCGAGATCGCCCGTGGCCCCGACACCGCTTTCCCATACCGGCAAAGCATCGCGAGCATGCAGGTCACGCACGAGTTCGACGGCACAGCCCGGCAGGCCATCGCCCACGTCCGCGACGAAACCGCGCGCGAATTCGGGCAGACGGGCTACATCAACTACATCGACCCGCATATGCCCAACTGGGCACAGGCGTACTACGGCAGCAACCTCGCCAAGCTCCGCACGATCGCCCGTCGCTACGACCCAGGTCGGGTCTTCGCGTTCGCCCAAGGTCTCAGTTGACCTCAAGCATGGTTGAGCTACCAGGATCATGGCATGGACACCGAGATCGCCGCGATCAAGCAGGTCATCGCCACTGTGGAGCACTCGCAGCAGAACGAGCTGCCGGACGAGTTCGTGAGCCTGTTCCGAGCCGACGCCATCTGGACAACCGGTCACGGCAAGCGCCTGACCGGCAGAGACGAGATATCCACCTTCACACACAAGGTTCTGCCCGGCGCGATGCGCGACTCGACCTGCGCCTACGAGGTCGTCGACATCCTGTTCATCCGGCCGGATGTCGCCGCCGTCAAGGCGCGGGCCCGGTACCTCACTCTCGACGGGCAGCAGATCGGTAACGAGGGCACGCCGCTGTACGTCATGTCCAAGGAGAACGGCGAGTGGAAGCTCGTGGCCTGCCAGAACACTGAAGTCCTTGACTTCGAGTCCACTTGAGGTTCCAGGATGGCGGCATGCGAAACCACACCGCCATCTTCCTGTCCCAGCAAGCCCACCGGGCCCGCACACCATGGTCGAAGGGCCGCGACCGCGGCACCCTTTCGGCCAGGCCGCCGCCTAGACGTCGAAGAAGACCGTCTCGCCCTCGCCCTGCAGGCGGATGTCGAAGCGGTAACCGTCCTCAGTGGGCTGGGCGATCAACGTGTGCCGTCGCGCGGGATCCACACTGGACAGCACTGGATCCGCAGGGTCGTCCGCGAAATAGATCCGGGTGACCACGCGGTTCAGCAGGCCACGGGCGAATACCGAGACGTCGATGTGCGGAGCCTGCCCGGGAATCGCACCCGGCAACAGCGTCAAGATCCAGTAGTTGCCGTCCACATCGGTCGGGCAGCGGCCGAAGGCACGGAATTCCTTGCGCAGCGGGCCGGACGGGTCGTCCGGGTGGTCGAAGTGCCCGTCCGGGTCGGCCTGCCATGTCTCGATCAACGCGTCGGGCACGGGGTTTCCCGCGCCGTCGAAAACCGTGCCGACGATCCGGATCGCGCCGGGGGTGTCGAGAGGGACGACAGTCGGGCCGTCGGGCCAAGGAAGCCCGATCGACAGGTACGGTCCGACGGTCTGCGAAGGAGTCGTCATGCGTTGCCTCCGCTGTGGTCGAGTCCGTCGCATGACAACTTCACTGTGTTGAATGATTCGCTCGCAAGCTCGCTCATGCGTCGTCCACCTCCTCCTCGAAAGGCGTGGCGTCCTGGCCACGCAGCACGATGTCGAACGAGAAAGCCAAGGCCCAGTTCGGAATCGTCCGCGAGATGTCGAACGACGAGATCATCCGGGCTCGGGCCGCCGGATCCGGGACCGAGTTGAAGATCGGGTCCTGGGCGAACAGCGGGTCGTCCGGGAAGTACATCTGGGTGACCAGGCGCTGTGTGAACGACCGTCCGAACACCGAGAAGTGGATGTGCGCGGGACGCCAAGCGTTGTCGTGGTTCTGCCACGGGTACGCGCCCGGTTTGATCGTGGTGAACGTGTACCGGCCCTCGGCGTCGGTCAAAGTCCGCCCGACACCGTCGAAATTCGGGTCGAGCGGGCTCGGCCAGCGGTCCTGGACGTGCTTGTAGCGACCGCCCGCGTTCGCCTGCCAGATCTCCACCAACGAGTTCGGCACGGGCTTGCCGTTGCCGTCCAACAGCCTGCCGTGCACGATGATCCGCTGGCCTTGCGGCTCACCGGCGTGCTGTGCGGTCAGGTCGTTGTCGTTGGCCCCGAGCCTGCCTTCGCCCAGCAACGGCCCCGTGATCTCGGTCAGCTTCTGCGGCAACAGGACCGGACGCTGCAACGGGTGCCGGAGCGCCGTCGACTTGTACCCCGGGCTGTCCAGTGGCGGATGAGTGCCGGGCGCATCGCGTAGATACAACGGTTTCCTCCTACGGGAACGGTAGGCCGACGTAGTTCTCGGCGAGGCTGGTGGCGGCGGCGGTCGACGATGCGGTGTACCGCAGTTGGGAAAGCTGCAACCGGTGCTGGAACGGGTCGGCGTCGTGCGCCCGGTGCAGCATGCTGGTCATGAAGTACGAGAAGTGCTCGGCACGCCAGACCCTGCGCAGGCAAGTGTCCGAATAGGACTCCGCAAGGTCGGTGCGTCCGGACTGCAGAAGTTCCTTGAAAGCACGCGACAACACCAGGACGTCGTGTACGGCGAGGTTCATCCCCTTGGCACCGGTCGGCGGCACGATGTGCGCGGAGTCGCCCGCGAGGAACAACCGGCCGTACCGCATCGGTTCGACGACGAAGCTGCGCATCGGCGAGAGCAACCGCTCCAGGATCGGGCCCTCGTGCAGCGAGAAATCCCCGTCGATGGCGAACCGCGCATGCAGTTCGTCCCAGATCCGGGCGTCAGACCACTGGTCGAGCGAGTCCGACGGGTCGACCTGCAGGTAAAGCCGTGTCACTTCGGGCGTACGCATGCTGTGCAACGCAAAACCGCGCTCGTGGTTCGCGTAGATCAACTCGTCGTTCGCGGGCGGCGCCTTGACAAGAACGCCGAGCCAGGCGAACGGGTACACGTGGTCGTACACGGTCAGTTCACTGTCCGGAATGGACGGTCGGCTGACGCCGTGGAAGCCGTCGCAGCCCGCGATCACGTCCGCCTGGATCTCCTGGACGGCACCGGCGGAGTCCTTATAGGTCACTCGCGGCCGGTCGCCGGTCACGTCGTGCACTTCGACGTCGGAGACTTCGAAGTGGATCTGCGCGCCCGCCTTGAGCCGCGCAGCGATCAGGTCTTTGACGATCTCCTGCTGCCCGTAGACAGTGATCGTCCGGCCGGTCAGATCGGTCAGCGCGATCCGGTGGTCCTCGCCGTCGAACCGCAGGACGATGCCGTGGTGCGGCAAGCCTTCCCGGTCGAGTCGCTCGGCCAGCCCGACGTCCCGCAGGAGCTTCACAGTCGGGTCTTCGCACACGCCGGCGCGCACTCGCCGTTCGACGTAGTCCCGGCTGCGGTTCTCCAGGATCACCGAGTCGATGCCGTCCAGCCAGAGCAAGTGCGACAACAGCAGACCGGCCGGTCCGGCCCCGACGATCGCCACCTGAGTGCGCATGACTGAAGAGTTACGGAAAATCGCCACGTCAGCGACTCTAGTTTCCACTCACCGGAAGGCACACTTGGAGTCATGACAGGCGAGTCGGTGTCCAGCCGGGTGTTCCGGCTGCTGGACGCGTTCTCCGAGACCAAGCCGGCGCTGACGCTCTCCGAGCTCAGCACGTTGGCCGACCTGCCGCTGAGCACGACCCATCGGCTGGTCGCGGAGCTGACCGACTGGGGTGGGCTGACTCGCGGCGCGGACGGGCGGTACCGGATCGGCCTGCGGCTGCTGGCGATCGGATCGCTCTCACCAGGCAGTTTGAGCCTGCGCGAGCGGGCGATGCCGTTCCTCGAGGACCTTTACGAGGCGACGAGGCAGAACGTGCAACTGGCCGTGCGGGATGACCTTGACGCGGTCTACCTTGAGCGGATTTCGGCACGTGGCGCGGTCAGCATCCTGACCAGGGTGGGCAGCCGGATGCCGCTGCACGCGACCGGCGTCGGGCTGATCCTGCTCGCGCACGCCGACGATGACGTGCGGGAACGCGTCTTCGCGGCACCACTGGAGCGCTTCACCGCGAAGACGATCTCCACGACGAAACAGCTGCGCGAGACCCTGGCCGCCGCCCGGCGGGACGGTTACGTGGTCAGCGACCGGCAGATCGAAATGATCACGCAGTCGATCGCCGCGCCGATCCGGGACGCGTCAAACACCGTCATCGCGGCGTTGTCCATCGTCGTGCCGATCGAAACGGACGCACACACGCTCGTGCCCGCGGTCCGCGCCGCGGGTCACGGCATCTCACGTGCGATGGGCTGGCGGCCCAAGGCGCTCAGGCGGTGATCCTGACTTCGGTGCAGGTGCAGCCCCCGGTGAGCTGCACGCACTCGAGCACCAGCTCGTGCGTGTCGACTTCCAGTTCGATACAGGTGACGTCGGTGCATTCGGCTGTGCCGTCACTGTGTACGACAAGGCTGCCGTGACAGTGGTCGATTCCCCGGCTGCACAGCACGCATTCGGTGGAAATCATGCACTTCGTACTACCCCATCAACCGTGTCGCACCCTCATCGACACGCCGAGCGAGGTCAGCGTTCCGAGTCGTTCTCGGCGCGACCGATCAGCTCTTCGATCTCCCATTTGCCGAACAGCTCGCGCAGTTCGTCGAAGATCGGTGTCTCCCCCACAGTTGCGTTGGTCATGGTCCCCTCTCCCTTCACACAGCGTGTACACCCGTATCCCCCACGAGTCGCACACCTGTCACCCGTATGACGTAAAGCGGACTCATTTCATTCCGCCCCTCTGCCGTGAGCTACGTCTCATTTGGCTTCTACGGTTCATCCTGAGACAATGTTCGAGATGCGAATTGTCGTTCGCATTGCGCACACACTGCTGGCGCGGGCAACACGGAGGCGTAATGGCGTCGATAACGTCGTTGGCGGAGGCCGTCGCCGACCTGGTGCACGACGGTGACCAGGTCGCGCTGGAAGGCTTCACGCATTTGATCCCGTTCGCGGCCGGGCACGAGATCATCCGGCAGGGCCGCAAGAACCTCACGCTCGTGCGGATGACCCCGGACCTGATCTACGACCAGCTGATCGGCGCGGGCTGCGCGCGAAAACTGATCTTCTCGTGGGGCGGGAACCCCGGGGTCGGTTCGCTGCACCGCTTCCGCGACGCCGTCCAGCACTCATGGCCGGTGCCGCTGGAGATCGAGGAACACAGCCACGCGGGCATGGCCAACCGTTACGCCGCTGGCGCGTCCGGGCTCCCGTTCGCTGTGTTGCGCGGCTATACGGGCACTGACCTGCCGAAACAGACCGACACGATCAAACCGATCACGTGCCCGTTCACCGGACAGACGCTCACCGCGGTGCCCGCACTGAACCCGGACGTGGCGGTCATCCACGCCCAGCGCGCGGACCGGAAGGGAAACGTGCAGCTCTGGGGCATCACCGGGGTGCAGAAGGAGGCCGTGCTCGCGGCCAAGCGGTCCCTGGTCACGGTCGAGGAGATCGTCGACGTTCTCGATCCGCGTCCCAACGCGGTCACGCTGCCGAGCTGGGTCGTCACGGCCATCGCTGAAGCACCGAACGGCGCGCATCCGTCGTACGCCCACGACTACTACGTACGGGACAACGAGTACTACAAGGCATGGGACGCCATCAGTCGCGATCGGGACGAGTTTCAGCGCTGGCTTGAGAAGGAGGTCCGATGACGTATACAACCGACGAGATGATGACCGTCGCGGCTGCGCGGGTTCTGAAAGACGGCGCCTCCTGCTTTGTCGGCATCGGCCTGCCCAGTACAGCGGCGAACCTCGCCCGTGCGACACACGCGCCGGACCTCGTGCTGATCTACGAGTCCGGCTGCATCGGCGCGAAGCCTGACCGGCTGCCACTGTCCATTGGCGACGGTATTCTCGCCGAGACAGCTGATTCCTTGGTCAGCGTGCCGGAGATCTTCAACTACTGGCTGCAGCCCGGCCGGATCGACGTCGGCTTCCTCGGCGCGGCACAGCTGGACAAGTACGGCAACATCAACACGACCGTGATCGGCGACTACGCCGATCCCAAGGTGCGGCTGCCCGGGGCGGGCGGGGCGCCGGAGATCGCCGCGTCGTGCAAGGAAGTCGTGATCGTGGTTCGCCAGAGCAAGCGCACGTTCATCGACAAGCTCGACTTCATCACGTCCGTCGGCCAGGGCGACCGGTCGTCGTTCACCGGCGCGGGCCCGCAGATGATCATCACCGATCTCGGTGTGCTGCGGCCGGTCGACGGCGAGTTCACGCTCACCCAGATCCACCCTGGAGTCGAGGTGGCCAAGGCGATCGAGGCGACCGGCTGGGACTTGAAGGTGTCGCCCGACCTGACCGAGACTCCCGCGCCGACCGGCGCCGAGTTGACCGCGTTGCGGAAACTGGCAGGCTGACCTCGTGTTCGACGAACTATTCGGGGCACGGGACGACCAGGCGTGGTTGCGGGCCATGGTGGACGCCGAGAAGGCGCTCGCCACTGCGCTGGCCAAGGCAGGCGTGATCCCCGCTTCCGCAGCCACCGAGATCTCGCAGTGCCCAGCCGAGTTCGACCCGGCGGAGATCGGCAGACAGGCCGTCGGGCCGGGAAATCCCGTGGTTCCGTTGGTTCAAGCGATGCGCGGCCGCGTGTCCGACGAAGCAAGCCGGTATGTCCACTTCGGAGCTACCAGCCAGGACATCATGGACACGGCCGTGATACTGGTGGCCAAGAACGCTGTCGCGGGCATGGTGGCTGATGTGGACGCTGCCGCGGATGCTTGCGCCAGGTTGGCCGATGAGCACCGGCACACGATCATGATCGCGCGCACGCTGATGCAGCACGCCTTGCCCACAACGTTCGGGCTCAAGTGCGCGGGTTGGCTGGTGGCTCTGGATGAAGCGGCCTCGAACCTCAGACGGGTCCGGTTCGCCGCTCAGCTCGGCGGGGCCGTGGGAACGTTGTCGGTGTTCAGCAATACCGAGGTGCCACGGCTGTTCGCTGCGGAGCTGGGCCTCGCCGAGCCGCTGATTCCGTGGCACACCAACCGGACCAGGCTGGGCGAGCTCGCCGGTGCGCTCGGTGTCCTTGCCGGGGTGCTCGGCAAGATCGCCTTGGACGTGACGCTGCTGGCGCAGACCGAGGTCGGTGAGGTCGCGGAGTCGTCCGGCGGCGGCTCGTCGACCATGCCGCACAAGCAAAATCCGGTCCGGTCCGTGCTGATCACCGCCGCTGCCAAACAGATCCCCGGTCTCGTGGCGACCATGCTCGCCGCCATGCCGCAGGAGCACGAACGGGCGGCGGGTGCTTGGCATGCTGAATGGGAAACTCTGAATTCAATGTTCAGCATTCTGAGCACAGCGTGCACCCGCACCCGGGACCTGGTGGCCGGGCTGCGAGTGGACCGGGACCGGATGCGTGCCAATGTGGACATGACCGGTGGCCTGGTGATGGCCGAAGCCGTCGTCACCGCGCTGGCCCCGGCAATCGGACGGGCCGCAGCCGCGGGCATCGTCAAGGAGATCGCGACATCCGGGCACCCGTTCCGCGCGGCGTTGCTCAAGGACCCACGGGTCCGGCTGTCCGAAGAAGACATAGACAAAGCACTGGATCCGGCCGGTTACCTGGGTTCGGCCGACGAGTTCATAGATCGGGCGTTACGACGATGAGCGACTTCGTGCAGTCATTGGAACGCGGCCTCGCGGTCATCAGAGCGTTCGACGGCGACCACCCCGAGATGACGCTCAGCGATGTCGCCAGGGTCACCGGCCTGACCAGGGCCGCCGCCCGCAGGTTCCTGCTCACGTTGGTCGACCTGGGCTACATGCGTACCGACGGGCGGCTGTTCACGTTGCGCCCCAAGGTCCTTGAACTCGGCTACTCGTACCTGTCGAGCCTCGGCCTGCCCGACGTCGCCCAGCCACACCTGGAAAAGCTGGCAGGCGAAGTCCACGAGTCCTGCTCGGTGTCCGTCCTGGACGGCCCGGACATCGTCTACGTCGCCCGCGTCCCCACCAAGCGGATCATGAAGGTGATGATCGAGATCGGCACCCGCTTCCCAGCGCACGCGACCTCGATGGGCCGCGTAATGCTTGCCGCCCAGGACAACCTGGACGACTTCCTCGCCACGACGACGTTGACCGCGTTGACCGACCGGACGATCACCGACCCCGCCGAGCTGAAGTCAGAGTTGTCGCGCGTCCGCGCCCAAGGCTGGAGCATGGTGGACGAGGAACTGGAGCACGGCCTGCGCTCGATCGCCGCCCCGATCCGCAACAAAGGCAAGGTGATCGCGGCGATCAACATCTCCACCCACGTCAGCAGGCCGATCGAGAGCGTGCACGCCGACCTGGTCCCGCCACTCCTGGCCACGGCCGAAGCGATCTCAGGAGACCTTGGACTCTCGTGAGAGTTTCCGACCGGTGGGAACCGGCGAAACGCTCACGAGCCCTTAGAGGAACCGGATATCGCTGATCTTCCAGGTTTCCCCGACCTTCTCCGCGTTGATCAGCAGTTGGGCCGCGGCGGACTCGTGCTTGTCGCCTTGGACGGTCTGGCGGTCGATGAAAACCAGGAGACGGGCGGAGTCCGGGTCTAGGTCCGTCACGCCGATCGAGCGCACGGCGGTGGTGAGCACCTGCTTGGTCTCAGCGGCGTGCTTCTTGGCCGCCTCAAAGTCCGTGTTGTACTGCTGCATCGCCGCGCCTGTCAGAACCTCTTGGGCGGCAACGGAAGTCCGGTCCATCTGGCTCGGGTCGTACGAGAACACCGTGCGCAAGGCGCGTCCGACTTGGTCGGTCACGGCGTTTGTGCCCGCGACGTCAACGAGGGCGGTGTTCGCGGGGCCTGGCGATCGGGACAACGAGAACCAGAGCGCCGCGCAGCCACATAGGATGATCACGCCGCCGAGGATGCCTGCGATGGTGGGCTTCATGTTCCGACCACCTCCAGCGCGCTGACCTTCCACCCCATGTCTGTCCTCGCGAGGTCCACGTCCCATCGGCTTACGCTGGTCGTTGGCTGGGCGCCGTTCTGGCTTACCGAGACCTCGACCGCGGCGATCATGTTCGCTGTGCCGCTGTACGTGTTCATGGTCGTGATCGCGGCGACGACCGGGTTCGCTCTGGCGACCGTCTTGGCACCCAAGGCGGCCTGCCTGTCGGTGTCCCGGTTGCGGTTGAGGCGTTCGAGCAGCGGCCCGGTTGACGCTTCCCGCCAGCGGTCGAAGTCGGCGTCGAGGTTCTGGTAGTCCACTGTGTTCAACTCGATGACCTGCCGTACTCCCACCTCGAGCACGGCGTCGCGTTGCTTGGCCAGATCGGCTTCCGAACTGTTCGCGGACGTCCACCAGCGCCAGCCCGTAAAACCGGCCGCGGCCACCGCCAGCACCGCGAGCACAACCAGAATCCGACCGATCACCTGGGCAAACCTAGCAACTGGCCGATGTTCTGCAAACCGGTGCTGCCACGGTTCAGCGAGAGAACCCCTGGAAGCCGCGGCGACTGCTGCGTGGCCTGACCACCCGGTGAGACCTGTTTCGGGACGCCCGCGAAAGGTGCGTTCTGTGAACCGCGCACACCGATCGGGCTGTTCGGCGGCTCGGCGCAGTAGGCGTTGCGGTTCACCGGGATGGGCTCGGTCTGGCTGGCCGAGCGTTGTTTCGTGCCTTCGTAGCCCTTCACGCAGGGTGGCGGGTCGAAGAAGTTCAGCATGATCCCGAGGTGCCCGGTGCCGTCCGGTGCCGTGCTCGGCGTGAACGCGGAGATCACCGGGTAGGCGACCATGAACTGCTCGATCGCGGCCGTCCGGCTGGTCGTGATCGAGGTGGTGGTCAGCAGGTTCGCGAACACGACGCCCAGGTCCGGGCCGGACCTGCGCAGGATGTCCACGACCTGGTCGGCCACGGCCGGCGTGACCTCGATCAGCTTGCGCAGGTCCGGGTCCGACGTCTTCAACTGCTCGGACAGCTTGCGCAGCCCCGACGAGAACGCGATCAACTGCTGAGCGTCGGCCTGCTGGCGTTCCAGGACGGTCCGCCCAGTGCTCAGCAAGCCGGTCGTCTGCGGCAAGTGCTGGGTCGCGGTGGCGGTGAACTGCCCCGCCGAGTCCAGCAGCAACTGCAAGTCGTTGCCTGTTCCGGCGAACGCGGTGTTCAACTCGTCCACGACCGTGCGCAACGAGTCGACCGGGACACTCCGAACGAGCCCGTCCAAGTTGGACAACATCGTCTCGGTCGCCGGTGGGATGCTCGTGCGGTCCCTGGGAATCACCGATCCCGCCGCCAGATAAGGTCCGCGCTGACCACCAGGCTGCAGGTCCACGTACTGCTCGCCGATCGCGGACCGGTTGGCCACCACGGCTTTCGTGTCGGCGGGGATCGAATGCCCGGTCTCCATCACGAGTTCGACGTTCACCCCGTCCTCCACGAGGTGCATCTCGCCGACCCGGCCAACGGTCACTCCGCGATACGTGACCTCGGCGTTGGTGAAGATCCCACCAGAGTCACGCAGTTGCATCGTCACGACGTATCCGCTGGCCCCGAAAAGCCGGTCCAGCCCGGCGTATCGGGCGCCCGCGTACGTCACAGCGACCACGGCGATCACGATGAACGCCACGAACCGCCACTTGACGCCTCGGGTCAGCATCAGCCACCTCCCAGCAAGGTCCCCAGCAGCCCGGCGAGCGGCCCCTGGTTGGCAGGCGGTGTCCCGTTCTGCGGCAGCAGATCGGGGAGGATCGGCACGGGAATCGGCAACGGCAGCGGCCCGGTGTTGTTGCCGTACGGCTGGCCAGGCGGCGCGATCAACGTCTGCCCGGAGTTGGACAGGTTGTTGATCATCTCGGTGAAGTCGAGGCTGAGCCGGGCATCCACATTGAAGTAGTCACCGCGCACGGCATTGACCGCATAGGACGGATACGGATACGTGACCAGGTACTCCAGCGCGATCGGGAGCTTGTCGCCGGTCTCAACGAGCTTGCGCAAGGTCGGCTCCAGCAGCCTCAGGTCCGCGACCAGATCGGCCTTGCTGCGGTTGACCGTATCCACGGCGACGCCCGACAGGGTGTCCAGCGCGGTCAACATCCCAGTCAGTTGAGCCCGCTGCTGCTCCAGCACCTTCAAGCCCGGGGACAGGTTGTCCAGCGCGTTGGTGAGATTGCCGGTCTGGGCGAGCAATGTGCCGGAAAGCTTGTTCAGCCCGTCGATCGCACGAACGATGTTGCCGCGCTGCCCGTCCAATGTCGACACGAGGGTCTTCACGTTGACCAGCAGTTCCCGGATCTGCGTCTCGTTGCCAGACAACGCCTTGTTGAGTTCGCCGACAATCGTCCGTAGTTGCTCGACACCGCCGCCGTTGAGCAGCATCGACAGCGCGCCCAGCACCTCTTCGACTTCGGGGTTGCGGTTGGTGCGGCTCAACGGCACGACCGCGCCATTGCCCAACTGGCCTTGCGGCGGCTCGCCGACAGGCTCGCGCAACTGGACGTACTTCTCGCCCAGCAGACTGGACTGCCGCAGTTCGGCGCCGGCGTTCGCGGGCAATGTCACCGCGCCGTTGACGACCAGGGTCACCACGGCCATCTTGTTGTCCGGCGACAGTTCGATCTTGGAGACCCGGCCGACAGACACGTCGTTGACCTTCACGCTGGCCTGCGGCACAAGATCGAGGACATCCCCGAACTGGGCAGTGACCGTGTACGGGTGGTCACCGATGTCCGCACCACCCGGCAGCGGAGTGTTGTACAGCCCGCCGAACCCGCCCTCCGTGCATCCGGCGGCTGCCATCGCTGCCACCAGCAACGGCATCACCTTCATGCCACGACGGCCACCCTTGGCGTCAATACCCGACATCGGTGGCTCCCCTGTCAGGCCAAGGTATCGGCGGGGTCTGACAGAATCGGTTCATCGGCGCAGCACCTCCAGCAAAGGCACTGGAAGCGGCGGCAAGGTCCCGTTTTGCAGTGCTGTCAGGGTCTCGGCGACGGTCGGCAGCTTCAGCGTGCCGTCCAGCACCGGTGCCAGCTTCTTGCAGGTGTCGGTCAAGGTCGCGGGAACCGCCTTGGGCGTGCCTGACTCGATCAGACGGCACACCATCAGGATCGGCGGGTGGGTGAACTCGTTCAGGTCCGCCCGGACACCGATCGTGCCGGACGCGGCGTCGTACGAATTGATCAGGTTGGTGGCACCGACCGGGGCGACATCGAGGATCTCGGCGATCGCGGCCCGCTGGTCGACCAACGCCTTGGTCACGCCGGTCAGCTTCTCCACATTGGACGCCAGTAGGTCCTTGTTCTCGCCGACGAAGTCCTTCACGTCACCGAGCGCCACCGCCAACGAGCTCAGCGCCTCGGCGACCTCTTCCCGGTCGTCCGCGAGGAACGTGCTGACGTCCGCCAACCGGCCGTAGAAGTCATGCACGGCCTTGTCGCTGCTCGCGAGTGCCTCGGTGAACTTGCCGAGACTGTCCACTGTGGCGAACAGGTCTTCGCGCGACCCTGACAACGTGTCCGCGGCCGCCGCGAGCTGTTTGACCGTGTCGTTGAGGTTCTGGCCGTTGCCTTTCAGTGTTCCGGCCAACGTGTCCAACAGGTTCGACACCGAGCCGTCCTTGTTGGCACCGTTCGGCCCGAGGTCGGTGGTCAGCTTGTTCACGCTGGCATACAGGTCGTCCAGCTCGACCGGCGATGCCGTGTTGGCCCGCTCGATGACCGCGCCGGACGCCATCGCTGGCCCGTCGGTGTAAGCAGGCATCAACTGGACGTACCGGTCGGAGACCAACGAAGGCGCGACGATGATCGCCTTGGCTTGCGCGGGAACCTGGATGCCCGAGTCGAGCAGCATGTCGACCTTGACCTGCTCACCCGCCGGCTGGACGGCCACGATCTCGCCGACCGGCACACCGAGTATGCGGACAGCGGATCCTGAGTAGACACCGACGGTTTTGTCGAAGTACGCCGTGACACGCATTCCAGCGGGGGTCCTGAGCAGCCACCACAGGCCAGCAGCCAGGATCAGGCCGAGCACACAGATGGTCGCGACCATCCTGGCCGAGCTGCGCTGACGCTGGGTCCGGAAGGTCATCGGCCACCTCCGGAGATCGGCGGCAGGCAGCCGTCCGGGTTGATCGTCAACCCGTTCGTCTTGCCCGGACCGAGATTGACGTAGGGCGGCAGCAATCCGCACAGATAACCCTCGAACCAGCGACCGTTCCCGGTCGTGTTGGTCGAGATGCGGACGAAGGGCGCGAGCGCCGCGAGCCCACGGCTCAGGTTGTCCTGATTTCGTTGCAGGAGTGAGGTGACCTTCTCCAGCTGCTGCAACGTCGGCTTGAGCTGGGTCCGGTTGTCGGCGACAAGCCCACGCAACTCTGCCGCGAGATCCCTGGTCCCCTTGAGCAGCTGATTGATCGCTTCCTTGCGGCGCTGGATCTCGGCGAGGAGCAGATTGCCGTCGTTGATCAGCTTGACGATCTGGTCGTTGCGGCCCGCCAGGGTCTTGGACACCTGACTGGTGTTGCCGAGTAGCTCGGCGAGTGCCTTGTCCCTGCTGGAAATCGTCTTGGACAGTGCCGAAAGGCCTTCCAGCGCACCACGCATGTGCTCGGGCGTGTCCTTGAACGTGTCCGCGACCACCTGGAAGCTCTCCGCCAGCTTGGCGGTGTCCAAATTGTTCACCGTGCTGCTCAAGTCACCCAGTGCGGAGTTCACGTCATACGGTGTGGTCGTCCGGGTACGGGGAATCGGCTCGCCTGGATCTTGCGAACCCGTGCCACCGGGCTCCAGCGCGAGGTACTTCTCGCCGAGCAGGGTCTTGATGCCGATCGCCGCCTTGGTCTGATCACCCAGCCGGACGTCCCTGACCTTGAACCTGACCCGCACCTGGTTACCGGCAAGCGCCACTGTGGACACCTCGCCGACCTTCACACCGGCGATCTGGACCTCGTTGCCGTCCGCCAGACCCGCGGCTTCGCTGAAGTACGCGGAGTAGTGCGTTCCCGTGCCGATGATCGGCAAGTCGTCGGAGAAGAACACCGCCAGCGTCGACAGTACGAGGATCGCCAGCGTCGCCGCTCCGACGACCGCCTGGTTGCGTTCTTTGCGCGGCGACGTGCGTTTCCCAGCGGAGCCGCCAAACAGCACAGGTTTCATGGGCCGCACCTCTCCGGCATCTCGGTCGTCGGCACCGGGAGCAACGTCATCTGCAGGTTCAACGCCGAGATCCCGACTGTCCCGGACATCCGGCACAGGTAGAAGTTCAGCCAGCTGCCGTAGCTGACCGCACGGGTGAACGTGTCGGCGCGATGTTCCAAGCCCTTGAGCATCCCGTCCAGCAACGGCTCCTGCTTGTTGAGCGTCTCGGACAGCGTGCCCAGCAACCCGATGTCCTGTTTCAGCGGTGGCCTGGCTTGCTGAAGCAGACCCGCCGTGGTGTCGGTGAGCGAACCGAGCGCCGAGATCGCCTCGCCGATCGGCTGCCGGTCGCCGGACAGCCCGGACACGAGTTGCTGCAGGCTCAGGATGAGATCCGAGACCTGGTCGGTTCGGCCGTTCACCGTGGTCAGAACGGTGTTGAGGTTGTCGACAAGCTCGCCGATCACCTTGTCCCGGCCAGCGATCGTGGACGTCAACGTCGCGGTGTGCCGGAGGATCCCGTCGACCGTGCCCCCTTCACCCTGCAGTACCTGGACGATCTCGAACGCGAGCTTGTTGACGTCCTCCGGGCTCAACGCCTGGAACAGCGGCCGGAAACCGTTGAACAGCACGGTCAGGTTCAGCGCCGGTTTCGTGCGGTCGACCGGGATCGTCCCGCCCGGTGCCAGCAGTTCGGCGCTTCCCGTGCCCATTCCCAACGAAAGGTAACGCTGCCCGACCAGGTTGCGGTATTTGACGGTCGCGGTCGCCGAAGCGGGCAGCCTGCGCCCCGCGTCGATGTCGAACAGGACCTCGGCGTACTTGTCCTCGACGACCGAGAGCGCCTCGACCGTGCCCACCTTCACGCCGAGAATACGTACGTCGTCGCCGATCTTCAGGCCGGACGCGTCCACGAACCTGGCCCGATAGCTGGACGTGTCGCCGAAGTTGCTGTTCGCGATGGTCGCGCCGAGCAGTGCCGTCAGCGTGACCGTGATGACGGCGAATACGACCATTTTGATGATCGGACCGGTGACACTCCTCATTCGACAGTCACCTCCGCCCCGCGATACACCGGCGCCACCAGGAAACTGGTCCACGTCGGCACTTCCTCCGGCCGCAGGCCCAGCTTCGGCGCCAGCAGCACGGACACCAAGTCCAGTTCCTGCTTGGTGTTCTCGACACCCGCGGCTTGCGGCGACGTGGAGCCTGGGATGATCGACGTCGCGCCGGTGTTCTTCGGCGGCGGCGGTTTCACCGAACCGTCCTTGATCGGACCGCCCGGCGGGTACTGCGGGAACACCGCGGGCAGCTTGACCTGCTCGTAGCAGCGAGGTCCGCGCTTGTCGTCGAACCGCGGAGTGTCCACACCGGGCAGATACTTGCCACGGTTTCCGGTGAATTCCAACGTCACCCGCATCATGTTCGGGTGCGCCTGGCCCTTGCCGAAGGCTGCTTCGGCGGCCGGGACACGGTCGGCGATCTGCTCGAGCATGCACGGGTACTCGGGTGCGTACTTGGCCAGCACGTCCAGCGTCGGCTTCGACGTGACCACCAGGTTGATCAGGTTGTTCTTGTTGACCTGGATGAAGTTCCCGAGGTCGATCGAGGCGTTGGTCAAGGACCCGAACAGGTGCTGCAGGTTCGCCTGCTCCGCCACGATCGTCTTGGTCGTGGTAGTCAGGTCCGACAACGCCTGCAGCAGATCCGGCGCGGCCTGGTTCGCGGTCTCGGAGACCGAAGCAAGCAGTTGGATGTCCGCGGCCAGGTCGGGCAATGCCGGGTTGATCTGCTTGAGGTAGTCGTTCAGCTGCACCAGTGTCTCGCCGAGCTGCTCACCGCGGCCTTGCAACGCGGTGGAGATCGAGTTCAGCGTCATCGCCAGTTTCTCCGGCTGCACGGCTTGCAGGACCGGCATCACGTTGTTCAGCACGCGTTCCAGCTCGATCGCCGAGGAGCTGCGGTCCTGCGGGATGACCGATCCTTCGGTCAGGCGCTTGGTCTCCGGCTGGGGAGGAACCTGCAGCGCCACGTATCGCTCACCGAACAAGGTCTTGGGCAACAACCGGGCGGACACGTTGGCCGGGATCACGTCGACTTTGTCCGGCTGCAACGCCAGATCCAGCACGGCGTGGTCACCCATCGCCCGGATCGACCGCACCTCACCGACGATCATCCCGCGGACCTTGACGTCCGCGCCCTCGCGCATCTGGTTGCCGATCGTGTCGGTCTGCAGGCTGACCATCACCACTGGCGTGAACACCTTGCGGTACCCGGCGATCGTGACCACCAGGAACAGCGCGATGACCACAAGGAACGCCAGTCCCAGCAAGTGGTACTTCACCCGTGTCAATGGATTTTGGCTGATCATCCGGCTATCCGTACGGTCGTCGTGGAACCCCAGATCGCCAGGCTGAGGAAGAAGTCCAAGATGGACAGCATCACGATCGCCGCCCGCACCGCGCGGCCGACGGCCACGCCGACGCCCGCCGGCCCGCCGGTCGCGGTGTAGCCGTAGTAACAGTGGGTCAGGATCACGACCACGCTGAACACGATCACCTTGAGGAACGACCAGAGCACGTCCTCCGGCGGCAGGAACAGGTGGAAGTAGTGGTCGTACGTGCCCGCTGACTGGCCGTAGAAATAGACCGTGACAGCACGGGAAGCCAGATAGGACGAAAGCAGACCGACGGCGTACAACGGGATCACAGCCGCGATTCCCGCAAGGACCCGTGTTGTGACGAGATACGGCATGCTTGGGACAGCCATCGTCTCCAGGGCGTCGATCTCCTCGGAGATCCGCATCGCGCCGAGCTGCGCGGTGAAACCACAGCCGACCGTTGCTGAGAGCGCGAGCCCGGCGGAAAGCGGTGCGACCTCACGGGTGTTGAAGTACGCCGAGAGGAACCCGGTCAGTGCACCGGTCCCCAGCTGGTTGAGCGACGAATAGCCTTGCAGGCCCACGATCGTGCCGGTGAACATCGTCATCCCGATCATCACGCCGAGCGTGCCGCCGATGACCGCCAGCGCGCCGGTGCCGAAGCTGACCTCGGTCAGCAGGCGCATGACCTCCCTGGAATAGCGCCGGATCGTCCGCGGAGCCCACGCCAAAGCCCTGACGTAGAAGGACAACTGCTTGCCGAGGTGTTCAAGGCCGTTGAAGGGCCGCGCCGCGAGGTCCAGGATCGCACCCCGGGGCTCCTGCTCGCGTGGCTCCACTGCCGTCATCACAAGCCCTTCGACGGCACGATCCGCAGGTATATCCCGGTCAGCACGACGTTGATCAGGAACAGCAGCAGGAACGTGATCACCACGGCCTGGTTGACCGCGTCACCGACGCCTTTCGGCCCGGCCGCGGGGTTGAGCCCCCGGTAGGCCGCCACGACCCCGGCGACGAAACCGTACAGCAGCGCTTTGATCTCGCTGATCCACAGGTCCGGCAGTTGCGCGAGGGCGTTGAAGCTCGCCAGGTACGCGCCGGGCGTGCCGCCTTGCATGATCACGTTAAAGAAGTAGCCGCCCATCGTGCCGACCACGCTGACCAGGCCGTTGAGCAGAACGGCCACCACCATCGCAGCCAGCACTCTCGGCACGATGAGCCGCTGGATCGGCGACACGCCGAGCACTTCCATCGCGTCGATCTCTTCACGGATCTTGCGCGCGCCGATGTCCGCGCACACGGCCGATCCGCCCGCACCGGCCACCAGAAGCGCTGTGATCAGCGGACTCGCTTGCTGAACGATCGCCAGTGCGCTGGCGGCACCGGTGAACGACTGCGCGCCGATCTGTTGGGTCAGCGAACCGAGCTGCAGCGCGATCACCGCGCCGAACGGGATCGCGACCAGCGCCGTCGGCAGAATCGTGACGCTGGCGAAGAACCAGCACTGCTGGATGAACTCGCGGAACTGGAACGGGCGTTTCGGGATGGCCCGCAGCACTTCCCAAGCGAGCGTCGAGATCCGCCCCACCTGGCGCAGCGCGGCCACGCCAGGGGTTTTGGACCTCTTCGTGGTGGGATTCATAGGACGTTCAAAGTAGAGAGTGCGTGGCCGTCGCGCCACCGTCGGCCACGAATTCCGCTCCAGTGGAGTACGAACTTTCGTCGCTGGCCAGGAAAACCTGCAGGTTGGCGATTTCCTCCGGTTGTCCGCACCGGCGCAACGCTACTCGCTTGCCGACCCGTTTCATGTCCACTTCCGCGCCACCGGCCGCGTCACGGACCATCTGGGTGTCGATCACGCCCGGGTGAATCGAGTTTACTCGTATATTCAGGTGACCGAGTTCCATCGCGGCCGCCTTCGTCATCCCGCGCACGGCGAACTTGCTGGCGGTGTAGGCCATGAGGAACGCCATGCCGCCGAGGCCTTCCACGGACGAGACGTTGATGATCGAGCCACCCTTGGCCTCGGTCAGCGCCGGGATGGCCGCGCGCATGCCGAGGAACGTGCCGACCTGGTTGACCCTGATCACCCGTTCGTACTCGGCCAGTGTGGTGTCGACAATGGACTTCACGTGCACGATACCGGCGTTGTTCACCAGCACGTTCAACGCGCCGAACTCGGTCAGCGTCCGCTCGACAGCCGCTGTCCAGTCCTCTTCGGACGTGACGTCGAGGTGCTGGTACACGGCGGCCGCGCCGAGTTCGGCGGCGAGTTCCTTGCCCTGTTCGTCAAGGATGTCCGCGATGGTGACCTTCGCACCCTCCTCGACGAACCGCCGTGCCGCCGCCGCACCCTGTCCTCGTGCGGCCCCGGTGATCAGTGCGACCTTCCCGTCGAGGCGTGCCATCACATCATCTCCTCGGTCAGCGGCATCATCACGGACTTCAACTCCGTGTACGCCTCGTAAGCGGACCGCCCGCCCTCCCGGCCGATCCCGGATTGCCGATATCCGCCGAACGGCAGATGTGGCTCGACTTGGAAGCCGTTGATCCCGATAGAGCCTGCCCGCAACCGCTTGGCCACACGGAACGCCTGGCGGACGTCCTTCGTGTACACACCCGCGCCGAGGCCGTACTCGGTGTCGTTGGCCAGCCGGATCGCCTCGTCCTCATCGGAGAACGGCACGACAGCCAGCACTGGGCCGAAGATCTCTTCCTGCGCGATGGTCATCTTGTTGTCGACGTCCGCGAAGATCGCGGGTGCGACGAAGTTGCCGTTGCTGTAGTCGCCGTCGAGCCGGTTTCCACCTTGGACGAGTCGCGCGCCTTCCTCTAGTCCTTTTTGGATGTACCCGAGGACGCGGCCGAGTTGGCGCTCGTTGATCAACGGGCTGGCGAGCACACTCGGCTCGAACGGGTCGCCGTAGGACATGTACCCGGCGACACCTTGTGCCACAGTGATGAACTCGTCGTACACGTCACGGTGAACAAGCGCTCGGCTCTGCGCGATGCACGCCTGGCCGGACAGGCCCATGGTGACCATGCCCATCGCGGTCGCCGCGGCGAGGGCGACTTCGGCCTCCGGGAAGACAATCGCGGGGCTCTTGCCACCGAGTTCCATCGACACACGCTTCAGCGTGCCTGCCGAGGCCTCGACGATCCGCTTGCCGACCGCCCGGCTCCCGGTGAAACTGATCTTGTCCACGAGCGGGTGCGTGATCAGGGCTTCGCCGGTCGGGTCGCCGGGCCCGGTCACGACGTTCACCACCCCCTCGGGCAGCCCCGCTTCTTCGAGCAGTTCGACCATCCGCAACACGGAGAAGCTCGCGTACTCGGAAGGCTTGAGCACGACCGTGCAGCCGGCGGCCAGCGCCGGGCCGAGCTTCTGGGCGAAGAGCAGGAAGGGCGCGTTCCACGGCAGGATCGCGGCCACCACACCGATCGGTTCGCGGAAGGTCACCGCGAGTTTGTCGCCACCCTGATAACCGGGGAAGGTCTCACCGCCCGCCTTGTCGATCCAGCCCGCGTGGTGGTCGAAGACGTCCGCGGCCACGCCGACGCTGGCCGCGTAGATGTTGCCGAACGTCTTGGGCACGCCGTTGTCCAAGGCCAGCCGGGAAAGCAGGTCGTCATTGTGCTCACGCAGCAGAGCGCTGAACTTGTGCAGCACGCGGACCCGTGCACTGACCGTGGCACGCGGCCACGGGCCCTCGTCGAAGGCCTGCCTGGCGGCTTGCACCGCGGCGTCGACATCCTCGGCGGTGGCGATCGGGAACGAACCGATCTCCTCGTGGGTCGCCGGGTGCTTGTGAGTCCATGTCGCGCCGTCGCCGCTGGCCCGCCACTGTCCGCCGATCAGCAGCAGGCCGTCCTTGAGACCCACGTCGTCACGGTGGCCGAGCATGCTCAGCGTCATGGCTCTCCTTCTAGGACATTGTTGACTCAAGACGTGTTGAATCAAAAGCGGACATCGTTACAGCCTCATCGTTTCCATGCAGGCGAACGTCTTCTTCGGGTCGCGTTGCCCGAAGGTCGTGGTGAGCTCGTCGAAGCTGGTGAAGGTCTGCTCGACGACCGGCGCGCCCATCAGCGCGACCTTCCCGCCGTGCACCACGAACAGCTGACCGTTGATCTTGTCGGCCTCCGGCGATGCCAAGTAGGCCACGAACTTGCCGACGTGATCGGGTGACAGGGGGTCGTCGCCGTCGGGTGCCTCGCCGAAGACGTCGGCGGTCATGGAGGTCCGGGCGCGCGGGCAGATCGCGTTCGCCCGGACTCCGTACTTCGCCAGTGACCGGGCACTGGTCAAAGTCAACGCGGTGATCCCGCCCTTGGCCGCGGCGTAGTTCGGCTGACCGCCCGACCCCATCAGGAACGCCTCGGACGAAGTGTTCACGATCCGCGCGTACACCGGCCCACCGGACTGCTTGGACTCTTCGCGCCAGTACGCGGCAGCGTTGCGGGACAGCAGGAAATGCCCGCGCAGGTGGACCTTGACGACAAGGTCCCACTCCTCGTCGGACATGCTGAACAGCATCCGGTCCCTGAGCACACCCGCGTTGTTGACCAGGATGTGCAGGCCACCGAACCGTTCGATCGCCGTACCGGTCAACGCGTCCGCAGTGTCCCTTTCGGACACATCGCCCTGGACGAACGCCGCCTTGCCGCCGTGCTCCTCAATCTCCGCGAGCACGTCGGATTCGGCGAGATCACCGAGCACCACGTCGGCGCCCGCCTTGGCCAGCGCGACCGCCTCAGCGCGGCCGAGACCGGCGGCGGCACCGGTGACTACCGCGACTTTCCCTTCCAACGGCCTGGCCTTCACGGCTCACTCCTCGTCGAGCACGGCTGCGTCGCAGCTCACACTAGAATAGGTTCACAGAGGTGACAAGGCCATCGACCAGGCGAATCGCGATACGATCAGTAACAGGTTCTACATGGAATGCCGGTCGCGTTCACCCTGTTAACGAAAATCCGGCCACAAAGGTGACGGCCCACTGTCGATGACTCCCTTCCTCATTCGACGTTCTGACATATGCACCGACCACCAGCAAGGAGCAATGTCATGGGCAAGGTTGTCGCAGGCGCGAGCATGTCGTTGGACGGATACGTCGCCGGGCCGGACCAGACCGGGTTCGACCACCTCTTCACCTGGTACAACAACGGCGACGTGGAGATGCCAGTCGGTGGCGAGGGAACACGGCTTGACCTGAAGATGTCCGCGGTCAGCGCCAAGCTGTTCGCCGACATGATCGCCTCGACAGGCGCCCTGGTCGTCGGCCGGTTCCTGTACGACCAGACCAACGCGTGGAACGGGCAACACCCGATGCAGTGCCCGGTCGTCGTGCTCACCCACAACCCACCGGAGCAGCACTCGGAGCACTTCGTCTTCGTCACCGAGGGGATCGAAGCCGCGGTCGCCAAAGCGAAGGAGCTCGCGGGCGGCAAGGACGTCGGCCTCAACAGCGGCACCATCACCCGGCAAGCCCTGCAAGCTGGGCTCGTCGACGAGATCGAAGTGGATCTCGTTCCAGTCATCCTCGGCGGCGGGACACCGTTCTTCGGCGAGGTGACGAACGCGCCCGTCAAGCTGACCGGACCCGTGTCAGTCCGGGAAGGTATCGATGTCACCCACCTCCGCTACTTGGTCACGAAGGCCTAGCCGGTCTATGGTGAAACTAGAACGCGTTTCACTCCTGGAGGTCTTCTGGTGCGGATCACGTACACGCCCGAGCAGGAGGAACTGCGCCGTGAGCTGCGTGAGTACTTCTCGGCGCTGATGACGCCCGACCGCAGGCAGGCGCTGGCGGCCGAGGGAGGCGAATACGGCGACGGGGCCGCGTACAAGGAAGTCGTCCGGCAGATGGGCCAGGACGGCTGGCTGGCGCTGGGCTGGCCGTCGGAGTACGGCGGCCAGGACCGTTCCCCGATGGATCAGCTGATCTTCAACGATGAAGCGGCCATCGCGGGCGCGCCAGTGCCGTTCCTGACCATCAACACCGTCGGCCCCACGATCATGCGCTTCGGCACGCCCGAGCAGAAGGCTGCTTACCTGCCGGGGATCTCAGGCGGCGAGACGCACTTCTCGATCGGATACTCCGAACCGGAGGCGGGCACCGATCTGGCCTCGTTGCGGACACGCGCGGTCCGTGACGGGGACGACTACGTGATCAACGGCCAGAAGATGTGGACCAGTCTGATCCAGTACGCCGACTACGTGTGGCTGGCGTGCCGGACCGATCCGGAGGCGCCCAAGCACAAGGGCCTGTCGATGATCATCGTGCCGACCGGCTCGCCGGGCTTCTCGTGGACGCCCGTGCACACCGTGTCCGGCGTGATGACCAGCGCGACGTACTACCAGGATGTGCGCGTGCCGGTGACCAACCTGGTCGGCACGGAGAACCAGGGCTGGCCACTGATCACCAACCAGCTCAATCACGAACGAGTCGCCCTGACCTCGTCGGCGCCGGTCCGCAACGCGTTGCGGGACGTCATCGAGTGGGCGCAGAACACGAAGCTGCCCGACGGCAGGCGGGTGATCGACCAGGAATGGGTGCAGCTGCACCTCGCCCGGGTGCACGCCAAAGCCGAGTTCCTCAAGCTGATGAACTGGCGCATCGCCTGGGGCGTCGAGCATTCGCCCAAACCCGCGGACGCGTCGGCCACCAAGATCTTCGGCACCGAGTTCGCCACCGAGGCGTACCGGCTGCTGATGGAGGTTCTCGGGACCAACGCCTATGTGCGCACCGGCTCGCGCGGCGAACTGCTCGGCGGGCGCATCGAGCGACTGCACCGAAGCGCGCTGATCCTGACGTTCGGCGGCGGCACCAACGAGGTGCAACGCGACATCATCGCGGGTGTCGGCCTGAAACTGCCGCTGGCCAAACGCTGAAAGGGCATCTCTTCGATGGACTTCTCGTTCTCCGAGGCGCAGGTCGAACTCGCCGGGCTGACCCGTTCGATCATGGCTGACCTGACCGACTCGCGGCTGCGTGCGGCCGAGTCCGGCGACGACAGGTTCGACGCCGAGTTGTGGGATGCGTTGGCTCGCGCCGGGATCCTGTCGGTGACCGACTTCGGCTTGCTCGAGCACTGCAGTGTCCTGATCGAACTCGGCCGTGCGGTCGCGCCTGTCCCCTATCTGACGTCCATTGTGGCCGCCTCGGCGCTGGCCAAGTTCGGCTCATTGGAGGCACCGGACGCCATCCACACGGCGGCTTTGGCGGACGACGAGGTGTTCGCCTCGCCCACAGCGGACGGATGGAGTTTGTCCGGGACCAAGTCCTGTGTCCCTGCCGGAGCCATCACGTCGCTGATTCTCGTCCCTGCCTCGACTCCCGACGGCGTGAAGGTCTTTGTTGTCAAACCGTCCGAAGTAGCCATCACGCGGCAGCGGATCGTCGACAACGACAGCGAAGCCTTGCTTGAATTCGCTGACGTATCGCTGGATGCGTCTCGTGTGCTCGGTGGAGCCGAAGTGCTCGACTGGCTGCTCACCAGGATGACAGTCGGATTGTGCGCACTACAGCTCGGCGTGACGGAACGTGCACTGGAACTGACCGCGGAGCACGCGCGTACCCGGGTGCAGTTCGAGCGTCCAATCGGGTCGTTCCAAGCTGTTGCTCAGCGCTTGGCGGACGCCTATGTGGACGTCGAAGCGATCCGGTTGACGTTGTGGCAAGCGGCTTGGCGCGTCAGCGAAGGACTTCCGGCCGAGACCGAGGTCGCCAGCGCGAAGTTCTGGGCAGCCGACGCCGGTCACCGGGTCGTCCACACCGCGGTGCATGTGCACGGCGGTATGGGCATCGACACAGATCACCCGTTGCACCGGTATTTCGTTGCTGCCAAACGAAACGAGTTCACGCTCGGCGGCGCCACCGCGCAGCTGCGGAAAATCGGCGCCGCGCTCGCGTCAACCCCGGTTTGACCGCAGGTAGTCGCTGGTGGCCGAACCGAGGGCCATGATCAGACCGATCAACGGCATGATCGCGAAGATCACCGGAACCACCGCGAAAGCGGCTTTGATGTCCTGTACGAACTCAGGGAGGATCGCGTCGCTCGTGTCGATCGCGAGGATGCTGACCAGGTAGTAGGCGCTGATCGCCAGCTCGACCACGGCACCGGCGATGTACAGCACGCGGGACGTGCCGGACAGCAACTGCACCGAACCGAAGATCAGCAGAAGCAGGCCGAGGAGCTGGGCGACCGCGAGCCCCCACGCCATCGCCGCGCCGGAGTCCTGGAACGACGCCGAACTGAACAGGCCGAAGAAGACGATGCCGGTCGTGATCAGGGTGAGACCGGCCTGGATGAACCCGAGCACGGCGGCACCGGTGACCGATCCCGGCCGGACGTTCAGCGGCTGGCCGTAACCCATACCGTAGCCACCGGGTCCAGGCGGGTACCCCGGCTGCTGGTACATCGGCTGCCCGCCGGGCGGTGTCTGTGGGTAGCCGTACTGTTGCTGTGCCGGATACTGGGACGGATTGGGCGGCGGGCCGAATCCCGGGACTGGTGACTGGTTTGCCGGATACGGTTGCTGACCGTACTCATTGGACATGCGGACTCCTCGGGGCACCGGGGTGACGTCGCCGAGTATGTCGCCGGGTCACGCGAATTCGTGACGTTTTAGCGCAGATTGGCCCCGTTGGCGGCCAAACGGCCGCCGAACGTGCCCTTCTGGGCAGCTCACCGCCCTGGCGGCAGCCAGCGGCCGGTCGCCGGGACGAGCGCGAACACCACTCCGATCACCGGTCCCATCAGCATCACGGTCACCCATCCCGCCGATTCGGGCAAGACCAGGTATGTGCTCACCAAGACCAATTCGATGACCACGGCGGCGACATAGACCCAGCGTGTGATGCCGACGAACAGCAGCAACGAACCGATCGCCAGAAGCAGCGAACACGGCAGCAGGACCAGCGTGCCCAGCGCGCCGAACAGCTGGATACACGCCCAGCAGCAGCCGAACATGACGGCCGCGAGCACCGAGCCGGGCCTGGAGTAGTGGTCGACCATCAATCCCCCTCGGCTGACCACTATCGCATGAAGTACCACCGGCTGTCCGGCCTCGTGAGCAGGATGAAACCAATCAGCGGCAAGACAATCGCCCCAAGCCCGGCGCTGACGCCTGACCGGTAGAAGGCGATCGCGCACACAGCGACGACGATCTTGGTCGGACGTCCCATGCCGTCCACGATGGACTGCTCATCAGGAGCTTCGGCTTGGTTGCCCGGAAGTACGCCCGAACAGCATGGCGACCGGGATGAGCCCGAGCGGGAACCCGGACGGCTCCATCAGCAGCGAGCAGACGAGCACCCACGCGCCAAGGATCCACGGAACGAACCCGGGAACCGGTATCCCCTGCTTCGCCAACCAGCCCACAAGAAGACCCAGGATCAGTACGGGAACCGCGAAGCTGCCGACGCTCGCCCAGAACAGCCCTTCGACTTCCGGGATCGGCGTCAATCCCTTGAACCACAACACGCCACCGAGCCACTCCGGAATCGCGTCGAGCGAAGCCACCCCGAAGCCCACCAGATGCACCACGGCAATGATCACCATCAGCCGGCCAGCCCATAACGTCCGTCTAGAAACGGAACTCACAGTTTCGATACTCATAGTTCCGTATGATGGCCCGATGCGGACTTCGACACAAGCGGGCGGACGCCCCAGAGAAAGTCGCGTCGATCACGCCATCCAGACCACGGTCCGCGAACTGCTCGCCGAGGTCGGCTACGCCAACCTGACAATGGACCTGGTCGCGGCCAGAGCAGGGATCGGTAAAGCAGCGATCTACCGGCGGCACTCATCCAAAGCCGAAATGGTCTTCTCAGCTGTGGTGCACGGCATGGACCTGCAACCCGTCGCAGACACCGGCTCGCTGCGCACAGACCTGCGCGATACCGTTATCGACGTTCTCGGGCGGGTGGCCGAACCCAGCGTGCGTGCCGGAACGCCGACATTCCTCGCCGAACTCGCCGTCAACAAGGAGATGTCAGCTCGGTTCCAGTCGACGTTGGTGGCACGGGAAACCGCGTGCGTCGAGACAGTGCTCGATCGGGCGGTCGCTCGCGGCGAAATAAGCCACAAACCCGACCCTGCCGTCGTGCATGCCACGATCTTGGGCACAGTCACCGCATGGCTGCACATGCTCCAGCGGGACGACTATGCCGACCTTCCCGACCAGCTCGCCGACATCCTGACCAACGGGCTCACAGGTTCTTGAGCCGCGCCAGCGTTTCCTCGGTCTCCCGCAGCAAAGTCTCCATCACTTCCGCCACCGGGCGGACTTGCGACATCCGGCCGACGATCTGGCCGACGGGCATCGAGACCACGGCCGGGTCGTTGGCGTGCTGAATTCGGTTGTGTGCCTCCGCGACCAACAAGTTCTGCAGCGGCATCGGCAACGGGTCGGGCGCGTCTTCCTCCGCCCACGCGTCCGTCCACTTCGTCTTCAGCAGCCGGGCCGGTTTGCCGGTGTAGATCCGGGTTCGGACGGTGTCACTGGAACTGGCGCCCAGCAACGCCTCCTGCATCGCGGACTCGCCGAGGGACTCGGTGTACTCCGCTGTGGTCAGCCAGTACGAGCCCATCCACACGCCGTCCGCGCCCAGCGCCAACGCCGCGGCGACCTGCCGGCCGGTGCCGATTCCGCCTGCCGCGAGCACTGGAACGTCAACGGCGTCAACGATCTCCGGTACGAGCACCATCGTGGCGATCTCGCCTGTGTGCCCACCGGCCTCGTAGCCCTGCGCCACAACGATGTCGACGCCGTTGGCCACGTGGCTACGGGCGTGCTCGGCCTTGCCTGCCAACGCGGCCACCAGAACACCATGGTCGTGTGCACGTTCAATCACGTCCACAGGCGGTGACCCGAGTGCGTTGGCGATCAGTTTGACCGGGTGTTCCAGCGCAACGTCCACATGCGACCGGGCCACGGAGTGCAGCCAGCCAAGCACTCCGGCACGTCCCTCACCCGCGAGTGGCGGGACGCCGAGGCGTTGCAACGTCCGTTCGACGAAGTCCTTGTGCCCCGGCGGGATCATCTTGTCCAGGTCGAGCGCCGCGCCCTCGGTCGGGATCTTCGCGGGCATCACCACGTCGACGCCGTAGGGCTTGCCGTCGGTGTTCTCGTCCATCCAGTCGAGGACCTTGGCGAGCTCGGCTGCGTCGTTGAACCGGACGCAGCCGAGAACCCCGAGTCCGCCCGCCCGGCTGATCGCGGCGGCCACATGCTCGGATGGCGTGAAGCCGACGATCGGATACTCGATCCCCAGCGTGTCACACAGTGAAGTTCGCACTATTTCACCGCTACCGTCGTGTGTTCGGTGGCTTCATTCTCGTTCGCGTACGCGATGGCCCACCGGTAGTCCGGCTTTCCACTCGGCGATCGCTTGATCTCGTCGACGATCCACAGGCTGCGTGGCACCTTGTAGCCTGCGATGTCATTGCGAGCGTGGGCGTCCAGTTCGGACAGTGTCGGCTTCTTGCCTGGACGAGGTTGTACGACAGCCGCTACGCGTTGGCCGAACCGTTCGTCCGGGACGCCGATCACCAGTGCGTCGAACACGTCCGGGTGCGACTTCAAGGCGCCTTCCACCTCTTCGGGGAAGACCTTCTCGCCACCGGTGTTCACACACATGTTGCCGCGGCCAAGCAGCGTGACTGTGCCGTCTTCCTCGACCCGCGCGAAGTCGCCCGGTACAACGTAACGCTTTCCGTTGACCTCGGTGAACAGCGCCTTGGTCTTGGCTTCGTCCTTGTAGTACCCCAACGGGATGTTCCCGCCGCGCGCGAGCCTGCCCACGACGCCGGGCGGCACAGGCTTGTTGTCGTCGTCGATCACGGTGTTGTCCGCGTCGATCTTGACGCGCGGCCCGCCGCGGTGGTCGGCTCCCTTTTGGACGATGCTCAGTCCGGAGAACCCCGCCTCCGACGAGCCGATCGAGTCGGTGATCACCACGTTGGGCAACGTGGCCAGATACTGTTCCTTGACCGACGGCGAGAACAACGCCGCCGTGCTGGCGATCGCGACCACCGAGGACGTGTCGTACTCGCGCTCTTGCAGCGCTTCGATCATCGGCCGCGCCATCGCGTCACCGGTGATCAGGATGACCTGTGCCTTGTGCTGCTCGATCGTCCGCCAGACCTCGTGCGGGTCGAACTGAGGGATGAGAACGACTGTGCCACCGGAGAACAGGCTCTGGAACGTCGCCCACTGGGTAGCACCGTGGATCATCGGCGGAATGGGGAACCGGACCAGGCTGAACTGCAGACCGGTGTTGGCCTGTTGCCATTCGTCCTCGATCTTGGCGCCGGTCATGAAGTCGATGCCACCGCCGAGGACACGCCACACGTCCTCGTGCCGCCACACCACACCTTTGGGATTTCCCGTGGTGCCACCGGTGTAGAGGATGTATGTGTCGTCAGCGCTGCGCGGCTCGAAGTCCCGCTCAGGACTGCCCTGACTGAGGGCCTCTTCGTACTCGCAACCGGAGTAGTCCAGGCCTGAGTCATCATCAACAACAATAACGTGTTCCAGTTTGTTGGTTCTTGCCATCGCGACCTTGTCGGCGTAACACCGCTCGTGCACCAGTGCCACCAGGTCCGCGTCCTCGAAGATGTAGCGCAGTTCGCTTGCCACGTAGCGGTAGTTGACGTTCACCGCCACGGCCCGCAGTTTGTACGCGGCCAGCATGGTCTCGACCGCTTGAATGGAGTTTCGCGAGTACACACCCACGTGTGAACCCTTGCCGACGCCCTGCGCGGCCAGGTAGTGCGCGAGCCGGTTGACGCGGTGCTCCAACTGGGAGTAGGTGACCCGGCGTTCGCCGCAGATCGCGGCGATCCGCTCGGGCACGACATCAACGGCGTGCTCGACGAGATCGGCGATGTTGAACGTCACCGACCCAAAGTAGAACATGTTACTGTTCTGAACAATCCCCCGTTCCGTGCAGGAAGGAACTCGATGGACTGCCTGGTTGAGCAGCAGGGGCACGTACTCGTCGTGACCATGAACCGCCCGGAGGCACGCAACGCGTTGTCCGCGGAGATGATGGCGATCATGCGCTCGGCCTGGGACCAGGTGGACAACGATGAATCGATTCGGGCGTGCGTCCTGACCGGTGCGGGTGGGGCGTTCTGCGCGGGCGCGGACCTGAAGGCGATGACGTCGAGCCATCCCGGCGACACCGCGTCCGACTGGGATCTCTCGGTGATCGAGCCGTTGCTGAAAGGCCGCCGGCTGACCAAGCCGTTGATCGCGGCTGTGGAAGGCCCGGCGATCGCGGGCGGAACCGAGATCCTGCAAGCAACGGACATCCGCGTAGCCGGGGAGAGCGCCCGTTTCGGCGTCTCCGAACCGCGCTGGGGCCTGTTCCCGCTGGGCGGGTCGGCTGTTCGCTTGCCCAGGCAGATCCCGTACACCGTCGCGTGCGACCTCCTGCTGACCGGCCGCCACATCACCGCGGCGGAAGCGTTGCAGTTCGGCTTGATCGGTCACGTGGTGCCGGACGGCCAAGCCCTCACCAAGGCTCTCGAACTCGCCGAACTCATCGCCGCCAACGGCCCGCTGGCCGTACAGGCGATCCTGCGCACGATCCGGGAAACCGAAGGCATGGCGGAGAACGACGCCTTCAAGATCGACGCCCGCCTTGGCATGGAAGTGTTCCGCAGCGAGGACGCCAAGGAAGGCCCCCGCGCCTTCGCCGAGAAGCGCAAACCCGAGTTCCGCGGCCGCTGACGCGCTGGCACCGCTCCCAGCCGCCCCCAGCCCCCTGCCCGCCCGCAAGGGGGACCCCTGAATTTCACGTTACCAGCGGGGTACGACAGTTCCGGGGTGTCGACGGTTGTGGGCTTGAAGTTGGCACGCGGCCTTGCACCTAACCGTAGCGAGCTGCAGGGCACGAGGTTCGTGCGCAGCCTTGCACCCGACCGAGGTGTGCCGCCGGATTCGAGATTGGCGCGCAGCCTTCCACCCAACCGTGACGTGCCGCCGGGCTCCAGATTGGCGCGCAGCCTTCCACCCAACCGAGGCGAGTCACCGGGCACGAGATCGGCGCGCAGCCTCGTGCCGACGGTCTCGGGTTCGCGCAGCCCCGCGATGGCGCCCAGACATGCGCCATCACACCAAGAATTCCCCAGGGGGACCCCCTGATTTCAGGCTATGCCAAGGGGAACAGCGGGTGGAAGGGCGGCGAGATCGCGCCTGTGGACAACGACCGGATGTGGACAACTCGGCCCAGTCGATCTTGACTGGGCCGAGGTCTTGCGCACCACCCGGTAGCCTGCCCCAAGGGAGTTACTTCCTAGAGCAGGCTCTCCAGGGGAAAGTCACTTAGGACGAGGGCTACCACTTAGGCCAGATAGTTTGCGCGGAGCTTTCGCTTGTACAGCTTGCCGTTCGGGTCGCGCGGCATCTCCTCGATGTAGTCGATGCTGCGCGGCAGCTTGAACTTGGCCAGCCGCGACCGCGCGTACTCCAGCAACTCCTCGGTCAACGCTTCGTCCGGGGTGACGCCGGGAGCCGGTTGCACGACCGCCTTGATCTCCTCGCCCCAGTCCTCGTGTGGCAGGCCGAACACGGCGATGTCGGCGACCTTGGGGTGCACCGCGAGCTCGCCCTCGATTTCCGCCGGATAGATGTTCACACCACCGGAAATGATCATGTCGGCCTTGCGGTCGTGCAGGTACAGGTACCCGTCCTCGTCCAGATGCCCGACGTCGCCGAGCGTGAACAAGTCCCCGACCCGGGCGGCCAACGTCTTCGCCTTGTCCTTGTGGTACTCGAAAGTCGAAGCACCCATCTTCATGTACACCAGGCCGGGTTCACCGACGGGCATGTCGTTGCCGTTGTCGTCGAGGACGCGAACGACCGAGCCCGGCCACGCCTTGCCGACGGAACCCGGTTTCTTCAGCCATTCCTCGGCGGTGATCGACGTCCCGCCGCCTTCAGTCGCCGCGTAGTACTCGACGACAACCGGGCCCCACCACTCGAGCATCCGCCGCTTCGTCTCAAGTGGGCACGGCGCCGCACCGTGGATCATCACACGCAGCGAAGACACGTCGTAACGCGACCGCACGTCTTCAGGCAACGCCAGGAGCCGGTGGAACTGCGTCGGCACCATGTGGCTGTGGGTCACCCGGTGCTCCTGGATCAGCCGGAGCATCTCCTCGGGATCCCACTTCTCCATCAGCACGACCGTGTGTCCCATTTGGATGGAAATGCCCGCGAAGTTCAGCACGGCCGTGTGGTACAGCGGCGATCCGCAGATGTGCACGTGGTCGTCGAACGGTTTGATCCCGAAGATCCCGAAGAACCACATCGACGCCGGCGGGACGTCATCCGGATCCGCGCCGGTCAGCGGACGCCGCACGCCCTTCGGACGCCCTGTCGTCCCCGACGTGTAGACCATCGGCGCGCCGGAGGTCCGGTTCTCCGGACGCCCAGTTCCGGCGGAGGCACCGAGCTCCGACAAGGGCTGGAAGCCCGGAATGTCGCCGACCGAGTACTTCGCCTCGATTCCGCTTCCGGCCTCGACGGCCATATCGGCGAAGCGTGCGTGCGCGATGAAGACCTTGGCCCCGCTGTCCTCGATGATGTACGCGACCTCGGGCCCGACCAGGTGCCAGTTCACCGGCACGACGTACAGCCCGGTCTGCAGCACCGCGAAGTACAGCGCCAGCAGGTCGGCCGAGTTGGGCAGCGCCATCACGACTGTGTCGCCGGGTTGCAGCCCCAGCTCCTGCAGCCCGCGGCCGAACCGATTGGCTCGCGTTGCCAGCTCTTGGTAGGTCACCACGGCACCGTCCGGGTCGACGACGGCCGGATGATCGGGCAGGTCAGCGGCGATGTTCCAGAGCCCTATCGCGGTCATACCGCAAACTTAGAACGTGTTACAAGTCGAGACAAGGCCTGGGGCGGCGGAGGTTTGCCAGCCCAGCGATAACGTGTTTCACTTTCTGCGTGAGCCAGCTCAGCGCACCGCTCGACGTCGAATTCGACTACACCCGGTCGCTCGGCCCGGTCCTGGGCAGATTCATGACCGGCCTGCGGGACCGGCGGATCGAGGGCATCCGCGGCGACGACGGCCGCGTGCACGTCCCGCCGGTCGAATACGACCCGATCACCGCACGAAAACTCACCGAGTGGGTCGAGGTCGCGCCCGCCGGCACCGTCCAGACATGGGCGTGGGTCCCGGAACCCGACGACGGCCAGCCATTGGCGCACCCGTTCGCGTGGGCCTTGATCAAGCTCGACGGCGCCGACACCGCGATGCTGCACGCCGTCGACGTCCCGGGCCCTGAGCACATGAGCACCGGGATGCGTGTCCGGGTGCGGTGGGCGGCCGAACCGGTCGGCAGCATCCACGACATCGCGTGCTTCGAGCCCGGCGAGGCCGTGCAAACCGAGACCACGCAAGGCGAACCGGTCACGATGGTGACGACTCCTGTGCGTCTGCACTACATGCACTCCGCCTCGCCGGAGGAGACGCGATACCTCAACGGCTTGCTCGAAGGACGCCTGCTGGGGCAGCGATGTCCGAAGTGTCAGAAGGTCTACATTCCGCCGCGCGGCGCGTGCCCGACTGACGGCGTGCCCACAGTGGACGAGGTCGAGCTGCCGGATCGCGGCACGATCACGACCTTCTGCATCGTCAACCTCCCGTTCCTCGGTCAGCGCATCACGCCGCCTTACGTGACCGCGTACGTCTTGCTCGACGGCGCCGATATCGCCTTCCAGCACCTGATTCTGGGGTGCGAGGCCTCGGAGGTACGGATGGGCATGCGGGTGAAAGCGGTGTGGCGGCCCCGTGAGGAATGGCAGCCGTCGCTGGCCAACATCGACCACTTCGAACCGAGCGGTGAACCGGACGCGCCGTTCGAAACCTACTCCCAGCACCTGTGAGGCACCGGTGAGAGATGTCGCCGTAGTCGGCTTCGCCCAGGCACCCGCCGTCCGCCAGACACACGGCACCACCAACGGTGTCGAGATGCTCGTGCCGGTGTTCCATGAGGTGCTAGGCAACCTCGGCTTGTCCAAATCGGACATAGAGTTCTGGTGTTCCGGCTCGTCGGACTACATCGCGGGCCGTGCGTTCTCGTTCATCGCGGCCGTTGACGCGATCGGCGCGTTCCCGCCGATCAACGAGTCCCATGTGGAGGCGGACGCGGCGTGGGCGTTCTACGAGGCCTGGGTGAAGATCCAGACCGGTGAGGTGGACCTCGCGCTGGTGTACGGCTTCGGCAAGTCGTCAGCGGGCAAATTGCGGCGCGTGATGACCATGCAGCTCGACCCGTACACCGTCACTCCACTGTGGCCGGACTCGGTCAGCGTCGCCGGATTGCAGGCACGCGCCGGGCTCGACCAAGGCAAGTGGACCGAACAGCAGATGGCCGAGGTCGCGGTCCGCAGCCGTGCCGACGCGAAGTCGAACGCGTTGGCACAGCTCAAAGGCGACTACACGGTCGACGACCTGCTTGGCCAGCCGTATTTGGCGGATCCACTCCGCAAACACGACTGCGCGCCGATCACGGACGGCGCCGCCGCGATTGTCCTGGCAGCCGGAGACCGGGCGCGTGAACTGTCCGATCGCCCGGCCTGGGTCACGGGCATCGCGCATCGCGTCGATTCGGCGAACCTCGGCGGACGGGATCTGACCACGTCAGCGTCCACAGTGGGCGCTGCCAGGGACGCCGGCTTCGACAAGGTCGACGTCGCCGAGCTGCACGCGCCGTTCACCCACCAGGAACTCCTGCTCCGCCAGGAACTCGGGCTCAACGGGACGCGGATCAACCCGTCCGGCGGGGTGCTGTGCGGCAATCCCATGTTCGCGGCCGGGCTGATCAGGATCGGTGAGGCCGCCCGGCAAGTGAGCACCGGGCAGGCTGACCGCGCGTTGGCGCACGCCACCAGCGGTCCTGCGTTGCAACACAATCTGGTGTGCCTGATGGAGGGACGGGACTGATGGCCGGACAGCTGGCCGCGGTGATCGGGACCGGGCAGACGGACCACACCGCCAAACGGTTGGACGTCTCCATGGCCGGGCTGTGCCGTGAGGCGATCGACCGCGCTTTGGCCGATGCGAACGTCGAATGGGCGGACATCGACGCGGTCGTCCTGGGCAAGGCGCCGGACATGTTCGAGGGCGTGATGATGCCCGAACTGTTCCTCGCTGACTCGATAGGCGCCGTCGGCAAGCCGTTGCTCCGCGTGCACACCGCGGGATCGGTCGGCGGATCGACCGGGAACGTCGCGGCATCCCTGGTGCAAAGCGGGGTGCACCGCCGGGTACTCGCGGTGGCGTTCGAGAAGCAATCCGAGTCCAACGCCATGTGGGCGTTGTCCATCCCCACGCCGTTCACCATGCCGGTGCACGCGGGTGCAGGTGGTTACTTCGCTCCACACGTGCGCTCGTACATCCGTCGCTCCAACGCGCCGGAGCACATCGGTGCGATGGTCGCCGCCAAGGACCGGCGCAATGGCGCGTTGAACCCCCATTCACACCTGAAGCAGCCTGACATCACCGTCGAATCGGTCCGCGCGTCCAAGATGCTGTGGGACCCGATCCGCTACGACGAGACCTGCCCGTCGTCTGACGGCGCCTGCGCGATCGTCATCGCCGACGAGAAGACGGCAGGATCGAACGCCGCGTGGATCACCGCGACCGCCTTGCGCACGGAACCGACCACCTTCGCTGGCCGTGACCAGGTCAACCCGCGTGCCGGCCGGGACGCGGCGGCCGCGTTGTGGCGCCAGGCGGGCATTGACGACCCGCTCAACCAGGTCGACGCGGCCGAGATCTACGTACCGTTCTCCTGGTTCGAGCCGATGTGGCTGGAGAACCTCGGGTTCACCGCGATCGGTGAGGGCTGGAAGCTGACCGAGGCCGGTGAGACGGCGATCGGCGGCTTGCTGCCCGTCAACCCATCGGGTGGTGTCTTGTCGTCCAACCCGATCGGCGCCTCGGGCCTGATCCGCTTCGCCGAGGCCGCTATGCAGGTAATGGGCCGTGCCGGGGCCCATCAGGTGCCCGATGCAAGGGTGGCTATGGGTCACGCTTACGGCGGAGGTTCGCAATACTTCGCGATGTGGATAGTGAGCGCGAACAAGCCGACCTGACCCGTACGGTCATCGTCACCGGCGGAACAGGTGGTCTCGGCACCGCCGTGACCGCTCGATTCCTGCACGCCGGGTGGCGTGTGGTGGTGCCGTGGATCGCGCCAGGCGAGCTGCCCCGCCTACCCCGGCACGCGATGCTCGAACTGACCGAGACAGACCTGTTCGACGACCAAGCGGTCGCCGCCTGCGTCAAGCTCGCAACGAGTCGTGAGGACGCGCCGCTGGCGGCGGTGGTCAACCTCGTCGGCGGCTTCCACAAAGCGGGCCGCGTGCACGAGACGTCCATCGACGACTTCACGGCACAGCTGCGTCTCAACCTGCGCCCCACGTACCTCGCGTGTCACCACAGCATCCCTCACATGCTCAAGACAGGCGGGGCGATTGTGTGCGTGTCCAGCCGCGCCGCGCTGCGCCCGTTCTCCGGGGCAGCCGGTTACATCACCGCGAAGGCGGGCGTGCTGGCGTTGGTGGACACGCTGGCGGTCGAATACAAATCTGAAGGTATTCGCGTGAACGCGGTGCTGCCCAGCACGATCGATACAGCGGTGAACCGGGCGAGCATGCCGGACGCCGACTTCACCCGCTGGGTGCGCCCGGAGAAGATCGCCGACGTGATCCACTTCCTGTGCGGCGACGAGGCGAGCGCGATCACCGGGACCCACCTGGACGTTCCCGGTCGCGTCTGAGCGCATACGGTCCCGGACGTAGTCAGCGATACGCCTGTCCACCGACGACTCGCGACCCGAACGCCGGGATCTTATGCGTATGACTCTCAGAACGTTGACCATTCTCGCGGCGTTAGCCGTCGGACTTTCCGGCGGTACCGCAGTCGCGTCCGAAGTGGACACCCGCGTTCGAACCAGCGACGGGTGGCTGCAAGGAACTGCGACCGCCGACTACCGCAGTTTTCAAGGAATTCCTTACGCGGCACCACCAGTCGGAGACCTGCGTTTCCGTGCGCCGCGACCGGCACAGCCATGGCAAGGTGTTCGTGACGCCACCAAGCCAGGCCAACGATGCACCCAGTCGGATGGCGTTGCGGTTGTCGGCGGGGAAGACTGCCTGTTCCTGAACGTGACCACACCTCGCGCGGTGTCCGGCCGGTTGCCAGTACTGGTTTTCGTGCATGGCGGCGGACTCGTGACCGGGTTGGGCTCGGCCTGGAATCCACAGCGGATGGTCGGGCATGACGCCGTTGTCGTCACGCTGAACTACCGTCTCGGTGCGTTCGGGTTCCTCCACCATCCATCGCTGCACGACCCTTACGCGGGCAACTTCGGGCTCGCGGATCAGCAAGCCGCCTTGCGTTGGGTGCGGCAGAACATCGCCGCGTTCGGTGGTGACTCTCGTAACGTCACGCTTTGGGGGCAGTCCGGTGGTGGCGTCAGCGTCTGCTCGCAGCTGGCTGCTCCGGGCGCGCGGGGACTGTTCGACAAGGCGATCGTGCAGAGCGCTCCGTGTGGGAATTCAGTGCTTGACCGGGCGACCGCGACTGAGCGTGGACTGGACTTCGCTGCCTTTGCCGGATGCGCTTCCGAGGATTGCTTGCGCAACGCACCGGCCGAGCGCCTTGTCCGGCATTCCGACCGCGCCCAGACGTTCCGCGTACACCGCCACGCGTCCGACAAACCTTGGATGCCGGTAGCGGGGACTCCCTCACTGCCACTGCAACCGTTGACCGCACTGCGGTTGGGGATCGCGGCGGACGTGCCGTTGCTGCACGGCGGCACGAAGCATGAGATGCGCGCCCATGTCGCGGCCTCGTACGGCCCGGACGTCGACTACCCGACGGTCGTCCAGGACATGTTCGGCCAGGATGCTTCCAGGATCCTGGCGGCGTACCCGGCTAGCGACTATGCGACACCGGGCCTGGCACTGGCGACGGCCCTGACCGACTACGGCGCCATGGTCGGCGCCTGCAGTCAGCTACCCGCGCTCGACGCCGCAACCCGTGGTGCGCCGGTGTACGCCTTCGAGTTCGCCCAACCGAGCATTCGGTCGCTCCCGGGGTTCCCACCCAGTGCCGCCCACGGGGCCGACATGGACTACCTGCTCGACTTCCAGCCGCCGTCGTTCACCCCGGAACAGCAGGCGTTCGCGGAGCGGATGATCGGCCACTGGGTGGCTTTCGCCAAGACCGGTGATCCACAGTGGCCTGCCTACCAGCGTGGCACGTCGACCGCGCAGTCACTGGCGATCGCCGCGACAGGCCCGGTCGACCTGGCGACCGAACACCGCTGCGGATTCTGGCGATCCGTGCGCTGAAGTCGTTCCGGGGGCCGCCTCCGGCCCCCGGAATCCAGCCTATCGGCGGACACCGACAGTTCCACCGCCCACAAGATCCGCTGTTACCAGTTGTCCACACGCAACGGTTATGCACAGGCAAGCCGCTGCCACCCTTCCACCCCCGCCCTTCCCTGCAATAGCCTGAAATCAGGGGTCCCCCTGGATGGCGGGCGGGAGAAGGCGTGTGACTGGGAGCGGTGCCAGCGGCTCACGCGTAGGTGACGGGGAACTCCTTGATCCCGTTCAGCCATCCCGAGCGCAACCGGACCGGATCCGCGGCCATCCTGATGTTGGGCATGTGATCCGCGATCGCGTTGAAGATCAGGTCGATCTCCAGCCGGGCGAGGTTCGCGCCGATGCAGTAGTGCGCGCCCGTCCCGCCGAAGCCCAGATGCGGGTTCGGGTCACGGCCGATGTCGAAGGAGTGCGGGTTGTCGAAGACGTCGGGGTCGAAGTTGGCCGAGCTGTAGTACAGCCCGACGCGCTGGCCCGCCTTGATCTCGACACCGGCCAGTTCAGTGTCCACTTTGGCGGTTCGCTGGAAGACCATCACCGGGGTTGCCCACCGGACGATCTCGTCGGCCGTGGTGGCAGGGCGTTCGGCCTTGTACCGTTCCCATTGCTCAGGGTGCTGCAGGAACGCGTGCATCCCGTGCGTGATCGCGTTGCGCGTGGTTTCGTTGCCCGCCACGGCAAGCAGCAGCACGAAGAAGCCGAACTCCTCCGATGTCAGGCCTTCGCCGTCGATGTTGGCGTTCACCAACGTCGTCACGATGTCGTGCGCGGGACAGCGCTTCCTGTCCTCCGCCATGTGCCACGAGTAGCCCAGCAACTCGGCCGAGGCCAGTTCCGGTTGGGAGGCCGCCGGATCGTCGTACGAGATCATCCGGTTCGACCAGTCGAACAACTTGTGGCGATCGTCCTGCGGGACCCCCAGCAGCTCCGCGATCGCCTGTAAGGGCAGTTCACAGGCGACGTCGAGGACGAAGTCGCCGGTTCCCTCGGTGAGTGCGGTTTTCACGATTCGTTCGGCGCGATTCGCCAGCGCGTCGCGCAGGCTGTTGATCGCACGCGGGGTGAAGCCGCGCTGGACGATCGCGCGGGTCTTGGTGTGCTGCGGCGGGTCCATGTTGAGCATGATCAGCCGCTGCATCTCGATCTTCTCGCGGGTGATGTCGGGACCGAACCGGATGATCGCGGTGTTCTCCCACGTGGAGTACACATCCGAGTTTCGGGACACCTCTTTGACGTCACAGTGCCGGGTGACCACCCAGTAGCCGTCGTCGTCGAATCCGCAGTCCCGTTTCGGTGTCTCGTTCCACCAGACCGGGGCGGACCGGCGCAGTTCGGCGAACTCCTGGTGTGGTAGCCGCGTGGCATAAACGTCGGGATCGGTGAAGTCGAAGCCTTCGGGGATCCTGGGTTCGGCCACGATTGCCTCCTCGGGTCGCCCCCCACAACGGTGTGGAACACGTTCTACGACCGATTTAAGCATACACCGTTAACTCAATGAAAGACCTGCTGCGCCATCAGTATTGCTGATGGCGGGAACGTGTTCTATTTTTTGATCACGGACAGGCACAGGAGGTGCTCGGCGTGGGTCATCCGGTGATCGTCGAAGCGGTACGGACGCCGATCGGGAAACGCGGAGGTTGGCTGGCAGAGCTGCATGCGGCGGAACTGCTCGGCGCCGCGCAGCGGGCGGTGGTCGAGCGTGCCGGGATCGACCCGGTCTTGGTAGAACAGGTCGCCGGCGGCTGTGTCACCCAGGCGGGTGAGCAGTCCAACAACATCACCCGCACGGGTTGGTTGCACGCCGGCCTGCCGCACACCACGGGCTGCATGACCGTCGACTGCCAATGCGGCTCGGCGCAGCAGTCGGTTCATCTGATCGCAGGACTGATCGCGATGGGCACCATCGACATCGGCATCGGTTGCGGCGTCGAGGCGATGAGCCGCGTGCCGCTGCGATCGAACCTGGGTGTCGATGTCGGCAAGCCACGGCCGGACGACTGGGACATCGACCTGCCCAACCAGTACGAAGCCGCCGAACGGATCGCGGTGCGCCGGGGCTTCAGCCGCAAGGACGTCGACCAGTTCGGTGTCTGGTCGCAAGCCAAGGCGCGCAACGCCTGGGATTCCGGGCACTTCACTGCCGAAGTGGTTCCGGTCAAGGGCGTCACCCAGGACCAAGGCCTGCGCGACACGACACTCGAAGGCCTCGCGAATCTCAAGCCCGTCATGGAAGACGGCGTGCACACCGCGGGCACGTCGTCGCAGATCTCCGACGGCGCCGCCGCAGTGATGCTGATGGACGAGGACCGCGCTCGCGCCCTCGGCCTACGCCCACGTGCCCGCATCGTCGCGCAGACACTCGTTGGCGCCGAGCCGTACTACCACCTTGACGGCCCGGTTCAGGCAACCGCGCGCGTCCTTGAACGCAGCGGCATGAAGATCGGTGACCTCGACCTGTTCGAAGTCAACGAGGCCTTCGCCTCCGTGGTGATGTCCTGGACAAGTGTGCACAACCCAGACACTGACCGCGTGAACGTCAACGGCGGCGCCATCGCCCTCGGCCACCCCGTCGGCAGCACCGGCGCACGCCTGCTCACCACAGCCCTGCACGCGCTCGAGCGCCGCGACGAGACGTGTGCGCTCATCACCATGTGCGCGGGTGGCGCACTGGCGACCGCGACCATCATCGAGCGGATCTAACTCCCGTACACCGGCAGTGGTGCAGGGGCCTGCGCCAGCAGGTCCTTCACCACCGGGGTGAGTTCCCCCGGCGACCAGCGGGCGGGTTTGGTGGCGGTGGGGCCGGGAGTCCAGCCGGTGTTGAGGCAGATCCGGCCACCGTCCACTTCGAACACGCGGCCGGTCACCTCACGGGACTCCGTGCTGCCGAGCCAGACCACCAGCGGGGAGATGTTCTCGGGGGCCATGGCGTCGAAGCCCGCGTCGGGAGCGGCCATCGTCGAAGCAAACGTCTGCTCGGTCATCCGGGTCCGCGCAGCGGGCGCGATGGCATTCACGGTGACGCCGTAGCGCGCTAATTCCGCCGCCGCGACCAACGTCAGGGATGCAATGCCTGCCTTCGCAGCGCTGTAGTTGCCCTGGCCGACGCTGCCCAGCAATCCCGCGCCGGAACTGGTGTTGATCACACGGGCATCCGGCACAGTGCCGGACTTCGCCACCGAACGCCAATGCGCGGCCGCGTGCCGCAGAGGAGCGAAGTGGCCCTTGAGGTGCACGCGGACGACCGCGTCCCACTCCTCCTCGGCCATGTTCACCAGCATCCGGTCGCGCAGGAATCCCGCGTTGTTCACCAGGACATCGAGCCGGCCAAACGCTTGCAACGCTGTCTCGACCAACGCGGCGGCACCGTCCCACGAGGCCACGTCGTCGAAGTTGGCGACGGCCGAACCACCCGCGGCCTTGATCTCCTCGACCACCTCGGCAGCAGGGCCTGCAGACGCACCCGAGCCGTCCAGCCCGACACCGTAGTCGTTCACGACAACGGAAGCACCCTCAGCGGCGAACGCCAGAGCATGCGCACGGCCGATCCCTCGCGCCGCACCGGTGACGATGACAACGCGACCAGAACAGAGCTTGCTCAAGGCGTCTCCCTATTGAAGTAGACGGGCAGTTCACCCCCGCCGTGTACCAGAAGCGTCGCTCCGGTGACATAGGACGCCAGCGGAGAAGCCAGAAATACCGCGCACGCACCGACCTCCGACGGTTCGGCCAACCGTCCCAACGGGACAGCCGCCGTCGCCTCGTCCATGATCGGAGCGAACGCTTCTTCGGTGATGTCGGTTCGAACCATCCCGACACCGAGCGAGTTCACCCGGACCTTGGGCGCCCACTCCGCCGCCAGGCTCGCGGCGAGGTTGTTCACACCGGCCTTCGCCGCTCCATAGGCCACGGACTCCGGTGCCGGCCGAGATCCGTTGATACTGCTGATCATCACGATCGATCCGCCGGTGTCCTGCTCCTGCATGACCGCGTTCACGCGCTGCGACACCAGCAACGGCGCCACCAAGTTGAGCCGGATGACCGCTTCATGGAACCGGGGTGAAGCCGACGCGGTCTCGACGACCGGCGCGCCGCCCGCGTTGTTCACCAGGACATCCAGCCGCCCGTAGCGCTCGACTACCTGCGTCACCATGGCGTCGATCTGCGTGACATCCCGTATGTCACAGGCGATGAAGTCGGCGACCGGCTCAGCAGGTTCGGTACGGCCGCAGATCACCACGGTCGCACCGGCGGACTGAAACGCCCGTGTGATGCCAAGTCCGACCCCGCGCCCACCGCCGGTCACCAGGACGACCGACCCGTCGAGCGCGAGTTCCACTCCTGACTCCTTCTCTTGGGCACCAGGCCCTGATAAGTTACCAAGCAATCGCTAGGTTAGGAAGAAGGGTCCATGGGGATCACCAGCAGCCGGGCGGGTCCCGGCGTCACCCAGGTCACCATCGACTTCCCACCGGTGAACGCCCCGCCGGTGCAAGGGTGGTTCGACCTCGCCTCGGCGATCCTGGCCGCGGGCGACGATCCAGAGACACACGTGGTGATCCTTCGCGCCGAAGGCCGGGGCTTCTGCGCGGGCGTGGACATCAAGGAAATGCAGCGCACCGAAGGACATGGCGCCTTGATCGGCGCCAATCGTGGCTGCGCGGCGGCATTCGCGGCGGTGTACGACTGCGCGGTGCCCGTGATCGCCACTGTACAAGGATTCTGCCTCGGCGGAGGCGTCGGGCTGGTCGGCAACAGCGACATCGTGATCGCGTCCGACGACGCCTACTTTGGACTGCCGGAAGTGGACAGAGGTGCGCTCGGCGCGGCTACACATCTGGCGAGACTCGTCCCCCAGCATCTGATGCGAACGCTGTACTACACGGCTCGCACCATCGACGCGAAGCAACTGCACCACCATGGTTCGGTCTACGAGGTCGTGTCGCGCGAAGAACTCGACGATGCGGCGCTGAAACTCGCCGACGAGATCGCGGCCAAGGACACCAGGGTGATCCGGCGGGCCAAAGAGGCGATCAACGGGATCGATCCGCAGCCGGTGCACCGCAGTTACCGCTACGAGCAAGGGTTCACGTTCGAGCTGAACTTGACCGGCGCCTCGGACGAGGCACGCGACGCTTTCATCAACGGAGCGAAAGATGCGTGACAAGCGGATGACGCCAGCCGACGTGGTGGCGGAACTGTCCGACGGGATGACCATCGGCATCGGCGGCTGGGGCTCGCGCCGCAAACCGATGGCGCTCGTCCGGGCGATCCTTGACTCCCCGCTGAAGAACCTGACGATCGTGTCCTACGGCGGCCCGGACGTCGGATTGCTCGCCGCGGCGGGCAAGATCCGCAAACTCGTCTTCGGGTTCGTCTCGCTCGACACTGTCGCCTACGACCCGTACTTCCAGAAGCTGCGGCAAGAAGGTGACCTTGACGTCACCGAACTGGACGAGGGCATGTTCCAATGTGGACTTCTCGCCGCCGGCCACCGGCTGCCCTTCTTACCGATCCGGGCCGGGCTCGGCTCGGACGTGATGCGGACCAACCCCGAGCTGCGTACGGTCAAATCGCCCTATGACGGCGAAGAACTCGTGGCCATGCCCGCGTTGCACCTGGACGTCGCCCTGGTCCACATGAACCGGGCGGACCAGCACGGCAACGCCCAATACCTCGGCCCAGACCCCTACTTCGACGACCTGTTCTGCCTTGCGGCCAAGCGTCGGTACGTCTCCTGCGAGAAGATCGTGGACACGTTCGAAGGGCCCATGCAGACGTTGCTGCTGAACAGGATGATGGTCGACGGCGTGGTGGAGACGCCCAATGGCGCGCACTTCACCAGCTGCGTGCCGGACTATCCCCGTGACGAGCAGTTCCAGAAGCTCTACGCCGAGGCGAACTGGGATTCCTTCGCGGACCGGTTCCTCACCGGCGGCGAACGCGGCTACCAGGAGGCGGTGCAGGCATGGCGGTGACCCGAGCCGAAGTGTGCGTCGCGGCCTGCGCGGACCTGTTCGCGGGCGACGGCGAGATCCTGGCAAGTCCCATGGGTTTGGTCCCGAGTCTCGGTGCCCGGCTCGCCAGGCTGACCGCCGAGCCCGACCTGCTGCTCTCCGACGGCGAGGCGTATCTGCTGACGCCCGAAGGCAAAATCGAAGGCTGGCTGCCGTACCGCAAGGTGTTCGACGTGGTCGCGCACGGCACGAGGCACGTGGTGATGGGCGCGAACCAACTCGACAAGTTCGGCAACCAGAACATCTCCGCGATCGGTGACCACCGCAAACCGAGCAGGCAGTTGCTCGGCTTCCGCGGCGCACCGGGCAACACGGCGAACCACAAGACCAGCTACTGGATTCCGAGGCACAGCAAGCGAGTCCTGGTCGACGCCGTCGATGTCGTCTCGGGTGTGGGCTATGACAAGTACGCCGGCCCGTTCCACCACATCCACCGTGTGGTCACCAACCTCGCGGTGTTCGATTTCGACACGCCGGACCGCCGGATGCGCCTGGTGTCCGTCCACCCGGACGTCGACATCCAAGAGGTGTACGACCAGACCGGCTTCGAACTGCCCGAGTACGAAGAGCCCTCGATCACCCGGCAGCCGACCGAGCAAGAGCTTGATCTGATCCGGACCGTGCTGGATCCGGACGGCAAGCGGGAACGCGAGGTGCGGGTGTGAAAACCGCCCTCACGCGACTGGTCGGCGTCGAGCATCCGGTGGTGCAGACCGGAATGGGCTGGGTCGCCGGGCCCAGGCTGGTCGCGGCGAGCGCGCAAGCGGGCGGTCTCGGCATCCTCGCGTCGGCCACGATGACCTACGAGGAGCTGGAAAAGGCCATCGCCGAAACGAAAAGCCGCACGGACAAACCGTTCGGGGTGAATCTCCGATCGGACGCGGTCGACGCGGGTCAGCGGATCGACCTGCTGATCCGGGAGAACATCCGGGTCGCATCCTTCGCCAGGGCACCGAAAGCGGATCTGATCAAGAAGCTCAAGGACGCGGGCACGCTGGTCATCCCGTCGGTCGGAGCAGTAAGGCACGCCGAAAAGGTCGCGGCCTGGGGTGCCGACGCGGTGATCGCCCAGGGTGGCGAAGCGGGCGGCCACACGGGATCCGTGGCCACGACGTTGCTCATCCCGTCCGTTGTGGACGCCATCGACATCCCGGTGATCGCAGCGGGCGGCTTCTTCGACGGCCGAGGTCTTGCGGCGGCATTGTCGTACGGCGCTGCCGGAATCGCGATGGGCACGAGGTTCCTGCTGACCAAGGAAAGCACAGTACCCGACGAGGTCAAGCAGCTCTACCTCAGCAAGGGCCTTGACGGAACTGTGGTGACGAAACGGGTTGACGGCGTTCCGCATCGGGTGCTGAAGACGGAACTGGTCGAGAAACTGGAGAAGTCCGGCCGGGTGAGCAGCCTCTTGCACGCCATCCGGAACGCGGCGAAGTTCAAGAAGCTCAGCGGCTTGTCGTGGTCATCGATGGCCCGTGAAGGGTGGTCGATGCGCGGTGACATGTCGCTGGCCCAAGTCGTCATGGCGGCCAACACTCCGATGTTGCTGCGCGCGGGCCTCGTCGAAGGCCGGACGGACGCGGGCGTACTGGCCGCGGGACAAGTCGTGGGCAAGCTCGACGACCTGCCCGCGTGCGCCGATGTGATCGTCAAGACGGTGGCCGAGGCCGAACGGATCCTAGCCGAGCTCGGGCAGCCGGGCCTGGTGCAGCCAAGCAGTGAACAGGCTGTCAAGCGGGCGCGGTGAATGCCGCTGAGCGTGCTCCTTGAAGTCCTCAATGGTCACTGAGCCGTGCCGGTGCCGCGCGGTCCATTCGCGCAACATCTCGAAGAACGCCGCGTCGCCGAGCCGCAAACGCAAGGCGTGCACGGCAAGCGCGCCGCGCTTGTACAGCAGATCGTCGAACATCCGCTCGACACCGGGATCGGCGAGTACCAGATCCTGCGGCAGTTTGGCCAGCCTCGTCCAGGTCGCCCGCGCCAACGCGTCGGCGGACTGGCCGCCGGAAGCCTGCGACCACAGCCATTCCGAGTAGGCGGCGAAGCCTTCGTTCAGCCAGATCTGCCGCCAGTCGGCGATCGACACGCTGTTGCCGAACCATTGGTGCGCCAGTTCGTGTGCCACGAGACGTTCGAAGCCGCGGCGACCGTCGATGTGGTTGGCCCCGAAGATCGACATGCCTTGGGCCTCGATCGGGATGTCCAGCTCGTCGTCGGTCACCACAACGGTGTACGCGTTGAACGGATAGGGGCCGAACATCCGCTCGAACGCGACCACCATTTCGGACTGGCGCCCGAAGTCGTGTGCGTAGCCTTCGAGCAGGCGCAACGGAAAAGCAGCTCGCAACGGTACCTGGTCGTCGGCCCGCTCGATGTACTCGTACCGTCCAATTTGGATGGAGGCGAGATAGGTCGCCATCGGTTCGGGCTGGAGGTAGACCCACGTGGTGGTCGAAGCCCCGACCCGGCCGTCGATCAGGTCGCCGTTCGCGATCACGCGGTAGGGCGAGGCCGTGGTGACTGAGATCCGATATGTCGCTTTGTCGCTCGGGTGGTCGTTGCACGGAAACCATGACGGCGCACCAATTGGCTGGCTGGCCACCAGCACGCCGTCCTCGAGCTGGTCCCAGCCGAGCTCTCCCCAGTGCCTGGTGTTGATGGGCACCGGGTTGCCGACGTAGCGCACCTCGACGGTGAACTGCCTCCCGGCGGCGACCTTCGCCTGCACGGTCAGCTTGTGCCCGCGGTGCACGAACCGGGTCGGCTTGCCGTTCACCAGCACCCGGTTGACCTTGAACGAGCTGAGATCGAGCGCGAACCGCGTCAGCGCCGTGCGCGCGACCGCGGTGATCTTGGCTCTGCCCGACAGTCTGCCCGCGGCGACCCGGTAGTCCAGCTCAAGGTCGTAGTGCTCGACGTGATAGCTCGGGTCGCCGTGCTCGGGCAGGTACGGGTCGATCACGACCTGACAGTAGGCCACGCGGAGATCGGATTGCCAAGCCACCTGGTGTCGGCTGGGACACCTTCGCCGCGCATCACCAGTGACGCGGGGCCGACCGTGGTGCGCGCACCGACCTTGGCGCCGGGCAGGATGATGCCGTGCGGGCCGAGGGTCGAGCCGTCGTCCATGAGCACCTCGGACATGCTCATGATCCGGTCGTGGAACAGGTGTGTCTGCAGCACGCAACCGCGGTTCACGCTCACGCCGTCGCCCAGCGACACCAGGTCTGCCTCAGGCAGCCAGTACGTGTCGAGGTAGACGCCACGGCCGATCTTCGCGCCCATGGTCCGCAGCCAGCCGTTCAGCAGCGGCGTGCCGGTGGCCGACGAGATCAGCCACGGTCCGGCGACCACCTCGACGAATGTGTCCGCGAGCTCGTTGCGCCACACGAACGAGCTCCACAGCGGATGCTCGACCGCACGGAACCGCCCGACGAGCAACCACTTCGCGGCCGTGGTCACCGCGCACGCGACGAGCCCGGCGCCCAGCAGCACACCGCCAGACAGCAACGTGGCCACGGCCCAGCCGAACTGGCTGACGAGGCCCTCGAACGCGGCCAGGACAAGCACTGCCAACGCGACACCGGCCATGACCGGGATGACGCGGCACATCTCAACCAACGCCCTCGCCACAACGAGACGCTTGGCGGGTTCGAACGTCCGGCTGCTGTCTCCCTCGGCGACGGTCCGCCGTAGCTTCATCGGCGGCATACCGAGCCACGACGACCCCGCCTTGGCACGCTTGGGCGTCGCGGACAGCACGCCAACGAGACCACCGTTCGGCACAGCACGGCCCGGCGCGGTCATCCCCGAGTTACCGAGGAACGCCCGTTTGCCAACACGCGCTTCGCCGATCCGTATCCAACCGCCTGCGAGTTCGTATGTGGCGACCATGGTGTCGTCGGCCAGGAACGCGCCGTCGCGGATGGTCGTCATCTTCGGGATCGCGAGCACGGTCGACGCCTCGACCCGGCGCCCGACCTTCGCACCGAGCAGCCGCAGCCACACCGGGGTGAACAGGCTGGCGTACATCGGGAACAGCAGGATCCGGGACAGGTCCATCAGCCGCTCGGTCGCCCACGCCTGCCAGCCGATCCGGCTGTGCACGGGGTGATGACCGGCGCGTAGCCCGATGCCGAGCAGCCGCACGGACACCAGGATGAGCGCGGCGAAGCTGCCCATCGCGGCGAGCGTCGCGAGCGGTACGGCCGTCAGCACACCGGACAAGCCACCGTCGAGGAACGCCGACAAGACCAGAAGGCCAGGCACCGCACCGAGAACCGGGAACATCCCCATCACCAAGGACGTGATGCCGTAGGCAATGACCCAGCGCAGCTTGCGAGGCGCCCGAGCCGACGGCCACGACCGTCCAGGCTTACCCGACTTGACCGCCGGAGCACCGGCCCACCGCTGACCGGGCCGGACCGCGCCCATCACGGCCGAACCGGGCGCGATCTCGGCGCGCTTGCCGACACGGGCGCCCGGGAAGAGCGTGCTGCGCGCGCCGATCGTGGCACCGGCGCCGATGCGGATCTTGCCGATGTGCAGGCGGTCGCCGTCCATCCAGTAGCCGCTCAGGTCGACCTCGGGTTCGACCGCGCTGGCCTTGCCGAGTTTCAGCATCCCGGTGATCGGGGGCAGCGAGTGCAGGTCGGCGCCGCGGCCGATCTTGGCGCCGAGGGCGCGGGCGTAATAGGTGATCCACGGTGCGCCGGACAGGTTCGAGACGCCGGTCAGCGCGGCGATCCGCTCGGCCGTCCACAGTCGCAGGTGGACGCCGCTGCCACGCTTGTACTTCCCTGGCTTCAAACCACGCAGCAGCAACCGCGCACTGCCCGCCGCGATGCCCAGGCGGCCGAGCGGACTGACGAACGCGACCCAGCCGAGCGCCACCCACCACCAGGAAATCGTTGGTGCCCAGGTGAACCCGAGCATTGCCAGGACGTTGTTGATGGCGGCCAGAGCGACGATCCAGCGCGCGCCGACGACCGTCAGCAGCGGCACCATCAGCGCGGTCTGGGCCAGCGCGAAGCCGCGCGGCGTCGGCTCGACAGTCCGGCTCGTGGTCTCCGCGACGCCCAGTTCGTCCAGGCGCTTGGCCATCTGCCCCAGCTTCGAGTGCTGGTAGACGTCACTGACCGACAGGCCCGGGTACTGCTGGCGGACAAGGGAAACCAGCTGCGCGGCACCGAGGCTGCTGCCGCCGCGGGCGAAGAAGTCCTCGTCCTCGTTGTCCACGCCGATGCCGAGGATCTCGGTCCACTGCTCGGCCAGCCAGCCCGCCGTACCGGACAGCTCCGACGTGACGGTCTTCAGCGGCCACGGCAGCGCGTTGCGGTCGACTTTGCCGGACGTCCGCGTCGGCAGCGTGTCCACAACGGCAAGCAGCGGCACCAAAGCCGCAGGCAGCGCCGTACGCAGCCGCTCCAACGCATCGGCTTCGTCGAAGTCCTCGGCCACCACGTAGCCAACAAGCAGTTGGTTGCCCGCCTTTGTCTTGCGCACGGCCGCGGCGGCACCGGCGACGCCGGGCAGCGCCTGCAGAGCGGCGTCGACCTCGCCCAGCTCGATCCGCCGGCCACCCAGTTTGACCTGCTCGTCGGCGCGACCGACGAACAACAGGCCCTCGGGCTCGGCTTTGACCAGGTCACCGCTGCGGTACGCGCGGTCCCAGCCCAGCGAGTCCAGCGGGGCGAACTTCGCGGCGTCCTTCTCGGGGTCCAGGTAGCGGGCCAGGCCGACGCCGCCGATCACGAGCTCGCCGATCTCGCCCATCGGCACGGGCTTGCCGACCTGGTCGACGACGGCCAGGTCCCAGCCGTCCAGCGGCAGGCCGATCCGCACGGGGCCTTCACCCGTCAGCTGCGCGGCGCACGCGACGACCGTGGCCTCCGTCGGGCCGTATGTGTTCCATACTTCGCGGCCCTCGACGGCCAGGCGTTCGGCCAGTTCAGGCGGGCACGCCTCGCCACCGAAGATCAGCAGGCGGACCTCGTCGAGCGCCTCGACGGGCCACAACGCGGCGAGCGTCGGCACCGTCGACACGACGGTGATCTCGCGCTCCAACAGCCACGGGCCCAGGTCCATACCCGTACGCACGAGCGCGCGCGGCGCGGGAACGAGGCACGCGCCGTACCGCCATGCGAGCCACATCTCTTCACATGAGGCGTCGAACGCGACCGACAGACCTGCGAGGACACGGTCTTCCGGTCCGATCGGTTCTTCCTGCAAGAACAACCGGGCTTCGGCGTCGACGAACGCGGCGGCACTGCGGTGGCTTACGGCAACGCCCTTGGGTGTTCCAGTCGACCCGGAGGTGAAGATGATCCAGGCGTCGTCGTCGGGTCCGGGCCCGGTGCCGCAGCGCATGGGCGCACCGATCGGCCGGAACTCGCCCTGCGAGCCGATGACCGCGCAGACCTTGGCCTCGGCCCAGACCAGTTCAGCGCGCTCATCGGGGTCGTCCGCGTCGACCGGGACGTACGCGGCACCGGCCATGAGCACCGCGAGGATGGACAGGTACAGCTCTGCCGTGCCGGACTCGACGCGGATACCGATACGGTCCCCCACGCCGATGCCTGCGGCCGCGAGGATGTCGCGCCGCGCCTCGACCTCGGCCATGAGCTGGCGGTACGTCAGGACGGCCGTGCCGTCGTCGAGAGCCGCCGCGTTGGGGTGCTGCCGGGCCGTCGCGGCCAGGATGTCGACGAGGGTGCGCGTGGGCGGCGTTACTCCACCCGAGTACAGGATTGAGGGGTTCTCAACCGTTCCGGAATCAAGCAGTAGCTGACTTTCGTCCAGGACGGTCATCGAACTCCTGTCGTCAAGTAGTAGGCCGACCGAGAAGCATAACGAATCGGTGAACCAAAGGCCTGCGGATGTGGGCGCAATCTCGAGCGTGTCGAGAAGACGTCGGATCTTCCTCCTTTCGCATCTAGCCAGAACTCCCAGATGACGGTGTGATAATGGTGGTTTTTGTTTGATTCTGTTGGACATTCAACGGTGAGGTCCGATGACTCTGAAACGCGTGACCGTGGCAGCGGGCGTTGGCCTGCTGCTCGCCGCCTGCGTCGGCATCCCGCAGGCGTCCGCCGCCGTCACTCCGGGTGACGGACTCGCTCTGACGCCCCCGATGGGCTTCAACAACTGGAACTCGACCCACTGCCGGGCAGAGTTCAACGAGGCGATGATCAAGGGCATCGCCGACATCTTCGTGTCCAAAGGCCTGAAGGACGCGGGCTACCAGTACGTCAACCTCGACGACTGCTGGGCCCTGCCGCAACGAGGCCCGGACGGCAACCTCGTCCCCGATCCCGTGCGATTCCCCAACGGGATCAAGCACGTCGCCGACTACGTGCACAGCAAGGGCCTGAAGTTCGGCATCTACACCAGCGCGGGCACCATGACGTGCAACGAGAACGGCTTCCCCGGATCACTGGGCTACGAGCAGCAGGACGCCGACCTGTTCGCGTCCTACGGCGTGGACTACCTGAAGTACGACAACTGCAACAACCAAGGTGTCGACGCCAAGCAGCGCTACATCGCCATGCGCGACGCACTCGCCAAGACCGGCAGGAAGATCCTGTACTCGATCTGCGAGTGGGGCGAGAACAAGCCGTGGGAGTGGGCCGCGGATGTCGGGCACATGTGGCGCACCACGTACGACATCAGCGACAGCTACAGCAGCATGCTGGGCATCGCCAAACAGAACTGGGCACTGGCCGAGCACGCCGGGCCTGGCCGGTGGAACGACCCGGACATGCTCGAAGTCGGCAACGGCGGCATGTCGGGCATCGAGTACCGGTCGCACTTCAGCCTCTGGGCGATCATGGCGGCTCCGCTTCTGATCGGCAGCGACCTGCGCAAGGCGACCCCGGAGACGTTCGAGATCCTGAACAACCGCGAGGTCATCGCGGTCGACCAGGACCCGCTCGGCGTCCAGGGCAAGCCGATCAAGTCGGCGAACGGGCTGCACGTGTTCGTCAAGCCGTTGCGCAACGGCGACAAGGCGGTGTTGCTGTTCAACGAAGGCGAGCAGCAGAGCCGGATCTCGACGTCCGCCGCCGAGATCGGGCTGCCACGTGCGGCCGGGTACAAGGTGCGTGACCTGTGGGAACGGACTGACCGGCACACCGCGGGCGAGATTTCCGCGACCGTGCCGCCGCACGGCAGCGCGATGTTCCGGGTGAGCATGGACCCGCGCTGGGCCGCGTATCCGTCCTTTGTTGAGGCGTCCGTGGACACTGCGACCGTCTACCCCGGCGCCCTTCCACTTGTTCGCCCTGGCCACGACACCACGGTGACCACGGCCGTGGCCAACAACGGCCGCCTGCCTGCCGTGCAGGTCGACGCCTCATTGGCGGCACCGGCCGGGTGGAGTGTTCAGGCGGGTTCCCCGTCGTCTCGGCTCGTGCTGCGCACCGGGCAGTCACTGAGTACCAAGTGGACAGTGAAGGCACCGGCCTCGGCCAAGCCAGGGTCTTATTCGTTGCAGGTCAACGCCAAGTACCAACCTGGCGGGACTGCTTCGTACGCGTTGCAAGTCGTGGTGCCGCAACCCGCGCCCCGCACCGGCTTCTTGTCCGACTTCCCATGGTTGCGTACCACGAACGGCTGGGGCCCGGTCGAGATCGACAAGAGCAACCACGAAGCGCAGGGTGGCGACGGGAACCCGATCACCATCCAGGGTGTGCGGTACGAGAAGGGCTTCGGTGCGCACTCGCCCGGCGTCATCGAGTACTACGTCGACGGGAAGTGCACGTCAGTGACCACGGATGTCGGCATGGACGACGAGCAGGACCCGAAAGGCTCGGCGAACTTCGAGATCTGGGCCGACGGCCGCAAGGTCACCGAGAGCGGCGTGCTGACCAACCTGATGCCCGCCAAGTCGCTGTCGGCGGACATCACGGGTGCGATCCTTGTCCGGTTGATCGCCGCCGACGGCGGTGACGGCAACAGCAACGATCACGCCGACTGGGCGGATACTCGAATCACCTGTTCCTAAGACCCGATGTAATCGATTACATTCGGACCTCGCCGCCCGGATTGTCCTGGACGTTCTACCGGTGAGGTCCGATGTATATCCGAGTGCTCATCACCAGTCTCCTGGTCGCGGCCGGGGTCAGCGCCCCGGCCGCGTCCGCAGCCGTCACCCCGGGCGATGGGCTCGCCCTGACGCCGCCCATGGGCTTCAACAACTGGAACTCGACCCACTGCCGGGCCGACTTCAACGAGGCGATGGTCAAAGGCATCGCCGACATCTTCGTGTCGAAAGGCCTGAAGGACGCCGGCTACCAGTACGTCAACCTCGACGACTGCTGGGCCCTGCCGCAACGTGGTCCCGACGGCAACCTCGTCCCCGACCCGGTCCGATTCCCCAACGGCATCAAGCACGTCGCCGACTACGTGCACGATCGAGGCCTGAAGTTCGGCATCTACACCAGCGCGGGCACCAAGACCTGCAACTCGGCGGGCTTCCCCGGCGGCCTCGGCTTCGAGCAGCAGGACGCCAACCTGTTCGCGTCGTGGGGCGTGGACTACCTGAAGTACGACAACTGCAACAACCAAGGCGTCGACGCCCGGCTGCGCTACACGACCATGCGCGACGCCTTGCGCCGGACTGGCCGGCCGATCGTGTTCTCCATCTGCGAGTGGGGCCAGAACAAGCCGTGGGAATGGGCCGCCGACGTCGGCCACCTGTGGCGGACAACCGGCGACATCAGCGACAACTACAGCAGCATGCTGAACATCGCCAAGCGCAACTGGGAGCTGGCGGACTACGCGGGCCCGGGGCACTGGAACGACCCGGACATGCTCGAAGTCGGCAACGGCGGGATGACCGACACCGAGTACCGGTCGCACTTCGGGCTGTGGGCGATCATGGCCGCGCCCTTGCTGATCGGCGCCGACCTGCGCAAGGTCAGCCCGGCCACGTTCGACATCCTCGGCAACCGGGAAGTGATCGCGGTCGACCAGGATCCTCTTGGCGTCCAAGGAAAACTGACCAAGTCCGTCGGCGGCCTGCACGTACTGGTGAAGCCTTTGCGCAACGGCGACAAAGCGGTCCTGCTGTTCAACGAAGGCGAAACGACCGGGCAGATCGCCACTTCGGCAGCGGAACTCGGCCTGCCCCGCGCGCCCGCGTACCGGTTGCGCGACCTCTGGGCACACACCGATTCCCACACCGCTGGAACGATTTCCGCGACGCTGCCACCGCACGGCAGCGCGATGTTCCGCGTGAGCATGGATCGTTCATGGGCGCAGTACCCGCCCGCAGTCCACGCTGGCGCTTCCATCGAGACCGTGTATCCCGGCGCTTTGCCAATCGTCACACCAGGTACTACTACGACGGTCACGACCAGCATCACCAACAACGGCCGTGCTCCGGCGTTGTTCGCCTCCTCGACGTTGAGTGCGCCCTCCGGATGGACGGTCCGCGCGGACTCACCGACCTCAGCGGTCGTCCTGCGGACGGACCAGTCTTTTACGACAAAGTGGACCGTTGGCGTGCCTGCCGGACTCGCGCCTGGCACGTATGTGTTGCAGGGACAGGCTTCGTACCGGCCAGACGTGACGCTTCCCTACACCCTCGAGGTCGTCGTTCCAGGAGCGCCACCTTCGGGGACGTCCTTTGCCAGTGACGTCAAGTGGTTGCGGGTGACCAATGGCTTCGGCCCGGTTGAACTCGACCGCAGCAACGGTGAACGCCGTGCCGGTGACGGCAACGTCATCACCATCAACGGGGTTCAGTACGCCAAGGGACTCGGCACACACGCCCCCGGTGTCGTCGAGTACTACGTGGCGGGTCGCTGTACCGCGGTGACTGCCGACGTCGGCCTCGACGACGAAAAGGGCAACAACGGGACAGCCACGTTCGAAATCTGGGCCGACGGCCAGAAGGTCGCCGACAGTGGCGTGCTGACGAACCTGATGCCCGCCAAGCCTTTGCGTGCCGACATCACCGGCGCCACGCTGGTCCGGCTGATCAGCACGGACGCGGGCGACGGCAACAACAGCGACCACACCGACTGGGCCGACGCCAGGCTCATCTGCGGCTGAGCCTCAATCAACGAAAAGGGCAGGCCGCGTGGCCTGCCCCTTTCCTTGCTTCTCTAGTCCATCACCGGCGGCGGTCCTTGGTGGCACGCGCCGAGTTGGTGCAGACCTCGCCCACATCCACAGTCTGACCGCGGTCGGCGAACACGTCAGCGATGCCGACGAGCCTGCCGATCCGGTTGGTGCAGGTGAGGGTGTAGGCCTCCTTGGTGCCGTAGGTCGGCGGGATCGGGGGGGCGAACTCGATCCGGCCGTTGCCCCAGTCATCCGGGTTGGCCGGGTCGACCTGGTCGTAGTTGACCATCACCGCGGTGTAGTTGCCGGGCGGCGGGTCGAACAGGGTCGCCCGCTCCGACTTCGTACCGCCTGCCGCCGACGACGTGACCAGTTCACCGGCCGCGTTGTAGACGTACAGGTCCCAGTCGGTGTCCGTGGAAGCCCATTCCACGACCACGTCGAACCGGCCGTTGTCCACTTCGGGCAAGCCCTTGATGGTGAACGGCATGCTCTCGGCGACCGGGTTGCCCGGGTACTGCGTGTTCTCCGCGGGAACGCCAGCCGGGTTGGCCAACGGCAACGTCGCCTGCGGCGGCCCCTGCGGTTCACGGCCGTAGCGACCGGCCACGTACGGACGGGTCGACGGGTTGACCGACCACGCGAACCGGCCACCGGTCGACGAGTACGTCGAGTCGAGCGTGTCGGTGACGTAGATCGGCGGCTTGGTCGAGCCGTCCGGCTGCAGCACCGGCGAGGTCGGCGTCTGGAACGTCTTGTGCAGCTTGAGCTGGTAGCCGCGCGGCGCCGAACCGATCAGCGTCGCGTGCTGTGCCGGGTCGGCCGCACTGCCGAGCATGTCGAGGAACGCCGCCCGGTTGCCGCCCTTGCCCGCGCCTGCCGCCGGAGCCGTGCCGGTGTACTCGGCCACGACAGCGTTCTGGAACGGCGGGTGGAAGCCAGCGGTGTTGATCTCGAAGGTGTAGCCGAGGCCGCCGGTCGACCAGAACGACCAGTCTTCGGTCGTTCCGGTTGTGTCGTACAGGCCCCACGAAGGAATGCTGCGGTATCCGTTGCGGGACGCCATCTTGTCACCGAGTGCCTTGAGCACCGGCTCGTCCAACGGCGCGCGGGTGTCGGCGACGCCCGGCGGACGCAGGATCAGGTTGCCGTACGTGTGCAGCGTGATCAGGTTGGTGACCTGACGCTTGGACACGAGTTCACGGATGTTGCGGGTCTCCGGCTCGGAGAACGGCCCGGCGCCGCGGAACGTGTCGCTGTTCCAGTTCGGGCTGGCACCGTTGCCGCCCCAGAACGTGGCGTAGTTGCGGTTCGGGTCCGTGCCACGCTCCCGGCCGGCCGGGTTGGCCTTGCACACACCGGTACGGAACTGCGGCGGCGAGTCCGCGGCCTGGCAGTTCTTGCGCTTCATCTCGTAGTCGAACCGCGAGAAGTCGCCCTTGGGCTCGGCCTCACGCGAGATGGAGAAGCCGTCCGGGTTGACGATCGGCACGACGATGTTGCGGGTCTTGCCGACCAGCGACTTGATCGCCGGGTCCTTCTGATAGCCGTTGACGAGCTCGTACGCCCACTCGATGGCGTGCTCGGAAGCCGGCCACTCGCGCGCGTGGTGCACACCCATGGTGAAGTTGACCGGCTTGCCGTCGGCAATGTTGGCCACGTCGGTGGCGATCTCCACGCCGAGCACGTCCCGGCCCTCAACGGAGGGGTTGGGCAGGGTGAACGCCTTGACCAGCTTGGGGTTCTTGCGTGCCAGCTCCTTGAGTTCGAACTCGTACTCGTAGAGGTGCCGGTAGCTGGTGCGGCCGGACGGCAGGCCGGAAGCCTGGGTGGTCGCGGCGTACTCCCGGTCCCTGGCCGCGTCCTCGCGTGAGGTCTTCGACAGGTCGGGGTTGATCACGGTGGACCGCAATCCACTGTCCCGGAGGGTCTTGCGGTCGGCGTCGTCGGCCAGCACGACCTCGATGCCGGTCTCGTCACCCTTTTCGGTCACGTCGAGGCCCAGCGCGAGGAGCTTGCTCTTGTCTGTGCGCTCCGGCGTTTCCACGCGCACGACCTCCGCGCGCTGCGCCTGCTCGGCGACGCCGGTCGGAGTGCCTTGCGGGGTGAGCGCAAGGAAGTCGACGCCAACAGTGACAGTGCGGGCCGAGCCGGAGTACCGGCATGCCTGCACGATCAACTGCTGGTCCTTCTTGACGAAGCTCTCGGCGAGCTCACGGCTGCGCAACGCCGCCGAAGCGGCGACGACCTTCCCCGTCGCCTTGTCGAAAACGGCCAGGTCCCAGTCACCCTCGGCGCCGTCGCGGGGTGCGAGGCGTGCCTGGATCAGACCGTCGACGGTCGATGTCATTTCGCGTTGGTCGATGCCCGCCGCACGACGTGACTGCACGGACTCGTAGCACGCGCGGCCCGCCGATCCGTCGGCCCTCATGACGTTGTCGGCGGCAGTTGCGGACGGCACGGTGACCCCGAAGATCACCAGACCGGACGCCCCCAAAGCGATCGCCGTGCGTAACGCGACCGGCGATCTGCGTCTTGGCCCCATAGACTTCTGCCCTTCTCACCTCTCGACCAGCTAACCGACCGACCCTAAGTCACGCGACAGTGTTGCTGCGGGGGCCAAAAGTAGGCACTACCGAAAGTGGCAGGACGTCACTACAGGTCGGTGGCCCGCACTCGGACGCACGGCGGCGGCGCTAGAGTCCTTGGGCAAGGCGGTCACCTGCCGCCTGGCGATCCACGCCTGCCCGGTCGACGCGGGAGAACCTGGCAGGCGTGGACGACTAACGGAACCGGTCCACCATCACCCAGATGAACGCGACCACAGCAGCGACGGCGCCAAGGCCGCTGAAGAGGATCACCATGCTGAGCCCGCCGATCTCGCCTTCGGACAACTGCTCGACGCCTTCGACGTAGTGCGGGGAAAGCGAATCGGTCTGCTCGTCGTTGATGATGATCGTGTCGATCGCCCACCACGTCAGCCAGCCGAGTCCGACCGCGGCGACCGGTGTCGCCCACGGCAGGACGTCGTCCACCCACCCGACACCGAAATCAACCCGGCGAGCCTCCGGACAGTGGCTTTCGAGCGTTTCCGCGAGCTGCCTGGCGTCACGGGTCACGCCGGTGAAGATCAGCCGGGAACCACCGTGAAAGCTGACCGCACAACTGAAATCCCAGCCGTACCGGCGATTGCCGCCCTTCTCTCGCGGGTCCAGCCCGTAGACCTCGTCCCAGGTCCAGCTGCGCCGCCGCCCCCAGCGGACATGCGCGAAACCACGTTCATAGACCTCGTATGACTCCGCGAACCCGCCGTAGATCGCCTTGACCAGTTGGAAAAGCGCGACCGGCAGCACCACGATCACCGGGATCAGCAGGAACGCGCCCACTCTGCCGAAGCCCGGTCCCACGATGGAGAACACGATCAGCGCCGCGAACACGCCCGCAGGCACGGCCGCGCCGAGCAGGTAGACCAAGGCAGCGAGCCAACGCCGCCCGTTGGCGACCGGATGGACGCTGACGAGTCCGCCAAGTGGCTGCATGATCGAACAGTAAACCGGTCCACTACGCGGGCTGTGACCAGTTTCAGCCGAGCCGTTCGATGATCGTGACGTTCGCCTGGCCGCCTCCTTCACACATGGTCTGCAGGCCGAACCGGCCCGATGTGCGCTCCAGTTCGTGCAGCAACGTGGTGAACAGCCGGGTTCCGGTTGCGCCGATCGGATGGCCGAGTGCGATGGCACCGCCGTTGACGTTCACCCGGTCGAGGTCGACCTTGAGTTCCTTGGCCCAGGCCAGAACCACGCTCGCGAACGCTTCGTTGGCCTCGAACAGGTCGATGTCGGACACGCTCATGCCAGCACGTTCCAGTGCATGCCGGGTGGCGCGGATCGGCGCGGTCAGCATGTAGATCGGGTCAGCCCCACGAGCGGACATGTGGTGCACGCGAGCACGTGGAGTCAGCTTGTGCCGCAACACCATCCGTTCCGACGCCACGAGTACGGCACTCGCCCCGTCGGAGATCTGACTCGCCAACGCAGCTGTCACCCGACCGTCCGGGCGTAACGGCGCGAGCTTGGCCATCTTGGCCAGATCGGTGTCCCTGCGCGGGCCTTCGTCGTGTTCGAAGCCGTCCATTGGCACGATCTCGCGCGTGAAGCGCCCAGAATCCTGCGCCTCGATGGCTTTCCGGTGACTGGCGAGAGCGAACTCCTCCATCTCGGCCCTGGACAGATCCCACCGGGTGGCGATCATGTCCGCCGACCGGAACTGGGAAACCTCCTCCGAGCCGTATCTGTGGTCCCAGCCCTGTGAGCCGTGCACCGGGGTCGGGAACCCGAACTGCTCGCCGACCACCATCGCCGAGCCGATCGGGATCTGGCTCATGTTCTGCACGCCACCGGCCACGACCAGGTCCGAGCCGCTCATCACCGCCTGCGCGGCGAAGTGCAACGCCTGCTGGCTCGAACCGCACTGCCGGTCCACCGTCACCCCGGGGACCTCCTCGGGGAATCCCGCGGCCAGCCACGCGGTCCGCGCGATGTCCCCGGCCTGCGGGCCGAGTGTGTCCACGCAGCCGAAGATCACGTCGTCGACCTCGCCCGGGTCGACCGGGCTGTCGGTGAACAGCGCTTTGATCACGTGTGCTCCCAGGTCGGCCGGGTGCACGCCGGACAGCGCGCCGCCACGCCGTCCGACCGGAGTGCGTACGGCATCGATGATGTACGCCTCGGACACGGATGTTTCTCCCTTCAGGGACGGCGAACTGGCCGTCGGCGGGTCGAGATGCCGTCGAGCAGGATGCCGAGGTACTGCTCCGCCACGTCCTGCGCGGAAAGCTGGCCGCCTGGCCGGTACCAGTGCACGGCGACCCACACGGTGTCCCTGATGAACCGGTACACCAGCTCGACGTCGAGGTCCGGCCGGAACGCCCCGGCCCGCACGCCTTCCTCGAGCACGCCGACCCAGATCTTGCGGAACTCGACGCCACGCTCGGCGATGTAGCCGAACCGGTCGAACGTCGCCAGGTATTTGGCGTCGTTCTGGTAGATCGCGACCGCCGCGTGCTGCTTGTCGATGCTCTCCAGCGAGGCGACCACGATCGCCTCGAGCGTCGCCTTCGGCGGCAGGCCGGACTCGACGATCTGCCGGTACCGGCTGAACAGCTCGTCGAGAAAGCCGGTCAGTATCTCGTCCACCATGGACTCCTTGGAGTCGAAGTGGTGGTACAGACTGCCCGACAGGATGCCCGCGGCGTCCGCGATGTCCCGCACGGTGGTCGCGCGGAACCCGCGCTCGGCGAACATCTCGGCGGCCAGCCGCAACAGCTCGGCGCGACGCGCTGACACACCGACCGGCGCCCCTGACTCCTTCTTCACCTGCTACTCCTCATCAAGGGTGTTGACTGCTCACCGACACCACCTCGCCGGTCATGTACGAGGCGAGGTCGCTGGCCAGGAACACCATCACATTCGCGACCTCCCACGGCTGCGCGGCGCGCCCGAAAGCCTCCCGCTCGGCCAGTTCGGTCAGCAGTTCCTCGCTGGTCACCTTGGCGAGGAACGGATGCGCGGCCAGGCTCGGCGCCACCGCGTTGATCCTGATCCCGTACTCAGCCGCGTCCATCGCCGCACATCTGGTGAACGCCATGACACCGGCTTTGGCCGCGGCGTAGTGCGCCTGGCCGCGTTGTGCTCGCCAGCCGACCACCGACGCGTTGTTGACGATGGCACCACCGTCGCCTTGCTCCACCATCTGCTTCAACGCCGCCCGCGTGCACCGGAAGGTGCCGTTCAGCGTCACGTCCAGCACCCTTGCCCACTCGTCGTCGGTCATGTCCAGCACGGACTTCGTGCCGCCGAGACCGGCGTTGTTGATCATCACGTCGATCCGGCCGAAGGTGTTCGCCGCGCCGAGCACCAACGCCTGCACCTGCTCCTCGTCGGTCACGTCGCACGTCAGCGCGGCGACCCGGCCGTCGTGCTCGCCTTTCAGCGCGTCCAGTGTCTCGGCCAGCCTGCGCTCGTGGTGGTCGCTGATCACCACGGACGCGCCTTCTTCCAGGCAGCGTCGTGCGGTGGCCGAGCCGATCCCGGTGCCGGCGGCCGCCGTCACCACGACTGTCTTGCCTTCGAGAAGGTTGTGTCCCTCGGGATAGTTCATGCGCGAGGTTCCTTCGGCAGGCCGAGCACACGCTCGGCGATGATGGTGCGTTGGATCTCGTCCGAGCCGCCGTAGATGGTGTCCGCGCGGCTGAACAAGTACAACCGCTGCCACTCGTCCAGGTCACCGTCCACCGCGACCATCGACTCGGGGCCGCGAACCTGCATCGCGAGCTCGCCCAGCTCACGGTGCCACCGCGCCCACACCAGCTTCGACACTGACGCCTCGTAGCCGGGATCCTTGCGCGACAACGTCCGTAAGGCGTGCGCCCGCATCACCTCGAGACCGATCCACGACCGGGTCAGGCGCTCCTTGATAACCGGGTCATCGATTGCTCCGTTCCGCTTGGCCAGATCGATCAAGGCGTCCAGTTCCCGCCGGAAACCGACCTGTTGTCCCAATGTCGCCACGCCGCGCTCGAAGGCGAGCGTCGCCATGGCCACCCGCCAGCCGTCGCCGACCTCGCCGACGACCATGTCCTTGGCAGTCCTGGCGTTGTCGAAGAAGACCTCGTTGAACTCCGACGTCCCGGTGAGCTGCCGGATCGGCCGGACCTGCACACCCGGCTGACGCATCGGCACCAGCAGGTACGACAGGCCGTCCCGCCGACGTGACCCTGGTTCGGTACGGGCCAGCACGAAACACCAGTCCGCCTCGTGTGCCAACGACGTCCAGACCTTCTGCCCGGTGATCACCCAGTCGTCGCCGTCCACTGTGGCCGTTGTGGACACCGACGCCAGGTCGGATCCGGCACCCGGCTCGGAGTACCCCTGGCACCAGAGTTCTTCGACGGCAAGGATCTTCGGCAGGAACCGGCTTTGTTGCTCCGGCGTGCCGAACGCGATCAACGTCGGGCCGAGCAGCTCCTCCCCGATGTGGTTCACACGCGCAGGCGCGTTGGCCGCCGCGTACTCCTCGTAGAAGATCACTTGTTCCTGCGTGCTCACGCCACGGCCGCCGTGCTCCACCGGCCAGCCAAGGCAACTCCAGCCCGCCTTGGCCAGTTTTCGGTCCCACTCCCGGCGCAACTCGTACTGCTCGTGCTCACGGCCGGGACCACCGACACCACGCAGTTTCGCGAACTCGCCGCACAGATTGTCCGCGAGCCAGGCGCGCAGCTGTTGACGGAAGTCGCCGTTCACGTAGGCTAGCCTACCAAGCACTTGCTTGAGGAGGTGAGTGTGCGCCGAGAAACCATCCCCGCCGCGCTCCTCGAAGCGGCCGAGCGCTTCGGTGACGCCGAAGCAGTCGTCGATGGCCAGGTCAGGCTGAGTTTCCGCGAGTTACACAGCCGCGTGATGGCAGTCGCGTACGGCCTTTGGGCAAGCGGTATCACCCGGGGTGACCGGGTGGCGATCTTCGGGCCGAACACGCATCACTGGGTGACGTCAGCACTCGGTGTGCTCTACGCGGGCGCCACTCTGGTGCCCATCAACACCCGCTTCACCACGGCGGAGACCCTGGATGTGATCAACCGCAGCGGTGCTCGAGGGTTGTTCGTGGAAGGCGAATTCCTTGGCGTGGACCGGGAGGCCGACCTGCTGGAAGCCGATGTCACGCTGGCTTCCCGAGTTCGGATCTACCGGATGCCGATGCAGTGGCCGGAAGCCACGTTCGAATCGCCGGTCGAACCGGACGACGTGGCGGACATTCTCTATACGTCCGGCACCACGGGGCGCAGCAAAGGCGCTATGAGCGCCCACCGGCAGACACTGGCCGTCGCACGGGCCTGGGCGTCGAGAACAGAGCTGAGTTCGGCTGACCGATACCTCATCGTGAACCCTTTCTTCCACAGCTTTGGGTACAAGGCAGGGATTCTGACGTGCTTGCTGACCGGAGCGACGATCGTGCCGCAGGCCAAGTTCGATGTCGCCGAGACGATCCGGCTGACCACTCTCGAGCGTATCACCGTTCTGCCGGGCGCGCCGACGATCTATCAGTCCATTTTGGATCACCCCGCTGACTTTCCTCGAATACGGCTTGCGGTCACAGGTGCGGCAGTCGTGCCCGTCGCATTGGTCGAACGCATGCAGAAAGAACTGTGCGACACCGTACTCACCGGATACGGCCTGACCGAGTGTCCTGTTGTGACACTCTGCTCCCCCACGGACGACGCTTCCACTGTAGCGCACACCGCGGGCCACGCGGCGGCAGGCTGTGAAGTGCGTGTCGCGCCGAACGGTGAAATCCTTGTGCGAGGCCCGAATGTGATGCTGGGCTACCTCGACGACCCGGCCGCGACCGCCGAGGCGATCGACGAGGAAGGGTGGCTGCACACCGGCGACGCCGGAAGTCTCGACGCGGCAGGAAATCTGACGATCACCGACCGGTTGAAGGACATGTACATCTGCGGCGGGTTCAACGTGTACCCCGCGGAAGTCGAGCAGGCACTCGCCCGGTTGCCAGGGGTCGCGGAGGCGGCGGTGATCGGCGTCCCCGACGAGCGGCTCGGCGAGGTCGGCAAGGCCCACATAGTCCGAAAACCGGGCGCTGACCTGTCCGAAGAACAAGTCATCAGTTTTTGTCAGACCCTCATGGCAAACTTCAAAGTGCCCCGGCGAGTGGAGTTCCTGGCGGCACTGCCGCGCAACCCGTCGGGCAAGGTGCTGAAGCGAGTACTAAGGGGAGAGTCATGAGCGTCGTCCGCTACGACAAGCAAGGCCCGGTCGCGATCGTCACGATGAACCGGCCGGACTACCGCAACGCGCAGAACTCAGCGATGACATATGCGCTGGATTCGGCCTTCACGACGGCGGTGGACGACGCCGAAGTCAAGGTGGTCATCCTTGCCGGAGAAGGAAAGCACTTCTCGGCAGGACACGACATAGGAACGCCCGAGCGCGACGTCGACGTGTCCTTCGAGCGCAAAGCCGTGATGTGGTGGGACCACGTCGACCGACCCGGCGGAGACCAGCGCTACGCCCGGGAAATGGAGGTATACCTGGGAATGTGCCGCCGCTGGCGCGAGATTCCCAAGCCCACCATCGCGATGGTGCAGGGTGCGTGCATCGCGGGTGGCCTGATGCTGGCGTGGGTGTGCGACCTGATCGTCGCCTCGGAGGACGCGTTCTTCTCGGATCCCGTTGTGCGAATGGGGATCCCAGGCGTCGAGTACTTCGCGCACCCCTGGGTCCTCGGCCCACGCGCGGCGAAAGAGGTGCTCTTCACCGGAGATCGGTTCAGCGCACAGCAAGCCCTAGATTGGGGAATGGTCAACCGAGTCGTGCCCCGGGAATCATTGACCGAGGAGACGTTACGACTCGCCGGCCGGATCGCCGAGATGCCCCAGTTCGGCCTCGCACTGGCCAAACGCGCGGTGAACCAAGCAGAAGACCTGATGGGCCTGCGTACGGGGATGGACTCGGTGTTCGGACTGCACCACTTCGCCCACGCCCACAACGCCGAAGTCTCCAAGGACTCCCTCGCAGGTCTCGACGCCCGTTCCATGAAGGAACGGCAATGAGAGTGTCGAACGCCGTGGTTCGCGTCTGAGGCCCGCGCCTGGCGCGACCGCCGTTTTGGTTCGGCGATACCACTGCCATTCCGGCGGCAAGTCACCGTGACGAGCACCAATACCCATGGCGTGAGAGGGTTTGCAACCCCGCTCTCCTTCCCGAAATGAGAACCGATGGATCTCGACCTCGACCCCGCCACCCTGGACTTCCAAGCCGAAGTCCGGACCTGGCTCGCCACGAACGTCCCCGACACGCTGCCCTCAATGGACACACCCGAAGGCTTCAAAGCCCATCGCGCCTGGGAGAAGAAGCTCTTCGACGCACAACTGTCCGTGGTCTCGTGGCCCGAGGAGTTCGGCGGCAGGGACGCGTCCTTACTGCAGTGGGTCGTCTTCGAGGAGGAGTACTACGCTGCCGGTGCACCCGCGCGGGTGAGCCAGAACGGGATTTTCCTGTTGGCGCCTACGCTGTTCGCGCATGGAACGCCGGAGCAATGCGCGCGGCTGCTGCCCAAAATGGCCAGTGCCGAGGAGGTCTGGGCGCAGGCGTGGTCGGAACCTGAGGCAGGCAGTGATCTCGCGGCGATCCGGGCGTCGGCGACTCGGGCCGACGGTGGGTGGTTGCTCAGCGGGCAGAAGACGTGGAGTTCCCGTGCGACTTTCGCTGACCGTGGCTTCGGGTTGTTCCGGACATCCGGGGAAAGACACCGGGGCCTGACGTACTTCATGTTCTCGCTGAAGGCTCCCGGGGTGACCGTTCGGCCGATCAACCAGTTGGACGGTGAGCCGGGTTTTGCCGAGATCTTCCTCGACGACGTGTTCGTACCCGACGAGGACGTGATCGGGGACGTGGACAACGGCTGGAAGGTCGCGATGAGCACGGCCAGCAACGAGCGTGGGCTCTCGTTGCGCAGCCCTGGGCGGTTCCTGGCCACTGCGGGACGCCTGGTCGACCTATGGCACGCGTTGCCCGATCCAGCCTTACGCGATCGCGTAGTGGACGCGTGGATCGGTGCCCAGGCGTATCGCTTGTACACGTTTGGGACGGTCACCCGACTGATGGAAGGTGGCAGTCTCGGCGCGGAGTCCAGTGTGAACAAGTTGTTCTGGTCCGAGTTGGACATCGCCATGCACGAGACGGCCTTGGACTTGCTCGGCGGCGAAGGTGAGGCCGATGGGCCCTGGCTCGATGGTTACTTGTTCTCGCTCGCCGGACCGATCTACGCGGGCACCAACGAGATCCAACGCAACGTCGTAGCCGAACGGATACTGGGACTGCCACGATGAAATTCGCCCTCTCCCCCGAACAGACCCAGTTCGCGGACATGCTGGACGCGCTGCTGGCCAAATCCGATGTGGCCAGATCCTGGGCAGCGGGCGACCACGAACCCGGGCTCGCCGTCTGGCGTCACCTGGCGGACCTCGGGGTCACGAGCATCGCGCAGGACGGAGAGCTCATCGACCTCGTGGTCGCCATGGAGTCCATCGGCTACCATGCACTCCCCGGCCCAGCGATCGAGACCTTGGCCGTGCTGCCTGACCACCTGGACGGTGCGTTACTGGCCACAGTGGCCATTCCCCCTCATGTGCCGTACGCAGTGGACGCCGATGTCGCCGACCATGTGTTCGTGCTCCAGAACGGAACCCTCTTCACCGCAACCATGGGCAACCGGGTCAGCTCGGTGGATCCGTGCCGTACGTTGTTCGAAGTAACCGCCACGACCGAGGTCGGTCCGCTGCCTGATGCCTTCGAGCGAGGCGTGTTGGCGTGCTCAGCACAGCTGCTGGGTGCAGGCCGGGCACTGCTGGCGAAATCCGTCGAGTACGTCAAGCAACGCACTCAGTTCGGCAAGACCATCGGCTCGTTCCAAGCGGTGAAGCATCACCTGGCGTCAGTCCACGTCGCCCTCGAACTCGCCCGCCCCTTGGTGCACGGCGCCGCGCTCAACGCCGTGCCCGTGTCGGCGGCCAAAGTCGCGGCAGGTGATGCCGCCTATCGTGCGGCGCGCACCGCACTGCAGGTTCACGGTGCCATCGGCTATACCGTCGAGAACGACCTCAGCCTCTGGTTATCCAAGGTCCGCGCCCTGCACTCGGCCTGGGGGACCGGTTCGGTCCACCGTGCCAGGGTGATGGCCAGCCTGAGCTGAGTAACGGGTTGGCCGTGAACGGGCAACTACGTGTGTGAGCGAAACGATGGCTAAGGCCGGGCAACCGCCGGATGTGCAGCGCCGGGGTAAGCCGACTGGGCTGGCGGCGGAGTTCGAGCAGATCTATCGCGCGCACGTTCAGCACGTCACGGCGTACTTCGCCCGGCGCACCGCGGATCCGCAGACGGTCGCCGATTTGACCGCGGACACGTTTGTGCAGGCGATTACGTCCTTCACCGCGTTTGATCCGGCTCGGGGCAGCCCTCGCGGCTGGTTGTACGGCATCGCCCGGCGGGTGTTCGCTCAGCACTGCGAGCGGTTCAGGCGTGGGCAGGACGTGACCGCGCGATTGGCAGGGCGTCGCGAGCTTGACGTCGACGAGGCCGCGGAACTGGTGGCCCGGATCGACGCGGAACGTGCAGGACGAGCTTTGTTCGACGGTATGGCGGAGTTGACACCCGCCGACCGTGAAGCCGTCGAACTCGTTGACATTGTTGGACTCGAGCGCAAGGAAGCGGCCGCCGCACTCGGCATCTCCACGGGTGCGTTGCGGATCAGGCTGTTCCGGGCTCGGGGCAAATTGCGAAAGACCGTAGGTGAGAACCATGGGTAAGTTCGAAGAACAGCTGCTCAACGACCTTATGCGGGAACATGGGCCGGACCTGCTGGCGGCCGAGCGCGCAGAGCGGAGATCAAAGCGGCCGACGCGGGTCGCCATGGGTGTCGCCCTGGTTGGTGGGGTGGCAGCCGCGTTCCTCCTGGCGCCAACTGAGAACCCGGCGCCACCGCAACAGCCACTGGCAGCCCCGCCTGCTCAGCCGAAGGAAGCGGTAGGGCAAGCCGACAAGCCGACCTATGAGGTGATCGAGAACGCCGACGGCACCGTCACCATCGCTGTGGAGAACGTCAGTGCGGTGGACGCGCTCAACAAGGAACTGGCGGACAAGAACGTCCCCACCACCGGAGTCCGGTGTGTCCAGGTTGGCCGTATGAGCGAGCCACTGGGCAAGGGCACGGAAATGACCATCGAGGAGCTCATCCAGAAAATCAAGGCGACGCACGTCAAGGTCACCAGCGACGCCGACGGCCGGATCACCCTCTACGCGGTGAAGTGCGACTAGCGCAACGCCGCGAGCAGCATGGGGAACGATCGATGCAGCGCTCGTTCCCAATACGGCCAGGTGTGCCTGCCGGGACCATAGAAGTCCGTGATCACGCGAACGTGCTTGGCGCGCAAGCGATCCGCCACGGCAACAGTCTGCTCGCCGAGCAGCTGTTCCAGCCAGTCGAAACTTGAGCCGGGCGGGTCGAGCGGACCGGGTTCACCGTTGCCTGTGGACAGATAAACCGGGATGCCGCGAAGCCGGCTGGCAAGGTCATACGGGTTGTGGGCGGCCCAGATCTCGGGCTGTGTGGCGGGATCACCCCACAAGGCGAAGGGGTCACCGCTGGTCTGCCCGACAATTCCGGTCACAAGGTCAGTCGACCGTTTACCTTGGTAAGTCGTGTGCACGACGCCGCTGTAGGACGCCGCGGCTTTGAAGAAGCCAGGATGCCTTGCGGCGTAGGACAACGCGCCGAAACCACCCATGGACAGGCCTGCCACCACCCGGTCATGACCCGACCGGTATTTGCGCTCAAGCAGGCGCTTGAGCTCGCTGAGGTGGAAGGTCTCCCATGCGGGGCCCTTCAACCAGTCCGAATAGAACCCGGCCGGGCCCGCCTCGGGCATCACGATGAGGACATTCGTCCGAGCCGTGAAGGCCTCGACATCGGTCTTGTCCGTCCACGAGCGATAGCCAGTATCGCCGTCGCAACAACCGTGGAGGAGGTACAGCGTCGGCCATTTGCGGTACGGCGCGCGTCGCCAGTCCTTCGGGAGCAGCAACCGGACGCCGACTTCGCGGCCAACGGCTTCGGAACGCACGGTCAGCTCAAGCAGCCGTTCGCTGAGTTGTTGCTCCCGAACGACCGTCGCACCGCCGGTCCCCGCCGACGCAGGAACCCCAACGAGAACTCCCCATAAAAGCAACAGAGAAAACAACAGTCCCCGGACGTGCATTCGGACCTCCGCTGATGGCCGCAACGGTCAACAAGGTGGTGCACGAGTCCGATGCCGACCGCTAACGCGTGCACGTCACCGGCGTCTCCTCCCGGTGAGGGATCCGGACATGTTCGCGTCGGCTGCTGACACCGTGTTTCCAACTTGGCTGCCGGGCGGTTAGCTGTCAACCATGTTGTCGCTGCCGGACAGCACGACTTATTTCGATGTCGCACACACACTGGCCGAACGCCGACCCGGTTGACACAATCACCGGAATGTCCGGTTCAGGGAGTGTCCGATGACTTCGTCGTCCGTGGTGACCACGGTGTTCCTGCCGATCGCCCTCGGGGTGATCATGCTCGGCCTGGGGATGTCCCTGACCGTGCAGGACTTCAAGCGTGTCGCCCAGGTGCCCAAGGCCACCATCGTCGCGCTGGTGTGCCAGGTCCTGCTGCTGCCCGCGATCTGCCTTGGCTTGGTCGTGCTCTTCGACCTGTCGCCGACGCTCGCTGTCGGCATGATGCTGCTTGCCGCGTCCCCTGGTGGGACCACGGCGAACCTGTTCAGTCACCTCGCCGGCGGCGACGTGGCCCTGAACATCACGCTGACCGCCATCAACGCCGTGATCGCGGTGATCACGTTGCCGATCGTGGTCAACCTGTCGCTGTCCGGGTTCATGGACGGCGGCGAGGAACTGGGCCTGCAGTTCGACAAGATGCTCCAGGTCTTCGCCATCGTGCTGGTGCCGGTGGCGATCGGCATGCTGGTCCGGCGTCGTTTCACCGCGTTCGCCGACCGGATGCTGCGGCCGCTCAAGATCGCGGCGATCGTGTTCATGGTCGCCACGATCGCCGTCGCGGTGTTCCAGGAGCGCGCGAACATCGGCGGCTACCTGCAGGCGGTCGGCGCGATCTCCTTGCTGTTCTGCGTGATCAGCCTGTCCGTCGGGTACGCCATCCCGCGCTTGCTGAGGGTCAACCGACGCCAGGCCATCGCGTCGTCAATGGAAATCGGCATCCACAACAGCACCCTGGCCATCACGATCGCGCTCAGCCCAGCGCTGCTGAACAACCCGCAGATGGCCGTCCCGGCGGCCGTCTACGGCGTTGTCATGTTCATCCCCGCGGGCATCTTCGCCTACTGGGTGAGCAGGCGCCCGGTTCAGGCCGAAGTCACGACGACCTGAGCGACAAGCTCGACCGGGTGTTGCGCCTGCCGCGAAGTGCCGTGCCGGATCTGCTGGCGGCAGGACACTCCAGTGGCCGCGACCACGACGTCGGGAGACGATGACCGGATCGCCGGGAACAACCGGTCTTCGCCGACCTGCATCGAGACGTCGTAGTGCTCGGCCTCGAAGCCGAACGACCCGGCCATGCCGCAACACCCGGCGTCCAGTTCGGTCACTGTGACGCCGGGGATCCGCCGCAACAACTCCACGGTCGCGGCCGTGCCGACTTCGGCCTTCTGGTGGCAGTGCCCGTGGTACAGGATCTCTTTGCCTTCGAGCGCCGACGACAGCTTCAAGGCCCCCGAGTCGATGGCCTCCACCAGGAGTTCCTCGACTTGCCGAACTCGGGAAGCGACCGCTTTGACCGCCGGATTGTCCGGCAGCAATGACAAGTACTCGTCCTGCAACGTGTACAAGCAGGAAGGCTCGCAGCCCACGATCGGGCCCGACGACGTATCCAAAAGCGCCGTCAACGCGGTGGCCTTGCGCTTGGCGTCGTCCAGCAGGCCCTTGGAGATCCCGGCCCGGCCACAGCAGCCCGAAGACTCCAGCCGGACCTGCCAGCCTGCCTGTTCCAGCAAGGAGATCGCGGCACGGCCGACGCCTGGCTCGGTGAAGGTCGTGAACGAGTCAGCCAGGAACGTCACCGTCTGACCGGATGATGCGGGACGGCGACGGAACCACCGGATCAGGTTCTGCCGCTTGAACTCCGGCAACGGCCGTTTGGCCGCGATACCCAAGAACCGGCGGGCCAGAGGCAGGCGCGCGGCCAGGTTCGACACCGGCGCGGTGGCCGAACCGAGCCGGTTCAGCAGCCGGATCGAGCCGAAGACCCGGGACCGCAGCGGCACACCGGACTGGGCGTGCTTCTGGGCAAGGGTCTCGCTCTTCAACGCGGCCATGTCGACACCGAGCGGACACTCGCTCTTGCAGGCCTTGCACATCAAGCACAGGTCCAGGACCTCGTGCAGCCGGGAATCGCCCAACGCGGCAGCCGGGTCGGGTGAGGACAGTGCCTTGACCAGAGCGTTCGCCCGGCCACGAGTGGAGTCTTCCTCGTTGCGAGTGGCCATGTAGGACGGACACATCACGCCGGTCGCGCTCTTGCGGCACAGCCCGATGTTCATGCACCGGTCGGCCGCGCTGCGCATGTCACCGAGGAACGTCAGGTGCGTGGTCAGCGGCTTGGCCGGTGGCAGTGCGGGATCGCGCAGGTTGTCCGTCATCGCGGGCGAGTCGACGATCTTGCCCGGGTTCAGCACGTCGTCCGGGTCGAAGATCCGCTTCACCTGGCGCATGGCCTCGTACAACTCGGAGCCGAAAATCTTGCGGTTGAACTCGCTGCGGACCAGGCCGTCACCGTGTTCGCTGGAGTTGGCGCCGCCGAACTCGACCACGAGATCGCGGACTTCCTCGGCGACCGACCGCATGGCGGCGACCTCGTCGGGGTTCGTCAGATCGACGAACGGCCGGACGTGCAAGCATCCCACCGAGGCGTGGCCGTAGAACCCGGCCTTCATCCCGTGCCGCGTCAGGATTTCCCGGAACCGCGTGCTGTACTCGATCAACCGGGACGGATCGACGGCTGTGTCCTCGACGAATGCCTGCGGCCGTCGCGAACCGACGCTGGAGGCCATCAGCAGGCCGAGCCCGGCCTTGCGGACCTTCAGCAAAGCGCCTTGCTGCGCCGCAGTTTCGGCGCCCAGCGTGTGGTAGCCGTGGGAATGCTTCTGCCACAAGGCCGCCAGCCGATCCAGGCGAGCGCTTGCTTCGGCCTGGGTGTCCCCGGTGAACGTGACGAACAGCAGTCCTTCCGGGTCGCCGACGAGGAAGCTGCCGAGCCGCCGGTACTCCAGCTTCTGGCGCGACAGGTCAAGGATCGTCTTGTCGATGAGCTCGACCGCGGCCGGATCGCACGCCAGCGCGTCGTCGGTCGCGGCGATCGCGGCCTCGACCGACGTGAAGTGCCCGACCGCGATAACGGTGTGCTTGGGCTTGGGTACGAGCCCGACGACCGCGGAAGTCGCGACCACCAATGTCCCTTCCGAACCGACCACGAACTTGGCCAGGTCGAAAGGCCCGTCGGCCAACCGGTCCAGCCGGTAGCCGCCCGCGCGCCGCCAGAACTTGGGAAAGCCGTCGGCGATCGCGGATCTGTGAGCGGCCACCAGATCCGACAGCGCGGAGTCGAACTTCGTTGGTGTCCCAGGGGCGAATGTGGCCGTGGTCGCGTCGGACAACACCACATCCATGGACTGGACGTGGTCGATGGTCATGCCGTACCGGACCGATCCGCTGCCTGCCGAGTTGTTGCCCATCATCCCGCCGATCGTGGCGCGGTTGCTGGTCGACGTGTCCGGCCCGAACATCATCGCGTGCGGCAACGCGGCCCGGTTCAGGTCGTCTTGCACGACACCGGGCTGGACGTGCGCGATCCCCTCCGCGGGATCCAGCGACAGGATCCGGTTCATGTGCCGGGAGAAGTCCAGCACCACACCAGAACCCACGGTCTGACCGGCCAGACTCGTCCCACCACCACGAGCCAGGACCGGGACGCCGTACTCGCGGGCGATGGTCACCGCGGCAACGACGTCGTCCGCGTGCCGTGGGAACACCACGCCCACAGGCATGATCGAGTACATGCTGGCGTCCTGCGAGAACAGGTGCCGCGTGTACGAGTCGAACGCGACCTCACCTTCGAGCGCCCTGCGCAGCGCCTCCTCAAGGTCACTCATGCTTCCGCCAACACAGACAGTGCGGCCGAGACTCCGTCCTTGACCGGCACACCGGCGATCTGAAGTCCCATTTGGACGCCGGAGAGCGTGCCTGCCAGACTCAGATCGTTGAAATGACCGAGATGTCCGATCCGGAACACCTTGCCTGCGACCTTGCCCAGCCCGGCACCCAGCGACATGTCGAACCGGTCGAGGATCACCTCGCGTAGCCGGTCGGCGTCGTGCCCCTCGGGCATGAGGATCGCGGTCAGCGTGTTCGAGTAAGCCTCAGGATCCAGGCACAGCAACTCAAGTCCCCAGCCCTGCACGGCCGCACGCGTCGCGGCCGCGTGGCGCGCGTGCCTCGCGTACACCTGCGGCAGGCCCTCGGAGTGCAACATGTGCAACGCCTCGCGCAGGCCGTAAAGCAGGTTCGTCGGTGGCGTGTAGGGAAAAGCGCCTCGCTTGTTTGCCTCGATGATCGGCTGCCAGGCCCAGTACGACCGAGGCAACCGGGCGGACGCCGCGAGGGCCTTGGCGCTGACGGCGTTCAAGCCGAGCCCAGGCGGGAGCATGAGTCCCTTCTGGGAACAGGAAACCGTGACGTCCACACCCCACTCGTCGTGCCGGTAGTCGATGGATCCCAATGAGGACACGGTATCCACCATCAGCAGGGCGGGATGGTCGCCCATCGCCCGCCGGACGGCGGCGATATCGCTGGTCACACCGGTCGAAGTCTCGTTGTGCACCACGAGGACGGCCTTGGTCTGCGGCGTGAGCCGGGCCGGCACGTCGGCCGGATCGACCGCGTGCCGCCAGTCCCCCGGCACGAAGTCCACCTCCAGCCCCAGATCCCTGGCCATCCGCTGCCACAGCGTGGCGAAATGCCCGGTCTCGAAGCACAGCACGCGATCGCCCGGGCTCAACGTGTTGACCAGCGCGGCTTCCCATGCGCCAGTGCCGGAAGACGGATACAGCACCACGTCACCCGCGGTGCCGAACACCGGCTTCAACGCTTCGAGAAGCGGCGGCACCATGGCCGCGAACCGCGGCCCGCGGTGGTCGATGGTCGGCGCCGACATTGCCCTGAGCACCTGGTCCGGAACGTTGGTCGGGCCAGGGATCTGCAGAAAGTGACGTCCGCTGGCGAAACTCATACGCCTGTTTGCCTCTCGTGGTGTCAACTCTTGACGTGTTCCTGACCCTACGTCTAATTTCTATTGACGAACAGTATATTCCGAATTGCGGAATCCCCCGGAGCCGCGTATGTCGGTCGAGATCATCTCAATCCTGGTTCTCGTCGCCGTGTTCGTACTGGGAACCACGTTATCGATCAATATGGGGGTGCTGGCGTTCGTCGCCGCGTTCGCCGTCGGCACCCTGGTTGTGGACAAATCGACCGACGACATCGTCGGCGGTTTTCCCAGCAATCTCTTCGTGATCCTGGTCGGGGTCACGTACTTGTTCGCGATAGCCAAGCAGAACGGGACCGTCGACTGGCTGGTCAACATCGCCATCCGGGTCGTCGGCGGCCGGGTGGTGGCGATCCCGTGGATCATGTTCCTGATCACCGCCGTGCTGACCGCGTTCGGCGCGGTCGTGCCCGCCGCGGTGGCGATCATCGCGCCGATCGCGATGGGCTTCGCCACCCGCTACAAGATCAACCCGGTACTGATGGGCCTGCTGGTCATCAACGGCGCCAGCGCGGGCGGGTTCTCGCCACTGAGCATCTTCGGCGGGATCACCAACGGCGTGGTCGAACGCAGCAACCTGCCGGGCAGCCCGATGACCCTGTTCATCGCCTCGTTCGTCTTCAACCTGCTGCTCAGCGTGGCGGTGTTCGTGATCTTCGGCGGACGGCAGCTGCTGGGCCAGAAGGCACAGGACGAGCTCTCGCCCACTTCGGGCCCTGGCACGGTCCAGGCGCCGGTGCGCTTGGACCACAACCGGATCCTGACCCTGGTCGGCATCGTCGGACTCGCGGTCGGCGCGCTGTTCTTCGACCTCGACGTGGGCCTGCTCGCCTTGACCGTGGTCGCTGTGCTGACAGTGGTCTCGCCGTCGACCACGCGGGGTGCCGTCGACAAGGTCGCGTGGTCCACGGTGTTGCTGATCTGCGGCATCGTGACCTACGTCAGCCTGCTCGAGGACATCGGCACGGTCGACTACCTCGGCCGTGGCGTGGCCAGCATCGGTCTGCCGTTGCTGGGTGCGCTGCTGATCTGTTTCATCGGTGCGGCGGTGTCGGCGTTCGCGTCGACCACGGGAATCCTGGGTGCGTTGATCCCGCTGGCCGTGCCGTTTCTGCAAACCGGGCAAGTCGGCGCGATCGGCCTGATCACAGCGCTCGCGCTGTCCTCGTCGGTGGTGGATTCGAGCCCGTTCTCCACCAGCGGCGCGCTCACCGTGGCCAGTGCTCCGCCCGAGCAGCGTGAGCTGGTGTTCAAGCGGCTGATGGCGTGGGGATTCTCGATGATCGCTGTGGCGCCGCTCGTCACATGGCTGGTTCTCGTGGTTCCGGGTTGGCTGTAGGCATGCCATTGGACGGAATCACAGTGCTTGAGGTCGGCGTGTTCATGGCGGGCCCGTACGCCACCATGCAGCTCGCCGACCTCGGCGCGGAGGTGCTCAAGATCGAGAACCCGGCGGGCGGTGACCCGGTCCGGCAGGCTGGGCCGTTCGTGGACGGCGCCAGCTCGCCGTTCGCCCGGTTGAACCGGAACAAGAAATCCGTCGCACTCGACCTGAAGTCACCGGACGGCCGCGCGGCTTTCCGGCGGCTGGCCGACCACGCCGACGTGCTCGTGGAGAACCTCAGGCCAGGCGCGATGCGTGCGCTGCGACTGGACTACGAATCGCTGCGCGGGACCAACCCGCGGCTGATCTACGCCTCCGCGTCCGGCTGGGGCCAGGACGGTCCACTTGCGACGCTGCCCGGCCTGGACATCATGGCGCAGGCGCGCAGCGGGCTGATGAGCATTACCGGCGCGGCCGGAGGCGGGCCTGCGAAGGTCGGCGTGCCCGTGTGCGACCTGGTCTGCGGGTTGTACGTCGCCTTGGCCGTCACGGCCGCGCTGCGCGAACGAGACCGAAGCGGTGAAGGCCAGTACATCGACGTGAGCCTGCTCGAATCCGGAGTTTCGCTGGCGGTCTGGGAGGCCGGGAAGTACTTCGCGACCGGCGAGGTCGGCGGACCGCTCGGCACAGCCCACCAGAGCCAGGCGCCGTACCAGGCTGTGCGGTGTGCGGACGGGTGGCTCACAGTCGGAGCCATCACCCCGAAAACGTGGCTGGGCCTGTGTGAAGTCCTTGGCCTGCAGGCACTTGTGGACGATGAACGGTTCAGCGACGCGTACCGCCGCAAAGAGAACGTCACCGAGCTCATCCCCCTCATCGAGGAAGTCACGTCAAAGCAGGCGGTCGCCGAGTTGGTCGCGGCACTGGACCGCGCCGAGGTGCCGTGCGCCCCGATCTCCGACTACGGCGAGGTTTTCACCGCCGAGGCACTCACCGCGCGTGGCTTCCTCTGGGACACCACGGACGGCGTACGCCAACTGGGCTCGCCGATGCGGTTTTCCCGCACGCCCACGCAACGCAACGCCGCCGGACCAGCGCTTGGAGCGGATACGCGTGCGGCGCTGCGCGCGGTCGGGTACACCAATGATGAAGTCGACGAACTGGTCGGAGGACAGTCTTGAGCGTGGTTGTCGAGCAGGACGGTCCTGTCCTCACGATCATTTTCAACCGCCCGGACAAGCACAACGCGATGACGTTCGACATGTACAGCCGCCTGGCGGAGGCATGCGAACGGGCCGACAACGACGACACGATCCGCGCGTTGGTGCTGCGTGGCGCGGGCCGTCAGGCGTTCGTATCCGGCACGGACATCACGCAGTTCCGTGAGTTCGAGACAGGCGAGGACGGGATCGACTACGAGCGCCGGATCGCCGAAGTGCTCGACCGGCTGGAAGACGTGACCGTGCCGACGATCGCGGTCATCCACGGCTACTGCGTCGGCGCCGGCCTCGCCATCGCGGCGGTCTGTGACCTGCGGGTCGCGGGCACGTCCGCCCGGTTCGGCGTCCCGATCGCCCGCACCCTCGGCAACTGCCTGTCGATGAACTCGTATTCGCTGCTGGTCCACCACCTCGGGCCGGCACGCGCGATGGACATGCTGCTCAGAGCCAAGATGCTGACCGGTGGCGACGCCAAAGCGGCCGGGTTCGTACATGAACTCTGCGGAGACGACGACCTCGACCGCACCGCGAACGCCGTCGTGGGTACGGTGCTGCGGCACGCGCCGCTGAGCATGTGGGCGGCCAAACAAGCCATCGCCCGGCTGCGCCGCGCCGCGTTGCCCAACGGCGACGACTTCGTCAGCAAGGTCTTCGGCAGCGAGGACTTCCACAACGCGGTCGCCGCGTTCGGCACAAAACGGCAGATGAACTGGAGCGGCCGCTAGGGCGTGTCTGACGGGTCTGACACGCCCTTGGCCTTCCGGCCGACGCCGCACCAACCGAGGTAGTACGCGGACATGTCGCTGTCGATGGGGTTGTCCGGCCGCCAGTCCGGCGGGTGCACCACACCGGGCTCCTCCATCACCCAGCCGTCGAACAGCTTCTCCATCTCGGCTTTCGTGCGCGTGTACAGCCTCGTGGTGGTGTTCTCGTACGCCTTGACGAACGCCGCGACCTGGTCTTTCTGGTCCTGCGGGGCTTCGTCGGAACAGATGTGGGACAACGCGAGCAGGCTGCCGGGCGCCAGCTTCGAGCGGTAGTACGAGATCAGCTCGCCCGGCTTGTCCTCGTCCCCGACGAAGTGCAGCAACGCCACCATCAGCAGGCAGACCGGCTTGCTGAAGTCGATCAGTTCAAGGGTCCGCGGGTGGTTCAGGATGCCGTCCGGGTTGCGCAGGTCCTCCTGGATCATCGCGACCCGGTCGGTGACCTTCTGCTCTTCCAGCCTGATCGCGGAGCTCTGCACCGCGATGGTGTTCGAGTCCACGTACACGATGTGGGCAGCTGGATTGGCCTTCAACGCGATCTCGTGCACGTTGCCGACCGTCGGCGCGCCGGACCCGATGTCGATGAACTGGGTGATCCCCTTCGACGCCGCGAAGCTCACCGCGCGCCGCAGGAACGACCGGTTGCTGCGGGCAAGCGGCTTGATGGACGGCAGGATCTGCTCGACCTTCTCGACGAACGCCCGATCGACCGCCGTGTTGTGCGATCCGCCCAGGTAGGCGTCGTAGACACGGTCCGGTGACGGCAGCGTCGCATCGATGCCGGCGGCCTCAAGCCAGGAGATGACCGCCATGTCCTGGAACGGGGTGTCGTAGTCGGACATGTCGCGGCCGGCCGTCATCCGGTCCCCCTGTCACTGAAGTGGTCACGCTGGGTAACGCGATGCGGACAAGTCTATCGACCGGTCAAGGCGATCTTCTGGCTACTTGGCGTCCGAGTCGATCAGCAGTTTGCCGCCCTGGCTCACCACGCGAACGTTGCGGGACTCCTGCCTGCCGCCGTAGTTGACCTGGATGGTCAACCGCTGGCCGCCGTCAGCGTCCCCGGACACCCGCTGCGCTGTACGGCCGCTGACCTGCGGATACTGCGCCCAGTACGCCTCAAAGGCGGCGAAGTCGCCGAACACCTGCTGCGCGTTGGGGGTGAGCATCGCCCACATCCCCGCAGTCCCGCCGTTGCGGTTGTAGTAGGCGACGAGCAACTCGCCAGCAGCGCCCCACGCCACCGTGCCGTCGTTCCCGCTGGGATTCGACGGCGCGGACGGCGCTGAAGACGGCGGCTCAGGAGGCCCTGTCGTCACGGTGACCGTTTGCTGCGGTGGCGTGACGGGCGCCTGGCTGTTGGCGTTGTTGTTGTCGCCCGATCCGCGTGCGCTGAGCACAGTCGCGATCACACCGCCGAGCACAGCGGCCACGACGATGGCGCCGATGATCGCGGCGACCCGCTTGCTCGCGCCCTTCTTGGCAGGAGGCACGGGAGGTGGCGGGGCAGGCGGCGTGACGGGCTGCTGTGGCGGTGGCTTGGGCGGTGCCTGAACGGCAGTCGGCGCGCCTGGCGCTGGTGCGGGCGCGATCAGCGTGGCTTGCGCGGCGGGCACGGGAGCTTGCTGCTTCGGCGGCGCGGCGATCTTCGGCACGACGACGGTGGCACCGCCGGCGATGTCGCCAAGCGTGGTGACCAGCTCGGGCATGGTCGGCCGATCGGCCGGGTCCAGGCTCAGCAGCTGCATCAGGGTCTTGGACATCGACCCGGCCTGCTTGGGCTCGGGGACCTTGCCCATGGCGACCGCGTACAGCTGGGCCAACGGGTTGTCCTTGAAGCCGTACGGCGGCTGGCCCTCAATCGCGTGGTACAGCGTGGCGCCAAGCGAGAACACGTCCGACGCCCTGGTCGGGTCCTGGCCGCGGGCCACTTCCGGCGCCAGGTAGGCGGGCGTTCCGGCGAGCATGCCGACCGAGGACTGCGTCATCGTGCCGTCGTCGGTGGAGCGGGAGATACCGAAGTCGGTGATCTTCACCGTGCCGCTGTCGTCGATCAGGATGTTGCCCGGTTTGACGTCCCGGTGCACGATTCCGGCCGCGTGCGCGGCGGTCAGCGCGGTCGCGACCTGCACGCCGATCTGGGCCGTCTCCTCCGGCGAAAGCGTGCCACGCTCGGCCAGCAGCCCGGACAGGCTCAGCGACGGCAGGTATTCCATGATCAGGCAAGGATCGCCGTCGTGTTCGGCGACGTCGAACAAAGCGATGGCGTTGCGGTGCTGCAACCGCGCGGCGATCCGGCCTTCCCGCATCGCCCTGCGGCGCGCGTCGGCGGCCTGGCTCTCCGAGAGCCCAGCGCGCATCATCAGCTGCTTGATAGCAACCGTACGGTCAAGACGCTCGTCGCGCGCCTGCCAGACGATGCCCATCGCGCCACTGCCGATGGTGTCCAGCAGCCGGTAGCGACCGGCGACCAGCTGCCCCTTTTCGATGACGACTCTTCCTCGCGTGCGTGTACCTGACGGCGTCAACCTTATCGAACCGCACCCGCTACCGAGTGACGCGGCACAGGGTCAATCCGTAGCAAACCAAGCGATTGTTTGGTTTGATGAGCGTATGCTGAGCGCGGAACACGAGGATCTGAGAGACGCCGTGCGGGCAATGCTCAGCCGCGGCAACGCCTCGTGGTCTGGCCTGTGCCAACAGATCGGCGTCGCCGGGCTTGCCGTACCCGAGGAGTACGGCGGGGCGGGCGCGACATTGCTCGAAGCCCATGTCGTGCTTGAGGAAACCGGTCGCGTACTGGCACCTGTCCCCATGCTGTCGGCCACTGTGGCTGCTCACGCCCTTCTGCTCAGCGGTGACAAGTCCGTGTGCGCGGATCTGCTGCCGGGGATCGTGGAAGGAACCACTATCGCGACCGTGATGTGGGCGGATTCGCTTACTGAAACGGTTCGGTACGTCCTTGATGGGGATACGGCCGATGTGCTGATCGTCTCAACACCCGACGGTCTTTTTCTCGGCGATTCCAGGCATCGCGTGCATACGCCCACCATGGACGAAAGCAGGCGACTGGCGACCGTGCGTCTTTCGGGCGGAACCCGAATCGGACCACCCGCACCGCAGTTGCGTGACATCGCGTTGGTCGCACAGACCGCCGAACAAGTCGGGGCCGCGCAACAATGCCTGGACATGACCGTGGAATACACCAAAACCCGAGTGCAATTCGGCCGTCCGATCGGGAGTTTCCAGGCGTTGAAACACCGGATGGCGGATATGCACGTACTCGTGGAGACCGCGCGGTCGATCTCGTACGCGGCCGTCGAGAAGCTCGACCTCGCGGCGGCCGCCGCGGTCAGCTGCGGCGAGACACTGTCCTTTGTGGCCGGTGAGATGATCCAGCTGCACGGCGGGATCGCGATAACCTGGGAGCACGACGCGCACCGGTATTTCAAGCGGGCGCACAACAGCGTGCATTTGTTCGGCCAGCCACACGAGCACGTGGCCAGAATGTCCCGGACGATCTAGAGGTACGTCCCTAGATCCAGTCGTTGTGCTTTGACCACGTGAAAAGGTGGTCCAGCATGGCGTTCGGCTTGCGTTCGGCTTTCGCGTCGGTCGCCGTGTAGCGGCCTCGGTAGAACAGCAGCGGCTGGGCGTCCCGGCAGGCACCCAGTTGTCGCACCCGGCCGATCACGACGTAGTGGTCGCCCGCGTCACGGACTTCCTCGACGTCACAATCGACCCAGGTCAGCACGCCGTCCAGGATGGGCGCGCCGCTCGGCGCCGGACTCCACCCGGTCTCCGCGAACTTGTCCGCACCCGCCCGGCCGAACACCGACGAGACGTCCTGCTGGTCCTCGGCCAGCACGTTCACGCAGAACTTTCCGGTCTGCGAAATCGCCTGCCAGGTACGGGAAGTACGCCCCGGGCAGAACAGCACGAGCGGCGGGTCCAGCGACAACGCGGCGAACGCCTGGCAGGCGAACCCGACCGGGCCTTCGCCGGTGATCACTGTGACGCCCGTGCAGAAGTGGCCGAGCACCTTGCGGAAGTCAGCGGTCGGCATGGTTGTCACATCGGCTGTCACAGTGGCGGCCGGCTTGGTGTTCACTGTTTCGCGCCCACGCTGAAGTCGTGGCCCCACAGGCTGACCGCGGTGCTTTCCCGCGCGATCCACGATTCGTCGTCGACCTGCCGTCCCTCACACCCGAATTCCACGTCGAACCCGCCGGGTGTCTTCATGTAGAACGACAACATCAGGTCGTTGACGTGCCTGCCCAGCGTCGCGGACATCGGGACCTTGCGGCGCAGCGCGCGGTCCAGCGTCAGCCCGACGTCGTCGCTGTTCTCGACCTCGACCATCAGGTGCACGATCCCGCTCGGCGTCGGCATCGGCAGGAAAGCCAGGCTGTGGTGACGCGGGTTGCAGCCGAAGAACCGCAACCACGCGGGCGGTCCGTCCGCGGGGCGGCCGACAAGTTGCGGTGGCAAGCGCATGGAGTCGCGGAGTTTGAACCCGAGCACATCGCGGTAGAACCGAAGCGCCGCTTCGTCGTCGTGTGTGGACAGCACAACGTGCCCAAGTCCTTGTTCGGCGGTCACGAACTTGTGGCCGTAGGGGCTGACCACGCGGCGGTGTTCCAGCGCCGCGCCGTGGAAGACCTCGAGGGTGTTGCCGGACGGGTCGTCGAACCTGATCAGCTCGACCACACGGCGATCCGCGAGCTCAGCCGGGGTCCCTTCCTTGTAGGGCACACCGGCCGAGTCGAGACTCTTGCGGACCTCGTCCAGTTCGGCCGCGTTCGCGGTCTCCCAGCCCGACTGCGCGAGCCGGTCGGTCTCGCCCGGGAAGATCACCAGTCGTGCCGGGAAGTCGTCCATCCGCAGGTACAACGCGTTGGGATCGCTGCCTTTGCCTTCGACCATGCCGAGCACCTTGAGGCCGTACTCACGCCACTTCGGCATGTCGGTGGCCTCGATCCGCAGGTAGCCCAGCTGCCGGATACCCATCACGCACTCCTCAGGAAGTCGAGGGTGAGCCGGTTGAACTCGGCGAACTTCTCCAGCTGCGCCCAGTGTCCACATCGGCCGAACACGTGCAACTGCGCCCGCGGAATGAGTTTCAGCGCGAGCAGGGCGCCGTCGAGCGGGTTGACCCGGTCCTCACGGCCCCACACCAGCAGGACACGTTGCCGCAGCTTGTACGCCTCACGCCAGAGCATGCCCTCTTCGAACGTCTCCGGGCTGGTGAACGACTTTCCCATGGATGCCATGGCGCGCAACGACTCCGGATCCGCGGCCACCCGATAGCGTTCTTCGATCAGCTCGTCGGTGACCAGGGACTGGTCGTACACGAGGGTCTTCAGGAAGTCGCCCAGCTTTTCCTTGGACGGCCCGGGTGGCGCGGCGAAGGCGTAGAGCCGTTTGATCCCTTCGGTCGGGTCGGGCGCGAATACGTTGACACCCAGGCCACCCGGCGCCATCAGGACAAGACGTCCGGCGCGGTCGGGGTGCCTCAGCGCGAATCGCACCGCGGTCCCACCGCCAAGCGAGTTGCCGACGAGGTGAACCTTTTCAATGCCAAGGGAGTCGAGCAGACCCACGAGCGCGTCGGCGCTGAAGGTGAAGAACTGGCCGGTGATCTCCGGCTTGTCCGAATGCCCGAAACCCGGTTGGTCGACGAGCAATGTCCGGTGGTGCTCGGCGAAAACCTCGAGGTTGCGGCCGAAGTTGCTCCACGCCGACGCGCCCGGCCCGCCACCGTGCAGCATCACGACCGGCTCGCCTTCACCAGCCTCGTGAAAATGCAGCTTCAGGTCAGGTCCTGCCTGCGCGGTACGAGAAGTGGATTCGAACGTCGCCGCGTTGTTTGTCACAGCCATGCGTCCTGCACCTTCAAACCCAGTTCGGCCTTGCCGTACATGGCAAGCGCGCGTTCGGGGTCGTTGATCGCGTGCACTCGCCCGGCGTGCGCGTCCCGCCAGAACCGCTGGATCGGGGTGCCCGCGTTCAGGGCCTTGCCGCCGGAGTTCTCGAAAAGCCGGTCCACCGCGCCGATTGCCCGTGACGTCGCTTTGACTTGATCACGCCTGATCCGCATGCGCAGATCGAACGGCACCTTTTCACCGGCGACCACATGCTTGTACGCGGTCCCGATGTTGTGTTCCAGCTGCAGCCACGCGGCGTCGATGTCGCTTGCCGCTTCGGCGACTCGAACCTGCGAGTACGGGTCCTCCGCGGCTTTGTTGCCGTATGAAGCACGGACTCGTTCCTGCATATAGGAAACGTGCGATTCGTACGCACCCGTCGCCATTCCCACGACCGGAGCGGCGATCGAATAGGAGAACACCGACGCGAACGGGAGCTTGTACAGCGGGCCTGTGTTCACTTCCTGGCCGGGGCACACGCACTTGCCGGTGTCCATGAAGCTCAAGGTCCGGTATTCGGGCACGAACACGTCGTCGACCAGGATGTCGTTGCTTCCCGTGCCGCGCAGGCCGACGGTGTCCCAGACGTCTTCGATCTTGTAGTCGGAGATGGGCAGCAGGAAAGTCCGGAAGTCCACCGGATTGCCGTCGTCGCCGAGCACCAGGCCGCCGAGGAAGACCCAGGACGCGTGGTCACAGCCGGACGAGAAGCTCCACCGCCCGGAGAACCGGAACCCGCCGTCGACCGGTGTGGCCCGCCCCATCGGCGCGTACGACGAGGAGATCCGGGTGTCCTGGTCCTCGCCCCACACGTCCTGCTGCGCCTGCGCCGGGAACAACCCGAGTTGCCACGGATGACAGCCCAGCACCGACGAGACCCAGCCGGTGGAACCGCACGCACTGGAGATCAGGCGGACGGATCGGTAGAAGTCGAGTGGGTCGGACTCGAGGCCGCCGTGCCTGGCCGGCTGCAGGAGCCGGAAGAACCCGGTCTGCCGGAGCGACTCAATCGATTCCGCCGGGACCTTGCGCAGATCCTCGGTCTCCTGGGCGCGTTCCCGCAGTACCGGCAGGAGTTCCCGGACCGCGTCGACGACCTCGCTCATCAGCAGCTCCCGAACTGGAACGTGTTCTCCCTACCGCCACAGACTAGAACACGTTCCAGTTTCTGTCGATGCGCGGGCATGCGCGACGCGAGGTTCACGCCGCCATCCCGTGCAGCCACAAGGAAAAGAAGGCCAGGCTTGCCTAACCTTGCCGAACCATCGCTAACCCGAACGGGTGGTACCCGTTGGTAAAGAATCGTGAGTAGCCTCCGGAGAGATAGTGGCGCCGGTCACAGGGAGGCTCACGGATGCGACACGGCTTGGCACAGTGCCTGACGTGTGGCTCCCGGTGTGCGTACTGCGATCTGCCGGTCTTGCTCACGAGCGAACGCGAGCATCCCGGCTACGGCGTGGTCGAGCAGGTCAGCGACCTTGGCGGACTGCCAGGGCTGGGCCTGCTGCACTCGTTCTGCCGGGACTCGGCGCGGTCACGCAGCGCGGCCCGGCGTGGGCTTGTTGTCAGAAGGGCGTATCTCGGACGCGCCACCGAGCGTTATGAAGCGCATCTGCCACAGCGGCCTTACGATCGCCTCGGGGTTTGTCCGGGTGACGGGCAGCGGTGGCGGATTGCGAAGATGCGGTACGCGTGCAAGGCGTGCCGTTACTACACAAGCTCACACTGACAGTCCTAATTGACGGGGTTGGGTCTACGTGCTGGTCGTTCGTCTCGTTCTAGGTCTATTGATGACCGTTGTCGGGCTTGGGTTCGCCGTGCAGCGGATCCTGTGGTTGAACAAGCTGATCCGGTCGGGTCAGCCCGACCAGGACCGATCCGACAACCTGGGCAAACGCGTCGCCGCGCACCTCGCCGAGGTGTTCGCCCAGCGCAAGCTGCTGAAGTGGTCCGTGCCCGGCCTGGCGCACCTGTTCACGTTCTGGGGCTTCGTGATCCTGGCGTCGGTGTACCTCGAGGCGTACGGCGCGCTGTTCGACGAGAAGTTCGCGATCCCCTTCATCGGGCACTGGTCCGTGCTGGGCTTCCTGCAGGACTTCATCGCGGTGATGGTCGCGGTGTCCCTCGTGGTCTTCGCGATCCTGCGGATCAGGCAGTCACCGGAGCGCAACCAGCGCAAGTCCCGCTTCTACGGCTCGCACACCGGTGGCGCGTGGCTCATCCTCTTCATGATCTTCAACGTCGTCTGGACGATGTTCCTGTTCCGCGGCGCGTCCGCGGCGGCGGGCAACTTGCCGTACGAGAGCGGCGCGTTCGTCTCGCTCGGTGTCGGCAACCTGCTCGAACCGCTCGGTCACAGCGCGAACGAGGTCATCGAGACGATCGGGCTGCTGCTGCACATCGGCGTGATGCTGAGCTTCCTGATCATCGTGCTGCACTCCAAGCACCTGCACATCTTCCTCGCGCCGATCAACGTCACCGCCAAGCGGCTGCCGGACGGCCTCGGCCCGTTGCTGCCGATGAAGTCGCACGGCAAGCCGATCGACTTCGAGGACCCGGGCGAGGACGACGTGTTCGGCCGGGGCAAGATCGAGGACTTCACCTGGAAGGGCATGCTGGACTTCGCCACGTGCACGGAGTGCGGCCGCTGCCAGTCCCAGTGCCCGGCGTGGAACACCGGCAAGCCGTTGTCCCCCAAGCTGGTGATCATGGACCTGCGCGACCACATGTTCGCGAAGGCGCCGTACATGATCGGCGGTAAGCAAGAGCCCGAGGGCGGTGTCGTCGAGAAGGCCGTCGACGAAGGCGAACACCACCACAACGTGCCCGAGGCCGGCTTCCCGCGCGTGCCGGGTGATCAGGCGGGACGGCCGCTCGTCGGAACCGCGGAACAAGGCGGCGTGATCGACCCCGACGTGCTGTGGTCGTGCACCACCTGCGGGGCGTGCGTCGAGCAGTGCCCGGTGGACATCGAACACGTCGACCACATCGTCGACATGCGGCGTTACCAGGTGATGATCGAATCGGAGTTCCCGACCGAGCTCGGCACGCTGTTCCGCAACCTGGAGACCAAGGGCAACCCCTGGGGCCAGAACAACAACGAGCGGATGGACTGGGCGAAGGGCCTGGACTTCGAGGTGCCGGTGTTCGACGGCGAGCTGGCGTCCGATGTGGAGTACGTGTACTGGATCGGCTGTGCGGGTGCGTTCGACGACAACGCCCGCCGGACCGTCCGGGCGACCGCGGAGCTGCTGCACCTGGCAGGCGTGAAGTACGTCGTGCTGGGCAAGGAGGAAAGCTGCACCGGCGACCCGGCGCGGCGCTCGGGCAACGAGTTCCTCTTCCAGATGATGGCCCAGCAGACGGTGGAGATGCTGAACGCCGTCTTCGAGGGCCGCGAGCCACTGCAGCGCAAGATCGTGACGACCTGCCCGCACTGCATGAACACCCTCGGCCGGGAATACCCGCAGCTGGAAGGGCACTACGAGGTCGTGCACCACACGCAGCTGCTGAACCGCCTGGTGCAGGCCGGAAAGCTCACTCCAGTGGCTCCTGCCGACCCGGCTGGGCCTGGCGTGACGTACCACGACCCGTGCTATCTCGGCCGCCACAACAAGGTCTACACGCCGCCGCGTGAGCTGATCGGCGCGGCGGGCGCTTCCCTCACCGAAATGCCGCGGCACGCTGACCGTTCGCTGTGCTGTGGCGCGGGCGGTGCTCGGATGTGGATGGAGGAGCGGATCGGCAAGCGCGTCAACGAGGAACGTGTCGATGAAGCGCTGACGACCGGCACCGACACCGTCGTCACGGGCTGCCCGTTCTGCCGCGTGATGATCAACGACGGGTTGACCGCGCGGCAAAGCGAAGGCAAGGGCGAAGGCGTTGCGGTGAAGGACGTTTCCCAGCTCCTGCTGGAATCGGTCAAGCGGTCCGAGAAGAACATCCCCGCGGCGGACTGACGGTCAGCCTCCCTCTCGAGGGCCCCGGGGACCGGTCCCCGGGGCCCTCCGCGACTGTGTGGTCGCAATGCATGACTGAGGGAGGTCACTATGGGCACGAGCCGGGGCCGACCGCTGATGCCGACATTGCTGATGACAGCGCTTTTGACACTGTCGTCGGTATCGGTGTCGTCAGCGGAACAGGCATCAGGCGAGACCGACGAAAGCCAGGCAGCGGTCCGGTACGGCTGGGGCACGCCGCTGTCGATCTCCGACGAGTTCGACTACACCGGGCCGGTGAACCCAGACAAGTGGGCCGTACCGAGTGGCAATGAAGGCGGCACGGCCGGATGCTGGCCGGGGCACGCGGGCAACGGCCGACGGTGCGCGAAGAACAGCACGGTGGCCGACGGCATCATGACGATGCGTGGTGAGGCCAACGGTGACACCGGGTGGCTGCGGCAGAAGCTGGACCGTCAGTACGGCCGATGGGAAATCCGGTCGCGCTCCCGCAACATCGGCGCCTCCGGCGGTCTTTACCACGTGCTGCACCTGATCTGGCCCACATCCGGCAAACGGCTGCAGGACGGTGAGTACGACTGGGTGGAGTACTCCAACCCGGACGCGCAGTGCCTGCAGGCTTTCCTGCACTACCCGAAGAGCCCGTCGGACAAGAAGGAACGCCGCGAACAGTGTCCGGTCGACATGACCCAGTGGCACAACTTCGCGTTCGAGTGGACCTCGGCCGGTCTGGCCGGCTACGTCGACGGCGTGGAGTGGTTCCGCCTGTCCGGCGGCGCCAACGCCGACCGGGGTGACATCCAGGCGATGCCGTCCGGTCACCTCAACATCCAGCTCGACAACTTCACCGGCGAGAGCGGCCTGCGTCCTGCGGTGTTCGAGGTCGACTGGGTCCGCGTCTACGCCTGACCCGCTTCACCGGGAAACAAAACTGGGGAAACAAGAAGCGAGGAGCAATGAAAAGACTTTGCCATGCGGTTCTGGCCGCGGTGCTCGCGGCCGGGATGGTGGGTGCCTCCGGCACGGAAGCGCTCGCGGCGGGGTCGCCGCTGCCCATCAAGGCTGTGGTGGCCAGCGCCGACGACGGCAACGTCCCGGCCAACACCCTCGACAACAACCTGGACACCCGCTGGTCGGCCGAGGGCGACGGGGTGTGGATCCAGTACGACCTCGGCTCGGCACAGACCGTTGGTTCGGTCTCGATCGCCTGGCACAAGGGCGACACCAGGCGGGACACGTTCGACGTGGAGCTGTCCGGCGACGGATCGTCGTGGACGCCCGTACTGACCAGGAAGGCCAGCAGCGGCAGCACGCTTGGGCTGCAGAACTACGACTTCTCGGACAGTTCCGGCCGCTACGTGCGCATTGTCGGCCACGGCAACACGGTCAACAACTGGACCAGTATCACCGAGGCGACCGTCAACGGGGCCGACGGCGGCGGTGGCGGTACGTGTGACTATCCGGCTGACGTGCTGGACCTGAAGAACTGGTACATCGGGTTGCCGATCGGCGAACCTGAGAAGCCGAAGAACGTCGAACAGCCGCAACTGGCCACGTATTCGATCGACCCCTGGTTCCGCGCGACCGAGGACTGCACCGCGGTCCAGTTCCGTGCCGCGGTCAACGGGGTCACCACCAGCGGATCCAGCTACCCGCGCTCGGAACTGCGGGAGATGTCCGGATCCGCGAAAGCCAGCTGGTCCTCCACCTCGGGCACGCACACCATGGTCATCGACCAGGCGATCACCGCGCTGCCCAAGGAAAAGCCGGACATCGTGGCCGGGCAGATCCACGGCGGCAGCGATGACCTCTCGGTCTTCCGGCTGGAAGGCAGCAAGCTCTACGTCACCGACGAAGACGAGAAGCACACGCTGCTGACCGACAAGTACGTGCTGGGCACCAGGTTCCAGGCGAAGTTCGAAGTCAGCGACGGGAAGATCAGGGCGTACTACAACGGCGCGCTGAAGGCCACGATCTCGAAGAACTTCTCGACTGGCTACTTCAAGGCGGGCGCCTACACCCAGGCAAACTGCAGCAAGTCCTCGCCCTGCAACGAAAGCAACTACGGCGAGGTGAAGATCTACGGGCTGACCGTGACCCACACCGGCAACCAGGCTCCCGGTCGCACGGTGAACGTCGCGAACTCGACCCAGCTGCAGAACGCGTTCAGCGGCGCGCAGGCCGGTGACCGCATCGTGCTGGCCGACGGTCAGTACAAGATCGGCAAGCTGAGCGGCAAGAACGGAACAGCGAGCCAGCCGATCACCGTCGTCGCGGCCAACCGCGGCAAGGCAGTGATCAACGACGGGCAGCTGGAGGTGGCGAACTCCTCGTACGTCACCTTCGAAGGTCTGAAGTGGACGAACAAGACCACACTGAAGATCACCAGCTCGAACAACGTCCGGCTGACCCGCAACCACTTCCGGCTGGCCGAGGAGTCCTCGCTGAAGTGGGTGCTCATCGGCGGGGCGAACAGCCACCACAACCGGATCGACCACAACCTGTTCGAGGAGAAGCACCAGCTGGGCAACTTCATCACGATCGACGGGTCGGACACGCAGCAGTCCCAGCACGACCTGATCGACCACAACCACTTCCGCAACATCGGTCCCCGCGCGCAGAACGAGATGGAGGCCATCCGCGTCGGCTGGAGCGAGATCTCCCAGTCGAGCGGGTTCACCGTGATCGAGTCGAACCTGTTCGAGAACTGCGACGGTGACCCGGAGATCATCTCCGTGAAGAGCAACGACAACACCGTCCGGTACAACACGTTCCGCACCTCACAGGGCACGTTGTCGCACCGGCACGGCAACCGCGGCACGCTCAACGGCAACTTCTTCCTCGGCGAGGGGAAGGCGGGAACCGGCGGGATCCGGATCTACGGCCAGGACCACAAGATCTACAACAACTACTTCGAGGGCCTGACCGGCACCGGCCACGACGCCGCGCTGCAAGTCGACGGCGGAGACGTGGACACCTCGGGCGCGCTCAACGCCCACTGGCGGGTGTACCGGGCGACGGTCGTGAACAACACCTTCGTCAACAACGTGTCGAACATCGAGGTCGGCGCCAACTACAACCTCGCCCCGGTCGACTCGACCATCGCCGACAACGTGGTCACCGGCAGCCAGGGCAAGCTGTTCAACGAACGCAAGGTGCCCGTGAACATGACCTACGCCGGAAACATCGGCTGGCCGACCGGGTCGGCCACCGTCGGCGTCACCAATGGTGTGCGGACGGTTGACCCGCTGCTTGCCCGCGACGGTTCCGTGCACCGTCTCGGCGCAGGGAGCCCGGCGATCGACGCCGGCAGCGGCGGCCACCCGTTCGTGACCGATGACATGGACGGTCAGGCACGCGTCGGCAGCGTCGATGCCGGTGCGGATGAGCACTCGTCGTCGGGGGTCACCCGAGGCCCGTTGACCGCGGCGGACGTCGGCCCAGACGCAGCCTGAGCCATCACGGCATCCTGGTATCAGCGAGAACGTCGGCGACCAGCTGGTCGTCGACGTTTTTGCTGCTCAGCCCCTTCATCAGGATGGTCATCATGCGTTCGACCGCGCTCTCGCGCATCTCGTCGGGCAAGTCGCGCATGGGGCCGTCGATGAGGAGCATGGAGAACCCGTGCACCGAGCACCACGGGGTCAGTTCGGCCATGGGGCGATCCGCCGGGTTGAGGTGACCGACTTCCACCAACTTGTCCAAGCCTCGGACGAGCAACTGGAATGCTTCGTCGACTTTGGACAGTGCGTTGCCGTCCACCATGGACCCGCCTTGCTCGAAGGCCGTCCGGAACAACCCGGGTTCACTTGTGGCGAAACGGATGTAGCCACGGCCGATCGCGCACAACGTTCCCATCGCCTGGCGAACCGGGTCAGTGGTGGGCCGCAGCGCGTCGATCCGCGCTTGCATGGTCGCGGCCAAGCCGTCCAGCGCGTAGTCCTTGGCGGCTTGAAGCAGCTGGTCGTGGTTCTCGAAGTGGCGGTACGCGGCGGTCGGGGTGACGCCCGCGGCCTTCGCAGCGGCCCGCACGGTCACGGCCTTGGGTCCGCCTTGCTCCGCCAACTGTCCGGCGGCCTTGATCAACGCGTTGCGCAGATCTCCGTGGTGGTAGCCACGTTTCGCCTGGCCTGAGGATCCCATGGGGCCGATGTTGACAGCCGTACACATTCCATGGCAAGTTAACGCCTGCCAAGTTTACGGGTGTACACATCGTTGGGGAGTGCTCATGTTCGGACGGATCGGCCGGTTCGTCACCGGTCACGCCAAGGCGATCCTGGTCGTCACCGTGTTTGTGCTCGCTGGTGCGGGGGCGTTCGGCTTCACCGCGTTCGGCAAGCTGGAGAGCCAGGGCTTCGACGACCCTGCGTCGGAGTCGACGCAGGCCGCTGAGCTGGTCAAAACGCATTTCGGCGGTACGGACAGCCTGGTTGTCCTGATCAAGGGCCGCCTCGACGAACCCGCGGTCCGGCAGGCCGGTGGTGAGCTGACCGGCCAGCTGACCCAAGATCCGGATTTACGCGAGGTCGTCTCGTACTTCAACACCAACGCCCCACCGATGCGGTCGGACGACGGGCAGTACGCGATCGCTGTCGCGAAGGTGAATGACGGAGTCGAGATCGAGAACCTCCGCGAACGCTACGACGGTGTGCGGGGTCCGATCGAAGTGACGCTCGGCGGTGCCGCCGCGGTCAGCACCGACATCACCAACCAGGTCGGCCAGGACTTGCTCGTCGCAGAGGCCATCGCCGTCCCGCTGATCCTGATCCTGCTCGTCATCGCGTTCGGCAGTGTCGTCGCTGCCCTGCTTCCCTTGGCCATCGGCGGAATCGCGATCCTCGGGACGTTCGCGGAACTCGCCGTGCTCGGCTCGATCACCGACGTCTCGGTCTTCGCGATCAACCTGACCACCGCGTTGGGCATGGGTCTCGCGATCGACTACGCGCTGCTGATGGTCAGCCGGTTCCGTGAAGAGCTAGCGCAGGGCGCGAGCATCGACGACGCCACAACGAGAACAGTCCAGACGGCCGGGCGCACGATCTTCTTCAGTGGTCTCGCTGTGATGGCGGCACTGGCCGTGTTGCTGATCTTCCCGATGTACTTCCTGCGTTCGTTCGCCTACGCGGGCGTCGGCGTGGTCGCGATCGCGATGATCGCCGCGATGTTCGTGCTGCCGGCGCTGCTGAAGGCGTTGGGTTACCGGATCAACGCAGGCCGGGTGCTTCGGCGTACGCCCAGCGTCGAGTCGAAGTTCTGGGGCAAGGTCGCCGGCAGCACCATGCGCCGCCCGGCCCGTGCCGCCATCCCAGTCGTCATCGGGCTCGTGCTCGCCGCGATTCCGTTGCTGCACGTGCAGTTCGGGTCGCCCGACGATCGCGTGCTGACCACATCGGCCGATACCAGGATCGTCGGCGACGCTTTGCGCGATCACTTCCCCAACGACGATTCCCGTGCCATCCGGGCGATCGCCACGACCCCGGTCGACGTCAACGCCTACACTCAGCAGCTGTCCGCGTTCCCCGGCGCTGCCAGGGTGACGGCCACGCCCGGCGAGAACGCCACGATGTTCTCGATCGTCCCGCAGTCCGACCCACGCTCGGCCCAGGCCGAAGAACTCGTGTCCTCGATCCGGGCAAGTGGAATGGACCTCAAGGTCGGCGGCGACACCGCGGTCCTGATGGACACCCAGGACGCCATCGGCAGCAGGCTTCCGTTGGCGATCCTGCTGATCGCGTTGACCACGTTCGTCCTGCTGTTCCTGTTCACCGGCAGCATCCTGCAGCCACTGCGTGCCTTGTTGTTCAACGTGCTCGGCCTGTCCGCCACGCTCGGCCTGATGGTCCTGGTGTTCCAGGACGGCTGGCTGTCCGGCTTCCTCGGCTTCACACCGTTGCCGTTGGACACGAGCATGCTCGTACTGCTGTTCTGCATCACCTTCGGACTGTCCATGGACTACGAAGTGTTCGTGCTCAGCCGGATCAAGGAACTCCGCGACCATGGTGCGTCGGCTCATGACGCCGTGGTCACCGGGCTTTCCAGGACAGGCAGGCTCGTCTCCACCGCCGCGGTGCTGCTTGCCGTGAGCCTGCTCGCGTTCGGCACGAGCGGCGTCAGCTTCATCCAGCTCTTCGGTATCGGCAGCGGCCTGGCCATCCTGATCGACGCCACGCTGATCCGTGGCGTGCTCGTCCCGGCAGGCATGCGCCTGCTCGGCAAGGCCGCCTGGTGGTCGCCCGGCTTCCTGCGACGCGTGCACAACCGCGTCGGCATCCAGGAAACCGAGCGAGTGCCCGCGTCGGTCTGATTCGAGGGGTACCGAGGGCTGCCACCGCTGTGGCAGCCCTCGGTTCACTTCCCAGGGGCGAAGGCTCCCGCGAAGAGCAAGACACCGATCAACGTGAGCACGAACAGCAGCGCGAACAGGTAGTGGCGAACGCGTGGTTTGCCTGGCAGCCAACGCAACCCGACCGCCGAGACGACCAGAACGGTGACACCGATCGGAAGCAGCGCACGCCACGCGGCATCGAACGAGTTCAACGGCAAGAACGTATCCGCGCCGTACAACGAGATGATCAGCGCGGGCAGACCCAGTCCGGCCGCGGCGACCGCCGCGAGCAGGTTGAAGCGTTCCTGGGCTTCGGAGTCCGCGGCGACCGCGAACGCCGAGATCCCGGTGAGCAACGAATGCAGCCTGGCGATCTCTTCGGCCAACTGCTCGTCCAACGCCGCGCAGTGCTTCAACGCGTTGCGGTACTGCCGTACCCACTCGGCTTCGCCGGGTTCCGGCGGGAGTTCGTCGCGCACCCGGCGGTAGGTCTCGTCATCCCACATCCAGATCCACAGCCCGTCCCGGATCGCCTTTTGCGCCTGGTCGCGGGCGCGCCCCAAGGCCGTCGACAACTCAATGGTGTCGGCGAGCAGCGGCCGGAGCGATCCACGCCTGCGTTTGGTGAGCAACTGCGCGATCTCACGCTCGAGCTCGTAACGCAAGCTTCGCAACCGAAGCACCTCGTTACGGGACGACTCGGCCAATGCCTTCGTCAGCGTGACAGCCTGCGCGACCGCGTCGCCCTCCATCGGGTACGCAGACGGCAACGGCAGCCCGGAGATCCGTTCAAGCTCGGTCTCACCAGGCACAGCCACATCCTCTGACCAGCCCTTATCCTCGGCACGGGCGGTCTGGCGGACCAACGTCAACTCGACCCCGCCGTCCGGCGTGGCAATCACGCGCCCCTGCCCAATGACCAGCCGACGCTTACCCGGCTCCCCAGATAATCGCAGGTACGGGACAGCGAGGAACGCCTTGGCCGATGTGGCGGTGAATGCTTCCTGCTCGCCGTCGTCATACCCGCCATCACTGGCGCCGTTGACGACTGTGGCCACAACGGTCCGCGAATCCATAAGGCAAGCATATGGCTTAGCGCGACAGCGGATGAGCGGTTTTGGGTAGATGCGCCGCCAGGCAGGCGGCGCATCTACGCTCTCCCAGAGGTCACTTGGCCGCGAGGTTGATGGCGATGTCGGCCAACTGGTCCTCCTGGCCACCGACGAGTTTGCGTTTTCCTGCCTGGACAAGGATTTCCGCGCCCGAAACGCCGTAGCGCTCGGCCTGCCGGTACGCGTGCTTGAGGAAACTCGAGTAGACGCCTGCGTAGCCCATCAGCAGGGCCATCCGGTCGAGTTTGCACTCCTCAGGCATCGCGGGCAGGACCACGTCCTCGGCTGCGTCGACGATCTTGAAGAAGTCGATGCCGGTCTCGATCCCGAGTTTGTCACATACGCCTACGAGCGCCTCGGTTGCCGTATTGCCCGCGCCCGCGCCGAATCGACGCGCGCTGCCGTCGATCTGTTGTGCGCCGGCGCGGATGGCGGCGATGGAGTTGGCGACCGAAAGGCCTAGGTTCTCGTGGCCGTGGAAGCCGACTGTGGCGTCGGATCCCAGCTCGGCGATCAACGCCGACACCCGATCGCTGACCTCTTCGAGTACCAACGCACCCGCCGAGTCCACCACATAGACGCACTGGCAGCCTGCGTCAGCCATGATCCGGCCCTGGCGAGCGATCACCTCGGGCGGTTGGGAATGCGCCATCATCAGGAAGCCCACCGTTTCCAGGCCACGCTCCCGCGCCAGACCGAAGTGCTGCACCGCGATGTCCGCTTCGGTGCAGTGGGTTGCGATCCGGCAGATGGACGCACCGTTGTCTTGTGCTATCAGGATGTCGTCCTTCACGCCGACACCGGGCAGCATCAGGAACGCGATCTTGGCGCGCGTGGCCGTCTCGACCGCTACGGAAATAAGCTCTTGTTCCGGGGTCTTGCTGAAGCCATAGGTGAAGGACGAGCCGCCGAGGCCATCGCCGTGGGTCACCTCGATGACCGGGACGCCCGCGTCGTCCAACGCGGCCACAATGGACCGGACCTCGTCCGAAGTGAACTGGTGACGCTTATGGTGCGAGCCGTCCCGCAGCGACGTGTCCGTGATCCTGATCATTGGCAATCCTTTCGCCGACCCGTACGGCAGCAGCGGTCATGATGTCCAGGTTTCCGGCATACGGCGGCAGGAAGTCCCCTGCCCCTTCGACTTCGATGAACACCGTCACCCTTGCCGGGGCAACGCCTTCGGCCGGGTCGAACTGCGGCTCGTTCAGCAAGCGGTAGCCGGGTACGTACGACGACACCTCCTCGACCATGGCGGACACGGACGCGGCGATCGCGGCATGGTCGGCATCGTCCGGGATCGCGCAGATGATGGTGTCGCGCATGATCATCGGCGGATCGGCCGGGTTCAGCACGATGATCGCCTTGCCTTGCTGCGCGCCGCCCATCACCTCGATGCCCCGGCTCGTGGTCCGGGTGAACTCGTCGATGTTCGCCCGCGTCCCCGGTCCCGCTGACACCGAAGCGACCGACGCCACGATCTCCGCGTACGAGACCGGAACGACACGAGAAACCGACGCCACGATCGGGATCGTCGCCTGGCCACCACAGGTGATCAGGTTGACGTTCGACGCACCCAGGTGTTCGTCGAGGTTCACGGGCGGCACGACGTAAGGCCCGATCGCCGCCGGAGTCAGGTCGATCGCCCGGATCCCGGCTTCCTCGTACCGCGGCGCGTTCGCCCTGTGCACGTAGGCCGAGGTCGCCTCGAACACCAGCTGTGGCGGGTTCGCCGTGGACAGCAACACGTCCACACCGTCCGATGTGGTCTCCAAGCCGAGCGACGCCGCCCGCTTGAGCCCTTCGCTGTCCGGATCGATCCCGACCATCCACACCGGATCGATCACGGAACTGCGCTGGAGCTTGTACAACAGGTCGGTCCCGATGTTGCCGGAACCGACGATCGCAGCCGGAACACCCATCAGCCACCCCCGAACGTCAACGAGACATCACCAAGACCAGAGAACTCAGCCCGGAACGAGTCACCTGGCCGCGCGTCGATCGCCCGCGTGCACGATCCGGGCAACACGATGTGCCCGGCCTTCAACCGGACCCCGAAACTCGCCACCTTGCCTGCCAGCCAGGCGACCGCGGTCACCGGATTGCCGAGCACAGCGTCGGATCTTCCCTTGGCCACTTCCGAGCCGTTGCGCCACAGGACCGCGTCTATGCCGCGGATATCCACATCGGACGGCCGCACCCGCGCGGCGCCCAGCACGAACCCTGCCGAGGAGGCGTTGTCGGCGATGGTGTCCGGCAGCTTGATGTTCCAGTCCACGATCCGGCTGTCGATCAACTCGATCGCCGGGGCCAAGAACGACGTCGCCGCAAGGACATCCTCCTCAGTGCAGCCTTCGCCAGGCAGGTCGGCGCCGAGGATGAACCCGACTTCGACCTCGACGCGGGGATAGCAGTACCTCCCCGCGTCCACCGGCACGTCCTCGGACAAGGCCATGTCGTCGAGCAGGTGGCCGTAGTCCGGTTCGTTCACGCCCATCATCTGCTGCATCGCCTCGGACGACAGGCCGACTTTGTGGCCGAGCACCGGCCGGGCCCGGCGCCGGATGTTGTGCAGCTGGATCTCGTAGGAATCCACCGCGTCGATCCCGGGATAGTCCTGGATCAGCGGTGCGATCGGTGACCGGTCACGCTCGGCCGCGTACAGCCGGTCCGCCGCATCGATGCGTTGGTCAGCCGTGAGCACTTGTCCTCCTCACACTCGCGCTGATGCCCGCTCTCCGACCGGAGAACACGCAATCGGCCAGCGACAACCCGCTGACGTAGGAGTTCGAGCAGATCCCGACGGCAGTGCGGCCGGCCGCGTACAGGCCGTCGACCACCGTGCCGTCGTCCCGGCGGACCGCGCCGGTCTGCTCGTCGACCACAAGCCCGCCGAGCGTGAGCATCGGGCACGGATAGCCCAGGCTCGGCTTGATCGAGATATCCACCAGTGAGTACGGCGGAGCGTCCAGCACCCGCACGAACTCCGCTGGTTTGCCTGCCGGATCGGGGTCTCCGGAGATCGCCGCGACGTTGTGCGCCTCGACGGTCGCGGCCAGGCCGTCCGGATCGATGCCCGCCTTGCGAGCCACCTCCTCCACTGTGGACCCACTGACCCGTTCACGGCCAAGCAGGAACCGGGTCTGCAACCGGTGGAACCACACGGCCTGCGAGCGCAACTGCTTGCGCACGTCTGCGACAAGCGCACTGTCCACGAACAACCAGCCGCGAGCGCCGTGCTTCGTGACCATGTCGTGGCCGAGAGCAGCGCCGTAGCGGGACTCGTCACCGATCCGCTGCCCGTCTGAGGAAACGGCGATGCTGCCCAGGAACGCGCTGGGCGGACTGATGAACCGCCACGCTGACACCCGATCCAGGTACGCGGTGGCGCCTCCGGCCTCAGTCCCCATCAGGATCCCTGCGCCATCGTCGGCCACGGTGCCCAACGCCAGGCCCTTGCGGTAGTCCGGGGCGTGCTCGCGCATCATCTCCCGGTTCGCGACGAACCCGCCCGCAGCCAGGATCACGCCGTTGCGGGCCTGGATGCGGACAGGCTTCCCATAACGCCGTTCCAGTTTCTTGACCCGCCGGTTCAGGGCCTTACGCAGGAACGGTACGTACAAGCCAGGCTTGGCCGCGTACTTCGCGTACACGCGGTGCCTGCGCGCGGCCCAACCGCCGAGCACCGAGCACTCGACGCCGATCACCCGGCCGTTCTCGCTGATCAGGCGCTGCGCAAAGGTTTGCGTGCGGACCCGAGCCGCGGCGCGAGCCGTCTCGGCCAGCCGAGCGAAGAAGACCTTGCCCGAGGTTCCTTTGCCTTTGGTGCGGTGGCCACGGGCAGCGGGTTGCGCGGCGTCACGGAACCCGCCCGCGGACTCGCTGCCCGAGTAGTAGAGGTAATGCTTGTTGCTCGGATAGGACGTCTTGTACGGGCACAAGCTGGCGTCGAACGGCACACCCTGCTTCTCCAGCCAGGCGATCATGTCCACGCTGGAGTCCACGAACTTGCGCAACGTCTCGTCGGACACCACGTCCCCGACTTCCATCCGCAGGTACCGCAGCATCGCGTCCGGTGTGTCCGTAATGCCCGCTGCGGCCTGCTGGGGCGTGCCGCCGCCCGCGTAGACCACACCGCCGGACATCGCGGTCGCGCCGCCGCCACCGAACCGATCCAGCACGAGCACATCCGCTCCTGCCGCGCTCGCCTCGATGGCCGCGCAGGCACCGGCCGCCCCGAAGCCGACGATGACGACATCGGCGCTGTCAGCCCACTCATGTGAAACACGTTTCTGCACTCTCAGACCCGCCTCACAGTGTGTAAATCTGCAGACACCATAGCGCTTGCGGCGACCAAGACTATAACCTGTTCTAGTATTGGCCACGGAGGTGCTGATGACGGAGCCAGCCGAGTTCGACCTCGTTGTCGTAGGCAGCGGGGCCGCCGGGATGACCGCCGCGCTCGCCGCTGCCCACAACGGGCTGAGCGCTGTGGTGCTGGAGAAGGCGCCGACGTACGGCGGCTCGACGGCCCGCTCCGGCGGTGGGGTCTGGGTGCCCAACAACCGGGTGATCCTGCGCTCGGGCGTGCCCGACACACCCGAGGCGGCCAGCGCCTACCTCGACCACATCATCGGTGACGTGGTGCCGGCCGAGCTGAAGAAAACCGTACTGGACCACGGCCCGGAGATGCTCGACTTCGTACTGGCCAACACCCCGCTGGAGTTCGCGTGGGTGAAGGGCTACTCCGACTACTACCCGGAGGCTCCCGGCGGCATGCCGTGCGGCCGGTCGATCGAGCCAAAGCCGATGCCCGCCAGCCTGATCGGGTCCCACCTGGCGACGCTGACCAGGCCTTATCTGGCTTCGCCGATGGATGTGGCGGTCACCCAGGCCGACTACCGCTGGCTGAACCTTGTCCGCAGGCATCCTCGCGGCTTGCTGCGTGCACTTCGTGTCGGCGCACGCGGTTTCATGGCCAGGGTGCGCAAACGCAGGCAGCTGGCGATGGGCCAAGCGCTTGCCGGCGGCATGCGGGCCGGGCTCGCCAAGGCAGGCGTTCCGGTCTGGCTGGAAACCGCCTTGGTCGACCTGGAAACACAGGGCGACCGGGTGACCGGCGTGCGAGTCACCAGGGACGGCAAGGAATTCGTCGTGTCGGCTCGATATGGCGTGCTGCTGGCGTCGGGCGGCTTCGAGCGCAACGAGGAACTGCGCAAGAAGTACCAGCGTGAGCCGATCGGCACACAGTGGACGGTCGGTGCCCAGGAGAACACCGGCGACGGCATCGAAGCCGGGCTGCGGCTCGGTGCGGCCGTCGACCTGATGGACGACGCCTGGTGGGGTCCCTCCATTGTGCTCAGCGGCGGCCCGTACTTCTGTCTGGCTGAACGGACTCTGCCCGGCTGCATCATGGTCAACGCGGAAGGCAAGCGCTTTGTCAACGAAGCCGCGCCCTACGTGGACGCGGTGCACGCCATGTACGGCGAAGGAGACGGCCCAGCCAAGAACTTCCCGACCTGGCTGATCGCCGATCAGCGCTACCGCAACAGGTATGTGTTCGCCGGGCTGTACCCGGGTCAGCCGTTCCCAGGCCGCTGGTACAAGGCAGGCGCGGTCGTCAAAGCCTCGACGTTGCGAGAACTCGCCGAGCAGATCGACGTCTCCCCCGAAGGCCTCACGGAGACTGTCGAGAAGTTCAACGGCTTCGCGAAGTCCGGGAAGGACGAGGACTTCCGTCGTGGCGAGTCCGCGTACGACAAGTACTACGGGGATCCACGCAACCGCCCCAACCCTTGCCTTGCACCGCTGGAGGTCGCACCGTTCTACGCGGTCCGGATCGTCCCCGGAGACCTGGGAACCAAGGGCGGGCTGCGGACGGACTCGGCGGCACGGGTCCTCAGGGAAGACGGTTCGATCATCGAAGGTCTGTACGCGGCCGGGAACGCCAGTGCGGCCGTGATGGGTCGCACCTATGCGGGACCTGGTGCGACAATCGGGCCAGCGATGACGTTTGGTTACTTGGCCGCGCTCAACATGGCTGCGCTAGCGAAGGGAAGCAAGCAGTGACTCGCGACGAGATCCGGACCATCGACGTCGGCACGCCACCGACCAGGTTCGCCCGAGGCTGGCACTGCATCGGTCTTGCCAAGAACTTCAAGGACGGCAAGCCGCACGCGATCGAGGCCTTCGGCACCAAACTCGTGGTGTTCCAAGGCCAGGACGGCAAGCTCAACGTGCTCGACGCGTACTGCAGGCACATGGGCGGCGACCTGAGCCAAGGCAGCGTCAAGGGCGACAACATCGCGTGCCCGTTCCACGACTGGCGATGGTCCGGCAGCGGCAAGTGCGTCGAGATCCCTTACGCCAAGCGAGTTCCGCTCCGGGCCCGGACCAGGGCGTGGACCACGTTGGAGCAGAACGGGCAGCTGCTGATCTGGCACGACCCGCAGGGCAACCCGCCGCCGGAGAACGTGGCGATCCCGCGTGTCGCGGGTGCGTACGAAGAGGGCTGGAGCAACTGGACCTGGGACACCATCCGGATCGAGGGCTCGAACTGCCGCGAGATCATCGACAACATGGTCGACATGGCCCACTTCTACTACATCCACTTCGCGTTCCCGACCTACTTCAAGAACATCTTCGAGGGCCACGTCGCCACCCAGTACCTCAACTCACGCGGCAGGCCGGACGTGACCGCGACCGGTAGCAAGAACACCGGGAACTACGCCGGTGAGGACAATCTGCTGCGCTCGGAGGCGTCGTACTACGGCCCGTCGTACATGATCAACTACCTGTGGAACGACTACAAGGGCATCGAAGTCGAGACAGTCCTGGTCAACTGCCACTACCCGATCACGCACAACTCGTTCATGCTGCAGTACGGCCTGATCGTGAAGAAGCTGCCCGGCCTCGACGACGAGATGGCCGACAAGGTGGCGGGCAAGTTCGCCAAGAGCTTCAAGGTCGGCTTCCTGCAGGACGTGGAGATCTGGAAGAACAAGACCCGGATCGACAACCCGCTGCTGTGCGAGGAAGACGGCCCGGTATACCAGCTGCGCCGGTGGTACGAGCAGTTCTATGTGGACGTCGAAGAGGTCACCGACGACATGACAAGGCGCTTCGAGTTCGAAGTGGACACGACCAAGGCGAACGAGGCCTGGGAGCGGGAAGTCGCGGAGAACCTGGCGCGCCGCAAGGAAGCCGGTGTGTGATGTGGGCGAAGGCTCCTGTCACTGATGTGTCCGCGCAGACCGCGGTCGACCGGCGGGGATTCCTTGCCGACGGGCTGCGGCCGGTGGAGTGCACCGCGTGCGGGACCTGTGTGCTGGTGAAGAAGAGCAGCCAGCACCACACGAGCATCCAGTGGCAGACCTCGACCGACAACTGCGCGGAGTACGCCGCCCAGAACAAGCCCGCTGCCCTGATGGACACGTGTTCCAAGCTGCGGGCGAGCATCGAGTCGCTGGTCGCCGAAGGTCTGCTCGAGGTCCCCGATGGTTGAGTACCAGCAGGTCAAGGTCGCCGAGGTGATCCAGGAGACGGCCGAGGCGGTGTCGATCGTGTTCGACGCCACGATGGACTACCGGCCGGGTCAATTCCTGACGCTCCGGTGCGGCCCGGTGGCCAGATGCTACTCGCTGTCCAGTTCCCCGCACGTCGACGATCGTCCACAAGTGACGGTCAAGCGGATCCCGGACGGCTACGGATCGGCCTGGGTGTGCGACAACGTCCGCGCGGGCACAGTTCTGGACATCCTGCCGCCCGCGGGGATCTTCTCGCCGAGTTCGCTGGACGACAACCTGCTGTTGTTCGCTGGCGGCAGCGGGATCACCCCGGTGATCTCCATCATCAAGTCCGCCTTGACTCAAGGCAGTGGCAGAGTCGTCCTGCTGTACGCCAACCGGGACGAGTCGTCGGTGATCTTCGCTTCTCGGCTGCGTGAGCTCGCCGACCAGTACCCGGACCGGTTCATGGTGATCCACTGGCTGGAGTCGTTGCAGGGACTACCGACGCCACGGCATCTCACCGCGCTGAAGCCGTTCACCGGGTTCCAGTCGTTCCTATGTGGACCGGCACCGTTCATGGACGTGGTCTCGCAGTTCTTGAAGTCGATGGGTGTGCCGCGCGACCGTATCCACGTCGAACGGTTCATCTCCTTGTCCGGCAACCCGTTCGAGGAGACCGTCGAAGAACCAGCCGAAGGCGACGAGGCGACAGTCGAGGTGGATCTGGACGGCGAAGAATACACCTTCCCGTGGCCCCGCAACAAGAAGTTGTTGGACCTGCTGTTGGAGAAGGGTGTCCAGGCGCCTTACTCCTGCCGGGAAGGCGCATGCAGTGCGTGCGCGTGCCGGATCGAGCAGGGTGAAGTCAAGATGCTGCAGAACGAGATCCTCGACCAAGAGGACATCGACGACGGGATTGTGCTGGCCTGCCAGTCGCTGCCGGTCACCGACACGGTCAAGATCACGTACACCTGAGGAGTTCCATGCCTATCGACCCGTCGGTCGCTGTCGGTGCGTCGCTCGGCGAGGCCACGTTCTCGTGGACGCCGTCCGACGTGCTGCTGTACCACCTGGCGCTGGGCGCGGGCGCGGATCCGATGTCCGAAGTGGAACTGCGGTACGCCACCGAGTCTGATCTCCAAGTCCTGCCGACGTTCGGGGTCGTCGCGCCGAACTTCAAGCAGACCAAGCCTCCCGCGGTGTCGTGGCCCGGCGTGGAGATCGACTTGGCGAAGGTGTTGCACGGCCAGCAAGAGATCACTGTGCACCGGCCACTGCCCACGGAAGCGACCGCGACCATCACCACACGGATCACCGATGTGTTCGACAAAGGCAAAGCAGCCGTGATCGTGCAGAAGGCAACGGCCGTCGACTCTTCGGGCGAACCGTTGTACACCACCAGGTCGAGCATTTTCGCGCGCGGCGAAGGTGGTTTCGGCGGCTCGCGTGGCCCGTCGGCCTCGGTCGAAATGCCGGACCGGGTGCCGGATTTCGTGCTGGAGACACCGACACTGCCCCAACAGGCGTTGCTCTACCGCTTGTGTGGCGACCGCAATCCCCTGCACTCCGATCCGCGGTTCGCGGCTGCGGCCGGTTTCCCGAAGCCGATCCTGCATGGCTTGTGCACGTACGGAATCGTGTGCAAAGCCGTGATCGACGGCGTGCTCGGCGGCGATGTCAGCCAGGCGTCCGGGTTCGCCACGCGGTTCGCCGGCGTCGTCTATCCCGGCGAGACACTTCGCAGCCAGGTCTGGCAGGAGGACAAGCGCTTGCTCGTGACGTGTTCGGTGGACGACCGGCCGGTGCTCACCGACACCGTGCTCACCCTATGTTGATCGCCGGTTTCTTGGCCGGGTCCAGCCACCGCATCACCGCGTCGAGGTCGTTCTCGGCGACGGACACGCACCCCGCAGTCGGCCTGCCGTTGCTGACGTGCAGGAAAAACGCGGACCCCGCACCGGGCGTGACCGGGTTGCGGTTGTAGTCGATCACAACCGCGTGGTTGTAAACGGCCCCAGCGGTGATCAACCGCTCGCCCGCGCGTTCGTTGAACGGACACTGTCCCGGCGGGCACCGGAAACGCTTGTTGTACTCAGGTGAACTGACGTCGCTGACCCACCAGTCCTGCTCGTCCACCTTGAAGTACGGCAACCGGGTGCCGTTGTTCTCCGCGATACCGAACGCCTCGGTCAGCCCGAAAACACCGATCGGCGTGCGGGAAAGGCCTTCCTTGGCCTCTCCTATCCCCTCGGCGCCGACGAAGGCGCTGACCGGGCCGATGTCCCGGTGCCACTTTCCGTTGGTACGTGACCACGCACTCAACTTCGCCGTCGGCGCGGACGGATCCGGCACGGACACCGTGACCATCTGTTCGATCGGGCCGTTGTGCGGCAGCACGATCCCGCGTGGTTTGCGCTGCCCGCTCGGGGTGACCGCGGCGATCAGCGCCATCTCGTGTTCGTCCACTACCTGCTCATCTGTCGTCCCGACCGTGGGCGCGAGGGCTGGGAAGGCAGCCCCGCCAAGCAAGGCTAAAACGAACACCAGTGGAATGGCGATGCGACGCACCGCGACAGCCTAGTGGATCGCCTCATCCGCTGACTATGAGTCCGCTGGTAGGGACGCCGGTACCGGCAGTGACGAGGACCGGCCCGCCGACCTGGTTGCACGATGAGCCACGGATCTGCCGTACGGCTTCGGCGATTCCGTTCATTCCATGGATGTACGCCTCACCGAGTTGGCCACCGTGTGTGTTGATCGGTAGCCTGCCGCCCATTTCTATAGCACCGTCAGCAATGAACTCACGTGCCTCGCCCGGGCCGCAAAAACCCAGTTCCTCCAGTTGAACGAGCACGAACGGAGTGAAGTGGTCGTACAACACGGCGACCGTGATGTCGTCGGGCCGCAGCCCGGACTGCGCCCACAGTTGATCACCGACCACACGCATCTCGGGCAGGCCGAGCAGATCGTCCCGGTAGTACGACGTCATCACGAACTGGTCCGAACCACTACCCTGTGCCGCCGCGGCGATCACCGCGGGTCGATGCGGCAAGTCACGGGCACGTTCGACACTTGTCACGACCAACGCGACGCCGCCGTCGCTTTCCTGGCAGCAGTCCAGCAGGTGCAACGGCTCGACGACCCAGCGTGAAGCCTGATGATCTTCCAGGGTGATCGGCTTGCCGTAGAACCACGCGTTCGGGTTCACCGCCGCGTGTTTGCGGTCGGCCACAGCCACCCGCCCGAAATCCTCCGAGGTTGCTCCGTAAACGTGCTGGTAGCGCCGCGCGAACATGGCGACGTCCGCAGCGGGAGTGCCCAGTCCCATGGGGTACGACCAGGATGCGTCGATCCCGTTGGATGTCGGGGCGGTCGCGGCTGCCGTGGACACCCGTCCGAAGCGATATCCCGAGCGTTCGTTGAAGGCGCGGTAGCAGACAACGACTTCGGCGACACCGGTCGCCACGGCCATCGCTGCCTGCTGAACTGTCGCGCACGCCGCGCCACCGCCGAAGTTGATCCGGCTGAAGAAGCTCAGCTGCGGGATGCCGAGTTCCCTGGCGACCGCGATCTCCGAGTTCGTGTCCATGGTGAACGTCACCAGACCGTCCACATCGGAAGGTGTGAGGCCGGCGTCGGCGAGTGCGGCCTTGACCGCTTCGACCGCGAGCCGCAGCTCGGTCCGGCCGGAGGCCTTGGAGAACTCCGTTGCCCCGATCCCGGCGATCGCGGCCTTTCCTGACAAGGTCATGGTGTCGTCACCCGAACGGTTCCGGTTACGTGGTCACCGAGGGAGCATTTGCCCACCACGTCGACCACAGTGTCTTTGCCGTCCGGCGTCGCCGTGCCCGAGAAGACCAGCGTGTCGCCCGCGTAGCACGGCACACCGAGCCGGATGGAGATGTTGCGGACCAGGACGTCCGGCCCGGCCCAGTCCGTGACGAACCGCTGCACCAGGCCAGTCGTGGTGAGGATGTTGAGGAAGATGTCCTTGGAGCCACGGGCGATGGCCGCGTCCTTGTCGTGGTGCACGTCCTGGAAGTCACGGGTGGCCAACGCGGTGCTGACCACGAACGTGGTCGTCGTGTCGATCCTCAATTCCGGCAGTTCGGTCATGGCCGTGCCCGCCAGACCGGGATGGTGAGGTCGCCGTCCACACGGGACCAGCCGACCACGACCTGCTGGCCGATCCGGACCTCGTCGGCCGGGACGTCGAGCAACTCGCCCAGCATGCGTACGCCTTCCTCGAGTTCGACCAGCGCGATGACGATGGGCAAACGCTTGCCCGGCACCGGCGGGTGGTGGTGCACCACGTAGCTGAAGACCGATCCACGCCCGGACGCGAGCACGTACTCCGGCGTCCCGCTGCCGCACCGCGGGCAGAACGGCCCTGGTGGGTGCCGCAGCTGCTGGCAGTCAGGACACCGCTGGATCCGCAGCTCCCGCTTGCTGGTGCCTTCCCAGAAGAACTCGGTGTCCTGGTTGACCAACGGCCGGATCACTGAGCCAGCGGCCTGCTCGGGTGGCTTGAACTTCAGCACCCGGAACATCATCTCGGCCACCGGTTCGTCGTCCACGTACCAGGTGCTGAGCGTGGTCACGAACCAGCCCTCGCCGAGCGCGGTCCGTTTAGGACCAACCACGTCGGACAACTTCGTGGTCACCGCGAGTTGCTCGCCCGGCCGGAGATAACGGTGGTACGTCTGCTCGCAGTTGGTTGCCACGACTGAGGTGTACCCGGCCGCGTCGAGCACATTGGACATCGCGCCAAGCGGGTCGTCCGGGTCTCTGACTCCGTTGAGGCCGTACATCGTCCAGACCTGGACCATCGCGGGCGGGGCGAACTTCGGGTACGCCGGGTTGCGGTCACCCATCGCCTCGACCCAGGTGTTGATCATCGGTTCGTTGACCGGATCCCTGGCCAGCCTGGGCCTGCTCTCGCCCAAGGCTTTCAGCCGCGCTGCTTCCACTTCGATAGCGTTCATCCGTGTCGACGTCATCTGGGCACCCTGGGAAGTTTGAGTCCGGCAGAAGCGATCAGCTCGCGTTGGATCTCGTTCACGCCACCGCCGAACGTCAGCACCAGATTGCGTTTCGCCTGGACGTCGAGCCAGCGCACCAGATCGGCCGTCTCCGGATCGGCCGGATCGCCGTAACGGCCGACGACCTCCTCCATCAGACGGCCGATTCGCTGCGCGCGATCGGAGGAGAAGATCTTGGTGGCCGACGCGTCCGCGACGTCCAGTCCGGACGACGCGACCTGGCCGTTGAGCAGCTCGTTGACCTCGATCGCCGCCATCGTCTCGGCCAGCGCGCGGCGGACATCGGCGTTGCCGAGGAGGTCTCGTTTCGCGGCCCAGTCGTGCACGCGGTCGTACAGCCCGACCAAGCGACCGGCCGGGCCGAGCATGATCCGTTCGTGGTTGAGCTGGGTGGTGATCAGCCGCCATCCACCGTTCTCCTCGCCGACCACCATGTCGGCTGGGACACGAACGTCGCTGTAGTACGTCGCGTTCACGTGATGAGCGCCGTCGCAGGTGATGATCGGCGTCCAGGAGAACCCTGGGGACTTGGTGTCCAGGATCAGGATCGAGATCCCCTTGTGCCGTGGCGCATCGGGGTTGGTCCGGCAGGCCAGCCAGATGTAGTCGGCGTCATGCGCGCCGGTCGTGAAGATCTTCTGTCCGTTGACCACGTACTCGTCGCCGTCGCGGACTGCGGTGGTGCGCAGCGACGCGAGGTCGGTGCCCGACTCCGGCTCGGTGTAGCCGATCGCGAAATGTATCTCCCCGGCCTCGATTTTCGGTAAGAAGTAGTCCTTCTGGGCTTGTGAGCCGAAGGTTTTCAACGTCGGGCCGACGGTTTGCAGTGTCACGTAAGGCAACGGGATGTCGGCACGGGAGGCCTCGTTGACGAAGATCTGCCGTTCCACATCCGTCGTGTCACGGAACCACCCGTCGGAACCCATCCGCCGCACCAGGTCCCGGTAGACCGTGCCGTGCCGGTCGGTGAGCATGTCGAGCCGTTGCCCGGGCGTCAGCAGGTTTGCGAAGTACGTGCGCAGCCTGCGGCGCAGTGCGTGCTGTTCTTCGGTCAGGTCTACGAACACCGCGCCCCCAACTGATCAAGCCTTTGCTCGGCGCCGCCGACGAACCGCACGAGGTCCTTGCCCAGTGAGTAGTAGCGGTGCATCGGATACGTGATGTCGACGCCGATTCCGCCGTGCAGGTGGTGACACGTGTGCATCGCCTTCGGCAGTTCCTCGGCCAACCAGTAGGCCGCGACGTCGATCGCTTTGCCCGCGTCGAGGTTCGCGTGCAGGCGCCAGATCGCCGACCACGCCGCCAGGTGCAGAGTCCGCGCGGCCACGTAGACGTCGGCGATCTGCTGCGACACGGCTTGGAACGTCGCCAACGGCTTGCCGAACTGCTCCCGGGTCCTGATGTGCTCTGACGTCAGCGCAAGCGCTCCGGCGAGCAGCCCGTCCCCGGTCGCGGCGGCTCCGGCGAGCGCAAACGCTTGCAGGGTAGCGGCTTCGCCTAGCCGCTCACCCTTTGCGCCGTCCAGGCGAATGGAATACTCAGGCGTCCCGCTCGAACTGTACGTCCGGGTCATCGTCACGTCGGCGGGATCGACGACGTACACGTCATCCCCAGCTACAACGAGGATGTGCCTCGCGTCCTCGGCGTAGAGCACGTGCGTTTTAGTACCGGTCAGGCGGCCTTCGGATGCATCGGCTTGGCCATCGAGCGCCGCCGTGACGACCCCCGGTTCAGCGAGAAGGCGATCCTGTTGTTCGGCCGTTCCCATGTGGACGATCGGCAGCACGCCAAGCGCCAGCGTGGCCATGGCCGGAGTGACGACCCCGGCACGGCCTACTTCGGCGAGAACGGCACAGGTTTCGATCACGCCGAGGCCGTCACCGCCAAGGCGTTCGGGGATGGACAACGTCAGCAGGCCGGCTTGCCCCAGCGCTTTCCATGCCTGGTCGGGGTCGCGGCGCAGCACCGCCGCGGTCAGGTCGGCGATTTCCCGTTGTGTGTCGTCGAACGTGAAGTCCACGCCACCTCCTACGTCCTCGGCAAGCCGAGAACTCGTTCCGCGGCAAGGGTCGACAGGATCTGCGTGGTGCCACCCGCAATGCTCAGGCACCTGGTCACCAGGAAGGAATGGATCGCGTCGGCAGCCACATCGGCCAACGCGCCTTCCGCGCCGTACGAGTCGAGCACGGCCTCGGCGACGGCTTGCCGATGCCGGACACCAACCAGTTTGCGGACACTCGGATCGGTGCCGAACTGGTCCATCAACGAGACCACCAGGCCACCGGCGACCAACGCGCCAAGCTTCTCCGGGTCGGCGCCGGCCGCTTTCGACAGGAGGTTCTCCACTTCGGCACCGAAGGAAGAAGAACTGCCCATCGCGACGCGTTCGTTGGCGAGCGTCGTGCGGGTCAGTTTCCAGCCGTCGCCGGGCTGGCCGACCACGCAGTCGTCCGGCACGAACACGCCGTCCAGAAAGACCTCGTTGAACATGGCATCACCGGTGATCTCCCGCAACGGCCGGATGGTGATGCCTTCGGACCGCATGTCGACCAGGAAGTACGTAATGCCTTTGTGCTTGGGCACATCCGGGTCGGTGCGGGCGAGGCAGATCGCCCAGTCGGCCTCGGCCGCCCTGGAAGTCCACACTTTCTGGCCGTGCAGCCGGTAGCCGCCATCCTCTTTGACCGCACGGGTTCGCAGCGAGGCCAAATCCGAACCGGCTTCAGGTTCGCTGAACAGCTGGCACCAGACGATGTCGCCGCGCAGTGTCGGCCAGACAAAGCGGTCCCGCTGCTCGTCGGTGCCGTACCGCAGGATCGTCGGCGCCGCCCACGCCCCGATCACCAGATCAGGCCTTGTCACGCCTTGGCGGCGCAGTTCGTCCGTGATCATCAGCTGTTGCTCCGCAGACGCGTCGAGCCCGTACGGCTTGGGCCATTCCGGCACCAGCAGGCCGGTTTCGGCCAGTTTGACCCGCCGCTGGTCCTGCGGCAACCGCGCGACGTCCGCAACCAGGCGCTTGGTCTGAGCGTCCGGTTCGGACACGGCGCGCACTTGCCGCCTGGCGCCGTTTCGCGCGAGCTCGGCGACCCTTTCGCGCCAGTGGGCCGTGCCGCCGAACAAAGCCCTGAGCGCGAGGGCGCGGCGCAGGTAGAGATGGGCGTCGTGCTCCCAGGTGAACCCGATGCCGCCGAGCACTTGGATGCAGTCCTTCGCGGTTTCCACGGCGGCCTCCAAGGCCACCGCACCCGCGACTGCCGCTGCCAGCGGATGCTCGTCGGGCGCCTCATCGGCAGCCCGCGCGGCATCCCAGGCCGCCGCTCGCGCCTCTTCCACCCGGCACAACATGCCCGCACACAGGTGTTTCACGGCCTGGAACGAGCCGATCGGCTTGCCGAACTGCTCACGGACTTTCGCGTACTCCACGGCAGTGTGCAGGCACCAGCCCGCGACTCCGACGGCCTCGGCTGCGGCCAATGTCACGGCCAGATCTTCGACACCCTCGACATCGAGCAGCCGGGTCTCGTGCAGGTGCTTGACCTCGGACAAAGGGCGTGAGAAGTCAAGGGCGTCTCGCTCTGCGAGCTCCGCGTCGGCCAGCGCCCACCCACCGTCCAACCGGGTCAACAGATACGGTGCGTGACCAATGATGGGCCCGCCCAGTTCAATCGGGCGCAGTCCAACCGCGACCGGTATGCCACCCTCGGTCAGTCCTGGCAGGAGTTCCTTGGCAGCCGGGGACTCTGGCGTACGCGCGAGTAACAACCCGGCGAGCACCGTCGGCAGAACCGGGCCCGGCACCAACGCCTTCGCAGCGTGTTCGAGTGCCACCGCCACGTCCGAAACCGTGCCCTCGACCATCTGGAACAGCCCGAAATGGGCGAGATCCGCCCAATGCTCGCGCCAGTGCCTGGCACCCTCCACGCCGCGGACGGTCGGCAGGATGCCGGCACCGGCGGCCCATGCGGTGATCGACTCGCCGATGGCCCGCTGCTCGTCGGTGATAGACACTCCGTCATTATAGAACGTGTTTCAGTTCTGAACTCAACCCTGCGAGTCAGTACAATTGCCCCCCGCGAGGTACACTGCTACCCGAAGTGGAACAGGTTTCAGCAAGGGGACCCATCGATGACAGCCACGCCTTCCGGTGCCATCAGCGCCCTCGGCGATGACGAGCTCGGCTCAGCCGCGCAGCGTGACAGGCGCAAGCGCATCCTGGACGCGACTATCGCGCTCGCCACCAAAGGCGGGTACGACGCGGTCCAGATGCGTGCCGTCGCCGAGCGCGCAGAGGTCGCCCTCGGCACGCTGTACCGCTACTTCCCTTCGAAAATCCACCTGCTCGTGTCCGGCCTGGCCCGTGAGTTCGAACGTAACCAGGAACGCATCGAAAAGGGAACGGTCCCCGGCGACACCCAGTACGACCGGGTCCTGTTCGTGCTCGGCCGGGTGACGCGGGCGATGCAGCGTGAACCCCACCTGACCGAAGCGATGACCCGGGCCTTCATGTTCGCCGACACATCGGCGGCGGCGGAGGTCGACCACGTCGGCAAGCTGATGGAGCGGATGTTCACCCGCGCCATGCACGAAGGCGAACCGACCGACGAGGACAAAGCGATCGCCCGGGTGGTCGGCGACGTCTGGCTGTCCAATTTGGTCGCCTGGGTGACCAGGCGGGCGTCGGCAACCGATGTGGCGACTCGGCTTGAGTTGACAGTTCGGTTGCTGCTGAAGGACTAACGGTAGGTCTCTTCGTCGACCACTCGCCTGACTTCGGTCAGCGTCTGGCGTAGTTCCGGCAGGCCGATCGAGCCGAGGGCCAGTCGAAGTGCCTGCGGCACATGGGCAGTCGTGGCGAACGGCTCCGCTGTGGACACTGCGATGTGCTGGCGTGCCAGCGATGCCGCGATGCGGTCTGCTCGCGCACTCTCCGGCAAGGGCAGCCAGAGGAAGTAGGACGACGGGTGCGCTTCGAAGGGCAGTCCGTCGAACACGTCCCGGGCGATGGCCTGCCGCATCCGGGCGTCGGTGCGCTTCTGTGCTTCGAGACGGTCCACGGTGCCGTCGTCGAGCCAGCGGCAGGCGATCGCGGTGTTGAGAGCGGGCGTGTTCCAGGTCGTTGCGCGGATCGCGCGCTCGATCGGCTGCGTGTCGGTGGCCGCGACGAAGCCGATCCGCAAGCCGGTGGCGACACTCTTGGACAGACTCGAGACGTAGATCGTGCTTTCGGGTGCCAGCTTCATCAGCGGTGGTGGAGCATCCTCGACCAGATAGGCGTACGAGCCGTCTTCGATGATGAGCAGTTCGTGGCGGCGCGCGATCGCCACCAGCCGATCGCGGGCAGCACGAGACAACACCCGGCTCAGCGGGTTGTGCATCGTCGGCATGGTGTAGATCGCGCGGACCGCTCGCTTGGCACAGATTTGTTCCAGGGCATCGAGATCGGCGAACGGCAGCAGTTCAAGGCCCAGTGAGTTGGCGAGCACCTTGAAGCCCGGATAAGTGAGCGGGTCGACCGCCACGACGTCGCCGTGGTTGAGCTTGGCCATGACTGTCGTGGCGAGTCCGTGCTGGGATCCGCTGACGATGAGGACTTGCTCGGCGGTCACGGTCAACCCACGACGTCCGAGATGGCTGGCGACGGCGGCTCTGTCCTTGGCCCGTCCCCGGTGGGGTTGGTAGTGCAGGAAGGCATCGAGGTCGCCCGCGGTCGCCAGCTCTCGCAAGGCTTGCCGCAACATGTCGGCCTGCCCTGGAATCGTGGGGTAGTTGAAACTGAGGTCCACCGCGTCGGCCGCCACCGACCGCTGGTCGATCCCTTGCGGCTGAACCACGTCGCGAACGAACGTGCCGCGGCCCTGTTCCCCGGTCACCAGGCCCATCATTGCCAGTTCCGCGTACACACGGGATGCGGTCACCAGCGCGATGCCCTCACGGGCGGCAAGCTCCCGATGCGTGGGCAGACGCGTCCCGACGGCCCACCGCCCCGCACGGATGTCCGCGGCGAGTGCGTCGACCACACGCTTGTACCTCGGGATCCGCATGGGCGCGATTGTATCCATGACAATTTTTAGACTGTCATGGAACGTGCCTTTACGCTGCGGATATGCATATCGCGATCCTGACTTTTGAGGCCTACAACGAGCTCGATTCGCTCATTGCCCTTGGCATCCTCAACCGGGTCAAGCGGCCCGGCTGGCGCGTGTCGATCGCCAGTCCGACGTCCACAGTGCGCTCGATGAACGGCGTGGTGATCGAGTCCACGGCGACATTGGAAGAGGCCTGTGCGGCGGATGCCGTCATCGTGGGCAGCGGCGCACAGACTCGTGAGGTGGTCGAAGACCCCGCGATCATGGGTGTGTTGCAGGGCCTCGACCCGGGCAGGCAACTGCTTGCCGCGCAGTGCTCAGGAACGCTCCTTGTCGCCAAACTCGGCTTGCTGCAAGGTGTTCCCGCGTGCACCGACCTCACGACCAAGCCGTGGGTCGTCGCAGCCGGGGTCGAGGTCCTGAACCAGCCCTTCTACGCAAGGGGAAACGTGGCAACCGCAGGCGGTTGCCTCGCTTCGCACTATCTGGCCACGTGGGTCATCGCACGGCTGGTCAGCCTCAAAGCCGCCGAGGCTGCCGTGCACTACGTTGCTCCGGTCGGCGAGAAGGAGGACTACATCGCGCGGGCACTGCGCAACGTGACTCCGTATCTAGCCGAGGACACCGGAGACCGAGGCGTGTCCTTTGAGGAGGTTCCGGGCGATCGTCCGGCGTTGGATCTCGTCGGTTCCCTCGTAGATCCTCAGTAGACGCAGCTCCCGGTACCAACGCTCGACCGGCAGTTCGCGCGTGTAACCCATTCCGCCGTGGATCTGCAGGACTCGGTCGACGATCTCGTTCGCTTTGACACCACCGTAAAGCTTGGCCATCGACTGGGCTTGGCGGGAGTCCATCTTCTGGTCGACCTGCCAGGCCGCGTGCAGCACGAGCCAGCGCAGCGCCTCGATCTCCACCGCCGAGTCCGCGATCATCCACTGGATCGCCTGGCGCTCGGCGATGGGCAGGCCGAACGTCTCGCGAGTGCGGGCGTAGTCGATGCCCATCTCGAGTAGACGTTCACATGCCCCGATCGCCCTGGCGGGCAACAGGTACCGGCCCTGGCCGATCCAGCGCATGGCCAGTTCGAAGCCACGGCCTTCCTCGCCGAGGATGTTGCGGTGCGGGACGCGCACGTTGTCGAACGTCAGCGCGGCGGGGCCCCATTCGCCCATGGTCGCGATGGGCTGCGACTTCCAGCCCATCTCACGGTCGACAAGGAAGCACGTGACCGCGCCGTTCTCCTTGTCCGTCACGGCGAAGACCATGGTGAAGTCGGCTTCGTTGCCGCCGGTGATGAATGTCTTCTCACCGTTGATGACCCAGTCGTCGCCGTCCCTGCGGGCGGTGGCGCGGATCGCGCGAGCGTCGGAGCCCGCTCCCGGTTCGGTGATCGCGAAGCACGACTTGCGGTCGCCCGCGATCGTCGGCTTGAGGTACGTCTCCTTCTGCTCATCGTTGGCGTAGAACAGAATGTTGTCCGCCGAGCCGCCGAACCGGAACGGCACGAACGACCGGCCGAGCTCCGACTCCAGCAACGCCGCCATGACCGCACCGAGGTTCATGCCGCCGTATTCCTCGGGCGTGAGCACGCCCCAGAAGCCGGACTCCTTGGCCTTCAACTGCAGTTCACGCATCTCGGACGGCTCGATGCCGGGCTGGCCGGAGCGTTCACGGCGCAGCACCTCGGGTTCGAGCGGCATGATCTCCTTGCGCACGAACGTCCGCACCCAGTCGCGGACCTCACGCTGCTCTTCGGTGAGGGAGAAGTCCACCATGATCACTGCTCTCCTAGAGCCGACGACCGCCGTCGACGTAGATGGTCTGGCCGGTGATGAAGGATGACTCGTCGCTGACGAGGAACGCGATGGTGTTGGCGATGTCAGCGGGCTGCCCGACCCGGCGCACCGGGGTGATCTCGGCGCTGCGCGCGGCCAGTTCCTCTGGCGTGATACCGAGGCGCTCGGCCGTCGCACCGGTCATCTCGGTGACGATGAAGCCGGGCGCGACCGCGTTGACGTTGATACCGAAGGGACCGAGTTCGATCGCGAGCGTACGGGTGAAGCCCTGCAGACCCATTTTCGCCGCCGAGTAGTTGGCCTGGCCGCGGTTGCCGAGCGCGGACACGCTGGACAGGTTGACGATCTTGCCGTACTTCTTGGCGACCATGTGTTTCTGCGCCGCCTTGCTCGCCAGGAAGGCACCCTTGAGGTGTACCCCGATCACCGTGTCCCAGTCCTGCTCGCTCAGCTTGAACAGCAAGTTGTCCCTGGTGACCCCGGCGTTGTTGACCAGGATGTCCAGCGAGCCGAACTCCTCGGCCGCCTGGTCGGCCGCCGCGGTGATCTGCTCGGCGTTCGTGACGTCCGCGCCGATGGCGATCGCCCGGCCGCCCGCGGCCTCGATCGCGTCGACGGTCGCTTTGCCAGACGCCTCATCGAGATCCAGGACGACCACAGCCGCGCCGTCCGCCGCGAGCCGCCCGGCAACCGCCGCGCCGATGCCGCGGGCCGCCCCGGTGACCAGGGCTACGCGTCCGTCCAGTGCCGCCATCGTGAAGCCTCCAGAAAACCATACAGCGTTAGGTATAGTGGGAGCATAACTCCGAAAGGACACCAATGCCACGGCCGAGCACGCCGATCCTGAGCCGGGATCGCATTCGGGCCGCCGCGCTGGAGATCATCGACCGCGACGGCCTTCCCGGGCTGTCCATGCGCAGGCTGGCGAGTGAACTCGGAGTCCAAGCACCCTCGCTGTACAGCCATTTCCCGACCAAGGACGCACTGCTCGACGACGTCTGCGACGAGATGATGGCGACCGTCGACGTGAGCGACTTCGAGAAGTCCGACTGGCAGACCGGCATCCGCACGTGGGCAAGGTCATACCGGGCGGCATTGGCCGCGCACCCGAACATCGTCCCGTTCCTCGCCGGCGGACCCGCCCGCCGCGACTCCGCATTGCGCGTCGCCGACGCCGTGCACGGCGGGCTTGTCCGCGCGGGCTGGCCGCCGAAACTGGCGACCATGATCGGCGCCTCCACCAAGTACTTGGTTCTCGGCGCGGCAATCGGATCGTTCTCGCGCGGGTTCGAAGACGATGCCCGCGTCTACAACGACCGCTACCCCAACCTCAGCCAGGCGCACCGGCTCGCGGAGCACGCCGACGAGATCGACCAAGGCTCGTTCGAGCTGGCCCTCGATTCCTTCCTGGAAGGCCTTGGCGTGCGGTACAAGTCCATCGTCGCCTGACTGATGAACCCGGCCGACTTCTACGACTCGCTCGCCGAGCACTACCACAAGATCTTCGCAGGCGACTGGTGGAGCATCGCGGAATGGCAAGGCCGGACGATCACGGCACTGCTCGCCCGGCACGGGATCGAGCCACCTCAGTCCCTTTTGGACTGCACCTGTGGGATCGGGACACAAGCACGGCCGCCGGTTTCCAGGACATCGAGTGGCAGGACCCGGAAACCAGCGGCTTCTACCAGCCCGTCGTCACTGCGCGGGGTGCCACTCCTTGAGCCGGTCTGCCTCGGCAGACTTCTCAGTCGCGGCAAGCCAATGCGGGTAGGTCACGTACACCAGCTCGGTGTCCTCGGGAGCTGAGTACACCAGGTCCGTGCCCTTGCGCAGGTAGATCACCTCACCGACGCCTGCGGTCACTGGGCCGTCCGGGCCTTCGACGGTGAACTTGCCCTTGGTGATGATCAAAGCCTCGTCGTAGGTCATCTTCCACGGGTTGCTCTCGCCTTTGCCGTACCGGGCGAAGCCGACGCTCATCGCCGCGCCGCTCTGCCCGTCAACTACGTCAGCGAGGTGAAGCTGCTGGTCAAGGCGCTGAAACCAGGTTTCGACCGCGTCGCTCGTGAACTTCTGCACGTCCATCCCCAGGACCCCTTCCAAGTGGAATTTCTTCCACTTAGTTAACTGGAATCTTTTCCACTTGTCTACTGGGTAGGCTTCGGCTCGTGCTTCCGATTGCCGGGTCCGGGCCGGTCGAGCGAGCCGACGCGGCCCGTAACCGGCAGAAGATCCTCCGCGCCGCGGCGAAACTCGTTGCCACACGCGGAGTTGAGAGCCTGGCTCTTGACGAAGTCGCCGCGGCGGCCGGGGTCGGCGTCGGCACGGTCTATCGGCGATACCCCGACCGTGGCGCGCTGGCGCAGGCGTTGCTCGACGAGCAAGAGCGCGAATTCCAGCAGGCCTTCATCAGCGGCCCGCCACCGCTCGGCCCGGGCGCGCCCGCGGAGGAACGCATCCGTGCGTTTCTGCACGCCTTTGTTGATCGCTTGGAGACACAGGGAAAGCTGCTGATGGTCGCCGAGACCGAGACGCCGATGGCACGCTTCACCACCGGCGCGTACCGGCTACACCACAGCCACCTCGTCGGCCTGATCAGCGAGGCCGAACCGGACATCGACGCGCACTTCCGCGCGGACGCGCTGCTTGCGCCGCTGGCGGCGGCGCAGTACGTCTACCAGCGCGAGAACGGGATGAGCGTCGAACAGATCAAGGCAGGCTTCGATCAGCTGCTGAGCTGATCGGCGATCGCCAGGATCCGGCGGGCGTTGTCCACGTGCATGTTCTCGATCATCCGGCCGTCCACAGTGACCACACCGCGGCCCGCGGCCTCGAACGCCTCGATGACCCGGCGGGAGTAGTCGATCTCTTCCTCAGTCGGCGAGAAGATCCGGTTGCACGGCTCGATCTGCCCAGGGTGGATCAACGTCTTGCCGTCGAACCCGAACTGCTTGCCCTGCAAGCACTCCGCTTCGAACCCGGCGAGATCCTTGACGTCGTTGTAGACGCCGTCGAGGATCTCTTTGCCTGCCGCGCGGGCCGCCAGCAGGCACAGCGACAGTCCCGTCAGCAGCGGCGCCCGGCCGGAGACGTGATCGGCGCGCAGCTCCTTCGCCAGGTCGTTGGTGCCCATCACCAGTACTGACAAGCGATCGCTCGCGCTGGCGATGTCGTGGGCGTGCAGCATCGCGATCGGGGTCTCGACCATCGCCCAGATCGTCGTCTTGTCCGGTGCGCCGCCACTTTCCAGGGCACGCTCGATCGCGTGCACCTCGGCCACCGAGTTGACCTTCGGAACGACGACCGCGTCCGGCCCGGCTTCGGCAGCCGCACGCAGGTCGTCGGCGTGCCATTGGGTGCCGAATCCGTTGACCCGGATGGTGATCTCACGCTTGCCGTACTCGCCCGACGCGGCAGCTTCGCAGACGCGCTTGCGTGCCTCCACTTTGGCGTCCGGGTGGACCGCGTCCTCTAGGTCGAGGATCACCGCGTCCGCGGGCAACGTCTTGGCTTTCTCCAGCGCGCGTTCATTCGCGCCGGGCATGTAGAGCACAGATCGACGCATGGCTCAGTCCTTCTGGGCTTGGGCGTAAGCCTCGGCAAGCTCGGGGTCGCGGGCGGCGAGCTGATCGGCGAGCTCAGCGACCACGCGACACTGCTTCACCGTAGCGTCATCCTGCATCTTGCCGTCGATCATGACCGTTCCAGTGCCGTCGCCCATCTCCCTGATCACGCGGCGTGCCCACGCGACGTCCTCGGGTGAGGGCGAGAAGACCTTCTTGGCGATCTTGATCTGCGCCGGGTGCAGGCTCCACGCACCCACGCAGCCCAGGAGGAACGCGTTGCGGAACTGGTCCTCACAGCCGACCGTGTCCCGAATGTCCCCGAACGGCCCGTAGTACGGAAGGATCCCGTTCGCCGCGCACGCATCGACCATTCGCGCGACGGTATAGTGCCACAGATCCTGCTGATAGGTCTGCCTGCCGGCAGTGATGTCCTCCCCGACCGGGTCCGTCCGCACCAGGTAGCCGGGGTGCCCGCCGCCGACGCGGGTCGTCTTCATCCGCCTGCTGGCCGCGAGATCCGCCGGGCCGAGCGAAATGCCCTGCATACGCGGGGAAGCACCGGCGATTTCCTCCACATTGGCCACACCGGTCGCGGTCTCCAGGATGGCGTGCACCAGGATCGGCCGCTCCAGCCCGGCCTTGGCCTCCAACTGGGCCAGCAGCCGGTCGACGTAGTGGATGTCCTGAGCGCCCTCGACCTTCGGCACGATCACCACGTCCAGCTTGTGCCCGATCGCGGGAACCAGCGTCAGCAGGTCGTCCAGCGCCCACGGCGAGTCAAGGCTGTTCATCCGGGTCCACAGCTGCGCGTCGCCGAAGTCGGTGTTCTTGCCGATCTCGACAAGGCCTTCGCGGGCGACCTCCTTGCGATCGGCCGGGATCGCGTCCTCCAGGTTGCCGACCAGCACGTCCACCTGGGTGACCAGGTCAGGGACCTTCGCGGCCATCTTGGGGTTGCCGGGGTCGAAGAAGTGCAGCGCACGCGAAGGGCGGAACGGGATCTCCCGCACCGGCTGCGGCGCCCCCAGCGCCAACGGCCGGAAGAAGTCCTTCGGCGAACGCATCATGACCTCCACTCGCTCGGGTTTACCGGAGGGTAACCCGAGCAGCGGGGTCGTGCCCGCGAGCCGCGTCACAGTAAATCGGTTGCCCAGCTCAGGCGGCTCTGCTGCACTTCCGGCACGCGAAACCTCGACCAAGGAGAGCAGTAGTGCGACTCGCTGCCATGTCCACCCAGACAGGAATTCACCCCTCTCTCAAGGACATGAAGCTTGGTACGCACGCTCAACTTGGGGATCCTCGCGCACGTCGACGCCGGTAAGACCAGCCTGACCGAGCGGCTGCTGCAGCTCGGCGGCGTGATCGACCAGATCGGCCGGGTCGATCACGGCAACACGCAGACCGACTCCATGGCGTTGGAGCGGCAACGCGGGATCACCATCAAATCCGCTGTGGTGTCGTTCGTCGTCGACGACGTCACCGTCAATCTGATCGACACACCTGGCCACCCGGACTTCATTGCCGAGGTCGAGCGCTCGTTGAGCGTGCTCGACGGCGCTGTTCTGGTCATCTCCGCTGTGGAGGGTGTGCAGGCGCAGACTCGCGTGCTGATGCGTGCGTTGCAGCGCTTGAAAATCCCCACGCTCATCTTCGTGAACAAGATCGACCGCATGGGTGCGCGGCATGACAGTCTGCTCACCGAGATCGCTGAACGGCTGACTCCGGCGATCGTCCCGGTCGACAGCGACCCCACGGATGTCCTGGCCACGCTGGACGATTCCGTCCTCGTCGGCTACGTCAACGGGTCGCTTACCGCCGATCATCTGCACAAGTCCTTTGTTTCCCAAGCGAAGCAGGCACGGGCTTATCCGGTGTTCTTCGGCTCGGCCATCACCGGCGCCGGCGTCAAGGAGCTGATGACCGCGCTGCCCACGTTCCTGCCCTGCGCGCAGGGAGACACCGAAGGCTCCGGAGCGGGTCTGGTGTTCAAAGTGGAACGTGGCGAGCGCGGCGAGAAGATCGCTTACGTCCGGATGTTCGACGGCACGCTGTGTGTCCGGGATCGAGTCCGGTTCGGCGACCGGGACGGGAAAGTCACCGCGATCAGCGTGTTCGACCGAGGGCCTGCCATGCCGAGCCCGGCCGTCCGCGCCGGGCAGATCGCGAAGCTCTGGGGACTGGCCGACATCCGGATCGGTGACCAGATCGGCGAGCAGCACGCTCGTACGGAGCACCACTTCTCGCCGCCGACGCTGGAAACCGTTGTGGTTCCGGCGAATCAGACGCAGCGAGGTGCCATGTACCTCGCTCTGAGTCAGCTCGCCGAACAGGATCCGTTGATCAACCTGCGGCAGGACGGCGTGATCTCGTTGTACGGCGAGGTGCAGAAGGAAGTCATCCAAGCGACCCTGCTCAACGACTACGGCATCGCTGTGTCGTTCGAGGAGACCACGACGATCTGCATCGAGCGAGTCGCGGGGACGGGCGAGGCGTTCGAGATCATCAACGAGGGCGACAACCCTTACCTGGCAACGGTAGGTCTGCGGGTCGAGCCAGGAACGGGGGTGACGTTCCAGTTGGAGGTCGAGCTCGGGTCGATGCCGTCGGCGTTCTTCAACGCCGTCGAGGAAAGCGTGCACAAGACATTGCGGCACGGACTGCACGGCTGGGAGGTCACCGATGTCGCCGTCACCATGACGCATTCTGGTTACTGGGCACGGCAAAGCCACTCCCACGGCACGTTCGACAAGTCGATGTCCAGCACAGCCGGGGATTTCCGGAACTTGACCGCGCTCGTGTTGACCAACGCGCTCAAGCAAGCAGGAACCGTTGTGTACGAACCCATGCACTCCTACCAGCTGGAAATCCCCGGCGACACGCTTTCCCTGGTACAGCCGGTATTGGTCCGGCTGCGGGCGTTCCCGCTCAGTTCCACGCCACGGAATTCGTCATACCTCCTGGAAGGCGACATTCCCGCGGCGAAGGTCCATGAGCTGGAACGCCTGCTGCCGTCATTGACGCGGGGCGAAGGCGTGTTCGAATGCGCCTTCGACCATTACTCGGTCAGCTGTTAGACGGTGTCTCGTCCACGAAGACCTTCGTGACGATCTTGCCGTCGGCCGTGAGATAGCCGTGCAGCATGCCTGGCGTGCTGTGCGGCGCGTCGAAAGTCCCTTGGCGGTCAAGGGCGATCACGCCGCCCGTGCCGCCAAGGGCAGGCAGGCGCTTGACGATCACCTCGAACGCGGCGTCGGCAAGGCTCTTGCGACCGAACTCGATCATGTTGGAGATCGTGCTTGCCGCGGCGCCGCGGATGAACACCTCGCCCTGGCCGGTCGCGCTGATCGCCGCCGTCTCGTTCTTCGCGTACGTGCCCGCGCCGATCACCGGCGAGTCACCGACCCTGCCGATCATCTTGTTGGTCAGCCCGCCCGTGGACGTCGCGGCGGAGAGATTGCGACCCTGGTCGACCGCGACCGCGCCGACCGTGCTGTATTCAGCCACCTTGGGGGCTTGCGGGTTCTTGGCGTTCATCAGCTGGTCCCAGCGCCGCTGAGTCCAGAAGTAGTCCTGGGTCACGGTCTTCAGGCCGTTGCGGGCCGCGAAGTCGTCCGCGCCTTCACCGGCCAGCAGCACGTGCGGGGACTTCTCCATCACCAGGCGCGCGGCGGAAATCGGGTTCTTGACGCTCTTCACGCCGGCGACCGCACCGGCACGAAGATCGTCCCCGCGCATGATCGACGCGTCCAGCTCGTGCCCGGCGTCCTCGGTGAAGACCGCGCCCTTGCCCGCGTTGAACAACTCGTTGTCTTCGAGGACCTTCACCGCGGCCTCGACGGCGTCCAAGCTCGCGCCGCCGCCACGCAGCACCTGCTCCCCTGCGCGCAACGCCGCAGCGAGCCCGTCCCGATAGGCTTTCTCCAGCTCAGGCGGCGTGTCCTTGCGAATCAGCCCGGTGCCCGCGCCGCCGTGCACCGCGAGGATGACGTTGCGGGCATCGGGCTTGGGGTGTGCGTTGGTTTCCACTTGACCAGTGTGAACAGGTTCGGCACCACTGTGCTGGACGGCCAGGAGCAGCCCGGCCGTCGTGATGAAGGCCAGCAGGAATCTCATCGTTCACCTCGTGAGCAGAATCGAGGGTAAGTACCCGACGATTCACTCACGAGGTGACAATCCGGCGGCAGAGCAAAGCGTCGGGTGTTCGGCTGGACCCGATCCGTCCGGTGTACGCGACGCCCGCGATGTACTCGTCCGCGGCACACTGGCCCTTGTAGTGGCCGTGCGCGAACTCCCCGCCGCCGGGAGCGCGGTTGTCGTGGCGGTCGAACCACAGTGTTCGACTCGTCTTGCCCAACGCCTGGGGCGATCGCCCGCAGAGCACCGATGAGAGGGCCGCTCCTCGCACGCTGTAGCCCACGACATAGTGGTCCGTCGGGCATTGCAGCTTGGTGTACCCGCTGGCCCAGTCAGTGTCCACGTAGGACTCGTTGCGAACGGCTTGATATCCGGTCGCCCTGCTGGATTCGACGCACAGGCCCCGGTTCCCGGTGTGGCTCAGGCCGGTGAGGCGTTGCCCGTCCGGACACACGCCTTTCCGTGCACCGGAATCCCAGTCCGGTTGGGCGCGGACCGTCCGGGATTGCTGGAAGTCCGCGTGGTCCAGGGTCAGCATGGACCAGCGCTTGCTCGGTTGCGCGGCCTTCGCAGGTGCGTTGACCAGCCGCGACCATGCTCCGGCACGCCAGTCGTCGCCGTCGTACAGACCTATGCGTTGACCTGCGGCGTCCCAGTGCAGCAGGCCCCAGCCGTTGCCCTGCTTGTTGGTGTGGAACCCGACGAGCGGCCAGTACGCGAAGTCCGCGTCGGTCTCGACCAGGTAGTCCACGAACCGCTCGAACCAGGCCCGGGACTTGGGATCGGTGTTGCCCCTGCCGCCGACACCGAACTCGCTGATCCACACAGGCGCGGTGAAGTGGTTTCCTGTCTCGGCGGCGACGTAGAACGCTTGCCGGTACAGGACTTCCCTGAGTTGCTCGGGGCTGAGGTCCTGATAACGCGGATCGCTCGTCTCGCCGGTCCCGGTCGCGCCGGTGTGGTTCGGCCCGGTGTAACCGTAGAAATGCGCTGAATAGACCAGCTTCCCGGAGTCGACGAGGGTGTGCGACAAGGTGCGCGCGGGTTCCAGCGTCGGCCTGCCGTGCGGGAAGCCGTCGACCGGGATGCCCGTCCAGTTGATGCCTTCGACGATGATCAGCAGGTCCGGGTTGGCCTCGGTGAGGATCCGGTCACCGACGATCTGGCTGGCCCGCTGCCAGTCGTGCTGGTTGCCCCAGCCCCAGTTCGGGTCGTCCCACACGGTCCGGCGGACCTCGTTGTACAGGTCCGCACCAACCACGCGTTTGTTCGAGGCGTACCGGCGGGCCATGAACAGCCAGTCCTCTTCCCACTGCTGGGCTGTCTGACTGGTGTTCCAGCGCTCATTGCCGTCGACCCCGCAGCACCACCGGGAGGTCGTCGTGTGGTTGTTGAGGATCACCGCGAACCCGCGCTCAGTCAGCCGCTGCACCACGGCGTCGTAGATCTGCAGCGGTGTCTTGCCTTTGAGGTTCGCGTCGACCGGGCTGGTGACCGGGGTCTGGTCGTGGATCATCTGGTTGGCGAACGGCAGCCTGATGCTGTTCAGGCCGAGTTCGACGAACCCGTCGATGATCGTGTCCAGCTTGGCGCGGGTCAGGCCGAGCGGGATCTGGTCGGCTTTCTCGCCGGCGTGGTGGTTGGCGGGATCGTTGATGTCGCCCGACCCGTTCCACGTCCCGCTCGCACCGTGCCAGTTGCCGGACTTGAGCTTGAACCGCTTGCCCTGCGCGTCGACGATGTAGCGCCCTTGCGTGCTGAGCGGACCAACCCAGGTCGGACCAACCCAGTCGAGTTGTGCCGCCCTCCCAGACGGCACAACCACAAGCCCGGCCAGCAGCGTCGCCACCAGAACCTGAACGATCCTCACAATCGTCACCGTAGTGGTCTAGTCCACCACGAAGAAGAACGGAATGGTTACGACGAGTCGTGAACTAATGCACAGGCACGTGTCCACCGTTCCAGCACCCCGTGTCCACCACTGCGACACCCTGAGATGCACTTTCCGGCACGTCGAGTTGCAGGCAAAGGGAATTTCATGGTGCCGGAATGGTCGACACACCGTGCCGGAATGGTGGACACGCGAGGGCTAGTGCGCCGGAACCCCGTTAGCCGTGATCCACCGCTCGACCGAGTACTCGACCAGGGTGATCAGGGTTTGCTTGGTCGACTCGCGATCCCTTGCGTCACAACGGACGATCGGCACGCGTGGGTCGATCGCCATGGCTTCGCGGACGTCGTCGACCTTGTGGTGCAGTTCGCCGTCGAAGCAGTTGAGGCCCACGATGTACGGCAGGCCGCGCTCTTCGAAGAAGTCGACCGGGGAGAACGAATCCGCGAGCCTGCGGGTGTCGGCGAGCACCACCGCACCGATCGCGCCACGGACCAGGTCGTCCCACATGAACCAGAACCGTTGCTGCCCAGGGGTTCCGAACAGGTAGAGGATCAGGTCGGTATCGAGCGACACCCGGCCGAAGTCCATCGCCACGGTCGTTGTGGTCTTGTCGGGGGTCGATTCCAGATCGTCGACGCCGATGCTCGCCTCGGTCATCACCGCTTCGGTGGTCAGCGGCATGATCTCGGAGACCGAGCCGACGAAGGTCGTCTTGCCGGCCCCGAAACCGCCGGCTACCACGATCTTCACCGACGTCATGGTCGGCACGATTGCTTGCTGCGCGGTTCTATAGCCGGCGGAGTCCACCCAAAACCCTTTCCATCAGCGCGAGATGTGATGAACCGCCGGACAGGCCGGTCGTCCGGTGGACGACGACCAATCCGGTCGCGACCATGTCCCCGAGCACGATCTTGGTTACTTGCAACGGCATGTCCAGTTCCGCGGAGACCTCCGCGACCGACTTGGGCGTACGGCACAACCGGGCGATCGAGCGGTGCTCGATCTCGGTCAGCCCGTCCTCGGCCAGCCCCGCGGGTGTCGTGGAGATCATCGCCTCCACCCGCAGGTCCCCTTCCGCTTTCGTGCGACCACCGGTCACGGCGTACGGCCGGACCATCGCTGGGTCGTCGTCAGGCATCTCCACCAGCACAGGTTGTGGCGGGCCCAGTGGCGCACGGGGCTCTGGTGTCGGTTTCGCGTCGGCGTGCTCGCCCGCTCGCTTGCCGAATGTCAACTCGTTCAACACGTCGGCGAAGGTCGGGCCGGGTGGCGCGTCCTCGTGGATCGTCATGGAACCCTCACACCGCTGCCCCGGTCATTCCCCTCGCACCCTGCAGGGCCGCACGCAGTTCGGGGGTGAGCATCTGGCCGCCCCGGTCGACCAGCATCGTCATCTCGTACGCGATCTGGCCGATGTCGCAGGTCGGCGCGGCGAGCACGGCGAGGGACGACCCGTCGCTGATCGACATCAGCAGCAGGATCCCGCGTTCCATCTCCACCACGGTCTCCTTGACCGGGCCTGCCTCGAAGCACCGTGACGCGCCGTGGGTCAGGCTGACCAGGCCGGAGGCCACCGCGGCGAGCTGGTCGGCGCGGTCGATGGGCAGCCGGGCGGACGCGGTCAGCAGCAGTCCGTCGGCGGACACCACGACCGCGTGCGCCACGCCTGCGACTCGCTCGGCGAAGTCGTTGACCAGCCAGCCGAACTGGTGCGGCTGGGATTGGGGCGAAGTCATGGACTTGTCTCCTGTTGTCCGTTCTGGTTGCCGGCCAGGCTGCGCCTGCCGTTACTCAGTCCGCGCTGAAGCTCATCCAGCCGGCCCCGAACCTCCTGTGCCCCTCGTTCACCCCGCACCAGTCCCTCGCCGAATCCCGGCGGCGAGGTGATGCTCCCGGGTACGAGCTTCTCCCGGGGGACGCGCTGCGGCAAGCCCGCGGGCGTGACACCTTCGGGGGACTTCGTGGCGGATTCCGCTGCCTTGAAGCCGTTGTCCGCCTGGGTGTACACGCGCGACTTGCCTGCGTCTGTGTGGCCTCGGGCCCTGGACAGCCCGCTCTGCAAACCACCGAGCCTGTCCCGCAACGCCTCGGCTTCCTTGCGGCCACGGATCTCCGGCGCGTGCGTGGTCTCCGCGATGCTTCCCGGCACCAGCTTCTCGCGCGGGACTCGTTGCGGCAGACCGGCTTTGGTGACCCCCATGGGCGGTTCGGTGACGGCCTGCGCGGTCTGGAAACCCTTGTCCGCGGCGAACTTCCACGTCTCGGTCGGCGCGTCGGGGGCCGGTTCGTCCTGATCGGACCCGGTGAACCAAGCCGAGATCATCTCGTCGAAGATCGGGGTGGTCTCGTGGATTCCCCGCTCGGCCGGTGGCGAGGACGGCATGATCGGGTCCCACCAGCCCGTGGTCACGGCCGACTGTTCCGCCGTGCTCGCGGGCTGCTCGGCGGTGGCGAACAGGTCGCCCTTGACCGGCCCGTCCAGCTCAACGGCGGACTTGTGCACGGGCGCGGCGCCGGTCGCCAGCCGGGACACGATGTCCGAAGTAGACGCCTTGTGCCCGTTGGTGTACGGCTTGGCCGGCGGCACTTCCTCATGCTCGCCAGGGGACAGCAGGTCGGCAGGGATGGTCATGGTCGCCCTGATGCCCTGGATGTCCTTGCCGCCGTGCAGTTCCACCTTGACGTTGTGCCTGCTGGCCAGCCGCCCGACGACGAAGAGGCCCATCCGGCGCGACGCCGACGCGTCCAGCTGGCCACCGTCCGCCAGCCGGGTGTTCACCTCGGCGATCTCCTCGTCCCGCATGCCGATGCCGCTGTCGAGGACGTCGACCGACACGGTGCCGTCGTCCGCGAGCCTGCTGGCGATCGTCACCTTGGTCTCCGGCGCGGAGAACGCGGTCGCGTTGTCCAGCAGCTCGGCCGTGAGCCTGACCAGGTCACGGGCCGCGTAGCCGACGACCGTCAGCGGTGGCGGCGGCTGGACGACAACTCGTTGGTACTGCTCGATCTCCGACACAGCGGCGCGCAGCAGGTCGGCCAGCTGGACCGGCGGCCCGGCGCGGCGGGCCAGTTCGCTGCCCGACGAGAGCACCATCAGGTTCTCGTTGTTGCGGCGCATCCGGGTGGCCAGGTGGTCCAGCTGGAACAGCGTGGCCAGCTGGTCGGGGTCTTCCTCGTCCCGCTCGAGCCGGTCGAGCAGGTGCAACTGCCGTTGCACCAGACCTTGGCTGCGCCGGGAGAGGTTGACGAACACGTCGCCGTAGCTCGCCCGCAGATGAGCCTGTTCGGCGGCCAGTCGCAACGCCTGGTCCTGCACGGCGTCGAACGCACGGGCCACCTGGCCGAGCTCGTCCTTTGTGGTCACCGGAACCGGCGCGACCAACGGCGGCAACAACGCGCCCGCCCGCAGCCCGGCGACTGCCTCGGGCAGCTTGTGGTCCGCGACCGACAACGCGCTGCGCCGCAGAATCCGAAGCGAGCCAACAAGTTGGCGGCCGACGATGACCACGACCGCCGCCGCGAGCAGCATCGCCGAGAACAGCACGACCGATACGAGCCCGGCGGCGTCGCTCGCCGCGTTCTGCAAGCGAAGCGACTCCGCGCGCATCCCCCGGGCGAGTACGCCCGCGACGGTCGCGTACGCACCCGTCGTCAGCTGGGAACTTGTCTGCCAGTCGGACGAGTTGACCGCGAGCGGGCCGCCCGGCCTCGTCTCCTGCTGGTCGAGAATCTGGTTCACCAGCCGCATCCGGGTGGTGACTCCGGCGCCGCTGGCGGTCTTGTTGAACTCCTGCCGCTGCGCCTGGGTCGCCGTCGCGTTGAAGTCGGCGATCCGCGCGCCGAGCCGAGACTGTGACGTACGCAGCGTGCTGAGCTCGACGGTGGACAGCGCGCCGCGGACTATGCCGGTGGAGACCACCGCTTGCTGCAGGTATACCTCTTCGGTAGCCAGCTGCAGGTTGTGCAGCGCGGCCGCCGTGCCCGACAGGGCCGGGTCGGTGATCTCGCCTGCCAGTGCCCGGTCGAACCGGAGCAGCGTGGCGATCAGGTCGTTGTACTGGATCAGCGCCGAACGCGGGTCGAGCGCCGACTGGCTGACCTGTTCGCGCACCGTGCTCAGCGAGCCGGGCATGGCGGCGACTTCCTGCCCGGCGTCCTGCGCGACCGGCGTGACGAACTGGACCACAGCGGCCGCCCGGCTCATCGCGTCCCAGTTCACGTCGGTCGCCTGGTACTCCTGGCGGAGTTCAGGACCGGGCTGCTCGGTCTTGGCCACGAGCAGGCGCGTCGACTCGGCCCGTTCCAGTTGCAGGCCGCCGATCGTCTTGCCGACCTGATCGGACAGTGCCACCAGCCGGTCCACCCGGCGGTAGGAGTCGGCCCTCGCCACCTGGTCGTGGATCTGCACCGCGCCGAGCGCGACGACGAAGACCAGCGGGACCAGGGTGACCGCGGCGAGCTTGGTGCGCAGGTGCCAGTCCCGCCAGCGCAGCATCCGTGCTCGTCCTGTGCTGGTCACTGTCAAAACACTCCCAATGCGCGCAGTCGCTTACTGCATTGCCTCATCAAAGACGGGGATCAATTACTCGCACCGTACGGTTTCGCAGGGTGTCGGCACCCCCATCAGGAAGTGCCGGAACCCAGATGCTACATGAGAAGAATGATCAATCAATGGCCCAATCGGGGCGGCTCCGCAATTCGCTACACCGAGCACGTGTTAATAGCGACTTTATGCCCCGATCGGGGGAAATTTCGCCTAGGGCAACCGTCCTGGATGGACGCTTGCGCGGTCCGAGGACCACCGACAGCAGTCCGAACGGCACTCCTGTGAGGGACATCGGGCCTGTTCAGGGCACGAACACGCTACGAAACCGTAAGATTCACCCGGAAGTGTGAGCGTCGCCCCTCAGGTACCGCCCCGGCGCGGCCGATGTAGTGATCGGACCGCCCGGTGACCTATTGGACAACCCGAAACTCGTGGTTAGTATGGCCCGCGCCTGATAGGCGTACCGGGAAGGTACATATGACGCACTGGTCCGGCCGAACCGCTTCGGTCAGCTTTGGCAGAATCAACTCTTCAACAGAAAAAGAAGCACCAGAAGGGCTCGACTTCGTCCGTATTCAACGGAGCAAGGAATTCACTGAACTGCGATCCGGAGTGCGCCGGTTCGTGTTCCCGGTGACCCTGCTGTTCTTCGGGTGGTACCTCGGATTCGTCGTGCTCGCCGCGTACTTCGGCGAGTTCATGTCCCACCGGCTGGTCGGCTTCATCAACGTCGGGCTCGTGCTCGGTGTGCTGCAGTTCGTCAGCACGCTGCTGATCACCCTGTGGTACCGGCGCTTCGCCAAGCGCCGGATCGATCCCAAGGTCGCGGCGTTGCGAGAGGCTCATTCATGACCACCGATGCAGGCAGTCCGGCGCTGAACATGGCCGTGTTCGCCTTGTTCGTCCTCGTGACGCTGGTGATCGTGGCCAACGTCAACCGCAGGCACGCGACTGCGAACGACTACTTCACCGCGGGCGGCGCGTTCGGCGGCGGCAAGAACGGCCTCGCCCTGTCCGGCGACTTCCTGTCGGCCGCGTCGTTCCTCGGCATCGCCGGAGCGATCGCGATCCACGGCTACGACGGGTTCCTCTACTCCATCGGATTCCTGGTGGCGTGGCTGGTGAACCTGCTGTTGATCGCCGAACTGGTCCGCAACACCGGCCGGTTCACCATGGGCGACGTGCTCTCGTACCGGATGCGGGCCCGCCCGGTCCGCGCCGCCGCGGCCACGTCGACCCTCGTGATCTCCTTCTTCTACATGCTCGCGCAAATGGCCGGTGCCGGTGGCGTCGTGGCGTTGCTGCTCGGTGTGCACGACGGCAAGGGCCAAGCGATCGTGATCACTGTCGTCGGCGTCGTGATGATGCTGTACGTGCTGATCGGCGGCATGCGCGGGACCACGTGGGTGCAGATCATCAAGGCCGCGATCCTGGTGCTGTGCGTCGCGTTGATGACCGTGTTCCTGCTCGGCAAGTTCGGCTTCAACATCTCCGCGCTGTTGCAGCAGGCCGCGGCCAACAACGTCAAGGGCGACCGGATTCTCAACCCGGGCGGGATGTTCGGCGAGAACAGCACCAGCAAACTCGACTTCATCTCGCTCGCGCTCGCGCTGGTGCTCGGCGCCGCCGGCCTGCCGCACGTGCTGATGCGCTTCTACACCGTGCCCAACGCCGTGCAGGCACGCCGATCGGTGATCTGGGCGGTCGGCACGATGACGGTGTTCTACCTGGCGACGTTGATCATCGGGTACGGCGCGTCGGCGTTGGTCGGCTCGGAACGGATTCTCGCTGCCACCGGCCGTGAGAACTCCGCGGCGCCACTGTTGGCGTACGAGATCGGTGGCACGCTACTGCTTGGCATCGTCGCCGCGGTCGCGTTCGCCACGATCCTCGCTGTGGTGGCAGGGTTGACGTTGACCGCGTCGGCTTCGTTCGCCCATGACGTTTACGCCAACATCTTCAAGCGCGGCCGGGCCAAGCCTGGCACCGAGGTCCGCGTGGCCAGGCTGACCGCGGTCGTGGTCGGTGGGCTGGCGATCGTCGGCGGGATCCTTGCCAACGGGCAGAACGTGGCGTTCCTCGTCGGCCTCGCGTTCGCGTTCGCCGCGTCGGCCAATCTGTCCACATTGCTCTACTCGTTGTTCTGGAAGCGGTTCAACACCAGCGGAACGCTGTGGGGTATGTACGGCGGTTTGGTGTCGTGTCTCGCCCTTGTCGCGATCTCGCCGGTCGTCTCGGGCAGCCCGACGTCCATCTTCCCGCGCGTGGACTTCGTGTTCTTCCCGTTGAGCAACCCGGGAATCGTGTCCATCCCGGTCTCGTTCATCCTCGGCTTCCTCGGCACAGTCCTCAGCCGTGACAAGGGCGACGCACGCAAGCAAGCCGAGATGGAAGTCCGGTCACTGACCGGCATCAACCCCTGACGTGTAAAGACGGCCAAGGAACTCGGTCAGCAGCCGCTCCCGCAGCTGGGCGGGAGCGGCTGCCAGCAAGGTGTTGACCGCGGCCATCCCCGCGCTCATGTCCACCGATGCCAGCAGGTTGTCGAACTGGTCAGCAGTCAAAGTGGACGCGTCGAGGCCGTCGACGAGTCCGGTGTCGACGACGATCGGCTTTGCTTCGGCGATCGCCGCGGTCAGGTCGCGGAGGAATTCGTCCTCGTTGCCGTGGTTCGCCGCGGTGACCGTGAGGTGCAGGTTCGCCGGTGAGTTCTGGAACGCGAACTGCGGCTGGACGTACCAGCCTCGGTCACGCATCCGGTCTGCCAGCGAGAACAAGTCCACCTCCGGCGTGGTCACCGCCAGCAATGTGGACACCGGATCGCCAAGCACGGTCAGTCCGGCTTGCGTGATGCCTTGCCTGAGACGCTGCACGGCCGTCAAGGTTTTCGAGGCCAGTTCCAGGTATCCGTCGTCGCCGACGTGCCGGACCACGGCCCACGCCGCCGCGACCGGCCCGCCCGAGCGAGTGGACTGCATGGTGGAGTTGAGCATCGTGTAGCCAGGCCATGCGGCGCTGGCGAAGTACTGGGACCGCCTGAGTTCGGCATCCCTGTGCAGCAGTACAGAGGTCCCTTTAGGACAGTAGGCGTACTTGTGCAGGTCGACCGAGATGCTCGTGACACCAGGGACCCGGAAGTCGAACAGCGGCACGTCAACGCCGAGCCTGGCGAAATACGGCAGAACCCAGCCGCCGATACAGGCGTCGACGTGGCAGCGAACGCCTCTTTCCGCCGCTGCCAGGGCAATGTCGGCGATCGGGTCGATCACACCGTGCGCGTACGAAGGCGCGCTGGCGACCACGAGCACCGTCGTGTCGTCGATCGCGGCTCGGATGGCCTCGGGATCGGCGGTGAAATCCTCACCGACCGGGACCGCCACCGGCCTGATGCCGAAGTAGTACGCGGCTTTGTGGAACGCGGCATGTGCGGTCACCGGGAACACAATGGACGGACGATCGACGTCCGGCCTGGCTTTTCGCGCGGCCAGAACGGCCAGCATGCACGACTCGGTACCACCCGAGGTGATCTGCCCGGCGCCGCCGTTCAGCAGCTTCGCCGCAGTCCCGACGACCTCGTTCTCCATCCGCAGCAGGCTCGGGAAAGCAGTGGGATCCAGTCCGTTCGCCGACGATGCCAGCGCATGGGCGGCGGCGCCGAGTTCGTCGATGCGCGCCAAACCGCTGTCATAGACGTAGGCCATCGTGCGGCCGCCGTGCGTCGGCAGGTCGTCGGCACGCATCTCCCGTAGCTCGGCCAGCACCTGCTCGGCGGGTATCACGCACGCACCTCCAGCTTCTTCGTCAACAACGGCAACGCCGCCAGCACAAGGACAACCGGCACGACCGTGAACCCGATCAACGCGGCCGTGACCGCGCTCTGCGGCTGGACCACTGACGCGCCGGTGCTCGACACGTACCCGCCGATCGCCAGAATCAGGCCGTAAACGCCTGGGCCAAGGGCGAAGCCCAGCGTCTCCCCCGCTGTCCACACACCGGAGAACAGGCCCGCCCGGCGCACTCCGGTCCGCTTCTCCTCGGCGGTGATCACGTCCGGCAGCATCGCCCACTGATCCGCCCGGCGACAGGGTTGAAGAGCACGTCCCAGGCTTTGGGCAGCAGCACGATCAGCCCGGCCGCGGCGGCGGGCACGGCGAGCGAGTCGGTGAGGTAGGGCAGCAGCAACAGGCCAGGCACCGTCGAGAACGAGCCGGTGACCAGCGATCCCAGGCTGTATCCGGCACAGATCCGGCGTGGCACGGTCATGGTCGCGGGATGTTATCCCGGCATCCCCCTCGATGGACACCCGTTGACCTTGTGGTTGCCCGATTTACCTGCTCGAGTCATGACGGTCGTACCCAGCCGGCCGGTTCAGGTCAGGAGTCCGATGTGGATGGTGTGCCCGACGCACCCGTCCGGTTGCGGTGCCCCGGGGGCAAGTACACCTCCGCGGCCTGGGAACTTCCCCAAAGGGCGAGCCACTGCGGGCGTCCGCGAATAATATCAACATATGGTGAATCAGCTGGCAGCGGCGTCCAGGTTCCTTCGCCACGGGTTCGACGGCATGCTCGCCAATTACCGGCACTACGGACCGGTCTTCGCCATCGGGCCGTACACCTACTTGCTCGGACCGGACGCGAACAAGTTCGTGTTCGCCAACCCCCAGCTGTTCAGCTGGAGCAAGGCGTTCTCCTTCCTCAAACCCGCTGTCGGCGAGACGTCCATGATCGTCAGTGACGGCGCCGAGCACAAACGCCGGCGCGGCCTCGTTCAGCCCGCGTTCCACCATCGGCACGTCAACGGATACCTCGCGGCTTTGGCCGAGGACGCGGACGCGTTGATCGACAGCTGGCAGGACGGGCAACGGGTCGACCTCGATCAGGAGTTCCGACGGGTGCTGCGCCGGATGAGCGTGCGCTCGCTGTTCGGTGACCGCATCGGCGAGCGGGCCGATCAGTTCGGCGACCAACTCGCGGCGGTGATCGGCCTGGTCGAGGAGCAGCCCTTGCTCGTCAACGCACACCGGACGTTGCGGACGCGCAGGTTTCGCCGTGCGCTGGTCGGCAAACAGGCCATCGATCAGCAGATCATGGCCGAGATCGCCCGGGTACGCGCCGGTTCGTCCGACAGCGGGGTGCTGGCCAAGATGACGAACGCGCGCGACGAGGACGGCGCGGTGCTGTCCGACATCGAGATCCGCGACCAGGCCGTCGGGTTGATCGCGGCTGGGTTTTCGGCCGTCAGCAGTGCGATGACGTGGATCGTTCACTCGTTAATGGACAATGCGGGCGAATGGGAACTTGCCCGCGAGGAGGTCGCGCGGGTGCTCGGCGAGCGCCCGCCCAGCGGCGAGGACCTGCACCGGCTGGTCCGAGTGCACGGTGTCGTACAGGAAACGCTGCGCCTGCGGCCGCCGACGGCGATCAGCGTCCGGGTCCCGACCGAGGACTTCACCTACGCGGGTAAGCGGATCCGCGCCGGGCGACAGGTGTTCTACAGCCCATACGTCACCCATCGGCTGGCAGAGATCTGGCCGGAACCGGAGCGGTTCATGCCGGAGCGTTGGGATCCGGCGCATGCCGCGTACCGCAAACCTGGGCCGCACGAGTTCCTGCCCTTCGGCGGCGGACCGCACCGGTGTGTCGGCTCGACGCTGGCCGTCAGCGAACTCACGGTGCTGCTGACCAGACTGTTGGCCCGGGTGGATCTGCAGCTCGAGGCTGGTTCGGCCGTGCCGACCAAGGGCGTGCCGATCAGGCCGAAAGGCGGGTTGCGTGCTCGAGTGATCAGGCACACCGTCTCGATCGCATAAGTGGATTTCGTCGCGGGGCAGGGCTGGACTTATGCTTCCCGGCTGTGATCGACGCCCTCCCGCAGGCGCCGGAGCGCATCAGAGCGTTCCTGGACGACCGCAGGCCACCAACCCCGTGTCTCGTGATCGACCTCGACACGGTGCGGGAAAGCCATACCAGGCTGCGGGAAGCACTCCCGGAAGCGAGGATGTACTACGCCGTCAAGGCGAACCCGGCACCCGAGATCATCAGGCTGCTGGCGGCCGCGGGCTGCGGCTTCGACGTGGCCGGCCGCGAGGAGATCGAGCTGTGCCTCGCCCAGGGTGCGCGGCCGGAGCTGATCTCGTACGGCAACCCGATCAAGAAAGCCCGGGACATCGCGTACGCCCACCGGGTCGGCGTGCGCCGGTTCACCTTCGACAGCGAAGCCGACCTGGAGACGATCGCGACGTTCGCACCGGGTGTAAGCGTCTGGTGCCGGATTCTCGTGGACAGCAGGGGCTCCCAGACGCCCTTCGGTCACAAGTTCGGATGCGCACCCGACATGGCCGCGCGCTTGCTCGTCAGGGCTGCCGCACTGGGGCTTGACCCCGAAGGCGTGGCGTTCCACGTCGGCTCGCAGCACATGGATCCGTCGGCGTGGGAGCCGTGGATCGCCGCGGCCGGCCGCGTCACGCGTACCGTCGCCGCACAGGGAATCACGCTGCGAGGCTTGAACATCGGCGGCGGCTTCCCTGGCCGGTACCTGATCGACCCGCCGCCGCTGGCCGACTACGCCGACACGATCCGCGCGGCGATCGCCACGTATTTCGACCACCCCGTGGAGCTCGCCATCGAGCCGGGCCGGGTGCTCGTCGCCGAGGCCGGGATGATCCGCAGCGAGGTCGTGCTGGTGTCACGCAAGTCCGACATGGACCAGAAGCGCTGGGTGTACCTCGACATCGGGCGTTATGGCGGAATGGCCGAGACCGAGAACGAGGCGATCGCGTACCGTCTGCAGACCGCGCAGGACCACGAGCCGACCGGTCCGGTCATCATCGCCGGACCATCGTGCGACGGCGATGACGTGCTCTACCAACGGACTCCGTACGAGCTGCCCCTGTCGCTGCGCGCCGGTGACTACGTCGACATCATGAGCACTGGCGCCTACACGCAGAGCTACTCTTCGGTGGCTTTCAACGGGTTCCCGCCGCTGCGGACGTACTTCGTCGGCGGTGCACCGCTTTCCGCCGCCATGGACGATGCGTCGGAGGTCGGGGAGTTCGCCGGGCGGCACGTGCTCGCGGAGTTCGAGGGTGTCTCGGCCGAACTGCTCGACGACGCCCAGTTCCTCTGCGAAAGCCTGGAACGCGCGCTGGACAAGGCGGGCGCGACCGTGTGCGACATGTCGTTCAAGCAGTTCGAGCCGCAGGGTGTGACCGTGCTAGCGCTGCTGTCGGAGTCGCACGCGTCCATCCACTCGTACCCGGAACGTGGTGCGGTGTTCATCGACGTGTTCACCTGCGGCCGGGTCGCCGACCCTGAGCTGGCGGTGAACCTGTTGCGAGACATGCTCGACCCGGGCGTGTCCAGGATCAGTGTCGTCCACAGAGGACAGGAGAACCGGTGAGGATCGAGGAGCCGGTCGGTGCCGGGCTGACCCGTGTGTGGCAGGTCGACGAGGTGATCGTCGACACCAAGACGGAGTTTCAGCACCTGGTGATCGGCAGGACCGCGCAGGGCGTTTCGTTGTTCTGCGACAACGAACGGCAGAGCACGGACTTCAGCCAGCTCGTCTACCACGAGGCGCTGATGGTGCCCGCGTTCCTGCTCGCCGCGCAGGTCGACCGCGTGCTCATCGTGGGATCGAGCGAAGGCGTCGCGAGCCAGATGGCCGTCGAAGCGGGCGCCACGGTGGTCGACCATGTCGACATCGACACCGAGGCCGTCAAGCTGTGCGCTGAGCACCTGCCGTACGGCTACACGCTCTCCGAGCTTGCCGCCGCCGAGAAGGGCGACGGCCCGATCCGGGTCATGTACGCCGATGGGTTCGAGTACATCCGTACTTCTTCGGAGAAGTACGACATCGTCGTCGTAGACCTGCCCGACGAACAGGACGACCACGACGCCCAGCAGAACAGGCTGTACGGCGCCGAGTTCCTCCAGATGTGCAAGCGCCTGCTCACGCCCGGCGGCGTGGTCGCCTACCAGGGCGGCTGCCCGACGCTGTGGCGCAACGCGACGCTGGTGAAGTGCTGGCGCCGGTTCGAGGAGGTCTTCCCCGCACCGGTGTACTTCGGCTCGGACGAGCACGAGTGGGCGTTCTTCTTCGGCACGTCGGCGGAAGTCCCGGTCTCGACGATGGTCTCCAGGCTGGCTTCGTCGAAGTACACCCCGAAGACCATCGACGCACGCACGCTGGAAGGCTCGACGGTTCCGCCGATCAGCCTTCGCTGAGCTCCCTGGTGACGCGGCGCTCGGCGACGAACGACACGAACGGGATCATCCCGGCGAGCAGGATCAGCCCGGTCTTGACGATCGGCCAGCGGGCCTTGAGGCCGAGGTCGACCGTCAAGACCAGGTAGATCACGTACAGGAAGCCGTGCACCGGCCCGACGATCCGGCTGTACTGCGGCTGGTCGAACCCGTAGTTCATGATCATCGCGCCGACCAGGGCGAGCAGGCCGACGCCGACGACGTAGGCGAGCACCCGGTAGCGGGCCAACGCACCCTTCAGACCGGGGGCGGCGGCGTCCCGGGCCGGGCTCTCCTCGTTGGTGGCGACGGGTGGTTCAGGGGCGGTCATGGGTGTTCCTTCGCGTTCAACTCGGCCAGGTATTTGTTGTACGCGGCCAGCTCGTCGTCCGGCTCCGGCTCGGGGTCAGTCACCTGCGGCGGCCTCGGCTTGGGCAGCGTGGTGGGAGGCTCGGCGGGTCCCGCCCCGGCCCGCTCCTGATCCTCCCGCTGCCGCAGCCGCCGAATCCGCCACACCATGAACGCCGGGAACAGCCCGAACAAGGGCCATTGCAGAACGTAGCCAAGGTTTTGCCACGACCCGCTGGCCGACTCGTACCGGTTCCACTGCCACCACGCCAACAGGCACGCACCGGCCAGACTGACCACGCAGACCACGACGATCGCCAGCCTGCGCACAAAAATCCGGTCATTGCGCACGTCTCGACGCTAGCATCTCCACCCTGAGTGATTGCCGACACCAAGGTACTGGCACGATCTCGCAGTCCACACAGACCAAAGCAGTTCTACAACGCAAGAGTCCGCATAGGACACCCAGACACCCGTGTAGATTGTGTCGCAGCACAACGTCAGTAAAGGCAGGTTGACGTGGCGGGCAGCCCGGCAACTGAGGTCCGGACCAACATGGTCGACCTGACCTCGATCCCGCTGAGCGAACTGCGCTCAGGCCGGCCGCAGGCAACTGTCGAAGCCGCCCAGGAATGGGCGCTGTCGTATGCCGGTGGCCCGGACGCCACCATGATTCAGGTTCAGAACCAGTAACGCGTCACCTGCTGGGTTCTGTAGTGAAAGGCTAGGCGAATGCCCGGCAACGCGGTCACCCATCAGCTGTCCCCCGCTTTCCTTGCCGAATTCTGCTCGGGCGCTATCACGCCGCATTCGATGAACGAACTGCAGGCCAGCGTTTACAGCCAGCGACGCGCCATGTGGCTCGCCGTCACTATGACGGCGCCGGGCCATCCCGGTGTTTCCGATTTTCTCGCTGAATTGGAACAGGCCTGGACCATCGTCGAAGGGCTGGAAAAGCACGCCCCAGAAGTCGTCGAGAGCATCCTGATGCACCCGTCGACGGGGGTATGGCTGGTCAGGGCCCTGCGTGCGCTGCTCGGTCACCTTGACCTCGGCGAACTGCACTACCTGCGATGCCTCGCCGCAGCCGCCGCAATCCGGGCCGGACATCCGTGCACCTTGGCAGTGCCGGCGATCCGCGGGGTCGTTTCGTTGCCGACCGTCGGTCACGTACGGATCCCCACCGAATCCAAGATGTGCTTTGTCGAACTGCGCAACTCCGCCGGCTCGACAACTCTGCACATCGGCGAGGACGCCGCACCGATCAGTTTCGGTTACAGCACGGCCAGCCAGCCCGGGATTTTCTCCCACGCGATATCACCACGCCACGGTTCATGGCGTCGATCTGCTAGTGGAGATCGACGACAACAATCCGTACCGCGAATTCGCCGATCCGCGCGAGCCCGATCTGTTGACCGAGGCCGAATGGACTCGTTGGCAGGAGTTGTTCGACAGCGCATGGGACATGCTCACACAGCGACACCGCGGTTACGCTGAGGAGCTGTCCGCCGGCTTGCGGACATTCGTCCCCGTCCGCGGCAACCAGGGTTTCGCGGGATCGTCATCGAGTGCCGCCTTCGGTGCGATCGCACTCAGCTCGAAGAACTCCGCGGCCGCACTGGCCGACGTGCTGATCCACGAACTCCAGCACTCCAAACTCAACGCCCTGCTCGAGCTCGTCACACTGCGTCACGAAGGCGCTGAACATTGTGGGTACGCCCCATGGCGCCCCGATCCGCGCCCCCTGACAGGCCTGCTCCATGGCATTTATGCCTTCGTCAGCGTCGTCGAGTTTTTCCTCGGGGGACAACTGTTTCTTGATGACATCCTGAACAAGCCGGTGCAGTTGCAGGCTGCCGTCCCGCTCGTCCACTTTGGCCAGGCCGTATCGGTTGATCTGGTTGACGATCTGCTCCAGGGTGGCCGGATCGGTCATCGCCGCCGCGAGTTCCTCCGGCACCGGAGTATCGGAATGCCCGGTGAAGAAACTCTGCGGGATAGGTTCGGGACCGAAGTACGCGCACGCCTGAAGCAATTGCAGCGACGAACACGATCGGTTTGGGAACGCCGTTCACGTTGGCGTTGAGTGTCTCCAACGCCCGGAACATCTCCTGATAGGTCGTCTGCTCGGGCAGATCAACCGCCGCCTCACCCGCCACGAACCGGTACAAATCGCCGATGTCGGGGATAACCACGCCACTGAGCAGTGAAAACAGTTGTCTGCGATCTTCGGGTGAGATGGTGTCGAACAAGATCATGTCTGTGATGATCCGCCGGACGTCCGCCATCGCGGTCGATCCCGGTTCGAGCTGCTCAAGGACCCTCAGCAGGGCTGACAATCCGTCAGGCCGCTGCCTGCACGCATTGACCGGTATAGGGGACAAAGTCACACCGAATGCCGGTGCTGTCAGCGACTACGGCTCTGACTCTGTTTCGCATAACTGTCGGCGAGTCCGAAAACCTTCTGACCATACGGAACAGAGTTGTTGTAGCTGAGCACCCCGGCCCACCAACCGGATGGGGAACCCATGTCTCGGCCGCCCACGCAGAGGTACCGTGCCGCGGCCAGCGCTGCGTCGTCGATCTGTTGCGGGTCGCCGCGGCCGTCGCCGTTGCCGTCGGAGGCCCACTTGGCCCACGTTGACGGGATGAACTGCATCGGGCCGACTGCTCGGTCCAGCGTTGCGTCGCCGTCGTAGCGGCCGCCGTCAGTGTCTGAGATGTGTTGCACGCCAACCGAACCGTCGAGTGGGACGCCGATGATCGGCTTGCTTGGCCTGCCGTCGGCGCCTAGCTGCGCACCGGCGAACTGGCCGTGGTTGGACTCGATACGGCCGATGCCGGCGAGCGTTGCCCATGAGAGCCGACAGGCTGGGGTTGTGGATCGCAGTACGAGCTCGGCGTTGCCGTACGACCTGAGCGCTCGGGCTGGGATGCCGGTCGCGGCCGACACTTGGTTCGCCCATGCGATCAGGGGATCGACGCCCGCTGTGGCCTGCGGGATGGTCTCCGCCACCGGTTGCGGCGCGACCGCGCCGGGTTGCACCGGCGCCGGCTGTACCTGCAGCGCCGGGATCTCGGTGGTGACTGGTCCGGCTTGCGGCGCCGACGTGGCCGTCAACAGCCATACGCCACCGCCCGCGAGCACGACAGCCAGCGTGACCAGGGCAAGCCTTACGAGCAGCCCGCGACGACGATCAACCACCACGGGTTGTCAACGACGCGGGCCGAGCCTCGTTACGTCCCCGATCAGGCGACACCATTGCGCTGCTGCCGCTGCAGCCGCGCGACACACCAGGCAGCCGCGCTGCCGCGGCGCAGGTGCTCGAGCACCGTCAGCGGTCCCAGCCGACGGCTCAGGTCGGACGGCACCAGGCCGGCCGCACGATAGTCCAGCGCACGCTGGTCAAGCGGGCTGATGCCGGCGTCCCACCACTGCTCGGCCTCGGCCAGTCCGCCGACCATCTGCCAGTAGCCCGCCGCCGAGGCGATCAGGTCCTGCGGCACACCGGGCAGGCGCTTGCTCATCGCCTCGATGTAGCGCGGGTCGGCCGACTGCACGGCCACCCATGACTTCGCTCCACCCTTGGAACGCTGACCAGGGATCCCCGGTTGGGAAACGGTTACCGGTCCCTCGGCGAGCCACGTCGAGGCAATCCGATTGATCTCCTCCGCTTCCGCGTCTTGCGAACGCTCAGCCGTCCACTGCCGAACCAAAGCGTCGACCCCGTGGTCGTCGACCATGCGTGCCTCCTGTGGGGGCGATGATCACTCGTTGCGGAAGACCGTAGGGTGGAACGGGCCCAAGAATCCAGAGCTGACTCATCATCAATCTCGCCACCTGGACTTTTTCCCCAACTTCCACCCAGACGGTCCAATATGGATCCGCTCTTCGGCGCTAACTGTGACGCAGCGTCATTAAGCGAAAACACCCCTGATGAACGTGATGATCGCCTCCGCGCCGTCGCGGAGCCAACCGAGCACCGTCTGCACCGCGTTCGCCGACTGTGTCGGTTGCGTGATCAGGTAAAACACCAGCAGGGCGACCACTGCCAGCAGCAGTATCTTCTTGACGTTCACCGGCCCAGTTCTCCGTCCGTTTCGCACCCCTCCAGCCCCGGCCGGGACCACCCGAACACGGGACTGATGCATCATCACTCTACGGGTGCAACGCTGATCGGTGCAGTCGGGCACACCCCGTAATCACCCGTTAGGGGATGTCCCTGATCAGCGATACCGATCACGCTTCGGATAAGCATGACTACGCATAGCTGAAACTACTGGCCACAGCGCGGCGCGTCGTCCAGCGACACGCCGAAGGATGCCGTCAACGTCACCCGACCCAGTCACCGGGCATGCATCTCAAGCTTCATCCCGGCGGCCTAGTCGGCCGTGCACAATCCGTTGCGCCCCAACGGAAACTAACGATCATTGGATCGCGCTGTGTGGAACTTGTCATACAGCTCTGTGTAAATTTACACTCGACTCTATGACAAAGAACATAACCCGCGACATCGCCGAGATGCTGACGGCGGACCAGCGCGTGGCGTTGGACGCACTCGGAGCGCCGGTGCACTTCCAGGCCGGGGAAAGGATCTTCCGGGAAGGCGAGCCGTCCCGCAGTGTCCTGGTGATCCGGACCGGCAACGTCAAGGTCACCAGGCACAACGTCAACGGCAAAGAGGCCATCCTCGCCATCCGCGGCGCCGACGAGGTGCTGGGCGACGAAGGCGCGCTCACCGGCGACCCCCGCTTGGCCACAGTCACCACCATCGCCGAGGTCGACGCACTGGACATCGGAGCGGACGACTTCGTCGCCTTCGTCGACGAGCACAGGCTCTGGCCACAGATGTATCGAGACGTGGTGCGCCGGATGAGACAGTCCGAGGAACGGCTGATGCACGCGCCGCTGAGCGTCAAAAGCAGGCTCGCCCGGTGGCTGCTGGAGCTCGCGACCGAGGTCGGCGAGAAGACCGATGAGGGCTGGGTCATCGAGTGGACGCTGTCCCAGCAAGACCTGGCGACGGGGATCGGCGCCACCCGTGATGCCGTCGCCATCGCCCTGCGACAGCTACGGGAACAGGAAGTCCTCCGTACCGGGCGACAACGAATCGTCGTGCTCGACGTCGAAAGGTTGCGGGCGGCGGCATCCGGCTAGGGGTCGGCCTACAGCGTGCGGGCGATGATCTCCTTCATGATTTCCGTTGTGCCGCCGAAGATGCGTTGCACGCGGGCGGAGGTCCACGCCTTGGCGATCGGGTACTCGGTCATGAAGCCGTAACCACCGAACAGCTGCAGGCAGCTGTCGGCGACCTTGCCGAGCCGTTCGGTCGTCCACATCTTGACCATCGCGGCGCCGGTGACGTCGAGTTCGCCCTTGAGGTGCCGGGTGATGCACTGGTCGAGGAACGCCTTGCTGACGGCGACCTCGGTGGCCGCGTCGGCAAGGGTGAATTTGGTGTTCTGGAAGCCGAAGAGCGGCCGTCCGAAGGCGGTGCGCTCCTTGGTGTACTGGATCGTCAGCTGCACCGCGAGATCCATCGCGGCCACCGCGCTCACCGCGATCACCAGCCGCTCCTGCGGCAGCTGCTGCATCAGCTGGATGAAGCCCTGGCCTTCCACGCCGCCGAGCAGGTTCTCAGCGGGCACGGTCACGTTGTCGAAGAACAACTCCGCCGTGTCCTGGCCCTTCATCCCGATCTTGTCCAGCACCCGGCCGCGCCGGAAGCCTTCCGCCCCTTCGGTTTCCACCACGACGAGGGAGACGCCTGCCGCCTTCTCCTCGGGGTTGGTCTTGGCCGCGACGATGATCAGGCCCGCCTGCGCGCCGTTGGTGATGAAGGTCTTCGCCCCGTTGATCACGTAGCTGTCGCCGGTCCGGATCGCCTTGGTCTTGATGCCCTGCAGGTCCGACCCGGTCCCCGGTTCGGTCATCGCGATCGCCGCGACCAGTTCACCGGAGGCCATCTTGGGCAGCCACCGCTGCTTCTGCTCCGGCGTGCCGTACGAGTTGACGTAGTGGGCGACGATTCCATTGTGGACAGCGACACCCCAGGCGTCGTCGCCGACCCGGGCCTGTTCCTGAAGCAGGACGGCTTCGTGCGCGAAGGTGCCGCCTCCGCCGCCGTACTCCTCGGGGATGCTCAGGCACAACAGGCCGACTTCGCCCGCCTTGTTCCATAGCTCGCGGTCGACTTGCTTCTCCTGCGCCCAGCGCTCCTGGTGCGGGGCGAGCTCCTTTTCGCAGAAGGAGCGGGCCAGCTCACGGAAAGCAGTCAGGTCCTCGTCGAGCCAGGTCATGCCGCGAAAATACATGCATGCAAGACTGCATGTAAAGCGCGCACGCGGGTCCCCGATGTGGTTGGTCGGCCCGGCCCTCGCTCGGGCCGACCAACACCTATGAAGACGGGTGCGGGTCACGACTATGACGCCGCGAGACAAAAAACGTTCCCAGCTCCGGCACCGGTGGCAGGATCGAGCACATGACGTACAGCGCCCCGCCGCCCGTCAAGCGGCCGGCATCACGCCTGACAGCGGGTTTGCTCTGGTTGGTCGCCGCAGGGCTGGGGGTGGGCGCGACCTTCACCGACATCCTGATCCAGGACTTCGGCGAGGGATCGAGCTTCCGCACCGGGTTCTGGACACAGGGACCGATCCAGGACGGCCGTGAACAGGAGAGCCAGGCGGCGTACTACGGCGTCGAGATCGTGGTCGCCGCGGCGTTCCTGCTGCTGGCGTTGCTCCTGGTGCTGCTGTCCCAGCGCCGCTGGGCCCCGGTGGTGGCCGGTACGTTCGGCACCGGGATGTACACGGCCTCGGCGTTGACGTGGACGGTCACGCTGCCGAGCGCGGCAGGTGAGCCACAGCCGCAGCTGGGTTTGTGGTTGTTCGTCGGTGCCGCGGTCATCGCGCTCGTCGGGCTGGGCGTGGCGCTCGCCGAGCGAGCCAGGCCGGTGATGCAGCCGCCACCCCGCTTCATGCCGCCACCCGGGCCACCTGCCTATCCCATGCGGCCACCACAGCCGCCTCCACCGCCACGGGTGGAACCGGAGACGCCCAAATACGGCGTTCCTGTGCAGCAACCCGAAAGCCCGCCCGAGAGCCCTCTGGACGAACCGGAGCGCACCACCGCGATCGACCCGCCACCGCCGGGTTCGATCTCCCGCAAGCTCGATGGAGATGAGAAGTGACCCAACCGACCCACTGGCCCGTCGCCCGGCTGCGTCTGATGGGCTCCGGCCTGTGGATCCTCGCGGGTGCGCTGGCGGTCGCCGGCAGTTTTCTGCCGCTGCTCGAGCAGAGCGTGCCCCGGGCGACGCCCACGACCGAAGGGCGGCTCAGCGTCACCCTGTGGGGCCTGACAACCTCCACTGGATCCGGGAACGGTGACGACACATTCCCGCAACTCGGGATCGGCGTCGTGGTCAGCGCGGTGCTGTTGGCCGCCGCGGCCGTGCTCGGACTGACTTCCACGAGACTTCATCCGGCGAGCGGGCCGGTACTCGCCGCCCGGCTGATCGGGACGGGCGGTACTGGCCTGCTGCTCGGGGCGATCGTTCAGGCGTTCGTGCTCTTCCGGCCCTTCAGCGAAGAAGCCTTCCTCGGGTCGTTCGGCAACCCCAACACGACTGGACTCGGCACGTGGCTGCTGGTGGTGTCCGGGCTGCTCGCGATCGCCGCGATCGTGCTGATGCTCGTGCCCAAGATCGCCAAGCGCGGCGAGGAGCCGGAGACTCCCCCGATGGGCATTCCAGTCGTCCGAGTACTCGAACCGGAGTACGACGAACCGGCAGACGAACCGGCTCCGGCGGAGCAGCCCACTGACCCAAAGGGGTAGACATTAGTGCGGTGGGGCAGCCATACGGAATGATCTGGCTGTGTCCGACTTGGCGGGCGCGTGGCGTGTGCCCGCCGCGTGCCTGGTGCTGGCGTTCGCGCTACTAGCCGCGTCCGGCTGGTGTGTGCTGAGCAGGGCCACCAGCCCGTCCGACGGCACCGTGATCAACATCGGTGATCAGGCGGTGTCGTCTCGTGCCGTGGTCGTTCAAAAAACCACGGATGATGGGCTGTTTCGCGCGGGCGACGAGGTCGTGTCGATCAACGGGACACCGGTGCGTGACGCGGTGCGCGACGGAATCGGTGGCCCGCAGGCGGAAGTCGGCGATGTCGTCCGCTACGAGCTGCGCCGCGACGGGCAGCGGGTGGACGTCGAGAAGACACTGACGCTGTACCCGATCATGGACGCGGTCGGCAAGAACTGGCCGACTTTGCTTGTCCTGGCACTGATTCTGATCGTGGCTGCGGGCGCCTTCACCGCGCGGCCGACCGATCCGGCCGCACAGGCCGCCCTGCTGACTTCGGCGCTGAGCTTCATCACCTCAAGCGGATCGACGCATTTCCAACTGGAAGCGCTCGATCTGGTCGCGGGCGGCCAGTTCTGGCGGTGGTACACGGGCGAGTTCAGCTTCATGGTGCTGTGGGCGGCAACGCTGCACATGGCGATCGCCTTTCCCGCTGTCTACAACAAGAGTGTGTTCCGCAAGCAGGTGACGGCGGGATATGTCGGCGCATTGCTGCTCTACGGCCTGATGGCGTTGTACGCGTGGCAGTTCATCGACGACCCGCTCGGTCAGTTCAGCCTGATCGGATCACCTGTGCTGCCAGTGCTCTACAGCTATCCGTTGATCATCCTGATCGCGTTGATCCTGCGGTATCGAACGGCACAGGACGAGTTGGACCGGCTGAGGATGCGGTGGGTCGTCTGGTCACTCGGCGGCGGCGCGTTGCTCTATTCGGCCTTCTTCGCCGTGCCTGAGGCGATCATCGGACGAACGCTGCTGCCCAGCGAGTTGCACACGCTGGCGTTCCTGCCGGTCCCGATCGGCGTGGCCGCGGCGATTCTGCGCTACCGCGCACTGAACATCGAGGTCGTGGTCAGCCGCTCGCTGGTCTACGGCGCGTTGTCGGCAGGCACGATCGGCCTGTACATCGGCTTGGTTTCGCTGTTGTCGCTGCTGTTCCCGCCGCTGGACGAACTGTGGCAGCAGGCGGCCGCGGCGGCTTGCGTCGCGGTTCTGGTGCAGCCCTTGCGGTCCCGGTTGCAGGCCCTGATCAACAAGCGGCTCTTCGGCGACAGCCACGACCCGTACCGCGTGGTGTCCGCGCTCGCCGCACGGCTCGAGGAAACCAGGACTCCCAACGAGACCCTGCCCGCGTTGGTCGAAACGATCGGCAGTGCACTGCGGCTGCCGTATGTGGCGATCGAGATCCTCGGATCGGCAGGATCACCCAATGAACACGTGGCCACCTTCGGCGAACCCACCGGTGAGTTGTTCCGGCTCCCCCTTTCGTACCAAGGCGAGCCTGTAGGCCAATTGGCCGTAGCGCCTAGAACGTCCCGGGAAGTCCTAGGACGCCGGGACCGCCTTGTCCTGGCCGAAGTCGCCCGGCACGCCGGCGCGGCCGTCTACACCGCCCGGCTGACCCGGGACTTGCGGCGCAGCCGGGACAACGTGGTGCAGGCCCGCGAGGAGGAACGCAGGCGGCTGCTGCATGATCTGCACGACGGCGTCGGTCCGACGCTGGCGGCGATCTCGCTCGGGTTGCACGCGTGCCGCAAGGCGATCGGGCCCGCGTCGACACAAGGCGAACTGCTCGGCACGCTGCAGGAGGAGCTGGACGGCGCGATCAACGAGATCCGCAGGCTGGCCCACGGGTTGCGGCCGCCGGAGCTCGACCGGATCGGCCTGGTCGGCGCGATCAGGGCTTATGCCAAAGCAATATCCACCAGAGCCGACGAACGAGGCGTGACGATTAAGTTGGATGTACCGATAAGTATGCCGAGGCTGCCGGCGACCGTTGACGTCGCCGCGTACCGGATCGTGTCCGAAGCGCTGACGAACGTGACTCGTCACGCGGCGGCACGGTCCTGCGCGGTCCGCTTATGGGTGGACGACGACCTGCACATAGAGGTTGTCGACGACGGAATCGGCCTGCCCGAGCAGCCGGCGAGCGGCGTCGGGCTATGGTCAATGCGCGAACGGGCGACCGAGCTGGGCGGCGACTGTGTCGTGTCAGCGGGCAACGGCGGGGGCACCAAGGTGCGCGCGACGTTGCCGCTGCCGAAGGAAGGCGGGTAAGGGCGATGGATCCGCTCCGGGTCATGGTGGTTGACGATCACCCGCTGTTCCGGTTCGGGCTGTGCACTGTGCTCGCCGACGTACCGGGGACCGAAGTGGTCGGCGAGGCGGCCACCGGTCTGGACTCGGTCAGCGCGGCCAAGGCACTGCGGCCCGACGTGGTCGTGATGGACCTGCACCTGCCGGACATCAGCGGGATCGAGGCGACCCGCCAGATCGTCACCGAACTGCCGGGCACCGGCGTGCTCGTGCTGACGATGTTCGACGACAGCGAGTCGGTGTTCGCCGCGATGCGCGCGGGCGCTCGTGGGTATCTGCTCAAAGGCGCCGGGCAGGACCAGATCGTGCGCGCGGTACACGGTGTCGGCCGCGGCGAGGCGATCTTCGGCCCGGACATCGCCACCCGGGTGCTCGGGTACTTCAACACCCCGCCGCCAAGCAGCGACCCGGTCTTTCCCGAACTGACCAGCAGGGAACGGGAAGTGCTCGCGTTGATCGCCGAGGGGCACAGCAACGCGACCATCGCGCGTGACCTCTCGCTGAGCCCGAAGACCGTGCGAAACCACGTTTCCAGCATCTTCACCAAGCTGCACGTGGCCGATCGGGCGCAGGCGATTGTTCGCGCCCGCAACGCCGGTCTCGGTTAGTTTTTCCCGAACGATCGTCCCGAGTGGACTCGTTACGGCTTTTGCGTAACGAGCTGGTCTCGGTTGCGTTTTTCCTTGCCCGCCTAGGGCATTCGGCTAGGGGCAAATTCCCGTCACCACGATGCCCGCTCGGGCAACAACGGGACATCGGTCCCATGTGGCCGGGACGCCCCTTCGGGCAAGGTGTGTGCAGCCGAAAGTTCAAGATGTGCCGGACGAATTGGGGACGTTCGCCACTTCAGCGGGGAGAGAGAAGAAATGCACGAGCAGCGTCGCACTCCAGTCGTCGTCCGCGCCACCGATCCGATCCTGCAGAACGGCGTGCACATGGCCCTGCGGACCCGTCCCGAGATCTGGCTGGTCGACGAGGAATCCGCGACCCCTGAGGCCGTCGCCCTGGTTGTCACCGACCGGTTCGACGAGCGCGGCAGCCAGCTGCTGCGCACACTGCAGGTCCGGGGTTTCACCCGGATCGTGCTGATCGCGGGGGAATTGGAGGACACCGAGATCCTCACGGCGGTCGAAGGCGGTGTCTGCGCCGTCGCGCGGCGCTCCGAGACCACGCCGGATGTGTTGGTACGCCTGGTGAAGGCCGCGGCCGCCGGTGAGGGCGCGCTGCCGCCGGACCTGCTCGGCCGGCTGCTCAACCGGGTCTCCCGGCTGCAGCGGCACGTGCTGGAGCCGCGTGGCCTGCACCTTGCCGGGATCACCAACCGGGAGACCGAGGTGCTCAAGCTGGTCGCGAATGGACTGTCCACAAAGGAAATCGCCGACCAGCTGTGCTACTCGCAACGCACAGTGAAGAGCATCCTGCACGACGTGACCAACCGGTTCCAGCTGCGCAACCGCTCGCACGCGGTCGCGTACGCCCTTCGGGAAGGCCTGATCTAGAAAGTCGATTCGGTGAAAAAGCCCCGCCGCGGCGGGGCTTTTTCGTTTACGCACCCGTCGCCTCTTCGGGCGACCTGGAGCACCCTTTCAGGCGGGCGCTCACCCCTTGGGCGGGACTGTCCCGAACTGGACACTCGACGGTGTGATCACAGAAGTGGACGACGCGCTGTGCAAGCTGTTCGGCAGGCAGATGCCGGAGGGCACGGTCGTCCGGCTGGATCCGCCGAAGCCGACGTGGCAGACCGAGCGCCCGTCGAACACCATCGACCTGTTCCTGTTCGGCTTACAGGACGACACGGGGGCGCCACCGCAAGGCGAACCGATCCGCCGCTGCGAGCTGTCCTACCTGGTCACCGCACGGGCCGAGAAGATCCACGAGGAGCATCGGCTGCTCGACCGGGCACTGCGCACCGCGATGTTCACCGGCACGCTGCCCGAGGACTGCATGTCGTCCTCATTGGCGGTCACCAAGCAGCCGGTGTACCTCAAAATCGCCAACACCGGGCCTGGGTCGCTGTGGACGAGCCTGGGGATGCCCGCGCGGGCGGCTTTCGTGATGAACGTCAGCGTGCCGATGCTGCCCGAGCAGAACACGTCCCCGCGCAAGAGTCCTCGGCGGGTCTGGGAGACCCCCTAGTCGAAGCCCTGCCCGATCAGCACGATCGCGCCAATGGACGCCAGTGTGCCGCCATTGCGGGAAAACCACTGATCAGCGTCGTTCTGCGGCTCCAGCGCGCGGTTGTGCGGGGTGACCGTGACGGCCAGCCTGTACTCGACGTCGCCGATCACATCGACACCGTCCTGACCGAAGTCGATCACGCTGACGCCGCTGAAGACCATCGTCGCCGGGTGTTCGAAGGTGCTCTCGACCTGCGTGAACCGGTGTTTGGCCGGGCAGGTCACACTCGGCTCGCCGGTACCGAGGCCGCTGATGAACACGCCTTCGCTGATCCGGTTGAGCACCGGCCGGACATCGCTGCTGGATGTGGACGTGACCATGACGTGCCCGCTGAGCGTCAACGCGAGATCCACTTCCACGTGCCCAATGTCGGCCGTCGCCGCCGCGATCGGTGTATCGGGCAGCGTGTACCGGACGGCCATGACCACCCCTAGCGCGCGAAAGTTGAGCCTGCGTCACGTTAGGGCTTTCAAGGCGGGTTCTGACGGCCCGAAAGGGCAGCACATTGGGCGCCGCGCGGGACGTTTCGGCTCAGGTAACGCGATGCAGACGATTGCCTGCGGCCAAAAAGCCCAGCTCTCACACGGCCGAAACACCTCGGAAACACCGTGCGGCAAGCCTGGGTGCATGACCGAAACCCACACGTGGCGGCTGCGCGTCGAGCTCGACGACTCCCCGGGTGTGCTCGCTCGGGTCACCACCCGGCTGGCCGCCCGCGACTGCAACGTACTGGCGCTCTCGATCCTGCCGGTGCCCTCCGGGGTGGTGGACGAGCTGGTCATCAAGGCCGCACCGGACGTGCCACCGGCCGAACTGGTCAGGGAGATCCGCGCGGAAGGCGGCAAATGCCTCGGCATCACCCACGCTGACGTCCGCGATCTCGTCGACCCGCCCACCGCGGCGCTTCGCGCGGCGGCACTGGCGTTCGAGGACCCGTGCGCCGCGCCCGAGGCACTGCGTGTGCTGCTCGCGGCTGACTCGGTGAGCTTCGAAATGGGTACGCCCGGCGAGGTGTTGGACGGTGGTCACCGCGCGATCCTGGCTCTTGGCGACGACCTGACCGTGGCCGCGCGACGCGGCTGGGCACCCTTCACCGACGTCGAACTGGCCCGGGCAGCCGTCTTCACGTCGATGCTCAAGGAGTCACCCGACCCGCCTTCAGCGGTGATCACGTCGGACGGCGCGGGGATTGTGCTGCGCAGCGGGGACGCCGATGACCTGGATGCCGTGTCCGAACTGCACGCGCGTTGCTCCGCACGGACGCTGTTCGCGCGGTACCACTCTGGCGTACGGACTTTGCCACGCCGGTTGCTGCACCGTCTGTTGACGCCACCCCGCGGCCGTACGTTGCTGGCGGTGTGCGGACGCGAGGTCATCGGGATCGGGCAGTTGATCCGGACCGCACGGCCGGAAGAGGCCGAGGTGTCGCTGCTGGTCGAGGATTCCTGGCAGCAGAAGGGAATCGGCACCGCGTTGTTGCGCCGGTTGGCGGGTACCGCACGCGCGGAAGGGCATCGTGAACTGGTCGCCTGGTGCCTGCCCGGCGAGTCCGGGTTCGAACGGGCGGCGGTGCGCGCCGGAATCCCGTTGTCGATCCGGCAGGAACAGGGCATGGTCCGCCTCGGACTGCGCGTGGATGGGAGCGCTTCCGAGGAGATCAGGACGCGCTGACAGCCTCCACGGTGTCCGCGCCGCGCCAGGCTACCCTGGCTGCTAGGTGAGGACATGGGAGGAATCAGGTGGCCGGTCGACCGCTCGCTGGTGCACGCCCCACTCTCGAGGATGTCGCCGCCGTCGCCGGGGTCTCCCGCGCAACAGCGTCGCGCGTACTCAACTCGTCGCCCCGCGTGAGCCCCGAGGCCCATGAAGCCGTCACCGCCGCCGCACTGCAACTGGGCTACCAACCCAACCAGGCCGCCCGGACACTCGTGACCCGGCGGACCGGCGCGATCGCGATGCTCGTGTCCGAACCGCAGGCAAAGGTTTTCGACGACCCCCACTTCGGCACACTGGTCAGAGCGGCGGCGAGCGAACTCGCCCGTATCGACACCCAGCTCGTACTGATGCTTGGCCTAGGCGAAGGCGCCCACGGCCGTGCCGAACGCTTCCTCCGCGGCGGCCACGTAGACGGCGCGTTGTTGTTCGCTCCGCACCAAGACGACCCGTTGCCGTCAACGGTCCGCAAGTTGCACCTGCCGTGCGTGTTCGGTGGACGGCCATGGGGCTCGTTGCGCGGGCTCTACACGGTTGACAGCGATAACGAAGGTGGCGGCTTCTTGGCCACCGAGCACCTGCTGAACATGGGGCGGAAGACGATCGTGTCGGTCACTGGGCCGGACGACGAGCTCTCCTCCCGTGACCGTCTTGCCGGCTGGATCCGGGCAACCGGCGCGGGCGACGCCGAGCTCACACACCTCACCGAGTGCGGCGAGTACACGCGTGAGGGCGGGTATCACGCGATGAACCTGCTGTTGCACCGCGTGCCCAAGCTGGACGGAGTGTTCGCGGCCAACGACCTGATGGCTGTCGGGTGCCTGCAGGCGCTGCGTGAGGCCAACCGTCGTGTGCCCGATGACGTCGCCGTGGTCGGGTTCGACGACAACCAGATGATCGCTCCGCACGCCGATCCACCGTTGACGACTGTCCGCCAGGACCTCGGCGACCAGGTCCGGAAGATGATCGCCAACTTGACGGTGCTGATCGATGGCGGATCGGTGCGCAAGCGCGAAATCCTTCCCGTTCAACTGGTTCGCCGAGAGTCGGCCTGAGCGCCTCGGCACCTGCTGAAAAGCCCGCGAGCGTCAAACGCAGGCGGGCTGGCCAAGCCTGAAGCCCGTGCTCCAGGCGAAACGTCGGCTCCGCGGCGAAGTCGGCGGCGGTGTTCCTCCCGGCGCCGCCGCCGTTTTCCGCACCCTCGCGGTGGGACGTCAGAGGATGTCGAGCCGCCGCGCCCGGCATCCCCTGACGTCGGTGCCCGGAGCATCACCTCGACGTGCTCCGGGAGCCCGCACTCACGAGCAGACCACCCGACCTTGTCTACCGCCCGCTCGTGAGAGCGCTCTCACCATTGCGCGACGGCACGGCTCTGTCAAGGTTGCGGACCGGGATCTATACCGTCCCGTTGCCTAGGCCACTGTGGACGGACCGCTCGGCGGGATCCTGCTTGCCTGGATGGCTGGGACCAAGGCGGCCAGCAGTGCACCCGCTATCCCGACGAGCAGGGCGAAGACGGCTATCTCGAATTGCACGATGTCCAGCAGGAGCAGCGTGCAGCACTGGCCGGCCACCGCGCCGAACAGGCCGATCCATGCCGCCTCGGCCAGGACACCGTTGAAGACCTGCGCTCGGCTTGCCCCAAAACACCGCAACAAGGCCACATCCTGTCGCCGCTTGCGCACGGTCGTCGAGAAAGCCTTGTACACCAGGGTTTCGGTGAGCAGGAACATCGGCACCACGCCCCAGCCGGGGACCCGCCCGACGATCATCAGGATGAGCAGCCCAATGGCCACGACGCAGCTCAGCCCCACGGCTTTGCCCATGCGCCTGCCCGCGTGGATGGGATGCACATTCATCGCAGGGCCGCCCGCACAGACTCGACGGTCGGCCGGCTCACCTCGCCGGTGATACGTCCGTCCGCCAGCACTAAAACGTGGTCGGCGTGCGCGGCCACGTACGGATCCTTGGTCGCCAACAGGACCGACTGGCCGAGCTTGCGCACCCACATCCGCAGGAACCCAAGCAGCGCCGCGGACTCGCTCCGGTTCAGCTCGCCCGTCGGCTCGTCGGCGAGCACTACGTCCGGGCGGTTCACGAACGCTCGGGCGCACGCGACTCGCTGGCGTTGTTCCGCTGTCAGCGCGGCTGGGCGCGTGCGTAGCAACAACGACAGCCCGAGCAACTCGACCACCGTGTCGAACCACGGCTTTTCCGGCTGGGTGCCCGCGAGTTCCGAGCTGATCCGGATGTTCTGCTCGACCGACAGCGTCGGGAACAGGCTGCACGTGGCGAAGACGAACCCGATCCGGTCGCGCCGCAGCTTCGTCAGCGCCGAGTCGCCGAGGCCGGTGATCCGGTCGGCTCCAATATGGACGGTTCCGCGATCCGGTTGCTCGAGCCCGCCGAGGCAGTTGAGCAGCGTCGTCTTGCCCGCACCCGACTTGCCGACCACCGCCGTCAGCTGACCGCAGGGGACCTCGAGATCCACTCCACGCAACACGCGGGCTCGCACCACGCCACGAACACTCGCAGCAGCCCCGACAGCAACTGACATGCTTTCACGTTAAAAGTCGTCAGCCACTGTGCGCATCGGTACGAAGACTTGTCGTGAATCAGCCTGCAGTCTGACGTCCGGCGCTATTTCAGCAGGCCCCGGTCGTAGGCGATGGCCACCGCTTCGGCCCGTCGGCTGGCTCCCAGCTTGGCCATGATCCGCGACAGGTGCACGCTCACCGTCTTCTCGCTGATGTACAGCTCCTCGCCGACCTGCCGGTTCGTCTGCCCCATCGCCACCAGCTTGAGCACGGACTGCTCACGCGGCGTGAACAGGTCCACCGTGTCCCGCGGCCCGGGGCCGTCCTCGGTCAGCGACAGCCTGGCTCGGCGCGCCAGCTGCGCCAACGCGTCCAGCAGGGGTTTCGCGCCCAGTTCGTCCGCGGTCTTGTACGCAAGCCGGAGCTGTGTGCTGGCCTCATCCCTGCGGTCTGCTCCGAGTAGTGCCTCGGCGTAGCGCCAGCGGGCTTGGGCCTGGTCGTAGACGGCCCCGTAGTCCGACGCCTCTACGACCTTGGACCAGGCGTCGGGGTCGCTGGCACCGTGCAGCCTGGTCAGCTCGGCCTTGGCGCGGGCGGCCCAGAACAGGCCGTCCGGTCCGAGAGTGCCGGCCCGCGGTGTGCTGTTCACCGCCGTTTGCAAAGCCAGCTCGGCGAAGCGCTCGCCCTCGGCGAGCATCTCGGCGATGGGCTCACCCTTCACCCGGGCCTTGGCCACGGCGTCGGCCGCGGCACTGGCGGCCAGCGTGCCCAGTTTGATGCCGACCATCGGCCAAGGGCCGATCACCCGCCTGGACCATTCGAGGACCTCGGCCGCCCGCTGGATCGCCACGTCGGGCTTGCCCCGCCAGCTGGCGAGCTCGGCGCCCGCTGTGCCGGACGCCAACGCGATCTGCAGCTCCCGCCACTCCGACCGCAGGTTGGTCAGCAGGCGTTCCGCGTCGGCGAAACGGCCGCGCCCCACCACGATGTACAAGTTGGCTGCGGCAAGGCGTGCGGTGACCGTGCTCGAAATCCGGCCGCGTGGCTGCTCCAGTTGCTCGTCCGCGGCATTCCAGTTGCCACTCGCGTACTGGGTGAGCGTCTGCAGCCACCGCAGTTCCACGCCGAAGTCGCTCCACGACAACCCGGTACTGCGGGCCAGCTGGATGCCTTCTGCCAACACCGTCGCCGCCTCGTCGAACAGACCCAGCTCGTAGCGGCTGAGGCCGTCGTAGAAGCGGGCCCGCAAGCCGACCGTGATCGCGTCGGCCGCGCTGGCCCGGTCTTTGGCCGACATCAGAAGGTTGTGGCTTTCCTCGATGGCGCCGCTGGCTTCGACCACGATCGCGAGCGTGGTCAGCGCGTCGGCCTCGGCTCCGGTCGCTCCGACCGCCCTGGCGTCTTCGATCGCCGATTCCGCGTGCTCACGAGCGAGCCGCAGTTCGCCCTCGGCACGCAACATTCGCGCGTACACGGCCGCAACCCACGCACGCGTCGGACTCGGTGGCAGGTCAGCGGCCTTCGCCCAGGCCGCCTCGATGACCGCACGCGCTTCCTCTTCACTGCCGTCGATCGCCATCAGCGTCTGCGCGAGCCTGCGGCGGACCTCGACCTTGACTTCCAGATCGCTTTGCCGGTCCGCGACTTTCACCGCCGAGCGGGCGTAGGCGATCGCGCGCTCCGGGTCACCGGACGTCCCTGCCGACCAAGATGCCTTACGCAGCAACTTCAACTCGGTGACGTCCGCGGGACGGTGTTGTTCGTCAACGGAATCCCACAGCCGGAGCGCGGTTTCCAGGTGCCGCAACGCCTCCCCAGGCGCGCCGAGCTCCGTGGCTTCCTTCGCCGCCTTGACCGACGCGAACAACGCGTTGGCCAGCGAGTTGCTTTCCATGCTGTGATAGGCGAAAGCGGCCGAGTTACCGCGTTCGTCCAGCCGCCCCTTCAAGTACCGGGCGTACGCGGCGTGCAGCCGGACTCGTTCGCCGGGCAGCAGATCGCCGTAGACGGCCTCCCGCATCAACGCATGCCGGAACGAGTAGTGCACCTGCTCGCCACCGGTCACGAAGATGTGGTGCTGCACGGCCTCGCGCAGCGTCTCCTCCAGCGCGATGTCGTCGAGGTCACCGACCTCTCGCAAGGTGCTGTGCTTCACCGTCCGCCCAGCCACCGAAGCCAGCCGGATCACCTGCTGCGCGGGCTCGCTGAGCCGCTCGACCCTGGACAGCAGGACGTCCGCGAGCGACGACGGGATACCGCACTCGTCATCGGCGATCGCGGCGAGCAGTTCCTCAGCGAAGAAGGCGTTTCCCTCAGACTGTTCGGCGACCTTGCGCACAGTCTCCTGATCGACAAGCCCTTCGGCCAACGCGTCCACGAAATGGCGCGCCGCGGTCTTGTCGAACGGAGGCAGCTCCACCCGCTCCACGGCGGGCAGCCGGACCAGTTCGGCGAGCAGCGGCCGCAGCGGATGCCTGCGATGCAAGTCGTCAGTCCTATAGGTACACACTATGAGCATCCGCTGCGTTCGCAGTCTGCTCATCAAGAACGACAGCAGCCCGCGGGTCGAACTGTCCGCCCAATGCAGATCTTCGATCACCAGCACGACCGTGCTGTCCTCGGCCAGTTCACTGAGCAGGCTGTGTACGGCGTCGAACAGCCTCAGCTGTGCGATGTCCTGCTCGCGGCGCGGCTGCATGCCTTGCACCTTGCCGATCGCCGGCGCGAAGTTCGGCATGAACCGTTGCGGCTCCGGCTCCTGCGTCTGATGGCTGGACACCACCAGGTCCGGCAGCAACATCCCCAGCGCAGGCCTGGCCAGCACGTCGTCACGGCCCAATGCGCGCAGTTGCGTGAGCGCTTCGGCGAACGGCAGGTAAGGCAGGCCCGTCTCGCCGACATCGACGCAACGCCCAGCCAGCACGACCGCGCCTTGCTCGGCCGCGATCGCGCTGATCTCTTCGACCATCCGTGTCTTACCAATACCGGCGTCCCCAGCGATCAGCACCGCACCAGCCGTACCCCCAGAGGAACGGCTGAAGGCCGCGCGCAACCGGTCCATCTCCCGGATGCGCGCGACCAACGGTATTCCTGATCCCAACCTCGGCACGTCAGGCATAGTGACACACCTCAGGCCGCGCGGTGTTCACCATTTCCGTCGGACCGATGTACTCGAAGCCGCTGCCACCAGCGGGGTCGCCGAGTCTGGCGAACCTCACGCAGGTGCTGCCTGGTGATCGCGTCACCCCTGCGGTAGGCGATCTCCGCGTTGACGGCCTCTGGGGTCCATTCCATCTCACTCACCTCGTTGTCTCGTCATTTCGGTGATGATGAGATTCGCCGTAAGGCCCCGATCCGGACATCGGAAGAACAACCACTGTTATGGGTGTGGCCCCTTACTGCAGGGAGTAAGGGGCCACACAGGCCAGGTAAGGCGGACTGAGGAGCACAGGTTTCCGCAGGTCGACGCCCTAACAGGCGCCCAGATCGGTCCACACCTCCCGCGTGCCCGGCTCCTCGCTTTGAGTCCACCACCTGGCTCGCCAGTTGTGCCCCTTGTGGGACACCTGCTGGCCACCGGTGTAGACGCTGGTCGCGGTCCACGCCGGGGCGGTGCAGGGACCTGGCGGCGGGTCGGTCGGCGGCGGGTCCGAGCCACCTGTGCCACGCGGGTGGTCCGTGGTCAGCGCGTAGCTCTTGCCGCCGAACGTGAGCTTGAAGTTGGCGGGTGTGGCGATCGGCATCTGGTAGACCACCGCGACCTCGACGGTGCCGCCCGGCGCGACTGTCTGCCAGCTCGGAATCGTCACCGAGACGTGCTGGAATTCACCCTTCAGGCCACCCACGTTCGGTCCACTGTGCCCACGCTGGGTCACGCGCAGGCCGAAGCCGGACTGGTCGGTCATGCTGCCCGGCGCGCTGGTGCCGTAGTCGAACTCGAGCACGGCTCCACCGGGGATCGAGGTGGTCGACCGGTTGGTGATCCGCATCTTCGGGTTGATCGGGTAGTTGCTGTCGCCCAACGCGAACCCGCTGAACGTGACTCCGACGTCCAGGACACTGGCGGGGATCGCGCTGTTGGACTTCGTAGCCCCGTACGGTGCCGCGCCACGCATGCCCGTGTTGAGCGCGTCGATCAGGGTCGTACCCATGAAGTACTGGTTCTTGGCCGTGTCGAAGCCGTAGTCACCGGAGAGCTCCCAGATCATCACGCCACCGATGCCCTTGTCCGCCACGTACTTCGCTTTGGCCGCGATGGACGTCTCGTCCTCAGTGGACAGGAAGACGCGTTTCTGCGCGTTCCACAGCCACGGGCTGACCAGCGTGCTGTTGTAGTTGCGGGCGTACGTGCCGGTGAGGCGATCCGCCGGGTCGTTGACCGGGTCGAGGCCGTACGCGGTCAAGTAGTCGCCCTGGATGCCGCGTTCGAGGTTCTTCGCGTGCCACATGGGATTCACCCCGGACGGAACCTCGGCGCCGCCCGCGGTCGAGTCGTGCCAGAGGTTGTCGATACCGATCGCGCCGTTGCCGCACGGCACGGTCGAGCCGACACTGGATCCCGTGCCAGGCGGGCACTTCGTCTGATCCGGGAGCGCCGCGGTGCCCCAAAGCCCGTTCGTACCGCCGTTCACGCCTTGCCAGCCGCGGGTGTAGAACGGCACACCGATGTTGATCCGACCGGCGGGCATGTTGCCGCGGAAGTAGTGGTACGCCCAGTCGGTGTTGAGATACCCCATGCCTTCGTACTGTGCTGTCGTGTAAACCTGCCAGTGCTTGAGCTCGGCGTCGGCACCGTCGTCGAACAACGCGGCGTTCGGTCCCACGAAGTGGTTCCACGAGCCGTGCAGGTCGTAGGACATCAAGTTGGCGAAGTCCAGGTACTGCGTCACTTGGTAGGTCTCGGCACCGCGCAGAATCCAGCCGGAGGACGAAACCGCGGCGGTCAGCAGGTAGTGCTTGCCGTCGGCCGCACCGGCAGCGTCCAGTTTGGATCGCAGCGTGCGCATCAGGTTGACGTAACCGGCCATCTGCTGGCCGCGAGTGGTCTGGGAAATCCAGAAGTCGTCCGGGTTTCCGGCGTAGTTCGCCGATGTGGCGTACTCGTAGTCGATGTCGGCACCGTTGAAGCCGTACTGCCGCAGGAACGCGACGACCGAGTCGGCGAAGGTGTCGATCGCGGCCTGGCTCTGGCCCATCTTGTAGAAACCGCCGGAGGCGGTGCGGCTGCCGTCCGGGTTGAGGAACCCGCCGGTTTCGGCCCAGCCGCCGACCGAGATCAGCGTTTTGACCTCCGGGTGCTGCTTCTTGTACTTGGTCAGCAGGTTGAAGTGTCCCTTGTACGGCAGGGACGGGTCCATCTCGGCACCGGGCACGCCCGGCCACTGCATCCCGGTCGAGGCGTTGCCGGGACCAACTGGGCCGACCGAGATCCGGTTGTCGGCGCCGACATGCGCGAACGCGTAGTTGATGTGCGTGATCTTGGTCCACGGGATGTCGCCGGCCAGGTACCGGGGTGAACCGTCCTTGCCGGTTCGCCAGCTGGTGAAGTAGCCGATCACCCTGCGGGTGTTGCCGTTCGCCAGTTTCTCGCGTCCTGCCGTGTCGTAGACCGTGCAGTAGGGGACTGTGACACCGGCCGTGGTCGCGAGGCCGTCGGGTCTGCAGTCGTCGGCGGCTGCGGCCTGCCGGTCGACCGAGATCGCGAACAATCCGGCAAGGGCGACAACCAAACCGATCAAGGAAAAGCGAAATCGAGTCATCTTCGACCTCCGCCAGGGGCAGGGGGTGGCACGGGCCACGTCCTGTCGGAAATGTCTCGACATTAAGAGGTCCAGACCTCGTCGAGCAATAGGTCTGGACCAATGTTCCGCTATGCAGTGCGGCAGGCGATTGTTTCTTGATCTATCTCTTGGTTTCGACGATGAACGTCGTCCATCCTGCCGTGTCGAATCGGAGCATGCCCGCTTGTGGATTCTTGGAGTCGCGCACGCTTGCTCCGGTGTGCGCCAAGGCGATTTCCACACAATCGTTGCCGGCGCCGCTACGGCTGCTCTTGCGCCAGACAACGCCGGCCGGTTCGGAAACAGTCAAAGCCTTCACTCCTCTCGTTGACGAGACAACCTTTCGGCTATCTGAGAGACCAGATGCACACTGTCGTCCGGGCTTGCCGCGGACGCTCGCAAATGGTCGAACATCAACGTATACCGTTGGACGTCGGCTTGCTCCTCCAAGTACACACCACCGGTGGTGGTGTCCACATAGACAACATCGGGATCCATTTGTTCGGGGAAACCAAGGATCAGAAACGGACCCTCCATAGAGGAGTGTGCGCCCGCCTCGAACGGAATCACCTGAATGGTGACGTTCGGCAGCGTTCCAATCTCACACAATCGGAGCAATTGTTCGCGCATGACACCCGGCCCGCCGACGATCCGGCGCAGCACCGCCTCGTCGATGATCGCCCAGTAGTTCGGCGGTTCCGAATCGGTCAGCAACCGCTGGCGTTCCATCCGCGCGCCGACCCGGCGCTCCACTTCGGCCTCTGGCCAGTCTGGACGGATCGACCGCATGACCGCACGGATGTAATCCTCGGTCTGCAGCAGACCGGGCACCAGCAAAGCCTGAAACGCACGCAATGACGAAGCATCGGACTCCAGACCGACGAAGGCCCCGGTGAAAACCTCGTTATAGGCGTGCCACCAGCCCTTTTTGCGGGCCTCGCGGCTCAACTGGACAAGCGCTTCCAACCGGTCGGGAGCGACTTCGTAGAGCTCAAGCAAATCGCGCGCGTCGCGCGGCGTGACGCCCACATGGCCGGTTTCGATCCGGCTGATCTTCGACGCGGAACACTCGAGCTTCTCGCCGACTTCCTCGATGGTCAGCTTCGCGGCCTCCCGCAACCGGCGAAGTTCGCTGGCCAGTCTGCGCCGCCGGACAGTGGGGCTTTGCCCTCGTGCCATCTACCGCTCCCGATGTCACCCATTCGTGTGTTGCAACTTGCAGAATGCGGTTTGCAGCTCCAAGCTACTTCTTACCGCCTGTCAGGAGCAGTTGAAGGTCCGCACGGGACGCAGAGGACGTGGTGAAGCGTGGTCGACGTGAACAATTCCATCTTCGGCCACCTGGAGTCCTCGCTGAACGGCTACCTGGCCGATCTCACCCGCCGAGGGGAGTCAGCGGACCCGGCGACAGCGACGAGGATCGCCAACAACGAACTTCCGCGCGTTGTCGCAGCCTTGCAAGCCGTCCTGGACGAACACCGTCCGGACGAGCAGGGCCGCTGCCCCACCTGCCGCAAGCGCTTGTTCGGCCGCGCGCCCGCGCCGTGCCGCGCGTACCTCGCGGCGCATCTGTGCCTGCTGGTCACCGAAGACGACCAGCCCTATCGCGACACCCCACAGCTCGGCGCCTGCTGAGCTCCCCAGACGAACCGGCCAGCCGGTTCGACCGGATCGCACGGTCCCTCCCCCCGGCCAACCCCCTTCCCTCGGCCGACCTCCCGTGCCATCCGGTGACCCTCCCCAGCGGGGCCGGAATTTTCGCGCCCCCCGACTGAATTTCCGGTCCCGCTGGCCTCCCAGGACGGTCCACTGTGCGCAAGCGCTCCGGTCTGTCCCGACAGGCCGGTCGCCGAGCTTTTCTTGCCGGGTTCCGGATGGCTCGCCCCGCGCCGGGCCTCCGCCCCCGCGACCGCCCATGCCAGTCGACGACCGAGCAACTCGGCGACAAACCCCGCCATCAGGGGAGCCCTTGATTTCACGTTACCGCAGGGGTCTGACAGTTCCGGCTTCCCGCAACCCGTTCCGGGGGTGCTTCCCATGCCGCATCGAGACACTGTCGTTGGCCACAGCCAAAGCGCGGGCACTGTGATGCGGCGGCGCTGACGCGAACCACGGACGGGTGGTCTGACGATCTTGTGAACTGATCTTGGCGCACAGCATCTCACCTGCTGTCACCAGGCCGGGTGTGATCAACTCGTCCGGATGAATTTTTTGCGCCGCAAGCAATCTGGCGCCATTATGGTGGTGAGCAGGAACGGTACACAAAGGACACGATGCTCATCGCCTTCGTGGCCGTACCCGCCCCAGTGCCGACACAGGTCGTGCCGACACGGAGGTTTCACATGATGGCCGGTTCCAGTCTCAAGCACCGGGCTCCGCGAGGGCCCTTCCGCCCACGTGGGGGTTTCGGGCGCGCACGGCGCGCCCTGGTGGACCAGCCTCGGTTAACAGGCTGTTAGTCCCACGCGCCTGAACCCGGGTTCATTCGAAATCCGGGTCATCCCCTGCTGGACCAAGGAAAGTAGACATGTCTCGCGTCTCAACCGTGCTCAGACACGACTTGCCCGCATCCTTCGTGGTCTTCCTCATCAGCATCCCGCTGTCGCTCGGCATCGCGGCCGCGTCCGGCGCTCCGCTGATCGCCGGGCTGGTCGCAGCCGTTGTCGGCGGTATCGTCGTTGGCGCGCTCGGCGGTTCGGCGTTCCAGGTCAGCGGCCCGGCCGCCGGCATGACCATCATCGTCGCCGGGATGATCGACCAGTTCGGCTGGCCGGCAACGGCCGCCATCACCGTCGGCGCCGGGGTCGTGCAAATCCTCTTGGGCATCACCAAAGTCGGCAGGCTCGCCCTGTCGCTCTCGCCTGCCGTCGTGCACGGCATGTTGGCGGGCATCGGCGTGACGATCGTCGTCGGTCAGTTGCACGTCGTCCTCGGCGGCACCGCTGACGGCGATGTCCTGACCAACCTCAGCCAGTTGCCCACGCAGGTCCCGGTCTGGGGCGCGGTGCTCATCGGGGCGATCGCCATCCTCACCATGGTGCTGTGGCCGAAAGTGCCGCGCGGCAACATCGTTCCCGCTCCCCTGGTCGCCGTAACGGTGGCGACAGGCCTTGCCGTCGTGACCCAGTTGAACGTCACGACCGTGCACCTGCCTGACCATCCGTTGGAAGGCCTTGCTCTGCCGGAGATGCCGAGCGGTGGGGCGCTGGCGATCGGGTTGGCTGTGGTCACGGTCGCGCTCGTGGCCAGTGTGGAGTCACTGCTGTCCGCTGTGGCTGTCGACAAGATGCACAACGGCCCGCGGGCGGACTTGGATCGGGAGCTCATCGGGCAGGGCGCGGCGAACGCGGTGTCCGGAGCGCTCGGCGGGCTTCCCGTCACCGGTGTGATCGTGCGTAGCTCCACCAACGTGGCGGCGGGTGCACGCACTCGGGCTTCGTCCATTCTGCACGGTGTGTGGATCGCGCTGTTCGTGCTTTTCCTCGCACACGTGCTGGAACTCATCCCGATGGCGGCGTTGGCCGGTGTGCTGATCGTCGTCGGCGCCCGGCTTGTGCACGCCGGGCATCTGAAGTGCCTGAAACTGCACGGTGAACTAGCCGTCTACGCCGTGACGGTCCTCGGCGTGATCGTCCTGGGCCTGTTGGAGGGTGTCGCGATCGGTGTCGCGGTCGCTGTTGTCCGCGCGCTGTACCGGTTGGCGCACACGTCTGTCCGCGTCGAACAGCAAGACGGCGAGTGGTGTGTGGACGTCGGCGGATCGTTGGTGTTCCTTGGCGTCGGCAAGCTGGTGCGTGAGCTGCGCCGGATCCCGGTCGGCCAGAAGGTGGTCCTCCAGCTGCACATCGACTTCATGGACCACGCCGCGTTCGAGGCGATCGACGACTGGCGAACCGGTTACGAACGCCGTGGCGGTCAGGTCGAGGTACACGAGAAGGACACCTGGTACAGCCGGGCCAGGGACGGCGAACCGGGGCGCCGCAAGACGATCCCGTGGGTCGGTCGCTGGACCGACTGGGAGCGCAGGACTTTCCGGATGCCCGAGCCGCGTGAGCCGGTACTCGACGGCGCGCTCGAGTTCGAAAGGATGTCCGCGCACCTGATCCGCCCGTTCCTCGCGGAGCTGGCACGCAACGGGCAACGGCCGGAGCAGTTGTTCATCACGTGCGCGGACTCACGGGTGTTGCCGAACCTGATCATGTCGAGTGGCCCGGGTGAACAGTTCTGCGTCCGGAACATCGGCAACCTGGTGCCGGTCCACATCGAGTCCGAAGAGTCCGAAGAGGACAGCTCGGTCGGCGCGGCGATCGAGTTCGCCGTCGACGTGCTGAACGTGCCCACCATTGTGGTCTGTGGACATTCGCACTGCGGCGCGATGAAGGCGTTGCTCAGCGGATCGGCCGAACCGGGTACGCGGCTGCACTCGTGGTTGCGTAACGCCACTTCGAGCTTGGCGCGAGTGGACGGAACGGATGATCTGGAGCTGCTGGCGGCGGCCAATGTCGCTCAGCAGCTGGACAATCTGCGGACGTACCCGAGTGTTCGCAAGGCTGAGGCGCAAGGGAAACTGCGGCTGGTCGGCATGTACTTCGACCTGGCCGAGGCGCGCGTCTACCTGGTTGACCCGGACGACTTCCGGCTCGTCCAACTGGAATCCCTGGCCTGAAACAGCTCGTGAGTGTTTTGGCCGGTTTGGCACCGGCCAAAACACTCACGAGGGGTCAGGCGTCGATTTCGTTGCGGTCGGCGCCCCACAGCGTGTGGAAGCTGCCGTCCTTGTCGACGCGGCGGTACGTGTGCGCGCCGAAGAAGTCCCGCAGGCCCTGGATGAGCGCGGCAGGCAGGCGCTCGGAGCGCAGCGCGTCGTAGTACGCCAGCGCGCTGGAGAAGCCAGGGACCGGAACACCCGCCTGGACGGCGGTGGTCACCACGCGGCGCCACGCGTCGACGGCATTCTCGACGGCGGTCCGGAAGTAGTCGTCGACCAGCAGCGACGACAGGTCCGGCGTCTTCTCGTACGCCTCACGGATGCGGTTCAGGAACACCGCGCGGATGATGCAGCCGCCGCGCCAGATGGTCGCCATGGCGCCGAGATCGATGTTCCAGTCGTACTGCTCGCTGGCCGCGCGCATCTGGTCGAAGCCCTGGGCGTACGCGACAACCTTCGAGGCGTACAAAGCCGCGCGCACGTCGTCAACAAGGGTCTCCGGCACCTGCACCGGCGTGTCCGAAGTGGACTGAAGCGCGGAACGCTGGTCGACGCGGGCCGACAGGGACCGCGCGAACACCGCCTCCGCGATGCCCGTGACCGGAATGCCCAGTTCGAGGGCCTCCTGCACGGTCCAGCGGCCGGTGCCCTTCTGCTCGGCCTGGTCGGTGATGATGTCCACGAAGGGCTTGCCGGTCTCGGCGTCCACGTGCCCGAGCACCTCGGCGGTGATCTCGACCAGGTAGGACTCCAGGTCGCCGGAGTTCCACGTGCGGAACACGTCGGCGATCGCCGACGGCTCCAAGCCGCCCGCCCGGCGCAGCAGGTCGTAGGACTCCGCGATCAGCTGCATGTCGGCGTATTCGATGCCGTTGTGCACCATCTTCACGAAATGTCCGGCGCCGTCCGGTCCGACGTGCACGCAGCACGGCTCGCCGTCCACCTTCGCCGCGATGTCCTCGAGGACCGGGCCGAGGTGCTTGTAGGACTCCACCGATCCGCCCGGCATGATGCTCGGGCCGTTCAACGCGCCCTCCTCGCCACCGGAGATACCGGTGCCGACGAAGTGCAGGCCGCGCTCCTTCAGCGCCGCCTCGCGCCGGCGGGTGTCGGCGAAGTGCGCGTTGCCGCCGTCGATGATCATGTCGCCGGGTTCCATCGCCTCGGCGAGCTCGTCGATCACCGCGTCGGTCGGTCCGCCCGCCTTGACCATGATGATCACCTGACGGGGTCGCTGCAGGGACGCGACCAGCTCGGCCGTGGTCTCGGCCGGGACGAAGTCGCCCTCGTGGCCGTGCTGCTCGATGAGCGCTTTGGTGCGGGCAAACGAGCGGTTGTGCACCGCCACCTTGTAGCCGTGCCTGGCGAGGTTCCGCGCCAGGTTGCTGCCCATCGTCGCTAGGCCGGTCACCGCGATGCGTGCCGTGCCTTCCGTGCTGTTCGCCATATGTACCAGCCTGCCGTATCAGCCCGTCCAGGGCTCGCGGGATATGTACGAGACGAGCCTATGCCGTACGGCGAGGCCCGCATGACGCCGGGCACAAGATCGCCAACCTAGTCGCGGACCCGCAGCAAGCCCTCTTGCACGACCGTCGCGATCAATGTGCCGTCCTGCGCGAAGAACCGCCCAGTGGCCAGGCCACGCCCGCCTGACGCACTCGGGGACTCGCAGTCGTAGAGGAACCACTCGTCCGCCCGGAATGGACGGTGGAACCACATCGCGTGATCCAGGCTCGCGCCGATCACGTTGTCCAGCCACCAGTATTTGCCGTGCCGGGCAAGCGGAGCGTCGAGCAACGTCATGTCTGAGGCGTACGCCAGAACACAGACGTGCAGCAAAGGATCGTCCGCGAGCTTGCCGTCGGCCCGCATCCACACTTGGTTACGGCCCTCGCGCGGCCCTTTGTCACGCGACAGCCACGGCGGCTCGGTGACGTAACGGATGTCGATGGGGCGGGGTATCGACCTCGTCGGGTCGAGCTTGCCCTTCGCGGCGGCGACCTGCTCGACGTACGTCGGCAGCTCGTCCGGCAGTGGCACGACAGGCATGGCGTCGGCGTGCTCAAGGCCGCGCTCGATCAGCTGGAACGACGCGGACAGCGAGAAAATCGCCTTGCCGCGCTGAACAGCGACCACACGCCGCGTGGTGAACGACCGCCCGTCGCGGATCCGGTCCACTTCGTACACGATCGGAATGCTCGGGTCGCCGGGCCGGATGAAGTACGCGTGCAACGAATGCACGTGGCGGTCCGACGGGACCGTACGGCCTGCGGCGATCAACGCCTGCGCGGCGACCTGCCCGCCGAACACCCGGATCGGGCGGTCGGCGGGACTGACACCGCGAAAGATGTTCTCCTCGATGACTTCGAGGTCGAGCAGGGCGACCAGTTTGTCGAGCACAGGTTGCCCCGCCGCGCCGGCCTGGTCAGGATCCGCTGCCGCGGCCCGCGCGACCTCTGTCATCGACTACTCCCTACGCGTGGTCTTCTTCCCCCAGCCGGTGTACCCGGATGAGGTTAGTTGACCCCACGGTCCCCGGTGGGGAACCTGCGACGATCACCACGAGATCGCCCGGCTGGTAGCGGCCGATGGACAGCATCGAGATGTCCACCTGGCGGACCATCTGGTCGGTCGAGTCCACCCGCGGCACCAGGAAGGTCTCGGTGCCCCACGTCAACGCCAGCTGGCTGCGCACGTCCTGCTCCGGCGTGAAGGCCAGCAGCGGCAGGTGCGTGTGCAACCGGGCGAGGCGCCGGACGGTGTCGCCGGACTGCGTGAACGCGACCAACGCCTTGGCGTTGAGGCGCTCACCGATGTCACGGGCCGCGTAGGACAACACGCCACGCTTGGTGCGCGGCACGTGGGTCAACGGCGGCACGGCCGTCGACTCGCTCTCGACCGCCTCGACGATGCGACCCATCGTCTTCACGGACTCGATCGGGTACCGGCCAACGCTGGTCTCACCGGAGAGCATGACCGCGTCGGCGCCGTCCAGCACCGCGTTGGCGACGTCGGACGCCTCGGCCCTGGTCGGCCGGGAGTTGCTGATCATCGAGTCGAGCATCTGGGTGGCGACGATGACCGGCTTGGCGTTCTCGCGAGCGATCTGGATCGCCCGCTTCTGCACCAGCGGCACCTGCTCGAGCGGCAGCTCGACGCCCAGGTCACCGCGGGCGACCATGATCCCGTCGAAGGCGAGCACGATCGCCTCGAGGTTGTCCACCGCCTCCGGCTTCTCCAGCTTGGCGATCACCGGCAGCCTGCCGCGGCCGACCCGGTCCATCACCTGGTGCACCAGGTCGATGTCGGCGGGCGAGCGCACGAACGACAGCGCCACGAAGTCGACGCCGAGCGAAAGCGCGAACTCGAGGTCCTCGATGTCCTTCTCGGACATGGCCGGTACGGACACGTCCATGCCGGGCAACGAGATGCCCTTGTTGTTGCTGACCGGGCCACCCTCGGTGACCTCGCAGACAACGTCCTGGTTGTCCACTTCCCTGACCACCAGACCGACCTTGCCGTCGTCGACGAGCAAGCGGTCGCCGGGCTTGGCGTCCCGCGCCAGCCCGTCGTACGTGGTGGACACGCGGTCGTGGGTGCCGACGACGTCCTCAACGGTGATTCGGACGACGTCCCCGTTCCGCCATTCGACCGGTCCGCTGGCGAACGTGCCAAGGCGGATCTTCGGTCCCTGCAGGTCAGCCATGATTCCGACGGCGTGTCCCGTCTCGTCGGATGCCGCCCGGACCACGTCGTACACCTGCTTGTGGTCACTGTGGCTGCCGTGGCTGAAATTCATTCTCGCCACGTCCATACCCGCCTCGACCAGTTCGAGGACTTTTTCCGGGGTCGCCGTGGCAGGCCCCAGGGTACAGACGATCTTCGCGCGTCGGCTCACGTTCGTGCAGCCTAGCCCCTTCATCTGAACCGATGCGGAACTACCACCCAGTAATTTCTCCAACGGTCATCTGAAAGCGACCTCGGCCTGCTCGGCGAGGTCGAAAGATTCACCGCAGTCCGTACATACGGCTTGCCCGGGCGAATAGGCCAGGGCTATCACGACCGGCGAATGCCCATGCTCAACGGCATCATCGGGTATGGGCTGCCAGCGTGTCAGGGCGCGTTGGGTGGGGCGCCGCGTTCGGCGAGCACGGGTGGTGGTTTCTCCGGCGAAGTCACCCGCAACAGGTAGCCCCAGGCGCCTTCGCGATCGGCGAGCCGGGCCTCGGCGTCATCCCGGGGCTCGCGGATCGCCCAGCCGCGCGGCCAGATCGACAAGCTCCGGTCGACGTCCACGCGGACCCGGCCGCCGTCGAGCATCGCGGTCGTGGCGAACCAGGCCTCGGTGAAGTCGACGTTTCCGCCGAACCGGGCGGCGCGCAGGTCGGCGTTGCGGGTGAAGTAGGAGCCGCGGAAGCTGCAGTGCGCGGCGAAGTACGCGCCAAGCGCTTCGACGTGCGCGCCGAAGCGGACGCCGTTGAACGAGGCGTCCTTGGAGAACGTCGACCCGCTGAAGTCCGTCTCCGCTGCGAACCAGGCTCCGGCGAACTCGCTGCGGCCGACGAACATCACCGTGCGGAATCCGCCGAGTGCGTTGAACGCCGCCTGCGAGAAATCGGCCATGCCCGCGAAGACGACCTTGGTGAACAGTGCTTCGCCGGTGAACTTCGCGCTGCCGAAGTCCGCGTCGCCTGCGAAGCCGGCGCCGGTGAAGTCGACGCGGCCGGCGAACCAGGTGGTGCGGAAGTCGGCGCGGCGGCTGACGAACCTGGCGTTGTAGAAACGGGCGTCGCTGGCGAACTGCGTACCGGTGAAGGAGATCTCGCCGGCGAAGTGGGCGCGGTCGAACGTGCCCAGCCGCACCCGGCACTCGCTGAGCCGGAAGTCGATCAAGGTCGCGCCGGACAGGTCGAGGTCGATGTCCGGCCAGAACAGGTCCTGTTCCGCGGGCCGCAGGTGCCCGGCCAGAATCCGCTGCGCCGCCACGCGGACGCCGCGTTCGGCCACGTCACCGACGCTGTCACCGGCCTGTTCAGGCGGTGCGTACGGCATTCTCAAATACGAGCAGATCACGTTCACGACGGTCTGTCGGTACTGCGGGTCAACCTGCGCCAGCCGCTCGAGCGCGTACAGCCCGGCAAGGCGCACCGGCGCCTTCTCGGACCCGAGTTGGTCGGCCGCACGGGCGTACGCGTCGGAGCCGCGACGTTCAGTGACGTCGAACTCACGGGCGGCTGCGGACTGTGACAGCCGCCAGACGTGCCATCCGGCGATCATGAGCGCGACCGCGAAGCCGGTCAGCAGGCCCAGAACCACCGCTGTGCGCACCGAATCCAAGGCCGGACTGCCGGTCAGCAGGAAGACCACGACGGCAATCACGGTCACGCCGAGCACGGGTGCAACGACGACCGCCGCTGCTCGCCACCAGGACCACGGGGTGCGTTCCATGCCCGTGATGGTGTCGTAACGGCCGGTCATTCACCACATCGGGTGCACCGGTCAGGCCGAACGGATGCTTACCCCGACGTGATCGCGGGCCCATTCGTTGAGCGGTCGCAGCTCACGCCACGCTTTGCGCACTCGCGTGAAGCACTCGCGTTCGTGCAGGAAATCAGCGGGTTCCCAGGTGCGCGCCGCGTACAGCGACTTGTGCTTGAGCAGCTCGATCCGCGGGTGATCGGCGTCATAGCCCTTCGGCTTGGTCTTCAGCCGCTCACCCAGGATCTCCCAGCCGGACCGGCGCAGCTTGTTCACCAACTGCTCGAACGCGGGCCCGTGCACGTCCTCGGCGATCGTGGCGCGGAACCGGGCGATCTGGTCGGCCTCGAGGTGGAAGCACCCGCCGCCGACCCGCAGGCCTGCCGGGCTGATCTCGACGTAGTAGGCGCCACCGCCACGGCCCTGCTCGATCACCCCGCCGCAGTGGGTCTTGTAGGGCGACTTGTCCTTGGCGAACCGGACGTCGCGGTACGGCCGGAAGACCTTGGCCGTGCCGAAGTCGGTGGCGAACTCGGCCGAGAGCTCCGCGAGCAGAGCCTCCATCGGCGCTTTCACGTCGTTGGCGTAGATGTGCTTGTTGTCTTCCCAGAACGCCTTGGAGTTGTCGGCCGACAGGTCGTCGTAGAAGTCGATGGCGTGCTCGCCGAACCCGGAGAACTTCACACAGCGGAGACTAGTTCGCACATGATCGGCACAATGGCCGGGTGTCTGACGAGCTGTTCCGCAACCGCGTGACCAGGAATTTGTGGCGCGCACCGCCGGTCGCGGTGGCCGTGCTGCTGGCGGCTTTCGCCTGGGGTGAACCGGTTGTCGCCGTGTTCGCCGCGGCTCCCGTGCTGATCTGGTGCCTGATGGTGGCGCGATCGGCACGCACCGGACTGATCGTCAGCGCGATCCTGTTCGTCCCGGTCATGTGGATCCTGCTGCCGCGTGTACTGGACTAGGTGTGCGTGGCGGTGAGCGAGCAGTCGCCGACGCAGGCGATGGTGGAGTGGTACATCTAGCAACGAGTTCGGGCAGGATGGCGGAATGTCCGGGGGTCAAGCACAGCGTCCCGGCATTCATAGAGCAAGTTGTTGCTACAGCGTTGATCGGCACAATGGCCGGGTGTCTGATGAGTTGACGGTCGTACCGTTTCACGAACGCCTGAGTCGGAACCTATGGCGCATCTTGCTGATCGCGGTGACCGTCGCGATGGCCGCTTTCGCTTGGCACGACCCGGTTGTCGCCGTGTTCGCCGCTGCTCCCGTGCTGATCTGGTGCCTTGGCATGGCGCGAACCGAGCAGACCGGGCTCGTGTGCGGCCTGATCCTGTTGGTGTTCGCGGCGTGGATCCTGTTGCCGCGCGACCTGGGCCTGTCCGGACGTTGGGTCCCTTCGGTCTACGAGGTGTGCGTGATCCTGCCGATCATCAGCGCACTGATCTGCGCGATGGGCCTGCGTGCACAACGGTCAGGCGGATGCGCCGGCGCCATCGGACTCTCCGCATTGGTCCTCGCCGGGTTTGTCACGGCCGGCTTGACCGTCCTCGACGACGCCGAGGGGTACACCGGCGCCGAAGGTGTGTGGCCGGGTCCTTCGGGTCTACAGGTTGTCGAACTCGACTCGAGCTGTGGCTCCGGCGGCTGTACACGATCAATGGAAGCCACCGGAGACCGCGCGGCGGAGCAGATGCGTGACTACCTGGACTCGCGCGGCTTCACCACTCCCGGGTACAGCAAGGAGTGGACATGCCGGATCGACGGGCTCCTGCTGACGTACAAGGTATGCGCGACAGTCAAGGAAGTCACGCCGACCGCAGTCCAGGTGTCCTGGTCGAACTAGCCCGCCCGCCACATCGGGTACATCCGTGCGTCCGGGTCCGGATCGAACGGTGTCCCGATGTGTTCGAAGCCATGTCGTTGGTACAGCGGGATGCTGAGCCGCGAACTGGCTTCCAGGTACGCGGGCATGTCGCCGAGAGCCGACAAGTCGTGGGCGAGCAGATCACCGCCGATGCCGTGCCGTTGGTGATCTGGGTGCACCGCGATGAACTGCAGGTGCCGGTGTTCGCCGCGATCCGGGTGGTGCTCGGCCATCAGCTCGGACAAGTGCTCGAACTTCTTGGCTTCCTCATCGGTCAGCATGTCGAACAACGACATCACGTCTTCGTCGTCGTCACTGCTGGGAAACCAGACGGTGGCAGCGAGTCCGTCTTCCCGTAAGGAGATCGAACCGCCTGATTCGAGCGCGAGCAAGGCGAACGTCCGGAAGAACGGCGGTTGGACTGCCCTGCGGCGATCGTCGTCGGGAAACAGCCAGACGCTCACCGGATCGGTGTGGAACGCCGCAGCCAACAGCTCTCCGACATCCGGTAAGTCCTTGGTCGTGGCCGTACGAACGGTCAATGGATGCCCCCAATACCCCCAACTTTGGCGTACACAGCTGGTTTGCTGCGGCGCAACACCACACTACGCACAAAACCGGCAATCGCGGCGAGCAGCAGCAGACCCGGCAGGATCCAGCGCAACGGCGAGTCCTCCTCCGTGCCCACAAGGACATCGAAGTTCGCCAGGATCAACACGAAGATCGCGGTCAGCAGAACCGCGGCCAGCCCGGGCGCGATCACTCGCTGCCACACGGTTTCCGGGCCGCCTCGGCCGCGGAAGAACATGATCACCGAGATGGACACCATGATCATGATCAGCACGACACCGGTCGACGCGGTCACCCCGAGCCAGGTGAAGAGCTCGAAAATCGGTTCACGGCCTGCGATCGCGAACCCGCTCACCACGACGAGCGCGGTCACCGACTGGGTCAGCGATCCGACGATCGGGGAACCGTTGCGCCGGTTGGTCCGGCCGAGCGCGTCCGGCAGCACGCCTTCTCGGCCCAGCGCGAAGAAATACCGGGCGACCGCGTTGTGGAAGCTCAGCAGTGAGGCGAACTGGCTTGTCAGGAACAGGACGTACGCGACGTCGGTGACCGTCGAGCCGAGATGTTGCCCGCTGATCCCGAAGAACACGCCTGGACCGTTCAGTGTCGCCTGCTCAACGATCTGCGACGGCCCGACACCGACCGCCATGGCCAGCGAAGACACCGCGTACAGGCCCGCGGTCAGTCCAATTGCGACATACGTGGCCCGTGCCACGGTCCGTGCCGGATCGCGCGTTTCCTCGCCATAGGTTGCGGCTCCCTCGAAGCCGGTGAACACGGCGACGGAGAACGCGAACACCGCGCCGACTCCCGTGACGAACAGGTTGGCGGGATCCAGCGGCGCCAGCGAGTTGCCTTCCGCCGGGTTGAGCAGGCCGGCCAGGTCGATCACGACGATCGTCGCGCATTCCAGGACCAGCACGACGCCGAGCACCTTGGCGTTCAGGTCGACCCGCATGGCCCCGAGCACACCGACCACCAGGAGGATCGCCAGTCCCCACAGCCACCACGGGGTGTCGATACCGGCTTTCTGCTTCAGGAAGTCCGCGACCGACCAGCCGAACAGGCCGTACACACCGATCTGGATGCAGTTGTAGGCCACCACCGCCACGAACGAGACCGCGACACCTGCCGGTCTGCCGATGCCGTTCGCCACATACGGATAGAACGCGCCCGCGTTCGTGATGTGCTTGCTCATCACGCCGTAGCCGACAGCGAACAAGGCCAGAATCGGCGCGAGGATGATGAATGCGACCGGCACGCCGATGATTCCGGTGACCGCGTAGGTCGTCGAGATCCCGCCGGCGATCGCATACAACGGACCGGACGCGGCGACCACGAAGAAGACGATCTGTACGACACCCAACCTGGGTTTGGCGAGACCACGCGTGAAGCTCGACGCCGAGGTCACCATGATTTGGTTGTCCTCCTGCAGGATTGGACACGACGCCGCGGAAGTATAGGATCAAGTACTGCGGTTATCCATTGGTTCGGTGTTAATTCTTTCCATACCAGGAGTCCAGGTGCGCCTGAACGGCCTGTCGCTGTGCGAATCGTTGTTCTTCCTCGGCCACGACCCGTTCAGCGGGAAAGCCAGAATCCGGGGCGGCCTGCTCGACATCGGTCTGTCTGCGGCGATACTGGCGGATTTGTTGTTCGACGAAAGGATCACGCTCGACCACGGATCAGTGGTATTGATCAGCCGTTACGCCACCGGCGAGCCGATCGCCGACCGGATGCTGGCGCGCATACTCGCCGAAACGGAGCAGCACGGTATCCGCGATTGGGTGGAACACCTCGCCGACGGGATCTTCGATATCGTGGTCGAGAATCTCACAGTCCGGGAACTGGTTACTCCAGTAGAGAAACGTGGGATGTTCAAGCATTCCCTGCACTACCAGCCTGCCGATCTTCGTATCGCGTCGGGTCCGCGCGCGTCGATCAGATCGATCATGCTTGGTACATCACGGTATGACCTGCCGACGGCGACTCTCGCATTGATCGCGTGGACAGTAGGGCTCGACGATATCTGTGAGCCCGAATTGTCGCGAAAACAAATCATGGACTGGGTCGATCGGGTGAAAAGTGCGATCATTCAGCCGTTCCGAGGACTGATCTCCGGGACCGACGCGGCAGTCGCAGCGGCCGTCTACGGCGGCAACCGGAGTTAGGGCGGCGCTCAGGCCGTCATGATGCGTCGTGCTTCTGTTCGCAAGGCGATCAGCCGTTGACGGTCACGGGACACGAACACCGCGTTGGACAGCACCACCATGAACCGGCCCGTACTGGGCGACAGATACAGGCTGGTCCCGGTGAAGCCATGGTGATACGCAACGTCCTTCTCCGGCACGAGAACCCACGCGAGTCCCCGGCGGATCGGCCCGTCGGTCGCGTGCACCTTGAAGCTCTCTTGCGCGTACGCGTCGGCTTTGGCCCATTCGACCGTGGCGCGGGCGAATCGCGCAAGGTCGTCCACAGTGGAGAAAACACCGGCATGCCCGGCGACACCGCCCATCAACGCGGCGCTTTCGTCGTGCACCACGCCCCATGCCGGCCGGGTACCGACAAGCCTTTGTTCGGTCGGGGCGACGTCGTTGCCAGCGGGCAGTGGGCCGTATGTCGTGCTGTGCATTCCCCATGGCCGCCAGAACCGGTCCCGTGCGAGGGTGTCCAGTCCTTCGCCGTGAATTCGCTCAAGGACAAGGCCGAGCAGGATGAAGCCGCGGTTGATGTATTTGAGGCGTTCGCCCGGCTGGGCTTCCAGGTCTTCGCCGATGATGAGTTCGGCGAGGTCCGTGCCGGTGCCGAGGTACTCGTCGAAGCGGGTTGTCGACCGCAATCCAGTGGTGTGGCTGAGGATCTGCCTGATCGTGATGGCCGATCCCGGGCCGGTCAACGAGCCGAGGTAGCTGCTCACCGGTTTGTCGAGGTTCAGCTCACCGTCTCGCACCGCTCGCCCGGCGAGTGTCCAGGTGGTCACGATCTTGGTCAACGAAGCCACGTCGTAACGCGTTGCCGTGGTCGGCGGGACCTCGGCAAGGCCGGTTGCGACCACGCCCGCGGACACCACACGCGCGTCGTCCTGGGTTCCTACGATCGCGATGGCTCCGGGTGCGCCGCCGCTGGCGACGAACCTCGTTATGGTGTCGCTCAAGCGCTGAGCGCTTACGTCCAGCCAGTCCACTTCGGACATAGGATCGTCACCCCTGGTCGACTTTAGCGACGACCACCTGGCATGTCCATCCGGTAGGTTCGGTGGACATGCGACGGATTACCACAGTTCTGCTGGATGTCGGCGGCGTGTTGTTGCTTCCGTCCTCCGAGGTCATGCGGGCCGCGATCGGCCATTCGGGCATTGACACCACTGATGAGCAGCTACGCCGCGCGCACTATGCGGCGACCGCCGCGACAGACGCCAACGGCGGCCCGGACCGGGTTGAGGTTTACCGACGGACATTCGCCAAGACGTGCGGAGTACCCGCCGAATTCGAAGACGCCGTCCACGACCTGCTCACGGATCAATTCACCGGCTACACCTGGCAACGCGTCGCGCCCTGTGCGAAGGAAGGGCTCGAACTTCTGCTCGCGAAAGGGTTCCGGGTGGGCGTCGTGTCGAATTCGGTGGGGACGATCGAGGAAATGCTCGCCACCGCCGAAGTCTGCCAGGTCGGCGGCGGGCCGTGCGCGGCCGTCGAGGTGATCATCGATTCCGCTGTCGTCGGAGTCAGGAAGCCCGATCCGCGGATCTTCCACATCGCACTCGCCGAGATGGGCGCCGACGCCGCGGAAACCGCCTACGTCGGCGACACCGCACGGGCCGATGTCGACGGTGCCCGTTCTGCCGGATTGTGGCCGATTCACCTCGACCCGTACGGCGATTGCCCCGATCCGGCCGGGGATCACGACCACCTCGACCGGTTCGACCGGCTGTGCGATCTGCTCACGTCCCGGTCAGGTGAGTGAGGGCGGCCGCGGCCCGTTCCACGTCCGCGGTCAATGACCGGTCTTCCAACCGTGGATCGAGAATCGCAGCCATGTGCTCGTATGCCTCGCGGATCGGTAGATCGACCAGGTCGGCCATACGCATTCGCAATGCCCGCACAGCCGCCACAAGTTCGCAGCCAAGGACAATCCGGTAAGCGGCGGCGACTTGTGCGGCTTGACGCGCGGCTTGCGTGGAGAACGAAGCGTGGTCCTCCAACCCACGGGAAACAATCGCACTCCCCAACGTGACGGGCAAAGCGGCCTGCCTCAATTGAGCAAGTGCGTCATGCGCAACGTATTCCAGGATCATCACGCCGGAACTGCCCGGCGGACCGGACACCAGGAAAGCGGGGAGATCGGTCAGGTCAGGCTCGACCAAATCGCCCAGCCGTGCCGCGGAAAGCTCGGCGACGTGATGCACCGTCGCTCGTGCGGTGTCGAGCGCTGTCGCCACGTACGCGGTATGGAAATGCGCGTTGTGGTAGACGTCGTTGTCCTGCACCGACATCATCGGGTTCTCCGTCGATGCGTTGATCTCGGTCGTCAACACCTGTTCCAGATATGCCACCGCATCCAAGGCGGGGCCTTGCACTTGCGGGAACGCCCGCAGCCCATACGGGTCCTGCAGACGACGGCCCGGCATTGGCACCTCTGCCATTCCCAGCAGCCGCCGCATTTCCGCAGCGACTTCCACCTGACCGGGATGCGGCTTGGCTTCGTGCACAGTGGACGCGTATGGCTCAGGCGAACCACCCAAAGCGATGTAGGACAGCGCAGCAACGGTATGGCTGGCACGCAACAGTTGCCGTAGCTCGACCGTGACCAGAACAGCTTCCGCGAGTGTGGCCGCGTTGCTGCTGAGGAAACCGAGCGCCTCACCGACACCGAACTGGATGGGTGCCATTCCCCCAGCGGCCCAAGCCTTTTCTCCGGCAAGCGTCAGCGCCGTCTCCGCCAACGCGGTCAAATCACCCGTACCGATCGCGCCGATCCGGTGAATTCCCGGCAAGCTGTTGGAGTTCAGCGCGTCGGCCACCGCGAGCAGGAGCCTGGGATGCACACCCGATCGTCCGGCGGCGAGCTGGTTGAGCCGGATCAACAGCATCGCCCGGACCAGGCCCGGCGGCATCAGCTCACCGACACCACCGGCGTGGCTGCGGATCAACCGGAGACTGTCGTCCGACGTGCCCTCGGTGACGACAGATTTGTTGGCTCCCACACCCGTGGTCCGGCCGTACACGGCGCGACGTGAGATCGCTTCGCGTTGCAGCTTCCATGCCGCCTCGGCATCGTCCAGCGACGCCGGGTCCACGCTGACCCGCACGTCACCGGACGTGAATCGGACGACATCGTCCAACGACAACGACGCACCAGTGAGGACAATCTGAGCCATGCCTCAGATTGTGCGCCTCGCGTCAAACAACGGCCAGAGGCAGCGCGGTCGGGTGCACCGGAGCTGGCAGGTCCGAGGCGCCCGTGAGGTACGCGTCAACGGCGTTGGCCACCGAGCGGCCCTCCGCGATCGCCCAGACCACAAGGGACGCACCGCGATGCGCGTCACCACAGACGAACACACCCGGCGCGCTGGTCTGCCAGTCCGACCCGCACGACAACGTGCCGCGCTTGGTCAGCTGCAGGCCCAAGCCGTCCAGCAGCGGCATGTGCTCGACGCCCTCGAACCCGATCGCCAGCAGGACCATGTCCGCCGGGATGGTCTCCACCTCGTCGGACACCGGTGTCACCGCGCGCAGGCCGGTCTCCGGGTCCTTCTCGACCCGGACAGTCTGCAGCTCCACCAGACGGACGTTGCCGTTGTCGTCACCGACAAAGCGCTTGACGGCAACGGCGAACCGGCGCTCGCCCGCTTCCTCGTGCGCCGGATATGTCCGGAGCACGACCGGCCACACCGGCCAAGGCGAACGCGTGTCGTCGCGGACGTCCGGCGGCTTCGGGTACTGGTCGAGCTGCGTCACGCTCAGCGCGCCCTGACGGGTCGCTGTGCCGTAGCAGTCCGCACCGGTGTCACCGCCGCCGATCACCAGAACGTGCTTGCCTGCGGCGCTGATCGACGACGGGCCGTCGCCTTCGCACTCGCGGTTGGCCGGGACCAGGTGTTCCATGGCCAGGTGCACGCCCTTGAGGTCGCGTCCGGGGATGTCCGGCGCATCCCGGCCACGCAGGGCACCGACAGCCAGCACGACAGCGTCGAACGAGGCGCGAAGCTCCTCAACGGACAGTCCGCTGCCACCGACCTCACAGCCGGTCACGAACTTCGTGCCCTCGGCGCGCAGCTGAGCGAGCCGCCGGTCGAGAACCTTCTTCTCCATCTTGAACTCGGGAATGCCGTACCGCAGCAGACCACCGAGCCGGTCGTCCCGCTCGAACACGGTCACCTCGTGTCCAGCACGGGTCAACTGCTGTGCGGCGGCGAGACCGGCCGGACCGGAGCCGACCACCGCGACCTTCTTGCCCGAGGACACAGTGGACACACGAGCGGCCACGGTGTTGCTGTCCCACGCGACTTCGGCGATCGTCTCTTCGACACGCTTGATGGTGACCGCGCCGCCGGAGTCCGGCGAGATGGCCAGCACACAAGCCGTTTCGCACGGCGCCGGGCACAGCTTCCCGGTGAACTCTGGGAAGTTGTTGGTCGCGTGCAGCCGCTCACTGGCCAGTTCCCAGTCACCACGGCGAACCAGGTCGTTCCACTCCGGAATCAGGTTGCCCAGCGGGCAGCCCGCCGAGCCGGAGTGGCAGAACGGGATGCCGCAGTCCATGCAGCGGGTCGCCTGCTTGCGGACCTGAGTGTCGCGTTCGGCCGGTGAGAGGGCCTCGTAGACCTCACGCCAGTCGCCAAGCCGGTCGTCGATCGGCCGCTTCGGGGCGTTGCGGCGGGGAATGGAAAGGAAACCGTTCGGGTCAGCCACGGGACGCCTCCATCACTGCCTCGTCGACGTCACGGCCTTCGGCACGAGCCAGTCGCATTGCCTCCAGGACGCGCTGGTAGTCGCGCGGCATCACCTTCGTGAAGGACACCGACCGCCGGGTCCAGTCGCCGAGCAGCGAAGCCGCGACGGCCGAACCGGTCAGCGTGTGGTGGCGGGTCACGGTGTCGCGCAACCACTCCAGATCGTCGGCGGTGAGCCGCTGCAGGTCGACCATCTCGGTGTTCACCAAGGCGGGCTGCAGATCGAGCACGTACGCGACGCCGCCGGACATGCCTGCGGCCAGGTTGCGGCCGGTCGGGCCGAGCACCACGGCACGGCCGCCAGTCATGTACTCGAACGCGTGATCGCCGACGCCTTCGGCGACGATCACCGCGCCCGAGTTGCGCACGCCGAACCGTTCACCGACCCGGCCGCGCAGGTAGATCTCGCCTGAGGTGGCGCCATAGCCGATCACGTTGCCCGCAATCACCTGGGCCTCAGCGGCAAAGGGCGCGTCCGCGTGCGGGCGGACGACGATTCGCCCACCGGACAAGCCTTTGCCGACGTAGTCGTTCGCGTCGCCGACAAGATCGAGGGTGATCCCGCGCGGCAGGAACGCACCGAGCGACTGACCAGCCGACCCGGTCAGCGTCACGTTGATCGTGTCCTCCGGCAAGCCGTCGCCGCCATAGCGCCTCGTCACCTCGGAGCCGAGCAGCGTGCCGACCGTCCGGTTCACGTTGCGCACCGGCAGTTCCAGCTTCACCGGGTGCGCATCTTCCAGCGCCGCTTCGGAAAGCTGGATCAGGGTGCGGTCAAGGGCGTGCGCCAGACCGTGATCCTGCTCCCTGACCTTGCGGGGAGCGTTGTTGTACGTGTTCGCCGGGACCTCGAAGATCGGCTTGAGGTCAAGCCCGCTGGCCTTCCAGTGGTGGATGGCCTCGTTGACGTCCAGCATCTCGGCGTGCCCGACAGCCTCGTCGATGGTCCGGAAACCCAGCTCCGCCAGCAGTTCGCGGACCTCATTGGCGATGAAGTGGAAGTAGTTCACCACGTGCTCGGCCTTGCCGGTGTACCGCTTGCGCAGCACCGGGTTCTGGGTGGCGATGCCGACCGGGCACGTGTCCAGGTGGCAGACCCGCATCATCACGCAGCCCTCGACGATCAGGGGTGCGGTGGCGAAGCCGAACTCCTCGGCACCGAGCAGCGCGGCGATCACCACGTCCCGGCCGGTCTTCATCGCACCGTCCACCTGCACGGTGATCCGGTCGCGCAGACCGTTGAGCATCAACGTCTGGTGCGTCTCGGCGAGGCCAATCTCCCACGGCGTTCCGGCGTGCTTCAACGAGTTCATCGGCGAGGCACCGGTTCCGCCGTCGTGGCCGGAGATCAGCACCACGTCCGCGTGCGCCTTCGCCACACCGGCCGCGACCGTCCCCACACCCAGCTCGCTGACGAGCTTGACGTGGATCCGGGCTTGCTCGTTGGCGTTCTTCAGGTCGTGGATCAGCTGCGCCAGATCCTCGATCGAGTAGATGTCATGGTGCGGCGGCGGGGAAATCAGCCCGACGCCCGCGGTCGAGTGCCGCGTCCGGGCGATCCACGGGTACACCTTGTTCGGCGGCAACTGGCCGCCCTCACCCGGCTTCGCGCCCTGCGCCATCTTGATCTGGATGTCGTCCGCGTTCACCAGGTACTCGCTGGTGACGCCGAAGCGGCCGCTTGCGACCTGCTTGATGGCCGACCGGCGCTCCGGGTCGTAGAGGCGCTGCGCGTCCTCGCCGCCCTCACCGGTGTTGGACCGGCCACCGATCCGGTTCATCGCGATCGCCAGTGTCTCGTGCGCCTCGGCGGAGATCGAGCCGTACGACATGGCACCGGTGTTGAACCGCTTGAGGATCGACTCGATCGGCTCGACCTCGTTCAACGGGATCGGCTGGCGCTCACCCTTGCGCAGCTTGAACAGCCCGCGCAGCGCGCCACCCTCCCGGTTGAGCCGCTCGACTTCCTCGACGTACTTGCGGTACACGTCCTGGCGGCCGGTCTTTGTCGCGTGCTGCAACAGGAACACGGTCTCGGGCGTGAACAGGTGCAGTTCACCCTCGCGGCGGTAGGCGTACTCGCCGCCGCTCTCCAGCCGCCGGTGCACCCGGTCGGTCGGGTTCTCCGGATGGGCGCGGCGGTGCCGCTGCGCCGCCTCCTCGGCGATCACGTCCAGCCCGACACCGCCGAGCTTGGACGAGGTGCCAGTGAAATATTCGGCCAGGACGTCGTTGGCCAGGCCGAAAGCCTCGAAGACCTGGGCGGCGGTGTACGCGCCCACGGTCGAGATGCCCATCTTGGACATGATCTTCAGCACGCCCTTGACCAGGGCGGTGACGTAGTTGCGGACGGCCTTGCGCGGCTCGATGCCGGTGATCGCCCCGCTGCTGATCAGGTCCTCAATAGACTCGAACGCCAGGTACGGGTTCACCGCGGCGGCGCCGTAACCAAGCAGCAGCGCGATGTGGTGCACCTCGCGGGCGTCGCCGCTCTCCACCACCAGCGCGACCCGCAGCCGCTCCTTCGTGCGCACCAGGTGGTGGTGCACCGCGGAGACCAGGAGCAGGGACGGGATCGGCGCCATCCGGTGGTCGGAGTCACGGTCCGACAGCACGAGCGTGCGGGCACCCGCGGCGATCGCTTCGGACGCCTCGCGGCGCACCCGTTCGATCGCAGCCTCAAGCGCCTTGCCGCCGCCGTCCACTTCATACAGTCCGGACAGGACAGTGCAGGCGAAGCCAGGCAGATCCCCATCGTCGTTGATGTGGATCAGCTTGGCCAGTTCATCGTTGTCGATGACCGGGTACTGCAGCTGGATGTGCCGGCAGGTGCGCGGGCCGGGGTCGAGCAGGTTCTGCTCAGGGCCCATGATCCGGGCCATGGAGGTGACCAGCTCTTCGCGGATCGCGTCCAGCGGCGGGTTGGTGACCTGGGCGAAGTTCTGCTTGAAGTAGTCGTAGAGCAGCCTCGGCCGCTTGGACAGCGCGGCAGGCGGCGTGTCGGTGCCCATCGAGCCGATCGGCTCCGCGCCCTTCACGGCCATCGGCGTGAGCAGGATCTTCAGCTCTTCCTCGGTGTAGCCGAAGGTCAGCTGGCGACGCAGCACCGACTCGTGCGTCTGCACCACGTGCTCGCGGTTGGGCAGGTCCGACAGCTGCAGCAGGCCGGCGTGCAGCCACTCGTCGTACGGCAGCTGGTTGGCCAGCTCGGACTTGATCTCGTCGTCGCCGACGATCCGGCCGGCCTCGGTGTCCACAAGGAACATCCGGCCCGGCTGCAGGCGGCCCTTGGCCACGATCTGGTCCGGCGGTACGTCCAGCACACCGGTCTCGCTGGCGAGCACGACGCGGTCGTCCGCGGTGCGCCACCAACGCGCGGGCCGCAAGCCGTTGCGGTCCAGCACAGCGCCGACGACCGTGCCGTCGGTGAAGGTCACACAGGCCGGGCCGTCCCACGGCTCCATCACGCTGGCGTGGAACTGGTAGAACGCGCGGCGCGCACCGTCCATTGTGGCGTGGTTCTCCCACGCCTCCGGGATCATCATCAGCACCGCGTGCGGCAGGCTACGGCCACCCAGATGCAGCAGCTCGAGGACTTCGTCGAACGACGCGGAGTCCGAACCGTCCGGGTCGACGATCGGGTACAACCTGGTCAGGTCACCGGGAATCAGGTCCGACTCGAGCAGCGCCTCACGAGCGCGCATCCGGTTGCGGTTACCGCGAACCGTGTTGATCTCACCGTTGTGCGCGACGAACCGGAACGGGTGCGCCAGTGGCCACGAGGGGAACGTGTTCGTGGAGAACCGGCTGTGCACCAACGCGATCGCGCTCTCCAGCCGCTCGTCCTGCAAGTCGGTGAAGAACTTCGGCAGCTGCTCAGTGGTGAGCATTCCCTTGTAGACAAGAGTGCGCGCGGACAGCGACGCGAAGTACATGCCGTACCCGGCGGTCCTGCTCTCGTGCTCGGCACGCTTGCGCAAGCAGAACGCCAGCCGGTCGAGGTCGATGCCGGTCGGCACGCGGCCACCCGCATCTTCTTGCCCGGCAACGAAAAGCATGGCGAAATGAGGCATCACCGACCGCGCCGTCGGGCCCACATCCGCCGCGTCCGGCGCGACCGGCACGTCACGCCAGCCGAGAATGGTCAGGTTCTCTTCGGCGGCAACGCGTCCGATCAGCTCCATCGCCGCGGTTCGCTCACTGAAACCCGCGGGCAGGAAGGCGATCCCGGCCGCGTACTCACCCGCCTCCGGCAAGTCGATGCCTGCCACCGCCCGCAGCAGCCGGTCGGGCAGCTGGACCAGGATGCCGGCGCCGTCGCCGCTGGTCGGTTCCGCCCCGGCCGCGCCACGGTGCTCCAGGTTCGCCAGTGCTGTCAGCCCATCCGAGACGATGCCGTGCGATCGGCGGCCGAGAATGTCGGCGACCATCGCGACACCGCAGGAATCGCGCTCGGTGGTGGGGTCGTACAGTCCTTGGGAACCCGGGATGGCGGAGAAGATCATGAGCAGACCTCCCTCGTCGTCCTCGCGCTCAGGTATTTCCTTCTTCTGGGCGCGGGACGCCGATGGCCCGCTTAGTTGACGTGACCTTAACAGCCGCGAAACGCAAAAAACACTCTTGCAGAGTGAAATCCGTCGGCCTAGGTAACGATTCGATTGATCGGAACGATACTGCGCCGGTCAGGCTGGACTTCGTTCGTCACGCTAAGCATAACCGACGTACGGGTTACCCGCGAAATACGACAAACCACCTGGTAGCGTGCCTGCAATGAGCTTCGCACGCCGTGTGTCGGCGCTGGGGTTGTCGCTACTGAGCGTGTTTGCGCTGGTCTCCTGCGCTACCAGAGAGCAACCGTCGACTTCGCCCGCGCCGACTCAGCCGGCCTTCCCGGCGACGCTGACCGCACCCGACGGTAAGCAAGTTGTAATCGAACGCCAACCGAGCCGGATCGTGTCGCTAAGCCCTACGGCCACCGAAGTGTTGTTCGCCATCGGCGCGGGCAAGCAGGTGGTCGCTGTGGACGACCAGTCGACCTACCCGGCCGAGGCGCCGCGTACCCAACTGTCCGGGTTCAAGCCCAATGTGGAGGCGATCACCCAGCAGAACCCCGACCTGGTCGTGGTCGCGGCCGACCTCAACGACGTGGTCGGCGGGCTGACCGCGGTGAAGATCCCGGTGTTGCTGCTGCCGACGGCCAAGGCGCTCGACGACGCGTATGCACAGTGGACACTGCTGGGCAAGGCGACCGGGCAGGTCGCACAGGCCGACAACCTCGTGGTCAGGACACGTGACGCCATCAAGAAAGTAGTGGACACCACACCGGCGAAACCGTTGAAGTACTACCACGAGCTGGGGCCGGACCTGTTCACCGCGACGTCCGGCACGTTCGTCGGCCGGGTGTACGCGTTGTTCGGCCTGCAGAACGTGGCCGACCCGGCGAACACCCCGGCCGCCGACGGCTTCCCGCAACTCGGGCAACAGGCCCTGTTCCAGGCCAATCCCGACCTGATCTTCCTCGCGGACACCAAATGCTGCGCCCAGACCGTCGAGACCGTTCGCGCCAGGCCACAGTGGTCGACCCTGACAGCCGTGCAGCGCAACAACATCGTGGCACTGGACGACGACATCGCCTCCCGCTGGGGACCACGGATCGTCGACCTGGTCAACCAGGTGTCCGCCGCGGTGAAGCGAGCAGCAGGCTGAGAACTCAAGGCCTCTCCGGTCGAGCACTGGTCGTCGCACTGGTTCTGGTGGTGCTGGCCGCGCTCAGCTCGTTGTTGCTCGGCGTGTCCAGCCTCGGGTACCACCGGGTGCTGCAGGAGATCTGGGCGCAGGTGACCGGTGGCGTGTCGCCGCTTTCCTCCCGGGAGGCGGCGATTCTCTGGTACCTGCGGGCGCCCCGGGTCGTACTGGCGGCTTTGGTCGGCGGGGCGTTGGCGATCTCAGGTGCGGCTTTCCAAGGCGTGTTCCGCAATCCGTTGGCGGATCCGTACTTGTTGGGTGCCGCGGCCGGTGCGGGGCTGGGCGCGACCATCATCGTGGTGAGTGCGCCTTCGTGGAGCATCGCCTTGCCGCTCGCGGCTTTTGTCGGTGCGCTTGGCGGAGTGGGACTCTCGTGGGTGCTGAGCCAGTCCGCCGGGAGCGGTCCGGCGATGCTGCTGCTCGCCGGGGTGGCGGTGGCCTCGTTCCTGACGGCTGTCCAGACCTTTGTGCAGCAGGCGAACATCGAGACGATCCAGCGGGTCTACTCGTGGATGCTGGGCGGGCTCAACACAACCGGGTGGCGTGAGGTTGTGCTTTCGCTGCCGTACATCGCGGTCACGAGTGTGGTGCTGTGGTTGTGTGGGCGGCTGCTCGACGTCCTGGCCGTCGGTGACGAGGAGGCGGCGTCGCTCGGGATCCGTCCCGCCCGCGTTCGCATGCTTGTGCTGGGCGCGGCTTCTTTGGCCACGGCGGCCGCTGTGTCTGTCGGTGGGCTGATCGGGTTCGTGGGGATTGTCGTGCCGCATATCGTGCGGTTGCTTGCAGGGGCCAGCTACCGGATTGTGTTGCCGTTGTCCTTGCTTGGCGGGGCGGCGTTCCTGATCGTGGCCGACGAGATCGCGCGGACGATCCTGGCTCCGGCCGAGCTGCCGATCGGAGTGATCACGGCGTTCACCGGAGCGCCCTTCTTCTTGCTGGTGCTACGGATGAACAGGGCGGGCCGGTGATGCTGGAACTGGTGGACGTCAGCGCCGGGTATCGCGGGAAGACCGTGGTCTCCGGCGTGTCGGTGTCGATTCCGCGGGGCAGCTGGCTGGCGATCATCGGGCCGAATGGCGCGGGCAAGTCGACTTTGCTCAAGTCCATTGCCGGCCTGGTCTCGTATTCCGGCTCGGTGCTGCTGGACGGCAGGCCGGTGCAGGATCTGAGCGCTCGGGAACGGGCTCGGGCTTTGGGGTACGCACCCCAAGTTCCCTTGCTGCCCGAGGGGTTGTCGGTGACGTCTTATGCCTTGCTCGGGCGTACACCGCATTTGGGGATTTTGGCGCGGGAAGGTCCCCACGATATGGCTGTGGTCGACCAGGTTCTCGCCCGGCTGGACCTGTCCTCGTTGGCTGGGCGGCTGCTCCGGACGCTGTCCGGCGGGGAGCGGCAACGGGCCGTGCTCGCCCGGGTTTTGGCGCAGCAGACCGGAGTTCTGTTGCTGGACGAACCGACGACCGGACTGGACATCGGGCACGCGCAGGCGCTGCTGGACCTGGTCGACCGGCTGCGGACCGAGGACGGGACGACCGTCGTCTCCACTTTGCACGACCTGACCTTGGCCGGGCAGTACGCGGACCGGCTGCTGCTTTTGGACCGTGGAACCGTTGTGGCTTCAGGGGATGCTTCCGCGGTGTTGGACGCATCGGTGTTGGCCCAGCATTACTGCGCCCGGCTGGTCGTCATGGAAGGACCGGACGGCAAACCGGTGGTGGTCCCGAAACGCCGCCCGATCGAGTGATGCAGTCAAAGTGCCCGCCAAGGCATCCTTGAACTATGACCCGCGTCACCTCCCTGCTCCTCGCACTCCTGTTGTGGAGTGCGATCCCCGCCGTCGCGGAACCCTCCATCGACTGGGCGGCTCCCGGCCCGCACGCGGTGGCCTCAGAAGTTCTGGTCACGCACACCATCTACCGCCCTTCCCCGTTGACACAACGACATCCCGTCATCATCTGGGGCAACGGCACAGGCGCGTCGCCGTCCGTTTACGCGGCTCTTTTACGGCACTGGGCATCCCACGGCTTCATCGTCGCCGCAGCCAACACACCTAACTCCGGCTCCGGCAACGAGATGCTGGCCGGAATCTCGTACCTCACCGCGGAAAACGCCCGCCCCTCCAGCCCTTACTTCGACCATGTCGACGTGAACCGCGTCGGCGCAGGCGGACATTCCCAGGGCGGCGGCGGCGCGATCGCCGCAGGCGCTGATCCCCGCGTGAGCACAACCGTACCCATCCAACCAGGACCACTCGGCAGCATCAAAGCGTTGCACGGCCCCATGTTCATCGTCAGCGGCCAACTCGACCTGGTCGTCCTGCCCCTGCTGCTAGTAGTCCCCCGGTACAACGCAGCAACCCATATCCCTGCCGTGTACGGAGAACTCGCAGAAGCCACCCACACAACACCTACCGGCAACGGCGGCGGCTATCGCGGGGCAACCACAGCATGGTTCCGCCTGTGGCTCACCGACGACACCCGCGCCCGCTCCGAGTTCTTAGGACCCGACGACACGTGCGGCATATGCCTATCCCCTGCGTGGTCCGACGTCCGCAGAAACGCTCTGATCCCGCGGACTTGACCAGAAGGACGAATAATCCGCCAAGAGCATCCCCCGGCAACGATGGCGCTTGGTGAACGGCAACACCACAAGCCACGACGCCGAGGCCGAGCAGTGCAACGCCCCACCTCCGCCAAAGGACTCGCCAGAACAACACTTAGGCGACAGCCATCGAACACCTCGACCATCGGCCAACCACTGCGCTCCGACAACACCCCGCCCCTGCAACTCTTAACAGAACCGCGGCTGCCTCAGGCGCGTGCGGAGCTGCTTTGGTGAACCACGCCTGCGAACAAACTAGAACGGCACCGTACGCCACGCCCCAGATCACCAGCAGAGCCGTGGCACCGATCTCCCATGCACCAAGAACGGGCAGCAGCACGGTCGCGCCAGCCAGCATGGCCGCGCTCACGCCGAACGCTGCTCGCGGACGACGCGCAGCCAAGGGGCCAGCGAAGAAATTGCCGACAAGACCGTGATCACTTGCGGGCCGACATGCGTTACGCCCTCAAGGAAAGGGCGAACGTACGTGTACGCCCCAAAGTGCGCGAGCACTACGAGAAACCTGACCACCACCGATGAACGTACCCACGGGCACGCCCAACACAGAACCCAACGCATAGCGGAGAAGATCACCGAAGTCGCCCGGGGCACCGACTTCGGCGGTGACGATCGAGAAGATCCCCCAGCATGACCGACAGCACAGCAAGCCAACGCTTTGACACCAGCCCAGTGGATCAACTCAGATGCGCGACGGCTGGCGGCTTTCCGACGACAACGTCCCGGTGTGCTCGGTAAGTTCGGGGCCATGACCGATGCGTTGCGCTTGGCCCAGAGCCTGATCAAACCCGTTGCGCAGGCAGTGATCTCGGACAGGCGGCAGCGTGCGAACCGGTCTCTCCCGCTCGCCGAGTTGATCAACGTCACGGTTTTCGACGACTACAAGCGCCGGAAGCTCAACCGTGAGATCGAGGCGATGTGCGACGCGGTCGCCGAACGCCTTGAAGCTTTCTACTCGGATGAATGGTCCGGTCTCGAAGACGCCGAGCGACGGTTGGCGGTGGAGTCGGTCGTCGACGCCTTCGCCAAGGCCGACCTGTCAGACGACGCCTTCTTCGAGGTGGACGCTGACCCGGTGAAACTCGCTCGTCGCTTACGCAGCACGATGCCTCGTACGCCTCCGATGAGCGCGGCGGGCGAGGCGTTGTACGACAGGCTGCTTGCCGAGTCGTGCACCATCTACGCACAGATCGCCGTGCACCTCGCATCGTTCACCCCGCGCGGGATAGCCGAGTCCCTGGCGCGGATGTCGAAGCTGCGCAACCAGGTGGAACAACTGCTTGACCGACTGCCGATGCGGTCGCTGGACGCTCCCGCAGGCACCGACCAGGACGAGGAGTTCCTTCGCCGCTACCTGGACTTCGTCAGCACAACGCTCGACCACATCGAGCTTTTCGGCGTTCACACCAGGAACTTCCGGACGCGGACCTCGTTGAGCGTCGCCTACGTGAGCCTGTCGGTCGCTGTCGACAACCGCCGCGCGAGCCTGAGCAGCGCCATCGCCGGCGAGAACCTCCCGGAGACGAACACCCTGCGGGTGGAACAAGCGCTCGCTGGATCGACCCGCACGCTCCTCACCGGCGAGCCGGGGTCCGGCAAGACCACTTTGCTGCAATGGCTTGCCATCGCCGCAGCCCGGGGTGCCTTCAAGGCGGACTTGGCCCGATGGAACGGCCTGGTCCCGTTCTTTGTGCGACTCCGCAGCTACACAGGCAGCCGAATGCCCTCCCCGGAGCAGTTCCTGGACAGTTGCCCGTTCGCCGCACTGACGCCTCCGGGCTGGGTGCACCGCGTGCTCACGGACGGCCAAGCATTGCTGCTGGTCGACGGCGTGGACGAACTGCCAGTGCCGGAACGCAACGCTGTCCGCGACTGGCTTCGAACGCTGGTACAGACGTACCCGGAGAACAAGATCGTGGTGACGGCTCGTCCGGCCGCAGCCACCCCGGCATGGCTGCAACACGAAGGTTTCACTCCGGCTGCCCTGGAGCGGATGAGCAACCGGGACGTCCGCGAGTTGATCGCGTACTGGCACGCCGCCGTCCGAAGCGCCGGGCATCTGCCGTGCCAGGAACATGAACTGCCCGGCTACGAACGTGCCCTGCTCGCGAAGCTGGAAACCAGCACGCCTCTGCAGACACTCGCGACAAACCCACTGCTGTGCTCCCTGCTCTGTGCCCTTAACCTCGACCAACACACCGCGTTGCCACCGGACCGGATGGGCATCTACGCGGCAGCGCTGGACATGTTGCTCGAGCGCCGGGATGTTGAGCGACGGATTGCCAGCGAGGTCTCACTGAGCATCCGCAACAAGCTCCACCTGCTGCAGTACCTCGCGTGGCGGCTGTCCCTGAACAACCGCACCGAGCTGGCGAAGAAGGACGCGGTTCAGCGGATCACCGAACGACTCGCGACGATGTCGATGCCCACCGGACAAGCCGAGTCCATAGTGGACCATCTGCTGCAGCGCAGCGGTGTCATCAGGGAACCAGCGGTCGACAAGATCGACTTTGTGCACCGGACGTTCCAGGAGTACCTGACAGCGGCAGAGGCGGCCGAACACGGTGACGTCGGGTTGCTCATCGATCGGGCCCATCTGGATGCCTGGCGGGAAACCGTGATCCTCGCGGCAGGCCACGCGAACAAGCCGGTACGCCACGAACTGCTGTCCGGACTACTTGACCGTGCGGACGAGGAACCCAGGAATGCCCGCACTCTCCGGTTGCTCGCGGCGGCATGCCTTGAAACAGCCGGTCCCCTCGATGCGGATCTACGCGCTCGGGTGGAAGAGTGCCTGGCCAAGCTGGTTCCACCGCGGCGATCTGCCGAAGCCCGTTCGCTGGCAGCGGTTGGGCGCATTCTGCTGAAGCATGTGCCCGACGACATCTCGGCGATGACCGAAGCCCAGACGAAGGCCACCATCGAGGCGATCGCATGGGTGGGCGACGACGAGGCCCTTGCGATCCTGTCCAAGTATGCGCGCAGAGCGCCACATAGCCTGCACCGGTCGTTCGCGGAACTAGCGAAGTACTTCGACCCGCGCAAGTTTGCCGATCTTGTCATCGCACACCTGGCTGGGTTCCTCGATGATCCTTGGATCTACGGCAGGGCGGAACTGGAGGCGGTGCGCAGAGTCGCAGGCCTTCAGCACATCGGCTATCTGTGGTTGGACGATGTGGACAGCTTGACCGAACTGTCGAGCTTGCCGTCCATTCGAAGCCTCTGGGTGTCAGGAGCCATCACAGACGTGGCGCCTTTGGTGCGCCACCCCGAGATCGAGCGGTTGGTCGTATGGTCGTCCGGCACACTGACCGGGCTGGAGACCCTTGCCCAACTCCCCGCGTTGACCGAACTGATCCTCGGGCACAGAGGGTTTCCCGACATCGAGTTCGCCCGCTCGTTGCCCGCACTCACCGAACTGTGGTTACGTGATCTTGATGCCGTCACGGACTTCAGTCCACTGGAAGCGCTGACCAGTCTCACCCACCTCGACATCGAGACTCCGAAGACACTGACATCACTTCAACCACTGCAGAACCTTCCCCACCTGACGCATCTGACTCTCCGCGGACCTGTACCGCCGCCCGGCGGGCTGCGCGGAGTGGCCACCTCGCTCCCGCGCCTGAAGAAGCTCGCTCTTTATGAGAGCAGCTGGGTTCGCGACGTCGAGTCCATCGAGCTCTTCGAGCAGTTGCAGCACCTCACTGTGTACTCCACGCGGCTGTCCAGCATCGTTCCACTGCGACTCGCTCCCCACCTTCGAGTCGTCGACCTCGACTGCCCCCTGGTCGACAACCTCTCCCCACTGGGGGCGATGCCGAAACTGGAGAAGGTGTACATCCGGGACCCGCTGACCAAGCTCGACCCTGTCGCGTTGCCCAACAAAGACGCGATCGCATATGTCCTCGACGTTCATGCAGCCAGACGTTGGCGACGTGTCCCTGGTCAGGCCGCACGGATCAAGACCGCCAGCCACTAGAACGTGTTACAGTTTTCGTCATGTTCCTTGATCGGTTTCGGGTTGACGGGCTTGCCGCTGTGGTGACCGGGGCTGGCCGGGGGATTGGGGCCGCGACCGCTGTCGCCCTGGCCGAGGCCGGGGCGGACGTGGTCATCTCGTCGCGGACAGCCGAGCAGCTGAAGGACGTCGCACAACGGGTCGAAGCCGCCGGTAGGCGCGCCAAGGTCGTCGAAGCCGATCTCAGCGATCTTGATGCCGTGAGCCGGTTGGCCACGGCTGCGCGCGACGAATTCGGGCGCCTCGACATCGTCGTCAACAACGTCGGCGGGTCGATGCCCGCGCCGTTCATGAACACGACGCCCGACGCACTGAAGGACGCGTTCCACTTCAACGTCGCGACCGCGCATGCGCTGAACCTCGCTGCCGTTCCCATCATGCTGGAGAACGGTGGCGGCTCGATCGTCAACATCTCCTCGGCGATGGCACGGCTCACCGGCCGCGGCTTCGTCGCTTACGGCACCGCCAAGGCCGCGCTCTCGCACTACACGCGGCTTGCCGCCACCGACCTTTCGCCGAAGATCCGGGTCAACGCCATCTGCGTCGGCTCAGTCGCCACATCCGCGCTGGACATCGTGCTGCAGAACGAGGAAATCAAGACCAAGATGGAGCAGGCCACCCCGCTGAAGGTGATCGGGGAACCCGCTGACATCGCGGCCTCCATCCTTTACCTGGTCAGTACCGCCGGGAAGTTCGTCACCGGCAAAGTGCTCGAAGTGGACGGTGGCACCGAACGCCCCACCCTCGATCTCGGCTTGGAGGACCTGTGACATACCGCGTTGTCGCGTGGAGCACCGGAAACGTCGGGCGCCAAGTCATCGCGGGCATCGACGCCCGGCCCGACCTCGAACTCGCCGGGGTCTGGGTCTCCTCGCCCGGCAAGGTCGGCCGCGATGCCGGTGAACTGGCCGGGCTGGGCCGGGAACTGGGCGTGAAGGCCACCAACGACGCAGATGCCTTGCTGGCGTTGAAGCCCGACTGTGTCGTGTACACCGCGATGGCCGACGACCGGCTCAGCGAAGCCCTTGACGACCTCGCCAAGATCCTGCGTGCCGGCGTCAACGTGGTGTCGAGTTCTCCGGTCTTCCTCCAGTTCCCCGACGGTGTCGTTCCACAGGAAGTCTCGGGACCGATCAGGGCCGCCGCTGCCGAGGGACAAGTTTCGTTGTGGGTCAACGGGATCGACCCGGGCTTTGCCAACGACACCCTTGCGCTCGCGCTCACCGGGATCAGCGAACGCATCGACGAGGTCCGCTGCCAGGAGATCCTGGACTACTCCACGTACGACAACCGCAAGGTGCTGTTCGACATCATGGGTTTCGGCGCGAAACCCGGCGACACCCCGCTGCTGCTGCAGCCCGGCGTGCTCGAACTGGCGTGGGGCAGCGTCGTCCGGCAGATCGCGGCAGGCCTTGACGTCGAACTCGACGAAGTCACAGCCGTTTTCGACACGGTGCCCGCGCCGGAAACGTTCGAAATCAAGTCCGGGGTGATCGAAGCCGGGACCGCCGCCGCCCTCCGGTTCGAGGTCATCGGCAAGGTCAAAGGCAAAGCCGTCTGCGTACTGGAACACGTCACGCGGCTGCGCCCCGACCTGGCGCCAGACTGGCCGCAGCCCGTCGGACAAGGCAGTTATCGCGTCATCGTCACTGGTGAGCCGACTATGACCGTCGATCTGCAACTGATGGCGTCCGACGGCGATCACAACACCGCGGGTCTGAAGACCACCGCCATGCGTCTGGTGAACGCGGTCCCCGCTGTCGTCGAAGCCGCCCCGGGACTGCTTACAGTACTTGACCTTCCGACGATCACCGGCCGAGGTCTTGTGGCACAGTGAGGACATGACTGAGGCGGCGCTGGAGTCGACCCGCCGGGTGCTCGCGAGCTTCGGCTACACGGAAGTCGACATCCAGGGGATGCGCGTTCCGTTGGCCTCCAACGCGGTACCACCACCCGGAGCGGCGTTCGGCTTTGCCGTTCAGGGCGGCTGCGTCAGCGGAGCAGTCACGCCCGACGGAGTCAACCTGAGCGCGTCAGGACCAGTGGCCGAATGGGGCTGCAACCTGATCGGCGCGACTCACTGACCGAGGAACTTGCGCGCCGCGTCCATCGCGGCGTCCGCTTCTTCGGCCGAACCGCAGGTGAGTTCGAGCTTGCGGCCGTCCTGCGCGGTCAGCTTGAGCGTCACCTTCTTTGGCGTTGCGGCTGGCGATCAACCACTCCTTGAGCGACCGGATCAACGTCGTCGCGGTCGCGCTCGTCAGGACCACTACCACCGCGTCGAGGACCGGGCCCATGTGACCGTCTTCGATGGGCGCGGAGGAAAGCGTCACGTGGCCACGCAGGTCTTCCTCGTCACGCAACCAGTTCGCCAGTGTGCGTAGGTCGTCGTCAGCGCCGTCAACAGAGATCGCAGCTGTCACAAGGAACCACAGTAAAACGACAAGCCCGACACACGGCCGGGCTTGTCCACTTCGTTGCCTGTCAGTCCTTCTTCTGCTCCGGAGCTTCGGGCTCTTCTTTCTCGTCGTCCTTGGCTTCCGGGGCCGCTGGGACCTTCGCGGTCTGTTCGTCGTCCTTCTTCTCAGCGTCGGCATCGGCATCGGCGTCGGAATCAGAGTCCGAGTCCTTGTCGGAGGACTCCTTCTTCTCGTCGTCGTCCTCGTCGAGGGCGTCCTCGGACGCTTCGATCGGCGACGGGTCCTGCGGCGTGCCGTCGCCGCGCAACAAGGCCAAGTCTTCGCGTTCGCCCTTGCTGCGAGCCATGATGAAGTACACGACCGCGCCGATGAACACGAGGATCGAGACCCAGACGTTGATCCGGACGCCGAACACGAGCGTGGCGTCGTCGGTCCGCATCAGCTCGATCCAGGTCCGGCCGAGGGTGTAACCGGCGACGTACAACGCGAACGCGCGGCCGTGGCCGAGGCGCATCTTCTTGTCGACGTACACGACCAGCAGTGCGACGCCGAGGTTCCAGAGCAGCTCGTAGAGGAACGTCGGGTGCACGACGGCGATCGGTGTGTGGTCCACCGCGATGCCGGAGAGCTGGTCGGCGATGCCGGTCTCCGGGTTCACCCGCTGGTAGATCTCCAAGCCCCACGGCAGGGTCGTCGGACCGCCGTAGAGCTCCTGGTTGAAGTAGTTGCCGATCCGGCCGATCGCCTGCGCCACCACGATGCCGGGCGCGACCGCGTCGGCGAACGCCGGCAACGGGATGCCCTTGCGCTTGCAGCCGAGCCAGGCGCCGACGGCACCGAGTGCGATCGCACCCCAGATGCCCAGGCCGCCGTTCCAGATGGCCAGCGCGTCCAGGGGATTCTTGCCCTCACCGAAGTACCGGTGGTAGTCGGTGATCACGTGGTACAGCCGACCACCGATCAGGCCGAACGGCACCGCGTACACCGCGATGTCCACCACTTCACCGGGGCGTCCGCCCCTGGCCTGCAGGCGTTTCTCGCCCCACCAGATCGCCACGATGATCCCGATGATGATGAAGATCGCGTAGGCGCGGATCGGGATCGGGCCGATTTCCCACACACCCCGGTCGGGGCTGGGGATGTTAGCCAGGAAGACGTTCGCTCCGGTCACGAGGGCACACGGTAACGCCTCGCCTCAAGTGGCCCGCATACCACCCTGCTGACTGACGCCCTCAGGTGCCTTGACCTGCGACGACGCGAGAACGGACACCTTGGGCCAATTCGCCCGCCAACGTACGAACCGCGTCGATGTTCTCGCCCGCTTTGGCCACGAACGCCGACCCCACGATCACCGCGTCCGCGTACGCCGCGATCTCCGCCGCCTGCGCACCGGACCGCACGCCGAGGCCCACGCCGATGGGCATGTCGGTGTGGACACGCACGCGCTGCACAAGATCGGGAGCCGCGTTGCTGACGGAGTCCCGTGCACCGGTCACGCCCATAACCGAGGCGGCATAGAGGAATCCGCTCGACTTGGCGACCGTACGAACGATCCGTTCTTCCGTGGACGCGGGCGCGACCAGGAAAATCCGGTCAAGGCCGTGTGCCTCGGACGCGGCGATCCACTCGCCTGCCTCGTCGACGATCAGGTCCGGCGTGATGATGCCGAGGCCACCGGCCGCGGCGAGGTCGCGGGCGAACGCGTCCACGCCGTAGCGGTACACGGGGTTCCAGTACGTCATGACCACGGCACGGCCACCGGCCGCGGACACGCGCTCGACGACGGTGAAGATGTCCTTCACGCGGAAGCCACCACGCAGCGCCTGTTCGGCGGCGTGCTGGATGGTCGGGCCGTCCATCACCGGGTCGGAGAACGGCAGGCCGACCTCGACGATGTCGCAGCCGGACTCGACCATGGCGGTGAGCACGTCGGCCGAGCCGTCCACCGTCGGGTAGCCGGCGGGGAGGTAGCCGACCAGTGCGGCACGGTTCTCCGCACGGGTGGCCTCGAACAGCGTGTCCAAGCGACCCATCAGGAGTCCTCCCCCACCAGGCCGAAGTACTTGGCCGCGGTGTCCATGTCCTTGTCGCCCCGGCCGGACAGGCTGACCAGGATCACGCCGTCCGGACCCAGCTCCTTGCCGAGCTTGATGGCCCCGGCCAGCGCGTGCGAGGACTCGATCGCCGGGATGATGCCCTCGGTGCGCGACAGCAGCTGGAACGCCTCCATGGCCTCCGCGTCGGTCACCGAGTAGTACTCGGCGCGGCCGGAGTCCTTGAGGTACGAGTGCTCCGGGCCGACGCCCGGGTAGTCCAGACCGGCGGAGATCGAGTACGCCTCGATGATCTGGCCGTCGTCGTCCTGCAGCAGGTACGACCGTGAGCCGTGCAGCAGGCCGGGGCTGCCCTCGGACAACGTCGCACCGTGCTCGCCGGACTCGATGCCGTGCCCGCCGGGCTCGTAGCCGACCAGACGGACGTCCTTGTCGTCGACGAAGCCGTGGAAGATGCCGATCGCGTTGGAGCCACCGCCGACGCACGCGGCGACGGCGTCCGGCAGGCGTCCGGCCTTCTCCAGCATCTGCTGACGGGCCTCGATGCCGATGATCCGGTGGAAGTTGCGGACCATCACCGGGAACGGGTGCGACGCGGCCGCGGTGCCGAGCAGGTAGTGGGTGGTCTCCACATTGGTCACCCAGTCGCGCAGCGCCTCGTTGATGGCGTCCTTGAGCGTGCGCGACCCGGTCTTGACCGGGATGACCTCGGCGCCCAGCAGCCGCATCCGGGCCACGTTCAGGGCCTGGCGCTCGGTGTCGACCTCGCCCATGTAGACCACGCAGTCGAGGTCCAGCAGCGCGCACGCGGTGGCCGTGGCCACGCCGTGCTGGCCCGCGCCGGTCTCGGCGATGACTCGCTTCTTGCCCATCCGCTTGGTGAGCAGCGCCTGCCCCAGCACATTGTTGATCTTGTGCGAACCGGTGTGGTTGAGGTCTTCGCGCTTCAGCCAGATCTGCGCGCCACCCGCGTGCTTGGCGAAGCGCGGCGCCTCGGTCAGCATCGACGGACGGCCCGCGTAGTCACGCAGCAGGCGCAGCAGCTCGTTGACGAAGTCAGGGTCGAGCCGGGCCTTGTCGTACTCGGCCGAGAGCTCCTCCAGCGCCGGGATCAGCGCCTCCGGGATGAACCGGCCGCCGAACGCGCCGAAGTACCCGCGCTCGTCCGGGTCGTGCGAGTCGTGCTCGTGCCCGGTCTTCTCCGGGTCGTTCCGCGGGCTCATCGGGACGGCCTCGGGCATGCGGGGTGCGAACCGGCGGTGACCAGTTTGGTCAGCGCCGCCTTGGGATCGCCGCTGGCCACCAGGCCCTCGCCGACCAGCACCGCGTCGGCACCGGCACCGGCGTACGCCATCAGGTCGCCAGGGCCGCGAACCCCGGACTCGGCGATCTTGACCGTCTCGAACGGCAGTCCCGGCGCGATCCGGGTGAAGACCTCGCGGTCGACCTCGAGCGTGTGCAGGTCGCGGGCGTTCACGCCGATCACCGACGCGCCGGCCTCCAGCGCACGGTCGGCTTCCTCCGCCGTGTGCACTTCGACCAGCGCGGTCATGCCGAGCGACTCGACCCGGTCGAGCAAGCCCACCAACGCGTTCTGCTCCAACGCCGCCACGATCAGCAGCACCAAGTCGGCGCCGTGCAGCCGCGCCTCGTGCACCTGGTACGGGCTGACGACAAAGTCCTTGCGCAGCAACGGAACATCCACTGCCGCGCGGACAGCGTCAAAGTCAGCCAACGATCCGCCGAAACGCCGCTGTTCGGTCAGCACGCTGATCACCCGCGCGCCGGCTTCCTCGTAGTCCTTGGCCAGTACCGCCGGATCCGGGATGTCGGCCAGGTCGCCCTTGGACGGACTGCGGCGCTTGACCTCCGCGATCACCCCGACGTCCGTGGACCGCAGCGCGGACAGCGCGTCCTTGGCCGGCGGCACCTTCGCCGCCTGCTCCTTGAGGACTTCGAATGGAAGCCTTGCTTCGCGGGCCGCGAGATCCTCGCGCACACCGTCGATTATCGACTCGAGAACGCTCACCGCGTATGCCCCTTCCCGCCGCACTGATGCTAACCCCGCGCCAGTTCGTGGCAGGACGCCGGGTCGGCCGTGCACAGTAAGCATGCGCCTGGCGACGCAACGATTGCGCGACGGGGGTCAAACAGTCGGGTCTTTGCCTTCCGACAGGGCGCTCCAGAGCTCCTTCTCGCCGTCCGGCTGCTCGGTCTTGCCGGGCGCGTCGTACTTCGCGCCGAGCCTTGGCATCTTGTGGCCAGAACGCACAAGCAGCACGCCCGCGGCGACGATCGCGAGCCCGGCGAGCAACGCCAGGACACGTCCCCACAATGCTTGTCCCGCCGCGAAGGCACCGTTGACAGCGAGCCAACAAGCCGCGAAACCGGCCAGCGCCAACAACACCCCGACGATCCGGCGGGGCCAGCCGCTGGTGGCCAGCACACCGGCGATCCCGGCCAAGGACAGCAGCGCGAGCGGGACCAAGCCGCTCACCTGTTCGGAACCTGTCAGTTCGGACGACCAGTTCAGCCTCGACGAACCCCACAGCCCGGCCGACGCGGCGAGCAGCAGGACCGTGACGATCCATAGTGGACGACGGTCAGCCATCGGCGGCCGGCCTGATCGTCTCGGCCATGGCGATCGCGGAAAGCACCGCGCCCGCCTTGTTCTGGCACTCGTCGTCCTCGGCCGCCGGGTTCGAGTCGGCCACGATCCCGGCGCCTGCCTGCACGTATGCCACGCCCGCCTGCACCAACGCGGTACGGATCGCGATGGCCGTGTCCGCGTTGCCCGCGAAGTCGAGGTAGCCGACCACGCCGCCGTACAGGCCTCGTCTGGTCGGTTCGAGCTCCTCGATCAGCTCCATCGCGCGGGGTTTCGGCGCCCCGGAAAGCGTTCCAGCCGGGAAACAGGCCGTCACGGCGTCGAAAGCGGTCTTGCCCTCGGCGAGCTTGCCGGTGACGGTCGACACGATGTGCATGACGTGGCTGTAGCGCTCGACCCGGAAGAAGTCGACCACGTGCACGGACCCTGGTGCGCAGACCCGGCCGAGGTCGTTGCGGCCCAGGTCGACCAGCATCACGTGCTCGGCGCGTTCCTTCTCGTCGGACAGCAGGTCCTTCTCCAGGATGGCGTCCTCTTCGGGGTCCACCCCGCGCCAGCGGGTGCCCGCGATCGGGTGCGTGGTCGCCACCCCGTCCCTGACCGTGACCAGCGATTCCGGGCTGGACCCGACGATGTCGAAGCCGTCCAGCCGCAGCAGGTACATGTACGGGCTCGGGTTGGTCGTGCGCAGAATCCGGTACACGTCCAGCGAGTCGGCGTTGGTGCGCATCTCGAACCGTTGGGACACCACGATCTGGAAGGCCTCCCCGGCCCGGATCGCTTCCTTGGCCTTCTCGACGGCCGCGCCGAACTCCTCGCGGGTGCGGCGGCGGGTGAACTGCGGCTTGGGGCGCTCGAACACCATCGCCGTCGGCTCGGCCGAAGTCCACAGGTCCTGGGTCATCTTGCCGAGCCGGGCGACCGCGTCGTCGTACGCCTCGTCCACCCGCTCGGGGGTGTTGTCCCAGTTCACAGCATTGGCGATGAGGGTGATCGTGCCTTCGTGGTGGTCGAGGGCGGCCAGGTCGGTCGCCATCATCATCACCAGCTCGGGGATCCGCAGGTCGTCCTCGGCCAGCTCAGGCAGCCGTTCCAGGCGCCGGACGGTGTCGTAACCGATGTAACCCACCATCCCGCCGGTCAGCGGCGGCAGGCCGGGCAGCGGCTCGGTGTGCAGCAGCCGGAAGGTCTCTCGCAACGCCTCCAACGGGTCACCGTCGCCGTGCAGGTCCTCTGGCACCTTCCCGGACCAGGTGGCCGTCCCGTCCTTGGACGTCAGCGAGGCGGCGCAGCGAGCGCCGACGAAGGACCATCGTGACCAGGACCGGCCGTTCTCCGCGGACTCGAGCAGGAAGGTCCCGGTCCGGTCGCCCGCGAGCTTGCGGTACACGCCGACCGGGGTCTCCGCGTCCGCCAGCAGCTTGCGGGTGACTGGGATCACCCTGCGGTCGCGGGCGAGGGCGTGGAACTCCTCGCGGGTGGGGCTGATCGCGCCCATCCCGGTGTGCACGGGCAGGTCCGATCCGATCACGCTGGCCATGCCGCCATTCTGCCGGGAGCACGCCGAGCGGCACGACTGGGTCAAGCCGCAGTCAGACAGAATTCATCGCATGTTGAAAAGTTTGACTCACCGAGTGATGATGGTGGCGTGACAACGAGCGCGGAACAAGAGGGCAAGCGCCGCGGGCGGCGGCCCGCCGGTGCCGACACCAAGAACGCCCTGATCGAGGCGGCCAGGGAGGTGTTCACCGAACAAGGCTACGAAGGCGCCACGGTCCGCGCGATCGCGAAACGGGCGGGTGTCGACCCCGCCATGGTCAACCACTGGTTCGGCGGCAAGGAAGGCCTGTTCGCCCAGTCCGTGCTGCAACTGCCGGTGGACCCGGCGGTGATCGCCAACGAGATCGCCAGCGGCGACATCAACACCCTTGGCGACCGGGTCGTCCGCCGGTTTCTCACCGTGTGGGACAGCACCGGCGGCGGGCAGTTCGCGGCGTTGGTGCGCAGTGTCGCGGGCCACGAGATGGCCGTGCACGGGTTGCGCGACATCTTCCTCAAGCAGATCTTCATGCGTGTGGCCGCGAAGACCGGCGCCGACAACGCCATGTTCCGGGCCACCCTGGTCGCCAGCCAGCTGATCGGGATGGGGATGGTCCGGTACGTCGCCAAGTTCGAACCGTTGGCCAGCAACGACATCGACACCATGGCCGCGGCGGTCGGGCCGACCGTGCAGCGCTACTTCACCGGCGAGATCGCCAGTCCTAGTTGAGATGTGCTGACCGCGTCGCGGTCTTGAGCGGAGCCAGCATGCGGGCGACCGGGGACAGTTCGACGACCTCACGCCTGCAGTCCGAGCAGACCTCGATGTGGTCGTGGAAGTCGTTGCTTTCCCGCACTGTCAACACTCCGAGCACATAGCCGCCCGCGGTGACGGTGTACGAACACGCGCGTGTCATCGTGCCTCCTTGCCGGAGGGGCGGACGACGGCCCGGGGGGAGTGGCCGTCGCCCGCCCGTGGAAGTGGCGACTGCTGGGAGGCTACGTCGCCACTATCGCCGCGGTCAGTTGTTTGGGCGCTCTGACGGCGGCGTGCCGTTGGGCTTGCCCGGCTGCGGTTGCTCGGTGTTCCCGCGCTCTGCCGGCTGCGTGGGCTTGCCCGGCTCGGATGGCTTGTGCTCGTTGGTTTTCTGCTCGTTCGGCCGCTGACCGAGGACGGTGACGCAGAACGCGGGCACCTTGTCCTTGCCACCCGCGGCGGTGATCAGCGCCTCGAACGCCGGGCTCTCAAGCCGCTTGCCGCGGTCGGCCTCTGGTGCCGAGGTGTACGCCTGGCAAAGTCCGTGCTCTGACGGCGAAGGTGCGGGGTTGTTCCCGTTTTCGTTGGCAGGCTTGCCGTTTCCCGGTCTGTCCGTGCCAGGTTTTTCGCTGTTCGGCGTGTTCTTGTCGGTCGGGTTGCCCTTGCCGGAGTCCTCCGCGGGAGCGGTGGCGGAGTTGCTGGTCGTGGCCGGTACAGCTGGGCTGTCCTGTGAAGGCAGATTCCCTGTGGCAGCAGCGAATGCGACGCCGCCTGCGGCCATCGCGCCGATGGCGACGGCCGCGGCCTTCACCGTGAAGAGCTTTGTCAGTCTGTGCATCGACCATCTCCGTGGCTGAGTTGTCTCGGCGAGACGAGCGCTCCGAAACGCGGCCACAGCGGCTTCTTCACCGGCGAGCTCACTGGCATGCGCCGGTGCGGCGGCATCCGCGAGCAGCTCGTCCAGCGCCCGCGCCCGGTCCGGCGTACCGCCCGGCCCCTGCTGCCCGGCGGTACGCCGGTCCACCCGGCGGAAACGTCTCGCGCTCATCTCGGATACCTCAGCGTCTGGGTCTTCAAAAGTGTCACTCCCCCTGGTCAGCGGCCTGTTCGAGGAGCTCGGCGAGCTTGCGCAGACCGCGGTAGGCGGACGTGCGCACGGCACCCGCGCGCTTGCCGAGCACCTTGCCCGAGGCCTTCGCGTCGAGCCCGACGACCACTCGCAGCAGGACGGCCTCGGCCTGGTCCTGCGGCAGCTTGGCGATCATCGCCAGTGCCGCGTCGGTGGCCATCGAGTCCACAGCGGACTCAGCGGTGTCGCTGGTCGCCGGCCGGTCGGTCAGCTCCTCGACCGGTTGCGTGTCGACCGGTCGCCTGCGCTGGCTCCTGAGGTGATCCATTGCCCGATTGCGGGCGATGGTCGTTGCCCAGCCGCGGAAACCGTCGGCGTCGCCGCGAAAAGACGGCAGGTCACGCGCTATCTGCAGCCATGCCTCGGAAGCGACGTCCTCGGCGTCCTGGCCGACGAGCACCCGCAGGTATCGCAGCAGCGCGGGCTGGACGGACCGGTACAGCACCCGGAACGCGCTCTCGTTGCCTCCCTTGGCCTGCGAGATCGCCGCGGCCAGGGCGACCTCCGGCGATGTGTCTATTGTGGACTGTTTTCGCCGGAACGACCGGACATTCCCGCTGTCACCGAATGCGGCGGCACTCTGCACCCGCGACATCCTGAGCCATCGCCGGGCGGAAGGAAAGCCCTGTGGGCGAAAGAACTCAGTCGGTCAACAACACGTCAGCGTCGAAACACGTTTTGTCACCGGTGTGGCACGCCGCGCCTTGCTGATCGACGATCAACAGCACTGTGTCGCCGTCGCAGTCAAGCCGCACTTCATGTACGTGCTGAATGTGCCCGGACGTCTCGCCCTTGACCCAGAGCTTCTGACGGCTACGCGAGAAGTACGTGCCCTTGCGTGTGGCGAGCGTCAGATCGAGCGCCTCGTCGTTCATCCACGCGACCATCAGCACCTCGCCCGTGCCGCGCTGCTGGGCGACCGCGCACACCAGGCCGTCGGAGTTGCGCTTGAGACGTGCGGCGATCTTCGGGTCGAGGCTCATTTGGACTCCAGGTGGTCCCGTGCGGGCTCGGTGTTGACCAGCACGGCTGTGTAGAGATACGCGGCGGTGAGCAGACCGGACACCACACGCACCCACCAAGGCGGCGCGTCGGACAACGCGATCAGCAGGTGGACGACGGCGAACAGGCAGGTCGCGACCATGGTGACGACCCGGGCGAACCGCAGCCGCACGATCAGGCCAACGCACACGGCCACCGCCACGATGCCCGCGCCGATGGGCAGGCGGAGGTTCTGCGAGTCCCACGCCAGCGCGACGGCCACGAACAGCACCGCGCCGAGGCCGATCACCCCGAGCGAGACCTTGACCTCGGTCGGCGCGTTCACCGGACCTCGATCCCCGATGCCCGCATGGCGTCCTTGACCTCACCGATCCGCAACTGTCCGAAGTGGAAGACGCTGGCGGCGAGCACGGCGTCCGCACCGGCCTCGACCGCGGGGGCGAAGTGCTCGACAGCACCGGCGCCGCCGCTGGCGATCAACGGCACGTCGACGACCGCGCGGACCCGCTTGATCAACTCGATGTCGAACCCGGCCTTGGTGCCGTCCGCGTCCATCGAGTTGAGCAGGATCTCGCCGACGCCGAGCTCCTGGCCCTTCGCGGCCCACTCGATCGCGTCGATGCCGGTGCCGCGCTTGCCGCCGTGGGTCGTCACCTCGAAGCCCTCGCCCGCGCGCCGGGCGTCGACGGACAGCACGATGCACTGCGCACCGAACCGCTCGGACGCCTCACGCAGCAGCTCCGGCCGCAGGATGGCGGCGGTGTTGATGCTGACCTTGTCGGCGCCCGCGCGCAGCAGCCGGTCGATGTCCTCGACCGCACGTACGCCACCGCCGACCGTCAACGGGATGAAGACCTGCTCGGCTGTGCGGCGGACCACATCGAAGGTGGTCTCGCGGTCCGAAGAGGACGCCGTGACATCCAGGAAGGTCAACTCGTCCGCGCCTTCCGCGTCGTACGCGGCGGCCAGCTCGACCGGGTCACCGGCATCCACCAGGTCAGTGAAGTTGACACCCTTGACGACCCGACCAGCGTCGACATCCAGACAGGGGATCACACGCACCGCTACAGCCATGCGCAAAGCCTACGTGGCACGCTTGGACACATGGCACGCGCCGGACGCCGACCCGGGCAGACCGAGACCCGCGAGCAGATCCTGGCCGCGGCCAGGGCGCAGTTCGCCGAGCTCGGCTACGACGGCGCGACCATCCGCGGGATCGCGGCGAAGGCGTCGGTGAACCCGGCGCTGGTACACCACTTCTTCGGCACGAAGGAACGCGTTTTCCTGGCCGCGCTTGAGCTTCCGCTCGATCCGGCGGTGATCGTCCCCGCACTCGTCGAAGGGCCGCGCGCGCAGTTCGGTGAGCGGGTCGTCCGGCTGTTCCTCACGGTGTGGGGCGATCCACAGACCCGCGCGCCGTTCCTGGCGATGATGCGCACGATCACCACGAACGAGCAGGCAGCCCGGATGCTCAAACAGTTCCTCGAGCGCCAGGTGCTGGCGCGGGTCGCCGCCGGGCTCGGCGTGTCCCCGTTGCGGGTGGCCGCGGCGGCTTCGCACATGGTCGGCCTGGCACTGTTCCGCTACGTCGTCCAGGTCGAGCCGCTGGCCAGCGCGGACGTGGAGGAGATGGTCGCGACGGTCGCGCCGATCATCCAGGCCTATGTGGATGAGACCGCGTAGCAGATGGTGGCGTCGCGGCCGCGGAACAGCTTGCTGCCGTAGATCACCAACCAGCCGCTCAGGCCGTACTTGCGGGCCATCACCTTGCGGATCCGGTCGGTCTCGGCGGCGTCGAGTTGACGTGCCACGCCGGGGATCGGCTCGCTCTTCTGCTTGCCACGCACGTCACATTCGGCGATCTCGACGTTCTGGTTGCGACGCAAACGCTTCACCTTGCCCGCGTCGCTGCGGGTCCAGAAGATCAGTTCCTCACCGTCCCGCGCGCACCAGACGGCGGTCGGCACCTTCCGCCCGTCCTTGCGAAACGTCGTGACCAACACGTAACTGGCGTCGGCCAACCTGGCCAGCTCGGCATCCACGCAGTGCAGGCTAGACCGGCTGCAACGGCCGGTGGGGATGAGCGGGCAGTTCGACGCGGATCTGATCGCCTGTCCGGACCACCCCGCCGGTCAGCACGACCGACATGATCCCGGCCTTGCGGATCACGTTGCCCTCGTCGTCCTTGCCGAGGACCTGCTTGAGCAGGCCGTTGGCGAAAAGGTCGATCTGCATGCACGGGTTGCGCAGGCCGGTCACCTCGATGACAGCCTCGTCGCCGAGGTGCAGCAGCGTGCCCGTGGGCAGGCCGAGCAGGTCGATGCCACGTGTGGTCACGTTCTCGCCGATCTGCCCGGGTCCGACGGTGAACCCGGCTTCGCGGAACTCGTCGAACAGTTCCGCGTGGATCAGGTGGACCTGCCGCAGGTTCGGCTGGCTCGGATCACGGGCCACCCTGGACCGGTGCTTGACCGTCACGCCTTGGTGCACATCGCCTTCGACACCGAGCCCGGCGAGCAGCGTGATGCTGTCCGCGTTAGGTTTGGTGAACGTGTACTCGCTGCTGCGGCTCACGGCCGCCACTACCCCAGTCATGACTCCGACTGTACTCAAGGCGTGCGCCTGCGCAGGGTCGCTGCGCCAAGGATCAAGGCCAGCACGGCGCAGCCGCCGATGATCGCCAGGTCTCGTGCCAACGTTCCGGTGAAGTCCTCGGATCGGGTGACGTGGGTCAGCGCGTCGACCGCGTAGGACAACGGCATCACGTCCGACAGCCAGTTCAGCAACTCCGCCATGTCGCCACGGGGCACGAACAACCCGCACAGCAGGATCTGCGGCATCACGAAGACGGGCATGAACTGCATCGCCTGGAACTCCGTGCGCGCGAAGGCGCTGACGAACAGGCCAAGCGCCATCCCGAGCAACGCGTCCAATACCGCGATCAGCAGCAGGATCCACAGTGGACCTTTGACGTCCAGGCCGAGCCAGCTCACCGAGACGAGGGTGGCGATCGAGACCTGGAAGACCGCGACCACGCCGAATGCCATGGCGTACCCGGAAAGCAGGCCGAACTTGCCGATCGGCATGGTCATCAGCCGCTCGAGCGTCCCGCTTGTCCGTTCCCGCAAGGTGGTGATCGAGGCGATCATGAACATGATGATGAACGGGAACACACCAAGCAGAGCGGGCGCCGCCCGGCTGAACGCCTGCTCGGAGTTGAACACGAAGCGCAGCAACACCATCAGCAGCGATGGCAACAGCAGAAGCATCGCGACGGTCCGCGGGTCATGCCTGAGCTGTGCGAGGATGCGACGGGCGGTACTCATACTGTTTCCTTGATCAGCTTGAGGAAAGCGTGCTCCACGTCCGCGGTGTCGGTCCGTGTCCGCAGACCGTCAGGTGTGTCGTCGGCGAGCAGAAGCCCTTCACGCATGAGCAACAACCGTTGGCAGCGCGCGGCTTCGTCCATCACATGACTGGAGACCAGCAACGTCACGCCACGTGCGGCCAAGCTGTGGAACAACATCCACAACTCCTCACGTAACACCGGATCAAGCCCGACCGTCGGCTCGTCCAGCACCAGCAACTCAGGCTTGCCCAACAACGCGACCGCCAGGCTCGCTCTGCTCCGCTGCCCGCCGGACAACTGCCCGACCATGGCGTTGGCGTGGTCGGCCAGACCCACCTCGTCGATCACACGCTGCACGTCGGATTTGGCGGTCTTGAGCACGGAAGCGAAGTAGCGCAACGCTTCCGTGACCGTGAGGTCGCCGTAGAGCGCGGGGTTCTGGGTCGAATAGCCGACCCGATTCCGCAGTCTTGGGTGGCCCGCCGGCAAACCGAGCACGCTGACCGTGCCCGACTCGACGATCTGCACGCCCACGATCGCCCGCATCAGGGTCGACTTGCCACAGCCGCTCGGCCCCAGCAGACCCGTCACGGATCCCTGTTGGACCTCGAAGTCAACCCCACGCAGGACCTGTCTGCCGCCCCGGCGGACCTTGAGGCCCTCGACACTGAGGACCGAGGAATTAATCATACGTTTAATTCTGCGCTTGCAGAACTCTTCCGTCAACCCTCACCAGCACGACGGCAAGCACAGGCAACAGCAGCGCGACGACCACCCACGGGAAGGAGGCGGGCCCGAAGGCGTCGAGGAAGACCCCGCCGACGATGCCGCCGCCCGCCATGGATCCGTTCCACGACGTCACGAGCATGGCCTGCGCGGTGTCGCCGCCATTCGCGATCGCGGTCTGCAAGAGAGTCGGAACACCTCCCCAGCCCAACCCCCACAGCACCGCGGCGACGTACGGGCTTCCGGTCAGCCCAACCGCGGCGACAGCGACAAGGACCGTGCTCACGATCAGCAGAAGCCTGAGGTTTCGGTCGATGTACGCCCCGACGATCCAAATGCCCACCATCGAAGCGGCGCCGAGCAGCAACAGCACGAGATCCACATCCCCGCCCGCGTAGTTCAGGAAGGGCGCGATGTACGTGTAGATGACGTTGTGCGCCAACACAAACGCGATCACGACAAACAGAACCGCCGCGACACCGGGGATTGTGAGCGTCTGCCGGAAGGACACTCGTTCCCCAGCTTGTTGCCCGGGGTAATCCGGCACCGCCGCGGCGATCCAGACGATGAGCACGACCGCGAGCACCGAGACAACGGCGAACGTCACCCGCCAGCCGAGGAGCCCGCCCAGGAAAGTTCCGGCAGGCACGCCGAGGGAAAGCGCGACCGGTATCCCGGCCATGACGATGGCCATCGCCTTGCCCTGCAAGCCTTCCGGCGCCATTCGCCGGGCGTATCCGGCAAGCAATGACCACACCACACCAGCCGCGACACCAGCGACGAACCTCGCACCCATCGTCAGGACGTAACTCGTCGAGATGACGGTGATGGTGTTACCCACGGCGAACCCCACAATGGCCGACAGCAACAGGCGCTTACGCCGCCACCTCGCTGTGATCAAAGACAGCGGGATCGCCGCGATGGCGGTCGCCAGGGCGTAGATGGTCACCGACTGGCCCATCGCGGACTCACTGACTCGGAGGTCGGCGCTCATCCCGGTCAGCAGGCCCGCAGGCAACGCTTCGGTCAGGATGGTGATGAAAGCGGCTGTGGCCAACGCGATCAGCGCCCGTACCGGCAATTTCCGATCCATGCCGGGTATGCTCAAACCTTGACATCGATGTGAAGGTCAAGGTGGCGTGAGGGGGACCACAGATGCGGATCGGGGAGCTGTCGGAGCGGACCGGGACACCACGCCGACTGCTGCGCTACTACGAAGAGCAAGGCCTGATCAAAGCGGACCGGCTGGAGAACGGCTACCGCGACTACGACGAGGCCTATGTGGACAGAGTGCTGCAGATCCGCGGCCTGCTCGACACGGGACTGCCGACCCGGATCATCAAGCAGATCCTGCCGTGTCTCAACAAACCCCGCGAGATCCACTTCGACGACGCGACGCCGGAGACGCTGGAGTTGCTTGCCGCCGAACGCGACCGGATGACCGCCCGGATCTCGTGCCTGACCCGCAACCGGGACGCGATCGCCGAATACCTCAGCGTGGTCGCTACCTCACAACGCGCAAGCGGAACTCAGCACCGAACTTCCCCGCGTTCGCGGTGATCACGTCCAGTTTGACCACGGGACTACCCGGGCTGTCGAAGAACCGGACGCCCGCGCCGAGCAGGACGGGCACGACGTGCAGGACGATCTCGTCGACGAGTCCGGCTTCGATGCTCTGCCGGGGCACGCTGCCGCCGGTGACGACAAGGTTCTTGCCGTTCGCGGCCTTCAGACCAATGTCGACACAGTCGCGGATGTCGCCGGACAGGAACGTGAGCGGCTCCGGGGCGAGCGCGGGATCCTTGTGCGTGAGCACGAAGATCGGCCCCTGCCAGGCGCCGCCGTAGGGCTTCGTGTCACCGATGACGCGTCCGCCGCACATGAACGCCCCGGTCGTCCGGATGACCTCGTTGCCGAGTTCCTCCGGTCCGCCGTACCCGAGCGCCCAGTCCACTTCGTCATCCTGATCGGCGATGAAGCCGTCCATCGACATGGTCATGTGCCAGATGACTTTTCCGGTCATAGCGCTGTCCTTTCCGTTGGCGACCAGCCTGGACCAGCGGCTCGTATGCGTCCAATGCCAATATCGGCGTGAAACCATAGATACAGTTGATGGATGCTCGACATCGTGCGATTGAGGGTCCTGGCCGCAGTCGCCGCGCACGGTTCGGTCACGGCAGCCGCGCAGGCGTTGCACTACTCGCAGCCGTCGGTCAGCCATCACCTGGCCCGGCTGGAAGCCGCGACCGGAGCGCGGCTGATCCAACGGGTGGGTCGTGGCATCCGGCTGACCGCCGAGGGTGAACTGCTTGCCAAGCGCGCCAACGAGATCATCGGCCGAGTCGATGCGGCGAGCGCCGAACTGTCCGCCATGGTCGGACTGCAATCCGGTCGGGTGCGCATCGCGGCATTCACGTCCGCACTGAGCGTCCTCGTTCCTCCTGCCGCAGCGGCGATGCGCGAGCTCCACCCAAACATCGAGTTGCATCTCGCCGACGCGCATCCCGTGGTCGCCAAACAGCAATTGCGCGACGGCGAAGTAGACCTCGCCATCGTGTTCCACTACGACGATGCCCCGCCGGACGACGGCCTCAGATACACGTACCTGCTTGACGATCCCGTGTACCTGCTCAGCAAGGCGCCCGGCCGGACACTGGAGGACAACCGAGACGCGGCATGGATCGCGGGCTGCGAGAACTGCCGCGCCGAGTTCGTCGGCATGTGCCACACCGCTGGCTTCACGCCACGGATCGCTTACGTCAGCGACGACATCATCGTCAAGCAAGCGCTTGTCGCCGCAGGGCTGGGCGTCACCACGATGCCGGGCTTGGCACTGCGTGCACACCACGCGGACGGCGTCATCACGAGTGAACTGCCTTTCCGGCGAAGGATCTCCCTTGCCACATTCGGCGAACCACCCGACCCACCGGCGACAGCCGCCTTCATCGCCGCCCTATCGTCAACCCAGGGTTGACGACCCAACATCGTCAACCTACAGTTGACGGCATGACGAACACACCCAAACTCGGCGACCTGATCGACGCGGTGGAGAACCTGCACCCGAACGGCGATCCCTTGAAGCGCCTGACCGACGCGGTACTGATCGCGCAGCACCTGGACGAGCTGGCGGACCACCTGATCGGCCACTTCGTCGACCGGGCAAGGCATTCCGGTGCCTCGTGGACCGAGATCGGCCAGAGCATGGGCGTGACCAAGCAGGCCGCCCAGAAGAGGTTCACGTCCAACGCCCCGGAACAGCTCGACGTCTCCCAGTTCGCCCGGTTCACCGACAAAGCGCGCGTCGCCACCGTGGCCGCGCAGAAGGAAGCCGAGCGCCTCAAGCACGCCGAGATCACGCCGGGTCACATCCTGCTCGGCTTGTACGCCGCGCCGGACGCGTTGGCTACCAGAGCGATCACGTCACTCGGCGGCAAAGCCGAGACCATCATCGCCGCGGTGACACCAAAACTGGGCCCGGCCGTCGACACCCCGCCGAGCCCGCACATCCCGTTCTCCGGCCAGTCCAAGAAAGTTCTCGAACTGACCGTCCGTGAAGCACTCCGCCTCGGGCACAACTACGTTGGCACCGAACACATCCTGCTCGGACTGGTCGCCCTCGACGACGACGTCATCAAGGCGGCGTTCGCCGAGTCAGGCGTCCCGATCGACAAGATCGAGCAAGCCGTTGTCAGCGAGTTGCCGCAAGAGCCTCCGGCAATGTGAAAGCGCCCGCGTACAACGCCTTTCCGATGATCGCGCCCTCGACACCGTCGGCCTCCAGGCCCGCGAGCGCACGCAGGTCGTCCACACTGGACACCCCGCCGGACGCGATGATCGACGCGTCGGTCCGGGCGCAGATCTCGCCGAGCAGGTCGAGGTTCGGGCCCTTGAGGGTGCCGTCCTTGCTGACGTCGGTGACCACGTAACGGCAACAGCCGTCGCGGTCCAGCCGGTCGAGCACGTCCCAGAGGTCGCCGCCGTCCTTGGTCCAGCCACGGGTCTTGAGCCGGTGACCTTCCTCGGTGATCCGGACGTCCAGCCCCACCGCGATCTTGTCGCCGTACTCGGCGATCGCCTTCGCGCACCACTCCGGGTCCTCAAGGGCGGCAGTGCCCAGGTTCACCCGGCGGCAGCCGGTCGCCAGCGCGGCCTTCAGCGTCTCGTCGTCCCTGATCCCGCCGGACAGTTCGACCTGGATGTCCAGTTCACCGACGACACGGGCGACCAGGTCCCGATTGGAGCCGCGGCCGAACGCGGCGTCGAGGTCGACGAGATGGATCCACTCGGCGCCGTCACGTTGCCAGGCCAGCGCGGCCTCCAGCGGGTCACCGTACGCGGTCTCGGTGCCAGCCTCGCCCTGCACAAGGCGCACAGCCTTGCCGTCGGCCACATCAACGGCTGGGAGCAACGTCAGAGTCACGGCGAAGACTCTACTTGGCCTAGTGACCGTCCTCCGCCCTGCGTCGCCGTCCGGCGAACAACAATTCGTTACGTGTAAATATTTACCGCTAGCCACCGCATGATCGAATGACCAGCATCGAGAACCGCATGCTCGCACTTGAAAACGAATGAGAGTGGATGTTCATGCGGTTATTAATTTCCGTCAACCCTTCCAGAGTATTGACAGCCGCCGTCGCCTCCGCGGTTGCGGCTGTCGCCTTCGCCGCACCAGCGGCCTCGGCCGAAACCGGAACGGTCCAATCGGTTTCCGACGCCATTCCGGACAGCTACATCGTCGTCCTCAACGAGAAGCAGGTCAGCACGGCCGGGGCGCTCACCGCACGGTACGGCGGCACGGTCACCTCGACGTGGCACGCCGCGCTGAACGGATTCGCGGCCAGGATGACCGCCAAGCAAGCGGCCCAATTGGCTGCCGATCCCAGCGTTTCTTACGTTCAGCAAAATGGCCGGGTAACAATTCAGGACTCGCAGCCGAATCCGCCCTCATGGGGCCTTGACCGGGTCGACCAACGACAGGTCGGCCGGGACGGAAGGTACGTATTCGAAACACCGGCATCAAACGTCCGCGCTTACGTCCTCGACACCGGGATCAGGATTTCGCACACCACATTCGGTGGCCGCGCGTCCTGGGGCGTGAACACGATCGACGCCAATAACACCGATTGCCACGGGCACGGCACGCACGTGGCGGGCACCGTCGGCGGCGCGGAGTACGGCGTGGCCAAGAGCGTGAACTTGGTCGCGGTCAAGGTATTGAACTGCGCAGGTAACGGCACGTGGGAAGCCATCATCAGCGGCGTCGACTGGGTCACGCGTAACGCGGTACGGCCCGCCGTGGCGAACATGAGCCTCGCGGGTGGCGCGAACGCTGCTGTCGACCAGGCCGTCCGCAACTCGATCGCGTCGGGCATCACGTACGCCATCGCGTCGGCCAACGCCAACCAGAACGCGTGCAACTTCTCGCCCGCCCGTGTCGCCGAGGCGATCACGGTGAACGCGACGGACGCCAACGATCGCAGGGCAGCGTTCTCCAACTGGGGATCCTGCACCGACATCTTCGCGCCGGGCGTGGGGATCGTGTCGTCGCACCACACCTCGGACACCGCGAGCGTCAGCATGCAAGGCACGTCGATGGCGAGCCCGCATGTGGCAGGCGCAGCGGCCCTGTGGTTGGCCGAACATCCTTACGACACACCGCCTTTGGTAGCCAACGCGCTTCTGAGCAACGCGACGCAGGGTGTCGTCGCGGATCCAGTGGGTTCGCCGAATGCGTTGCTGCACGGCCGTATCCCGAACGGAGTTACGGACCACGACGCGGATTACAACGCTGACAACCGTGACGACATCGCATTGAATGGCGTCCCCGGTTGGGGTTCGATCCCGGTGGCGTTCTCGGCAGGAAACGGGAACTTCAACGTCACCAACGCGGCTGTTGCGAACTTCGCGACGTGGTCGGCGTCGCCGGGCGTGTACATCCTGTCGGGCGACTTCAACGGTGACGGCCGGACCGACTCCGCGCTGACCGGCGTCGGTGGCTGGGGGTCAATTCCGGTCGCGTTCTCCAACGGTGACGGCACATTCACCGTCACCAACGCCGCCGTGCCCAACTTCCCGACCTGGGCGACCACCCCGGGCGTCAAGATCGTCACCGGTGACTTCAACGCGGATGGCCGGACCGACATCGCGCTGACCGGCGGCATCGGCTGGGGCTCGATCCCGATCGCGTTCTCCAACGGCAACGGCACATTCACCGTCACCAACGCCGCCGTGCCCAACTTCCCGACCTGGGCGTCCAGCCCGAACGTCAAGGTCGTCGCGAAGGACTTCAACGCGGACAACCGCACCGACCTGGCACTGACCGGGGTCAACGGCTGGGGCAGCATCCCGGTCGCCTTCTCGGCCGGCAACGGGGCGTTCAACGTCACGAACGCGGGCGTGCCGAACTTCCCGGTCTGGGCGGCGACACCGAACGTGAAGCTGCTCACCGGTGACTTCAACGCCGACGGCCGCGCGGACCTGGCGCTCACCGGCGTGGCGGGCTGGGGCTCGATCCCAGTGGCGTTCTCGAACGGCAACGGCACCTTCGGCGTCACGAACGCAGGCGTGGCCGACTTCCCGGCCTGGGCGACGACCGCGGGCGTGAAGATCATCGCCCGTGACCTGAACGCGGACAGTCGTACGGACATCGTGCTGACCGGCGGTCTGGGCTGGGGCAGCATCCCGGTGGCGTTCTCGGCCGGAAACGGCGCCTTCAACGTCACCAACGGTGCCGTGGCCGACTTCCCGACCTGGGCGTCCTCGCCAGGCGTCGAGATCGTGGCGCGGGACTACAACGGCGACAACCGAGTCGACCTCGCGCTCACGGGCGTGAACGGCTGGGGCAGCATCCCGGTGTCGTTCTCGAACGGCAACGGCACCTTCGGCGTCACGAACGCGGGCGTGCCGAACTTCCCGACCTGGGCGGCAACTCCGGGAGCACTGGTCCTATAGGGACTTGAGCCAGTTCTGAAGCAGGTGCGCACCGGCGTCGCCGGACTTCTCCGGGTGGAACTGCGTGGCGGACAACGCGGTGTTCTCCACCGCGGCGACGAAGTCACAGCCGTGGTTCGCCCAGGTGACCAGCGGCGCCGGCAGCGTGTCCGACGGCTCGAGCTCCCACTTGCGCACCCCGTAGGAGTGCACGAAGTAGAAGCGGGTCTCCGCGTCCAACCCGTCGAACAGCACAGTTCCCTCAGGGGCCTTCACTGTGTTCCAGCCCATGTGCGGGACGACGTCAGCCTCAAGCCGCTCGACCGTGCCCGGCCACTCGTCGCAGCCCTCGGTCTCCTGGCCGTGTTCGATGCCACGCTCGAACAGGATCTGCATGCCGACGCAGATGCCAAGAACAGGCCGTCCACCAGCGAGCCGCGTCCCGACCGTGCGGTGGCCCTGTACGGACTTCAAGCCCGCCATGCAGGCGGCGAAGGCGCCGACACCAGGAACCACGAGGCCGTCCGCGTTGAGCGCCGCATGGCTGTCCGCGGTCACCTCGACGTCCGCGCCGACGCGCTGAAGTGCACGTTCGACGGAGCGAAGGTTCCCCGACCCGTAGTCCAAAACGACAACTCGCACGGGTAAAGCCTACCTGTTGCTCCAAACAGGTTACGGAAGGAGAAACGAGCTAACGGCGAGCGCCTGGGTTGAGACGCTGGTGGCATGGACGAGGCCCTCCGCCGGATCGAAGAAGCTCACAGGACCAAGTCGACATTCCTCGATCTGAGCGACCTCGGACTGGACAGCCTGCCACCAGACCTCTTCGAGCTGACTCACCTCACCAGCCTCGACTTGGCTGGCAACAAACTCACCGACTTGCCAGCGGATATGGCTGAGCTGCAAAGTCTGAGCGACCTCACTCTCAACGGAAACCCGCTCGGCAAGGTGCCCACAGCCGTCGCCGCTCTCGAAGACCTGATCGACCTTGGGATCAACGGGTGCGGAATCATGGCTCTCCCTGACTGGATGGCAAGGCTCAGCAGACTTTCTGCCCTGTGGATGCAGGAAAACGGTCTAGTCGAGGTTCCAGCGTGGATCGACTCCCTCAAGGGACTGACTCATCTGGACATGCGCGGTAACAGGTTGCACACCTTGCCTGCCAGTTTTGCCAGGTTGAGGCAACTACTCCGCCTCAGACTCACCCTGAACCGTTTCACCGAGGTGCCTGCGCCCATCTTCGCCCTGCCGAACCTCAGCACCCTCGAAGTCGACGAGAACTATCTGGACACCGTGCCCGATGACATCTCGAGGCTCACCAGGCTTGTGGAACTGAGTGTCCAGAAAAATCAAATCCGCTATTTGCCAGGCTCGCTCGCGGACCTACGACACCTTGAATATCTCGAGGTGGCGGGCAACCCGCTCGTCAGCCCGCCACCAGAGATCGCCGTCGGTGGTTCCAAGTCGATCATCGAGTTTCTGAAGGCCCGGCGCGCGGGCGTAGAACCGATGTGGGCGTCCAAAGTGCTCGTTGTCGGTGAGGGTGGTGTCGGCAAGACTTCGTTGGTGAAAGCGTTGGCAGGCACCGAATACGACCACAACGAGCCGTCGACACACGGCATCAGGATCGAGCACCTGGACTTACCGCATCCGACTCGCCCCGGGGTCGAGATGCAGCTCAACGCGTGGGACTTCGGTGGTCAGGAGATCTACCACGCGACCCACCAGTTCTTCCTGAGCAACCGATCGCTCTTCCTGCTGGTGTGGAACGCCCGGCACGGCTGGGAACAGGGGCGACTTCGGTACTGGCTGGACATCATCAAGGCGCGTGCCCCTGAATCGCCCGTCATCCTCGTCGTTACGCATGCTGAGGACCGGCCCGTCGACTTCCCGCTCGATGATCTGAAGCGCGAATATCCCCAGATAGTTATCAGCACCGCTGTCGACAACCGGACACGGCAAGGGATCGACGCACTGCGCGACACCATCACCGAGCAGGCAGCCAAACTGCCGTTGATGGGCGCCGAGTGGCCCAAGACGTGGCTCAAGGCCGCCGGAACGCTCTGGGATTGCGAAGTGAACCGAGTCGCCCCGGACGACATGTGGCAGATGATGAGCGATGCGGGCGTCGAAGACCCTGTACAACAGCGGTATATCGCGAAAGCCTTGCACGAGCTCGGTGACATCCTCTACTACAGCGAGGATCCCGAGCTCTGCGACACGGTCATCCTGCAACCGGAGTGGGTCAACAGCTACATCAGCAAGGTCCTGGACAGCCCTGAAGTCGAAGCCTCGCAAGGGTTGCTCACCCGCACGCACCTCAGAGAGCTCTGGCGTGGGCTTGATCGTGGTACCAGTGATCACTTCCTGAGCATGATGGACAAGTACGACTTGTCCTACCGGGTCGACGGCCGGCCGGATGACGTGAGCCTGGTGGTTGAGCGGTTGTCGTGGAATCCGCCTGCATATCAGGACCTCTGGCGCGGCATGGCGGGCAGGCAGGAGATCCGCGTCCTCTACCGGCTCAACACCATGCCGCCTGGCATCCCCACCTGGTTCATCGCTCGGTCGCACCGGTTCAGCATCTCCATGCACTGGCGTACCGGCGCTGTTCTCAAGCACGGTGACCACTTGGCGCTTGTCCGCGCGGACGCGCACCGCAAGACCGTCGAGCTGACCGTGCGAGGACCGTCGCCCGCGGCGTTCTTCTCGATCCTCGACGACGGTCTCAACCGGACACTGGACCGGTTCCCCGGGTTGGAGATCCGGCGCGAAGTTCCGTGCCGCTGTGACGGCGAATGCACCGAACTCTTCAACTATGACAACCTCAGCAAGCGGCTCACCAAGATTCCGCCGAAGTACACGATCGAGTGTCATCGCTCGGGTGATGATGTCGATATTCGCAGTCTGTTGCTTGGATTGGCCCCTTCCTCCAGGGATGTCACGGTGATGAGCCTCGACCAGATCGACCGGCGGCTGATCCGGATCGAGAGCAAGGTCGACGAGAACGCCGAATACAACCAGCGGATGTTCATGCGGTTGCAGCACATCGCGCAGACGCAGCAGGAAACTCGGTGCCCGAGCGTGTTCGCCTTGGTGCAGCTCAAAAAGCGGAACTTCGAACTACACCTTTACTGCGAAGAACCGGGCGCGTGGCATCGGCTTCCTGAGCCTGAAGGTGTCTATGCGATCAAGCAACCCTATGAGTGGGTACGCAAGTTCGGTCCGCATCTCCAACGAGTGTTGAAGGTTCTGAAATACACGGCTCCTCTCGCTGGGCCGGTGCTCGGCATCACGGTCGATCAGCTCAGCCAGCAACTGAAGGCTGACTGCGATCTGATGAAGGAACTAGTCAGCCGGGCGCCCGAGACGTTCCGGACCGAGGCTCATGCGGGCGATGACATCCCGTCGGTCAGGGCCGAGCATGACGCGGACTTCCGGGCTCTTGAAGCGATGTTGCTTGAGCTGGACGAGAAGCGGGTGTGGGGTGGGCTTTCCCGTACCACCACGCCTGAAGGACTGACCCTGTACCTGTGCTCCGAGCACCGGAAGGCCTATTAGGGCTTGAGCACGTAGCGGCCGCGTATCCCGCCTTTGGCCACAGCCCGGTGGACGTCGGCGACCTGGTCCAGCGGCACGACCTTGTGCACTCGGGCCGGTAGCTCGCCGGACGCGGTGCGGTCGAGCAGGCCTCCCAGCTGGACGCCATCCGGCCGGACGTCCACGGCGGTTACGGTGATTCCGCGCTGGTTGGGTGGTTCGCCGCCCGGCCGGACGCCGACGAAGATCCCGCCGTCACCGACCAGGGCGAGGCCCTGTTCTTGCAGCGTCGCACCGTCGGCGACCGCATCCCAGCCCGGCTCGGCGTGCGCGGTGAAGTCGGCACCGAGGCTACGGACGAACTCCTCATCCTCAGCCCTGGCGAGACCGGTCACCCGCCAGCCGCGATCCTGTGCGAGCGACACGACATAACCCCCGACCGCGCCAGCAGCTCCGGTCACCAACAGCCGGTTGCCGTCGGTGGGGGCGTCGCCGAGCAGGTCGACGATCTGGGCGGCCGTCAGCCCGTTGAGCGGCACCGTCGACGCCACGACCAGGTCCAGCCCGTCGGGAACGACGGCGACGTCGGAGGCTGGCACCACGAGTTGCTCGGCATAGGTGCCGAAGTCGCGGTCGAAACCACCTACCAGGCCCGCGACCCGCGTGCCGACGGCCAGGTCCACGCCAGGGCCGACCGCGACGACGGTGCCGGCGAAGTCCCAGCCGAGACCGGTGTGGTCGGGCTGGTCGATGAAGCCCATCGAGTGGAAGAAACCGCCCGCCACCGCGAGATCGACGGGGTTGACCGCCGCCGCGGCAACCTTTACCCGAACTTCGCCGGGGCCAGGCTCGGCAACGGGAACGTCGATGATCTCGATCGAGTCCGGCCCGCCCGGGGTACGCACGACGGCTGTGCGGAATGTGTTCATGGTGTTGTTCCTCGTGGTTGTATCTGACGGTTGTCTTGCACCACGATGGACGGGTAACTCTCCAGCGGGAAGTGGGCACTTCGAAGTGCGTAAGTCGCCCCCAGGTAGGAAGGATCGGCCGATGCCGACAGAGACAGCGGCCCAGAAGCGAACACAGGCGAAGGAGGCGTACGACGCATTCCTGGCGGGCTGCCCCAGTCGCCAGCTACTCGCCCGGATCTCGGACAAGTGGGTCGCCCTCATCCTGGCCGCGCTCGGCAGCGACCCGGGAGCCGAGCGGCCGCAATCGATGCGCTATTCCGAACTGTCCCGTCGCCTGGCCGGGGTCAGCCAGAAGATGCTCACCCAGACGTTGCGCTCCCTGGAACGCGACGGCCTGATCACCCGCACGGTGACACCGACCGTCCCGGTAACAGTCACCTACGAGCTGACCGAACTCGGACTTTCCCTCCACCACCTCATGTACGGCATCAAGGAATGGGCCGAAGCACACATGAACGAAGTGCTCACCAACCGCGACAACTACGACACCCAGCACGCTTAGCGGATCAGGCCCGCAGCGCGTAAGTCGGTCCAGACCTGCGCGGGCACGTCCACAGCGAAGAACTCCACGTTGCGCCGCGCCTCCTCAGCGGACCGCATCCCCACCGCGATACCGGCGACAGCCGGGTGTTGCAGCGGGAAAGCCATGGCCACCTGGGGAAGCGTCACGCCGTGCGCCTCGCACACGTCGGCGATCTTGTTCGCCCGCTCCAGGACATCCGGCGTCGCGACCTCGTAGTCGAAGTGCGCTCCCTCCCCCGGCCGCGGCACGGCGAGCAGGCCGGAGTTGAAGATCGACGCCGCGATCACGGACACACCGCGCTCCTCGCACGCGGGCAGGAACGTGTCGAGCGCGCTGTGATCGAGCAGCGTGTAGCGACCCGACTGCATGACCACGTCGACATCCGTTTCCTTCACCAGAGTGGTCAGCATGGCCGTGTCGTACATGCCGGCGCCGATCGCGCCAACCACCCCTTCCGACCGCAGCTCCGCCAGGGCCGGGTAGCCGTCGCGTAACGCGTCGTCGAAGAACTCCTCAGCGTCATGCAGGTACAGCACGTCGATCCGGTCGAGGCCCATCCGTTCCAGCGAATCCCCGACGCTGCGCCGCACCCCGTCGCGGTCTCGTTGTCGAGCGGCGCGAACAGTCCGCCGAGTGGCCCGCCGCCGAATCCCAGCTGTGTCACCTCGACGGTGGTGCGCCCGAGTCGGTTCGTCTTCATGCCCAGCTCCCCCACTCACCGCGTCGCGCGCGCGGCCTCGACGCAGGCGCGGAGCAACTTGTCGTTCTCCGGCGCCGCACCGCCGGGATAGGCGTAGCGGCGCCGGTTGTAGCCATACGCCAGGCCGCTGCGCGGATCCGCGAGCGCCTGGCTGCCCGCGGCACCGCTGTGCCCGAACGCGCCCTGCCCCAGGAACGGGTAGAACTCCCCGGCAATACTGAAACCCAGCCCGAAAGCCTTGTGCACGCGCGAGACAACGTCGTACCCGATCGACTGGATCTGCGCGAATTCCGCCATGGTGTCCGGTTTCAGCAGCGGTGGCCGACCGTTGAGCCCCGTGGTGGCCGCCGCGTACATGCCAGCCAGGCCCCGCGCCGATGCGACCCCGCCCGCGGACGCCTGGCCCTGTGCCCGGGCGATCCGCTGGTTCGGGAAATCCCACAGTTCGGGCGCGTCGGCACGATGTTCGTTGAACGCGATCCCGCCAAGGCTCTCGGCCCCGGTCACCTCCTCCGCGTCGATCTCGGCCTGCTGCTCCGGTGTCGGCAGCATCGGCAACGTGGTCGCGAAACGCGGCTCCAGTTCTTCCGGCAGCCCAAGGTAGAAGTCGAGACCGTACGGCGCCCGGACCCGCTCCTCGAACAGCTCCTGGATGCTCTGCCCCGTCACGCGCCGCACCACCTCGCCGGTCAGCGCGCCGATCACCCACGCGTGGTAGCCGAACGCCGTGCCCGGCCGCCAGTACGGCCGCTGGCCCGCGATCCGCGCCGCGATCAGCCGGTCGTCGGCCAGCTCCTCCAGGCTGAACCCGGCATCCGCGCCGACCACACCCGCGCGGTGCGCTAGCACCTCCCGCAGTGTGATGTCCTGCTTGCCTTCCGCCGCGAATTCCGGCCAGTAGTGGCTGACCCGCTGGTCGGGATCCAGCACGCCGTCCTGCACCAGCAGCGCCACCACGAGATGCGCCGCCCCCTTCGTGGAGGAGAACACCCCGGTCAGCGTGTCGGCCGTGAACTCGGGACCCGACCACAGATCCACGACCAGCTCGCCGCGCACGTAGGCGACCAACTGGCCCGCGTAGTCCTCGCGTTCCCCGGCGACAACCTTCGCGAACTCTTCGCGCACGGCCTCGTACCCCGCCGCGACCGTGCCATGCATGTGGTTCCTCCTCCGGCGCTGTGGTTCACGATCAAGATAGCCCGGCGCGTTGGCCGCTTCCGGTCGATAGCACGCGGAGTCGCTCTGCACGGAGTGCGGCACATATCAGTAAGGCGCGTAAGGACGCGCACTCACCGCAAAACCACCGGCAACTCTTTCAGGCGGCTGCCACCGATTCCGCCGAGGACGATCTGCTGGAGCTCCTCGTACGGGACGGCCAAGCGGGCCGACGGGAAATCACGGCGCAGCACGGTTTCCACGCCCCGTAACTCCGCCTGCGCGAGTTGGGCGCCGACGCAGAAATGTGGTCCTGCACCGAATGTCAGGCCGAGGCCGCCGATGTCGACCAGGATCGGTGCACGTTCGGGCAGGTGCATACCGGCGAGGTCGATCGGCTCCGCGGTGAAGCGCCATAAGCTGAAGGGCGCGGGCGGGTTTTGGCGTAACGTCTCCTCGACCGGGTCGCCATCCGATGTGCCTAGCGTGCGGGCGATGACGAAGCCCAGGGCCGTATCTGTCGTCACCTGACTGGCGAAGATCAAGCCGAAGAGGTGGTAGCGCACCTCTTCCTCGGGCGTGTCGGGTGGCATGCGGTCCCTCAGTTCCGCGGCGATTCCTCCGTCCCGCGCTGTTGCGGCGACGTCCATCAAGGCCTGGATCGCGCCGAACTGGTCACCGGCGAACATCTGTCTGCAGCCATCGACCGCCCTGTCGACGTTCTCCCGCGGGATGGCCATCATGTCCAGCAGGACCGTCAGCGGATAGCGGGTCGTGAAGTCCGCCATCAGGTCGACGACGCCCGAGTATGACGACAGCAGGTCACGAGCGAGCTCTTCGATTCGGTCTTGTTGTTCGCGAATCCTTTTGCCAGTGAGTAAAGGGGCTTGCGCGCGACGCAGTGCGGTATGAGCAGGGCCGTCCATTGTGGTCAACGAAGGGCGCTGCGCCGCCGTTGGTTCGAGGCCCGCCTTGAACGGGTCCCAGTCGAGGGGCGCCATGGCCGGGTCTTTGACTATGCGCGGGTCGGACAGGACCTCTTTGGCCAGGTCTTCGTCGGTCACGATCCAGACAGGGCCGCCTGCGGGCGCATCCGCTACGACAACCGGGCCTCCTTCTCTCAGCGCGGCGAAGACCGGGTTGGGCTCGGTCATGCCACGCACCGTCGAGGTAAAGGGATCAATCATCTACTACAACCTTCCCCAGAAAGTAGCTTCACTGTGAAGTTACCAGAGTGGCGATGTAGGTTGTCAACGCAGCAAGTGCTTGGTTGATGGTGGAGGTAGGGCAGCCAAGTGGCGATGACGCACGCCGGAAACCGGGAACCACTGCGGCCACACGCAGCGGACCGGGAGTTCAACGCGCACGCGCTCAGAATCCTCGACGGGCTACGGGGGTTCGGCGCGGACTACACCGAGATCACCCGCCGGTTCGCCGCGCACCTCGGTTTGCACTCGACGGACGCCGCCGCGCTCGTGGAGATCCTGTACGCGGAAGACCAAGGGGAACCGTTGTCCCCCACCCAGTTGAGCGAGCGGCTGGCGCTCACGACCGGTGCGACCACCAACCTGTTGAACAGGCTTGAACGGCAAGGCCACATCGAGCGGTCGCGTGAACACGTCGACAGGCGCAAGGTGACCATCCGCACCAGCGACCAGATCGAGGAACCCGCACGCGAGTTCTTCGGCGCGTTCAGCTCCCAGATGGAGGAACTGGTCAGCGCGTACGAGCCAGAAGAACTCGAGCGGTTCGAGGGGTTCCTGCTGGGACTACGCCGGATCCTCCGAGGACTCTGAACCCAGCGCGGCAGGGGCGACCCACACGAGGTGTGGCGTGAGGTTGGGGCCGCCGCGGACGTAGTTCAAGGCGTTGTCGGCCTCCGCGAGGGCGTAGTAATTGCGGCCGTCGGCCGAGACCATGTGGGCCTCGTCGTTGAACGACATGCCCCAGCTGATGACTGTGGGGTCACTGTCATCCTCAGTGGAGCATTCGACGGCCATGGCGCCGAAGTACCGAGCCTTCCTCAAGGCCTGGGATGAGGCCACATCCGCACGCACTCTTGAGCAGACAATGGTTCCTGGCCACTGCAGACACCGGCATACCGCGCCCGGATGTATCAAGTGGCCACCAGGTTCATCGAGCCTTCCGATGTACCGCGCGACGAAGCATCTAAGGATCGTCCGGATCATCCCGTTCAGTGTGGGTGAGTACGAGATCATGACCGGTGCGGTCAACTGGCTCGGTTTTTCTGAGCCTGAGTACCCCGACGCGGTGTACCTGGAGTATCCAGGCGGGGGAGAATGGATCGAAAAGGCGAACGACGTTGCGAGGTTCGTCGGGTCGATCGACGACGCCTGGTCTCGGGCGCTGACGGTGGAGGAGTCAGCAGCGCTTGTCAGAGAGCAGGTGAAAACACTAGAGCGGGAACTGTGAACGAAAACCTGGAATGGCGCAAGAGCACCTACAGCGCACCGAACAACTCATGTGTGGAGTTAGCGGTCGGCCACGAGGTCGTCCTTGTCCGGGACAGCAAGGCCCCGGACTCTGGCGAGTTATCGTTCAGCCACGAGCAGTTCGCGGCCTTCCGTAGGTACCTCTAAAGCATCCAGGCGATCGCTCCGCCGATCGCCAGCGCGGCCAGCAGACCCAGCAACACCGCGAACACCTTCGCTGTCTTCCACGCCGCGTACACGCCGCCGACGAGGAATCCGGCCAGGATCATCAGGCCGATGATCGGCACTTCCTTCGGCACTACAGCACACCCTTCGTCGACGGGACCCCGCTCACCCTAGGGTCTGGTTCGACGGCGGCGCGCAGGGCCCTCGCCACAGCCTTGAACTGCGCCTCGGTGATGTGGTGCGGGTCCCGGCCGTGAATCACCCGGACGTGCAGTGCGATGCCCGCGTGGAATGCCAGCGAGTCGAACACGTGCCTGTTCAGCACGAACGGGTAGTTGTTGCCGATCGTGAAGGTGTTGAACTGCTCGGGCTCGCCGACGTGCACGCAGTACGGCCTGCCCGAGACGTCCACTGCGGCGTGCGCGAGGGTCTCGTCCATCGGGATCCAGGCGTCGCCGAAGCGGCGGATGCCCGCCTTGTCGCCGAGCGCTTCCCTGATCGCCTGGCCGAGCACGATGGCGACGTCTTCGACCGTGTGGTGCGCGTCGATTTCGACGTCCCCGGTCGCGCGGACCACCAGGTCGAAGGAGCCGTGCGCGCCGAATGCCGTCAACATGTGGTCGTAGAACGGCACTCCCGTGCCGATGTCGAGCTTGCCCGAGCCGTCCAGGTCGATCTCGACGTGCACGGACGACTCTTTCGTTGTCCGTTCGATCTTCCCGATCCGGTTCACGCGATGATCTCCTTACTGGCGGCCAGGAATGCGTCGTTCTCATCCGGTGTGCCGATGGTGACCCGCAGGTGGCCGGGGATGCCGACATCCCGGATCAGCACGCCGCGGTCCAAGTAGGACTGCCATGCACCGGACTCGAATGGTCCGAAGAGGACGAAGTTGGCGTCGCTCGGCACCGGCGAATACCCCATTCCGGCAAGGGCTTCGACGACGCGGTCACGTTCGGCGGCGAGCTTGGCGACCGACGCCAGGGTGGCATCGGCGTGCCGCAGCGCTGCCCGCGCGGCGGCCTGGGTGAGCAGCGAAAGGTGGTACGGCAAGCGAACCAGCTGCAACGCGTCGACAACAGCCGACGCGGCGATCATGTAACCGAGTCGGCCGCCCGCGAACGCGAACGCCTTGCTCATGGTCCGGCACACGACCATCTTGTGGCCGTAGTCGTCCAAAAGCGACACTGCACTCGGCTGGGACGAGAACTCGGCGTAGGCCTCGTCGACCACCACGATCCCGGGCGCCGCCTCGATGAGGACCCGAAGGTCCTCGAGCGGTACCGATTGCCCGGTCGGGTTGTTCGGGCTGGTCACGAACGTGAGGTCGGGCTTCTTCGCGCTCACGATGTCCGCCGCTTGCGCGACGTCCAGCGAGAAGTCCTCGCGACGTGGCGCGGGCACCCACTCGGTCTTGGTGCCCGCCGAGATGATCGGGTGCATCGAGTACGACGGCTCGAAACCGATCGCGATCCGCCCGGGACCGCCGAACGCCTGCAGGATCTGCTGCAGGATCTCGTTGGATCCGTTGGCAGCCCACAGGTTCTCGTATGTCACCGGGTATCCGGTGCTCTTCGAGATGTACGCGGCCAAATCCTCCCGCAGTGCCACGGCATCCCGGTCGGGGTAACGGTGCAACTGCCGTGCGACCTCTTCGACCGAGGCAGTCACGTCGGCCACGAGCTCGGGCGGCGGCGGGTATGGGTTTTCGTTGGTGTTCAAGCGAACCGCTACATCCAGCTGCGGCGCACCGTAGGGCGTGCGGCCGCGTAGATCCTCGCGCAGCGGCAAGTCTTCCAGCTTGACGTCTTTCATCGTTTCTCGAATCTACCCAGATCGAATCGCACTGCGACGGCTTGGCCGTGCGCGGGCAGGTCTTCGGCGTTGGCGAGCGCGATCACCTTGTCGGCGACCTCGCGCAGGGCATCCGCGGAGTAGTCCACGACATGGATGCCCTTCAGGAACGTCTGCACTGACAAGCCGGAAGAATGTCGCGCGCAGCCACCCGTCGGCAGCACGTGGTTCGAGCCCGCACAGTAATCACCAAGGGACACCGGCGAATACGCGCCGATGAAGATCGCGCCCGCGCTGCGGACCCGCGCGGCGACTTCTTGGGCGTTCGCTGTCTGGATTTCCAGGTGCTCGGCCGCGTACGCGTCGACGACCTTGACTCCTGTATCCACATCGGACACCAGGACACAGCCGGACTGCTTGCCGGACAAGGCAGTGGTCACGCGCTCGTCGTGCTTGGTCGCTTGGACCTGACGGCGGAGTTCCACGTCCACCTGGTCGGCGAGTTCTTCCGACGTGGTCACCAGCACGCTCGCGGCCAGGGTGTCGTGCTCGGCCTGGCTGATCAGGTCGGCCGCCACGTGCACCGGGTCGGCGGTCTCGTCGGCCAGGATCGCGATCTCGGTCGGGCCCGCCTCGGAGTCGATCCCGATCAAGCCTCGGAGCAAGCGCTTGGCCGCGGTCAGGTAGATGTTGCCCGGCCCGGTCACCATGTCCACCGGCGCGAGCTCGGCGCCATCGGTGTCCGTGCCGCCGTACGCCAGCAACGCGACCGCCTGTGCACCACCGACGGCCCAGACCTCGTCAACTTCGAGCAACGCGCAGGCCGCGAGCACGGTCGGGTGCGGCAGGCCGCCGAAGTCCTTCTGGGGCGGCGAGCAGACCACGAGCGACTCGACACCGGCGGTCTGCGCCGGGACGACGTTCATGACCACACTGGACGGATAGACCGCCAGGCCACCGGGTGCGTACAGGCCTACTCGCTGTACCGGAACCCAACGCTCCGTGACCGTCCCGCCGGGGACGACCTGGGTTGTGGTGTCCGTTCGGCGCTGGTCGGCGTGCACCAGCCGGGCGCGCTTGATCGTCTCCTGCAACGCTTCCCGGACCTTGGGGTCCAGTTCGCGTTCGGCCTTGGCCAATTCCCCGGCCGGGACCCGCACTGTCGCCGGGCGCACGCCGTCGAACTGCTCGGTGAACTCCATGACCGCTTCGACACCACGATGGTGGACTGCCTCGACCATCGGACGGACGCGGTCAAGCACCACGTCCACATCCGTCTCAGCCCTTGGGAGGGCAGCCCGCAGTTCGGCGGGCGACGGCACACGGCCACGCAGATCGATGCGGCTGAGCATGGCTCAAGGGTAAAGGTCGGCTCGTCGTGGGCCGAACTTGGCGTGCATCAGGTCAAGGCCGAGACCGCCGGTCAGCAGGCGCTCCTTGGCGTTGCCGAGCAGCTGGCGGGTCCACGTGGTGAAACCGCCGTCCGCCAAGGAGATGCCGCCGGCTTTCAGCTCGAAACAGGCGTCGACGTAGTACTCGCGTCCCTTCGCTCGTTCATCATCGAAATCGACTTTGACCTGGGGAAACGCTTGCCTGAGTGGATCAAGGACCCGGCTTTGCAGAGTTGCTCGCCGGGTCTCGTCCAGCACGGTGATGTCCGCTTGGACGTCCTGGAGGTGGCCAAGCAGCGTGATCATAGCGCTGAGCTGGGTGAACAGGCTGTTCGTCTCGAACAGGAACGACCCTTCGTCCCGGCCCGCGATGGTCAACGCGAGCAACCGGAAGTGTGACGACCATCCCTCAGGAAAGGGCTGCGCGCGGACCATCCTGTGAGACGCGCACAGCCTTACCTGCTGCCGTCCGTGCCTTCGGACGGCCGACTCCAAGGCCAGGGTGTTGGTCGAGTCGGCCATCACCTCGGTGCCCCGAGCGGTGGTGACCACTCGGTTCTGGCCGGTTCCCGACAGCACGCTGACCGTGCCAAGTGGACTCACCGGGGACAGTTCGACCGGCGTGTACCCCTTCTCCCGCAAGGTCTTGTAGGCGAAGAGGTCGTATTCGGCGTGCACTTCCGGATCCACAGTGGCCGCGTGGGTGAAGCGATCGCGCTTGTACTGCTTGAGAACCTGCGCGGGTGAGAGTTTGGCGGCCTGCCGCCGATGGACTTCGAGCAGCAGAGAGCGGAGGTCGGCCGGTGCCAGGTCGGCGAGCAGACCGGTGAGACCAGCAACCCCAGTTGTCCGTTCGATCCGGTCGATGAGTGTCACCGCAGTGACGGTGCCACATCAACCCGCAGGTCGCTCGGCATTTTTTGGGCCGGACAGGATATTCGCCCGGGCGAGAGTGTCAGACCCTTGCGGTAACGTGAAAATCAGGGGGTCCCCCTGGGGAATTGCTGTTGCGATGGCGATCGCCCTGGCCAGGCTTGGCGATCATGAGCCGGAACTGTCGCACCCCAGCGGTACCGTAGAAATCAGGGGCTCCCCTGGATGGCGGGATTTGTCGGGTCAGTGCCGCTGCGTCGTGTGCTCGGTGACGAGGTCGTTGTAGTACTGCTCTTGGGCCGGGTAGTAGTCGTTGAAGTCTGGCAGCGGCTTGTCTTCGCGTGCGGCGATCAGCATGTCCAGGTAGTACTCCCAGCCTGGGCCGGTGCTGCCGATCGCATCAGTGCGCTCGACGTGCTGGATCAGGTCGAGTTGGGTGACACCCGCGGCTTCGGCGAGCACCACCTCCATCCGCCAGACGCCGGCTTCGTCCGCGGTCGAAACGGCCAGGCGCGTGGGCGCTTCGCAGGCGTCGATGTGCATGTCCGACCAAGGCTGGCCTTCTTCGTGGACCAACTGCACCTTGATCGTGTTCCCCGCACCCGCCTGGCCTTCCCACGGGCCGAACCAGCGAGTCGTGCGCGACGACTCCGTCAAACTCGCCCAGACGTCCTCGATGGGCGCACGCAGTGTCCTGGTCAGGACCAGGTCGTATCCCTTATCCGTCGGAACCAGTTTTCCGGTCGGGATGGGCTTCATGCTCTTTTCTCCGTTCGCGTCGGGTCCGGTAGACCTCGGTCTCCAGTGCGTCGAGATGCTGCTCCCAGGTGGGACCGGCAAGCGAGGAGAGCCATGCCGTGAGCTCGTCGAAAGCAGCCAGGTCCAGTGCGTAGACCCGTTGGCGGCCAACAGTTTCGTCACGTACCAGGCCGCTCTCCCGCAGGACGCGCAGGTGACGGCTGATCGCTGGTCGGGTGATCGCGAACCGGTTCGCGATCTCACCGGCCGGCAACGGCCCGGCGCGCAGCAGTTCGAGGATTTCCCTGCGCACCGGATCCGCGATCGCGCCAGCGATGAGGTCCAACACGGGCTAAAGCGTAACCAGTAGGTTACACGTCCGTCAATGCCGAAGCGAAGGCCGAAATGTCCGACGGCGAGACGAAGTAGTGCGGCGAAGCCCGGACCAGCGACGTGAGCCCGCGCCGGGTCATGTCGTACTGGGTCGAGGTCGAGTACGTCACCGACGTCGCGATCCCCTTGTCCCACAACCGGTCTCGTACTTCCTCCGCGGACTTCCCTGCCTTGGTGAAGCTCACGATCCCGCACTGCTCACGGCCGAGGTCGTGCACCGAAACCCCAGCGATCGAGGCAAGGGATTCCCTGGTCAGCGCGGCATTCGAAGACACAGCCGAAGCGATCGAGGACATCCCGAGCCGCAAGGCGTACTTCCCCGCCGCGATCAGGCCCAGGCGCTCGGCCACGCCGTACTCCCACAACTCGAACCCGCGCGCCCCAGGAGCGAGGGTGAAGCGGTCGGGGAACTCCCATACCGCCGCCTTGCCGTCGATCAGCCGGGGCCGCAGGCCTGACTGATCACGAATCACAAGCACACCCGTACCACGGGGCCCGCGAAGCCACTTCCGGCCGGTCCCGGTGATCACGTCAACACCCAGCTCAGCCGCGTCAACCGGCAACTGCCCAATCGACTGGCACGCGTCCAGCAGCACCAAAGCTCCCACCGAGTGCGCAGCCTCGACCACCGGTTTCACCGGGTTCACCAGGCCGCCATTGGTGGGCACGTGCACCAGCGACACCAGCTTCACCCGCGAGTCCAGCATGTCCCGCAAGGCGTCGACGTCGACCACACCGGAAGCGTCCGACGGGATCGGCTCGATCTTGATCCCGAGGTTGAGCAGGCCCAACGCGTTGCTGTGGTACTCGACCTCGGTGACCAGCACACGGTCACCGGGCGACAACCCCATCGCGTCCACCGCTGCCAGCCAAGACCGCGTGGCGCTGTCGGTGAACGCCACCTCATGGGGCTCGCAGCCAAGTAAGGAAGCGAAGACGGAATAGCCCTCTTCCAGGGAGTCCGCTCGCTCCGCGGCGGCACGGTAGCCGCCTATCTCGGCTTCACGCCGTAAGTGCGACAGGACCTCGTCGAGCACCGGTGAAGGCGGCAGCGACGAGCCCGCGCTGTCGAGGAAGATCAGGTCATGGCAGCCAGCAGTGTCCGCGCGTACCGCGCCAAGATCGATCACATACTTCAAGCTACCTTGGCTGCCAGCGGGAGAGGTTCCACCAGGCGCCCCACGTCGCGTCCTGGCTGTCGGCGTCCACGACCGCCTGGTAGCCCGTCCAGTTGCGGCGCAGCACGTACGTGTGCTCCAGACCGACGAGCGCGACCATGCTGGGTGCCTCGATGTACGTGCGCTGCATCTTGCGGTACTCGGCGACGCGTTGCGCCGGGTCGGACATCGCGCGAGCCGTGTCCAGGGACGTGGTGATCTTGGCGTCACTGCCGCGCATCAACGGATACAACGACAGGTCAGGGTCGAACGGGTCGCCCGCGCCGACAATGGATGCCTCGCCTGCGTTCGCAGCGCCCACGCGCGTCTGGACCTTCACGCCGACGGCGTCCGCATCGGCGGCGAAAGCCGTGGCCAGGTCACGCGCAACGTTGTCGCCGGCCGGGTACGTCAGCGTGAACTGCGCGGCGACACCGTTCTTGGTTCGAATGCCGTTCGACCCGACAACCCAACCGCCTGTGTCGAGGAACGACTTCGCGGTCGGCACGTCGTAGGAGAACTTGGCCGTCGGCTCATAGAACTCAGCCAGAACAGGCGATACAGGGGTGAATGCTTCGATGCCGTGGCCCGCAAGCGGACCGTCGATCATCGCGCGACGGTTGACCGCGTAGTTCAACGCAAGCCGGATGGCCGGATCAACGGTTACCGGGTTGTCCGTCGGCATTCCGATCGCCCGAATCGCCGCGCTGCGCTGACGCAGCACCTGGAAGACCTCGGACTGCTCGAACGGCTTGGCCTGCGCGGGCGGCAACGCCGCGCTGTCCAGCTTGCCGTCACGGACCCGCTGCACGCGTGCGTCGTCATCGGGCACGAACTCGACGGTCACCTTGGCGACCGTCGGGGCGCCGAGGTAGTAGGAAGTGTTGGCCCGCAACGTCATGCTCGCACCGCGTTGCCAGGATTCCAGCTGATACGGCCCGGTGCCGACCGATTTCAGCCCGGTGACCGGCCCCGGCTCGGTCAACGTTTCGCTGGGCACGATCCCGAGCACCAGCAGGTCCAGGAAAGGCGCGTACGGCTGGGACAGGTCGAACCGCACAGTGCTGCCGACCGGAACCGTCCGTGGCGGTGGCGCGACGCGGCTCGACGTCGTCGGTGGGGCGGTTGTCGTGCTCGTCGTGGTCGGTGGCGTGACCTCCGTGACGCCCGTGATCATGCTGTAGCGGTCACGCAACGGCGAGCCGAACGCGGGGTTGAGCAACGCCTGGTACGTGGCCACAACGTCCTTGCCGTCGAACGCGCTGCCGTCGTGGAACCGCACGTCAGCACGCAGTTTCACGGTCCATGACTTGCCGTCAGCCGACGGTGTCGGCATCTGCGCGGCCAACGCCGTCCGCAGTGCCGAGTCCGACTGGTGCTCCAGCAGCCCGTCGAAGACCTGCGCGGAGCCGTGCACCCCGTACCCCGCCAACGGGTGCACGTTGGCGGGCTCGGACGGCACAGCGAGCACGAGGGCCGTGCTGTCCGTGCTGCCGGAGGCGGTCGGCGTCGGCGCCGCCGTGCAACCGACCAAGCCAAGGCCTGTGCAGAGCGCGACTGAGCTCAACAGGATTCGACGACTGGGCACACCCGCACCCTAGCGTTCCTAAAGAACAGCCGCCGGGGTTTCCGCCGGAGCAAGATCCATCCCGATGTCCACGATCGGCGCGGAGTGCGTCAGACCTCCCACGGCCAGGTAGTGCACGCCCGTTTCGGCATATGCCCTTGCGACATCCAGCGTCAACCCGCCGGACGCCTCCAGTTCAGTGCGAGTACCCGCGGCCCGGCTGACTGCCTCGGCACACTGCTCTGGCGTGAAGTTGTCCAGCAACACCAGTTCCACGCCGAGGCCGAGCGCCTCGTCCAACTGGTCCAGGGTGTCCACCTCGACCTCACACGGCAGCTCCGGCGCGTGCCTGCGTGCGGCGGTGAAAGCCGCGGTGATCGACCCGGCGGCCAGTACGTGGTTGTCCTTGATCAGAACCGCGTCACCGAGGCCGAGCCGGTGGTTCTGGCCGCCGCCCATCCGCACGGCGTGCTTTTCCAACAGCCGCATGCCCGGCGTGGTCTTCCGGGTGTCCCGGATCACGCATCCAGTGCCCTCGATCGCATCCACCCAGGCCCGGGTCAGGGTCGCGACCCCGGACAAGTGTGAGACCAGGTTCAAGGCCGTGCGCTCGGCCGTGAGCAGGCCACGCAACGAGCCACGGACCACCAGGACAGGTTCGCCGGGCACCATCGTCGTGCCGTCCGGAGCGAGCGTCAGGACTTCCAGATCGCCCACCCGGCGGCGAAAAACCGCCAACGCCGTCTCGTTGCCCGCGAGCACACCCGTCTTTCGCGGGGTGATCGCCGCGGTGCCGATGGCGTCGGCCGGGACCGTGGCCTCGGTCGTGACGTCAGGGCCGTACCGGAGGTCCTCGGCGAGCGCCCGGTCGACGACGGCAAGTGTCTCCTCGTTCATGCCGCGCTCCTCAGCAAAGTGTTGGCCGCCAGCACGGGTTGGCCAGACGGGTTGAGCCGGACCGCGAGGCTGTGCTGCCATGTGGGTTCCGTGTCGGGGTAGTCGGTTCGCACGTGACAGCCACGGCTTTCCGTGCGTGCCGCGGCCGCCGCGATGAGGGCACGCGCCACCAAGGTCAACGCCGCGTCCTCGACCCGTTGCCTGGTCTTCAGCACAGTGTCCACTGCGGACACGTCAAGCACCGAGCCGACCACGGCGAGACCTTCGCCGTCTCGGCCGATCCCGGCGTAGCGGCTCATCACGCGTTGCAGCACATCGCGATCGGCGACCGGTGCCGTGGGCAATGGCGCCTTCACCGCCGTACGCGGATCCGCCAGCACGCACGCAGCGAGGTCCTCCGCGATCGCCCGCGCCGTACGGGATCCGACCACGAGCCCTTCAAGCAAGCTGTTGGACGCCAAGCGATTCGCACCGTGCAGACCGGTTCGCGCGACCTCACCGACGGCGTAGAGACCGATCACGCCGGTTCGTCCGTCCACTGTGGCCGCAACACCGCCGCACGCGAAGTGCGCCGCGGGTGACACCGGGATCGGGTCCTTGGCCGGGTCCACACCGGCCGACTGGCAGGCCGCGAGCACGGTCGGGAAGCGCCGGCGGAACTCAGCCGCGTCCAAGTGGGTCGCGTCGAGGTAGACGTGGTCGTCTACGCCGCCCGGTTCCAACGCCATCCTGCGCGTGATCGCAGCGGAGACGACGTCACGGGGCGCGAGATCCTCCAGCGGGTGCACACCTTTCATCACACGCTCCCCCAGAGCGTCGATGAGCACGGCACCTTCACCACGAACAGCCTCGGTCACCAACGGGCAGCGGCCACGCGCGCCCGGGCCCGTGTACAGCACGGTCGGATGGAATTGCACGAACTCGACATCCGCCGCGGGCGCACCAGCCCGGAGGGCCAACGCGAGCCCGTCCGCCGTCGCCACTTCGGGGTTGGAGGTCGCCTGGAACAACTGCCCCAGGCCACCCGTCGCCAGCAGCACGGCCGGCGCACTCACCACACCAGGAACACCATTCGGGTCCAGTACAAGCAAACCGACGACCGCGCCCGTCGGCGTCCGGACGGTGTCGACCGCGATGTGGTTCTCCAGCAACGGAACACGCCCGTCCTGAGCCGCGGACAACAACGCCCGCTCGACCTCGGCTCCGGTCGCGTCACCGCCCGCGTGCACGACGCGGAAGGCGCTGTGCCCGCCTTCCCTGGTCCTGGCCAGCTTTCCGTCCGCACCGGGGTCGAAGACCGCGCCGAGCTTGCGCAGCCGCGTCACGGCCGTCGCGCCGTCCGCCAGGATCGCGGAGACTGCGTCGTTCTCGCAGAGGCCGACGCCCGCCACCAGCGTGTCCTCCACGTGTGCCGCGACCGAGTCGCCTTCGTCGTGCTCACCGGGCAGGACGACCGCGACACCGCCTTGGGCCCAGCGGGTGTTGCCCGCGCCCGCCGACGCCTTGGTGATCACCAAGACCCGCAGCCCGAGCTCACGGGCCTCCAGCGCCGCGGTCAGCCCGGCCACCCCGGTGCCGACGACGATCACGTCGGCTCTGGCCTCCCAGTGCGGGCTCACTCCCCACCGCCGGGCTGGCCGATCTCGATCATCCGCTGCACCGAGGCACGCGCGCGGGCCGCGGTCTCGGGGTCGACGTGGACCTCGTCCTTGTTCTCCCGCAGGCTACGCAGCAACGCGGCCGGTGTGATCATCTTCATGTAGCGGCACGACGCCCGGTCGTTGACAGCCCTGAAGTCGATCTCCGGCGCCGCCTTGCGCAACTGGTGCAGCATGCCGATCTCGGTGGCCACGAGCACCGAGCGCGCGTTGGTCGCCTTGGCCTCCTTGACCATGTCGCCGGTCGACAGGATCTTCACCTTCTCCGACGGGACGATCCCCTCGCCGGCCAGGTAGAGCGCCGAGGTCGCGCAGCCGCACTCCGGGTGCACGAACAGGTCCGCCGACGGGTCCTGCGAGGCGCGTTCGGCCAGCTCAGGGCCGTTGATCGCGGCGTGCACGTGGCACTCGCCTGCCCAGATGTGGATGTTGTCGCGGCCGGTCACCCGCTTGACGTGCGCGCCGAGGAACTGGTCCGGGCAGAACAGCACCTCCTTGTCCGCGGGGATCGAGGCGACCACGTCGACCGCGTTCGACGAGGTGCAGCAGATGTCGGTCTCCGCCTTCACCTCGGCCGTGGTGTTCACATAGGACACCACCACCGCGTTCGGGTGCTGTGCCTTCCACTCCCGCAGATCCGCCGCAGTGATCGAGTCGGCGAGCGAACACCCCGCTCGCTCGTCGGGGATCAGCACGGTCTTGCCGGGCGAGAGGATCTTGGCCGTCTCGGCCATGAAGTGCACGCCGCAGAACACGATCGTGGACGCGCTGCTTTCGGCGGCGATCCGCGACAGCGCCAGCGAGTCACCAGTAAAGTCCGCGATGTCCTGGATCTCGGGAAGCTGGTAGTTGTGCGCGAGCAGGACGGCGTCGCGCTGTTCGACCAGGCGCCGTACCTCGTCCCGCCAAGCCGCGTCCGGCTCGACCCCGCTGTAAGGAGTCAATGTTGCCGTCATCAGGTCCTCCTAGCTCTGGGTCTCCCATCCCGAGGTTTTCGCCTAAGGATCGAAAACATGGTTGATGCTACCACCGAGCCCCCCTTGCTCGGCCATGAGGTTTTGGCCGCGGTCCTGCAAGTGAGAGAGGAATCACTCCAGGTCCTGCTGTGGGAAAGGGCCAAAGAGCCACATATCGGCCGCTGGTCGCTACCCGGTGGCAGGCTGCGGCTGGACGAGGACATCGAGCACTCGATCCGCCGTCAGCTCGAGGAGAAGGTCGACGTGCGACAGCTGGCGCATGTGGAGCAGCTGGCCGTGTTCAGCGCTCCCGACCGGGTCCCCGGGCCACGCCTGGTCGCCTCGGCGTTCCTGGGGCTCGTGCCGTCCGACAACGACCCCGAGGTGCCGTCGGACACCCGCTGGCACCCGGTCGACTCCCTGCCCACGACGGCTTTCGACCACGAGGCGATCGTGCGGCGGGCCAGGCACCGGCTGCGCTCGAAGCTCTCGTACACCAACATCGGCTTCGCGCTGGCCCCACCGACCTTCACGATGTCCGAACTGCGGGAAATCTATTCGGCCGCGCTCGGTTACAGCGTGTCCTCCACCAACCTGCAACGCGTGCTGTCCAGGCGCGGACTGCTCGAGCCAACCGGGGAAACCACCAAGCCGGGGCGGGCGGGTGGCCGCCCCGCGGCGCTGTTCAGGTTCACTGTGCGTGGCATGCAGGTCACCGACGAATTCGCGGTGTTGCGCCCGCCCGCTGCGAAAACGCGGTGATACCCGTACTTTTGACTTGTGCCCGAGACACTTCCGCTGTTTCCCCTGCAGACAGTGCTGCTGCCGGGCGCGAACCTGCCCTTGCACATCTTCGAGCCGCGCTACCGGCAGCTGACCGTGGACCTGGTCACCGGGACCGTGCCGGAGAAGCGCTTCGGCGTGGTCGCGATCAAGGCACCGGTCACCGAGGAGGTCGACAAGGTCGACCAGCTACTGGCCGTCGGCTGCTCGGCGCTGCTGCGGCAGGCCACACGCCTGCCCGACGGCCGCTACGACATCATCACCACCGGTGAACGCAGGTTCCGGCTGCTCGACCTGGACGCGACCAGTGCGCCCTACTTGGTCGGCACGGTCGAGTGGATCCCGGACACCGAGATCCCGTCCGGTACCGACCGGATCAACTCGCTGACCGAATCGGCCAGGGCGGCCTATCGCCGGTACTGCGAAACAGCTTGGGAACGTGAGGACTGGGACGAGCCCGCTGCCGACACCGATACGGCGGCGTTGGCTCACCTGCTGGCCGCCGACGCCCTGCTGCCCATGGAGGACCGCCAGGCGTTGCTGGAGGAGACGCGGCCGCTGCACCGGCTTCGGATGGTCTATTCGCTGCTCACGCGAGAAGCAGGGATCATCGCGGCACTCCACGCTGTCCCTGCTCCCGCATCGGCCTTCTCGGCGCCTATGAACTTGAACTGACCTTTGGCGCGGCGCGCATTCCGATGTAGCAGTAGTCGTGGCCGTCCAACTCTGCGAACACCACGGGCATGTAGCCCTCGCTGAACGACGGTCCCGCGCCATCCGCGGCCCATACCGTCTCGGAGATCGGCACCATGTCCGCCTCGATCGTCGGAGCAAGCTCAGCCATGCCATCGACGAACTCGTACGACACGTGCGCGTCCTCGGTGACAGTGATGAGGACACCCTCGCGCTTGTACGTACCCGCGAACTTGCCGATGTCCACTGTGGGCGGTTGCTCGGCGGGTTCGAACGGCTCGGGCATCTTGACACCGGCGAGTTCGTCGAACAGCTCGCGGAACAGTGCCGAGTACAGCTGACGAGCGCCGCCGCCGTTGGTGGTCAACGCGATGGCGATGTTGGCGTCCGGGATCACCCGCAGATACGCGTACTGCCCCACCGCAGCGCCGTCGTGGCCGTAGCCGAAGCGACCGTCCCAGTCGTACAACGTCCAACCGAGACCCCAGCCGTCAGCGCTGACCGTCCACTTGTCCGGCACGTCGACCTCGCGCCTCTGCATGGCCGCTACGGTTTCCGGCTTGAGTACGCCCGCACCGCCGTCGAGGTGCATCTTGGCCAACCGCACGATGTCTCCCGCCGAAGCGATGACCCGAGCACCCGGCCCGGCCGCACGAGGAATCAAGTCCCACGCGGGCGCGGGATCCGGGTACGCGCCCGGCTCGCCGAGGTGTGACATCGCCGCGCGGAAGCTCAACGCCTCCTCCGGCAGGGTCATCGAGTGGGTCAGGCCCAGCGGCTGGAACACCCGCTCCTTCAAGGCCTGATCCCACGTCTGGCCGGTCAGCACCTCGACGATCCGGCCGAGCGTCACGTATCCGACGCCGCTGTAGGACACCGCGACCCCGGGCGGGCAGTCCATCGCCACGCCCTTCGCGGCCTGCACGTAGTTGGCCAGGCAGTCGTCGCCCCGGCCGCCGTCGTACATGAAGTCACACGTCAAACCGCTGGTGTGGCTGAGCAATTGGCGGGGCGTGATGGTCTTCGTGGCCTCAGGATCGGCCGTGGCGAACTCGGGCAGGATGCTCACCACCGGTGCGTCCAGGTCCAGCTTTCCCTCGTCGACCAGGGTCATCACCAGTGTCGCGGTGTAGACCTTGGCGATCGAGCCGAGCAGGTAGACCGAGTCCGGTGTGGCCTCGACCCCGGTCCCCCGGTGCAGCACACCGCTGGCGAATTCGTGGATCTCGCCGTCGGCCAGGATCGCCAGCGACGCGCCGGGCACGTGGTAGGTCGCGCGCAGGTCGTCGAGCCGGTTCTGCCAGTTCATTGCTTTTCCTTCTGCGGGTAGGGGTTCAGACCAGGGCGGGCTGCGGGGCTTCGGTGTTCTTCTTGTCCCGCATGACGATCAGGGCGACGGCGGCCGCGACCAGCACACCGATCCCGCTGATCACGAAGGTGGTGGACATCGCGTCGGTGAAGGCGGTCCGCGCGGTCTCGGCCAGGCCGGGCACCTGGATGGACTCGCCGATCGATGCCGGCGACCCCGCGGGCATCTCGGCGGTGAACGCGCCGCTCAGAATGCTGCCCAACGCGGCAACGCCCAGCGCCGCACCCAACTGCTGGATGGTGTCGTTCAACGCGGACCCGACACCCGCCTGCTCCGGCGGGACCGTGCCCATCAGTGCCGCAATGGCCGCGGGCACCGCCAAACCGCCACCGCAGCCCAGCACCAGCAGCGCGGCACCGATCGGCAGGAAGCCCGCGTCCGACGAGAGCGTCGACATCCAGAAGAACGCGACAGCGTACAGCGACAGGCCGATCGCGGCCATCAGGCGGTTGCCGATCTTCTGGCCGAGCGTGGCGCCAAGACCGTTGCACACCAACGAACCCACGGCCATCGGCAGGAACGCCAGTCCGGCCTCGGTCGGCGTGAAGCCCAGCACGAACTGCAGGTACTGGGTGACCACGATCATCAGGCCACCGTTGCCGATCTGCGACAGCGTCAGCGCGAGGCTGCCGCCGCTGAAGTTGCGGGCCTTGAACAGGTTCAGCGGAACCATCGGCGACGGCGTGCGCTTCTCCCAGACCACGAACGTGACCAGGCTGGCGACCGCGATGCCCAGCGGGACAAGGACATTCGGGTCGGTGAACGGGTACTTCGGCAGCTCGATGATCGTCCAGACGACGGCGGTCATGCCCAGCGCGGACAACACAGCACCCAGCGGGTCCGGCTTCTGCCACGGGCCCTTGGACTCCGGCATCAGTGCGACAGCGGCGATGATGGCCAGCACGGCGATCGGCACGTTGATCAGGAACACCGCACCCCACCAGAACCACGCGATCAGCGCACCGCCCAGCACCGGACCGCCCACGAAACCGACCGTCGCGGCGGCACTCCACACGGCCATGGCCTTGGGACGCTCTTTGTCGTCGAAGACCGTGATCAGGATGGACAGCGTGCTCGGCATGATCAGCGCGCCGCCGATGCCCATCACCGTCCTGGCGATGATCAGTTGTGCCGGATCCGTGGCGAAGGCCGCCAGCAGCGATGAGGCGCCGAACGCGGCCAAGCCGATGATCATGACTTTCCGGCGGCCGAACCGGTCACCGAGGCTGCCGGACGTGAGCAGCAAGCCAGCGAAAACCAGGATGTAGGAGTCCAGGATCCACTGGATGTCCTGCGGGCTCGCGCCCAGGTCCTCCGACAGCGGCGGCACCGCCACGGTCAGCACCATGTTGTCGATGACCAGCACCAATGTGCTGAGCACCAAGACCACCAAGATCCACCAGCGGCGTGGGTTCCGCTCTTGCATCGGGCTCACTCCCCAGATTGTGCGAACGTTGTTCCGTCGATGCGCACACTGTACGCACAATGCGAACAGTGATGCAAGAGCGAACATCGTGCGCTACTGTGAGCACATGACCGACATTCCGTCCGTGTGGGCGCGGCCGAAGAAGGGGCGCGAGCAGCCGGCGCTGAGCCGGGAGCAGATCGTCAGCGAGGCGATCAAGCTGCTGGACACCGAAGGCCTGGACGCGCTGAGCATGCGCAACCTGGGCAAACGCCTCGACGCCGGTGCGACGTCGATCTACCGGCACGTGGCGAACAAGGACGAGCTGATCGAGCTGGCCATCGACGAGGTCTACGGCGAGATCGAGGTGCCCTCAGCTTCGGCAACCGAGTGGCGCGCGGGCGTGGCCGCCAGCGCACAGAGCATGCGGGCGATGATCAACCGGCATCCGTGGGTCGGCTCGGTCCTCGGCCAAGTCGGCCTGTCGTACCTGGGTCCCAACGTGATGCACATGAGCGACCGGATGCTCGCACTGTTCGAGAAAGGCGGGTTCGACCTGGTCGCCGCCAACCGGGCGATGAGGCTCGTGCTCTCGTACGTCATCGGTGCTGGAGTCGGCGAGGCCGCCTGGCTGACATCGCTGGCACGCAGCGGGTTGAGCGAAGCGGAATGGGCTGAGCGGGTGTTCCCCATCGCCAAGGCCACAGCCGCGCCCTATCCACGGCTGCTCGCGGCGTTCGAGACAGCCGACGCCGAGGACATGTTCACCTACGGACTCGACGCGCTGCTCGACGGCCTGGTGGCCAAGCGCTAACCCAGGCGGCGGCCTAGGTCGTCCATCCCGTTCCAGGCCGCCAGTACGCCGTACGCCAATGCTGTGGCCAGCGGCTGCGCCAGGATCACCCAGACCGATTCCAAGGTCGGTGCGATGGTCAGCGTGTCACCGATGTTGGTCGTCGACGGGACCTCGTACATCCAGCCGGTGAACATGCCGGCCATCAACGTGGCCAGGTACGCGGCACCCAGCGAACCGAGGACCGCGGCGACCATGGTGACCGGGCCACGGCGTTCGCGCAGGAACCACACGCCGACCCCGACGATGAGCCCGGCACCGAAGCCGAGCAGCACGAACAGCGCGATCGAGTCGAACCGGTGGTAGCTCTCAGCGGTCAACGGGATCAGGCCGCGCGGCGTCACCGACTTGAGCTGGCTCGGTGCCAGCAGCGACCACAGGTAAGCCAGCGGAATGCCGAGCAGGCTGATCAACGACAGCACGCTGATCGCGGGCAGCAGGTCCGCTTTGATCACTACCCGTGACTTCGGCGGCTGCGGGAGGTAGTAGCCGGCGCCGTACACCGGATACAGCGGAACCTCCGCTGGCGCATCCCGTTGCTGCGCCTCGACGGGCTGTTCCGCCACAGCCACAACCTCCCTGGTCGACTACCGGAGGAAGCCGAGCTTAACTGGTGGCCGGGGCCGAAGTTGACTCGCCGTGCCGACTGCACCGCGCCGTCCACCCGGCTGGGGTCACCTGAACGACCATCCGCCGCGCGCACTGCGGGCAGAACCGCGGCGGATCGATCAGTGCCAGCCGCTTCTGGCAGTACGTGTGGTCGGCTTCCGGCTCGGGCTTGCCGCACCAGCTGCAATAGGTCCCGAGGTGGGGGTGGGAGCCCCCGTCAGGGGGTCGGAATGTCACAGCGTCTCGTTCAGCGCTTTGATCGGCATCTTCAGGTCGGCGAGCATCTCGAGGTCCTGGCTGGCCGGGCGGCCGAGGTTGGTCAGGTAGTTGCCGACGATGATCGCGTTGATCCCGCCGAGCATGCCCTGCTCCGCGCCGAGGTCACCGAGCGTGAGCTCACGGCCGCCGGCGAACCGCAGCATCGTGCGCGGCATGGCCAGCCGGAACGCGGCTACCGTGCGCAGCGCCTCGGCACCTTCCACGATCGGGTAGTTCTCATACGGCGTGCCGGGGTTGGGGATGAGGAAGTTCATCGGCACCTCGTCCGGCTCCAGCTCGGCGAGCTGCACCGCGAACTCGGCGCGCTGCTCGATCGACTCGCCCATGCCGATGATGCCGCCGGAGCACACCTCCATACCCGCCGCGCGGACCATCTGCAGCGTCTCCCACCGCTCGTCCCACGAGTGCGTGGTGACGACGTTCGGGAAGTGTGAACGGGCGGTCTCGAGGTTGTGGTTGTAGCGGTGGCAGCCCATGTCGACGAGCTCGTCCACCTGCTCCTGCGTGAGCATGCCCAGCGAGCAGGCGATCTGGATGTCGTTGCCGTCCTCGCGGATCGCCTTGATGCCGTCCCGGACCTGGCTGAGCAAACGCTTGTCCGGGCCGCGGACGGCGGCCACGATGCAGAACTCCGTCGCGCCGGTGTCCTTGGTCTGCCTCGCGGCCTTAACCAGGCCGGGGATGTCCAGCCACGCCGAGCGCACCGGCGTGGGGAACCGGCCGGACTGCGAGCAGAAGTGGCAGTCCTCCGGGCAGCCGCCGGTCTTCAGGCTGACGATGCCCTCGACCTCGACCTCAGGGCCACACCAGCGCATCCGCACCTCGTGCGCCAGGCCGAGCAGCTCCTCGAGCCGGTCGTCCTCGAGCGTGAGCACCTGGACAAGCTGCTCCTGGGAGAGTCCGACCCCGCGCTCGAGCACCTGCTCACGCGCGATCTTCAGGATGTCGGTCTTCTCAGCTGCGGCCGTCAATGGTCCTCCCTCAAAGCCCGGGGCTGTCTCCGGTCGCTCAGTCTGCCGTAGAACAGGCCGTGCCGTGAGGGATCTAGCTCACGCATCTGGTCACGAGGATTTGTAGGTCATCGCGAACTGCTCGGGGTCGAAGTCGCCGCCGAACCAGGGCGAAAGCCCGGCTCGCGCGACTTCCAGGAACCGCTGGGGATCCAGCGTTCCCGCGCCTTGCGGCAGGGCACCGAGCAGCGGCGCGCCTGCAGCTACCGGCAAGTCCTCGAGGTTGCACCGGGCGGCCAGATCGGGCTCGTCCGGCCAACTGCCGACCACGACACCGAGCGACTCGATGCCCCGCCTCAGCAGCGCCTCAGCGGTCAACGCCGTCGCGTTGAGGGTGCCGAGGCCCGCCTGAGCGACCACCAAGACCGGGACGCCCATGGCCCAGGCGGCGTCCGCGATGGTCGAGCCGTTGCTGTCGAACCGGACCAGCAGGCCGCCCGCGCCCTCGACGATGACGGTGTCGTGCTCTTCGTCCAGCCGGGAGGCGGCGAGGGCGATGTCGGCGGGCCCGATCGTGGGCATGCCACTGCGTCTGGCCGCGGTCTCCGGGGCCAGCGGGTCGATGTACCGGACCAGTTCCCGCGTGGTCACGTCACCGGCCAGCCTGCGGACGGTGTCCACATCGCCGGTGCCGTCCTCGTTCAGTCCGGCCTGCGCGGCCTTGAGTACGGCGACCCGCCTGCCGTCGGCTTTGGCCAACGCGGCGATCGCTGAAGTGACGATCGTCTTGCCCACACCGGTGCCGGTACCGGTGACCACGATCACGCTCACGTCGAACCAGACTACGAGCCGTACTCACGGTACGACACGCCGGGGCCGAGAAAGCGCTTACTCACCGAGGTGGAGTCACTGACTCCCGGACCATCAACTCGGCGGGCATCCACAGCTTGGTGGGCCCGGTGACCACCTCGACACCGCTCGCGATCCGCCCCGCCCGCCTCGCGCCTTGGTCCAGCGGAAGGCGGACCGTGGTGAGCGCGGGGACGACGTCCACCGCGGCGGGCAGGTCGTCGAAGCCCGCGACCGAAATGTCCTCTGGCACACGGATTCCGCGCTGCCGCAACGCCGCGATCACCCCGAGTGCCATCAGATCGTTGCCCGCGATGATCGCCGTGAACCCGGCGTCGGCCAGTTCCATGGCCGCGTCGAACCCCGAGGCGCGGGAGAAGTCACCGTGCACGACAACGGATTTCTCAATCGCTTGCTCTTCGAGAGCTTCACGGTGGCCTTTGAGCCGGGCGGTGGTCGTGCTGTTGCCTGGCGGCCCTGCCACGTACGCGATCCGCTTGTGTCCCATGGTGATCACGTGCCTGGTGAGGGCACGCGAACCGCCTTCGTTGTCGAACGCGACACACGGCACGTCGACGTCCGGTGGCGCGGGGCGGCCGCACATGACGACCTTGGTGCCTGCCGACAGCGCCTGACCGATGAGTTTCGTGGTCGCCTGCAGGTGCTCGGGTTCCTCACGGCTGCCGCCGGTCAGCACCACGCCACGGACGCGCTGGCGCAACAGCATGCTGATGTACTTCAACTCGTCCGAGGGCGAGCCCGCGGTGTTGCAGATGACGGCGAGCAGATCCGCACTCGCGGCCTCCCACTGTGTCCCACTTGCCTGAATGGAGAAGAACGGGTCGGACACGTCGTTGACGATCACGCCGATCACTTCGGACGTGGCCGCGGCCAGTGCTCGGGCGGGTCCGTTGACGACGTAGTCAAGCTCACCAAGCGCCCGGTGGACACGCTCGCGCGTCACGGCTGAGACCGGGTAATTGCCGTTGAGCACTCGCGACACCGTCGCGGTGGACACCCCCGCGCGTGCCGCGACGTCCGCCAATGTCGCCGCCATCCGGCTACCTCCCAGCACAGCCTATTGACACCCGGTCCGATGCCTGCCTAGCTTACGCTGATAGTAAGCGCTTTCTACGGAGGTGTCGTGATGCGTGTGCCTCCGTACGCGCGACTCGCCGGTCTCGGTCCGCGGACGGCTGCTGGGCAGGGCAGCGGCAGGTCGCAGCCGGGCCCGGTTTCCATGAGCTCGCACAGGGGATCGGGTGGAAGGGGAGACGATGGCGGATCGTAGGCCGGTCGGTATCGCGATGAACGGCATCACCGGGCGGATGGGCCTGCGGCAGCACCTGCTGCGGTCGATTCTGGCCATCAGGGAGCAAGGCGGCATCCCCGTCGGCGACGGCAGCGTGATCTGGCCGGAGCCGGTGCTGATCGGCCGCAGCGAGCACAAGGTCAAGGCGATCGCCGACGAGCACGACCTGCCCTGGACCACGAACCTGACCGAGGCGCTCGCCGATCCGGGCGTGCAGGTGTACTTCGACTCGCTGGTCACCGGTGAGCGGCAGAAGACCCTGCGCCAGGCGATCTCCGCGGGCAAGCACATCTACTGCGAGAAACCGACCGCGTCGGATCTGTCGACGGCCTTGGAGCTCGCGCGGCTGGCGCGGTCCGCGGGCGTGAAGAACGGCGTGGTGCAGGACAAGATCTTCCTGCCGGGCCTGCTGAAGCTCAAGCGCCTGGTGGACGGCGGGTTCTTCGGCCGGATCCTGTCGGTGCGCGGCGAATTCGGCTACTGGGTCTTCGAAGGCGACTGGCAGCCGATCAACCGGCCCTCGTGGAACTACCGCGCGGAAGACGACGGCGGGATCATCCTGGACATGTTCTGCCACTGGCAGTACGTGCTCAACCACATCTTCGGCAAACCCCTTTCGGTCCAAGCCCTTGCCGCGACACACATCCCGACCCGCTGGGACGAGCAGGGCAACGCCTACGAGGCGACAGCCGACGACGCGGCGTACGGGATCTTCGAACTCGAAGGCGGCATCGTCGCGCAGATCAACTCCTCCTGGACCACCCGCGTGTTCCGCGACGAGCTCGTCGAGTTCCAAGTGGACGGTACGGAAGGCAGTGCGGTAGCGGGTTTGCGGCGCTGCCGCGTGCAGCACCGGTCCGCGACGCCGATGCCCGTGTGGAACCCGGACCTGCCACCGACCGAGGACTTCCGCTCGCAGTGGCAGGAAGTGCCGGACAACGCGGTGTTCGACAACGGGTTCAAGACCCAGTGGGAGCTGTTCCTCAAGCACATCGTGCTGGACACGCCGTGGCACTGGGACCTGCTGGCGGGCGCTCGTGGCGTGCAACTGGCCGAGCTCGGCCTGCAGTCCGCACGCGAAGGCCGGCGCATGTCGATCCCGGAGCTGGCGCTGTGATCATCGATCTGCCGACCGGGCCGTACGAGGTTGTTTCGTCTGGCGGATACTCCCCCGGCCCCGCACCTGTCAGCCGCCGCCTGTTCGCGGCGGCGCATGTGGTCGCGGATCCGTTGGGCGACAATTCGCCTGGCAGTCCCGCGGTTGTCGACTGGGACGCGACCCTGGCCTACCGCAACCACCTGTGGTCACACGGCTTCGGCGTCGCTGAAGCGATGGACACCGCGCAGCGCGGAATGGGCCTAGACTGGGCGGCGACCCAGGAGTTGATCCGCCGCACCGGCGCGAACGCCGCCGGGCCGTTCGCTTGTGGTGCCGGAACTGATCAGCTGGCGCCCGGCACGCATTCAGTGGACGCGGTGATTCAGGCGTACCTCGAGCAGATCGCCGTGATCGAGGAGACCGGTGGCCAGGTGATCCTGATGGCCAGCCGGGCTTTGGTGGCAGCGGCATCCGGTCCGGACGACTACCACCGGGTTTACGGGCATCTGCTGTCGCAGACATCCAAGCCGGTGATCCTGCACTGGCTCGGGCCGATGTTCGATCCGCTGCTGGCAGGCTATTGGGGCTCCCCGGATCTGGACGTGGCAACGGACGTGTTCCTGGAGATCATCAAGTCCCATGCGTCCGCTGTGGACGGTGTGAAGATCTCCTTGCTCGATGCCTCACGGGAAGTGGCGATGCGTCGCCGTTTGCCCGCCGGTGTCCGGTGCTACACAGGCGACGACTTCCATTACCCAGAGCTGATCCTCGGCGATTCCCACGGGCACAGCGATGCGCTGCTCGGCATTTTCGACGCGATCGCTCCAGCGGCCGCGGCCGCTGTCCGGGCCTTGGACGCCTCGGATATCGCTTCCTACAACTCGATTTTCGCGCCAACCGTACCGCTGTCGCGGCATATCTTCGGCCCGCCGACGTACTACTACAAGACCGGGATCGTGTTCCTGGCCTGGCTGGCGGGGCACCAGTCCCACTTCAAGATGGTCGGCGGACTGGAGAGCGCGCGCTCGGTGCCGCATCTGATCATGTTGTTCAAGCTGGCGGACGCGGCCGGGTTGTTGCCCGACCCGGAACTGGCCGTGCACCGGATGCGGGCGTTCTTGGAGGTTTCCACGTGAGCTCGCGGTTGAGCCTCAACCAGGCCACCACAACGCAATGGGACATGCCTACGTTCGTCGACGGTTGTGTGCGCGCGGGCATCACCCAGGTTGGCCTGTGGCGCGGTCCCGTGGCGGACTATGGCCTCGAACGGTCGGCAAAGCTGGTCCGTGACGCCGGGCTGACCGTGACTTCGTTGTGCCGTGGCGGATTCTTCGCTTCCCCCGACGCCATCGCCGACAACCGGCGCGCCATCGACGAGGCTGCGGCGTTGGGAACTTCGATCCTCATCCTGGTCTCCGGCGGTCTTCCCGAAGGGAGTTCGGACATCGACGGGGCCAGGCAGAACGTGATCGACTCGATCGCAGAGCTTGCGCCTTACGCGGCTGCGCAAGGAGTTCAGCTTTCGATCGAACCCTTGCACCCGATGTTCGCCTCCGACCGCTGCGTCGTGTCCACTTTGGATCAGGCGCTGGACATGGCCTTTCTATTTCCGGCCAACCAGGTTGGCGTGTGCGTGGACACCTACCACATCTGGTGGGATCCGGGCGTGTACCAGGCGATCACCCGGGCCGCAGACCGGATTTCGATCTTCCAGGTGTGCGACTGGATCACGCCGCTGCCCGAAGGCGTTCTGCTGGGTCGCGGCATGATGGGCGACGGGTGCATCGAGCTGCGGCGGCTCCGGGAAGCCGTGGACGCCACCGGGTACACGGGCCCGATCGAAGTGGAGATCTTCAACCAGTCGATCTGGGACTCACCGGGCGACGAGGTCGTGAACCGCGTGATCAGGACGTTCGAAGACCACGTCAGCTAACCCCTGCCCCCATCCTGCAAAGAGAAATCCCCCACCCGTCCCGGGGGGGGCGGCCCTGCTCCAGCCTATCGGTGCTGCATGATCAACTGGAGTTAGGTCGTGCACGCTGTGGACAACTCAGCGCCTGTGGACAGGTGTGCGCAGTGGATCTTCGCGCACCCGGAAACGTCGATGATCACCGGTAGGCTGGATTTCGGGGCCGGAGGCCGGAATTCAGCCCGCCGCCACCGCAGCGCAGAGGCCCTTGGTGATCAGCGCGAGGTCCTCGTCCGACGTGATGTACGGCGGCATCGTGTAGATCAAGTCCCGGAACGGCCGGAGCCACACACCTGCGTCCACCGAGGCCTTCGTCGCCTCCGCCACGTCGACCTGGTGGTCGAGTTGCACCACGCCGATCGCGCCGAGCACCCGGACATCGAGCACGCCGGGCAAGTCGATCGCGGGTTCCAGGCCGGTGATCAGCCCGTGCTCGATCCGCCGCACCTCAGCGGCCCAATCTCCCTCGAGCAGAAGGTCGATCGAAGCGTTCGCCACCGCCGACGACAACGGATTGCCCATGAAGGTCGGCCCGTGCGCCAGCACAGGCAACTCCCCCTGCGATATCCCGTCAGCCACCTCGGCCGTGCACAAAGCCGCGGCCATTGACACGTAGCCGCCGGTCAGCGCCTTGCCCAGGCACATGACGTCCGGGCTGACGGCGGCGTGGTCGGCGGCGAACAACGTTCCGGTGCGGCCGAAGCCCGTGGCGATCTCGTCGAAGATCAGCAGCACGTCATTGGCCAGCGTCAGCTCGCGCAGTACGTGCAAGTAGCGCGGGTCGTGGAAACGCATGCCGCCCGCGCCCTGCACCAGCGGTTCGATGATCACGGCGGCCAGCTCGTCGGCGTGCTGCTCGATCATGTCGGCGAGGGTCGCGACGTACTCGTGGTCGACACCCGCGTCGAACCCCGCCGGGGGCGTGGGCGCGAAGATCTGCTCCGGCAGGACACCACGCCAGAGCGAATGCATTCCGCCGTCCGGGTCGCAGACGCTCATCGGGTGGAACGTGTCGCCGTGGTAGCCGCCGCGCCACGTCATCATGCGGTGTTTCTCGGGGCGCCCGGTCGAGCGCCAGTACTGCAGGCACATCTTCACGGCGACTTCGACCGAGACCGAACCTGAGTCACAGAGGAACACATGCCGCAGCGGCGTCGGCGTTATCTGGACCAGACGCGACGCGAGCCGCACGGCGGGCTCGTGCGTCAGTCCGCCGAACATGACGTGGCTCATGCGGCCCGCCTGGTCGGCCATGGCTTGGTCAAGCCGCGGGTTCCGGTAGCCGTGGATGGCCGCCCACCATGACGACATGCCGTCCACCAGGTCACGCCCGTCGGCCAGGTGCAGTCGTACGCCCGACGCGGATTCCACGACGTACGGGTCCCTTGTGCCCGGCATCGGCCCATACGGATGCCAGACGTGCGCGCGGTCCAACGCGATCAACTCGGCGACGTCCACGGATCGACCGTAGTGCCAATTGGTCGCATTCAGGGCCCGATTTCGACACTTCGGTGGCATCCGACCGGGCCGTCAGCCGGTTGGGCGGCAGACTAACGTCGTATTCATGACCGAGTGGACCGTTCTGCACCCGTTCATCGACGGCGGCGATCCGGACAACGTCGCACGTCAGGTCCGGTATCTGGACGCAGCGGCCCGTAAGAAATTGACGGAATCTCTGCGAGTTTACGAAAAGGAACAACGCACCGGCGCATTCGTGAGTAAGCGGTTCTGGACGCCCAGAATGTGCGCGATGACCGTCGCAGGCGCGGCATTGTTGCCCTCCGCGTCCAGCGTCGCGGCCTGGATCGCCCGCAACGGCCTCCGCGAGGACGAAACGGGCACAGACGTGATCGACCTGGTCATCGAGGTGCTCCGGGACCGGCAAGTGACGTGGCTACCGGACTTGGTCGACCGCCTCGCACTGCGCCTGCCATCGGACCGCCTCGATGCGGACATGCAGCAACTAGTGCGTGGCCTGGCAGCCCACACCGGCATCCAACCCCTGGCCACCGACGGCCTCGTATACGCCTGGATCGCCACCGGCCACGCCGACACCAGCCGCGCATCGCTGGCCCGCCGACTGTTCGAAGTAGACGGCCTAGGCCCCCTGCTCGAAGCGGGCGACTGGCCCCGCAAACTCGCCGAAGACCACACGCTCGACCGCAGCATGCTGCTCGAAGGCTGCCTCTACCGCCTGCGCCGAGGCGGCAAAGCCGCCGACCTCAACGGCTTCCTCATGCTGCACAAGGCACTCGCCCCCACCCGCGAAGAAGTCGCCACGCTCACCGGGGACTACGAGGCACTGCTGTCGAACTCGCACGCCCCGATCGCCGCCATGGCCCGCCACGAGCTACTGCTCGCCTCGCAAGCCAGCCGCTGACTGCTCAGGCCAGGCAGCCGGGGCCGAGCAGTGCTTTCAAGTCGCCCATCAGTGCCGGGTTCGGGGTGACGCGCAAAGTGTCGTCGAGCCGCAGCAGCGTCTTGCGCTGGCCGTTGACCAGGCGCAGATGCACCTCGGTTGTGCCGGGGTGCGTCGACAACGCGTCCTTCAGTTGAGCGACCACCGTTGGTGTGCACTTGGACGCGGGCATGCTGACGCGGAACGGCTGGCTGCCTGCCAGCGACTCGAGGTCAGGCACCACGAGGTCGTTGGCGATCAGCGAGATCCGGTCGTCTCGTTTCGCCACCCTCGCCTTGACCAGGACGATCGCGTCCTCGACGACGCTCATCCCGACGACCGAGTACGTCTTCGGGAAGAACAGCGCCTCGATGCCACCGGCGAGGTCTTCCAGCTGCGCGGAAGCCCACGGCTCACCGTTCTTGTTCACCCGTCGCGTCACTGACGCGAGGATGCCGCCGATCGTCACCTGCGTGCCGTCGGCGATGCCGCCTTCGAGAATCGCCGCGATCGGGGTGTCGGACTGCGCGGACAGGATGTGCTCGACGCCGTCCAGCGGGTGCCCGGAGACGTACAGGCCCAGCATTTCCCGCTCCAGCGCGAGCTGGTGCTTGGTCTCCCACGCATCCTCGGGGACCTTCACGTCGAACACGCTGCCGGCGTCGTCACCTTCGGCATCGCCGCCGCCGAACAAGTCGAACTGGCCGACGGCCTCGGCGCGCTTGGTATCCATGACCGCGTCGATCGCGTCGGTGTGCACCAGGAACAGGCCCTTGCGCGGGTGCTTGAGCGAGTCGAAGGCACCGGCTTTGATCAGCGATTCGACGACCTTCTTGTTGCACGCTTGGGCGTCGACCTTGCGCAGGAAGTCGGAGAAGTCGACGAACGCGCCCTTCTCGTTCCGTGCCTTGATGATCGAGTCGACCACGTTGGCGCCGACGTTGCGGATCGCGCCGAGGCCGAACCGGATGTCGTGGCCGACCGGCGCGAAGTCACGCTCGGACTCGTTGACGTCCGGCGGCAGCACCGTGATGCCCATCTTGCGGCACTCGGCGAGGTAGACGGCCGCCTTGTCCTTGTCGTCACGCACGGACGTCAACAGCGCCGCCATGTACTCGGCGGGGTAGTTCGCCTTGAGGTACGCCGTCCAGTACGACACCAGGCCGTACGCGGCGGAGTGCGCTTTGTTGAACGCGTAGTCGGCGAACGGGACCAGGATTTCCCAGAGGGTCTTGACGGCGTCCTTGGGGTAGCCGTTCTTCAGCATGCCCGCCTCGAAGCCGGCGAACTCCTTGTCCAGGATCTCCTTCTTCTTCTTACCCATCGCCCGGCGCAGCAGGTCTGCTTGTCCGAGCGTGTACCCGGCGAGTTTCTGGGCGATCGCCATGACCTGCTCCTGGTACACGATCAGACCGTAGGTCGTGCCCAGGATGTCCTTGAGCGGCTCTTCCAGCGCCGGGTGGATCGGCGTGATCTCCTGCTGGCCGTTCTTGCGCAGCGCGTAGTTCGTGTGCGACTTCGCACCCATCGGACCCGGCCGATACAGCGCGCCGACCGCGGAGATGTCTTCGAAGTTGTCCGGGCGCATCAGGCGCAGCAGGTCACGCATGGGCCCACCATCGAGCTGGAACACGCCGAGCGTGTCGCCCCGGGAGAGCAGCTCGTACGTGGCTTTGTCGTCCAGTGCCACGGTCTGCAGGTCGACCGGCGGTTTGCCGTTGCGCTCCATGTTGCGCAGGCAGTCGTCGATCACCGTGAGGTTGCGCAGGCCCAGGAAGTCCATCTTCAGCAGGCCCAGCGATTCACACGTGGGGTAGTCGAACTGGGTGATGATGGAGCCGTCCTGCGGGCGCTTCCACAGCGGGATCACGTCCAGCAGCGGCTCGGCCGACAGGATGACCGCACAGGCGTGCACACCGGCGTTGCGGATCAGGCCCTCCAGGCCACGCCCGGTGTCGATGATCTGCTTGACCTGCGGGTCCTGCTCGTACAGCGCCCGGATCTCGGTGGCCTCGTTGTACCGCTTGTGCTGCGGGTCGTGGATGCCCGACAACGGGATGTCCTTGGCCATCACGGCGGGCGGGTAGGCCTTGGAGATCCGGTCGGCGATCGCGTAGCCGGGCTGGCCGAACAGCACGCGGGCGGCGTCCTTGATCGCGGCCTTCGCCTTGATCGTGCCGAACGTGATCACCTGGGCGACCTTGTCCTCGCCCCACTTCTCGGTCACGTACCGGATGACGTCACCACGACGGCGCTCGTCGAAGTCGATGTCGATATCGGGCGGGGAGACACGGTCCGGGTTGAGGAACCGCTCGAAGATCAGCCCGTGCGCCAGCGGGTCGAGGTCCGTGATGCCCATGGCGTACGCGATCAGCGCGCCTGCGGCCGAACCACGGCCAGGGCCGACGCGGATGCCGTTGGACTTCGCCCAGTTGATCAGGTCGGCGACCACGAGGAAGTACGCCGGGAAGCCCATCTGCAGGATGACGCCGATCTCGAACTCCACCTGCTGGCGGTGGATCTCGTCGACGCCGTCCGGGAAGCGGCGCTTCATGCCCTCCCAGACCTGCTGCTTGAAGTAGTCGCCCTCGGTCATCCCCTCGGGGATGGGGAAGTTCGGCATCAGGTTGCGGAAGGTGAACATGCCTTCCGTGTCGACCTTCTCGGCGATCAGCAGGGTGTTGCGGCAGCCCTCCTGCCACTCCTCGCTGGAGTCGATCGCGCGCATCTCGTCCGGCGACTTCAGGTAATAGCCCTCGCCGTCGAACTTGAAGCGGGTCGGGTCCTGCAGCGTCTTGCCGGTCTGCACGCACAGCAGCGCGTCGTGGGCCTCGCGCTCGTGGGCGTACGTGTAGTGCGAGTCGTTGGTGACGACGAACGGGATGCCGACCTTCTTGGCGACGTCGATCAGCTCTTTGCGGACCTTCAACTCGATGTCGATGCCGTGGTTCATCAGCTCGACGTAGAAGTTGTCCTTGCCGTAGATGTCCTGCCACTCGCCTGCGGCCTTCACGGCCTCGTCGAACTGGCCGAGGCGCAGCCGGGTCTGCACGTCGCCGGACGGGCAGCCGGTCGTGGCCATCAGGCCCTCGGAGTGCTGGGCGATGAGCTCCTTGTCCATCCGCGGCCACTTGCCCAGCTGGCCCTCGAACGACGCGAGGCTGGCGGCGCGCATGAGGTTGCGCAGGCCGGTCGCGTTGCGTGCCCAGATCGTCTGGTGGGTGTACGCACCGCTACCGGACACGTCGTCGCTCTTCTGCGACGGGTCGCCCCAGCGGACCCGGTCCTTCACGTGCCGCGAGCCGGGCGCCAGGTACGCCTCGATGCCGAGGATCGGCTTGATGCCCGCGGAGGTCGCCTGCTTGAAGAAGTCGTAGACCCCGTTCATGTGACCGTGGTCGGTGATCGCGACGGAGGTCATGCCGAGCTGCTCGCACTGGGCGAACATGTCTTTCAGCTTCGCCGCTCCGTCGAGCATCGAGTACTCGGTGTGCACATGCAGGTGAGTGAAGGAGTCAGCGGCCACGATCCACCACCCTAAACGTCTCCTGCTCGGACTCGTCGGCGACATCCCGGTTGTACACCCAAGGTCTGACAATCTTGTGGGGTGCGCTTCCAACCTGTGTCCTTCGTCGCACTGACCGATCATGTCGTCTCATGCATAACCGCTGTCTCCGGCCAGATGCGGGTCGTTGTGGACGGCGCGCCCGCGGCCAGGCCAGGTGACCTGGCGGACGCGCTGATCGACCCGCTGCGGGTGCTGGGCAGGCAGGTGATCAGGGTGCGCGCCGACGACTTCCTGCGGCCCGCGTCGCTGCGCTTCGAGCACGGCAAGACCGACGAGGAATCGCGGTATTCGTCGTGGCTGGACGAAGGCGCGCTGCGGCGGGAGGTGCTGACGGGTGACAAGGTTCTGCCATCGCTGTGGAACGCGGCGACCGACCGGGCCACCCGGGCCGATTACGTCCCGTTGCCGCCGGGCGGCGTGGTCGTCGTGGACGGGGAATTGTTGCTGGGCCGGGGAATGCCGTTCGATCTGGCCGTGCACCTCTGGCTCTCCCCGGCCGCGCTCGCCCGCCGGACACCGGCGGACGACGCGTGGAGCCTGCCCGTTTTCGCCCGTTACGACGCCGAGGTGGATCCGTTGACGACCGCGGACGTGGCCGTCCGCTTCGACGATCCGCAGCACCCGGCCATGCGGGTCGGCTAGCCGAGGATGGTGCCGTCCTCCTTGCTGTACAGCAGAAGGCGGCCCTGCTCGGGCACGGCCGTGACCTTCGAGCCGATCGCCGGTTCGTGCTGCTCGCGGACCGTCACGCCGACCAGGCTGCCGTCCGGGCACTCCAGGGTCACCAGCGAACTCACGCCGAGGTTCTCGATCGTCGACACGGTGCCGGTGATCCCCTGGCCATCGGCTTCCAGCGTGAGGTACTCCGGGCGGACACCGACCGTCACCTTGGTCTCGTCCGGCAGGTCCACAGGCGCGGGGAGTTTCGCTCCAGCGACGGCCAATTGGCCGTTGTCGATGGTGCCGTCCAGCAGGTTCATCGGGGTCGAGCCGATGAAGTTGGCGACGAACGTGTCCGCCGGCCGGCCGAACACCTCGCGTGGGCTGCCCAGCTGACGGATCCGGCCGGACTCCATCACCGCGATCCGGTCGGCGAGAGCCAGTGCTTCGGCTTGGTCGTGCGTGACAAAAACCGTCGTGACGCCGATTTCCTTCTGCAGGCGCTTGAGGAATGTCCTTGCCTCGAGGCGCAGCCGTGCGTCCAGATTGGACAGTGGTTCGTCCAGCAGCAGGACATCCGCGTCGATCGCGACCGCACGGGCCAGCGCCACTCGCTGTTGCTGCCCACCCGAGAGCTGACCTGGCCTGCGCTCCAACAGTCCGCCGAGGCTCAGGCTGTTGGCGGTCCGCTCGGCGACTTCCCGTTGCTGGGCCTTGGGGTGCCGCCGGACCTTCAGCGGGTACGAGATGTTCTCCGACACGGTCATGTGCGGGAACAACGCGTAGTCCTGGAAGACCATCGCGACTTTGCGCTTGCCTGGTTCCGTCGAGGTGACGTCCTGTTCGCCGATGGACACCGTGCCTTCGGTGGCGTCTTCCAGGCCTGCGATCGTGCGCAGCAGCGTGGTCTTCCCGCAGCCGGACGGCCCGAGCAAGGCGAAGAACTCGCCGTCGGCGATCTCCAGGTCGAGCGAGTCCACCGCGCGCACCCCGTTGGGGTACACAGTGGACAGCTGGTCGATCTTGATCCTGGCCATCAGCTCTTGATCCCTCCGTGGAAACGGAAGCCGTAACGCTTGCTCACGAACAGGTACAGCACGACCACCGGGATCGAGTACAGCAGCGAGAACACCGGGATCACAGTCAGGTTGGCACTGCCGCCCTCGTCGTACAGCGTGCGCATCAGCACGGCGGCAGGCTGGCTGCCGATGTCACGCAACAACAGGAACGGCAACAGGAAGTTGCCCCACGCCTGCACGAACGACCAGACCACGATGGTCGCGATGCCCGGGCGCGCGATCGGCAGCACGACGTGCATCAGGATCTGGCGGGGTGAGGCGCCGAAGACCCGCGCCGACTCCTCGTAGGACCGCGGAACGGCGTCCACGAAGTCCTTCAGGATGAAGATCGCGGCGGGCAGCATCCCGCCCGCGATCACCAGCGCGGTGCCGTACTGCGAATTGATCAGGCCGAGCTGGAACATCATCACGAAGATCGGCACCATCGCCGCGGTCCCGGTGACCACGCTGGACAGCAGCAACAGCATGTACAGCAACACATCGCGGCCAGGAATCCGGACTCGCGAAAGGGCGTAGGCGGCACAGGCCGCGAGCGCCGTCGTGACGACCATGGCCAATCCGCACAGCACCAACGAATTCACCAGTGAGGTCAGTGCGTACGGATGGTCGAACGTGGCCGACACGTTGCCGAAAGTCCAGTCCGGCCACCGCAAGCCGAGGCCCGGCCTGCTGTCGAAGGGCGCGCTCGCCAGCCACAGCATCGGGATCGCGAAGAACGCCAGCACCACCGCGAAGAACACAGTATAAGCGATCCGGCGCAGTACCAAGGATGTCATCCGCGCCTCCGCAGCAACCTGAGGTACACCAAGGCGATCACCAAGTTGACCAGCAACAGTAGCAACGAGATCGCCGAGGCGTACCCGAGCACTCCCGAACCGAGGGCCTGCTGGTAGATGAACACCGGCAGCGTCTCAGACTGGTGGTTCGGCCCGCCCGCGGTCAGCAGGAACGGGGTGAAGTCGTTGGCAGTCCACAACGTGATCAGCAGTGTGTTGGTCAGCACGTGCCCGCGGATGTGCGGGAAGACGACATCCTTGAGGGTGCTGAGCTTGCCCGCGCCGACCATCCGCGCCGTCTCCAGCTGGGACGGCGGCACCACGTCCAGCGCGGAACTGTACAGCAGCATCGAGAAAGCGGTGCCACGCCACACGTTGAACACGATCAGGCTGAGCATCGGGTACTCGATCAGCCAAGCCGTGCCCGGCGTGCTCACCAACGCGTTGAGCGTGCCGCCATCGCGATCCAGCACCGCGACCCACAGGTACGCGACAACTGTGCTCGGCAGGATCCACGCCAGCAGCACCAGCGCTTCGACCAGGCGACGCAGCCAGCGCCGCGCACTGCGCAGCATCCACGCCAGGGTGAACCCGAGGATGTTCTGGCCGATCAACGCCGAGCCGAACACAAAAACCAACGTCAGCCACAGGGAATTACCGAACAGCGGGTCGCCCAGCGCGTCGGTGATGTTGTCGACGCCGACGATCTCCGGACTCACCGACGTCGGACCGGTCAACGTGTAGTTGGTCAGTCCGATGTAGATGCTCCACAGCGCGGGGAAGACCAGGAACACCCCGATCAGCACCAGCGCGGGCGTCACGAACAGCAGCGCCCGGCCCCGGCCAAGGCCGGCCGAGTCGGTCGCCAGCGCGGAGTTCTTGGTCTTCTTCGCGGTGACCGGTGGTGGAGCGGTCGCGATGTCAGCCGGTGGCAACGTTGCCCTCGCCGACCGCCTTGACCACAGCCTGCTGGTACGCCGCCGCGGCCTCGTCGGGGGTCTTGCCCGCGACGACGTCCGCCGTCGCCTGCTGCAGGGCGGCGGAGACCTGCGTGTACTGCGCCAGGCCGGGGCGGTAGCGGGTGATCGGCAGGACCTCCTTGGACACGAACGACAGCATCGGGTCGCCCTTGAGGACCTCGTCGTTCACGTCAGTGCGCACGGTGATCTGAGGCGTGCTGGACACGCGGGCCTTGGTGGCGTCGAACGAGTTCATGAACTGCAGGAGTTCCCAGGCCTGCTGCGGGTACTTGGAGTTCGGGTTGACCATCCGGATCGTCCCGCCGGACATGCTCACGAAGTCCTGGCCGCCGACACCCGAACCGGCCCGCTCGGCCGGAATCCTGGCCCAGCCGACCGCGGTGTCCCGGTCGGCCATCTTGGCGACACCGTTGGTGGGGTTGACCACCGCGCGCCAGAAGTAGTCGCTCTCCAGCAAGATGCCGATCTTGTTGTCGGCGAACTGGGCGAAGGACTTGTCGCGCCCCTTGGCCTCCTGCTGCAGCAGCGGGTCACCGAGGCCGCCGGAGTAGACCTTCTGGTACAGCCCGAGAACGTCCTTGACGTTCTGCGTGCCGCCCTGCCACTTCCCGTTGTCGTAAATGGGTTTGCCGGTGCCGACGAGCAACGGCAGTACGCCCTGCATCGTCGTGGCCTCGGTCATCGCGGTACCCGCGTTCAACTGGATCGGCACCACATCCGGGATGCTCTTGAGCTTCTGCCCGGCCTGCAGGACTTCGTCCCAGCTGCGCGGCTGCCAGTCCGCGGGCAGCCCGGCCTGTGCGAAGAGCTTCTTGTTGAAGTACAGGACACGGCCGTCGGTGCCGACCGGGACGCCGTACCGCTTTCCTTCGAAGTCACCGAGCGCGGCGACGGCAGGCGGGATCTTCGACCAGCCCTCCCACGCGTCCATTTTGTCCTTGCCGACCAGATCGGCCAGCGGCTTGGCCTGCCCGGCCTGCGCGAACTCACCGAGCCAGATCCCGTCGATCTCCTGGACGTCGGCGCCGCCGCCGGTCTTCAGGTCGAGCGCGACCTTGGTCTTGAAGTCCTTGTCGTCCGCGCCGTTGCCCTCGAACCGGACCGTGGCGTTGACGCCCTTGGCCTTCTGCGCCTCGACGAACTTGGGGATCACGTACTCGACGGTCCACTTGGCTATGTTGGCGTTCTTGCCGCCTTCGAGCGCGTTCGCGGAGATCGTCAGGGTGAACTCCTTGGCGTCGGCGTTCTGCCCGGTGTTCGTGTCAGCGGACTTGCCGACGCACCCGGCGGCCAGCAACGGCACGGCCACCAGCAGGGACATCAAGGGCCATCGTCGCATCGTCGCGCCTCCCAAGTGAAACCTTCACCAAAACCCACTGGCGGTTGGGTGGCCGTATCTTCTGCCAGAAGGTGATCAATGACAAGAGAGGGACGTGCCCGTTCGGGCGAGAGGGATACGGCGGTGCACGCGCTGGTCACTGCGACGGGGTAGCGTTTCCAGCCGTGGTGACCCCCGATCCCGTGGACATGCGCCTGCTCAGCCTGATCGCCGAGATGGGCAGGGCGGCCGTGCACGAGGTGGCCGCCCGGATGGGGATGGACCCTCGGGAAGTGGCGTCCCGGCTTGTCGCACTGTCCGCCAACGGATTGCCGCTGGTCGTAGGTGTGGAATGTGATCCGAACGGGATACGGGCCGCGCTCGCGGCCGTCACGCCGCCGAGCTACCCGGTCCAAGGAACACCATCGGGCGTGTACCCGGCCAGTGCCTACCCGCCGAACGTCGCCCCCGCTGGCGCATATCCGCCACCGTCGGGTTATCCCGTCGGCCCGCCATCAGGCGCGAACGCGTATCCCCCGGCGTTTCCGCAGGGCACGCCGTCGGGTCCGTATTCGCATCCAGCGGGCACGCCCTCAGGGGCGTATCCGCCTCCAGCCCCGGCCACGCCGTCCGGGCCCTATCCGGTCCACGGCACGCCGTCAGGGCGCTACGCGGGGCCTGCTCAGCCACCCAGCCAGCCGATCCCGGTCCAGCCAGCGTCCCCGCCGGATCCCGTGATGAGCACATGGGGGCCGCCGCAGACGGCCTCGTGGGCCCGCGGTGACCAGCCCGCCCCCGTCCAGATGCACGCTCCCGTCCAGGTTCAGCAGGCTCGCCCGGCCTCCGCGCGCACCGGCAAGGTCGGCGGCACGCTCGAAACCGAGGGCCTCGAGGGCGAGTACCTGGCGATCCAGCTCGTCGAGGTGGTCGACCCCGCCGACTTCCTGTTCACCGCAGCGGGATACCGGTTGCAGGAAGGTGAACGCTCGGTCGTCGTGCACACCGAGATGGTCAACCGGGGCGCGCAAGCGTTCAACTCCCTGCCCGACCTGTACCTCGTCCTGGTCACCAAGGACGGCCAGACCGTGCCGAAAGCCCCGGTGTCGCTGTCGTCTCGCCCGCCGCACCGCATCGGCGTGGCGCCAGGCGAGACCGCAGGAGGGCACGCGGTGTACGTCCTGCCCGAGAACGTCGAGGTCACAGCCGTCCGCTGGACAGCACGGCCCGACGACACGTCCAAGGCGCTCATCTGGACTGTGGAGCCGTAGCCCGGGTCAGGACTCGGCGCGCAGCCCTTCAAGGGCAACAGCGAGGTCCTCGGGGTACTCGCTGGTGAACTCCACCCACCGGCCGTCCGCAGGATGCTCGAACCCGAGCGTCCTCGCGTGCAGCCACTGCCGGGTCACGCCCAAGCGCTTCGCCAGGACAGGATCCGCACCGTAGGTCAGGTCGCCGACGCACGGATGCCGCAGAGCCGAGAAATGCACCCGGATCTGATGCGTCCGACCGGTCTCCAGCTTGACCTCGACCAGCGAGGCCGCCCGGAACGCTTCCAGCACCGTGTAATGCGTGACGCTCGGCTTCCCCGACGCGACGACAGCGAACTTGTAGTCGTGCTTGGGATGCCGGTCGATGGGCGCGTCGATAGTGCCCGTGCTCGGGTCCGGCAGGCCTTGGACGACAGCGTGGTAGATCTTGTCGACCGTACGTTCCTTGAACGCCCGCTTCAGCACCGTGTACGCGTATTCACTTTTGGCGACGACCATGACACCGGTGGTGCCGACGTCCAGCCGGTGCACCACGCCCTGCCGCTCGGCCGCACCCGACGTGGACACCCGCACACCCGCCGCAGCAAGCCCGCCGATCACGGTCGGCCCGGTCCAGCCAGGGCTGGGGTGCGCCGCGACCCCGACCGGCTTGTCGACCACGACGATGTCGTCGTCCTCGAAGACGATCCGAAGCCCCTCGACGGGCACCGGGATCATCTCGACCGGACGCTCCGGCGCGGGCAACGTCACCTCCAGCAGCGTGCCCGCGACCAACCGGTCGGACTTGCCCGCAGGCCGCCCGTCGATGAAGACGTCACCAGCCTCCGCGATCGCCGCCACAGCGGTCCGGGACAGCCCAAGCAGCTTGGACAGCCCGGCGTCTACCCGCATGCCGTCAAGGCCATCGGGAACCGGAAGGGTTCGCAGGTCACTCACTGGGCGCGGCCTCCGTCTTCTTCTTGTCGCGCGAACGGCGGCCGTCGTACTCGTAGCCGAGCAACGACAGCACCACGATCAGGATGCCGCCCACCACGATGCTGGAGTCCGCGACGTTGAACACCGGCCAGTACTCCCCGTCCGGGCCGAACAGGGACACGAAGTCCACGACGTGGCCATGAAGCGGTCCAGGCGCCCGGAAGAACCGGTCGACCAGGTTGCCCACCGCACCGGCGAGAACCAACCCGAGCCCGATGGCCCACCCGACGGACCGCAGCCGGGGCAGCAGCCAGATGATCGCGACAACCACTCCGATGGCAACAAGCGCAAGCACCCAGGTCATCCCGGTGGCGATGGAGAACGCGGCACCCGGATTGCGAACAATCTGCAGGTAGACCAGGCCGCCAAGGGCCCGGACCGGTTCCCTGCCCTCCAGCTGGGCCAACGCCACGACCTTGGTCACCAGGTCGAAGGCGAAGAACACGACGGCCGTGCCCAGCAGGATCGCCGCCTTGCGTGGCGGCCTGGATTGCTCGGGATTGCTCTCGGTACTCACTAGGTCATTGTCCACGCATCACCCGGCCGCGCCCGCCAGCACCCGCTCACCCCCAGTCAGAGCGGGTCCAAGCCCGTGTCGAGGGGCCCACCGTCAAGCTGCCCAAGACACCGCATCCGGTTCTGGGAGCGGCAAACCCCTCGAAGCAGTTCACGCTCCTGGGTAGGTGCCGAACGTCCAGATGTTGCCTTCGGGATCGGCCACGATCACGTTGTGCGAGCCGTACTCGGTGTCATGGGGCTCCGCGACCACCTTGCCCCCGGCCTCGACGACGCGCTTATGAACGCCGCCGACGTCCTGGGTGACCACGTAGATCCACTGAGTGCCGGGAACGGGCTGCGGGTAGTCCTCGTGCGTACCGCCGGACCCGTACATGATTCCGCCGCCTTCAGGCCATTTCACCTCCGCATGCACAAATCGAGTGTTGTCGTTGTCGTCGCGAATGGTCAGCGTCTCGGTGAACCCGAGCACCTCGGTCATGAAGACCCGAGCAGCGTCCGCGTCGTTGTACCTGAGACAGGCCCACACGCCTGGGTTGTTGTCGGTCATGCGAGCGACTGTGCCTACTCCTCGTCGCTCAGGTCTTGGAGAAACGGGAGCTCCTCACGAGCCCACGTCGCCGGGGTGCACCCAGCGAACACCCGCCACTCGTTGGTCATGTGCGCCTGGTCGTAGTAGCCCGCCGCGATGGCCGCATCGGCCAGCGGCTGACCTGCCCGGATGAGCGCCGCGCTGTGCTCGAACCGGATCAGCCGGGACACCTGTTTGGGGCCGAGTCCCACCTCCCGCGCGAATCGTGCCGTGAAATGCCGTCTGCTCCACCCGACCTCATCGGCCAGGTCGTTGACCGGCTGCGCCCCACGCCCGGTCAGCATCTGCCGCCACGCCCACTGCACCTCGGCCACCAGGTTGACCGGACGCAGCGCACCGGACAGTTCGGCATCGAGAAGCGCGAACCGCGCCTCCCACGTCGGCTGAGCCACCAGTCGATCCGGCAAAGACGTCGCCCACTTCACCGGCAAATCGGCAAGGTCGATGACATCCGACGTCAGCTCGGTCGCCGGCACCCCCAGCAGCGCCCGCAGACCGACCGGGTTGAGCTCGAGGTGCAGTCCCTGCTGGAACCGGTCCTGCCGGATCAACGTGGGTTCCAGGTGCAGCCCACCGACCGCGGCCTGTGCCTGACTCCCACCGCCAGGCCCGCCGACCACCTTGATCGGCTCAGCCAAGCTGATGATCAGTGTGACCGTGCCCGACGGCAGCCCACGATGCACCGCCAAACCGACGTCGTGCTGCGTGTACCCGATATAGCGCCGGACAAGGTGGCGCAGCGCGGGGTGCGGTGCCCGCGTCGCGAAGTCCACATCCGACTCAGCCATCGGGTTCAGCGTAAGCCAGTCGAGTCCCCTGGTGAGTCCATCGCGACGGAAACCAGGCCGGTCTCGTACGCGACGATCACCAACTGGGCCCGGTCACGAGCCTCGAACTTGCCGAGCAGATGACTGACGTGCGTCTTCACGGTGCCTGTACTCAGATGCAGCCGTTCAGCGATCTCAGCATTGGAGTGTCCTTTCGCGATCAGGGTCAACACATCTCGTTCGCGCTCAGTGATCTTGGTGAGTTCGTCGGCGACCCGCCGCGGCTCGGTACGCCGGGTGAACTCATTGATCAGCCGCCTCGTCACCTTGGGAGCGAGCAAGGCGTCCCCTGCGGCGACGGTCCGGACCGCCGCCAACAAGTCGGTGGGCCGTGCGTCCTTGAGCAGGAAGCCACTGGCCCCAGCCCGAAGCGCGGAGAACACGTACGCGTCGAGATCGAACATGGTCAGGATCAAGACCCGGGTCTCCGGTCGCTCGGCACAGATCAACCGGGTCGCCTCAATCCCGTCCATCTCCGGCATCCGGACATCCATCAGGACGAGGTCCGGCTCCTCCCGCATTGCCACATCGACCGCCTCACGCCCCGTCCCGGCCTCACCCACGACGGCGAACTCGGGGTCGGAATCGATCAGTGCCCGGAAGCTCCCCCGCAGCAACGCCTGGTCATCGGCGACGACAACCCGAACCATGTCTGCCTTCACGCACCAACCTCATGACAGCTGCAGCCATCCTTCTCCCAATCCATTCTCCCCAGCCAAGCAGCGCCAGTACGCAGTTCTCAGAAACGTCTCACGGCTCAGGCTTCCCCTATCTCGCAAGGTGTTCACGATCGCCACGCAGCCTGACCCAGAAAGCCTTGAAGCAACTCAGCCCGTAACACCGACGGCCGTTGTCCGCCAGACCAGCGTGGCAACGGGTTCCGATCCGTCATCCGAGCGCTGCACCGCACTGTCGTACTCGCGAACCGGCACACCCGGAAGTCTCCCGAAGCTTCCCGTCGAGCCACCAGACCAGCCACTTGCTTATCGCCCCTGAGCCAACCTTCAGCCGGACGTCATGAAAACCTTGAGACACAATAGTTTCCACATAACTTCACAGTGACATCACTGCTCAAAACACCTTCAGCAACCGACTAGGAGTCTGCTCCCAGCTAGGCAACCTGCCCTTGAACCGCAACACCAGCCGCAGACAACCCGCGTGGGCGCCGGTGGTCAGCAACCTCGTGGTGATGGTGACCATCGGGATCTACGCGATCGTGCCTGGCGAGATCTCGCTCGACCCGGTCCGGATGGGCGACGTGAAACTGCTGGTCCTGGGGATCGGCGTGACGCTGGGCATCGTGGTCCAGTCGTTCATGTTGGTGCCGGCGCTTCGCCGGGTCGGCCGCAAGTTCCGGCGGAACTGGGGCTTCGAAGCCGACATCGGTGACGGACTCCGCCCGGCCATCAAGGACTACGCCGCGCGAGGCCGCTGTCAGGCAAGGGATGCACCCACACCAGCCGTGCATAAGGATGGTCGCTCCCGGTCACGTCTGACTGCCCGTCGGACCACAGGCCCTACGATCGGCCGCCATCCCGATGGCTGCTCACCTCTGCGGTATAGCGGCTCAAGCGAAGCACTCATGAGGTCTCTCCATAGGGAAGTGTTACGTACACACGGAACCCACCTCCAGGTCGTGGTCCCGCTTCGCACGTGCCGTGGTACATCGTCACACGCTCTCTGATTCCAATCAGGCCGTGACCAGCCTGCCTGGGCAGAACACTGCCGCCAGGACCATCGTCTGTCACTTCGATCCTCACCTCTTTTCCGTCGTCATCAACCACAACATGGCACGTCGCCGGTGCGGCGTGTTTGACCACATTGGTCAGTGCTTCCTGCACGATCCGGTAGACCGAAAGCCCGACACCTTCAGGTAATCGGTCCAGGCCACGGGTTTCCAAGCTCACCTGGACGCCCGCCATCGCCGCTCGATCGGCGAGCTCCGACAAGGTGTCCGGTTGCGGCGCCGGAGCAAGCTCGATCGGCGAACCACCTGTTCTCAGCACCCCCAGCATGTGCCGCATCTCAGTGAGCGCGTCGCGGCCCGTGTTTTCGATGACCTGCAAAGCATCCCGCGCTTGCGCCGGCCGTACGTCCACTAAATGGTTAGTCACCCCCGCTTTCACGACGATCAAACCCATGCTGTGTGCGACAACGTCATGCAGCTCGCGCGCGATACGCAGCCGTTCTTCAGTTACTGCGCGATCTGTTGAGCGTGCTAGATACGCACGCCGATCACGGATCGCGCGCCCCACTGTCCATGTCACACCCATCACCGCAATGGTCAGCAGGAGTTGACCAGTCGCCGACGATTGCGCCTGGACCGGGCTGACCGTCAGGACGGCGAGAAGCCCGAGACTGCTCAGCAAACCGACCACCAGCGTCGGTTCCCATCTGGGTCTGCGCTCAGTCAAAGCCACCATGTACACGGCCATGGCCGGAGCGATGAATGGCGTGTCCAGCAAGCCCAACAGAATAGACAGTGTCGACAGGACGAGCACGACACCAAACACCAGCCGCGGCCACCGGCGACGCGCCGCGACCGGCAGGATGCCACCGAGCACGATGACGAACGCGAGCCAGTCCGGTACGGCCGCCTGAAAGCCGCGCACCAGCCCGGGCAGCACAGCGAGCACGGCATACGCAGATGTCGCAGCGCTGTCGCACACGTAGTGTTGCGCTTTGGTCAGGCCACCGATCAGGAAGGGGCGGGGTGCGGTTTCGTCCACGCCTTCGACGCTAGCGCGGGGGTCCGACAGTTCGCCTCTGTCTGGAGATAGAGATCGCGGTTCTATCTCCAGACAGATGTGCCGACCGGCCCGGATGCGGCAGCGTGGACGCGTGATCGAAACGACGCGACTCACCAAGCGCTACGGCTCCACCTCGGCGGTGGAAAGCCTTTCCATACAAGTCAATCCCGGTTGTGTGACCGGCTTCCTCGGCCCGAACGGAGCCGGAAAGTCGACCACTATGAGAATGGTGCTGTGCCTTGCCGCGCCGACGTCGGGCGAGGCGCTGGTACAGGGCCGTCGATACGATCAGTTGCGCTTTCCCATGCACGAGGTCGGCGCGCTGCTCGATGCGAACGCTGTCCATGGTGGACGAACAGCCTTCGACCACCTTCGTTGTCTCGCACGGACGAACGGCATCGGCGACAGCCGCGTGGTATCCGTAATGGAGCAGGTCGGCCTCGCAGGTGTGGCCAAGCGCCGCATCGGCGGCTTCTCGCTGGGAATGAGACAGCGGCTTGGCATCGCCGCGGCTCTGCTGGGTGATCCCGGCGTGCTGATGTTCGACGAACCGGTCAATGGACTGGATCCGGACGGAGTCCGGTGGATACGAGGTCTGGCCAGGTCATTGGCTGCCGAGGGCCGCACTGTGCTCATCTCGAGTCACTTGATGAGTGAGATGGAACAGACGGCCGACCGCTTGCTGATCATTGGCCGCGGCCGGTTGATCAGCGACACCACGGTCCGCGACCTGCTCAGACAGTTCGACCGAGGAGTGCTGGTGCGATCCCCGCGGCCCGCAGAGCTCGCGGTCGCACTCACGGCGGCAGGCGCCACTGTGGACAGAGATCCAAGTGGCGGCCTGTCGGTGAAAGCGCTGACCGTGGCCGAAATCGGCGATACGGCCGCGACGCATGGAATCGCCGTGCATGAGGTGACTCCACGCACTGCATCTCTTGAGGACGCCTATATGGCGCTGACCGCGGACAGTGTGGATTACCGGGCGAGTGATCAGTGATGAGAGACGTGCTGTCGGCCGAGTGGCTGAAGATCCGCACCACTCGATCGACTCGGTTCGTACTGCTCGCAGTGATGGCGATCGCGGTATTGGGGATGCTGTTGGCGTACGCGTGGGGGCAGACGTGGGAGGGCATGTCACCGGAAAGCCGGACGCGCCTCTCTGATGCCTCGATCGAGGACACCACGGCACCCTTGCTGCACTTCTGTCTTGCGGTACTGGGTGTTCTGATCATCACGGGCGAGTACGCGACGGGCGCGATCCGCACCAGCCTGACGGTCGCGCCAAGGCGGCTGTCCGTGCTCGCGTCGAAGGCTTCCGTCGTCGGCGTGATCGGACTGGTGTCAGGTCTTCTCGTCACCTTCTCGACCTATCTGGTGAGCCATGAAGTGCTTGGCAGCAGAGGATTTCCTGGATACGCGGCGACCTTCGAGGAGGAATTACCCGGCCTGGTTCAGGCAAGCGTGTTGGCGATGGTGGTTGCCGTTGTCGGGTTGGGGCTAGGCACAGTCCTCCGCTCGACAGCGGGCGCGTTGTTCGCGATCGCCGCGCTGGTGTTCATCGTTCCTGTTCTCGTCGGCTTCCTGCCTGATCCGTGGGACGACCGATTGGGTTCGCTGATGCTGTTGAACATGCCCCACCCGCTGGTGGCGATCGGCTATGTCGTTGCAGCACTTGGTGCCGCCGCCGTGGCGATACTGCATAGGGATGTGTGATCGACGTGCTTCGTTCTTCGATTTCGGCCGAGTGGCTGAAGATCCGCTCAGTCCGATCGAGCTATTGGGTGATCGCCCTCGTTCTGGGCGTCGTCGCCGCGGCAGCGGTGTTCGCGTGGATCGGTGTACGAGGGTGGGACGATCTGCCACCGCAACGGCGAGCTCGCTTTCAAGCACCCGCCATGGAGCAGGTGTTCTTACCACTGGTCCAGCTGTGCCTGGCGATTCTCGGGGTACTTGCGATCACGAGCGAGTACGCGACACGGAGTATCACCGCGAGCCTGACCGTGCGACCGCAACGGACTCGATTAGCTCTGGCAAAGGCGATCGTTATCGCAGGCGTGTCGTTGACCGCTGGGTCGGTGTTCCTGGCGGGTGCCTTCAGCGCAGGGCGCGGAATCGTCGGCGATCGACGCATCCCACCTGGTTACGTCACCTCGGTCGCGGAGGAATTGCCGACGCTGTTCTGGTCAGGTCTCGGCGTCGGAGCAGCCGGTCTGCTCGGACTTGCGGCAGGCATGATTCTGCGGACAACAGCGAGTGCGGTCATGGCCATGGTCGCTCTGTTGTTGATAGCTCCGGCGATGATCCGTTTCCGGCCGGGCTCGTGGCAGGAACACGTGTCGTCGATGCTGTTGCCCACGCTGCCCGAGCGGATCGCGGACGGCTCAGTGGCCGCCGTAATCGTGCTCGTGGCTTACCTGGCGGTCGCGTTCGGTGGGGCCGTCCTTGCATTGAACAGGCGGGACGTGTCCTGACGCTTACCTGTAACCGCGCATTGCCTGACCAACAGCAGGAAGGAGGACGACGATCTCCGCGATCAACCAGAGAACCAACGACAAGGCCAACGCCGCGATGAATTCGCCGCCACCGTCCACGAGGACCTTGATGACCGCATAGACGTAGTACAGGACCACCACTGCACCCAGGACCACGGTGATCCACCGGGCGAACGCGAGCCTGGCCGCGAGCAGGATCGCGAACAGGGCGAAGGTGCAGGCGACCGAGATTCCGGTGGAGATGCCGAAATCGACGTTGCCGGTGATGTCCTCGGAGAACGCCATGCCCGGTACGGAGATGACCGCTTCGATGCTTCTCGTTGAGCCGTCCCAGGAAATGATCGAGACCACGAGGGAGAGCACCGCACACACAGCGAACAACGCAGCCGCGATGTAGGCGGGAGCCGTACTTGGGCGTGCCGGGTACCCGCCGTAGGGCGGCTGCGGCCAACCAGGACCTGGATAGCTCATGGCAGGGAGTATTAACGATGAGACCACTCAGGACAGCGCGAACGCCAAGATCAGTCGATCTGACCGACCGACGAGGTCGTGCCCCGCCGGTGCGATCGGTCGATCCGCCGGTCAGTCGATCCGCCAGTCAGTGGGTCAGTCCGTCTATTGAGCCGCCGGTCAGTGGGTCAGTCGGTCAGGAACGACGGCAGCGGGCGCGTGTCGGCTTCCGGAACCCACCGGCCATCCTCGAGCCGGTAGTTCAGCGCCGGGCCCTTGGTCACCAGCGTGCGCAGGGCGTGCACAAGCCGGTCCACGTGTTCGGCGGTGTTGCCAAGGCCGAGGCTGGCCCGCAGGGCACGCTGCTCCGTCGAGCCCGCTTTGGTCAGCAGCCGACGAGTCGCGATGTGCGCGCAGAACGCGCCGTCTCGCACGCCGATGCCGTACTCAGCGGACAGGGCGGCCGCGATCAGGCCCGCGTCGTGACCGGCGATCGTGAAGCTGACGACGCCGACGCGGGGACCGTCGAAGATGCTGAGCTCGGAGAGGCCTGGAATGTCACGCAAACCCTTGCGCAGACGGTGCAGCAGCGCGAGCTCGTGGGCCTCGATGTCGGCCCACTGCGCGGAGATCGTCTTGCACGCCACGGCGAGGGCATGCACGCCGACGACGTTCGGGGACCCGGCCTCGTGCCGCTCGGGCACCGCCGACCAGGCGACGCCCAGCCGGTCTCCCCAGCTCGTGACCTGCTTCGTGGCGCCGCCACCGGCCAGGTACGGCTCCGCCGCCTGCAACCAGTCGGCACGACCGATCAGCACACCAGCGCCGAAGGGTGCGTACAGCTTGTGTCCGGACAGCACGACGTAGTCGACGTTCCACGACTGGATGTCGATCGGGCGGTGCGGTGCCAACTGGGCCGCATCCAAGGCCACTCGTGCGCCGTGACGCCGGGCGACCTGGGCGAGCTCCTCGATCGGCCAGAGTTCGCCGGTCACATTGGACGCCCCGGTGATCACCACAAGGCGCGGACCCGTTGGCGCGGCGGCCAACGCCGCGTCGAGGGCGATGACGGCGTCGCCAGGAGACGACGGGGTCTGGATGCGACGCACCCAAGGCCCCCGCCAAGGCAGCAACGCCGCGTGGTGCTCGGTGTCGAACAGCACCACCGAAGTTGCCTTGGGCAGCGAACGAGCCAGGAGGTTGAGGGAGTCCGTGGAGTTACGGGTGAAGACGACGGTGTCCCGGGTGCGGGCGCCGACGAACTCACGCAGCACGTCACGAGCGCGCTCGTAGACCTTGGTCGAGACCTGGGATGCGAAGCCCGCGCCACGGTGCACGCTGGCGTACCAGGGCAGCAGTTCGTCGACCGCGTCCTGCGCGCTGCGAAGACAGGGTGCGCTCGCAGCGTGGTCGAGGTTGGCGTACTGGATCTGCTCGCCGGTGGCGAGCGGGACGGTCAGGGTGGCGCTGACAACCGGCGGCACCTGCGCCTGGTCCTGGGCGAACTGGCGTTGGCTGGGAAGTGCGAGCGTCATTTTCCGGCTCCTCCGGGCCTCTGGGACCCAAGAGGGTCCGCGCTTGCCCTGCCACGGCTTGTGGCGGGGCCTGGTCTTCACCCGGGGCACCCCACCGCGGTTGGAGGGTTGCCGGCCAGCAAGCCGGGGCTTAGCGCTGGCACTCATGACCTTCATTTCGAACAGTAGCGGAAGGAGACCGTTTGACGCGACCACTGCCCGGCCCAAATGTGCTGCACACCACAGATCGTGTGATGTACCGGCAAAGCTTCACCTGATCGATGGGCGGACGAAAGCGCAGGTGAGAGCGGCCGCGCCGGGGCGGGCGACGGTGGCAGGAGTGCACTGGAAGGGTTCGCTAGGCGAGCTCTGGCCCTCTCGGCGAAGCCGTACCCGGGCGAGGGATGGGAACTGGCTGTGATCAAGTCAGTCGCCGTGCTCGCCGCGCCAGCGGGCGTAGCGGCCGGCTCGGTCGAGGGCGCGGATGCGGCGTTCGGTCGCGTCGCGGGCTTGCTGCGTGGCGACGATCAGGAGTTGGTCGTGGACTTGCAGGCGCGTGGTCGGCTCCGGCGTGAACCCTTCGCCTTCGCGGGTGACCAGGCTGACCGTCGCCCCGGGTGGGAGCCGGAGCTCGGTCAGGTAGATGCCGTGCAGGCGGGAGCCTTGCGGGATCTTGACCTGGAGCAGCTCGGCTCCCAGCTCGTCCAATGGAGCCGCGTCGACTTCCACATGCTGGGAACGGGCGCCCTTGGCCAGGCCGAGGACCCGGGCGAACAACGGCAGGGTGCCGCCCTGGACCAGGGTCAGCACGATCACGAGCACGAACACCGCGTCGACCAGGTCTCTGGCGCCGGGCAGGTTCTCACTGAGCGGGATCATCGCAAGGACGATCGGGACCGCGCCGCGTAGCCCTGCCCACGACAGGAAGACCTGTTCTCGCCAAGGGACGCGGAAGGGCAGCGAGGACAGGAAGACCGACAGCGGTCGGGCAAGCAACAGCAACACAGCCGCGGCGACAAGGCCGGGCACGACCGATTCGAGCAGACGGGACGGTGAGGCGAACAGGCCGAGTAAAACGAACAGGCCGATCTGGGACAGCCAGCCCAGGCCTTCGGCGAACGACACCGTGTCGGCGCGGTGCGGGAGTTGGGAGTTGCCGAGCACCAAGGCGGCGACGTAGGTCGCGAGCAGCCCGGAGGCGTGCGCGAGCTGGCCGGTCGAGAAGGCGACCACGCACATGGCGACCGTGGCCAACGGATAGAGGCCGGTGGCAGGCAGAGCGACTCGGCGCAGGGCGACCGCGCCCAGCCAACCGAGGCCAAGGCCGATCAACGCGCCCGCCGCGAGCTCGTACACGGCAAGCAGTGGGAAGACCCAGTCGATCGTGGTGGCGGTCGACAGCACCACCACGGCGATGTAGGACGGGGCGTCGTTCAGGCCGGATTCGAGCTCGAGTGAGCCGACCAGTCGTTTGCTGACGCCGAGCCCGCGCAGGACGCTGAAGACTGCGGCGGCGTCGGTCGGTGCGAGCACAGATCCCCAGAGGGCGGCCTGTTTCCAGTCAAGGCCGAGGATGAAATGCAAACCCGCTGCGGTCACACCGACACTGACTGCTACGGCCACAGTGGACAGTGCGATACCGATTCCAAGGGATGGTCGGACGTCTGTCCAGCGAGTCGTGAGCCCACCCTCGATCAGGATCAACACCAGCGCCGCGAGGCCAAGTGCCTGCGTGAGCTGGGCGTCGTCGAAGCGGATGCCGAAGCCCGCCTCGCCGATCGCGACCCCGATGCCCAGGTACAGCAACAGCGAAGGGAGGCCAAGCCGGACCGACACCCGGACCGCGAGCACGGCCACGAGCACCACGGCGGCCCCGATCCCCAGGGCGAGGGTCAGCCCGTTCACGCCAGCATTGTCTCATCTGTCCTAAGTGCTCTCAGTCAGCAGCTTGTTGAGCCGTTCGGCCGCATCCGGCGGTGCGGGCGACAGCTCGACAACCTTGTCGCGGCCACGGTCACCCGCCACAAGAGACACATCCGCCTTGCGCACACCGAAAGCCTTGGCCAGAACGGCACGCAGCTGTTCGTTCGCCTTCCCCTCCACAGCAGGTGCCGCAACCGCAACGATGAGAGCATTCTCACCCCAGCGGCCACCGACTCGGTCCTTACGCGCACCGGGCTTCACCCGGACAGCAAAGCGAAAATCCACCACCCGATTATCCGGGTGCTGCCGGACATTCTGCCGATGCACGGAAAAACCAAGTCGGCTAGGGGGATATGACGAAGGTGGATTACCCAGAAAAGTCAGCAGTATGCCAAGCCATCGACGCGCTGAGAGATAGCGCAGGGGTAGCCGTGATGGCCGCAGAACCTACGCTGCCCCGGCACTGGCTGTGCCGGGGCAGCGCTGGTTGTATGGAACCGCCTTGGCTGCACCGGGCCACCATGGTTGCACCGGACCGCCTTTGTTGCACAAGACCGCCAGGGTGGCGCGAGACTGCCTTGGCTGCACCAGACCACCACGGTTGCGGCGGACCGCCATGCTTACCTGACCTCCTTGGCTGCGCAGGACCGCTTGGCTGCGCCGGGCCACGTCGGTTGCACCAAGCCGCGTTGGTTGGGCCGGATCGCGCTGGTTTTCTGTGGGTCAGGCGAGGGATACTTCGATGATCTTCTTGACTTGGGCCACGATGTCTGTGCGGTTCTGTTCGAAGACTGGGTCGGTTATCGCGGTTGTGTTGTCTGGGGCGAATTGCAGGACCGGGGTGTGCACGTGGCCGCCGGGGGTGGTCAGTTTCAGTGCGTCACGCAGAAGCGTTGTGCGGTAGGCGATTTCGTTGGACAGGTAGCTTCCTCCGCCGCCTGCTCGTGCGGTTGATCCTGGGGTGGGGCCGGTTGGTGAGACCACCGGGGTGGTTGCGCCTGCCGGGATTTCCGTCACCGATGTGTTGTCGAAGACTGGGAAGCGTCCGGTTGTGGCTGCGACGATCTTCGCGTGCGGCAGCGTTGTCGACACGAATTCGGGTTGTGGCGTCACCGTGGGAATGCCTGCCGGGATGGGGATTGTGGTGGCGCGGGTCTCGTTGTCGTTGTCCAGGCCGGTGTGCCAGCGGCCGTTGTAGCGTTCGATGTCGATTCGGCCGACGCGGCCTTGGCTCACTGTCGTGAACATCGTGAGTTTTGGCATCTGCGCCAGGAAGGTGCGTTCGACCATCCCTGCTTCGAAGGGACCCCAGAGCACTGGGAACATCGCTGTCTGCACTATCGCCGGGCCGGTCGGGGTTTTGATGATCACGCCGTCCAGTGCCAGTGCGGTGGCGCCGGACGGGTTGCTGCGGCGGATGTCCCCGTCGAGTTGGAACGGGTCGAAGCCGCTGACCATGACTCGCTTGAGGCCCGGCGGGAAGCTGACCGAGTCCTGCCCGCGTGAACTGGTTTCCATGGCGTTGATCAGCCTTGCCCGGTCCGCGTCGGGCAGGGTGAAGCCGGGCTTCCATTGGCGCAGCGCCCTGGTCAGCGCCAGCCGGGCCCAGTACAGCGGGCGGTCGTCGGCTCTGGTCAGGTCTCCGCCCGCGGGCCCGCGTCCTTGCACGCGGTCCACTGCCGAGCGCCACAGGCCCGCGCCTTCGGCCCGGACCAGCGCGGATGCGGCCTGTTTGGTTCGCACGGCGCACAGCAATGTCTCGAAACGGGGCCCGAAGCGGTCGAAGCCGCTGCGGCGTAACACTTCCTGCGGCACCGCCAGATCCAGTCGGCGTTCCGACACCGTCACCGGCACCGTGCGGTCGACGCAGTCACGGCTCGTAGTCTGCGCGAACGCCAACGGCGCCGCAGCAATCAGTGAACCGACGACAATTCCGCAGGTCAGGAGCCTGCGCAGCACTGTCCTCACGAAGATCCTCCTCACGTCGCCCTCATGCAACCAGGGGTTGCCGTCCCTCCACAGGCGACGAAAGTTCCGGATTGTAGCGAGCGCCAGACCAACGCGTCAGAAGCCGCTGAGGAAGCTCGCAGTCACGTTCACCGCTTGCGTCGACGTCTTGCTGTCCACGACGACCACCGCGAAGGCGACATCACCTCGGAAACCGACAAACCAGCCGTTGGCGTTGTCGCCCTGGCTTTCCGTTTCCGCCGTACCTGTTTTGCCGTACACACTGCCGAACTTGCTCAACGCGGTCGCCGTTCCCGACGTGACCACGTCGCGCATCATCGTCCGGATTTGCTCCAGGACGGGGCCTTGAGGTGCTCTGTAGCCGGTCAGTACCTGGGTTTGGGCGTCCATGCGCAGCTTTGGCGTGACGGTCTTCTTCCCCGCCACCGTTGCCGCGACGACCGCCATTCCCAGTGGCGTTGCGACGATCTTGCCTTGGCCGATGCTGTCTTCGGCGCGCTGCACCGCACTGTCGGCGTTCTCGACTTTGCCCAGTTCCGTCTTGATGCCGGGGATGTCGAAGTCCGCATTGAGGCCGAACTCGTCGGCCGCCTTACGCAGGCCGTCGGCCGGGAGCTTGCTGGCGAGCTCACCGAACGTCGTGTTGCACGACTTCGCGAACGCGGTACGCAGCTTGGTGGTGCCCAGCTCGAAGTCCGCGTTCTTCAACGAGCGGCCACCGATGTTCTTGGTGCCGGGGCATTCCACCGGCGACTCCGGGGTGAGGCCTTGCTGCAGCGCCGCGGCCGCCGAGATGATCTTGAAGGACGAGCCGGGGGCGTAGAGGCTGCTCAGCGCGCTCAGGCCGCTTGCCGCTTCGTTCTGGGCCACCGCGAGGATTCCGCCGGTGGACGGCTTGATGGCCACGAGCATGGTGGGCTGGCTGGCCTTGTCCACCGCGTTCTGCGCGGCGATCGCGATCTTGCCGTTCAGCGTGGAGTGCACCGGCTCATTCGTGGTCTGTTTCGGCTTCTGGCCGAACAGCGGCTCGCCCACCTCCTTGCCCGCGGCATCCACGATCGCGATGTACCGGCCACCGGTAGTGCCGCTCGAGCTCGCGCCGCCCATCACGACATTCATCAGCCGTGGCGAGATCTTGGGATCGGTCGGCGTGGCTTTGGAGCCTTCCCACTTCGCGATCGTCGCGCCGGTCTCATCGAGTACCGCGGCCTCGTTGGGCTTGCCGACCTCGCCGAGCACCGCCAGTGTCTGACCGGCTTGCAGCTTCGGGTGGATCACGGTCGGCGCCCACTTGACCAACCACTTGTCGTTGGTCTTCGCCAACTGCCAGGACGAAGTCCACTTGCTCGCGCCGGTGACCTGCAGCGTCGCCTCGACCGGCACGGTGACCGTCCCGTTGGCGACCTGTGGGGTCGTGGATGTCTTGCGGGCAAAGGACAACGAGCCCACGTCAACGCCCTTGTACAGGGCCGTGATGGCTTCCTGTGCCGCTGCGGGGTTGTCCGTCAGGGCCGCGGCCTCGGCGGCTTTGCCTGCCGCCAGGGCCGTCAAGAACGGGCTGAGCACCTGATCGATGGGCGGAGCGCTTTCGATCGTCGGCGCCTTGGCGGCGGACGTCCTGCCCGCGGTCTCACCGTCCGATGACGAAGGCCATAAGACAAAGACCCCGGCGACGATGATTGCCACCGCCGCCAGGGCCCCGCCGATCAAGATCGCGCGTCTTTTGCCGTCAGTCACTGCGTCCACCCCCTGCTAATGGGTCACCCCCGACCCAATGACAGCAGCATGCCAGAGGTGTCAACGTAGTGGCGTCAGAGCTACTTCTTGGTCACGCCGACCCGAACCGTTACGCCATCGCCGACTGTGCCCTCGACGGCATCCGGGCCAACTGGACCGTAAGACACCTCTTCGGCCAGGGTTTCCGAAGCGACGAACTTCTCATGGTGCTGAGCGGCCCGCAAGACATCACCGGACACTTCAAGTACCAACGAAATCCGGTCGGCGACATCCAAGCCGGACGAGCGACGGGCTTGCTGCACAACCCGAACCAGGTCACGCACGAGCCCCTCGTCGTTCAGCTCCGGCGTCACGTCGGTGTCCAGCACGACCAGACCCGAACCGCCCGGCAGCGGAGCCGCCACGCCGTGGTCGCCCGTGACCAGCCGACGCTCGTACTCCCCTTCCTGCAGCTCGATCCCAGCCGCGACAACGACTCCGGCCTGCGTGGTGGACCACTCGCCCGCCTTCACGGCCTTGATCACCGTCTGGACGTCCTTGCCCAGTCGCGGACCGGCCGCACGCGCGTTCACCACGAGCTCGAAGTGACCGTGTGCGGCCACATCCGTGGTCAGCTCGACCTGCTTGACGTTGACCTCGTCCTTCAGCAGCTCGGTGAACGGATCGAGCACCGCGGCGTCCTCGGACGCGATCACCAGACGTGCCAACGGCAACCGCACGCGCAGCTTGTTCGCCTTGCGCAACGACAACGCCGCTGAGGCGACCTGACGCACCCGGTCCATCCCGGCGACCAACGAGTCGTCAGCGGGCAGCAAGTCCTCCGACGGCCAGTCGGCCATGTGCACGGATCGCTCGCCAGTCAACCCACGCCACACCGTCTCCGCGGTCAGCGGAAGCAGCGGCGCGGTCAGCCGGCTCACGACCTCCAGCACGGTGTGCAGGGTGTCGATCGCGTCCTTGTCACCGGCCCAGAACCGGTCACGCGAGCGCCGCACGTACCAGTTGGTCAGCACCTCCAGGTACTCGCGGACCGATGCGCACGCACCGGAGATGTCGTACGTCTCCAACGCGACACGCACCGAAGCGGCCAGATCATGAGTCTTGGCAAGGATGTAGCGGTCGAGCACGTGCTCGCTGTCCGTCCGCCAGGTCCCCTCCACGCCCTCAGCGTTGGCGTACAACGCAAGGAAGTAGTACGAGTTCCACAGCGGCAACACGGCCTGCCGGACAGCATCCCGGATCCCGCGCTCGGTGACGATCAGGTTGCCACCACGCAAGATCGGCGATGCCATCAGGAACCAGCGCATCGCGTCGGAGCCGTCACGCTCGAACACCTCGTTGACGTCCGGGTAGTTCTTCAGCGACTTGGACATCTTCTGCCCGTCGTCGCCAAGCACGATCCCGTGCGCCACACAGGAACGGAACGACGGCCGGTCGAACAACGCCGTCGCCAGCACGTGCAGCGTGTAGAACCAGCCACGCGTCTGGCCGTTGTACTCGACGATGAAGTCGCCCGGGTAGTGGTGCTCGAACCAGTCCCTGTTCTCGAACGGGTAGTGCACCTGGGCGAACGGCATCGAACCGGACTCGAACCAGCAGTCCAGCACCTCGGGTACCCGGCGCATCATCGACTTGCCCGTCGGGTCGTCCGGGTTCGGCCTTACCAGGTCGTCGATCGCGGGCCGGTGCAGATCCGTTGGCCGCACACCGAAATCACGCTCGAGCTCGTCCAGCGAACCGTAGACGTCCGTCCGCGGGTACTCGGGGTTGTCCGAGCGCCACACCGGGATCGGCGAACCCCAGTACCGGTTTCGCGAGATGCCCCAGTCGATCGCGTTGGCCAGCCATTTGCCGAACTGACCGTCGCGAACGTGCCCGGGAACCCAGTTGATCTGCTGGTTCAGCTCGACCATCCGGTCGCGGAACTGAGTCACCGCAACGAACCACGACGACACGGCACGCTGGATCAGCGGGTTGTCGCAACGCCAGCAGTGCGGGTACGGGTGGTCGTAGGTCTCATGCCGCAGCAGCAATCCCGCTTCCTTGAGGTCGCGGATGATCACCTTGTTGGCGTCGAACACGTGCATGCCAACGTAAGGCGCGACCTCGTCGGTGAACTCGCCGTGCGGGTTGACCGGGCCGACGACCGTGATGCCTGCCTTGTCGGTGACGACCTTGTCCTCTTCACCGTAGGCCGGTGCGATGTGGACGATGCCCGTACCGTCGTCGGTCGTGACGTAGTCCGCGGCGAGGATCTGGTGCGCGTTCGGCTGCTGGCCGTAGAAGAAGTCGAACGGCGGCCGGTAACGACGACCGACGAGCTCGCTTCCCTTGTACCGCGCGACGATCCGCTCGGCGGCGTCCTCGCCCAACTCCCGCGAGTAGGCGGAAACCCGCGCCTCGGCGAGCAAGTACTTGCGGCCCTCGTGCTCCACGGTGACGTAGTCGACGTCCGGGTGCACGGCGGCGGCGAGGTTGCTCGGCAGCGTCCACGGTGTGGTCGTCCAGACCAGCGCCTCTTCGCCGCTGTCCAAGCGCAGGCTGACGGTGACGGCCGGGTCCTGGCGGTCCTTGTAGACCTCGTCCATTTTGGTCTCGGTGTTGGACAGCGGCGTCTCGCAACGCCAGCAGTACCACATCACCTTGAAGCCCTCGTAGACCAAGCCCTTGTCCCACAAGGACTTGAACGCCCACATGACACTTTCCATGTAGTCGAGGTCAAGCGTCTTGTAGTCGTTGTCGAAGTCGACCCAGCGGGCCTGGCGGGTGACGTAGTCGCGCCATTCCGAGGTGAAGCGCAGCACCGACTTGCGGCACGCGTCGTTGAACGCGGCGACGCCGAAGTTCTCGATGTCGGCCTTGGTCTTGAAACCGAGTTCCTTCTCGGCGGTCACCTCGGCGGGCATGCCGTGGGTGTCCCAGCCGAAGCGGCGCTCGACGTGCTTGCCCTTCATCGTCTGGAAGCGCGGCACGACGTCCTTGACGTAGCCGGTCAGCAGGTGGCCGTAGTGCGGCAGGCCGTTGGCGAACGGCGGGCCGTCGTAGAACACGAACTCGTTGGAGCCGTTCTCCCCGGCGGGCCGCGCCTCGACCGACGCCTGGAACGTCCGGTCGATCTCCCAGTACTGGAGTACCTCGGCCTCGAGCTTCGGGAAGGACGGCTGGGCGGGCACAGTGGCTTCGCCGCCGTGGGTGGCCTTGGGGTACGGCATGTCCGGGTGCCTCTCGCGGTCGTCTGCCCAAACTTGGGGACGACACACCAGGCTTTCCTGGCGTACCGCGGTACCACCCCGATTGTCGCCGCGAACACGACGACCTCTCGTTGACGGCTGTGACGGGCCTACCCGTCCGGTTCTACTGAGGCCAACCGGCCTGTTCTTCCGGAGGCTCCCCGGTGATGGCCGGATCGGTGCCTGTACTTCCTAGGGTACAAACTCCGGCAAACGGGTTACGAGCGAGCCCTCTGCTGCGCCGCGAGGGTCGCGTCCGGGCTGCACAGTGCGCACGGCGTGAACCCGAGATCGCGGGCCTCGGACACCGGCAACGGCAGGATCGGACGGTTGCCGAGCCAGGCGCAGGAGTCCAAGTGGTATCTGGGTCGCTCGTCGATCACGACCACCTCGGCGGACAGCTCGCTGACCACCAGCAGGTCGGTGGCGTCCGTGGCTTCCTCTGGCGGCTCCACGTTCGCGTCGAGCACCGGCTGCTGGACAGCCGTCACCGGTTCAGGCGGTGCCACCGGACGCTGAACCGCGGTCGCCGGATCGGCTGGCACGTCGTTGGCCGGCTGGAAGAACCCAGTCGCCGACTCGGCAGGCAGATCGGTGACCGGTTCCTGGACTGCGGTGACCGGCTCCGGCGGAGTGGTGCCGAACGGCGGTTCACCGAAGACCGGCGGGTCGTACGCGGGCTCGCGGTCGGCAGGCAGGGGTGCAGGATCCTGCAGCTGCTTCTCGAATGCCTCGAACGACTCGTCGAAGTCGTTGTCCGAGGGCGGCGACGCCGCTGCCTGAGCCGGTGGTGGCGGCGCAGGAGCCAGCATCGGCTCCTGGACAGGCGGCATCTCCCTGGCGGGTGCCTCGGGCATCCGGTCGGCCGCGGGAGCCCCCCGCGACCGACGACGCCTGTTCTGGACCCAGTCGAGCACCATCAGAGCGCCGGCCACCACGCTGATCAGCACGGAAATCCATGCCCACAGGGTGTTGGCCGTGGTCAGCGCCGCGATCAACAGACCGAGCGACGCCACCACAAGGACCAGGACCAGGTACAGCATCTTCTAGGTCAAACCCCGGCTCAGCCGGCTTCGGCCGCACGCGGCCCGAACGAGTACCCCTGCTGGCTGGCTGAGCGACTGCCCTCCGACGACGGTGCCGCCGGTGCGCGGTCCTCCAGCTCCCGCAAGGACGACTGCAGCAGGGTCTTCAGGCGCGTGCGGTACTCGCGCTCGAAGGTCCGCAGCGTGTCCAGCTTCTTCTCGAGGGTGAGCCGTTCCTGCTGTGCCGAGCCGATCAGCTCGGTGTGCTTGCGCTGGGCCTCGCGTTCCAGCGCGGTGGCCTTGTCGCGGGCTTCACGGGTCAGCGTCTCGGCACGGGTGCGCGCGTCGTTCAACATGGTCTCGGCCCGGGTACGGGACTCGTTGATCATGGTGTCGGACTTGGCACGTGCCTCGGACATCAGCTGCTCGGCCTTGGTACGAGCCTCGGCGAGCATGCCGTCGGACTCGGCCTTGGCCTCGCCGGTCAGCCGGTCGGCCATCTCCTGGGCAAGACCCAGCACCTTGGCCGCCTGGACGTGGTGGTCCCCCCCACCAGCACCAGGGTTGGTCTGCTCCAGTGCGCTGGGTGGCGGCACCGGGGTCAAACGCCGGGACGGCACAGGCTCGTCCACGACGCGGGTCGGAGGGCCGGAGGAGAGGTTGGTCCTGGCGTCGTCCAGATCCGCCCGCGCCGACTCGAGCTGCGCGTCCAGCTGCTCGACCTGCGCGCGCAGGTCGTTGTTCTCCTCGATCAGCCGGGCCAGTTCGCCCTCGACCAAGTCGAGGAAAGCGTCAACCTCGTCCTCGTTGTAGCCCCGCTTCCCAATAGGAGGCTTGCTGAACGCGACGTTATGCACGTCAGCGGGGGTCAACGACATCAGATCACCTCACGCACTCACGGCCTGCCGGCATCCCAGGTTCCCCGTCACCCGGGATACACCAGTCGCATCCCGATGAACACGACCAGCAGCAGCACCATAATCGATAAGTCCAGTCCTACGCCTCCGATCCGAACCATCGGGATCAACCGACGGAACAAACGGACCGGAGGGTCGGTCACTGTGTAGATGGTCTCCAGCGCGACCGCAACCCCGCCCGCTGGATGCCACTCCCGGGCGAACGCCCGGACGAGCTCCACAATGACACGAGCGGTGAGCAGTAGCCAGAACGCGAACAACACGTACCAAACGGCTAGGAGCACTGGTTCCACGCTACAACTCTGCCATCCATCAGCCCCTGCTGGCGAACCCGCCCTCAGCGAGTCTGCGCCGGTCTTCGGCGCTGACGTCGACATTCGGCGGTGAGATCAAGAACACTTTGTTGGTGACCTTGTCCATCGCGCCGCGCATAGCGAAGGCAAGGCCTGCCGCGAAGTCGACAAGACGCCGGGCGTCCGCGTCGTCCATCTCGGTCAGGTTCATGATCACAGGCGTGCCCTCGCGGTAGTGCTCGCCAATCGTCCGGGCCTCGATGTAGCTGGTCGGATGCAGTGTGATGATCCGCCCGAGCGGGGTGGCGGCCGGTGCGGACTCCGGCACCGGGCGCAGCCGCCCGGCCGGCTCACGGTGCGGCTCCACCGCGAGTGCGCCGCGTGTCGGCGGCGTGTCCCCAGCCCATGCCGGCCGGCCCCTGCCCCGGTCGGCTGGCTGGTAGTCCTGGTCTTCGGCGTCCTCACGGAAGCCGCCGCGACGACGGCGCGGGGCACGCTCCGAATACGCTGAGTAGTCATCTTCGACGTACTCCGAGCGGTATCCATCGGAGCGGTACGACCCGTAGCGGTCGTCGTCGCCCTCGTAGTCCTCGTCTTCCGCCGGGACCATCCCGAAGTAGGCCTTCAGCTTCTGCAGAGCACTCATGCCGTTGCCTGCCTTCCCTCCGCGACTCCCCGGCGTGCGGAACAGCTACCCGATCCACTAATACCCAAAACCGACGGGGACCAGGCCGTGAATCGCACTCACGGTGAGGTTAACGGCCGGTCCCCTAGCAGAGCGGTTCCGACACGCACGCAGGTGGACCCGTGCGCGATGGCGGACTCAAGATCGGAGCTCATCCCCGCCGACATCTCGGTGATTCCCGGGTGATCGTTACGGGTCTGCTCGAACACCTTTGCCAGCAGGTCAAAGGCATGATCAGGGGGCCAGCCCAAAGGTGCGACGGCCATCAGCCCGCTGAGATTCAATTCACTCTTCCGGGCTACCCCGTCGGCCAGGGCGGGGAGCTCCTCGACAGGGCATCCGCCACGCTGTGCGTCACCGTCCAACGAGACCTGGATGAGGACATCGAGTGGCGAGTTCCGGTCACCCGCTGTCAGCGCCGAGTCCACCGCCCGGGCGAGCGCGTCGGCCAGTCGCGGCGAGTCCACGGACTGCACGACAGTGGCCCAGCGGACCACCGAACGGGCCTTGTTGCGCTGGAGCCTGCCCACCATGTGCCACCGCACATCGACGCCAGGCAGCAGTTCACCGACGGCCTGGGCCTTCGGCCCGGCTTCTTGATCTTTGTTTTCGGCCAACTGGACCAAGCCCAGTTCGGCCAGCAGGACGGCGTCCGAAGCCGGGAACCGCTTGGTCACCGGCAGCAACATCACTTCGCTGGGATCCCGGTTGACCTGCGCACATGCCGCAGCGATCCGATCTTGGACGGCCTGGATGCTCGCCGCGAGCCGCTCACGCCTGCCGGTCATGCCGGATCGACCCAAGTCAGGGCGGCCAATCGCCCAGTGGTCCCTTCTCTGCGGTGACTGAACAGTGAACGGTCCTCCACGGTGCACCGCGGGTCGATCCCGATCTTGTTCACCCCGATCGCGGCGAGTTGCTCCCACAGTCCGGCCCGAAGATCCAGACCGGACTTGCCGGACCGGGTCCGGCAGGCGCTGCCCGGCAGATGTTTGTCTACATCCGCTTGCATCTCCGGCGGAACTTCGTAGCACTGGCCGCACACGGACGGGCCGAGCAGAACCTCGATCCGATTCATGCGCGCTCCCGCATCCTTCATCGCCTGCAGCGCTGCCGGCAAGACGCCGACACGAGCGCCCACCCGGCCCGCGTGGACCGCACCGACGACTCCGGCTTCGGGGTCGGCGAGCAACACCGGAACGCAGTCGGCGACGAGCACCGCGACGGCGATGCCCGGCTGAGTCGTCACAAGTGCGTCGGTCGCCTCGGCAGGAGTCGTGCGTGGGCCGTCGACAACCGTGACTGTCCGGCCGTGCACCTGTTCCATCCAGACCACGTGGTCCTCGGGCAGTTTCAGATCACGGGCGAGGCGCCGCCGGTTGGCCGCGACGGCCTCCGGGTCGTCGCCGACGTGAGGGCCGAGGTTGAACGAGTCGTACGGCTTCGCCGACACGCCACCGGCTCGTGTGGTGACCACCCGCCTGATGCGCAAATCCACTCCCCATAAAAGACTCATGAGTGGTCATCAGGGTTGGCACCCCGACAACCACTCATGAGGATATTCAGGTCAGCGACGCATGAAGGGTGGGACGTCCACCTCGTCGTCCGGGTCGTCGGTCACCGGGACCGCACGACTGGGCAGGTGCCCGCGGCCCTCCAAGCCGGTCGCCCGCGGACCGGGCAGGCTCGTCGGACGCTCGACCGGACGCGGCGACGCGTACTGAGTCGGCGCCTGCTGCGGCGTGGCCGGCGGGGTGTACGTGGTCGTCGGCGGAGTCGGTGGCTGGGGCTGAACCGCCGGTGCCGGTTGCGGCTTCGGTTCCGGCGAGGGCTGCGGTGCCGGCCGCGCGACCTGACCTGCCTCGGCCGTGGCCGTCGGCGGGTTGGCAGGTGTACGCGAGGCGACCACTTGCGGGTCCAGCTTCTTGTGGGTGGGCGTGCCACCGTCGAAGCCGGCCGCGATCACCGTCACCCGGACCTCGTCGCCGAGCGAGTCGTCGATCACCGTTCCGAAGATGATGTTGGCTTCCGGGTGTGCCGACTCCTGCACCAGCGATGCGGCCTCGTTGATCTCGAACAGGCCGAGGTCCGAGCCACCCGCGATCGCCAGCAGCACGCCGTGTGCGCCGTCCATCGAGGCTTCCAGCAGCGGCGAGTTGATCGCCTTCTGTGCCGCCTGAATCGCCCGGCCCTCACCGCGCGCCGAGCCGATACCCATCAACGCCGAGCCCGCGCCGGACATCACGCTCTTGACGTCGGCGAAGTCCAGGTTGATCAGACCGGGGGTGGTGATCAGGTCGGTGATGCCCTGGACACCGGACAGCAGCACCTCGTCCGCCGAGCGGAACGCGTCCATCAGGCTCACGCCGACGTCGCCGAGCTGCAGCAGCCGGTCGTTCGGGATCACGATCAGGGTGTCGCACTCGTTGCGCAGCTCGGTGATGCCCTCTTCGGCCTGCCGCGCGCGGCGCTTGCCCTCGAAGGAGAACGGCCGCGTGACGACACCGATCGTCAGCGCGCCGAGCTTGCGCGCGACCGACGCGACGACAGGCGCGCCACCGGTTCCGGTACCACCGCCTTCGCCCGCGGTCACGAACACCATGTCGGCGCCCTTGAGGACTTCCTCGATCTCCTCGCGGTGGTCCTCGGCGGCCTTGTGGCCGACCTCAGGATTGGCACCGGCACCGAGGCCACGGGTCAGTTCGCGGCCGATGTCGAGCTTGACGTCGGCGTCCGACATCAACAGGGCCTGCGCGTCGGTGTTCACCGCGATGAACTCGACGCCCTTCAGGCCGACCTCGATCATCCGGTTGACCGCGTTGACCCCGCCGCCGCCGATACCGACGACCTTGATCACCGCCAAGTAGTTGTGCGGGGGCGTCATCGGTTCCGCCTTCCTCCAGTCATAGGTTCACACGTGGTTCACGCCGTTTTGCGTCCGGCGGCCACGCAAACCCTCAACCTCAACCAGAGATTCAGAGTCATGTCAACCCCGTACGTCCTCAACCGTGGACGGTAAAGACGGATCGTGCTCGGGTCCAGCAGCCACGCCGTGTGTGACGCATGCGATCACCCGGCAGCACCAAAAATACCGGGATTTCCATGGATCCGCTGTCGCCGGATCTCACTAGTCAAGACACCGTCGGTAAATCCGGGGCAGCTACGTCGTACACCTTGCCCGGCCGGGTCAGCAAGGCCGCCAGCACCATCGCCTTGCGCTCGGAATCCTCCGCGTTGCCCCACTTCACCAATTGGCCCGTGGTGAGGCGCAGCTGCACGTCGCCCGGGGTCTTGGCGGCCAGCGTGACCACCCGTTCCTTGAGCTGTGGCGGAATCCTGCCGAGTACGTCGACGACCGCACGGGTCACCGGGTCACCGGTGCCCAGTGTGGCGACCTCGATCGACGGAAGTCCAGCCGGCGCTTGGGGGACGACAGCGTAGTCGGCTCCGGTCGCGTCGACCATGTGCGCGCCGTCGGCGAGCTTGGCGTACGCCACCGGAGTCCGTTCGGTGATGATGATCTCCACGGTACTCGGCCACGACCGCTCGACACTGACCTTCGCCACGCGTGGCAAAGTGGCGACCCGGTCAGCGATCTGGTCGGTGTCCAACCGGACCAAGGGTTTGCCCATCTCCACGGCGGCGACGGTGCGCACTTCATCCGGTGTCAGGCCTTGCGTGCCCTGCACGTCGACCGACCGCACGCCGAGCACCGGGGTGAACAAGATCACGTAGAGCACGCCGACGACGCCGAGCAACACCAGAACGACCATCCACCGGCGCATCAACGCCCGGCGGCGGGTCGGCCGCAGCAGTTCCCGCTTCTCCCTGCGCTCGCGAGCCGCCGCGCCCGCACTGCTGGCGGGGCGGCGGCTCTCGGGACGCGTGGGGGTCGTCATTGCCGGTCCAGTGCGGCAATCAGTTCAGGGCCGAGCGAGGTGACGTCACCGGCACCCATGGTCAGCACCAGATCCCCGTCCTTGGCCAAGGAGGCGACCAGTCCGGGCACCTTGTCGAACGCGGGCTCGTAGTGCACCTGCTCCTTGGGCAGCGGAACAGCGTCGGAGATCAGCGCGCCGCTGACGCCGGGCTCCGGGGCTTCCCGCGCGCCGAACACGTCCAGCACCACCACTTCGTCGGCCAGCGCGAGCGCCTCGCCGAACTCCTTGGCGAACATCCGGGTCCGCGAGTAGAGGTGCGGCTGGAACACGACAAGCACCCGTCCATCCGCGGCCGCCGGGCGCACGGCTCGCAGCTGTGCGGCGACCTCCGTCGGGTGGTGGGCGTAGTCGTCGTAGACGCGAACACCGCGGGAACGGCCCTTGAACTCGAACCGCCTGCGCACGCCACCGAAAGCGGCGATGCCGCCCAACAAGCCCTCAAGCTCTGCGCCGAGTTCGAGCCCGGCAAGCAAGGCGGCAAGCCCGTTGAGGGCCATGTGCTCGCCCGGGACCGCGACCCCAACCTCAATCTCCCTGCCCTCCAAGGAGATCACCGCGCGACCCGCGCCGTCGACCGGGTCGTACGACAGCAACTTGGCTGAGTCATCGCCGTCCGCGTTGCGGCCGTAGCGCCGTACGCGCAGGCCACGCGCTTGCGCCCGCTCCGCGAGCGCGACCGCGCCAGGGTCGTCCGCACACACGATGAGCACGCCGTCCGGGTTCAGTCGGTCCACAAAGGACTCGAAGACCGCCGCGTACGCCTCCGGAGTGCCGTGGTGGTCAAGGTGATCGGCCTCGACGTTGGTCACGACCGCGACCGTCGGCGAGAACACCAGGAACGAGCCGTCGCTCTCGTCCGCCTCAGCGACGAAGATCCCACCGGAGCCCTGGTGCGCGTTCGCGCCGGACTCGTTGAGGTCGCCACCGATCGCGAACGACGGGTCGAGCCTGCAGTGTTGCAACGCGACAGTCAGCATCGACGTGGTCGACGTTTTGCCGTGCGTACCGGCGATGCACGCGACCCGGTGGCCGACCATCAGGCCTGCCAACGCCTCCGAGCGGTGCAGCACGGTGATGCCCCGCCGCCGTGCCTCGACCAGCTCGGGGTTGTCCTCTTTGATCGCCGTGGAGACGACGACCGCGGTTGGCCCGTCCGGCAACAGGTCGAGGTTCTCGGCGGCTTGGCCGACCGCGATCTTCGCGCCCTGTGCGCGCAGTGCGAGGAAAGTCCGCGAGTCCTTGGCGTCCGAACCGGACACTTGCAGGCCACGGGCGAGCAGGATCCGCGCGATACCGCTCATCCCGGCGCCACCGACGCCGACCAGATGCGCCCGCTCCAGCACGGCGGGGGTGGTGATGGTGTTCACTTGCGCACCACGTCCAGCACCATCTTGGCCAGCACGTCCGCGGCCGAGCCGTGCCCGGTGCTCTGTGCGGCGGTCCCCATCGCGGAGAGCCTGCGTGGGTTGGTCAGCAACGGCAGCAGGACCTCCCTGAGCTTGTCCGGGCTCAGTTCGTTGTCCGGGATCATGATCGCGCCACCCGCGGTCACCTGGGGCCGGCAGTTGAACGCCTGCTCCCCGTTGCCGATGGGCAGCGGCACGTACACCGCGGGCAGTCCGACAGCTGAAACCTCGGCAACGGTCATCGCACCGGAACGGCACAACACCGCGTCGGCCGCCGCGTAGGCGAGGTCCATGCGCTCCAGGTACGGCACAGGAACGTACGGCGGTGCGCCCGGGATCTGCTGGACCGCCAACGTGTTCTTCGCGCCGTGCGCGTGCAACACGCCGATCCCGGCCCTGGCGAACTCGCTCGCCAGCGGCGCCACCGCGTTGTTGATCGACGCCGCGCCCTGCGAACCACCGAACACCAGCAGCGTCGGCGCGTGCGGGTGCAGCCGGAAGAACCGGCGCGCCTCGTCACGCAAAGCCTGGCGGTCCAGATCGGTGATCGACTGCCGCAACGGGATCCCGATCACCTCGGCGTTCGGCAGGCCCGAGTCCGGCACGGCGGCGGCGACCCTTGCCGCGTACCGGGCGCCGACTTTGTTCGCCATTCCGGTGCGGGCGTTCGCCTCGTGCACCACGATCGGCAGACGGCCACGCGCGGCCAAGTACGCGGGCAACGACACGTACCCGCCGAAGCCCACCACGACGTCCGCGCCGACCCGGTCGAGCACCGCACGGGTCTGCTTGATCGCCCGGCGCACGTTCAGCGGCAGCTTCAGCAGGTCCATCGTGGGCTTACGCGGCATCGGCACCGGCGGGATCATCTCCAGCTGGTAGCCGCGGGCCGGCACGATCTTGCCCTCGAGGCCGCGGGGCGTGCCCAGCGCGACGACCCGGGCATCCGGCCGGGCACGCCTCACCGCGTCGGCCAACGCGAGTGCCGGTTCGATGTGCCCGGCCGTGCCCCCACCGGCCACCACGACACACGGTCCCTGGTTAATGACGTCCTCCTTCGTCCGCACGGGGATGGCCAGCGCGGCCGCGTGCCGAACGCCTGTGTTCCCGACGGTGTTCCGGAACCGGAACGCTGCGACGAGTCCTGCGGCGCTCGTGCAGCTGGCGCTCCGCCGTGCCTGCCCGCCGGGAAGCCGGTTCACGGCGTCCGGCCGCTCGTGGCGGCGTGGACGGCCGCGCCGGCTTGCGCTTCTGCGGCGGGTTGTACACGTCGGGGGCGGGCAGCTTCATGAGCCGGCCGAACCGACCTGGTCCCTGCGAGCGTAGTGCGGCCACGGATTCGGGTTCATGGCGAGCACAGTTAGCGAGGATCCCGAACACGAACATGGTCACCACGATCGAGCTGCCACCGGCGGAAATCATCGGCAACGTGATCCCGGTGACGGGCAGCAGGCCCACCACGTAGGCGATGTTGATCGCGGCCTGGCCGACCAGCCACACCGTCAGCGTGGCGGCCACCATCCGGATCCACGGGTCGATGTTGCGGGCGGCGATCCGCAGGCCGACCACGGCGAGCATGGCGAAGAGCCCCAGCACCAACGCGCAGCCCAAGAACCCCAGCTCCTCGCCGATCAGCGCGAAGATGAAGTCGTTATGCACGTTGGGCAAGTACTCCCATTTCGACTGGCCCTGCCCGAGGCCCTTGCCGAACAGCCCGCCGTCGGCGAGCGCGTACTTGGCCTGCAGCGCCTGGTGTCCCTTGCCGGTCGGGTCGGCATCCGGGTTGAGGAACGTCAGCACGCGGTCGAGCCGGTATGCCTCGTTGAGCGACAGCACCACGACACCGGCGACACCGCCGATCGTGGCGGCGCCGAACAGGCGCATCGGGGCGCCGGCGAACCACAGCAACGCGAACAGAACGACGATCAACGTGACCGTGCCGCCGAGGTCGGGCTGCATCATGACCAGCGCGAACATCAGCAACGCCACGGGCACCAGCGGCACGAGCAGATGCCGGTACTGGTGCAGCAACGCCTTCTTCTGCACCATCACGTGCGCGCCCCACAGCACCAGCGCGAGCTTGGCGACCTCGATGGGCTGGAACGAGACCGGGCCGACCACGAACCAGCTGGTCGTGCCGTTGATCGTCTTGCCGACCAGCAGAACGAGCACCAGCAGGCCGAAGCACACCGCCAGTGCGGGCGCGGCGAACTGCCGCATCAGCCGCAGCGGCATCCGGACCGCGATCCAGAACGCGACCGCGCCGATCACCACGAACAGCAGCTGCTTTTTGAAGACCGTGTAGACCGAAGACGAACCGGAGTCCAGCGAGACGACCGAGCTCGCGGACAACACCATCACCAGGCCGAGCACGGTCAGCAGACCGAACACCGCGAGCACCAGGTGGAAGCTGGCCAGCGGACGGCCGAGCCACGCCGTCAGCAGGGTGAACAGGCTGGTGCGCTTGCGGCGGTCGGCTCTGGCGCGCTTACGGTCCTCCGGTGTGAGGGTGGCTGTCATGACAATGCCTCCCCGTCACACCGATGCCTGGACTGCTTTCGTGAACATCTCGCCGCGGTGCGCATAGCTGGTGAACATGTCGTGCGACTTCGCAGCAGGCGCCAGCAGTACGACGTCACCGGGGCGTGCCAGTTCACGGGCCGCGCGTACCACTGCAGTCATGACCCCATCGTCTCGTGAATCCAACCGCGTGATGGGGACCTCGGGCGCGTGTCGCCCGAGTGCTTGCGCGAAAACATCCTGATCAGCGCCCAGCAGAACGACGCCGCGCAGCCGGCCGGCCACGCTCGCGACGAATTCGTCGATGTCGGCGCCGTGCAGCTCACCACCGGCGATCCAGACGACGTGCTCGTACGCGGTCAGCGATCCCGCGGCCGCGTGGGTGTTGGTGGCCTTGGAGTCGTTGACGTAACGGACTCCGTCGATCTCGCCGACTAGTTGGACCCGATGGGGCTGGGGTTGGTAGGTACGGAAACCCTCACGGACCGCTTCCGGGCTCACCCCGTACGACCTGGCAAGTGCCGCTGCGGCAAGGGCGTTGCTCACGTTGTGCAGGCCAGGCGGACGGACTTCGTCGACAGGGCACAACCGCGTGCCGTCGTCCACCAGCCACCCGTCGATCACGCCGAACCTGTTGGGGCCCGGCTCTCCGACTGTGAAACCTATGCCACTGGAACGATTCCCTTGGCTGGCCAGCTGGACCGACCACTCGTCGTCCGCGTTGTAGATCCGGGTTTTCGCGCCCCGGTAGATCTTGGCCTTGGCGGAGGCGTACTCCTCGAACGAGCCGTGCCACTCGATGTGGTCCTCGGCCAGGTTGAGCACGACGGCGGCGTCCACCGCGAGGGATGTCTGCCAGTGCAGCTGGTAGCTGGACAGCTCGACGGCCAGCACCTCATAGCCCGCCCGGATCGCGTCGATCACCGGAAGACCGATGTTCCCGCAGGCCACGGCCTTCACCCCGGCCGCGCGCAGGATCGACTCCAGCATGCTGACGGTCGTGGTCTTGCCGTCCGTTCCGGTCAACGCGAGCCAGGTCTGCCCCGACGACAGCCGCCAGGCAAGCTCGACGTCGCCGATGACCTCGATACCCGCCTCGGCCGCGGCCACGTGCAACGCACTGACCGGCTTCCAGCCCGGGGTGGTCACCACCAGATCCGTGCCTTCGGGCGGCGCCGTCAGCCCTGGCCGGGCAAGGTCTCCGAACTCCTTGAGGGCTTCGGGCTTGCCGTCGGTGACGGTGACCTTGGCGCCGAGTTCGACCAGCGCGGCCACGACCGACCGCCCGGTCAACCCGCCGCCGACGACCAGGACGTCCCGCCCGGCGAAATCAGCCCGCGCCACTTGCCGCCAGCCATTCGCTGTAGAACAGGCCGAGCCCGAACATCGCGCACACGCCGCCGAGCAGCCAGAACCGGATGATCACAGTGGTCTCCGCCCACCCGGCCAGCTCGAAGTGGTGGTGGAACGGCGCCATCCGGAAAACGCGTTTCTTGGTCAGCTGGAAAACCCCGATCTGCACGATCACCGACATCATCTCCACCACGAAGATGCCACCGATCACGATCATCAGCAGCTCGGTGCGGGTCATCATGGACAGCCCGGCGACCAGGCCGCCGAGCGCCAGCGAACCGGTGTCACCCATGAAGATCTTGGCCGGTGCGGCGTTCCACCACAGGAAGCCGATGCACGCGCCCATCGCCGCGGCGGCCACGATCGCGAGGTCGAGCGGGTCCCGCGTCTCGTAGCAGGCCGGGCCCAGCACCGCGGAACAGTCGTTACGCAGCTGCCAGAAGCAGATGACCACGTACGTGCCGAACACCATCGCCGCCGACCCACCGGCCAGGCCGTCAAGGCCGTCGGTGAAGTTCACCGCGTTCGACCAGGCGCCGATGATGCCGTAGCAGAACACCACGAAACCGACCGTGCCGAACGAGATGAACGAGATGTCCCTGATGAAGGACAGGTTCGGCGACGCGGGCGACAGGCCGTTCTCGTCGACGAACTGCAGCGCGAGGATGGCGAACGTGACACCGACGACCAGCTGGCCGACCAGCTTGGCCGTCTTGTTCAGGCCGAGGTTGCGCTGCTTGCGGATCTTGATGAAGTCGTCGAGGAAGCCGACCAGGCCCAGCCCGGTGGTCAGCATCATCACCAGCCAGCCGGACGCGGTCGGCGACTCGTCCCGGCCCATCAGCATGTTCACGCCGTAGGAGCCGAGGTAGCCGACCCACATGGCGACCATGATCGCCACGCCGCCCATGGTCGGGGTGCCGCGCTTGGACTTGTGGCCCTGCGGGCCTTCCTCGCGGATCTCCTGCCCGAAGCCCTGCCTGGAGAACAGCTTGATCAGGTAGGGCGTGAACAGGATGGAGATCACCAGCGCGATCGCGCCGGCGATACCGATGCCAATCACTTGAGCCCCTCCAGTGGTTCAGTCTCCCGGAGGGCATCGGCGAGCCAGACGGAGATCACTCCGCATCCTCCAGCAAGGCGTCGGCGACCCGCCACAAGGCCGCGGACTTCGAGGCCTTGACGAGTACCACGTCACCAGGTCGCAGTTCTGACCGAAGCAATGCGACGGCCGCGTCGACGTCCGGCACCAGCACGGACTCCTCTCCCCATGAGCCTTCGAGGTGGGCGCCTTGGTGCATCGCCCGCGCGTCGTCCCCCACCACCACAAGGCGGTTGATGTCCAGCCGGACCGCGAGCCTGCCGATCTCGTCGTGCGCGGTCACGTGCTCGGCGCCGAGGTCGGCCATTGTTCCCAGCACCGCCCAGGTGCGGCGGTTTCCCTGCCTGGCGATCTCGACGACGCTCTTCAGCGCGGCACGGACCGACTCGGGGTTGGCGTTGTAGGAGTCGTTGACGAACGTCACGCCATCCGACCTGGTGGTGACCTCCATCCGGCGCGCGGACATGCGCTTGGCCTGCGAGAGCCGCGCGGCCACCTCGTCGGGCGTCGCACCGAGCTGCAGCGCGACGGCCGCGGCGGAGAGGGCGTTGCCCACGTGGTGCGCGCCGTGCAGCGTCAGCTTGACGTCGGCGTCGCCCTGGGGCGTCACGAGCCGGAAGCTCGCCCGCGCTTCGGCGTCCAGCACGACGTCCTCGGCCCGGATCTGCGCGTCGGCGCTCTCGCCGACCAGCACGACCTGGGCCTTCGTCCGCGAGGCCATGGCCCGCACCAGCGGATCGTCCGCGTTGAGCACGGCGACGCCGTCCTGCGGCAGCGCCTCGGCGAGTTCGCCCTTGGCCTTGGCGATCTCGTCCTTGGAGGCGTAGTTGCCGATGTGCGCGGTGCCGACGTTGATCACCACACCGATCTTCGGCGGCGCCACCTCGGTCAGGTCCCGGATGTGGCCCATGCCGCGGGCGGACAGTTCGAGCACCAGGTACTTGGTCTGCTCGTCGGCCCGCAACACGGTCCACGGGTGGCCCAGTTCGCTGTTGAACGAGCCCGGCGGCGCCACTGTCGGCCCCATCGGCTCGACGAGCTGGGCGATCAGGTCCTTGGTCGAGGTCTTGCCGGACGAACCGGTGACGCCGACGATCGTCAGGTCAGGCAGGCGGTCCACGACATAGCGGGCGAGGGCTGCCAAGCCGGCGAGAACCGCGGCACCAGAGCCGTCCTTGTCACCGATCAGCGCGAACGAGCCGTGGTTCGCCTCGGTCACCGGCGGAACGATCACCGCGGGCGCGTCGATCTCGCGGGCCGCGAGCGTCAGCCGTGCACCTGAGGACTTGGCGAAGTCGTGCCCGTCGACCTTCACCCCCGGCAGTGCCACGAACAGGCCGTCCGGCGAGACCTCGCGGGAGTCGAACTCGACCGAACCGGTCACGACCACGTCGGGGTCGACGTTGTGCAGTCTGCCGCCGACTGCCTCGGCGATCTGTCCAGCGGTCAACGGGATCACAGAACCACCTCACGGATCGCGGCCGAGAGCTCGTCCCGGTCGGAGAACGGATGCACGATGCCGGCTATCTCCTGGCCGGTCTCATGCCCCTTGCCCGCGATCACGACCGCGTCGCCGGGCTGGGCCTCGGTGACCGCGGCGATGATCGCCGCACGCCGGTCACCGATCTCGCGCACGTCACCACGGCCGTCGGCGGCCATGGCTCCGGCGATCATCGCTTCGCGGATCTCGGCAGGGTCCTCGCTGCGCGGGTTGTCGTCGGTCACGATCAACAACTCGCTGCGGGTCGCCGCCTCCCGGCCCATCAACGGGCGCTTCGCCGCGTCACGGTCACCGCCACAACCGAGGACCGTGATCACACGGCCCGTGGTCCGCGCCCGGATCGCGTCCAATGCGAGGGCGACCGCCTCCGGCTTGTGCGAGTAGTCGACGACGGCCGTGAACTGCTGGCCCAACGCGACACGTTCCATCCGGCCGGGAACCTGAACCTCGTTCAGTCCCGCGGCGATCGCGTCCGGCTCGACTCCGGCCACGGTCAGGCACGCGGCGGCCAGCAACGCGTTGGCGACGTTGAACGTGCCCGGCATCGGCAGGGTCACCGTGAACTGGACGCCCGGGCCGCGCACGGTGAACGTCTGCTCACCGTCGATCGAGGACGTGATGCCGTCGGCCGTCCAATCGGCGCCGTGCTGGGTGGACACGGTGACGGTGTCCGGCTTGACCAGGCGGGCGCCCCACTCGCCGTCGGTGTTGACCACTTCCTTGGTCGACCGGCCGTCGAACAGCAACGCCTTGGCCTGGAAGTAGTCCTCCATGTCCCGGTGGAAGTCCAGGTGGTCCTGCGAGAGGTTGGTGAACGCGCCGACCGAGAACCGCGTTCCGCCGACCCGGCCCAAGGACAAGGCGTGGCTGGAGACCTCCATCGGCACGTGCGTGACGCCTTTTTCGACCATCACCGCGAACAGTGCCTGCAGGTCGGGCGCCTCGGGCGTGGTGAACGCACTGGCCAGGCGCTCGCCGGCGATCCGCGTCTCCACGGTGCCGACCAGGCCGGTGGTGTGTCCGGCGGCCCGCAGGCCCGCTTCGAGCATGTAAGTAGTAGTGGTCTTGCCTGACGTACCCGTCACGCCGAGCACCGACAGGCGCAGCGACGGCTCGCCGTAGATCCATGCGGCGATCGACCCGAGCACGCCACGCGGGTCCTTATGAACAAGCACTGGAACGTCGACGTCCGCCAGCTGGCTCGCGCCCGCGCGGTCGGTGAGGATCGCCACGGCACCGGCGGCCACCGCGTCACGGGCGAACTGCGCTCCGTGCACGCGGGCGCCCGGCAGCGCGGCGAACAGGTCACCGGCCTGGGCATGCTGGGCACGCAAGGTGGCGCCAGTGACCATCCCGTCCAGATCACCATGGGCGGGGTGTGCGTCCGCACGTGCCACCAGGGTGGTCAATGGGACGGGTTCTGTTTTGGCAGGGCGGGGCGGCGCGTTCACAGCCTTGCCCTCGAGCTTCGCGGGCACGCGCGAGAGGCTACCTTCGCCCGTTCGGCCGTCACCCGGCGGTGCTCGATCTTGCCCCGCGCGAAGGCGTGGTAGGCGGGAGACGGGTTCACTTCGCACCAGCGGAATTCGCCATGCGCGGATCACATCACGGCTCGGCGAACGCATCAGAAGCGGGACTGGACCGGCGATCCGGGCTAGTTCAGCGTCAGCGGGACGACCGGCGCCTGCTCGGCCGACAGCGGCAAGTTGAAGCGCTGGGCCAGGTAGGACGCGATGTCGTGGAACAGCGGCGCGGCCGTCTTGCCGAATTCGGCCCCGAAGTAGTCCGGCCGGTCGATCATGATGCCGACCACGAACCTCGGGTTGTCCGCGGGCAGGATGCCCGCGAACGTGATCGTGTGCAGTGTCGTGCTGTACTTGCCGGTCGCCGGGTCGATCTGCTGTCCCGTGCCGGTTTTGCCGGAAATCTGAAAGCCGGTGAGCGCCGCCTGCGGGCCCGTGCCGCTCTGGTTGTTGGGCGCCTTCTGCATGACCGCACGGAACATGTTGCGCACCGTGGTCGCGGTCTGCTCGCTGACCACGCGGACACCTTCGGGCCGCGGTTCGTCGTGCTTGATGCCGTCACGGTCGATTGTGGACTTGATGATCCGCGGCGAGACGCGCACGCCGTTGTTGGCGATGGTCTGGTACATCCCGGCCATCTGCAGCACGGTCATCGAAAGGCCCTGGCCGATCGGCAGGTTGCCGAACGTCGAGCCGGACCACTGCTTGCGCTCCGGCACCGAGCCCGGGCTCTCACCGGGCAGGCCGACGCCGGTCTTCTGGCCGAGGCCGAACTTCTTGAGCATGTCGGCGTAGCGGTCCTGGCCGACCTGCTCGGCCAGCATCAGCGTGCCCACGTTGGAGGACTTGGCGAAGATGCCTGTGGTGGTCATCGTCAGCGGGCCGTGCGGCCACGCGTCCTCGATGACCCGGTCGGCGACCTTGTGCGAGCCGAGGACCCGGTGGGTGTCCTCGGGTTTGGTGAGACCGTCCTCGATCGCCGCGGCCGCGGTCACGATCTTGTTCACCGAACCCGGCTCGTACGGCGTCGTCACCGCCGGGTTGCCGGTGGCCTGTGGGTTGCTGTATCCGTTGGGGCCCTTGGGTGCCGCCGGGTCGAAGCTCTTGTCGTTGGCCAGCGCGTACACCTCGCCGGTGTGCGCGTCCATCACGACAGCGGCCCCGCCTTTCGCGCGGTTCTGCGCGACGTACGCGGAAAGCTTCTGCTGGACGTCGTACTGCACGTCGGCATCGATCGTCAGCTCGATGTCCGAGCCGTCTTTCGCTTGCCGCACATTGCGTTCCGTGCCCGGGATGACCACGCCGTCGGTGCCTTCAGCGGTGTCCACGGTCTGCTTGCCCGGTTCACCGGCGAGTTCGGAGTCCCGGTCGTTCTCCATCCCGAACAGGCCGTGCACGTTGTGCTTGCTCCGGTCCTTGTCGTCGCTGCGCCAGTTCGCGTAGCCGAGGATGTTGGACGCCAGCGTGCCGCCCGGGTACTCCCGGCGGGACTGCACCTCGGAGATGATCTCCTTGTACTTCTTGCGGATCTCGCGTTCCTGCGCGGGCAGCACGTCACGTGCCAGCGTGCTGTAGCCGTCCGACCGCATCTTGGTGAGCAGGTCGTTCTCGTCGACCTTGTCGCCGAGCACGGACTTGATCTTGGCAGCGATCTCCTTGATCCGGGTCTCGTAGTCGATCTTGTTCTTCTCGTAGTCCTTGCGCACCACCGTCGGCGCCCAGAACAACGCGCGGGTCTCCACGCTGAACGCGAGCTTCACCCCGTTGCGGTCGATGATGTCGCCCCGCTTGGCCGGGATGGTGTTCGTGACCGCGCGCTGCTTGTCCGCGCGGACCGCCAGCGCCTCGGCCTCGATCCCCTGTACCTGGATCAGCCGCACGCCCGCCGCGATCAACGCGGCGATCAGCACGAACCGCACGGTGACGATCCGCAGCCGGGGATTGGCCGCGACCCGCTTGCGCCGCAACATCGGCCCCCGCTTCGGCTGGGGCTTGCGGGCAGGCGGGCGCGCGGGCTTGCCGACCGGCCGGTGGTGCACGGTCTGCCGGGCCGGTGGCTTGGGCTTCGGGATCGACTTGCCCGATTTGCCGTATCCCGCCTTGCCCTGGGGTGGCTTGCGCTTCGGGCCGCCCTGCTGCTGTTTGCGGAGCGAGGGCGGAACCCACTCGTCCCTTTCCATCAGCCGTTACCGCCAGGAGTGGCCGGTGGCGCGGGCGGCGGTGGCGGGGTCACCGGCTTGGGATCACCCATCACGGTCACCTTGCCGTCCGGTCCGACGACCAGCCGGGACGGGTCGCCTGCCGGGATCATGCCCAGCTTGCGCGCCATGTCCGCGAGCGTGGACGCGGATTCCAGGCTGGTCACGTCCTGCTGCAGCATCTCGACCCGCTCGGCCAGCTCGGTCGCCGCCTTCTTGGCCTGGTCGAGCCGGTACGAGTCGGCGATGGCCTGCGTGGACAGCCACAGCGTGGTGATCACACCCACGACGAGCAGACCCATCACGAGCATCACGAACGAAGCCCGCGACGCGGTACCGCGCTCGTGCTTCTGCCGCTGCGGACGTGGCCGCCGCTGAACCGGCTCACCACCCGTACGGCCTTCGCGCTGCGCGCGGCGCGCGTACGCCTTCTCCGCCGCGGCGGTGCGCGGGCGTCTTTGAGTCCGTGACGGCGCTTCGGTCGTCTCCGGCGTTGCCGTGGCCGCTTCCGCTTCGGCCTTACGACGAGACTGCGACGAGCGGCCGCGCGAGGATGACCTGCCTACCCTTGCCGGTGCGGTCATGACGCCTCCCTGATCCGTTCCGCCGCCCGCAGCCGTACTGGCGCCGCGCGTGGGTTGTGTTCGGTCTCTGCTTCGTCCGCCTGCTCGGCTCCCCTGGTGAGCAGGCGCACCTGCGGGCCGTGGCCCGGCAGTTCCACCGGCAGCCCTTCCGGTGTGGTCGATTTGGCCAGCTCCGCGAACGCGCGCTTGACCAGCCGGTCCTCCAGCGACTGGTAGGACTCCACGACGATCCGGCCGCCGACCTTCAGCCGCGACAGCGCCGCGGGCATCGCCCGGCGCAGGACCTCGAGTTCGCCGTTGACCTCGATGCGCAGCGCCTGGAACGTGCGCTTCGCCGGATGCCCGCCAGTCCGGCGGCTCGCCGCGGGCACAGCGTTATAGAGCAGCTGCACCAACCGCTCGCTCGTGCTGAACGGCTCGCGCTGCCGTTCAGCGGCAACGGCTTTGGCGATCTTGCCGGCGAACCGTTCCTCGCCGTAGTCCCGCAGGATTCGCGCGAGATCACGCACGTCGTAGGTGTTCAGCACGTCCGCCGCGGTGATCCCTGTGCTCTGGTCCATCCGCATGTCCAGCGGGGCGTCCTTGGCGTACGCGAAACCCCGGTCGGCCTCGTCGAGCTGCATCGACGACACCCCGAGGTCGAACAGCACGCCGTCCACTGCGGCGATGCCGAGTTCGTCGAGGACGTCCGGCAGCTCGTCGTACACGGCGTGCACGAGGTGGATGCGATCCGCGTACGGCGCCAACCGCTCGCGGGACAGCGCGAGCGCGTTGGGGTCACGGTCGAGTCCGACCAAGGTCAGCTGGGGGTGTGCTTGGAGCAACGCTTCCGAGTGGCCGCCGAGCCCGAGGGTGGCGTCCACCGCGATCGCCGGACGGCCTTCCAGCGCCGGGGCGAGCAACGCGAGGACCCGCTCCAGCAGCACGGGTACGTGCCGCGGGTTCTCGCGCGTCATGGTTCTCGACCCCTCTACAGGTACCGCTCGACATTCGTCCTAGAGAAAGCAGATGCCGTCAGGTCCCAGCCCGGAGAAGCGAACCTGGCGCCGGGGAAGGTGCGCCAGGGTCGATCGCCACCGGGCCGAGGCCTCACGGCATCCCGCGATCTGCTCTAGAAGAATCCGGGCAGTACCTCCTCCCGCGCCTGCGCGTAGCTGTCCTCGTGCTCGTCCAGATATGCCTGCCAGGCCTGGGCGTCCCAGATCTCCAGCCGGGTGATCGCGCCGATCACCACGCACTCCTTGGTCAGCCCGGCGTAGCGCCGCAGCTCAGGCGCGATCGCGATCCGTCCCTGGCCATCGGGCCGCTGTTCGTCTGTTCCGGCGAACAGGTACCGCTGGTAGGCACGTACCGCCTCGTTCGTCAGCGGGGCGGCGGCGACCTTCCGGGCCATTTCCTCGAACTCCGCACGGGGGAAGACGTAGAGGCAGTGATCCTGACCCTTCGTGACCATCAAGCCCCCCGCGAGGGCGTCGCGGAACTTCGCCGGCAGCGTCAGCCTCCCCTTGTCGTCCATTTTCGGGGTGTGGGTACCGAGGAACATCGGTTCACCACCTCCCCACCAGCCCTGCGGACCGGCCATGGGACACCCTTCTGCCCCACTTGCGGCCACAGTACCCCACTTTTCACCACAGTCAACGCGGATCTGTCCCGGATAACCCGGTCGATGGACACGTTTTCGCAGGTGACGCAGGTGGGGGACGGGTGGGGCGAGCGCGCCGCCTCCCTCGGCACGGGGATGCTTATCCGCTGTTGGAGAAGGTGTTCAGAAGTCCACAGTGGGCAATCACGGGCCACTTGGACGGCCCGGTGGGTGAAAGTGGGGGCACCGGTGGGGGCCGAGCCCACTCGGCCCGGTTCGGGTGATGACTGACGGTGATCGTCGGTATTGATCACCGCATTGATCACTGGGCGTGAAATGCCCCGGGCGAATGGCCTGATCGTGCCCTGTCCGGCGGCTGTCTATCCGCTGTCCGAATGGGCTGTGACGGCCTTCGGAGCCGTGTGAACATCCAGAATGGCAGCAACCTCGTCGCCGCAGGTGCGTCCAAGGGGGCACGGAGGAGAAGGAAGTAGGGCCTTTGTCGCCAACTGCCCTGCACGTCGAGGGCGTCTTGCCGGATACTGATACTGAGAATGACAACCCCGGGCGACTTCGCCCTGGTTTGACACCACTCGTGTCAAGCTGTGCCGCCCTTGTTCGCCTGATCAGGCGAGCCAGATGAAGTGAACAGGGCGCTGGCATCGCATCGGTGGGATCTGGGAGAGCACCACCGAGGAGCATCAGGAGGTCGAGTGACGTCTTCTACCCCGTCCGCCGCGTTGCCTGGGCACCCCTACGGAGGCAACGGTGCTGGGCCCGACCCCTATGCACCCCAGCCCACCAATGGGACGAGTCCCAGCCCGACGCCGCGCGCAACCACGGGTAAGGCGCTCGATGAGGTTCATGCCACAGCCCAGCGCATCGCCGCGAACGTCGAACGGGTGCTGGTCGGCAAGCCGGACGTGGTGCGGATCGCACTGGTCACGCTGCTCGCCGAAGGACATCTGCTGGTCGAGGACGTGCCGGGGGTCGGGAAGACATCGCTGGCCAAGGCGCTGGCCAAGTCCATCGACTGTTCGGTCTCCCGGTTGCAGTTCACGCCCGACCTGCTGCCGAGCGACGTGACCGGCGTGTCGATCTTCAACCGGCAGACCACCAACTTCGAGTTCCGGCCCGGCCCGGTGTTCTCCAACATCGTGGTCGGCGACGAGATCAACCGGGCCTCGCCGAAGACCCAGTCCGCGCTGCTGGAGTGCATGGAAGAGCACCAGGTCACGGTGGACGGCAACACGTACCGGCTGGAGTCGCCGTTCATGGTGATCGCGACCCAGAACCCGATCGAGATGGAAGGCACGTACGCGCTGCCCGAAGCGCAGCGCGACCGCTTCACCGCGCGCGTGTCGATCGGTTACCCGGACCCGAACGCCGAACTGGCGATGGTGGACGAGCACGCGGGCCACGACCCGCTCGCCACACTGCAGCCAGTGTCCGACGCCGCGCAGGTGCGCACGCTCGTCGAGGCCGTGCGCACTGTGCACATCGCGCCCGAGGTCAGGCGGTACGCGGTCGATCTCGTCTCCGCGACACGGCGGCTACCGGAGATCCGTCTCGGTGCTTCGCCACGATCGACGCTGCACCTGGTACGCGCCGCGCGTGCGCAGGCGGCGCTGGCTGGCCGTGACTTCGTTGTGCCCGACGACATGCATGCGGTCGCTGTGCCTGTGCTCGCCCACCGTCTCGTGCTCACCGCGGAGGCCCAGGCCGCGCGCCGGTCGCCCGCGGACATGATCCGGGGGTTGTTGCAGCGCGTGCCCGTCCCGCAGGGCGTCGACCCAGCCGCACAATGGGTCTCCGACGTGCGCGGGAACAGGCAGTAACGATGGGTGGTCCGCTGGCGGGCATGACCACTCGTGGCCGGTGCCTGCTGGCCGCCGGGCTGGCCGCTGCCCTGTGCTCGTTCGTGCTCAACGAACGCGATCTGCTGCGAGTCTCCGTTTTCGTGGTCGCGATGCCGTTGCTGGTCTGCTTCCTGGCCGGCCGGTCCCGCGTCGGCCTGCGTACCGAACGGCACATCAATCCGATGCGGACGCCCGTCGGCGGGCGCGCGGAGGTGTCACTGAACGTCTGGAGCACTGGCCGTCTGCCCACCGGTGGGCTGCTGCTGCAGGACGGCGTGCCGTACACGCTGGGTGGCAGGCCGCGGTTCGTGATCGAGCACCTGCCGCGCAACAACGGCATCCAGCTTCGATACACAGTGGAACCGACGATGCGCGGTGTTCAGCACCTGGGACCGTTGCGCGCCAAGGTAACCGATCCGTTCGGTTTGTCCGAATTTGATCGTGAGCTCGCCGGTGTGACACGCCTGATCGTCGTCCCCAGGGTCATCCCGTTGATCGGCATGCCAGGTGGGTCGGGCATGGGCGCGGGCGAGGACGGCTCGGTCCGGTTGTCCGCTGGTCAAGGCGAGGACGACGCTGTCGTCCGGCCGTACCGCCAAGGCGACGACCTCCGCAAGGTGCACTGGCGCTCAACCGCTCACCGCGACGAGATGATGGTCCGTGTCGAGGAGCGCCCATGGCGCGGCGGCACGACCGTATTGCTTGACCACCGCGAGCACGCGCACAAAGGCAGCGGCCCGACGTCCAGCATGGAGTGGGCGGTCTCGATGGCCGCGAGCGTCAGCCTGCACCTGCTACGCAACGGCCACCGCGTGCGGCTGGTCTCGGAGGACGGCAGGCCGATCGCGCCGGAGAGCGCGGACGGCATCCACAGTGACTTCCTTGTGCTGGACTCGCTTGCCGCGCTGCAGGCGTCGCACCAGAAGGAGATCGCCATCGCCGGCGACCCCGGCCAAGGCCAGGAGCTGGTCGCGATCCTCGGTTCGGTCGACCCCGAGTCGGTCGACCAGTTGATCCGTTACCGGCCACGGGCCAGCCGCAGCCTGGCGATCCTGATGGACACCCGGGCATGGACGACCAAGGACGACACTTCGGCCCTCGACCCGGACGCGGCGGCGACGCTGCTCAACACGGCCGGCTGGAGCACCGTCATCGCCAAGCCTGACGTCCCGATGCACCAGGTCTGGAACAACTTGTGCCGCGCCAGCCAGAACCGTGGCGCGATGCACGCGAGTGGATGGTCCTGATGGTCTACACCCCGTCCCGGCCGACAGCGCCGCCGACACAGCCACCTCAGCCGCGCACGATCCAACGCGCCCCCGAGCAGCCGTCGAACAACGTCACCCCCGTGTTCGCCGCGATCACGACGCTGTGCGCGTCGACCGCGCTGTCCGGCGTGATCGAAGGCAGCGTGTGGCTCGGCCACGCGGCCGTGGCGATCATCGTCATCGCCGGGACCGGGATCGGCCTGCGCGCGATGCGTTTCCCGATCCTGCTGATCGGCCTCGCGCAGCTGTTCGCGCTGATGTGCCTGGTGGTCGCACTGTTCACGACCGAGGGCGTGCTCGGCTTCCTGCCAGGTCCCAAGGCGGTCGAACAGATCGGTGACGTCTTACGGGACGCGGTCACGGTGGTGCAGACCGGGGTTCCACCGGTGGAACCCACCACACCGATCCTCTGTCTCGTCGTGATCGCGATCGGCCTGGTCGCGGTGCTCGTCGACTCGCTCGCCGTGGCCGCGGGCACGCCGGCCGCCAGCGGCCTGGTGCTGCTGTGCGTGTACGCGGTCCCCGCCTCGCTCGCCGACGAAATGCTGCCGTGGTGGTCGTTCGTGCTGGGCGCCGGTTCGTACGCCGTGCTCCTCGCGGTCGACGGGACGCACCGCCATCAGGTGTGGCGTGGCCGCTCACCGCGTTCCAGCTCCAGCGGCGGGAACAACGCGACCGCGCCCGTCACGCTCGTGTCGGTCGCTGTTGTGCTTGCCCTGATCGTTGGTGCGGTCTTCACGCCGGTCGGCACGGTCGGGCAGCTGCCCGGCAACGTCGGCGCGGGCGGACTCGCCTCGGGCGGGTTCTCGCTCAAGGCGTTCACCAAGCTGCGCGGAATGCTGGACCAAAAGGGCAACCAGGAGATGTTCCGCATCCGGGGGCTGACCGACGACCGGCGATACCTGCGGGCGACGACGCTGAAGGCGTACATCGCCAACGAGGGCTGGGACCTCGGGCCGGGCATGCCCAACGGAAGGTCGCTGAACACCGAGCTGCCGCTCGAACCCGGGCGCAGCCCCAACGGCGAGACCACCAGGGTGGAGATCGAGCCGGTCAACTCGGAGGACAACTGGGCGCCGGTGTACCCGTCGCCGCGGCTGATCGAAGGCCTGCCCGCGGACGCCAGGTTCGACGAACTGAGCGGCGCGGTCTACACCCGCAGGCCACGGAAGTTCAACACGTACGTCGAATTCGTCGACCTGAACCAGCCGACCTACGAGCAGCTGCGCCAGTCGCCGAGCGCCGCGGGCGAAGTCGGCCCGCAGTACACCGAGCTGCCGCAGCTCAACCCGAGGATTACCAACCTGGCCCGTGACCTGACCGCGGGCAAGTCGAACCAGTGGGACAAAGTCCTGGCGCTGAAGGACTACTTCAACCCGAACAACGGCTTCACGTACAAGACCGAGACGGCGAGGGCAAGCAGCCAGGACGCGTTGCTCGACTTCCTGTTCAACGGCAAGACCGGGTACTGCGAGCAGTACGCGTCCGCGATGGCAGTGCTCGTGCGTGCGGCAGGCATCCCGGCCCGCGTGGCGATCGGCTACACCTCCGGGTACTCGGTGAGCGACTACCGGTCGATCACCACCCAGGACGCGCACGCATGGGTCGAGGTCTTCTTCCCGCAGTACGGCTGGGTCACCGTCGACCCGACGCCACTGACCGACGGCCGCGGCTACACCCCGCCGTACATGAACCCCCAGAGCTCCACCACCGGCCGCCTGCCGGACGGCGAAAGCACAGCCCCGACGGCCCCGGAGGAGTCGGAGAGCAGCGCGGCCCCCACGGCCCCCAACGACGACCCGTCACAGCCCGACCAGACCGCCCCAGAGGCACAAGACGAACTGGCATGGACGGGCTACACGAGCGTCGCCGCCGCAGGCGGCGCGACGGTGCTGTCGCTGCTGTTGCTCACCGGCCTAGGCGTCGCCGGACTCGGGTTGACAGGAGCGTCCCTGACAGCTCGGAAACGACGGCAGCGAACGATCCTGGTCACCATCGCGACCGTGCTGTGGTTGCTCGCAGCGGTGTTCGCGGCGGCGATCGTCAGCTGGTGGCTGGCCGTACCGCTAGGCCTGATCGGCGTGTCCCTGTTCCCAGCGCTGACTCGTTACTGGCGACGGCGAGACCGTCTGCAAACGGTGAGCAGCAACACGCCCGAAGCACCTGTCGCGGCATGGGACGAAGTGATGGCGGAATCGTGGGACCGCGGCGCAAGCGCGCCCCCGACCGACACAATCCGCATGACCGCCCGCCGCCTGGTCCGTGAGCACTCACTGGACGACTCAGGCAAGGACGGCCTACGCAAGATGGTCTCGATCCTCGAACGCTCCTGGTACGGCGGAGGCGGCACCCCCGACCCCGACCTGCCCAACGCGGTCGAGCAAGTACGGGACAGCATGAAACGCAACGCACCATTGTCCTTGCGCGCCAAGCTTTTCCCGCGCTCGGTGATGAAACCACGCAAGCCGCCGAAGGGCCGCCAGGACGACCCGCCCGCGAAGCCGTTCAAAGCAGCACCGTCGACCTGACGTTCAGGCCCCTGTCGTCCTCAGGGGCCTTGCTGTGGGCAGAAGGTACGTCTGACCAGAGTTGCCGCTGTGTGCGGCTGCCCCGCTGTTGCGATGTCGCATGGGCCTGAGGAGGCCGGGCTTAGGAGCCTTGTGCGTCGGCGCGCCCGTCTGTGGCGGGCTTTGCTCAGGGCATGCGTGAGGGCCACCCGTGGCACGTGTGTGCCGCGCGGTGGCCCTCGGGACGCCGTGGGATCAGTCTTGCTCGAAGCGCTTGCGGAAGCGCTCCTCCATTCGTTGTGAGAACGAGCTCCGGCCTGCGGGGCGACTCTTGCTGTCGCCCTCGGCCTGAGCAGCTGCGCCATCGTTGCCCCGCCGGATGGCGGTCAGCGTGATCAGCGCGCCGAAGAACATGACTAGGAAGCCGAGCAGGCTGACGGCTGGGAATCCCCAAAACCAGAACTCTTGCACGACGACACCCAGCACCAGCAGGGCGACGCCAACCACGAACAACGCTGCACCCTGGACCCGCCGCCGACGCGACGGACGCCTCAGGCGCGCACCGCGCACAGTGGAAGCGAACTTGGGGTCTTCGGCATAGAGCGCGCGCTCGATCTGGTCGAGCAGTCGCTGCTCGTGCTCGGAGAGTGGCATCTTTCCTCCTCCGGCACAGCTCTCACGGGCGCCGGGCGATTGCGGCCGCCGTACCCGGCGGGCGCCCCATCCCTGGGGCGTCACCTCAAGGATACGAGCCCCGCGCCTGCTCGACTACCCGATCCTGCACTCTCCCGCAGGGTCTTGCCAACACATCGCGACTCAGACGAGGATGCCCGCCGGACACGGACACGCGATCGGCGGAGTCAGCACGGCGTTTGGGAACGCCAAAGCCGTCGTGTCCTGCATCGATGACGTACGGTGACCGTCCGTGTCCAGTGAGTGTCCCGTCACCGTCTGTCGGGTGAACCTGTCAATTTCCTCAAGTGACCCGCGGCACGCGGTTGGGCGTGTCGGGCCCGGGCGCACTTGGCCGGAATTGTTCGGCTCAGAGATTTCGGAGTCCTATCAGGACCCTTTCCATCATCGCCAGATCCGGGTGACCGTCATCCGCCGACTTGGGCCGGTGAACCACCACCATGCCGGCCGACGCCATATCACCCAAAACGACACGGGCGACTCCAAGCGGTAACGACAACAACGCGGCGACTTCCGCCACCGAACGCGCCGACAAGCAAAGATCTGCGACCGAACGATGGTCATGGGTCATTGTTGACCCATTTCGGGCGAGGGTCGCGCGATTTGTGGAGATCAACGCCTCGATCGGCATGTCGTACGCGGTCTCGGTACGCCCGCCGGTCCACGCGTAGGGCCGGACGATCGAGCGGGTCCGGTCCACCTCGGTCCACTCGGGCTCCGGCTCGGGCGGCCAACCGCCTTGCTGCTGCGGGATACCCGCAGATGGCGGCGGTGGAAGCGGTGGTGGTGGCGGCAATTCGGGCCGTCCGAAACGAGCACCAGTCCGGCCTGTCCCTGACTTCGCCGTGGGCACGGCGGGCTCACCCCACTCCTCCTCAGTGTGCCCGCCAACGGCCGGCACGTGGCCAAAGCGCGCCCCAGTGCGCCCGACCTCGGTCTTTCGCCGATCAGATCCAGCCACGTGTGTCACGTCCCCCATGCCGGATTCCCAATGGTCCATCTGAAGAGGAGGCCAAAACGTTAGCCAAAATGGGCACGTTGGAGGTAACAGCGCTGTTTCGCGGTCGTTTTATCCCAGTTACTGAAATCCGATGCTCGGCCATCCGGGTGATAAATATGATGGTGTACCAACATGCACTGCACGGGTATGTATCCGACGAAAGTCCCGGTCAGATCAACCCGTGATCGACCGGAACCGGTTACGCGCCCGATTCGGTGACGCAGCAGGTCAGCAGCGGTGCGGCAGAAGCTCGCCTCAGGATGGCCAAGTACTGCACCACACAGGCCTGGTCACGCAGCTCGGTCAGGCGGGACTCGGCCACGCGGGACTCGATTGCGCGGGGTCCGGTCACGCGAGGTCGGTCACGCGGGACTCGATCAGACTGGCTCGGTCAGGTGAGGCTCGGTCAGGTGGAAGCCGATCACGCGGGACTGGGCCACGCGCGGCTTGGCCACGCCAGCCTCGATCAGGCCCGGCGTGGGCCATGCGAGTCTTCGAGCAGGCATGGCGCAGTCACGCGAAGGCACGATCAAGCCCGGCTTGGTCACGCGGGCCCCGGTCAGCCAGGAACTCCACCACGCCAGGCTCGATCAGGCCGCCCCTTGCGAGGGCTGTCGCGTGGAGGTCAGCGGCCTCATCCCCTTCGAAGGACATCGAGGAGCGCCACGGAAGCCGCCGCTCAAGTCGGCTGCGATCCGGCGTGGCTCAGCGGCCACAGCCCTCGGCTCAAGTCGGGCTGCGGTCGGGGCGTGGTTCAGTCGCCCCGGACCGGTCTGGGCTTTCGCCGAGTAGTGATGCGGGGCGGATCGCGGCGGTGCCGAACTTCGCTCGTGCTCGGTCGGCGGCTTGGTCGGCCTCGCGCCAGCCGCTTTCCGGGGCGTCGAGCAGCAGTTGTTCGCCGCCTTCGGTGGTCAGTTGTTCCATCCGCACGCCGATCAGCCGCACCGCTCCCGGCGGCGTCTGTTCGACCAGTAGCTGGCAGGCGACCTTGAAGATCTCCTGGGTCACGTCGGTCGGTACGAGCAGGGTCCGCGAGCGGCTGATCGTGGTGAAGTCGGCGAACCGCACCTTGATCGACACTGTTCGGCCGCGCAGTTCTCGTCGGCGCAAGGCGGCGGCCGTCTTGTCCGACAGCCGCAGCAGCTCACGCTTGAGCAATTCGCGGTCCCAGTGGTCGACCTCGAACGTCTCCTCCGCCCCTACCGACTTGTCGACCGACTCCGGCTCCACTGATCGGTCGTCATAGCCGTGCGCGAGTGGGTGCAGGTGTTCGGCGAGCGCGTTGCCGATGATCCGGCGCAGCCTTGGCAGTGGCGCCGCGGCTACGTCCGCGACCCGCTCGAGCCCGACGTCCGCCAGGCGTTCGGCGGTCTTCTTGCCGACACCCCACAACGCCGACACCGGCAGCGGGTGCAGGAACTCCAGCACCGACGCCTTGGGCACGACGAGCATGCCGTCCGGTTTGCACAGCCCGGACGCCAGTTTCGCCACGAACTTGGTCGGCGCCACCCCGACCGAGCACGTAATTCCGTGCTCGGCCTCGACGCGTTCCCTGATCAGCTGTCCGATCTGGCCGGAGGTCATCCCCATCCGCCGCAGCGCGCCGGAGACGTCCAGGAACGCCTCGTCCAGGCTCAGCGGTTCGACCAAGGGCGTGATGTCCCGGAAGATGCCCAGCACACCCCTGGACACCTCCTGGTACAGCCCGAACGTCGGCGACACGTACACCGCGTGCGGGCACAGCCGCCGCGCCCGGCTGGTGGGCATCGCCGAGCGCACGCCGTACTTGCGCGCGATGTAGTTGGCCGACGACACGACGCCCCGGTTGCCGATCCCGCCGACGACCACCGGTTTGTCCTTCAGCTCCGGCCGCTCCCGGATCTCGACCGACGCGTAGAAGGCGTCCATGTCGACGTGCAGGATCGAGCAGCCCGTGTCGTCCGGCCAGACGCCGTCGCGCGCCACGAACCGGTCAACCAGCCCGCGCGGTAAGTCACCACTTCTCCCCATGGATCACCTCCTTTTGTCCTCGGCGACACGCTAGACCCACCCACCGACAGTTTCGTGATCGCTGGTTACCGTCTGCGGTATGTCCAGGTGGCCACGCAGCGTGTACGAGGTCGGCGAAGAGCCGGATCCCAGGTTCTCACTGGCCAACGAGCGCACCTTCCTGGCGTGGCTGCGGACGTCGATCGCGCTGATGGCCGCCGGGATCGGCTTCGCCGCGCTCGGCCCGACGGGCAACGCGCTGGACCTGGCCGTGTCCTGTGCGCTGCTGGCGACCGGGATCACGTGCAGTCTCAGCGCGTTCCAGCACTGGATGGCGTGTGAGCGGGCGCTGCGCCTCAGCGAGCCACTCCCCTCGCCGTGGATGGCCGCGATCCTTGGCGTCGGCCTCGCCGTCACCGGAGTCCTGGCCGCGATCTTGGTGCTCCGCCGATGAGGCCGATGAGACGCCAGCCGTGGGATCCCGGCCTGCAGGTCGAACGCACCGCCCTGGCGTGGATGCGGACGTGCCTGTCGCTGATCGTGGTCGCCTTGATCGCGTTCCGCTTCGCCGCACATGAGAGCCTCGCGCTGGCGCTCGGCCTCGGTGCGATCGTCGTCCCGCTGGCGTTGCTAGCGCTCTGGCTGGCGTGGCGCCGCTTCCGTGCCAGCAGCGCCAGACTGGCCGAAGGCAGGCGTTTGCCGGACGCGTTGCTGCCGGTCACGATGGCGATCGTGACCACGCTGACCGGCGTCCTTGGATTTGTCTACGTCGTACTGGAGCGCTAACGACGGCCGAGGGCGTGCAACCGCGCGGCGACGTCCAGCAGCGGTGATGTGGTCGAAGCGGCGAGTTCCAGCTGGGCGAGCGCCTCGGCGGCGCCGGGATTGCTGTCCAGCACCGAGCCGGGCACCAGGTCGGAGAACACGCCGTGGCCCTGGACCAGCTCGACCTTGAGGCCGCCGTCGACGAGCAGCTGGTTCAGTCCGGTGATGTCGTACCGGCGGGACAGGGTCTCCTCGACCAGCTGCCCGGCCGGGTCGTCCAGCAGCCTGCGGGCTTCGACGATCCGCCCGCTGATCGCCCGGTGCAGGATCGCGGCGTAGCGGTTCGCGACGAGCACCGACACCAGCCCGCCGGGGGCGGTGGCTTCGGCCATCGCGGCGATCGTGGTCTTGGGGTCGTCCACCACCTCGAGCACGCCGTGCCCGAGCACCAGGTCGACCGACCCGGCCGGGATGAGCTGGGCCAGGGCGTCACTGTCGCCCTGCAGCGCGGTGATCGAGTCCACCACGCCGGCCTCCTGCGCTCGCCGGTGCAGCGTGGCCAGCGCGTTCGGGCTCGGGTCGACCACGGTCACGGCACAGCCGGCCGCGGCGAGCGGAACGGCCCACACGCCACTGCCGCCACCCACATCCAGCACCCGCGGCGGCTCGCCCGCGCGGCGGTCACGCGCTGCAGCCAGCTCGGCGTAGAGCACGCGGCGCACGGCATCTGGTCGCATGTTCGAAACCCTAAACGGTGGTCATGGCCTTGGTGGACGGGACCCGAGACGGAGACGGTCAGTAGACCGTAGGCTTCTGCGAGTGCAGACGGTCGCAGTACTGAGCCTCAAGGGCGGAGTCGGCAAAACGACGGTAGTGCTCGGCCTGGCGTCGGCCGCCTTGCGGCGTGGCGCACGGACCCTGGTTGTCGACCTGGACCCGCAGTGCAACGCCACCGCGACGCTGGACCCCGAGGAGACCGGGACGACTCTGGCCAACGTGCTGGAGAGCCCCCGGTTGCCGGTGGTCAAGTCGGCGATCGCGGCCAGTGCGTGGGGTGAGGGGGTGGATGTGCTGGTGGGCTCCGAGGACGTTGAGGAGCTCAACCATCCGAACCCCGGAGCACGCCGTCTCGGCAACCTCGGTCGCGCGCTGCAAGAGGTCAACAAGTACATCGAAGACGGTGAGCTGCCGTACGAGCTGGTGCTCCTCGACTGCCCGCCGTCACTCGGACGGCTGACTCGCTCCGCGCTCGTCGCCGCGGGCGGCGCGCTGTTGGTCACGGAGCCGACGCTGTACGCCGTGTCCGGCGCGCAGCGTGCGTTCGACGCCATCGCAGAGACGCGTGAGCAGTACAACCCCGATCTGACGACCTTGGGTGTCGTGGTCAACCGCGTGCGGCCACGCTCGTATGAGCACCAGTTCCGCATCCAGGAGTTGCGTGAGCACTTCGGCTCGCTCGTACTGCCCGTAGCCCTGCCCGACCGTCTCGCCGTGCAACAGGCACAGGGCGCATGCATGCCCATTCACCAATGGGGGACGCCAGGCGCCCGTGAGGTCGCGTTGGCGTTCAACCTCGTGCTGGCGCGCGTGCTGCGGTCAGGACGACGCGGACGGCACCACGAGTTCGCGTGGCCCGAGAGCGACGGCGACGAAGCGGCTGATGCCTGAAGGCGACACGGTCTTCCAAGCCGGCCACAAGCTGAGACAAGCACTGGCCGGGCAGGTGCTGGTTCGCGGTGAGCTACGTCACCCTCGTCTGTCGACGCATGACCTCGCGGGGCGGACGGTGGTCGGCGTGCGCACCGTCGGCAAGCACATCTTCATCCGGTTCGACAACGGCGTGAGCTTCCACAACCACTTGCTCATGGACGGTGGATGGCACTTCGGCCGTCCAGGCGCGCGCTGGCGTTCGCCCGCGCACCAAGTGCGGGCTGTGCTCACCAACTCGACGGCTGAGGCGATCGGTGTCCGCCTGCACCAGATGCAATTGTTGGCCACTGACAAGGAAAACGTGGTCGTCGGGCACCTCGGACCGGACCTGCTCGATCCATCGTGGACAGACGAGCACACCCGGCGCGCCGAACAAGCACTGGCCGCCGACCCGGCCCGCGAGATCGGCATCGCCCTGTTGGACCAGCGGGTGATGGCGGGCATCGGAAACGTCTACAAGGCAGAGGTTTGCTTCCTGCTCGGCGTGTCACCGTGGGCACCGGTATCCGGAGTGGACGTCTCACGCGCGGTGTCGATCAGCCGAGATGTGTTGACGCGCAACGCTTTGAGCCCTCGGCGCAACACCACAGGGTCCGCTGTGCGGGGACGGGAGCTGTGGGTCTACGAGCAGACCCGGCGCGGCTGCCTGAAGTGCGGCGGCCGGATCAAGGTCGCCGACCAAGGCAGCGGGCTGGAGGTGCGCAGGACGTGGTACTGCCCGGCCTGCCAGCCGCCGCCACAAAATTCGTTGCCGCCCACCGGCCACTCGACATAAGTTGGATGTACACGAGAGAGGAGGTGGTCCAAAGTTGTATACCAACAGGACACGTGAGGTGGCTGTCCGCTAAGGACCACCACAGGCTCCAGCCGGCCGGCGAACACGGCAGACGCTGGTCTTCCAGCGCCGTTGACGCGGGCGTGTGGTCGGCGAATCCACAACAGCCACCGGCCCTCGGGGTTTCCGGGAGAAGTCCAATCCCGGACCTTGTGCACCAGCACAAGGAGTCACCCCGGGGGTTTCTCACTCTGGCGAACCATGCTCGGTTGCTTCGCAACCTCGCCGGGTCGCTCGCCGTATCTTCTGGGGGACGACCCCCAGACCCCCGACGCCTCGGCGCTCATTATCGCGTCGTAGGGACGCCGTTCGAGCCGCGCCAGGGCATTCTTATCGCGCATTGAGCAACGCTTCGGCCACGTAGAGGTCCTGCAGGGCGATGCCGGAGCTGTCGAAGACCGTGATGTCGTCGTCCGCAAGGCGTCCTTCGGCTTTTCCAGTCAGCACGTCGCCCAGCGCGGTCAGCCGTGTGCGGTCCGCGACGTGCTGCATCTCGCCGATTTCGGCCGACTGCGAAGGCAGGTCGCAGAACAGCCGGGCATTCGCCAGTAGTTCGGGCGGAAGTTCCTGCTTGCCGCGGGCGTCCGATCCCATGCTCGCCACGTGCGTTCCCGGCCGCACCCAGTCGGACTCGAACAGCGGAGCGCGAGCAGTCGTAGCAGTGACGATGATGTCGGCTTGACGACACGCATCGTGTGCCGTGCTCAACTGGCCCTTAAGTCCCTTTTGTGACAGTAGTTCCACGAATCGCTCGCCTCGATCAGCCGACCGGGCAACGACATGAACCGTCTCCAGGGCACGAACCTTGCTCACCGCCACACATTCGTAGAGCGCCTGGTTCCCGGTTCCGAAGATGGCGAGCGTTGTGGCATCCCGCCGCGCGAGGACGTCCGCGGCCACCGCGTCGGCCGCGGCGGTGCGGAAGGCGTTGACCGTCCCCGCTTCGATGGTCGCGGCGATTCGCCCGGTTTCCTGGTCGAAGAGCAGAATGATCGAGTTGTGCCGTGGCATGCCTTTGGCCTCGTTGCCGGGCCAGAAGCTGCCGACCTTCACGCCGGCGAGGCGATCCGAGGCCGCTGATTTGACTGTGAAGCGGTTGCCGGGCTCTGATCCGTGACCGAGGACGACCGGGAAGGTCTGCGCGTCGGTCGCGGCGATCAGCGCGTCACGGGCCGCTGCGAACGCCATCTCCTCAGTGATCAGCGCGGCGGACTCCGTCTCGGAGAGAAAACGCATCTTCACCATCCCCTGACGCGCGGCCACACGGCCTGGATCGCGCTAGAACTGTCGGTCACTTGGTATTGGTCATGTTGCGCGGCCGTAGCGCATGCGTGGTTGGGCAGGATCCGCAGGCGCGTGCCGACCGGAATGTCCGGGAGTTCGGCGGCACTTCCTGGCCGGATGGACAGGATTCCGTGTTCCTGGCTGGCGTCGGTCATCAGCAAATCGTCGAGCAGGACGCCGTCGAGGTCGGCGACCAGGCCGTAGCCCTGATCCACTCGCTGGCGGGCGGTGCCGCGGTCGCGAGAGGTCGCCATCCAGCCGCCATCGGTCAGGATCCAGCCCTTGTCCGGACGATGACCGATCACGGTCGTGACCACCGTCATGGCGAGATCCTGGACATCGCATACGCCGATGCCCGCCATCACCAGGTCGAAGAACACGAAATTTCCCGCGCGCACCTCGGTCACGCCGGTCAAGTCCTGCGCGAAGTGCGCGGTCGGTGTGGATCCGACGCTTACCACCGGCGCCTGAAATCCTTCCGCACGCAGGAAATCCGCGACCTGGACGGCACAGCGGCGCTCGTTGTCCGCCGCCGCGACCAGTGCGGCGGGACTGTCGGCGAAGTACGACTCGCCTGCGTGGGTGAGCACTCCGCGTACCTCGCCGCCACCGTTGTGCAGCGTCCGCGCGATCTCGGCAGCGACGGGGTCACCCGGCGCGATGCCACCCCGGTGACCGTCGCAGTCGACCTCGATCAACGCCGGTATCCGGGCCCGGCCAACGGCAGCGGCCGGTGCCACGCTGTCCAGCAGCACAACGAGATCCACCCCGCGTTCGCGCAGGGTGACCACCCGGTCGAGCTTGTCCGGCGCTATGCCTACCGCGTAGAGGATGTCGGTGAAACCCGCGGCGGCGAAGGCTTCGGCCTCGGCGAGGGTCGATACGGTGATCGGACCGGCCTGGCCGTCGAACAGCATTCGAGCCACCTCGACGCTTTTGGCGGTCTTGAGGTGCGGGCGAAGCGGGGTTTTCAGCCGACCGCGCAACCGCGCGATGTTCGCTTCGAGCTTTCCCTTGTCCAGAGCCAGAAATGGCGTCATGGGCGAACCGAGCGTGGTCACGCTTCCTCCTTGCGGCATTCCGCGAGATCCGCGTACAGGCCCGATCGCGACATCCCCAGCCGTTCGGCGACCCGGGGGACGGCGTTGCGCACCGCGAACACCCCGCGTTCGTCGAGCGCCTTGATCAGCTCGAGCCGCTCGGTCCTGCTCAGTCCGCTCGCCAGCTTGCCTCTCGCCAGTTCTTCCTTGCGTACCAACGCATCGACCACGTCGGCGAAGTCGTCGGTGAACGTCGTGGACCCGACGTCGGCGGGCACGCCTCCGGCCAATGCGGACAGGATGTCGCCGGCCTGACGCAGTGCGGTCACGTCGATGTTGACGCAGAGCGCGCCGAAAACATGGCCGTTTTCGTCCCGCAGCGGCATGGTCGACGACTTGACGACGCGACCAGCCGGAGTACGTGTGACGTAGTTCAAGTCGTTCTCCGCGTGGTCACCTTTGGCCAGAACAGCGAGCCCGATCTCGCTCAGGGCACCGCCGACCTGTCGCCCGGTCACCTGCCCGGCCACTGCCACGACCGACCGATCACCTTGCCGGTAGTCGTGCAGGACGACTTCACACGACGGGCCGAACGTCGCCGCCAAGCCCTCGATGACCGGCCGCAGCGCGGCCAAGATCGCATCCGACACGTACCTCAGCCTAGACCAAGTGTCCGAGAGTTGGACGTTTCGTCCATCACATGCCGGAGGCGATGGGCGAGGTGTCTGGGCAGCAAGGCAGCATGTAGGCGTGTACAAGCTGATTCGACGGGGTCTGTTCCGGTTCGGCGGTGGGGACGCGGAGGTCGCGCATCATCGGACCACCGCGATCCTCGCGAAGGCCGCGCCGGTGCTCGGGCCGTTGGGGAAGGTGCTGACCGTTGACGCGCCGGTGACGGTGTTCGGCGTCCGGTTCCCCAACCCGGTCGGCCTGGCTGCCGGGATGGACAAGGACGGCACCGCCCTGCATGCCTGGCCCGCCTTGGGGTTCGGGTTCGTCGAAGTCGGCACGGTGACCGCGATCGCGCAGCCGGGCAACCCGAAGCCGCGGCTTTTCCGGCTAGTGGACAGCGAGGCCGTGATCAACCGGATGGGCTTCAACAACTCCGGCGCCGACGCGCTCGCCAGCCGGTTGCTGGCCGGCCGCAAACCCAAGGTGCCGTTGGGGATCAGCATCGGCAAGTCAAAGGTCGTGCCGGTCGAGCAGGCTGTTGAGGACTACCGGAAGTCGTTGCGGGCGCTGTACCCGTACGGCGACTACTTCGCGGTGAATGTCAGTTCTCCCAACACTCCTGGGCTTCGTGGCTTGCAGGACCGCTCGGCACTGAGTGAGCTGCTGGCCGAATTGACGTTGGAATGCAAGGCTTTGGCCGAGCGGGAACGGTCGGCACCCAGGCCGTTGCTGGTGAAGATCGCGCCGGATCTGACCGATGAGGCGATCGCGGAAGTCCTTGAGGTGTGCGACGAACACGGTGTCAGCGGCGTGATCGCGACCAATACCACGCTCAGCCGCGAGGGCATCGCGCCTGCGGATCAGCACCTGGCCAGCGAGGCCGGTGGACTCAGTGGACGGCCGTTGACCGTGCGGGCGCGTGAGGTTGTCTCGTTCGTGCACAAGCAGACCGGCGGCAGTCTGCCGATCATCGGGGTCGGCGGGATCATGGACACCGACGACGCCGCGCGGATGTTCGACGCGGGCGCCAGCCTGGTTCAGCTCTACACCGGGTTCATCTACGGCGGGCCTGGGCTGGTGCGCAGGATCGGCCGGTCGCGTAGATGACCGTACGTACAAATATTTGAGCCGTTCGAGTTACGGCCCATCTGATCAGGTGAACTTCTCCCGGCGGACCCGCAGGCGCCGTACCACGGGATAGAGGACCACGATCGCGACCGAGCCCCACGCGACGCCGTGCAGCTCGAGTCCCCAGATCGAGACGGTCAGATCGCCCACTCCGGCGATCACAGCCGCGCCCGCGATCATCATCGTGACCGGGTTGGTCAGGTCGACCTTGGACTGCGCCCAGATCCGGATCCCGAGCATGCCGAGCAGCCCGAACAGGCCGATGCCCAGCCCGCCGACCACGCCGGGCGGCATTGTGTCGATCAACGCGGCGACTTTCGGCATGAACGCCAGCAGGACAGCGCAGACCGCGGCCATGGCGCATGCTGCCGTCGACAGCACCTTGGTCGCGACCATCAGCCCGGTGTTCGCCGGGTAAGCCGTGGTTCCCGTACCGCCCGCGGCTCCGGCCAGCGCCGTGGAGACACCGTTGGCGATCAACGCGTCGCCGATGCTGGGATCCAGGTCCTGTCCGCTGATCGTGGCGACGGCTTTGACGTGCGCGACCATTTCCGCCACCAGCACCAGCACCACCGGCACCGACAGCACCATCACCGACGGCAGCAGCTCGGGAGCGTGGAACTCGGGCACGCCGAACCACGGCGCGTTGATCAGCGCGTCGATCTTCGCGGTCTCGATCCGTCCGGACGCGATCGCGATCAGCCACCCGACACCCGCTCCGACCAGCAAAGAAAGCCGGGAGAGCATGCCGCGCGACAGCACGAGGCACAACAGGACCGTGCCGGCGGTGATGACGCCGATGCCGGGCTGGGACTGGAACGGGTCCGCGGCGTACGGCGCCATGCTCAGCCCGACGAGGAGCACGAGCCCACCAGTCACCACCGGCGGCAGCACCGATTCGAGCAGGCGTACGCCCAAGGCCTTCACCGCGATGCCGAAAACGATCAGGATGCCGCCCGCGACGACAACCGCACCCAGCTGCGCCGCGACACCGTGCTGCTTGGCCGCCACAAGAGGCGCCATGAAGGCGAACGACGAACCGAGATAGCCCGGCACCCGATTGCGCGTGACGACCAGGAAGACGATCGTGCCGACGCCGGAGAACAGCAGCGTGGTGCTCGGCGGCAGGCCGACAGCGACCGGGACGAAGATCGTCGCGCTGATCATCGCGGCGACATGTTGCGCGCCGAACCCCGCCATCACCGGCCAGCTGAGTCGCTCGCGGGCGCCGATCAGCTCACCGTCGCGTACCCGGCGTCCGTCGCCGTGTACGGACCACAGCATCACCGTCGCGTCCCTTCCCCGCTGAACCTTGCGGGCATACTGCCACGTCATGTAGCCGACCTTGCTACGTGACCCTCCTGTTATCACACGTTTGCCCTAGTGGCCTGGCAGCAAGATGTCAGTGCGGAGTAGCAAAACTACGAAGAGTGACGCAAACGCCGTTGATACAACCGGCCGTGATCATCCCTGGTTGTCCGGGCGACAGGCCGGGTTTTCTGCCTTCAGGGGCGGTCCGGGAAGATCTCGCGCAGGGCGACGGCCAGGCCATGCAGGCGGTCAGTGGCGTCGGTGAGGGCGTAGTTGTCCGGGCCGCCGGACGAGTTGGCAGCGACGAGGCGACCGGCGGCGGCGATCAGGGCGCCGTAGCCTTCGAGGCCTTCCTCGAGCTGCTCCTTCATCCGCAGGACGCCCTCGGACAGTGCGTGGCGGTCGGCAGCGGGGGCCATGTCGCGGGCGCGCTCGACGGCCTGAAGTTCGGCCGCGACTTCACGCAGCGCGCTGGCGGCCTCGGCGCCCGACGCTCGGGCTTGCTCGACGGAATCGGCGGGGACCGTGCTTCGCGGGGAGCTGAGCTGGCGGAGTAGGTCCGCCAGCACGCGTTCGGCGTCCTGCAGGCGTTCCATCGGTTCACGGGCCGCGGAGCGGGCAGGCGGAAGCGAAGGCTTCGCGGTGGGAACGGGAGCGCGGTTCAGCCGGCGGAGACGGCCACCCGACTTGGCGCCGAGGGCCAACGACCCGAGGGCGAAGACACCGATCACCGCTCCGGCCAGTGTTGCCTCGAAGCCCGCCGTTCCGGTGGCGATCACCGCGCCGACCACGCCGAGCAACAGCCCAAGAAAGACGAAGATCCACATCGCCGCGGCCGCGCGTTTCTTGCGGCGCTCGTGTTTCGCCACCGGATCTCCGAAGCGGGCGAGCTGAGCGCGGACCTGGTCGGCGACCTGGCCGCGTAGCTGCTTTTCGACAAGCTGGCGAAGTTCCAGGAAATCGCCTCTACGCGGCCTGTCCACCGGTCACATCCTTTGTGAGTTTCAGTTGCCCTGCTGGTTCGCCCGCTGCTCCTGCGCCACCCGCTGCTGGATCTCGGCCTGGATGTTGGCCGTGGGGTTGGCCGCCGTCTGCTGGCCGCTCGTCACCTGCTTGGCGGCGCCACCACCGGCCATGGACGCGCGGATCTGCTCGAGGCGCGACTGGCCCGCCATCTCCGTGGTGGACGCCTGGACCTCCATCATCCGGCCCTGGACGGAGTTCTGCGCCAGCTCGGCCGAACCGAGCGCCGTGGTGTAGCGCTTCTCGATCTTGTCGCGGACCTCTTCGAGGGACGGGACGTTGCCGGGCGCCGCGAGCTCGCTCATCTGGTTGAGCGACTTGGAGACCTGCTCCTGCATCTTGGCCTGCTCGAGCTGGCTGAGCAGCTTGGTGCGCTCGGCGAGCTTCTGCTGCAGCACCATCGCGTTGCGCTCGACCGCCGCCTTGGCCTGTGCCGCGGCCTGCAGCGACTGGTCGTGCAGCGTCTTGAGGTCCTCGATGCCCTGCTCGGCGGTGACCAGCTGGGTCGCGAAGGACTGCGCGGCCTGCTCGAACTGGGTGGCCTTGGCGTCGTCGCCCTTGGACCGCGCCTCGTCGGCGAGCACGAGCGCCTGACGTGCCGAGGCCTGCAGCTTCTCCACCTCGCCGAGCTGGCGGTTGAGCTTCATCTCCAGCTGGCGCTGGTTTCCGATCACAGCGGCGGCCTGCTGCGAGAGGGCCTGGTGCTGGCGCTGCGCCTCCTCGATGGCCTGCTGGATCTGTACCTTCGGGTCGGCGTGCTCGTCAATCTTGGACGAGAACGACGCCATGAGATACTTCCAGAACTTCACAAAAGGGTTGGCCATCTCCTCCGCCTGCCTTCTTGCGTACTACGGCTGCCTACAGGCAACGACCCGGGTACCTGTCCAGGTTCCATCGTGTCAGGTGCGCGATTGTCGTTCCACCGGGCCCAGGGGTAAATCAGGGATGGCCCTGATCATTCACCGCGGGTTCGGCGGGACGAGTCGTGCGATTGACCTCCCTTGAGACATGGTGCGCACCGGAACCCCGATATCGAACTTAACCCTGTTGCGGGCGCCCGGCCGCAGTTTCCTGCAAATGAAGAGCCGACCGGGTCGCCATAGGGGCAACCCGGTCGGCTCGTGCGGTTGTTGGTTACGCCGCGAAAACGCTGGCCCTGGCGATGTCCGGGCCGAGACGATGCGACAGCGCCGACTGGATCCGCAGGTCGGACAGGGTGTCGCCGACCACGGTGTCCAGTCCGATGTCCCCGGCGCCCAGCAGTTCGTCCGGCACGCCGAGCGATCCGCCGTCGAGCCCCGCGGCCGACATGCTGGCTTCGCCGTTGCCGCCCGACTGGGCCGGCGCGCTGGGCGCTGGCTCCTCGCGCTTGGCCGCCGACTCCATCTGCGCCGACTCCAGCAGCTTGTCCGGGTCGATGCCGCTCATGTCGTTGGCCACGTTGTAGAGCAGCTCCGGCAGCGGCAGCTCCAACGCGTCACAGATCGCGGCCAGCAGCTCGCTGGACGCTTCCTTCTGCCCACGCTCCACCTCGGAGAGGTAGCCCAAGCTCACCCGCGCGGTCCGAGAGACCTCGCGCAGCGTGCGGCGCTGGATCGTGCGGGCATGACGGAGACGGTCACCGATCGCCTCACGCAACAGCACACTCATCGCGCCTCCCTTCACCGGCGGGCCCGTGCCGACCACGTTACCGAGCCACTAGGACTTCACGCACCGACTTGACACGCCGTACGCCAAGGGCGAACGACGCAGCGTGGCCGAATGTTCCCCCGTCAGTGTCCTGAGGCCCGGTCGACGAGCAGGTCAACCGCCTTACGCACGCTGGCCGCACGGACTTCGTGCCGATCACCGGCAACAGTGATCGTCGCCACGTTCGCGCCTGTCGGCCCGGCGACGCCGAGATGAACAGTGCCCGGCGCGACGCCGTCCTGCGGGTCCGGTCCGGCCACGCCGGTCAGCCCGATCCCCCACGTCGCCCCGCAGCGATCCCTGGCCCCGGTCGCCAGTTGGACGGCGACCTCGGGGTCGACCGCGCCGCGAGCGGCGAGCAATTCAGGGTCGACTCCGGCGAGTCCCCACTTGAGATCCGTCGCGTAGACCACGAACCCGCCGCGCACGACGGCGCTGGAGCCGGGCACGGTCGTGAGCGCGGCCGCGACGAGGCCCGCGGTGAGCGACTCAGCGGTCGCGACCGTCTCCCCGCGGTCCTTCAGGGAGGCGATCAACGCGACGAGCTTGTCCTCGGACAGGCCGAGAGCTGTCGCGAGTGGATTCACGGCGCGGCTCGCCGCGCGCGGATGCCCTTCGCCCGCAGCCGGAAGGCGCGGAACACGTAGTCGAGCCCGGTGACCACGGTCAGCGCGACGGCCAGGCCCATCAGGATCCAGTTGACCACGTCGAAGAACGCGGGCAGCGGCGCGAGGAAGAACCCGATCGCGATGATCTGGGTGAGTGTCTTGGCCTTGCCGCCTGGGCTGGCCGGGATGACGCCGTAGCGGATCACCCAGAAGCGCAGCAAGGTCACGCCGATCTCCCGTGCGGCGATCACGATCGTCACCCACCACGGCAGTTCGCCGAGGATGCTCAGGCCGAACAGGGCCGCGCCGGTGAGCGCCTTGTCCGCGATCGGGTCGGCGACCTTGCCGAAGTCGGTGACCAGGCCGTGTTTGCGGGCCAGCCAGCCGTCGAGCTGATCGGTCAGCGAGGCCACCGCGAAGATGACGGTCGCCGCCAGCCGCCAGCCGAAGGACTGGCCACCCTCGGTGAACAGGGCGATCAGGAAGACCGGCACCAGGACCAGCCGGCTGACCGTGAGGATGTTGGCGACATTCAACAGAGGCACTTGGCTCATTTGACTGGCCTCCGCGGCCGAAACCACCTCCGGGGTGGGCGGCGGCACAGGCACGGGCGCCTGTGTCTCGTGCGGGTCGGCGGGCGCGGTGCTCACGTCACGACCTCAAGGGCACGAACGATCAGGTCCACACCCTCAGCACTCTGCACACGGCACCGCACGAAATCACCAACGGCAAGACCGTCGCCGTCCTCGATCACGCATTCGCCGTCAACCTCTGGCGCCTGATGGGCGGCACGGCCGATGACCTCATCATCCGCCTGCTCGACCATCACGATCACCTCGTCGCCGACGCGATCCTCGGCCCGTTCCATGGTGAGCTGCTCGACCAGGGCGGAGATCCGCGCGACCCGCTCGGTCACGGTGTCCTCGTCGTGCTTGTCATCGAAGCCCGCGGCCTCGGTGCCCTCCTCGTCGGAGTAGCCGAACACGCCGACGGCGTCCATCCGCGCGCCGATGAGGAACCGTTCGAGCTCCTGCAGGTCCTCTTCGGTCTCCCCGGGGAAGCCCACGATCACGTTGGTCCGGATGCCCGCGTTGGGTGCCAGTGCGCGGATCTGCTCGGTCAGGCCGAGGAAGCTGTCGCAGTCGCCGAACCGGCGCATCCGGCGCAGCACCTTGCCGCTGCCGTGCTGGAAGGACAGGTCGAAGTAGTCAGCGACACCCGGTGTGGTCGCGATCGTCGTCACCAGGCCGGGCCGCGTCTCGGCCGGCTGCAGGTACGACACGCGCACCCGCTTGATCCCGTCCACCGCGGCCAGCCGCGCAAGCAGCTTCTCCAGGTGGTCCATGCCACGGCCGAAGTCCTTGCCGTACGAGGTGGAGTTCTCGCTGACGAGGAACAGTTCGCGGGCGCCGTTCTCGGCCAGCCACGCGGCCTCGGCGAGGATCTCCTCGGGCATCCGTGACACGAAAGCGCCACGGAACGAAGGAATCGCGCAGAACGTGCACCGCCGGTCGCACCCGGACGCGATCTTCAGCGCGGCGACCGGCGAGTCGTCCAGCCGGGTGCGCATCACGCGCGGGCCCCAGCCATGACCGGGCACGGCCAAGTCGGTGTCGCGCCGCTGCACCGGGCTGATCGGCAGCAGCGTGCGCCGGTCAACGGGAACATGCGACTCGACCTGTTTGCCGTGCACCACCTCGTCCAGCCGCGCGGCCAGCTCCGGGTACTCGTCGAAGCCCAGGACCGCGGACGCCTCCGGCATGCTCTCGGCGAGCTCCTTGCCGTACCGCTCGGCCATGCACCCGACCGCGACGACCTTCGCGCCGGTGTCGGCGGCGGCCAGCAGCGTGTCGACAGAGTCCTTCTTGGCCTGTTCGACGAAGCCACAGGTGTTCACCACGATCACCTCGGCGTTGTCCGCCTCGGACAGCTCCCAGCCGCTGCCGGTCAGGCGCCCGGCTAGCTCCTCGGAGTCGACCTCATTGCGGGCGCATCCGAGGGTGAACATGGCTACGCGCCGCTTCGCGGTGGGAGAAGACACCGAATCAGGGTAACTGCCCGCACGGCATGACTCCGACCACACTGCGGGCCCTCGCGCCGCTGGCATGGGGCAGTTCAACAGGCAGGGGGATAAATTAGTCGGCAGGTAGAAGACAACTTGGTTGGACGAGTGGACGACACGACGGTTGTGCGGCGCGCCCGCGCCACGGATGTCCGGGAGATGAAGACCATCATCGACCGGTATGTCGGCAAGGTTTTGCTGGCCAAGCAGCTGGTCACGCTGTACGAGGACATCCAGGAGTTCTGGGTGGCCGAGCAGGACGGCAAGCTCGTCGGCTGCGGTGCGTTGCACGTGCTCTGGGAGGACATCGCGGAGATCCGCACGATCGCGGTGCTGCCGCAGACCCTGGGCACCGGCATCGGCCACGCCATCTTGGAGCGGCTGATCGCGACGGCCAAGGAACTCGGTGTGTCGCGGTTGTTCGCGTTGACGTTCGAGGTCCAGTTCTTCCAGCGGCACGGGTTCCGGGAGATCCAGGGCACTCCGGTCAGCCCCGAGGTGTACGAGGAGATGCGGCGCTCGCTCGACCAGGGTGTGGCGGAGTTCCTCGACCTTCCCTATGTGAAGCCGAACACCCTCGGCAACAGCCGGATGGTGCTCGAACTCTAGGGTCCACTGTGGACAAGGAGGCTGGTGAGGTGGCGGCGTAGTACGGCCACCGTCGTCGCCGGGTCCATCCGATCGGGGTGCAGTGCCGCCTCCATCGCCAGCCCGTCGAGCAGGGCACACAGGCGACGGGCTTCCAGGGCGATGTCGACGTCCGGGGCCAGCCGGCCCGATCTGCGCCCGCCTTCGAATATCCGGGTGGCGAGGGTGATCAGGTCGTCGTAGACCCCGTCGGCGTGGGACCGCAGTTCCGGGCGCGTACGGGCCGCGTGGACGAACGCCAGCCACACGACTACTTCCCGCCGCCGGGAATCGTCCAGGGGAAGTACCTCCGCGAGCATGTCGAAGGCCACTTCCAGCCGGTCCGCCGCGGTCACGAGCCGGTCGAAGTGACCCGCCAGCCGGTTGCCGACACGCTCGCTCATCGCCTTCATCGCGAAGACCATCAACTCGGCGTGGTTGTCGAAGTAGTGCCGCACCGAGCCGATGGCCAGGCCCGCCTCAGCGGCCACGTTGCGCAGGGACGCCTGTTCCAGGCCGTCTCGCTCGACCACTCTGAACAGCGCTTCGACGACGGCTTCCCGCCGCCGGTCCGGATCGACGATCTTCGGCACACCTTTTTATAGCACGACTGTGCTACGTTGATTTAGCACAGTCGTGCTACATAAACGGAGGGGTGCCATGTGGATGACTGTCGTGGTGATCGCGCTCGTCATCGGCGTGATCGTGAAACGCTTCTTGGGCGAGCCACTCAACGCCCGCGACGTGTTCATCCCGCCGCTGGTCCTCACCGGCATCGGGGTGTACACCCTGGTCAAGGACGTGCAGCCGAGCGGCGGTGACATCGTCTGGATCGTCATCGCCGCCCTGATGGGTCTCGGGTTCGGCGCGCTGCGAGGACTCACCCCACGGCTGTACGCCCGAGACGGTCATCTCTGGCAGCGCTACACGGCATGGACCTTGGTGGTCTGGATAACGTCGATCGCGGTCAACTTCGGGATCGGCTTTCTCGCCACCTCCTCGGGCGTCGCGGCGGAGGCTCGGCCGATGACGCTGTCCATCGGCGTCAGCCTGCTCGGTGAGGCGATCACGCTCGGCCGCCGAGCGTTGGCCATGAAGGTGCCGTTCGCTCCGGAGTCCCCGGACCTCCTGGACCGGCTCAGGTCACGAATACGGTGAACGCCGCCGTCCGCACCACGCCACCGACCCGGAACTCCAGGAACAGCCTGTGCTCGCCACGCTCGGCGAAGTTGGCCTGGAACGTCAGCTCGCCGTCCGGTAGTGCCGTGCCGAGGCGTTGCAAGGGATGCAAGTGCGTGACCGAGTGGAGGATCGCGTTGAACCCGGTCAGGTGGCCGTAGGCGCCGAGGTGTTCCTCCGGCGCGGTCACGGGCGCGCCAGAGGAGTCCGTGATGCGAAGCCGGATCGTCGACGGCTTTCCGACCAACGGCTTGGTCGCGCCATCCGGTCGCGTCACAACAAAGCCGTCGACCTCAGTGGACCCAGCGGGTTCAGGCAACGGCACGAATGTCGTGTCACCGGGGATGATGAAGGCGGAGCCAAGGACTATGGGGTGCAACGGATCGCGGCCGATGAACTCGGCGTACATCCGATACGCGCCACCGTCGGGCACTGAAGCCGTTGTGTGCCAGGTATCTCCGCGAAGCTCTGGGTGAACATGTTGGTATGACTGCATATCGTCGCGTACCACGAAGAAGTGCAGCTGTTTGGTCTGGTTCTCCGGGAAGGTCGTCTCCGGCTTGCCCGACGGGCCGATGATCTTGAACGAGATGGGTACCGAGGAGCCGCGTTCCGCGGGAACCTCGATGGGCTGGAAGCGGAAGCCGTCCTGGTTGTCCGACAAGCCGTCGCTGTGCGGCACGACCGGCGGCGCGACGTGGTGCACGACAGGCGAAGGACGGGTCACCACGTAGCCGACCGCGCCGAAGACCAGCAATATCAGGACGATCAGACCGGTTCGAGTAGCCCAGTGCAGTTGCCGCAACGAGATCCCCTATTCCAAGCAGGGAAACGCCGGTCTGGTGGAGGGAATCGGCAGGGTAACCCCCTCCGCCAGACCGGCGTCGCCATGTCAGCCGGCGAGGTTGGGTTTCACCAGCACGAGGCCTTGCTCGATCCCGCTGATCGCCACGGTTCCACTGGCGTAGAACGGATGCACGTTCCACGCGCCGTTGAACCCGCTGCTGTTGTTGGCCGGGTAGATGTCGAAGTACGCCACCTCGGTCAGCTGGTTCTGCGCGATCCCGGAGATGTCCAGGATCCGCAGGCCCGCACGGTAGTTGGCCTGGTAGCTGTACTTACCGATGATGTACTGGTTGTGGTCAGTCGCCTGGATCGTCGGCGAGGTGTACACGCCGGTGTTGATCGGGTTGTCCAGGTCGCGCACGTCCCAGATGAACGTCTTCGTTCCCGGCCGGTCGGAGTCGAGTTCGTCGTCCAGCAACAGGCGCTGGTGATCGCCGGTCAGCCAGCCCTGGTGGCTGTAGCGAACGCCGGTGTAGCCCTTGCGCGCGATCTGCCGGGGAGCCGACTTCGTCGTCACGTCCACGATGGTCAGCGTGTCGACGTTGTAGTTGAAGCAGATCTCACGGCCTTGGTACGTGGCGTCCGGACCGCGGTAGACCACGCACTGGTTCTCGTGGACGTAGCCGTCGTTGCTCACACAGCCCGCGTTCACCGGGTTCTTCGGGCTGCGGACGTCGACCATGTGCACGCCGCCGTTGCACGTGTTGGAACCGACGGCGTAGATGAAGCCGGTCTCGTTGTTCACGGCGAGCGTGTGCGACGGACCGAAACCTGTGTACCGCGCGTCCGGCGTGAAGGTCTGCGGTGTGGTGACGGTGCGCAGCCTGGTCAGGTCGAACACCTGCATGCCGTGCCCGCTGATGCCGTCAGCGCCGATGTAAGCGTGGTTGTTGTGGACCTTGATGTCTCGCCACGAGCTGCTGGTTCCGTTGTGGGACGGCAGGTTTCCGAGGTACTTGGGCGCAGTCGGCGTGGAGATGTCGACGAACGAGGCCCCGTTGGACCTGCCCATGATCGCGTATTCCTTGCCGGTGGACGAGTCCGTCCAGCCCCACATGCTGTTGCCCTGACCACCGCCGATGCTCGACAGCGGAAGCACCGACAGCAGGTCGATGTTCTTGCAGGGGTACTGGTTGGCCATGCCGTTCACACACGGCACGGCGGCGGCGCCGGAGACCGCGGAGTCGCGGACCGGCGGTTCCAGGTCGGCCGCGAACTTCGCGTGTGCCGCGCGACCTTCGGGCGAGTTAGGGTCGTGGGCCGAGGCCGGGCTCGACATGATCGCGGCGACACCGACGGCCAGCAAGGCCAGTCCGGTCAGCCGTTCCGGAAACCGCATGACAACTCCTCGACGCAGTGTCAAACAACGGGCAGGGACGCCGTTTGCCGATCTGACGGTAAATCGCCAACACGCGAACCGGGATGAGCCGATCGGCGGGTATCCGAAACTGTTAATTCACCAGATTTTCGCCTTCACCGAGGCTGCAGGGCCATCAACAGGGCGTTGGGCCGCAGAAAAGCCCTGGCCACTTCGCGTACGCGGGGCCCAGGGGCAGGACGCAGCTCCCACTTCTGGCTGACGGTCACCAACGCCGTCGCCAGCTCGGCCAAGGCGAAGGCCTCACCGATGCACCGGTGGCGGCCCGCGCCGAACGGCACCAGCGAACCCGCCTTGGGCCACTCGCTCGCCCGCGGGTCGAGCCACCGGTCAGGGTCGAATCGCAAGGGATCAGTGAACAACGCCGGATCGCGGTGCAACGCGGGCATGCTGATCATGACCTGCGCACCCGGCGCGACGGTCACGTCGCCGAGTTCGACCGGTGCCAGCGCCTTGCGCATCAGCAGCCAGACCGGCGTATGCCTGCGGACAGTCTCGGCGACCACTCTCTCCACATAGGACAATTTCGCCAGGTCCGCCGCCGTGACCGGCCGTCCGGCCAATACGGTGTCCACTTCGTCGAACACCTTGCGCCGTACGTCCGGATTCACTGCCAGTTCATGGAACGCCCATGACAGCGTGATCGCTGTGGTGTCGGTCCCGGCCATCAGGATGTTCATCACCTGTGTACGGATCTCGGTGTCGGTCATCTCGCTGCTCACCAGCATCGACAGCAGGTCGCCGTGGTCGGCACCGGACTCCCGGTACGCCTTGATCACCTCGTCGACGATCGCGGTCAGCCGTCGCAGCCCTGCGTCGAACTGGCGATTACCGGGAGTGGGAATTCGTTCGTACACGTCCGGCAACATCGCGCGTTTGGTCACGCCGTTCAAAATCGGTCCGAGTGAACGGCACACCTCCGTCACTGCCGCAGTTCCAAGGTCCGCGCGGAACAACGCCTTTGCGGTGACCGCGAGCGTCAGGCGGGAAACCGCACGGTCGAGCCGGACGATCTGACCGGGCCGCCAGGAATCGACAAATTCACGCATTTCCGAGCGCATGACGTCGACATACGTGGCTATCCGATCACGGTGAAATGCGGGTTGCATGATCCGCCGCTGACGCATATGCACTGGTTCGTCGGCCGTCGCCAATCCGTCACCGAACAATTGCCGAGCCTTCGCAAATATCTGGCCGCGGCCGAACTGATGCGCGTCGGTCACCAGTACCCGGCGAATCAGATCCGGTGAATTGATCTGATGGATCGGCACGGTGCCCAGATAGAACGTGACGACGTCGCCCTGCGACCGCAGTCCCTGGATGAACTTCATCGGGCCGCGCGCCAGCGCGAGCGCATGCCCCAGCCCAGGCACGCGACCGGCTGCGACCGTCACCGCCCCCACCCCGGCCTTCAGTTAGCGATCAGGGCTTACGCGCCACCGCCGCCAGCAACGATGAGTGCGCGGGCAGCGCGCGCACGAGCTGCAGCCGCGTGTCCGGCCGCCACTGCGACGTGTAGACCACCCCAGGTTCCGCCACCTCCAGCCCGTTGAGCAACTCCTCGATCCACTCCCGTGAGCGCGCCACGCCCGCACTTGAGGTGGTCTTCGACAGCTCCACCAGCCGGTTCACCTCGTCCGCGCCGTCCGCCCCGCTGTCACTGATGTGCGAAAGCACCAAATAGCTGCCTGGTACGACCGCCTCCATGTAGCGCTCGACCGTCTGCACGGCTTGCGCCGCGTCGAGCACGTAGTGCAGGGAGGACGCCATCAGCACCGCGATCGGCTCGTCGAAATCCAGCAACGCCGTGGTCGTGGGGTGGTTCAGGACGACATCGACGTCCCGCATGTCCGCGCCGATCATCTCCACGCCGTCCACTCCGGACAGGATGAGACCGGCGTGCGCCACCGCGACCGGCTCCTGTTCCACGTAGACGACCCGCGCACCGGGGTCGGTCTCGCGCGCGATCTCGTGCACGCTCTTGGCCGTCGGCATGCCCGAACCGAGATCGAGGAACTGCCGGACGCCCGCGTCGGCGCAAAACCGCACGGCACGGGTGAGGAACTGCCGATTGTGCCTGGCCAGCTCACGCACCCACGGCATCCGATCAATCGCCGCCTGCGCCATCATTCGGTCGATATCGAAATTCCAGCTCCCGCCGAGCAGATAGTCGTACACCCTGGCCGGACTCGCTCGCCCCACATCGATGTCGACCGGTATCCAGGTCGCATGATCCGTCACTGTCGGTTCACGCTCCTTCGCTTATCACCGGGAACGAATCGGAAAGGCACAAACGCTACCGCTCGATCGGGACAGAATGCGCAACACTACCCGATCGGATGACTTGCGCACACGCCGAGACGTACCGGAGGTAGCATCCACGCTCGCATTCATCACCAATTCGGGAGATGACGCTTCCGTGCGACAGCGACGAACACTTGTCGGTGTATTGATCTCCGCTCTCACTCTTTCCGCGACAACTCTGACTGCGGCGACATCCGCCGCTGCGGACTCGGCGCGCTGCACGACAGTCAGCGTGCCCGTGATGCTCACCTTATTGCCACAAACCGTTCGCGGTCAGCTGTGCCTGCCCGCGGACAGAACCCCGTCAACCGTGCAGCTCCTTGTGCATGGCGGTACGTACAACCGGGCTTATTGGGACATGCCGGCCAGCGACGGGCGGTACTCCTATCAACGCCATATGGCCGCCGCGGGACTGGCCACGTTCGCGATCGACCTCCTGGGATCAGGCGAAAGCTCGCAGCCTCTGAGCACGCTGATCACCGGCACCACCGCGGCTTCGGTCGTGCACCAGGTCGTCTCGAAACTCCGGTCCGGCGCGGCCGGCGGGATCCGGTTCAGCAAGGTCATCCTTGGCGGGCACTCGATGGGCTCCGGCATCGTCGTCCTCGCCGCGGCGACCTACCGCGACGTCGACGGCGTGCTGCTGACCGGGATGACGCACTCCATGGATCTGTTGGCGCTCACCGCGATCTTCGTCGACGGTGTGCGGCCTGCCATCCTCGACCCACAGTTGTCCCGGCGGGGCGGCGACCTCGGGTACGTCACCACGATGCCCGGCACTCGCGGGGTGTTCCACCTGCCCGGCGACTTCCTGCCCACCATCCTGGCGGCCGACGAGGCCACCAAGGACCAGGTGTCCGCGACAGTCGTGCCGGACCTGCTGACCCTGGCGTTCCAAGGGCCGATGTCCCTGGGAATCAACGTTCCCGTGCTGATCGCCAACGGCGACGACGACACGCTGTTCTGTGCGTACAACTGCTCCAGCGAAGCGGCGCTACGGGCCGCGGAGGCGCCGTACTTCAGCTCGGCCGCGCAGCTCAGCGTGCACCTCACGCCGGACGCCGGGCACTCGGTTGCCTTGTCAGAGCACGCGAACACGCACCGTGCGGCCATCCGCGCCTGGATACGGGAACGCTTCGGCGACTGACATATGACCGCGCCACAGGCATACCGCATGTCGACACGGGACAAGATCGTCCGACGGTGGGCAACCGCGGTCACTGCGAACACCCATGTTCCGATGCAGGCCGACGAGTTCCACCAGCGGCTCGCCGGCCTGCTCGACGACCTGCTCGACGCGCTGACCAGCGACCCCTTCACGCCGGACCCGGCGTTCCTGTGCGGTGTCCGGTTGGTGGAAATGCACTGCGGCACCACCGAAAGCATTCGGTCCACAATGGACTCGCTTGGTGCCGGGCTTGCCACGATGCCGGAACTGGCCGGGTTGCCCAGGCGCACCGAACGCATCTTCTCCACGCTCGGCGCGCTGACCGCTGGGTACAGCGAGGCGACAAGGCAGTCGACGTTCATCCAGCAGGAAGCCGTGCACCGGGCTTCACTGACCGCGCTCGGCGACGTCCACCGCAAGCTGCGGGACGTCTCGGCGGAACTCGACGAGGTGCTGAACGGGTGCTCCACCGGAGTCGCACTGATCAAAGAGGACGGCCGGTTCATCCGTGCCAACGCGGCCTTCCGTGAAGTCCTTGGCTACGAACCGAAAGAGCTCGCCGAGCGGACACTTTTCGGTGTCGTCCCACCGGAGGACGCCGGGCTGTTCCGCTCGCTGCTCGCCGGTGGCACGCGTCATTTCGAGCGCAAGCAGCAACTGATCGGCAAGGACCAGCAGGTGTCGTGGACACGGCTGACGTTGTCCCGGCCACGGCAGGCCGGTTTCGTGATCGTGTTCGAGGACCGGACCGAACTGGAACTGCTGCAGAGCCGTGTGAACCACATGGCGCTGCACGACATGCTGACCGGGCTGCCCAACCGCCAGTACTTCACCACCAGGCTGGAGACCGCGCTGGCGCGCGGTGTCACGCTCTGCCAGCTCGACATCGACGGGTTCGCCGCGATCACCCGCGGCCTCGGCAGGCAGGTCGGGGACAACGTGCTGATGCACGTCGCACAGCGTCTGCAGGCCGCGGTCGCGGCCGACGACACGATGGTCGCCCGGTTCGGAGCGGACGAATTCGCTGTGCTGATGCCGACGACCGAACCGGAGATGATCGTCCGGCATGTGCAGGAGGCCCTGCGGCAACCGATCGAGGTCGCCGGGCACCACATCGTGCTGAGCGCGTCGATCGGCGTTGTCAACGCCGTCGGCACCAACCCGGCCGATGCGCTCGACGCAGCCGAACTGGCGCTTGCCCGCGCGCAACGGCTCGGCCCCGGCCAGTGGTCGCTGTTCGGCCCGCAGGATCGAGAACGCGCGATAGCCACCGCGGTGTTGCCGACAGCACTGCAGACCGGCCAGGTCACCGTGCAGTACCAGCCGCTGCACCGGTTTCCTGGCAAGCAGAAGATCGGCTACGACGCCCAGCTCTCCTGGGGCAGCCTGTCGCATTGGGACTGTCTCGGCCGGGCGGAGAGCTGGTTGTTGCGCACGGTGTGCTCGGCAGGCCCGAACCTGCCCGTGCACATCGGGGTGAACTCGCCTGATCCCGGTGAGGTGGAACAGATCGCGGCCGAGGCCGGCCGTGAACTTGACCGGCTCTGCCTGAGCGTCCGCGGCGGCGACGGGCTGTTGCCGTTGGCCGACACCGGCGTGGGCCTCGAGATCAGGGATTTCGACCTGACCGACCTGGCCTTCCTGGAGGCGTTGCCGATCAAGGCCGTCCGCCTCGACCGGCGCATGCGACACCCAGGCGCGTTGACCACCAAGGCGTTGCGGCACGTCCTCGCGGTGGTGCGCTCCGCGGGTGCGTCGGTCATCGTCGACGGGCTGCCGACGTGGCACGACGCCGAGCGATGGCGCGACCTGGGCGCCGACATCGTCGCCGTTGCTCAGGCGGGCCGGTAGGTGCCGAAGTGCCAGTGGTTTCCTTCGAGGTCGCGCGCGGAGTACTCACGTGAGCCGTAGTCCATGTCGGTGAGCTGCATGGTGATCTCTGCACCCGCGGCCCTCGCCCGATCGTGATGCCCATCCACATCGGACAGAGCGATGTACAGCGAGCAGGGGACGTACTTGAAATCCGCCGACGGCGTATAGGAATAGTCCTCCGGTGCGGAGTTGACCATCACGATGCCGTCATCGAGGCGCAGCTCGGCGTGGGCGACCTTGCCGTCCGGTGTGAGGGTCACATCCGACTTCTCGAACCCGAAGGCCTCGGCGAGCCAGTCGATGGCCTTGACGGCGTCCCGGTAGCGCAACGTTGGATAGATCATGCCGGCAACGCTAAGCCGACGACGGCATGCCTGCTTGGAAAAATGGGATGTGCGCGGGCACGATCCCAGTGATCAGCCTGAAGTCCCGGTTGAGGTGCGACTGGTCGAAGTAGCCGCACTCGTGCGCGATGTCCCCGATCGACTTCCCACCCGCCCGCAGCAGGCGCATCGCGTGCCGGCACCGCAGCACCCTGGCCAGCGACTTGGGCGGCACGCCGATGTGCGAGCGGAACTGGGTCAGCAGATACCGACGGCTGCAGCCCAGCTCGTCGACGAGCGTGCCGATCGAGACGCGGCCTTGCGTCTCGGTGATCCGCTGCCAGGCGTACTCGACCATCGGGGTGGGTGGCCTGCCCTCGTCGAGCCAACGCGGCAGGACGGCGTCCATCACGGCGAACCGGCTTGGCCAGTCGGGTAGTTCGGCGAGGTGTTCGATCAGCCGTTTCGCCTTGGTGCCGATCAGGTCTTCCAGCTCGACGACCACGCCGTTGAGCACGTCCAACGGCACACCGAGCAGGCGGCTGGCGCCAAGTGGGGTGATCATCACCTCGAGCCCGTACTGCTCGCCGATGTACTCGGTGTCCGACCACGTGTCGCTGACCGCGGCGGCGAAACTGCCGTAGGCGCCGCCACCGACCACGTCGATGCGTGGCCCGAAGCTCATGATCAGCGCGACGTCACCGGTCGGCACCTCCCTGCGGCGGACCGCGACGAGCGAGTTCTCCCGGTAGCCGACGTACTGGCGGACCACCGCGCGCAGCGGCTCGGCCGGCTGCTGGGAGACCATCTCCCACCAGCCAGTTTCCGAATTCGACCGGAATACCCGCACGGTGTCTGTCTACCATGGGCCCAGTGCCGGAAATGATCATGCGTGGACGACGGTTTTGGTATCTCGACGTGGGCGAAGGCACTCCGGTGCTCGCGCTGCACGGCACCTTCGGGCGGGCCGAGATCCACCGGCCGCTGGCCGGCATCCTCGGCCCCGGCTACCGCCTGCTCGCCCTTGACCAGCGCGGCCACGGCCGTTCGTCGCACGGCGGGGATTTCAGCAGGGAGGCCTTCGTCGAAGACGCGGCGACATTCCTGCAGGCCATCGGCCCGGCGATCGTGTTCGGGCACTCGTTGGGCGGGGTGAACGCGTACCAACTCGCGGCCAGGCACCCCGACCTGGTGCGGGCCATGATCATCCAGGACATCGGAGCGGTCACCGACGAGCCGGAGGTCGCTCAGCCGGTACTGGACATCAGCTCGTGGCCTCGATTCACCCGGACGAGGGAAGAATTCGTCGAGTTCTTTGCCGACTTCCCGGCGGTCGACTACTTCCTGGCGAGTCTCGTCGAGACGCCCGACGGCTGGCGGATGCTGTACGACTACGACGACATGATGGCCGTGCAGCAGGGCAATGTCGGGCATTGGTGGGATGACTGGCACGGGTCTTCATGCCCCGCGTTGTTGCTGCGCGGCTCGTTGAGTCCATTCGTGTCCGAGGCGCACGCGCAGGACATGCTCAAGCGCCCGAACACGCAGCTTGTGGACTTTCCCGGCAGCGGACATTGGCTACACGACGACGATCCGACACGGTTCGCCGAGGCCGTGCGCTCGTTCACCGGGCAAATTAGTTAGTGGTGCTAACTTCGATCGCGTGACTACTTCGCACGGGCCGCTGACCGGTGTCCGGGTGATCGACCTGGCTTCGGTGGTGATGGGCCCATACGCCGCTCAACTCCTCGGTGACATGGGCGCCGACGTGATCAAAGTGGAGCCACCGGGCGGCGATCTCACCCGCATCACCCGGCCGCAGCGCAATCCCGGCATGGGTGCGCTGGCGTTGAACGTCAACCGGAACAAGCGCGGCATCGTGCTCGACCTGAAGTCCCCCGAGGGTCAGGAAGCGCTGCTCAAACTGGTCGAGGGAGCGGACATCCTGCTCACCAACATGCGGCCGGGCGCTCTGCGGCGGCTGGGCCTGGACTACGAGCGGCTCTCCGCGGCCAACCCCAAGCTGATCTACTGCAACGCCCAGGGGTTCCGTACCGACTCGCCGCAGGCCGGACTGGCGGCCTATGACGAGATCGTGCAGGCCTCATCCGGTCTGGTCGACCTGATGCGCCGCGCCACCGGGACGCCCGACTACGTCCCGTCGATCCTCGCCGACAAGGTCTGCGCGCTGACGATCACCTACTCGGTGTTGGCCGCGTTGGTGCACCAACGCGCGACCGGGCAAGGCCAGCAGGTCGAGGTGCCGATGACGGACACGCTGCTGGCGTTCACCATGGTCGAGCACCTCAGCGGCCAGACCTTCGAGCCGCCGCTCGGGCCGACCGGCTTCAACCGGGCCATGGCGAAACCGCATCGCGCGGTGCGCACAAAGGACGGTTGGGCGTGCATCCTGCCGTACACCGACAAGAACATCGCGGAGTTCTTCCTGGCGGTCGGCGAACCGGAGCTGGCGGCGGACGAACGTTTCCAGGACCACGAGCAGCGAGCGCACAACTATTCGGCGCTGTACGCGCTCGTCGAGCAGTTCGCTGTCCGGCATACAACGGCAGAGTGGCAGGAGATCTGCGGCGACCGAAGCATCCCCTTCGCCCCGGTGCTAGAGCTGGACGAGGCCGCTGACAACCCCTATTTCGAACCCCTGATCACGCAAGCGATTCACCCGACCGAGGGGCCGTACCGGCAGATCGGGTTTCCGGTGCGATTCTCGGCCACACCAGCGACTATTCGTGAACACTGCCCGACACTCGGCCAACACACCGGCGAAGTACTGGCGGAACTTGGTTTGAACGACCCGAAAGGGGGTAGCGCGCCGGCGGGTTGATCAGCACAGTGGGCTGACCTGGACAAGTCCACAAGGGAGTCAGACGTGCCAAACCTGCTCAAGCGCGCCTCGGTCCTGACAGCCAGTGCCATCACCGCCATCGCACTAGGCACCGGAACGGCCCATGCGGCATTGACCCCATCGCAACTGGCCTCGGTGACTGACGACTACTCCTTCTCGAAGTCGCTGTCCCAGTTCACCTCGATCCGCAACAGCCGCCCGTACGCCGACCAGCTGGACTGGTCCTCGGACACCTGCTCATGGTCGCCGGACAAGCCCCTCGGCTTCAACTTCGCGCCTGCCTGTCACCGCCACGACTTCGGCTACCGCAACAACAAGCGCCAAGGCCGGTGGAACGCCGACAAGAAGCTCCGCGTAGACGACAAGTTCAAAGCAGACATGTACTCCATCTGCGGCGGCAACGTCATCTGCAAGGGCACCGCGAACCTGTACTACTCCGCTGTCCGCAAGTGGGGCACCTGAGTAACTTCGTAGCGTGCTCGAGCCACTCGCGCTGGCAGTTGGCCGCCAAGCAGCCACGCACGCCATCCGAATCTGGCTCGAGCACCGCTTTCGCACGAACGACAAGCGGCGCTCTCGGCAGACCTCAGCTCAGGGCTACGTCCCGCTAGCGGGTGCGTTCGAGGAGGGCGAAGAGGTTGTCCCAGTGGCGCTTTTCGGCTTCCTCGTCGTACGCCGCCGTGTCCGACATCGTGAAGCCGTGCTGCGCGCCTTCGTAGATCTCCGAGCGGTATGTCACGCCCGCCGCGTCCAGAGCCGCCTCTAGGATCTTGATCTGCTCCGCAGTCATCGCGTGGTCCTGATCGGCGTGCGCGAAGTACGCCTCGCCCGTGATGTTTCCGACGCTCAGGTGCGGGCTGTCCGGTTCATCCGTTGCGAGGCGGCCGCCGTGGAATGACGCCACCGCTTTGATTCGCGAGGGGAACGCCTCGATCGCACGCAACGCGTTCGTGCCGCCCATGCAATAGCCCATGACTACCACTGGCCCCGGCGCAACGCCTTGCTGCGCCGCGAAGAAGTCCAAATAGGACTCTGTGTCACTGGTTATCGTCGCGGTGTCCAGTTGCCGGATGAACGGCATGATCTTGCCGAACAACGCGCCGCGCTGTTCGGGGTCTTGGAGGGCGGCCAGGTCGAACTGGGGGCACGGACCGCCTCGGTACAGGATGTTCGGCGCCAGGACCGCGTAGCCTTGCGCCGCGATACGGTCGGCCATTTCGAAAAGCCTTGGGCGTAGGCCGAAGGCGTCCTCGAAGAACAGCACTCCCGGGTGTGGCCCGCCTTCCGGGACCACCAGGTAGGAATCGGCTATTCCGTCCTTTGTGGGCACATCGACCATCATCCGAAAAGCTCCTGTCACCAGCGAAATCGTCCCGCTGGCGACATTACTCCTCTTCTTCGGGCGCAGGCCCGCCCCCGCCGCGGATCGAGTACAGCACCGATTCCAGTTCTTCCGGTTTGACCAGAACCTCCCGTGCCTTCGAGCCTTCCGACGGCCCGACCACGCCTCGGCTCTCCAGCAAGTCCATCAGCCGCCCGGCTTTCGCGAAGCCGACCCTGAGCTTCCGCTGCAGCATCGACGTCGAGCCGAACTGCGATGTCACGATCAGTTCCGCGGCTTGCAGCAGTACGTCCAAGTCGTCGCCGATGTCGGCGTCGATCTCCTTCTTCTCGCCGCCGCTCGCGGTCGTCACGCCCTCGGTGTACTCGGGCTGTGCTTGGTCCTTGGTGAACGCGACGATTGCCTGGATTTCCTCGTCGCTGACGTACGCGCCCTGCACGCGGATCGGCTTGGAGGCACCCATCGGCAGGTACAGGCCGTCGCCCATGCCGATCAGCTTCTCCGCGCCCGGCTGGTCCAGGATGACCCGCGAGTCGATCAGCGACGACGTGGCGAAGGCCAGCCTTGAGGGCACGTTGGTCTTGATCAGGCCGGTCACCACGTCGACCGACGGCCGCTGCGTCGCCAGCACCAGGTGGATGCCCGCGGCCCGGGCTTTCTGGGTGATCCGGACGATCGCGTCCTCCACGTCCCGTGGCGCGGTCATCATCAGGTCCGCGAGCTCGTCGACGATCGCCAGGATGTACGGGTACGGCCGGTATTCGCGCTCGCTGCCGGGCGGCGCGGTGATCTCGCCGGAGCGCACCTTCTTGTTGAAGTCGTCGATGTGCCGGACCCGGTTGGCCTGCATGTCCTGGTAGCGCTGCTCCATCTCCTCGACCAGCCACGCCAGCGCCGCCGCCGCCTTCTTCGGCTGCGTGATGATCGGCGTGATCAGGTGCGGGATGCCTTCGTACGGCGTCAGCTCGACCATCTTCGGGTCGACCAGCACCATCCGTACCTCGTCCGGTGTCGCTCTGGCCAGCAGGGACACCAGCAGCGAGTTGACGAAGCTCGACTTACCGGAACCAGTCGACCCGGCGCACAGCAGGTGCGGCATCTTGGCCAGGTTCGACGTGACCATGTTGCCTTCGATGTCCTTGCCGAGGCCGACGACCATGGGATGCGTGTCGTTGACCGCGACCGGCGAGCGCAGGACGTCCCCAAGGCGGACCATCTCACGGTCGTTGTTGGGCACCTCGATGCCCACCGCGGACTTCCCGGGGATCGGTGCGAGCAACAGGATGTTGTCGGTGGCCACCGCGTACGCGATGTTCTTGGTCAGCGCGGTGATCTTCTCGACCTTCACGCCCGGGCCGAGCTCGACCTCGTAGCGGGTCACGGTCGGCCCCCGGGTGAAGCCAGTGACCTGGGCGTCCACGTTGAACTGCTCGAGAACGCCGGTGATCGCCTCGATGATCATGTCGTTGGCGCGGCTGCGGCTCTTCGGCACGTCGCCCTCTTCAAGCAGCGACGGCGGCGGCAGTTCGTAGTCGCCTTCCACGACCCGTGCCGTGGCCATCGGCAGCTTTTCCTGAACCGCCTGCTTCTTCGGCTTCGGCTCGCGCGGCTTGGGCGGCGGCGTCGGCTCTTCGAGCGGCAGGGGCGCAGGTGGCGGCTCCTCGCCCGCGGCCGGCTCGGCCATGGAGGCCTGGCGGCGGCGCGAGGGGCGCCGGAGTTTGACCTCGGCCGCCGGCTCGGCGAGCTCGGCCTGCTCCTGCTCTTCCGCGACGTCGTCGGGGTCACGGCCGAGGTCGCGCAGCCGGTTCGGGATCTCCTTGATGGGCGTGCCGGTGAACAGCAGGATGCCGTACGCCAAGGCCAGGATGAGCAGCGGAAACGCGACCCACGCGGTCACACCGGCGGCGAGCAGGCCGCCGGAGACGTAGCCGAGCACACCGCCGCCGAACATCTGCTCGGCGTTCGTCTCACCGCCGTTGAGCAGGTGCAACATGCCCAGTAAAGCGAACGTCATCAGCAACGAGCCGATGACCAGCCTCGATCTGGCGTCGGGCTTGGGGTCGGACCGCATCAGCGTGACACCGATGACGATGAGGACGAGCGGGAACGCCACCGCGCCCGCGCCGATGACCGACCGGACACCGATTTCGACGTTCCGGCCAATCGGACCGGCCGCCCGCCACCACACGGCAGCCGCGATGATCACCGCCAACGCGATGTAACCGAACGCGAGACCGTCCCGCCGATGCGCGGGGTCGAGGTCCTTGGTCTTGCCGAGGGTGCGCGCGAGCCCGCCGACGCCCTTCGCCAGCAGGTTCCACGTGCCCTTGATGGCTTTACCTGCGGTTCCTTTGGATTTGCGGGCCGGGGCAGGCTTCCTCGCCGCCGCAGCGGGCTTCTTGCGTGCGGTGGTTCGCTTGGCGGTGGTGGAGCGGCTCGTCGCCATGCGTCCCACGGTAGTCGCCCTAGCCTCTCTGGTCCCAGCCGTCACAGGCCAGCCCAGGTCGCAAGGTCATGACCCGGGCATGCCATGCTCCGCACCATGGTTGCGCTGTACCGGGACGGACACGAGCCGACACGCCGCTTCACGACGGGTTCACCCATTTCGCCCGTCTGGCGGGGGATGCTCGAGACGAATCGTGGTTTTGTCGCACTGGCCGGCAACCTCGAAGTGACCGGCACGGTGCCGAAAGACCTGCTGGACGGCCCGCTGGTGCTGGCCGCGAACCACATCGGGGTGTTCGACCCCTTCGTGCTGACCAAGGCGTGCTACCAGATCGGCATCGCGCCGCGGTTCATGCTGGCCGCGGGCCTGCTGGACACCCCGGTCGTCGGCTGGGGCCTGCGGCACGCCGGAGCGCTGCGCGTCGAACGCGGCAAGGCGACCGTGCTGGAGTCCTTCGCCAAAGCCGTCGAGGCGATCAAGCAGGCGGACGCACCGCTGCTGGTCTACCCCGAAGGCCGGATCACGCACGAGCGCGGCATGTGGCCGGAGCGCGGGAAGACCGGCGTCGCCCGGATCGCGCTGGCCGCCAACGCCCGCGTCGTGCCCATCTCGCAGTGGGGCGCGCACGAAGCGGCCTACTGGGGAACCGAAACGGTGACGGGCTGGTCGGACGTGAAGCCCGTGCTGACGTCGTTCCTGCGCGGAATCACCAGGCGCCCGACGTTCAAGGTGCACTTCGGCGACCCGGTGGATCTTTCCGACCTCTCAGCGGACAAACCAGGCGACGCGGTCCGCGCCCACAAACGGATCATGCAGGCGATCACCGACAACTTGGCGCCGCTGCGCCCGGATGAGCCGCATCTGCCGAAGTTCCACGACCCGACGCGGCCGACCGACACCGTCTCCCCTTGGCGGGATTGATTCATCTGGCTGACAGCCATTCGGACGTACGACGGTCAACTGTGGCGTACGGTCGCGCCAGCTGACCACGCTAGGCTCGCCGGGCAACTCGACCGGTTGCTGATGGGGAGGCAGTGATGCGTTGGGTACTACCACTTCTGCTGTTGATGGCGGCGTGCTCGAACTCGACAGACGGTGTTCCCACACCTGCGCCCGAAACGGAAGAGAAGGTCCTCGACGGCCGTAACGTGGAGGACGGGGTCAAGAGGATTCTCAACGAGCGGTACAGCGACAACGCCGAGTCGGTTACTTGTCCTGACGACCAACCCGTCAAGGTCGGTCACACGTTCACCTGCGACGTCACCGTCAGCGGCGAACAGCGCAAGGTGACGATCACCGTGCGATCGGAGGAGAACGCCGAGTACGAAGTCAGCCAGCCCCAGTAACGATCTCAGGCGCTGGGAAAACTCCGCGCATCCAACCCTGACTCGCGCGCAAACTCGCCTGCGTGACCCCTGATCGCGCTCGTGGAACGGTTCTTGTCCTGGCCGCGTCGGTGTTCTCGGCCAGCTCTGGGCCGTTGGCCAAGCAGGCCATGGCGGCCGGGTTGACGCCTCAACAGGTTGTCAGTGTTCGGATCAGCTTGGCCGCCCTGCTGTTCCTCGGCGGGCTTGCCGTCGTCAAGCCGCGGCTGTTGCGGATAAGGCTCGCTGACTGGCGGGTGCTGCTTGGTTTCGGGCTGTTCGGTGTCGCCGGGGTGCAGGCGATGTACTTCATCGCGGTGGCACGGGTGCCGGTGGGCATCGCGATGCTGTTGGAGTTCACCGCTCCGGTCCTGGTCGCGCTGTGGGTGCGGTTCGTCCGCGGCACGGTCCTTCCGGCGAAGGCGTGGGCTGGGACCGCGCTTGCGTTGCTGGGCTTGGCGATGGTCGCGCAGGTTTGGGAAGGGCTGCGGCTCGACGCGATCGGCCTGCTCGCGGGAGTCGGCGCGGCGGTGTGTGCCGCGTGCTACTTCTTGATCGGCGAGCATGCCCTCACCACAAGGCATCCGTTGACCATGGCGACTTACGGCATGCTCGTCGGTGCCGTGGCGGTTGCCGTCGTGCTCACGCCGCCGTGGGCGCTGCCAGGCGAAATCCTCGCCAGGGAGACGCCAATTGGTCCTGTGTGGACACTCTTGGCGGGCATCGCGGTCTTCAGCACGGTCATCGCCTACACCTTCGGCATGAGCGCCCTACGGCACCTGCCGTCCAATGTGGTCAGTGTGCTGTCGCTGGCCGAGCCGGTGATCGCGACGGCCGCCGCGTGGGCGTTGCTCAACGAACAGCTCAGTGTGATCCAGATCATCGGGGGTCTGACGCTGCTGGGTGGAGCCTTTCTGGTCCAGCGTGCGTCTCAACCCCCAGTGGGACACCAAGTCCATCCCGCGACCGATGACATGGCCTCGGTGCGGCCAGCAAGCTGAACACCTACTGGGGGTAGGGCCCGGCCACACAGGCCGGGCCCTGTCAAAAGTCAGACCGGGATGACGGTCGGCACGATCATCGGACGCCTGCGGTACTTCTCGGCCACCCAGCGGCCGACCACGCGGCGCACGACCTGTGCGATGCGGTGGGTGTCCGTGATGCCCTCGGCCTCGGTCCGTGACAACTCCATCTCGACCAATGCGACGACCTCGTCCAACGCCTTGGGGTCGTCGGAGAAGCCACGTCCGGAGATCGTCGGCGGTGCCACGGCACGGCCGGTGCTGCCCTCCACGGCGACCGTGATCGAGATGAAGCCGCCCTCGCCCAGGATCAGCCGGTCCGACAGCGTCGATTCGCCGACGTCACCCACGGACAGACCGTCCACGTAGACGTGCCCGACCTCGACGCGGCCGGTGATCCGGGCGATACCGTCGATCAGGTCGACGACCACGCCGTCCTCGGCGAGCACGACCTGTTTCTCCGGAACGCCTGTGGCCACGGCCAATGCCGCGTTGGCCCGCAGGTGCCGCCACTCGCCGTGCACCGGCATCACATTGGACGGCCGGACGGCGTTGTACAGGAACAACAATTCACCCGCGGACGCGTGCCCGGACACGTGCACCTTGGCGTTCCCTTGGTGCACAACGTGTGCGCCCAGCCGCGCCAGGCCGTTGACCACACCGAACACCGCGGTCTCGTTGCCGGGGATCAGCGAGCTTGCCAGCACGACGGTGTCCCCCGGGCGGATCGAGATCTGCCGGTGCTCGCCACGGGCCATCCGGGACAGCGCGGACAGCGGTTCGCCCTGGCTGCCGGTGGAGACGAAGAGCACCTCGTGCTCCGGCAGCTCCATCGCGTCGTGCAGGTCGATGAGCAGGTTCTCCGGCATGGTCAGCAGTCCGAGCTCGCCCGCGATGCCCATGTTGCGGACCATCGAGCGGCCGACGAACGCGACCCGCCTGCCGTGCTTCACCGCGATGTCCAGCACCTGCTGCACGCGGTGCACGTGGCTGGCGAAGCACGCCACGATCACCCGCTGGGTGGCCCGGGCGATCACGTTGTCCAGCACCGGGCCGATCTCACGCTCAGGCGTGACGAAGCCGGGGACCTCCGCGTTCGTCGAGTCCACCAGGAACAGGTCCACGCCCTCGTCGCCGAGCTGCGCGAAGCCGCCGAGGTCCGTCAGGCGACCGTCCAACGGCAGCTGGTCGAGCTTGATGTCGCCGGTGTGCAGCACGAGGCCGGCCGGTGTGCGGATCGCCACGGCCAACGCGTCCGGAATGGAGTGGTTGACCGCGAAGAACTCCAGGTCGAAGGGACCCGCTGAGCGCCGCTCGCGCTCGGTCACCTCGACGAGTACGGGGTCCTGCCGGTGTTCCTTGCACTTGGCGGCCAGCAGCGCGAGCGTGAACTTCGAGCCGATCACCGGCACGTCCGCGCGCAGCCTGAGCAGGAACGGCACCGCACCGATGTGGTCCTCGTGCCCGTGCGTGAGCACGATGCCGTCGATGTCCTCCAGCCGGTCCTCGATGGCACGGAAGTCCGGCAGGATCAGGTCGACACCCGGCTGCTGGTCCTCGGGGAACAGCACGCCACAGTCGACGATCAACAGCCTGCCGTCGTACTCGAAGACGGTCATGTTGCGGCCGACCTCGCCGATTCCGCCGAGAGCGACCACGCGGAGCCCACCATCGGCCAGCCGTGGCGGGAGGTTCTGCGAGGTTTCGATCACCTGCTAACGGTCTCAGATGACGATCGCACGGCGTCAGGCAGTCCGAGTGAGACACCGGCCACGGCCAGATCGGCGGCGATGGCGGCGGTCTGCTCCTCGGTCGCGGGCAGAATCGGCAGCCTGGTGTCGCCGACATCCAGGCCACGCAGCCGCAGCGCGGCCTTGACGAACGCAAGGCCAAGACCGGGGCCGGTACGGCCCATCGCGCGGTTCACGGGCAGCAGGCCGCGGTTGATCTCCAGAGCCTTGGTCACGTCGCCGCTCTCGTAGGCGTCGGCCAGCAGCCGCAGGCGATCGGCCGCGACGTGCCCGATCACGCTGACGAAGCCGACTGCGCCGACGGACAGCCACGGCAGGTTGAGCACGTCGTCGCCCGAGTAGTACGCCAGGTCGGTGTTCGCGATCACGTCACAGCCCGCGTTCAGGTCACCCTTGGCGTCCTTCACCGCGACGATCTGCGGGTGCTCGGCCAGGCGGAACAGCGTGGCGGTCTGGATCGGGGTGACCGCGCGCGGCGGGATGTCGTAGAGCATCACCTGCAGGTCCGTCGCTTCGGCGATCGCGGTGAAGTGCGCGATCAAACCGTCCTGCGACGGCCGCGAGTAGTAAGGCGTGACGGCCAGCAGGCCGTGTGCGCCCGCGGCGGCCAGCTGCTTGGAGATGTGCACGCTGTGCGCGGTGTCGTATGTGCTTCCGCCACTCACGATGGTGGCGCGGTCGCCGACAGCCTCGACGACGGCGCGAACCAGGTTGACCTTCTCGTCGTCCGTCGTGGTCGGCGCTTCACCGGTGGTGCCGTTGAGCACCAGACCGTCGTTTCCGAGGTCCACCAGGTGCGCGGCGAGCTCCTGGGCCTTAGCCAGATCAAGCGCGCCACTCGCGTCGAACGGGGTGACCATCGCGGTCAGAACACGGCCGAACGGACGGCCGGGAGCAGCGGAAGGACATCTGGTCATACAGCTGAAGGTACCCCCTCCACCTGGGGGTATTCGCTGCAGCTCCCCCGTCACGGAAATTCGACGGCCGTCGGCTGTCCGTGCTTTAAAAGCTTCGTTTAGTGCCCTTGATCTCCGCCACAGCGACCTCGTCGCCGGAGAATTCGACGCGTGCTTCGTCACGACCGAACGCGTGCAGCAACAGCTCGCCCGGCTCGCCGGAAATGGTCACCGAGTTCGGACCGCGCTTGCCCACGATGGTCTCCCCATCCGGCCGCCTGAGCAGCACGCCGACCACGCTGCGGTGGTACGCGCGGCGCGAAGCGAACCGCAGCGTGCGCCACAGCTGCTCGTCGCGGGCCGCGTCTGACGGCCGTGGCTGCCAACCGGGGACGGCACGGCGTACGTCCTCGTGGTGGATGAAGTACTCGGCGCCGTTCACCAGGTCGTTGAGCACGCCGATGCTGAACGGCGACCAACGCGGCGGGCCGGTGCGCACCAGGCCGACGAGCTCATCCCAAGGCTTGGCGGCGAACTCGTCCTGGACGCGCTGGGTCCGCGCGGCCAGCGAGGACAGCATGATCCCGCCTGCCGCGTCCGGCCTGCGATCCCGAAGCACCAGGTGAGCTGCGAGGTCCTTGGTCTGCCAGCCTTCGCACAAGGTCGGCGCGTCCGGACCGACCTCCTCGAGAAGGATGCTCAGCCGTTCCCGTTCATCGCTTGCGAGGCCCATGTCGCCACGTTACTCAAGATGGCTCGTCCGGGACGATCGAGCCTGTCATCGTGCTGTTGTCGGCGGGCCACGCGATGCAGTAGATCGACCGCTGCGGCGACTTTTCCGAGTCCCACGCCTCCTTGGACGGAATGACGGCCATCACATTCATCGTCTTGCCGGACTTGAGGACCTCGTTGGAGTTGTAGAACATCGCGCACGAGCTCTCGGCGTACCGGTTGAGTGCCTCGTCAGCCGGATAACCGGCGGGCGGGATGTTCTTGTCCTTGTCACCGTTGCGCATGCCGGTCTTGTATTCCATGAAGACCTCGGCGCGGTGTTCTTCTTTCGTGCAGTCGACGGTCGCGTCGTACTGGACTTTGTCCGCGGGCGGCACGTTCAGGCAGCTGTTGCCCGCGTTGAAGTACACGTCGAACACCGGGATGTTGCCGCCGACGCCGTAGGTCAGGGTCGGCTGGAGTTTCCCGCTGCCCGCGGAGGCCGTTCCGAACAGGCCACGGCCGAACCAGCCCGCGGTCAGCATGGCCGCGGCCAGCACGACGACCAGGCCGATCGCCAACCCGCGGCGCCCCTTGGACGGCGCGGCCGGCTGGGTCGTGCCGGGCTGCGGCGACCAGACCGGCGAGGTCGGGCCGGTGTTCATCGCGACCTGCGTCGCTTGCCCGAGCAGCGCACGGACCTGCGGCGCGGTCGGCCTGCCGTCGGGGTTCGAGTTCAGCAGTCCCATGATCAACGAGGCCAGCGGACCACGGCAGCGGGTCAGGTACGCGACCTCGTTCATGATCGCCTGGATCGACGCGGCCGTCGTCGTCCGCTCATACGCGCCGTAGCCCTCGACAGCGAAGAACAGCGTCGCGCCCAAGGCCCACAGGTCCGACGCGGCCGAGGCATCGTGTCCTTGCAGGCGTTCCGGTGACATGTACGTCGGCGAACCGATCAGCGTGCCGCTCGTGGTCAGCCGCGGGTCGTCGGTGGACTGGGCGATGCCGAAGTCGGTCAGCTTCACGCGCCCGTTCGCGTCGATCATCACGTTGCTGGGCTTGACATCCCGGTGCACGATCCCGGCCCGGTGCGCAGCGTCCAACGCGGACACCAGCTGCTGCGCGATCTGCGCGGTGTACGCCTCGCTCAACGGACCACGCTGCCGCACGATGTCCGCCAGCGTGGGCGCCTCGATCAGCTCCATCACGATGAACGTGTTGCCGTGCTCCTGCACCACGTCGTACACCGTGACGATCGCCGGGTCGTTGAGCCTGCCCGCGGTGCGTGCCTCGCGCAGCACGCGTTCCTCGAAGATGTGCCGCTCCTGCGGGTCGATCCCCTCGGGCAGGTGCAGTTCCTTGATCGCGACCCGCCGTCCGATCGTCCGGTCTTCGGCCAGCCAGACGATGCCCATGCCGCCGCGACCGATCTCGCGCACGACGTGGTAGCGGCCGCTGACAATCCTCTGCGTGTACTCCTGGGACACGCGGGCACTCTAACTCCCGCTTCGCCCGGACCCGAGAGGTTGGCCAAGGTTGCACGAAGGGGCAGGTTTCGTCAGTTGCCTGCAACGGAACCGGTCAGTTTGCCACCGTCCGCTTTGGTGACGACACAGAGCGCTTCCTTCTGAGCTCCGTCCCATGCCGCCCGCGTGGGCACGAGCGTGTGCAGCCGCAGGACCTCGTCGGAGTTGAGCCTATTCAACCGCGCCTCGCAGGCCGATGACGCGTCCGATTCCAGGAAGTCCGGATAGAAGTTCAGGTCCGAGTAGGAAACGTGCTCGAAGATCTCCGCGTCGTGTTCCTGCTCGCAGTCGTCCACGTGTTCGGCCAGGTCAGACCCGTCGTAGCAGTCACCCGCGCGCAAGTCGCGAGTGACATCGCCGTCCGGGCCGTAGCTCCTGACGTCCCGCTCAGGGTTCGCGCCGGCCGGTGGATTCGCCGTGTTGTCCGGCGTGAAAACACCGGTCAGTGCGAGGATCAGGGCCGCGGCCGCGAGCAGGACGACCGCCGTCACACCGATCTCGAGACCTCGCCTGCTGTTGCGCCGCATGGGGATCGCCTTGGTCGGCTGGACAACCGGTTCGCCGACGGGGTTCACCCGCCGCGCCTGCTCGGTCAGCCGCTGGGCCTGCGCGATGGAGAGCCGAACCTTCGGATCCGGCTCGAGCAGCCCCATGATCAGGTCATGCAGCGGCCCGTGTGCCTGACGGACCTGGACACGCTCGTTCAGCACAGCGGTTATGGCCGCTGCCGCCGTCGACCGCTCGTACGCGCCATACCCTTCAGTGGCAAAGAAAAGCGTGGCTCCCAACGCCCAGAGATCCGATTCTGGACCGGCTTGCTCCCCGCGCAGGCGCTCCGGCGAGATGTAGGTCGGTGACCCCATCAGCACACCGCTCTGCGTCAGTTTCGGGTCCTCAGTGGACTGCGCGATGCCGAAGTCGGTCAGCCGCACCCGGCCGTTCGGCCCGATCATCACGTTGCTGGGCTTGACATCCCGGTGCACGACACCGGCCGCGTGCGCGGTGTTCAGCGCGGACAGCAGCTGTTCGGCGATGCTCAGGACCTGACCGGCAGGCAACGGCCCGTCCTGCCTGACGACCTGGGTCAGGGTGGGTGCGTCGATCAGTTCCATCACGATGAACGTGGCGCCGTCCTCCTGGATGACGTCATGCACCGTGACGATCCCCGGGTCGCTCAGCCTGCCCGCGGTCCGCGCCTCACGCAGCACGCGTTCTTCCAGGACAGGGCGGTCACTCGGATCGGTTCCGTGTGGTGGAACAAGTTCCTTGATGGCCACGCGCCTGCCCATGGTCAGGTCCTCGGCCAGCCAGACCACGCCCATCCCACCACGGCCGAGCTCGCGGACGACCTGGTAGCGGCCATTGACCGTGCGCGGTTGGATGGACACGCGGGAACTCTACTAGCGCGAGGCCGTCCAGCAGAGTGGTTCGTCAATTGCCCCTGACGGACCCAGTCAGTTTGCCGCCATCCGCCTTGGCTGCCACGCATACGGCCTTACGGCGGGTGTAGTCGTCCCACGCCGACTTGGTGGGCACGATCGTCCAGAACTTCAGGGTGTCCTTGGCCGTCAAGTCGTCGAACTGGGCCCTGCACTCGCGCTCGGACTCGGTGACCACCTGTTCCTGACCTGGGTAGGCACCGGACTCGCGGTTGAGCTGCACCTGGCCGAAGATCTCGACGTCGTGCTCGCCGCTGCAGTCGAACAGCGTCTCGTTGAGGTCCATGCCGTTGAAACACGAGCCTGGTTCACCGTATTGGATCACTGTGCTGTTGGTGACGTCACCGTTGTCCCCGTAGGTCTTGGTCGTCCCCGTCCCTTGCTGCTTGCTGACGCCGGCGGTCGACGGCGGCGTGGGGTTCTCGCTTGGCGTCGAAGTCTGCTGCCCGGGCGCTGCCGGCCCGGCAGCCTCGCCGGTCTTCTTGTTGAACACTCCGGAGAACGCCATGACAGCACCGACTGCGGCGATCAGAACCACTGCGGCGACCGTGATCACCAGACCACGCTTGCGCTTCGGCATCGGCTTCGTAGCGGGCACCGGTTGTGCGCCAGGGGTTGCAGGCTGCCGCGCCTGTTCGATCAGGTACCTGACCTGGCCGCTGGTCAACCGGGTGTGCGGGTCCGGGTCCAGCAGGCCCAGGATCAAGTTGGCCAGCGGTCCGTGCACCCGGCGAACCTGGACGCGTTCGTTCATGATCGCCTGGATCGCGGCCGGCGTGCTTGGACGTTCATACGCGCCATAGCCTTCGACCGCGAAGAACAGCGTCGCGCCCAACGCCCACAGGTCCGAAGCGGGCGAAGCCTCTTGTCCCAGCAGGCGTTCCGGCGAGATGTAGGTCGGTGACCCGATCAGCGTGCCGCTCGTGGTCAGCTTCGGGTCCTCTATGGACTGCGCGATGCCGAAGTCGGTCAGCTTCACGCGCCCGTTCGCGTCGATCATCACGTTGCTGGGCTTGACATCCCGGTGCACGATCCCGGCCCGGTGCGCGGCCTCCAGCGCGGAAAGCAACTGCTCGGCGATCTTCAGAACCTGGTCGACGGGAACGGGGCCGTGCTGCGCGACCACGTCAGCGAGGTTCTTCGCCTCGATCAGTTCCATCACAAGGAATGTGCTGCCGTGCTCACGCACAACGTCGTGCACGGTCACGATTCCCGGGTCGTTCAAGCGACCCGCGGTCCGCGCCTCACGCAGCACGCGTTCCTCGAACACCTGCCGTTCCTGCGGCGCGATGTTGTGCGGCAGCAGCAATTCCTTGATCGCCACGCGCCTGCCGATGGTCAGGTCCTCGGCCAGCCACACCACGCCCATCCCGCCACGCCCGAGTTCTTCGAGCACACGGTAACGGCCTGCCCCCAGATGGTCCCCTCGATCCACGCGGGACACGTTACGGGGAGCCCGCGGCAAGGCAGGCTCCCCAAAGGGCGGCTAGGCGTGCACTTCGTGACCGGCTTCGCGCAGCGCCACCACTGCCCGGTCCAGATCGCTCGCCTTGACCAGGATGTGGTCGGTGTCGAACGTGGACATCGCGTACAGCGGAACCCCGGCCGCGGCCAGTGATCCGGCCAGTGACGCCATGATCCCGGTGAGCGTGAACTCCAACGGCCCGCGCACAGTCAGCAGCCGCCAGCCCCGGTCCACCTTCTCGGCAGGCGGCGCGATGGCGGTCAACGAGACCACCGAGACCTCGTCCGGTGTGCTCGTGATGGACACCAGACCGTCCGAAGTGGGCAGTGTGGGCAGCGGAGAAGCAGGCGGCAGCTTGGCTATCGAGTACTCGCCGGGCCGCACGTCGACGGTCAGCCGTTTCATCCCGCTGTTCTCAGCCTTCAGTGACCAGCGGGCTGTGCGCGACCTCGGTGCCATCGGGCAGCGAGGAGATGGTGAAGTCGCTGAACACGTTCTCGGCGGCCTTCTGCAGCTGCCGCAGGCACTCCACGGCGAGCGCACGGATCTCGACGTCGGCCGCCTCGCTGGCCCGCATCGCGATGAAGTGCCGCCAGGCGCGGTAGTTGCCGGTCACGACGATCCGCGTCTCGGTGGCGTTCGGCAGGACCGCGCGGGCGGCCTGGCGGGCCTGCTTGCGGCGCAGGGTCGCGCTCGGCTCGTCCGCGAACTTCTTCTCCAGACCGGCGAGCAGTTCGGTGTACGCCTCGACAGCCGCGTCGGCGGCCGCGATGAACTTCGCGTGCAGCTCGGGGTCGTCGGCGATCACGTCCGGCTCGACCATGGCGGCGTCACGCTCGGGCACGTACCGCTGGGAGAGCTGGGAGTACGAGAAGTGGCGGTGCCGGATCAGCTCGTGCGTCAGCGACCGGGAGATGCCGGAGATGTAGAAGCTCACCGACCCGTGCTCGAGCACCGAGAGGTGGCCGACCTCGAGGATGTGCCGGAGGTACCCGGCGTTGGTCGCCGTTGCCGGGTTGGGCTTCTTCCACGACTGGTAGCAGGCACGGCCCGCGAACTCGGCGAGCGCCTGCCCGCCGTCGCTGTCGGTCGACCAAGGCACGTCCGCCGGTGGGAAGAACTCGGTCTTGGCGATCAGCTGAACCTTGGGGGCGACGGTCTCGGTCATGGCCGAGAGCCTAACTGGCCCGTTCCGACACGCCAGCAACCGACGCGTGATGTCGCGGTGACATCACCCATCCTTGCGATGACGTCATCAGTGATGTCATAGTGACGTCATGGATCTCACGCCGTACATCGACTCGCTGCGGGAGGACCTCGCCACCACCGCCTCAGCCGGGGACGAGCAGACCCGACGGGCGGCGGCCGTGTTGTCCGCCGCGTTGGAACCAGCGATGCGTCTCGCGTTCATGAACGCGCTGTCCGACGTCGCCGCCGAGGTGACCGCCGCACTGGACGACCACGTGGTCGAGGTGAAGCTGGCAGGCCGGGACGTGCAGGTGGTCGTCACGCCCACCCGGCGCGCCGCCGACCCGGAACCCGAGCCCGAACAGCAATTGCCGCCGCCAACCGGCGACAACAGCGCGGAGAACATCAGCCGGATGACCCTGCGGATGTTCGAACAGATCAAGAGCCAGGCCGAACAGGCGGCCGCGGCACAGGGCGTGTCGCTGAACACGTTCGTGTCCCAGGCCGTGCAGGGCGCGCTGCGCCGCAAGTGGTCTGGCCACCAGCACCACCACCAGCAGCACCGTCATGAGGACGAAGACCGCGGCTCGTCGCGGGTTCACGGTTGGACTGAGGGGCAATGACCGAGGAGAAGGTGCACAACTTCGAGGCCGACGGGCCACAGGACATCGACGTGCAGATCAAGTCGGGGGCGGTGGACGTCCTGCTGACCGACGAACCAGGCATCAGCGTGCGGATCCGCCCTCGCCCGGACACGGGCAACCCGTTGTCCGAAGGGCTCTCGCAACTGGTCAACCTGTTCTCGCAGTTCGAGCCGGTGCCATCGCCCGAGGACGTCGTCGGCAAGGCCGTCGTCGAGTACTCGAACAACCGCGTGGTCGTGCGCGCGCCCGACCGGATGCGCCACGTCCCGCTGGGCATCACGGTGCGCGCGCCGTCCGGCTCGAACGTGGACGTACGCAGCCATTCCGGCGATGTGCTGGTGACCGGCGCCGCCGGACGGCTGTCGGTCCGGACCGGCTCCGGCGAGATCAAGGTCGACCGGGCCGACGGCGCCGCGACTGTGATCACGGGAACGGGCGCGGTCCGGCTCGGCCCGATGCTGGGCGGTCTGCAAGCGCGTACCGGCAGCGGCGACGTCGAGGTGTCGTCGGTCGGTGGCTCCAGCGCGGCCTTGATCACCGGCAGCGGCGACGTGTGGCTCGGTGCCGTCGCCAGTGATGTCACCGCACGCACCGGGACCGGCGACCTGACCGTGGCCGACGCCGCCACCGGGAAGATCGACCTGAACACCGGATCGGGCGAGATCCGGGTCGGCATCCGGCAGGGCACGTGCGCCGAGGTCGACCTGCAGTCCAGCACCGGGCAGGCCCGCAGTGAGCTGGCGCTGAAGGACTCGCCGCCACAGGGCGAGGTGAAGCTGCGGGTCCGTGGCCGGACCCGGTCAGGCAGTGCCGTCGTGAGCGCGGCTCTCGACGGCTAGGGGGTGGAAGGGCTGCCTGGGTGCCGGGTAGCCCTTTGCCCCTACTTGACCAGTTTCGCCAGCGGACCGGCGAGATCCCCCTTCTTCCCCACGGCCACACCGGAAAGCCCGAGCCACTCGGCCATCAGCTTCAGCTCGGCGGACAGCTCCAGCAGCACCCGTGCCTTGTCCACACCGGACTCCGCGAACGCACCGGGAACACGCAGCAGACCCGCCGCACGATCGGCCTTCAGGTCAACGCGCGCAACGAGTTCGCCGTCCAGCAGGAACGGGAACACGTAATAGCCGAACTCCCGCTTGGGTTCCGGTACGTAGATCTCGATGCGGTAGCGGAACCCGAACATCCGCTCGGTCCGGTCGCGTTCCCAGATCAGCGGATCGAACGGGCACAACAGCGCACGGCCTTTGACCTGACGCGGGGTCTTGGTGTCGACGTGCTTGAACGCCTTGCGCTTCCAGCCGTCGACCTCGACCGGTTCGAGCACGCCGTCCGCGACAAGGGACAGAACCGCCTGCCGGTTGGCATCCGGGGCGAGCCGGTAGTAGTCACGTAATTCCGGCTCCGTCGCGACTCCCAGCGCCCTCGCGGAGCGCTCGACGAGCTCTCGGGCGGCGTCCTCCGGCGCGACCTGGCGGTTGAGCACCTCCGGCGGCACGACACGTTCGGTCAGGTCGTAGAGGCGCTCGAAGCTTCGTCGCGTCCCGGTCGTGAGTTCGCCGAGGCCGAAGAGGTATTCACAGATGTGCTTGACGTCTGACCGCTCCCACCAGGTGCCCTTCTGGCGCTTCTCGCCCTCGCCGACGATCGCGCGCTCCAGCGCGCCCGCGCCGATCGGGCCGAGTTCCTTGACCGCCGCCAAGACCTCCTGGACCAGCCCAGGTGAGCGGTTGACGGCCTTCTCGTAGTGCCGCCACCAGCCGGGGCGTTTGCCCAGGTGCAGCAGTGGCCAGTCGTCCACCGGGATCAGGCTGGCCTCGTGCGCCCACTTCTCGACCAGCAGCCGGGGTTTGCGGGCCGAGTGCGACCAGGCCGCGTCGTCGATCAGGTCCATCGGGTACGCGCCGAGCCTGGAGAACAGCGGCATGTAGTGCGCGCGGACCGCGACGTTCACCGAGTCCAACTGGATCAGCTGCACCCGGGAGATCACCTTGAGCAGATGTCGTCTTGACGGCACCGTTGTCGGGCGTGGATCGGTGAACCCCTGTGCGGCCAGCGCGGTGCGCCGGGCGGCGGCCTCGGTCATCGTCAACATAGTGAGCGCATAGTGCCAAACACCCCCGACAGTTTTGGATGACCGGCGCGACCAAGCCGCCGTCCTGGTTGGCTAGGTTTCCACCATGGCTGAGGCCGCGGTGCACACCGCTCAACCGGACGACATGAACCAGATCGCCAGGATCCAGGTGGAGACCTGGCGTGCCGCGTACGCCTCACTGCTGCCCGAGGAAGTGCTGGCCGGGCTGGACCAGGCCGAGATCGCCGACGTCTGGCAGGCGACGGTCAAGCAGGGTGGCGCCACGGTCTACGTCGCCACCGAGGGCACGTGGACCGTGGGATTCTGCGCGGCCGGGCCCGCGCCGGACTCGGAGATCGCGGACGTCGACGGCAAGCTGCCGGAGGATGCCGACGAGGTCGGGGTGATCGCCACGTTGCTCGTGGAGCCGCGATGGGGACGCCGTGGGCACGGTGGCCGATTGCTGGCGACGGCCGCGAGCGGACTGCGTGCGATCGGTAAGTCACGTGGTGTCGTATGGGTGCCGGAGAACGACGATGTTTCGGTTGCGTTCTACGAGCGAGCCGGTTGGCAGCGAGACGGTATGGTCCGCACCCTTGACGCGGGCGGACGGCCGTTGCGTGAGATCAGGTTGACCGGGGAACTGAACCTTCGGTTGACATGAGACGTCCTTAAGGCTGAGGCTCGCCCGCTCACGACTCAGATACCCTGGCTGAGGACTGGGGATCCAAGGCAAGGGGACACACACTTGGTTATCAGCCTGCTGGTCGCGGCCGGTGTCGCGTTCAGTTCTGCGCTGATTCCCCTGGTCAGCACCGAAGTTTTCGTTCTCGCGCTGATCGCGCGGGAGCCCAACATCCCGTGCCTGGCGCTGGGCGCGGTGGTCGCGGTCGCCCAGATCCTGGGAAAGTTGCTGTACTACCTGGCCGCGCGCGGATCGTTGCGGCTACCAACTTTTATGCACCGCAAGGACAAACCGCTCACCGAGCGTCGAATCCGTTGGCAGCAACGGACGAAACGGGTGCGCGCCTGGTTGCATTGGCTCACCGAAAAGTGCCATAAGCATCCACATTGGATGACTGGGACATATGGCGTAAGCGCGGTGGTCGGGCTGCCTCCGTTCATGGCGACGACCGTGCTGGCCGGCCTGGCGAAAATGCCGATGTCGACGTTCGTCGTCGCCGGGCTCGCCGGCCGGTGCGTGCGGTTCACCTTGCTGGCGATGTCCCCCGCGTTGATCTCCGGATGGCTGCTCTGACCTCGGCGAGCCGCTGAACTCCTTCGGCCAGTACGTGTTCCGGCGCGCCTCCGAACGTCAGCCGGAGGTACGACCCGGCCGGTTCCGCGGCAAACCAAGGCCTGCCAGGAAAAACAACGATGTCACGAGCCGCGGCGGCCGCGGTGAACTCCATGTCGTCGATGCCTTCGGGCAATTCGGCCCAGACGTGCAGACCCCCGGTCGGTTTGGCGACACGGAAATCCGGCAGATGTGAGTCCAGTGCGCTCAGCAAAGCGTCGCGGCGGGACCGCAACGCACCCTGCAGGGAACGCAAATGCCTGCGCCACACCGGGGATGTCACGAAGTCGATGGCGGCCTCCTGCAACGGCCCGGATACGTAGAGATCGTCGAAGGAACGCGCTGTGCGCAGCCGTTTTCCGGCAACACCACGCGCGCCGATCACCGCGACCCGCAGGCCGGGTGCGGCCACTTTGGTCAGTGAACGGACGTACACGACATGTCCGTCGACGTCCTCGGATGTCAAGGTCGGCGGGGCTACTCCGTCGATCGTGAAACCTCGTGCCCAGTCGTCCTCGATGAGGAACGCCCCCGCCGCACGGACGATCGCGAACACCTCAGGCCGTCTTGCCGCCGAAAGCACGGCACCATGCGGGTTCGCGTGCAGCGGCTGGCTGTAGAACAGCCGCGCGCCGGTCCGTTCGAACGCCGCAGCAAGAAGATCGGGACGTACGCCGTCGGCGTCCGTCGGTACCGGAACAACACGCAACCCCGCGTCTCGCGCGGCGGCGATGGCGCCGACGTAGGTGGGTGACTCAAGGAGCACCACGTCGCCAGGTTCGCTCAACCCACGAAACGCCGCCGACAACGCGGGTTGCGCACCCGAGCACACCGTCATGTCGCCAGCGCGCAATTCACCGCCTGCCTCGCGGGCGAACCACGCACGCAACTCCTCACGTCCCTCAAGCGGCACACGTCCCCACGAGGCGGGCCTACGGGCGGCACGGGTCAGCGCGGCGCCGAGCGCCTCGACGGGCAGCAGACCCGGGTCGAGGTAACCACTGGACAGTTGAAGAACCTCAGGCCCCGGCACAGCGATCAACGCGGCCACCATGTCCTCGCTGGGCCGTCCCGGGCCGAGGGCGACCGACTGCCAGGACAGATCCGGCAGCCGGGCCGGACCTGGGCGATCGGCGACGTAACTGCCGCGCCCCGGCCGGACCTCCACCAGGCCTTCGCCCGCCACCCGCTGGATGGCCTGCTGAACCGTGACCGGGGACGCCTTGTGCTTGGCCATCAGCGCCCGCACCGACGGCAGGCGATCACCCGGCTGACCAGTGCGGACGATGGATCTGATGTCCTCGATAACGCGGAGGGCTGCGTTATCCTCATTCATGAGAGTAGAGAGTAACGTTATCGCGCCCGCCGGGATAACACTCGGCGCGCTGGGGGTTCTGGGGTTCAGCTTCTCTCTGCCGGCCACGCGGCTGGCGGTGGCCGGTCTTGACCCGTGGTTCGTGGCGTTCGGCCGCGCGGCCGTCGCGGGCCTGCTCGCGGTCGCCTACCTCGCATTCGTCCGCGCGCCGCTGCCGAGCCGGGACCAGGTTCGGCGGCTGGTGATCGTCGCGCTGGGCATCGTGATCGGATTTCCGCTGTTCACGTCCTTGGCATTGACCACGCAAACGTCTGCGCACGGCGCTGTGGTGATCGCTGGGCTGCCGATGTCAACGGCAGTCTGGGCCGTCGTGCGTGCCGGCGAACGGCCGCGGCGTGGGTTCTGGCTGGCCAGCGGCGTGGGTTTTATCGCGGTGCTGGCGTTCATAGCCACCACTGGCGGGGTGTCCGGCGGCTTCGAGATGGCAGACGTGTTCCTGCTGATCGCGGTGGTGCTGTGCGGACTGGGTTACGCGGAGGGCGGCGCACTCGCCCGTGACCTCGGCGGCGCCAGGACGGTGTGCTGGGCGCTTGTGGTGTCGTTGCCCGTGACCGTGCTGGTTGCCCTGATCACCATGGACTTCTCCCGCGCCAACGGCACGACCTGGTTCGGTTTCGCTTACGTGACAGTGATTTCCATGTTCCTGGGGTTCTTCGCCTGGTACGCCGGATTGGCCAGGGGCGGAGTCGCGAAGGTGGGCCAGGTTCAGCTCGCCCAGCCGGTGCTGACCTTGATCTGGTCGGCGTTTCTGCTGGCTGAGCCGGTTGGCTGGCTGACCGTTGTGGCCGCGATCGTGGTGCTGACCTGCGTGGTTTGGACCCAGCGCAGCAGATCCTGAGTGCTTGATAACGAAAAGATAACGAACGGGCCACGTTTGAACGACCGGGGCCAACGCGCTCGTATCCCCCCATGAGCAAGGAAAACCCCGACCCAAGCTTTCTGCCCCACAACCCCAGGCAATACCCCTTCGTGGCAGTCCCGCCGAGCTGCTTCAGCGTCCTCGCCTGGCCAAAATCCGGAACGAGGTGAGAAATCGATGGCCCGATACTCAGGGCGTCACCGAATCTCCCGCCGAACGAAGATCGCGACCGCAGGTCTCGGCCTCGCATTGGCGATCGGTGGGATTGCGGTCGTCACGACCGCCGGCGACCCAGGGCAGGCCAGAGCGGATCTCGCGGACAAGTCTTTCTTTGTGGACATCACCACCGTCCAGCCGAACGTCGATCTGCCCGATCCGCAGGAAGACGCGTCGACCGGCACGTTCACGGTGGACTGCGGAAGGAATGAGAACGAGCACTTCAACCCCGACAACTTCATCGCGCAGCCGGGCGTTCGCAATGGCGCCCAGCACCTGCACGACTACGTCGGGAACCTGACCACCGACGCCGACTCGAACAACCAGAGCCTTCAGGCCGGTGGCACCACCTGCAAGAACGGCGACAAGTCCGCGTACTTCTGGCCGGTCATCCGGATCGAAGACGCGGAGGACGCCGCCGAGAACGAGCAGCAGGAACAGCAGAACAACCAGAACCAGCAAAACAACCAGAACCAGAACCAGGGTCAGCAGGACAACCAGCAGAACCAGAACGACCAGCAGGACAACAACGCTGACCAGCAGCAGAACAACCAGCAGCAGCAACAAAACCGGAACAACAACCGGAACGGCGACAACCAGAACGCCGAGCAGGACCGCGATGGCAACCAGCGCAACAACCTGGTGCAGCAGGGCAGCCTGCGGCAGGCCCAGGAGCGCGACAACCAGCAGGGCGACCGCCGTGACGGTGACCGGAACAACCGGAACCAGAACAACGACGGTGACCAGCAGGGCCAGAACGCCAACCAGCAGAACAACAACGACAACCAGAACCAGCAGAACAACCAGGGCGACAACAACAACGACAACAACCAGGGCAACAACAACGAGCAGGGCAACAACGAAGAAGAGCAGCCCGAGCTCGAAGCCCCGAACGAGCAGAACGAGTTGGCAGGCAACGACGGCGAGATCCAGCGCCCTGCCGACGTCGACCTGACGTTCCGCGGCAGCCCGGTCGGCGACGTCGTCGCGATGCCGAAGTTCCTCCGCATCCTTTACGGTGACGCGAAGGTTTCCACCAACGGCACGAAGAATGCCCGTGACTCCTGGACGTGCGCCGGTTTCGAGGACCGGGTCCTCATCAACAAGTACCCGATCTGCCCGAACGGCGCCCCGGTGAAGCGCATTCACGACTTCCCGAGCTGCTGGGACGGCGAGAACATCGATTCCGAGAACCACCGGGATCACATCGTCTACCCGCAGGAAAACGGTCAGTGCCAAGACGGGTTTGTGGCGGTCCCGCAGCTGCGGATCACCCTGACCTACAACATTCCACAGGAGGTTCAGGAACAGGGCCGGTACAAGGTCGACTCCTTCCCCGAGGAGGAGCACAACCCCTTCTCCGACCACGACGACTTCGCCAACGTCATGTCCAACCAGATCATGAACAGGCTTGTCGCCTGCATCAACGAAGGCCGGACCTGTAACGAGTAGCAGCTTCACAGCCGTGAGTGCCGCCCGAGCGGCGGCACTCACGGCCTTGCCGGGGTTTACCCGCCGATCCAAAAACCCTTTGATAAACCGAAAATGAAACAACGAGGTGAGTAGTCGATGGCCCGCACAACTGGGCGACACCGCATCTCCCGCCGAACGAAGATCGCCACTGGAGCCTTAGGTCTGGCGATCGCAGTCGGTGGCCTAGTCGTGGTTACGACTACCGGAAACGACCCGGACGCAAGCGCCGCATTGGCCGACAAGTCGCAGTTCGTGGACATCACAAAGGTCAAGCAGAACGTCAATCCCCCGAGAAACCAGGGCAACGCCTCCCGTGGCACCTTCACGGTGAACTGCGGCCGCAATGAGAACGGCCACTTCAACGCCGACAACTTCATCGCGCAGCCGGGCATCAAAATGGGCGCCGAGCACCTGCACGACTACGTGGGAAACCTGACCGCGAACGCGGACTCGAACAACAAGAGCCTCGCCAAGAGCGGCACCACCTGCAAGAACGGTGACAAGTCCGCTTACTTCTGGCCGGTCGTGCGCATCCCGAGCAACGAGAAGGCCGCGCAGAAGAACGGCACCAAGGACTCGGACGGCAACTGGCAGCGTTACCAGGAAGCCCAGCAGGACGCCGCGGTGGAGAAGAAGGAGCCGCGTGTCGACTGCAAGGACGTCGCCAGCGAACTGCCCCCGGACGTGCCCGAGTCGGCCGCGCCGGTGATCGAGCAGGAGCTGAAGAAGCTCGACGAGCAGAAGGAAGCGGCCGAGAAGAAGCTGGAGACGGCGAAGAACGTCGACCAGGAGGTCACCGGCCCGCTGACCGAGCAGCGCAAGCAGGCCCTCGACAAGATCAGCCAGGCGGTGCAGCAGCAGGGCAAGCAGGGCAAGGACTTCGGCCAGCTCGCCCCGTGTGGCATCAAGCAGCCCAACAACGACGGTGTGACCGACAACGGTGACCAGAACAACGAGGTCAACACCGAGGGCACCAAGGAGCACAACCACAGCAAGCCGGGCGACAAGAACCTCGAGATCGGCATCAACAACGGCACCATCCAGCGGCCGGTCAAGGTCGACCTGACCTTCCGCGGCAGCCCGAACTCCAAGGTCAAGGCGATGCCCAGGTTCATGCGCATCCTGACCGGTGACGCCAAGGTCTCGACCAACGGCCCGAAGAACGCCCGCAAGGTCTGGACCTGCACCGGTTTTGAGAACAAGGTACTGATGGACAAGTACCCGATCTGCCCGGAGGGTTCGCAGGTGATGCGGATCCACGACTTCCCGAGCTGCTGGGACGGCAAGAACGTCGACTCGGCCAACCACCGTGACCACATCATCCACCGCGAGGCCAACGGCACCTGCAAGCGCGGGTTCGTGCCGGTTCCCGAGCTGCGGATCAGCCTGACCTACGACATCCCGAGGGACGTCCAGCTCCGGGGTGGCTACTCACTCGACTCCTTCGCACAGGAGAAGAACAACCCTGCGTCCGACCACAACGACTTCGCCAACGTGATGTCCGAGTGCATCATGTTCCGCCTGGTCAACTGCATCAACAACGGCAAGACCTGCCGCGAGTGACCCAGCCTCACCCCTGAGCCGCCGGGAGTGTCCACTGCAGACGCTCCCGGCGGTTCTTTCATGCCAAGGCGAAACGCACGGCTTCCGGTTCGTACCGGTCACGGGGAACCGCGAAGACCGCGGTCGCTCGTTCACCGTCACGTTCGGCGGAGTAGGTGAGAATCCGCCATTCCCCTTCGTCCCAGGTGTCCAGGACGTCGGAGCGCAGCAACGGATACGCCGACTGGTAAACCTGGCTGCGGTGCAACTGTTGCACAGTGGACGTCACCGGGATGTGGAACTCGGTGTTGCCCAGCGGGTGCAGGAGCTTGACCTTCAACCGGCGCAACGGAACCAGCCAGTAACCGTCCAATTCGGCCGACAGCAGCGCGATCACCACAGCTGTCGGGAAGGCCGCGTACCACGGCAGAGCATCAGCCGTGACGACCGCACCGGCGAGCACCAGTGATCTGGCGATCGCGCGCACGCCAACCGGAGCGAACTTCTCGGACAGACACCCGCATGACGAGTCAGGCGCGGCGACTCGTGCCCACAACAGGTATCCGAGCAGACCGAGGAACCAGGCGAACGCCGCCCACTTTCCCACCGGATTGGGCACGAGCAACCCGGCGGCCAGCCCGATCTCGACAACGCCGATGACACGGAACACCGCTGCCGTTCGCTGTTTGCCGACCAGTTTGCCCAGCGCGGAACGTTGCGAGCCGCCGCGGAACTTGAACACGGCCGCCCACACCAGCACAGCTGCGACGAGAACCTCCATCACGCCGCCGCAGCGTAGACGGTCGCGATGTCGACCTCGTTGGTGTCCGGCCGCCAGGCGCCGATCACCTGGGCGTGCTTGCCGACCTGCAGCAACGACAGGTCACTGATCGCCGGGGTGCCGTTGTAGACCGCGGCTGTCGTGCCCGAGACGACGTGGCCCACGATCCGGTGGCCGTGGTGGTCGAGATGCAGGACGTCCCGGTTGATGGCGACGATGTGCGTCTGCAGGTTGACGATGTTGAGCCAGATCGAGTCGGCGGCCAGGACTCCGTCCGGCATCCGGGCGCCTCGCGCGTACAGGCCGTCGCCGACTCTGGCCTCGTCGAACGTGGTGTTGCGTAACTTCCAGATGCTGGTGCCGCTGGTGACCTGGATGCGGTGGAAGGTCTTGTCCGATCCGGTGACCATCAGCATGCTGCCCTGGATCCCGGTGATCCGGCCTTCGGCGAAGTCCGGGTCGATCGCGTCCGGCTCCAGCATCCACTTCTGGTCGGCGAACGCCGTTTCCGGCGCGAGCGAACCGAGTGCGGTCGCACCGACGACCGCGGTCGCACTACCGAGCACAGCGCTGGTCAGGAACTTCCTACGTCCTAGTGACTCCATTGTGGACACCTCCTCAGCTTCGGATCGTCACGGGGATGATGCCGGCGGACAGGCTGCCGAGCCGGGTGAACGCGGCGGGCGTGAAATCGATCAAGCGGTTGGTCGCGCAGTTTCCGCTGCAGCACCGCTGTTCACCACACCACAGGTCGGTCTGCGGTCCGCAGTCACGGATCGTCACAGCGATTTCGGTGGTGCCACAGAGATGTTTGACGAAGAACTGATGACCACAGGTGCGGCGTAAAAGATCATCGCCGCAGCGGTCCGGACGAGTGATGTCGAAGCATGCGTCCGACGTGTTCGGCCACGCGCAGTGCAGGCTGGCCGACCTGCAGGTTCCGCATGCGCCGCCACCGGCCGTGCCGCACGGCCCGAACGCCGGTCCACAACAGAACCAGGACGCTTCGGCCGTGGTCGGCGCCATGACATCCACAGGTGGTGATGCCACTGTGTCGCTCCCTTCGAGGCTCCCAGCAGAACGCGCAGGTTCTTCCTCTTCAGGCGCAAAAGGGCAAGACGCATCGCGAGCCCGGGGTGCCCGAGCTCGCGGCGCTCTCGTCTGGCCCTCATCGCACGATCGTTGGCAGGGTGGGACTTTCGCGCGAACAGACGGGAGTTTGTTATGTTCTGACAAAAGGCACGGTACCTGGCGACAGCTGATCCCACAGTCGCCCGTCCGGCGCAGCGCCACCCGCCGCGTGGCCTACTCCCTGCGGGTGAGGGTGACCCGGTTGAGCAGCGCGGAGATCACCAAAACCGCGCCGAGGGCAAGCAGTTGGTACTGGCTGCCACGGGAATCCTCGAAGGCGAGCAGGATTCCGGCGTTGAGCCAGACCACGAACAGCGACGCGATGAGCACGCCGCCGACCCGGCCGATTCCGCCGGTGATCGCCGTACCGCCAAGGATCGCGATCGTGATCGCGGGCAAAGCCATGCCGTTGCCCACGGTTCCGGCATCTGGCCGCGCGGAAGCGAATTGCGCCACCGTTATCACCGCGACTACGGCTGAAAGCAGCCCGGAAAGCACGTACGCGCGGAATCTGATGCTCACCACTGGAAGCCCAGCGAACCTCGCCGCGGCTTCGTTCGTGCCGATCGCGTACAGCCTCCGGCCGTAGTTCGTTCGGTTCGCCAGCAACCACGCCAGCACGGCACACGGCAGCAGAAAAGTGAACACCTGCAACGGAACCTGGCCGACCGTCGTGGTGAGCGAATGCAGGTCCTGGATCGGTTGAGTCGAGATCGGCGCGTTGTTGTTGCTCACCAAGGCCAGCGAACTGAAGGCGTAGTACGTCGCCAAAGTCGCGATCAGTGCGGGAACCCCGAGCCAGGCAACGAGAAAGCCGTTCACCGCGCCGAGGATCGCACCGGCAAGAAGTGCACCGATGATCGCGAGCCACACTGGCCAGTGCCAGAAGCCGACCATGAACCCGAACACCATGCCGACCAAGCTGACCATCGCACCGACGGACAAGTCGATCCCGCCGCGCCCGGACACGATCACCACCAGTTCAGCCAAGCCGAGCAGGCACAGCGGAACAAAGGATTCCAAAGAGGACAACAGGTAGTCCACGTCGTACGGTGCGACGAGGTACCCGTTCGCACCGAGCACACTCATCCACACCACGAGAATCACGAGCAACGCGACCAGGAGCAGGACGCGGTCGGTGATCAGTCGCTTCACAGGCGCCACCTCCTTCGTTCCCGCAGCAGGTCCACCCCGACCGCCAACAGGATGAACACGCCGATGAACAGGGCGGTCAGCTCACTGCGCCAGCCGAGCAACGTCACCGCGCTGGTGACCGTGCCGACCAGCAACGCGCCGAGGACGGTGCCCAGGACAGAACCACGGCCGCCGAGAATGCTCGTTCCACCGATCACGACAGCCGCGATCACCTGCAGTTCCAAGCCTGTTCCGGCGTTCTGGGCGACCAGGCCGCCGCCTCCGATGACGCAACAGGCCGCCAGGCCGACGAGAACACCGGTGATCGTGTAGACGCTGACCAAGCGCCTGGTCACCCGGATCCCGGCCAGCCGGGCCGCGGGTGCGTTGCCGCCGATCGCGTACAGGTGGCGCCCGGTCGGCGCGTGCCGCATGTAGAACCACATGCCCGCCGCGAGAAGTACCGCCAAGAGCCAGGCGTGCGGGATGCCGAAACTTCGCCCTTCCGCGCCGCCGCCGACGAACTCGAGGGTGTCCGGGACGCCCGCGACTTCCTTGCCGTCGAATATCTGCAGCGCGACGAACCGGAAGAGGTTCAACGTGCCGAAGGTGATGATGATCGCGTGCACCCGGCCGTACGCCACCAGCACGCCGTTGATCGCACCGAGCACACCACCGACTCCCAGTCCCACCAGGATTGCCGGAACAAGCGCCAGTTCGGTGTCCCGCAGCAGCTGTGCGACCACGACCATCACGACAGCGAGTGCGCTGCCGACCGATACGTCGATCCCGGCGGTGACGATCACCGCGGTCATGCCGACGCCAATGATCGTCACGGGCGCCACCGTGGCCAGGATGTTCTGCAGGTTCGATGCGGCGAAGAACGTGTCAGTGCCGAACCCGAGCGCCAGCCAGAGCGCCGCGAGCACGGCGATGAGTACGACCTCCTGGCCTTCGGTTTTGCTCACTCGTCACCCGCCGCTGCCGCGAGCACGTCGGCCTGCGCCACGCCCCGGTCGAACCGCGCGGTGATCCGGCCGCCCCGGACGACCAGGATCCGATCCGCGAGGCTCATCACCTCCGGCAGGTCCGACGAGACCAGCAGGACAGCCGTGCCCTGGCCGACGATGTCCCTGATCAGACCGTGGATCTCCTCCTTCGCACCGACGTCGACACCCTGCGTTGGTTCTTCCAGTACAAGGACTTCCGGGCGGTCGACCAGTTGGCGTGCCAGCACGACCTTCTGCTGGTTGCCACCCGAGAGGGTGGCGATCAGGGCGTTGGGGCCTGGCGTCTTGATCCGCATGCGGTTGATGAAGTCGGTGGCTGTCCGGCGCTCCTGGTTGCGGTTCAGCCACAGGCCTTTCAGCGACGCGATGGAGATGTTGAAGCCGACGGTTTTGGTCGCGAACACGCCTTGCCTCGACCGGTCGCCCGGCAGCATCGCCGTCTGTCCCGTTCGGACTGTTCCGGAGTCGGCCGGTTCGATGCCGTAGACCGCGCGAGCGATCGAACCGGTGCCCGATCCGACCAAGCCGAACAACGACACGACCTCGCCCAGCCGGACTTCGAAGCTCACGTTTGAGAACCTGTTGCGGCGCGTCAGGTTTTCCACCTGGAGCGCCGGATCTCCCTGTGGACTCCTGGGTTCGGCGGTGTTGTCGGTGAGGGCGTGGCCGACCATCAGCTCGGCGATCCGCCGTACCGTCAGGTCTTCCGTCGGCTCGCTCGCGACGACCTTGCCGTCCCGCAGAACGGTGACCCGGTCGGTGATCTGCGCGAGCTCGTCCAGCCGGTGACTGACGTAGATGACGCCGACGCCACGGTCTTTCAGGGTCCTGATGGCGTGGAAGAGCTTCTCGATCTCGCGGTCAGTGAGAATCGCCGAGGGCTCGTCGAGAATCAGCACCTGTGCTTCGTGCGCGAGCGCCTTGGCTACCGAAACAAGCTGTTGCTCGGCTACCGACAGGTCCGCGATACGCCGTGCCGCGAGCTTCTCGTTCAGGCCCAGGCTTCGCAGCAGGTCCTTGGCGCGCTTGGTCTGCTCCGGCCAGTCGATCCGGCCGTGCTTTCTGAGCTCCCGTCCGATGAAGACGTTCTCCGCGACGGTGAGTTCGCCGAAGAGCTGCGGATCCTGGTACACGGCCGCGATCCCGGCGTGCAGGGCTTTGACCGTGTCGCCGATGGGCTGTCCGTTGAGCTCGGCGGTGCCCGCGTCGGCCTTCTCCGCCCCGGAGACGATCTTGATCAGCGTGGACTTGCCCGCGCCGTTGGCGCCGACGAGTCCGTGCACCTCCCCCGGACGGACCGCGAAATCCACGCCCTGCAAGGCGTAGACGCCGCCGTAGTGCTTGCGGATGCCGACGAGGGTGAGTAGCGCGTCAGTAGTCGTAGTCACCGACGTTGTCCTTGGTGAGCTTCAACGGGTCACCCAGCAACAACATCTTGTTCTCGAACTTGACGGCAGGCAACTTGGCCGAGACGTTGTTGGTGGCCTGCACCGGTTCGCCCCGCTTGACCTTCGCGCCCGCCCACGCGGTGAGGTAGCCGAGCTGTTCGACGTCCCACAGGATCGACGTCGACGAGGATCCGTCCTGCAAGTAGGGCTTCATCGAATTCGGTGTGCCCACACCGACCGTGAAGACCTTCCCGATCTTGCCCGCCTCCCGCACAGCCTTGGCGACGCCGGGAGCGGACGTCGTGCACTGACCAATGAGGCCGGTCAGATCGGGGTGGGCGTTCATCAGATCCTTGGCCATGGACACGGCTTTGGCCTCGTCCTCCCCGGCGTAGACGGTGTCGACGAGCGTGGCGGCCGGATACTTCTCGGCGGCGTAGCGCTTCTGCACCTCGATCCACGAATTGAGGTTCGCGGCCGTCTGCCCACAGGAGACGATGGCGTATTTCCCCTTGCCGCCCATCGGAGTCATCAGCGAGTCAATGACCGCGTGTCCAATGCCGTCGGCCGTGGCCTGGTTGACGAACATCTCCCGCACGGAGTTGGGAGCGTCGGTGTCCGATGTGAGCACCTTTATGCCCTTGTTGGCAGCGTCGGCGAGAATCGGCACAACGGAGTCAGGGTCGTTGGGTGCGACGACGAGGACGTCGACCTTCTGCTGGATGAGCGATTTGAGGATCTCGGTCTGCGCACCGGGGTCAGCGGTGGTGCCGCCCTTGTAGATCCAATCGACACCCAACTCCTGTGCGGCCTTCTGGCCACCGGAGTTCATCGCCTCGAAGTAAGGAATGCCCTGCAACTTGGGCACGAAGGCGACCTTGATCCGCGGCTGGCCACCCCCATCGGCCGCAGGCTGCTCCTTCTTACTGCACCCAGTGATGATCAAACAGACGCTCAGCAATACAGCGAAACCCGCACGCATGGCCGCTCCCCATTGAGACGTTTCAATCACCCGCAGCCTGAACCTAGCCCTGGCTGACATCTCGTTCAAGGCCCCTTCGCGGTGACCATTCGGGCGATTGTGCCCGCACCGGCCAATCAGGTCGGAGTGCTCCCGGCGGAGAACTGAACATCCACTGTGGTCACACTGGCGGGATGCGGGTGTGCCAGTCGGTTTCCTGTTGGTAGGCGTCGACGACGGCGGCGAGCAATGTCTCGGAGTGCGCGGGCCCCATCAGCTGCGCGCCGACGGGCATACCGGATCGACTGAAGCCACACGGAAAAGCGATCGCCGGCAGACCGGTGAGGCTGGCTGGGAACGTGTACGGCGTGAGCACCGGGATCAGCGGGACGCCGTCGTGCGAAGACACTCCGTGCGGCAGCTCGGTGACCGGGCTGGTGGGTAACAGGAGGACGTCCACTTCGCCGAGCAGGTTCGCGTAGTCGCGCTTGATCGCGTTCCGGACCCGCTGAGCGTGCAGGAAATCCGCTACCGGTACACCTAAGCCAGCCTCCAGGAACGCTTGGATGTCCTCGGTGAACTCCGCGCCGCGCTTCAGGTGCTGGCGGAATTCGGCAGCCGCCTCGGCGAAGACCAGTACGCTCGCCGCCGCTTGGGTGATCGGCAGCGACGGCAGCGTCACCTCGATGATCTGCGCGCCGAGCGATCGCAGTGTCTCGGCGACCGCCACCTCGTGCTGGGTGGCGACGTCGGCGAGCCCGACCCGAACCTGTCGAAGGTCGACCACGGGCGAGACCAACTCGGCAGGCGGATCACCAGCCAGCACCCGGAGCAGCATCAGGCAATCCCTCGCGCTGCGGGCCATCGGGCCCACCACATCGAACGAGGCCGACAGCGTCATCACGCCGCTGCGCGGAATCAACCCAAATGTCGGCCGGATCGCAGACGTTCCGCAGAACGCCGAAGGCAGCCGCAACGAACCACCAGTGTCCGTGCCCAACGCCATCGGCACCTGCCTCGCGGCCAACGCGGCAGCCGAACCACCGGACGACCCGGACGCCATCCGATCCGGATGCCACGGGTTGTGCACTGCGGGCGTGGAGACGCCGTAAGCGATCTCGTGGGTGGCCGTCTTGCCCACCAAGATCCCTCCGGCAGAGCGGATCCGGCTCACCACGGTCGCATCCCACGGCGGCACCCGCCCGACGAAAGCAGCGCTGCCGTACTCCGTGGCCACGTTGGAAGTGTCGATCAAATCCTTGGCCGCGAACGGAATCCCGTGCAACACACCGGTCGGCGGCTGCTGGCCGGCCAAGTCGGCCTGGGTCCGAGCGGCGTCATCGGTCAACCGCACGAACGCACCCAACGCTGGTTGTGTGCGTTCGATGCGCGTCAGGCAGGACGCCAGCAATTCCGCCGGCAAGAGCTGACCGCGCCGAATTGCCACGGCCGCCTCCACGACGCCCAGCTCATACGGCTCGGTCACCTCTGGCACAACCGAGCATGGCTCGTCACGCACTGGAATCGTTGTCCGAGGGCTGTCCGGGACATCGTCGATGCCCTCCGCCTCGGCGATCGCGGCCACCGATGCGGTGACGAACGGCGCCGCCCACTCCAGCCGCGCCAGCCGTTCCGGAGTCAGCTCAAGACCGATGTCCATCCGCCAACTGTAGCCAGGTCCTGCTACAAAGTTCGACGCTCAGATGCCCACACCAAGTGCGGCGTCGTGTTGCTTCGACGACGCACGTACATGAGCGCGTTCTCTGGATCCGCCAACATGTACTGATTCCGGCCGTCGAGTGTCGTCATGTACGCGCCCTCATCCAACTCCATGCCCCACGCAATGATCTGAGCGTCGGTCTGCTCGCCGAACTCAAGCACCACCGCGAACACTCGCGGCGCCTGATCGGCAACCATCTCCGCCATCAACTCAGTGAAGGTCGCATCGACCCAAGGCGGAGGCTCACCCACGCTGTTCACCACCGACCGTGGCACCTATGTGGTACAGGGCTGTAAGGTGCCCGGCTTGACCGATCATGTGGAAATCCCGCAACGGCTTCTGAAACACTTGGAAGACGGAACATTCATCGGCGCGGAACTCGTCGACAGCGGTCGCGGCGGGTTCACGCTGGCCGGCCGACCGGTGACAGACCCCCAAGCTTTGTCCCAAATGGACATACCGGGCCATGAAACGTGCGTGGAAGTCCCCAAGGACAAGGAGGTTTGGTTCGGTGGATCTGCTGCAGGGTAAGGCGTTCGACAGCTTGTTCCGCGCCTTCGAGCGGTACGCGTTCCATTTGGAGGTACAGGACAGCTATCACACCTCCGAAGAGTCCGGCCCGTTCCGGTTGTTCCTGGCAGGCCAGCCTGACGATTTCGGATGGCATCAGCCGTGGCTGGACCTCGTCCGGGATGCCACGAACGCAGGCAAGAGCGTGACTCGTGCACGTGTGGTCACCGTTCCGCATGGGGACTACACCCGGTGGGGTCTCACCGTCGCCGGCCACAACATCGCAGCAGGCGAAGACATCCGCTGGTTACCGCGTCACCACATCGATCCTGAAGACCTGACGACTGATGACTTCTGGTTGTTCGACGACAACCGAGTAGTGTTCACCGTGTTCGAGCCAAGCGGACAGTTCGCTGGAGGAGCCAGCACAACTGATCCCGCCATCGTCGCTCGCTGCCGCGCAGTGCGAGACCAGGTGTGGGCCGTGGCGGTCCCGCACCACCAGTACGTCTCCGCCTAAACTGCGCACGTGACCAGCGCGGTTCACCAGGCTCGGGAGGCACTCGGCCATCAACTCCGTGACCTTCGCAAGGACGCCGGACTGAGCGGCGTGCGACTGGCCTCGCTTGCCGGGTGGCACAGCTCCAAAGTCTCCAAGATCGAGTACGGCAAGCAGACACCCACCGAAGACGACATCCAGATCTGGTGCCGACACACCGACGCAGCCGCTCACGTTCCGGACCTCATCGCAGCCGTCCGACACATTGAAGCCATGTACGTCGAATGGAAGCGAACGCTCGGAGCCGGAACCAAACGACGCCAACAAGCCCAGCGCAGCCTCGAGGCGCGGACACGCCTGATGCGCTGGCACGAACCTCTGCTGATCCCAGGGATCCTGCACACGCCTGAATACGCGGCCGCAGTGCTGCGGCGCGTGATCGACTTCTATCAGACCACTGACGACCTCGACGCTGGTGTGGCTGCACGGATGGAGCGGCAGCAAATCCTCTACCGAGGCGACCACCGGTTCCACTTCGTCATCGCCCAGCAGGCCCTCGCCACCACTGTCGGCGGGCCGGACGTGATGATCGGGCAATCTCGTGCACGTGGAGACGATCTCTGCGGAACTGACGGTCAGCCAACCGCGGGAAATTGCCCTCTACGCCAAGGCATTCGACGAACTGGCGAAGCAGGCCGTCTATGGGCAGGCCGCGAGAGCTCTCGTCACCGCTGCACTCAAGAACTTCTAGGACAGTTCGAGGGCCTTACGCATGGCTTCGCGGGCACGGCGGCGGTCGCCGGCGATGTCATAGCCGTGGGCGAGGCGAAACCACGTGCGCCAATCCTCTGGCGCTGCCTCGACTTCGGCCCTGCGCTCCTCGAACCATGCGTCCGCGGCCGTGCGATCTATTCGGCCGGAAGGCATGCGGGGCAGGGAAGAAGTGTCCGGGAGGGTGCCTTCAGCGGCGAGGCGCTGGGCGAGGCGTTCGGTCTGCAAACCGAAGCGGATCGTGGCGACGGCAACCCATGCGCCGACGATCGGGAGCAACAGGACGCCGACACCGAGGCCGATGCCGACCCCGGTTCCGGTTTCCAGCAATGCGATTGCCCGCCCGGTCATCAGCACGAAGTACACCGCCAGCACTGCGGTCAGCAGCAGTGCCGTTGTCCGGGCGGACAGTTTCACAGGTCCATCAGCTTGTCGAGGCCGACGATCAATCCGGTGCGGTCCACGATCGACCGCACCGCGAGCAACACGCCGGGCATGAACGAATTGCGGTCCATCGAGTCGTGCCGGATCGTCAGGGTCTCCCCTGGCCCGCCGAACAGGACTTCCTGGTGGGCGATCAATCCTGACAAGCGCACTGCGTGTACGCGGACGTCGTCCATCAACGCACCGCGGGCGCCATCCGGATCGTGGGTCGTCGCGTCGGGAGGAGTACCCAACCCCGCGGCGGCACGGGCTGCACCGATGAGCCGGGCGGTGTGGGCAGCGGTTCCGGACGGGGCATCGGCTTTACGCGGGTGGTGCAGCTCGATGATCTCCACCGACTCGTAGTACTTCGCCGCCAGCTCCGCGAAGTGCATCGACAGCACTGCGCCGATCGCGAAGTTCGGGGCCACGAGCACGCCCGTGTCCTTGCCGTCCAGCCATCCCGCGACTGCGTCGAGGCGTTCGGTGTTGAAGCCGGATGTGCCGACGACGCAATGGATTCCGTTCTCCACCGCGTACTTGACGTTGTCCATCACCACGTCGGGGTGGGTGAAGTCCACGACCACCTGGGCGGCGGAGATGTCCGAGATGTCGTCGCCGACGTCGACCTTGGCGACAACTTCCATGTCATCGGCCGCATCGACCGCACGGCAGACTTCGGCACCCATCCGCCCTTGCGCTCCGAGCACGCCAACGCGGATCGTCATCCCATCACCTCGTGAACCTCGACGGGCACATCGTCGACGTGATCGTACGGGCCCACCACCGCGGCGGCGATCGGCCGGGACAGCAACTCCTTGGCCAGCAAGGCGATATCCTCGCCGGTCACCGCGTCGATCCGGCCGAGGGTCTGACCGACGGTCAGGTAGTCACCGTACGTCAGCTCGCCCTTGCCGATCCGGGACATCCGGGAACTGGTGTCCTCCAGGCCGAGGACGAGTCCTCCGCGCAGTTGTCCCTTGCCACGGGCGACTTCCGCGTCGGAAAGACCTTCGCGGGCGACATGTGCCAGTACATCGCGGATCACCGAGGCCGTCTCGCCGAGGCGATCCGGTTGCACGCCTGCGTAAACCGACAGGTGCCCAGTGTCCGAATAGGACGCCACGGACGAGTAGACCTGGTACGCCAGGCCGCGCTTCTCACGAACCTCTTGGAACAGACGGGAACTCATCCCGCCGCCCAGCGCCGCGTTGAGCACGCCCAAAGTGAACCGGCGGTCGTCGTGCCGGTCCAGCGCACGCACGCCGAGCATGAGGTGCGTCTGTTCCGTGTCCTCCGTGTGGAGAACCAACCGGGGTGCCGACGGAATGCGAGCGCGGCCCTTGCGTGGCGCGATGGGTGCGACGTCGCCGACCAAGCGGGCCTTGAGAGCCTTACGCACCAAGCGAAGTACGTCAGCGTGCTTGACGTTGCCAGCGACGGCGAAGACCATGCGCGGCAGCGTGTAGCGGCGCTTGTAGAAGTTGTACAGCGCGTTGCGGCTCAGTTCGGTGATGGACTTCTCCGAACCGAGGACCGGACGGCCGAGCGTGTGATCCGGGAGCAGCGCCGAGCAGAACGCGTCGTGCAGCAGGTCTTCCGGGTCGTCGTCGCGCATCGCGATCTCTTCGAGCACGACGCTGCGCTCGGTTTCCATGTCCTTCTCGGTGCACAGCGCCTCGAAGACCACGTCGCACACCAGGTCAACCGCCAACGGCAGGTCCTCGTCGAGGACGTGCGCGTAGTAGCACGTGTGTTCCTTGGCGGTGAACGCGTTCAGCTCGCCGCCGACCGCGTCGATCTCCTCGGCGATCTGCTGGGCAGTGCGCCGGGACGTGCTCTTGAAGAGCAGGTGTTCCAGGTAGTGCGCGGCCCCGGCGACGTTCGGCTGCTCGTCGCGGGAGCCCACAGCGACCCACATGCCGACCGAAGCCGACCGCACACCGGGAACGTGCTCGGTCACCACCCGCAGTCCGCCTGGCAGCAAGGTCCGGCGGACCTCACCGGCATCCGTACGCTCCAACGTGCGAGTGGTGCCGGGCTTTTGCAGAAAGCCGCGGGCAGAGCCCGCGGCTGTCGAACTGCGAACCGTCACGTGGTCGCGGGCTCCTCTGCCGATGCCTTGTCGTCGGTGTTGCCCTTGGGGGCCTCGTCGGTCTTCTTCTCGGCGTCCTCGTCCTTGACCAGGACCAGGCTGATCTTGCCGCGCGAGTCGATGTCGGCGATCTCCACGCGGAGCTTGTCGCCGACCTTCACCACGTCCTCGACCTTGCCGATCCGCTTGCCGTTGCCCAGCTTGGAGATGTGCACCAAGCCGTCCTTGCCCGGCAGCAGGGACACGAACGCACCGAAGGCGGCGGTCTTGACGACCGTGCCGAGGAAGCGTTCGCCGACCTTCGGCAGCTGCGGGTTGGCGATGGCGTTGATCTTGGAGATCGCCGCCTCGGCCGACGGGCCGTCCGCCGCACCGACGTAGATCGTGCCGTCGTCCTCGATCGAGATGTCGGCGCCGGTCTCCTCGGTGATCGAGTTGATCATCTTGCCCTTCGGGCCGATGACCTCGCCGATCTTGTCGACCGGGATCTTCACGCTGGTCACCCGCGGCGCGAACGGGCTCATCTCGTCCGGCCTGTCGATCGCCTCGGCGATCACCTCGAGGATGGTCAGCCGGGCGTCGTACGCCTGCTTCAGCGCGGCGGCCAGCACCTCGGACGGGATGCCGTCGAGCTTGGTGTCCAGCTGCAGCGCGGTCACGAAGTCCTTGGTACCGGCGACCTTGAAGTCCATGTCACCGAAGGCGTCCTCGGCGCCGAGGATGTCGGTCAGCGCGACGTACTCGGTCTTGCCGTCGACCTCGTCGGACACCAGGCCCATGGCGATACCCGCGACCGGCGCCTTCAGCGGCACACCGGCGTTGAGCAGCGACAGGGTGGACGCACACACCGAGCCCATCGAGGTGGAACCGTTGGAGCCCAACGCCTCCGACACCTGACGAAGCGCGTACGGGAATTCGTCCCGCTTGGGCAGCACCGGCACGATCGCCCGCTCGGCGAGCGCGCCGTGGCCGATCTCGCGGCGCTTGGGCGAGCCGACCCGGCCGGTCTCACCGGTCGAGTAGGGCGGGAAGTTGTAGTGGTGCAGGTACCGCTTGGTGGTCTCCGGCGACAGCGAGTCGATCTGCTGCTCCATCCGAAGCATGTTCAGCGTGGTGACACCCAGGATCTGGGTCTCGCCGCGCTCGAACAGCGCCGAGCCGTGCGCCCGCGGGATCACGGCGACCTCGGCGGACAGCTGACGGATGTCGGTCAGGCCACGGCCGTCGATGCGGACCTTGTCACGCAGGATCCGCTGGCGGACCAGCTTCTTGTTCAGCGAACGGAAGGCAGCGCCGAGTTCCTTCTCGCGGCCCTCGAACTCCTCGCGCTCGCCGACCATCTCCAGCACACCGGCCTTGACGTCGTCGATCGCGGCCTCGCGCTCCTGCTTGCCCGCGATGGTCAGCGCCTCGGTCAGCTTCTCCGCGGCGGCGGCCTCGACGGCCTCGTACGCGTCCGGCTGGTAGGCCGGGAAGACCGGGAATTCCGCGGTCTCCTTGGCGGCCAGACCGGCCAGCTCCTGCTGTGCGGTGCACAGCGAGCGGATGAACGGCTTGGCGGCCTCGAGGCCCTCGGCCACGATCTGCTCGGTCGGTGCCGGGGCACCCTCGCCGACCAGGTCGATCACGTTCTCGGTCGCCTCGGCCTCGACCATCATGATGGCGACGTCGTCGCCGACGATGCGACCGGCGACGACCATGTCGAACACGGCCTTCTCCAGCTGCTGGTACGTCGGGAACGCGACCCACTGGCCTGTGCCGTCTTCCCCTGGGATGAGGGCCACGCGCACGCCACCGACCGGGCCGGAGAACGGCAGGCCGGCCAGCTGGGTGGACGCGGAAGCGGCGTTGATCGCCACGACGTCGTACAGGTCCTGCGGGGCCAGGCTCATCACCGTGACGACGACCTGGATCTCGTTGCGCAGGCCGTCGACGAACGACGGGCGCAGCGGCCGGTCGATCAACCGGCAGGCCAGGATGGCGTCGGTGGAGGGACGGCCCTCACGGCGGAAGAACGCGCCGGGGATGCGGCCGACCGAGTACATCCGCTCTTCGACGTCGACCGTCAGCGGGAAGAAGTCGAAGTGCTCCTTCGGGTGCTTCGACGCGGTCGTCGCCGAGAGCAGCATGGTCTCCTCGTCGAGGTAGGCCACGACGCTGCCGGCGGCCTGCCGGGCGAGGCGACCGGTCTCGAAGCGGACCGTGCGCGTGCCGTACTTGCCGTTGTCGATCACGGCAGTGGTCTCGTGGACCCCAGGTTCCTGGGAGTCAGTCATGTAGTTGTTTCTCCTCGTCTTACGGGCCCGCGGTCGGAACTTCCGCCGTCGACGCGGTGTGGACGAGGCCGGTCTTCGATCGAAGCCCCCGGGTTTCCTCTTTGCTCACCCGGAAGCCACTACCGAGGACCGGCGCAGATACTGCCCCGTCCGCTAAGCCCTTGTCGTTCTTGTCGTTCTGGGTTGTCAATGTGCGGAGGGGGAGCAGCCCTTGGCCGCTCCCCCTCCCAAGCTCACCTGCGGAGGCCGAGTCGCTGGATCAGCGACCGGTACCGCTGGATGTCCACCTTGGCCACGTAGTTGAGCAACCGGCGGCGCCGACCCACCAGCAGCAACAGGCCGCGGCGGGAGTGGTGGTCGTGCTTGTGCTGCTGAAGGTGCCGAGTCAGGTCACTGATGCGCTTGGTCAGCAGTGCGACCTGGGCCTCGGGTGATCCGGTGTCCGAGTCGTGCAAGCCGTACTCGCCGAGGATCGTCTTCTTCTGGTCGGTGGTCAGCGCCACGCGTGTTCTCCTTGTTCTTCTGTGTGTCCCGTGAGGACGCCTCGTTACAAGGCGTTAGTCGGTACCAGCCGCCACGGACCGCAGCAGGACCCAACTACGAAGGGTATCAGGGCCGACGCGCACGCAGGCAACCGAGCGGTCACCGCCACGCTCGGATCAGCCAGTTCACCAGGCAATGTCCAGTCTACTGAATCGAGGTGGCCGGACGCTCGTGCATATTTCGGGCGTGGGGGTTAACCGGGTCGTCCGGTGTGCCCGGCTGCGGCAGGCTTGGTGACATGTTCACCAGACGCACAGGGGCTGAGCTGCTCTACGTGCTCGCCGGTCTGCCCTTGTGCCTCGTCGGGCTGGTCGTGATGCTCGTCCCACTCGTAGTGGGCATGGGGTTGTCCATAACGTTCATCGGTCTCCCCATCGCCGCGCTCGGTGTTCTCATCGCGCGTGGGCTCGGCAACACGTATCGTCGGATGGCCGGGTCCCTGCTCGGCCTTCGTGTGAGCAAACCGGAGCCCCCGGCGCCCACCAGCGGCATCATCCCGGCGGTGCTGCGCGATCCGGCGAGCTGGCGTGCGGTGCTCTACGTCGTGCTGAAGGCGCCGCTCGGGCTCGCCACGTTCGTGATGAGCGCGCTGTTCTGGGTCTACGGCCTGTTCATGCTGACTCACATCGTCTACTGGAGCCTGCTCACCGAGCAGCTGGGGCTGCCGTTCACCGACTTCAAGATCGACACGTGGCCGAAGGCGATCCTGTTGTCCCTGGTCGGCCTGGGTCTGTTGTACGCGGCCTCACGGGTGACACACGTCCTGCTGTTGCTCGACCGGCTGCTGATCCAGGGCCTGCTCGGTCGCACGACGATGGCCCAGCGAGTGCGTGACCTGGAGGAAACCCGGGCGCACGCGGTCGACGACGCCGCCGCCCGGCTCCGGCAGATCGAGCGTGACCTGCACGACGGCACCCAGGCCAGGATGGTCGCGCTGGCCATGCACCTCGGCATGATCAAGGAGGAGCTGGACGGCGATCCGGATCTGGAGATGACCCGCAAGCTGGTCGACCTCGCGCACACCAACACCAAGGAAGCCCTGGTCGAGGTGCGCGACCTGGCCAGGGGCATCCACCCGGCCGCGTTGGACAAAGGACTCGACGCGGCACTGGCCACATTGGCCTCACGCAGCCCGATCCCGGTCAGCTTGGACGTGTCGTTGGAATCCCGGCCGCCGCAGGCGATCGAGATGATCGCGTACTTCTGCACGGCGGAGCTGCTCACGAACATCGCCAAGCACTCGCAGGCGACCAAGGCCTCGGTCACCATCACCGGCCCAGGTCCGCGAATCGAGGTGACCGACGACGGAATCGGTGGCGCCTCGGTCAAACCGGGCGCCGGGCTGGCCGGCCTGCGGGAGCGTGTGGCCACTGTGGACGGAACGCTGAGCCTTGACAGCCCGCCGGGAGGCCCGACCAGGGTCGTGATCTCATTTCCGGCATGAGGATCGTCGTCGCCGAGGACAGTGCCGTACTCCGGGACGGCCTGTCGTTGCTGCTGACCACGCGCGGCCACGAAGTGCTGGCGACGGTCAGCACAGGCGAGGCACTCGAGGCCGCGGTGGCCGAACATGTTCCGGACATCGCCGTCGTGGACGTCCGCATGCCGCCCACGTTCACCGACGAGGGCATCCGTTCCGCTTTGGCGGTAAGGAAAACGCATCCCTCAGTGGGATTGTTGGTTTTCTCGCAACACATCGAGACGCGGTACGCCGCAGAACTGTTGGCAGGCGGGGCTCGTGGCGTGGGTTACCTGCTGAAGGACCGGGTCGCCGATGTGCGTGACTTCATGTCCGCATGCGACCAGATCGCGGCGGGCGGGACCGTGCTCGATCCCGAGGTCGTGACTCAGGTTCTTGGCGCTTCAAGACGTTCCCACGACCTGTCGGCTCTCACCGCCCGGGAACGCGAAGTGCTGGGGTTGATGGCCGAAGGACGCACGAACACGGCGATCGCCAAATCCTTGTATGTCAGCGAAGGCTCGGTCGAGAAGCACATCAGCAGCATCTTCGCCAAGCTCGGCCTGCCGCCGTCGGAGACCGACCATCGGCGGGTCCTGGCCGTCTTGCGCTACCTGTCAGGCTAGACCGCCCATTGGTGGACCGTGCCCTGATGGACGGCGGCGTAGACGCGGTCGCGCAGCACGTTGGCTTCCTGGTCGGTGAGGGTTCGGTCCAGGTGCCGCAGGACCACTTTGACCAGCACGTTCTTCTGGTCCAAGCGGGCTCCGAGCCGCTGCAGGGCTTGCGGCGGTAGTCGCGTGCAAGGCGTCTGGGCGAGGATCTCGACCTCCTCCACGCAGTCGGCATCGGAGCCGAGGGCTTCCCGGATCCGGTCACCGAGGTCCTCGGCCAGGTCATCGTGGGCCACGACAACGGAAATGTCCCGGCGGATCGCGGGCATGCCGGAGACGAGCCGATACGCAGCCAGGTCGGTCAGCTGGGCAGCCACGGCGGGCTCGGTCGACCGCAGGATGCGGATGTCCGGAATTCCCTTGAGCAGCATCAACATCCGGTCGAGCCCCATGCCGAGCGCGAGGCCACTCCACGCGCTGTCGAGGCCCGCGCGCGCCAGCACCTGCGGATGAGCCAGACCGCATTCGGCCACCTCGATCCATTCGCCGTCGCGTTCGACGTCCACCTGAAGGCCGGAGAGCGTGTACGGGTGGACGCGGTCCTCGCTGCGATGCTCCGCTCCAGGCAGAAGCGCTTCGACGAGGGCGGCGACCATCTCGTCCAGGTCGGACGTGGTCATCGAGCGGCGCGTGACGCGCCACAGGTCAAGCTGGTGAGGAGTAGCGGTGTGCAGGCGGTCGATGGTGTCGCGGCGGTAGACCAGTCCGGGGCACACCAGCAGGACGTCGTCAGCCGGGTCAGCGGCCAGCGCGCGCAGCGCTCCCGGGATCAACGCACTGGAGTGGCTGCGCAGCATCCGTTTGTCGTCGACGTAGCGGGTGTAGCGGCTGTCGCGAGTGATGTCATCGGCGCGGTAGCCGAGGTTGTCGTAGTTGTCCTTGATGGTGACGATGCGATCGCCACGCCACCACCGGACTTCGCATCCCCAACGGGTCGCTAAGGCTTCGACAGCACGCGCGAGTACGAGTTGAAGGGCATGCGGACCGGCGGCAGGATCGGTGAGGTCCCGGATGGACAGGTCACGGTCGAGTTGTGCGGGCACGGCAGACTCCTGGGCATGAGCGGTGACGGGTGGGAAAACCCCGGCCCCTGGGTCTGAACGCGCTACGGAGTCGGCTCAGCTCTCGAAACGACCCCGGCGGCACCCTTCGGGGGCCTGGGGGCCGGTAAATCGGCGAGCGATCGCTACGACAGCCACGCCACGACGGTAACAGTCCTGGCCGTCCAGCCTCACGTCATTAATCAGCGACGGCCGGGCACTGCCATGACAATGGACGGATGACGGACACGTGGCGGTCGGGTGCGCTCGTTTGTGCTGCCGTGCTTCAGGTTCTGGCTGGTTTCGTCGGTGGTGCGGGACTGTGGGGCGAGTCCGTCGGCACGGTCGCGAACTCGTATCCCACGCTCCTGCTGCCCGCCGGCGCGGCGTTCACCATCTGGTCGTTGATCTACGCGGGCTTCGGCGCCCTGGCGATTCGACAGGTGGTCCAACGCAGGCGTGACGTGCACAGGCGGACGGGGTGGTGGCTGGTCGCCGCCGGTGTGCTGAACGCGACTTGGATCTTGTTGTTCACCAACCGCTTGTTCCTGCTGGCCCAACTCGTCATCGTCGGACTGCTGATCTGCCTGGTGTGCGCGGCTTTGCGCCTGCAGCCCGCGAACGGCTGGGCCGACCGGCTCCTGCTGCACATCCCAGTGATGGTGTACCTGGGCTGGGTTGCTGTCGCGACCGTCGCCGGAGCGGCCACGACGGCTGCCGCGTTCGGTGCGGCGCCTGGGATCACCGCCGCGATCGTCGCGCTGGCGTTGACCGGCGTTGGCGCAGCTCTGGCGGTGTTGCGGCTGCCCGCGGTGATCGGTTTCGCGGCCGCGGTCTGCTGGGCGTTGGCGTGGATCGCCGCGAACACGCCGACGACGTGGGTCCAGGTGACCGCCTTGGCCGCCATCGCGGCCGTCGCACTCACCGCCGTGATCCGCATTGAACGGCGGCCGAATCGATCCACCATCGCGTGGGGTTGACCCGCTATATGCCCCTAGGGCTATATTGCCCTCATGGCATCTATCTTTGAGGTGCTGGCCGAACCGAACCGCAGGGAGATCCTCGACCTGTTGCGTACGGGCGAACGGCCCGTCAACGACCTGGTCGACCAGTTGCGGCTGACGCAGCCGACGGTCTCGAAGCACCTGAAGGTGCTGCGCGGCGCCGGGCTGGTCGAGGTTCGGCAGGACGCGCAACGCCGGTGGTATCGGCTGCGGCTGGAACCACTGGCCGAACTGGACACATGGCTCGAGCCGTACCGCCGGATGTGGACGTCCAGTTTGGACGCATTGGAACGGCACCTTGACACCATGGAGGACTGACGTGACCGAACGTGCGACGCTGAGCACGATCGACGGCAAGCCGACTCTGCGGTTCGAACGCCGCCTGCGGCACGCGCCCGCGAAAGTGTGGCGGGCCATCACCGAACCTGCCGAGTTGACCCACTGGTTCCCCACGTCCGTCGAAGCGGAACTGCGCCCGGGTGCGCCGATGCGGTTCACGTTCCCCGACGAGGCCGTGGTCGACGGGACCTGGACCGGTGAGGTCCTGGAAGTCGATCCGCCGAAGGTCTTCATGTTCCGGTGGGACGAGGACGTGCTGCGGTTCGAGCTGATCCCGGACGGTGATGGCTGCCGGTTGGTGTTCACGCAGACCATCGGCGGCGGTTGGCTGGGCAAGCTGGGCGCCGGCCGCAACGCCGCGGGCTGGGACGAGTGCCTCGCCGCGCTGGAAGCACGTCTGGATGGCGAAACTCTTCCAGAGAGCGACAATTGGCTCAGCCGGGCTGAGCGCTACATCGACGAGTTCGGCCTCGGCGAAGGCACCGTGACCGAAACCAAGGACGGTTTCAAGCTGCACTTCGTGCGTGATCTCGTGTGGAAGCCACCTGCTGAAGCGTGGGCGTTCCTCGCCGAAGACTCGCCGGTCAAAGACGAACCGCCGCTGCCCGCGACCAACGACCATGCCCCGCCCGGCCGCGTGATCGTCGCCGACGCACCGCACGTGCTGGAATACGAGTGGCTGGCCGACGGATCACCGGCAGGAACGGTCCGTTGGGCGTTCGAATCGGACCCGCAACTCGGCGTGCGCGTCGAACTGACCCAGACCATCCCCACGGCGTTGGCCGACACCGTCGCCGAGTCGCTGGCGATGTGGCACGTGCACCTCGAGTGCTTCTTCGCCGGACTGCACGGCGAAAACCGGTGCCCATGGCCGGCTGACCGCGTCACGGAGCTGACAAAGCACTACTCGTGAGTGGGTTGCCGGACCGGCAACCCACTCACGAGCGGTGTTCTCAGTGCGCGGTCGACCGGTTGCGCAGCCGGCTCAACCTGTGCAGCCCACGCGGCTTCGGCTCGTCCGTCGTCCGACCCTCGTCGACAGTGGTGCGCTCGTCGGTCGACGCGACGGTCTGCGGTTGTTGAGCCGGGACAGGATCCGTGGCGGGCTCCTGAACCGGCTCGGGCTCGGTGTCCACGATCCTGCGCCGCAGCGGCACGATCGCGATCACCAGGCCGAGCACCGCGATACCGAGGTGCAGCCAGTTGTCCGCGACGTTCAGGTTGAGCGGGTTGCCCAGCTCCGACACCGGGTTGGTGGACGTCAGCCCGACCAGCATCAGGCCCCAGATCAACACCAGCCCGTATCCGGCGAACAGCACCCAGCCGTACAGCCGTGCGGTGACCGAGGTCAACGCCAGCAGCACACCCACGAGGCCGAACAACAGGTGCACGACGTTGTGCAGCGGATTGATCGCGAAGATGCCCCACAGCATCGCGTGGCCCTGCCCGGCGAAGTCGTTCACGCCGGTGTGCGCGAATCCGATGATGCCCAGCGCGAGGAACGCCAGGCCGACGAGTCCGGCCAGCACCTGGGTGGGCTGTACGCGTGCCCGTACTGACTCAGCCATGACCAACTCCCTGGGGATGTGAATGTCCCCGAAAGGGTTCCCGGCAGGTCAGCCGGCAAACCTCAGGCGGTCGAGCACGGTGTACTCGTAGCGCTGCTCGGCGCCGAGCAGCACCACCTCGTCGACGGTCCACTGAGGACCGGAATACGCCAGATCCAGCCGCTCGCCGTGCCCGATGGTCAGGTGCGGGTGCCAGTCGTGCCGGTCGTCGCACCGCAGCGCCTCCCCGAGGGCGGTGAACGACGAGTCCACAGCGGACACGCCCATCCACAGGGTGTGCCCGAAGTTGCCGGTGTCGGTCAACGAGATCGTCGGCGCCACAAGGCCTTTGACTTGCTCACGAACCCACGACACACGGGTCTCGGGGTCGTCTTCGCCGTAGTAGCCGAGGGTGATGTGCCAGCTGCTTCGGGGCACCCAGTCGACGTTGCCGACTCCGTCGAGAGCGGCGGCGAGATGATCGAGGACCGCGGGCGGCGGGATGGCCGCGGTGAACAGCCTCACGCGAGGGCACCCGCCCTGCGCAGCACTTCGGCCAACGCCGGGAAACGCCCGTCCAGCATGCGCGCCGCCTCGGTCAGCTCGTCCACCGTCGCGGTCCGGCGCAGCAGCGCGAGCGCGGCGCGGTCGGCACGGCCCGGGTCGACCGGCAGCATGTCCCGGCTGACCGTCGGCTTGGAGTCCCTGACGTCCTCAAGGGCCTTCTGCAGCGCTTCCTTGCGGCCGGACGCGACCTCCGGGGTGAGCACCTTGCGCTCCAGCATGATCAGCCTGGCCAGGACGGACGGGTTGCCGATCTTGGCCCGCCTGCCGCTCATCACCTGGCTGAGCATGGGTGCGCTGATCCCCAGCACGTCGGCGAGGTTCGCCTGGGAGACGTCGAACGCCACCACGAGCCGCCGGACACGGTCGCCAAGCGGCTCGCCGTACCACTGTTTCTGCAGCTCCAGGTTCCGCTGGACGATCTTCTGGTCCTCCACCTTTGCCCCTCGTCGCAGGTTGTCCTCCTGCATCTTGCCAGGCCAGGGCCCCTGGCGAGGCGATTTGCCACATCCTGTGGCTACTGCGCGCGGCCGAGAACCTCTCGCGCCCTGGCCACGTCCAGGTGCATCTGGGCGATCAACGCCTCGACGGTGTCGTACCGCTCCATCGGCCGCAACCGCTCGATGAAGTCGAGTCCGACGCGCTGGCCGTAGAAGTCCTCGTCGACGTCGAGGACGAACGCTTCGACGCGGCGTTCACGGCCGGAGAAGGTCGGGTTGGTGCCGACCGACACCGCGGCCTTCATCGGCTCCCGGTTGGGGCTGCCGAGCAGTGTGAACTGGCACGCGTAGACACCATCCGCGGGAACGGCCGTGTACCTGGGCGTCGACAGATTGGCCGTGGGGAACCCCAGTTCGTGGCCACGCCGGTCGCCTCGCACCACGATGCCCTCCAGGCGGTGCGGCCTGCCCAGCGCGGCCTCGGCGGCGACCACGTCCCCGGCGTCCACACAGGCCCGGATGTACGTGGAGGAGAAGGTGATCTCCCCGTTGGTGGCCGAGGTGAGTAACTTCGCGCCCTCGGTGCTGAAGCCGAACCGGTGGCCGAGGTTGGTCAGCAGCTCGATGTCGCCCTGTGCCTTGTGGCCGAACCGGAAGTTCTCGCCGACCACGACGGCCGCCGCGTGCAGCCGGTCGACCAGCACCTCGTGCACGAACTCGTCACCAGGCATCTTGGACAGCTCGACGGTGAACGGCAGCACGCAGAACACGTCCACACCCAGCTGCTCGACCAGCTCGGCCTTGCGCCGCAGCGTGGTCAGCTGAGCGGGGTGGCTGCCCGGCCGGACGACCTCGGACGGATGAGGATCGAACGTGACCAGCACACTGGGCACACTTCGTTGGTCGGCCAGTTCCACCGCTCGCTGGATCAGAGCCTGGTGTCCTCGGTGCACACCATCGAACACGCCGATGGTGGCAACGCATCGCCCCCAGCCGCCCGGAATATGTTCCAACCCGCGCCATCGCTGCACGATCGTGAGCGTACGTGGTCCAGGGGCATTTATCCCGCGGGGGCAAGGACGACTATGGGCCGCGCCACAGGACCCTCGTCGGTCGCGAGCGCGAGCACATGCCCTTCCGGGTCGAACACGCCGTACGTCCCCTGCACTCCGGCGGCCGGAATCCGCTGGCCGTAGCGCAAGGCGGCGGTCTGCCGCTCGTCCACGTCATAGCGCTTGAACGCGGTCGCGACCGATTTGTCCAGGTCAAGCGACAACCCGGGATCCTGCTCGAGCTGCTCCAGCGTGCGCGCGACCCGCAGGTCGAACGGACCGACGCGAGTGCGGCGCAAGGCGGCGAGGTGCCCGCCGACTTCAAGGTCCGCCCCGAGATCACGAGCCAACGCCCGGACGTAGGTGCCGGACGAGCAGTCGACCATGGCGTCGATCTCGACCGCGGCGCCTTCCCGCCGGATGGAGAGCACGTCGAAGCGGTTGACGGTGACCGGGCGCGCCGGGATCTCGACCTGCTCGCCCTCCCGGACCCGCGCGTACGCCCGTTTCCCGTCGATCTTGACGGCACTGACCGAGCTGGGGACCTGCATGATGTCGCCGGTCAGCTTGGCGATGCTGGCGTGGATCGCCTCGTCGGTGACGGCCGAAGCGTCCACTTCGGACAGAACCTCGCCTTCGGCGTCATCGGTGGTCGTCGCGGCGCCGAGACGGATCGTGCCCAGGTAGACCTTGGTGTCGAGGGCGAGATGGCCGAGCAGCTTGGTGGCCCGTTCGACCCCGAGCACGAGGACGCCGGTGGCCATCGGGTCGAGCGTGCCGGCGTGGCCGACCTTGCGGGTGCCAAGGATGCGGCGCACCTTGGCGACGACGTCGTGCGACGTCATCCCCGGCGCCTTGTCGATGACAACGAGGCCGGGTGGAACAGTGGAGCGTTTCGCGGACACAGCCGGAATCCTCGCATTCCCCTCCGTGGATGCGATAAAAGGTATGCCGTGCTGGCCGCCTTGCTCAACGAGATCGCCCGCCAGGACGGCACGTCCGAGCCGGTCGTGCCGCTTGCGCTGTTCTTCACCGGCAACCACGATCCGGCGTCCATCGGCTGCAATCTCGACCCGCATCCAGGAGTTCCCCGGTTCGCGTCGGTGCTCGGCTCGATCCGGGCACAGCCTTGCGTGCACGACGTGCTCGTGGGCATCGACGAGGTGATGGGTCCCGATGAGTGGCCGTTCAGCGGACACGTCTACGTGATCACCACGGCTTCGGGGTCCGAAGTCGCCGCGTGGGCCGCCGATCTTCGGCCGGAGACGCCGAGCCGGGGTTGGTGGAGTCCCGATCGGCCGCCCGCGATCGAGGTCCCGCCTGGGCATCAAGTCGTGACGCTGTGGTGGGACTGACTCAGCCGCCCAGTTCGTTCCACATCCACCTGGCCCGCTTGGCCAGGTCCGGCCGCTCTCCTGACTCGATGAACTCCCGTGAGGTGCGTTGCCACTCCTCCGCGGTGAACGGCTCTCGCTGGTGATAGTCCAAGTCGAACAACCGCAGCTGGCACTCCAGCAGCAAGCCGACAGCCCCGCCAAGGCCGATCAGCAGGCGATCGACGACCCGCAACAGCCGCTGGTCCATCGTGCGGTCGCGGCCGAGCGTGGCCATCGCGCACCTGAGCAGTGACTCGACCGGCACCTGCTGCTTGGCCAGGCAGTCCTCGAGGATTTCCACGATCACGTCAGCGGGCACGTCAGCGTCCGTCCGGATCCGGTCGATGACCAGCTTGAGCTGATGCCCGTCCAGCAGGTGCGCACACCAGAGATAGGTCAATGACCGAGCGGCCTTGGTCGACTCCTTGACGGGCGAGAGCAGGGCCTGCAACAGCACGTTGCCCAGTGCGCGATGCTCGGTCGCGTCGAAGGCCACGTACATGTTGGTGGCGTCGCCGACGTACTTCATCACGGGCTCAAGCAGATGAACGAGGTGATCGTCGCCCGGGCTGCAGAAGAAGTTCTGCCGCTTGGTGATCGTGGCCTCCCGGTAGAAGGTCCAGTGCAGCTTCTTGGAACTGGCACGCAGTTCGTTCGAATGCGACCACCGCGGATCGACCACGCGGTGGTCGGCGACACCAAGCCTGAGTTCGATGTCCCGGTCGTTCTGGTGCCAGATCCGGCGCACCGCCAAGTTGTCGATCATGTCGTAGTAGGCGAGCTGCGAGCGCCACAGCAGCGCCTCCCGCATCCAGTGCACGACCACGTTTTCATGCGTGCCGAACAGCTGGCTGCCACGCACTCTGCCCAGCAACGCGGTGATGACGATGACCAAGTTGGCGCTGTAGGCGGCGTGCCTGCGCGGCACTGACAAGCTCAGCGGCTCATAGCGACCACGGCCCCGTTCCCGGTGAGGATCATGTGCCGTCCGGAACAGCCGGATGAGGACAGCCGCGATTTCCTTCCGGTCGTTCGTGGACAGCTGGTCGGCCATCTGGATCAGGAATGTCACCACCGGACCGCGAGAAGCCAACGGGGCAAAGGACAAGAAGGCGTACAGCGCCGAGTCGTCCACCAATCCCTGCTCGAAGATGCTCACGTCGGCGACGTTCGCCTTGGCTGCCACCACACGGATCTCGTGCCATGTCATCCGGGCGACCAGGTATTCGCCGAAGGTCGCGTGCAGGAACTCATAAGTCGAGATCTGTTTGCCTGCTTGCTGTGCCCGGGCCCGGTGGATGAAGAAGAACCTCCCGATCGCCAGTTCGGCCCCGCTCAGTGACCGCCGCATACCAGTCGAATCGGCCTGTCCGGCCGCACCCAGCGCCGCGAGGTCCTCGTTCAGCACATCCTGGGTGATCCACTGAGTGCCCCGGTTGAACATGGCGAATGCCACGACCGACAGCCGCCGCAACTCCAGCTCCGCGCGGCGCTCGAGTTCTTCGTCCCGGTATCCCGGGTAGTGCTTGGCGACTTCCCGGTACGCGAAGCGCATCAACAGCCGCTCGTACAACGCGCTGCGGCTGATCGGTCCCTCTTCGCGCAACGCGTTCCCGTCCGCGTCGTAGAGCGCCAACATGAGCAGGAGCAGGGGTTGCTCGGCCAGTTCGCGGTAGGTCAGCACGGAATCGGCCTGCAGCGCCACATCCGTGTTCACCTTGTTCCACGTGTCCACCCAGAGCCTGATCTGGGTGCCGTCGAACGGTTCCAAGCGCAACGCGACCGACTCCTCGGGGAACCGCGCCAGGTCGGCGACCGCGGTCCGGGTCGTCACCACGACAGCCACCGGTCGTTCCTGGTCGGCTTCGCGTTTCTGGAACTGACTGACCTTCGCCAGGTAGTCGGTCTGATGCACGCCGGTGGCCTGCAGCAGTTCGTCGAAGCCGTCCAGCAGGATGACCGGCAGGGCGTCGCCGGCGGCCTGCGCCAGATCGGGCCATTGCACCCGCTCCCCGGTGGCGACCCGGACAGCGTGCTCGATCTGTTCTTGAACGTCCGCCTCGGCTGGGACGTCTCGAAGCTCCACCCGGACAGGCATGAAGTCGGTGGCGGGCAGCCGTGCGGCCAGCACCTTGGTCAGCATCGACTTGCCGGAACCCGGTTGCCCCAGCACGACCAGCGGCGCGCGGGTGGCTCGCGGGGATGTCAGGTGGCCGACCAGGAAGCGCTGGATGTCCCCGGCGTCACCGACTTCCTTCCACCACGACTCCCGGCTCGGATTGCCGGCCCGGTCGACTTCCCGCACCCGGTACCGAGGATTGACGTATGCCTGTTCCACCGTCGGCAGGTTCAGTTCGGGAGGTACGTCGTCCGGGGCCAGTACCGGCTCGGCCAGCAGTGCCCGATAGGCGCGTGCCAACGCGGTGCGGCGGCGCTCCGGCGAACGCCCGGCCGCGATGTCGGCCAGCATCTGTTCGAGCCCGGCGAGGCTCGCTCGCATCTCGTGCCGGGTGGCCTCGTGCTCGATCAGGTTCGACCAGCACGCCACTTCGGGATAGTCGGCGACCAGCCGCCGGAAAAGGTCCTGATATCGGGCAAAGGCCCGCTCCGGCAGGATCCTGAGCTGAGCCGAGAGCTTCTCGCGGTGAACTTCGCCGAGCTGGTTCCAGGCCCACAAAGCCTCGACGAGAACGCCGAGCCTCGCACACATGTCTGCATATCGAGCAGCAACGCGACCAGTATTCGTCGCGTAGGGCTGGGTGGGGTCTGGCAGGATGGACGAATCGATCAACCACCAGCCGATCGTCTGGATCTCGGCGCCGAACAGATCCTGTTGTTGGTCCGCTTTCAGCTTCAACGTCAGCGGCAGGTCGAACTCGCCGAGCGCCTCGAAGAACGCCGTCATCACGATGACCGTGTGCGCTGCTTCGATTCGCTGCGTGCGGGAGAACCTGCGCAGACTCCGCCGGTTCTCCGACAGTGAACCCAGCAGCTCATGGGACAGCCGCACGAAGTCCGTCTTGGCGTCGAACCAGGACAGCAGGTCGTCGAACTTGAACATCCCGCCGAGCAGGAGACCGCTTGTGACCTTGTCCAACGCCGCGATCAGCTTGTTGTCTTTGCCGCCGAGCAGAATCGCCACATCGCGGTAACTGACTGTCCGCACAGGAGTACTCGATCGCGCCCGTGTGCGGTGTGTCAAGGCGAATCACCTGTTTGTCGAGATTCTTAACTCGCCGTGCCGCTGCTTACCGTGCGGGTATGGGCACACCGGGGCTTCCGAACTACCACGGCAGGCAATTGCTGCGTGAACTCAAACGACTGCGTGAGCTCGCGGACATGACGCAGGAAGAAGCCGGCCGGAAACTGCATCTCACTCTGCAGAAGCTCAGCCGGATCGAGAACGGGCAACTGCCCGGATACCACGAGCTTCGCGCGATGCTCCGGCTTTACGGAGTGGCGCCCCAGGAGTGGCAACCGCGGCTGGAACTGTGGGAGCGAGCGCGAAAACGGGGCTGGTGGCGTGCTTTCGGGCTGAAGGACTCCAGTTACGTCTGTATGGAACACGAGGCAGCGCGGGCATTCGAGTTCTCACTGGGTTTGCTGCCCGCGCTTCTGCAGACCGAGCGATATGCCAGGGCCAGCCTGCGGCACGTCGACGACGTCGAGGCCGCGGTGAGTGTCCGGATCAGACGTCAACGTCGCCTTTTCGAGGAGGAGAACCCGTTGGTGCTGCACGCGCTGGTCCACGAACCGACCTTGCAGCAAGGGGTTGACCGGGAACAGCTGCTGCTGTTGGCCGAGCGCGCCCAGCTGCCGAACGTCACGCTCCAGATCGTGCCGCAGTCGGCGGGTTTGCACGACGGGCTGGACGGGTCGATGACGCTGCTGGAATTCACCGACCCGCACGAACCGGACGTCGTCTGCACGGAGTCCGTCCTCGGCCTCGCTCAGTCACAGGACATCGGCAAGACAGCGGCTGCCCGGCGCCGTCTCGACCGGCTGACCACGCTCGCGCTTACCCCGGAGGACTCTTTGGACACCATCAAAGCCTTGATCTGGTGACTGTTCAGGCGCTGAGCGCCACGGAGTCCCATCGGCGCTGCCTGATCCGCACGGGAACGTCCTCGCCGCGGGCTTGCGCGGCGAACACCTCGGCTCTGGCGCGCAGCCACCATATGGCGGTGCGCCAGATTCCCAATGCCATCAACGCGCCAGACACTAGCAACGCGTATGTGAACGAGTTGGTGATGTCCAGGACCAGCCCAATACCCAGAGCGGCAAGGGTTGCTGCGAGGAATCCGCCGACGTTGACCACGCCGCTCGCCGTGCCCACGCGTGTCAGTGGGTTGTAGTCACGGGCGATGGAGAAACCGATGGCGGACAACGGCAGTCCAAGGGCGATCACGCCGAACACGAAACCGAGCAGCACGGGCGGCATCGGGCTGATCAGCAACACCGCCCAGAGACCGACCGCCGCGACGAGATACCCGGCGATGAGAAGCATCCGCAGTTCGGGACGACGGCCGATCACCGCACCGATCAGCGGCCCGCTTGTGATCGTCACGATCACCATCACGCCGAGTACCGAACTCGCCGCGCGCTCGGAAAGCCCGTGGGCAGCAACGAGATATGGGAAGCCCCACAGCAACGCGAGTACCGCGGGCAATTGCATTGTGGCGAAGTGCACCCAGAACCCAAGCCGTGTTCCGGGAGTACGCCACGTGTCGCGCACATTCCGGGCCACCGCGCGGATGTTCATCACTTCGCCGCGCGGCGCTGGGCCGTCAGGTGTGTCCTTCAAGCGGGACGCGACCAACGCGTACCCGGCCGTCGCCAGTCCGGCGATCAGGAACGTCGTTGTCCAGCCCGCGTCGTGCAGCAGCAGCGTCAACGGCACGGTCGCTGCGAGGTTGCCGAGGCCGCCGAGCGCCGCGGTGAACGAGACCACTAGCGAGTACTGCCGCGCGGAGAAGTGCGCGGATGTCAGGCGGAGCAGGCTGATGAACGTCATCGCATCGCCGGAACCCAGTACCGCACGGGCGACCAAGGCGAGCGGATACGACGTCGCGACCGCGAACAACACTTGGCCGGTCCCCATCAGCAACGCCGCCGTGACAAGCACTTTGCGTGGGCCGAACCGGTCGACCAAGAGTCCTGTCGGTACCTGCATCACCGCGTACACAAGCAGTTGCAGCACGGTGAACGTGCCGAGCGCGGCCGGTCCGACCCCGAACCGTTCCGTCGCTTCAAGACTGGCCACCGCGAGCGAACCGCGGTGGAAGACCGCCGCCATGTAGACGACCACTGCCGTTCCCCAGATCACCCACGCCTTGGTGGCGGCGCGCACGCGGACCCCTCTCCGGTCAATTAGATAGCCAACCTATGCTAACGAACCGCTCCCACCACAGCCCACCTGCCGGAACGTGTGCGCAGCACCACAGCGACGAGCCGGATCACCATGAACGCGGCCAGTCCCGTCCAGATCCCAGCCAGTCCCCAGCCGAAGAACATCGACAGCCAGATGAACGGCAGGAAGCCGACGATCGCCGCCAGCAGCGTGGCGTTGCGCATGAACGCCGCGTCACCCGCGCCGAGCAGCACACCGTCGAGTGCGAACACCACACCCGCGATCGGCTGCAGCGCGACGAAGAACCACCACGCGTTCGGGATCTCGGCCAGTACGGAAGCGTCCGGCGTGAACACCCTGGGCAATATCCCGGCCAGTGCGGCGAAGACCACACCGAGCAGGCAGCCGAAGATCAGCCCGTACCCGGTGACCTGCCAAGCGATCTTGTGCGCCTGCCGGTCGTCCTCGGCGCCCAACGCCTCCCCTACCAACGACTGCGCCGCGATCGCGAGCGAGTCCAGGACGAGCGCGAGGAACGTCCACAACTGCAGGACGACTTGGTGCGCGCCGACCGCGGCGGTCGAGGTGTGCGCCGCGACCGTCGTCGCCGAGATGAAGCACGCCTGGAAGGCCAGGCTGCGGACCACCAGATCGCGTCCCAGCCCCAGTTGCGCCCGCATCTTGCCGAACTCCGGTTTGAGCGACACCTTCTCGACGATCAACGCGCGGACGAACATCGCGCCCGAGATCACCTGCGCGACCACGTTGGCGATCGCGGAGCCGTCCAGCCCCATGCCGGCCACGTGCACCAGGATCGGGCACAGCACCGCCGACAAAGCATTGCCCGCCAAGACATATCGCAACGGGCGAACGGTGTCCTGAACACCACGCATCCAGCCGTTGCCCGCCATCGTGATCAAGATGAACGGCACGCCGAACAAGGCGATCCGCAGCCAGCCGACAGCGGCGTCGGCGACTTCCGGCGAACCGGACAGCAAGTCGGCGACCGGCCGGGCGAACACTTGCCCCGCGACGATCAGCACAAGTCCGACGCAGACCGCCAGCCACGTCGCCTGCACGCCTTCGGCGACCGCATCGGCCCGCCTGCCCGCGCCGTGCAACCGGGCGACTCGCGCGGTTGTGCCGTACGACAGGAAGGTCATCTGGGTCGAGACCTGCGCGAGCACGATTCCCGCCACCGACAGGCCCGCCAGGGGTACCGCGCCGAGATGGCCGACCACGGCGGTGTCGACCAGCAGGTAAAGCGGCTCGGCCGCGAGCACGCCCAACGCCGGGACGGCAAGCGAGAGCAAGCGCCGAAGCGGCGTCACAGGCTTTCCCCTCGGTAAGGTGTGTTATCCGGTTTGACCCCTGACAGCATAGGTGTAAGGACCGCTCGTGGACAATGCCGATTACATGGACGTGGCCGTGAGATTGGCCAACGCCGCCCTGACGGACGTTTCCGCACTTCAGGAGGCATTGCACGAGGAACCCTGGTGGGCCACCCGGGTCACTTCCGAGGACTTGGCCGCCCTGCGACCGGTCGCCGATGGCCTGCGTACGGCTTTCGCCGCCGCGGTCGCCGACGACACCCCAGGCGTCAGCTCGGCGGTGAACGCTCTGCTGGAGGCCTATCCGCTGCGGCCTCGGCTGTCGGCAGGACACGATGCCGAACCGAACTGGCACATCCACGTCGCCGACCCGGACGAGCCGCCCGCGACCGAAGTCGCTGCCGCGGCCGCGTGGGGAATCGCGCACGGCATCGTCCGGTACGGCCTGTCGCGCTGGGGTCAGTGCGCGGACGCGAACTGCGAGAACTACTTCCTGGACACGTCGACCAACCGGGCGAAGCGGTATTGCTCGCCACGGTGCGCCAACCGTGTGCACGTCGCCGCGCACCGTTCACGCCAACGTTCGACTGGTTCGAGAGCTTCGTTGAACGATCTAGAGCGCGACGCCCTACGCTGAAGCGTGTGAGTGATCTCAAGGGCGCTATCGAACTGCTGCAGACGGCCACCGACGTGACCCTGCTGGCGCACGTCAACCCGGACGCGGACGCGCTCGGCAGCGCACTGGGCCTTGGCCTGGCGCTCCACCGCCGCGGCGCCACCGTACGGGTGTCCTTCAGTTCACCCGACGAAGTGCCGGAAACGTTGCTGCCCTTGGATTACGCGAACCTGCTGGTGCCCGCGTCCGAGGTGCCCGAGGTCGCGCCCTTGGTGATCGCGCTGGACACCGGCAGCGTCGCCCGGCTCGGCAAGCTCGGCGATCGCGTCGCCAACACGATTGCCGCGGGCGGGCAGGTGCTCGTCGTCGATCATCACGCGTCGAACACGTATTACGGCACCCACCACGTGGTCAACGAGCACGCCGTCGCCACTGCGGCGCTCGTTGCCGAACTGCTGGACGCGATGGGTGTGGAGCTTGATTTCGAGCTGGCTTCGTGCGTGTACGCGGGGCTTGTCACCGACTCGGGGTCGTTCCGGCGGGCGACACCGGAGACGCACCAGCTCGCGGCTCGGCTGCTGGAAGCGGGCGTCGACCCGGACAAGACCGCGCGCTCGTTGATGGAAGCGCATCCTTTCGCTTTCCTGCCAATGCTTGCCGCGGTTCTCGGCCGGACGAAGCTGGACACGTCCGCGGCGGGCGGGCGAGGCGTCGTGTACACGTACGTGACGCTGGCGGACGCGGCGGACGTCCGAGCCGAAGAAGTCGAGTCCGTCGTCGACATCGTGCGGACCACACAAGAGGCCGAAGTCGCCGTGGTGTTCAAGGAGATCGAGCCCTTGTCGTGGTCGGTCTCACTCCGCTCGGTGTCCGATGTGGACGTTCAGGAGGTCGCGGTCGCGCTGGGCGGCGGCGGTCACCGGCGAGCGGCCGGGTACGTCGCCGAAGGCCCGGTCGAACCGTTGATCGAGACGTTGCTGGCTACGCTGTCGCGCTGATCCGCTCGCCGACGAACGTCAGCACCTCGGGCATGACCGGCTTCCAGTAGTCCTGCGTGTGCCCGCCCGGGGTGATCACGGCCTTGGCTGGTTTTGTCTGGTTGATCAGGGCTTTGGTAACGGTGATGCAGGAATCGCTCGCACCGCACCAAACTCCGAGCGGTACACCCGCGAGGTCGTTGGTGTGCCTGAGCGGTTCGTTGGCCTCCCAGTGCGCCTGGTCGGCGAACACCCGCTTGGACTTGGCCGTCGGCCAGTCACGGAACAACGCCGGGCTGATGGCCACAACGGCCTTGAGGTCCTTGCGGGTGCGCCCGAACCGCAGCGCACCGAAAGCACCCATCGAGATGCCGAACGCGGCCTGGATCGGCCCGAGTTCCTCAAGCAGCATCTTCTGCGGGTTGTCGCCTGGTTTCCCGTCCACCCAATAGGTCTCGGAACCGCCATCGACAGCGACGACCGCGAACGGCTTGACGCCGGCCTGCACGACCTGGGTCAGGGATTTCTGGACGTCCAGCCGGACCATCCAGCTCGCGTCCTCCCCACGACCATGGAGTGCGACGCATTTCGGCAGGTCATCGGGGTTGTGACCGTCCGGCGCCATCGTGATCACCGTGACGTCACGGCCACGCGCCTTCGACGTGAGCTTCGTGTTCACGACCGATTTCACTGATGTCGTGGTCGGCGGTGATGGCGGTGACGGTGGCGGGGTTGTGACGCTTGGGCGCTGGTTCTCGACGGTCGTGCAGGCACTGACCGCCAGGCCGGTCATGCCCAGGATCACTGTTCGTCTCGACAACCCCACACAGCCAAGCTACCCGGTCGTGACCTTGCCGGTTTCGAGGAACGTCTTCAGGTCGGACAGCAGCTCAGGCCACCCGCCGCTTTGCGGCAGCTGACCGCTGACGGCCTTGTGCATCATGCTGCCGTGGTCGAAGTCGTCGTGGATGACGGTCAGTTTGACCTGGCGATCGGTGGGTTCGATCACGAACGTGACCTTGGACTGGCGTTCCTTGGCGTACTCGGCGAGCTGCTCCTCGGTCCAGCCGAACACCTCGGCGTGCATGGACTGGAACGTGTGCCAGGTGTAGGAAAGCCTGCTGTACGGCTCGGCTTCCAGCACGACCTGGCCGTGATCCTCGATCGGGCCGCCGTCCTCGTACTGCAGGTCGACGCGTGAGCCGACCTGCCAGTCGGAGACCAGCGCGAGCCCGCCCCAGTACTCGCGGATGAACTTCGGCTCGGTCAGCGCCTGCCAGAGCTTCTCGGGGGTAGTGCTGATGTACGTGGTGTAGACGAACTCGGGCTTGTCCATGGGGTCCAGCTCCAATGCGGTCTTCAAGTCGGCGAGCACCTGCACGCGACCCCGGTGGTACTGGTTGATCCACCGGTCGGCGATGGCGTTGATCGGCTCGGCGTTGAGGTAGTGCAGCTTTTCCCGGCCACGCCGCACAGTCGTGACCAAGTTGGCGCTGATCAGGACGGCCAGGTGCTTGCTGACGGATTGCCTGGCCATATCCAGGCCGCCACACAGCTCCCGCAACGTCTGACCGGTGCGCTGGTTGAGGCTGTCGAGCAACCGCCTCCGGCTCGGATCAGCCAGTGCCCGAAATACCTCATCCATGCTTCTACCTCGCATACGCAGCCGTTCAGCTGCCTTTCACAATAGGCAGCCATCCGGCTGCATGTCAACCCGGCTGTCCGCAGCGACAGCTCGCGGCCCGAAACTGTCGTACCCCTGCCGTAGTGTTGAAATTGGGGGTTCCCCAGGCAGGAATTGCTGGTGCGGAGGGGGCTGCGCTGATGGGTGGCGCCGACCGGGACTGTCGGTGGGTACCGCTAGCTTGTGATCGTGGCATCGAACTGGGAGCAGTCCCTCAGCTCTCTGCTCGGCTCGGCACCTGAGCCGGGCGGGGCTCCGTTGGGCGTCGAGTTGACGCTGGCGACGGAGCCGCTGGTGTCACGCGCCTGCGGACCAGCGCCAACGGTGTTCGCGAAGGTCGTACGGCAAGGGCGAAGCGGCTGGGTGAGCGGCAACGTTTCGTGGGGCAGGCTGACCCCGTTCGAGGGCTACAACGACGCGCATGTCCGGCTGCTGCGGCAGATGTACGCGGTCTACAAAGCGCAGGACATGTACCCGCGCGACGAGAAGGTCATCGACCTGTCCCGGTTCGAGACCCGGCACTTGTGGCCCATGCTCGACGAAGCGCAGCAGATCGGCGTCGAGTTGATGAACGCCGACTACGGCTCCGGCGACCTGTTTCTCGACGCGACGGATGGGGACGAGCTCGTCATCAGGCCTGTTGTCCGGGTCGACGGCCAGGAAGACGTTGTCCCCGTGCGGTTTCTCGGCGATGGGCATGGGCTGGTCTACGTCAGCCGGGAGGAGCTGGACGAAACAGGCGAAGTCGACGAGTGCCGGATCGGCTTGGCCAAGCTGGCCAGGCCTACGCCGAAGTCCTTGCAGGACATGGTTCTCAGTGACCAGCGGCTGCGGATCCCGGCAGCGGAGAAGTCGCGGTTCGTCGACCGCTACTACCCGCGGCTTCGGCACACCGCCCAGTTCGTCTCGGCCGACGGGTCGTTCACGCCGCCGTCGATCTCCGGGCCGACGCTGCGGCTCAACGCGTCCTATCGGGACGATCACCAGCTGGACCTTGATTGGGAGTGGCTCTACCGGGTCGGGAACTCGGAACTGCGCGCACCCCTCGACGCGGAGCCGGAGGCGTACCGCGATCTCGACCAGGAGCAGCAGATCCTGGCCAGCCTGACGGTCGAACCGCAGGGCCGCACGCTGTGGGACGTCAACACCATGCGGTTCACCACCGAGGTGCTGCCGCAGATCGAGGAGCTGCCCGGGGTCGAGGTGGAGGTGTTCGGCGTCCAGCCGGACTACCGCGAGGCGGGTGCGGTCCGCATCGGGTTGTCCACCGAGGAGATCCCCGGCAAGACCGACTGGTTCGACCTGACGGTGACCATCACCGTCGACGGCCGCACAGTGCCGTTCATGGACGTGTTCCTCGCGCTGACCCGCGACGAGCAGTACCTGCTGATGCCGGATGGCGCGTACTTCTCGTTGCAGAAGCCGGAACTGCGCACCTTGCACAAGCTGATCATCGAAGCGCGCGGGTTGCTCGACCAGCCGAGCGATTCACTGCAGATCAGCCGGTTCCAGGCCGGGTTGTGGGATGAACTGGCCAACCTTGGCGTGGTCGACCATCAGGCGCGGGCGTGGCGCAACCAGGTCCGCGGGCTTCTCGACGAGGTGCCGGAGTTCGACGTTCCCGAGTCGCTGGACGCGCAGTTGCGGCCGTATCAGCTGGACGGGTTCCGCTGGCTGACGTTCCTGTGGGAGAACCACCTCGGCGGCGTCCTGGCCGATGACATGGGCCTGGGCAAGACTCTGCAGACGTTGGCCCTGATCTGTCACGCTGCCGCAGACGTGCCGTTCCTTGTGGTCGCGCCGACGAGCGTGGTGTCAACGTGGGAAGCCGAGGCCACCCGGTTCGCCCCGGGCCTCCGCGTTGTCTCCATATCGGACACCTTGCGCCATAAGGACTTGGGTGCACTGATCGAGGGCGCCGATGTGGTCGTGACGTCGTATACGTTGATGCGCCTCGACGTCGAGCATTACGCGAAGCTGCGGTGGGCGGGCGTGATTTTCGACGAGGCACAAGTGGTCAAGAACCACCAGTCCAAAGTGCACCAGTGCGCCCGCAAGCTGCCCGCGCCGTTCAAACTGGCGATCACCGGCACGCCGATGGAGAACAACCTGATGGAGCTGTGGTCGCTGCTGTCGATCACCGCGCCTGGGCTGTTCCCCAGCCCGGTCAAGTTCCAGCAGTACTATGCCCGCCGGATCGAGCGGACCGGTGACCCGGACCTGCTGGCACAACTGCGGCGCCGCGTCCGGCCGTTGATCAAACGCAGGACCAAGGACCAGGTCGCCACCGATCTGCCCGCCAAGCAGGAGCAGATCCTCGAAGTCGAGCTGCATCCCAAGCACCGCAAGGTCTACCAGACGCATCTGCAACGGGAACGTCTGCGGATCTTGGGCATGGTCAAGGACATGAACGCCAACCGGTTCACCATCTTCCGGTCGCTGACCATGCTCCGGCAGCTGAGCCTGCACCCGGCACTGGTCGACGAGAAACACCAGGACCTGCCGTGCGCCAAGGTCGACGCCCTGCTCGACCAACTGCATGAGGTCGTCGAGGGTGGCCACCGCGCGCTGGTGTTCAGCCAGTTCACCAGTTTCCTCGACATCGTGCGCAGCAAGCTGGACGTCCCGTACTGCTACCTCGACGGCACCACCCGCAACCGCGGCAAAGTCGTGCAGCAGTTCAAGGACGGCACCGCGCCCGTGTTCCTGATCAGCCTCAAAGCAGGCGGCTTCGGCCTCAACCTGACCGAGGCCGACTACTGCTTCCTGCTCGACCCGTGGTGGAACCCGGCAACCGAGGCGCAGGCGGTCGACCGCACCCACCGGATCGGCCAGTCCCGCAACGTCATCGTCTACCGCCTGATCGCCAAGGACACCATCGAGGAGAAAGTCATGGCGCTCAAGGCCAAGAAGGCCGAACTGATCGCCAGTGTCCTCGACGAAGGCGACATGTTCGGCTCAAGCCTGGACGCCGATGACATCCGCGCCCTGATCTCCTGAAAGGTGACTGAGAGATGCCCCACCTCGGCCTGACGGCCATCGTCGTGCGGGACTACGACGAGGCGATCGCCTTCTACGTGGACTCGCTCGGCTTCGAACTCCGCGAAGACACACGGCTGGACGAACGCAAGCGATGGGTTGTCGTGGCTCCGCCCGGGTCGACGGAATCCGCCATCCTGTTGGCCAAGGCTGCATCTGACGAGCAAGCGGCCCGTGTCGGCGACCAGACAGGCGGGCGCGTCGGGTTCTTCCTGAACACCGACGACTTCGCCCGCGACCACGCCCGAATGGTGCAAGCCGGCGTCACATTCATCAGGGAACCACGACACGAGCCATACGGCACAGTCGCTGTTTTCGTTGACCTGTATGGCAATCGCTGGGACCTCATCCAGCCTCGACACTGACAGGATCACGCAGAAATGCACGCCGCTTATGGTTTCGTGGGAGCAGGTGCGATCACGGCCGCGATCGTGGAAGGTCTCAGCACGGCCGAACCTCCCGCAGTATTCCTGTCACCACGCAGTCGAAGCGTGAGCCAGGAACTGGCAAGCCGGTTCCCTCATGTGCAGGTGTGCGGCAGCAATCAGGAAGTGCTCGACAGCACGACGTCGATCGTGCTGGCAGTGCGTCCGCAGATCGCGCGCGATGTCCTGGCAGAGTTGACGTTCCGGCCAGAGCACGTCGTGATCAGCGCGGTGGCCGGCGTGAAACTGGCGCACCTGGCCGAATGGACCGCACCAGCACGACAGTTCGCCCGAGTCATACCCCTGCCATCGGCCGCAGGCGGTGACAGCCTGACGGTGATGTACCCCGACAACGCCGTCGCACGAGACCTGTTCAGGCGCGTCGGCGGTCTTGTCGTACCGGACAACGAGACGAACCTGGAAGTGTTCAGCGCGTCGACGGCCACATTCGCCGCACATCTCGACTACCTCGCCACAATCACACGCTGGCTCGCCGACCACGGCGTAAATGAAGGCGACGCGACCACGTACATCAGGCACGTCTTCGGCCAGCTAGGTCAGTCCTTGCTCCACCGCAACGTCTCGTTCGCCACGCTGACCGACGAACACATGACTCCAGGCGGCATCAACGAGCAAGTCCTGACCGCCCTCCGGCGCGACGGCGTGCCAGATCTAGTTCGGCATGCCCTCGACCAAGTACTCACGCGCCTGCGCTCGTAACAGCGGTGTTGGGGCTGATCCGATATTCCCATTGGATCTGGGCAGCTGCCATAGCCACAGCCATCGTCGCGATCACCGTGAACCTACGGATGAGGCGCATTGAGAGCCGCGGTCCCGCGACCTTGCTGGGCATCGCGACCTTGCTGGGCATCGCGACCTTGGCGTGCGTTGTCGGCGCCGGTCTGCTCGCAGGCTTGGCGATCCGAATCGCTCACTAGTCCTTGAGAACGACCGACCTGGCCGGGGCGGGTTCCCCGGCCAGGTCCGCTGTGTCGTTATTGGGCGTCGGCTGTTGCTGGGGTGCGGTCGTCGAATTGGGTGCGGTAGAGCTCGGCGTAGCGGCCGCCGACGGCGAGGAGTTCTTCGTGGGTGCCGCGTTCGATGATGCGGCCTGCTTCTACGACGAGGATGAGGTCGGCCGCGCGGACCGTGGACAGTCGGTGGGCGATGACCAACGCCGTCCGGCCTGCGAGGGCTTCCACGAGTGCTTCCTGGACTGCTGCTTCCGATGACGAGTCCAGGTGGGCGGTGGCTTCGTCGAGGATCACCACGCGGGGTTTGGCCAGTAGCAGGCGGGCGATGGTGAGGCGTTGACGTTCGCCGCCGGACAGCCGGTAGCCGCGTTCGCCGACGACAGTGTCGAGTTGGTCAGGCAATGAGCGGACCAGGTCAGCGAGGCGGGCACGCGTCAGCGCGTCCCAGAGTTCTTCGTCTGTCGCCGATGGGCGGGCGAGGCGGAGGTTCTCGCCGATGGTTTCGTGGAACAGGTGGCCATCCTGGGTGACCAGTCCCATCGCGTCACGGATCGAGGCGAACGAGAGGTCTTTGACGTCCACTCCGGACAGTCGGACGGTGCCGGAATCCGCGTCGTAGAGCCGTGGTGCGAGGGAGGCGATGGTCGATTTCCCCGCGCCGGATGAACCGACAAGGGCAACGAGCTGACCTGGCTCCGCGCGGAAGGAAATCTCATGCAGGACTTGGTCACCGCCTCTGGTGTCCAGCACCGCGACGTCCTCAAGGGACGCCAGCGACACCTTGTCCGCTGCCGGGTACGCGAAGTTGACCTTGTCGAACTCGACCGAGACCGGGCCGTCCGGAACGGTCTTCGGGTTCGGCTTCTCCTTGATCAACGGCGACAGGTCGAGGACCTCGAAGACCCGCTCGAAGCTGACAAGTGCGGTCATCACGTCCGCGCGCGCATTGGCAAGACCGGTCAACGGTTGGTAGAGGCGAGTCAGCAGCAGCGCCATCGTGACGACTGTGCCTGTGTCCAATTGTCCTTCCAGGGAAAGGTAACCGCCGAGACCGTAGACCAGCGCCAGCGCCAGCGCGGACACCAGCGACAGGGCCGTCATGAACAGCCATTGGTTCACCGCGGCCCGTACTCCGATGTCCCGCACGCGGCGCGCTCGCCTGCCGAACTCCGCCGACTCGTCCTGCGGGCGACCGAAGAGCTTGATGAGAGTCGCACCCGGCGCGGAGAAGCGCTCGGTCATCTGTGTGGTCATTGCCGCGTTGTGTCCAGCGGCCTCGCGTTCCAGACCGGCCAGCCTGCGCCCCATCTTGCGCGCCGGCAGGTAGAAGACCGGCAGCAGGATCAGGGCGAGCAACGTGATCTGCCACGACAGCACGATCATCACGCCCAACGTCAGAACCAGCGCGATGATGTTGTTGGTGATCATGGACAGCGTCATCGTGAACGCCCGCTGCGCCGCGATCACGTCGTTGTTCAGCCTGCTCACCAACGCACCTGTGCGCGTTCTGGTGAAGAAGGCGACCGGCATGCGCTGAACATGATCGAACACGGCCTGCCGTAACCGCAGGATCAGCTCCTCGCCAACGCTCGCCGACCGCCAACGTTCGACGATCCCGATGACCGCGTCGACCACCGCGATCGCGGCGATGAGCAACGCGAGGCCGACGACGATGCTGGAGTCCTCCCGGTTGGTGATCGCGTTCAGGACACGGCCCGCGATCACCGGCGTCGCCACCGCCAACACCGCGGAGATAGCACTGAGCAGCAACAACGCCAGCACAGCGCCGCGCAGCGGCCGAGCGAACCGGATGATCCGGCGGATGGTCTCCCGGCTGACGCGTTGGCCTCCTTCCTGCATGGCGCTTTCCATCGCCATCCAGGACGAGAAGTTCATGTCCACGGTGTGTCTCCCCAGGCGGTTCGGACGAGTGCCCCTAGTCTGCGACCTCAAGCAAAGTTGAGGTCAACCCTTGGAGCACGATGACGTTAGCGCGAGGGTCCGACAATTTCAGACTTTTTCCTGGTCGGGAGGTGCAGCGGCCGAAGTTGTCGTACCTCCGCGGTAGCCCTGAAATCAGGGGGTCCCCCTGGGGAATTCGTGGTGCGGTGGGGGCTGCCCTGCGGGACTTGAGGCGTCCGAGGGTGCTCAGCCGGGGTTGGAGGTACTCAGCGGGTGAGAGCTCCTCGTGCCACGGTCGCTGGCTCCCCGTTTCGACAGTCGGGCGGCGAAAAGATAGGCTGCCTCGCCCGCCCCTGGCCCCGATTCGCACTGCGCAGGAGACGATGACCCGCTACGCACTTCTTGTCCTTCCTGCGATGAACCGGGTCTATGCCGAATCGGCGATCGGGCTGACCATCGCTGAGCTGGGCGTGTTCAACCAGGCAGTCCTTGGCGGCAAGGTCGGCGACATCGCCGAGACCCGGATCGGCGGGATTCCCTACATCGCGTTCGAGGCTGATGAGTTGAGCGACAAGGACGCCGACTTCCTTGCCAACATGTCGAACATCTACGCGTTGTTCCGGCAGGAGGGTCGTTTGCTCGAACCTGTCGAACTCAACAAGCTCGACAAGTTCGACGACGACCTGATCACCATTCAGAAGTACCAGGGCAAGACCAACGAGCACTTCACCAAGCTGCTCCTGAACGTCACCCTGTTGGCTTGCGAGCAGGCCGGCGAGATGCTCGACCGCCGGTTCAAGGTGATCGATCCCTTGTGCGGCCGGGGAACCACGCTCAACCAGGCGTTGATGTACGGGTACGACGCCGCCGGGCTCGACATCGACCAGAAGGACTTCGAGGCCTACTCGACGTTCATCCAGACCTGGCTGAAGCGCAAACGCCTCAAGCACGAAGCCGAGGTCACGCGGATTCGCCGGGAACACAAGAACATCGGCCGCAAGCTGCACGCTTCCATCGGCGTCACAAAGGAAAGCTACAAAGCGGGCGAGGCGCTGGAACTCACGTACATCAACGGTGACACGGCGAAAGCGGCCGAGTTCTACCGGGCTGGCACGTTCGATCTCGTTGTCGCGGACGCACCCTACGGCGTCCAGCACGGCAGCCGGACCCAGCAGCAAGGTCTGCACCGCAGTCCGCTCGAGCTCGTCAAGGCGGCTTCGCCCGGGTGGGCGAAACTGCTCAAACCCGGTGGGGCACTGGGTATTTCGTGGAACACCAACGTCGCCAAGCGCGAAGACGTCGCCGAGGTCCTCGCGGACGCGGGCCTCGAACCCGTGGCAGCCGGGGACTTCAAGCACCGGGTCGACCAGGCCATCGTCCGGGACATCGTGGTGGCCCGCAAAATGTAAAGGCAGGGCTGGAAAAGCCCTGCCTGCACTATCAGTCCTCTGTGTCCTGTTCGCGGGGTGCGCGATACGGATCCGCCTCACCCGCCGGCTTCGCGCCGGTCGCGATCCTGGCGACTTCCTCGTCGGCTTCCTTCACCTTGGCGAGCAGGTCGTCGATCCGCCGGGCGTCCTCGGGGATCGTGTCGGCCACGAACGTCAGCGTCGGCGTGAACCGGACGCCGGTGCCTTGGCCGACAAGGGAACGGAGCACACCCTTGGCACTCTCCAGCGCCGCGGCCGCACCCTTGGTGTCGGGCTCGGCGTTGAGTGAGTCACCGAAGACCGTGTAGTACACGGTCGCGTCCTGCAGGTCACCGGTCAGCTTGACGTCGGTGATCGTCACCAGCGTCAGCCGCGGGTCCTTGACCTCGTGCTCCAGGGCGGACGCCACGATTTGCTTGATCCGCTTCGCAAGTTTGCGGGCGCGGGCCGGATCGGCCACGGCGCTCCCCTCCTCATCGTCACTAAAACCTAGTCGTCCTCGGGACCGACAAGCCGGTGCCGTGCGGACAGCAGCTGCAGTTCGGGTCGGCCTGCCACGAGCCGTTCGCATGCGTCGAGCAGCTCACGGACATGGGACGCGTCCGGCGCCACTGCCGCCACCCCGATCAGGGCACGACGATGCAGGTCGAGATGACCGGCTTCGGCCACACTCACCTCGAATTTGCGCCGCAGCTCCGCGACAACCGGCTTGACCACCGACCGCTTCTGTTTGAGCGAATGGACGTCACCGAGCAGGATGTCCAGCTCGAGTGCTCCGACGTACAACGGGCATCACCGTATGAATGATCGAAAGAACCCGTGTGGGGCTCGGTCGCCCAAGCCCCACACGGACTGGCAATCAGCTGCGCGGCTTCTCGCGCATCTCGTAGGTCTCGATCACGTCGTCGACCCTGAGGTCGGAGTACGAGCCGAGCGTCAGACCACATTCGTAGCCTTCGCGGACCTCGGTCACGTCGTCCTTGAACCGCCGAAGCGAACTGACCGGCAGGTTCTCCTGGACCACCTTGCTGTCCCGGATCAACCTGGCCTTGGCGTTGCGCCGGATCTCGCCGGACATCACCAGGCAACCGGCGATCGTGCCGAACTTGGAGGACTTGAACACGTCGCGCACCTCCGCGCGGCCGAGCTCGACCTCCTCGAACTCCGGCTTGAGCATGCCCTTGAGGGCCTGCTCGATCTCGTCGATCGCCTGGTAGATCACCGAGTAGTAGCGGATGTCGATGCCTTCGCGGGCGGCCTGGTCGGCCACCTTTGACTCGGCCCGCACGTTGAAGCCGAGGATGATCGCGCCGGACGCGATCGCCAGGTCGACGTTCGCCTTGGTGATGCCACCGACACCGCGGTCGATCACCCGCACCTGGACCTCGTCGCCGACCTCGATCTTCATCAGCGCGTCCTCGAGTGCCTCGACGGTACCCGAGTTGTCGCCCTTGATGATCAAGGTGAGCTCGCCGGTCTCCTTCAGTGCCGAGTCCAGGTCCTCAAGCGAGTACCGCTTGAACTTCGCGGCGTTCTGCGCGTTGCGGGTCCTGGCCTGGCGGCGCTCGGCGATCTGCCGGGCCACCCGGTCCTCGTCGACAACCAGGAACGTGTCACCGGCACCGGGCACCGACGTGAAGCCGATGACCTGGACCGGACGCGATGGCGTGGCCACCGTGACGTCCTCGTTGTACTCGTCGACCATCCGGCGCACGCGACCGTACGCGTCACCGGCGACGATCGAGTCACCGACACGCAACGAACCACGCTGCACCAGCACGGTCGCGACAGGGCCGCGGCCACGGTCGAGGTGCGCCTCGATCGCGACACCCTGGGCTTCCATGTTCGGGTTGGCCCGCAGGTCCAGCGCCGCGTCGGCGGTCAGCAGGATCGCGTCGAGCAGGCCGTCGATGTTGATGCCCTGCTTGGCCGAGATGTCCACGAACATGGTCTCGCCGCCGTACTCCTCGGCGACCAGGCCGTACTCGGTGAGCTGCTGGCGGATCTTGGCGGGGTTGGCCCCCTCCTTGTCGATCTTGTTCACCGCGACCACGATCGGCACGTTGGCCGCCTGGGCGTGGTTGATCGCCTCCACCGTCTGCGGCATCACACCGTCGTCGGCCGCGACCACGATCACCGCGATGTCCGTGGCCTGCGCACCACGGGCACGCATGGCGGTGAACGCCTCGTGACCCGGGGTGTCGATGAAGGTGATCAGCCGGTCGTTGCCCTCGAGCTCGGCTTTGACCTGGTAGGCACCGATGTGCTGGGTGATGCCACCGGCTTCGCCCGCGATCACGTTCGCCTTGCGGATGGTGTCCAGAAGGCGGGTCTTACCGTGGTCGACGTGACCCATGACGGTCACGACCGGCGGCCGGGACTCCAGCGCCTCTTCGCCGCCGGTGTCCTCGCCGTAGGTGATGTCGAAGGACTCGAGCAGCTCGCGGTCCTCCTCCTCCGGGCTGACGACCTGCACGGTGTAGTTCATCTCGGTACCGAGCAGCTCGAGCACGTCCTCGGAGACGGACTGCGTCGCGGTGACCATCTCACCGAGGTGGAACAGCACCTGCACCAGCGAAGCCGGGTTGGCGTTGATCTTCTCGGCGAAGTCGGTCAGCGAAGCACCGCGCGGCAGCCGGATGGTCTCCCCGTTGCCCTTCGGCAACCGGACACCGCCGACGCTCGGCGCCTGCATGTTGTCCATGTACTCCTGGCGCTTCTGCCGCTTCGACTTGCGGCCACGGCGCGAGGGACCACCGGGACGGCCGAACGCGCCCGCGGCACCGCCGCGACCGCCGCCACCACCGGGACGACCGCCACCGCCACCGCGGAAGCCACCGCCACCGGCAGGTGCACCACCGCCACCGCCGGGACCACCGCCACCGGGACGGAAGCCGCCGCCTCCGCCACCACCGCCGCCACCGCGGAAGCCACCGCCTCCGCCGCCGCCACCGCCGCCACGGAAGCCACCGCCGCCACCACCGGGACGGCCACCGCCGCCGCCACCGGGGCCACCACGACCACCGCCGCCGCCACCGGGGCCACCACGACCGCCACCGCCGGGACCACCGGCAGGACGCTGCGGACGAGGCGGCATCATGCCCGGGTTCGGACGCGGCGGCATGTTGCCCGGGCTCGGCCGTGGGCCGGACGGACGGTCACCGCGGTCACCGCGCGGCGCGCGGTCCGGACGGTCGCCACCTGGACGAGGGCCACGCTCGGGACGGTCACCGTCTGGACGGCCACCGCCTGGGCGCGGAGCGGACGGACGAGGCGTGGGAGCGCCACCGCCGACACCGAACGGGTTGTTACCCGGCCGCGGCGCGCGCGGACCAGGCTTGGGCGACTGCGTACGCGGCGGAACCGTGGTCCCGCCACCGCCGCCACCCTGTTGGTTGGGCTGCTGCCTCGGCCCTGGACGCGGCCCCGGCTTGGTCGACGGCGCGTCGGTACGCGCCGCGGCCGGCTTGGGCTGCTGGGGCTGTTGCTGCTGCGGGGCCTGCTGCTGTGTTTGCTGGGCCGGCTTCGGGCCAGGCCGCGGACCGGGCTTGACGCCTTGGCCTGCCTGCTTGGTCGGTGCTGCCTGGAAAGTCGCCGTATTGCTCGCGGCCGCGGCGGCCGGCTGCTGGGCCGGCTTGGGCGCGGGGGTCGCTGGTTTGGCGGGCGCAGCGGACGGCGCGGCTGCCGGGGCAGCACTGGCCGCGGCCGCTGGGGCCTGCTGTGGTTTCTGGGGTGCCGGCTTCGGGGCCGGCGGGCCGGGCCGTGGGCCTGGCTTGGCGCTGCCACCGGACTTGCCGCCCTTGGCGTCTCCGGACTTCGGGTACGAGTCCCGGAGCCTGCGCGCCACCGGCGCCTCCACTGTGGAGGACGCCGACTTCACGTACTCACCGAGATCGGCGAGTTTCGTGAGTACTTCCTTGCTCGTGACACCGAGCTCTTTCGCGAGCTCGTGCACGCGGGCCTTGCCTGCCACTGCTCTCCTCACTGGGGAGGCCGGCGGCAAAATAACCCGCTCGACCTCGTCCTACCGTCGCACGTTCATGGTGTCGGCTTCACGGCTGACTCATGACGGGTCGACCTGCTTCCTGTGTCCGGCTAGACCAGCTTTCTGGTCTTCTGTCGGTCGGGCCTCAAGCCCGATTCGGGCTCGCACCTCTGCTGAGTCGAGCGGCCCTTGGACGCGCAACGCCCTGGGGAACGCCTTCTTCCGCTCGGCGGAGTCCAGGCACGCCAGAACGGGATGCAACCAAGCGCCCCTCCCAGCGTGCCGCCGCCGCGGATCGGGTACTAGCTTCCCGCCCTCGGCGACCACGCGCAGTAATTCCTCGGCCAGCGTCCTGGTCCGGCAGCCCACGCACGTGCGCACTGGGCCAAGCCCTTCCGGGGGACCCTCTCGACGTGCGGGAACCGGCCCTCGACGACGACCTGCCAAGATTCTACCTACTACCGCCTACTCAGCCGAACCCGATGTCGGTCCGGCCGCGTTCGCGGCTGTCTCAGCATCGCTACGGATGTCGATACGCCACCCGGTCAGCCGAGCGGCAAGCCTTGCGTTCTGGCCCTCTTTACCGATCGCGAGCGACAACTGGAAGTCCGGCACGACCACCCGTGCGGTCTTCGCGCGCTCGTCGACCACCCGCACTGATACAACCTTCGCAGGTGAGAGGGCATTCCCGACGAACGTGGCCGGATCGTCGGAGTAGTCGATGATATCGATCTTCTCGCCGGCGAGCTCGCTCATTACGTTTCGGACTCGAGCGCCCATCGGTCCGATACACGCGCCCTTGGCGTTGACCCCGGCGACCGTGGAACGCACCGCGATCTTGGAACGGTGACCTGCCTCACGTGCGACCGCGGGGATCTCCACGGTGCCGTCGGCGATCTCCGGGACCTCGAGCGCGAACAGTCTGCGGACCAGGTTGGGGTGCGTTCTGGACAGCGTGATCTGCGGGCCGCGGGCACCGCGCGTGACGCCCAGGACGTAGCACTTGATCCGCACGCCGTGCTCGTAGCGCTCGCCAGGCACCTGCTCGACAGCGGGCAGCACGCCCTCGGTGTCGCCAACCTGGACGACGACCATGCCGCGCGAGTTCGCCCGCGCGTCGCGCTGCACGACGCCTGCGACGATCTCACCTTCCTTGGCGGAGAACTCGCCGAACGTCTTCTCGTGCTCAGCGTCCCGCAGCCGCTGCAGGATCACCTGGCGGGCCGTGGTCGCCGCGATCCGGCCGAAGCCCTCCGGTGTGTCGTCCCACTCCTCGACGACCTCGCCCGCCGGGCCCAGCTGCTGGGCCAGTACGCGCACCACGCCGGTGCGCCGGTCGATGTCGATCTTGGCGTGCGGGACGTGCCCCTCGGTGTGCTTGTAGGCGGTGAGCAACGCCGTCTCGATGGCCTCGATGACCGTCTCGAATGGAATGTCTTTGTCGCGCTCGATGGCGCGCAGTGCGGCGATGTCGACGTTCACCGTGCCCCCTCCTGGCTACCGCCGCCCAGCCGGGCCAACTCCTCCGGCGGTGGTTGTTTGAACTCGACCTCGACGACGGCGTGGTCGACGGCGTCGAACGGCACCTGCCGCAGTTCGCCGCCGACGAGCATCTGCACGTCGTTCTCGCTGGTGTCGCCGACGCGCCCGGTGAACGTCTCGTCGGCGGTGCGCACCTTCACCAGACGCAGCCGCGCCCGGCGCCAGTGCCTCGGCTTGGTCAGCGGCCGGTCCAGCCCCGGTGAGGTCACTTCCAGGGTGTACGGGCCGCCAAGGACGTGGTCGTGCTCGTCGAGCACACCCGACACGGTGCGGCTCACGCCCGCGACCTCGTCGAGTTCGATGCCCTTCTCGGCGTCCACCACCACCTTGACCAGGCTGCGACGACCTGCGCGCTGAACCTCGAGCTGCTCGAGCTCGAAGCCTGCTGCGCCAACGGCGTCCCGTACGACGGGCTCCAGCGCCGCCCCGAGATCACCTTGCTGGTTCGCCACGTCCGCCGCTCCTGTTCTGGATGATGGTCTCGATCAGTTTCGAGTGTGTACAGCCCAGCGTATCTCGTCCAGCCGACACCGCCCGCCACGCAGGAGGGGTCCTGGCACTATGACGGACTGTGAAGAGCGTTTCCCGGCGTGCCGTGCTGGCGGTTCTTGCCGTTCCGTTGGTTCCCGCGTGCACGGCGGAGCCCAAGGCGCCGCCGCCACCGGATCCCTTGGCAGCCTTGGCGGAACAGGCTCGCAAGGACGCCGCCGCGGCGACCGCGTTGGCCGAGTCGAACCCGGATCTGGCGGCCATCGCCGGTGAGGTTGCCAAGGCACGCACCGCGCACGCGACCGCTCTGCAGGCCGAAGTGGACCGGATGCGTCCGCCGAAAACCACCACGTCCGCCCCGCCGACGTCCTCGGGTGCGAAGCCCGCGCCCGCGACGAAGGCCACGATGGTCGAAGCGCTGAAGGCGGCGGAGAAGCAGGCGGGCGAGTTGATCACGACCGTGTCCCGGTACCGGGCCGGGTTGCTTGGCTCGGTCGCCGCGGGGTGCGCGAGCCTGCGGGAGGTTGTCGCGTGACCCAACAGCCGACACAGCCATCCTCGTCCGCGAAGGCGGTGCCCGAGGACTCGGTCGACGCGGTGCAGCAGGCGCTCGGCGCCGAGCACGCCGCGATCTGGATCTACGGCCTGGTGAGCGCGTTTCTGCCGGGGTCGTTCAACAACGCGCTGAACGAGGGCGCGACGACGCACCGGGCCCGCCGCGACACCGTCGAACGGGCCCTGAACGCGGCCAATGTCGCCCCTAAGCCCGCCGAGGCGGCGTATGTGCCACCGCAGCCGGTGACCGACCAGGCGTCGAGCCTGGCCGTGCTGGCGATCGCGGAGTCCGACGCGACCGTGGCATGGCGGTCGGTCCTGGAGCACACCGACGACGCTGACCTGCGCAAAACCGCTCTCGAGGCGCTGACGAGCTCGGCTGTCCGGGCCACCAGGTGGCGCAAGGCGGCAGGCAGCACCCCGGCCGCGTCCGCGATGCCGGGCCAGCCGGGCTGAGCGGTCAGTTCTTCTTCAGCTGCTCGCCGAAGGCCAGCGCGTCGGTGCTGATCTCCTCGAGCTTGGCCTCGTCGGCCTTCTTGCTGCCGCCCTCGATGTCCGACTCGACGATGATCACGTCGTTGCCGCTGATCTTCGCGGCGAAGGCGCCGTTTGCCAGCGAGTTCAGCCCGTTGACCTTCACCCGGCCGTCCTTGACCAGGTCGTTGACGTTGCCGGTGCCGTCGGTCTCGGTCAGTTTCTTCAGCTCCGCGGCGTCGGCGGCACTGGGCATCCGCACCACCGCGACGGAGCTGTACACCGTCTTGCCGTCGACTGTGGTGGTGTAGAGCTCACGGATGACCTCGGTGCACGGCTTCTTCTCGAAGAAGTCCTGCACCTTGTGGTACGACACGCGAGCGCAGTTGCTGTCGCGCACCGGAGTGGCCACCTGCTCGTGCTTGACGAACTTGAACTTCGTCTGCGGCTGGGACTGCTCGGTCGGCTGCGTGGTCGAGTCGGGCGTGTTGCCGCCCTGCTGGATCAGCCACCACAACATGCCCGATACCGCCGCGACGCCCACCAGGCCAAGCCCTTTGAGCACGTACTCGCGGGTCTTGCTCTTCCCGGGCTCTGGCCCGCGTCGAGGCGGCGCAGCCGGGTGCGACGGCACTCGCGGGATGCGCGTCGTCTGGTCCGGGTTGTTGTACTGACCCGGGCGGTAAGGATCGGACACGACACGCACGGTACCTAGTCCATCAGTCCCGGAGTGCCGAGAGTACCGATTCGATATCTCCGGCGGTGTTGTACAGATGGCACGCGAGTCGTACTCGACCTGCACGGACACTGGATTTCACGCCCGCGGCGGCCAGTTTCTCGGCCGCATCCGGGATGTCGAGCGACACGATCGCGGATCCCTTCGGTGCCAACCCGAGCGCGACCAGCAGGCCGTCGGCGAGGCCGACGCAGTGGTCACGCACCGCCTCGATGTCCAGCGATGCCAGCCACGGCACCACAATCGCGGCGGTGAGCTGGGAGAACCACACCGGCGAAAGGTCAAGCCCGCGCGCGTCCGAGGCCAGCCGCAAGGGAAGCCCGTACACCGTGGACCACGGATCCTCGCCCGCGTACCAGTTCGCCGCGATGGGAACGGTGCGCTCCAACGTTTCCGGCTTCACCGCCATCCACGCGGCACCGCGCGGGGACATCAACCATTTGTAGCAAGCGCCGATGACCCAGTCAGCCCAGTCCAAGCGCAGGGGCATCCAGCCCGCTGCCTGTGTGACGTCAAGCAGGACCTGCGTCCCGGCGGCGGCCGCGGCGTCACGTAACGATTCGAGATCGACCACGGTCCCGTCGGCCGATTGCACCACGCTGACCGCGACGAGATCGAAACGGTCCACACAGGACGGCAGCTCGGCTAGGTCGACCTCGGTCACCGTCACCCCGCGATGTGCTTGCGAGGCAAAGGGAAAAGAGACACTGGTGAATTCGCCGCGTGCGGTGACCACGCGGGTGCCGTCCGGGACACTCGCGGCGACGAGACTGATCAGCTGCGAAACGCTTGCCCCGGAGGCAACCGTGCTCTCCTCGACGCCGATCAGCGCACCCCACGCCTTTCGGGCAAGGCGTACATCCGAGTCGAAGTCGGGCGGTGCGTCCTTACCGGACTGCCAGCGCCGCACGGCATCCATCAAGCCGTCGACGGCTACTTTCGGTGGAATCCCGATACTCGCCGTGTTGAGATACCCGGCCGGGACATCGAAGGACTGCCCGAATGCGATGCGCACGGATGCACGTTACCCGGCATGATCCCGGATATGTACAGCGAAGAATTTCAGATCAGGACCGGTTCGCAGGAGGTCGTGCACGATCTGACCGACGTGTGCCGCCGGTTTCTGTCCGATGCCGACGCTTCGGACGGGCTGCTGCACGTGTGGGTGCCACATGCGACGGCCGGTCTCGCGGTGATCGAGACCGGCGCGGGCAGTGACGACGACCTGTTGACGGCGTTGGGTGACCTGCTGCCCAAGGACAACCGGTGGCAGCACCGGCACGGCTCGCCGGGACACGGCCGGGATCACGTGCTTCCCGCGTTCCTGCCGCCGTATGCGAGCGTGCCGGTGCTGGACGGCCGGATGGCCTTGGGCACGTGGCAGTCGGTGTGCCTAGTGGACACCAACGGGGACAACCCCGTTCGAACTGTTCGCCTCAGCTTCCTGGCGGGCTGACGCGGGCCAGAGGATCACCAGCAGCCCGGCGGCCGCCATCGCGCCGAGCACGATCAGGCCGGTGGTCACGTCGGGCGCGGAACCCGTGCCCTGCAACAGGCTGCGCAGCCCTTCGGCCGAGAACCGGAACGGCGTCCACGACCAGAGGACGTCCCGGTAGAACGGGTGCAGCAGCTCGGGCACCTGACCGGCGACCGCGGGCGCGATCAGGTACAGCGGTGCCAGGATCGCCGCGGCCCGGATCCCTAGCAGCCGCAACAAAGCGCCCTGCACGCCGGTGAAAGCGAGTGCGGCGAGCAGCATGAAGCCGAGCACGTCCCAGCCGAGCGGCAGGGTGGAATCCCACAGCAGCACCAGAAGCGCGACCACGCCGACCGAGAGGACGCTGGCGGCCAACGGAAGCGTGATCCGCGCGGCGAGGCCAGGCGTTGCCCGGTCGCGCGTCTTCATGAACACGAACAGCAATCCCGCGACCAGACCCGCGATCCACAACAGAGCGCTGCCCGCCAGCGGCACGACACGGCCCGCAGTACTCGACGGATGCAGTGTGATCACGTGTGGTGGCTGACCTTGGCTCAGCACACTCGCGGCACCGGTCAGGACCTGTTGCGCGACTTGCGTTCCACCCGGGTTGATCGCGCCGGACAGCACGACCGTGACCGGGTTGCCGAGTTCGAGGACGCCGTAGACCTCTTTGTCCTCAAGCAGTTGGCGCCCTTCGGCGGGCGTCACGGCCCGCCACGCGACATGCTCGCCGCCCTGTCTGGCTAACTGTTCGACGACTTGCGGCGGTCCGGCGACCGCGAGGGGCACGTGATCCGGGTTCACCGTGGCCTGCGCACCGAAGGTCAGCAGTCCGAGTACGGCCGCGACCAGGGCGCCGAGCAGGCTCGCGGCAAGGGCTTTGGCGGTCATCACGCCACCTTTCTCATCAACTGTTGAATTAATGGGGAGAGTACGCCTCGACGTCCCGCTAAATCAACCGATGTTGAAATGAGGCGTTGATCACGGTCCCTGTTCGGCGGCGCCGATCACGAAGGGCTACCGTGCGGGTGTGGTTTTGCGACGGTCGACTCGACTGCTTGTCACCATCGGCGTCGTCGCCGCGCTGCTCGTGGCCGGCGGAATCGCGGCGGCGTCCCTGCTCACCCGCACCACCGAGGTCCCGGCCGCCCACTTCGACGAGCCCGCGGCCGCGCCGCCGCACGACACCTGGCAGACCGTGACCGACGCCGTCGCGAAGGTGAGCTACGACGTCCCGCCGGACTGGGAACTCGCTGACGCGGAGGAATCGCTCACCACGTCCAACGGCGTCAAACTCGGCAACCTCGTCGACTGGGGCCGCTACACCTGCCAAGGCGCCGAGTACGGCCGTGCTTTCACCGCGAGTGGCCTCGCGCAGCCCGATCGCAGGCCGGGCAAAGCCGCCGCCGAACTCGCCGCAGCCGTCGCCGCCGACCAGTACAGCGACGGCCACCGGACAGCGGCGGTCAATGTCGGCAAACCGCAACCACTTTCGGTCGAAGGCGGCCAAGGAGCCGTGGTCCAGGCCGACGCGACGCTGCCCGACTCGACCGACCAGTGCACCGGCAGCAAGGGCACCGTCACCGTGGTCGCGCTGGCCACACAGGCGGGCAACTCCGTGGTCGTCGTGGCCGCGGACGCCGTGCCGGGCGCCGAGGAACCCACTCCCCTCGCCGACCCCGCCCGGCTCGACGCGATCGTCAAGAGCCTGCGCGTAGTGCCTTAGGGATCGTGCCTGGCCACCAAGGCTCGCAGGGCCGCGATCTCGGCCGCCAGCGCTTCCCGGCCGGTTTCCGTGATGCTGACCCAGGTGCGTGGCCGCCTGCCCTCGTACCCCTTCTCGATGTCAAGCAGCCCGGCCTGGTTCAACACAGTGATGTGCCGGGAGAGGTTGCCTCCGGTCAGGTCCAGCGCTTCCCGCAGATACCCGAACTCGACCCGCTTGGACTCGGCCGCGATGGTCAAGATGCCCAGCCGATGCCGCTGGTGCACGACATCGTTGAGGTCGTTTGTCGGGTGCGCGCTCATTCAGCCGCACGCCTTGACCGGACAAGCGCAATCACGCCGCCGATCATAAGCACCGCCGCTGGTGGTGCCGCGTCGAGCAGCAGACGCCATTCAGCGTCCAGCTCGAGCAGCCTCCCCAACCCGGATACGTTCGCGTGCGCGGTCGCCACGCCGAACAGCACAGCGATCACAGCGAGCAGCGGACTGCGCTCCAGCCAAGCCAGCACGGCCAGCGCCGCGGCGATGATCAGCAGCGGAACGAGACCGTGGAGCAAGAAGACGGCGATCGCCGAGAACGCCACCACCGCGGACAAGCCCACCACGGCGATGGCGCTCACCCACAGACGCTTCCATCGGGTGCCGACGAAAGCGGCCGTGCCTGACACGATCACAGCACCGATCACGATGGGCGCGATGATCTCCGGCCTCGAGTACAGCGAGATGTCGTAGTTGGACCAGACGATCAGTTCGAACAGCTGCCCGCCGAACATCAGCGCTACCGGCACGGCCGCGGCGAGCAGGAAATAGCCGCCCAGTCTTCCCTCGACCCCGGTCGCCAAGCCGCGCCTGTGATACCACCACACCGAGGCCCCGACACACAGGATCAGCCCGATCGTCCAGTACCACACGGCCACCGAGTCGCCACCGTGCCAGGGCGTCGACCCGATCTCCATGGCCGTGAACGGGATCGGGTCACTCACATAGTGAGCTGACAGCGCCCAGTAGCACAGCGGAGCGAGCAGGATCAGCGCGGCGAACAGCAACAGCGGTAACCAGTAGCCGTGCCGGTCCCTGCGGACCTTCCGGCGCAACTGACGCAGATCGCTGAGCAGTTCGGCCGCGCTGTCACTCATGGGGCATTATCCTGCCTGATAAGCGTTGATGATGGTCTGCTCGACCATGGTGGAGTTCCAGTCGGTTGCCTTGGCCCGCAAGGAAACCGTGCTCGCACCGGGCGGGTACTCGATGAGTGCCGCGGCGTTGCCGACGACCTTGGCGGACGTCCAGGTCTTGCCTTCGTCGAAGGACACGTCCACGGTGAGGTTTTTCGCCGGTCGGTCGATCTCGGAGTGCTGCGACCGCAGGAACACCGGGACGACCGCGGGTTTGCCCGAGTTGCCGTCAAGCTTGGGCACGAACCTCATGGTGGAGACCGGAAGCATCCCCGGCTGTGCCGCGCTGGACCGGAACGTCCACGCGATACTCACCTGCGAGCTGAGCCTGGCAACGGAGGCACGGCTCGACTTCATCTCGATGCGGTACGTGCTGTCCTCGGGCGGGACCTCGAAAAAGCCGCCACCTCCCCCTTCGGTCTCGCCGAGCTTGACGCCGTCCCGGTAGAGGGCCGTACTGCCTTTGTCCTCTTTGGACCAGCCCGCGTTGCCATAGCCGTCGGAGTACATGCGCGCCGACGCCGAGATCTCGCCCGCACTCCGTTCGACACTGGGGGACGGGATTCCGGCATCCGGCACCGCCGGCCCCGCAATGGCGTAGTTGAAGGGCCGCTCGTGTGTCCCGGCCGGGTAGCGCTGTGCCCTCGCGTGCAACATATGGTCGGCTTCCCACGGTGGTGGCGGTTCCTGGGCGGCCACCACCTCGCGCAGCTCAGGAATCCAGTGGGTGTCCGTGTTGTAGTACTCGGTTCGCGCGCTGGGCAACGGCACTTCCATGGCCTTCGCGGAGCCGCGTTCGTCGTCGATCAACGACGGTCCGGTCGCCGGCACCACCAACCGATACGCCATCGTGCCCTCCCGCGAGGCGCCGAACTTCGCGTGCACCTTGGCCAGTTCACGATGACTCGGTGTGCGCCGGAACCCGTCGGGCAGGCCGTCGTCGAAGTGCCAGGCCAGGGCGTAGAAGTCCTTGCCCTGCCATTGAGTGTTGATCCACGCCGTCACGTCCTTGGTCCGCGGACCAAGGTGTGCGATGCCCACTCCCTCCAGGCTGTCCACGTTCAAGATGCCGAACGGGAGGCTGATGTCGCCCCACACCAGCTTGGCCGTCGGGTCGGGAACCTTGACCACCACGGGTTTCGCCGCCCTGGCATCGAGATCGAGGGTGACGTCCTTGGTCATGTCGAGGTTCGGATACGTCAGGAAGTCTCTGTTCTCTTTGCCAGTGATCGTGCTGACCAGCGCGTACTGTCCCGTGAACAGCTTGATCGACCCCTCGGCGACCGGGGTGAGTTCGTAGGTTTCCTTGTTGACCACGTAGGTGTCGTGCTCTTGGGCTGTCGTTCCGTCCCTCCCGATGTGATGCACCGTCAGAAGGACGGTGTCCTGGGCCGAAGCAGGTGTCGCACTGCCGAGCAGGAGAAGGGCGGCAGCGAGCAGGACTCTTCGCATTCTTGACCCCCAATATGCTTGCGATGCAGTTAAGTTTGCATTGCAAACCCAGTAGGTGTCAACGCGTGTCGATCAGCGGGAAGTCATGAGTGATCGGATTACGACACGCCGAAGAGGTCGCTCGATCGTGTCACTATGAGCCGGTGGGTAACCGAACGCTCGTACTGTGGGACATCGATCTGACGCTGGTCGACCTGGCCGGCATCGGCCGGGAGTGGTACTCCGCGGCGCTGTCCAACGCCCTCGGCCTCTCCCTGTCGCACCTGCCCGCGTTCCCCGGCCGGACCGAACGGGCGATCACCCATGAGCTGCTGTCCGCGCACGGCGCACAGGCCACCGAGGAGGAGATCCAGGCGATCTTCACCGAGCTGATCGCGATCGCCGAGGCGGAGCGCGACCTGCTGCACGAACGCGGACGCGTACTGCCCGGCGTGCTCGAGGTCGTCGCCGAACTCGCGACGCGCGACCACGTGGTGCAGTCGCTGGTGACCGGCAACCTGCCGGAGGTCTCCCATGTCAAGCTGGCCCCGTTCGGCCTGCTCGAACACATCGACCTGGAGATCGGCGGCTACGGCTCGCTGTCGGCGGAACGCAGCGACCTGGTGTCCGCGGCGATGCAGCTCGCCGCGGCGAAACACGGCGGCTTCGAGCCCGAATCGGTCGTCGTCATCGGCGACACGCCGCATGACGTGCGCGCCGCACTCGCCCACGGCGCCATCGCGATCGGCGTGGGCACGGGCCGCCACAGCTTGACGTCACTGAGGCAGGCAGGGGCGCACGCGGTGTTCCGTGACCTGTCTGACACCGAGAAAGTGCTTTCCGCAGTTCTTGACAGGCAACTACAGGACGGTCGCTAGTCTCACCCTCGTGAGTGCTCCAGGTGGGGGATACCAAGGTCTCGGTTACTACGACGAGCCGCAGCCCAAGAAGCCGACCGGCCTGATCGTGTCGGTGGTGGTCGCGGCCGTCGTGGTGGTCGGCCTGGTCATGACGCTGCTGATCGTGAACCCGACGAGCCCGGTGACCGGCGAGCCGCTTGCCGTGGCCAACCCGACGACGTCGCCGTCATCCCCGACCAGATCGGGCCCGTCGAACAACCCGCTGCAGCCCAAGGCGACCGGCGCGCCGAAGGTCGAGGGCTGGAAAGTGATCGCCGTCAACGACGGCCGAGAACTGCAGACCACCAAGGCCTACGACGTGCCGCAGAGCTGGGAACCGCTCACATCCACAGCCTCGTTCGGCTCAGGCGATACGAGGTTCACCCTCTACACCCCAGCGATCTACATGAGGGGCGTCTGCCCAGGCGCGCCGAACACGTTCCGTTCGATCGCCGGACTACTGACCGTGCAGAACACCGGTGACAACGCAGCACAGGCAGTCGCCGCGGCCCAACGCATCTCCGACGGCGCGTACGTCACCAAGGGAGGCGTCAAACCGAAGGTGACCATGGGCCAGCCACAGCCAGTTGTCGTGGACAAGGACAAGAAGGCTTCGACGGTTTCCGCGAAACTCGCGATCACTCCCGGGCCCGAGGACAAGTGCTCGCCGAATGCCGCGTCGGTGAGCGTCGTGGTGCTGGAGTCCAAGCCGACCGACAAGACCAGCGTGGTCATCGCCGCGTTCGCGGACCAGGGTGTTCCCGACGCGACCGCGGAAGCCGACCTGCTGAAGATCGTGACCAGCCTGCACCCGGCGAACTGACAAGCAAATGGCCCGGCATCCCTGCCGGGCCATCGCTTTGCGGACTTTGTCAGCTGCGCACAAGCGCCTTGAGGTGCTCGACGACCTCGGCGACGGGAACCTCGACGCGCTCGCCGCTCTTACGGTCCTTCACCTCAACCAAGCCGTTCGCCAGGCCCCGGCCGATCACCACGATCGTCGGCACACCGATCAGCTCGGCGTCCGCGAACTTCACGCCGGGCGAAGCCTTGCGGTCGTCCAGCAGCACCGTCACGCCGGCCTCGTCCAGCTCGCCGGCCAGCTTCTCGGCGTACTCCCGAATGCTGTCGTCCTTGCCCGCCATCACGATGTGCAGGTCGAACGGGCTGACGTTGCGGGGCCAGATCAGGCCCTTGTCGTCGTGGTACTGCTCGGCGACCACGGCGACCGCACGTGAGACGCCGATGCCGTACGAACCCATGGTGATCCGGATCGGCTTGGAGTCCGGGCCGAGCGCGTCCAGGCCGAACGCGTCCGCGTATTTGCGACCCAGCTGGAAGATGTGGCCGATCTCGATACCGCGCGCGGCGACCAGGGTGCCCTTGCCGTCCGGCGCGGGGTCGCCTTCGCGGACCTCGGCCGCTTCGATCGTGCCGTCCGGCGTGAAGTCCCTGCCGCACACCAGGTCCACCACGTGGTGGTCGGCCTTGTCGGCACCGGTGACCCACGCCGTGCCGCGCACGATCCGCGGGTCGACGAGGTAACGGACACCGTTCGCGGCGAGCGCGCCCGGGCCGATGTATCCCTTGACCAGGAAGGGATTCGCGGCGAAGTCCTTGTCTTCCAGCAACGCGACTTCGGCGGGTTCGAGGGAGGCCTCGAGGCGCTTCATGTCGACTTCACGGTCGCCGGGGACGCCGACGCCGAGCAGCGTCCAGTCCTTCGCACCCGGCTGCCGGGTCTTGACCAGGACGTTCTTCAACGTGTCGGCGGCCGTGAACTTCCGGTCCAGCTCCGCGTTGTTCAGGAAGTCGACCAGGGTCTCGATCGTCGGCGTGTTCGGCGTGTGGTGCACCTGCGCCTCGGGCTTGTCCTCAATGGACTGCTCGGGCGGCGCGGGCGTCACGACGGCCTCGACGTTCGCGGCGTAGTCGGAACCGGTGCTGCGGACGTAAGTGTCCTCACCGGACGCCGCGACGGCGAGGAACTCCTCGGACGCCGAGCCGCCCATCGCGCCGGACGTGGCCTTGACGATCACGTATTCCAGGCCGAGCCGGTCGAACGTCTTGATGTACGCGTCCCGGTGCAGCTGGTACGAGCCCGCCAGGCCTTCGTCGTCCAGGTCGAAGGAGTACGAGTCCTTCATGACGAACTCACGGCCGCGCAGGATGCCCGCGCGGGGACGCGCCTCGTCGCGGTACTTGGTCTGGATTTGGTACAGGATGACCGGGTAGTCCTTGTACGAGCTGTACTCGCCCTTCACCGTGAGCGTGAAGAGCTCCTCGTGCGTCGGACCGAGCAGGTAGTCCGCGCCCTTGCGGTCCTTCAGACGGAACAGGTTGGGGCCGTACTCGGTCCACCGGTTGGTCGCCTCGTAGGGCTCGCGGGGCAGCAGTGCGGGGAACTGGATCTCCTGCGCGCCCATCGCGTCCATCTCCTCGCGGACGATGGCCTCGACCTTGCGCAGCACCCGCATGCCCAGCGGCAGCCAGGAGTAACCGCCCGGGGCCACCCGGCGGACGTAGCCGGCGCGTACCAGCAGCTTGTGGCTCGGTACCTCGGCGTCCGCCGGATCCTCACGCAAGGTGCGCAGGAACAGCGACGACATCCTGGTGATCACGGCGTTCACTCCTCGTGGCGATAGTGCCTAATGAGGGTAGTGAACGCCGTCCGCACACTTCCAACCGGTTATATGACCCGCTCGTTCCCGCCGTCCACCGGGACCTGCGCGCCGGTGGTGAAACCGAAGGTCGCCGAGCACATCTCGGCCACCAACCTGCCCACTCCGGCGCTGGTCACTTCGGTTTTGAGCACGTTGCGGCGCTTGTAGTCGCCAACCGACATGCCGTAGTGGGCGGCCCGTTGTTCGAGGACTTCCCGCGTCCAGAGACCGGTGTCGAAAACGGCGTCCGGGTGGACCGTGTTCACACGGATTCCGTCCGCCGCCCATTCCAGTGCGGCGACCCGGGCCAGTTGGGTCACGGCCGCTTTCGAGGCCGAATACGCGGCCGCGCCAGGGCCAGGGGCCGGCACGTTCTTGGACGCGATGACGACCACCCGGCCACCGTTCGGTGCCAGTTTGAGGAACGGGTGCACCTGCGTGAACAGCTCGGCGATCGCGTCGGTGTTCACGGCCAGTGTCCGCCGCCAGGTCTGCTGATCGAGCTCGGCGATCGGGGTGTTGCCGGGGAAGACCCCGGCCGACGGGATCACCATGTCGATTCCGCCGAACCGCTCGACCCCTTGCGCAATCGCTTGCTTGATGGCCTGGGAGTCGGTCACGTCCGCTCGCACGCCGAGGTAGTCCGCCGTGCTTTCGGTTTCGGTCAGGTCCACGCCGATCACGCTGGCGCCCTTGGCTTTGAGCGCTCGCACGCACGCCTTGCCGATGCCCGACGCGGCTCCCGTGACCAGCGCGACCTCGCCGGTGAACTCGGCCGGCGCACCCGCGAGCTTGAGTTTGGCCTGTTCGAGCTCCCAGTACTCGACCTCGAACAGGTCCTTCTCGGACAGGGCCTGATACGTGCCGATCCGCTCGGCGTTCTCGATGATCCGGATGGTGTGCCGGTAGATGTCCCTGGCGATGTCGGCGTCCTTGGCACGCTTGCCGATCGTGAGCATGCCCAGTTGCGGATCGAGGATCACCCGCGGCTCGGCGTCGAGCATCACCAGGCCGTCGGTGGCGTTCTCGGCGAAGTACTCCCGGTAGTCCCGGCGGAAAGCGTCGATGTCCCTGCCGATCAGCGGAACCCGTTTGGTGCGGATGATGTGGTCCGGGGTGGCCGGGCCCCTGGTGGCCACGTCGGCCAGGTCCGCGCGGTTGACGAAGGCCATCGTCGCCGGATCGGTGTGCCTGCTGACGATCATCGGGCCGATTTCCTTGCGGATCTTCGCGATCGCCAGCGGGTCGAGCACGACCGGCTCGGCAGCCGCGCTCGTGTGCTCGCCGATTCGGGCCTCGGCCGCGCTGACCAACTGGATGTGCCGGTCGTAGGCCTCTTTGGCGGTGTCGCCGAACGTGAACAGGCCGTGGTTCATCAGGACCACACCGACGATGTCGTCGGTGAGCTGTTCCTGGAAGAGCTCGGCGGCGACGCGTGCGAGTTTGAACCCGGGCATCACATACGGCACGACGATGACCTTGTCCCCGTAGACCTCTTTGACCAGCGGCTCCCGCTGGTTGGTCAACGTGATCACCGCGTCGGAGTGGCTGTGCAGCACCGAGGTGTGCGGCAACAGCACGTGCATCAACGTTTCCACGCTGGGGTCTGGTGCTTTGGCGTCCAGCAGGGCGCATCGCAGCTCGTTCATCATCCGGCTGTCCGGCAGTTCCTCGAGCCGCACCAGTTGCCGCAGCCGCTCAAGGCGCAGCGGCGCGAAGCCCGGCCGTTCGATGGTCGCCAGATCCCAGCCGCTTCCCTTGACGTACAGGACTTCCACTGGTTCGCCGGTGATGTCCTGGACGGTCATCTTGACCGACGTGTTGCCGCCGCCGTGCAGGACGAGGCCGGGCTCCGCGCCGAGCAGCCGCGAGGCTTGGACGCAGTCATCGAGCGGGTCGGGATACGTTTCAGCCCAACGGTTTTCCATTGATGATCCGTTCATCGGTGACGATCGCGGTGACCAAGTCTGCCGGAGTGACGTCGAAGGCGTAGTTCAGCGCCTTGCTGCCGTCTGGCGTGTGTTCGCCAAGGATCTCGGCGGCGTCCCTGATCTCGATCTCGACCTGTGAACCGTCCGGTGTGTCCGGGTCGATCGTGGATTCCGGCGCGGCGACAAGGAAAGGAATGCCCGCCCGATGCGCGGCGAGAGCCAGCGGATACGTGCCGATCTTGTTGACCACATCGCCGTTGGCCGCGATCCGGTCAGCGCCCACGATCACAGCGTCGACCAGCCCTCTGGCGAGAACAGTTGGCCCTGCGGAGTCGACAACTACCGTGTGGTCGATACCCATCTGCTGCAGTTCCCACGCCGTCAAACGCGCGCCTTGCAGCAGCGGACGCGTTTCGTCGAGGTAGACGTGCCCTATGGCGCCACGCTCTTGCAGAGCTCTGACAACGCCTAAGGCCGTCCCCCACTCGACGCACGCGAGCGCGCCCGCGTTGCAGTGCGTATGGACGTTGATTCGTGGTCCGAGGCGGTCGATCAGCCACTGCGCGCCTCTACGGCCGAGGTCGGCGTTGCGCCGGATGTCGTCTTCGAGGATGTGCTTGGCCTCTTCGATCATGGCTTCGGCGCCCTGATCGAGTTCGGCGAGCACTTTGCCGACTCCCCACGACAAGTTCACGGCGGTCGGCCGGGCCTTGCTGATCTTCTCGGCCGCCTCGCGCACGTCATCGCCGTTTTTCGCGGCCAGCGCGACACCGAGAGCGCCGGCGACGCCCAGGGCCGGTGCGCCTCTGACGGCCAAGCGTTTGATCGAGTCGATGAGTTCGTCGACCGTGTCGACGTGGATGACCTTCACGGTGCCGGGCAGCAGGGTCTGATCAATCAGGACAATTCGGTCGTTGCGCCAGTCGATCGTCCGCATGGGTCCTACTCTTCCAGCTTCTTCACCGCCTCGGCTTGGTCGCGCCGGTCGTTCACGCCACGCAACACGCCCGACGCCGCCCCGCCCGCAGCGGCAACCGACCGCTGAGCGGTGTCGGCTGCGTGGGGCGAGGTGGACCAGCGGTTGGGGGTGGGCGGCCCCGCAGGGGGTCGGAATGTGACAGTCCGGCTTTGGCGACCAAGCCCGTCCGAGCGGAGCGAGGACAATCCAAAACTGTCGGTGGTCGGGTCTAACGTCGCGGCCATGCACCTGAAGATGATCACCATTGACTGCGCTGAGCCCCGTGACCTGGCGACTTTCTGGACCGCGGCGCTCGGCACCGAGATCGCGAGCGACTATGAAGGCCATTTTGTGATGCTGGCGCCGTGGGACCCCTCGGGGGTGGCCCTCGGCCTGCAGAAGGTTCCCGAGGAGCTGGCCGGCAAGAACCGCGTCCACATCGACCTGCACACCGAGGACCGCATGGCTGAGGTCGACCGGTTAGTCGGCCTGGGGGCCGCCATAGTCGACGAGCAGAAGGTGCCGGGGCTGTCCTGGACAGTGCTGGCCGACCCGGCCGGGAACGTCTTCTGCGTAGCCGGAGAGGAGCACTAAGTAAACTTCCCAGCGTGCTCGTGCTGCTTCCGCCATCGGAGACCAAGGCCGAGGGCGGTTCCGGCCCTTCGCTCGACCTGACCGCGCTGTCGTTCCCCGAACTGGAGCCGGTCCGGGCGAAGCTGCTGGCCGCTCTGGTCGACCTCGCACAGGACGTCCCGGCCAGCCTGGCCGCGCTCGGCTTGTCGGAACGCCAGTCGGCCGAGGTCACGCGGAACGCGGAGCTGCATTCGTCGCCGACGATGCCTTCGTTGTCGCGCTACACGGGTGTGCTCTACGACGCATTGGACGTTCCCGGCATGAAACCGGCAGAGCGCCGTCGTGCCTCCGGGCGGCTCGCGGTGGCGTCGGCTCTGTTCGGGTTGGTCCGTGCGGACGATCACGTGCCCGCGTACCGGCTTTCGGCATCGAGTTCGGTCCCTGGGGTCGGGCCGCTGGGCGCACTGTGGCGCCCAGCGTTGGAGCCAGTTCTTGCCGGACTTGACGGCCTTGTCGTTGACATGCGTTCAGGCCCGTACGCCGGACTGGCCAAGATCCCCGGCGCCATCACAGTCAAAGTAGTGAGTGAGGAGAAAGGCGGACGTCGTCTCGCGGTCACGCACTTCAACAAGGCGCACAAGGGCAAACTGGCTCGCGCCCTGGCGTGCGCGCCATCCGAACCGGACTCCGTGCGCAAGATGATTGCCGTTGCGGCCAAAGCAGATCTGCGTCTCGAGCAGACCGGGCCGACCGCGCTCGAGCTCGTGATCTGACTTGCGCCGAAGGAATAAAGTGGACGCGTAACGTTCGCTACGTCACAGCGGGACTAATCGGTTCGAGGCCGAGGTTGTGCTTCAGGTAAGCTGATCAGTACTACGAGCGGCCACACGGGCCGCCAAGCTCCCCCCAATCCATTCGGCGCATCCGTGCGCCGGGCTCGTCCGGCGGAAAAACCTGCTCGGGACGTGCCAACTTCCGAGAGGTCTTCGTGTCACCGAAGTTCGACCAGCTGGGCCTGCCCCAGCCGCTACTCGCCGCCCTGTCCGAGGCCGGCATCGCCGAACCGTTCCCGATCCAGTCCGCGACCCTGCCCGACGCACTCGCGGGCAAGGACGTGCTCGGCCGGGCGCAGACCGGTTCCGGCAAAACCCTTGCCTTCGGCCTTGCTCTGCTGACCCAGCTGGACGGCGGCCGCGCCAAGCCGAAGCGGCCGCGCGCGCTCATCCTTGTCCCGACGCGGGAACTGGCCCTGCAGGTCAGTGACGCACTGTCGCCGCTCGCTCGCGCGCTCGGCCTGTGGTGCCGTGCCGCGGTCGGCGGAATGTCCTTCGTCAAGCAGGCCGAGGCGTTGCGCCGCGGTGTCGACTTGCTGATCGCCACGCCTGGCCGGTTGTCCGACCACGTGCGCCAGGGCACCGTCACCCTCCACGACATCCGGTACACGGCGATCGACGAAGCCGACCAGATGGCGGACATGGGTTTCCTGCCGCAGGTCCGCGAGATCATGGACCAGACCGACCCGACCGGCCAGCGGCTGCTGTTCTCCGCCACCCTCGACGGTGACGTTGACCAGCTGATCAGGCAGTACATGAAGAACCCGGTCACCCACTCGGTCGCACCCGCGACCGCCAGCGTGACCACAATGGACCACCATGTGCTGCTGGTTTCCCGCGACGACAAGCCGAACGTGATCGCCGAGGTCGCCGCCCGCGAGGGCCGCACGATCATGTTCGTGCGCACCAAGCACCACGTCGACCGGCTCGCCACCCGCCTGCGCTCCATCGGCATCAACGCCGGCGCGCTGCACGGCGGCAAGGCCCAGGGTGCACGCACCCGCGTGCTCGGCGAGTTCAAGGACGGCCACACGCCCGTGCTGATCGCGACGGACGTCGCCGCCCGCGGCATCCACGTCGACGACGTCAGCCTGGTCGTGCACGTCGACCCGCCCGCCGACCCGAAGGACTACCTGCACCGCGCAGGCCGCACGGCCCGCGCAGGCCAGTCCGGCACCGTCGTCACCCTGGTCACCCACGACCAGCGGCACAGCGTCCGCCGGATGACCGACCGCGCAGGCGTCCGCGCCCGCAACGTCAAGGTCCGCCCCGGCGACGCGGAGCTGATCCGCATCACCGGCGCCCGCACGCCGAGCGGCGAGCCCGTGCCCGAGCGCGTGATCGAACCCCGCCGCCCCAAGGGCCCCCGCACCGGAGGCTTCAAGGGCAACGGCGGCGGCCACCGCAAGTTCAACGGGGAGCGCAAGTTCTCCGGCGGTGACCGCAAGTTCGGCGGCGAACGGAAGTTCTCCGGCGAGCGCAAGCGCGACGGCTCCGCCCAAGGCGGCAACCGCCCGTTCCGCGGCAAGCGCGACGGCGGCCGCCACTCCGGCCGCAAGGTCGCTGCGGAATAAGAACGCACAAAGAAGCCCCCGGCTCCGGCCGGGGGCTTCTTGGCTTTCAGCCCAGTTCGGACAGGCCTGCGACGGGGCCGAATACGATGATCGCGGGTGGGCGGATGCCTGCCTCGCGAACGTCCTCAGTCACCTTGTCCAATGTGGATCGGACCACGCGCTGGTTACGGGTCGTGCCCTCCTGGACCACGGCGGCAGGTGTGTCGGCGGGACGCCCACCAGCCAATAGGGCCGCAGCGAACTCGCCGATTCGCTCGACGCCCATCAGCAGCACGATCGTGCCGCGGAGCCGGGCAAGCGCCGACCAGTCCACAAGGGACTGTTCTGAGTCCGGGCCGACGTGGCCGGAGACCACGACGACTTCGTGGGCCACTCCTCGGTGGGTCACTGGGACACCAGCAACCGCAGGGGCGGCGAACGCTGAAGTCACGCCAGGGACCACCGTCACCGGCACGCCGGCCTTGGCGCAGGCGATCAGTTCTTCGAAGCCGCGGCCGAACACATACGGGTCGCCGCCTTTCAAGCGCACCACGAACTTCCCTGCCAGCGCGTTCTCGACCAACGTCTGGTTGATCACGTCCTGGCTCGCCGCGCGCCCGTAAGGGATCTTCGCCGCATCCACGACCTCGACGCTCGGTGGGAGGTCGTCGAGTAGTTCGCGGGGCGCAAGCCGGTCTGCCACAACGACATCCGCGCGTGACAGCAGGCGGCGGCCGCGGACGGTGATCAGGTCGGGGTCACCAGGGCCGCCGCCGACCAAAGCCACGCCTGGCAGCTCCGAGGCCGACGGCCGTGCCTCGATACGGCCTGAGCGCAGCGCCTCAAGAAGCTCATCGCGTACGGCTCCCGAGCGGCGGTACTCGCCGCCAGCGAGAACACCGACCAACAGACCGTCGTGGTCGCCGACCGCGGGGGTGACGGCGCTGCCCTCGGTGCCTGCGTCGGCGCGGACGCAGAAGACACGGACCTCCTCGGCCTCCGCGGAGACCGCTGCATTCACTGCTGAGTCGGACGCACAACTCACCACGTACCAGGCGTCTGCGAGGTCGCCGTGCTGGTACGGCCGCTGGTGCCAGGTGATCTCGCCGTTGTCTGCCATTGCTTGGACGGCGGGGGTTGCCGATGGGGCGACCACCTCCACTCGTGCACCTGCGGACACAAGACGGGGCAGGCGTCGTTGCGCAACCGTGCCCGCGCCTACGACGACAACCCTGCGACCGGTCAGCGAGAGACCGGCCAGGTAATGCGGCTCGTTGTGCATGACGGACAGCATGCCTCGTCCCCTGGATGACTCGCGTCACGACGCCCATCGAATTCGTCACATCCACCGACTAATGTCCCCAAGGTGAGCGACGACTTCGACACACGGACGCTGCAGCTCAAGGGCGACATCATCGCGACCCTGGTGCGCGTGCCCGCCGACGGCGAGACCCGCGGCGCGATTCTCTACGTGCACGGATTCGCCGACTACTTCTTCCAGCGGCACGTCGCTGAGCACTTCACCGCGCAGGGCTACGACTTCTACGCGGTCGACCTGCGCTATTACGGTCGCTCGCTGCGTGACGGCGACACGCCGAACTTCGCCCTCGACCTGAGCATCTACTACGAGGAGCTGGACGCCGCCGCCGAACTGATCCGTGAGGACGGGCACGAGCGGTTCACGGTCATGGCGCACTCCACCGGCGGTCTGATCACGCCGTTGTGGCTGGACGCGCGCAAGGATCTCCCGGTCGACGCGCTCGTGCTGAACAGTCCGTGGTTCGAGCTCGCTGAGCCGTGGCTTGCGCGCACTGTCGGCACTGCCGCGATCAAGGCGCTCGGGCGCTATTTGCCGAAGCTCGTGCTGCGCCCCGGGCTTGGCGGGGTGTACGGCCAGAGCATCCACAAGGACCACCACGGCGAGTGGGATTTCGATCTCAAGATGAAGCCGCTCAACGCGTTCCCGGTGCTGCTGGGCTGGCTGCGGGCGATCCGGATCGGGCACGCCAAGCTCCAGGCCGGCCTTGATGTCCGTGTTCCCATCCTCGTGTTGCACTCGAGCCGCAGTCTGCTGCGTGCCAAGGCGTGGACGCCCGAGGCGATGACCGCCGACACCGTTCTGGATGTCGCCGACATGGTGAAATATGCGCCAAAACTGGGGCGTGACGTCACGGTCGTGGAGATCGCGGACGGTCTGCACGACCTGTTCCTGTCCGCCGAGGCGGTCCGGACCAAGGCGTTGACCGAAGTTGACAACTGGCTGGCCCGACAGGCGTCATAACCGATCACTTTCAGTACACAAGTGGTCAGGTAACCTCGGCGCATGTTCGCCGCCGAACGCCGCCAGGTCATCCTCGAACTCGTCAGATCCAACGGAGCCGTATCGCTGCGTGAGCTCGCGCGCATCGTCAAGACAAGCGAGGTGACGGTCCGCCGCGACCTGCGGCAACTGGAAGCCGAAGGCATGCTCGCGCGGCGACACGGCGGCGCCGTGGCCAACGACCGGACGGCCTACGAGCCCAGCTACAACGAGAAAACCGGGGTTGCCAGCGACGAGAAGGCGGCGATCGCGGACCTGGCCGCTGAACTGGTGTCACCAGGTGACGCCATCGTCATCGGCGCGGGAACGACCACGCTCGCGTTGGCCAAGCGGTTGGCTAGATTGTCCGAGTTAACGGTTGTCACGAATTCCCTCTTGGCTGCGCAAGCGTTTGCGAGATCGCCGGGAGTCGAGGTGATGGTCACTGGCGGCCTGTTGCGTGGCTCCATTCACGCCCTGGTCGGCAGCGCGGCCGAGAACAGTGTCGCGACTTTGCGTGTACGGCGTGCATTTCTCTCTGGCAACGGGCTTACGGCAGCCCGCGGTATGTCCACTCCGAACTCCGCCGTTGCCGCGATCGATCGCGCCTTGGCAGCGACCGCGAGCGAGGTCGTTGCCTTGATGGACAACACCAAGGTCGGCATCGACACAATGGTCCAAACGGTACCCGCGAGCAGCATCAGCCATGTCGTGACGGACGCGGCCGCCGACCCGGAAGAGCTTGCCGCGCTGCGATCTTCGGGCGTCACCGTCCACATTGCCCAATAGCGCATCAAGCAACAAAACGGTGTTGCGATGACCGATTTCCTGCCCTGAACCGATCAGTTTCGATCGTAACGCCACAGCCCTTGACGATTGGTCTGGACGCAGTAACTAATAGAACTCACGTCGTCACGAACGGGTGATCCCGTGTCCGCCGATCGGCTCAAAGGGAGGCTGGCTTGCTTGAAGCCGTACGGGTGACGAAACGGTTCGCCGGCGTGCCAGCCCTGCGTGACGTCGACTTCCTGCTGGAGCGCGGGCAAGTGCATGCACTGGCCGGGGAAAACGGCGCGGGCAAGTCCACTCTGGTCAAGGTACTGACCGGCGCGCTGCAGCCGGACAAGGGCATGGTGTTCCACAAGGGACAACCGGTTCAGTTCACCGGCCCGCATGACGCAATAGCGCGGGGAATCAGCACGGTGTACCAGGACACGAACCTGATCGGCTCGATGTCGGTCAGCGCCAACCTGTTTCTCGGCAGAGAGCCACGAAACCGGCTGGGGCTGGTGAATTTCCGACAGATGCACGCGGCCGCCACCCGGTTGCTCGACTCCTTCGGCCTGATGATCGATCCACGTCTGAAACTGCGGTCGTTCACCCCCGGCGTCCGGCAGATGATCGCCATCGCTCGCGCGGTGGACACGGATGCGCGAGTGGTGATCCTCGACGAACCCACGGCGTCACTGGAGCCACCGGAGATCGACACGCTCTTCGAAGTCATTCGCAAGCTGTACGAGCGCGATGTCGCCGTGGTGTACATCAGCCACCAGCTGACCGAGTTGTACCAGATCTGCAACCGCATCACGGTGTTGCGGGACGGCCAAGTCGTCCATAGTGGACTGATGTCGGCAATCGGCCCGAGCAAGCTGTTGGCCACGATGCTCGGTCGCGATCTTGCCGAGATCCATCCGCACCACACGCACTCCGCGTCGCGGAGGTCTGTTTTGCAGGCGCACGGGCTTTTTCGGCACGCCGCGATTGACAACGTTGACATCGACGTACGCGCAGGTGAAGTAGTAGGTCTCGGCGGGCTGCACGGTTCCGGCCGCAGTGAAACGGTCAAAGCCCTTGCCGGACTGGGACAACTCGACCGCGGCACGGTCGAGGTCCACGGCAAGCCGATCCAGACCGGCTCCGCGGCCAAAGCAATTCGCGCGGGCATCGTGCTGGTTCCTGAGGACCGCAAAGCAGAAGGGCTCATCCCCAGCTTGTCCGTGCGGGAGAACATCGTTCTCGCCGCGCTGCCGCGGCTGTCGCGCGCGGGCATCGTGTCACGGTCCAAACAGGACAAAGTGGTCGAGACGTTCATGCGGCGGTTGCGCATCCGGGCAGCCAGTGCGGAACAGCCGGTCCGGGAACTGTCCGGTGGCAACCAACAGAAGGTGATGCTTGCCAGATGGCTCGCGATGAGCCCGAAGGTGCTCCTGCTTGACGAGCCGACGCGCGGCATCGACGTCGCCGCCAAGCTCGAAGTCCGTGCCCTGGTTGACGAACTGGCCGCGCAAGGGCTTGGCATCGTGCTCGTGTCCAGTGACGTACAGGAGCTCGTCGCGGGCGCCGACCGGGTTGTCGTGCTGCGCGAAGGCGCCCGTATCGCGGAACTGAGTGGCGAACAGGTCACCACGGACAAGGTGATGTCGGTGATCGCCGAGGGGCCTCGATGACGCGAACCCAGGTCTGGGTGAGCCGTGGTTACTGCGTCTACGCGGCCCTCGCGGTGCTCGTGGTCATCAACTTCACGATCTCCGACGACTTCCTGTCCCTGGAAACGCTGTACACACAAGTGGTCGCGGTGGCGCCGGTGGTGATCGCGGCACTGGGCGTGGCATTGGTGATCGGGACCGGCGGGATCGACTTGTCCATCGGCGCGGTGATGGCGATCAGCACCGCGCTTTTTGCGGTGTCCCCCATGCTCGCACTGCTCGCCGGAGTTCTGGCCGGGACGTTGTCGGGTTCGCTCGTCGCGGTCTTCGGAGTCCAGCCGATCGTGGCGACATTGGCGATCCTGGTCGGCGGTCGCGGGCTGGCAAGCGTGCTCGCGGATGGCCAAACGCCGGGCAGCATCCCGTATCCGGTGTTGATCGCGGCAATTCTGGTTGTGCTCGTCGGTTTTCTGGTCCAGCGAACCACGTATGGCCGCCAGCTGGTCGCGATCGGCGGCAACCGCAAGGCTGCCGGATACTCAGGTCTTCCGGTGACCCGGGTGCTGATCACGACGTATGTCCTTTGCGGCCTGTTTGCCGCGTTGGCCGGTACTCTTCCTGCACCACAACATGTTTACCCGATCACCACCGGGCTGGCGTCGATCAGCGCGGTGATCGTCAGCGGAACACCGTTGTCGGGCGGGCAAGTCCGCGTATCCGGCACAGTCGCGGGCGCGTTCGTGATGCAGTTGCTCACGACGGCGTTGCTCACGTTGAAAACACCGACATCGGTCATCCTGATGGTCCACGCGGTGATCATCATTGTCGCGGTACTGCGGGGTACGCGATGACGCGTGTGGCGCCCGCGATTCTCGTACTGCTTCTGGTCTTCACCCCGCATCCGTTCAATCACCTGAGCACCGTGGCGAATCAGGCATCGGCACTCGCGATTGTCGCCGTGGGCATGACAATGGTCGTCGTCACCAAAGGCGTCGACCTATCCGTCGGTGCGGTCTATGCGTTGGGTGCTGTGCTCGCGGCTTACGCGTCGCAGTGGGGTGTGCTTCCCGCTTTACTGCTCCCGCTGGTCGCCGGTGCCTTTCTTGGTGCGACGCAAGGCTGGCTCATTGGCCGGAAACGCTTGGCGCCGTTCATCGTGACCATCAGCGGACTGCTTTTCGCCCGCGGCTTCGGGCATCTCATCACCAACGAAGGACAACGAATTCACACTGTGCCACCAGATTCAGGCTTCCGAGCGCTCGGGCACATCGCTGTCGCGATCGCACTGGGGGTCACGCTGCTGTGTGGATTGTTGTTGCGGCGCACGTCTTTCGGCATGCGTATGACGGCAGTCGGCGGCTCGGAGGATGCCAGCGACCTGATGGGCGTGCCCGTCGCGAGAACCAAGATCCTGGTGTACACACTGTCCGGCACGTTGGCCGGACTCGCGGGCGCGATCGCGGCCGCCCAACTCGGCTCGGCGACCGCGAACATCGGTATCGGCCTTGAACTGCAGGCAATCGCCGCCGTGGCCATCGGCGGCACGATGCTGTGCGGCGGTTCAGGCACGGTCGCGGGGACCTTGGCCGGGGTGGGGGTGCTCTGGATGATCCGTGACCTGGTCGACCAGAGCCCCGACATGCAGGCCGTGATCAGCGGCGCCCTGCTGATCGTGATCGTCGTGGCGTACGCCCTGCTCCGCCGGAAACGATCAGGCTCGTTTACGCAGACGGAGTGACGTCCAGCTGCCGTCGGCGGTCCAGCCGCCGTCGACCGGGAGTGCGACGCCGTTGATGAACCCGGACAACTCAGGATCGGCCAGAAAGGCCACGGCGGAGGCGATGTCGCCGGGTGCGGCGAAGCGGCCCATCGGGACCTGGCCGGTGATGTCGTCGTCGGTGTAACCGCCGCTGGCCTGGTCGGCGACGTCCATCTCGGTCTTGACCCAGCCGGGGCAGACGGCGTTCACGCGGACTCCCCTTCCGCCCCATTCCGCGGCCAATGTCCTGGTCAGGCCGATCAGGCCGTGTTTGCTCGTGTTGTACGCGGCCCGGTCCGAGACGCCTTGCAGGCCAGCGATGGACGCGATGTTCACGATCGATCCCGAGCCCGCGGCCAGCATGTCGCGGCCGAATTCCTGGCTGAGCAGGAAGGGCCCGGTCAGGTTGACGTCCAGCACCTTGCGCCACTGCTCGACGGTCGTGTCTTCGGCCGGTTGGAGCAACGAGACGCCCGCGTTGTTCACGAGTACGTCGATCCGGCCGAAAGTGGACCTGACCTGCGCGGCCAGCGATGCCACATCGGACGGATCACTCACGTCGCCGATCACCGTCAGGGCACCCGATTCGGCGGGTTCCCGCAGGTCAGTGAGGACTGTGGCGTATCCGCGGCCGGCCAGCGTCCGCGCGACTTCGCGGCCGATCCCTTGCGCGGCGCCGGTGATCACGGCGACAGGTGTGGTCATGGCGTCATCTCATCAGATTCGCCGATTGTTGGCGGAGCCGTCACCACCCATGATTAGCCTCGTTACCCGTCGCAACTGACCCTGCACCCACCGCGAACGGAGTGTCCAACCGTGGAACGTCGCAGTTTCTTACGAGTGGGAGTCGTCGGAGCAGCCGCCGCCGTATTCGGCGGAGCCTCCTGGCACGACGCCTTCGCCGCAACCGCTCAGCCTGGGCCGAGCCCGTACGGGCCGCTGCAGGCAGCGGACGCGAACGGCGTCATGCTGCCGAGTGGCTTCACCAGCCGGGTTGTCGCCCGGACCGGTCAGCGCGTCGCCGGCACGAACTACACCTGGCACCCGGCCCCGGACGGCGGCGCGTGTTTCGCCGACGGCACGGGCTGGATCTACACGTCCAACAGCGAAGTCGCCATCACCGGCGGCGCAGGCTCGATCAAGTTCGACGCCAACGGCAACATCACCAGCGCGTACCGGACGTTGTCCGCGACCAACGTGAACTGCGCGGGGGGCGCGACGCCTTGGAACACGTGGCTTTCCTGTGAGGAAGTCGACCGCGGTTATGTCTACGAAACGGATCCGTGGGGCGTGAAGGCCGCGGTCCGCCGTCCGGCGATGGGACGGTTCAAGCACGAGGCTTGCGCGGCCGACCCGGACCGGAAGGTCATCTACATGACCGAGGACGTGTCGGACGGCGCGTTCTACCGGTTCATCCCGAACACTTGGGGCGATCTGTCGGCCGGCCGCCTCGAGGTGATGATCGGGTCGAACTCGCAGACCAGTGGACCGGTTACCTGGCAGCAGGTTCCGGACGTGGACGGGAGCCCGGCGACGCGGAGTCAGGTTGCTGGAACCAAGCGGTTCAACGGTGGCGAGGGGTGTTACTACGCCGCCGGGGTCTGCTGGTTCACGACCAAGGGCGACGGCCGGGTGTGGGCGTATGACGCGGTTAACAGCACGATCAGCCTGACTTACGACGACTCGCTCGTCTCCGGCGGCACGCCGCCGCTGACCGGCGTGGACAACGTGACGCGGTCGAGTGCGGGGGATCTCTTTGTTGCTGAGGATGGCGGCAACATGGAGATCTGCATCATCACGCCGAATGCGATCGTGGCGCCGTTCCTGCGGATCAACGGGCAGAGCAGTTCGGAGATCACCGGGCCCGCGTTCTCGCCGAACGGCAAGCGGTTGTACTTCTCTTCGCAGCGCGGGACTTCCGGGAGCAGCAGTGGTGGGATCACCTATGAGGTAACGGGTCCGTTCCGGGCCTAGATGCTTTAGCTGGCCGGGGCGGCGCGATTTGCCCTTTGCTCAACCGCTTTTCCTCGCTGGGAATCTCGGTCGAGGTTCCCAGCGAGCCGCCGCCTAGGCCGGGAAGAGCTCGAAGGCCACTGCCGGTTTTCCGCCGAACCGCTCGCCTGCCTGCCTGGCGAAGTCCCGGAGGAACACATTGGGCTCCGACATCGGGCCGGGGCCGAGGCCTTCGAGGTATTTCCGGTGTGCCTCAAGCGAAGCCACGCCACGGTCCAAACTGGACTCGACATCCACGGCGTGCGTCGCGTTCGGTGAGCCTGCGATCGCCACCCAGCGCACGCCTTGCCACTTCGCCAGGCCCAGTTCGGGAAAGATCCATTGGTTTCCGGCGTCGCCGACCGCGTCAAGCACTGCCTCGCCGACGTTTCGGTGGTCCGGCGAGTTGCGGTTGCCACCTGGCCAGAACGGCGCGTAGTTCAGGGTGATCACGAGTTCCGGCCTGTGCCTGCGGATCGCCGCGGCGATGTCCCTGCGCAGCGGGATGCCGTATTCGATCACACCGTCCTTGTGGCCGAGGAATTCCACTTCGGACACGCCGACGATCCTGGCCGCTTCGATCTGCTCTGCTTCGCGCAGCGGACCGCATTCTTCCGGCGGTATGCCGTCGATTCCGGCTTCGCCACGGCTCGCCAGCAGGTACACCACCTTTTTGCCTTCGTCGACCCAGCGGGCTATTGCCGCGGAGGCACCGTATTCCAGGTCGTCGGGGTGGGCTACGACTGCGAGTGCGCGCTCCCAGTCGGTGGGCATCGGCTCGAAGTCGGTCATGATCAGCTGCTCCGGCGGGCGCGTTGTGGCTGGGCGCGGGTTGTCTTCTTCGCGCCCGTCTTCGCTGTGCTCTTCGCGGGCTGCTTGGCTCCGGTCTTGTTGGCCGCGGCCGACTTCGCCGCTGCCGCCGTCTTGGCCGGGGTCTTCTTCGCCTGTGCTGTCACGGACTTCGTCGGCGTGCTTGCCGCGGCAGCCTTGGCGGGCGCCGGTTTCTTCACGGGCTCGGCGACTACCGTGACCCGCTTGGGTTCCGGTTCCTTCTCAGCCGGTGCGCTGACGGGCGCAGGTCGCGTGTCGGCGCGCCAGCTTGAGCGGCTGCGTGTGCGCGACCAGCGGACTGCGTTCTCCGGACGGCGCCCCGACTCCCCAGGCGCGGAGCGCGCACGACCGGCCCGCACGGCACAGCCGACCAGGAACAGCGTGTGACGCCAAAGCCTGTGCTGCTTCACCGTTGCGACAAGCTCGCCGATCGTCGTACGGACAACGGTCTCGTCCGGCCAGCTCACCTTGTACGCGGCCACAACCGGTGTCTCGTCGTCGTAACCACCGGCGCGCAACGCATCGGCCAGCTCGCCGGCGCGTGCGGCCGGGACGAGCACGGCCATCGTCGTGCCGAACTGCGCGTACTCCTTGATCTGCGCGAGATCGGGCATACCGACGGTTTCTTGGCCAGCCATGATCACGGAGTCGGCGTACTCAGGCTCGACCAGCGCGACACCCGCCGAAACTGCGGCGGCGGACATGGGCGACACGCCCGCGACAACGTCCGCTGGGAGTCCAACCCGCGCACAGATGTCCAACTGTGCGCGCAATCCGCCCCACATGGCTGGGTCGCCTGCGAACAAGCGCGCGACGCGCAGCTTGTCCCGCACCGCTCGGCGGTACACCTCGACGATCTCGTCGTCGCTGTGCCGGGTCATGTCGATCAGTTCGGCCTCGGGTTTCGTGTTCTCCCGCACCCATCCGGCCTCGATGATGCTCGGTGTCCACAACACCACGTCGGCCTCGCCGATACGGCGAGCGCCTCGTACCGTGATCAGGTCCGTTGCCCCCGGACCCGCTCCGACAAAGCTGATTCCTGCGCTCACCCGGCGACCGTACCGTGACGCTCAGCACCTCCCGTGCTCGCCCCACGCACTCGCGATGCGACACTCCAGGGCGTGACAGCGACGGGAGAGCAGGTCTTCGATTGGATCGACGCGCGTGCGGAAGATCGTCGCCGCGCCGGGCTGACCAGGCAACTTCGCCCGCGCGGGGCGGACAGCACACTGCTCGACCTCGCCGGGAACGACTACCTCGGGCTCAGCAGGGACAAGCGGGTCGCCGGTGCGGCAGCAGCCGCCGCGCTGCGCTGGGGCGCCGGTTCGACTGGGTCGCGGTTGGTCACCGGGACGACTGAACTGCACACCGAACTCGAGCACGCGTTGGCCGCTTTCTGTGGCGCACAAGCGGCTTTGGTGTTCTCGTCCGGTTTCGCCGCGAACCTCGGCGCGATCACGGCACTGTCCGGAAAAGGTTCGGCAATCGTTACCGACGCCTACATCCACGCTTCGTTGATCGACGGATGTCGGCTCTCACGTGCGGACATCGCGGTGATGAGCCACGGTGACGCGAAGTCGATCAAGCACGCGCTGTCGACGCGCCGGACAGAGCACGCGTTGGTCGTCACCGATTCAGTGTTCTCAGTAGACGGAGACCTCGCGCCACTGCCCGCGCTCGCCGAGGCGTGCCGCGAGCACAACGCGGGTCTGCTCATCGATGACGCGCACGGTTTCGGTGTGCTCGGCGAAGGTGGCCGCGGTGCGGTCGCGGAAGCCGGTTTGATCAAGGAACCGAACGTGATCACCACCATCACGTTGTCGAAATCCCTTGGCGCACAAGGCGGTGCGGTGGTGGGGCCGCGCCGGGTGATCCGCCATCTGCTGGAGACGGCGCGGACGTTCATCTTCGACACCGGCCTCGCCCCGGCCAGCGCGGCCGCCGCATTGGCCGCGCTGAACGCGCTGAAAGAAGAACCCGAACGGCCGACCCGCGTGCGCGACAACGCGATGACGCTGGCGATGCGCTTGCGGGAAGCCGGTTTCCGGGCGTCCTTGCCGGACGCAGCGGTGATCTCGGTCCAGGCGCCGTCCCCATCGGACGCACTCAGCTGGGCCGACGAGTGCCGCGCGGCCGGGGTGTGGGTCGGCTGCTTCCGCCCGCCGTCAGTGCCGGACAAGATTTCGCGGCTGCGGCTGACCGTCCGGGCCGATCTGACCGAATCAGACATCGACAAGGCCGTCGACGTGATCGTCCGCTGCGCCCCGCCGGGCGCGGCTCAAAGGTGAGTGGCGTAGTACGCCAACGACCGGTTGTACCTGGGCAGGTGCTTGGCCAACGCGGCCAGCGCCAGCCCGGCGGCCTCGCGTGCATGCCCAGTGTCCACAAGGGCCAGCGCCAGGAACGCGTCCAGCGCGTCATCCAGTTCGTCTGATTCCTGGCGCTCACGCTCGGCGGTCAGCAGCGCCACGCTCTGTTCAGGATGACCGAGGTTGCGCAGCGTGCTGGCCAACTGGATCAAGGCGCGGCGCCTTCGGTAGCCGCTCAAGCCGGACTCGAGCGCCTTGCGATAGAGCGGCTCGGCCAGCTCGGGCCGTCCGGTCGAGTCGTTCGCGCTCGCCAGCTCGAACAGACCGACCGGATCGGACGTCACGGCAGCGGCGTCTTGATCTGCTGCATGAGCTCCGTGTAGTACGCCATCACGCGGGTGTAGACACCTGGCTTGTTCGGCAGCCCGCAGCCCTCGCCCCACGAGGAGATCCCGAGCAACCTGCCGTGCGCGACCATCGGGCCGCCCGAATCGCCCTGGCAGCCGTCTATCCCTCCTTGGGGGTAACCCGCACACACCATCCAGTTCGAGTTGTACTTCGTGAACGAGTCCGAACAGCTCGAATCGGACACGATCGGCACGTCCGCCTTGAGCAGGTACTGCGAGGTCTGGCCGCCCGACGCGGTCCGGCCCCAGCCCAGGATCGTGGCCATCGTGTCCTGCTCGTAGGCGGAGTGGTCGTTGGACGTGGCTATCGGCAACGGCGAGTACCGGGTGATCGGCTTGGCCAGGGTCAGCACCGCGACGTCGTGCCCGGCCAGCGCGTCGGTGTACTTCGGGTGCGTCCAGACGCCCTTCACCGGGACTTCGACGCCCTCGGTCTTGCTCTTCTTGTCGTCCCGCCCGGCGACGACGGAGATCTCGCCGGCCGTCTGGCCTTTCACGCAGTGCGCGGCCGTGACGACCTTGATCGACGAGGCCAGCGTGCCACCGCAGAACTGGAAGCCGTCCGTGCTCGCCAGGTACACGACGAACGGGTAGTCATCGGTGCTCGCCTTTGTGCCGCCGACGATCCGGACGTCGGCCGACGCGGGCACCGCGGCCGCGATCATGCCGGCGAGGAGGCACACCACCGCCAGCAGACGGCCGATCCTGGGTTTGTCCCTCATGGCGTGCTCCCTCCGACTCCCCTGTGGACCATGCCCACGTTAGGTGAGAAGAGATCAACGCGCTGTCACTGAATCGGGTGGAGTTGACTCGTGATTAGCTAGTCGTGTGCGGAGGATGTTGGTGATCTTGCTGTTCGTGGCGGGATGCAGTGTGCAACCTGCTGCGCAGCCGTCGCCCACACTGCCGGTCACCTCGCAATCACCAGACACGACAACGGAAACGGCAACGAGTGGCCCGCCGACCGCGAAGCCCGTGTGGGAAGTGGGCAAGAACCCGTTGCCCAAGGGGCCGGGTGGCTTCGGTGAGATCCGGCCGACACCGCCCGAACTGGTGAATCGGGCATTGCCGACAAAGGACATCCTGCCGCCGCCCGCTGACGGCGAGTACACATCGACGATCACGCCGATCCCGCCCGATGTGCTGGCGCGCAGCACCTGGCAGGCCGGATGCCCGGTGAGCAAGGACGAACTGCGCTACCTGACGATGTCGTTCTGGGGCTTCGACGGCCGTCCGCACACCGGCGAGATGATCGTGCACAAGAAGGTCGCCCAGCAGATCACGGGCGTGTTCGCGAAGCTCTACGAAGCCAAGTTCCCGCTTGAGGAAATGCGCGTGTCGACGCCTGCGGAGCTGACCGCGCCGCCAACCGGGGACGGCAACAACACGACCGCGTTCGTGTGCAGGCCCGCACGCGGCCAGACGAACTGGTCAGCGCACGCGTACGGCTTGGCCGTCGACATCAACCCGTTCTGCAACCCGTACAGCAAAGGCGAGCTCGTGTTGCCCGAGCTCGCCTCTGCCTATGTGGACCGTGGGAGAGTCCGGCCCGGCATGATCCGGGCAGGTGACGTGGCCGAGCGTGCGTTCGCCGCGATCGGCTGGACCTGGGGCGGCACGTGGCGCACGCCCAAGGACCTGATGCACTTCTCGGCCACTGGCTCCTAGCTCTTGTCCCCGCTGTTGCCGCCGCCGTTGTTGGCGTTCTCGTCGTCATCGGACGGACGGCGGCCACGGAACCCGCTGAAGACCTTGTCCGCGACACCGGACAGCGCGCCGCCCACGTCGCTGAAGACCTTCACCAGCGGGTCGGTGGAGTTGTTCCACGCGTCCTTGTAGGACTTGGCAGCACCCTGGATGTCCTCGTTCAGCGGATTGCCGTCGTCCTGCGCGTCGCGGCGCTTGTAGTCGCCGGTGAGGATGGTGCGGTACTCCTCGGACGCGGCCCAACGCTGCAACTGCGAGGCACGCACGACCGCGAACGGGTGCGTCTGCTGCTCGACCGCGAGCAGCTTGATGATGCTGTCGCGGATGTCCTCGACATCTTCGTACTCCTTGGCCTGCTCGAGGAAGGCCGGGATGTCGATCTGCGAGAGGTCCGTCGCGCCCGCGAGGTACATGTGCGCACGCAGCGAGGCCTGCGGGTCCTGGCCGACGAGCAGACCGGCGCGGTCACAGCTGAGTTCGGCCTTGCGCTGCCACTCGTAGAGCGCGGCGATGACCGCACGCAGCCCGATCACGCCGAGCGGCACCCAGGCCACCGACCGCTGCAGCTTGAGCAGCCGGTCGAGCAGGGTGAGCAGCACCGCGTGCCCGGACAGCACGTGGCCCATCTCGTGACCGATCACGAACCGCAGCGCCTCGGTGTCGAACAGCTCGACCAGGCCGGAGGACACCACGATGAACGGCTCGTCGATGCCCCTGGTCTGCGCGATGACACGCGGGTCGCGGGCGACGTAGAGCTTGGGGACGGCAGGCAGATCGAGGATCTCCGCCGACTCGTTGCGGATCCGGTCGAGCACCGGGTACTGCGAAGGGCCGACACGGACGTGGGAAGCCACCGCCATCAGCCGCTCGGCGCGCTCGTTGAACAGCGCGTTCAGCGTCTTGAGCACGTCGGCGACGCCGGGTACAGCACGCAAAGTGGCCATCGCACCCTTGTCGGCCGGGTGCTCGTAGGCGCGCGGACTGATTCCGGGGAATCGGACGCGCGGTGACGACTGTTGGACGTCGGATTCAGTCACGGTGGTAAACCCTCTCCCTGTGGTTAACGCCAACGTACGCGGAAACGGACATCAAGAGGGCCGACTGGACCGCATACCCGGCAAAGACCAGGGTTGTCCCTGACCCTAGAAATCAGTGAGACCACTACCGGAGGTAGATCATGAGCCTGGAGCGTCCCGTCACGCCCGACCCCTACGACCTGCTGCCCACGGTCCGGTCGTTCACGGTGACGTCGAGCGACGTGACCGGCGGCGAGCAGCTACCGGGTGCGCAGGTGTTCGAGGACGGCAACACCTCACCGCAACTGAGCTGGTCCGGGTTCCCCTCGGACACCAAGAGCTTCGTGGTGACCTGCTTCGACCCGGACGCGCCGACCCCGTCGGGCTTCTGGCACTGGCTGGCCATCGACATCCCCGCCTCGGTGACCTCGTTGGACACCGGTGCCGGGGAGAGCGACGCCACGTTGCCGCAGGGCGCGTTCCACACGCGCAACGACTTCGGCAACCACAAGTTCGACGGCGCGGCACCTCCTGCCGGCGACCAGGTGCACCGCTACTACTTCGTGGTGCACGCGGTGGATCAGGAGAAGCTCGGCGTGGACGAGAACGCGTCGGCCGCCTACGTGAGCTTCAACCTCGCCTTCCACACGCTGGCCAGGGCGATCATCGTGCCGACGTATCAGCACTGACGGAACAAACCCGGAGCCGGTGCGGTTAACTGGGTCGTGCGGACCTTCGACCTGGTGATAATCGGTACCGGCTCCGGCAACTCCATCCTTGACCCGAGGTTCAAGGACTGGAACGTCGCCGTCGTGGAAAAGGGGACATTCGGCGGCACGTGCCTGAACGTCGGCTGCATCCCGACGAAGATGTTCGTGCACACCGCCGACCTGGCGGCCACTCCCGGCGCGAGCGCCCGGCTTGGCGTCGACTCGACGCTGGACGGCGTGCGGTGGGACGACATCCGGGACCGGATCTTCGGCCGGATCGACCCGATCGCCGCGGGCGGCCGTGAGTACCGCAAGAACCACGCGGACAACTCGAACGTCACGGTGTTCGAAGGCACCGGCCGGTTCACCGAGCCCAAGGTCCTCGAGGTCACGCTGACCGACGGCACCAAGCAGACCATCACCGCGCCCAAGTTCGTGCTGGCCGCGGGCGGCCGGGTGACGGCACCGGATGTGCCCGGTCTAGCCGAGGTCGGCTACGAGACCAGCGACACGATCATGCGGCTGGCGAAGCTGCCGAAGAAGCTGACCATCCTCGGCAGCGGCTTCGTCGCAGCCGAGTTCGCGCACGTGTTCTCTTCCTACGGCGTCGACGTCACGGTCGTCGCGCGCTCAGGCGCGTTGCTGCGCAGCGAGGACGACGACATCTCCGGGCGGTTCACGGCGTTGGCCCAGGAGAAGTGGGACGTCCGGCTGGATCGCAAAACCGTGCGGGCCGAACGCGACGGCGACGTGATCAGGCTGCACCTGGAAGGCCCGTCGGGCGCCGAGACCGTGGAGTCCGACGTGCTCCTGGTGGCGGTCGGGCGGACGCCCAACTCGGACATCCTCGACGTCGTCGCCGGTGGTGTCGCCGTCGCCCCGACAGGGCACGTCGTGGTCGACGAGTACCAACGGACCACAGTGGACGGTGTGTACGCGGTCGGCGACATCAGCTCGCCGTACGAGTTGAAGCACGTCGCGAACCACGAGGCACGCATCGTGCAGCACAACCTGTTGCACCCGGAGGACCTGCGGAAAGCGGACCACAGGTTCGTGCCGCACGCGGTGTTCACGTCGCCGCAGATCGCATCGGTCGGCTTGACCGAACGGGAAGCCAAGGCGAGCAGCCAGCGCTATGTCGTGGCTGAGCAGGCGTACGCGGACATCGCCTACGGGTGGGCGATGGAGGACACGTCCGGTTTCGTGAAATTGCTGGCTGACCCGGCCAGCGGGCAGCTGATCGGCGCGCACATCATGGGCCCGCAGGCCGCGAGCGTGATCCAGCCGCTGATCCAGGCGATGAGTTTCGGGCTGCGCGCGGACGACATGGCCCGTGGGCAGTACTGGATCCACCCCGGCATGCCTGAGGTCGTGGAGAACGCGCTGCTCAAACTCGTTTTGGACTAATTGGCTCAACCTTTCGGCACACCCGGGCGTGTAGAGGTCGACAAAGTCGATCAACCCCGGGGAGTGCCGTAACCGTGTGGGGCTGGATTCGCAAGACGTTGTACGTCTTGGTGTTCCTGTCGATAGCCGCACCACTGATCGCGTTCCGCTACAGCTACACGTTATGGGAGATACCGGATCCAGCGCAGATCGCCGCTGGTCAGAACCAGACCATCACGTTGTACTACTCGGATGGCAAGACCGAGTTGGCGAGGATCTCGCCGAAGAGCGGGGACCGTTCGTCGATCCGGTTTCAGGACATCCCCTTACACGTGCAGCAGGCGGTGCTCGCGGCCGAGGACAACACGTTCTGGGAGAACTCGGGTTTTGACATCACCGGGATCGCCCGTGCGGTCTGGAACAACGTGACCGGTGACTCCGGTGGCGGGTCGACGATCACTCAGCAGTACATCAAGAAGGCGACCGGCAACGAGGAGCTCTCGTTCGGCCGCAAGTGGAAAGAACTGGTCCTCGCCAAGAAGATGGCGGACACCTACTCCAAGAAGGACCTGTTCACCGCCTATCTCAACACTGTCTACTTCGGACGTGGCGCGAACGGGATCCAGGCGGCGGCGCAGGCGTACTTCGGCAAGAACGTCCAGCAGCTGGACGTGTCCGAGGCGGCGCTGCTCGCCGGGGTGATCCAGCGGCCGACGTACTGGGATCCCGACGTGGACAGGGAAAACGCCGAACGCCGGTGGAACTTCGTGCTCGGCCAGATGAGCAGCCAGGGCTGGCTGGCCAACCGCGAGACGCTGAAATTCCCGGCCACCCTGCCGAGGGACGCTTCGCCGAGCTCAGCGCGGCTGCAGATCGAGAACCAGGTGCTCGCCGAGCTCGAAGATGTGGCGGATCTGCCAAGGGACGCGCTGCACCAGCGGGGATACCGGGTGATCACCACCATCGACCGGAACGCACAGACGAGCCTCGAGCAGTCCGTTTCGACAGTTATGGCTGGTCAACCGGATTACCTGCGCGCGGCGGCCGTTTCACTCGACCCTAAATCCGGTGGCGTGCTGGCGTACCACGGCGGCGGCAACGGAGTCGGCTTGGACTACGCCCAATCGCCGCAGGACGCCGGTACGACGTTCGGCACTTTCGTGGCGGTTGCCGCACTGCGTCAGGGTTTCCGGCTCGATCACCCGTTGGACGGCAGCTCGCCGCGGATGGTCGACGGCATCCCGTTCCAGAATCCGCAGGGTGTCCGGTGTTCACCGTGCAGCCTGCGCAGCTCTCTCGGCATGCAGGCGAACACCGCTTCGGCCGAGTTGACCTCCCAGGTCGGCGTCGGCGCGGTGGCCGAGGCGGCGTTCCAGCTCGGGATTTCCCGTGAGCTGCGCGGAAAGCCCGCGTTCGGCAAGGATCCGGACACTCGTATCGCTGTCGGTGGCGGGAGCACAAGCGTTCGCCCCATCGACATGGCTCGTGCGTACGCCACCCTCGCAGCCGACGGCGTGCGGACAACACCGCACTTCATCAGCCGAGTCGAGGACATCGACGGCAACATCCGTTACAACGCCACGCCTTTGCTGACACAGGCCATTCCGCCCAAGATCGCCGACGCGGTCACGTTCAGCCTGACGCGAACGCAGGGGGCTTTCACCCGGCCAGGGACTCGCTCGTACGGCGACGACGGCGCGAACGCCAAGGCCTGGATGGTCGGTTACACCAGGGACATCGTGACCGTGGTGTGGATGGGTGCCGACAAGATCATTGCCATCAAGAACAAGGAGAACAAGGACATCACCGCGTTCGGCGAACCCACCACGATCTGGAGTGCGGTGATGGACGGCTACCGCGGTACGGAGAGTCCCAAGAAGCCCACGTTCGATCCCAAGAAGCCCTCGCCTGACCCGGCCGCCCGGCCGACGCCGCGTACCACCAGGTAGCACGTCGTGAGTGTTTTGGCCGGCGCCAACCGGCCAAAACACTCACGACAGGCCTCAGCGGCCGAGGGTGCTGTTGGTGATCAACTGCTGCAGCGGGTTACCGGTCGGGGCGTTGGTGCAGTTGCCCGTGTTGACCTTGGGCACGTCGGTGAGACCGCTGACGAACACACCGCTGCCGCACATCTGCATCGGCAGCACACTGACGTTGCTCACCAGCGGCGCGTCACCGTCGAAACCGCTGAGCACGTCCTCGTCCTGATCCGCGAACGCGGTGGCAGCCGGGCCGAACATGGCCGCCATTACCGCACCGAGCACAATAAAACGCCTCTTCACAGGCATGCGAAACCTTTCACAACGACATCAGAGGGCCGGATCGGGGAACGCACGATCCGCGACGCGGGAAAAACAGTACCGACGCAGCCGGGAAAGCCAAAACTTCCGCGCCATGTTCACTCGTCTGAGAAAAGTGCGCACACGCTTCGTGACAACTGTTCTGGGGAAATGCAAACCCGACCCGGCGAGCATGTCGCCGGATCGGGTAGCGCGAGCGGAACCGGCACCCCGGTCCCGGCCGCCTCCGCGCCCTCTGGTACGCGTTATCAGCCCTTGTTCGTCACCACCACCGTGTTGCCATCACCGCTGTTGGCGACCGTTGTGGTGTTGTGATGACTGCCATTACCTGCGACAACGGTGGTGCTGTTGCTGACACCGTTGTTGCTGACCGAAGTGTCATTGTTGTTGCTGGAGTTATTGCTCACGACAGTCGTCGACCCGACGGCGTGATTGTTGCTGATCGCCGTGTCGTTGCCGTTGCTCGCGACGTTGCTCACCACTGAGGTGGTGTGATCCGAGTCGTGGTTGCTCACGGCCGTGTCGTTGTGATCGGCGCCAGTGTTGCTCACGACAACGGCGTTGTGGTCCGAGTCGTCATTCTGAACCGCAGTGTCGTTGTGGTCCGCGTGGTTGTTCGTCACGGCGATGCCGTTGTGGTCCGAGTCATCGTTGGACACGGCGATGTCGTTGCCATTGGCCGCGGTGTTGGTGACGGACACGGCGTTGTCGTCTGAGTGGTCGTTGGATACGGCGGAGTCGTTGCCGTTGGCGTGCGTGTTGCTGACCGTCACCCCGTTGTGGTCGGCGTGGTCGTTGGACACGGCCGAGTTGTTGTGGTTGGCATGCGTATTGCTGACGCTGGTGGAGTTGGCATTGGAATGATCATTGCTGACCGCGGTGTCATTGTGATCCGCGTGATGGTTGCCCACCGACGTGCCATTGCCGTTGGAATGCTCGTTCTCCACCGATGTGTTGTTGTGGTCGGCATTGGAGTTGACGACCTTGATCCAGTTGGCGCTGGCGAGCAGGTTGGAGACCGTCGTGTGGTTGGCATTGCCGTTGTGGTTGCCGACCGCGACTTGGTTGTGCCCAGGCTTTTCGGCAGCGTACGCCGTTCCCATCAACCCAGGCAGTGCCAATGCACCAATCAGAACAGCCAGCGCCGCCCATCGATTGAAGATCACCGAATGCTCCTCGTTCTCGTTTTCCGCGAGTGGCGCTCTGCCACCACCAAGCGCCCCACTTGACGGTAGTGCCGAATTGCCAGCACGGTCGGGTGGATTACAGCGCCCAGCCGGTTGATTGCGGAAAACCGCAGTTCACGTCATTTCGGCAGCATTCAACCCCGGCAATTCCCGGCCGCGGGAACGCCAACTTTCACGCGCTCGGTCACCACTGTGCGCCCATTCGGCCCAGTGGCTCACATACGCCGAGTCATATGGCGGAGCTGCAATATTGCGTTGGCTACATGAGTTGGTCGTATGCGGCTGTCGCCACCGACGAGGCGCGGATAAGCCCCTTCCGTAAGCCGCGTCGAGGACGCCTGTTCGGACAGCTGTAACTCAGCCGAGAACTCGCCGCCTATGGCGATGGCGGCGCCACAACCAAGGCCTCGATGGTCAGCAGTACCAAGGACATCGCGACTCTGTGGGGATGGGCGAAGGATCCCCTGTCGACTTGGCGCGGTTCTTCTTACTAGGTAGGGATTCTCACCGTCGATCAACAGGTCAGGAAGCTCCCCTTTGCCACGTCTGCGAATACCGGACCTGCGGCTCGTCGCGGATCTCGTACAGATCAGGCCGACGTTCCGGCGCGATCTGTACAGAGGCATGGCGAATCGGATCCTCCCAATCAAGTGGCCAGCGGGTATGGGAGCTGGACCACCGGACTCCTTGCAGGTTGATCCCTCGCAGGCCGACGTGTGTCAGGTCGGCATTGGTGAAGTCCGAGATGACAGCATCGAGTCGGGCGATGCCGTCCGCCAGCTCACGGGGACTACGGAGAGCCTGAAAGCGAATGTCGTCACGGTCGAGCGCGATTGAGCGAACGTCGCCCAAGTCGCTGAAGCGGATGAGCTCGTCCCGTAGAGCGATCCCCAGCTCGTGCTTCTCCGATCGTCTGAAGGTTCGCCTGAGTTCACCCATGAGTGCCACAGCCACCTTCGCGGCAAGGTCAAGTCCGAGGTCGCGGGCCCAGACCACAGCGCCTCGAAGCAGCGCATGCCGTCTGACAAGCTCGCGGACACGAGCGATGGCCTCCACAACGCCCCGCGCACTGGGAAGCGCGCTGTCGACGTGCGCAAGGCCGAGAGCGCGGGAAAGAGCGAGCGCACGGTCGTAGTCGGCAACAAGAGAACCGGGGCGTTTGTGCTCCCGGATGCTGGCCAGGCCTTTCTCCAAGCTGGCCACGAGGTCGGCGGCATCGACGAACGCTTCGGCGATCATCCGGACCCGGCGGAGCTCTTCGAGCGGAATCCCACTCCTGAATGCCAAGCGTCCGTGGAAGGACCGAGTTGCCACCCGCCAAGCCAGCTCGTCGAGTGGAGCCAACGTAGGTGGGTGGTCGTTCACCGTGTCCGGCACCGAGAATTCATGGGGAGGCGGAGAGATGTCACGGGACACGATGGCAGCAAGCCCGGCATCGACGTCCAACGCGGCATCCAGCGCGCTGTCCAACGACCGAAGACGACCGGGCAGGCAGGCGTCACGCAGTCCGGCCTCGATGTCGAGGGCCAGGCCGATCATCTCGGCGAGGTCGGTCAAGCCGTGTTCGAACCAGTCGTCCAGACGTGCGTCGCGACTGTCGTCAATCATGAGCCCTCCCCGCCGTTCAGAAAGACGTCGATTGCGCGTCGGGCAAGGTAGAGATTGCTGCGGACGGCATCGTGCGTGATGCCGAGTTCGACAGCTATCTCCAGTGGCGTGTAGCCCGACAACCGCCAAGCCATGACCTGACGTTGTCGAGTCGGCAAACGCGCCAACGCGGTGATCAACTCGTGGCGCTCGTGCCAGGCGTCCGCTGGGGTCGCCCGCAACACCGAGCCGGGCTCGATGGCATCAGCTGTCAGATTCTCCTTGGTGCTGACGAATTTGCGAATCAACGCACGGGACGCGACCCGGTATGACCAGGCACGCGGATTGTCTAGCTTGTGCCAGCGTTCGTATGCGCTGCTCAGGGTGTCTTGAGCGATGTCGGTGGCGTCCGCAAGCGACGCGCCGTGCATCATCAGGAATCCGACCAGTTGTTGGACCGTTGCGCGGTAGAACAGTTCGAACTCGCCGGACCGGGCTGAGTCCGGGATCGCCTCGTCGGCGGATGGGCGACGGGCAAACTCAGCGTCCGACATAGCGCTCCCTTGGGCCGGTGCCGATCCGCAACCGCGTTCTGCTGCCGTCGCGGCGGACGTCGTCCAGTTCTACCTGCATGCCGGGCGGGAGCTTGCATGCCAGCGCGGCGAGCGTGTCGTGTTGTCGTGTTTGCGCACGGAGCCGCAAAGTCAGGGCGCACAGCGAGACCAATTGGGTGGCCGCCGTGAGCACGATCAAGATCAAGGTCACATAAGTAAGAGGCACCTGCCCGCATGATCGTGAAGCCAGGTCCCGAGGAGTTGGTCGATCGCACGGGAGCCGACGCCCCGGAATCGCCCGCATACCTCAAGACACGACCACGGTCACGGCTCGTCGGCGAAAGCCAAGCCGCGGCCACCGAGCTCCTCGCGCAGGACCTCGATGGCCTTCTTGCCGACCCCGTGGATCGCCAGCAGGTCCTTGGCCGTGATCCCTGCCAGTTGCTCGTAACGGGTATACCCGTGCAACGCCAGTTCCCGCTTCGCGACCTTGCCGATCCGGTGCGGGAACTCGGTTTCCAGCCCGGTGTGCGGCTCGATCGTGGTGTGCTCCTCGGTCAAACCGTCACCCCAAGAGTTGGTCGATGGCGCGATAGATCCGCTTCTCGGACACCGCGTACGCGGTCTTGATCGACTGGGCGAAGTAGCTGAGCCGCAGTTCCTCGATCATCCACCGGATCCGGCGCGCCTCGGGCGAGTCCGGTAGCTCCCGGTAGGCCTGCCAGACGTCCTGCACGATCTGCGCCCACTCGAGATCACGGTCCGGCCGCTCGGGCAGCTTGTCCAAGCGCAGCTCGATACCTCGTAGGTACCGGGTCAGGCTCGGCAGCTGGTCGTAGCCGGTCGCGGTCACGAAACCCCGATACACCAAGCGAGACAGCTGTTGCCGGATGTCGCGCAAGGACGGTTCCAACCGCGCTCCGCCCATTCCGGACAGTCGTGTTTGGACCGAGTTGTACGCCGCCAGCGCGCTGCCGACCTGACTGACGACCTCGAACACGGTGGGGTTCAGCTGCGTACGAACCTTGTCCTGCAAGGCTTTGAACCCTGCTTCCTCCCACGCGACACCCCCGGCGTCGCTGACGAGCTTGTCGACGGCACACGCTATGCAGTCGTCGAAGAAGTCCTGCATGTCGCGGTGCGGGTTGGCCGACAAAGCCAGCTTGGCGGTGTTGGACATCCTGCCGAGCACGTACTTCAGCGGCGAAGCCGTGTTCAGCAACAGCAGCCGCCGCGTGCCCTTCCACATCGAGTCGCGCTGGTCGGCCTCGGTCTCGAACATGCGGACGTCGACCGACGTTCCCGCGTCGACCAAAGCGGGATACGCGGTCACCACAAAGCCGTGCTGCTCCTGCCGGAGCATCTTCGGCAACGTGCCGATCTCCCAGGTGCGCAGGCCTTTTCGTTCGATCTCACCGGCCGCGGACGACAGGGTCTCGCGCATCTTCGGCTGCAGGCGGCGTTTCAGGTCACCGAGGTCTTTGCCTTCGGCCAGCAGCTTGCGGCGTTCGTCCTCGACGCGGTAGGTCACCCGCAGGTGATCGGGGATCTTGGTGAGATCCCAGTCCTCGCGGGCCACCGCGATCCCGGACAACGCCTTGATCTCGCGTTCGACCGCGTCGAGCAGGCTGTGGTCCTTGAGCTCCGGAATCCGGTGCAGAATCGCCTTCGCCCAGTCAGGAGCGGGCACGAAGTTGCGGCGAACCTGCTTGGGCAACGACTTCAGCAGCGAGGTGATGATCTCCTCGCGCAGCCCCGGCACCTGCCACGCGAAGCCGTCCGCGGTCACCTGGTTGAGCACGGGCAAAGGGATGTGCGCGGTTACGCCGTCGTCCTTGCGCCCCGGTTCGAACTGGTACGACAGCCGCATGGTCAGGCCGCCACGGTTCCAGTTGTCCGGGAACGCCTCGGGGGTCACGGTCCGCGCGTTGGCGTTGAGCAGCATGTCGGTCGGGAACGTCAGCAGATCCGGCTGCTCGCTGCGAGCCTTCTTCCACCAGGTGTCGAAGTGCCGCCCCGACACCACTTCGGCGCCGATTCGCTTGTCGTAGAAGTCGAACAGCGTCTCGTCGTCGACCAGCAGGTCACGCCGCCGTGCCCGGTTCTCCAGCTCTTCGACCTCGGTCAGCAGCTTGCGGTTGGCGTGGAAGAACTTGTGCCGCGTCTCCCAGTCGCCTTCGACCAGCGCACTGCGGATGAACATCTCGCGGGACAGTTCCGGATCAATCCGGCCGTAGTTGACTTTCCGGTTCGTCACGATCGGGATGCCGTACAGCGTCACGCGTTCGGTCGCCATCACGGCGCCTTGCTTGCGTTCCCAATGAGGTTCGCTGTACGTCCGCTTCACCAGATGCTGGGCCAGTGGCTCGACCCAGTCGGGTTCGATCCGGGCCGCGATCCGGCCCCACAGCCGGGACGTCTCGACCAACTCGGCGGCCATCACCCACTGCGGCGGCTTCTTGAACAACGCCGAGCCGGGGAACACCGCGAACCGGGCGCCGCGCGCGCCGATGTAGTCCTGCTTCTGCGGGTCGCGCAGGCCGATGTGGGACAGCAGGCCGGCAAGCACCGATTGGTGCACGCGGACCGCGTCGACTTCACCGCCGGCAGGCTTCGCCTTGACGTCCATCACTTGCCGCAGCTGCGAGTAGATGTCCTGCCATTCCCGTACTCGGAGGTAGTTCAGGAACTCGGCCTTGCAGAGCTTGCGGAACCGGTTGCCGGAGAGCTCCTTCTGCTTCTCGCGCAAGTACTCCCACAGGTTCAGGTACGACAGGAAGTCCGACGTCTTGTCGGTGAACCTGGCGTGCGCCTGCTGCGCTTGCTCTTGCTTGTCAGCCGGCCGCTCCCGTGGGTCCTGAATAGACAGTGCGGCGGCGATCACCATGACCTCGTGCACGCAGCCGTTCCCCTCAGCCGCGAGGACCATCCTGGCCAGCCGCGGGTCGACCGGGAGCTGCGCGAGCTTGCGGCCCAACGGTGTCAGATCGGCCTTGTCGAGGGCGCCCAACTCCTGCAACAGGTTCACGCCGTCGGTGATGTTGCGCTTGTCCGGCGGGTCGATGAACGGGAAATCGGCCATGTCGCCGAGCCCGGCCGCGGTCATCTGCAGGATGACCGAGGCGAGGTTGGTGCGCAGGATCTCCGGGTCGGTGAACTCCGGCCGCGCGTCGAAGTCGTCCTCGGTGTAGAGCCGGATGCAGATGCCCTCGGAGACACGGCCACAGCGGCCTTTGCGCTGGTTGGCCGAAGCCTGGGAAATCGCTTCGATGGGCAGCCGCTGTACCTTCAACCGGTTGCTGTACCGGGAGATCCGCGCGGTGCCCGGGTCGATCACGTACTTGATGCCCGGAACCGTCAATGACGTTTCAGCCACGTTGGTGGCCAGCACGATCCGTCTGCCGCGATGCGACTGGAACACCCGATGCTGCTCGGCGAACGAGAGCCTGGCGTAGAGCGGGAGGATCTCGGTGTTCTTCAGGTCCTGTTTGGTGGCCGCGTGTTTTGATACCGCTTCGGCGGTGTCCCGGATCTCCCGTTCACCGCTGAGGAACACCAGGATGTCGCCGGGACCTTCGGCGGCGAGCTCGTCGACCGCGTCGAGGATCGCCTGTGTCTGGTCGCGGTCCTCGTCGGCGTGCGGGTCGTCCGGGTCGATGATCGGCCGGTACCGCACCTCAACCGGGTAAGTCCGGCCGGAGACCTCGACGATCGGCGCGTCGCCGAAGTGCCGGGAGAACCGCTCGGGGTCGATCGTGGCCGAGGTGATGATCACCTTGAGATCGGGCCGCTTGGGCAGAAGCTGTTTGATGTACCCGAGGATGAAGTCGATGTTGAGGCTGCGCTCGTGCGCCTCGTCGATGATCAGCGTGTCGTACTGGGACAGCAGCCGGTCGGACTGGATCTCGGCGAGCAGGATGCCGTCGGTCATCAGCTTGACCAGTGTGCCGTCGCTCACTTGATCGTTGAACCGGACCTTGTAGCCGATTGCCTCACCAAGCGGGACATCGAGCTCTTCGGCGATGCGCTCGGCGACCGTGCGCGCGGCGAGGCGACGCGGCTGCGTGTGGCCGATCGTGCCGCGTACGCCGCGGCCGAGTTCAAGGCAGATCTTCGGCAGCTGGGTGGTCTTGCCCGACCCGGTCTCCCCCGCCACGATCACCACCTGGTGGTCGCGCACGGCCGCAAGGATCTCGTCCCGTCGCTGGCTGACCGGCAGTTCGGCCGGATAGGTGATTTCGGGCAGGCCGGCGCGCCGCGCGTCGACCTTGAGTTCGGCCGCGGTGATCTCGGCGGCGATCTGCTCGATGACGGCCTGGCGGGCGGCTGGCTTGCGGACTTTGCGGACGCCTTCGAGGCGGCGGCCCAGCCTGCGCTCGTCGCGGAGGGTCAGCGCGGGCAGCCGCTGCGCCAAATCGGCGAGCGTCGATTCCTTTAGTGGGGTTCCCATCTCGACTACCAGGATAAGCAACGCCCGCGATCGGCACCCGCGGATTAAAAGTCGACCGGCCCTACGCGAAACACCGGATGAGATGGCAGTCTGTTCATTCGACGAACATCGTCGGTGACTACTACAACAAACATAGGATGTTTGGTTGTCCAAACATCCGGGTGGGGAGGATGACACCGTGCCGTTGGCCACGACCCGGCGTGCCGGCCTTGTCGACCAGGTGATCGACCAGATGAGGAGTGCGATCACCACGGGCGAGTGGCGGGTTGGCGAACGAATCCCTACCGAGCCCGAACTGGTGACCGCGCTCGGCGTAGGCCGCAACACCGTTCGCGAGGCCGTCCGCGCCCTCGCCCACGCGGGACTTCTCGAAGTCCGGCAGGGTGATGGCACGTTCGTGCGCGCCACAAGTGAACTGTCCGGAGCAGTACGCCGCCTGTGCGGCTCGGAACTGCGTGACGTGCTGGAAGTACGGCGGACCCTCGAAGTCGAAGGAGCCCGTCTAGCGGCGACCAACCGCACCGAAGCACAGCTGGAGCAACTGACCCGCCTGCTTGAGCAGCGCGACGAAGCGGCGGCGGCGATGCAATGGGCGCGTTTCGTGCAGATCGACGCCGACTTCCACCACCTGGTGGTGATCGCGTCGCACAACCAACTGCTCGCCGAACTCCACGCGGGCCTGACCGAAGTGATCAAGGCGAGCATCGAGGCGCTCGACGAGTCACAGCCCGACGCCCGCAAGATCGACCACCGTGGTCTGCTGTTTGCCATCCGAGACCGGGATGCCGAACGCGCAGTGCGTGAGGCAGGAGGGTTCCTGGCGGAGGCATTGAGCTATTTGGCCGAACACCCGGCCTGATGTTTCGCGGTTCGCGTGACGACTGGGGGCACGCGGACCTATTCGAGGGGTTTGTCTCTTTTGCCGGTTCAGTCCCGGCGCATCTCCTGGGTCATCACACCTGTGCCGCCGATTCGTATGGCGTGGCCCGTCTTCAGGTTTGTTCCGTCGAGGGCTACTTGGTTCTTCACCGGGTGCGGCCTCCGGCCCCCGAATTCCAGCGTAGGCCGAAGGGCCGACAGAACTGGGCCACCACGAGTAGCGCGGACAGCGGTTATCCACAGTGGCCAGTTGTCCACAGGCACCGGCCCCGAGCTCTCCCACTCCGCACTTTCCTTGCAATAACCTGGAATCAGGGGTCCCCCTTGCGGGCGGGGAGGGGAATGGCGGTGTCTGGGAACGATTCCACACACTTTGACCGGGCTCCTGGGCGGGTTCCCTTGGCTGGGCTTCCTTGGCCGGGTTCCCTGGGCCAGGTTCCCTGGGCCGGGCCCATTCCCTGGGGTTCCCTTCACGGGCTCTGTTTGGCCGAGTTCCCTTCACCGGGTTCCCCGTGGCCGGACTCCCTTGGCCGGATCCCCTCCCGTCGGACCCTCCTTCCCGCGGGCCTCCTTCCCGTCGGGCCCTCTTCCGCCGGGCTGCCTTTGGCCAGGCTCACTCCGCCGGGCCCCTTCCCCGGGGTTCCCTTGGCCCGATTCCCTTGGCCGGGCTTCCTTCGCCGGATCCCCTCCGTCGGCCGCCTTTCCGTCGGACCCTCCTTCCGCCGGATGCCCTTCCGCCGGGTTCCTTTGACCCGCCGACGAAGCCCGCCGACGAAGGTTGCTTTGGCGGACCTGCGATGCCACCAGCGTCAAGCGGAATGTATTGGCTGGGCTGAACGCATCGCCGCGACCACGCCGCCATCGACGAGCAGGTCGGAGCCGGTGATGAAGGTCGATTCCGGGCCGAGCAGGAAGGCTGCCGCGGCCGCGATGTCGTCGGGTGTGCCTATGCGCCCGGTTGGTGACGTGTCGATCATCGTCCGCATGACTGTTCCGTGGTCCGAGGCCAGATCGGCCTCGCTCATCGGAGTTGAGACCACGCCGGGACTGATTGCGTTGATCCGCGCGCCGCGCTGGCCCCAAGCGACGCTCGCGGCCTGCACTTGGATGTGGTTGGCGCGTTTGCTTCGGGCGTAAGCGGCCTCGGGTGGTGAATCGCCTAGGGCAGGTAGCTCGCCGCGAGCCAGCGCACGTTCCTCCTCCGCGGTCAGTCGCGTCATGTGCCCGGCCATGCTGGAAATGATCACTCCGGCGCCGCCGGGTGCGACCACGCCACCGAACTCGGCTAGGACGTGCGCCACTCCGGCCAAGTTCACCTTCACGATGGTCTCGGCTGGGGCCTGCGCTGGAGAAAGCCCTGCCGTGTGCGCGATCTGGGTGACGGGACCGAGGGACGCTGCCACCTTGGCCAGGGAAGCCACCGACTCCGCCGACGAGACGTCCACGCGGTGCGTGGTGACCTGCTGTCCCTCGGCGCGCAACGTGTCGGCTGCCGTGGTCAGCCGGGACTCGTCGAAATCGGCGAGCAGCACGGCCTTGCCTGTGCCCTGGCGGCGGGCTATCGCCAGGCCCATGCCGCCGATGCCGATGACGACGAGCACTTCCCTGTTCATCCGATCTCCTGCGGTATCCGGAGCACCGTGCCATCTCCCGACACGTGCAGGGAGCCGTCCGGGGCGACGGCGAGTCCGACGAACCGTCGAGGGCAACCGGGCATGCCGTGTACGAAAAGCTCGCGGGGACGTTCCGGGCTGAGGGGAAGGTCGGCGGCGACAACCCGGCGTTCACCGGTCTGCAGGTGGATGGCCAGGACTCGGTGAAGTCCGACCTCCACGACGAACAACTCGTCGCCATGCACGGCCAAGCCCTGCGGTGCGGCAAGTCCCGAGGCGATGGCCACGCCATCATCGATCCGGTGGACCGCGCCAGTCTCGTCGCTGACGTAGCAACGCTGCTCCGCGTCAAAAGCCACGTCCATAGGCGAGGTGAAGCCGGACGCCACCACCGTGACCTCCGTGTCGATGGCGATGACCCGTCCCGCTCCCGCCTCAGCGACCACAAGCGCACCGTCGTCCCGCACGGCGATGCCCATCGGACGGTTCAAGCCGCTGGCACGCGTTGTGCCGTCGGTGCGTACGTCGCCGTACTGGGACGTCACGTGCAGCTGTCCTTTAGCCGCGACGATGCCGTGCGTGAAGATGGCTAGTTCGGGTCCGGTTGGCTTCACAACGCGGTAGTGGTCTGCCGTATAGACCGCACCGCCCGTATCGACCGTCACGCCATAAGGGCCAGCGAGGCCCTCAGGGACAACCTGACGGGTCCGGCCGTCTGGGTGCACCTCTGCGATGCCGCCGCTGGCATAGCTGGAGACATACATGCGGTTGTCGGAGTCGAACGCGGCATTGTCCAGGCACATCACACCCGTGGTGATGATCTTTCGTTGGCCCTGGTCGATGCGCGTGACGATCCCGTCCACACCACGAGACAGGACCATGAGCACGCCTTCACGGTCGAAGCGCACGGCGACCGGCTCGTGCACGTCCTCGGCGACCAGTTCGGGCGTGCCGCCGTCGAGCGGGATGCGGAAGACCTCATTGGTGAGCATGTGCGGGTAGTACAGGCAGCCGTCGGGCCCGAGTTGCATCGCGTTGCCCAACATCAGGCCTTCGGCGAGCACTACAGGTTCCCTGCCGTCGGGGAACAGTTCGAGCAGACGGCCACCGACGCGCATTTCGTTGACGAACAAGCGATCCCCGACGCAGGCGATGCCGTTGGGTACCTTGACCTCGTCAGAGACAAGCGTGTAGTCGCCGTGCGGATCTCGCCGCCACACCCGGCCCGGTACGAGGTCGGTGATGTACATCGACCCGTCGGCGCCGAACGCGAGGTCATCAGGTGACTGGACGGGACCGTCTGCTGGCACCGCTATTTCGACCTGGGTCGTGGCGAGGTCGATGGCGCTGATGCGCCCGCCTAGGTACTCGGCGACGTAGAGGCGGCCGTCGGGACCGAAGGCGATGCCGTTGGAACCACGGAACGGGCTCATCCGCCGGCCACCAGGACGTCGTCCATGCCGCCGTTCACACGCCAGTCACGCAACAGGGCGTGGAAGGCGACGGCGCCCTTGCCGAAAGAGGGGAGCACGAACGGATGCCCCTCGTTGTTGTAGTAGCCAGGGGTGCATTCGCTCAGGAATTTGTACCGCTGGGCCGCATTCTCACCCAGGCTCGCGATCCAGGCGTCCACGGCCTGCGCACTCGGCTCGACCCACCGGGCACCTCGCTTGCGGGCTTGCTCGATCACCTGGGCGATGTGCGTCGCCTGCTCGTCGAGGATGTGCGTGAAGTTCACCGACGCGGCGTTCTGCAACGGCCCCAGGGTGAAGAAGTTCGGAAAACCATTGCTGTAGAAGCCATGCAGTGTTCTTGGCCCGCTGCTCCAGCTCTCCAGCAGAGTTGTACCGCCGCAGCCGTACACCGGTAACCGGCCGAGGAAGATGTCCGACAGACCGACCTGGAAGCCGGTGGCGAAGACGATGCAGTCCACTTCGTACTCACGGTCGCCGACCACGACCGCGTTCTCCGTGACCCGCTCGACACCGCCGAAGTCGGCCGTATCCACCAGGGTGACGTTGGGGCGGTTGAAGGTCTGGAGGTACTCGTCGCTGAACGTCGGCCGCTTGCACATGTAGCGGTACCAGGGCTTGAGCAACTCGGCCGTTGCCGGGTCCCGCACAATGTCCGCAACGCGAGCGCGGATCTCGTTCATCTTCCGGAAATCGACGATCTCGTCGAGGTGCTCGCGTTCCTCCTGCGACAGCGAGTCGTGGATCTCGCCCCCAGTCAGGTGGTGCAGCAGCTTGGCACTGCCCGTCCACGCGTCACTGACCATGTCCTGCTCGACAAGGCCGCCGCTGACAATGCCGAGGAAGTTCTCCATGCGGCGCCGTTGCCAACCGGGCTGCAACGACGCAGCCCACTCGGCGTCCGTGCGCCGGTTCCCCCGAACGTCCACAGTAGATGGGGTGCGCTGGAGGACGTACAGGTGTTGTGCGTCGCGGGCCAGGTGCGGCACGACCTGAATTGCCGTCGCCCCAGTGCCGACGAGGGCAACGCGCTTGTCGGCGAGCTTGTGGAGGTTGCCGTTGGCGTCGCCGCCCGTGTAGCCGTAGTCCCAGCGGCTGGTGTGGAAGGTATGCCCTTTGAAGGTCTCCATACCCGGAATACCAGGCAGTTTCGGCCGGTCGAGGGTTCCGTTGGACACCACCACATACCGCGCCCGCATCTGGTCGCCGCGATCGGTGGACACGCTCCACTCGGCCGCGTCTTCATCCCAGCGCAGTTCCGTAACCGCGGTTTGGAAACACGCGTCGCGGTACAGGTCGAAGTGCCTGCCGATGGCGCGGGCGTGCTGGCGGATCTCCTCGCCAGGCGCGTACTTCCACTCGGGGACGTAGCCGACTTCTTCCAGCAACGGCATGTAGATGTACGACTCGATGTCACAGTGGATGCCCGGATACCGGTTCCAGTACCAGGTACCGCCGAAGTCCCCGGCCTTCTCGATCACCCTGATGGCGCCGAGGCCGGCCTGGCGAAGCCGTGCCGCGGCGAGCAAGCCACCGAGTCCGCCACCAAGAACGACCGCGTCGACCCGGTCGTGCAACGGCTCCCGTGTGAAGTCCGGATCGGCGTACGGATCCTCGGCGTAGTAACCGAATTGGCCCTCAGCCGGCCGGTACTGGCCAGCGCCGTCAGGACGAATGCGGCGGTCCCGCTCGGCCCGGTACTTCGCACGCAACGCGTCCGGATCGAAACCCAAGTCTTCCGGAGCCACACCGGAAATGGACATGCAGGGTCGGCCTTTCTTTTGTGCGTATGGAGTTCTGTGTCTATGGAGTTCTTAGACCGCGGCCCAGCCGTTGTCGACAGGCAGGATGACGCCGGTGATGTTCGAGGCGGCGTCCGAGGCAAGGAAAACGATGGCGGCGGCCTGTTCCTCGGCATCCGCGACACGGCCCATGTTGGCCATGTACCGCGCGACAGTTTGCGGCCCACGCCCTTCGGGATCGGCGTTGACGGTGATGCCGGTCTGGGTTCCGCCGGGTGCGATGGCGTTGGCGCGGATACCCGCGTCGCGGTACATGACTGCGACGGAACGCGTCAGCCCGACGAGGCCGTGCTTGGACGCGGTGTACGCGGCTCCGGCGGCACTGCCGCGCAATGCCGCTTCAGAAGTGGTGTTGACGATGGCGCCCTTGCCTTTGGCGAGCATGTGCGGCAGCGCGGCCCGAGTGAGCAGGAACGGCGCGGTCAGGTTGACGGCGAGGACGCGGTCCCATTCGGCATCGGTGACATCCGCAGCCGCGGCCATCGAGTCCATGATCCCGGCGTTGTTCACCAGCACATCCAGGCCGCCGAAAGCACTCACGGCGGTCGCGACCACTTCCTCGGCCACCGCGAGGTCGCTCAGATCACCGGCCACCGCCACCGCGGTGCCACCAGCCGCGGTGATCTCCTCGACAACAGCCTTGGCGGCATCGGCGTTGACGTCGGCCACCACCACCTTCGCGCCCACCTGGGCGAATTGTCGGGCCGCGGCCCGCCCGATCCCCGAACCCGCGCCGGTGACGACGACGCTGCTGCCATCAAGACCACTGCTCTGTGTCATGGACCCACCGTACCGACTTTTTGTCAGTCAGCGCCACATAGTCAGCGAATGACAAAAAGTAGTATGATCCGAACCCGGCACGGAGGTGTCATGCTCAACCCGCAACAGAGCCGTTCACCAGGGCGGACAGGACGGCCGCCGCTCACCGAACGGCGCAAGGCCGAGACCCGGCTGGAAGTCGCGCGCGCCGCGGTCCGCCTCTTCCTCGCCAAAGGGGTCGCCGAAACGTCCGCCGAGGACATCGCGGCGGAGGCAGGCATCTCCTCGCGCACGCTGTGGCGGTACTTCCCGACCAAGGACAGCTGCGTGATGCCCCTGCTGACCGGCGGGATCGAGCACACCGCGCGTCATTTGCGGTCATGGCGCAGCGATCAGGGCGTGGCGGAACTGCTGGCCATGATGCAGTCGGATTACCGCGAGTCCGCCGACGTCCGGACGGCGATGCTGAACCTGGTGCGGCTGACCAAGACCGAAGCTGGGCTGCGCGCGGTGTGGCTGGAAGCCCATCGCGAGGCCGAGCCGGTGTTCGCTGAGGCGCTCGCGCAGCGCGCCGGGTTGCCCGAACCAGACCTGACCGTCACCGTGCAGGCCGCGATGATCAACGCCGCGTTGCGGGCGGCCGTGGAGTACTACGCATCCACCAGCGGAGCGCCGAATTCGATGGAATCAGTGGTGACCGAAGCGCTGCACATCGCCGCACAAGGCTTCCCAACGGTCCACAAAGGACAACGAAAGGGAAGGTGATCACCTTTCCACTCCCAACGTATATCGCACCCGGGGGCTTGCGGCAAGACCCCGGCGATGCCGCAGAATCACCGATCTCAAGCCAGAACCTGCGGAAATGGGAGTCGCTCAGTGCGCGTGTTGATGTCGACGTACGGGTCACGAGGGGACGTCGAACCTTTGGTGGCGCTCGCTTTGCGGCTGCGTGAACTCGGCGCGGAAGTGCGGATGTGCGCCCCGCCGGACTTCGCACAGCGGATGGCCGATGTCGGCGTGCCGTTCGTGCCTGTCGGCCCTTCGGCGAGCGCGCTGACAGCTTCGGCGCCGCCGGTGTCCTCTTTCAGCCAACGCGCCGCCGACCTGATCGCCAACCAGTTCGAGGCCGTCGCCGCAGCGGCGGATGGGTGTGACGTGCTGGTGGCGACCGGCATGGTGCCTGCTGCGGCAGGTGCGTTGTCGGTGGCCGAGAAACTGGGCCTGCGCGCGGTGTCCGTGACCTTCCAGCAGCTCACCCTGCCTTCGCCACACCGTCGGCCGCTGGCGTATCCGGGCAGGCCGTTCCCGCAGGGTGTGACGGACAACCGGGTGCTGTGGGACCTGGACGCCCAAAGCAACAACGAACTCTTCGGCGAGGCGCTCAACATCAACCGGACGGCGAACGGCTTGCCACCGGTGGCCGACGTTCGCGGCTACGTCCTCGGCGACAGGCCGTGGCTGGCGACCGACCCGGTGCTGGACCCCTGGGAGGAGACGCCGGACTTCGAGGTCGTGCAGACCGGCGCGTGGATCGAGCCCGACACCCGCTCACTTCCGTCCGACGTGGAGGCGTTCATCAACGCGGGCACGCCGCCGGTGTTCGTGGCCTTCAGCACCATGCACATGCACGCGTCGGCAGACACCGTCCAGCTGGCCATCGAGGCGATCCGCGCGCAGGGCCGCCGCGCACTGGTCTCCCACAGCTCGACGGGGATCGACGACCAGGACGACTGCTTCTTCGTCGGCGAGGTCAATCATCAGGCACTGTTCAGGCGGGTGGCCGCCGTCGTGCACCACGGCGGCGCGGGCACCACGACGACCGCCACACGGGCCGGCGCGCCGCAGGTGGTGATCCCGCAGCTGGCAGACCAGCCGTACTGGGCCAGCCGGGTCGCTGACCTGGGTATCGGCGTGGCACTCGAGGATCCCACCTCCGAGTCCGTGTCAGCCGCGGTCAAGACAGCCTTGACCGCCGAGACCCGTGCACGAGCGACCGAGGTCGCAGGCGCGATCCGCACCGACGGCGCGGAGGTGGCCGCGAAGATGCTGCTCGGCGCTACGGCAGGGTGAGGATCTCCGCGCCGGAGTCGGTGACCACGATGGTGTGCTCGAACTGGGCGGTCCAGCTCTTGTCCTTCGTGGTCACGGTCCAGCCGTCGTCCCAGATGTCGTAGTCGATGCCGCCGAGGGTGATCATCGGCTCGATGGTGAACGTCATCCCCGGCTCGATCTCGGTCTGCACCGACGGCTCGTCGTAGTGCAGGATCACCAGGCCGCTGTGGAAGGACCGGCCGATGCCGTGACCGGTGAAGTCACGGACGACGCCGTAGCCGAAGCGCTTGGCGTACGCCTCGATGACGCGGCCGATCACGTTCAGGGCCCGTCCGGGCCGGACAGCCTTGATGGCGCGCATGGTGGCCTCGTGGGTGCGTTCGACCAGGAGACGGTTCTCCTCAGCGACCTCGCCCGCGAGGAACGTGGCGTTGGTGTCGCCGTGCACGCCGCCGATGAACGCCGTCACGTCGATGTTGACGATGTCACCGTCCTCGATCACGGTCGAGTCCGGGATGCCGTGGCAGATCACCTCGTTCAGCGAGGTGCAGCACGACTTCGGGAAGTTGCGGTAGCCGAGGGTCGACGGGTAGGCGCCGTGGTCGAGCAGGAACTCGTGCACGACGGCGTCGACGTCGTCGGTCGTGGCGCCCGGCTTGACGGCCTTGCCGCCCTCCTGCAGTGCTTGCGCGGCGATCCGGCCTGCCACCCGCATGGCCTCGATCACCTCGGGGCTCTGTACGTACGTCGGCTCGGTGTTGCGCGCCGGGGCGGGCTTGTCGACGTACTCAGGCCTGGCGATGGTGACTGGGACTGGACGGCGCGGGCTCTGTTCGCCGGCAGTCAGCGGGGCACGTACGGGCATGTCTCAACTCTATGAGATCGCACGGAGGAACCGGTCAGTCGCGTCAAGGGCCGGGGCGGAGGAACCGGCGTCGACGATCAGCACGGCGAACGCCAAGTCGCCCTGGTACCCGGCGAACCAGCCGTGGGAGTGCGTGCCGTCGCCGAATTGCGCGGTCCCGGTCTTGCCGCGCACGTCAGGGAGCTGCGTGATGCCATGTCCCGAGTTGTTGGTGACGCCCTCACGCATCATGTCGCGCAGGGCGTCGAGGACGGGCGCGGGCAGCGGTTGGGGCGGTGTGTCCATCTTTGTCGGGGTGTCCCGGTACAGAGTGGCCTTCGGCACAGTTCCGCTTGCCACCGTGGAAGCCACGACGGCGACACCGAACGGCGACGCGAGGACCTTGCCCTGGCCGAAGCCGTCCTCGGCCCGCTCGGTCTTGTCCTGGGCAGGTGGCACCGACCCGGTGATCGTGGTGATGCCAGGGATGACGTAGTCCACGCCCAGTCCGAACTGGCGCGCCGCATTGGTCAGCGTGTCCGGCTGCATGTCCGCCGCGAGCTTGGCGAACGTCGTGTTGCACGAGAACGCGAACGCCGAGTGCAGCGGGATCGTGCCCTTGTCGAACCCTCCGGAGTTCGGGATCTCACGCGGCCCGATGACGGTCTTGCCCGGGCATGGCGAAGGCGTGTTCGCCTGCACGGTCCCGGCCTGCAAAGCGGCCCCGGCCGTGACCATCTTGAATGTCGATCCCGGTGGGAAGCGGCCGGTCAACGCGATCGCGCCCTGTGCGTCGGCAGGCGCGTTCTGGGCCACCGCGAGCAACTCCCCTGACGACGGCTTCATCGCCACGAGAGCGGTCGCCTGCGGGATACCGTCGATCGCCGCCTCGGCAGCGGTCTGGATCTTGCGGCTGAGCGTGACGTTCGCCGCCGTGCCTGCCTCGGCGTCCTTGACGAAGATCTCCTCGACCTCGCCACCGGCCGCGTTGAGCGTCACCACCCGGAACCCGGGCTTGCCGGAGACCTGGCTCTCGACCTGTTTGCGGATGCTCGGCAGCAGTTGGGCGGCGAGGTTCCGGTCAACCGAAAGCAGTCGCGTCGACGTGGTGAACCGGACTCCGGGCAGTTCGTAGATCGCGGCCTTGGCTGTCTGGTAGTCCGCGTCCCGCAACGACACCACGGTGTAGGACTGGCCCTTGGGCGTCTTGGCCACCCCGTCCATGATCGACTGTTGCGTGATCGCCGGATCCAGCTTGCTCGCCTCGGCTGCCAGCGCCGCGGCCACCGCGGGCACATCGCCTGCCTTGGCGGGATCCAGCAGAACGGACACCACTCTTTCCGGTGCCATCAGCGGCGCGCCATCGCGGTCGAGCACGGGCGCCTGCACGGCCTCTTTGTCGCGCACGCCAATGGTTTGCTGCGCACCGAGCTTGGGATGCACCACGGACGGTTCCCAGTGCACGCGCCAAGAGTCGTTGTCCGGCCGTACTTCCATCTCCCCGTCGTACGTCCAGTGCCGGTCGCGCCCCAGGTCCCAATCGGCCTTGAAGCGCACCCTGGCCGACTTGTCCTCCATCTCGGTCGACCCGGTGACCTCGGTCTTTATGCCCGCGGGCTTGAGCGCGCCACGGATGTTGTCAAGCAGCTTCTTGGCTGAGTCAGCCGCATCGGTACGGCCAGCCGCCCCCGCGGTGTCGCCGTTGGCCAATGCCGTCAGAAACTCGCCTGCGATGTCCTCGGCACTCGGGTCTGATCCGAACAACCCGCACCCGGCGACGGGCAGGACCAGTAGAAGTGCCGCGACAACCCCGGTTCGTCTCACTCGCCGCAGTATGCCCGAGGGGTCCGACAGTTTTCGTTAAAACAGCACCGTGGCATAACACCCGACTTGGGTGAAGCCGATCCGCGTGTAGGCCGCCCGGGCCGGGGCGTTGTACGAGTTGACGTACAGGCTCGCGGTCCGTCCCATGCCTTTGACCAGGCGTTCCACCACGGCCGCGGTCCCGGCCGTGCCCAGGCCGCCGCCGCGCCGGTCGGGATGCACCCAGACGCCCTGGATCTGCCCGACGGACTTGGAAAGCGCCCCGATCTCGGCCTTGAAGACAACCTCGCCGCCCTCGAACCGGGCGAACGCCCGGCCACCGGCGATCAGCTCGGCGACGCGCGCGCGGTACCCGGCACCGCCGTCACCGACGCGGGGATCGACGCCGACCTCTTCGATGAACATCGCGATCGCGGCGGGGAGGTAGCGGTCGAGCTCATCCGGGCGAACCGGGCGAACCAGCGGATCTGGCTGCACGAGAGGCGAGCCGTTGATGGCCATCAGCGGCTGCTCAGGACGGACTTCCCGGGGCGGGCCCCATTCGGTCTCGAGCTCGGCCCACATCCCGAGGACCTGCTCGGCCGGGCCGACGAGGGACGAGCACATCCGCCGGCGCCGCAGCGCCCGGTCAGCGAAGCACCGCAGAGCGGCTTTGTTGCCACGCAACGGAATCAGGTTCGGTCCGACGTAGCACAAGCCGTCAAGGCGGCCGTTGCGCATCGGCCGCACGTCGGCTCCCCACAGTTCGCCGCCCAGCCGCCAGGCGTCGAGCCCAGCAGCCTCGACACGGGCTGCCACCATGCAGCACGCGACCGGATCGGCGGCCAGCACGGCCCGCACCGCCATGCCGTCTCGTTCATCGAGTAACCGCGCGGAAGCCATCCGAAGCACCTACTAAGCGTGCCAGATGGAACCCGAAATCGAGGAGTCCTAGTCGGCAGGAGCCGGCTCTGGGCCCGCCCACACGAGGTGCGGTGTGGTGCCGGGGATGCTTCGGACGGACATCAAGGCGTCCTCAGGCTGGGCGAGGTTGGCAGCACTCGGTAACTTGCGATCGCATATTAGTGATCACGCAATGGGCCGGATGTGGTGGTCACGGACAGTCAGTGGATGATGTCCGGGAACGCGACCTCTGGAGGAACATTGGTGACGGACAACCCTCAGCGGGTCGCACTGGGGTCGTTCCTGCGCGATCTCCGCCAGCGAGCTGGCAAACAGCTCACAGAGGTGGAAGACCTCATGGATTGGTACGACGGCAAGGCGAGCCGTGTGGAGGTCAGCGGCCGCGGCATCGTGCCGGCGGAAGCGGAGAAGCTCGCGGAGTTCTACGGCGCTACAGCCAGTGACCGAGAATGGCTACGAGAACTCGCCATAGCCGCGAGGAAGAGAACGAAGCCCGCACACGTCGCCGACTTCGCCCAGTCCTACATCAACTTTGAGCGCCAGGCGGTCGAGATCTCTGTCTTCGACGACATGTTGGTCCCTGGGCTTGTGCAAACCGCCGCCTACGCGAGAGCCCTGCTGTCGACATCTCCGCGCGGCCAACTCGAGGAGCGGGTCAGGGATCGGATGGGGCGGCAGGCGATCCTCATGCGAGCCGATCCGCCGGAGGTGAGGATCCTGCTCGGTGAGGCCGCCATCCACCAGCAAGTGGGTGGGCCGGCCGTGATGCGTGAGCAAGTGGGACATCTACGGGAAGTGGCTGCGCGACTGCCGCACGTGTCGATCCGGGTCATTCCGTTCGTGGCGGGTGCGCACAGAGCTCTCGGAGTCGGGTTTCGCATCGTTCGTGTCGCGGACCCGGCGGAGCTCACCCGGGTCTACCTCGAAGGCCTCACCGAAGCGACATACATCCATAACGAAGACGAAGTTGACACGTACCTGAGCGCGTTCGAGCACCTTTGGGAGAACGTTGCCGCCAACGATCGGGAATCTGGAAGCATCCTTCGCAGGAACATGACCTGATGGCGGACAACTGCTGGCGGAAGCCGAGCCAGTCCGAGGGCGAGTCCAACTGCGTTGAGCTCGTCTCCACTTTGGATGAGGTCCGGGACTCGAAGAACCCTTCGGTCACGTTGTCCGTGCCCCGGACCTCGTTAGCAACGTTCCTGGCTTCGCTCAAGCGGTAGCTCAGGACACCGAGACGACCGGCGACGTCCCGTCCACCGGCTCCATGTCCTCGGCGATCCTCATCGCCTCTTCGATCAGCGTCTCGACGATCTGGTGTTCCGGCACGGTCTTGATGACCTTGCCCTTCACAAAGATCTGGCCCTTGCCATTCCCTGAGGCCAC
>NZ_FWXV01000001.1:0-1257601 GCF_900176515.1 Kibdelosporangium aridum
TCCGCCGAGATACCGATGAGGTCAGGACTTCCCGCGGGCGGCTTCAACGTCAACTGTGGACGCTGTCCCAGAGCGCGTAGAAGGCGGACCGGGTTATGGGAGTGATGCCTGGCTGGTCGGTTTCGAGGGCCTGGTCGGTCAGCATGCCGGTGTCGTCTTCCAGATGCTGCCACCAGTAGCGACGAGAAGGACCAGACGAGGGCACCTCGATCTGTTTGATGGCAACGACATCACCGTCCACGATGACGGCCTCCCACAGCCAGCGAGAACCCTTGTCCGACAAACCTTCCTCATCGACATACTCGAAGTAACAACGCGGACCGGGGTCTTCATCCAGCGCTCGATACCAGCCGACGCTCGCTCGAAACGCGGCTCGCACCTCCGGCGTCCAGCGCCGCTGCTCAGCCAGTCGCCGGTAGCGATCCTCAACATGCGCCGGGAACTCAGTCACGATCGAATACTGCCACAGCGCGGGAATCCGCCCGAACATGCCGAATTGTGTGCTGAGACCTGCCCGCTCCGGCCGGTACATTTCGGTGATGGCGGAGATCAAGATCAGGCTTGACCACTGCGTGATCGCGGTGAGCGACTGGGAGCGGTCGAGGAACTTCTACCGAGACGTGCTGGGGGCGCAGGTCGTCGATCATCCCGGCGGCCGGGTCGCATACCGGTTCGGCGATCAGCAACTCAACGTCCACGGGCCGGGTTTGGACGTCGGCACGCTGGTGGCGAGCCCGCCGGTGGTGCCGGGCGGTAGCGATCTCTGTTTTGTGTGGCCAGGCACGGTCGAGGAAGCCATGGCCCATCTACGCGAGCACCAAGTGCCGGTGGAGCAGAACCCGGTTGTCCGCTGGGGTGGACGTGGCCGGGGCACGAGCATCTACTTTCGCGACCCGGACGGTTCGCTGCTTGAACTGATCGTCTACGGGTAGCAGTGGCTACCTTTCCGATTCGTGATCGCGCCGGCAATGCGTTGGTCGGCTTAAGTTTCGGTGCCGAAGGCGAGCTTGTGCGGCCGGTCGAGCCTTCTGCCATGCCCGCGTCGCTGGTTGTCGTCATGCACGCGAACACCGTCCTGATGCTGTTCGACAGTTGGCGCAAGCAATGGGAGCTGCCAGGGGGAATGCGGGAGCAAGGGGAGACCGCGCGCCAGGCTGCGGTGCGTGAACTGCATGAGGAGACCGGTATCCGGGCGATGGACTTGACGTTCGTCGCCGTGGCCGAGTTCGACCTCGTGGCGCCGGAACGCCGGGAACTGCTTGCCGTTTACCGGCTTCAGCTTCGGGTGGTGCCCACGCTGACCGTCAACGACGAGGCGCTGGACTTCCGGTGGTGGCCGCCAACCTCACCCATTGACAACGACATGAGCCCGCTGGATGCGGAGATCGCTTGGCGCGTATACCGAAGGGCCGCTACTGCATGTTCGTGACGTGTTGGTGCGCGGGGAAGGCTACGCACGTGTAGAACTGCAGGCCGTGAACACGTCCTGAGAGTCAGGGACGTGTTCACCCACCTCGCCACCCCGTGATCTCAGCTCACTGCCTGCTTCAGCAGCGTGCCGATCCTCGCTTCGATGTCCGGGGTCAGCTCGGCCAGCGCGTACCAGGCGGGCCACATCGCGCCGTCGTCGAGGTTCGCTTGGTCGCTGAAGGCGAGCATCGCGTACCGGGTCTTGAACTTCGACGCGGGCTGGAAGTGGCAGACGACCTTGCCGTCGCGGGCGTACGCGGGCATGCCGTACCACAGCTTCGCGGTGAGGGCCGGTGCGTTGGCCTTGATCACGGCGTGCAGCCGTTTGGCGATCGCGCGGTCGGATCCGGGCAGCTCGGCGATCTTCGCGAGCACCTCGGCCTCCGTGTCGGCCTTGGCGCCTCGCCGGGTGCTTGCCTTCAGCTCTTTCGCGCGGTCCTTCATCGCGCTGCGCTCTTCTTCGGTGAAACCGTCGTACTTCTTGGTGGTCGCCATGGGACTTTCCTTTCAATGGGAGGGATTTAGGGCGTTTACCACTTGCCGGCTTGCTGGCGGGTCGGCGCGTTGAGCCGGTTGAAGGCGTTGGTGATCGCGATGTTCAGCAGCAGTGCGGCCAGTTCCTTGTGGTCGAAGTGCTTGGCGGCCACGTCCCACACCTGGTCCGGCACGGCGTCCGGGCGGTCGGCGAGCCGGGTCACGGCCTCGGTCAGCGCCAGCGCGGCGCGCTCCTCGTCGCTGAACCAGGGCGTCTCCCGCCACGCGGCGACGGCGTGCACCTGCTGCGCGGTCGCGCCGTGGTGCTGGGCTTGGTGAGCGCCGCCGGCCACACACGGGCCGCAGCCGTTGATCTGACTGGCGCGCAGGTGGCTCAGCGCCAGCAGCTTGCCGTCCACTCCGGTGTCCGCGATGGCGGTGTTGACGGCCACCAGGGCTTCCATCGCCCCGGGGATCAGCATCGCCGGGTTCGGCATCCGCTCGGTCGACATCGGTTCTCCTTCGGGTTGTCGGTGTTGCTGACAGGAGTGATCCGACCATCGGCGCACCCCGCGCCGCGCGGTCCGTGGGACACCGTGGGACACGAAGAACCGCGTCTACCAGCGCAAACGCCTTGTTGATCCGTTCGCGTGAAACGGGACAGGTACGGTGTTGCACGTGTCGAGCCCCCAGGAGCGTCTCGTCGCCCAGCTCGCACAGATCAAGGAGCTGAGCGGGCTCAGCCTGCGCTCCCTCGCCCGCGACGCGGGTCTGAGCAGCTCGTCGTTGTCCCGGTATCTGACCGGCCGGCTCGTACCGCCGTGGGACGCCGTCGTCGCGCTGTGCCGGGTTGTCCGCCGTGACCCCCGGCCACTGCGTCCGATCTGGGCCGAGGCGGCCAAGGCAGGCGCCGCGCCTGCGCCGCGCCGCAACGACCTCCCGGCGGACCTGATCGACTTCACCGGCCGGGAAGCGGAGTACGCGCAGGTCGAAGAGCTGCTGCGGTCTGCGGGTACGGTCGCGATCGACGGTATGGCGGGCGTCGGCAAGACCAGCCTGGCCGTGCACGTGGCGCACCGGCTCGCGCCGAAGTACCCGGACGGCGGGCTCTACCTCGACTTGTACGGCTTCACCCCAGGCCAAGAACCACTGGAGCCGCCGACCGCGTTGGGCCGGTTGCTGGGAGCGTTGGGCGTCACCCATCTCCCGGCCGGTGCCGACGAACGCGCGGCGCTCTGGCGGTCGGAGCTGTCGCGTCGGCGGGCGCTCGTCGTGCTCGACAACGCGGTCGACGCGGAGCAGGTCCGCCCGCTCCTGCCTGGCGCGGGGAACTCCGCAGTCCTGATCACCAGCCGGTCGCGGCTCGTCAGCCTGGACGGCGTGCCGCCGGTGTCCCTGACGCCACTGGCCCACGGCGACGCGGCGCACCTGTTCGCCCGTGCGGCCGGGCTCACGCTGTCCGAAGAGGACGCGGTCAATCAGGTACTGCAGCAATGTGGCGGGCTGCCGCTGGCGCTGCGAATGGCCGGTGCGCGGCTGCGTCATCGTCCAGGTTGGACAGTCGCGGTGCTGGCTGAACGGTTGCGTGACAACGCAAGCCGCTTCGACTCCGTGTTCGGCATGTCGCTGCAGCAGCTCGACGCGGACCAGCGCCGGATGTTCCGGCTGCTGGGCGTGCTGCCAGGTGCCGACTTCGACGCGGCGGTCGCAGGGGTGCTCGCCGGCATGCCGCCCGATGCGGTGCTTGAGGAATTGGTCGACGCCCACCTGGTCCAGGAGCTTTCGCCTGGGCGGTACCGGATGCACGACCTGATCCGGCGCTACGCGGCGGACATCGCCGCCGACGAGGAACCACAGGCCGAAGCCGCCGTGCGCCGGGTGTTGCACCACTATCTGGCGCAGGCCGTCGCGCATGACCAGACGCTGCCGTCGCCACACCGTCGCGAACCGTCGCCGGGTGATCCGGCGAAGGCTATGGCCTGGTTCGACCTCGAGTACGTCAACCTGATCGCCTGTTTCGACGCCGCGGTGCGGCTCGGCGTGGACGAGGTCGTGACCGAACTGCCGCAGGCGATGCGGGTCTGGTTCTTCCGGCACCGCGGCACCGACGACCAGATCCGCATGCTCGACGCCGCCGCGGCCCGGCTCGATCCGGGCCCGCAGCGTGCTTCTCTGCTGTCGGACCTCGGCTTCGCCCACGCCGCCGCCGGTCGCCTCACCAAGGCCCTTGCCGCGTACGAGCAAGCCGAGCAGTGCGGGTCGGACGACGAGCTCGCCGCGGGTCTGGCGCTGCGAATCGGGTTCGTGCGCCGGGACCTCGGCGATTTCGAAGCAGCACAGGCCCATTTCCGGCGAGCCCGCGAACTGTTCGCAACGCTTGGGCAGTCCGGCGGGCAGTCGCAGGCGCTGGCGTTCGACGGCTGGGTGACACTGCGTCTCGGACGACGCGACGAAGCCGTCGAACTCGCCCGAGCATCCGTCGCACTGGCGCACGGGCCTGCGCAGATCACCGGACTTGTGACGCTCGGTGTCGCGTTGGCATCGGAGGATCCGGCGGAGTCACTGCGAGCGTTGAATGACGCGTTGCGGTTGGCGGAGCAGAACAACCTTCAGCACAACCAAGCGTGGTGCCACAACTATCTAGGCGTCGCGCTGCGTGTCATGGGCGATTTCGACAAGGCGCTCGAACATCATCGGCGCGCTTTCGAGCTGCTGAAACCGCTGGCCGAGGTCCAACTGGAGATCGACTGCCTGCACAGCCACGCCGAAACATGCCGCTTGGCCGGGCGCTACGACGAAGCGCTGGCACTGCTTGGCCGGATCGTCAAGCTCGCGCGGGAGCTGGGCCGGCCGCACGACGAAAAGCTCGCAGAGCGGCTGATCATCGAGGTCGAAGCCCGTCGAGGATGATCTGGGCGAGGTGCGCTGAGCGTTTCTTGCTGGTCTCCGCGTTGGCGTGGCGGATCGCGGCGAAGGCTCCGGCAACCAACGCCATCACCTCGTCGACAGTGACGTCCTCGCGTACGGCGTCTGCCGCGTGCGCGCGATCGAGCAGGCCCGCGACCTCACGCGTGAGGTCCGCGGCGACCTGCGGGGCTGCCTCGCGCAAGTCGAACTCGGCGGCTATCAGCGCACTCTTCACGGCCACGTTCTGCGCACCCATCGCGATCATCCGGGCGAGCTGGGTGAACAGAGCGGCGGGATCCTCAGCCGCGGCAAGCGTTTTCGCCTCCGCCACCAACTGCTCGAGCTGATCGATCGCGACGGCGAGATAGAGCGCTTCCTTCGTGGGGAAGTGCCGGTGGACGGTGCCGGGGCCGACACCGGCCTGCCGGGCGATCTCGTCAAGCGAGACGCCGAGACCGTTCTCGGCGAACAGTTGCTGGGCAGTCCGCAGGACCCGCTCGCGATTGCGGCGGGCGTCGGCTCGGAGCTCACGTCCGTGCGAGTGCTCGGTCATCTCGAACCTAGTGTAACCGGGGCGCTGCCCCGTATAGTCCGGGTCATAACCGGGGCGACGACCCGGTTAGCTGACTGAGGAGGGCGTGATGACCGCACGCGACCCCGGGGCCCTGGTGCGCCGGATGCAGGAATGCTTCAACACCCGTCAGTTCGACCAGGCCGACGATCTGTTCACGCCCGATTTCTTCAGCCATCCGCTTGGTGTCGCTGGATTTGAGGCAGGCAAACAGGCCTGGCGTACGCTCGTCGCCCACTTTCCCGGCTACCGCGTAGTCGCCGAGGACATCCTCGTCGACCACGACAGAGTTGCCGTCCGTTCTTCGGTGGAGGGGATCCCGGTTCCGGACGGTGGTGTGCAGCCGATGCTGATCGAGATCTTCCGTGTCGAGAACGGCAGGCTCGCCGAGATGTGGGGACTCGGCCAGGGTTTGCCCCTCGACGTCCTGCGAAGCGACTGACCAGCAAGGTCCTATGTGGATGTGCGTCGGCGCCGCGATCCCCGGGCGCGGCGGGCGCCCAGTCGGCGCGCTGAGCGTGAGCATGGTCAAGGCCGCCGTGGACGCCGACCGGATCAAGCGCTCAGCCGAACAGATCCTGACGCTCAGCAAGGCGATCGCCGAGCGCCTGTGCGGTTTCTGACCACAGTGGTCAGAAACCGCACAAGCATGCTCGTCGGGGCCTATTCGTCCCGGTACGCCTTCATGTTGCGCAGCAACAGATAAGTGTCCTGCAGCTGGCCGGAGTCGTTGATGGACCGGTAGATTCCCCACTTCGGATGCGCCTGGTCGCCGCCGAGCCACGTGTCGACACCCGACCGGGACGCGTTGACGATGGTGCTGCCGCCGTCCTTCAGCGAATACCGCAGGCGTCCGCCCGAGCCGTCGGCGACCTTGATCTCGATCTCCACGTCGATCCACTTGTTGCGCAGCGGTGCCAGGTTCGTGACGCCAAGCTTGGCCTGGCCCTCGCCGAACAGCCGCATCTCGACGTTCTCCGTGCTTCCCGTGCGGTGCAGGGACATCGTCACCACAGGCGAGGCCACGGCGGTGTGCTTGACCTGGAATATGTGGGTGAAGCTGCTCGTGCCCTTCAACGAGGGCGGGATGAACATCTGGTAGTCGTACCGCCAGGTCTCGTTCTTCTTCATGTCGACCCGGCTGCCGTTCATCTGGATGGCCCGGACCTCCTGGCGTTGCCGGTCCGAACCGTCACGATCGGCCTTGTGCATGACGAAGCGGTACTGCGTGGGTTCGGCGAAGATGTGCGTGACGCCCGGGTGCGAATCGGACCTGTCGTCCTCGATGCCGACGAACGCCCGCAGCCCGTCCTTGCCGGGATCGGCACTCCATCGCAGCTTGAACGCGGTGACTCCAACATCGGCGAGAGCCGTTCCGGCCGCGAAAGGCGTGGCAGCGGCAGCGAGCAACGTGGCACGGCGACTGAACAGGGTATTCACAGGAAATCCTCCTCCTCGAGGCGTGTTTCCTTCGAGGCGGCGGACTCCACCAACCTGCATCGACCACGAACCCCTTGTCAAGACCTCGACGCGATCGAGCGATTCCGCACTGTTGATCACTGTCCCTTTGCGATACTGAGCCACGTGCCATCGCTGCGTTGCCTTGGTCTGCCGGTGCTCGCCGTGGTGTTGGCGGGTTGCTCGGATTCCGGGCCTCCGACACCGCCACCGGTCACGTCCACGGAGATCAGGAACTTCGATTTCGGTGCGGCCGAGTGGTTCGACGTGACGAACTCGGTCACCGTGAAGCTGGTGGGCGGAATGTCCCATCCAGAGGCGCAGATGGCGCCAACGGCCTTCGGAATGGTCAACCGAGTCCTCGGCCCGGTTGTCTATACAGATGTCGATGCCGACGGGGACGAGGACGCCGCGGTGGGCCTGACGGCCGAGGGCGGTCAAACGTTCAACACCGCATGGCACATCTGGCTATGGCAGGACGGCAGAGCGGTTCAGCTTCGTCAGCCGATCGCACTCGCTGACAGGTGTCAGGGTGAAATCGAGTCGGTGACCGCGAAACCTGGCGCCTTCTCGGTGACCGCGGTGCTTCGCGACGAGGGCGACTCGTGTTCGGCCAGCGGATCCTTGCCGGTCAGCTACGAAGTCAGCGTCCAGGACGGCTGGCCGGTTCGCATCCGTCCCGAGTTCGGCCCGGTCGAAACCTGCAATCCCCGAGAGCAGACAGAGCAAGTCGTCCCACCGGGAGAGCTGCAACTGCGGACGTGGCCGGATGAAAAGTCACCCGCGGTAGGTGAGCCGATCGAACCGACGAGCGTGTTCGTCGACGAGGTGTATGTCGGCCGGTATTTCAGGACTCGTGAGGACCGCGACAAACAATGGGTGCTGGTGAGTGCCCCGCTGGGGGAAGGTCGGCGGGTCTGCGGCTGGGCCAGGTATCCCGACGTCATCCCCGGCTAACGCTGGTACTTCTGCCAATTCTCGACTAGGTCCCTGTTCGGACTTTTTGTGGTCAGGATGCCGATCGTCCGGCGATCTTGCGAGAACCACATCAACGCGCGATGGGTGGCGCTCCATTGAAAGACATGTAACCCATCGGGAGGAGACGCTTCACTTTTGACGGCGTTCTGTGCACGAGGCGCTGATCGATAGCGAGCGACGGCGTCGTTGTAGTCGCGAACCCGGACCGTGTATTCGCCGAACATGACGGTGAAAACGTCCTCGCCTGCGTCACAAGAGAAGGTCACGTTCGCCGGTAGCGCCTGTGCAGGTGCCGCCGCGGGGAAGGTGCCGTCGACTGTGGCGTCCTTGTTGTTTGTTGTGCACGACTTCCACGTCGGGTACTGGTCCCACCCACTCACGTAGCTTGCGAGCTGGGGTGTCCCGGCCACCTTGCTCGGCAGTCTTGGCTCGTTGGCCGAGCTTGTGGCGCCGGGGTTTGACGGGGTGGTCGGGTTGGACGTCTCGTTCAGGACGATCGGGATGGTGATGGCCGCGGCCGCCGCGGTGATTGTCGCTGCGCCAACAAGTCTCCATCTGCGCCGGGACCACCAGATGGACTCGCCTCGGGCATCTTCCACTGAACCGGCACGAGGTTTCGCGCGGAGGACCTTCGCGATCCGGTCGTCGAGATCGCTGGCGCCGAGCAGGTCTTGGTAATCAGCGGCGTACCCACGTAACGCCGCAGCGGCGGCCGAAGCCGCGTCGCCGGTAAGGGACGTCAGCCAGCTCCGCACGTCGTCTTCGGGCCGGTTGAGTCGTAACACGCTTTCCGCGGCTTCCCGAAGAACATCCCACTCCGCGAGGGACTCGGCGATCCGGGCGACTGTGAGCAACCAGATCCCGGTCGAGTCCTCATCAGGTAGCGCTCGCACGGCCTGCAACACCTGTTGTGCGCTGGCGGGGTCGGTCATCAGCGCGGTCCGGAGTTGCTCTTCGTCGAGCGGCAGGAGGACTTGGTTGAAGAAGTCGCGGTCCGGGCCCACGTCCGCAGCCAGGCCTAACAGCGCGCCTGCCGTATTCGGGTCGGCCAGCAGGCGCTTCGCGCGGTCGATGGGGGACTCTGTCGGCGCGTCCAGCTCTGCTGCGACGAGGGTGAGCAGTGCTTCGGCATCGGCCGGGCGACGGTGCTCGTTGTTTCCAAACGCCGTTGCGTCCTGCACGATCCGGCGCCATGGTCCTGGCTCGGGGAGCAGCGGGATGTTCGCCTGTGGCCACTGGCCAGTGAGAGCCCAGCCGATGATCTGGCCGATGCTGTAGACGTCGGCCTGCGGCCCGATCTCGTGCGCGTTGACCGACATCTCAGGCGCCGCGAAGCCGAGTGTGCCGAACTGGGTGCCCGCCGCCGTGCGGCGTGGATCGCTTGTCTGCCCACGTGGCCGCCTGCCCAGTCCCCAGTCGGCGACCGTCCACCGTCCATCCAGCAGCAGGATGTTGTCCGGTTTGAGATCCCGATGCACCCAGCCCAAGCGGTGTGGTTCTCGCAAGGCGAGACACACCGCGGTGACCAGCTCTCGTAACCTGTCCGGATCGGCCAGCTCGTCGGCCTGCGTGCTCGCGGTCGCCTCGGCCAACGGCATGACGAACCACGAATTCTGTGTGTCGGCATCCAGAACAGGCATGACATGCGGGTGGCTGCCGAACTTGCGGGACGCCTCGATCTCTCGGCGCATCCGTGCCACGGCCGACCTGTTGTCCGCGACCAGCTTCTTGAACGCCACAGGCACTTGCGTGGACTTGTGCAGAGCGCGGAAGACCACGGCCTGACCGCCGCGTGCCATCGGGGTCCGGTCGAGCTTGTAATCCTTGCGCTGCCCGCGTGCAGCGTGCCTCACCTGCTCGTACGGTGGGTCGTCGTGCGGAAGCCGCTCCGGTGCATCGGAGTCCGAAGCGGACGAGTCCACGGCCATCGCCGCAAGATGGTACTTCAGCGGAACCCGGCGTCGATGCGGTCGCCCCTGAGGTCGAAGAAGTGCAGCAGTTCGCGCCGCACACCGATGTTGAGGGTGTCCCCGGCGGAGACCTGGACGTTCGGTGGGAGGCGCATGACCAGGCCGGATGAGCGTTTCTGATGCCTGCCCGCGGTCGCGGGCAACGTGGAGTCCGGTTGGTCCTGCGGTTCGGCGGGTTGTGTGCCGGTGATCCGCTTCCAGACGCCGCGCATCGTCGTGACTGGCCGGTGGCGGAAATGCTTCGGTTTCGTCGCCGGTGGCGGAGCCAGGTCGATCTCGATCCCGGCGGCGCCGATGTCGACGAACGCGAGGGATTCGTGGCCGTGGTGTTCCAGGTAGCGAACCCGGCCCCGGATCGTGCAGTCGGGCAGCGGCTCGGCGAGCGACACCAGCGCCTCCGCGCGCACCCCGACAATGACACGCTCACCGTGGTAGTGCGCCAGCTGCCGGGCCCTAGGGTCCTGCCAGGGCAAGGCGATCGTCTGCTCGCCGATGCGCAGTGAGACGTGACTGTCCACTGTGTTCCACACCCATGCTTCGAACAGATTTATCCTTGGTGTGCCGAGGAACGCGGCGACGAAGATGGTGGCAGGCTTGTCGTAGACCCGTCCGGGCGTGCCGATGTCCTCGATGGACCCGCCGCGCATCACCGCGATCCGGTCGGCGAGCGTCAGCGCTTCAGTCTGGTCATGCGTGACGTACACAGTGGTGATTCCCGACGACCGCACCGTCGAGGAGATCTCCGCCCGCAGCTCCGAACGCAACCCACTGTCCAGATTGGACAAAGGTTCGTCGAGGAGAAGGATCCGCGGGTCACGGACCAGCGCGCGCCCCATCGCAATCCGCTGCCGCTGGCCACCGGACATCTGCTTGGGCCAGCGCTCAAGCAGTTCCTGCACACCGAGAGCCGTCGCGGACTCCACGACGAGTTCGTGCCGCTCCTCGGGGGGAAGCCCGGAAACGCGCAAGGGGAAACCGATGTTGTCGGCCGCCGTCATGTGCGGGTACAGCGCGAAGCTCTGGAACACCATCGCGACTTGGCGCTGCTGCGGCGTGAAGTCCGTGGCGTCCTCATCGTCCAGGTAGAGCGTGCCCGCTGTGGGCTCCTCCAGCCCGGCGATGATTCGCAGCAGCGTCGACTTGCCGCAGCCAGACGGCCCGACGAGCACCATCAGCTCACCGTCGGCCACATCGAGATCGACCTGGTCGAGCGCGATGCTGCCGCCCGGAAAGACCTTCCTGACGCCCCGTAGTCCGATCGTGGCCACCGCAGCCTCCCGTCCCGTGCGGTATGCGCGAATCGTCGCGAATCGTCACTGTTTCGGCCCGCCATCAGGTTCGGCAATAGCCCGAACGTGCTAAGCACAGGCAGTACACGGTCGGATACGGCTGCGTCACTCGGCGTGGGCGACCATCCTGGCGGCGCCGAGGGTGCCGGTCCAGCGCCGGTACAGGTCGTGCTCGACATCGCAGAGATCCAGTACTCGGCCGGCCATGAAGTCGACTAATTGGTCGATGTCCGTCGCGCCCGCGTAGAACGCCGGGCTGGCGGGCATGATGATCGCGCCCTCCAGCGCCAGCGTCCGCAAGTTGTCCAAAGTGGATAGGCGCAACGGGGTCTCGCGCAACACGATCACGAGCCGCCGACGTTCCTTCAACGTCACGTCGGCCGCACGCTGCAGCAAGTCCTTGCTCGTGCCCGCGGCGATTCCGGCGACGGAGGCCGTGGTCGCGGGCACGATGATCATACCTTTGGTGCGGTACGAACCACTGGCGGGACCAGCGGCGATGTCCCCGGCGGACCAATACCGCACGCGGCTGACGTCACGGCTCACCCATGAACCAACGTCCTGCTGCCAATGCTTGTCGCGTACGCCTCGTCCGGTCTCGTCGATCAGAGTCAGCCGCGCGGCCTGGCTGATGACCAGGTCGACGTCCTCGCCCGCGTCGATCAGGCCACGCAACACGGCCGCCGCATAGGGCGTGCCGCTGGCACCGGTGACGCCCACTAACCAGGGCTTACGGTCCATCCTCAACCTCCGGTGGTTTCATGCCGCCGGTGCGGGCGGTGATCCTGTCGGCGCACGCGCTGACCAACGCGCCGATCCGCTGCACGTTGTCCTCGTGCAGCTCGGTGAAGAACGCGAGCGAGCACACCACCCGGGTGACCTGGCCACGACGGTCGAACACGGGCGCGGCCACTCCGCTCTGCGCCATGTCGTACTGCTGCAGACTGGTGCTGAAGCCGCGTTTGCGCGTCAGCGCCAGCTGCTCGTGCAGCGAGTCCAGGTCGGTCACGGTGTGTGGCGTGAACTGCTTGAGGCCGAACCGGGCGACCAGGTCGTCGACCTCAGCCCTTGGCCGCCACGCGTGAAACGCCTGCATCAGCGCGGGAGCGGAGAACGTGAAGTCCTCGCCGACCCCCACGGTCACCCGCACCCCGACTTGCCGCTCGGCCTTGGCTGTGACCACGTAGCCGCTTGAGCCGTCCGCTTCGGCCAGGAAGACGATGAACCCGATCCGCCTGGCCAGCTCATCGATCTCCTGCTGGGCGACGGTGGCCGCCATGCTGTCGGTCACGCCGGTCAGGGTGAGCAGTTTGGGCCCGAGCATCCAGCCGGAGCGCTCCCCGGTGGACGTCACCCAGCCGGCCCGCTGCAGCGTGGCCAGGATGTTGTAGCACGTGCTGCGGTTCAGCCCGAGGTCGTTGACCAGGTCCCTTGGCGCCACCGGGTGCGGCCACTCGGCCGCGAGCCGCTCCAGGATCCGGACCGACGACGCGACCGCCGGAACGTCACTCGCCACGCGAGTCCCCCTTAATCATGATCAGGGCGCGAACACCTCGGCCCACCGGTGCAGTACCGACTGTAAGTATTCGGGATCGCCAGTGGACACGGCCGGGAAGTCGGCCTTGCGCTCGAACGGGCGTGTCGCGTCGACGACCGCCCTGCTGTTGTACGGCGGCGCGCCCTCGACCAGCATCGGGTCGAGCTTGCTGCCCCACGTGCCCGGGATGATGTCGATGTCCTTGACCGGGTCACACCGCGTGCTCATCGCCCAGACCACTTCACCGAGGTCCGCCGGGTCGACGTCGGCGTCGACCACGACCACGAACCGGTTCATGTACGCCGCGGCGGGCAGCTGCGCGGTCAGATGCCCGACTTGTTTGGCTTGTCCGGCGTACCGGTTCTCGACGGACACGGCTATGAACAGCCTGCCGCCGCCGGACTCGTGCGCCCATGCGCCCCTGATCCCGGCCACGCCCGCGCCGACCAGCGCGTCCTCGATCATCGCCGACTTCATCACGGTCCGCATGTACGAGTAGTCATGCGGTGGTTTCCCCGGTGGCGCGCCCAGCTGGATCGGGTCGTCACGGTGGTACATCCGCACGATCTCCAACGCGGGTGCCGGACGGCGTTTGCCGGAGTAGTACCCGGTCCACTCGCCGAACGGGCCCTCGTTGCGCACGTGGTCCCGCCGCAGCCAGCCTTCGATCGCGACCTCGCTGCCCGCCGGGATCGGCAGGCCGGTGTGCTCGCCGATCAGCACAGGCACCGGTTCGCCGATGATCGCCCCGGCGTAGTCCAGCTCCGAGATCCTCGCAGGCACCTCGGTTCCGCCGGTGATCAGGAGGATCGGGTCGTGTCCGAACGAGACCACGACCGGGGCCTTGCCGTGCAGCTCGAACCAGCGCTGGATGTGTTGCGCGCCATGCTTTCCGGGCACCGCGTTGATGGTCGCCGACCGGCCTTCGTCCTGGACTTCCATCCGGTAGCAGCCGCCGTTGACGATGCCGTCCTCCGGGTCGCGCGTGACCACGAAACAGCCTGTGCCGATGTAGCGGCCGCCGTCGCCCGTATGCCAACGGGGGACAGGCAACGACAGGAGGTTCACATCGGGTCCGTCGATCACGTTCTCCAGCAACGGCGAGTCTGTGACTGTCTCAGCGGGATAGTCAGCGGCAGCCGCAGCCCACTGGGAAGGCTTGCCCCGCAACGCGGCGACCAAACCCACGTCGTCGAGGTCGTCACCCAGTCGTAGCGTGTGGCCTAGCCGGCGCGGCGAGCCGGTGCTTCCGGTCAGCACACGCTTCCCGCTGTCGTACCCGGTGATGTCGTCGAACAGCAACGCGACAGGGTTGGGTTGCCGGTAGCTCAGCTCGGCGATCGCACCGAGTTCGACGTCCCAGTCCGCGCCTTTGACATGCCGCAACTCCCCGAAACTCTCGACCTTCGCCAGCCACGACCGCAGGCTCAGCACCGGTTCCACGCGTCAGCCCTCCTTGCCGAGCAGGTAGTCGGCCGCCATCGGCAGCGCTTCGGGCTTCTCGAACAGGCTGAAGTGCCGGGCGCCGGCGAGCGTCACGAGCCGGGCGCCGGTGATGCCGTCCGCCAAGGCTTGAGCCATGGCCGGCGGGGTGGCTTGGTCGTCTTCGCCGACGACGACCAAGGTGGGGCACGAGATCGCGCCGAGTTCGTCCGTGGCGTCGAAATCGCCGAGCGCCCGGCAAGCCTGGGCATGCGCGGCGGAATCGGTCTGGACGAACAACTCCACGACCCGTTCCACCTCAGCGGGGTTGTCGAAGCCAGCAGAGAACCAGCGGTCGACCTGGAACTCGACCTGCTGCCTGCGTGGTTTGCCGACAGCGGCCTGAGCGCGTTTCTCCCACTGTTGTTTGCGATCCGGGCCGTAGCTCGCGGTTGTGTCCGCGAGGACCAGTCGCTGCACGAGCTCCGGGTGGCTGATGGCGAGTGCGATCGCGACACAGCCACCCATCGACATGCCCAGGACCGAGACCGGCCCGATCTTTTCCACCGCACGAGCCACGTCGTCGGCAAGGTCCTGGATCGAGAACGGCGATCCATCCCAAGTGGACTTTCCGTGTCCGCGTGCGTCAGGCGCGAGGACACGGGCGTGCGGTGTGAGCAGATCGATCAACGGCCGCCACAGTTCACCCGACTGCGCAAGCGAATGAAGCAGGACGATCGGCTGGCCGGAACCCTCGTCGATCATTCTCCCACCTTCCGGTCCGCCGCGGTGGCCACGGCTTTGCGGATCTCCGGATACGTCCCGCACCGGCAGATGTTGCCCTCCAGGTGGTCGGTGATCTGCTCCTCGGTCGGCTTGGGGTTCTCCCTGAGCAACTCGTGTGACATCAGCACGAAACCCGGGATGCAGTATCCACATTGGGCGGCGTCGCAGTCGACGAACGCGTTCACCACGTGGTCGTTCTCGCCAAGCCCTTCCACGGTGGTGATTTCCGCGCCTTCGTACCGCAATGCCAACGCCAGGCAGCTGGACACGCTCATCCCGTCGGCCAGGACCGTGCACGCGCCGCAAGCGCCGACACCGCAGCCTTCCCGGACGCTGAAGCAGCCCACCTGCTCACGCAGCGCGTCCAGCAGCAGCGTCGAGTCGTCCACTGTGACCCGGTGCGGGGTTCCGTTGACTGTCAAGGTGATCTGCTTCATCGGTCTTCCTCGTCGAGTGCGGCGATGATGCTTTCGGGAGTCATCGGCAGCGTGGTCAACCGGATGCCCAGTGCGTCCCGGACGGCGTTGCCGATCGCCGGTGCGATGCCGAGAATCCCGGTCTCGCCAACGCCTTTGGCGCCGAACGGGCCGGTGTCGTGCGGGCTTTCCACCACGATCGGGGTCAGCCGCCCGGGCAGATCCCGGATGGACGGCAGCTGGTAGTCCAGCAGGGTGCCGTTGATCAGCTGGCCCTGGTCGATCACCAGCTGGTCGAACAGCGCGTGCCCAATGCCCATGATCGCCGCGCCGGTGAGCTGCTGCTCCACCAGCATGGGGTTGATGGCCTTGCCGACGTCGCCCGCGACGGCCATGTGGTCGATCTTCACGCGACCGGTCGCGGTGTCCACCGAGATCTTCACGCCGACCGCACCAGCGAACCAGTGCTCGGTCACCTTCTCCGAGCGCCCGGTTTCCTTGTCGTACGGGACCCACGTGGACGTGTAATTCGCCTCGGTGGTCACGGTCGCGCCCCGGGCACCGAAGTGTCCCCGGATCAGCTCCGGAATTCCAGCGGGATCGTAGGAGCCCGCCAGCTCGGTCAGCTTGGCACGCATGGCTTCCGCGACTCGGCGCACCGCATTGCCCGTGTGGTACGTCGAACGACTGCCTGCGGTGATGGTGTCGTACGGGGTGACGTCCGTGTCGGCCTTGACCACGTGCACCCGGGCACTGTCGAGTTCCAGCACGTCCGCGACGATCTGAGCCATGATCGTGTCGCTGCCCTGGCCCATGTCCACAGTGGAAATCATCAGTGTCGCGGACGCGTCCTGGTTGAGCTGCAGCACCGCGTTCGCGATGGTCGGCGTCAACACGGCCTTCACGCCGACGGCCACACCTTTGCCACGACGGATCCGCCCGGTGCCGCGGTCGAGGGGCGCATCCCAGTCGATGGCTTCGGCGACCGCGTCGAGGCAGCCGACGAAGTCCGCGCTGTGCATCTTCGTACCCATCGGCGCGACGTCGCCCTCACGCAGCAAATGCCGCAGCCGGAAGCGATAAGGGTCATCGCCCAGCTCGTGCGCCAGCTCGTCGATCAACGTCTCGTGTGACCACGTCACCTGCGGCACACCGAAACCACGGAACGGCCCGGCAGAAGGCTTGTTGGTGTACACGCACCTGGACCGGACCGTGGCGTTCGCGATCTTGTACGGGCCCGCGGCCACCATCCCGGATTTCGCCGTGATACGCGGGCCGACATCGGCATACGCCCCAGTGTCGTAAGCGACATCTGCGTTCGCGCCGACCAGTTCACCGTTCTCGTCCGCGGTGAGGCTCGCGGTGACGGCGGCGCCGTGCCGCGTGGTGAGCAGGAAGGCTTCCTCCCGCGACGCGACGATCCTGACTTTGCGCTGGAAATGCCACGCCAGCGCGGCGGCAAGCGGTTCGAGGCGGTCGTACATCTTGGCGCCGAAGCTGCCGCCTAGCGGCCGGGTCATCACGCGCACCTGGCTGAGGGGCAGGTCCAGCAGGTCCGAGATGGTCTGCCGGACGTACGAGGGAGTCTGGGTGGTGGTGAGCATCTCCAGCCTGCCGCTTTCCACCCAGGCGACCGTGCACGGCAGTTCGATCGGCACGTGGTGGGTCGGCGGCGCCCAGAACTGGCCTCGGACCGTGTGCGCCCCTTCCGCGCTGGGGTCGCCGTTGCGCAGGTTGTACTCGTAGTTCACGTTGGTGTCGCGGACTCCCCGCAGATGACGCAGGTCGCCGAACACCGCGGAGGGGCGCAGTTCCTCGTGCACGAACGACTCACCGGCCAGCGCGGTTTCCAGGTCGTAGATCGGATCGAGTTCGCCGTAGTCCACGTAGATCGCGTCCACCGCGGCGCGCGCGGTCGCGAGATCCGCGGCGAGCACGGCCGCGATCGGCTCGCCGACATAGCGCACCTTGTCGTGGGCGAGCGCGGGCTGATCGGCGAACGCGGGACCGGTCAACAGCCTGTCGCCGAACTGTTTGTACAGGTCGGCGCCGGTGGCCACGGCGTACACGCCATCGATGGCCAAGGCGTCCTCGACGTGCACGGCACGGATCGTGGCGTGCGGCTGGGTGCTGCGGTGCACTGCGACATGCGCGCACGGGCCTGCCGGCTGGTCAGCGACGTGTCCCAGCGCGCCGCGGACTCGGCCCCGCATGTCGAACCGGGCGCGCCGGTCGCCTACGTGGCCTGCGGTGTTGTCAGCCATCTGCGAGGTCCTTCCACGCGCTGCGAACGGCGTCCTCCACGGCGACGCGGCCCAGCCTGCGCTTGTAGGCCACGCTGCCGCGGACGTCCGGGATGGGGTCGAGTGCCGGCTCGACGGCCGCTATCGCCGCGTCCACTGCTTCTTGATCACTCAGACCGGTCGCGTCGAACGACACGTGCCGCGGCACCGGGGCGAGCGCGCCAAGACCGATCCGGACTTCGCGACGGCCGCCGGAATCCGCGACGAGCACGGCGGCGGACGCGCACGGCCAGTCGTTCTCGCTGAGACTGCTGTATTTCACAAAGCGGCCGGAACCCGTTGGCTGTGTGGGGATGCACACGGCGGTCACCATCTCGTTGGGCGCGAGCGCGGTCTGCTGGAAGTCCACAAAGAACTCACGGACCGGAATCCGGCGGGTGCCCTTTGTGGACGCCGCCTCGATCGTGGCGTCCAGCACGAGCAAAGCCGTTGGCGGGTCAAGCCGGTAGTCGCCGTGTGCGATGTTCCCGCCGACACTGGCAGTGTTGCGCACACGGGGGTTTGCCACGTGGTGGTAGGCAGCTGCGGCCAGGGGACTGGTCGCGCGCACGCGTTCGTCGGTCTCCATCCGGCGGACCGTGACCATCGGGCCGACGATCAGTCCATTGTGGTCAACCGTGATCTCACGCAACCGTGGGATCCTTGACAGGTCGACGAAGTTGTCGGCGAACAGGATGCCTTGCTTGAGCAGGATCTGGATCGCCGTGCCGCCGCCGTAGACCATCGGGTTGTCCAGGGAGGCCAGCAAAGAACACGCCTCGGCGAGCGTTTCGGGCCGGTGCAACTCGGGCATCAACGCCGTCCAATCCATGCGATCAACGCGGCGATGGCGACGGCCACCGCGACGACCGGCAGCGCCCGTCGCCATGGCGATGGGCGCGTTTCCTTTGCCGGTAAAGCTTCGCCGGCCGGTGCGGTGACTTCCTCGGGCTCGCCGCCGATGATCCGGGCCAGCGACTTGGCGAACTCCAGCTCCACCTCACGGCTGCGGCGCCGGATGATCGGCTCGCCGAGCCTGCCGAGCTTGCCCCACAGCGCCATCTCCATCTCGTAGCCGATGATCGAGTCGTCCGCGCCGCCCGGCCGGACGGTCAGCGTCGCGTCGATCTTGATCGAGCTGCCCAGCCTGCGGTCCTCGCCCTTGAGCACCGCGTGCACCGTGCCCGGGCTGTCGTCGGCGGGCTCGGTCGTCGACTGGATCGCCGCGGAGAACGCCGCGGAGAACCGGACGTGGGCGATCTCGTTGACCAGCCGCCCCCGGTACGTGGCGTCGTCGACGCGATCGAGTTCCGCGCAGCCAGGGATGCACGCCCGCATGGTGTCCGGGTCGAAGAACAGCGGGAACACCTTGCCCGGCGGTGCGGGTACGGGGAATTCAGACGCGAGCTTCATGGAATTCCTCTAGACCGTTGGAGAAGACAACTAATCCTGTATAGAGGACATTAAGAGTTGACCCTGTGGCGTGTCAACCTTGCTGGTCATCCAGGGTGACCTGCGATGACGTTCGACCAAGGCGGGCGGATAACCGAATCGAAACAGGTATTGACGCTTGTCTCGCTAGGTACCTAACATCCGCTCCACAGGACAGTCTGTTCGATATACGGGTCAAAGTTGACGAGCGTTGAGGAGTCCCGATGGCCAGCACACGTCTCGCCACCTTCATTGCCGGGGTCGCGGTGATCGCCTTAGCCGGCTGCGGTGTGGGAGGAGGTACCGGTGCGTCCGGCGGGGGTGATCCCAGGACGCTGCGCATCGCGCACAACTCCAACGCCGCCGCGCTGCCGGTCCGGGTTGCCGAGGCGAAAGGCATCTTCGCCAAGCACAACTTGAAGGTGGAGCTGACCAAAGTGGAGAACCTGGGCACGCTGCCCGGCGCGGTCGGCAAGTCCTTCGACGTCGCACTGTCGGTGCCGACAACCCTGATCACCGCCGCGCAGCAGGGCATTCCCGTGGTTCAGGTGGCCGGTGCGACGCTGGACATCGAGCAGAACCCGACCGCGTTCCTGATCGGGTCGCGCAAGGCGGGCGTCTCGAAACCCAAGGACCTGGAGGGCAAAACGCTCGGTGTGCTCGTGGAGACCGGCACGACACACGTGGCCACCAAGGCATGGCTCAAGCACGAGGGCGTCGACCTGTCCACAGTGAAGATCGTCCAAGTGGACGGACCCGCGCAGGCCGACCAGCTCGCGTCCGGCCGGATCGCCGCGGTGGAGACCGTGATGCCGTTCGCCACCAACATCCTGCACAATCCGGACGCCTTCGATCTCGGTGATCCGTACCTCAAGCTGGCGCCGGAACTGTCGGCCATCCTGTGGATCGCACAGCGCGACTTCGCCGCCCGGCAACCCGACGTGATCAAGGACTTCCGTGCGGCGCTGGACGAGGCCCAGGCTGCCATCGGCCAGAACGACCAGGAAGCACGCAAGGTCCTCAAGGACTACACCGGCCTGCCCGACGCGGTGATCACCGGCACCAAGTTGCCCACGTACACCAGCGCGGTCCGCAGCGAGGACCTGAAGGTCTGGCTGGACACCATGCGCGAGGTCGGTGCCTTCACCGGCGACATCGACCTGAGCACGCTCGTGGCCCAGCAGAACTGAGGAGAGCGCCGACATGACCGCATTGGCAGGGGAAAGCCTGGCCTGTCACGACATCGCCGTGACCTTGCCTGGCGCGTCGGGTCCCGTCGACATCCTGCGGGACGTCCGGTTCTCCGTTGCCCGAGGCGAATTCGTCTCCATCCTCGGCACGTCCGGCACCGGCAAGACCACGCTACTGCGGGTGCTCGGCGGGTTGCTGGCCGCATCCTCGGGCAAGGTGCACTGGCACGGTGTTGAGGTGACCGGGCCACCCGTTGGCGTGGTGACGGTGTTCCAGGACTACACGCATTCGTTGCTGCCGTGGCGGACGGTACGTCGCAATGTCGCGCTGGGCATCGAGTCCCAGTGCTCACGGGAAGAACGCGACGAGCGCGTGGACGCGGCGCTGAGCATGGTGGGCCTGCAGAAGCGTGCCGACGAGTATCCCTGGCGCCTGTCGGGTGGCATGCAGCAACGCGTGCAGATCGCGCGTGCGCTGGCGATGGAGCCGCAAGTGTTGCTGATGGACGAACCCTTCGGCGCCCTCGACGCGATGACGAAGGCCTCGCTGCAGGACCAGATGCAACAGGTCCAGGAGCTGACCGGGACGACAATCGTGTTCGTGACACACGACGTGGAGGAGGCGGTCTACCTCAGCGACCGAGTGCTCGTGCTGCACGGCAGCCCGGCGAACGTCGGCCTGTCGCTGGAGATCCCGCTGTCCCGGCCGCGTCACCAGGTGACCACAAAGGAGGGCGCGGACTATCTTGAGCTGCGCCACCGTGTGTACGAGGCTTTGGGGCACAAGCATGAATGAGCTACGACGCCGGATCAATGTCGTTGGCGTGGCGGTGTTCATGCTCGGACTCGTGCTGTGGGAAGCCGGTGTCCGCAGTGGACTGCTCGACTTCGCTTATCTGCCACCGCCGTCCGATGTGGCTGGTGGGTTGGCGGAACTCGTCAGTACCGGCGAGTTGCAGACCGCGCTCACGCATACCCTCTCGGCCTCGCTGACCGGCTGGCTGTTGGCTGCCCTCACGGGCGTCGCGGCAGGCAGCGTGCTTGGTCTTGTTCGCCCGGTTTGGCGTTATTCGATGGCCAGTCTCGAGGCACTGCGGGCGCTGCCGATCGTGGCGTTCGTGCCGGTGGCTGTGCTGATCTTCGGCTTCTCCGCGCAGATGGAGATCGTGGTCGCCTGGTACGCCGCGCTGTGGCCGATCCTGCTCAACACCATCCACGGAATGCGCACCGAGCAGCGGATGCTCGAGTCCGGCAGCGTGCTGCGGCTCTCCAAGGCCGCTGTGCTGTGGAAGATCCGGTTGCCCGCGGCCACCCCGGGGATCGTGGTGGGGCTGCGGCTGGGACTGTCCATCTCGCTCGTGCTCACGCTGGTGGCCGAGATGACCGGAAATCCGGCCGGACTCGGGTTCGTCCTGGTGTCCAAGGCGCAGGCGTTGCGCCCGGACGAGATGTTCGCCGGGGTCGTGGTGATCGGCGTGGCGGGTATCGTCCTGAATGGACTCGTCATGGTCCTGGCCCGGCTGGTGTTCCGTGGCCAGATGGCCGCGGCTGGGGAGGCACGATGAAGGGCACACCGATCCGGGGGCTGTTACCGCTCGTGATCCTGCTCGGGCTGTGGCAGCTGCTGGGTGATCCCGGCTCGCCGTATTTCCCGCCCCCCAGCGAATGGGCGTCGGCCGTGCAGCCGTTGGTGGACAACAACACGCTGTGGGAGGCGATCGGGGCGACCGCTCTGACGTTCCTGCTTGGCCTGGTGCTGGCGACCGTGATCGGCTCGGCGATCGGCACTGTCGTCGGGGCCAGCAAGTCCGTGGACCGCGCGCTCAGCCCCAGTCTGGAGTTCCTGCGTGCGCTGCCCGCGGCGGCACTGGTGCCGGTGGCCGCGCTGATCCTGGGCTACACCACGTCGATGAAACTGGTCGTAGTGGTGTTGCCGGCGACGTGGCCGATTCTGCTCGCGTGCCGGACCGCCCGCCGCTCGCTCAGCCCGGTTCTGCTGGACGTGCCCAGAACACTGGCACTGTCTCGGTGGGAACGGGTCACCAAGATCCTCACACCGGCCCTGCTGCCCGCGGTGCTGTTGGGCGTACGGGTCGCCGCGCCGCTGGCGTTGATCATCACCTTGCTCGTGGAGATCATCACCCGGGTCGACGGGCTCGGCGCGGTACTCGGTGCCGCACAGGCGAACTTCCTGTCGGCTCAGGTCTACGGGCTGCTCGCGGTCACCGGCGTACTCGGCTACGCCGTGAACTGGGTCGTCACCAGGGGCGAATCCGCGATCAGCGGACGGATGCGGCCGAACTAGAGAAACCACCAGGGGGCAGAGCTGAGTGGAGAAGAGATGACCGAGACCGCGGCCCAGCCCCAGCGCTGGTACCAGTCCTTGGACCGGACACAGTGGCGCGCCCTGATCGCGGCGAACCTGGGCTGGTTGTTCGACGGCTTCGAGACGTACGCGTTGATCCTCACCGCGGGCGTGGCGTTGCGCCAGCTCGCCCCGGACCAGAACGGTGCGTTCGCAGTCGGCCTGACCATCGCACTGACCCTGCTGGGCTGGGGCGTCGGCGGCATTCTCGGCGGGATCCTCGCCGACTACGTCGGCCGCCGGAAGATCCTGCTGACCGCGATCACGTTGTACTCGCTGTTCACCGGTCTGAGCGCGGCGGCCTGGTCGTGGGAGTCGTTCCTCGTGCTCAGGCTGCTGACCGGGATCGCCCTCGGCTCGGAATGGGGGACCGGCACGTCACTGGTCGCCGAGATGTGGCCGCCGAGCGCCCGCGCGAAAGCGGCTGGGCTGATGCAGTGCGGGCTTGGTCTCGGGTTCTTCATCGCGTCGGCGTGCTGGGCGTTCATCGCTCCGCTCGGCGAGCACTCGTGGCGGTACATGTTCCTGATCGGTGTGCTGCCCGCGCTGTTCGCCCTGTGGCTGCGCCGGAGTGTGCCGGAATCGGACAAGTGGGAACGAGTCCGTGACCGCCGCTCGAAACTGGCCACCGGCACCGAACTGTCCGAGAAGGACCGTACCTACATGCGGTTCACGTTGCGGCAGATCCTCGCGGACCCCAAGCTGCGCAGGCTGACCATTCTCGGCTCGATCATGTCCGCCGTGACCACGTTGGCATGGTGGGGAATTTCCACATGGGTACCCGCGTATGTCGGAAGTGTCGCCCAACGGGAAGGACTGTCCCCGCAGAGCTATGCCAGCACGGCTGGAATGATCTACAACGCCGGCGCGATCGCGGGGTACATCAGCCTGGGCTTCCTGGCGGACCGGTTCGGGCGTAAGGGCACGGTGTTCCTCTACTTCGGAGCGTCACTGGTGCTGACACCGGTGTTGTTCCTGTGGACGCAAGACCTGTGGCTGATCCTGGCGTTCTGCGCGGTGAACGGGTTCTTCACACTGGGCCAGTACACGTGGATGCCAGTGTGGCTGCCCGAGTTCTACCCGACACACCTGCGCGGCACGGGAACGTCCTTTGTGTTCAACGCCGCCCGGTTCATCGCCTTCCTCGGCCCGCTCACCGCAGGCACGATCATCGCCCAGCTTGGCGGTTTCGGCACGGCCGCGACCGTGCTCGGCCTGGTGTACATCATCGGGATGATCGTGGTGCCGTTCTGTCCCGAGACCCGCGGACGCCCGTTGCCTGAGTGACGCCTTGCATGTCCGTGCAACGAGAAGGGACCGTCCATACGCGACGGCTTGTCACCCGATCCGGCGGTTCCTGGCGTCTCCACACGCGGATTCGTCCGGTTCGGCCCAGCATGATTCCATGATCATCAAGTTCGCACGGATCTTCGTCGCTCTCGCTGCCGCGCTGGGCATGCTCGTCACGCCCGCCTTCGCCTCGGCCGCCTCGGCCGCCACCGTGGCGAAGGCCAAACCGACCACGCTGACGCTGGACGCGGGCGGCGCCCAGGTCAAGGTGAAGAAGGGCAACAAGCTCTCGATCAAGGGCACGCTCGGCGCACCGGGCCACGAGCGCGAGCTGACGCTCGGCCTGAACGTCTTCGCTCAGATCAACATCGGCGCGTCCGGCTGGGTCGACCTGACCTCCAAGACCTGCCACCCGAACTCGACGTTCAACCTCAAGCTGAGCATCGACGTCTCCGCCGACCTGCGGTTGTACTTCCCGGGCACGGACGTGTACGCCTCAGCCACGTCGAACATCGTCGGCGTAGTCGTGTTCTAGCCGCTCAAGTGTGCGTCGGGCTGGTGATGAAGGCGGTGATGTAGTCGGACAGAGCATGGGCGTCAGCGTTGTCCCTGTGCTTGTCCGTCTGGTGTTCGAGCGGCCGGATACGGTCCTTCACGCGCACGGACTTGAGCGTTTCGGCCGCGCTCACCGCCTCGATTCCCACTGCGACACCCTGTTCGACGTCCCCGGCCAGCATGTGGTCCGTGGCCAGCATGATCAGGCAGAACGCCCGGCTACGGGCCATGTCCGGCCCGTAGCCGGAGATCGCTTCGGTGAGGGCGGGAATCGCGACACGGCTGTGGTGCGCGTCGGCTGTGCAAGCCAGTTCGGTGTGCACGGTGCCGACCATCGCCGACAGTTCGGTCTCGGTGAAGAACCTGGCCCAGTCCGGTGGCCGGCTGACGTCGGCGTGGCCGAAGTCGTCCGCTGCTCGGGCAAGCAGCCCAAGCGCAAGCTCGGCGTCGCCTTTCTTGGCGTACGCCCATGCCTGGTTGGCGTGCAGGATGCTCGACGCCAGGCGTGAGCCGGACTTGTGCGCCGCCAGTTGCCCGAGCTGGAAATGGGTCAGCGCGGCGTCTGGCGAGCTGTGGTGGAGCCGTAATCGACCCTTCCGGTAATGGATGTTGGCGGTCAGCTCGTCGTTGTCGCCTTGCTTGGCCAGCTGCAGCGCGATGTCGAAGTGGTGGTCGGCGGCGCCGACGTTGCCGCTGTCGAAGCACGTCCACCCAGCCAGATTGTGCAGGTCAGCGACTGCTGACAACAGCCGGTCCGGCACTGGTCCGGCGGCGGACATGCCGAGCAGTTCGTGTCCCCAGTGGATGCGGACCATCACGGCTTCGCGGCACATTCCGCCGCCGCACCGGTAGTCGACGGTGCGCAGCGCACTGATATGTGCCTCCAACTGCTCGGCGTCCGCTGTGCCGGAGCGGCCGTGCGTCGGAGGGCGAAAGCTGAGGAATTCGGGATTGGTCATGGTTGGCAACCTCGAACACGGTTCAACCGCCCCCGACGGAGAGTACTCCCGCCGACACAGGTACCGATACGGGTATTTCTGCGGGCGCGCTACGTACATATCCGGAGGAATCTGGAACGGTTCCGTTTCGTTCGTCGCTGAAAGGTCGTAAACCATGGAGCGGCGCGCCCGTTCGCGCAGGCACCTGCGGGTCGTCTCCTCAGCGGACCCCGACGACACAGCGTCCGTTTCTTCTGCGTCAGTGCGGTATGGCGATCTCGCCGACCGGCGGCTGGCCTCGATCCTCGCCGCCGAGGACACTGCTGAACGCTACGGTCTGACGCAGTACGCCCGAAGCACCTGTGCGGTCCACAGGTGCTGGCTGCACCAATGCATCGCCGAACCGGTCCACGTGAGCGCGGCGACCGGACACCGGTGGTGCCCAGAATGCGAATGCCCGGTGGAAGTCGACATCGACGAAGCCGGGATGGGCTCGGTCCGTCTGCACTGCTCGCGTTGTGGTCTCCTGCCGGACACGACTGCCAACCGCGAAGTCCTTCTCGCGTGCCGCACCAGCCTTTCCGCGATGCACGCGGGGCGCCGGGCGGCGTTGTACGAAGTACCCGATGAGTGACTGACCGTCAGCTGTTTTTCATCAGATCGGGCAAGCTCGTTGCTCCCTCCAGGGGAACGGCACCGTCTTGTGTTGACCCGATGGCGAAGGCAGATCAAGGATCTAGCCGTGGGTAGGGCCCTCGTAACAGACCGGCAAGGCAACCTGCCTGCTGACACCACCAGTTTCGTTGGTCGCAAAGATGAACTGGCCGAGGTCAAGAACCTGCTGAGCAAGGCGCGGCTGGTGACGTTGACCGGTGTCGGTGGCGTGGGCAAGACACGACTGGCGTTACGGACCGGCAATGACCTGCGGCGGGCCTTCCGCGACGGCGTGTGGTTGGTCGAGCTCGCGGACCTGCAGAACGGTGCGCTGGTGCCGCATACCGTTCTCGAGGCGCTCGGCGTGCACGACGAGACCGGGCGCAGCCAGGTCGACGTCCTCGTCAACCACCTCGCGGACCGGCAGCTGTTGCTGATCTTGGACAACTGTGAGCACCTCGTGGAGGCGTGCGCGGACCTCGCCGACACCCTGCTGCGAGCCGCACCCGGGTTGCGTGTGCTCGCGACCAGCAGGGAACGGCTCGGCGTCAGCTGTGAGCACCTGTGGCCGGTCAATCCGCTGCCGCTGCCGCAAACCGCTTTGCCGCCGGGGGAGTGGGCGCGCTCCCCGGCGTTGACGTTGTTCGGCGAACGTGCGGCCGCGGTGCTGCCTGGCTTCGCCATGACCAATGAAAGCCAGGCACAGGTCACCGAGGTGTGCCGGTTGCTCGGCGGCATTCCGCTGGCCATCGAACTGTCCGTGGTGCAGCTCAGAGTGCTGAACCTGGACCAGCTGGCGGCCAGGCTCGCCGACTGTTACCGATTGCCGCACGTGCGGACACGGGGTGGGCTGCCTCGTCATCAGACGTTGCACGCGGCCGTGGAGTGGAGCTTCAACCTGTGTACTGAGGCCGAACAGAACCTGTGGATGCGAGCGTCGGTTTTCGCCGGGGGCTTCGACATGTCCGCGGCCGAGCAGGTGTGTTCCGCGGCCGGCCTCGCCGCGGACGAGATGCTGATCCACTTGTTCCGTCTGGTCGACAAGTCGGTGCTGATCTGCGAACCGGATGCGGAGCAGAGCCGGTTCCGGCTGCTGGAGCCGCTGCGCCAGTACGGAATGGACAAGCTGCGCCAATCCGGCCAGGAAACCCAAGTCCGGCGCAAGCATCGCGACTACTACCTCGACCTGGCCGAGCGCAGCGAGAAGGAGTGGTTCGGGCCACGGCAGGCGGACATGGTCACCCGCGCGGGCCTCGAGCACGCCAACTTCCGTGCGGCACTGGACTTCAGCCTGGCGTCACCTGCCGACGCGGCAACGGGTTTGCGGCTCGCGGCCACGTTGTGGTTCTACTGGACCGGCTGCGGGATGCTCGGCGAAGGACGTCATTGGCTTGGCCGCGCGCTCGAAGCGACGGCGGAACCGACCGCCGAACGAACAAAAGCGTTGTGGGTCAACGGGTACATCCACACCCTGCAAGGCGAGGTGGCTGCGGCGGTCACCATGCTCGAGGAATGCCGTGCGCACGCGAGCAAGACCGGCGACGAGGTCGCGTTGGCCTACGCCACCCACCGGATCGGTTGCAACGCTCTCGTCGGCGACGACATCGACTACGCGAAATCCCTGTTCGAGGACGCACAAGAACGCTATCGGCGGCTGGATGTGCTGGACAGCAACGTCATGCTGGCCGGAATCGAACTGGCCATCGCCTGCGTCTTCCTTGGTGACCTCGATCGGGCGGCCGTCCTCTGTGAGGAAGCTTGCGCGACAGGCCAGGAACACGGTGAGCAGTGGGCGTACGCCTACGCGATCTACGGCCTGGCGCTCGTGACGTTGAGCCGTGGCGACTTGCACCAGGCAGCCGCGTACGGCAGGCAATGTCTGCGGATCAAGCGCGACTTCAAGGACTTGCTGGGCATCGTGCTCGCCATCGAGGTGCTCGCCTGGACCGAGGCGGCGCAAGCAAACTGGGACCGAGCCGCCACGATGCTCGGTGTCGCACAACGGATCTGGCCGTCGGTCGGCTTCCCGATGTTCGGCTCCAAGTACTTCGGTGCCCCGCACGGCCAGTGCGCGGCGCAAACCCGCCAAGCGCTCGGCGACCGCGACTACGAAGCCAAGATCGCGCACGGCCAGGAACTGAGCCTGGACGAAGCGATCGCCTACGCCCTCGGCGAGGGCAAAACGGCGAGCCGGCCAGCGACGGACACGAATCAGCCCGCGGGTTTGACCGACCGGGAACTCGAAGTGGCCGAATTGATCGCCAACGGCCTGTCGAACAAGGCGATTGCCCAGAACCTGGTCATCTCACAACGCACAGCGGAAGGTCACGTCAACCGGATCCTGCGTAAACTCGGCTTCGACTCACGTGCCCAAGTCGCCACCTGGATCACACAGGCGTCCTTGTCCAACGAGCGGATCAGCAACAACTGAAGCTCATTTCCTTCGTTGTTCAGCTGGTGCCGCTGTGGTCCATGGAGGCTCGGACAATCGCGCTCGCGCGGATCGCTCCGCGAGCCACTGGCAGGATGGCCGACGCTCCCCGCGTGACCTACGAAAGGAACGCCGATGCCCGTCCGCTTCCAGTTGGTGATCGACTGCGCTGACCGGGACCGCCTGGCCCGCTTCTGGGCCGCCGCGCTGGGTTATCAGCTGGCCTCGGTGCCACCATCACCGGCGCCCTGGCCAACGAAGGGCTTGATCACTACGCGGTCGGGATGAAGGACCCGGAGGGCAACGAGTTCGACATCAACTGACAGACCCCTGCCCGGCGTGTTGTTCCAGGCTTCGCCGTACGACTGAGCGGGTCGGGCCGACGGGACCACACCGACATCGTCCAGTCCTATCTGGACACCGCCACCAAATAGGGTCTCGACCAACTCGGCCACCAACTCTTCACCACCAGCGCATGGCTACCACCCGCACACACACCAGGTGAATAGCTACCACCTTCCGGCTGCCGCGTGGCGAGCGAGCTCGCGCATTGCCTGTTCCGACGGGGAACCGGACTGGGTGGTGTAGATGAAGATCGTTTGTTCTTCCTCATCTGGCACCGTGAGGGCTTCGTAATCGACTTCGAGAGCGCCGACGAGTGGGTGGTTGAAGAGCTTGGAGCCGTTGCTGTGGGCCATCACCTGGCGCGTAGGCCACCATTCACGGAATTCCGGACTCTTGGCGGTCAGCTCGTCGACAAGCTCCTGGGTTCGGGGGTCGTCGGGGCATCGCCCTGCGTCGAACCGCACCTTGGCGACGAGTTCGGCGGCGACGCGCTCCCATTCCACGTAGAGCCTGCGGGCCGATTCGTCGAGCAGCATCCAGCGGGTGAAGTTCCGTTCGCGGGCGGGCATGCTGTCGAAATCGGTCAACAGGATCCTGGCCAGCGCGTTCGTCGCCAGGACGTCGGTGCGGCGGCCCACGATGAAGGCCGGATGCTCGGTCCACGTGTCGAGCAGGTGATGCAGGCCGTTGCGCACCCGCTGCACCGCCCGGGAGTCCGTGCGGCGTGGCCGGGCCAGGTCGAAGAGGTGTGCGCGCTCCGCGGCCGCCAGCCGGAGCGCGTTGGCGATGGCATCCAGCACGGATTCCGATGGCGTGATGTCGCGGCCTTGTTCCAGGCGTGTGTAGTAATCCGCGCTCACACCGGCGAGCTGGGCGACTTCCTCGCGGCGCAGGCCGGGAACACGGCGATTGCGCACCGGGCTGTCCAGGCCCACGTCCCGCGGGCTGATGTTCGCTCGCTTCAGCCGCAGGAATTCACTGACTTCGACGCGCCTTTCCACCTGCTCATTATGCCCGGTTCTGGTGATTTCTTCCCCACTTGCATGTTTTTGTCACGTGGACCGGCTCTTCCTAGGAAAGCGCGTCCTAGGTTCGAGCGACCACGTTTCGCGGCTCCACCGGCATCGGCGGTGTGCCACGCTTTCCTTGGCGATCTTGCCGCTTCGACGAACTTTCGCGCCCAGGAGCTCACAGCACCATGAACACGGCCGATTACGACGAGAATTCATCGCCGGGGACACTCCCGCTCGACCGGCGGCAGTTCATCACCACGGCCGCCGCTGCCGGATCGGTGGTCGCGGTGGATCTGGTGGACCCCAGCGCAGCCGACGCGGCACCCGATCCTCGCCGGGTACGGCTGACTGTCAACGGTGAGCGGCACACCATGAGGGTGGACAACCGCACGTCGTTACTGGACCTCTTACGCGAGCAGCTGCACCTCACCGGGACCAAGAAAGGCTGCAACCAGGGGGCGTGCGGCGCGTGCACCATCCTGGTGAACGGAAAGCGCATCACCTCGTGCCTCACGCTGGCCGTGATGCACGATGGTGCGGACCTCACCACGATCGAAGGTGCCGATCATCCCCTGCAGCAAGCGTTCATCGATCATGACGGCTTCCAATGTGGATACTGCACGCCCGGCCAGATCATGTCCGGCATCGGGTGTATCCAAGAAGGACATACCGGGTCCGACGCGGAGATCCGGGAGTGGATGAGCGGCAACATCTGCCGCTGCGGCTGCTACCCCCACATTGTCGCTGCCATCAAGCAAGCGTCACGGAAGCCGGAGTGACATGTACCCCTTTCGGTTCAGCAAGGCCGCCAGCGAGCGCGAGGCTTTGCTCGCAGGCGGGCGCGGTGCCCGTTACATAGCCGGTGGTACGACACTCATCGACCTGATGCGGGAAACCGTGGAACGGCCGCAAGCTGTCGTGGACATCAACGCGTTGCCCTATGGGCGGATCGAGTCCGGCCGCTCCGGTTTGCGCATCGGGTCGCTCGTCACCATGGCGGAACTCGCTCGCCATCCCCGGGTGCGCCCTGAATATCCCGTGATCGCCCAGGCACTTGAGCTGAGTGCTTCGGCGCAGTTGCGCAACATGGCGACTATCGGCGGCAATCTGATGCAGCGAACCCGGTGCGTGTACTTCCGGGATGTCACTGCGCCGTGCAACAAGCGTGCACCAGGTGCGGGATGCTCGGCGTTGGAAGGCGACAATCGGATGCACGCCATCCTCGGCGGATCGGCGGCGTGCGTCGCCACGCATCCGTCCGACCTGGCGGTCGCACTGGTGGCGCTAGACGCCAGGCTGGAGTTACGGGGGCAAGGGACGCGCGTCGTCCCGCTGGCCGAGTTCGTCCGTCGCCCAGGACAAACGCCTCAGATCGAGCACGACATACGGCCGGGTGAGCTGATCGTGGCCGTGCACGTTCCGGCCGGGCCATATACCGCGAGATCCGGCTACCTCAAGGTCAGAGACCGGCAGTCCTACGAATTCGCCCTGGCGTCCGCCGCGGTCGCCTTGCACATCGAGAACCGGCGGATTGTGGCCGCACGGATCGCGGTCGGTGGTGTGGCAACAGTGCCGTGGCGGCTCACGGCTGTGGAGAACGCACTGCTCGGCCGCACGCCCGGCAACGATACGTGGCAGGCCGCTGCCATGCTCGCGGCAGATGGGGCTGAACCACTGCGGCACAACGAGTACAAGGTGGAGTTGCTGCGCCGGACGGTCGCCCGGCAACTGGAAACCGTCGGAGGGGCTTGATGCCTGAGATCGGATCGGAGCGTTCCCGTGTGGATGGTCAGCTCAAAGTTCGTGGTGCCGCGACCTACGCCGCCGACTTCGTCCTGCCCGGAATGGCCTTCGCGGTCATCGTCGGCAGCACTGTCGGCAAGGGCCGGATCACCGGTTTCGAGACCCGGGACGCGAGTGGCCAACCGGGCGTTCTCCAGGTGCTCACCCACCTCAACACGCCCAAGCTGCCGTATCTGCCGTTTCGCACACCGATCGATCCGCAAGTCGGCGAGCGGCTGCACGTGTTGCAGGACGATCAGGTCAAGTTCTTCGGCCAGCCCGTCGCGGTCGTTGTCGCCGAGACATTGCAGGCCGCGGAGCACGCCGCCGGACTGGTGACCGTGCGATACGACACCGCTGAAGCCGTCACCGATCTCGACAAGCCCGGCCTGCCGCTGGTCACGCCGACCGGAGGTGACTACACCCGAGGAGATCCAGTCGCGGCGCTGGCGTCCGCGCCGGTGAAAGTGGACGGTGCGTATCGCATCGCGCGGGAGCACCACAACCCGATGGAGTTGCACGCGACCATCGCTCAGTGGGAGGGCGACAAGCTGACTCTGTGGGACAAGACCCAAGGGGTCCTGTCCACAGCGAACGAGATCACCGCCGTTTTCGGCCTGCCAGCGGGATCAGTGCACGTGGTGTCGCCGTTTGTCGGCGGTGCCTTCGGCAGTGCGCTGCGGGCATGGCCGCATGTCACCCTGGCCGCTCTCGCCGCCCGGCAGACAGGACGACCTGTCAAGCTTGTCTTGTCCCGCAAGCAGATGTACTCGGGTACCGGATATCGTGCGGCGAACAGGCAGCGGTTCGCCGTCGGTGCGGATCGCGATGGCCGGATCACCGTGATGGTCCACGAGTCCATTGCGGAGACATCGGCCTATGAACAGCACACGGAAGCATTTTCCGAGCTCGCCCGGTTCCTGTACACCAGCCCGAATGTCCAGACGACCTATCGGCTGGCTGAGCTTGACGTGAACACCCCGACCTACATGCGCGGCCCTGGCCGCGCACAAGCCGCCTTCGCCATCGAGTCCGGTTTGGACGACCTCGCCTATGAGCTGGCGATGGACCCGATCGAGCTGCGGTTGCGTAACGAGCCGGACCGCGATCAGTTCAACGGCCTGCCGTTCTCGACTCGTAGACTGCGGGAGTGCTATGAAATCGGTGCGGCCAAGTTCGGGTGGTCGCGCCGAAAGCCGCAAGTCCGCTCCACAAGGGACGGACATTGGCTTGTCGGTGTCGGGACCGCGACCGCGTGCTACCACACCATCCGTAACAACGCGCAGGCGTTGGCTCGGGTCAAAGTCGACGGAACAGCGGTGGTGGCGAGTGCGACCAGTGACATGGGACCCGGCACCTACACCGCGATGTGCCAGGTCGCGGCCGACAGCCTCGGCATCGAAATGGGCAAGATCCAGTTCCTGCTCGGTGACTCGACTTTGCCGCCGTCCCCGTCACACGGCGGTTCCCAGACAATGGCGAGTGTTGGTTCAGCGGTCCGCGAGGCCTGCGAGAGTCTGCGCGACACCGTCGTGCGCATGGCGGTCACGGATCCGGCTTCGCCCTTGTACGGCCTCGATCCCCACCAGGTCCAGGTCCGAAATGGACGACTCGAAGCATCCGGCAAGTCGGACTCGTATCGCGAAGTGCTACGCCGCCGCAACCGGGATGCCGTTGAGGTGACCGCGCAATGGGGGCCAGGGGATACGCCGCGGCAGTTCTCCAGCTACGCGTACGGCGCTGTGTTCGCCGAAGTCGGAGTCGACGAGACGCTCGGTCTCGTCCGGATCCGGCGGTTGCTGGGTGTGTACGACGCGGGTCGCGTGATCAACCCGAAACTGGCTCGCAGCCAAGGTGTCGGTGGCCTGATCGGCGGAATCGGCATGGCATTGCTGGAGAACACGGTGACTGACCACCGCGACGGCAGACTGGTCAACGCGAGCATGGCCGACTACCTGGTCCCGGTGAACGCGGACGTACCCGCCGTGGACGTCCTTTTCCTTGACGGCCACGACGACAAGGCCAGCCCGATCGGAGCCAAGGGACTGGGGGAGATCACCATCGTCGGCGTGGCGCCGGCGATCGCCAATGCCGTCTATCACGCGACAGGCAAGCGTGTTCGCGAACTCCCGATCACCCTCGACAAACTGCTGTGAACGCCGCGACCTCACCAAGGGAGAAATCCCTCTACGGTCACGCGTTTCGTTTTTCAGATTGCGCGGTCCAGGAAGCGAGAATCCGTAGTGCGTCATGGGACGGTGTGCCCGGCTCCGCGGTGAGGATCATGAGACGTTGTCCGCTGCCGTCCGGGCTGTCCCAGGTGTCGCAGTCGAGCGTGAGTTCGCCGACGACCGGGTGGCGGTAGTGCTTGGTGCCGTAGGACGCGCTGTTCACCTGGTGTGTGGCCCACCAGTTGCGGAAGTCACTGTCCTGAACGGACAGTTCGCCGACGAGCACGGCCAGATCCGGGTCGTCGGGGTCCTTGGCGGCTTCCATGCGCAACGCGGCGACCGCGGTGTGGGCGGCGTGTTCCCAGTCCATGTGCAGTGCGCGCATGGCGGGGTGGGTGAACAGGAGGCGGACGTAGTTGCGCCGGGTGGCTGGGATTTCGGCGAAATCGGTGTAGAGCGCGGTGGCCGGGGTGTTCCAGGCGAGGATGTCCATGCGCTTGCCTAGGACGATCGCGGGGTTCTCGGTGAGTTGGTCGAGCAGTCGCCGCATCGCGGGCCGGAGCTGTTGTGTGCGGCGGCGACGCGGGCGGGCGTCGGTCTTGCCGGCGAGCTCGTAGAGGTACGCCTGCTGATCCTCGTTCAGCCGCAGCGCCTTGGCCAGCGTGATGAGGACGGCCGCCGATGCCTGGACGCGACCCTGTTCGAGGCGGGTGTAGTAGTCGACGCTGATCGCGGCGAGCTGGGCGACTTCCTCGCGGCGCAGGCCCGCGACCTTGCGCCGGGTGACCGTCTCAGGCAGACCGACCTCGCGTGCGGTCAACTGGGCGCGACGGGCCTTGAGAAAGCCGCCGAGCTCGGTGGACCGGTCGTGGGAGCTCATGTGGCCATTGTGACTGCCCGGCCATCCGCCGTGCCGGGGAAGGATTTTTCCCAGGCAGCGACTCGCCCTGGTAGAGGCGGGAAAACCGGCCGAATCTGGATCACATGAGAACCGATGTCACCTTCGACAGCGCCGGCGTCCAGCTCGCCGGCCACCTCTACACCCCTTCCGCTGACGGTCCGCAGCCGGCGATCGTGGTCGGTCATCCCGGCAGCGGCGTGAAGGAGCAGACTGCCGGCCTCTACGCGCGCCGCCTGGCCGAGCAAGGGTTCGTCACCTTGGCGTTCGACGCCGCCTACCAGGGCGAGAGCGGCGGCGAACCACGTGGCCTGGAAGACCCCGCGCACCGGGTCGAAGACCTCAAGGCCGCCGTCTCCTTCCTCACCACCCGTCCCGAGGCCGACGCTGACAACATCGGCGTCCTGGGAATCTGCGCCTCGGGTGCCTACGCGTTCCCGGCCGCCGCGAGCGACCACCGGATCAAGGCTGTCGGCACGGTCAGTGCCACGGAGATCGCCCGTCAATTCCGGTTCGGTGCCGACGGCACGCAAGATCCGGCCGTCTTCCAGGGCATGCTCGCCGCCGCGGCGGTCGCCCGTACGGCCGAAGCGCAGGGCAAGGGGCCGCAGCGCTTCCAACTGTTCCCCGACACCGCCGAGCAGGCCCGTGCTCTAGGCGGACAGCACGGCTACGAGGGCTTCGAGTACTACCGCACCGACCGCGCCCAGCATCCACGCTCGGCAGCGTTCTTCACCTGGTCCAGCATCGACCGGATGGCGATCTTCGACGCGTTCGCAGTCGCGGGCATGCTCGGGGATCGCCCACTGCTCATGATCGTCGGACGTGCGGCGGAGACGTCCTGGATGAGCGTCGAGGCGTTCCAGAAGGTGCGGGGTCCCAAGGAGTTGGCCTGGATCGAGGGCGCCAGCCACGTCGACCTCTACGACAAGGAACCGTACGTCGGCTCCGCCGTCGCCAAACTCACCGAGTTCTACCGCACCAGCCTGGCGGCTTGACCAAGATCCGCTTGGCTCGGTCCGCTACTGTGGAGGATGTGCCGGGTACGTCGAGCCCGAGAATCGCCGCGCCACGTGGGTTGGCGCGGCTGATTGTCATTTTCGGCGTCCTGATCGGCCTCACCGGTCTGCAGGGATCTCACTGCGGTGACGAGTTCGGGGCCTTGGTCCACGCCGCGAAGTGTCCGACGTCGGACACCTACGACCCTCCGGAGCTGAACGCTCTCAACCTGCACGGCGCCGTCATGTATCACGCTCTGTCTCGTGATCCACATGTGCCGATCGGGGCTGCCGCGCTGTGCCTGGCCGTCTTGATGGCGGTACTGCTCGTCATGGTGTGGCTGAGCGGTCCCGTTTTGCTGGGCACGGTGCTGTTGCGGGCTGGGCCGTGGCTGCGGCGTGTGATGCGTGACTGGGGTGCGCCCAAACTCGCGATGCTCTGCGTGTTGCGGACATAGGCAGGAGTTCGACACCGGCCGTCGTCTTTTGACGTGGCCGGTGTACGCGCGTCGACTCCCGTTCGTACACCTGCCTAAGGAATACAGTCATGACTTCGAATACCAAGATTTCGTTGACGGTTCTTGCCGTTATTGCCGTTGTAGTGACCGGAATTCTCCTGCTGAACCGCTCCGAGACACCGCAGCCCACATCTGCCACGGCACCCGCGGCCCAGTTGGTTCGTCCAGACAGCCACCGGTTGTCCACCGCGGCGGATGGCAAAGTGACTGTGGTCGAATTCCTCGACCTGGAATGCGAAGCCTGCGCCGCGGCCTATCCTGGCGTGGAGAAGCTGCGTGCGGAATACGCCGACAAGGTCACGTTCGTCATGCGCTACTTCCCAATTCCCAGCCACCGCAACGCCGAGCTCGCCGCCCGCGCCGTGGAAGCCGCTGCCAAGCAGGGAAAGCTGGAGGGAATGTACAAGCTGATGTACGAGACCCAGCCGCAGTGGGGCGAGCAGAGCGTCTCGCAGCGGGCGACTTTCGTGGGTTTCGCTCGTCAGCTGGGTCTGGACGTGAAAGCGTTCGAGACAGCGCTTGATGCTCAAGCCACCATTGACCGCGTTCTGGTTGACCGCAACGACGGTGTCGCGCTCGGAGTCCGTGGCACCCCAACGTTCTTTGTCAACGGTGTGCCGTTCAGCGGACGCCCGACGTACGAGGGACTGAAGGCAGCCGTTGACGCGGAACTCGCCAAGTGAAACCGCCGTTCGTCAACCGGCTACTGCCGTGGGTGCTGACCGTGGGCGGCCTGATCGGGCTGGCGGCGGCGTCGGTGCTGACGGTGGAGAAGATCTCGCTGCTGCGCGATCCCGGCTACATTCCCAGCTGCAGCATCAATCCGGTGCTCAGTTGCGGCTCGGTCATGCAGACGCCGCAAGCCGAGGCGTTCGGATTTCCCAACCCGCTGCTGGGCATCGCGGGGTTCGCCGTCGTCATGACGGTGGGAGTGGCGGGATTGTCGGGAGCGAGGTTCGCCCGCTGGTTCTGGCTCGGCCTGCAAGCCGGGGTCGTGTTCGGCGTTGTGTTCGTGCACTGGTTGATCTACCAGAGCCTGTACCGGATCGGTGCGCTGTGCCCGTACTGCATGGTGGTCTGGGCTGTGACGATTCCGGTGTTCTGGTACGTGACCCTGCACAACCTGAGTCAGGGCAATGGTTCCTGGCGTCGCGCTGGTGAAGTCCTTGCCCGGTACCACACCGTTGTGCTCATCCTGTGGTACGTCGTGATCGCTGCGGCTGTGCTGCAAGCGTTCTGGTCGTACTGGATCACCGTGGTGTGACCGCTCGGTCCCGGTTGGCTGGCCTTTCGGCTGGCCAACCGGGATTGGTCGGCGGCGTTCCTTCGGCGTACCCGCGTTATCGCACGATTGCGGTGGACTACTCGACGACTGCGTCTTCGTTCGACGAACTCGCGGACGGTGTCCTGGCTGTTCTTGGCGCGGAGAACGTACAACGGTTGCATGTGGTCGGCCAATCGGCGGGAGGGATGCTTGCCGAGGTGCTCTCGCGCCGGATGCCCGACCGGATTCGCACGATGGCGTTGAGCGGTGCGGGTCTCTATGGTTCAGAGGACGTTCCCCGCCTTGAACGCAAGCTTTCGGCGATAGAGTCAGCACCCTGGGAGGAAACCCGGACTGCGACTGCCAAAGCACTTCGAGCCGCATGGCAGGATGCCGAGGAAGCGGACTTCTGGATTGAGGTAGTCGGCCACTGCTGCGTCGTGTCTTCCTGCCGCCTGCAGTGCGACACCGCGGTTGAACCACAGGCCGGGATCTTCTGGCGCTGTCTCGGGAATTCGTACGTATGGGTGCTGCTGGTGATCGGAGCCGGACCAGGCTTGCGAGCGCTTGCTTTTCAACCGCTGCACGATAAGCAGTCCAACTGGCCGATCACTTCGACACGGCAAAAATTGACGAGAGATGCCATAATCTGGTCACATAGAGGCACTTTCACATATGTGAGCGGACGCATACAGGATCGGTGTGAACAAGGCAAATATGCACACATGATGCCATTGTTGTCAGGCCGTTATGGTCGATGGTCCGTTCGGGTGGACTGCGGGAAATGTTGCCCTGAAACGGGAATCGCGAATCTCGTCCTGGATATCTTGAACGTCGGACTATGTCTATCACGAGGGCTGAGCGACATGCCGATGCGACCTGATGAGGAACCGATCGGACAGTCTCCGATCATGCCACCTGAGAGTCCTAACCGGACTATTCCACTTGGTACACCTATGAGCCTGCAAGTACGGGCCGATCAGGTGGACGAGGTGGTGCGATTGTTCCGGGACAACGCCAAGCAATTGGCTGATCTGATCCGCGAGGGCGAGCACAAGCTCCAGATGCCACCGATGGCCAAAGACGAGGTATCCGGTACCGCGGCCAGGGGTTTCACCATGGCTGGCGTGGTGCACATCGAGGCGGTCAGCAAGTACCGGGAATGGCTGCGGGGCATCGCGGATGATCTCGAGGCCAGTGCGCGGAATTACCGGGCTACCGACGGCGCCAGTGCGGTCAACCTCGGAGGCACCGACAGTGGTTGACCGCGGTCGCACTCTGATTCGGCTGAGCCTCGCCATGCTGGCACTGGCCGCGTGTACCACTGAGCAGGCGGGCGTTCCCGCCGCACAACGAGGTCCGCTGACGAGTTCCACGTCCCAGCCCCCGAGTCCCAGCACGAGTGCACCGCCGCCGAGCGTGTCCAGGCCACGGGACCTTGCCATGTCCGGGGTTCGGCCTTGCGACTTGCTGACCCCTGACCAGCAACGGAAGTTCGGTGTCGACGATCAGCCGAGAACCAACGACGATCAGACACTCCAGGCCCAGTCGTGTTACTTCGATTCGCAGAAGCTGCGAACCAAGATCTCGATCTCACCGTTGACCAGCTTCGGCATCGAACGGTTCCAGCCCCGCAAAGTCAACGGGGAAGTGCGCCCCCTGACGATCCGGGCTTTTCCGGCTGTCGAGGTGTTCACCGAGACGATCGAGACGATCGACATGTTCTGTGTCGTGGTCGTCGATGTCGCTGCCGGGCAAGCCGTGCATGTCAACTACGGCGAGGATGGGCTTCGCCCGCACCTCGGCCGATCGGAGGTGTGCAGGCGGGCGGCCGAAGTGGCTGACGTCGTAACGGGAAACCTGTTGGCACGTTGAGTGTTCGTCGTCCCGGGGAGGAACGATGGCTGAACGGAACTGGATGACCAAGCCGCACAGGCAGATGTACGAGGACCTCCATGGCGGGCCGGGGGTGAACGCGGGCGAAGCCACGATGTCCTATTACGACAAGGCCAACGAAGTCCTGCAGCAGGTGCATCACAACATCACGAACGGGCTCAGGAAGCTGTCCGCCAGTTGGTCCGGTGCTGCGGCTGATGGCGCTGAGGCGACCGCGCGTGCATCCGCGGAATGGGCCAGTGCGGCGTCCGTCGCCACGATCGTCGCTCGTGCCCAAAGCATGCACTTAGCCGGAGCGTACGTCGATGCGCGCAACGCGATGCCGGAGCCGGTCAGCATTCCTGATATCGCGCCCGGGCAGGGGTTTCCCGTGACTCGCGTATTGTTGGACGTGGTGGCGGCGCATGCCGACGCTGCTGCCGCGCACGCGCGTGCCGCCGATGTCATGTCCGGGTATGAGTCGTCCAGTGCCCGTTTTGTCGCCGCGATGCCCACGTATCCGGAAGTGCCCGGCACCTCGGTCACTGCGGCTGTGGTCCCTGCAGGCGGTAGCATCGCGAACCGGCCGGTTGTCGGCTCGCCCAAGCAGCGAACGAGCGATGTCGCTGCACCGGAAGAGTTTCGCGGCGAACCACAGCCACTGCCTCCCGGTCGGGAAGCTGTCGTTCGTGATCCTGCTGCGGGTGTGGTACGGGCGGAAGTTCGGCCGGCGCCCTCAAGCCAGACGCCGTCGGCCTCCGGTGAGTTACCACAGCGCTTCACTGCCGCCGCACCGGGAACCTCTGTGCAGCAGGCACAATCGGGAAGTGTCAGTGCGCCCAGCCCTTCCCGGGCGAACGACGTCCCCCTCGCCGCCTCGATCCTTGGCAAGCCGCAGGATCGCTCGCCACGAAATCCGGGTGGTGGTGGCGCTCAGCCTGTGTACGTGCAGCAGCCGGTCAACGGCAGTCGTGGCGGGCCCAACTCACCGGCCACCGGTCGAGCCACCGGCATGACGCCGGGTTTCGTCCCTGCCTTCGGCAACACCAGAAACGAGGACAAGGAGCACGAGCGCAAGTACGTCGTACTGGAGGAACAGCACGGTCCTGACGACCAACCAGCCGTGGCGCCGCCGGTGATCGGCGAAGATCCGCGGTAAAGGCCGTGGCTTTCACCGCTCGCCTGCCGACAGAGGCTGTCCGGGTGCTGTGCGATCGTCTGGAGGTCCGGCTGCCTGCCGCCATTGTCTTGCCCCCGACCGGGTTCGAGGCCGACGTCACGATGCAGCTTCGGCGCAACGGGTGGATCGACGCGCGGGGTGACGTGGAAGGACGTCTCGCTGCGGCGTTACGAGTACTCGATCGGCCTGACCATCTCGTCGAGGCGATACGTCACGTCGGCAGCAAGACCCACGCCGTTTTGGCGGTTGCTGGTCGCCGCGCGGTCAAGGTTCTCCTGTCCGGCGACCGGATGCAGGTGCGGCGCATCCAGCCAGGAGGACTCGCCGATCAAGCGGCCATGTTGCTGCCGAACCTGAGCGCGGGACACGGCCGGTCGGTGTCCGTACCGACCGCTGTGTTGCAGGCCGCCGCGAAAGAGGCAGGCAATGACATCGCCGCACTTCGGTCAGCCCTGCAAAGTCATGGCATATCGCCCGCGATCGCCTACCTGATCGCGAAGATGAACGAGGACGTCGTCAGCACCGCGCAATTCAGTGTCGCCGTGGCGGCCAAGGACCGCAGAATGCGCAGAGGTGACCACGTGATTGGCTGGTGGGCCACCAATACCGGCGGCTACCTCGCGGAAGAGCACAAAAGCTCGTCAGGGGAGTCGTGGACCACGATCGCGCCGAGTGACACCGCGAGACTGGCCCGGCAAATCGACCGCCAGCTGGACCTGTTGATCCGAGGTCGTTGACTGGATCTGTTCACCGATCGGCCACGCTGAATACATAAACTCCGCACAGCTCCAATTCGTGAGCTTGCGTAGCGGCCAAAGGTCCAATTGGCTGGTCGGCGGCGCGTTGGGTGGATCAAGCCCGGCGCGCCGGAAGATCGCAATCCGGGTCGTCGTTGCGTGGTCGGAATTTGTCGTCCATGCGCAGGTTGTAGCGGAAGTCGATCCATCGTGGACAGATTCTGATGATCCATTCGGACCCGTTGTACGTAGATCGCCGAAAAGCGGGGGAGATCCTTTTCGGGCCAATTGATCATCATTGACACGTTTGCGAACCAGGAGTAGTACTGGATGCGTCGAAGAGGTGCCACTCCGCAGAATGAAGTGGTGAGGGAGGGATTTCGCCGCAGGGGGTGACTATTCTCCCGCACGGCATAGTGCCGGTGCGGGCGTAGTGTCATGCTTTTAGCCTCCACATAGGCATTCTGTGGTTGTCGCGCGCTTCCCGTTATGGAGGTGCTATGCCCGTTACGCCGACATACCCGGGTGTCTATATCGAGGAGCTGCCCAGCGCGGTCCGGACCATCACCGGTGTGTCCACTTCGGTCACCGCGTTCGTCGGCTACACCACCCGTGGCCCGGTGAACGTGCCGGTTACGCTGACCAGCTTCGCGGACTACGAGCGCCGGTTCGGCGGACTGGCCGTGACCAGCGTCGTCAGCTACGCGGTGCAGCAGTTTTTCCTGAAGGGCGGGTCGACCGCGATCGTGGTCCGGCTCGCCAGCGACGCGGTGTCGTCATTCGTTGACGTGCCGGGTTCCGGGGAGAACAAGTCGTTCACGATCAAATCGACCGAAGAGGGCGCGTGGGCGGACAACCTGCGTGCCGCGATCGACCCGAGCGACACCGCCGACGCGTTCGATCTCCGTGTTTTCGACACCGGCGGCGCGGTCCGCGAGACGTACAGCGACCTGTCGCTCGATCCCAAATCACCGCGGTACGCCGAAGCCGTTGTCAACCAGTCGTCGACGACGGTCAGGATCGACGTCAAAACCGATGCCGTGTTCCCCGCGTACTCCGGCACTGTGTCCCGGCCGATAGCCGTGCCGCTGCCGGACGGCCCCCAGGAGATCATCCTGACCGCGGACGGCAAAGACTATACCTTCACGCTGTACGACGCCGATGCCGAGGACAAACCGGCGACGCTGACCGAGCTGGCGCTGCTGCTCGAACGGAAAATCCGGGCCGCTGACCCGAGCAAGTCGGCATTGGCCGCCGCGCGGGTGCAGGTAAGGGGCGACCGCCTGCAGACGCTGGCAGGCGACGGCACCACAGAACTGACCTTGGCCGGTGCGGACGCGCTGGGGCTCGGCTCGTCGAAACACCCGCCCGCGTTCGCCTTCAGCAGCGGTGCCGACGGCACGGTGCCGAAAGCGCCCGAGTTCATCGGCAGCCCGGACGACAAGACCGGCATCCACGCGCTGCGGGACGTCGAGGACGTCAACCTCCTTGTGCTGCCCGACATCGCGGACGAGAGATTCGCCGCGACCAGGATCGACGTGATCTCGCAGGCGATCTCGTTGTGCGAGGACAAAAGGATCTTCCTCATCCTGGACAGCCCCGCTTCCTGGACCACATTGGACAGAGCAAGGGCGGGTCTTGCCACCTTCGACTCGGTCCGCAGCGATCACGCGGCCTTGTACTTCCCGCACATCCGGCTCACTGATCCGCTGACCGGCAGGCTCCGCGATTTCCCGCCGTCCGGCGCCATCGCGGGCGTCTACGCGAGGACGGACACCGAGCGTGGCGTGTGGAAGGCCCCAGCGGGCACGGAGGCCACGCTGTCCGGCGTCCGCGCGTTCACGGTCCCGTTGACCGATGAGGAAAACGGTCTGATCAACCCACTCGGGTTGAACGCACTGCGGGCGTTCCCGGTGATCGGCCCAGTGGTGTGGGGAGCACGCACGCTCGCCGGTGCCGACCGGCTTGCCTCGCAGTGGAAGTACGTGCCGGTCCGCAGGCTGGCGCTGTTCCTCGAGGAAAGCCTGTACCGCGGCACGAAATGGGTGGTCTTCGAGCCCAACGACGAGCGGTTGTGGAGCCAGATCAGGCTCAACGTCGGCGCGTTCCTGCACACGCTGTTCCTGCAGGGTGCCTTCCAGGGCACGTCACCGCGAGAGGCGTACTTCGTGAGATGTGACGCCAGTACGACCACACAGGACGACATCAACCGCGGTGTGGTGAACGTCGTCGTCGGCTTCGCGCCGCTCAAGCCAGCCGAGTTCGTGATCATCCAGATCGAGCAGATGGCCGGCCAACTGTTGGTCTGACAGCCTTTCCCGCCAACCCAGAGGTACGCGAGTCAATGGCCGAGTTCACGGTGAACGCGCAACGGTTCGACCCCTACAAGAACTTCAAGTTCCTGGTCTTGTGGGACGGCCGGATCGTCGCGGGGATCAGCAAGATCAGTCCGATGAAACGCACAACCGAGGTGGTCAAGCACCGGAGCGGCGGCGACTCCAGCTCGCCGCGCAAGTCCGCGGGCCGCACCGAGTTCGAGGCGATCACACTGGAACGCGGGGTCACCCACGATCCGGAGTTCGACCGGTGGGCCAACAAGGTGTGGCTGGTCGGTGCGGGCCGCGGGTCGGAGTCCTCGCTGCGCGACTTCCGCAAGAACATCGTCATCCAGGTGCTCAACGAAGCGGGCCAGGTCGCGGTGGCCTACAACGTCTACCGCGCCTGGGTCAGCGAGTACCAGGCGCTGGGCGAGATGGACGCCAACGCCAACGCGGTCGCCATCCAGAGCCTCAAGCTCGAGTGTGAGGGCTGGGAGCGCGACGCCGAGGTGCAGGAGCCGGAAGAGCCCTCGATCACCCAGCCGTCGTAGCCGTGATCGCGGCTGCGGACCTGCTGTCGGTCTGGGAATCAGGCGTGACGGCGGGCAATGCCCAACGGGCCGCGTTGCTGCACGCGGTGGCGCGGCCCGACGTGCCGGACTTGCTCGCGGTGCCGGTTGGCGAGCGGGACGCGGAGCTTTTCGCTTTGCGCCGCTCGCTGTTCGGGCGCCGCATTCCGGTGCTGCTCGCGTGCGCCGAATGCGACGAGGAACTGGAGTTCGATTTCGACACCATGGCTGTGCCACAAGGAGGCAGCATCGCCGACCCGATCACGGTCACCGAAGGACCGTGGTCGGTCGTACTGCGTGTGCCGACGTGCGGTGATGTCCTTGCGGCGGCACAGTCGTCGAGCCCCCGCGATGTCCTGTTGGCTCGGTGCGTGCTTGAAGCCAAGTGCGGCAATGACTCGGCAGCGGTCACGGACCTTCCTGCCGAAGTTGTCGGGCGCGTGGTCGACGCCGCCGCGCAGGCTGATCCGGGCGCGGACATCCAACTGGCGGTCCGCTGCCCGGAATGTGACTCGACCGCAAGAGCCGAATTGGACATCTCGGTGTGCCTGTGGACCGAACTGGACGCATGGGCCCGTGCGACGCTGCTGGACGTCGCCAAGCTGGCCGCCAGCTTCGGGTGGACGGAAGCCGACATCCTGGCGATGAGCCCGTTGCGCAGGCGCTACTACCTGGAGCTGGCCGGCCATGCCTGATCACTTCGACCGACTGCTGGCCAAAGCCTCCGGCGCGCCGGGCCCCGTACCGCAGGCCCGGCCAAGGCTGCCGCACCTGTTCGAACGGCCGCAACACGCGCCCGAATTGGAACAGTACGAGGAAATCGAGACTCCCCGGGTTCGTACGGCCGTCCCCGCTCCGCCCGGGCCTCTGATTCCGGGGCGTCCGCACGAGACGCCGGAGCAGGATGTCCACACTGGACCGATACGGGAGCAGGTCCGGACGGAAGTCCGGCAGGACATCACCAAGTCAGTGGAGATCGTCCAAGCCGTGCACCGCATTGAGGAACGCGTCGAATTGCGCCGTGATGCCGAACTGGTCCCGGTGCATCTCCCGCCGCCGCCCCTGACATCCATCGAACGGCCCGCGCCCGTCATCACCGCGACCGTGTCCGGTCAGTCCACTGTGGAAGCAAGGCAGCCCGCGTCTACTGCGGATCCGACGGTCTCCAGGCAGGAGCGGCGGGCCGAGCAAGCGCAGGTGCACAGTCCGCGTGCCGAGCGTGCGGTCCAGGTGACCATCGGCAGGTTCGAGGTGAACGTCGCGGGGCCGGACCGTGCCACACCGCGGGCACGTCCAAGCCGCGTGGCTCCGGTTGTCAGCCTCGATCGCTATCTCGCGGGGGAGGACGGGCGCCCATGAGCAACTATCTCGCCATCGCCCAGGCCACCCAGGCGCTGTGTGAGTTCATCGCGCGGTGCCTCCAGGCCGACGGTCTCGAACTCGGCGCTCAGGTCGTGCCCCGCAAACCACCCGCGGAACCGCCGCAGGAACCCCTTGTCACGGTCTTCCTCTACCAGACCACTCCCAACGGGGCGCTGCGCAACCGCGACGCGCCGACTCGTGGGCCGGACGGAACACTGCTGACCAAGCCGCAGGCGGCATTGGACCTGCACTATCTGATCAGCGCCTACGGCAACGAGGACGAGCTCGAGCCGCAGCGGATGCTCGGCTCGATCGTGCGTGGCCTGCACGAGGAACCCATTTTGTCCCAGATGGACATCGAGGAGGCCGCGACCCGGCCGTTCCTCGCGGGTGGCGACCTCGCGGCGGCCGAGCAACGGGTGCGGTTCACGCCGTCCAAATTGGACCTGGACGACATGTCGAAGCTGTGGTCGATGCTCGTCCAGACACCGTACGCGTTCTCCGTGGTCTACGAAGCCACGGCCGTCCTACTGGACGGGCATGGCACTCCGGCTGCGGGTAAACCGGTGCTGAGCAGGAACATCAGGACGATCGCGGGTCGCAGGCCGGTGATCGACCGGGTACGGTCACGCCCGCTCGGGTCGACCGCACTGCCTGTGGAAGGGCCAGTGCCCGCGGATCACGAGGTCTGGCTGGAGGGCCGGACGTTGGCCGGTCCGGACGTGAGCGTCCGGGTCGGCGGCCAGCGAGTGGTGCCGGATCAAGTCGCGGACAACCGAATCGTGTTCGTTCTTCCAGCGGACTTGCCTGCCGGGGTCTATCCGGTCCGGGTCGACATCGGGCCGATCGAATCCGCGGCCGTGCCGGTGACGCGCCAGCCGAAGATCGTGGAACCCGTCGAGGTCGGCGGTGATCCACTTGCCGTGACTGTTCAGCTGGACATGCCGGTACGCGCAGATCAACGAGTCGACTTGCTGCTGGACGAACTGGACCCGCCCGCGGACCGGCCCGCGGCCAGCTACCGGATCGCGGCGCCGTTCCCGGCTGATCCGGGCACCAGCGTGCAGATCCCGATCGCGGCGGTGCAGCCGCTCGGCTATCTGGTGCGCGTGCAGGTTTCCGGCGTGGTCAGCAGGCCCGGCGATGACTTGCGCACGCCGAAGATCGACGTGGAGGGCTGATCGTGCACCGGCAGGCGCTTGTTGACGCAGTGCGGTCAGTGCTGACCGCCATCGACGCGCACGCCGGGAATGGGCCTGCCCCACAACCCTTTGAGCCTGACGGGTCAAGCGCGTTGCAGGCACTGTGCGGGTGCTTTGGGTTGACATCCTTCGAACGCGATGTGCTTGTGCTGGCCGCGGCGATGGAGATCGACCCGACCACGGCGGCGCGGTGTGCGGCAGCCAGCGGAGATCCGCAGCGCGCGTTTCCCACGTTTTCCCTGGCCTTGGCGGCTTTCCCGGAGCCGCACTGGGGCGCGCTCACGCCAGTGGCGCCGTTGCGGCGGTGGCGGCTGATCGAACTGGACGAGACTGGATCGCTGGTCAACGCCCGGCTTCGGATCGACGAGCGGATCCTGCACTTCCTCGCTGGCATCCCGTATCTGGACACGCGGTTGCGCGGGATTGTCGCACCTGTCCCGGATCCGGGTGACCTGCCAGGCTCGTACGCCGGACTGGCGGCCCGCGCGGCGGAGAGCTGGCAGCGTGTGGACGGAAGGCCACACGTCGAACTGACCGGCGGCGACCGTGAAACACACCGCGAAGTGGCTGCGGCCGCGGCAGCCTCGGCCGGGTTGACGCTGTATGTCGCGGACGGAACAGATCTGCCCAGTCACCCGACGGACCGGGATGCCGTTGGGCGGCTGTGGGAACGCGAATCCGTGTTGTTGCCCGCGGCCTTGCTCGTGGAGACTGGGACGGCGACTCAGGCGGTCGTCGACGCGTTCATCTCGCCGCTGGACGTACCAATCCTAGTGTCCAATGAGGATGGAGGTTCAGCCGATCGGCGAAGGCACCGGTTCACGGTGCCCGCGCTGACGTCCGACGAGCAGTATCAGCTCTGGTCGGCGGAGCTGAACGGGCATGCCACGAACGGGTCCCGGCCGGTTGACGATGCCGAACTCAGCGGTCTCGTGGCGCAGTTCTCCTTGCCGGCACACGTCATCCGTGACGCCGGTCGAGCTGTCCGGCAGGAACCTGGTGCCGATGTGTCGCGGCGAGCCTGGCAGGCCGGTCTTGCCGAGGCCCGGATGGTGCTCGACGACCTCGGCAATCGCATTGAACCACGCGCCACCCGCGACGAACTCGTGTTGCCCGCACAGCAACGAGGAGTACTGGCCGAGATCGTCGCCCATGTCCGGCAACGCGGCACGGTGTACCAGCAATGGGGCTTCGAGTCGGTGCTGCGGCGTGGACTTGGCGTCACCGCGTTGTTCGCCGGTGGCAGCGGAACGGGCAAAACCCTTGCCGCGGAGGTGATCGCGGGTGAACTCGGCCTCGATCTGTTCGTGATCGACCTGTCCCAGGTGGTCAGCAAGTACATCGGGGAGACTGAGAAGAACCTGCGCCGGGTCTTCGACGCGGCCGAGCGCGGCGGGGCCGTCCTGCTGTTCGACGAGGCGGACGCGTTGTTCGGCAAGCGGAGCGAAGTCAAGGACAGCCATGACCGGTACGCCAACCTCGAAGTCAGCTACCTGCTGATGCGGATGGAAGCCTATCGCGGACTGGCTGTGCTCACCACGAACATGAAGAAGGCGCTCGATCCCGCGTTCCTGCGCCGGATCCGGTTCGTGATCGACTTCCCGTTCCCTGGCGCGACGGAAAGGGCCGAGATCTGGCGCCGCGTCATTCCCGACAGGACACCCGCAGAAGGTCTCGACATGGCGCGGCTGGCGCAGCTCACTGTCGCAGGCGGCAGCATCCGCAACATCGCCTTGTCCGCGGCGTTCCTGGCCGCGGACGAACAGTCTTCCTTGCGCATGCGGCATGTTCTGGCGGCCGCGCGGACCGAGTACGCCAAACTCGACCGCAAGCTCACGTCCGGGGAGGTCGCCGGATGGGAGTGATCGTCTTCGAGATCAACGAGCTGGTGCTCAACGGGTTCCCCAGGGTTGACCGGGATCGCGTGAGCGAGGCCTTCCAGCGGGAACTGACCCGGCTGCTGCACGTTGCACCGCCCAACCTGGAATCGGGCCGCACGGTGGATGTGGTGTCGTTGCCCGCTCTGCCGCCTGCGACTTCGTCACGGCGCCTCGGGGAAATGCTCGCCAGAGCTGTCCATGATGGAGTCACCCGGGCATGAAGACCGCGGCGGCACCACGACAGCAGGCCTCCCGCAAGCGGGAGGCCGATTCGACGCGTGTGGTCCGTCCGCCTGAGTTCAAGGACATCGTTTCCGGCGCTGGCCAGCCGCTTGACGTGGGGCTCCGCCGGGAACTGGAGGAACGGCTCGGCCACGACTTCAGCCAGGTCCGGATTCATGCGGACCGTGATGCGGCGGCGTTGACTGCTCTGCTTGGTGCGGAAGCGGTCGCTGTGGGCAAGGACGTGTTCTTCGCCGAGGGCGCCTTCCACCCGGAAACCGTAGCCGGGCGGGCGTTGTTGACCCACGAGTTGCTGCACACGGTTCAGGTTCCGTATGCGCCAGGGCCGTTGCGGCTGGGGCGTTCGCATGGTGCGTTGAGCGATCCTCGTTCGGCTGTGGAGTTGGAGGCTTCGGACGGTTCTGCGGCCGAGGTTGACGCCCGGGGAGCGCAGGTTGCGTCGTGGTTGCGGTTTACGCGTGTTTCCGCTGATCAGCAGCGTGCCGAGCGTCTTGATCCGGCGACGATCGTCGACCGGTTGGTTGCCGGGGTGCTGCGTAGTTTGCGTGGTGACCCGACCGATGCTTCGGGGCGTGTCCGGCTTCAGTTCGGTCGTCTCGCTGTGTCGTTGCGAGAGCTTGTGCTGGATCGGCTTGAGACGCGGTTGTCGTCCGCGGAGTTCTCGCGGGTGCTTGAGCTTGTCGCTGAGGCTGATGCGGCTGCGGCTGGTGGTTCGGTCGAGTCGGCCGCTGTTCCGGAGCCTGTGACGGACACTGTCGACGAGATCGAGGCCTCGCGCGACGCCGAGTCGGAGTCTCGTGAGGGGCAAGAGGAGCAGGACGAGCAACGCGAGGAAGACGAGAAGGCTGCTGAGGAGGAGCCTCCGGTCGAGGAAGAGCCCTCGGAACCCTCGGAGCCTGAGGAGCCGACCGAGGAAGAGCCTTCCGAAGAGGAGAAGGAGAAGGAGAAAGAGGAGGAGGACGAGGAGAAGAAGGACAAGGAGAAGGAGGACGAAGAGTCCAAGGACGAGGACGAGAAGTCCAAGGACAAATCCAAGGACAAGGAGGGCGAGAAGCCCGCCGAGGAACAGGCCAGGGACGCTGAGGCTGCCGCGGCCGCCCAGCCTGCAGCTCAGGCGCCGGGCGCGATGGGCGCCATGCAGCCGATGATGGGGCAAGGGCCTGCCGCTGGTGCTACGCCCGTTGGTGGGGCGACCACCGCTGATGCCCAGCCGGGAGCTGAGCGTCCGGAACGGGTCGAGGCCGCCGCGATGGCGCCGGACAGCCCACTCGTACGACACGGTCTCGTGGACCGGCCGGACAAGGACACTGTCGAAGAGGCGGAGCGGCCGATCGGTCTGGAGCCGGACGCCGAGGCGGAGATCGCCACGCCTGAGCCTGAACCGGAACGCGCGGCGGCTGAACCGGAGCGTCCCGAGCTCAAGCCTGAGGACTTCCTGCCCGGCAGCGATCTCGACGTGTCCAATGTGCCGACTGCCGCCCAGGTCACGTTGCCGGCCGGCGGTGCCGCGCCGAGACCTCCCGCCCCACCGAGCTTCCCGGCACCGCCGCCGACCAAGGCTGAACAGGAAGAGGCCGAGGAACCCCCCGCGCCCGCCGCGCCTGAGGCCGCCGAACCTGAGCCGTCTCCCGAGCCCGCGACCGCCGAACCCGAACTCGCGGAGCCCGAACGTGCTGCGGCTGAGCCAGCTGAGCCCGCTGAGACGGGTCCCGACCCTGAGCCGCTCGCTGGACCTGCTGAGCCGCAACCACTCGCGGCGCAACCAGCGGCAGAGCCGGCCGGACCGGGCATGGGACCTGCCGGACCAGGTGCTGACCTTGGCGGACCAGGTGTGGGACCTGCTGGACCAGGTGCCGACCTTGGCGGACCAGGGGCGAGTCCTGGTGGACCGGGGGCCGATTTCGGCGGACCAGAGGCTGGTGCCGCCGGGCCGGGTGCCGGTCTTGACGGACCAGGCATGGGGTCTGCCGGGCCGGGTGCCGATGCAGGTCTAGCTGGCCCACCGGGGGCAGGTCCGGACGCTTCGCTGGAGGCGGGTGGTGGTGCGTGCGCCGGTTCACCGGAGCCCACGACCGATGGCGCGAAGCCCGAGGGCGGCCAAGGCGGTTGCGCCGCAGGTGGCGGTGGCGGGGCCGCGCCTCCTGCTGCTGAACAGCAGCCGCCTGCGCCTGACGTCTCCGCTCAGCAACCAGAGGCCGCGCTGGCCACGGTCTCGACCCTGCCGCCGGATCGGATGGCGTCATCGCTGTCGCAAGTAGACAGTGCGGTGGGCAAGGACGTCGGCGACCAACAGGCCCAGTTGCAGGCGGCGCCACCGACGGCACAGCGGCCGTCCGGCGCCCCGCAGACACTGTCCGGCCCGCCGGAGGCCGCGCCGTTGGGGCACACCGAGAAGGTGACGCTGGACAAGATCGCCGCCGAGCGTGCCGAACAGCAGAAGCAGCAGCAGGCCAAGCAGGTTCAGGGCACAGATCCGGCTGGTCAGGCGTCACGTCCGCAGGTCACTGGCGGCACCGACGGCAAGATCACCGAGCAGGAGGCGCGCAACGTCGAGGAGGCGGTGGAGAACGTCCCGACCACCGACCCGGCCTTGCACGCCACTGTCGGTCCAGTCCAGAAGGTCGAGTTGAAGGGTGAGACCGACCCGGTCAGGACCGATGAGCAGTCCGCCGAGCTCAGCCAGAAGTCGCAGGAGATCAATCAGGGCGGTAAGGAGGAGGCGGCCAAACCGCTTGGCGAGGACCAGATTTACCCGAACGTACCCGCGGAGACCCTGACCGCTGAGGTGCCAGGCGGTCAGGGCGGTGGCGGGGGACCCGTCGGCCCTGGGGCGGCTGCCGCGGATCAGGGCGTTGCCGTTGTCGCCCAACAGGAGCGTGGCCCGCAAATCCAGGCCGGTGTCGCTCAAGGCCAAGCGCAGATGGGCCAGGAGCGGCAAAACCAGCAGCAGGGCGCGGCCGAGGCGAACGCCCAGCACGAAGCTGATGTGGCTCAGGCCGTGCAGGAGAACGCCGAAGCGCAGGCGGCTGAGCGCGGCAAGGTCGCCGAGGACGCGGCCGCGCAGCGTGAGGAGTGGCGGGCCGAGCAGGACAAGAAGATCCAGGAAACGGGCGCGGAGGCGGGCAAGGAGCACGAGCAGGCCAGAACCGGGATCCACAAGGAGAAGACGGACGCCGACCGTGAAGGCGAGGAGCGCCAGAAGCAGGACAACGACGAGATCGCGCGGGAGCGTGAAGCAGCCGAAGAGAAGGCGCGCAAGGAGAAAGAGAGGAAGAAGGAGGAGTCGAGCGGCGGGATCTTCGGGTGGATCGCGTCGAAGGTGAAGAGCTTCTTCGAAGGGCTGCTGAACGCGATCACGGCGATCTTCGACGCGGCGATCAAGCTGGTGAACACGATCGTGCAGGGCTTCGCCAGTTTCATCACCGGCCTGATCGACCTGGCGCGCAACGCGATCATCGGCCTGATCAACGCGTTGGCCGATGCCCTGTTGAAGCTGTGCGACATCCTGGCGATCTTCTTCCCGGAGCTGGCGGCCAAGATCCGCGCGAAGATCGAGCAGCTGCGTGACGCGGCGATCGCGGCCGTGAACGCGTTGGCGGACGCTTTGAAGGCTGGCGTCCAAGCGCTGATGAACCTGCTCGCCCAAGCCCTGACAGGATTGTTGAGGTTGCTCGAAGCGGGCCTGAAGGCAGCGGTGCAAGTGGTGCGCGCGGCGGTGGAAGGCGCCATCGAGTTCGCCCGAGCAGCAATCCAAATGCTCGGCCAATTCGCCGCGATCATCGCCGACATCGCGGCAATGGGCGTCGGTCCCTGGCTAGGCCGCCTCGGCAGCTCGGCGAAGGAAGGCATCCAGAACCACCTGTGGGGCGCGATAAAAGCGGCGGTCCGCCAATGGTTCAACGAAAAAGTCGAGTCCATCCTGGGCCTGGGCAAAGCCGTGATCAACACCCTGGTCAAGGGCTGCATCTCGATGGCCAAGATCGGCCGGATGGCCTGGGACGCGCTGATCGCCTCGCTGCCAATGATCATCATCATGGTGGTCATCGAGCGCCTGGTCTCGTTGATCATCCCAGCGGCGGGCGCGGTCCTCGCCATCGTCCAAGGGCTCATGGCCGCGTGGGGCACGATCAGCAGGATCCTGGCGGCGATCGGCGCGTTCATCGCCTTCTTGAAGGCGGTCCGAGCCGGGCCCGCGGCCTGTCTGTTCGCTACCGCTGTCGCCGCGGGTGTGGTGGCGCTGCTGGAGTTCATCACCAACTTCCTGATGGCCAAGCTCGCCATGGCCGCCAAGGGCGTCGGCCGAACGTTGAGCGGAATGGCCAAAAAGATCCAGGCAGGCCTTCGGCGCACCGCCCGCGGACCCCGCAAAGCCACCGGCACAGCGGTGAATTCGGCCCGCCGCGACCTGAAGTCAGCGCTTGCCCCGCCCCGCCGTCCCGCCATGGGCGCCGGACCTGGCACCGCCCGCCGCCCCGGCGCACTCGCCCGTCGGCCCGGCGCTGCGGCACCCACCCGCCGCCCTCGCCCCGCCGCCGGCCCCGGCCGCCGCGCCCGCCCAGAACGTCCAGCTCCCGCTCGCCGCCGTGACCGCGACCCCGATGCACCACGCCGCCCCGGTGACCGCGATGCCGACGCTCGTTCCCGTGACCGCGACACACCTTCACCCGGTCGCGCCCGACGCGCCGTCCGCGCGGTCGGCAATGTCCTCCGCAAGGCAGGACGCAAGATTGCCAACAGCAGACTCGGCCGCGCCCTGCGCAACAGCGTCAACAAACTCCGCGACAAATTCCGCCGCCGTCGCGACCACACCAAGGATCGCCAACGCCAGCGTGCGGCGGATCGTCGCCGCCGTAACGATCAGCAGTCTCCTCAGGCCAAACAGCGACGGCTTGAACTGATTGTGGCGCGTATTCGTCCTCGTTTGGAGAGACTGCTCAGCCGTGGAGTTCGAGGTCCTGTCCTCCGTGTCATCTTGCAGGCCTTGCGTGTCTGGCACCGCCTGACAAGCCTGGAACTGCTTGGTACTGACAGGTTTAGAATTCGAGCAACGCTCAATCCGGGCACCGTTGTCGTGGCCGGTGTCGAGATTAATGAAGAAAGATTGCTCAGATTCATCCGCCAGGTCGCTGACGAGATCCTCACCGCTCCTACCACTATCCGCCAGGCGGCCAAGGTGAAGACCGACCTCCAGTCGCGTGTGGTCAACCAATCCGGGAAGACGGAAGTCATTCCCGTCTATCGGCCGGCGCGTAGAACGAGCCTGCCCGCGCTACTGCGATTTCTCAAGGATCTTCCCTATCGTCGCAGTGGCCACGAAGTGATCAGTCTCTCTGGCGGTGTGGAAGTGTGGCGCCAGCAGGGGTGGTTGCCTACCAAGGGATTACCGCCCACCGTGAACAAGAAGGTCTTCGCAATGCTGGATGGCATGCGTCAGTCCGGCCGGCCGCCTTCTTATTTGGAGATAGCGGAGACAATCAAAGAAGACGCCCGCGGCAGTAAGTTCCGAGCGAAGCGTCTTGCTCGTCAGGTTCAACGTGTGATGCGTGGAAAGCCGGTGACCGGATCGGGCAGTGACTTGGCTGGTTTCCTCGGCATTCTCACGGTCGTCCAAGAGGGGCATCGCGATCCACGGTCGGCTCCGATCGTCACCACAGCGATGGCCATGCAGATCATGGCCAAGACAGGAGATGTGGACAAGAGTCTTGGGAATTTCCCGGCGGCGCCGGTTGGTTCGCAGCGCGGTATGTTCAGGTTGAGTGACTACCTGGAACGCGAAGAACGAGGTGACGTGTTGCGGAGCGGTGTCGGAGAACCACTGGGTCCTGGTGGAGAATCGACAGAATTGCAGAACCTCTCGTCCCGCGCCACCGGCGCGATGGCCGCTATGCGGCAGGTGCAACGGGACGAAGGTTCGGCGGAAAACAGTGGTCAGGTCGAACAAGATCTTCGTCGAGCCGAGGCTCTTCGTAAGGCGACGCGTCAACGATCTGAGCACATGGCTCGCGCGCAAGAAGTTATGGACAGAGAGATCAAGATTATTCAGATCTGGGCGGAAACTCTTGATCTGAAAGTTCTGATTGCGAATGAAGAAGATCGGACCCAGGCGCTTTTCAGGCTAATACGTCAGCGAATGCATGCGGCGTACAACATTCCGGTGGCAGAAACTGCTGCACAATCCGCTGGCGGGGAGTTGCCGTGAGTGAATCCTTCTCCTCGCGGCGTTACTTGCTCGCGCCGAAAGCGACTGACGCCGATGTTGCAGTGGTCGCCACGAAGCTGGGATGGGCGAAACTTGGCGAAATCTCCCAAAACAGCGCTGATCTGGTTTCGCGAGAGGTGATCTGGGGCGCGTCAGACCAGCTGACGCTGCACTATTCTGAAGATTTCCTTTCTCGTAGCCCTCATTTCTTCGTCACTGGACACGACCGTGCGAAGGTCGATGTCGCGGCGCGGTTCGCGCAGGGCCGGCTGCGGCCTGCCACCCTTGACGAACTTGTCGAGGCGTTCGACGACGTGTCCGGGGACTTGGCAGATGAAATCCTGGCTACCCTACGGCTGGGACTGGGTTCGCCACTCGAGTTCGACGAACGGTTTTTCGACCGCGTACGAAAATCGATGTCCAGCGCTGACGAAGGATTGCGCAGAGCTGCGGTGTGGGCGACCTTGTACGCCGTCTGGGAGCAGTACATTCCCGTTCTCCTTGAAGTCGCGGAACGTGATCACAGTGAACAGCTTCGTGCTGAAGCTCGGATGGTGATACAGGCGTACAGGATGCAGGGGGTTGGCGGTGACTAGGTTTCTGGACATACCGAAGCCGATTCGGTCGGGGATTGTGATTGTGGATCCTGAGCGGGGGACGCCGCAAAGGGTGATCGTGCTGCAGTTCAACCCGGACTCGTTGGAGCGGGGGCTGGCGCCGCAAGCGGCCGGTGCGGAGCAAGGCGACCGGACGGAAGCCCTGAGGCTCAAAGGTCCCGCCGTCGAGACCTGGAAGTTCACCGCCGAAATCGACTCCACCGACCAGCCGGAGGTTCCGGCGCCGAACGGGATCCATCCGCAGCTTGCCGCGCTTGAGATGCTCGTGCAGCCGCCGAGCGCGCGGATCAGGGCGAACCAGGCGCTCGCCGACTCCGGCACGCTGGAGATCACGCCGATCGAGAGCCCGCTGACGTTGTTCACGTGGGGACGCAACCGGGTGATGCCGGTGAGGCTCACCGAGCTTTCCATTGTGGAGGATGCCTTTGACGTCGACCTCAACCCTATTCGGGCCACGTTGTCCGTCGGGTTGAGGGTTTTGTCGTCCAGCGATCTGCCCACTGGGCATCGGGGGGCCGAGCTCTATCTCGCTCACCTCGCCCAGAAGGAGCGGCTTGCTGGGGTTGCTCCGGCCGGGCAGCTCAGTGCGTTGGGGCTTAGGGGAGGACTGGGATGACTTATCCGCGTACTAGTCGGTACTTCGGGATTGAACCCGTTGTGCACGATGGGATTCCTTGTTTGCCGCCGCGTCTTTTGCCGCGACCGCCGGAGGAAACACTTGCGGTGCATGAGGTGCGGGAGGGGGATCGTGCTGATGTGCTTGCCAACCGGTACATCGGGGATCCGGAGCAGTGGTGGCGGATCGCCGACGCCAACCCTGTCCTTGACCCGCGGGATCTGACGAGCACTCCGGGGCGCAGGCTGAGGATCACCCAATGATTCGGATGACGTTGCTGATGGGCCCGCAGATCGTCGCGCCCGCCCCGCAGGAGGTGACCGATGCCCTGCTTTCCGCTCAGGTCACCGTCACCGCCGGGCAGCGCAGTGGGTTTCAGCTGTCGTTCGACCTCAGCCGCAATGGCTTGATCAACCGCTCCCTGCTGCCCGGCGGGCAGTTCGACCCGCAAGTGCGAATCGTCCTCACGGTCAGTTTCAAAGGGACACGAACCGTTTTGATGGACGGCATCATCACGCGCCAGGAGGTTGGTGTCTCCGGCGTTCCTGGGCAGTCCACTTTGACCGTCACTGGTGAAGACCTGACCGTTCTGATGGATTTGGAAGAGCGGGAGGGGGTTCCGTTTCCCGCGATGGGACCGGCCGCGCGGGTTGCTGCGATCATCAGCCGGTACGCCCATTACGGCATCACGCCGCTCGTCATCCCCGAGCTCATCCCGCAGACTCCGATGCCCACTCAGCGCATCGACTTCCAGAAGGGCACCGACCTCGCCTACCTCAACGAGCTCGCCAAGGCCAACGGCTACGTCTTCTACCTCGAACCCGGCCCGGTTCCCGGTGTCAGCCGGGGCTATTGGGGGCCTGAGGTCCGGCTCGGCGAACCGCAACACGCCATCAACGTCAACATGGACCATCTCTCCACTGTGGACCAGCTGACCTTTGGGTTCGACGGCGCCGCACGCGAACAACCCGTGGCGCGGGTTCAGATCCCGACCACGCGCACCGACGTGCTGCTGCCGGTTCCCGAAGTCAGCGTGCTGCGCCCGCCGCTTGCGAGGCGGCCCGCGCCCGCTCTCAAGAAGAAGGTCATCGACGACACCGCCAAGAAGGATGCCGCTCAGGCTTTCGCCGAGACCTTGGCCAAGGTCGTCGAATCCTCCGACGCGGTCAGCGGTTCCGGGCAACTGGATGTCGTGCGATACGGCCACATCCTGCGTCCACGCGAACTTGTCGGCGTCCGCGGATCCGGCATCACCTACGACGGTCTGTACTACGTCAAAAGCGTCACCCACAACCTGCAGCGCGGCTCGTACACCCAGAACTTCACCCTTGCCAGGGAAGGCCTCATCGCCCTGCACCCGACCGTCGTCCCGTAACCGGAGGAGGCCCATGCCCGAACCGAATCGTTACTTCGGCAAGTACCGTGGCACCGTCGTCAACAACGTGGATCCGATGCGGCAGGGACGCATCCAGGTCCGCGTACCCGACGTGCTCGGTGACGCGACGTCCTCATGGGCTATGCCGTGTTTCCCGGTGACTGGGCCGAATATGGGTGTCTACACGGTTCCGCCCATCGGTGCTGGGGTGTGGGTCGAGTTCGAGCAGGGTGACGTCAGCTTCCCGATCTGGGTCGGCTGCTGGTACGGCTCCGCCGCCGAAGTACCCGCCGATGGCCTGCTCGGGGATCCGGCGCGGCCGAACTTCGTTGTGGTGACACGAGGTCAGCACAAACTCGTGATGTCCGATCTGCCCGGCGGGCCAGGCATCACGCTGCGTGCGTCCTCCGGCGCCTCGATCGTGATCAACGACATGGGCATCGAGATCAGCAACGGCCGTGGCGCGGTGATCTCGCTGACCGGCCAGACCGTGACCATCAACGAAGGTGCCTTCAGCATCACATAAAGGGGGCCGGGATGCCGGGGAACTTGTTGCACGTCAACGCGACCGTGCTGTGTCCGCACGGCGGGCAGGCCGCGGCCCAGCCCGCGCAGACTCGGGCGTTGGTGGACGGCCAGACGGTCACCACGATCGCCGACTTCTACACAGTGACCGGCTGTCCGTTCACCGTCGCCAACAAACCTCAGCCCTGCGTCACCGTCGAGTGGACACGCGGCAGCGCGCGGCTGCGTGCGAGTGGGACGCCGGTGCTACTGCAGGACTCCACCGGTTTCTGCTACAGCGCCGACCGCGTGCCGCAGGGTGCGCCGATGGTCACCGTCGTCCAGCAAAGGGGGACCGGCCAATGAGCCGCATGGACATCGCGTTTCCGTATCAAGTAGACAGTCATGGCCGGACCGCGACCGCCGACTACGACGATCATGTCAGGGACATGATCCTGCAGTTGTTGTTCACCAGCCCGGGGGAGCGCGTGATGCGGCCCGATTTCGGCTGCGGGCTGATGGACCTGGTTTTCGAGCCGAACAGCCCAGAGCTTGCCGCCACGTTGCAGTTGTCCGTGCAGGCCGCGTTGCAGCGTTGGCTCGGTGACGTCATCGGGATCGATGCGCTGGAAATCCTCAGCGAGGACAACGTCCTGCGCGTGCACCTGGCTTACGTCGTCCTGGCCACGGGCACCAGGCGCACTGACGCGTTCGAGGTGGAGCTACCGTGAAATGCCGTACGGACAAACGCAAGGCAGACGTTCGCGAGGCGGACTACAACGGACTGGACGGCGTCGAGGCCAATGATGACGGCACTGTCCTCACTGTCACGTTCCTAGGTCGTGCACCTCGCCGAGTCGGCCCGGAGAACATCCGGATCGACGGCGGCAGGCGCATCGTCGGTATCCGGGCGGTCGACGTCGAGATCCATCCGGCCGAAGACCCGGAACTCGACGACGAGATGCGGGTCACTGTGGACAGACCCGGTGACAACTCGACCTACACCATGCGGATCGTCGAAGAAGACGCCTACGGGCGCCCCGGAACAACGCCATACCACGGGTTCGACCCGAGGTACGCGTCGGCGGACTTCTCCTTCCGGCAAGCCTGCCCGACTGATTTCGACTGCGCCGAAACGAAATCCGAGATCTCGCCGAACCGCCCGTCGCCCGTCATCGACTACACCGCACGTGACTACGCCAGCCTGCGCAGGTCGTTGCTGGAGCGGATGACGCTGACTCTGCCGGACTGGGTCGAGCGGCACGCGCCTGATCTCGGCGTGACGCTCGTCGAAGCCTTGGCCTACGTCGGTGATCAGCTCAGCTACCAGCAGGACGCCGTGGCCACCGAGGCCTACCTGGACACCGCGAGGCACCGGGTCTCGGTACGCAGGCACGTCCGGCTGGTGGACTACGCCATGCACGACGGCTGCAACGCCCGGGCCTGGGTGGCGATGCGCACGGACAAGCCCTTGACCCTCAACACCGGTGACTACAGGTTCGCCGCGATCGACGCGGGCGCGCTTGAGCCCCGCGACCGGCCTGAACTTGGCGTGGTGATCTCCGACGAGCAACTGGTCTCGTTGCCGCCCACGGTCACCGTCCGGGTCTTCGAGCCGTTGGTGCCCGGCCCGATCGATCTGCACCCCGCGCACAACAGGATCGAGTTCTGGACCTGGGGCGAACAAGAGTGCTGCCTGCCCAAGGGCGCCACCTCCGCCACCCTGCGCGACTGCTGGGAAGACGACCACGACGAAGCCGAAGCCGAAACAGAAGAAGGCAGGACGCGGCGGCGCACGTTGCGACTCGCCCCCGGTGACGTGCTGGTCATCGAGGAAGTGATCGGCCCGCGCACCGGATCGCCCGCCGACGCCGATCCCACACACCGCCAGGCGGTCCGGCTCACCTCGGTGACGCCCGGCGTCGACGAGCTCTACGACCAGCCGATCGTCGAAGTCACCTGGGCCAGGCAGGACGCGCTGGACTTCCCCGTCTGCGTGTCCACCCTTGGCGGTCCGGAGTGCGAACTGCTCACCGACGTCAGCGTGGCCACCGGAAACGTCGTGCTCGTCGATCACGGCTGGGACAACACCTACTGCGGCGGCGAACCCGAACTGATCACGGTCCCGCCTGCCGAGACAAGGCTGCCGTCCTGCGATCCCCCTGCATTCGGCTGCCCGGACCGGCCCGACGAAGCGCCCGTCGTCGCCAAGGCCCACGACCTGCTGACGCGGGCCCGCAACGGAGAGCCGCTCACCGAAGACGACATCATCGGGCTCGTCGCACTGCTGGACCAGGCCACGATCGATCGAGCCGGGCTGGCACCCGACACGCCCGCCGCCGAACAGGCCGCCGCGTTGGAAACGTTGCTCGCGCAGATCACCTATCCGGCGATACCGCCGCGATTTCGGCCGGTACTCGGCGAGCAACCGGTCACGCAAAGTGTCGCCTTCCCTGAGCCTGGACGTATCGCGGCCGCACAGGCGGAACTTCTCGCTCAGATCCCGGTACGAGTGCGCGCATGGCTGGACCGGTTGTGGCGGCGGGTACGTGACGGGCACCGGCTGGTCCGGCCCGAGATCCTCGCGTTACGCGTGTTGTTCACCGAACGCGTGCTCGACGAGATCGACCTGATAGAGCACCAGGAACGGGGCTTGCTGGAGCTGACCGCCAGGTTCGACCGGCTGCTCAGCGGAAAACTGCGCCGGATCGACACGCTGCTCGCGCGGGCCCGCGCGGGTGCCGTGCTCGGTAGTGACGCGGTGTGGGAGATCGGGCAGAGCTGGGGCGAGCAGTACGCCGATGGGCTGGCGGCGGACGACAGGCGGCTCTTCGGGCCGGCCAGACAAGCCGTCGTCCAGGATCCACGAGCGGCCCTGCCCGCCGTGACGATCGACGTGACCGACGTCGGCACGTGGTCGCCGCGCCGGGATTTGCTTGGCAGCGGCCGCAATGACCGGCACTTCGTTGGCGAAGTGGACGATGACGGCAGGCTGGTTCTCCGGTTCGGCGACGGCAGGCACGGCATCGCTCCACCGCCTGGCTCGCGGTTGCGCGTGCGCTATCGAGTCGGCAACGGGCTCGCCGGGAACGTCGGTGCGGAAGCCATCAGCCATCTTGTCCTGTGCTGCGGAGTTGGCGACGGCGAGGGGATCACAACGGTCCGCAACCCGATGCCCGCGACCGGTGGAACAGCAGAAGAGCCGATGGACCAGGTCCGTCAACTCGCTCCGCTCTCGTTGCAGCGCACCAGACTCCGCGCCGTGACCGCGGCGGACTACGCCGAACTGGCCGGACGCGTGTACGGCGTTTCACGCGCGGCAGCCCAACTGCGTTGGACGGGCACGTGTGAACAGGTGCACGTCGCGATCGACGCGGCCGGGCACGCGACAGCGGATGCCGGATTGATCGCCGCAGTCGCCGGGGCTTTGGAGCAGTACCGCAGGATCGGGCACCAAGTGACCGTTCAGCCCGCTGTGCTCGTCCCGGTCGACCTCGAAGTGACCATCTGCGTCGATCCTGGTTATCAACGCGGGCACGTCGCCAGGGCGGTCACCAAGGTCCTCAATGGATTCTTCCACCCAGACGCGCTGACGTTCGGCGATCCGTTGCGTGTCAGCGCGATAATCGCCGCGGCGAGCGCGGTGCCTGGCGTGACCACCGCGCACGTGACAAGGCTCAAACGGCTGTTCCGGCCCGCGGGCAATGAACTCGCCGACGGCCTGCTCGCCGTGGGGCCGCTGGAGATCATCCAGCTGGACAACGACTCCGACCGGCCGGAGAACGGCAGGTTGTCGATCCGACTCGGAGGTGGCAGATGAGCTGCCAATGCGGGTGCTGCGAGGGAATCGGCGTCGCCACGCCACGGCAGGCCGGCAATCCGCCGGGGCTGTCGCGGATCGCGATGCGTGTGGGGACGCACAGCGACTTCCTGTCCAGCATGCTGGCCCGGCTGTCCAGTCCGGCCCATCGGGCACTGGGCGGTCTGACCGTCCGCGCGGGCGACGATTTCTCCGTTGCCTTTCTGGATTCCTCGGCCTACCTCGCCGATCTGCTCGCCTTCTACACCGAGCGGTTCGCGGCCGAGGGATATCTGCGCACAGCCACAAACGAGCGCTCGCTTCGGTTGCTCGGCCGACTGGTCGGGCACGTCCCACGTCCGGGCGTGTCGGCTGGTACGTATCTGGCGTACACATTGGACCAGGACCCTACCCGCGGCGAGCAGACCGAAGTGACGATCCCGCGCGGTTCCCGCAGCCAGAGCGTGCCGGGGCAGGGCGAGGAACCCGTGCCCTTCGAGATCGGCGAGGACCTGGTCGCCCGCTGGGCATGGAACGATCTCCGAGTACGGCAGCGACGGCCTTACCAGCTCTCCTTGCCGGGCTTGAAGGATCGCCGCGAAGTGCAGCTGGACGGCACCGCGAACAACATCAAACCCGGTGACCGGCTGCTGTTCGTGTTCGGCACCGAGCGGGGGCGCCAGCGCTTGCTGGTGGTGCCGAAGGTCCAGATCGACCAGCAGGCGGGCATCACGGTGGCCGGGCTGCCCGCACCAGCGCTTGCCGGTTTCAGCGATCTCACCGAAGCGTTCCGCACGCTAGTCGAGAACGCGCACACCGACCCGATGTTCGACCGCAGCCGCATCGTGCGCCGGTACGTCGAACCTGTCCTGGACAAGCTGGTCGAGGATCTGCCGGAGATCACCACGCCGACGCAGTTCGGCGTCCGGCTCCAGGACGCGGTCCAGCGGCTGGACGAGACGATCGAAGTCGCGCAGCAGTACGACAACGTGCACCGCTGGCTGCTCGAACTGCGTGTCAAGCTCGTGGACCTGGCTGAAAAGGTCGGGCTGCTCGAACCGCCGCAAGAAACCCCGAAACAAGAGTCGCTGTACTCGGCGTTGCGACTGGCAGAGTCTGATGGACCGACGGCGTTCACCGGACTCGGCGCGTTGCTGGGCGGGTTGCGTGTGCCCGCGTCGCGGCCACCGGACAGCCCGCGGGATCTCGATCGCGACCCCACCCAGATCTACGGCCCCGGCTCGGATCTCAGTGCACGGCTGCTCGCGATGCTTGACGCCCGGCTGAGGGAAACCCTGTATCCCGCATGGCGAAACGTCGATCTGACCGCACCGCAGCAGTTGCAGGAGTTGCAGGCGATGCGGGTCACGGCCACCCCGTTCGGTGCCACCGCCCCGCTCAAGCCCGTTTACGACGAAGCCGGGCGGCCGATCGGCCAGGAGGACTGGCCGTTGCTGGGCAATCAGGTCCTGGCGATGTCCGTGCTGTACGACGAGAACAAGCCGGACAAGGCTGTGTTCACGTGGAGCGACGCAGGGCAGACAGCGCGCGACGAGCAATCGCTGACCTCCAGCGTGCCCGAGTTCGATTTCGGTCCCGGCACGGTCACGATCGAAGTGCCCGAAGAGGAACCGCCGCCACCGCAGCCGGGCGTCACGATCCGATTCCGGCCGAATCTGCCCAACCGTGACGTGTTCGTCTCGCCGATCACCAACAACGTGGTGCTGGTGCGAGTCGGCGACCCGGTTCAGGAATTCCGGTTGGCAGCGGGCAACAGCGTCCGGGTGACGCACGGCGGGCTGCAGTTGAGCATCCGGCACACTCCGGAGAACGAGGGCAGACCGGCCACTGTGGACATCTCGTTCGAGGAGTCCTTGGCGCTGAGTGCCCGCAACGTGCTTGCCCTCGACGCGCAGTACGAAGGGATCGCGCCGGGAACATGGGTGGTGATCCAGCGGCCGCGCAAGGGGCAGGAAGGCGGTGTGCCGGGTGATCCGGAACTGGCCGAGGTCGTCACCAGGATCCGCGGTGTCCGGGTCGTGTCCCGAGCGGACTTCGGGATCACCGGCAAGGTCACCGAGCTGACACTGGAGACCGACTGGCTCGACACACAGGACACACTGTTGTCCCACATCAGGGACGCGACGGTGTACGTGCGTGGCCAGGCGCTGGCGCTGGCGACCGAGCCGATCACCGACGACGTGGCAGGCAACGTGATCGAACTGGCCGCCCTGTACGAAGGGCTCGAACCCGGGCGCTGGGTCGTGGTGACCGGCGAGCGAACCGACCTCCCGGACACGCCGGGTGTGACCGGGACCGAGCTGACCATGATCGCGACGGTCACGCAGTCGGTCAAAGAGACCGTGCCCGGCGATCACGTCCATACGACGATCACGTTGGCCACACCGCTGGCGTACAGGTATCGCCGCGAGACCGTGCACATCTACGCGAACATCATGGCCGCAACCCATGGTGCGTCGAAGGATGAGCCCATCGGCAGCGGTGACGCGAGCAAGGCCAACCAGACCTTCACCTTGTTCTCCAAGCCGTTGACCTGGCTCGCCGCCGATACCCCGCGCGGTGCGGTCAGCACGCTCGAAGTCCGAGTGGACGGAGTGCGCTGGCAGGAAGTGGACAGCCTCGCTGGACGCGGTCCGGACGAGAAAGTCTATGTGACCGGAGCGGCCGAGGACGGCCGGACCACCGTGACGTTCGGCGACGGGATACACGGCGCTCGGCTGCCGACCGGGCAGCAGAATGTCCGTGCGGCATACCGGATCGGCATCGGCCGAGCCGGGAACGTGGCGGCGGGCAAGGTCACCCAGCTGACCACCCGGCCGCTGTGGGTTTCCGGCGTGAACAACCCGCTGCCCGCGACCGGCGGCGCGGATCCGGACGGGCCCAGCCAGATCCGGCGCGCGATCCCGCTCTCGGTCACCGCTCTCGACCGGCTCGTGTCCGTGCCCGACTACGAGGATTTCGCCAGGGCCAGAGCGGGAATCGGGCGGGCGAGCGCCCGGCGGCTCTCCGACGGGACACGCGAGCTGGTGCACGTGACTGTGACCGGAGTGGACGACGTCCCGCTCGCGCCCGAGTCGGGCATCGTGCGGACGTTGCACTCCGCGCTGGCTGCTTTCGGTTCGCCGCAGCTGCCGGTGCAGGTCGCGGTGCGCGAGCTGGTCGCGTTGGTCATCTCGGCCAAGATCCGTGTGGCCCCGCAGTACGCCTGGCGGCTCGTCGAGCCGAAGGTACGGGCGGCTCTCGTCGACCGGCTTGGTGGAGCGCGGCGCGAACTGGGCCAGCCCGCGTACTTGTCCGAGGCTGTGGTCGCTGCGCAGGCGGTGCCCGGAGTCGATCACGTCGACGTGGACGTGTTCGCCGGTGTGCCGGACACGATCACCCCAGCGCAGCTGACCGAGCTCGGTGCCACGCTGACCACGCCGCATCCGGTGGTGCCTGCCAGGCACGCCAGGTTCGACGAGGTTCGCTACACCGTCCAAGCATCGGAGGAGACGCTCATCGAGGTCGCCGCCAAGAACGGCATCACGGTGGCCGAGCTGCTGCGGCTCAATCCCGACATCACCGACGCGACGCGGTTGCCGCAGGGCCGCTCGGTGCTGGTGTTCCGCGGCATCCGTCCCGCGCAGCTGGTCACGTTGGCACCCGACATCCCGGACACGTTGATACTCAAGGAGATCCGCTGATGACTGGGTCCAGGATGGACGCGGACCGGCTGTACGAGCTGCTGCCGGTGTACCACCGCAGGCGGGACGCGGAAATGGGCGGCCCACTGCGGGCGTTGCTCGCGGTGATCGCCGAACAGGTCAACCTGGTCCAGTCCGATGTGGACCAGCTGTACGAGAACTGGTTCGTCGAGACCTGCCAGGACTGGGTCGTGCCGTACCTCGGAGACCTGGTCGGCTACCGGTTGCTGGCCGGGTACACCGAGGCACTGGCCGCGGGTGAAGCCGCACGGGAACTCGCGGCCAGGCTGGCACCCCGTCGTGACGTCGCGGACACTGTGGCCAATCGGCGACGCAAGGGAACCCTGCCGCTGCTGGAAGAACTCGCCATGTCCGTGGCGGAGTGGCCGGCCCGGGCGGTCGAGTTCGCGCCGCTGCTCTCCGGGAACCGTCCTGTGCGGCTGGGCACGAACGCGGGCGGCAAGCTCGTCGATCTGCGGGACGGGGCCCGCCTCGATCTGCTGCCGTCCCCGTTCGACGAACTGGCACACACCGTCGAAGCGCCACGGATCACCGCGGAACGCAGGCAGGGCCGGTACGCGCCGCCCGAAGTCGGCCTGTTCGTCTGGCGGTTGAAGCCGTACCCGATCACGCATGCTCCGGCGTACTGCATCGACCGGGCTCGAAGCCTGTACACGTTCTCGATTCTCGGCAACGACGTGCCGTTGGTGGCCAAGCCGGTGCCCGAACCGACACCGGTGCACATCGCGGTGGAGGAGAACGTGCCCGCGTTCATCCGGCGCCGTGCCCTGCGGGACCGGCTCGCGGATTTCTACGGCCCCGGCAAGAGTTTCACCATCTGGCGAGACGACCAGCCGGACCCGGTGCCACTCGCGGACATCGTGGTGGCCGACCTGTCCCGGTGGGCGTATCGGCCCAAGCGGGGACAAGTGCTGGTCGATCCGGTGCTCGGCCGGATCGCGTTCAGTTCCCGTGGCGCTCCACAACGCGGGGTGTGGGTGAGCTACCACTACGCGTTCAGCGACGACATCGGCGGCGGCGAGTACCGGACGTCCGTTGTGACGCCGCCTGCGGCGAAGGTCTACCGGGTCGGACCGGACGAAGAGTTCGAACGCATCACCGACGCCTATGAGCGGTGGAAAGCCGACAATGAGGACGGCGCTCAGCCGGAAGCGGTCGTCGAGATCACCCACAGCGGTGCCTACCAGGAGCAGCTGGAGTTCGTGCTGGACCCGGGCGACCGGTTCGAACTGCGGGCCGTGCCGGGTGCCCGCCCGGTGCTGAGGCTGCTCGACTGGTACAGCAACCGGCCGGACTCGTTGCAGATCAAGGCGAACCCCTGCGAGGACGACGACAACCGGCCGCCGCCCCGGGTCGTACTGGACGGGCTGCTGATCACCGGCCGCGGGGTGACCGTGACCGGCCCGGTCGGCGCGGTCGTGATCCGGCACAGCACCCTGGTGCCCGGCTGGTCGCTGGAACCGCAGTGTCAACCCGCCCATCCCGAGGAACCCAGCCTGGTCCTGGAGAACACGACCGCGTGCATCGAGATCCGGCGCAGCATCCTCGGCAGCATCCTGGTGATCACCGACGAGGTGCGGGCCGATCCGTTGCCGATCCACATCGCGGACAGCGTCCTCGACGCCACGGGCACCGAGCTGGAAGCACTGTCCGCACCGGACTGCCGGCACGCCTCGGCGATCCTGCACATCCACCGCAGCACGGTGATCGGTGAAGTGCACACGCACGCGATCCGGATCGCCGAGAACAGCATCTTCGACGGACGCGTCAACACCGCCCGCCGAGGCATCGGATGCATGCGGTTCTGTTACGTGCCACCGGGATCCCGGACACCCCGGCGATACCACTGCGAGCCGGATCAGACCTGGGCCAAGCTGCGGGAAGCCGCGGAGCGCGGCGAGATCGACCCCGCCGACCTGCCCGCGCTTCGTGACGTCGAGGCGCAACGGGTCCGGCCGCAGTTCACCAGCAGACGCTACGGCACACCGGGCTACATCCAGCTCGCCGCGGCCGCGGAGATCACCAGGGGCGCCGAGGACGGCTCGGAACTCGGTGCCCTGCACGACTTGTTCCAGCCGCAGCGCGCGGACAACCTGCGCGCCAGGCTGGCCGAGTTCGTACCGGCCGGATTCGATGCCGGGCTCGTCTACGCCACTTGATTCAGGAGGGGACCAATGAAGGGCGACTTCACCAGGCAGACGTTCCGGGCCGACCGGTACTACTCCGCCGTCCTGCTGCAACAGGGCCGGGTACAGCTGGACGCCGACGCCAACGAGCAGGCGGCGATCCAGCTCGCGCTGGCTCGCCGGACGGCCGCGGACCTGATCGGGCAACACGGCGGACCAGGCATGGGGTTTGAGATCAGTTACGTTCCCCGCACCCCGCGCAAGAGTCCGGCCAGCTTGAACATCCGAAGTGGACGATACTATGTGGACGGTATCCTGATCGACTCGACGCGGCCCGCGGTCGGGCAGTCCGTCGGCGGGCCCGAACCGTCGCCTGTGTCGGACTCGTGGACGTACTGGGATCAGCCGTCTGCCTACCTCGACCAGGAGCGTGAGGCCGACGAGCTGCCCGGGGAGTTCCCGTTCCTGGTTTACCTTGTGGCGTGGGAAGATCTCGTCACCACGGTGGAGGACCCGAGCATCGCGGAACCCGCGCTCGGCGCGTTGGCGCCGGACACCGCCGCTCGTGCGAAGGTCATCTGGCAGGTGCTGCCGCTGAAGATCGAAGGAGCCGAAAGCCCGCAGCAGGCCTTCGACGATTGGGTCGCCGAACGGACGGCCGTCCGCAGCTTCCTGGCAGCGCGGACCGAACAGCCGGACAAGATCGAGGACGATCCGTGCATCCTGTCGCCGGACGCCGCCTACCGTGGCCCGGAAAACCAGTTGTACCGCGTGGAAATCCACGAGGGTGGCACTGCCGCGGACAGCGCCACCTTCAAGTGGTCACGGGACAACGGATCGGTGACCTTCCCGATCGTCGCACTCGACGACACCTGGGTGACCCTGAGCTCACTGGGCCGGGACGACAAACTCGCCCTGCACGCCGGAGACCGGGTCGAAGTCGTGGACGACGCGTACATCGCCAGAGGCGAATCCGCGCCGTTGCCAAGGGTTGAGGAGATCGACATCGCCGGCCGCCGCGTTCGGCTGTCGGAGGAACCTCAAGCGGGAGTCGGCCGCCGCGCCGCGTGGCATCCGTTGCTGCGGCGCTGGGATCAGCGTGAATCAAAGGCAGCCGGAGGAACGGTCAAGCTCGCCGAAGGCACGTGGCTGGACTTGGAAGACGGCGTACAGGTGTGGTTCAAGCCCGGTGGAACCTATCGGACTGGTGACTACTGGCTGATTCCAGCCAGGACACGGACCTCCGATGTCGACTGGCCTCAGGACAAGGACGGAAAGCCCTTGATGGCGGCACCGCACGGGATCCAACGTCACTACGCCCCACTGGCTTGGATCCGCGGCGCGAACGACATCCAGTCACTGCGCAAAACGTTCCAGCCGTTGGCCAAACCGGTCACCGGGTAGGCTCGTTGGATGGGCCTGTTCAAGCGGAAGCGGGAACCTGACGCGGAGCATGACGCCGGCCAGCCGACATTCGTCTTCGAGGAAGTCCAGCCGAACGGTTGTGTCTACGAGACCTACCGCGCGGCGGACGCGGAGGTGGCGAAAGCGTTCCTGTTGACCAAACAGGTCGACAGGGAGCTGTACTACATCGTGGTCGAAACCCCGGACGGCAACTGGGGAACGGACATCCATGGCCTGTACCTGGAGAATCTGCGGCCATGGCAGCTCGACCCGGGCGCGGCGCAGCACATCGGGCAGATCCATTCGGTGCAGAACGTTTTCGGCGTGGCGACGGCGGCACGCGGAATCGTCGACAACTTCGTCGCACGCGTCCAGTGCGGCGGTTGTGGCCAGCTCTGGTACGACGGCCTGCGGTACCAGGACTACACGCTGGTCCGTTGCCCGCAGTGCCAGGCACGCAACAGCGTGGACTCATCCGGGATCACCGTCAGCGTCCAGCCGGACGGGCAAGTCGCGGTGACCATGGGCGCGCACATCAACGCGGAGCAGTCGGGCGATCCCGCTGACCCGGCCACGCTGTTGGCCGTCGTTGACCAGGCTGTCACGGCGGCGCGTGACGGGGTGGACGCCGTGCCTCCGGGGCACCCGCACCGTCCCGGACGGCTGTTCAACTTGGGGAACGCGCTCGAGGAACGGTTCAAGCGGTCCGGCGATCCCGATGACTTGGACGCGGCGATCGCCGCCTACTCGGAGGCTGCCGACACGGCCGTACTCGAGGATTCGTCTCTGCCCGACCTGCTGGCCGCCGTCAGCCGGATGCTGATGATCCGGTTCGAGGCCGGCGGTTCGCGGACCGACCTGGACGCGGCCATCTCCACGCTGCGGGACGCGCTGGCCGTCACGCCGCCGACGCATCCTGATCGCCACGGCATGCTGTCCGCTGTCGGGCTCTTGCTGCGTGACCGGTTCGAGCTCACCGGCGGGCTGGATGACCTGGAACACGCCGTTGCCGCCGCTTGCGGCGCGGTGGACGGCGCTCCGGCTGATCATGCCGCGTATCCGCAGTACCTGGCCAATCTCTCGGCGACGCTGCGGGTTCGCTTCGAGCACGTCGGCCAGCACGACGATTTGGACGCCGCTGTCGTCGCGGGTCGTGCGGCGGTGGCTGCCGCTGGGACGGACCACCCTGTCTCGTTCATCGGGCCGCCCATCCTCGCTTTGGCTTTGCAGGAACGGTTCACGGCTGTCGGAGATCTCGCCGATCTGGAGGAGGCGATCGCCGCGGTGCGAGGTGTGGTGGCCGCCGTGACACTTGAGGATCCGAACTATCCAAGGCTGCACCACAACCTTGGCCGTGCGCTGCTTGCCCGGTTCCAGCGTCTCGGCAGGGTGACCGACATCGAGGACGCCGTCGCCGCGGCCCGCGTCGCCGCTGAAACCGGTGGCACGTCGACCGAACCGAGTCGCGCCAGGTACTTCTCGCTGTTCGGGGACGCACTGCTGACCCGGTTCGGGCGGACGGACGATTTGCATGATCTTGACTGCGGGGTCGCCGCACATCGCCAAGCGGTTGCCGCCACCCCGCCCGGCCATTCCGACTATGCGCTGCATCTGGCCGGGTTCGCCTCAGCGCTGCTGACCAGGTTCCGGCGGACCGGTCAGCCTGATGGCCTGACCGAAGCCGTTGACGCCGCTCGCGAAGCGTTGAACGGCACTGCGTCGACGCACGCGGACCGTCCGAGACACCTGAACATCCTCGGTATCGCGTTGCACAACCGGTTCGAGCACTCCGGTGACCAGGCGGACCTGGATGAGGCCATCGCAGTCGGCCGCGAGGCAGTCGCCGGCACGTCACCCGGACACACCAGCTACGCGGCGCACCTGTCCTGTCTGGGATCCGCGTGTCATACCCGCTTCCTGTACGCCGGTCACCTGGCTGACCTGGACGAGGCCATTACTGTGCTCCGCGACGCGCTCACCGCGACTCCGCCGGATCATCCCGACCACCAAGCCATCGCGCACAATTTCAGTTCGGTGCTCGTGGAACGGTTCCAACTCGTCAATCACGCAGACGACCTGGACGAGGCCATTGCCATTCGTCGCGAAGTAGTCGCCGGAACACCACTCGACCACCCGCTGCATTCCGTCTATTCGCACGGGCTCAGCTACGCACTGCGCATCCGTTATCAAGACACCGGTCAACCAGGTGATCTCGAAGAGGCGATGGCCATCGGTCGTCGCGCGGTAGACGGAATTCCACCTGACGATCCCGGTTTCGCGGATGCGCTGCTGAACATCGCCATGATTTTGCTGTCGAAGTTCGAGCGAACTCGTGAGGCGCCTTATCTGGACGACGCGGTGACTGCGGCCCGTCGTGCGATCGCGACCACCTCACCCGAACGTCCTGACCGTGCCGAACACCTGTCGGTTCTGGGCACCGTGTTGTGGACCCGGTTCGAGCACGCGGGCCAGTCGAGCGATCTCGATGACGCCATCGCCGCGTTCATCGATTCGGTGCACGTCGAATCGGGACCGCCCGAGATCCGAATGGTCTCGGCTCGGTTGTGGGGACGGGCCGCGATCCAAGCAGGCCAGGCAGATTCCGCCGTGGACGGGTTCGCTGCGGCGGTGCGGCTGCTCCAGCGGTTCGTCTGGCACGGCCTGCCGCGAGCCACACGCGAGGAACGTGTCGTCAAGTGCAGTGGCCTGGCCGCGGATGCCGCAGCGTGTGCGATCCGCGCCGGTCGTCCCGAGCAGGCGGTGGAACTCCTGGAAGCAGGCCGGTCGGTGCTGTGGGGCCAGCTGCTCAACCTCCGCACCGATCTCACCGAGCTTGCCGAGCGCGAACCGGCACTGGCTGCCCGGCTGGACCAGATCCGCACCCTGCTGGACACCCCGCTGCCCGCCACTCCGGCGGCGGTTGCCGGTCCTGACTCGATCGAGACACTGCACGCCGAGCAGAACCGGGTCGCCGAGGAACGCATGCGCCTCGCTCGGGAGTTCGACGATCTCGTCGGCCGGATCCGCGCGGTCGACGGCTTCGAACACTTCCTCGAAGCCACTTCGTTCACCCAGCTACGCGCCGCCGCCAGTGCTGGTCCGGTGGCCATCGTCAACACCAGCCGCCACGGCTGCCACGCGCTGCTGGTCTCGGATACCGATGTGCAGGTGGTCGACCTGCCCGGCCTCACCCACCAGAAGGTCGTGACGCAAGCCAACGCCCTTGTGGGCATCCTGACCCGCGCCACCGGCTCGAACCGGCCGTTCCTCGAGCGTGAACGCGACCGGCACACGATCCTGGACATCTTGGCCTGGCTGTGGGACAAGATCGCCGAACCGGTCCTGACCAGGCTGGGGTACACCGGTTCACCGGCACCCGGCGAGGCGTGGCCGAGGATGTGGTGGTGTCCCACCGGCCGCCTGGCACTGCTGCCGCTGCACGCCGCCGGGCACTATCCCCGTCACAAGGCGGAGGTAGCCAGCACCGACACTGTGCCCGATCGGGTGATTTCCTCTTACACGTCAACCCTTACCGCTTTGCTGCGGGCTCGTGCGACGCCTGCGTCCACCGAAAAACCTGCCCTGCTGGCCGTCGGCATGCCCACCACCCCGGGAGCCGGTGCCTTGCCGGCCGTGCCCGCAGAGTTGGACCGGATCCATGCCCGCTACCCGATCGCCACTCGCTTGCAGGACGACGACAACGAGCCGACCATTGCCCGGGTTCTGGCAGAGCTTTCCCGGCACGCGTGGGTGCACCTGTCCTGCCACGGCAGTCAGCATTTCCGCGATCCCATGGCAAGCGCGTTCTGGCTCACCGACGGGCCGCTGCGCATCGCCGACCTGATTCAGAACGCAGCCGGACCCCGGGAATTGGCATTTCTGTCAGCCTGCGAGACCGCGACAGGTGACCTGAGGACAGTGGACGAAGCCATTCACTTGGCGGCGTCCATGCAGCTGCTGGGCTACCGCAACGTGATCGCCACGATGTGGTCGATCTACGACTCCTTGGCGCCGCAGATCGCCGATACGGTCTATGACTCTCTCAGCAGCACGTCTGATGTCGCTTACGCCCTGCATCAAGCGGTCGCGAACCTACGGGCGCAGCATCCCACCGACCCGCTGGCGTGGGCACCGTACCTGCATACCGGCCCCTGACCGGTCACTTCATCAGGCTCGTCACCCCGCCGACCCGGCGACAGCGGTCGCAGGAAGGCCGGTGTGGGTGCAGCCGGAGGGCACAGTCCAAGCACAACAACCGGCCGCAATCCCCGCAGATCAACGGACTGCCTGTCTGCGCGTCCGTAGTCGCCAGAATGACCCTGGAGTATTTGACAAGCCTGACCACGAGCGGCTTGTCGCACACCGCGCACTCGACCCGATCGCCGTCCACATAGCCGTGGTCAAGCCAAAACCGGGGACCTGTCGACTGGATCCGGTCATCCTCGGCGAGGTCGCGGACGACGTCGTCGACAACTTCCCGCATCGCTTCGGACGAGGTGTCCTTCTTACGGCGGTTGAACCAGGCCATGCACATTCTCCCAGTCCGGCTTGAGAAATCACGCGAGTGCCCGTCAGCCATACTGATGCTACTACTGGGCATCGGGAGGGATCACGGTGAACGAGGACTCCGCGCAGCAGTATGAGAAGACCACCGCGTTCGTGTGGACCGAACGTGCCTTCGAATTGCTGGAAACCGGACAACTGCGTGCCGAGATCCAACAACCCAGCCCGGGTGTGGAAGCTTCTCATGTTTGGGGCAAATGCCCTCGGTGCGGACACGATGTCGACGACTGGCAACCATTGTCGACGGTCACCGGATTGATCGGCAGCCGTGGCCCGGATTCCGCGGCGCCCGGCACCATCGCGGTCGAGACGGTGGACATCAGCTGTGGATGCGGCATCGTCCATCCCGGCGCGCCGGACGACACCACCGGATGCGGCGTGAGCTTCCGGATCGAATTCGAGCAGGGGGCGTGATGCCGGTTTATCGGCCACGCAAACCAACCAGCGCGCCCAGCGAGGGCAGTCTCGCCCAGCGTGACGCCTTCGCCGCGACGGCCCGTCAGTCCTTACTGGACGTTCGCGCGAGCGCGGAAGCCTGGCGCAACGGCCTTTCGGCTTTTCTCGCTTTGGTCACCACAGGCGTGATCATCAAGGGGCGCGACACGACGGCAGGATTGCCCACCTCGTGGCGACTCGCGGTCACCCTGCTCATCGGTGGCGGTCTCCTGTGCGCGGTGATCGGGCTGTGGCGAGTGCTGGCCGCGCAGGCCGGTACGCGTTACCGGCTCAGCACTCTGCAGGAGCTGCGCAGCCGCTACGGATCGATCGAGACGTACCACGTGGCAATCGCCGCCGAAGCGATCGGCAAGCTCAACACCGGCCGCCGGTTCGTCTTCGTCGCGTTGCTGTTGTTGCTGAGTGGGGTGGGAGTCAACTGGTGGGCGCCGACCGCGCCGACGGCGACCTATGTGCAGATCACCTCCACCACGAACAATGCCTGCGGAGCTTTACGTTCGGCCGACGACGGTCAGATCCGGCTGGCGACAACGGGAAATCAGCTGATCGCCATCCCGCTCGCGCAGGTCACGCGGCTGACTGTGGTGAACACGTGTCAATGACTTCAACGGGCGGTTCCCCGTTGCGCCGGGTGTGACGGACGAGACAACAGGCCGATAGCGACCCGACAGCATTGCCACAGGTTCCCGAAAGGATCACCGGGCAGTCTCTGATCCGTGACCACGATCGCGCCGCAAGCGGCCCTCGCACCGACCGGTGACCGGCTGGGCACGATGCCGCGCCAGTTCGTGCGGTTCGCCGTGATCGGCGTCGCCAACACAGGCTTGTCTCTCGTCTTCTACGTGCTGTTCCGGACGGTGGTGACGGCGACTGCGGCGAATCTGGTCGCCACGTTGCTGACGACCGTCATCGGTACCGTCGTCAACGGCAAGGTGACCTTCGGCGTTCGCGGCATAGTCACGGTGGGGCAGCACGCGAAAAGCATGGCGGTGACGGCGCTCGGAATCGTGATCACGACCGTCGCGGTGAACATCGTCGGCGGCAGCATCGGTGAGCTCGTCGCGCTGACCGTGGCGAGCGGTGTGGCAGGCGGGCTGCGGTTCTTGTTGTTGCGGCACTGGGTGTTCGAGCCGCAGCGGACCTGAAACCTATGCGGTGCCGCAGAAGAGGCAGGCCGCGACCATCGCGGTGATCGTCCCGAAGAACAGCAGCGGGAACCCCGCGGCCTTGAGGCCGAAGACGATCAACGTCACGGCAAGCACAGCGAACAGCACGGCCACGATGCGACGGCCGCGGCTGGCTGGGTCGCTCAGTGTCCTCGCGAAATCCGGGTCGTTGGCGTGCAGGTGTTGTCCGATGGCTCTGAGCTCTTGTCGTTCGTGCGCGCTGAGCATGGATCAATCCGTTTCTCTTCGCGGCGTGGCAGAACGGTGACGCCCACCCGCTCAGGGTGACCCGCCGGGAGGGCAGCAAAACCAGCCTCGGGCAGGATGGGCCTCAACTGTCGCTGCTACCTGCAAGATCTGTTCGTCGACAAGGAGACCCGGCGCAAGGGCGTTGCGCTCGCGCTGATCGAGTGGCTGGCACAGGACGCCGAGCGGAACGGCGCCACGCGACTGCATTGGCATACTCCGCAGGACAACGTCACGGCTCGCGCGCTGTACGACAAAGTGGCTCAGTACAAGGGGTACATCGCCTACAGCCGCCGGCTCAACGCTGCAACGTGAGGCAAGCGACGCGCCCACCGGCCATTCCCGCTTCTCCGGGGCCGGTCGCGGTTGTGGGTTGCTCATGTACGACGAAGGAGCCTGGGGCGCGCTCGCTCAGCGTGAACCGCACACTGGTTCGCGCTTTGCCCGCTCCCTGGCCGTCGGTACGCAGGTCCAGCCAAATTTCGTTGTCCGGATTGGCATAGGCGGGATCAACCGACGGCTCTTGCGGGTCGACGCGATTCTGGAAATGCGGCCCCGCGTCATCGCCGGTCTTGCCGCACGGCTTGGTGTGGGCGTGGACGGCGTAACCACGGTCCGGCAGCAGACCGGCCGCGCTGAGCTGCACGTTGGTGGCGTCGCCGGTCACCAGGATCTCGGCGGTCAGTCGTGCTCCTACGGGCGCCTCTGGGCCGTAGGTGAACGCGTTGGTCGCCGAGTCAGGCGGGCTGAGAGTGCCGTCCTGCCGGACCGCTGCCTCCTGTGAGCGGGTGTTGGGCGGGGGATTCGTGATCCCGTTCGACGAACACGCGGTCACCGCGACCAGCAGTGCACCACCGACGAGCCGGCAACGCATCGAGAATCGCCTCCTTTACGCTCGGCTACCCCGCCGCACTCGCTCCTATTCGCGCAGGCCCGGCCAGAGCGTCCAGCACAATTCCTGGCTGCACCACGCAGGTGCGCGCCGCGACGTCTACGGATTCCACGACGGTGCAGTACTTCGACCAGTCGATCACCACGGCTGTGTTGGTGCATTGCCCGGCAAGGCTGGTGCCGCCGCCCCGCGACAGAACGGGGGTGTGGAATTCGGCGGTGACCCGGATCGCTTCAGCCGCCGCGTCCGGGTTTCTGGGCAATACGACCCCAATGGGCACTTGCCGGAAGTTCGAGGCGTCCGTGGAATAGGCTGCTCTGGTTCCGGCGTCGAACCTGACCTCGCCGTCGACACGTTCGCGCAATGCCCGGTAAATGCCGGGAATTGTGTCCGAAATGTGCAGGTCAACGCGGGTCATAGCTCCTCCTTCACCTCGGTTCTTCGCCCCGCGCATAGCGGCGCGGACGCCGCGCCTTCGAACAGCGCGACGTCCGCGTCCTTGTAGAGCTCAGCTGCGTTGGTCGTTCTCGTTCTCGTCCTCCACCAATGCTTCCGTGTCACGCGACTCGTCGGCGCGGTTGGGCCGGTTGCCTCGGAGCACGCCCTCGATTTCCTTTTTCATCTCGTCGTCGACGACTGGGCTGTGCTTGTTGCTCTCGCGTTCCATGGTGATTGCTCCTCACGTGTGTCGCAGCAGGACTCCGACGCCATCGGGCAGTGCCTCGTCCGAGGTCACGACCTTGGCGCCGGTGGCGAGTGCGGCGATCGGAAGTGCTTCATCGGCGCGGACGGTGTGGACCGTTTCCTCGCCCGCCGCACGCAGCGGCTGCTCCGCAGTGGCCAGAGGTGTTGGCTGAGCGCCTGAACAGAGTGTGCGGTCGGCCAGTACCTGCGGGTTCACAAGCAGATACTCGACATTGGCCGCATTCAACGCGGAGAGGGTCTCGTTCAACCCTTGGGCGGCCAACCCGTTGTCTCGGTTGAGTTCGGCGTGGAATCGGTCGAACGAGGCTTGGCGCTGCTTTTCGACGTGCTCGTCGAGTATCCGGCGCACCTCGTGTTCGAATGCCTCGGCGTCACCGCCCTCGGCGCGGTTGCCTGTGCTGGCTTCCACGGCGATCTCGCGTGCCCGTGGGGCGATCGCGTCGTACAACGCCTTGCGTGCTTGAACTTCGCCAGCCAGGACGAGTACCTGCGCATCGACGTCGTCGACCAAACGCGACACTTCCCGTGCCACTTCTTCGACGTTCTGCCGCGATTTTTCCTCGACCCGGTTCTGGATCGACCAGTGCGACCAGCCACCACCGCGCACCTTGTGCACGTGATGCTCGGTGCCCTGCACGGACTCCTGGTTCATGCCGTGCTGGCCGACTGCCCGCAGGTCCGCGCCCGTCCGGTCGATGACCGCGACGACGTGCGGAACCTGCTGTGCGTCGTGCTCGATCAGCGGCAACAAGTAGGGCAACGGTGACACGCGGGCGATTCGGCCCGGCGGAGGCTCCGGCAACTGCTCGTCGATCAAGACGGTCGAGCCGGCGGCGACCAGTGCGCGTCCGGCACGGCCCTGGGACGGCGGGTTCTCGGTGACCGCGTTGTCCAACGCGGTCAGGGTTTGCTGCGCAAGGCCAGCGCCTTCGAGCTGGTCAACGACTGCCCGCCAACGCAACTCGATCTGGCGCGCCGCGTCCGCCGTGTCGTGCGAGCTGTCGAAGTAGATCGACGCGAACTGCCCGCTGTGCCCGATCTGATCGGCTAGGTCCTTGAGACGCATCGTGATCACTCCCTCGCGCGAGCTCGAGCCGTGGTCATGCCTGCCCATGGGTCCTTCACCCGTGACAGACGTTGCTTGATCTTGCGTAAGTCGTAGCCGTTCGGTGTCACCCGGCCCAGTTGGGACCACTCCAGCGGAGTGGCCACCGGCGCACCGGGCCTGGCGCGCAGCGAGTACGGGCAGACGAAGGTCTGGCCGTAGGCGTTGCGGTTGATGTCGAGGTAGATCCTGTTGCCGCGGCGCTGTTTGCGCTGGGCGGTGGTCAGCAGGTCCGGGTCCTGCCCGGCGACTTCCTCGGACATCTCCGCAGCGAGGTCACGAACTTGATCGAAGTCCTGGGATCGGTCCAACGGCGCGACGACGTGAAAACCTCGGCCGCCAGTTGCTTGCACGTACGGCTTCAGGCCAGCCGAGCGAAACGCCTTACGCAGCCTGCGGGCCACGTCGCGCAGCGTCGTCACCGGTATACCGTCCGGTGGATCGATGTCGACCACCAAGCGGTCCGGGTGCTCCAGCTTGTCCATTGTGGAAAGCCAGCAGTGGAACTCGATGGTCGCCTGGTTGGCCAGGTACACCAGCGCGGCGGCGTTGTCGCACACGACATGCCGGACGGTGCCGTCACCCGTGCGTCTTGGCACTTCGACGGTGGTCAGCCAGTCCGGGAAGTAATCGGAGGCGTCCTGCTGGAAGAAACCTTCGGAATCGATTCCGTCGGGATAGCGCCGCAGCGTCAGCGGTCGTCCAGCCAGATGCGGCAGCATCACGTCGGCCACCGCACGGTAGTGCTCGATCACTTCGCCCTTGCTGACATGCCCAGCCGGGTAGAACTCCTTGTCCAGTTTGGACACCGTGATGTCGTGGTCAGCGACGTGAATGGTGTTTGTGGCCATGGGTCACCTCACCGATCTCGCGGCCCCGTTGAATCGGCCTACCCGGGCTGTCCGGGCAGCAAACCGGCGGATGGTTCGCCGGTGGCCGAGTGGGTACCCGGGCCGGGACCAGGGAGGTGGACGATGGCTGAGTCACGCGTCGACGACGAGCTGTGGAACGAGTTCCACCGGGTGGTCAACATGTCCTCCCGGGAACTGAGCGACTGGCTGCGCACGCGGTCAGCCGGTCCTGACACCGAGACACTGCCGGACCAGGCAGGGACACCCACCGGCCAGCAGGTGCTGGCCATCTTGCGCAAACGCCGGACCGACATGGACGAACACGACGCACAGGTCATGCGTTCGGTGGTGGACCGGGTGCACGCGCAGCGGCGTGAGGATCTTGAGCCGACCCAGGGACAGGCGAACTGGCGGCGGCGGCTGATGTCACTCGGCCACGATCCGCTGAAGTCGGTATGAACCTGTGTCGGGGCCGCTGCGGGGGGTAACCGCGTTACATGGTGAGCTTTGGTTACTTCCTGTCCTGCGAGGAGTTCGGACCCCGCGAGCTGGTGCGCCAGGCGAAGATGGCCGAAGCGGCCGGGTTCGAGCGGCTGTGGATCTCCGACCACTTCCATCCGTGGAATGCTGAACAGGGGCATAGCCCCTTCGTGTGGTCGGTGATCGGTGCGTTGTCCGAAGCGACCACGCTTCCGATCACCACAGCCGTCACGTGCCCGACGTTCCGGATTCACCCGGCCGTGATCGCGCAAGCAGCCGCCACAGCCGCCGTGCAACTGGACGGGCGGTTCGTGCTCGGTGTGGGCAGCGGTGAGGCGCTCAACGAGCACATCCTGGGCGACCACTGGCCGTCGGCGGACGTACGCCTGGCGAAGCTGGAGGAAGCCGTCGAGGTGATCCGCGCCCTGCATCGCGGGGACGAGGTCACGTATCACGGCAAGCACTACACCGTGGAAAACGCCCGCATCTACACACTTCCCGAGAAGCCCCCGCCCATCTACGTCTCCGGCTTCGGCCCCAAGGCCGCGCGGCTGGCCGGCCGGATCGGTGACGGCTTCATGTGCGTCATGCCGGACGCCGACCTGCTCAAGACGTTCCGCGCCGCTGCAGGTGTCGATCTGCCCGCCCAGTCGGGCATGAAGGTCTGCCACGCGCCGACCGAGGAACAGGCCGTGGCGACCGCACACCGCATCTGGCCCAACGAACAGCTGCCCGGTGAACTGGCCCAGATACTGCCCACGCCCCGGCATTTCGAGCAGGCCGCACAGCTCGTGAAGCCCGAGATGATGGCGGACGCGCTGCCGTGCGGGCCTGACCCCGAGCCGTACGTCTCAGCTGTGCGGCAATACGTCGATGCCGGGTACGACGAGGTCTACATCCAGCAGATCGGGCCGGACCAGGAGGCGTTTTTCGAGTTTTGGCAGCACCAGGTGCGCCCGCAGATCCCGGACCGCACGCCCGCGCACGCGTGAGCGAGGGCGCAGCTGGGTATCCGGGGAGCACTGCTCAGGGAGGTGTGTCGTGATCGAAGAAGTGAACAAGAAGCCGGCCGCCGAGAAGTCGGTCGGCGAGCTCGTGACCGATCTTGGCGACGAGCTGAAACGACTGGTTCGCGCCGAGATCCGGCTGGCTGTCTTCGAGTTGCGGCACAAGGGCAAGAAGATGGGCCGTGGCGCCGGGTTGTTCGGCGCGGCCGGTCTGTTCGGGATGCTCGGTGTGATGACGTTGATCGCGGCCGCGGTGCTGGCGCTGGCGCTCGTCATGCCCGCGTGGCTGTCGGCGGTGTTGGTCGGCGGGGTGCTGGTCATCGTCGCCGGGCTCGCCGCGTTGATCGGACGGCGTCAGATCAGCCAAGCCACACCGCCCGTCCCTGAGGAAGCCATCGAGGGAATTCGCGAGGACGTCCACGCCATCCAGCAGGGAGTGCGGTCATGAAAGGCTTTCCGACCAACGCCGAGCAGGCGCGGATCGACCGGGACGCCACCAGGGAAGAGATCACCGAGACGCTGACCGCGTTGGTGCACAAGCTCGACGTCAAGAGCCGGGCCAACGAGGCCGTTGGCGACTCGATCGACCGCGCGTCCACGAAGATCGCGGACAAGGTGTCCCCGTCGGCTGCGGTGAGGTTCCGGCAGTACGCCTACGCCATGCGTAACCACCCGTTCCGTGTGATTGCAGTGATCGTCGCGCTCGTGGTGGGCATCCGCTTGAGCCTCCGGCTGTTCGACTAAGGCAACACTTTGTCCAGCGTCACCGGCAGATCCCGAACGCGTACGCCGGTGGCGTGATGCGCCGCGTTGGCGATCGCCGCGGCCGTGCCGACGATGCCGATCTCACCGATTCCCTTGCTGCCCATGGGGTTGACGTGCGGGTCGTGTTCGTCGACCCAGTACGCCTCGACATTCGCCGCGTCGGCGCACGTGGCGATGTGGTACTCGGCGAAGTCGTGGTTGACCACGTGCCCAGTCCGTGGGTCGAGCACGCTGTTCTCGTACAGGGCCATGGACATTCCCATGGTCATTCCGCCGATCAACTGCGACCTGGCAGTCCTCGGGTTGACGATCCGGCCGGCCGCGAAGACACCGAGCATCCGGGGCACACGGATCTCACCGGTGTCGGCGTGCACGCGGACTTCGGCGAACTGAGCACCGAACGCGTAGAGCGCGTATCGCTTCTTGGCTTGGTACTCCGGCACTTGCCCTTGTGCTTCGTCGCCGTCTTCCGGATCTGATCCGTACTTGTCACGGAAGGCGTTGGCCGCCTCCACAATGGCCGAACCCCACGTACTGGTGCCCGACGATCCACCCGCGACGGACGCGATCGGGTACTCAGTGTCGCCGATGCGCACGTCGACCTGGTCAAGCGGTACACCGAGGGCGTCGGCGGCGATCTGCGGAAGTGTGGTCCAGGTACCGGTACCCAGGTCGGCCGCGCCGATTTCGGCCACGTAGCGGCCGTTCTCGAAGCGGATCGTGGCTTCGGACTGCGGCATCCGGTACGTCGGGTACACAGAGGACGCCACGCCGGTTCCGACGAGCCAGTCGCCGTCCCGCCGGACTCCTGGCCGGGGATCACGGTCTGCCCACCCGAACCGCTCGGCGCCGTCGCGCAGGCAGGCCACCAAGTTGCGGCTGGAGAACGGGTTGCCGGTCTCCGGGTCACGGTCGGGTTCGTTGCGGATCCGCAGTTCGACCGGATCGATGCCGAGGTGCTCGGCCAGTTCGTCCATGGCCACTTCAGGGCCGAACATGCCGGGACACTCGCCAGGGGCGCGCATCCATGACGGGACCGGCACGTCCAGCGCCGCCAGCCGATGTGAGGTGGCACGATTCGGCGCCGCGTACATCATTCTGGTCGCCACGGCGGTCTGTTCCGCGAACTCCTTGATCCGGGACGTCTGCTCGACCACGTCGAGCGCGATCGCCGACAACCGCCCTGCCCGATCAGCGGCCAGCCTGACGCGCTGGATGGTAGGCGTGCGATAGCCGACGAGACTGAACATCTGTTGCCGCGTCAGCGCCAGTTTGACGGGGCGGCCGGGCAGCGCACGGGCCGCCATCGCGGCCGCCACGACGTGCGCATGTGGCATGCCCTTGGAACCGAAGCCACCGCCGACGTACGGGCAGACGACCCGGACCTGTTCCTTGTGCAGGCCGAACACCTTCGCCAGGGTCGATCGCACCGCGTGCACGCCTTGCGTGGAGTCCCAGACGATCAGATCGCCGTCGCTCCACAGAGCTGTGGTGGCATGCGGCTCCATCGGGTTGTTGTGGTACATCGCGGTGGTGTACGTCGCGGTCACGGTGGCCTCAGCCGAATTCATGGCCGCGTCGACATCACCAGTGCTGGTGTCCGTGTCAAAGCTCGGGTTGACCTTTTCCGGCTTGTACAGGTCATCCCGGTCGGCGGAGAGTGAAACGTCGTGGGGTTCTTGGGAATACTCCACGTGCACGAGCTCCGCGGCCTGGCGGGCGGCCTCGGGCGACTCGGCTATCACCACACCGACGATCTGCCCGCGGAACGCGATGTCGCCGGTTTGCAGCACGGCGAGTTCCTTGTCCTTGGTGGAGGAAAGCCGTTCACCGTTGCCATGCGTGAGCACGGCGAGAACACCGGGCATCGCTTCGGCGTCCGTGAAGTCTATTGTGGTCACCTGGCCGCGTGCGATGTCGGCCTGGACCAGATGGCAATAGGCAGGGTTCGCGATGGGCGCTTCGTTGGCGTACCTCGCCTTGCCGGAAACCTTGTCAAGGCCGTCCCTGCGGACCCGGGCCTGGCCGATTGCCTTGGGTTGCAGCAAATCCGTCATGACAGCTCCCGCAAGGCCGCGACAAGGGTACGAGTGATCAGTGGGATCTTGAAGCCGTTGCCGCCGTCGAGTCCGTCGAGTGCTCGCGCGTCGGCCAGTTCCGCTTCCGCCGCTTGCTGATAGCCGGCGACCTCGGCGGGTTGCCCGCGCAATACTTGCTCTGCTTTGTAGGCACGCCAAGGCTTGTGGGCTACGCCGCCCAACGCGATGCGGACATCGCGAACGACGCCGTCGGCGACATCCAGCGCGGCCGCGACAGAGACCAGGGCGAACGCGTACGACGCCCGGTCGCGAACCTTGCGATAGCTCGACCGGCGAGCCAGGGGGGAAGGCGGCAATTCGATGGCTGTGATCAGGTCACCGTGCCGCAGCCTGGTGTCCCTGTCGGGAGCCTCGGCGGGCAACCGGTGCAAGTCGACGAACGGAAACGTGCTCTCACCCTCGGCGGTGAGCACGTGCACCTTCGCGTCCAATGCGGACAGTGCGACGGCCATGTCGGACGGATGTGTTGCCACGCAATGTTCCGAAGCGCCAAGGATGGCGTGGTACCGGGTGTAACCACCGATCGCGGAGCAACCGGATCCTGGCACACGTTTGTTGCACGGTGTTGTGACGTCCTGGAAGTACACACACCGAGTCCGCTGCAGTGGGTTCCCACCTGTGGTCGCCATGTTGCGCAGCTGGCCGGACGCACCGGCGAGCAGCGCTTGGGCCAGCACCGGATAGCGTTGCCGGACTCGCTGGTCGGCAGCCAGATCGCTGTTGCGGACACCGGCGCCGATCCACAGGCCGCCGTCACGGTCTTCGATGCGGGTGGACGTCACGGCGGTGATGTCGACCAGCAGATCAGGCTGGATGACACCCAGCTTGAGGTGGTCGACCAGGTTGGTGCCACCCGCCACGAACGTAGCGCCAAGGCGCGCGGACACATCGCGCACCGCGGTGGTCACGTCCGTGGCGGGCCGGTAGTCGAACGGTTTCATGGGGCCTCACCAGCCGCTTGCCGCAGAGCAGGGACGATGTTGGCGTACGCCCCACACCGGCAAAGATTGCCGCTCATGCGTTCGGCCAGTTCCGCATCGGTCAGTTCGGGGGTGGCGGTGAGATCCGGTGAGACGTGGCTCGGCCAGCCGTTGCCGAACTCGTCCAGCATGCCGATCGCCGAGCAGATCTGGCCGGGTGTGCAATAGCCGCACTGGAAGGCGTCGTGGTCCATGAAGGCCTGCTGCACCGGATGGGGCTGTCCGTCGACAGCCAGCCCGGCGGCAGTGGTGACCTCCGCGCCGTCGCAACTCACCGCCAGAGTCAGGCAGCTCAGCACCCGACGGCCTCCCAAAAGGACGGTACACGCGCCGCATTGGCCATGGTCACAGCCCTTCTTCGGGCTGTTGTCGCCGAGCTGTTCACGCAGCGTGTCCAGCAGCGTGGCCCGTGTGTCGACGGTGATTCGATGCGGTTGCCCATTTGCGCGCAGGCTGATCTCCGTCATTGAGACCGGCTACCCGTGCTGATGATCGGCAAACTACGTGTCGTCCATGGCCCGGGTGTCGCGCGGCGGCAGGAACGGTTCTTCGTCCTCCGGGTGTCCTTGCTCGATCTGCTTGCCACGGGCCAGTTCGGCGTCGAGTTCGGCACCGAGCAGCACAGCGAGGTTGGACAGCCACAGCCAGATCAGGAAGATCACGATACCGGCGAGCGAACCGTAGGTCTTGTTGTACGAGCCGAAGTTCGCCACGTACAGGCTGAAACCGACCGACGCGAGCACCCACAGCAGCACGGCTAGCGCGCTGCCTGGCGTGAGCCACCGGAAACCGGGGTGCTGGACGTTCGGGGAGGCCCAGTACAGCAGCGCGAACGCGAGGCTGATCAGGATCGCGATGATCGGCCACTTGGCGATGTCCCAGAGCAGTACGCCGGTCGAGCCGATCCCCAGCAACTGCCCCACCCGGTCGGCCAGCCCACCGGTGAGCACCACGCCGATGGCGCAGACCCCGAGCAGGACGACGATGGCCAGGGTGATGCCCATCCGCAGCGGGATGGTCTTGAACAGCGGCCGTCCTTCTTCGACCTCGTAGATCGCATTGGCCGCCCTGATGAACGCGCCGATGTACCCCGACGCCGTCCACAACGCGATCACCAGGCTGACGATGGCGAACGGCCCGGCGAGGTAGTTGGCGTTCTTCAGCTCGCCGACCGCGTTGAGTACGAGGTCACGGGCCGGTCCGGGAGCCATCTGCTGGATGTTGTCGGTGAGCGCCTTCGTCGACTCCGGCCCGAGCAGGCCCAATAAGGAGGTCAGCACGATGATGCCGGGGAAGAGCGACAACACGCTGTAGTACGTCAGCGCGGCCGCCCAGTCGTCCAGGCTGTCGCGCTGGAACTGCTTGACTGTCCGTTTCAGCACTTGCCACCACGAGCGCTTGGGCAAGTCCGTCAGGCCCTTCACGTGCTTCGCCATGGTCATACCCACTGTCAGGTGCCGCGGCCGGTTCTTTGCTGTAGTTCGTCGATGAGCTTGGACGCTTCGGCCTTGGTGAGGTCCGCGGGTACCTCTTCACCGGCCTCCTGCGCCAGGGTGTGCAGGTACGACTGTTGTGGCCCGGTCATCGGCTCCTCGCCGGTCGTCCACTCCGCCGGGTCCTTCTCAGGGTTCGGCTCGACCATCTGCCGTCACCTCCGCCTCGCTGTTGGAACATGTGTTCGACGGTTACCCCGGTGTGCCGCGGGTAATCACGCTGGGATCGCGGCCGTGTCCCGGTCCCAGATCCGGTGCTTGGCGAGCTGTGCGACAAGCGTCTCGAAGTACTGGTCGTCCATCGACTTCTCGGCTTTCGGCGTGGTCACCACGCCAACATCGGACACCACGTCGTCCTCACTGGACGCCAGTCGCGTCTCGCCGAGGTTCGCTATGCGCAGCAACTTGATCCCGGCTCCGAAGGCACCGACCGGTTTGCCGTGCTTGAATGCCTCGGTCACGAAGTGGACGGCGTACCCGTCCTTGCTGAGCGTGCTCACGCTGTCCGGTCCACAAGGGACGACGACGGCGTCGTAGAGCACGGAGGCCATCGTGTTGATCGCCCGGTCCGCTTTGATGTCTTCATCGTTGGCGCAGCGGACCATGCCATCGGCAGGGGCGAGCAGTTCGGGGATCGCGCCGGCTTGCGTCAGCGCCGAGACCAGGCGGCGGGTGCCGATGCCGTCAACGCCGTCCGCGATCAGCACGGCTACCTTGCGGGTCTTCGCCGATGCCACCGGAGAGATGAGCTGGCTCAACGCGGGAGAACTGCGGCCGTGGTTGGGCGTGGCCTCCTGTTGCGGCGCCGGGACACCGATCCCTTGTGCGACTTGGGTGGCCAGCCCATGGTCGACGTGGTTGAGGTGGTCAACGACCGCGGCACGGATCTCGGTCTGCTCGACCTTGCCGAGTTCGAACCGGAACGCGGCGACGATGTGGTCCTTCTCCGGCTGGGTCATGCTGTTGTAGAACAGGGTGGCCTGGCTGTAGAAGTCCTTGAAGCTGTCGCTGCGCTTGCGGATCTTCGCGCCCTCGACCTTCTCCTGGTAGTGCGTGAACACCTCGGGGAACTGGCCGGAGACCGCCGGGCAGCCACCGGCCAGGCTGTTGTCGAAGTAGCTGGTCCGGCCGCGGTGGATCCGGTGCTGTGCGAACCCGTCACGCTGGTTGGTGTGCACCGGCGCCACCGGCCGGTTCACCGGGATGTGGGCGAAGTTCGGGCCGCCGAGCCGCAGCAGCTGCGTGTCCAAATAGGAGAAGTTGCGGGCCTGCAGCAGCGGGTCGTTGCTGAAATCGATCCCCGGCACGATGTTCGCGGTGTGGAACGCGACCTGTTCGGTCTCGGCGAAGAAGTTGTCCGGGTTGCGGTCGAGCACGAGCCTGCCGACCGGCCGGACCGGGACCTGCTCCTCGGGGATGATCTTCGTGGCGTCCAGCAGGTCGAAGTCGAAGCTGTGCTCGTCGTCCTCGCTGACCAGTTGCACGCCCAGTTCCCATTCCGGGAAGTCGCCGGTCTCGATCGCCTCCCACAGATCACGCCGGTTGAAGTCCGGGTCCTTGCCCGCGATCTTCTGCGTCTCGTCCCATACCAGCGAATGCGTGCCGAGCAGTGGCTTCCAGTGGAACTTCACGAACGTCCCCCGGCCGTCGGCGCTGACCAGCCGGAAGGTGTGCACGCCAAACCCTTGCATCATCCGGTAGCTGCGCGGCAGTGCGCGGTCGGACATCAGCCACATGATCATGTGCATGGTCTCCGGCTGCTGTGCCACGAAGTCCCACAGGGTGTCGTGCGCCGACTGCGCCTGCGGGATCTCGTTGTGCGGCTCGGGTTTGACCGCGTGCACGAAGTCAGGGAACTTGATGCCGTCCTGGATGAAGAACACCGGCATGTTGTTGCCGACCAGGTCGTAGTTTCCCTGGCGGGTGTAGAACTTCGTGGCGAACCCACGCACGTCCCGCACGGTGTCCGCCGAGCCGCGTGACCCCGCCACAGTGGAGAACCGGACGAAGACCGGAGTCCGGATCTGCGGGTCGGTCAAGAACTCCGCTGCGGTGTACTCGGCCAACCATGTGTCATACGGCTGGAAATGCCCGTAGGCACCGGCTCCTCGAGCGTGTACGACGCGTTCCGGGATGCGTTCGTGGTCGAAGTGGGTGATCTTCTCCCTGGCGTGGAAGTCCTCCAGCAGTGTCGGGCCCCGCGCGCCCGCGGTCAGCGAGTCGTCCGTGTGATCGACTCGGACTCCTTGCTGAGTGGTCAGCCGGGTGTGTTCGGCGTCCGTCCGCACTGACTCGAGTTGCTGGTCCTTCTCGTCGTTGAAGTCGCGCTGGGGCATCAGGCCCGGACCTCCCGGAGATTGCGGCGCTGCTACACCGCTGGTGATACCCACCGCGACGGGAGGTAGTCCTCAAGCCGGCAGGCCGGTTCCGGATTCCTTCGCCTGCCTGTTTGACCGGCCGGTTTAGCGGAAACTATGTCTGGTATGGGTTTACTCGACCGGATTGACAATCGGCTCGGTGACGGGCTGGAGCGGATGCTGTGCTCGCATCACGCACGTCGGCTGCGCAAGCTCGGGTGGGGAGACGTACTGGACGACTCCGGCACGGGCTGGTTCACTCCTCACGCGCCGGTCCGTGAGGGTTGCCGCGTCAAAGTGCTCGTCGACGGTGAAGAGGCGTTGCCGGAAATGGTGGAGGCGATCAAGGGCGCCCGGTCGTTCGTGCACCTCGCGGGATGGCACTCGAGCCCGGACTTCCGGCCCACCCGTGACGAGGCCGCCAAGACGCTCAGGGACCTCCTCGCCGAAGCGGCGGAACGCATACCGGTCCGGGTGTTGTTGTGGGCCGGGCCGCCAGTGCCTGCGTTCGAGCCGACGCGCAAACGAGCACGTGCGGCGCGCACCGAGTTCATGCGGGACAGCAAGGCCCAGTGTGTGCTTGACGCACGCGAACGAACGCTGCATTGCCACCACGAGAAGCTGTTGATCGTCGATGACGAGACTGCCTTCGTCGGCGGGATGGACTTCACGGCCTTGGAAGGCGACCGCCACGACAGCCCCAAGCACCCCGCGGACCGGCCGATCGGCTGGCACGACGCGGTGATGCGGGCCGACGGCCCAGTGGTCGCTGACGTGGCCGGCCATTTCCGTGCGCGCTGGGCGGAGATAGCCGGTGAGCAGCTGCCGCAACCGCGCATTCCCGAGCCAGCAGGGAACTCAACCGTCCAATTTGTACGCACGATTCCTGAGAAGACCTACGACTTCGCTCCGCGCGGTGAGTTCAGCGCGCTGGACGCGTACCTGCGCGCGCTGCGGTCGGCGCAGGATCTGGTGTACCTGGAAAACCAGTTCCTGTGGTCGCCTGAGATCGCCGAAGTGTTGATCGACAAGCTGCGCCAGCCGCCACACGACCGTTTCCGCGTGGTGCTCGTGTTGCCCCGCAAACCCAGCAACGGCGCGGACACCACGCGTGGCCAGCTCGGCCGATTGCTCGAAGCCGACGACGGCAACCACAGACTGCTGGCCGTCACGCTCACGTCGCACGACGGTGACAACAAAGTGTCGGTCTACGTCCACGCCAAACTCGCCATCATCGACGACAAGTGGATGACCGTGGGATCGGCGAACCTCAACGAGCACTCACTGTTCAACGACACCGAGGCCAACCTTGTCACCGACGACGCGGCGGCGGCCAAGGACACCCGGTTACGCCTGTGGAGCGAACACCTGCAGTGTCCAGTGTCTGAAGTAGACGGTGAACCGGCTGACGTGATCGACCGGCTGTGGCGGCCTTACGCTGAGAACCACGAAAAACACCGGCTCACACTGTTGCCCGGAGTGTCCCGGCGGGTGGACCGGCTCCAAGGCCCGTTGCGAGGCTTGCTCGTCGACGGCTGATGTGCCGTGGGTCACATTTCTTGGGTTCGAGAACCTTCCTGGGCGGTGCCGACGCCTGTCATGGAAACGATCCAGGAAGGGGAGCCATGGGCAAGACAGGACGTGTCGTGGGTGGGTTGATCGCCGCGGCGGCTCTGATCACCGCAGGCGTCATTGGGACAGCGTCAGCGGATACCGCAGGGAGTGGGCAGGAAGTGGCCAAGGGACAGCACAAGCCGCCGAAGGGAGCGCGGGCGACGGTACGGGTCACCCCGAACCCGACCACCGAGCGCGGCCAGGAAGTGACGATCACGGGCGACTGCGGCGGCGGAACCGGCCTGAAGTCGATCCTCGGCGGATTCCCGGACAAGCCGGCACTGGTGAACATCCGGATCCTGAAGGACGACCCGAACGGGTTCCTCGCGAAGGCGAACCTCGCACCGCACATCGGCAACGGCGTCGGCCCGGTGTTCGTCGACTGCGGCGGTGAGGCTGGGGTGACTTTGCTGGTCACACACGTGTAGCAGCCCTTGTCGGGGGTCCAGCCGGTGCGCCGGCTGGACCCCCGATTCGCGCCGCAGGGCTTTTGCGGGTCCTTACGAAGGGCCGCCGGGGTTTTGCGCGGATTGACGAAGACTGCTCACCGGTCGCGTTGGGAAGCTCGGGTACGCCTGAATGCATGGCTGGGCACGTAAACCGAATTCCGACAAGGAGAATCGTGAAGAGAACAGTTCTCAGCGCATTGGCCGGTGCGACCGTTGTCGCCGCCGCATCGATCGTGGTCGGAGCCTCGGCGGCATCCGCCCAATCAGCGGACGTAGGTGTCGCCAGCCTGCACCGCACTTGGTCGTGCATGGTGCCGGGCGGCTACACCTGGTCGTCCGTGCGTTCCCAGCCCAGCTGCGCGTCGCGTTACGAGTACTTCCTGCTGGACGCCGTGAACGTCAACCTGACCGGACAGTGGGCCTGCTGGATCCCGAGCGGTTACTCGTACACCTCTTCCCGGCAAGGCATCAACTGCTCGGCCTCGCCCGGATCGTCGCCTTACGAGTACCGCCTCGTGAAGCTCTGATTCGGCACACCGGCCCTTCACCGGTCCCCGCCGGTGAAGGGCCTCACCCATGGGCAAGTACGCGCGATACGACCGTGCTCAAGATCCGGATTCCGTGCGTGGTGGCCGGGGCGACACCGGTCAGCTCGTGCACTCGTTGCAGCCGGTAATCCAGACTCCGCGGGTGGATGCAGAGCGCGACGGCCGCCCGTGACCGGTTCAGGTCGTGCCGGTAGTACGCGTCCAATGTGGACACCAGGTCGGGTCCGCCGGCCAGTCGCCGCGCCAAGTCGTGCAGCCATCGGTCGATCTCCGGCAGTTCGGCGGCACCGAGTTCCATGAACACGTCGACGGCGGTGTAGAGGTGGTCGGGCTGGGTCTCGGCGCGCGTGACCCGGCTGACTCGCCTCGCCAGCGCGAAGGCCTCAGCGAGTGCGGAAGCCGGTCCAGTGGCCGCGCCCACGGAAAACGGCCGCGCGATGATCTCAGCGAAGTCGCTGATCAGGCTCGTGGGGTGCCCGGCAGGGACGAGCGCGACGAACTCGTCGCCGTACCACGTCGCCGGAACGCTGTACCGGTGCCAGACCGTATGCACCACCTCATCGGCGGTTTCCGGGTCCACGCCTGGAGTTCTGGCCACGATGACCTGGTACGTGTCCGGCACGGTGATGCCGAGGTTGCGGGCGTTGGCCAAAGCGGCTGGCTCGTCCGCGAGCACCATCTCGGTGAACTGCCGTACTTGGCCGATGAGCGGCAGAAAATGCTGCTGGCCCTTCAGGAACCCCAGCGTGTACGCCTGCTGGGCAGCCGCTCCCTGTGGCCCCAGCCAGCCGAGCATCTGCATGGTCACCGGAAGGTCGTGAGGGCCGGCAGCTTCCTGGATCTCGTTGAGAGTGGCGCTGGCGTGCACCGTGAGCACGCGGCGCAGGACCGTCCTGGACATGCCGGTTTCACCGCGTCGTTCTCCGGTGGCCGCCACGACGGCGAGATCGTCGTCGGTCAGCGGTTCGTTGCCTGCGACCAGGTCGATGGTGCGGTGCCGGATGAACACCGCGAAGTCAAGCATGCCCGCGTATTCGCGTGGATCGGCGGCAGCCGCGGCGTAGTCGGGCAGATCGTTCGAGCAGACCTCGACAACACGTTTGGCGTTGGTGGAGATCCGTTTTCGCAGCAGACCGAGCAGATCGCTCACGCCGTTTCCTCTCTTGCGGCGAGGACACGGTGCACGGTGGTGCTCAGGATCCGCACGCCGCGCACGGAAACCGGATCCAGCCCGGTGAGATCGTGCACGCGCCGCAGCCGGTACTCCAGTGTCCGGGGGTGGATGTTCAGCACCGCGGCCGTCTGCGTCCTGGCCATGTTGTTGCGGTAGAAGGCATCGAGCGTCGCCACCAGGTCTGGACCGGCGGCGAGGCGGCTCGCCAGCTCGCCGAGCCACCGGTCGACCGGCGGCACCCGTGCCGCGCCGACCTCGGCGAACAGATCGGTGAGGTAGTACACACCGCTTGGCGCAGAACGGATTGGCGCGGCCTGGCTGACCTGCCGGGCCGCAGTCAACGCCTCGGCCAGTTCACCTGTCCGGCCTTGTGCGGCACCGACCGCGCAGGGAAGTTCGGTGAAATCCCAGAAGTCCTGGATGATGTCCTGGGAATTGCCCGGCGTCAGCGCGACGAACTCGCCGGGCTCCGTCCAGCGGACCGGTATCCATTGGCGTCGCAGCAAATCCTGCAGGACTTCGCTGCGCTCCGGGTGTTCCGCGGGGATCCGCGCAACCGTGACAACCCAGCTCTCGGGCATTTCCATGGCCAGGCTCGCCGCCATGTCAGCGGCGATCGGGTCGTCGGCGAGCAGCATGTCGGCGAGTTGCTGGACGCGCTCGACAACCGGCAGGACCGCCTCCTGCCCGGAAAGAAAACCCGAGGTGTACGCGGTTTGCGCGGCCAGGCCCAGCGGTGGCAGCCAGGCCAGCGTGTGCATGACGTCTTCGAGGTCGCGCGGGTTGGCCGCCTCGTGGACCTCTTTCAGGGTGAGAGATGTGTGCAGCTGCAGGACATGGCGCTGCGAGGCCAGCGACAGGCCTCTTCTGGCCCGCTCCCGCCCGACGACCTCGATGAATGCCAGGTCCTCCGCGGTGAACGGTTTGTTCTCGGTGACCAGCGAGACGGTCCGTTTCCGCAGGAACACCGCGAAGTCCAGGATCGCGGCACGCGCCCGGGTGCTGGACGCGATCTTGCGGAAATCGGGAAGTTCTTGCGTGTAGACGTCGACAGCGCGTCTGCTGTTGGCATCGACACGTCCTCGCCACAGGGCGAAGAGATCACCCATCCCAACCCCCTCGACCAGCCGGTCACCCTGCGGAACATGGTGCTGGGCAAGCAAGGGGAGCAGTACCGCCATGAGGACCCGGCCTCACGCGGCTGGATGGACCTCCTTGGCAAGGCCTTTGTCCAGGCTGACTCTGACCAGGCCCGCGGCCAGCCTGGCGACGTCATCGCCTGCCAGCCGAGCCAGCTTGCGTACGTCGGCGGGCAGACCGACCTTGTCGGCGCCGTCGAGCGCTTTGCGATCCAGGTACGGCCGCAGCTCCGGCCAGACCTCTTGTGCCTCACGGCAGAAGATGTCCGCGCCCACCGGGCCCAGTCGCGGCACCTCCTGCAGGAGCGCACGAAGCTTGTCCACGTCACCATCGGCGGCTTTGCGGAGCTTTCGTAGATCACCGCTGTACTTGTCGAGCAGCAATTCCGCGCCCTCGCCGAGAGCCGTCGCCGTGCTCTCGTCATAACGGACATAGTGCCCTTTGCCCAAGGCGTCGACGCGTTGCTGCCAGGTCGCGTCGAGCATCTTGCGGGGCGTCTTCATCTTGGCTTTGAACAGCTCACGGCCCGCAGCCACCGCGATGTCCGCCTTGATCCGGGTCGACAGCAGCACGCTGAGCACGAGCAACTGGTACAGCGGGGACGGTTTGTCGGCAAGGCGGATGCCGGCCTGGCTGGCATAGGTTTCGCCGGCCACGTCGAGCAGCCGCCGGGCGATCTGCTTCTGGTCGGTCATACCGGCCGAGTACCCTGGCGGTGTTTCAGAAAACCGAGGATCTCCTCGGCCACCGGCACCGGTATCTCCAGTTGAGGCGAGTGCGCGCCGTCGGCCAGCACCCGCAGCCGGGCGTCGGGAATGCTCGTCGCCCACGTCTCGGCGACGTCGAACGGGACCACGACATCGTGCTTGCCCCACAGCACCAAGGTCGGTTGTGTGATGCCGGAGATCCGGTCGGCGAGGTCGATGTCCTCGCCCTGCTTGACCGCCCGCGGCATCAGGTTGATGTGGTCGAACCGGAGGTCCATGTCCTTGAGCATCTGCTTGGCGATGAAGCCGGGCAGCTTCGGTTTCCGGTAGTAGACCCGGGCGAGCACCGCGTCGAAGTCCTCGAGTGTCTTCATCCGTTGCCCGAAACCGGCGTAGATGGGTGCGTTGTCCCTGGCCGCGCCCGGTGCGTTGACCACGATCAGAGTCCGGACTCGGTCCGGGTGCCGTAGCGCGTACGCCGCCGAAACGTGTCCACCCATGGAGTTGCCGCCAAGGTGGATCGGTCCGAGGTCCATCTCGTCGAGGAAACGCCGCAGACTTTCGACGTGGCCGCGGATGCTGTAGTCACGACCGGCGTCGCGTTCGTTGTCCCCATGTCCGGCCAGATCCGGCAGGATCACGCGGTAGTGCCGGGTGAGCTGGGCGGCGGTGGCCAGGAACGAGGTCTTGTCGTCAGCCAGGCCGTGCAGCAGGACAAGCGGGTCACCGGAGCCACCCTCGTAGTAGTGGAACGCATAACCGCCGACGTCGGCCTTACGTTGGTGCATGCAGGCGCGGAGCTGTGCGATGTGCGTGGCTGCACTCATCAGGATCGAGGCGGGAGCAAGCATGCTCACACATTCGACGACTTGATCGTCCACTCGCCACTCTGCGGACCAGGTCTACCCACGGAGTCGGCCCGGTGCACCCGAAAGGGCAGTGCTCAGCGGCAGCTGACGGCTCGATCGGACGACGAGGTGTTGTCGAGGCGCCGGACGAACGAGTCGCCGCCCACCGAGTTCCGCTTGGCACAAGCCGATTCCTTGTCGGTGAACGGGCCATAGTAGACAGAGTAGATCTCGGTGTCGTCGAGGTGCGTGCGCAGCGAACTGCAGCCGGTCGACGGGGCGTGCAGGTATTTGGCCCCAGGGTGTGCGGTCAGGAACTGGCGGAGGTCCGACGCGTAGTTCGCCTCGGTCACGGCCGAGCCGACGATCACGATGTGCGCGCCGTCGCAGGGCGGGTTGTCCGGGGCGGCCAGCCCGCCCGGTCCGGAAGGGACGGTTGTCGCGGTTGTCGTCGTGGGCGGAGCCGTGGGTTGCCGATTTCCAGTCGTGGAACCTTTTGGCCACAACCAGACGGCAGCAGCCGCGATGCCAAGCAACAGAACCGCCGCGGCGACGATCATCCAATATGGACGACGGCGCTTGACCGGCGGCGGCACCACAGGCACCGCGGGCAGGCGTTTGGTCGACTCGGTGTGCATCGCCTTGCGGGCCGCGGACGCCAGCTCACCCGCGCTGGCGTACCGCTCCGCCGGGTTTTTGGCCATGCCCTTCGCGACGACTCGATCAAGGCCAGTTGGCACGCCGCTGCGGCGTTCGCTCGGCTTCGGCGGGTCCACATTGGCGTGCGCGAAGATCACCGCGAGCGGGTTCTCCGCGGTGAACGGCTTGTCGCCGGTCAGGCACTGGAACAGCATGCACGCCAGTGCGTAGACGTCCACCCGGTGGTCGACTGGGCCGGACCCGAACCTTTCCGGCGCCATGTAGCCGAGGGTGCCGAGTGCCTCGCCGCTGCCGGTGATGTCGGTGTTCGCCGTCAACGGCCGCGCGATGCCGAAGTCCACCAGGTAGGCGAAGTCTCCCTGCAGGATGACGTTCGACGGTTTGACGTCCCGGTGGATCAGGCCTTCGGCATGCGCGGCGTCGAGTGCGGCCGCGACCTGGCCGATGATGGCGACGGCCGCGGCCGGGCTCATCGGTCCGTCGTCGGCAAGCACGCGGCTGAGGTTCTTGCCCTCGACCAGGCGCATGTCGAGATACAGCCGGCCGTCTATCTCGCCGTAAGCGTGGATCGGGATGACGTGCGGCTCACGCAGCCGGGCAGCCGCGTGCGCCTCACGCTTGAACCGCTTGCGGAACTCCTCGTCGTCCGCACCGCGGTCGGTGAGCAACTTCAGCGCGACGTAACGGTCGTGCTGGACGTCGTACGCGCGGTGGACCTCGCCCATACCCCCGCGTGCGATCAACTCTTCCACCCGGTACGGGCCGAACTGCCACCCCACGTGCGGCATCATAGCGATGGCCGGCCCAGACACAGGCGCAACGCGGCTACGGCCTATGGCCGCAACAGCACCTTCACCATCCCCGCCTGCTTCTTCTGGAAGGTCTCGTAGGCGCGCGGGGCGTCGGTGAGCGGCAGGTGGTGGGTGGCGAAGCTGTCCACGCCGAGCGGGTCGTCGTCGGTGAGCAGTGGCAAGATCTGGTCAACCCAGCGCCTGACGTTGGCCTGCCCCATCCGCAGCTGGATCTGCTTGTCGAAGATCGTCAGCATCGGCATCGGGTCGGCCATCCCGCCGTACACACCGGACAGCGACACGGTGCCGCCGCGCCGGACGAGGTCGATCGCCATGTGCAATGCGTTCAGCCGGTCGACGCCGGCCTTCTGCATGAACCTGGCCGCGACGGCGTCCGGGAGCAGGCCGGTGACCTGTTGGGCGATCTTGGCGGCGAGGGAGCCGTGTGCTTCCATGCCGACCGCGTCGATCACCGAGTCGGGGCCGCGGCCGTTGGTCATGCCGCGAATCGTCTCGACCAGATCTCCGTGGTGCTGCAACAGATCGAGCGTCTCGACCCCGTTGTTCCTCGCGCGCTCAAGCCGTTCTGCCACCAGGTCGACGCCGATCACTTGGCGCACACCTTTGTGCAGAGCGATGCGCGTGGCCATATCGCCTATGGGGCCGAGGCCGAGGACGACCAAGCTGCCGTCCTTGGGCACGTCGGCGTAGTGGACGGCCTGCCATGCCGTGGGCAGCACGTCGGACAGGTACACGAACCGGTCATCCGGTGGTCCGTCCGGGACCTTGATCGGCAAGGTGTTGCCGAACGGCACCCGCAGGTACTCGGCCTGCCCGCCGGGAACCTGTCCGTAGAGCTTGGTGTAGCCGAACAGGGCGGCGCCCATGCCGTGCTCACGGACCTGGGTCGTCTCGCATTGGGATTGCAGCCCTTGGTCGCACATGAAGCAGGTGCCGCAGGAGATGTTGAACGGCACCACGACACGGTCACCGGCCTTGAGCTCAGTGACTTCCGCACCGACCTCCTCGACCACTCCCATTGGTTCGTGCCCGAGGATGTCACCTTCACCCATGAACGGGCCCATCACCTCGTACAGGTGAAGATCCGATCCGCAGATGCCGCTCGAGGTGATCCGCACGATCACGTCCGTGGATTCCTTGATCACCGGGTCGGGCACCGTGTCCACTCGTACATCGCGTCTTCCGTGCCAGGTCACTGCTTTCATGTCACGCCTTTCGCAGCGAGGAAGTCTCAGTGGTGAGCCTTCCCGGCGTCCGGCGCGGTAAACCTGGCTGAAGTCAGGAAGCGAACCGCCTGTTGTGGCTGAGCGAAGCGGGGTCATCGGGGTGCTCGAGCAGCTCGAGCAACAGGCCTTCCTGGGTCGCCCAAGGGCAGATCCGCACCGACTCGTGCCCGGTGGCGACCAGCAACGCCTCGACCACGACGGCACCGGCGAGCGACTGACGAGCGCGGTGGCGGGAGATGCCGGGCAGTTCGGCCCGTTGTGCCGCGGTGAGATCACCCAGCCGGGGAATCCATTTCCGCAGGTCGGACAGGTGCAAATGTCGCGTGACCAACGGTCCTTCGCGCTGCGGGCGGGCTCCGGCCAAGCGCGCCAGCTGCTGCATCACCTTGGAGCATCCGACCGCCATGCCGGTGAGATCGGTGTCCTGCAACGCATCGCGCACGCGTTCCGACGTGGTGGCGCGGACTTCCTTGAGGGGCATGCCGTTCGCGATGCACGTCTGCGTGAGTGTCCGTGCTCCCAAGGGAAGCGAGACGGCGGTGTGGGGTTGGGTACCGCGACCCGCGGCCACTTCGGCCGTCCCGCCACCGACATCGAGCACGGTGAGCGGACCTGCGGCATGACCGAACCAATGGCGGGCCGCGACGTACGACAGTTGTGCCTCGCGTTCACCGGAGAACGTCAGGAGATTGACGCCAGTCCGTCGAGTGATCTGCCGCAGGACGCGGTCGGCGTTGGCGGCGTCCCGGATCGACGAGGTCGCGTACGCCACTACCTCGACGTCGCGCTGGACGAGCCGGAGGATCTCGGTGACTGCCCGAGTGATCTGGTCGACGCCGTCTTGGCTGAGCCGGCCCGCTGTGTCGATCGCGCGGTCGAGTCTGAGTCGCACTTTGTGGTCGGAAGACGGCCGTGACGGGGTTCCGTCGGCTCGATCGACGACTACCAGGTGTGCGCTGAAGCAGCCAATGTCCAGAACACCCACACGGCCCACGGTCCACCGCCCCCATTTTCGCTCGAATCGGACACTTTACGTACCCCAGGGCGGAAGTGCGAAAACCCAGGTAGTTCGTCAACTAGCGATGATCTGAGGTGAGAGGGTTTTCAGCAGCGCGTTTGTCCATTTCAATTGACGCAAGGTCTGGGGATGACAGCGCTGCGTCAGCTCGACCAGATCGGTGTCCTTGGCTGCCTGCGCGCCTTGCGCGAGCAGCTCCCAGTCCAGTGCGACACCTGCGGCTTTACGGTGCAGTCTGCGCAGGTCAGCGAGCAGGAGCAGGCCGGTTCGGGGCGGCTGGCGGCCAGTTCGCTGACTACCGTACGGATCGATGCCAGTGCGCCGGAACTCCGGGGTGCTTCGTGGTCCAGTTCGACGCCATAGCGCCGGGCGGCGGTGGCCAGTTCGCGGACGTGATCGGCCGACCACTTCGCCAGGTCGCGCGCGACGTAGTGGACCTCGTGTTCGGCCTTGTGCCGGTCGGAGACCCTGCGCAGGTCCTTGGCCAGCGCGGCCTCGGAACGAATAGTCACACGGCCGGCCGTTCGTACCGGGCAACGGCGCCAGGTGGACGGCCGACGCTCGAGCCACCACGGTGTCTCGCGGATCGACGCACAGCAAGGAAGGGGGATTCGGTCCAGCGAGCCGGTCGAGGATACGGCTCCACACGGCTTGTGTCTCCGCGACGTTATGTCCGAACAGGGCGATGACGTCGGCATGGTCCACATCGGAATAGGACGCCGGTTGACCGTCGCAGCCGAAGGACTGTTTGAGCGATTCGGCCGCCGTGGCGGTGCACAGGCGGGTATTGCCGTCCACGTGATTGGTGCCGATCGCACCGTGAGCGATGGCTGCGAGAGTGTAGTACTTCTCGGCGAACAGCTGGCCGCTTGTGTAGAACCCCAAGGTGCTCGGGCCTTGTTCGTCCAGCAACTGCTTGCTCCGCGCGACGACACGGCTCATCGCTTCGTCCCAAGTGGACTCGACGAGTTGGTCGCCTTCGCGAACAAGGGGAGTGGTCAGGCGGTCAGCGGAATTGTTGGCCTGCCACCCGAACAAGTTCTTCGGGTCGAGCCTGCCGTGGTTCACCCGGTCATCGGCCCGGCCGCGCACGCCGACGATGCGACCGTCCTTGACGGCCAGGTCCATGCCGTCACCGTTGGAGTGCAGCACCGCCGCGTACGCACCCAAGTGTCGACTTCCTCTGGCTTTACACCGTCGGCTAGGTAGCTGTCGACCCGCACTGGCCAGCTCTGCCCGGCGCCGTAAGGAGTCCGGCTGCCCCACGGTTTTGTCGATGCCGTGAATTGGGTATTCGTGAATGGTGAGACTGCGAGTGATCGCGTCGCCGTACCACGACGGCCTGGCGGAGTTCGATCGTGGCCGTGGTCCCACGCGCCTGCTGCAAGCGGCGTCGCATGAACTGGCGGCGGAGTCGATCGTGACCGTTCCAGCCGTCGACACGTCGTTGCCCGAGGCTGCCCGGGTCTTCGAATTGGCCCGGCACCTGAGTCACTGTGTCCGGTCGGCACTCGACGAAGGTTTGTTCCCCCTTGTCCTCGCGGGTGATTGCAACAGCAGTCTCGGCACCGCGGCTGGGTGCGGCACCGACGGCCTTGGCGTTGTGTGGCTCGACGCCCATCCGGACTTCGACACGCCGGACCAGAGTCATTCAGGTTCACTGGACGCGATGGGACTTGCCGTGCTGACAGGCCGTTGCTGGTCGAACCTGCGGCAGAAAACCCTTGGGCTCGAACCGATCGACGACGCCAGCGTGCTGCACGTCAGTGCCCGGGATTTCGAGTCAGGCCAGCGCGAGGAACTGCACCGGTCCGGCATCCACGTCCTGGAAGGGAACACCTTCACCGACGCCGAACTTCGTGCGGAACTGGACCATCTCGGCAATCGGGTGCGCCGGATGTACCTCCATATCGACCTCGACTGCCTCGACCCGAGCGAAGGGATCGCCAACCAGTACAGCGCCGACGGCGGCCTGAGCTGCGCGCGACTGCAGGGCATCATCGAGAATGTCTTTGGTCGGTTTGACGTATCGGCCGCCGCCGTGACGGCGTACAACCCCGACAGCGACGTCGACGGGCGAATGGCAAGCACCGCAACGCGGGTACTTGCCACTATCGCCGCGTGCGTCAACGGGTGATCAGTCCACAAGCGACGCGACCGCCCGCGTCTCCGGTCGCCAATGTCGCCGCATCCGGTCCGGTGGCTGAGTAGCGACTGGGAATGTTGGCGAAGTTGTCCGGCAGGGCGTGGATGATGATCGCGCTGCGGTCGGCGTCGAACAACGCCGCGGCGGTCAGTTCGTCGTTGTCGTTGGCGCTGCTGGCCGTGCCGTCGGCGGAAACATAAAGCGAGGGCAGATCGCCGGTGTGGTGGCCGTGGCCGGAACCGTCCAAGTTGAGGTGCCCGCCCGCGCTCAGAAACGGGACCACAGCACCGTTGGGATCTGTGGCCCTCGGATCGCACACGCCGACCGAATGCACATGGAACGCGTGGAACCCCGGCGTGAGACCGGTCAGCTTGCCGCTGACGAGGATCTTGCGGTTGATCGAGTCGAAGCGGACGCTGCCGAGCACGGCACCGGACACATCGCGAACGATCGCCCGGCCGACACTGCTGCTCTCGCTGCCGGCTGCCGCGGCAGCCGGTACGACGGCGGCCAGAACTGCAAGGGCGGCAAGAACTCCTGAAGTACGGCGCATGATGCCTCCTGAAAAGACCAATGGCCAAGTCGTACCAATTCCGGCCAGTGGCGGGGAGAGCAAATCAGCCTTAGTCCTCCCCGAGACTACTTGGGGAGCGCAGGCTCGTTGCAGCGGATCGGTGGCGCGCTTTCCTTCAACGGCAACGCTATCCTCGCTCAGCGCTGATCGATGCGGGCCTGGATGCCGTCGAGGATGGTGTCCAGGCCGAACGCGAGCGCGTGCTCGGGGTTCTGGGCGGCGTTGAACTGAGCGCCGACCGCACTGCCGACCCGGGCGGACAGCACGAGGTCATCGTCGACCATGACCTGCGAAAGGACCGGGGAGACCACGCCCCACCATTCGGCGTCGGTCATTCCGGACTCGGCCTGGGCGCGCACCGTGCTCCGGCGCGCCCGTGCCGCGCTGTCGACGTGGCCGAGCACCAGCGTCAGTGCGGCGTCCATCTCGATGTCGGACAGGCCGATGCCGTCCAGAGGCCGTAGCTCGGTCTCGTATTTGCGGCTGATGTTCGGGCCCAGATTGGGCCGGGTGGAGCGGATGTCCAGCAGCCACGGGTGCCGCTCGTAGAGGGCCCAGTTCTGGGCCACGACGAACTTCATCGCCGCGCGCCAGTCTCCAGCCCGGGCCGCGGCTTCGACGTCTTCGTAGAGCTCGCCATGGACCGAGTCGACCATCAGCGCGGTGAGCTCGTCCTTGCCGGGGACGTGCGCGTACAGCGACATCGCGCCGACGCCCAGGTGGTTGGCCACTTTGCGCATCGATACGGCGTCGAGCCCGTCAGCGTCGGCGATCTCGATGCCCGCGGCGACGATCGCGGTCACGGACAGGCCGGACCGTCCAGGGCTCGGGTGGTGGCCCCACAACAGGTAGATGCTGCGGGCCAGATCTGGGGCCGGGGAACTTCGCGCCACCGCAGGGTCTCCTTCGCCTTGCATCTTTCGTACACCGTACCGTACGGTTACTTTCGTACGGCGTACCGTACGACGTAGATGGAGGATGAATGGCTCACGAGAAGACCGTGCCGCTGCTGCCGTGCCGGTCGATCGACGAGATGGCCGAGTTCTACGAGATGCTGGGATTCACCAGGATCTACTACCAGGTCCGGCCCAATCCGTACGTGTCGATGAAGCGCGAGGATCTCCAGTTGGATTTCTTCGGCATGCCGGAGTTCAAGCCCGAGGACTCCTACGGGACGTGCGTGGTGATCGTGCCGGACACCGGGGAGTTGTTCCAGGCGTTCGCCGAGGGGATGCGTGCGGTCCACGGGAAGCTGTTGGTGTCCGGGATTCCGCGGATCACTCGGCCGCGCAAGCGCAAGAACGTCGACAACTTGTCCGGGTTCACGGTGATCGATCCTGGTGGGAACTGGATCAGGATCTTCGCGGACAAGGCGGAACCGATGGAGCCGGTGCTGAGCAAACTCGCCAAGTCCCTGCGTAGTGCCGTGGTCATGGGGGACTCGCACGGGAGTGACGAGCAGGCCGTTCGAATTCTGGACATCGCGCTGGAACGTGACCAGGCGACTGCGGCTCCGGTCGATTTGGTCGAGGCGTTGGCGTATCGCGCTGAGCTTGCCGTGCGGGTTGACGATGAGGCTGGGGCTCGTGAGTTCTTGGCGAGGGCGGAGCGGGTTCCGCTCAGCGACGACGAGCGGGCCACCCTCGCCGGTACGCTTGCCGGCCTTCGGGATCTGGCGGTCGGGTCCGGCGACCTCGGTCAGGGCCCTGTCGAGGATCTCCAGTCCTAGCGACAGTTCGTCCTCCGTTGCGGTCAACGGCGGGCGCGATCCGACGCGCTACGGCGGCCCATGAAGGCCGGTGCTCAGGCGAAGGTGTGGAAGCTGGTGACGATCTGCTTCAGGTCTCGTTCCGTGGTCGCCTCCGGGACGTTCTGATCGCCCATGGCAACCAGCGTCACACTGTCGGAGTCGTCCGGTTTGTTCGGCTCCATCATCATCACTGCCACGATCACCGAAGCAGCGCTGCACGTGTCCTTCTCGGTCACCGGAACCGTCAGTTTCGCCGTGACGACGACTGCTTTCTTGTTGCGGAAGACCGTGATCTCTTCCGGGTCGCTCATCTCGGTCTCGGGCTGGACACGGTCCTTTGTGGTGAACACCGTGTTGGCGACGTTCTGCGCCGCCGCGGCCACGCCGACTTCGATGTTGCCCTTGTTCGGCAGGACGACCAGGCCCGCCATCGATCGCCACGACTTCGGGTCGGTCGCGCAGTGGCCCTGCTTGTAGATCGACGGGGCGACCAGGCTGAGCTCGTCGTGATCACCGAAAGTGGCCAGGCCACCCGGTATCGGCTGCCACCCCGGCGGAACGTCGTAGGCCTTGTCGGTGTCCAGTGCGCCGCCGTTGTTGATCGGCATCACCTGCCAGCCGGGTACCTGCGGCGCTCCGGTTTGCCTTGGCTGCAACGGATCCCGCGGCTTGGTCGACGTCCCAGCGCCCGGTGCGGGCACTGCCTGGCCTGCTGTCGGGGTGGTCACCCGGACGAACAGCAGCGCAGCCACCGCCGCGAGCATCACCACTGCTGCGATGACCGACGCGAGGATCAGACTGTTCCGCTGCTTGGGCGGCGTGTCGTAGAGGCCCAGGCCTTTGTAGTCGTTCATCAAGGTCAGAGGGTACGCGGCCTTGGCCGGATCGATCGGCGGGCATGAAACCAGGACATTTCTCATCCGTGTGCGGGAGTGCCGCTCAATGGGAGTTGTGTGTCGTTCTGGAGTGCGCGCAGCAACTTCATCCCGGCGAACGCGGACGCGGCGACAGCGAACGCGATCGTTCCCCAGTTGCCCTGGATGGTGTCACCGTTCGGATAGGTGAACAGGATCAGCAGGACGGAAAGGCCGCCGATGAGGGCGACTCGTTTCGTGGGGATGGCGAACGCCGCACCGAGCACCAGCGGCCAACTGAAGTACCAGGCGAACGTCACCGACGACAGCAACACTGTTGCCAGCAACGCGAATGCCGCGTTCCGGATCGCGGTCGGCCCGCCCTCTCGCGACTTCCACCACAACCAGGCCACGACTCCGACCAGCACGGCCCAGCCGCCGAGCCGGACGGCTTGGACGACCGCGAACGCGTGCACGTCGACGAAAATGCCGAGCAGCGAACTGACAAGTTTGCCCACGACCGTCGGCAGCGAGAGCCAAAGGTCGACGATGACGTTGCCGTCCAACGCGCCGATCCAGCCGAGGTCGACACCTGCCAGCAAAGTGAACCCGCCGAACACCGCGACCACGATCGCCGCGCCGGCGCCTGCCGTGATGGCGAACGAACCGATGCGTGACGAGTCTCTGCGGTGCGCCATCCACACCCAGACCAGGAACGGCAAAGCAACCGCCGCGGTCGCCTTCACCGCGAACGCCGCGCCGACGAGTGCGAACCCGAGGGTGTGCTGTCGATTGAGGACGAACAGCGTCCCCGAGCACAGCAGTCCGATCATCAGCAAGTCGTTGTGCGCGCCGGCGACCAAGTGGATCAGCACCAGCGGGTTGGCGGCGACCAGCCACAGCGCGAAGGCCGGCTTACCGCCCAGGTGACGGCACAGTCCAGGCAGGGCGGCGCAGACCAGCGCGAGCCCGCTGAGCATGAGCAGCCGGATCAGGACCACACCAAGCAGGATGTTGGTGCCGGTGATCGCCACGACACTCTTGATCAAGATGATGAACAGCGGGCCGTAGGGCGACGGCGTGTGCAGCCACACTTCCGCGACATTTTCCGACATCGGCCCGAGCAGGCGGGACGGCCCGGCCGTGTACGGGTCGAACCCGGCATTGGCGAGAGCGCCTTGCGCAAGGTAGATGTACGGATCCTTGGTGAACAGCGGCGGCGCCAGGACCAGGGGAGCGGTCCAGGCCACCACGGCACGCACCACACCGGAGGCGTCGACCACGTTGGCCTTGATGGCCCGAGCCAGCATGATCCACGCCCAGACCAGCAGCGCGACGCCGGTGTACAGGGTGAACGTCGCGAGCATCTTGCCGTGGCCGTAGCGCCAGATCCCCAGCACAGTGTTGGACAGCAGCGGATCGTGCCGCAGCGTCGCACCGGCACCCAGCCCGCCGGCCAGAATCAAGATCGATCCGAGCAGCCCGAGCCGGATCGCCCGCCCACGCACAGAACCGTCACTGGGCTCTGTGGACGCCACGGGAATCGGTGTTTGTGTCGTCGCCATCAGCGGCGGAATATACCTGGGGTGGTTTCTTGGGTTGGGTCCGCTGGGTTGGTAAGCCGGTGATCAGAGGGGTGGGGAGGGGTCGGGAGGTGCTGCGGGGGTGTCCGGGGCGTGGTTGGGTTCGGGGTTCGTTCGGCTTCGCGGGTGTGCTGGGTTTGATGGTCTGGTTTCTGGGTTGCTGTGCCTGCTTTCGGGTTGGTTCTTTCTTTTGCTTCGGTTTCCAGCTGGGTTCTTTGTGCTTTGGCTTTTATTTCAGGGTTCTTTGTGCCCGCCACGGCTCGATTTGACTTGGGGCCCCTGCGGCGCGCTCGGGGAGGAAGCCGGGGAGTCCCCTTCGTTCCGCATCATTTATCCTTCGTGGCGCGAGGGGCCTCCCCGCACCGGACAGTTTAAGCGCGCCGCTACCCCAAGTAAAATCGAGCCTTCGCTCGGGGATGGGTTGCTTTTCTTTCTTTGTTTACCTCTGCTTCGTCACGCTGTTTCCGATACACTGGACGTATGTTCGAAACGCGCTCTCTGGATCGCGAGCAAGTCCTTTCCCGGCTTGCTCGCAATGCTCGGGCGCGTGCTTCTCTTGACGCCGAGGATGCTTGTTTGTTGGCGCGGTTCGCGGAGTTGTCTCCGGCGAATCGGGATGGTGTAGTGGTTGGGGATGGTGCTGCGGAAGAGATTGCTGTTGAGCTCAATGTGAGTCCTCGGGTGGCGTTGGCGAAACTTTTGCAGGCTCAGGAGATGGTCAACCGGCTGCCTGCCACCTTGGCCGCGCTGCAAGCCGGGGATATCGACGCTGACCGTGCCGCCACCATGACCAAACAAACCACCGTCCTGTCCGACGACCAGGCGCGGTGGGTGGAACAGCGCGTGCTGGAACGGGGGCCGAGGGCCGATCACTCCCGGTTCCGGCGTGCGGTGCGTGACACCGTCACCCGCGCCGACGTCACAGCCGCCGACCAACGACGCCAGCGCGCCCGCGAGGAAGAACGCGGCATCACACTCGTCGACCTGCCCGACGGCCTGGCCCAGTTGAAGATCACCCTCGACGCTGCCGAAGCGGTCACCGCGTTCAACCAGATCGACGCGTTGGCTAAGCAGCGCAACACCAAGGACCGGTCGCTGAAGCAGTGCCGGGCCGATGTGTTCATCGACCTGGTGGCGGGCAAGGACATCAAGCGTCCTGTCATCGCCACCAACGTGATGGTGCCGATGACCACCCTGGCCGGATTGACCGAGCAGCCTGGTGAACTGTCCGGGTATGGCGCGATCACCGCAGAGCACGCCCGCGAGTTGGCCCGCGACAGCACCTGGCGCCGCATCCTCACCGACCCCGCAGGCCACGTCCTGGAAGTCAGCCACCGCAGGTTCGCGCCACCCTCGCTGAAACGCCACATCCACCTACGCGACCGCACCTGCCGACAACCCGGCTGCGAAGAACCCGCCGAACGCACCGAAATCGACCACACCCAACGCCACACCGACCACGGCGAAACCAGCCACGGCAACCTCGCCGCCCTCTGCAAGAAACACAACCTACTGAAAGAGCGAAGCACCTGGAAGATCGAACAACCCCACCCAGGAACACTCACCTTCACCACACCAAGCGGAAAAACACACACCACACAACCGGAACCCTACGAACTGGAATAAGGCGACCAAAACAAAAAGGGGTATTGAAGGAGGGCGAATCGAAAAGCCGGGCATGGCGCTAAGGCGAGCAAAGGCGAAAGCTGGGCGTGAGGTGAGGTGGGCGAAGCGAAGGCTCGATTTTACTTGGGGTAGCGGCGCGCTTAAACTGTCCGGTGCGGGGAGGCCCCTCGCGCCACGAAGGATAAATGATGCGGAACGAAGGGGGACTCCCCGGCTTCCTCCCCGAGCGCGCCGCAGGGGCCCCAAGTCAAATCGAGCCGTGGCGGGCGACAAACGCTGGAAAGAAAGCAAAAGGAAAGAACCGAGCCGGAAGTAACCACCAAAGGGACCGGAACCCGGGATGATCAACCCATGCGGATAGCCCTCCTCGGACCCATCCAAGCCACCGCACCCGACGGAACCCGGACGGAAATCTCACCCCGCCTGCGCATGCTGCTGGCAAGACTGGCCCTGGCGGCAGGCAAGACGGTGTCCTCGGATTCGCTCATAGACGCCCTCTGGGGACAAACCCCGCCAACCGAAGCCCTCAACGCCTTGCACGCCCTGATCTACCGGCTCCGCAAAGCCCTGCGAGCCCCGGGAGTGATCGAGTCGGTCGGCACCGGCTACCGCCTCCGGGCCGACGTGGACGTAAGCCAGTTCGAAGCCCTAGCCGCCCGAGGAAGGCGAGAACTGACCGCAGGCGCGCCGCAGACCGCAGCGGCTCTCCTCGGCGAAGCCCTCGCGCTCTGGCGAGGCCCTGCGCTAGTCGACGTCCGCGAAGCCCCATTCGCCGACCCAGCTGCCGTGCGCCTGGAAGAGCTGCGGGCAGTCGTCATGGAAGACCGCTTCGACGCGGAACTCCGGCTCGGACACCATGCCGAAATCCTGGCCGACCTGACGGCCGCGTCAGCGGACCACCCGTTACGGGAGCGTCTGGCGGCATTGCGCATGCGAGCACTGGCTGCGGCAGGCCGTCAGTCCGACGCTCTGGCGGTGTACAAGGAACTGCGCGGCAGGCTCGCCGACGAGCTCGGCGTCGATCCGTCGGCCGACGTACGCGAGGCGCACCTGGCCGTATTGCGTGGCAGCAGTGACGAGCGCGAGCCGGTACCAGGCCGTCTACCTGCGCGGCTGACCAGCTTCGCGGGCCGCGAAGAAGAGTTGAAACTCGTCGCCGAGCTCCTCGACACCTCGCGGCTGATCACTGTGGTCGGCCCAGGTGGCGTCGGGAAGACGAGTCTCGCCGTCGCGGCAGCGACCCAGCACCGGACTCACCGGTCAGGTCGGCTGTGGCTGGTCCCGCTGGCGGGGGTGCAAAACGACAACGGCGTGGCCGACGCGGTCCTCGGCGCGCTCAGTCTGCCGAACGCCCGGCCGCTGGGTGGCGGTCCGGCTCAGCCGGTCGATCGGGTGGTCGAGCTGCTCGGCGTGAGCGAGGCCGTGCTCGTCCTGGACAACTGCGAGCACGTCGTGGAAGCCGCCGCGAGGTTCGCCCGCGAGGTGCTCGAACGGCAGCCCGGGCTGTCCATCCTGGCCACCAGCAGGGAACCGTTGGAGGTCATGGGTGAGGCGCTGTGCCGTCTCGGTCCGCTCGACGTTCCGCGGCACGGAGCCGGGACGGCCGCCGCCTGTGAATCGCCAGCAGTGCGGCTGTTCATCGATCGGGCGGTGGCCGCGCAGCCGGGTTTCCGGCTCGACGAGTCCACTGTGGAAGCTGTGGTCAACGTGGTGCGCAGCTTGGACGGGTTGCCGCTCGCGTTGGAGCTGGCTGCCGCGAGGCTGCGGTCGATGAGCGTCCAGCAGGTCGCGCAGCGCCTGCATGACCGGTTCCGGTTGCTGGCTACTGGCAACCGTGGGGCGGGACCCCGTCAGCGCACCCTGCAGGCAGTGATCGAGTGGAGCTGGGACCTGCTGACCGAGCAGGAGCAAATGCTGGCGCGCCGGATGTCGGTGTTCCCCAACGGTTCCGCCGCTGCGGTCGAAGCGGTGTGTGCGGACGAAAAGCTGTCGGCCGACGACATCGCCTACGTCCTCGGCTCGTTGGTCGACAAGTCTATTGTGGACTCGGTAGGCGCCGGTTATCGCATGCTGGAGAGCATTCGCGCCTACATGGCCGAGAAACTCGAGTCGGCGGGTGAGCGAGACGCCATCCAGGACAGGTTCCGGCGGTACTTCGCTGACATGGCAGAGCACCACGAACCGCTGCTGCGGTCTGCGGAACAGCCCGCAACACTGGCGCTGTTCGAGGCCGAGTACGACAACCTGATTTTCGCCCTGCGCTCGGCCATAGACACCCGCGATGCCAGCACGGCTGCCCGGCTGCTTGCCCCGTTGTGCTGGTACTGGAGCATGCCGCGGTACGACGCACGGGCCGAATCGTTCGTGACGGCAGTGCTCGAATTCGGTGACGCGCTGCCCGATGACGCTCGCGTGGCCTTCACCGCGTTCCAAATGATCACGGGCACTGGTCCGTTGACCGATGATCCTGAGTGGATCCGCGCGTTGATCGAGGACTGCGCGCGGACCGGCGCATTGCGCAGATACCCGATGGCGATGATGGCGACGCTGTCGGCGGGTTACCTCCTCGGTCTCGATGAGCTGGTCGAGCGCGAGATACGCGAGGTACGCGCGGGCTCGGACCGTTGGGCTTGTGCTTGCACGTACCTGGTCGAGGCCCTTGCCCATCATGACCGGGGCAACTGGATTGCGCTTGAGACCGCGACGTCGCAAGCGTTGGAGGCATTCCAAGAGACGGGAGATCGCCTGTTCACGGCGACCGTGCTCGCAGGCGTGGCCTATATCCACTCCGTTCACGGTGATCATGAGGCGGCCATCGCAGCCAATGAACAGGCCATCGCGCTGGGTCTGCCGAACGAGTGGGAGTACCGGCTGGGCCTGGCCAACACGCGGATGCGCGCGGGTGATCTGCCGGGCGCCCGGCGCGAGCTGGACAGCACCGAGCGGCTGGCCGACGAGAGCGGCTTGCGTCTGATCGAGGTCGGGCTCGCACTGGGCAAGGCGGAGTTCTTGCGGCGCTGCGGCGATCCCGATGGATCGGATCGTGAACTCAAGCGGCTGGTGAGGCTTGCCCGCGATACGCCAATGCCCGAAGACACAGCCCGCGACATGATCGCGTCACCGCGCATGGCGAACCGCCTCGCTGCTGGTGACGCAGCGGGAGCGCGAGCGTTGCTGCCCTCGATGATCAGTGCGGCATCGGTCTACCGTGACCCCGCTTCGGCCGCCCACCGCCTGGCGGCCTTGCTGTCGCTGGAAGGCGATCTGACCGGCGCGGCCACCACGCTCGGCATGAGCGAAGCCATCCGTGGTGTCTTCGACAACGGCGACCCGGACCTGCGCGAACTCGCCTCAGAACTCGTCGATCGGCTGGGCCAGGCCGAGTACGACCGGGCCTACCGCAGCGGCGCGGAAATGCCCCGGCAGGACGCGGTCGGCAGAGTGATGAGCTAACGCCTTACAGCGGCTATCAGTGCGTTATCAGTGGGCTGTCACTGCGGGCAGGCATCGTCGGCGGGGTGCTGAACACCGAAGGAGCCCGACGATGACCGAACCGTTCACCCAGGTGGAATTGCTTGTCCAGCGGTCCGCCGAGCACCCGTTCAAACTGCCGCCGGAACTCGTCCGGGTGCGCGACGAGCGACCACTGACCCCGATGATCTTTCCCGACGGCCACGAAGGCTGGCTGGCCACCGGTTACGACGAGGTCCGAGCAGTCCTCGGGCACCCGCGGTTCAGCAACCGCTACGAGCTGCAGCACATCCCGATGCCCGGGTTCACCGAGACAGCCCCACCCGCGGCACCCGGCGACTTCCTCGGCTTGGACGCGCCCGAGCACACCCGTTACCGCAAGCTGCTCGCCGGCAAGTTCACGACGCGCCGGATGCGGCTGCTCACCGAGCAAGTGGAGGCGTTCACCGCGGAGCGCCTTGACGCACTGGAACGCGAGGGGCCGACGGTCGACTTGATGGCGGTGTACGCGCGGCCCATCCCCGCCCAGGTCATTTGCGAACTGCTCGGTGTGCCGTACGCCGACCGCGAGTTCTTCCAGCGCCTCATCGAAGGCATGGTGTTCCGGGAAGGCATGTCACTGGAGGACATCGGCAAGAACTGGGCGTCGATGCAGGAGTACATCCGTGGGTTGGTGACGGCAAAGCGCAAGAACCCGACCGATGACGTCTTCAGCGAGCTGACCACCAGCGACCTGACTGACGACGAACTGTCCGGACTCGGCTCGTTCCTGCTGGGCGCCGGTCTGCACACCACAGGTGCCGTGATCGGGATGGCCACGTTCGCCCTGCTGATCCACCCCGACCAGTTCGCCGCCCTGCGCGACGATCCGGAACTCGCCGCAAACGCGGTGGAGGAACTGTTGCGCTACACCGGAATTGGCCCCGGCGCAGCACGAAGCGCGCTGGCGGACGTGGAGATCGAAGGCATCATGATCAAGGCAGGGCAGACGGTGGCCATGTCGTTGGACGCAGCCAACCGCGATCCCCGTAAATTCGCCGACGACGCGGACGAGCTGAACCTGCGCCGCAACGCGAACGGGCACCTCACCTTCGTGCACGGCATTCACCAGTGCCTCGGCCAGCACCTGGCCCGCCTCGAACTGCGGACCGCCCTTTCGGCTCTGGTCACCCGCTTTCCGAAGCTGAGCCTGGCAATTCCGGTGCGGGAGGTGCCGATGCGCACCGACGGCAACATCTACGACGTGGAGCGACTCCCGGTCACGTTGGCCGCGTGAGGCCAAGCCGGAACTGAGTCCGATGTGGACAACAGTTCCGGCCGGCACGGCCTAGTTCGGTGCGGTGACCTGACGGCCCCTGTACTGGCCGCACGCTGGGCAAGCGATATGCGGCGGGATCGGCTTGCCACAAGCCCGGTTCGGGCATGTGGTCAGCTGGGGCACCGAGATGGCCTTGTTCCACTGTGCCCGGTGATGGCGCACGTTGGCGCGCGACTTCTTGCGAAACATGGAGCTAGACATGGCTGTCCTATGCTGATGTGGGATGAGCAGTGCACGCTTGCGCAGCCCTGTCCGGCTTTGCCGATGACAGGGCTGGGGCGGGACAGCTAGGACGCCTCTGGCGTGTCTGACAGCTCAATGGCCACGAAATCGACCGTAACAGCGTGACTCTGGCACGGACAAACAGATTTCCCGGGCAGTACTGCGTCGCTCACGGGCAAGGCGGCTGGTAGTCCAGTTGGGACAGGTGCTGTTCCCAGACCTCTGGGGTCAGCACGTTGCGTGTGGTCGCGCAGATTCGATCGATCGCGTGTTGCCTGTCCAGGTCCCAGACCCGGATCAGATTGTCGCCAGTTCCGGTCACCAGCACGCGGGCGGTGGGGCTGAACGCGGCCGTGTACCCGGTGTCCATCCGGCCGGACAGCATGCCCATCGGATGGGCGTTGGCCGGGTCCGTGACATCCCACAGCCGGATCGTTTTGTCGGCGCTCGTCGTGGCCAAGGTCTTGCCGTCCGGGCTGAACGCCGCCGAAGTGACCGACTCGGTGTGCGCCGTCAACGGGGTTCCCACCAGCTGCAGGTTTGCGACGTTCCAGAGCCTGATGGTCTTGTCGGCGCTGGTTGTGGCGATGGTCTTGCCGTCGGGGCTGAACGTCGCTGAGTTCACCGCGCCGGTGTGCCCGGTAACGATGTTCCCCAGCGGGCGGGGTGCCGTCGGCTGGGCGACATCCCAGAGTTTGAGGGTCTTGTCGGCGCTCACTGTGGCGAGGACCCGCTGATCCGGGCCGAACATCAAGTCGTTGACGTAGTCGGTGTGGCCTGTGCTCAGATCGCCTAGGCGGGTGACCTGACCGTGGACACTCGTATCCCAGAACGTCACGGTGGCGTCGCCGTTCAAGGTCGCGAGGACGCGCCCGTCCGGGCTGAACGCGACCTGACCGCCGAATCTGGTGCTGAGCGCCAGGGGAGAGCCGATGGGTTGGGGACGGGCCGGATCGGTCACGTCCCACAGCCGCACTTTCTGGTCACCACCCGCAGTGGCCAGCGTGCGGCCGTCGGGGCTCAGCGCGAGGTTGTTCAGATACGTGTCGTGCCCCTCCAACGGAGGCCCGAAGGACTTCGGCCGGAGCGGGTCCGTCATGTCCCAGAGCCGGGCGGTCTTGTCGCCGCTCGCCGAGGTGAGCACGCGTCCGTCCCGGCTGAACTCCAGCGAACTGACCCAATAGGTATGTCCGGCAACGATTGTCGACGGGATCGACCACAGACTTACCGCGCTGCTGTCGGTTCCGGCCGCGAGCGTCCTGCCGTCCGGGCTGAACTCGACGGTGTTGACGCCACTGCTGCCAGCCGACAGCGGCTGCCCGAACGGGACGGGGTCGCTTGGGGCGGCAAGGTTCCACAGTCGAGTCGTGTTGTCCGTGCTGGCCGAAGCCAGCATCCGGCTGTCCGGGCTGAACGCGACCTGCCAGACAGCCGCGCTGTGCATGGCGATCGGCTGGCTTTGCTGCACGGGTCGTGCGGGATCCGTGACATTCCAGAGGCGGACAGTCTTGTCCTCGCCCGCGGTCGCCAGCATCCGGCCGTTGGGACTGAACGTCACCGAATGCACGGTGTCGGTGTTGCCGGTAAGAGGCTGCCCGAGTGCGGTGGGCTGCGCGGGATTGGTGACGTCCCATAGCCGGACGACCTTGTCGTTGCCCGCGGAGGCAAGAGTGTGGCCACTTCGGCTGAATTCGACGGAACGCACCGGTGCGGTGTGCCCGATGAGCGGCTCGCCTAGCGGCCGGGGACTGACCGGGTCGCTCACGTCCCAGAGCCGGACCGTGCGATCGTCGTTCGCGGTGGCTATGGTTTTGCCGTCCGCGGTGAACGATATCGAGTAGATGGTTCCGTTGTTGCCGGAGAACGGCTGGCCTAGTGGCTTGGGGTGCGCGGGATCTGTGACGTCCCACAGCCGCACGACCTTGTCGTCGCCCGCGGTGGCCAGAACCTTGCCATCCGGGCTGAACACCGCTGACGTGACCCAACTTGTGTGCTCGGTCAACGGTTCGCTCAGCGGGACCGGACGAGAAGGATCGCGCGTATCCCACAGCCGGACGGTGTTGTCGGCGCTGGACGTGGCCAGGACCTGCCCGTCTGACCGGAAAGAGGTCTCGTACACCGCGCCGGTGTGGCCAAGCAGGGGAGTGGCCAGCGGTGTGTTCTGGGTCGAGATCAGCCGGGAGTAGACCTCCTGGTCGTCCGGCCGGATCCGGTGGGCGACCAAGTTGAGCTGTGCCGAGAGCGACGGATCGGCCTCGGCGAGCCGGTCGGCTTCGGCCAGGATGCGCCGGAACTCCGCGTCGTTGCGCTCGGTGATCGCGACGACGGCCGCGACACCCGCGACAATCGCCAGCACGCAGACCAACGCGACAGCGACGCGCCGCGTCCACGTCGCCCGGCGTCGCTGGTTTTCCGACGCGGCAAGGAATTCGTGGGCGATGCCGGTCGGCCGGGACTGCTGTGCCCGGTGCAGCGCGTTCTCCAGCCGGGCGCCGCGGTAGAGCAGCGACGGGTCTCTGCGCTCGGCGTCCCAGGTTTCGGCGTCTTCTTCGAGACGTTGCCGTGCCAGGTTTCCGGCTCTGTCGTTGTCGATCCAGCTGCGCAACCGTGGCCAGGCTTGCAGCAGTGCCTCGTGGCTGATCTCCACCGAGTCGGCGTCCAACGTGACCAACCGGGCTCGTGCCAACGCCTCCAGTGCCTCCGCCGCGGCGGACGGATCGGCCGAACGCTCCACGATCTCGTCCCGTGTGGACCTTCGGCGGGTGTCCCTTGTGTCCCGTCCCACGTGGACCAGCCGGAGCATGACGTCCGGTGTCGCCGACTGGGCGGCCGGTGTCAGCTGGGCCCACGCTTGTTCGGCGGTGGCCGCGACCGCGCCGTGGATCCCGCCCGCGGCCCGGTAACCGCCGATCGTCAGCTTGCCTGCCTGCCGCCGTTGCCACGTGGCCAGCAGCGCGTGCGACAGCAGCGGCAACGCGCCAGCGTCGTACGAGCCGCCCTTGGTCCGTCCTGGAGTGCTCGCGCCAAGGTCCCGCATGAGCAAGTCGACCAGGCCGGTCTCGAACTGGACACCAACGGCCCTCGCCGGACGCGTGATCGCCTCTCGCAGTTCGGCCGCCGCCATCGCGCCGAGGACCATCTGCCGGTCCTGAAGCGCTTCGGCCAGCTCCGGGTAGTCCAGGCAGTGACCGTAGAAGTCGGCTCGGACTCCCAACACGACCAACGCGGGCGCGCCGCCGGGGTCACTTGCCGTGCACGCGGCGCGCAGGGCCTGCACGAACAGGTGGCGGTGGTGCTCGTCCCGGCACAGCGTGAAGGTCTCCTCGAACTGGTCGACGATCAGAACCAGCCGTGCGTCCCTGCCGGACTGCCGCTCGGCATACGCCGCGACACCCTGCCGAATCAGTGACGCGAAATCACCGGTTTCCTGTTCTTGACTGGTTGCCGAGGTCAGCACGTCAGCGACATAAGGAATGCGGCGGGCCATTTCCTCGACCGGATCCGCGCCTGGCGTCATGAATATGACCGGCCAATGGGCGGCCCCAGGTTCGAGCGGTGAACGTTTTGCCAGTGCCGCGCCAACGCCCGCTTGCAGAACCGAGGACTTGCCAGAGCCGGAGGCGCCGACAAGCATGATGATTCCGCCGGTTTCCACCGCGTCGTCGAGACGAGTCAGCAATGCGGCGGTGCTGCGCTCCCTGCCGAAAAACCAGTCGGAATCCTCCTGCCGGAAAGACGCGAGACCGCGGTACGGGCAAACGCCGGTATCCGCCTGGCGTGCGACATCGACATTCGGCTCGTCCGGTATTTCGCCGGTCGCCACCGGGCTGCTTTGCGCCTGTTCCCACAGCGTCCGCCACGCTTCCAGGTCGTACAGACCGTCCACCAGCGGCGCGGTGCGGGTTTTGCGGGCTTCGCCGATCAGGATCTCCAGCGTCGCCGCCAAGGCGGAGAACCGGGCCGGCACATTGCGCCCGCGCCGCCAGTCGCTGATCCGTTGGACGGACACCCGAGTCGGCCGGCCCGTTTCGTCCACGCGGCGGGCGCGCGCGACGGACTCGGCGACCCGCTTCAAGGGCGGATCCCCGGCCGCGGCGTACAGCAGCGCGAACCGCTCCGCGAACGCCGCGCGGTGATCCGGCTCCTGGCCAGGACTGGGCATCGGCTGTCCACCCCTCGGTTGGCTGTCCGTCCAGGTTCCGGACCGGAACATCCGTTCTTTTGTCTCTAGCAGGCACGCTGGACGTGCCCGGCCAGTGAGGGTAGCCCAAATGATCGTCGATGCAGCGAGAATCGCTGCGAACTTCGGTGGATCCTCGCCATGAACTCCTGGGGGCGGTGAACGTCGGCCGACTGGCTCCGGGGGGTCGCCAGTCGGCCGGCGAGGTGAGACCGACGCTGGTGGGCACGCGATATTCGCCCCGGCTGCGACGGCGGCTAACTAGGGGTGCCGCCGTAATGGTTGCGGCGAATATCCGTTCATGCTCGCTATTCGGGGATGATGGCGAGCATGTCCACGGTGTCCTCGGCGCGCCCTGTTCGTTCGAATGTCCGCAATTGACGATCCGCTCCGCCGCCTGCGGCGGTCAATTGAGCCACCTGCTTCTCGACGAATTCAAGGTCACCGTTTTCCCGTAGAATCGGTTTGAGCAGTTCCAGCAGATCGTTGAGCACAGCGTAAGCCGGAATCGGGACGCCGTGATGAGGATGCGGGCAGTCGCCGGTTATTCCGTCTCGTGCGGCTCGCCATAGCTGCGCACGCAGAACGTCGTTCGGCAGGTCCAGCGGCTGTATTGTGGTGTTCAACGCCATGTGTGTGAGCCCGCGAATGATCATAGCGAGCAGTACGGCCTCTTCCGCGGTCGCGGCAACGTCACTGATCCGGAATTCCAGCGTCGGCTGGTGCTCGGACAACCGGATGTCCCAGTACACCATCCCGCGATCGAGGATGGCCCCCGATTTGAGGCAGCCATTCACGATGGATTCGTAGTGGTCCACGGATGAGAACACGGGCGGGGACCCGGCCGACGGCCATTGCGTCCACTGCCGATAACGCCAGCTGTGATACCCGGTGTCGACACCGGCCTCGATCGGGGAATTGGCGGTCAGCGCGAGCAGAATGGGCAACCACGGCCGGGTGTGGTTGATCACCTGGATGCCCGCCGCCGCGTCAGGGATCCCGATGTGCACGTGACACCCGCACGTCGTGACCTGGTGGATCATCACGCCGAAGTGTTCGGCCATCCGCTGGTACCTGGGGTTCGGCGTGATCGCGGGCGGGTCAGGCTCCGGCAGCAACGCCGCGCCGCTGGGAACTATCCGAAGATTCCGGCGCGTACCGGCCGTGGCGAGCGCGGAACGCAAGTCGTGCAGTTGAGTCAGCAGTTCGTCGTGCGTACGGCAGACGCCAGTGGCGAGCTCTGCTTGTGACCGGGTCAGCTCGGTCTGCAGTTCGCCATCCTGCTCGTGCGCTGTATCGATGAGTGTCGCCGCGTGTCTGGACAGGTGGCCGTGGCTGTCCACGACGAAGAACTCCTCCTCGACCCCCACGGTCAACTGTTCGCCCATGTCCTGCTCTTTCCGCCATACAGTGTGTGCCGGAGAGATACCCAGCCAGCAGTGTTGTTAGACGCGGTCAGACGCTGTTAGACGCGAAACACCACCGGGTACGCCTTAGAGCGAGCCAAGGAGGTGCTTATGCGGGCTGTCGTGCTCAACTGCACGCTGAAGAAGTCGCCGGAACCGTCCAATACGGAGAAGCTGGCCGGACCTGTGGCGGCGGGCCTGCGGGACAAGGGCGTGGCCGCGGAGTCGTTCCGGGTCGTGGACTACAACGTCCCGCCGGGGGTCGAGACGGACCTCGGCGACGGTGACCAGTGGCCGCAGTTGCACAAAGCGTTGCTGGCGGCCGAGATCCTGGTGATCGCGTCACCGACGTGGCTCGGCAGGCCGTCGTCGGTCGCCCAGCGGGTGCTGGAACGGATGGACGCGATGCTGTCGGAGACCGACGAGCAGGACAAACCGGTGGCGTACAACAGGGTCGCCGGTGTCGTGGTAACGGGCAATGAGGACGGTGCACACCACGTCATCAGCGAGATCTCCGGTGCGCTCAACGACATCGGGTACACGATCCCCGGGCAGGCGTGGACGTACTGGAACATGGGCCCCGGCCCTGGACCCAGTTACTCCGACACCGAGCACGGTCACCAGTGGTCCTACAAGACCGCCGCGACCATGGCCGACAACCTGTTCGCGGTCGCGTCCGCGTTGCAGGCCAATCCGATCTGATGACCTGATCCACCATGCGACTGCGGCGGAGCGACCCGGCCAAGCCGGGACTGACCAGACGGCGCCGGGGCAAGAACTGGCAGTACGTCGACGAGACAGGCGCGTCCGTCGACCAGGAGACCCGGCAGCGGTGTGCCGAGCTGGTCATCCCGCCTGCCTGGCAGAACGTCTGGATCTGCCCGTACGCCAACGGCCACATCCAGGCCGTCGGCATCGACGACGCAGGCCGTCGGCAGTACATCTACCACGAGCAATGGCGTCAGGAGCGCGACGAGGAGAAGTTCGACCGCGTTCTGGAGCTGGTCGAGCGCCTGCCCGAGTTCCGCGAGTCGATTGGCGCCGACCTGGCTGACCGTGGCCTGACATGTGCCCGGGTGCACGCGGGGGCGCTGCGGATGCTGGACCGTGGGATTTTCCGTACGGGTGGTGAGGAGTACTCCGACGACAGCCGTGGCGTGGCGACGTTGCTGCGTGACGACGTCACAATCGTGCGTGGGGATCTGGCGTTCTGCTTTGTCGCGAAAGGCGGGGTGGAGCGCAAGGTGCGGATCAAGGACGAGCTGTTGGTCAAGTTGGTCCGGTCGTTGCGCCGGTCTGCCGCGGACACCGACCGTCTGCTGGTGTACCGCGAAGGCAGGCAATGGCGTGAGGTGCGGGCCGACTCGATCAACGCCCGGTTCAAGGAGCTGACCGGACCCGAGTTCACGGTCAAGGACCTGCGGACGTGGAACGCCACCGTGGTCGCCAGTGTGGAGCTGGCGAAGGCCGAGCGGCCCACGTCCAAGACCGCCGCCAAACGCGTCGAAGCCGCCGTACTCGACCAAGTCGCCGGACATCTGGGCAATACCAGGGCAGTTGCTCGCAGGTCCTATGTGGATCCGCGGGTGATGGAGGCGTTCACCGAGGGCAGGACCATCGATCTGAGCGCGGTGAACGGACGGCAGAGCATCGAACGCGCCGTGCACAAGCTGCTTACCAGCGCATCGTAGGGCGGTTGACGAACCAGCCAGCTGGGCATCCCAGATGTGCGGGAAGGAGTGTGTGCGTGATGGCGCAGGACCAGTACGCCAAGCAGGACCCCCGGTCGCAGTACCCGCGACCGGACAGCCAGGACGAACAGGAGCAAAGCCATCCGGGTACCGGGCGGCGAATGGGGCCGCGGCCGGACCACGGTGAGGACACCTATCGCGGGTGTGACCGGCTCGTGGACCGCAAAACGGTGATCACCGGCGGCGACTCGGGCATCGGACGGGCAGTGGCGCTGGCGTTCGCCCGTGAAGGCGCCGACGTCCTGCTGTCCTACATGGAGCAGGAGGAGACAGACGCCAAGCAGACCGCTGAGCTGATCCACCAGGCAGGCCGCCAAGCTGTGCTCGTACCCGGCGACATCCAGGACGAGGAGCATTGCCAGCGGATCATCGATCGCGCGGTCAAGGAGTTCGGCCGGATCGACGTCCTGGTGAACAACGCCGCATACCAGATGTCCCAGGACGACGGCCTGCTCGACATCACGACCGAGCAGTTCGACCGTGTCCTCAAGACGAACCTCTACGCGCTGTTCTGGCTGTGCAAGGCGGCCGTGCCGCACATGCCACCCGGTGCCAGCATCATCAACACCTCGTCCATCCAGGCGTTCCAGCCCTCGCCGAACCTGCTGGACTACGCGGTGACCAAGGCGGGGATCGTCAATTTCACCAAGGGCCTGTCCACCGACCTGATCGGCAAGGGCATCCGGGTCAACTCGGTCGCTCCCGGTCCGGTGTGGACACCGCTGATCCCGGCGACCTTCCCCGCCGACAAGGTGGACTCGTTCGGCGCGCAGACGCCGATCGGGCGTGCCGCACAGCCTGCCGAGCTCGCACCGGCCTATGTGTACTTCGCTTCCCAGGAGTCCAGTTACGTCACCGGCGAGGTTCTCGGCGTCACCGGTGGCAAACCACTCACGTGACGATGGGGATGAACGATGGCAGGCAAAGTTGTGGTGATCACCGGAGCAAGCGGGGGAGTCGGGCGCGCCGCGGCACGTAAGTTCGCCGCCCGCGGCGACCGGGTGGCACTGATCGCTCGTGGACAGTCCGGGTTGGACAGTGCGGCCGCTGATGTGCGGGCAGCCGGTGGACAGCCAATGGTAGTACCGGCGGACGTAGCAGACGACGCCGCGGTGGAAGCCGCGGCCGAGCGCGTCGAACGGGAATTCGGGCGGATCGACGTGTGGGTCAACGACGCCTTCGCTGGCGTGTTCGCACCGTTCACCGCCATCACACCGGCCGAGTTCCGCAGGGTCACCGAGGTGACGTATCTCGGCTACGTGCACGGCACCCGGGCGGCGCTCAAGCGGATGCTGCCCCGGGATGCCGGTGTCATCGTCCAGGTCGGTTCGGCGCTGGCGTACCGGGGAATTCCGTTGCAGTCCGCGTATTGCGGTGCCAAGCACGCGATTCAGGGCTTCAACGAGTCCTTGCGGTGCGAGCTGTTGCATGCCAAGTCCAAGGTCCGTGTCACCATGGTGCAACTGCCCGCCACGAACACACCGCAGTTCGACTGGGTGCTGTCCCGGCTGCCTCGACGGGCGCAGCCCGTGCCGCCGATCTACCAGCCAGAGGTCGCAGCGCGCGCGATCGTTCGCGCGGCGGAGCATCCGCGCAGACGTGAACGGTGGGTCGGCATGTCCACAGTGGCCACCTTGCTCGGCGACAAGTTCGCTCCGGGACTCCTCGACCACTACCTGGCAAGGACGGGCTTCTCCGCGCAGCAGACCGGGAAATCCCGGGATGCCGGTCAACCGGTCAACCTGTGGGAGCCGGTGGACGACCGGAAGGGGACAGATCACGGCGCGCACGGCGACTTCGACGAAACCGCCCACAGCCACAGCACCCAACAATGGGTAGCCCGCCACCCAGGGCTGACCGCAGGTGCCGTACTGGCGGTGGCCGCGGGTGTGGCCGGTGTCATCCGGAGTCGATGACCACATGATTCCAGTGTGGACAAACACTCGGCTCGGTGCCGTACACGCGCTGACGGAAGGCGGCCCTGCCCGGGGAGACGTCGTCATCATGCCAGGCTTGGGCGTGTCCGTGTATTTGAGGTCAAGCGTCTCCTCCTTGGCCGCGGCCGGTTTCCGCGCGTGGTTGCCGGATCCGCCGGGGTTCGGTGACAGTGAGGCCCCGCCGCGCAGCCTCGGAATCACGGATATCGCGGCGGTCGCCGTGCAATGGTTGCGGCTGCGGGACCTCGGCAGCGTGACGCTGATCGGCCACTCCTGCGGGACCCAGGTCGCCGCGCACGTCGCGGCCTCGGCGCCCGAGTTGGTGCAGCGGCTCGTACTGGGCAGCCCGACAGTGGATCCCCGGTACCGCACGTGGCCGAAGGCCCTTGGCAGGTGGTTGCGGGACGGCCGGCGGGAGCCCAGTTCCCTGACCAAGACCCAGCGGCCGGAGTGGCGCCGAGCCGGACCGGCGCGGCTGTTGCGGCTGGCCCATTCGATGCTGGCGGACGACATCGAGACGACCCTTCGCCGAGTGACGTGCCCGGTGTCGGTCATCCGCGGTGACCGTGACCCGATCAGCACGGCTGAGTGGGCTCGCGGCTTGGGGCATTACGTGGAGCTTCCTGGGCTGGCGCATGCGTTTCCGTATGAGGCTCCGTCGTCCTTCGCCGAGGTGTTGCTGGAATCGGAGCAGTCATGAGCACCGTCAAGCCCGCTGACGCCATCGCTGCGTTCGATTCCGCCAGTTCCATGCTCTCCGCCACTGCCCGGGGACTACGCGACGAACCCTTCGACCGACTCGGCCGTGGACGCCTGTTCGCAGCCACCCTGCGCGTGGCGAATCTGCTGCCAAGACCGGTTCGTCAACGCCTCTACGCGGTGGCTGGTGGCGCGGAGGGCGTGCCGCCGGGCCAGCTCGGTTCGGTCGATCTCGAGGCCGTGGCGGGCTGGGTGACCGATCACTACCCGCGGAACCAATACCCAGCGGTGTTGCTTGGCTCGTCCAACGGCGCTGCTGTTCACCTGGCTACCGCTCTCGGCGCGCCATGGTTGCCGCAGACTTTGCTGGTCCCGGTCCGGTGGTCGGGCAACGACCCGGACAGGCCAGACCGGGCGCTGGAGTTCGGCGCCGATGTCGCGCCGGACTTCTTGCGCCGCAACCCCGACATCGTGCTGCACCACATGCACGACGCCAATCAGGACTGGTTGATGATCCGTCAGATGGCGTATTTCAGGGTGAAGCGTCGTCGTCTTGGTGCCGCCTACGAACGGTTCCTGCGTGAGTGTCTCGCTCCCAACGCGCCGATCATCGTGCTGGCAGACAGTTCGACATGGCCCGTGACCACGGTCGGTGACCGGCATGTCTTCCAGATCGGGGCGCAAGGAGGAATCAGGCCGCAGGACTACGACCGACGCGGAATCGAGCCGGATGCCGACGCACCCGAAGCTGAGTGGGGATTCGACGCGGACCTGCTCGACGACGTCCAACGATTCGCCGCCGCAACCGGGCATCCGGTGCACGTCGTGCGCTATCCGGACACACACGCCTTGTCAGCGCCGGTCGCCGACATCTACCGAGAATGGCTCGGCGGGACGGCTGACCAGTTGCTAGTCGAGTCCTTCCTGCTCATCGACCCGACTCGCACGCGCCAAGCAGGCCTGGTACCGCTGTGGACGATGTTCTCCGTCGAGTCCGCAGTGGACGTAACAGAGAACTACCTCAGGTCCAGGTCTTTCCGTGCTGTCCATATCGGATTGTTCCCGCACGGCGTGCGGTCGAGGGGGATCGCGGAACCCGACCGATGGCGCGAACGCCTGTCGGGAGTGGACACCGACTTCGTCGGCGTGGACACCCGCCGCTTTCCAGCGGACTTCGCGGCATTGGTCCGCTACGGCTCCGCGCTGCGCGCAATGCCGCGACTGTCCGCTCCAGCCCCGGGAACGCTCGCCATCGACAAGGCCATGGGTTTGCTGACCAGCGCCCTCTCCTAGTCAGGCCGTCGCTGTTCCTTCAGCTCCATGCCGCCTTCTTCGTCGGGAACCGACTCCTCGGACGTGTTCTCCGGCGAGTCCTCGTCCGCATACGTCGGCTTGGTGTGCTCGCCGGCGAAGTCCGGGTCCTCCTCCATGCTCTCGGCCGTGGCCCGGTCGATCTCCGGTCCCGTCATCGGCCGAGCGCCTTCTGCAGCTCAGACTTGCTCATGCTGGACCGGCCCTTGATGTTGCGCCGCTTGGCCTCGTTGTAGAGCTGTTCCTTGGTCTGGCCCTTCGGCCGGTTTGTGCCCGATCGCTGGCCGCCACGGCTTTGCGGAGACTTGTCCTTGGTCGAGGACTTGCTGGCGGTACGGGACTCGCCGGACTGTGCACGGTTCTTGTTGACCGTGCGGGCCGCGATCTCCTCAGCCCTGCCTTCGCTCGCGCCGCGGCTCTTGGCTGAGGACTTGATGTGCTTGTACTGCCGCTCTCGTTTGTTGCTCCACGCTTTGGGCATGGCTTCCTCCTTGGCTCCTAGGGAGGATGTACCCGCTGGTCACGGTGTTATGCCTCGTGGGTGGATTTGGTTTGGCAGGGTCTGTTGGCTTTGGTTTCTGGCTGGGTTTGCGGTTGCTTTGGGTTGCTTTGGGTTCCAGCTTGGTTTTCTTTTTCTTCGTTTTCCAGCAGGGGTTCTTTGCTTTGGCTTTTATTCCGGCTTTTGGTGCCTGCTGCGGCTCGATTTGACTTGGGGCCCCTGCGGCGCGCTCGGGGAGGAAGCCGGGGAGTCCCCCTTCGTTCCGCATCATTTATCCTTCGTGGCGCGTGGGGCCTCCCCGCACCGGACAGTTTAAGCGCGCCGCTACCCCAAGTAAAATCGAGCCTTCGCTTCGCCCACCACACCCCATACCTTGCTTTGCCCTTTTGCCCACTTTCGCGCCATGCCCCGCTTTCCGTTTTGCTCGCTTATTCCAGCTCGTAGGGTTCCGGTTGTGTGGTGTGGGTTTTTCCGCTTGGTGTGGTGAAGGTGAGTGTTCCTGGGTGGGGTTGTTCGATCTTCCAGGTGCTTCGCTCTTTCAACAGGTTGTGTTTCTTGCACAAAGCGGCAAGGTTGGCGACGCTGGTCTCGCCATGGTCGGTATGGCGTTGGGTGTGGTCGATTTCGGTGCGCTCGGCGGGTTCTTCGCAGCCGGGTTGTCGACAGGTGCGGTCGCGCAACTGGATGTGGCGCTTCAACGACGGCGGAGCGAACCTGCGGTGGCTGACTTCCAGGACGTGACCTGCGGGGTCGGTGAGGATGCGGCGCCAGGTGCTGTCGTGGGCTAGTTCGCGGGCGTGCTCAGCGGTGATCGCGCCATACCCGGACAGCTCACCAGCCTGCTCGGTCAACCCGGCCAGGGTGGTCATCGGCACCATCACGTTGGTGGCGATGACAGAACGCTTGATCGGCCCTCGGCCCTCGGCCCCCGTTCCAGCACCCGTTGTTCCACCCACTGCGCTTGGTCATCCGACAGCACCGCAGTCTGTTTGGTCATGGTGGCGGTACGGTCTGCGTCGATATCCCCGGCTTCCAACGCGGCCAACGTGGCAGGCAGTCGGTTGACCATCTCCTGAGCCTGCAAAAGTTTCGCCAATGCCACCCGCGGGCTCACCTGTGTCTCGATAGCGATCTCTTCGGCAGCACCGTCAGCAACACGGATACCGTCTCGGTTGGGTGGCGACAATTCCGCGAACCGAGCCAACAAACAAGCATCCTCGGCATCAAGAGAAGCCCGCACCCGAGCATTGCGGGCAAGCCGAGAAAGAACCTGCCCGCGACCCAGAGAGCGCGTTTCGAACATACGTCCAGTGTATCGGAAACAGCGTGACGAAGCAGAGCTAAACACACAAAGAAAAGCAACCCATCCCCGAGCGAAGGCTCGATTTTACTTGGGGTAGCGGCGCGCTTAAACTGTCCGGTGCGGGGAGGCCCCTCGCGCCACGAAGGATAAATGATGCGGAACGAAGGGGGACTCCCCGGCTTCCTCCCCGAGCGCGCCGCAGGGGCCCCAAGTCAAATCGAGCCGTGGCGGGCACAAAAGAACCCCGAAACAAAAGCCAAAAGCAAAAGAACCAAGCTGGAAAATAGAGCGAAAGGAAAGAGTCAAGCTAGACCCGAAGCAAAAGAAAGAACCAAGCTGGAACCTGAAGCAAAAGGAAACCAGGCTGGAATCCGAAGCCAAAGGCCACCGAGCCAAAACAAAAAACTAAGCCTCAACCAGTCTTCTCGGTAGTCGCATGAGCAGCCCCAACAGGCTTGGACTCAGGAGACCCCCGCTGCCGAAGATAAACGCTGAAAACCGCCATAGACCCAATAGCCAAAAACTCACTCTGCCAATTCTGAAGCGTCCGATTCCAAAAATCAGCCGAAGCAACATACTCCCCATAACCAACAGGATCCTCAAGCTGCCCCAACTGCTCAGAATTATAAGAACTATGCCCAGCAACAGACTGGGCAAACCAAGAAAACAAGAACAACCCGAACATGGTCAAGCTCAACGACCACGAAAACAGAACAGTCCGCCAACCCCCAACCCGAGCCCAGTGCGGAGACGAAGGACCCGCATGCCGCCCCAGACTCTGCTGCTCATCCGACTCGAGACCGACCTCCCGCGGATGCTTCGACTCGGGCGAGCCGAGCTGGATCAGCCAGATCGTCAGCAGGATGTACAGGAAGAACTGCAAGTACTCCGACTGCCAGTTCTCCGCGACGTCCACGGCGAAGTCCGACGAGGTCACGTAGTCGGTGAAGCTGATCTGCGGCGCGGACTCCGCCGCCAGTCTGTTGTTGAAATCCGCGTGCCCGGCGATGGCCTGGCCGATCAGGGCCAGCAGGAAGATCAGGCCGAACCCCAGGCTCAGGCCGTTGTGCAGGAGGTAACGGCGGACGAGGTTCATGTCGTCAGCCCGATGATGGTCATGTAGATCAACCCGCCGACGACCAGGACGAGGTAGAAGACCAGGATGCCGCGGGCCATCATGTTCCGTCCACCTTGCACCGATATGGACCTTCGCCCTGCGGCGTGCATCCCGCGCCCAGGATGCGCCAGCCGTCCGCGAATTTACGCAGGAACAACGTGTCGCGGTCGGAACGCGCTTGCGCGGTGTCTCCCCACGTGGACACGTCCTTCGGGCGATCCACCGGAATGCTCAAGGTCGGCAACGTTTTCTCGCATCCTTCAGGCCGCAGGTCGTCGATGCGACGAACAGCCTGTTGGGCGAGCAACGAACAGGCGACGCTGCTGTCGTTGTGTGCCAAGGCGTCGACGAAGCGACTGGCGGTTTGCTGCACGACCGTTGTCTCTGCTGAACCTGAACATCCGGTCAGCAGTAGGGCAACAGCCGGTACGCACACCCGTACGATCCGCACGGGACTAGTTACCCCTGTGGGCCTTGTCCTAACCGCACACCCACGGCGGTGAGGTCCTTGACGAATTCCCGGTACGCTTCGTCCCGATTCTCTGCTCTGAGCACCGATGACGGGTGTACGGTCGCCGTCACTTTCGCGTCGGAGTCGGGCAGGTCCAGTACCTCTCCACGATGCTTCGTCACGCGGAACGACGGCCCCAGTAGTGCTTGGGCCGCGACCGCGCCGAGACACACCACGAGTTCTGGCTTCACCGCGGCCAGTTCGCCGAGCAGCCATGGGCGGCAGGCCACCACTTCCGTCCGGTTGGGCTTCTGGTGGATCCGCCGCTTGCCGCGTTCGGTGAACTTGAAGTGTTTCACCGCGTTCGTCATGTACACAGTGGACCGGTCGATGTCGGCGTCGACGAGCGCGCGGTCGAGCAGGCGGCCTGCCGGGCCGACAAAGGGCTCGCCTGCCTTGTCCTCCTGGTCACCTGGTTGTTCTCCGACCATCATCACTCGTGCGTGCGCTGGGCCTTCGCCGAACACGGTCTGCGTCGCGTTCTTGTACAGGTCGCAGTTGTGGCACTCGCACGCGGCGTTTCGCAGCTCCTTCAGGCTCTTTTCCGACATACCTGTGGAATACCCCGTCGCCGCCCGGTTTACCACGCCCTGGTGTAGCTGGCTGATCAGTGGGTACGCCCTGCTCAGAGGGAGAGAGTAGGGGAGCGATGTTCATTTGCCACCGTACGCGCGAGGTACATGCCGGTGTTCAGCGAGTGTTCGAGTACCTGGCTGACATCCACAACCTGCCCGAGTACTTCGGCCAGATACCGGTGACCAAGGGGTGGTTCTGCGTGGACGCGTCTGAACGGTGCGTCCGCTGGGGTTCGCAGACCAGCCCGTACTCCGGTGTGCTCGCGGTGCGTCGGGACCAGGGGAGCACCATTGTGGACATCGAGGTGCACACCGAGGAAGCGGTGGACGAGAAGTTCTGCCGCACCTTGGACGACACCCTCGAGCACATCGCGGACAGGGTGGAAGTCAGGTCCCTGCGCGCGGCTTCCTGACCGACATCCAGTAGCCCACTAGGGCGAGCGCGATGAACACGCCTGCCAGCAGCAAGTTCATCGGAACTCCGGCCAGCCTGCCGACCTCACCTGGGTATTCCTCGACGCTCGTGCCCGGCACGAAAACCGGCACGAAGAAGGCGCCCCACACCACGACCGGCACGGCTGTGGCCACGCCGTAGCTCGGCGAGCGCCGCCATACGAGCCATAGCCCGACGATCGACATCCCGATGCCCACCGCGAGCAGCATGACCGCGTGGAAGCGGGCGTGCGGTGGCCATGCCGGATTGAATACGTGACTCTCGTTGAAGTCGACGACCGCCGGGCCCAGCATGGCCGCCAGCAGCGCGACCGTCAGGGTGATCTTGCCAGCGCGCACCATGCCGACGACCTTAGCGGTTGCTGTCCGTCCAGATCACATCGATTCAGCTGCGGTTCGGTGGCGCAGGGTGGATAGAGTTCGCGCACGCCAGGATCGTCGTCGGGCGCGGCGGAAAGTTTTTTCAGACCGGGTGTCGACTTCGCCGGTGCTCGTTCGACGCAGTGACGACAGCAGGCCAGAACAACCGAGGAGCACCCATGCGTACCTTGATCACCACCGCGTTCGTCTCGCTCGACGGTGTCGTCGAAGCGCCTGGTGGCGAGCCTGGCTACCGCAACACGGGCTGGACCTTCAAGGACATCGAGTTCGACGAGGCCGCCTACGAGATGAAGGGCCGCGAGCAGGACGAGGCCGCGGCGATGATGCTGGGCCGGGTCAGCTACCAGGCGTTCTCGTCGGTGTGGCCGTCCATGACCGAGGAGTTCGCGGGCTACAACGCGATGCCGAAGTACGTCGTGTCGAGCACTCTGCAGGAGAGCGACCTGGTCGCCAACTGGGGCGAGACCACGATCCTGCGCAGCCTGGACGACGTGGCCGCGCTCAAGCAGACCGAAGGCGGGCCGATCATCGTGCACGGCAGCGCCACGCTGAACCGCAGCCTGTCCGACGCCGGCTTGATCGACCAGTACAACCTGCTGGTCTTCCCGGTCCTGCTCGGTGCGGGCAAGCGGCTGTTCAGTGCCACCGACAAGGACAAGCAGAGCCTCAAGCTCGTCGAGAGCGAGTCCTACCGCAACGGCATCCAGAAGCTGGTCTACGCCGTCGTCCGCTAGTCCCTCGATTGCCCTGTGCCGCAGGAGCAGGCCGCGCTCCCGCGGCACAGGGCAATCTCCGGGTTCCGGCCCGCGTGCAGGCCGCGGCTGTTTAAAGTTCGCGGCATGAGGCGAACACGCCGCTGGCAATACGGACTGCCCCGAGAATTTTGCCCGTGCACGCGGTGACAGGAGCTCGCGTGCGACACCACTGGCGCCGAGTAGTGATCACTGTGCGGATGATCGACGGCGTCGAATTCCGCTACTCCAGGTTCGGTATGCGCAGGGCCCGGCGAACCTTGGAAGCCGACTTCGCTTCCCTGCTTGGTTCTCGTTTGCAGATCTATCGTTCGTAGGCGCCGATGTCGTAGCTCGCGCCCGCGGAAGATCGAAAGCCGTTGCCGCATAGGGGTTCACGAGACCGGGATCGCCGGAGATGTTGTCGTCACTGGCAAAGGGCTTCGCCATCTCCACATTGGACACAGTGCCGGTGGCCCCAGAAGCTCTGGCTTGCGTTCACGGCCGGTTGAGTGACGGTACTTGGTATATGCCGGCCTGGCCCTCAATAATGGCGCGCGGTCAACGACAGACAGAGGAGCGCGATGTCGCGGCGAACGCTTGGGAAGACCGAGCTCGGTGTGTTGTACCTCGGCTGGTTCCTGGTGGACGCCGACATCGTCGTCATCAACCCGCTGCTCGTGCCACTGGCCGGGCACTTCCAGCTGAGCCTTGCCACGGTCACGTTCGCGCTGACCGCGTATCTCCTGCTGTTCGGGATCCTGCAACCGATCCACGGCATCCTCTCCGACTCGGTCGGCCGGGTCCGGGTGATGCGGATCGGGTTGTTCGGTATCGGTGTTGCGAATCTGATCGCCGCGCTCGCGCCCAACATCGGGGTGCTGATCGCCGGCCGGGCGCTTGCCGGTGCAGCCGCTGCGGCGCTGGTACCGGTGACCGTCGCGTACGTCGGCGATCGCCTTGAGCCGCAGGACCGGCAACGTGCGTTGGCGAATCTGCTGTCGGTGTCCGCGATCGGCTTCGCCAGCGGCACGCTCGTCGCCGGGGTGCTCGCCGAACTGGTGAACTGGCGGGCGCCGCTGCTGGTGATCGCGGTGTCCACGTTGGTCCTCGCCTTCGTTTACGGGCGGCTTCCCGAGACACACCAACCAGAAGCAACGCGGATCAGCCCGCTGCAGCGGGTCGGCGAGGTGTTCAACCGCGGCTGGATGGTGTTCCTGCTCGTGTTCTCGTTCGTCGAGGGCATGGCCATGATGGGCTTCTTCAACTTCTTCAACGCCGCGCTGCAGTTGAGCGGCAGCGGCATCGTGGTGGCGGTGCTGGTGACCGGCACTTATGGTGTGGGGGCCGTCGTGGGCAGCAGGCTCGTCCGGCTGGTGCACGAACGGCTGTCGCAGGCGGCGTTGTTCGGCATCGGGACCTCGCTGCTGGCGATCGGGTACCTGACCGCCGCGTTGTCCCAGTCGGTCGCCGCGATTCTGGTGGCGAGCGTGTGCTGTGGAGCGTCGCTTGCGATCGGCCAGTCGACCTTGCAGGTGTGGACGATCCAGGCCGCGCCTGCGACTTCACTCGGCACGGCGATCTCGCTCGGCGCGTGCGCGGTGTTCACCGGTGCCTCCATCAGCACCGCCGCTGTGGGCGGGCTGGCGGCCGCGGGTGACTTCGGTTGGTTGTTCGGCATCGCCGCGATCGTCACCGTTCCGGTGGTCATCATCGGCACCTACGGCCAGGCCCGGTTCAGCAGAGTGGCCCAATCAACGTGAACTGAGGGGTGTGTGACATGACGAGGACTGTGGTCATCACCGGGGGCGGTACTGGCATCGGACGAGCGGTCGCGGCGGCGTTCGCCTCCGATGGCGCTGCCGTTGTCATCACCGGCCGGCGCGCGGACGTGCTCGACACCGCGAAAGCGGAGCTCGGTGGTGACGTGCGGACCGTGGTGTGTGACAGTTCCGACGTCGAGCAGGTGGAGGCGCTCGCGGCGAGTATCACCGGTCAGGTCGATGTCCTCGTCAACAACGCTGGCGGCAACCGTGATCTCGAACGCGGGCAAGGCGGCTTGGGTGCTGCGATGCCGGCCGCCAAACCCAGCAGCCTGCACGCACTTGCCCAAGCATGGCGTGCGAACCTGGAATCGAACCTGATCAGTGCCGTGATCACGACGGCCGCACTGAGCGAGCGGCTCGCCACGGGCGGGGCGGTGATCAACATCGGGTCGTTCGCCGCCGATCGCGGGGCGGGCTCGTACGGTGCGGCCAAAGCGGGAATGGCCTCGTGGAACATCGGTCTCGCGCGGGAGCTCGGCGCGCGGGACATCACCGCCAATGTCGTGGTACCGGGCTACATCGCCGACACCGAGTTCTTCCGCGGCCGGATGAGCGACGAGTTCCACGCCGCCCGGGTCGCCGAGACCATGACGAAGCGCGCGGGTTGCCCCGATGACATCGCTGGTGTGGTGCAGTTCCTGGCTTCCCCGGCGGCCAGGCAGATCACCGGCCAGGTGATCAACGTCAACGGCGGTGCGCTGACCACCCGGTAGTACCCAGCACGACAACTGGAGGGAAAACATGGCGCTTTTCGCTGTCATCGCACGGCGCGCACCCGTCGGCATCAGCGCGGACGAGTTCAGTCAGCGACTCGCCCTCGGCTTCGACTACACCAAGGACCTGCTGGACAAAGGCGTGATGAAGCACCGGTGGATCATGGTCGGCGCCTCAGCGGGCCTGAACATCTACGACTGCGAGTCACATGAGCACCTGATGTCGGTGCTCTACGACAGCCCGGTGAGCCAGCACCTTGAGTTCGACGTCTACCCGCTGATCGACCCGGCGGCATTCGACCCGATGAAGGCGGTCCGCAACCGGGAAGCGGCGGAGAGCTGATCACGATGGACGAAGAGAGTTTCCGCGCGGCACACCAGATGTACGTGACGATGTCGCAGGACCCCGACCGGCCGGACACGTTCACGTTGCTCGGCCTTGACTGGGACCTGCTGCCTGGCGTCTTCGCGCCGGTCTACCAGCCGATGACGGAGATCGTCACCAATTGGCTGCCATTCCCCGAAGGCGGCTCGTTCCTCGAAATGGGCTCAGGAACCGGAGTCACAGCGGTGACGGCAGCCTTGCGCGGCTGTGCGTCGGTGACCGCACTGGACATCGCGGCAGCGGCGGTGGAAAACACCCGCCGCAATGCGATTCGGCACGGTGTCGCCGATCGGGTACGGGTGCTGCGCAGCGACCTCTTCGACGCGCTCGCCCCTGGTGAACGGTTCGACATGATCGTGTGGAACTCCGATTTCATCGAGGCACCAGAGGGCTTCGTACACGAGTCGGAGTTCCAACGGTCGTTCTTCGACCCCGGTTACGAAACCCACCGACGGTTCGTCGCCCAGGCGCCGCGACACGTCTCCGAAAACGGGAGGCTGTTGCTCGCGTTCAACAGGTTCGGCAATCAGGAACTGCTGCGGCAGTTCTGCGCGGACACCGGTCTCGAGATCGAAACACTGGAGACGGAATCCCGAGTGGTACGGACACCGGCGGCGACCCGCACGGTGGAGTTCTACCTGCTCGAGCTGACGCCGGCCGGCGGACGGACGTGGCTCGACCTGGCCGTCGCCTAGTCGGAAGATCGCACGTGCGCTGGTCCCGCCGCACGGTGGGGCCAGCGTTTCGCATGCCCGGGCAGCGCATTGTCGCGCACTTTAATTGCCATGGATTTGCAACAGCTCTATGGTGGCGATAAATCGTTCGAGCGCGGCCATTGAGCAGTTGAACGATGGCCCGGTTTTGTTCGAGTGACGTACATTCTCACCGCCGGACAACTGGGGTGAGAAAGGCGATATCCGGCAATTGTGAAGGGTTTTCCACTCGAGCCGCATATCGAGGACTTGATGATCCGCGTGATCGATTATCGCGATCCCGTCGAGGGCTGCACCGGGCACCTCGTCTACGACGGCGACGGCTGTGCGCTCGCGGCCGGTGGCTTCCGGATGCGCAGCGGCGTGACCGAGCAGATGCTGCGGGGCCTTGCCAGCCGGATGACGCTGAAGCAGCGGGTTCTTGGCAGCAACGTCGACGGAGCCAAGTGCGGCATCGACTACGACCCGGCTGGCCCGGCTCGTGAGGCGGTGTTGACGAGGTTTGTCACGTTCCTTCGCGACGAACTGGCGACCCGCTACAGCATGGGCTGCGACATGGGCACCCGGTTCGACGAACTGGAACAGGTCGCGGCCGGTATCGGCCTGCCGTCGGTGAAATACGCCGTGCAGCGCGCGCAACGCCTGAGCGACAACGACTTCCGGAGTCGCATGGCGGTGCTCAAGGCTCCGGTCGGCCGTAGGACCGTAGGGCAGCGGCGTGCTGGGCATGCGCTCGCGCATGCCGTGCTCGCTGCGGCCGATCACGCCGGACACCGCGTAACCCGGTTGAGGTGCGGCATCCAGGGCTTCGGCAACCTCGGCCGGTCCGCGGCCGAGTCACTCGTGCAGGCGGGCGCGTGGGTGACGGCTGTCGCTGACGAATACGGCTGCGCGGCTGACCCGCGTGGCATCGACGTCACGGAGTTGCTCAAGCACGGCGACCGGCCGGTGGCGGCATCGGTTGCGCCACAAGCACGGCTGCCAAGGGAGGCGTTGTTCGAACTGCCCGTTGACGTGCTTGTGCTGGCAGCCGTTGAGGATGCCGTGTCGCTAAGTCAAGCCGCCGCGCTGCCCGCGCCCATCGTGGTTGTCGGCGCCAACCGTGGCGTCAGCGATGCCGCTGAGCAGGTGCTCGCGTCACGCGGCGTGCTCGTCATCCCTGATTTCGTTGGGGGCGTTGGTGGTTCGGCGTCGATGGAGGTGTTGTTCGGCGCGCCGTCGACCCCGGAGCCGCACGAGGTGTTGGACAACCTCGCGTTCCTCATCCGCGAGCTGTGTGGTGACGTGCTGGCCGGCGCCAGGCAGCGTGACCTCACTCCGAGCCAGGTCGCCTCCGATATGGCGGCGGCAGCCGTGATCTCACCGCAGGGCCGCCCGTACGGTGCGAGCCCGTACGCCCGCCCCAGCAGACGTCCCAAGGGCAACCGCTTCGCCGCGGCCACCGCTCGAATGAACCGGGCTGGAGGAAAAGCATGACGTGCACGCACGAACGCAGCCACATCGTCGATTCGACGTTCTACGGCCACAACTACAGCACGCCAGCCAGTCACCGCATCTTCTGCGACCGATGCCGGTTCCAACGATGGCTGGACATCGAGGCGACGCTTGCGTTGGTACAGGCGGAGATCGGCATCATCCCGGCCGATGCCGCCGAGCGGATCGCGGCGTCGGCCAAGGTCGATCTGCTTGACCTCGACGCGGTGCGAGCCGAGATCCGCCGCACCCGGCATTCATTGGTCGGCCTGCTGCGGGTGTTCCAGGCCGCGTGTGGCGACGCGGGCGAGTTCGTGCACTACGGCGCGACCACGCAGGACATCCAGGACACCGGGCAGGCGCTGGAAATGCGGGACGTGCTCGACGAGATCGAGTCTGTACTCCGCCCGGTCGTCGCGACGTTGGCCGACATCGCCGATGAGCACGCCGACACGGTCGCGCTCGGCCGGACGCACGCGCGGCCCGCACTGCCGATCGGGTTCGGGCTCAAGGTCGCCGGCTGGATCGACGAGATCATGCGCGACTGCGAGCGGATCCGTGCCATGCGCGGCAGAGTCCTCGCGGCACAGCTGTTCGGCGGTGTCGGCACGATGGCGGGCTTCGGCGATGCCGCGCCGGATCTGCTCCAAGGCTTCGCGGCCCGGCTCGGGCTGACCGCGCCGCCGCTCGGTTGGCACGTCGCCCGCGACCGGGTCGCCGAGTACGTCTCGACGCTGGCGATCACCGCGGGCACGTTGGGCCGCATCGGAGACGAGATCCGTACGCTGTCGCGGCCCGAGTTCGGTGAATTCGAGCTGGGCTGGCGCGATGGTCACGTCGGCAGCAGCACCATGCCGCACAAGCGCAATCCCGAAGCGTGCCAGCAGATTGTCGTACTGGCCCGGTTGGCGGCCGCGTCGGTCAACACGGGACTGGCCGCGATGATCGGGGATCATGAACGTGATTCCCGTGCGCTACGGCTTGAGTGGGCCTGCATCGCCGACGTATCCCATTACACGCTGGCGGCCTGTGCGATCGCGGAGTCGGTCATCGGTGGGCTTGCCGTCCGGCCGCAACGGATCGGCGAGAACGTCGCCGACGTCACCGAACAGGTGATCACCGAACGGCTGATGCTGGCGATGGGCCGTCACGTCGGCAAACAGACCGCCCATGAGCACGTCTACCAGCTCAGCCAGCGGGCGCAGTCGACGTCCACGCCCCTGCGGGAGTTGCTTGCGGAGCACGAGGTGGGCGCGCTGCTCAACGACGACGAACTGGCGCGCATCTTCGAGCCGTCGGGCTACCTCGGCCAGTCCGCTTCACTGACGAGGCGCACTGTCACCGAAGCCCGGAAGTGGCTCGGTCAATGACGCTGTCCGAGGTGCGGGAGATTGTGTTGCCGCGCATGCATTACGCGACCGTGGTCGGGCACGTCGTGCGCAAGCTGACCGGCCACTTCATCGACGGCGAGACCGTGGAGCGCAAGGCGTTCGGGATGCTCGCGGGCAGGCAGCGCGGCGCGACCCTGCATGTCGCCGGGGCGTTCCCGTTGCTGGTCAACCAGCGGCAGGACCCGGACCGGCGCGCGGAAATGGACGAAGTCGTCAACGGATACGCGATCCCGTCGGAAACACCGAACGCGCAACGCGGCTGGATCGCCCATCCCGCTGAGCTGCTTGCCATCGAGCGTGCGTGCGACGAGGTCGATCTGGTCGTGTTCGGCAACTACCACACGCATCGAGTGGCGTGGCCGCACGATCCGCGCCGCGACACCTGCACTCAGCTCGACCGGGTGCTGGCCGACGGCTGTGGCCAGTGGACGTTCATCGTGTCGGCCGTCGACCTGCACCAGCCGTCAATCCGCGCGTTCTACGAGGCCGACAACGACGCGGAGGCGAGCATCCGGCTCACCTGAAGGGGAGATGCACATGAGCACCACCGACACCTACGACGAAGTGCTGCAGTTCCACGGCCACGCGTGCCCCGGCGCCGCAGTGGGCGTGCGGATGGCCGAGGTCGTCCTCGCGCATTTCGGCCGGAACAGCCCGGAGAACCGGATCGTGGCTGTCAGCGAGACCGACTCCTGCTCAGTCGACGCCATCCAGGTCGTCACGGGATGCACCTACGGCACTCGCACCCTGGTGCACGAGGACAACGGCAAGAACGCGTTCACGTTCTGGCGTACATCGGATGGCACCGGTATCAGGGTGAAGGCCAAGCCAGGCACTGATGCCGTGCGTAGCGACGAGATCTGGGCGCTGGCGGACAAGGTGGAGGGCGGCACAGCGACCGAGGTCGAGGTCACCAAGTTCAACGAGCTGCAAGCCGCACGTATCGAGCGCATTCTCGCCGCCGACGCCGCCGACATCCTGGAAACAGAGGAGATCAACGGGACAGCGCCCGCGCGTAAACCGCTGTACCGCTACGACACCTGCGTCGACTGTGGCGAACTGACCAGCATCGCCACGCTGCACAACCACCGTGGCCGGTTGATCTGCCCGGCCTGTCACCTCGAGGCGCACGGCGGCCAACTGCCCGTCGGACACGGCCATGGGCACGGACACGGTCATGGCCACGACCACCCGGACTACAAGCCCGGCCACTGAAAGGCAGCACGCATGCTCGACGATCTGTCCGCCGTGTTCGAGGCGCCCATCGACAGCCCGCCCGACGCCGACGAGCTGGTGACCGCGACGATGACGTGGCACTTCTCGCCAGCCACGGGCAGCCCGTTCTGGCTCGGCAAGCTGCCCGGACTCGGCTTCGACCCGACTTCCGATGTGAAGACAGTCGCCGATCTCGCGTTGTTCGACACAATCGCGGTCGATTGGAGCCGTGTTCCCGCAGCCGATCTCATTCCGCGGGGCTGCCTCGACGGCAGGCAGTTCGGCGTCTACGAGTCCGGCGGCACGACCGGCGCGCCGAAGCGGATCGTGGACGCGGTGTGCCGTCGCCGCAACGTCGAGTTCCAGAGCATGCTGCTCGACGAGCAGGATTTCCCGCGCAGCACGAGCAACGAGGGATGGCTGCACATCGGGCCGACTGGCCCGCATGTGATGTCCAAGAACGTCGGCAACGTCGCCGAGTTGCGCGGGTTTCTCCGGTACTTCGTCGACCTCGACCCGCGGTGGGTGAAAAAGCTTGCCGCGCAAGGACGGCAGGACGAGTTCGACCGCTACCTCGGGCACATCCTCGACCAGGTCGCCGACGTGCTCGCGTCACAACCGATCCGCGCGATCTCCACAACGCCAAGGGTGCTGGAGCGGATCGTGGCACGCCCGGACGTGTACCGGCTGATGAAGGAGAAAGTGCGCGGCATCATCTGGGGCGGCACCAGTATGGACGGTGAAACGCTGCGGTTGCTTGAGCACGAGGCATTCCCCGACGCGACACTGGCGGGTGCGTACGGCAACACGATGATGGGCGTTGCGCCGCAACGCACCCGTGTTGAGGGCGATCCTTCGCCTTGTGTGTTCCGGCCGTACTTCCCGTACACGATCATCGAAGTGGTCGACAAGGAAACCGGTACGACACCGCAACCGGTCGACGCCAGCGGCCGGGTCAAGATCACCACGATGACACGGGAGCAGTTCCTCCCGCCCACGCTGGAACGTGACGTCGTGACACGGCGAGCGCCAGTCGGTGGATACGCGGGAATCGAGGTGTCGGAGGTTCGGCCGGACGCGATCGCGGGGGAGACCATCACGGAAGGCGTGTACTGATGCACCACATTCCGCTCATCAGAGCAGGCGAAGCCACGCCTTCCGCGGCGAGCGACGTTCTGCGCGGAGTGGACGGAACTCCACTAGCCACAGTGGACATGGCGCCGCCGCTTGCCGCGACGCTGACCATCGCACGGCTGCGGGAACAGCACCCGCTCGGTGACCCGCCACCGCCGGACGTGATCAAGGCCGCGGGCGAACTGTTCGCCACCGGCACCCTCAACGGGCTCACTCCTGAGAAGTACTGCGAGCTGCATGCACGCAGCGCGGGCGTGCCGATCTCGGTGTCCCAGCACAGTCTCACCGACGTCGCGCGTACGTGTGCCAAGGTGGGCGCTCGGCTCGCGGCCGAGCGTCCCGCGGGGGCTTTGGGTGCTCCGGAACCCGGCGAGATCAGGGCGGTGTGGTTGCGGCGCGGGGACATCATGTCGGTGATCGCGCCGAGCAACAACCCAGGCACCCACACCCAATGGATCCATGCGCTGGCCTTCGGCTACCAACTGGTGATCCGGCCGGGATCGCGGGACGTACTGACCCCGGCCAGGCTGATCGCGGCGTTGCTGACCGCTGGCGTCGAGCCGTCACGGTTGTCGCTGCTGCCAGGCGGGCACGCCACCGCCGATGCCCTTGTCGATGCTGCGGACGTGAGCCTCGTGTTCGGCGGCGACGCGGCAGCGCGGCGCTATGGCACTGACCCGAGCGTTGTGCTGCGCGGGCCTGGCCGGTCGAAGATCCTGCACACCGGCGACCTCACCGACGACGTACTGGACGTGATGTACGAATCCGTGGCCTTCGACGCAGGTCTGCGCTGTACCAACACAACCGCGGTACTCACCGACGGCGATCCGCGTGAACTCGCCGAGGCGCTCGCCACCCGGCTGAGCAAGCTGACTCCTGCGCCACCGCAGTCACCCGCTGCCCAACTTCCAGTGTTACCAGTCGAACAGGCCCGCGCGATGCGTGCACACCTTGACTCCGTACGGGCAGGTGCCGTCGATGTGGCAGCGGAAGGTGATGGAGTTGCCGACCTCGGTGACGGTTCTGCGGCCCTGCGGCCGGCTGTGCTGCACTGCGACCGGTCCGATCACCCAGGCAGGCGGGTCGAGTTGCCGTTCCCGTGCGTGTGGGTGCTGCCGTGGAGCCGCGCGGACGGTATGGCGCCGCTGAAGGACACGCTCGCGCTGACGATCATGAGCGACGACGAGTCGCTGGCGCTTGCCGCGCTCGGTGAGCGTTCCATCCGTAAGGTCGTCTTCGGGCCGATCCCGACGTACGAAGCCGGTCCGGTCAGCCCACACGACGGCTACCTGAGCCAGGACCTGATGGAGGTCCGCGCCTATGGCACGGTCTCCTCGGGCAGCAGGCAGTGATGGCGTCAGCCCGGCGCGGTGTCGATGCCACGCACCCACGGCTTGATGTCGAGCACCGGCGTGCCGTTGGCCAGGTCGACGCCTTCGAACTCGACGCGGTTGCCATCGATGCTCACGATCCGCACCAGGCTCATGCCGATGCGGTTCGGTCGTACTGGCGAGCGGGTCGAGAACACGCCGGTGGGTCGTTGGCCGCCACGCGGAACGCAGTGCAGCGAGTCCATGGCGTCGTCGTCCTGCGCGTGCAGCCAGCTCACCAGCCAGATGTGGCGACCGGCCGTGAGCCCGTCCAGTCCGTCGGCGAAGCGGTCGAACACGACGAGCGTGCCTCGCTCGGCGTAGTTCTCCGCCGCCTGAGCCGGAGCTTGCGACGGGTCGGCGAAGGCCGTCTCGACCACTCCGATCGGCGTGACCTCAATGGGTGCGTGGTGTGTCACGGCGCTGATGGTAGAAGGACGTGGAAGCGATGAGGCTGCCCCAACCGACAGGCATCGCCGCCGCCGTGGTCTGGCTCCCGCCGCAACGGCATACGGCTGCCGACGCCATCGCCGCGGGCGTGCTGGACGAGCCGATGGCGGCCCGGATCGGCTATCGCGAGCTGACCGTCAGTGCCCTTGCGCCGCCGGAGATGGCCGTGCTGGCCGCACGCAAGGCGGTCGCCGACGCTGGCTGCCGGGCGGAGGACATCGGGTTTCTCGCGCATGCCTCCCTTTACCACCAGGGCCACGACTTCTGGTCAGCACCGCACTACATCGCCAACGAGATCGGCGCGTCGACCGCGATTCCCGTCGGGGTACAGCAGACTTCCAACGGTGCGGCCGCTGCCATCGACATCGCGCTGGCCCGCATGGTCATCGACCCGGACGCGGCATTGTCCCTTGTGACCACTGCTGATCGGTTCGCGCCGCCTGGATTCGACCGCTGGTCAAGCGACTTCGACGTGGCGTACGGCGACGCCGCCACAGCGCTGCTGCTCACCACGGGCGATGCGCCCTATCAACTCCTGGCGTCGGCGACGGTCGCCGGGTCACGCTTCGAGCGTGTCTACCGCGGCGACGACCCGTTCAGCTCCGCACCGCGTTCCGGCGCCGTTGACGTACGGCGCACCAAGCTGGCGTTCCGTGGTTCCGGGGAACTTCCGCTGCTGGCGGCAACCGTGCGTTCGTCCGTGCACCGGGTGGTCCGGCATGTGCTGGCCGACATGGACATGACCGTGACCGACCCACGGGTGCGGTACTTGACGCTGCCGCGCATCGGAACCGGAGCCTTGGCCGAGTTGTACGAGGGTCCGGTCGCCGAGTTGGAGCTGGCCAGTACCGAGGTGCTCGACCTCGGCCGCGAGACCGGGCACCTCGGTGCGGGCGACTCCATCGCGAACCTCGCGGACATCGACGCGGCGGGGATGCTCGCCCCGGGCGAAATCGTGTTGCTGCTCAGTGTCGGAAACGGCTTCACATGGTCATGTCTTGCGGTACGCAGGCAGTAGGACGACGAAAGGAACGGGCGTGACTGACAAGACTCAGGTGCTAGTGGTCGGATCCGGGATATCTGGGCTGACGAGCGCTGTGTATCTCGCCGAGCGCGGCCACGCGGTGACCGTCGTCGCGCGTGAGCCTGCCGCTGAGTCGACGTCAGTGGTGGCAGCGGCGATCACCGGCGGTCCCGCGTTCGCCGATCCGGCCGTGCTCGAGGACGAGTGGGCACCCGGCGACCTGATGGTCCGCTGGCACCGTGCCGGGTTGACGGAGTTGACCAAGCTCGCCGACGCGCCCGGCAGCGGCGTGCGGCTCGGCCGGGGCAGGCTGGTCAGTTCGCAGCCAGGCACCGTGACTCCCGAGTGGGAGGCCGGGCTGCCCGGGTATCGCCTTTGCGTTGAAGACGAACGCGCCGGGTTCCCGCTGGCGTTCGAGGTGACGATGCCGGTCGTGGACATGCGGATCTACCTCGATTACCTGATCGGACGGTTGCGTGCGGCCGGCGGCAGTGTCGAGACAGGCGAACTGGCATCCGTTGCGGACGCTGCGGCCCAGTCGCCTGTGGTCGTGAACTGCACTGGAGCGCACGCGCGGACCTTCGCGGGCGACGAATCGGTGTTCGCGGTGCGAGGTCAGCACGTGATCGTGGCCAACCCCGGGATCGAGGATTTCCTGTTCGAGTTCAGCAAGGGCCCACGCCAGGCGGTGATCGTGCCGCACGCCGACCGGGTGGTGCTGGGCACCACGGCCGACAAGGGCGAGTGGAGCCTGGAGCCGGACGAGGAGCAGACCGAGCACATCCTGCGCCGCAGCGCGGAACTGGACAAGCGGCTCGCTGGGGCCGAGGTGCTCGGCGTCGAGGTCGGGTTGCGGGCGGGCAGGCCGACAGTGCGGCTGGAGGCCGAGAAGGTCGGTGACGCACTCGTGGTGCACAACTACGGCCACGGCGGCGTCGCACTTGGACTGTCGTGGGGTTGCGCCGCCGATGTCGCCGCGCTGATTGAAAGGAGCTAGCGATGACGCCGTTACGGCGTGGATTGCGTGCGCTCGGAGCTGAGGAGACGACGCTGTTACGCGCGCTGGACGGCGTGTTCGAGGGTTGGGCGGTCGAGGCGGGCGCGTCGTCGTTGATCATGCCGTCGCTGCTGCCGGTCGCGTCACTGGCCAAATTGGACTACTACGACAACTTCCCCCACCAAGCGGTGGTCGCCAGCCCGCTCGATCTCGTCCAGCACGAGCCGGGCGCACGACCCGACCGCTTCACCGCCGACCGACTGGAGCCCGCCGAACTGGCGCTCCCGTCGGCGGCGTGCTTCGCGGTGTACCTGCACTACGAGGGCGTGCGCGTGGCCGAAGGCACCACGGTTACCGTGCTGGGACAGTGTTTCCGGCGAGAGTCACAGTACGAAGGGTTGCGCCGCCTGCTCGGGTTCCACATGCGGGAGATCGTCGCGCTCGGCTCACGTGACTTCACGCAGGAGCACCTCGCGCGGTTCGCAGCGCGGATCGAGTCGTTCGCCCACGCGCTGGGACTGCCGCTGCGCAAGCAAGCCGCGACCGACCCGTTCTACCAGGCCGATGGCGAACGTGCTCTGCTGCAACGGCTTTCACCGGTCAAGCATGAGTACCAAGCCGGTGACCTGGCGATCGCGTCGCTGAACGTGCACCGCAATTTCTTTGGCGAACGCTGTGACATCACGCTGGCGGACACGGGTTCGCCGGTATTCACCAGCTGTGTCGCGTTTGGACTCGAGCGGTGGCTTTCGGTGTTGCGGGACCGTTTCGGCAGCTGGGACGGTGCCACCGCCGCGGTCCGGGACGCGGCGGTGACACTGTGATCGACGAGGTGGAACGGTGGATCCTGTCGGCACATCCAGAGATCGAAACGCTTGATCCCGACGTCGACCTGATCGAGCAACGGCTGATCGACTCACTGCGGTTCGTGCAGTTCATCGTGCTGCTCGAGAAGCTGTGCGGCAGCCCGATCGACGTGGCGACACTGGACATCGACAGCGTGCGGACGCTGTCGGCCATCCAGCGCACCTATTTCGCCTAGCGCTGCTCCGGCGGGACATATTCGAACGTCGGGCCCGCGGTCGTTGCCTCGTCGTCGTTGGGCATTTGCAGGAGTGTTTGCGCCTGCGCCTTCAGCGAGTACATCGTGCCGACGGTGGCGCCCAGCTGGGCCGGGCTGCCGTTGAAGGCCTGTTCCAGCTGACTGAGCAGCTGACAGTAGGTGCTGTTGAACTTCTCCTGGGCGACGCGAATCTCGCTGCCTTCCGGATGGTCAGCGGTTCGGGGGTTCTGCCGCATGGGCAGAACGCCGTCGGGATCGACCGTGATCTCCTCACCGGTCGGCCCGGACTGCGGGGTGTCCCCGGCTTGGTAGCGACGGCCCACTTGAAGCTCCTTGAACCGGTAGAAGTGGGCGACCTCGGCACGTTCCGGGTGGAAGACGTCGCGGTCGCCGTCCCACACATCAGTGCGTGCCGCCCCCTCGCCTTGCTCGATGATCTCCGCGAGCGCGGCCAGCGCGGTCTTCAGATCATGGACAGCAATGACCTCGCCACCGCCGGTCCGCATGTGCATTTCGCCGATCTGCCGCGCGGGATCGCCGCAGAAGACCGCGTCCTCGCCGAGTTGGTCGCACAGTGTGCGAATACCGGCCTCGATGGCGGCGTAGAACTGCCCGATCGTCTGGTACTCGTCCGACTGCGGCGGTGCGTCCGCCGACGCGGGCTGCTCGATCTGCAGGAACAGTTCAAGCGCCTTGGCGCCGAACGGAACCAGGTGAACCTGGACGGACCGGTCACCGTGGGGGAGCGGATGCGGATACGCGGGCAGGAGTTCGGGTGTGTCGAGTTTCGGCTGGCCGCCGACTGCGTTCAGCAAGTTCGCGGCCAGCGCCAGGTGCAGCATCTCCTCGGCGAGGACGCTGCCGACGACGTGTGCGGCCTCGGCATTTCTGCTCGGGTCAAGCGAGTAGAGGGCACACATGTACGGCGGGATGGTCGCGTGCTCAAGCTCGATCGCCCACTGCAGGTGGCGGCGGAGATCGTCCAACGTGTCAATGGCATGAGCGCCACTGGTGCCCATTGAAGAACCTCGTCTCGGTGGGTTTGTCAGGTCGGTGTCAGTAACTAAGACAGGACCGGGCCACGGCTTGTGACAACTGGTCAGGGCAAAGCGTGGCTGGCCACGACTTTCCCGCCGTCCTATCGGCTGTTCTCTGAGAATTGGGCAGTTGCGAAGGCGACGGGTTCGAACTGCTCGGCGTCTACCGGACCAGGTTCAGCGGATCGAGGCGGCCCGGAACGGTCGGCGGACGACTTCGGCAGCTACTTCTTGCGACGCTGCCGACGAGCCCTCTGAGTTCGGCCGTGCCCGCTTCAAGGCTGTGGTCCGCACCTCACGAACTTGTTCGTAACGAACATGTTCGTTATGGTGGGCGGTGACACCTCAGACCAAAGGAGAACCGTTATGACCAGCCACTTTCCCATCGCGATCATCGGTGGAGGCCTTGGTGGCCTCACCCTTGCCCGCGTTCTGCACGTCAACGGCATCAACGCCGCCGTCTTCGAGGCGGAGCCGTCAGCCGAGGCGCGTACCCAGGGTGGAATGCTCGACATCCACGAGGATTCCGGTCAGATCGCTGTCCGCGCCGCCGGCCTCTACGACGAGTTCCGAGAGTTGATCCACGCCGGTGGCCAGGCTATTCGGATCGTCGACTCGCAGGGTGTGGTCCATTTTTCCGAACAGGACGACGGCAGCGGCGGCCGGCCCGAGGTCGATCGCGGCCAGTTGCGTGATCTGCTGCTGCGTTCGTTGCCTGATTCCACCGTTCAGTGGGGCCGGAAGGTCACCGGTGTGCGGGCGCTGGGCGACGGGCGACATGAGGTGGCCTTCGTCGACGGCGCTGTCATCACGACAGACCTGCTGGTGGGTGCAGATGGTGCGTGGTCGCGAGTGCGCCCGTTGCTTTCCCCCGCTGTGCCTGAGTACACCGGTATTTCGTTTGTGGAGACCGATTTGCTGGACGCTGGCACCCGGCATCCGGCGTGTGCGGCCATGGTTGGCGAAGGCTTCTTCATCAGTGTGGGCGACCACAAGGGGTTCCTCGCACACCGGGAGAGCGACGGCAGCTTGCACACCTACACCGCCCTCAAGGTCGACGAGAACTGGCTGGACGGCATCGATTTCGCTGATCCGGCCGCCGCGAAACAGGTTGTGCTCGCGCAGTTCGAGGGCTGGCATGGCACTTTACGTGCCCTGGTGGCCGACGCCGATGGCGCCATCGTGCCGCGCCGTATCCACGCGCTGCCCGTGGGGCATCGATGGGATCGGGTGCCTGGCGTCACGTTGCTGGGTGATGCCGCGCATCTGATGTCGCCGTTCGCAGGGGAAGGCGCGAACCTCGCGATGCTCGACGGCGCCGAACTCGGCCTTGCCATCGTCAACCACCCGGCGGACAAGGCCTTGGATGTCTACGAGCAGGAACTGTTCCCGCGTAGCGAGACGTCAGCCGCCGCATCTGCGGCGAGCTTGAGCATGATGTTCGGCGATGACGGGCTGTGTGGACTGCTTGACCAGTTCGGCGCTGATACCTTGTGACGCCATGCCTCCCCGGTCGAGAAATCCGATCAGCCGACGCGAGCGGCCGGCCAAGCCGGCGCTGACCCGCGCGGGGATCGTGGCGACGGCTGTCGAGATCCTGCGCGCGGAGGGACTGGCGAAGGTGACGATGCGCCGGTTGGCGCAGGAACTGGACACCGGCCCGGCCTCGCTCTACGTCTACGTGGCCAACACCGACGAACTGCACGCCGCCATGCTGGACGACTTGCTGGGTGAGGTGGACCTGGACACCGCCGCGGGCGGGGACGACTGGCGCGAGCGGTTGGTGGGTGTGCTCAACTCGTACACCCTGGTGTTGTTCGCGCACCCGGAACTGGCCCGCGCAGCCCTGGCGGCGAGGCCCAACGGGGAGAACTACCTGCGGTTGCTGGAGCGGTTGCTTGCCCTGCTGGATGAGGGCGGCGTGCCGGCGGCACAGGCGGCGTGGGGAGTGAACGTACTGCTGCAGTCGGCCACCGCCACAGCGGCGGAGGAGTCCATGCGCGCTCAGGCACAGCAACGTGCTGAGCAGGAGTGGGACGCACTGAGTCACGCACTGCACGAAGTGGACGGTCGGACACATCCACGACTGCACGCCTTGGCCGACGAGTTGCTCAGCGGCACACCGGAGGAGCGTTTGTCGTGGAGCTTTCGAATGCTCATCAACGGCATCGCTGAGACTCCGGTGCGGAGAGGCTGACGGCGTGTGGCCATTTCCGGACGAGCAAGCCTTCCGGGCGTGGGCAACCGACCCCGATGCGTGGCTGTCCGAACAGGACGAAGACCTGATGCTGCACGATCCGGCAGGCCTGCCCCTGCTGCTCTCCGCGGCGCAGGACGCGGATTGTCCCAAGAAGGATTACTGCGCCGATGTCCTTGCCGACTACGCGCGCCGGATCGTCGGCTGGGACAGGGTGGACGTCTACCAAGCGTTGCGGGAGACCGCGACCACGGCGGCGGCCAGCCATGATCCACGGGCTCGTCAGTGGTCGGAGTACGTGACACGGCTTTTCTCCTACCGGGCGAAGGCACGGCCGGTGAATCGAGCCGGGGCCGAGCAGATGGCCGCTGACCTGTTGCTCGGCCCGGCCGACCGGTTGATCGTGCAGGTCGCACCCGGCGGAAAGCATTGGCAGTGCGCCGAACCGGACGCTTACCCGACGTACCTCTACATCAACCGGCGGACTGGCAGCTTCCGGTTGGTGCGGTTTCAGCCGTTGTCCGCGGCTGAGCTCGCGGCGTTGCCTTCGTAGGCCTCGATTGTGCGCACGAACATCGCCCGGTCCTCAGGTGAGAGTGGTTCGAACGCCTTTTGCCACGCGAACGCGCCATTGGCCAGCCAGTCGTTGATCGCCGTGCGGGTCTCCGGGTCGTCCGTGATCGCCACGATCGTGCGCCGTCGGTCGGCCGGGTCGCTCCGGCGGTCGACGGCGCCGTGTTTGCTCAGGTCACTGACCATGAGGCTGACCGTGGTCGGCGCCACCTCGAGGCGCGCGGCGAGCTGGTTGACCGTCATCGGGCCGTCGAACACCAGGTAGGACAGCATCGACAGGTGCCGGGGCGCCAGGTTCATCGACTGCAGCCGCGCCGGAATCCTGGTGCGCTTGAGCCGCGCCGCGAACCTCGGCATGAGCAGCAGCATCGCCCTGATGGCCTCGTCGACGGTCAGGCCTTCGGTTGACAACCCTCTGACCCCTTTCGGTACGGCTCACCACGGTACCAACGGTCAGATCACCTCGAAGTTCGCCATCATCGCCATGTCCTCATGCTCGGCGTTATGGCAGTGGAACACGTACCGGCCGCGATAGCCGTCGAAGCGCGCGATCACCTCGACCGCCTCGCCCGGCCTCAGGTCGACTGTGTCCTTGATGCCCGCATCGAAGGGCCCTGGCGGACGACTGCCGCGCGACAGCACGCGGAAGCCCACCAGGTGCAGGTGCACAGGGTGGTGCACGTCGGCGACAAACCGCCAGATCTCCACGTCGCCAAGCCTGGGCTGGGCTTCCATCCGGTCCGGTGAGAACGGCTCGCCGCCGATCACCCACCCGGCGCGGCCGTGGATGTGACCGGTGCGGAAGGAGAACTCGCGGATCGCCGAGGCCTGTTGCCGGATGAGCGGCTCGATCTCGCTGAGCTTCGCCGGGATGCGACTGTCGTCCCGGCCACGCCGGGCGACGACGAATCGCATGACTTGGGCAGTCGGCCTGGTGCCGAGGCGGTTCACCAGCGTGACGTGGGTGCCGATGGGATACTGTCCAAAGTCGACGATCACGTCGTAGCGTTCCGCAGGCGCGATGGGCAGATGGTCGTGGTTACGCGGTGCGTCGAGCAGTCCTTGGTCACTGCCGATTTGGATGAATTGCCCGCCGGGTTCCAGCGCGAGGTCGTAGCGGCGCGCGTTCGAGCCGTTGAGGATGCGAAGCCGGTACCGCGTCGCGGACACCTCGTGCACTGGCCACGGCGCCCCGTTGACGAGGATGACGTCGCCGAACACTCCCTCCACGTAGGCGTCCTCGACGCCTGGCGTGGTCCGCAGGGTCGGGTCGACGGACGGATACGCGAACGCCCCGTGCTCGTCGAAGGCGCGATCGGCGATCATCAGGGGCAGCTCGCGATCGCCCTCGGGAAGCCCCAGCGCCTCCTCCTCGTCGTCACGGATCAGGTGAAAGCCGGCCAAGCCCCGGTAGACAGCGGGACCGGTGAAGTCCATGCGGTGGTCGTGGTACCACAGCGTCGCCGCGCGCTGCCGCATCGGGAAAACGTAATCACGGGAGCCCTGGGTGATCTGGGCACGGGCATCGTGCATGGCGTGGTGGACGTCCCAACCAGACACCGGCAGCACGAGGTCTGTCGGATAACCGTCCTCGGCGGCGGGCGTGTGGCCGCCGTGCAGATGGACCACAGTGGGGACAGGAAGCTCATTGCGGTGATGGACGATCGTTGTCCGGCCGCGCCGCGATTCGATCGTCGGGCCGGGGAAAGTCCCGTCATAACTCCAAATCGGTGTCTGGATGCCCGGGATGATCTCGGCAGTGGCCTCCCGTTGCGTGATCGTGTGACGGTCGGCGTCGGCGGTCCTCTGTGGACTGAGTACTCGAGGGATCTGCAACGGCACCTGGAACGGTTCCGGCAGCGGGATCTTGCTTCGCAGGAGCTCGCCGGTGCCTTCGTCACGCAACAGCCGCGGCCCGGTGAGACCGGCGGCGAGCAGGACACCGGCGCCGCCGGTCAGGCTCATGAACCTCCTGCGGGAAAGGCCGCTCACTGTGTCACCCGCCAGATGCCGATGGTCGTGAGCACCATCCCGGTGACGAGCGCGACGCCGAGAGGGATGTGCAGGTCGAGGGCACCCGCCAGTCCGGCGAAGTACTGCGCCGTCTCGCCGGCGGCAATGAGGAGGCTGACCCCGAACACCCATCGGGACCCTCGCTTGAGCCACAGCACGAGAGCCGCGACGACCTGGGCGTACGCCAGGAACGACACCGCGTCGGCGCCCCATCGGTGCAGCCAGAGCATGTCGTAGTCGCCGCCCAAGTAGCCCCCGGCGAACACCGGTTGACCGATGATCGCGACGGCATGAGCACTGACAAGCACCCGGGTCACCAACAGTGCCTTGGACGCGCGAGTAGTCACCGCTTCAGTCACGCGACCGAACGTAAGAGCGGAGGCCTTATGCTGTCCAAGACAAGATTCGTTATCTAGTCATAACAGATGAGGCATCAGCGATGGATCTTCTGGCACTCCGGTACTTCCAGACGGTCGCGCGGCTTGAGCACGTCGGCAAGGCCGCTGACCAGCTGCGAGTCGCGCAACCGTCACTCAGCCGGACCCTGGCCCGGCTGGAGAACGACCTCGGCGCGCCCTTGTTCGACCGACGGGGACGCCGGATCCGGCTCAACAGCTTCGGCGTCGCGTTCCTCCACCGCGTCGACCGGGCGTTGGCCGAGCTCGACGACGCGAAACAGGAACTCGCTGACGCCGTCGGCCTCGAACGCGGCACCGTCGCTTTGGCCGCAGAGACGCTGATACCCCTTGTTGAGCCGCTTCGGTCGTTCCTCGCTGACCATCCCTCGGTGGATGTGCGGTTGCTGCAGTCATCGGCGGCGGCCATGGCGGAGCAGTTGCGGACCGGCGAGGTCGACCTGTGCGTGGCTTCGCAGCCGCTGAACGGTCCTGGCGTTCAGTGTCGCGTGTTGCTGGATGAACCCGTGCTGGTGTGTGTTCCGATCGGGCACCGGCTCGCCGACCGCGGGCGCGTCAGCATCCAAGACCTGGCTGGGGAGCCGTTCCTGACCACCCGCCCCGGATACTGGCAGCGGATGCTCGCCGAGCGGCTCTTCGCGAAAGCCGGTCTCGACCTGCGCGTCGTCTGCGAGGGCGACGAACCCAGCGTGTTGTTCGACCTCGTCGGGGCAGGCCTCGGCCTTGGATTCATACCTTCCATCGGGCGCCGCAGCACCGTCCACACGACCGTGGTGTGGCTCGATGTCGACGACCCGGACTGCCGTCGTGTGCTCAGCTTGGCTTGGCGCGACGACGCCTACCTCTCAGCCGCCGCCCAACGCCTGCGCGACCACACGATCGAGCACTTCCGCAATCTGAGCTAGACCTGGCGGATCTTGTCCACGAAGGTGGCCAGATCGGTGGTCGATGCCGCACCGCTGCTCGTGGTGAACCCCTTGACCAGTCGCACCAACGACTCGTAAGCCTCCGTGTGGTCATAGCCTGCGGTGTCAGCGACTTGGAGCGACCAACGCCAATAACCCTTGAGAGTGTCCGCGAGTGGCATCCGGAAAGTCCCGAGCACGTCCTTGAGATCGGGAACGGTCGCGGCGAGCCCGTGCCGCTCGATGTACTGCCCGACAAGGTTCGAGTAGAAGGCGAAATGCCGGGCCTCGTCCCGTGCCAACCTGTTCAGCAGATCCCGAAGCACCGGCTCGGTCACCACAGTCCGGAACTGCTGATAGAACAGTTGCGTCGCCTTCTCCTGGACAAGCGTGTACGTGAACGCCTGCACGGGATGCTCATACGGCAGCGAGAACTGCTTCCGGCCTTCCTCGGCCAGCTCACGCATCAGCGCGTCCGGGGTGTTGATCCCGGCTTCGACCTGGTACTTGGTCAGTACGGACGCGTGCCGTTCCTCGTCGTACGCCCACGCGATCAGGAACCGGAAGTACTCCCGGTTGAAGCAGAAGTCCTCGATGTCCAGCTCCTGGCCACGGACCGGGAACTGGTCGAGGAAGTACGTCAGATACCCGGGGATGTGGTCCTCGATGAACGTGATGAACCGGACCACCGACGTGTCCGTCTGGGTCAGGTTCTCCGGGCGCAGCGCCGCCCAGTCCACGTCCTCGATCGTCCACTGTCGTCGCGCCCCACGGTTCACCGCCGTCGCTGTGAGGTCCCGCATCACTGCGGGGTCCAGCTTCACGGCATCCCCTTCGGGCCGAGCCGGGTCTTCTGCGCGGTCAGGCCGTAGTGCTTGCTGGTGTAGCCCCAGCCCGCGTTGGCCGTCCGCAGGTAGCGCACCAGGGGTTCGAGGTAACCTGGCATGACCCGTTCGATTTCATCCTTATTGGACAGCGCGTTCTGTTCCCAGCGGGCGATGGTCTCGTGGTAGTGCGCCGTCAGGTCGGTCAGGCCGGTCAGGCTGAAGCCCGCCGACTCGATGCTTTCCACCAAGCAGGACACCGGGACCATGTCGGCGAAGCCGAAGATCCCTTCGGTCACGTGCATTGTTCCGGGCCGATCGGCGAACTCGTCGTAGGTCGCCTTGTTGCGGAAGCAGCTTTCGGACAGGTAAAGGCTGCCGCCGCGGTGCAGCAGCCCGTACGCCTTGGTCAGCACTTCGGTCTGGTTCGGCATGTGGATGATGGAGCCGAGCATGGTCACCGCGTCGAACCGTTCGCTGACATCGATGTCGGAGAACGAACCGTGCCGCAGGTGGATGCGGTCGGCGACGCCGAGACGTTCGGCTTGCGCGGTGATGTGCTCGACCTGGGTCGCGGACGGGGTCACACCTGTTGCGGTACACTCGAATTCGACGGCCATGAACAGGATCAGGCTGCCCCATCCGCAGCCGACGTCCAGCACGCGCTCGCCGCCGGAGATGCCCAGTTGCCGTGCCACGAAATGCAGTTTGGCCGTCTGGGCGTCGTCCAGTGTCGTTTCCGGACTCTCGAACAGGCCGGAGCTGTACTTCAGCCTGCGGTCGAGATAGGCGGTGAAGAGTTCGGCGGGTAGCTCGTAGTGCTGGTTGGTCGCACGTGTGGTGTCCGAGAGCGTCACGTCAGACCCCGGCGGCCACGTACCCGTGCAGCAAGGTGACCAGGTCGTCGAGGGTGGTCGAGGAGAAGATGTCCTCGTCGTCGAACTCGGTCTCGCAGTGCCGCTCGAGTTTGGACACGATGCGCAGCAGCCGGACCGAGTCGGCGCCCGGCAGCTCCTTCAGTACGGTGTCGTCCTTGAGCTGGGCTTCGTCGATGTTCAGCTCGCCCGCGACGAAACCACGGACGATCTCGGCGACCTGGTCGCGGCTGGAGATGGTCATGACTGTCCAATCTGGTGGTCGAAGTAGTGCTTGATCTGCTCGAACTCGTCGTCACCGATGCCCATCAGCTCGCGTGCCTGCTCCGAACGGATCGGTTGGTACACCGCGGAAGCCATCATGTGCACCTCCCCGTCCGGGCCGGTGACGTCGGCCTCGGCCCGGATCTTCCCGTTGCCGGTGCTTGTGACGCGGGCTGTGGTCACGTACTCCGTGCCTGTCCGCAACGGCAGCAACATGGTGGTACGCAACGTGATCGAGAACGCGAGCAGGCCGTGCTCGATTGCGATCATGTCGCCCATCACCTCATCGACGAGGACGTTCACGATCCCGCCGTGCACGATGCCCGGATAGGACGCGTACTCGGCGGAAAACGTTGTGCGCGCGGCGACTTCACCGGACTCGGTGCGGTGGAACTTCAGCGCGAGGCCGATCGGGTTGACCGGGGAGCACCCGAAACACCGGAACCGCGGGAAGTCCAGCCACGGCAGCTCGATGGGTTCGCCTGCGACGGCGGTCATGACGCGTCGGCGAGTTCGCTGATCGCCCTGCGCACGTGGCTCATCTTGCTCAGCTGGTGCCCGGTGACGTCGGTGAAGTACGTGAACAGCTGCTCGCAGCAGCGTTCCCACTCCTTGCCGCCCTCGTCGACCTCGGCGAAGAAACGGAACACCTCGTCGATCGTCTCGTGGCCTTCCAGCTCCTTCAGATGGCCCTTGAACCGGCTCACCGGATGGCGATACATCTCGCGCGTCGTTCCCATGTACAGATAAAGCGTCTCCAGCACCGACTGGGTCTCCTCGGGGTGCGAGGCGAGCCTGCGCTTGGTGTAGTACGCGAACTCCCTGGCGTGCCGGGCTTCGTCGCCGCTGGCGCGGCGCATGATCGCGGCGATCACCGGCTCCTCGACGGCCCGGCTGACGCACTTGTACATGTGGTTGGTCAGCACCTCGCAGATGATGTTGGTGGCGAGGCTGGCGGCTTTGGTCACGCCCGGCGGGTACGGCTCGCGCATCACCGCGATCTTGTTGAACGACACTGCGTGCCCCGCCATCTGCAGCCACGTCTGGAACACCAGGTGGTGCTGGATCTCCTGGTAGCCCCAGATGCACGCGAACTGCGAGAAGTCGTAGTCGTCGCGGAACTCCTCCAGCAGGCCGTGGGTGGCGGCCACCGAGTTCGACTCGCCCATGATCGCGCCCTTGGCGAAGACGATGTACTCCGGCTTGACCTTGTCCGGCCGGAAGTCCTCCCACGGGATCTGGGACATCTCCCAGGTCTGCCGCTGGTAGGTGGTGAAGACAGCGGCGCTGTGCATCTCGCTGTCCTCGATGGGCGGTACCCGGCGGGTCGTCTCAGCGTCGACGCCCGGCTCGGCGAGCGGGTCTTGGTCGATCATTGTCATCTGCCGTGGTCCTTTCGGCTGCCTGTGGAGGTTCGACGTCCTGCCAGTGTTCGTTGCCATTTCCCGCTGGTGGTCCTGGTCAGCCAGCGTGGCTTCACCACGTGCACGTCGACTTCGGACAGGCTCAGCTCCGCCGCGATCCGCCTGGTGACTTCGGCGCGGACCTCGTCAGGTGAGCCGGACCCGCCGACTTCGACGATCACGCCGACCCGTTCGGCGCCGGACTCGTCGGTGTCCGAGAACGCCACGCATCGTCTCTTGTAGACACCGGGGACGGCGCTGGCGACCGCTTCGACGTCGTCGGGGAAGAAGTTCTGGCCGCGGACGATCACCATCTCCTTGATCCGCCCGCCGATGTACAGCTCACCCGCCAACTCGAAGCCCAGGTCACCGGTCCGCAGCCACTCGCCGTCGAAACTTCGCGCGGTGGCCTCGGGCGCCCGGTAGTAGCCGGTGGTCACCGGCTCGCCGGTGATCTGTACTTCGCCGAGCATGCCCGGGGGAAGGATTTCGCCGTCCTTGCCGGCAATCCGGACTCCGATGCCGTGCACCGGGCGGCCGACCGACACGGCGGCCCGTGCGTCCGGGTGATCCTCGGTCACGGTCCGGGCCACGCTGCTGGAAGCGAGTTCCTGCCGGTCGATGGTGATGATCTTCGCGGGGTCGCCGGGCGTGGGATAGCTGATCGACAGCGTCGCCTCGGCCATCCCGTACACCGGGTACATCACGGACTCACGCACACCGCAGGCAGCGAACGTATCGGTGAACCGTCGCACGGTCGCGGCGCTGACCGGTTCGGCACCGTTGAAGGCAAGCCGCCACGAGGAAAGGTCCAGCGTAGCGAGAAACTCGGGGGTGACCGCGTCGAGCATGTAGTCGTACGAGAAGTTCGGTCCAGTGAGGACAGTGCCTCGATGCTCGGCGAAGTGCCGTAACAGCCGCTCCGGGCGGCGCAGGAACTCCGCCGGGCTGAACACGTGCACGTCGGCGCCATTGAGCCAGTGCGACATCAGGCCGATCAGGCCCATGTCGTGGTACATCGGTACCCATTGGACGAACACGTCGTCGGGGCTGAAGTGCCCGGACACCACGCAAGCCCGCAGCCCTGCCATGGCGGTCCGGTGGGGCAGCATGACGCCCTTGGGGGCACTGGTGCTTCCGGATGTGAACTGGACGATCGCCAGCGAGTCTTCGTCGACCGCCGGCAGTGCTCGAGCAGAACCGGTGACTTCCGGATCGACGATCGTCAGCGTGGGAACGAGCTCACGCAACGCGTGGCCGACCTTGTCGTAGGACTTGTCGAGTACCAGGTGACGCATGCCCGCGGTGGCGATGATCGAGGCCAGCCGTTGTGCGACCGCTCTCACGTCGCCGAAGCCGACCTGGACGGGAAGAACACTGACCGCGGCCCCAGCGCGCCACAAGCCGAACAACGCGTTGAAGATGGTCGGTGTCGTCTGCATGAGCACGCCGACTACGTCTCCAGGCTCGACTCCGGCGTCGAGAAACGCGTTCGCGGACCGGATCGAGGACTCGTGCAGCTCCACCGCGGTGATCCGGCCATGGGAAGGGAACAACGCGACCGCGTCCGGTGCCGATCGGCTCAAGGCCGTCAGGCTGCCGGTCATCGTGGTGCCATCCAGCAACGTTTCCCCCATGTGCTTGCTCGAATCACGCTTTGCCGAGAACCAGCACGGCGTTCTGACCGCCGAAGCCAAAGGAATTGCTGACCGCCACGTCGATCGGCGTGGACCGGGCTGCCCCGGCGACGATGTCGACGCCGATCTCCGGGTCCTGTTTGGTCAGGTTGGCTGTCGGCGGGATCACCGAGTGGTGCAGCGACAACGCCGTCGCTACCGCTTCGATGGCGCCAGCGGCACCGAGGGCGTGGCCGACAACGCCTTTGATTGACGTCACCGCGGGCCGATCGCCGAGCACCCGCTGGATCATCCGGCTCTCCACCATGTCGTTCAGCGGAGTCGACGTGCCGTGCGCGTTGACGTGCTGGACATCAGCAGGGCCGATTTCCGCGGCACGCAACGCCGAGCGTAGCGCGAGTTCCGCACCTGCGCCTTCAGGATCGGGCGCGGTGGCGTGATGTGCGTCCGCTGAAGCGCCGTACCCGGTGACGCGGGCGTAGATCCTGGCGTTGCGGGCGACCGCGTCTTCAACCCGTTCCAGCACAAGGACAGCAGCACCTTCCGCGGCGACGAACCCGTCCCGTTCGGCGTCGAAGGGACGAGACGCCCGTTCGACGTCCGCGTTCTTGGACAACGCGCCCATCTGGCTGAACCCCGCCACAATCGACGGGACCAAGCAGGCTTCCGTCCCGCCCGCGATCACGACATCGCATGCATTGCTGCGCAACAGTTCCCGCGCCATGCCGATCGCGGTGGTGCCGGAGGCGCACGCGGTCGCGGTGACGAAGTTCGGTCCGGTGACGCCGAGGTGCATCGCCACGTACCCGGCCGACATGTTGATCGACAGCATCGGGATCAACATCCCCGACACCTGCTTGGGGCCTTCTTCCAACAGGGTCCGGTGCTGCTTCTCCCACGTCGCCGCGCCACCGATGCCGTTGCCCAGCACCACGCCGACCCGCGGTGCGGACCAGTCCGACGAGGTCAGCCCCGCGTCACCGACCGCTTCGACCGCTGCGGCGACCGCGAACTGGCTGCTGCGGTCCAGCCGCCACGCCTTGCGTTTGCCCAGCGTTGGAATGGGATCGAAATCCGCGACCTGACACCCGAAATCGGCCGGTGTGCCGGCCAATGCGGGCACCGCTGACGCCGCCGTCCCCGCGCCTTCGCAGATGCGTTGCCATGCCTGGGGTACACCGATCCCGGCGGACGTCACCAAGCCGGCTCCGGTGATCGCGGCGTCGAACGTGCTCATCGGGTCGGTACGGCCTTCGCTTCAAGGAACTGCGCGGTCTGTTCGATCGTCATCTCCGGGGTGAGGTCGTCCTCGCCGATCTCGACGCCGAACTCCTTCTGGGCGGCGAGCACCAGTTCGACCATGGCCAGCGAGTCGACGTCCAGCTCGCTGAACGTGCTCGACGGCCGGACCTCGTCGTCCTCGAGGCCCATCACGTCGACCAGCAGTGTGACGAGGCGGTCGTAGGTGGCGTCGGCCATGGTTTTCTCCTTCATGTCAACGAAAGCTCCGGCCAGCGAACAGCACAGGCGCCCCAGGTGAGACCACCGCCGAAACTCGCCAGCAGGACACGTGTGCCCGCGGTGAGTCGTCGAGTGGTGACGGCGTCGGCCAGCGCGAGCGGCAGTGACGCGGCGGCTGTGTTGCCGACCCGGTCGAGGTGGATCGCGCACTGTTCGCGCGGCAAGCCGAGCTGGTCGGCGACAGCGTGCACGATGCGCACGTTCGCTTGGTGGGCGACCAGCAGATCGGGAAGACCACCCGGCCATTCCGTTCGCCGCAGCACCGTCTGCGCGGACTGCGTCATGCGTACGACCGCGTGCCGGAAGACTTCCTTGCCCCGCATCCGGAAATACGGGTCGCCGCCGTCATGGAACGGTTCACGCGAACCGCCTGCCGCGATGGCGATCAGGTTGTTGTTGTCGCCGTCGCTGCCGAGATCGATGGGCCCGATCGCCCCTGGTTCGTCAGGGTCGCCCGCGCGAAGCACGACCGCGCCCGCGCCGTCACCGAAGATCACCCTGGTGGACCGGTCGGCGGGGTCCAGGATTCTGGAGTACGTATCCGCGCCGATGAGCAGCACACTGCTCGTGTCCCCGGCGGCGATCATGCCTGCCCCGACCATCAGCCCGTACAGGAAACCACTGCACACCGCGTTGACGTCGAACGCGGCGACAGTGCCGAGTCCCAACCGCGCGCTGACAGTCGGCGCCGTGGCGGGGCAGGGGTGATCCGGCGTGGTCGTCGCGAGCACCACAGCGTCGACATTGGACATACCGGCCGACTTGAGCGCGCGTTCACCAGCCTGCACCGCGAGGTCCGAAGTGGCCATTCCGGCGTCGGCGATGTGCCTGGTGCGCACGCCGGTCCGAGAGGTGATCCACTCGTCCGAGGTGTCCAGTGTGTCGGCGAGTTCGGAGTTCGGCACGATCCTCGGCGGCAGCCATGCACCGAGCCCGCAGAGCACTGCGGCCTTGGTCACGTCAACCGACCAGCTTGAGGGGAAGGTGCTTGAGGCCACGGAAGTTGACGTTGCGCCGCCACTGGAGTTCCTCGGTGGCCAGATCGATGCTGGAGTACCGGTCCAGCAGCGCGGTGATCACCATGCTGGCTTCGAGCCTGCCGAGTGGCGCGCCGATGCAGTAGTGCGGCCCACCGCCGAAAGCGATCGGTTTGACTCCGTCGCGCGTGAGGTCGAGGCGGTCGGGGTCGGGATACCGTTCCGGGTCACGACATGCCGCGCCGTACATCAGCATCACCTTGCTGCCAGCCGGAATGGTCGCGCTTGTCAGTTCAACATCGGCTGTAGTGATCCGCGCGGCGAGCTGGACCGGTGCGTCATACCGGGCGAGCTCGTCGATCCCGGTCTCGATCAGCGAAGGGTTCTCCCGCAGCAACGCGAGCTGATCGGGGTGCTGCAGCAGGGCGACCATCCCGTTGCCGATCAGGTTGACGGTCGTCTCGTGGCCCGCGTTGAACATCAGCAGTACGTTGGCGACGATCTCGTCATCGGTCAGCTGTTCACCGTCGACCTCGGCCGCCAGCAACAGCGACAGGATGTCGTCGCTCGGGTTGCGGCGACGCTGGTTGAGCTGCTCGGTGATGTACGCGCGGAATTCGACCTCCGCGGCGTTCATCTCCTCGGCCATCTGCGGCGTGATCGCCGGGTCGACCACCATGGCGATCTTGTCTGTCCATTCGCGACACTGGTCCCGGTCGGTGGTCGGCAGGCCGAGCAGTTCGCAGATCACGGTCACCGGCAACGGCAGTGCGAGCTGGGAGAGCAGATCGACCTCGCCTTCGCCCATGGCGTCAATGAGATCGTCGATCGCGGAGGCGATGCGGGGGCGCAACCGGGCGACGGCGCGTGGCGTGAACGCGCGGCCCATCAAGCCACGGATCCGCCGGTGCGCGGCGCCGTCGAGCATCAGCATCCACTTGCGGGTGCTGGTCACGATCGGGCTGTCCGGGCCGCCGCGATGCTTCGCCCACGTCTTGTCCCGAGGGAATTCACTGGATACGGACGGCGAACGCAGCACTACGTCGAGGTCGGCGTAGCGGGTCAGCACCCAGTAGCCGAACGGCGACTGGTGCACCGGATCGGCTTCCCGCAACCGCCGGTAATGCGGATACGGATCGGCGGACAACGACGGATCACGCGGATCGAACAGCAGATTCATGTATTCCCCCGCAGATATGACTCGCGGTCGAACGTAACCAGCGGTTCGCGAGACCGGCAACCCCTACCCGGCTGCGCACCCCGACCGTCCCGCTGGAGCCAGCTAGGGGTTGATGGGCGGTCGGATCGCGCGCGACGCTGAGTGACAGTCGTGCTCATCGGGGGGCCATGCGAATATGTCCGAAGTGGTTGTTCCGCTGCTCCTGTCCGGCCGCACCGAAGGAGCGCTCCGGGCACAAGCCGCCAATCTGCAGTCCCATATCGACGGTGACGAGAATCTGCGCCTTGCCGACGTGGGCTATTCACTCGCGACCAGAAGGACGCATTTCGCACATCGTGCGGTTGTCCTGGCGAAGGACCGGTTCGAGCTGCGCGATGGGCTGAACGCGCTGCGGGCGGGCGCCGACGCTCCCGGGTTGGTCCGTGGCCGGGCGGAGGATCGCAAGGTCGCGCTGCTGTTTTCCGGTGAAGGCGGGCAACGGCCGGGAATGGGCCGCGAACTGTACTCCACTTTTCCAGTGTTCGCACAGACCATGGACGACGTATGTGCTCACCTGGCCCAGCATTCCCAGTGGGCGGTCCGTGAATTGTTGCTCGGCGAGGACGATTTCGCCGGTATCCCTCCCGGTGACCGGGAACTGCTCACCCAGGACGCGTTGTTCGTCTTGCAGATGGGCCTGTTCCGGTTGCTGGGAAGCTGGGGACTGCACCCGGATTACGTGCTGGGCCACTCGGTCGGGGAAATGGCCGCGGCCACCGCTGCCGGAATGTTCTCGTACCACGACATCTCAGTTCTGATGGCCGACCGGGTGCGGCTCGTGCAGGAGCACATGCCGCTTGGCGGAGCCATGGCCGCGTTGCGGATCAGCCCGGGCGATGCCGCGGAGTCGTTGTCCGGCTACGAAGGCAGAGTCACGCTCGCTGCGGTCAACTCACCGTCCTCTGTGGTCATCTCCGGTGATCGTGACGCGGTGGAAGCCGTTGTCGCGTACTGGTCGCAGCGTGGACGCAAGGCCAAGAGCCTGCCGGTACGACGGGCGTTCCACTCGCACCACATGGATCCGCTGTTGCCCGGCTTCCTGCGGACAGTCTCCGGACTCACCCTGAACCGGCCGCGGATCCCGGTCGTGTCCATTCGCCGCGGCATGCCCACGGACGAGCTGCTGACCCCGGACTACTGGCCAGGGCAGGTACGCGGCACCAGCCAGTACATGGATTGCGTGCGCTGGCTGGAAAACGCCGGGGCCGGCGCGTATCTCGAAGTCGGCGCGAACGGTGTGCTGGCCGCGTTGGCTCGTGACTGCCTCGCCGACGACGAAGCCGTTGTGCTGCCTGCATTGCGTGGCGGCGACCGGTCGGACGTGCAGTCACTGCTCACCGCGGTGGCCGGGTTGCACGTCAACGGCGTGCCGGTGGACTGGGAGCCGGTGTTCGACGGGCACCGGCCACAACGTGTCGACTTGCCGGACGAAGCCGCGCTTTCGGTTGTCAGCTGGCAGAAGTTGACGGCCGGCACAGCGGTCGCGCGTTCCCGGTGGTCCGTGCTGAACTCTGGCACTCTTGCCGACCGATTGACTGCTATTGGCGTCCGCGTCGAGGAACCCGCTGATCTGACGCTCACCGAAGCATCGGACGCCGCTACCGCGTTGCGGGTGATCAGGGAATGGGATGGCGGCAAGCTCGCTGTCATCACAGCGGACGACATGGTGAAAGGCCTGGTGCGGGCGGCTCAGCTGGAGTTTCCTGGCCGGTTCGTCCTCGTCGAGGCGGACGATCCGGCGAACGTGGCTCCGCTGCTGCCGGCCGCGCTGGCCACCGACGAACCACACGTCGCAATCCGGTCCGGCGAGGTGCGAGTTCCACGTCTGGCACCGGCGTCCCGCGAAATAGAGTTCCCCGAACTCGACGGCACGGTGTTGGTCACCGGCGGAACCGATGGCCCAGGGCGACTGATCGCGCATCACCTCGTTGCCGCGCATGGCGTGCGGGACCTGCTGCTGACAGGACCCGCCACGGACGTCGACGACCTGATCGAGCTGGGGGCGACTGTCCGCGTCGTGGAGACCGCGGCGCAGCTACCGGACCGACTCGCCGGGATCGTGCACGCCACCCCGGTCTCGGGCGCGGGCCTGGCCGGGTCCATGACACCCGAACAGCTCGACTCCTGCACGCGTGACTACATCGACACTGCGCGCACGCTGGCTGAGCGGACCGACGCCGCGCTGTTCGTCCTGATCACCCCGGCTGAAGCCTTGGGAATGGCCGGAAACACGGTCGCAGCGTCGGTCGCGCACGAATTGGTGACGCATCGGCATCGTGCCGGTCTGCCCGCAGCCGCCCTCACGTGGGACAGCGAAGACCTGTTCGACGCTGCGGTCAAAGCGAACCAACCCGTAGTGCCGGCAAGCGAATCTGTCGCTGAAACGCGTGAACCCGCCGCGGAGCGGCCACGGCAGTTGCTCGACGATGTCCTGGCCGAAACGACGGCGGTGCTCAACCGTCAGGACGTCCAGTCCAGCAGGTCGTTCACCGAGCTCGGTTTTGACTCGTTGGCGGCAGTGGACCTGGTGAGGAGGCTACGAGCCAGGACCGGCCTGCCGCTGGCTACGACCGCTGTCTTCGACCACCCCAGCCCGGCCGCGCTGGCGAGCGCGCTCGAGGCGCAGGTCACCCCGCCCGCAGCAGCCATCGAGCCAGAGGAAGCCGAACACGCCGAGCCTGCCGAGCCGATCGCGATCGTCGCGATGTCGTGCAGGCTGCCCGGCGGTGTGCGGTCGCCGGAGGACCTGTGGGAGTTGCTGGTCGAGGGCAGGGACGCGATCGGTGCGATGCCCAGCGACCGTGGCTGGGACGAGTCGATCTACCACCCGGAACCCGGCACGCCGGGCAAGACCTACGTCAGGGAAGGCGGATTTCTCTACGACGCGGCCGACTTCGACCCGGCGTTCTTCGGGATCAGCCCGCGTGAGGCGCTGGGCATGGACCCGCAGCAGCGGCTGTTGCTTGAGTTGTCGTGGGAAGCCGTTGAGCGCGCCGGTATCGACCCAAGCTCGTTGCGCGGAAGCGCGACGGGCGTGTTCGCGGGAGTGATGCACGGCGATTACGGTTCGTCGGACGCGCCCGAAGGAGTCGCGGACTACCTGCCGATCGGAAACGCGGTCAGCGTCGCCACTGGACGCGTCGCGTACACCCTCGGATTCGAAGGCCCCACGCTGACCGTCGACACCTCGTGTTCGTCCTCTTTGGTCGCCATGCACCTCGCCGCGCAGGCGTTGCGTCGCGGCGAATGCTCGCTGGCCTTGGCGGGCGGGGTGATGGTGATGTCCACCCCGATCGCGTTCGTCGAGTTCAGCAGGCAACGAGCACTGGCCGCGGATGGCCGGTGCAAGCCGTTCGCCGAGGCCGCGGACGGCACCGCATGGGCCGAAGGCGCCGGAATGCTCGTCCTGGAAAGGCTTTCCGACGCCCAGCGGCTTGGTCACCCCATCGTCGGGGTCATCCGGGGCAGTGCCCTCAACCAGGACGGCGCCAGCAACGGGCTCACGGCACCCAACGGCCTCGCACAGCAACGCGTGATCCGGCAAGCGCTTGCCGACGCAGGTATGTCCACACAGGACATCGATGTCGTCGAAGCACACGGCACAGGCACGCGACTGGGTGATCCCATTGAGGCCACGGCGTTGCTGGCCACGTATGGCGTAGACCGTGACCAGCCGCTCTTGCTCGGCTCGCTGAAGTCCAATATCGGGCATACCCAGGTGGCGGCGGGTGTCGCCGGTGTGATCAAGGTGCTCATGGCCATGCGGCACGGTGTCGTGCCGAAGATGTTGCACCTCAACCGCCCGACACCGCACGTCGACTGGGAGTCCGGCTCGATCGAGCTGGTCGCGGAAGCGACACCGTGGCCACGGACCGGCCGCGCCCGGCGCGCGGGCGTGTCGTCGTTCGGGATCAGCGGCACCAACGCGCACCTCATCCTCGAACAGCCACCTGAGGTCGAGGAATCGTCGGTCAGCAAACCGGAAGTTCCGGCAATGCTGTGGACGTTGTCCGGTCACACCGAAGCAGCGGTTCGTGCACAAGCCCAGCAGCTGCTTTCGACTGTGGGGGAGCAGGATCCGATCGATGTCGGGTACTCGCTCGCGACAACCCGGGCGGCATTGGAGCATCGCGCGTCGGTCGTCGGTACGACCAAAGCCGACATGCTCGCCGGACTGGCGGCGTTGGCCGACGGCAGGGCTGCGACGAGCACGACCAGCGAAGGCGGACTCGCGTTTCTGTTCACGGGTCAGGGAAGCCAACGGGCCCGCATGGGCGCACAGCTCTACCACGCCTATCCGGTGTTCACGCGTGCGTTCGACGAGTGCTGTGCCGTACTGGATCCCCTGGTGGGCCGGTCGCTTCATGAGGTGTTCGGCGACCAGGAAGCCCTCGACCGCACCGAGTACACCCAGCCAGCGCTGTTCGCCCTAGAAGTGGCGCTCTACCGGCTGTTGGAAAGCTGGGGCATTCGTCCGGACTTCCTGCTCGGCCACTCGATCGGCGAGCTCGCCGCGGCACACGTGGCCGGACTGTGGTCGCTTGAGGATGCCGCAACGCTGGTCGTTGCGCGTGGCCGTCTGATGCAGGTGTTGCCGCCGGGTGGCGCGATGCTGGCGGTGGAAGCCTCGGTCGACGAGATTCAGCCGCTGCTCAGTTCCCGGGTTTCGTTGGCCGCGGTGAACGGACCCATGTCCGTTGTGCTCGCTGGCGACGAGGACGCACTGCGTGATCTCGTTGTGGGAGGCAAGAGCAAGCGCTTGGCTGTGAGTCACGCGTTCCATTCCGCCCGGATGGACCCGATGCTCGCGGACTTCGCGCACGTGGCCGCGAAGATCGAGTACCGCACACCGGAACTGGCCTTGGTCTCCGCGGTGACCGGCCGTGTCGCTGATCCCCAAGACCTGTGCACGCCCGCGTACTGGGTCCGCCAGGCCCGCGAAACCGTGCGCTTTGCCGACGGCATCGAGAGTCTGCGTGACCTGGGCGTCGGCACGTTCCTGGAACTGGGGCCTGCCGGAGTGCTCAGCGCGATGACCGAGGGCGCGGTCGCGCTGCTGCGTCCCGATCGGCCGGAACCAGAGACCCTGCTCGCCGCGGTCAGCGTCACCAAGCCCGACTGGCAGGCGTTCTACGCCGGTACACAGGCCCGCCGAGTCGACCTGCCGACCTACCCGTTCCAGCGGGAGCGCTACTGGCTCGGACCGGCACCCGCGGCCAACGACGCCTGGCGATACCAGATCGAGTGGAAGCCGATCCCCGACGCGGCGGCCGACTTGTCCGGGACCTGGCTAGTGGTTGTGCCGGATGGCATCGACACCGACATCACGCTTCCCGGCGCCGAGACGCTCCGGTTGGGCAACGAGGATCGAGCGGGAATCGCGGCCAGACTCAGCGGCGAGTACGCGGGCGTGCTTTCGTTGCTGGCACTGGCCGAGGACGGGCCGGTCCGGACGGCGGCGCTGGTGCACGCGTTGGGCGATGCCGGGGTGACCGCGCCGCTGTGGTGCGCCACGCAGGGCGCTGTGAACGGGGTCGTCGCGCCCTTGCAGGCCACGATCTGGGGACTCGGCCGGGTCGCTGCCCTGGAACACCCCGAACGGTGGGGTGGCGTGATCGACCTGCCAGACGAGTTCACCGACGAGGTCGCGTCCCGGCTGGCCGGTGTGCTGTCGGGGCACGAGGACCAGGTCGCGATCCGCGCGAACGGCGTGTTCGCCAGGCGCCTGACCCGGGCTGCGCGCACGCAGGCAAAGCGGCAGTGGCGGCCGTCGGGAACGGTGTTGATCACTGGCGGGACGGGTGAGCTCGGCCGGAGAACCGCGCAGTGGCTGGCGGAAAACGGCGCCGAGCACATCGTGTTGACCAGCAGGCGCGGCACCGCTGATGTCGATCTGGACATCCCGGTGACCGTCGCGGCCTGTGACGTGACGGACGAGCAGGCCATGTCGGCGCTCGTGGCGTCCTTGCCGAACCTGACGGCCGTCGTGCACGCAGCCGGTGTCCTGGACGACGGCATGCTGGAAACCCTTGGCCCGGACCGCTTCAATGACGTCCTGAAGCCCAAAGTGGACGGTGCGTGGTTGCTGCATGAGCTCACGCTCGACCGTGACCTCGACGCGTTCGTGCTCTTCTCGTCGGCCGCGGGCAGCGTGGGAAACGCCGGTCAGGCCAACTACGCCGCCGCGAACGCTTTCCTCGACGCGCTGGCCGAACACCGCCGTGCACTCGGCCTTCCCGCGACCTCCATCGCGTGGGGAGCATGGGCGGACGGAGGAATGGCCGAAGCGGTGCCCGAACGTACCCGGCGCCACGGAATGCGGCCGATGTCGGCGGGTCCGGCACTCGCGGCGTTGAAGGCCACGCTCGATCGTGACGAAACGTGCGTGACGGTCGTGGACGTCGACTGGGCACGGTTCATCCCTGGCTTCACTGGTGCACGCCCAAGCCGGCTGCTCAGCGACCTGCCGGAAGCCCGTCAAGCAGCCAAGTCCGACGGGGAAACGTGGTCGCGGCGCTTGGCGGGACGGTCAGCCGCTGAGCAAGCCCGGATCGCGCTCGACTTCGTCTGCGCCCAGGCCGCGGAAGTGCTGGGACACAGCAGCCCACAGGCGATCAACACCAGCAGGCCGTTCCGGGAACTCGGCTTCGACTCGTTGACCGTTGTGGAATTGCGGACCAGGCTCAACGCGTTGACCGGCCTGAAACTCCCCGCGACGGTCCTGTTCGACCACCCCACACCGGAAGCGTTGGCCAAGCTGTTGCTCGGCGAGGTGGCGGAAACGCAGCCCGTCGTGGTGACCACGGATGACGATCCCATCGTGATCGTGGCGATGAGTTGCCGGTTGCCTGGCGGGGCGGACTCGCCGGAAGCGTTGTGGGAGTTGGTCGACGAAGGCAGGGACGCGATCGGCGGGCTGCCCGCCGACCGTGGCTGGGATCTGGCGAACCTGTTCGATCCCGACCCGGACGCGGTGGGCAAGTCCTACGCCCAAGCCGGGGGATTCCTGCCGGACGTGGCCGACTTCGACGCCGAGTTCTTCGGGATCTCACCGCGTGAAGCAGTGGCGATGGATCCCCAGCAGCGGCTGCTGCTGGAAACCGTGTGGGAGGTGTTCGAGCGGGCCGGTATCGACCCGGCGTCCGTCCGCGGCGAGCGGATCGGTGTTTTCGCGGGCACCAACGGCCAGGACTACCAGAGCATCCTGATGCACCACGGGGAGACTACCGAGGGGTACATCGGCACGGGCAGCACCGCGAGTGTGGTGTCCGGCCGGATCTCGTACACGTTCGCCCTCGAAGGCCCAGCGATCACTGTGGACACTGCTTGCTCGTCGTCGTTGGTGGCGTTACACCTTGCGGCGCAGGCGATTCGGGCAGGCGAGTGCAGCATGGCCGTCGCAGGCGGTGTGACCGTGATGACCACGCCGTGGTGGCTCGCCGAGTTCAGCAGGCAACGCGCGCTGTCCCCAGACGGCCGGTGTAAGGCCTTCGCCGCCGCGGCCGACGGCACCGGGTGGAGTGAAGGTGTCGGCGTCCTTCTGCTGGAACGATTGTCGGATGCTCGGCGCAACGGTCATCGCGTGCTGGCTGTCGTTCGTGGCTCCGCGGTGAACCAGGATGGGGCGTCGAACGGGCTGACAGCGCCGAGCGGTCTGGCTCAGCAGCGGGTGATCCGGGCCGCGCTGGCCAACGCGGGCCTGGCTGTGTCTGATGTGGACGTTGTCGAGGCGCATGGCACGGGCACCCGGCTCGGCGATCCGATCGAAGCTCAAGCGGTGCTGGCGACCTATGGCCAAGACCGTGCGCATCCCTTGCTCATGGGGTCGGTGAAATCCAACATCGGGCACACGATGGCCGCTGCCGGTGTCGCGGGGATCATCAAGATGGTTCAGGCGATGCGGCACGGCATCGTGCCCAAGACGCTGCATGTCGACGAGCCCACACCGCACGTCGACTGGTCCGCCGGACAGGTCTCGCTGGTGACCGAGGCCATGCCGTGGCCGGAAACCTCGCACCCACGACGGGCAGCGGTGACGTCCTTCGGGATCAGCGGCACGAACGCGCACGTGATCATCGAACAGGCCCCGCCAGAGCCGGTTGCCGATCCCGCGCCCGCGTCGGTGACTGTGCCGTTGGTCCCTTGGCTGATCTCCGGTGCCACAGCGGAGGCCGTGCAGGCGCAAGCCGATCGTCTGGTCTCCATGACCGAACGGCCGATCGATGTCGGGCGATCACTGGCTGGCCGAGCTGCGTTGGGCCATCGAGCGGCTGTGGTCGCCGAGGATCATGACGGCTTCGTACGCGGGTTGACTGCGTTGGCCGGTGGTGGCGTCGCGCCCGGTGTGGTGCGCGGAGTCCCGGCCGACCGGCCCGCGCTGGCGCTGCTGTTCACGGGCCAAGGCAGTCAACGCCTGGACATGGGACGCGAGCTCTATCGGGCATTCCCCGTGTTCGCTGAGGCTTTTGACGCCGTGGCCGTGCTGCTGGACCGGCACTTGCCGAATTCGATCACCACTGTGCTGGGTGAAGACCTGCTGCACCAGACGATGTACACACAGGCTGGCCTGTTCGCTGTCGAAGTCGCGGTGTTCCGGCTGCTGCGGCACTGGGGAGTCACGCCTGACTTCGTGGCCGGGCATTCCATCGGTGAGATCGCAGCGGCCCACGTGGCAGGCGTGTTGACGCTCGAGGACGCCTGTGAGCTGGTTGCCGCCCGTGGGCGGTTGATGCAGGCGCTGCCTGAGGGCGGGGCGATGGCCGCGCTGCAGGCGACCGAGGACGAGGTGCTGCCGCTGCTGACCGATCGGGTGTCCGTCGCGGCCGTGAACGGTCCGAACTCGACAGTGATCTCCGGTGACGAGGACGTCGTCGGGAAGATCGTCGACGCCTTCGCGGCAGACGGGCGCAAAACCAAACGCTTGCGCGTGAGCCACGCGTTCCACTCGCCGCTTATGGAGCCGATGCTCGCGGAGTTCGCCGAAACCGTCGCGCGGCTGACCTTCACTGCTCCGCAGATTCCGATCGTGTCCACTGTGACCGGACAGGCCACGGATGTCTGTTCGCCGGACTACTGGGTTGGGCAAGTCCGGAAGACCGTCCGGTTCGCCGATGCTGTCCGAACTCTTGCCGATGCGGGCGTGACTGCCTTCCTTGAGGTCGGTCCGGACGGTGTGTTGACGGCAATGGCCAAGGACAGTCTTCCCGATGCGACGGTCATTCCGTCTTTGCGCGCAGACCGTTCCGAGGTGCTCGCTCTCACCACGGCCCTGACTCAGTTGCATGTCCACGGGATGGACGTGGATTGGGCCCGGTTCTTCGAAGAGCGCGGTGCGAGGTCGGTCGACTTGCCTACGTATGCGTTCCAGCGACGGCGCTATTGGCTCGATCCGCCCACCGGGCGACCGCTGTCCCCTTCCTCTCCAGTGGATGGTTGGTGCCATCGGGTGGAATGGCGGCCGATACCCGAGCCGTCGGCCCCGTTGCCTGGACCGTGGTTGGTGGTGTCCCCAGAGGATCACCCCGCGCTCGCTGCGGTCCGACGCGCGTTCGAAGAGCGTGGCACGAGCACAATCCACGCCTCGCACACCGACGAACCGGTGGCAGGGGTGCTCGTGCTGCTGCAGCCGGAGGACCAGTGGACCGCAGAGTGTCCGGCTGTGTCCAAGGGACTGGCCACGACCATCGATGTGGTGCGTCGCGCTAACGCCCCTGTGTGGTGTGTGACCTCGAACGCGGTTGCCGTCCGGCCCGGCGATTCGGTCGATCCGATGTCCGCGCAGATCTGGGGCCTTGGCCGGGTCCTCGCGTTGGAACACCCTGACCGATGGGGTGGCTTGATCGACATCTCACCGGACTTGACCGATGCTCGACGCCTGGTGACCGTGTTGGGCGGTGAGGAGGACCAGGTCGCGGTCAGGCCATCGGGGATCTTCGGGCGTCGACTGGTCCAGGCAGCGCGCCCAGCGGGCACGCCGTGGCAACCGGACGGAACGGTCCTGGTCACCGGCGGCCTCGGCGCGTTGGGTGCGGAAGTCGCCCGCTGGCTGGCGCGTGCCGGTGCCGAGCACGTCGTCCTGACCGCTCGGCGAGGCGCGGACACACCTGGCGCGGACGACCTGGTGGCGGAACTTCAGCAGCTGGGCACACGGGTGACCGTGGCGGCTTGCGACGTGGCCGACCGGGCAAGCCTTGCCAAGGTACTCGACGCGCATCCACCGACGGCTGTCTTCCACGCTGCCGGAGTCCTCGATGACGGCGTGTTCGACGCGTTGACGCTGGACCGGTTCGAGCACGTGCTCAGGCCCAAGGTGCTGGGCGCGCTGAACCTGCACGAGCTTGCGCCGGATCTCAAGGCATTCGTGCTGTTCTCGTCGGTGACAGGCGTTATCGGCAATGCCGGGCAAGCGAACTACGCGGCCGCGAACGCCTTCCTCGACGCCTTCGCCGAACAGCGCAGAGCCATCGGACTGCCCGCGACCGCAGTCGCATGGGGGCCTTGGGCACAGGCAGGCATGGCTGCGGACGGTGCCGTCGTCGAGGACCGGATGCGCCGAGGCGGTCTGCAAGCGCTGCAACCCGCCCTTGCGATCACGGCCTTGCAGCGAGCGCTTGACGACGACGAGACATGCCTGACCGTCGTGGACATCGACTGGGACCAGTTCACCTCAACACGGCCGATGCCGCTGATCTCCGAACTGGTGGAACACCGTGAGTCCAGTGCGACACCGGACCTGCGCACAACGTTGACCGGACTGTCCGAAGAGGACCAGCAACGTGGGTTGCTCGACCTTGTACGCCAGCACGTGGCAACGGTCCTCGGCCACACCTCGGCCAAGGACATCCCGGCGGACAAAGCGTTCAAGGACGTCGGCTTCGACTCGTTGACGGTGGTCGAGCTACGCAACGTGCTCGCCGCGGCGACCGGGATCGGCCTGCCCGCGTCGGTGATCTTCGACTACCCGACCCCGGCGGCACTCGCCGCCCATCTGCGGGCTGAGCTGTTCGGCGCCGCCCCAGCCAAAGAACCGGTGCCCGTCGACCAACCGGAGCCGGTCGACCAACCGGTCATCGCGGACGACCTGCTGGCCGCGGACACCTTGGACGAACTGCTCGACCTCGTCGAGGAGGAACTGGAGAAGGGACTGCGATGAACGACGGCCGGGTGGTCGAGACGCTGCGACGGCTGACGGCCGAGCTGCGGCAGGCGCGGCACCAGATCGCCGAGCTGCGGGAACGGCAGCACGAGCCGATCGCCATCGTCGGTATGGCCTGTCGTTTCCCTGGTGGAGCGGACACTCCTGAGCGGTTCTGGCGGCTGCTGGCGGACGGCACTGACGCCATCGGCGACTTCCCGGCCGACCGTGGCTGGGACCTGGACGCCCTGTACCACCCGGATCCGGACAAGGCGGGCACGAGCTACAGCCGTGGCGGTGGATTCCTCGCTGGCCCAGGGCTTTTCGACGCGGGCCATTTCGGCATCAGTCCCCGTGAGGCGACCGCGATGGACCCACAGCAGCGGCTGTTGCTGGAATCCTCGTGGGAGACCTTCGAGCGGGCCGGTATGGATCCCACCTCCTTGCGGGGCACCAGGACCGGCGTGTTCATCGGCACCAATGGCCAGGACTACACGACGCATCTGCTTGACAACTCCGAGCACGAGGACTACCTCGCCACGGGCACCGCCGCGAGCGTGATCTCCGGCCGCATCGCGTACGTCTTCGGGCTGGAAGGTCCAGCGGCCACTGTGGACACGGCCTGCTCCTCGTCCTTGGTCGCGTTGCACCAGGCATGCCAGGCTATCCGGTCGAACGAGTGCTCGCTGGCACTCGCCGGAGGCGCGACCGTGATGACTGATCCTCTGCTGTTCCGCATTTACAGCAGGCAGCGGGCAATGGCATCCGATGGGCGGTGTAAGCCTTTCGCCGATGCCGCCGACGGGATGGGCTGGGGTGAGGGTGTCGGCCTGCTGTTGTTGGAACGGCTGTCCGACGCTCAGCGCAACGGGCATCAGGTGTTGGCCGTCATTCGTGGGTCCGCGGTGAACCAGGATGGTGCTTCGAACGGCCTGACCGCGCCGAACGGAGTTGCTCAGCAGCGGGTGATCCGTTCCGCGCTGGCGAACGCGGCACTCGACGTGTCCGACGTGGATGTCGTGGAGGCGCACGGAACCGGGACGCGCCTTGGTGATCCGATCGAGGCTCAGGCGTTGCTGGCAACGTACGGGCAGGATCGGGAGCATCCGTTGCTGCTCGGTTCGGTGAAGTCCAACATCGGGCACACGCAGGCTGCCGCCGGAGTCGCCGGTGTCATCAAGATGGTGCTGGCCATGCGCCACGGTGAACTGCCGAAGACGTTGCACGTGGACAAGCCCTCCGCACACGTCGACTGGACTCGCGGTTCGGTCCGGCTGTTGACGCAAGCCGCGCCGTGGCCGAGGAGCGATCGTCCGCGCAGGGCCGGTGTGTCCTCGTTCGGTGTCAGCGGCACGAACGCGCACGTGATCCTCGAGCAAGCGCAACCCGTTGACGAACCGAGCCGGCCGGAATTCACCGGCGCGGTGCCTTTCGTGCTGTCCGGCCGGACCGACGCAGCCCTACGGGACCAAGCCAAGGCTCTCGTGTCTCATGTGGACACAAGCCTCGTGGACGTCGCCTATTCCCTCGCGACCACACGAGCGGCATTGGAGCACAGGGCTGTTCTGGTGGCGAGCGATCGGGCCGAGCTCGTCCGTGGTCTGCGGGCCGTGGCCGACAACTCGATGGACGACGCTGTCGTGCAAGGCGTCGCCGATGGCGAAGGCAAGGTCGCGTTCATTTTTCCCGGGCAAGGGTCGCAGTGGGTCGGTATGGCGCTTGACCTGCTCGGCTCGTCCTCGGTCTTCCGGGCGAGCATGGAGGCGTGCGCAGATGCCATCGAGCCGCACACCGATTGGGCGCTGCTCGATGTGTTACGCGACAAGGCCGCGTTGGACCGAGTGGACGTGGTTCAGCCTGCGCTGTTCGCAGTGATGGTGTCGCTGGCAGAGGTATGGCGTTCGTACGGAGTTCAGCCGTCTGCGGTCGCCGGGCACAGCCAGGGGGAGATCGCCGCTGCCTGTGTCGCTGGTGCTTTGTCGTTCGCGGATGCCGCGTTGGTCGTGACCGCCCGGGCACAAGCATTGGCCGCATTGGCCGGTTCCGGCGGCATGATGTCCGTCGGGCTGTCCGCCGAGCGCATGGCACCCCATCTGGGCAGGGTGAGCCTTGCGGCTGTGAACGGTCCCGACTCTGTCGTGGTCTCCGGTGATCTTGACGCGCTCGCCGAGCTGGAGTCGGCCCTGACCGGCGAGAACGTCCGGGTTCGGCGGATCGCCGTCGACTACGCGTCCCATTCGGCGCACGTCGAGGCGATTCGGGAGCAACTGCTGACCCGGCTCGCGGGGGTCAGCTCCCAGCCGCCGAAGGTCGCCTTCTACTCCACGGTCACCGGCTCTCGGATCGCAGCGGACCTGGATGCCGCCTACTGGTACCGCAACCTGCGCGAGACCGTTCAGCTGGAGCAGGTGACCCGGGCCCTGTACGAGGACGGCCACCGGTTCTTCGTCGAACCGAGCCCGCATCCGGTGCTCACGGTCCCGCTTGAGGACAGCCTCGCAGACGACTGCGTGGTCACCGGGACTTTGCGGCGAGACCACGACGGTCGTGGCGCGTTGCTGACCGCGGTGGGGGAGTTGCACGTGCGCGGACTCCGACTCGACTGGGACGGTGTTTTCGCTGATACGTCCGCCCGGACGACCGACTTGCCCACGTATGCCTTCCAGCGTCGCCGGTACTGGGCGCAGGCGCGTCCGGCTCGACAGTCTGGGCATCCGTTGCTGGGCACGGCCGTTGAGCTCGCGGACAGCGGAGAGCTGGTTTGTAGTGCGACCTTGTCGCTCGAGACGTTGCCGTGGCTGGCGGACCACCGGGTCAAGGACCGGATCGTGTTCCCAGGCACGGGTTTCCTCGAGATCGCCATGCGGGCGGGTGCGTTGGCCGGTTGCGGCCGAGTCGACGATCTGACAATCCACGCCCGGTTGGAATTGACCGACAGCGTCGAACTCCAGGCACGCGTCGCGGCGCCGGACGACTCAGGAAACCGTGCGATCACGATCTATTCCCGGCAATCAGAGGACTGGATTCGGCACGCTGAAGGAGTTTTGGCACCCAAAGCCGACGTCGCCGCGGAATGGGACTGGCCGGTGAACGCGACTCCGGTCGCGGCCGATTCGCTGTATTCGACGCTGGCCTCAGCCGGATTGGGCTACGGGCCTTCGTTCCGTGGTTTGAACGCGGCATGGCGGCACGGTGACGAGCTTTTCGTCGAGGTGGAATTGCCGTCTGGCAACGAACCCGACCGGTACGGCGTACATCCGGCTTTGCTGGACTCCGTTTTGCATTCGATTGGCCTCGGCACGTTCGGGCCTGACGTCAGTGGCCTGCCTTTCTCGTGGAATGGCGTGAGCCTGCACAGTTCCGGTGCCTCCCGGTTGCGTGCCCGACTGGCTCCGGCCGGTCCCGCTGCCGTCTCTGTGTCTGTTGTGGACGATCGCGGCGCGGCCGTGCTGACCGCTGAATCGCTTGCCCTGCGGCCGTTCTCGACACCCGTGGATGGCGCCCTGCACCGGGTGGACTGGAGTGCCGCGACACCGAGTGACATCGGTGACAACGTTGTGGTCGACGACGTGGCTGAAGTGCCTGAAGCCGTGCCGGACTTCGTCGTCATGCGCGTCTCGGTCGGCGACGTTTCCGGTACTCGTGCGGCCGTCCACCGCATTCTGCGCGCGGTTCAGCAGTGGCTGGCCGATTCGAGGTTCGACAACAGCAAACTGGTCGTGGTCACCTCTGGCGCGGTGGCTGTCCGGCCGGGTGATCAGGTGAACGCCTTCGCCGCGGCACCGGTCTGTGGCCTGCTGCGGTCCGCGCAGTCCGAACACCCTGGCCGGTTCATCCTTCTCGACAGCGATTCCGGGGAACTCCTGCTGGCAGGCGACTCACCGGAAGTCGCGGTCAGGGACGGCAAGGTCTACGTTCCCCAGCTCACCGCCGTGCCAAGTCCCACCACACAAGTCACGCTGGGACGTGGCACGGTGCTCATCACCGGTGGCACCGGGACGTTGGGCAGTGCGTTGGCCAAGCACTTGGTGGTGTCACACGGCGTGCGGGACCTGGTGCTGACCAGCAGGCGTGGCCTGGACTCGCCCGGCGCGCTCGATCTGCACGCATCGCTGGTGGCCTTGGGGGCGAAGGTCCGGATCGAGGCTTGTGACGTCGCCGATCGAGCCGCTCTCGCGCGTTTGCTTGACTCGGTCCACGTCGACTCGGTGATCCACGCGGCGGGTGTGCTCGCCGACGGAGTGATCGAATCGTTGACGCCCGAACAGGTCGACGTGGTCATGCAGTCCAAAGTGGACGCAGCGGTGAACTTGCACGAGCTCACCCGCGATGTGTCGGACTTCGTGCTGTTCTCGTCGGCCGCGGGCACATTCGGCAGCCCTGGCCAAGGAAACTACGCCGCCGCCAACGTTTTCCTTGACGCGTTGGCGCAGCACCGCCGCGCGCTCGGACTGCCTGCCAAGGCGCTCGCGTGGGGGTTGTGGGCCGAGCAGAGCGGTATGACCGGCCATCTGACTGACGTCCAGCGCAACCAGAACGGCGCCCAGCCGCTGTCAACGGCATTGGGCCTCGCGTTGTTCGACGCTGCGTTGGCGGTGGACGACGCCGTGCTGGTGCCGATCAAGCTGGACCGCCCGGCGGTGACGGTGGCTTCGGCGCCGGCCGAGGGCTCGTTGCTTGAGCTCGTACGCACCCATGCCGCTGCTGTCCTTGGCCACGCGGGCCCGGAAGACATCGAACCTGGCCGCAAGTTCCTCGAACTCGGCTTCGACTCGCTGAGCGCCGTGAAGCTGCGCAACCGCATCGACGCCGCTACCGGCGTACGACTGCGTGCCACAGCGGTGTTCGAGTATCCGACACCTGTCGAACTCGCGCGCTATCTGAGCACGCGATTGCCCGACGCCGATGCCGCGGCCGTCGAACCGGCCGCTGTCACCACACCGGCCGGAACCGTCGGCAGCCTCAGCGCGATGTTCGTCGAGGCGCTCACTTCCGCACGGCTGATCGACTTTCTGCAGATCGCACGGCAACTGCGGCAGTTTCGCGCGATGTTCGGCGGGCCTGGCGACTTCGGTGCGCCGCCCGAGCCAGTCAGGATCGCCAGTGGCCCCGCCGATCTGGGGTTCGTGTGCCTCGCGGGGATCGTCGGCAAACCGGATCCGTCGCACTACGCGCGCTTCGCGGCGAGTTTCCGTGACCAGCATGACGTCTTCGTCCTGCCACAGCCCGGCTATCTCGTCGGGGAACTGCTTCCGGCGTCCGCTGAGGCGTTGCTGGAACTGCATGTCGCGTCGGTGCGAAAGCATCTCGGTGGTCGGCCGTTGGTCTTGCTCGGCCAGTCCGCGGCGGGCCTGATCGCCCACCGCTTGGCCGCGCAGCTGGAGGAGCATGGCTGTCCGGCAGCGGGTGTCGCCCTTGTCGACACGTATTCGCCTGGCCAACGCGATGTTCTCACCGAAGTCAGTCACGACTTCAGCGACGCGATGATGGGCCGCCAGGGCTTCGAGCTGGCCTCGGCCGGGGACCGCTGGGGCGACGCGTGGATCACCGCCATGATCCAGTACGGCGAGTTCGACTGGAGCCCTCGGCCTATCGCGGCGCCGACCGTGCTCGTTCGCGCGATGGAACCGATGGCCGCCGACTGGGCGCCGGGCTGGCAAGCCGCGTGGGAGCTCGAGCATTCGGTGGTCGACGTGCCCGGCAACCACTTCACGATGATGGAGCACTACGCCGATTTCACCGCGCAGCGAATTCGGGAGACGTTCACAAAAATTTCGTCCGGCATGTTTAGGATCACGAATCCGGGGTAATGCAAACGTTCGCCGGGCAGTGGGCACGTGCCCACCGCCCGGCGAATCCGAATGCCTCTCACGACCCATCGCCGCAGCGACAGCGAAAACCCGGCTCGGCCCTTCGGGCCAAGCCGGGTTTGGTAACTTCCTAGACGGTTAAGTCAAATCGACGTGAAGGCGGGCGGTCGTTCCGTTCGGTGGCACACGGGACTACCGTGAGGTAACTCACTTTCCCCTTGGGCTACGCCGAAGCGATTCGCTCCAGCTCCTTCTTGTCCGGTTTGCCGTTCCGGTTCAACGGGAAATTTGCCAGAACCTGCACTCGATTGGGGTGCTCGTACGCGGGCAACGCGCCGGCGAGCCGCTCGCGCCAGTAGGAGCCTTCGCGTTCCCTGTCGTCCTCGACGAAGAAAACCAGCTGGCTGCCCATCCGATCGTCGGGCAGCGCCACGATGCGGACCGAACAGCCTGCCGCGACGGATGCTTTCCGCTCGATCACCTCGGGGTATAGGGTGAATCCGCCGCGGTGCACCGCGTATTTCCGGCCTGCCACGAAAAGGTTGCCCTTTTCTGTCAGGTGACCGAGGTCGTTCGTCCGGTACCAGCCTCGGTCAGCCGGGATCAGCGAGCCGTCCTCGTCGAGGTAGCCCTCCATCATGTCCGGCGACCGGACCAGGATCTCGCCGAGCTCACCCGGCGGCAAGGGGTTGTCGTTCTCGTCGACGACCCGCATCTCCAGGCCGTCCATCGCCTTGCCGCAGCCGACCGGGTCGTCCAGCGTCGCGAACGAGACGTTGCCGACCTCGGTGCTGCCGTAGCTGTCCAGCAGCGGCAGGCCGAAAGTCTCCTGGTAGCCGTCGGAAAGCGACTGGTCCATCGGCGCGGCGCCGACGCAGAACATCCGGACCTTCCGCAGGTCGTCCCGCAGGCCAGGGCGCTTGCGCACGATGTTGAGGATGCTGCGATAGCTGGCAGGTGTGGCGTCCAGCACCGTCGCACCACATTGGATGCCCATCTGCAGTGCGCGGTCGGCCCTGCGGTACGGCGCGATCACCAGCGAGCACTGGACGAGCCAGGCGATCAGCACCATGGACAGCCCGTACTGGTGTGAGAAAGGCAGCAGTGGAAGCAGCACGTCGTCGGAGCGGTGCCCGACAGTTTCGGCGTTGCGCACCAGATTTCGCAGGAAGTTGCCGCCGTTCTTGACAACGCCCTTCGGCTGCCCGGTCGACCCGGACGACCACATGATCAAGCCGTCGTTCAGCCTGCTCCACAGGTCGAACGAGAGCTTGTCGTCGGCAGGCGTGCGGCCGGCGGCCGCGACCAGCAGTTCATAGAGGTAAATGGGTGATTCGTCGGCGGCGACCGGCGCGTCGTCGTCCACCAGGACAGCCTTGACGCCTGCCTGCCGCGCGATCCTGCTGGTCTGGTCGGCTTTCTCCTGGTGGTCGACAAGCACTGTCGAGGCGCCGACGTGCATCAGGGCGAAGAGCGTACTGACATACGCGGCGGAGTTGCCCGCCTTGAGCATCACCCGAGTGCCGTAACCGATACCCCGATCCCGAAGGGCATCTGCTACTGACAGTGTGTGTTGCTCAAACTCTGTCGGCGTCTTTACATCATCCGCCGCGAAAAGGTTGAAGGACATCTCGCGTAGCCCTTTCTGCCAGCGCTCCCCAGAGAGTCCGCATGAAGTACGGCGCGGATAGCGAAAGGCGCCGCCTCCCAGCGAGGCTAGGTTCGGGGTGTCCACCCCGGCACCCCTAAGCTGCCCTTATCGCCGGGCTGGGGACCGGGGTGTTCACGGTATGCAGAGGGAGTGTGAAAAGCCGCCGCCGCGCCTGTTTTCCGCTAGGTGACCATCGCGGAACACTGCGTGGAACGGTCTTGACAGGACTGTTGGATTGCGTCATGTATTGGTTGGATTGACGCATCGATCGAAGCTCGCCGAGTTCCGGTCAAGGCAGGAGGTTAGTGATTACCCGGATCGGCGACAGTCGTGTGGTACACTCCCACGCGGACGTTGTCTGCTTTAACTCATCTGGGTGGCTTTTTAGGCGATCCCGCAAGGGATTGCCGCTGAGGATGAAGCAGACGATGACCTATGGCCAGCACAACTACCGTTTTTCTCTGGGGGGAAGACGCGTGAGTTTGGTTGAACGCAACAATGTCATCGTGGAGTTAACGAAACTTTTAGGCGAAACCGCGAGAGGGAGTGGGAAGATAGCATTGATTACTGGTGGAATCGCCACCGGTAAAACCGCACTTGTGCGGGCCTTCGAAGAGCGGGCTGTGCAGTCCGGTGTGACGGTGTTGCGGGCGAGCGGTGCGGCGAGCGAGCAAATGCTGCGCTTCGGCCTCGTCGAGCAGTTCTGCCGCGGCGCCTCTATTCCGCCGGAACTGTCCGCGCTGCTCGCCGGGCTCATCGCACCGGCGGCCACGCCCGCGCGGGCCGGGCGGCCAGGCGGCTGGCCGGTCGAAACCCAGGTGGCGCACAGCGTCTGTGTCCGGCTGCTTGAGCTGACGCACGAGCGGCCGCTGCTGATCACCGTGGACGACCATCAGTTCGCTGACAGCGGCTCGATGCAGGTGCTGACCTATCTGCAGCACCGGATCGGCGCGGCCAAGGTGATGCTGCTGCTCACCCACGACGCGCAGGCTCCGTCCACTGTGGTCACTGAGGCGTTGCGGGAACCGCACTGCAGTCAGTTCGCGCTGCAGCCGTTGTCCATCAAGGGTGTCGGTGAACTGGTGGCCGCGCGGACGAACGCGGAGCCCGCGTTCGATGTCGCGGCGGGCTACCACGAGTTGACCGGTGGCAACCCCTTGCTGGCGCACGCACTTGTCGACGACCAGCCGGCCCTTCAGCAGGACGAACCACCGGCGGTGCTCGACCAGCCGGTGATCGGCGAGGCGTTCACCCGCGCGGTGCTGACCTGTATGCACCGGGGCGGGCCGAGACTGGTGGAGATCGCCAGGGCGATCGCGGTGCTCGGTGAGTTCGCCACCTCCGCACTGGTCGCCCGGTTCCTCGGAGTCCGGTTGTCGGTGGTGACGGGCACGCTGGAAGCGTTGGCACAGGCCGGATTGACCGTGGACACCCAGTTCCGTTCCCCGGCCGCGGCCGCGGCCGTGCTCAACGAGCTCACCCCGGAGGAAGTGTCCACACTGAACCTCCGAGCCGCCGAGCTGCTCTACCACGACGGTGCCGCACCGTCCGATGTGGTCGGTTACCTGCTCGCCGCCGGTGAAGCCGAGGAGCCGTGGGCGATCGACGTGCTCAAGGCAGGCGTGGACCAGGCATTGGTGCACGCCGACCAGATGATGGCAGCCGGTCAGGTCGAGGAAGCGGTGCGGTATCTGGAATTCACCAGCCGTGCCTGTGACAACGAGGCGATGCGCGCCACACTGACGGCCCGGATCGCGTCCATGCAGTGGACGATCAACCCGGCGGCGGCCGCCCGTCACCTGGGTCCGTTGCAGGCGACCCTGGCGAAGGGATTGCTCAGCGACCGGGAAATGATGCACCTGGTGCGGTCGTTGGCGTGGCTCGGTCGTCCGGACGAGGCCGTGCGGGCGCTGGAGTTGGTGGGCGACTCGGTGACGGTGCCGGGAGCGCAGGACTCCACGGAGCGCAAGCTCACCCGCGACTGGCTCGCCGCTTGGCACCCCAAGGTGTTCGCGGCAGCCAAGGGCTCCGGCGGGATTTTCGAACCCCGGCCGGGCGAGGTCTTCGCCAAGCCGCGGACCCATCCGGCCCATCCGGCCGCCGCACGTAAACCCACTCTGGTCGACCGCGCCGAGCAAGTGCTGCAGGGCGCGCGGGTCGGTGACGTCTCGCTGGAGTCGGTGGTCAGCGCACTGCACGACCTCATCGCGGCGGGGCAGTCGGACCGGGCGATGTACTGGTGTGACGAACTGCTGCGAGAAGCAGAGCGGGACTACGCGACCACGTGGTCCGCGGTGTTGCTGGACACCCGGGCCGGGATCAGGTTGCAGCGGGGCGACCTCGTCGACGCGGAACGCGACGCGAGCACGGCACTGTCGATCATGTCGCCGCACAGCTGGGGTGTGGCGATCGGATCTCCGTTGTCGCACCTGGTTCTGGCCACCACCATGATGGGCAAGTTCGACGAAGCGGCGAAGCACCTCAACCGCCGCGTGCCGCACACCATGGCAGGTACCAGGTACCAGTTGCAGTACCTGGCGGCCAGGGGAGTGCTGTACCTGGCCACCAACCGGCCGCATGCCGCGCTCGACGACTTCAAGGTGGTCGGCGACCTCGCGGTGGCGTGGCAGCTGGACCACCCCAACGTCTTGCCGTGGCGTGGTCTGCTGGCGCAGGCGCTCAACCAGCTCGGCCAGGTGGGCCGGGCGCGCAAGCTGATCACCGAGCAACTGGAGATGATCGGCACGGACTCGCCGCGCATGCGGGGAGTGTCGTTGAGCATCCTGGCGTCGGTCAGCGAGCAAAGGCAGCGGCTGCAGTTGCTCAGCGAGGCCGTGGACCTGTTGTGGACCAGTGGGGATCGCTACCAGCTCGCGCAGGCGTTCGCCGAACTGAGCCAGGTCTGGCAGACCGTCGGCGAGCTGGAACGGGCCCGGCTGGTGCACCGGCGGGCACTGCAGCTGGCCAAGCGGTGCAACGCCGAGTGGCTGTCGAACAAGCTGACCGTCAGCTGGAAGTCCGCGGACGGGGAAGTCGACGCCGCGAAGACCGAGACGGCGGGGATGTCCACGCTCAGCGAGGCCGAGCGCAGAGTGGCGACCCTGGCCGCGCTCGGGCGCACCAACCGCGAGATCAGTCGCAAACTGCACATCACGGTGAGCACGGTCGAGCAGCACCTGACTCGTGTGTACCGGAAGCTGAACATCAAGCGGCGCACCGACTTGCCGGTCAGTCTCCCCGCGGGCACCCCCGACGCCCACATGGCCGACAAGACCTACGCGTCGCCGGCGGCGACATTGGCGTCATCGTTGAGCAGGCCACGGCCGGCCTACTCACAGGCGTAATTCCGCCGAGGATTGTCAATAGGGGTGTGACAGGCGCGATAAGCGTCTGGCACACCCCTTGACCATTTACCCCGATGGGTAGGGGGTGTGGTCGGGTTGTCGCGTCGAATGGCGGGAAATATCTTTTCAGTGAGGGGTATTTCAGTCGTGCCAATGCGATTCGGTCGCACATTTCCAGGAGGGCGCCGTGATCATCGCATGCTGGCAGGCCACCCCGCACCGAGGCCAGCGGGCGGCACCACTCGACCGGATCGCCCGGGTCGCCGAGCGCGCCGCGGCTGCCGGTGCCGACCTCCTGGTGACGCCTGAGCTGTCCACTACGGGGTACCAGTCGACTCCTGCCGAGACGGTGAGCGGTGCCGAGCCACTGGACGGTCCGATCAACCAGGCGATGGCCGACATCGCTGCACGCGCGGGCATCGCCATTGTCTACGGCTGGCCGGAACGCACCCCTGCCGGTCTGCACAACTCCGTTCAGCTCGTCGACGCCACGGGACGGTCCCTCGCGGTTTACCGCAAAACACACCTTTATGGCGCGATGGAACACGCGGTGTTCGTTCCGGGCAACCAGGCCGTGGTGCAGGCCAAGATCGGCGACTTGGTCGTCGGCTTGCTGGTGTGTTTCGACGTGGAATTCCCCGAAACAGTGCGGGCGCACGCGCTGTCCGGCACCGATCTGCTGGTCGTGCCGACCGCGCTGGAAAGCCCGTGGGAATTCGTGGCCCGAGCGGTGGTGCCGGTCCGCGCCTTTGAAAGCCAGCTCTACGTCTGTTACGCGAACTGGGTCGGCCGGGATGGCCAGCGCCATTTCTGCGGGATGAGCCAGATCGCTTGGCCCGATGGCACGAGCGAGCAGGCGTCCCCCGTCGAGGACCAGTTGCTGGTGGTCAATGTGGACCGCGAAACCTTGCACGCGGCTCGTGCCGCCACTCCTTATCTGCGGGATCGCCGGCCAGGCCTGTACGGGCGGCTGCTCGGTCCCACGACCGATCGAGAGGTTGCTCTGTGACCGCGGCCAGCGTGAACCGGGTGACGATGCTCATCCCGGACTTTCCTTTCGCCTACGACGAATGGTTACGGCACCCGGCCGGACTCGGTGCGGTGCCGGAGTACCGGCACGGAACCCCGGTCGCCGTGATCGGCGGCGGGATGTCCGGCATGACCGCCGCGTACGAGCTGATGCGGCTCGGCTTGAGGCCCGTTGTGTACGAGGCGGAACAGCTCGGCGGCCGGATGCGTTCGGTGCCGTTCCCGGAGAACCCGGACTACGTCGCGGAGATGGGAGCCATGCGCTTCCCCGCGGCGGCAACGACTTTGTTCCACTATATCGACACGCTCGGCCTGGACACACGCCCGTTCCCCAACCCGATGGCGGCCTGCACGCCCGCCACGCTGGTGAACCTCGAGGGTCGTTCGCACTGGGCCCGGTCCGGCGCGGATCTGCCCGACGAGTTCCAGGAAGTGGCTGACGCGTGGGCGAAGGCGCTGCAGGACCGCGCCGAGCTGTTCACCATGCAGGACGCCATCCGGCAGCGGGACATCCCGACGCTCAAGGCAGTCTGGAACCAGCTGGTCAGGCAGTACGACGACCAGTCCTTCTACGGGTTCCTGGCGACCTCGCCCGCTTTCGCGTCGTTCCGGCACCGCGAGATCTTCGGCCAGGTCGGGTTCGGAACCGGTGGCTGGGACACGGATTTCCCGAACTCGATCGTGGAGATCCTGCGCGTGGTCTACACCGACGCCGACGACGAGCAGATGATCATTGTCGGCGGGTCGCAGCAGTTGCCGAACGGCCTGTGGACGCACCGGCCCGACTCGATCGCACACTGGCCGGCAGGCACCTCGCTGTCGGATCTGCATGGGGGACAACCGAAACCCGCTGCCGTACGAATCCGCCGCGAAGCCGACGGCTACGCGATCGAGGACGCGAACGGCCACGTACAGCGTTACCCGGCGGTGGTGTTCAGCCCGCACGTCTGGGCGCTACTCAACCACGTGGACAGCGACCCGGACCTGTTGCCGCAGGAACTGTGGACCGCGGTGGAACGCACGCACTACATGGGTTCGTCGAAGTTGTTCGTGCTCACCGACCGGCCGTTCTGGCTGGACGCGGACCCGTCAACCGGCAGGCGCACCATGGGCATGACCCTCACCGACCGGATGCCGCGCAGCGTCTACCTGTTCGACTCCGGCCCGGACGAGCCCGGCGTGATGTGCCTGTCCTACACGTGGAACGACGACTCGCTGAAGTTCGCGACCCTGTCGGCCGAGCAGCGGCTGGAGCTACTGCTGTCCAAACTGGACAAGATATACCCCGACGTGGACATCCGCTCGCACATCATCAGCGCGCCGCTGACCATCACGTGGGAGACCGAGCCGAGGTTCATGGGCGCGTTCAAGTCCAACCTGCCCGGCCACTACCGCTACCAGCGCAGGCTGTTCAGCCACTTCATGCAGGGCGGTCTGGCCGAGCGGCACCGCGGGTTCTTCCTTTGCGGCGACGACATCTCGTGGACCGCCGGGTTCGCCGAGGGCGCCGTGACCACCGCACTGAACGCGGTGTGGGGCGTGGTCGACCACCTGGGTGGCCGGACGCATCCGGACAACCCCGGCCCTGGCGACGTCTTCCACGAGATCGCCCCGGTCGAACTGGGCGAGTGAGCCTGGACCGACCGGTTCTTTGGAAGTAAACAAAAGGGTCGCCGCGCTCGCGGCGACCCTTTTGTACTGCTGCGTCAGACGGCTGCGGCGGCCAAGCGCCGGGAAGCCAAGGCACGCTGCCACTTCCCACTCGTCGTGCGGGTGATCCACCGGGGCCTGACCACGCGCACGCTCACCTGATCCAGATTCAATTCGCTCAAAAGCAGGCGCTCTGCCTCGGCACGCACGTGCTCGGTGTGTGCGTCACCAGCTTCGATGATCACGCCGACCTGTGCCCGGTCCGGGAAGGCCACGCAACGACGCTGGTAAACACCGGGAATGTCCCGGACAACGGATTCGATGTCGTCGGGGAAGAAGTGCCGGTCAGCGGTCACGATCACCTCTTCGGTCCGGCCGAGCACGAAGAGATCCCCTTCGAGCTGGAAACCGAGGTCGCCCGTGCTGAGCCAAGGACCGTCGAAGGCGTTGATCTCCGGAGCGCGGTAGTAGCCAGTTGTCACGGGCGGGCCGGAGATCTGTATCTGCCCGACTTCACCCGGCCCGCACGGCAGACCGAGCGAGTCGACCAGCCGGATGTCGATGCCGTGCACGGCTTTGCCGACTGCGACGACTGTCTTGGCTGAGGGGTGGAGTTCGGGTACGACGCGGACAAGGCTGCTGCGGCCGAGTTGACTCCGGTCGATGGTCACGGTTCGCGGCACGCTGCCCGGCTCGGGATAGGCAACCGACAGAGTCGCCTCGGCCATGCCGTACACCGGGAACATCACGTTGTCGCGGACTCCGCAGGGCGCAAGGGTCTCAGTGAACCGCTGGATGGTCGCCGCGCTGATCGGCTCGGCGCCGTTGTAGGCCAGCCGCCAGTTCGAGAGGTCCAGTGTGCGTAACAGGTCGGGTTTCACCGCGTCGAGCAGGAACTCGTAGATGAAGTTCGGGCTGGCGAACGCCGTCCCCCTGACCTCGGCGAAGTACTGCAGAAGCTGCGCGGGCCTGCGCAGGAACGCGGTGGGGCTGAACAGGTGTACGTCACACCCGTTGAGGAAGAACGACATCAGCGAGATCAAGCCCATGTCGTGGTACGTCGGCACCCACTGGACCAGCTTGTCCTCGGTGGACAAATCGCCGCTGACCACGCACGCGAGCAGCCCGGCGATCATGTTCCGGTGCGGCAGCATCACGCCTTTCGGGGTGTCCGTGCTGCCGGACGTGAACTGCACGACCGCGAGGTCGTCCTCGAACACTGCCGGCAGCCGCCATGCCGCGCCAGGCATGGACACGCCGGCATCCACAACAGACAGCGAAGGCAGGATGTCGAGCAGTTCCTGGCCGATCGCCGCGTAACTCGGGTCCAGTACGACCTTCCGGATGTCGGCGTCGGTGATCAGCGCCGCGAGCCGCTGCGCGGCAGAAGCGGCTGCGCCGAAACCCACGGCCACCGGCAGGACGCTCACCGCCGCGCCGATCCGCCACAGTCCGTACAGGGTGGTGAACACCTGTGGACCGGCCGGGACCACCACCCCTACGAGGTCGCCGGGGCGGATGCCCGCGTCGAGAAACGCGTGTGCCGCGCCGACCGAGGCCCGATCCAACTCCGCGGCGGTCAACGCGGCTCCCGTGTCGGGGAATCGCGCGACGCAATCGGGCGAACGACTGGCCAGATTGGTCAGGCAGGTGCCGAGTGTCGCACCGTCCAGCATGGCTTGTGGCATGTGTGCTGAGCCTTCCGTGTCCTGGCAGGCCGCATGGGAAGGACACAACCGTTTCCTGCAACCGCCGACACTGGCGATGGGTGCACAGTCGCGTGGAATTTCCCCGGCCGTTGCCCGGCGTGTTAAATCAGTCTGCGCAGACTTTTGCGTCTACCGGGAGCGTCGCCCCGGCACGGGTGGCTGGCAACCCTAGTCCGGCTCTGCCGACCTGGTCGGGGGCGGTGCGATAGGGGTTCACTGGTGGTATTTAGGGGCTTATCGCGCGCGTGGGTGTCAGTAGCGTGCGGCCAGGGGGAAATATCCGGCTAAACACCTGCTGATCAGCATTGCCGGTTGCCAATGCGAGGGAGAGGTTGCGAATGACTGGGAAACTATCGTCGGAAAGCCCGGTTCGCAAATCCACCACCGCGGACCATCTGGCCGACCTTTCGCTGCGGCGGGACGAGATACAGACCGCCGAGAAACGAGCACTGGACCGCCAGCACGCCAAGAGCAAGCTGACCGCCCGGGAGCGGATCGAGCTGCTCGTCGACCCCGGCTCGTTCGTCGAGATCGACGCGTTCGTCCGGCACCGCTGCAACGACTTCGGCATGGAGGACAACCGCCCGTACGGCGACGGCGCGGTGACTGGCTTCGCCACGGTTGACGGCCGCAGGGTGTGCTTGTACGCGCATGACTTCACTGTGCTGGGCGGCAGCATGGGCGTCGCGCATGGCGAGAAGGTGCTCAAGGCCATCGACATGGCGATGAAGGTCGGCTGTCCGATGATCACCATCAACGACTCGGCGGGTGCGCGGATCCAGGAGGGCGTCGACGCCCTGGGCTACTACGCCACGCTGGCCCGCCGGGTGGTCCGAGCCTCCGGCGTCATCCCGCAGCTCTCGCTGATCGTCGGTCCCTGTGCGGGCGGCGCCGCCTACGTTCCCTCGCTCGGCGACTTCGTGGCGATGGCTGACGAGATCTCGTACATGTTCGTCACGGGCCCGGATGTGGTGCACACGGTGACGGGGGAGCGCACGACTTTCGAGGAGCTGGGTGGTCCCGAAGTCAGCATGGAGACCGGCAACGTGCACTTCGTCGGCGCGGACGAGCAGGACGCCGCCTCGTGGCTCAAGACGTTGCTCGGGCACCTGCCGGACAACAACATGTCGCATCCGCCCGTGTACGACAGCGACTTCTCGCCGGAGATCACGCAGTCCGACCTCGACCTGGACACGCTGATTCCGGACTCGCTCAACATGAGCTACGACATATTCGACGTGATCGGCAGGGTCGTCGACGACGGCGAGTTCCTGGAGACGCAGGCCGGCTTCGCGCGCAACGTCGTGTGCGGAATGGGCCGGGTCCAGGGGCACACCGTCGGCGTGGTGGCCAACAACCCGAGGTTCCTCGCCGGCGCCTTGGACATCGACGCCTCCGAGAAGGCCTCGAGATTCGTGCGCTTCTGCGACGCCTTCAACATCCCGATCCTGACCTTCGTCGACGTGCCTGGCTACCTGCCGGGTCTTGACCAGGAGCGGCGGGGGATCCTGCGGCGCGGCAGCAAGATGCTGTACGCCTACTCCGAGTCGACCGTGCCGAAGGTGACGGTCGTGCTGCGCAAGGCGTACGGCGGCGGGTACGCGGTGATGGGTTCCAAGCACCTCGGCGCGGACGTCAACTTCGCCTGGCCTACCGCTGAAGTCGCGGTCATGGGCGCGGTCGGCGCGGTCCAGGTGCTGAACAAGCGCAAGCTGGCGGAATTGGGCGAGACCGAGCGTGCCGAAGCGACCGAGAAGCTGACCGCCGAGTACGAGCAGAACTTCAGCAATCCCTATTTCGCGGCCGAACGCGGATACATCGACGCGGTGATCCAGCCTTCGCAGACGCGGCTGCTGGTGGCGAGCGCGCTGGCGATGCTGCGCGACAAGCAAGAAAGCCTGCCCGCCAAGAAGCACGGCAACATCCCGCTGTGAACCGCCGGACGCGATCGAACAGACACGAAGAGGAGAAAATCCGATGCGACGGCGATTACGACTTTTGACAGTGCTGATCGTCCTCAGCCTGTTGTCGGTGCCCCCAGCGGCGGGCGCGGTCAGCACACAGGCTGTAGATGGGCTGAAACTGCCGGTGCGGATAGTGGTCGACAAATGGGGCGTGCCGCACATCTACGCGAGCAACACCGCGGATCTGTTCTTCGCACAAGGCTTCAACGCCGCGCGCGACCGGATCTTCCAGATCGATCTGTGGCGCCGCAAGGGACTTGGCCAGCTGTCCGAAGTGTTCGGCGAGTCGTTCGTCGAGCAGGACCGGGCCGCAAGGCTGATGCTGTACCGCGGGGACATGACCCGGGAGTGGAACTCCTACGGGCCGGAGGGCAAACTAGCGGCGACCAGATTCGCCGAGGGCGTCAACTCCTATGTGGACTACCTGAGGGCCAACCCGGCGGCCATGCCTGAGGAGTTCAAGAAGTTCTCCTACCAGCCAGCCAAGTGGGCGCCGGAAGACGTGGTACGCATCCGTGCGCACGGGCTGAGCCAGAACCTCACCAGCGAGGTGTCCAGGGCCAAGATCGCCTGCGTCGGCGGGATCGACGCCGACCGGTTCCGGGCCGACCTGCAGCCCGCGCACAAGCCCGCGGTCCCGGCCGGACTGGACCCCTGCTCGTTGCCCGCCGACGTGCTGGCGACCTTCAGCCTGGCCACGGGCGGTCTCGCCGGAGAGTCCGAGTCCCTGGCGGGCAAGCAAGAAGGCAGCAACGCCTGGGCTCTCGCCGCGAACAGGACCACCACCGGCAGGCCGATCCTGGCCAACGACCCGCACCGGGCACTGGCCGCGCCTTCCCTGCGGTACATGGCTCACCTGAACGCGCCAGGTGTGGACGTCATCGGCGCCGGTGAGCCGTTCGCGCCTGGAATCGCCATCGGGCACAACGAAGTGTCGGCGTTCGGGCTGACCATTTCGGCGATGGACCAGGAAGATCTCTACGTCTACGAACTCGACCCGGCGAACCCGGGCCGGTACAAGTACGGCACCGGCTGGGAGAACCTGACGACCGTGACCGAGCAGGTCCCGGTAGCGGGTGGTGGCACAAGGGCGGTGCAGCTGCAGTTCACGCGGCACGGCCCGGTGATCAAAGTGGACACTGCCGCCAACCGTGCCTACGCGGTCCGTGCGGGGTGGCTGCAGCCGGGCATGTCGCCGTACTACGGCAGCCTGAAGCACATGCGGGCCAGGACTTTCGGCGAGTTCCGGCAGTCGGTGGACACATGGGGTGCGCCCGGGCTGAACCACATCTACGCGAACTCGGCGGGCGAGACCGGGTTGGCGGTTGGCGGCCTTGCCCCGGTGCGTAAGGGATACGACGGTCTTCTGCCGGTTCCTGGGGACGGCAGGTATGAGTGGGACGGCTTCATTCCGCCCACGACGATGCCCCGCGTGCACAACCCTGCGAGCGGGCAGGTCGTCACGGCCAACGAGTACAACGGCACCGCACCCAGCGTCGGCTATGAGTGGAGCAATGCGGCCCGGTACGAACGCATTGTCGAAGTCCTTGGTGCGAAGCCGAAGAGTTCGATCGCCGAGTCGGCCGTGTTGCAGAACGACGTGCTTTCGATGCAGGCGCGGCGCCTTGTGCCGCTGCTGCAACCGTTGAGCAGCACCGACCCGGCGACCGCCGAGGCGTTGTCGCTGCTCAAGCCGTGGAACGGAGTTCTGGGCGCGGACAGCGGCGCCGCGTTGCTCTTCGAGATCTGGTTCATGTGGCACCTCGGACCGAACTTCCTGTTCTCGGTGCTGCCGCCGAACACGGCAGCCACGATCTTCCTGCCTGACCAGACGGTTCTGGTGGACGCCATGCAGAATCCGGACAAGTACTTCGGCTCTGGTGGTGCCGCTCGTCGCGACGCGTTGCTGCTGAGCACGTTGAAGTCGGCGATCGACGACGCCAAGAAGCGGGCTGGTGCCGACTCGACGAAGTGGAAGTGGGGCGACCTGCTGAAGACGCCGTTCCCGCATCCGCTTGCCTCGAGGACTGATGCGGCGACCGCGGCCAGGTGGAACGCGGGGCCGGTACCCACTGGCGGTTCGTGGCACACGGTCAACTCCTCTGCCTACAACCCGGTGGACTACCAGCGTCTGTCCGGCCCGTCCTTCCGGATGGTGCTCGACGTCGGCAACTGGGACGCCTCCCAGGTGATCAACGCACCCGGCCAGGCCGGTGACCCGAATTCCCCCGGCTACAAGGCGCTGACCGAACAGTGGCGCACCGGCAAGTACGTACCGCTGGTGTACAGCCGGGACGCGGTCGAGCGCAACGCCGTCCAGGAGTTCGTGCTGGTTCCCAAACGCTGACACATTTTTCCGACCGGCGGTGCCCAGGTGAGGCTGGGCACCGCCGTCCCGTTTTTCAGGCGGCCGAGGGTAACCGCCGGGCTGACCGGGGCCGCCAAGTCGCGTACGTGACCGCACGCAGTAGCCATTCCACGGGGCCGTAACGGAACAGCCGCAGCCAGATGTAACTCAGGATGATCTGGGCGAAGAAGACCGCGAAGGTCATCAACAGCACCACGCCGGGGCTCATCTGCCCGATCACACCCGCGCCGAGACCGGTGAAGATCAGGGCGCATACCAGCGACTGCAGCAGGTAGTTGGTCAATGCGAGCCGCCCACCCGCTGCGAGGAACTCAGTGAGCACCCACGCCCGTGGCGAGGAGAACACTCGCAACATCGTGGCCACGTACGCAGCTGTCAGTAGGGGTGCGGTGGCGTAGCCGACGGCTGTGGCCAGCGTGTTGTGCGTGCCGCCGAAGCTGGCGAAGACCAAGGAGCCCGACAGCCCGACGGGCAGCCCCACCCATTGCAGCATGCGCAGCACGCGCTCGTGGCGGCCGAGGTCGCCCAATGCCTTGATCTTGCCGACCGCCAGTCCGATGAGGAACGACGTGAAGGCAAGCGGCCCCTGCACGGCGAGCGTGCCCAGGATCCACGGCAAGGTACGGACATGCTCGGCGATCACCTCGCTGGGCGCGCCGCGCAACGCCTCGGTGGCGCGCTGCCCCTCCACCAGCGCGGCCGCTGGATCGGCCGTGACCGCACCGGACAGTCCGACCAGGACCACGATGGCCGTGGTGCCGACAGTCAGCACACCGGCCAGCACGATCGCGGTCCGCGGCCGGATGTTGCGAACGGCAAGCAGGATGAGCCCGAGGATGGCGTAGGTGGAGAGGATGTCACCGGGAAAGAGCAGGACCGCGTGTGCGACACCGAGCACGAACAGCGCGGCCAGCCGTCTGAGGAAGGCCGGTTTGAAGGGACGGCCGTTGCGCTGCGCGGAATCCAGCTGCAGCGTGAAGCTGTACCCGAAAAGAAACGAGAACAGCAGGTAGAACTTCATCGTGAAAAGCAGGTACACCGCCCACTCGACCGCGTTGTCGGTGAACGAGGAGAAATTTGGATCGGCGATACCGGTAAAGGCGTAGCCGGATGAGAACAGCGCCATGTTCACCGCGAGAATCCCGAGCAGTGCGAATCCTCGCAATGCGTCGATGTGGATCAGCCGATCCCCGGATCTCGCAGCGCCGCTGCTGGTCATCAAGTACACACCTCGCGGAGTTTGTCGATGTTCTTCACGGTGTCACGGACCCATCCGCCGAACGCCTCCACCGTGTCGGCCTTGCGCTGCTGAGCACGGGCGTACTGGTCGGCGAGGCCGCCGACGGCGCCGGCCACGTCACGGTCGGCCGCCGAATCGGCGAGGTTGCGCAGCTCCTTGGCGCGGCGCTCCAGCTCGCCCGACTGTTTCTCACGGTTCTTGTAGTCCGGAACCATCGACGACAAGTTCAGTGCCTCGATACACACCTTGGCCTTGTCCTTGGCTTTGCCCGCCTCCTCGGAAAGTCGGCACCCGCCGGCGAAGACGAGCACTGGCACCAGCAGTAAAGACAATTTCTTAGCCGCTCGCGCGGTCATCGCGACCCCCGTGGATTGAAAACGCAGAATCCGCCATTCCTACCTCACTGAGCGTATGGAAATCCTCGCCGACAGGCATCGGCACTCGGGCCGATTTCCGGCTCATCACATCGGAGGAGGCCCCGGCGGACGTTGGTACCGATTGACGAGCGTGCGCGGGCGCGTGATGTGGTCAAATCTGTTTTGTGTCTGACGAACAGAGCCCGGCCGCCGGCGACGGTGCCGGCCCGCTGGTGATCTCCGGCCTGCGCAAGGCCTTCGGTACGAAAGTCGCGGTGGACTCGGTCGACCTCACCGTGGGCCGTGGCTCGTTCTTCGGCCTGGTCGGCCCGAACGGCGCGGGCAAGACCACCACGCTGTCCATGGCCGTCGGCCTGTTGCGGCCCGACGCGGGATCGGTGCGGATCTTCGGCGTGGACGTGTGGCGTGAGCCCGCCAAGGCGAAGGCGCTGATCGGCGTGCTGCCCGACGGCCTGTCGGTTCCCGAACGGCTGACCGGCAGGGAACTCATTGTCTACAGCGGACTTATTCGGGGGATGGACCGGAAGGTCGCCGAGAGCCGCGCGGACGAGCTGCTGTACGTGATGGGCCTGCACGAGGCCGAGCGGACGTTGATCATCGACTACTCCGCCGGGATGCGTAAGAAGATCGGCCTGGCCAACGCCCTGCTGCACGCCCCGAAACTGCTGATCCTCGACGAACCGTTCGAGGCCGTCGACCCGGTGTCCGCGGCCACCATCCGCACCATCCTCAACAGGTTCGTCGCCGCGGGCGGCGCGGTCGTGCTGTCCAGCCACGTGATGGCACTGGTGGAGCTGATGTGCGACCACGTCGGCGTGATGTCCGACGGCAAGATCGTCGCGGCCGGCCCCGTCGACCAGGTCAAGGGCGGCGAACAGGGGCTGGAACAGGCTTTTGTGGCGCTGGTGGGCGGCCGTAACGAGGGTGTCGAGGGGCTGGAATGGTTGGCGTCCTGATCCGCATGCGGCTGAGCGTGGCGCGGCACTCGCTGCGCCGGGAGCAGTTGATCACCAGTGTGGGGAAGTTCCTGCTCGGTCTGCTCGCCGCCGGGCTGACGATCGGTCTCGCGGCTGGGGACTTCCGCACCGACGCGATCACCGCGGACATGGTCGCGTTGGCGTTCCTCGCGTGGTTCATCTGCTGGATCGTGGTGCCGATGCTGGCCGGTGGCGGGGATGAGACGCTGCGGCCGGAGCACTTCTCGCTGTTGCCGATCACTTCGCGTCAGCTGGCGGTCGGGCTGCTGGGGATCGCGTTCATCGGTCCAGGTGCCGTGGTGACTCTGGTTGCCGGGATCGCGTTGGTGGTCCTGGCCAGTGGTCTGGGCACGACTGCGGTCGTCTTCGCGGTGCCCGCTCTCGTGCTGCAGACGGCGTTCTTCGTGTTGCTCGCGCGGGTTGTGATCGCTGCCCTCGGGGCCGCTCTGCGGTCACGGCGTGGGCGTGACATCGCGCTGTTGCTGGTCGCGTTCATTTGTGTGTGCGGATTCCTGCTGAGGTATCCCATCCAGTCGCTGGGTCCGTCGGTCATCCGGGGCGAGGCACCGGTGTTCTCCGCGGTGCTGCACGTCCTGCCGTCGGGCTGGGCGACGTCTGCGGTCGAGGCGGCGGGGCGCTCGGACTGGCTGATCGCCGTCGGTGCTTTGCTGGGGCTGGCGGCGTTGGTGGGCCTCCTGCTGCTGGCGTGGGCGCCGCTGATCGAGCGTCGGACCACGACCCGGTCGGCCAGCGGGCGTTACCAGCGCACCAGGTCCGGTGTGCTGACCCGGTTGCTGCCGACGAGTCCGCTCGGTGCGGTGGCGTACAAGGAAATCCTGACCTGGAGCCGGGATGCTCGGCGCCGGGCGGTCCTGGTCACCTCGTTGGCCGCCCTGCCGGGCGCGGTTGTGCCCGCGTTGAGCGGTATCGAGCAGCTGTTGCCGTTCGGTGGGATGTTCGTGCTGGCGTTGGCGTGCGCGGAGACGTCGAATCTGTACGGTTTGGACGGTAGCGGGATGTGGCACACGATCCTGGCACCGAACTCGACCCGCGCCGATGTCCGCGGCAGGCAGCTCGCGTGGACGCTGGTGGTCGCGCCCTTCTGCATCGCGCTCACGTTGGTACTGACGGCCATCAGCGGGCTGGCGTGGGCGTGGCCGTGGGTGCTGGCGCTGCTGCCCGCCCTGGTCGGTGGTTGCTCTGGTGCGGTGGTGCTGCTGTCAGTGATCGCGGCTTACCCAGTGCCCAAGAACTCCGACAGCAACCCGTTCACGTCCGGCACGAACCCGCACTACATGCAGCTGAGCATCATTCCGCTGCTGATCGCGATGGTCGGCCCGGCCCTGGCACTGCTGATCCAGGGCGCTGTCACCGGAAACATGGTGCTCAGCTGGCTCGCGGTTCCCGTGGGCGTGATCACCGGTGCGGTGATGGCCTGGCTTTGTGGCCGCATCGCATGCCAGAAACTCGAAGAGGGCGCAGTGGAGCTATTTGGCGTGGTCCGTCAAGGCGTGTAACCCCCCATACACAGCCACGGATCACCTGAGCGGCGGACTTCGGTCCGCCGCTCAGCGTTATGTGGAGCCTGTTTGTGAGTGCGTACAGAGAAGGGCTCCTGGCTTCGAAGTGTGGCTTGATCGCCCACTTCGTTGCCAGGAGCCCTTTTCCCGTCCCCAGCGAGATCTGTTAGCTGGTCACCGGTTCAGCCTCTGAACCCTGCTCAGGAAGCGCTGAGAGGCAGCGACCGCAACCCGCGGATCACCAGCGACCGGCGGATCTTGGGGTCGCCGCTCAACTTCAGCTTCGGCATCCGGGTCGCCAGTGCCCGGAACGCGATGTCGCCTTCAAGCCGCGCCAGCGGCGCGCCGATGCAGTAGTGGATGCCGCTGGAGAACGACAGGTGGTCCGGCACGTCCGTCCGGTGGATGTCGAAGCGCTCCGGCTCGCAGTACACCTCGGGATCCCGGTTCGCCGCACCGATCAACAGGACCACTTGACTGTTGGCCGGGATCTTCGTGCCGTGCAGTTCGACGTCCTCGTGCGGGACTCGTTGCGACTGCTGCACCGGCGACTCGTAGCGGAGGGTCTCTTCGACGACTTTCGGTGCCAGGTCGAGGTTGTCGCGCAGCTGCTCCCACTGTTCGGGGTGACGCAGCAAGGCGAGTGTTCCGTTGCCGATGAGGTTCGCGGTCGTCTCGGATCCCGCGATGGCCAGCAGGCCGAAGATGTTCAGCAGTTCGTCCGCGGTCAGCTTTTCCTCCGCCCTGGCTTGCACCAGTGCTGTGGTCAGGTCGTCGCGGGGGTCGGTCCGGCGCTGGTCGATCAGTTCGCCGAACATGATTTCGAGCTCGTGCAGTGACACGCGCAGCTGCTTGGCGAACTTCACCGAACTGACGCCGTCAAGGGTCGCGCCGATCACCGCGCCGTGCTGGAGGAATTCGTCCCAGCGGTCGTCGCCGATGCCCAGGAGTTCGCCGACCACGGCCAGTGGCAGCCGGGTCGCGAACTGGTCCATCAGGTCGAAGGTGTCGTGGTGGTCCAGCTCGTCGAGGAGGTCGTCGCAGGCGCGCTGGATCGCGGGGCGGAAGCGCTCGATGGTGCGTGGCCCGAACGAAGGGGCGACGAGCCTGCGTAGCCTGCCGTGGTCCGGCGGGTCGAGTTCGAGGAACGACACGTCCAGCTTGGGGACGTCCTTGAGTTGCGCCGACGGCAGTTTTCCGTCGCTGGTACGGATTCCGAAGCGTTTGTCGCGCAGGATCGAGTTGATCAGCGGGTGGCTCGCGGTCACCCACGGGCCGAGCTTGCTGCGGTGCAGCGGTCCCATCGTGCGGACGCGTTCGTGCACGGGATACGGATTCTCCTGTCCGCGCAACAGATCCGCGAAGGGATCACCGAGTACCCCGCTGAGCCGGACCAGCGCCCGCGCGGCGAACAGAGTGGCGCCAAGCCGGATGTCTCCTGCTTTGCTCTTGGTCGCCGTCACCATGGAAACGTCCCCTCCCGGACAAGAAGCATCCGCCCGCGCACACGCGCAGGCCGCACATTGTCTGAGAATGCGCCCGAAAATGGCTTCGGAATAACCCCTATTTGTCCCCTATGCGCCCTGTGAATTGGGCTTCCGCTGCCCGAGCGGTGTTACTGTCGGTTCGTCTGGGCAGCCGTTGAACTTAGCGAATTGTACGGGAGTTGGGGGAATTTGCGGTGAAACAAATCCTGCCCGATCACGTGGCGCCGGTCGCCGAACCGGTGGTGGACGACACGCGGCCTGCCTTCGCAGGCAGAGCCGTCGGGGCCCTCGCCGGCCTGGTCGGCCTGGTGCTGCTGCTCACAAGTGGGTCCTACGGCTACCACCGTGACGAGTTGTACTTCCTGGCCGCCGGAGCGCATCTGGACTGGGGTTACGTCGACCAGCCGCCGCTCGTGCCGGTGCTGGCCTGGACGCTGGACTTCGTCTCCGGTGGTTCGCTGGTGGCGTTGCGCCTGCCGGCGATTGTGCTGGTGGTGCTGGGAATGCTGGTCACTGCCGCGATCGCGCGTGAGTTCGGTGGCGGCAAACGGGCACAGGTGATCGCGTCGGCCGCCTACGGCACCGCGCCGATCACTCTGTTGGTCGGCCACTGGTTGGCGACGAACTCGCTCGACATGTTCTTCTGGGCCTTGGCCACGCTGTTGCTTGTCCGTTGGGTGCGTACCCGCGATGACCGGGCGTTGGTGCTGCTTGGTGTGAGCGCCGGCATCGCGCTGCAGGCCAAGTACTTGATTGTGTTCTTGCTTGTCGTGACCGCGGTGGCGGCCGCGGTCGTCGGGCCGCGAGAGATCCTGCGTCGTCGGATGCTGTGGGTGGGCGCGGGGATCGCGCTGGTGTGCGCGCTGCCGACGGTGATATGGCAGGCGGCGAACGGGTGGCCACAGCTGGAGATGAGCGAGGCGGTCGCGCAGGCCGCCGAGGCCACGGGCGGCCGCGTGGGATACGTGCCCACGTTGCTGTCGCTGGCCGGGCTGTCCGCGGTGTTGATGTTGTTCGGGCTGTGGCGGTTGATGGCCGCCCAGCAGATGCGGCAGTGGCGATTCCTTGGCTGGTCGTTCATCGGGCTGCTGGTCGTGTTCATCGCGATGAACGGCCGGGCGGACTACCTGGCGGGCATGTTCCCGCTGCTGATGGCCGCGGGTGCGGCGGGACTCGGCCCGTCGCCGCGGACCCGGTGGGTGCCGTGGGTGGCCTGGCCCGCGTTGACGGCGTCCGCGGCGCTTGCTGTCGCGCTGATGCTGCCCGTTTTCCCGGTGCAGTCGCTGGCCACGTCGCCGCAAGCACAGGCAGAGTCTGTGCAGACGGTGGGCTGGCCGCAGTTCGCGGCCTCGGTTGGCGAGGCGTACAAGCAGTTGCCCGACGGCACGGCCGTGCTCACAGAGGACTACGCCCAGGCTGGCGCGTTGTTCAAGTTCGGCCCGCAGAGCGGCGTGCAGACCGTCTACAGCGCCCATCGCGGTTACTGGTACTTCGGCACACCGCCGGACGGCACGAAGACAGTGCTGTTCGTCGGCGGTGACCCCACTGAGCTGCAGCGTTTCTTCGGCTCCGTGCGTCCGGCCGGCAAGACCGGCAACCCGTACGGCGGGCTGAAGAACCTGGCGCTGGACGTCCCGATGTGGGTGTGTGAACAGCCGGTGGACGACTGGCCGCGACTGTGGCAGCGGATGCGCCACATCGCTTGAGTCGGGGTCGAGTAGGGGTGTCCTTACGCCAAACAGTCGCCCTATGCTCGCCAGCGGCGGTATTCGGTTATTTCCGTGTCCACTGATTTCGGCGAATTCCGTCTGCTGGGAGGAAATCATGACCGGGACAATTCCCGTGGTGGATCCGGCGCGCGTGGTTTCCGGAAACGACAGCCAGGCGTCGGCGTTCTTCTTTCCCGGTCTCGATGCGTTCAAGCTCGCCGAGATCGGCAAATTCCTGGTGCTCAGCCCGCACGCACGGCACCGGCTGGCCGTCGCCGACGACGTCCTCGGCCAGTCGGTGACCAGGACGCTGCGCGGGTCAGACGACTACGCCTCGCCAGTCGCGCGCGTCGCCTCCCTGGTCAACGCGCTCGCTCTGGCGGACTGGGCACGGGAAAACCTGGATGTCGAGCCTCAGTACTGCCTGGGGATGAGCTTCGGCGAACAGATCGCGGCGGCGTACGCGGGCTGTCTGCCGTTCGACGCCGCGGTCCGGATGGTCGCCCGGATCGGCGAGTGCGAACTGGGCTACTTCCGTGGCGCGCACCAAGAGCTGGTCACCCAGGTGGTGACGAGGGTGCCTGCCGAGCGGATGGACGAGGTGCTCGCCGATCTGGCCGGACGCGGGATCTTCCACGAGGTCTCCGGTCGCGTCGACCAGGGGCACTACCTGATCACGTTGCCGGAAAGGCACTTGGCGGACTTCACCGCGGACATCGGGAAGGCCGGGGGGTACGCCCTCTACGCGATGAGCCCGCCCGCGCACTGCGGTGTCTTCGCGCCCCTGCGCGAGCGGATCGCGAAGGAAGTCCTATCGGACTTGGTGTTCGCGGACCCTGTTGTGCCGATTGTGTCCGATGCGGACGCCTCAGTCGTGACGACCGGTGCCGGCGTGCGGGACATGGTCCTTGACGGGTTCGTACGCCCGCTGAACTGGCTGTCCACCGCCCCGGCGTTGGCCGGGCTCGGGGTGCGGCGGCTGTGCGTGGTCGGGCTGGACCGGATGTGGTACCGGCTGTCGGCCACCAAAGGCAATTTCGAGGTCACGCCCGTGAACCAGGCGGGCGTGTTGCGTTACCGGCGGGTCTGAACGGGCCGCGGAGTTGGGTACGGACGAGGTGTGTGGGGAGTAGTTGGCGATGGCCAGTTCGGATGATTTCGCTGGAGAGAACTCCGTCCGGGCGGCCGCGTTGCGCGACCGGCTGGCGGCGGCGTCGGCGAACCAGCGCAGGCACCTGCTGATCCAGTTGGTGCGCGACCAGGTCATCGAGGTGCTCGACGGTATCGACGCGCAGGCGGTCGGCGCCCGCACTGTGTTGCTGGATCTCGGGTTCGACTCGATGGCAGCGGTTGCGCTGCACCGCAGGCTGGTCACCGAGACAGCACTGGATCTCCCCGTCACGCTCGCGTTCGACTACCCGACGGTGACGGCAGTGGCCGAGTACATCGGTGAGGAACTGCTGGGACGAACGGACTCCGCTGCCGACACGGTGGCCACCCGCACGGCACAGGACGACGATCCGATCGCGATCGTCGCGATGGCGTGCCGGTTCCCCGGCGGTGCCCAGACGCCCGAGCAGTTCTGGGAGTTGGTCGCCAACGAGACCGACGCCATCCACGGGTTCCCCGAGAACCGTGGCTGGGACCTGGACGCGCTGTTCGGCGCGGACGACGGGCAAAGCGCGGTCAGCACCACGCGGCAGGGCGGTTTCCTGCCTGACGTGGACAAGTTCGACGCCGGGTTCTTCGGCATCAACCCGCGTGAAGCGCTTGCGATGGACCCACAGCAGCGGCTGCTGCTCGAGGTCTCGCTGGAGACCTTCGAGAACGCCGGGCTCGACCTGGCCTCGGTGCGCGACACCCGGGTCGGCGTGTTCGTCGGCGCGGAGAACCACGAGTACGGCCCTCGGACCCATGACGCCAAGGACGGCCTGGAGGGTTACCTGGTCACGGGGACCGCGGCCAGTGTCGCCTCCGGTCGTGTGGCGTACGCGTTCGGCTTACGGGGCCCGGCTGTCACAGTGGACACCGCGTGCTCGTCGTCGCTGGTCGCCCTGCACCTCGCGGTGAAGTCGCTGCAGAACCACGAGTGCGATCTCGCGCTGGCCGGTGGTGTGGCGGTGATGTCCAGCCCGGCTTCGTTCGTCGCGTTCAGCCGTCAGCAAGGCCTGGCGGTTGACGGGCGCTGCAAGCCCTTCGCCGCGGCCGCCGACGGCACCGGGTGGGGTGAAGGCGCGGGCATTGTGCTGGTGGAGCGGCTTTCCGACGCGCAACGCAACGGCCACCAGGTGCTCGCCATCGTGCGTGGGTCCGCGGTCAACTCCGACGGCGCCAGCAACGGCCTGACCGCGCCGAATGGTCAGGCTCAGCAGCGTGTCATCCGGGAAGCACTGGCCGCCGCCGGGCTGGAGTCGTCCGAAGTGGACGTCGTGGAGGCACACGGCACCGGCACGAAGCTCGGCGACCCGATCGAGGCCCAGGCGCTGCTGGCCACGTACGGGCGGGACCGCGACGCCGAACGTCCGCTGCTGCTCGGTTCGGTCAAGTCGAACATCGGGCACACCCAGGCGGCTGCCGGAATGGCCGGCGTGATCAAGATGGTCCAGGCGATGGCGCACGGTGTCGTCCCGCGCACCCTGCACGTGGACAAGCCCACCGAGTACGTCAACTGGTCGGCGGGTGCGGTTCGCTTGGTCACCGCGACGACGGACTGGCCGGAGACTGGGCGCCCGCGTCGTGCGGCGATCTCGTCGTTCGGCATGAGCGGGACCAACGCGCACACGATCCTCGAACTGCCCGACGCCGATGTTCAGCCAGAGCCCGAAAACGACAGCGCCGGCTTGGTTCCGTGGGTGCTGTCCGCCCGTTCGGCCGCGGCCCTGCAGGCTCAGGCAGCCAAGCTCAAGTCCTTTGTAGCCGAATGGCAGCCGGGAACCGCGGCGGAAATCGGCGCCGCGCTCGCCACGAGCAGGACGGCGTACGAACACCGCGCGGTCGTGATCGGACCGGACACGGACGCGCTTCTTGACGCACTGGACGGCATCGCCGCCGGAACTGCACCGGCAGGAACCGTGGCCGAGAACGCCGACCAGGTCGTCTTCGTGTTCCCCGGTCAGGGTTCGCAGTGGACCGGGATGGCGCTGGACCTGCTCGACAGCTCACCGGTGTTCGCCAAACGGATGCGGGAATGCGTTGCCGCGCTGGAACAGTTCGTCGAGTGGTCACCCTTCGACGTACTGGCAGCCGATGCGCAGGACCCGCACTGGCAGCGCGTGGACGTCGTCCAGCCGCTGCTGTGGGCGGTCATGGTTTCCCTCGCCGAGGTGTGGCGCGCGGCCGGTGTGGAGCCTGCCGCGGTCATCGGCCACTCGCAGGGCGAGATCGCCGCGGCATGTGTCGCGGGCGCGTTGACGCTGGAGGACGCGGCCTGGGTGGTGGCGTTGCGCAGCCAAGCCATCGCGGCGAGCCTGGCGGGCCGGGGCGGGATGATGTCCGTGGCCGCGCCGGTGGCCGAGGTGGAAAAGCGGCTCGCCCGCTGGGGTGAACGGCTGTCGGTGGCTGCGGTCAACGGCCCTGCCGCCGTGGTGGTCTCCGGTGACCCGGACGCTCTGGCGGAGATGCAGACGGCCTGCGAGGCCGACGGTGTCCGCGCGCGGATGGTTCCGGTGGACTACGCCTCGCACTCCGCGCAAGTGGCTGAGCTGGAGGAGCACCTGCTCGATGTGCTCGCTCCGATCGATCCACGTACGCCGCGGATCCCGTTCTACTCCACTGTGGACCAGTCATGGCTGGCAGCGCCCGCACTGGATGGCACGTACTGGTACCGAAACCTGCGGCAGACCGTCCGGTTCGCCGAATCCGTCCGTGCCGTGCTCGACGCCGGTCACGGCGCCTTCATCGAGATCAGCGCTCATCCCGTACTCACCGCGGCGATCCAGGACACGATCGAGTCGGCCGGAGCCGACGCGGCCGCGCTGGGCACCCTGCGGCGCGCTGATGGCGGGCTGGACCGCGTACTGACTTCGTTCGCCGAGGCCTACGTCCGTGGCGTGCCGGTCGACTGGAGCGATCACCTCCCGGCGACACGTCAGGTCGCGTTGCCCAACTACGCCTTCCAACGGGAACGGTTCTGGCTCGACGCGGGCAACAGCAACCCGGCCGACCTGGCCGCCCATGGTTTGAGCCCAGCAGGGCACCCGATGCTCGGCGCGGTCGTCGGGGTGGCGAGCGACGACGCGCAGCTGTTCACCGCGAGCCTGTCCGTCGCGACCCACCCGTGGCTGGCCGATCACGCCGTCGCGGGCAACATCCTGCTGCCGAGCACGGCGTTCGTCGAACTCGCCCTGCACGTCGGCAGTCTGATCGGGGCCGATCTGCTCGAAGAGCTCACCCTCGAAGCACCGCTGGTCGTGCCGGAGCACGCTGCTGTGGAGCTCCAGCTGAGCGTGAGCAACGCCGACGAAGCCGGGCGGCGGACCTTGCTGGTGCACTCGAGGCCCGCTGAGGGGGCGTGGTCCCGGCACGCCTCCGGAGTGCTGGGTCATTCGACTGCCGCTGGCGAAGGTCTCGACGAATGGCCGCCTGCTGCCGAGCCGCTTCCGGTTGACGGCTTGTACGACCGATTTGCCGCGCAGGACTGCGTTTACGGGCCTGCGTTCCAAGGATTGCGCGCCGCGTGGTCGCGTGAGGACGAGGTTTTCGCCGAAGCCGTACTGCCGCAGGACACGCAGGCCGCCGGGTTCGGGATGCACCCTGTGCTGCTGGACGCCGTGCTGCAGGCCACTGAACTCGCCTGGCCGGTCGCCGGTCCCGCGCGTATGCCGTTCGCTTGGTCCGGCGTCGCCCTGCATGCCGTAGGCGCGACCGCGGTCCGCGCCCGGATCACTCGCACTGGGCCGGACTCCGTGCGCGTTCGGGTCGTGGACTCGGCAGGGATGCCCGTTCTCTCGGTCGATTCCATGGTGACTCGGCCGATCGTGGTCGAGCAGGCCGGCCACGTGCCGCCGGACTCGTTGTTCCGTCTCGAATGGACGGCCGGTGCCCTGTCGTCGGGTGATCTGCCGGACCACGAGATCGTGTCGTTCACCGACGCGACCGAGCAGGTACACGACACCGTTGCCCGAGCCCTCGCGACTGTCCAGGGCTGGCTGGCCGACGGCCGGGCGGACGCGAAGCTGGTGGTGCTCACCAGCAACGCGGTGTTCGGTGCGCCAGTGGCCACGGCTCAGGCGTCGATCTGGGGCCTGGTGCGGTCCGCCGAGGTGGAGAACCCCGGCCGGTTCGTGCTCGTCGATGTCGACGACCATCCGTCCTCCGCGGCAGCACTGCCTGCGGCGATCGGCTCAGGCAACCCCGAGGTCGTCATCCGTGAGGGAGCCGTGCTGCTGCCGAAGCTGGCCAGGGTCAGCCCTCCTGCAGCGCAAACCCTTGGCGCGGCCGGCACTGTGCTGGTTGTCGGCGGTACCAACGGGCTTGGTGCTCTGGTGTCTCGCCACCTGGTCGCCAAGCACGGTGTCCGCAAGCTCGTGCTTGCCAGCCGCCGTGGCATTGGCGCTCCCGGTGCTGCCGATCTGCACGCGGAACTGTCCAATCAGGATGTCGAGGTCACGGTCGCCGCGTGTGACATCACCGATCGGGACGCGGCCGCGGCACTGATCGCCGGAATCCCGGACCTCACCGCTGTGGTGCACAGCGCGGCAGTGCTCGACGACGGCGTCGTCGGCGCGCTTACCCCTGAGCGGCTCTCAGCGGCGTTGCGGCCGAAGGTCGATGGCGCGATCAACCTGCATGAGCTCACCCGTGACTCGGGTTTGACGGCCTTTGTGCTGTTCTCGTCGGTCGCTGGCACTGTTGGCGGCGCGGGTGTCGCCAACTATGCCGCCGCCAACGCTTTCCTTGACGCGCTTGCCCGTCAGCGAGTCGCTGACGGGCTGCCCGCAGTGTCGCTGGCGTGGGGTGTCTGGGGCGGTGGCGTCGGCATGACCGAGCGACTGTCCGAAGTAGACTTGCTGCGACTGTCCCGCGAGGGACAGGTCCCGATGACACCGGAGCAAGGCCTCGCCCTGTTCGACGTGGCATTGGGCGCGGACGACCCAGTGCTGCTGCCGATGGTGCTCGACCGGGCGACGCTGCGCGCCCAGCCGGACACGCTGCCCAGGTTGCTGCGTGGTCTGGTCCGTGCGCCCCGGCGCGCGGCGAGTGCTGTTGTGGGTGACGGGTCACTGGCGGACCGGCTTGCCACGCTGTCCGCGGACGAGCGTGACCGCGTGCTGCTGGAGTTGGTTCGTGGACAGGCTGCGGCTGTGCTGGGGCACAGTGGCGCGGACGCCGTGGAAGACCGGAAAGCGTTCCGGGATCTCGGGTTCGACTCGGTGACCGCGGTGGAGTTGCGTAACCGGTTGAATTCGGTGACCGGGTTGCGGCTGCCCGCGACGCTGATCTTCGACTTCCCGTCGCCCATGGCACTGGTTTCCTACCTGCGCCGCGAGCTTCTGGGTGAGCAGGCCGCGGCGGCAGCTCCGGCTACGGCGGCCGCGGTGGACGAGCCGATCGCGATCGTGGCGATGAGCTGCCGTTTCCCCGGTGGGATCAGCACGCCCGAGGAGCTGTGGCAGCTGCTGGCCGACGGACGTGAGGGGATCGGGGACTTCCCGGTCGACCGGGGCTGGGACCTCGCCGGGCTGTCCTCGTCCGACCCGAGCCAGAGCGGCACCACCTACACCAGTCGCGGTGGATTCCTGTACGACGCCGCCGACTTCGACGCGGAGTTCTTCGGGATCTCGCCGCGTGAGGCGTTGGCGATGGACCCGCAGCAGCGGTTGTTGCTGGAGACCTCGTGGGAGGCGTTCGAGCGCGCCGGGATCGATCCGATCTCGCTGTCCGGCAGTGCGTCCGGTGTCTTCGTCGGGATGTCCTATCAGGACTACGCGACCCGGCTGAACCGCATCCCCGAGGACCTCGAGGCCTACACGGGCAACGGCACCTCACTGAGCGTCGCCTCCGGCCGGGTGGCGTACTCATTGGGCCTGGAAGGCCCTGCGGTGACGATTGACACGGCGTGTTCGTCGTCGTTGGTGGCTTTGCATCTGGCTGTGCAGTCGTTGCGGCGTGGTGAGTGTGGGTTGGCGTTGGCTGGTGGCGCTGTGGTGATGGCTTCGCCGGACATGTTTGTGGAGTTCTCGCGTCAGCGTGGTCTGGCGGTGGACGGCCGCTGCAAGGCGTTCTCGGCCGATGCTGACGGTTTTGGATCCGCCGAAGGCGTCGGGTTGTTGGTGCTGGAGCGGTTGTCGGATGCTCAGCGCAATGACCGGAACATCCTGGCTGTGGTTCGTGGTTCGGCGGTGAATCAGGATGGTGCGTCGAATGGTCTGACGGCACCGAACGGTCCTTCGCAGCAGCGAGTGATCCGGTCTGCTCTCGCGAGCGCCGGGCTTGAGCCTGCCGATGTGGACGTTGTCGAGGCGCACGGCACGGGCACGACCCTCGGCGATCCGATTGAGGCGCAGGCGCTACAGGCAACCTACGGCCAGGACCGCGAGAGGCCGTTGTGGTTGGGTTCGGTGAAATCGAACCTCGGACACACGCAGGCCGCCGCGGGTGTTGCCGGTGTGATGAAGATGGTCATGGCCATGCAGCACGGGATGATTCCCGCGACGCTGCATGTCAGCGAACCGTCACCGCACATCGACTGGTCCGCTGGGGCGGTACGGCTGGCGTTGGACGCGGTGGAGTGGCCGGAGACCGGTCGGCCGAGGCGTTCTGGTGTGTCCTCGTTCGGTATCAGCGGGACGAACGCGCACGTGATTCTGGAGCAGGCGCCGGAAAAACCACCGGTGCCAGCAACTCCTGGTGAGGTCGTGCCGTGGGTCATTTCGGCGAAGTCCGCGGAGGCGCTGAACGCGTTCGCCGACAAGGTCGCTGCATATGGCCGGGGGCCTGCGGTTGGTGACGTTGCCGCTGGGTTGGCTGGGCGTTCGGCGTTTGATCACCGTGCGGTGGTGTTGGGCCCGGATCACGCGGAGTTGATGGCCGCGGTCGCGGCTGGTGAGAGCCCTGCCGGTGTGGTGCAGGGCGTGAGCTCCCCGGTCAACCGCGTGGTGTTCGTGTTCCCAGGCCAGGGTTCCCAGTGGGTTGGCATGGCGCTGGACCTGCTTGAGAGCTCGCCTGTGTTCGCCGAGCGGATGCGTGAATGCGCGGCCGCGTTGGCGCCATTCATTGACTGGTCGCTGCTGGACGTTCTGGGCGACGAGGCGGCGTTGGCGCGGGTTGATGTTGTGCAGCCGGTGTTGTGGGCGGTGATGGTGTCGCTGGCTGCGGTGTGGGAGTCCTTCGGAGTGGCGCCCGGTGCCGTTCTGGGGCACTCACAGGGCGAAATCGCGGCAGCGGTGGTTGCTGGTGGGTTGAGTCTGGGTGATGGTGCGCGGGTTGTGGCGTTGCGGAGTCAGGCGATCGCGGCCGGGCTGGCTGGTGCTGGTGGGATGTTGTCGGTTGCGGCTCCGTTGGCCGAGGTGACCGGGCGGCTTAATGACCGAGTGTCGGTTGCGGCGGTCAACGGCCCGAATGCCACTGTCCTGTCAGGTGATCCGGAAGCGTTGGCCGAGGTCATGGCCGGGTGTGAGGCGGATGGGATCCGGGCTCGGATGGTGGCGGTGGATTATGCGTCGCATTCTGCGCATGTGGAGCGGATCGAGTCGGAGTTGGCTGAGTTGTTGGCTCCGGTTCGGCCGCAGTCCGGCCGGGTTCCGTTCTATTCCACTGTGGACTCGGGGTGGTTGGATACCACTGCGCTGACTGGTGAGTATTGGTATCGGAACCTCAGGCAGACTGTGCAGTTCGCCGCGGCGGTCGAGCACCTGGCTGGTGCGGGTCGTCAGCTGTTCGTCGAGGTCAGCGCACACCCGGTGCTGGCAATGGCGATCCAGGACACTGTGGAAGCCGCTGAGGCGGAGGCGGCGGTTGTCGGCACGCTGCGCCGTGACGAAGGCGACCTGCGACGGCTGATGCTGTCGGTGGCCGAAGCCTTCTGCGCCGGTGCGCGGGTGAACTGGCAGCAGGTCACGGCCAATGCCGGAACCAGGCCTGCGGACCTGCCCACGTATCCCTTCCAGCGACTGAGGTACTGGCTGACGGAAGCCGAACCGTCCGTGCCCGCCGAGGCAGGTCCTTCGGTGGACTCCCGGTTCTGGGCGGCCGTGCAGCAAGAAGATCTCGCCGAGCTGGCCCGCACGCTCGATGTGCCCGCAGACCAGTCGCTGGAAGCGGTCCTGCCCGCGCTGTCCTCCTGGTACCGGGGCAACCAGCGTCAGGCCGAGATGGACGACAAGCGGTACGGAGTCGTCTGGCAGACGCTCGACCCGGCGACTCCGGCGACGCTGACCGGAACTTGGCTGGTTGTGTCGTCCGACGCCGAACACCCATGGGTGCAGGGCGCACTGGACGCCATCACACGCGCCGGTGCGGCAGTGCGGCACTTGCAGCTCAACGAGACCGACACGGATCGCGCGGTCCTGGCGAGCAAGCTGCGTGTGCTGCTTGAAGACGGTGTCGTTCCCAGCGGTGTGCTCTCACTGCTCGCGTTCGACGAGCGCGGCCACGGCAAGTATCCGGCCGCGCCGATCGGCCTCGCGTTGACTGTTGCCCTGGTGCAGGCACTCGGTGACGCGGGCGTGCAGGCATTGCTGTGGTGCGCCAGCGACGGCGCGGTGTCGGTGGCTCCGACGGAGGCGCCACGAAACCCTGGGCAGGCGCAGGTATGGGGCTTCGGCCGGGTCGTCGGGCTCGAGCACCCGGAACGCTGGGGCGGCCTGGTAGACCTTCCGTCCACAGTGGAAGACCGCTACCTCGCCGGGCTCGCGAACGCGCTCGGCAACGCGGCTGAGGAAGACCAGCTCGCCGTGCGAGGAGGGACTCCGCTCGTCCGCCGCCTGGTTCGGACGCCGTTGCGCGGCAAGACTCCTGTGCGTTCGTGGCGGCCGGAAGGCACAGTTCTCGTCACTGGCGGCACCGGTGCTCTGGGCGCGCACGTCGCGCGCTGGCTCGCCCGCAATGGCGCAGAGCACGTGCTCATCACCAGCCGCCGTGGCATGCAAGCCCCTGGCGCGACGGAACTTCACGACGAGCTGGTGGAACTCGGCAGCCGCGTGACGATCGCCGCCTGCGACATCTCCGACCGTGACTCGCTGTCCGCGGTGCTCGCCGAGCATCCCGTCACCGCTGTGTTCCACGTCGCGGCCGTCCTGGACGACAGCCTGATCGATTCCCTCACCACCGAGCAGATCGACCGGGTGACCCGGGTCAAGGTCGGTGGGACACAGAACCTGCACGAGCTGACCGCGGACATGTCCCTGTCGGCGTTCGTGGTGTTCTCGTCCTTCGCGGGTACCACAGGCGGCCCGGGACAAGGCAACTACGCGCCAGGAAACGCGTTCCTCGACGCCTTCGCCCAGCAGCGCAGGGCACATGGGCTTACGGCGACTTCGCTCGCGTGGGGGCCGTGGGCCGGCGGCGGCATGGCCGAAGGTGACGGCGGTGAGCTGTCCCGCAGGCACGGGCTCAAGGACGTCAGCCCCGAGCTGTCACTCGCGATCATGCAGCAAGCGCTCGACCACGACGAGACCTTCCTGACTGTCGCCGAGATCGACTGGGAACGGTTCTTCCTGGCGTTCACCTCCTCACGGGCCCGGCCGTTCCTGCACGGCGTCGACGACGTGCAGCGGATGCTCGCGTCCGGTGCCGCGGGCGACATGGTCGGGGCTGCCTCCCCGGCCAAGGCGACGGCCGGATCGCCGTCGGAACTGGGCGCGCGGCTGGCGCAGTTGTCCCCGGCCGACCAGGAACGCGAACTGGTGAAGATCGTCCGTGGCCAGATCGCGACCGTGCTCGGGCACGCCGACGCGGAACGGATCGAGGTCAAGAAGGCGTTCCGGGATCTCGGGTTTGACTCGGTGACCGCGGTGGAGTTGCGCAACCGGTTGAATTCGGTGACCGGGTTGCGGCTGCCCGCGACGCTGATCTTCGACTTCCCCTCGTCTGCCGCGTTGGTGACGCACCTGCGCAAGGAACTGCTGGGGGAGCAGGAGGCCAAGCCCGCCGCCTCGGCAACCGCTGTCGCGGTGGACGAACCGATCGCGATCGTGGCGATGAGCTGCCGCTACCCGGGAGACGTGGAAAGCCCGGAAGACCTGTGGCGGATGCTGGCCGAGGGCGGCGAGGGGGTCACGGACTTCCCGGTCAACCGTGGCTGGGACGTGGAAGCGCTGTACGACCCCGACCCGGCGGCCGAGGGCAAGACCTACTCCCGCAAGGGTGGGTTCCTGCACAGGGCCGGCGAGTTCGACCCCGGCTTCTTCGGGATCTCCCCGCGTGAGGCGTTGGCGATGGATCCGCAGCAGCGGTTGTTGCTGGAGACCTCGTGGGAGGCGTTCGAGCGCGCGGGCATCGACCCGCTTTCCCTGGCAGGCAGCGCCTCCGGCGTGTTCTTCGGAATGTCCTATCAGGACTACGCTGACCAGCTGAACCAGGCGCCCGACAGCGTCTACGTCGGTGTCGGCAACACCGCTAGCGTGGCCTCCGGTCGAGTGTCGTACCTGCTGGGCCTGGAAGGCCCTGCGGTGACCATCGATACCGCGTGCTCGTCCTCACTGGTGGCTTTGCATTTGGCTGTGCAGTCGTTGCGGCGTGGTGAGTGTGGGTTGGCGTTGGCTGGTGGTGTTGTGGTGATGGCGTCGCCGGACATGTTCGTGGAGTTCTCGCGCCAGCGTGGCCTGGCGGTGGACGGCCGCTGCAAGGCGTTCTCGGCCGACGCTGACGGGTTCGGTTCGGCTGAAGGCGTCGGCATGGTGCTGTTGGAGCGGCTGTCCGATGCCCAGCGCAATGGCCGGAACATCCTGGCTGTGGTGCGTGGTTCGGCGGTGAATCAGGATGGTGCGTCGAATGGTCTGACGGCACCGAATGGACCTTCGCAGCAGCGCGTGATTCGGGCTGCCTTGGCCAGTGCCGGGCTGTCAACGTCCGATGTGGACGTTGTCGAAGCCCACGGGACCGGTACTTCGCTGGGTGATCCGATTGAGGCGCAGGCGCTTCTGGCAACCTACGGCCAGGACCGCGAGAGGCCGTTGTGGTTGGGTTCGGTGAAGTCGAACCTGGGACACACGCAGGCCGCCGCGGGTGTTGCCGGTGTGATGAAGATGGTCATGGCGATGCAGCACGGCGTAGTCCCGGCGACCCTGCACGTGAGTGAGCCGACTCCGCACGTGGATTGGTCGTCGGGTGCCGTGCGACTCGCCCTGGAAGCCGTCGAGTGGCCGGAGACCGGTCGGCCGAGGCGTTCCGGTGTGTCGTCGTTCGGCATCAGCGGGACGAACGCGCACGTGATTCTGGAGCAGGCACCGAAGGCCGAGCCTGTCGAGGTGACTCCTCGCGCCGTCGTGCCATGGGTGATCTCGGCGAAGTCCGCGGGTGCGCTGAATGCGTTTGCCGACCGGGTCGCCGGATACGGCCGGGATCGTGCGATCGGCGATGTCGCTGTCGGTTTGGCTGGGCGTTCGGCGTTTGATCACCGTGCGGTGGTTGTAGGCCCGGACCATGCGGAGTTGATGGCCGCGGTCGCGGCTGGTGAGAGCCCCGCCGGTGTCGTACGGGGCGTCGCATCGGATGTCGATCGAGTGGTGTTCGTCTTCCCTGGCCAGGGTTCCCAGTGGGTGGGCATGGCGGCCCAGTTGCTGGACGAGAGCCCGGTGTTCGCGGAGCGAATGGCCGAGTGCGCGGTCGCGTTGGCGCCGTTCACTGATTGGGCATTGCTGGACGTCCTCGACGATGAGGCCGCGCTGTCCAGGGTTGACGTGGTGCAGCCGGTGTTGTGGGCGGTGATGGTGTCGCTGGCCGCGGTGTGGGAGTCCCTGGGTGTCGCACCGGGTGCCGTTGTTGGACATTCGCAGGGCGAGATCGCCGCTGCGGTGGTTGCTGGTGGGTTGAGCCTGAGTGACGGTGCGAAGGTTGTGGCGTTGCGCAGCCAGGCGATCGCGGCTGGCCTGGCTGGGGCTGGTGGGATGCTCTCGGTCGCAGCTCCGTTGGCCGAGGTGACTCAACGGCTCAATGACCGGGTGTCGGTGGCAGCGGTCAACGGTCCGAACGCCACTGTGCTGTCCGGTGATCCTGAAGCGTTGGCCGAGGTGATGGCCGCATGCGAGGCCGATGGCGTGCGAGCACGGATGGTCGCGGTGGACTACGCGTCGCACTCGGCGCATGTCGAACGGATCGAGTCCGAGCTGGCCGAGTTGCTGGCTTCGGTCAAGCCGCGGTCCGGCCGGGTTCCCTTCTACTCCACTGTGGACTCCGAGTGGCTGGACACCACCGCGCTGACCGGTGAGTACTGGTACCGCAACCTCCGGCAGACCGTGCAGTTCGCCGCGGCCGTCGAACACCTGGCTGCCGAAGGACATCAGCTGTTCGTCGAGGTCAGTGCCCACCCGGTACTGACGATGGCGATCCAGGACACCGTGGACGAAGCCGCGGTCGTCGGCACGCTGCGCCGTGACGAGGGTGGCCTGCGACGGCTCCTGCTGTCGGCGGCCGAAGCGTTCTGCGCGGGCGCGGACGTGAACTGGCAGCAAGTCGTAGCCAACGCTGGAACTGTCCCGCCGGACCTGCCGACGTACCCGTTCCAGCGGCAGCGGTTCTGGCCGGAGCAGCCGGGTGGGATCGGCGACGTCGAATCGGCGGGCCTGAGCTCCACGGATCACCCGCTGCTGGGTGCCGCTGTCGAGTTGGCCGACGGCGAAGGACTCGTCTTCACCGGCAAGGTCTCGCTGAACAGCCACCCCTGGCTGGCCGACCACGCCGTCTCGGGCGTCGTACTGCTGCCGGGTACCGCGTACCTCGAACTCGCGATCCGGGCCGGTGACCACGTCGGGTGCGGTCACATCGAGGAACTCGCGATGGAGACTCCGCTGGTACTGCCGGAAAGCGGCGGCGTGCAGCTGCAGCTCGTGGTCGCGGAGCCCGGGGAGGGCGGACGCCGTGCCGTGCGCCTGTACTCCAGGATCGGTGAAGGGGAATGGGTGCGGCACGCCGCTGGTGTGCTCAGCCCGACCGCACCCGATGCCGCGGCAGATCTCACCAGCTGGCCACCTCCGGGCGCTGAACCCGTTGACGTGACTGAGTTCTACGAAGGCCTCGGCAAGCAGGGCTACGACTACGGCCCGGCTTTCCGTGGCATGCAGGCCGCATGGCGGCGCGGCGACGAGGTCTTCGCCGAAGTCGCCTTGCCCGAAGGCCAGCGCTTCACCGCGGACCGATACGGCCTGCACCCGGCGCTGTTGGACGCCGCGATGCAGACGACCGAGCTCGGCGGGTTCGACGAGGACGGCCAAGCCAGGCTGCCGCTGGTGTGGACCGGTGTCACCCTGCACGCCGCAGGTGCCGCGGCGCTGCGGGTCCGGGTGACGTCCGCTGGGCAGGACGCGGTGACCGTCGATGTGGCCGACCAGTCCGGAAACGCGGTGGCCACAATCGAATCGCTGGTGGCCCGGCCGGTCACGGCAGCACACCTGGCCGCGGCACGATCCGCCGGGCAGGACTCGCTCTACCGCCTGACCTGGACGCCAGTGCCACCTGCCCAGGCACAAGGCACGCTCGTACTGGTCGGTGACGACCACCTGGACCTCGGAGTCACGCAGTATCCCGATTTCGCGAAGCTGGCAACGCAAGCCACGCCCGCGGTGGTGCTTCTCGCGTGTCCCGCCAGTCAAGGTGAGCTGACCGAAGCGGTCCGCGCGGCGACCAGCCACGTGCTGGAGTTGACCCAGCAATGGCTGGCCGACGAGAGGTTCGCCGACTCCAGGCTCGCCATCGTCGTGCGCGGTGCGCTGGCGGTGTCGGCGGGCGAGGACGTGACCGACCTCGGCCAGTCCGCGATCACCGGGCTGATCCGCTCGGCCAGCTCGGAAAACCCCGGCCGTCTCGTGCTGGTGCACATCGACGACCACCCGGCATCCACGGCGGCATTGGCCGCGGCGGTTGCCACAGGCGAACCGGAACTCGCTGTACGCCAGGGTGAACTGCTCGTGCCCAGGCTGGCACTGGCCAGCCCGGCCGAAGCGGAGCCGGTGACCGTCGATCCACAAGGGACGGTTCTGATCACGGGCGGCACCGGCACATTGGGCCGCTTGCTGTCCCGGCACCTCGTCGACCGGTGCGGTGTCCGCCATCTGCTGCTGGCCAGCAGGCGTGGACCCGAGGCGCCAGGTGCGGAGCAACTGCGGGCGGAACTGGCCGAGCTGGGCGCGAACGTGACGATCGTCGGCTGTGACGTGTCCGAGCGTGCCGCGGTAGCCGACCTGCTGGAGTCCGTCCCGGCCGAACATCCGCTGACGGCCGTCGTGCACACCGCGGCTGTCCTCGATGACGGCCTCTTCACCTCCTTCACGCCGGAGCGGGTGGACAAGACCCTGCGGCCCAAGGCAGATGCGGCCATCCACCTGCACGAGCTGACGCAGGACATGGACCTGTCGGCGTTCGTGCTGTTCTCATCGGGCGCCGCGGTCTACGGCAGCCAGGGACAGGCCAACTACGCGGCCTCGAACTCGGTGCTGGACGCGCTCGCTCAGCATCGCCGGGCACACGGACTGCCTGCCATCTCCCTGGATTGGGGCTTCTGGGCGACGACCAGCGAGATGACCGGCACCCTCGGCGAGGCGGACCTGAGCCGGATCGCCAGGGACGGCGGCATCGCGATCTCCGATGAGGAGGGACTCGCCCTGTTCGACGAAGCCTTGCGGCGCAACGAACCTGTGCTCGTGCCGTCTCCGATGGACCTCGCCGTGCTGCGGAACCAGGCGAAGGAAGGCACTTTGCCCGCGCTGCTGAGCGGACTTGTCCGGCTGCCTGCCCGACGCCGGGCCGTGGACACGACGTCGGCGACCGACGGCGGCGGGCGCGAGCGTTCCGCGTTGCTGGAGCGGCTGGCTGGGCTCGACGCGGACGGGCGGGCCGCCGTTCTGCTCGACCTCGTGGCAGGGCACGTGGCCACGGTGCTTGGCCACCAGAGTGCGGCCGCGGTGGATCCGCGGCGTGGATTCCTCGAAATGGGTTTCGACTCGCTCACCGGGATCGAGCTGCGCAACCGGCTCAACGCGGCGACCGGTCAACGCCTTCCCGCCACGTTGATCTTCGACTACCCGGCTCCCGAACTGGTCGCGGAGTATCTCGCCGAGGCCATGCCGTCCGACGGCGTGGCCACGGCAGCGGCGCCGCCACTGCGGGGCAAGCTCGATCGCTTGGACCTGGAGCTGGCCGCGATGACGCTGGACGACGCGGCGCGTGCCGAGTTGGCCGAGCGGCTCACCGCACTCGCGGCGAGATACGGCGGGACAGCGGTGACGAACGGAATCGCCGAGAAGATCGACGCCGCGTCCGACGATGAGATTTTCGATTTCATCGACAACGAACTGAAGGCGTGAAACCGCCGAATTCCCTGTGACGACGATGTCCACTGAAAAGAAAGCAGATCATTGGCATGAGTTTCCTGCGAACGAAATCGCGAACGCGGCTGACGCCGCTCGCGGTGCTGGCCGCGCTGGTCCTGGGGACGACCATGCTGACCGGAGTGGTCGGCGCGGCAGCCCCTGGGCAGGTGCGCATGCCCGACGAGTCGGTGTTCTACCCCCAGCGTGACAACGCGCAGCGGGCGGCCGCCGCGGCGGTCACCGTGCCGACCGGGTTCCAGCACGAGACGGTGATCTCGGGCCTGACCGAGCCGACCGTGGTGGCATTCGCGCCGGACGGCAAGACCTTCGTCGGCGACAAGTCCGGCGTGATCCGGGTGTGGGACAAGGTGGACGCCGGCACGTCCAAGGTTTTCGCCGACCTGAGCAAAGAGGTGTTCAACGGCTGGGACCGCGGGCTCATCGGCCTTGCCGTGCACCCGAAGTTCCCGCAGGAGCCGTACGTCTACGCGCTCTACACGCACGACGCCCCGCCTGGGGAGACCGCGCCGAAGTGGAACGACCAGTGCCCGTCGCCGCCCGGTTACACCGAGGACGGCTGCGTGGTCACCAACCGGATCGTCAAGCTGACGATGGGACAGGACGGCGTCGCGGGCCAGCCGGAGACGCTGGTCAGCGGCTGGTGCCAGCAGTACCCCAGCCACAGCGCGGACACTCTCGCGTTCGGCCCGGACGGCGCGCTGTACGCGAGCGCCGGTGAGGGCGCGAGCTTCAACTTCGCCGACTACGGCCAGCAGAAGAACCCGTGCGCCGACCCGCCTGGCGGTGCCGGCACCAACCTGACCATCCCGGACGCACGCGGCGGTTCGCTGCGTGCGCAGTCACCGCGTCGCCCCGACGGCGAGTCTGCCGTGCTCAACGGCACCGTCATCCGGATCGACCCCGCCACGGGCAAGGGCGTGGCTGGCAACCCGTACGCCAGCAGCACCGACGAGAACAAGCAGCGCATCCTGGCGTACGGCCTGCGTAACCCGTTCCGCTTCGCGGTTCGCCCGCAGACCAACGAGGTCTGGGTCGGTGACGTCGGCGAGATGCGTGCCGACGAGATCAACCGGTTCACGCCGGACCCGGCGAAGGCCCCGAACTTCGGGTGGCCGTGCTTCGAAGGCAAGGACGCGCACCCGGGCTGGCAGGCCGCTGGCCTGGCGATGTGCGACTCGCTCTACGCACAGGGCGGCGACCACAAGCCCGCGTTGCAGTACACCAACGGTGCGAAGGTGTCGCCGGACGACACGTGTCCCAGCACCAGCGGTGCCTCGTTGTCCGGCTTCGCTTTCGCCGACGACAAGACGCTGCCTGAGCCCTACCGCAACTCGCTGTTCTTCAGCGACAGCACCCGTGGCTGTGTCTGGGTGATGGGCAAGGACGCCAACGGCGCGCCAGACCCAGCCAAGGTGACCACCTTCGCCAGCGGACTGTCGGTGCCGGTACAGCTGGAGTTCGGTCCCGGTGGCGCCCTGTACTACGTGTCGCTCGACACCGGTGAGCTGCGCCGGATCGCCTACGACAACGACCCGAACGCCGAGCCGAAGGCCGTGATCAAGGCCAACCCGACCGCCGGGCGGTCACCGCTGCTGGTGACGTTCGACGGCCGCGGCTCCACCGACCCGAACGGCGACAAGCTGCGCTACGAGTGGGACCTCGACGGCGACGGCAAGTTCGACGACAGCCGTTTGCCGATGGCGGTCTGGGTCTACCCGAAGAAGGAGTTCGTGCGGCCCGCGCTGAAGGTCACCGACCCGGGCGGCAAGAGCTCGATCGCCAAGATCGACATCGTGGTGGACAACGCACCCGCACCCGAGCCCACACCGGTGATCGACACCCCGGGCACGGACCTGCGATGGCATGTCGGCCAGAAGGTCTCCTTCGCCGGCAAGGCCACCGACGCCAAGGACGGCACGCTGCCCGCGTCCGCGCTGACCTGGAAACTGACCATGCGTCACTGCGCGGGCGACGGCAACTGCCACAGCCATGACATCGAGACCTTCACGGGTACGTCCGGTGAGTTCACCGCACCTGACCATCCGTACCCGTCGCACCTGGAGCTCACGCTGACGGCCAAGGACTCCGACGGCAACGTCTCGAGCAAGACCATCGAGCTGCAGCCGAAGACGGTGGACCTGACCTTCAAGTCCGACCCGCCGGGCATCGGCGTGACCGTCAGCAACTACGGCGTGGTCACCGACTCCACGATCAAGGTGATCGTCGGCAGCGCGCTCTCGGTCAGCGCCGCGGGCAAGATCGAGGTCCCGCCGTACGTCCTGGTGTTCGACAAGTGGGATGACGGTGCCGGTGCCAGCCGCATCATCAAGGCGCCGGAGCAGCCCGCGACCTACACCGTGCACTACGTGATCAACTGACCGCGCGACCGCGGCTGACGTGGCCTCCCGGCGTACCTGGCCGGGAGGCCACATTCCTGCCTAGGGGACGGCTAGGGGTGTTGTCCCATCTGGGCCGGAAATATTCTCACCGTGAATTGTGGGGCAAGTACGCGCTCATTTGTTCTGCCATTTTCTGGGGTGTTTCGTCGTGAAGAGGTGGGTATCTGGTGAGCAATGAGCAGAGGCTTCGGGACTACCTCAAGCGCGTGACGACCGATCTGGCGCAGACCCGCCAGCGGCTGCAGGCGGCCGAGGCCGCGGACGCCGAGCCGATCGCCATTGTCGGTATCGCCTGCCGGTTTCCCGGTGGTGTCCGCTCAGCTGAAGACCTGTGGGCGCTGGTTCGCGACGGCGGCGACGCGATCAGCCCGTTCCCGGCCGATCGCGGCTGGGACTTGGCTGAGTTGTACGACGAGGATCCGGACCAGCCCGGCACCAGCTACGTCCGTGAAGGCGGTTTCCTGTACGACGCGGCGGATTTCGACGCGGAGTTCTTCGGGATCTCGCCGCGTGAGGCGCTCGCGATGGACCCGCAGCAGCGGCTGTTGCTCGAAGTCTCGTGGGAAGCGCTCGAACGGGCCGGGATCGTGCCGGACACGCTGCGCGGCAGCCGCACGGGCGTGTTCTCCGGCGTCGCCTACTTCGACTACCTGAATCGCTTCACCGACGCGGAGATGCCGCCGGACCTGGAAGGCTTTGTCGGCAACGGCAACGTCGGCAGCATGGCCAGCGGCCGGATCGCGTACACGTTCGGGCTGGAAGGCCCCACGCTCACTGTGGACACCGCGTGCTCCTCCTCCCTGGTCACGCTTCACCTCGCCGTGCAGGCGCTGCGGTCCGGTGAATGCGACATGGCGTTGGCGGGCGGTGTCACGGTCATGCCCAGCCCGGCCACGTTCCAGGACTTCAGCCGCCAGCGCGGCCTGGCGCGTGACGCCAGGGTCAAGGCGTTCGGCGAGGGCGCGGACGGCACCATCATGAGCGAGGGTGTCGGCATGCTCCTGGTGGAGCGGCTGTCCGACGCCCAGCGCAACGGACACACAGTGCTCGCCGTAGTCCGTGGTACCGCAGTGAATTCCGACGGCGCGAGCAGTGGGCTCACCGCGCCGAACGGTCCCTCCCAGCAGCGGGTGATCCGTGCGGCACTGGCGAATGCCCGGCTCCAGCCGTCCGATGTGGATGCTGTCGAGGCGCACGGCACCGGTACGTCGCTGGGTGACCCGATCGAGGCGCAGGCGCTGATCTCGGCTTACGGCCAGGATCGGGACCGGCCGCTGTTTCTGGGTTCGGTGAAGTCGAACATCGGGCACACGCAGGCGGCCGCCGGTGCGGCCGGGCTGATCAAGATGGTCATGGCCATCCGGCACGGTGTGCTGCCGCGGACATTGCACGTCAGCGAACCATCGTCGCATGTGGACTGGTCGGCCGGTTCGGTCGAGGTGCTCACCGACGCGCGGGATTGGCCGGAGACTGGGAACCCGCGCCGGGCAGGCATTTCGTCGTTCGGGATGAGCGGGACGAACGCCCACGCTGTCATCGAGCAGGCTCCGGACCAGGAAGCCCGTGTTGTCGAACGCCGTGTGCCGTCGACTGTGCCGTGGGTGCTGTCCGGGAAGACACCCGAAGCGTTGCGCGGGCAAGCGGCGAACCTGCGTTCGGTTGCCACTTCTGAGGACTTGGCCGGTATCGCTGCTTCGCTGGTGTCGACGCGCGCCGCGTTGGAACAACGCGCTGTTGTGTTGGGCGACAGCAGGGACAGCCTCCTCGAGGCGTTGGACGCATTGGCGGAGGGACGTTCCACCGCCGATGTGATCACCGGTTCTGTTGTTCGCGGTAAGACCGCGTTCCTGTTCACTGGTCAGGGTGCGCAGCGGGTCGGGATGGGCCGTGAGCTGTACGCCGAGTTCCCGGTGTTCGCTGAGGCTTTCGACGCTGCCTGCGCGTTGCTGGACGCGCGGGTGCGGGATGTGGTGGCTGGTGAGCCGGAGGCGCTCAACCAGACGGAGTTCGCGCAGGCGGCGTTGTTCGCGGTCGAGGTTGCGTTGTTCCGGTTGGTGGAGTCGTGGGGTGTGCGCCCGGACTTCCTGATGGGCCACTCGATTGGTGAGATCTCCGCGGCGCATGTTGCTGGTGTGTTGTCGCTTGAGGACGCGTGCACGCTGGTGTCGGCTCGTGGTCGTTTGATGCAGGCTCTGCCTTCCGGCGGAGCGATGGTCGCCATCGAAGCGACCGAGGATGAGATCGAGACCACTGGCGAGTTCGGGATCGCCGCGATCAACGGCCCGAAATCTGTGGTGATTTCGGGTGTTGAGTCAGCTGTGCTCGCGGTGGCCGAGAAGTTCTCGGCGCAGGGGCGTAAGACGAAGCGGTTGGCGGTGAGCCACGCGTTCCATTCGCCGTTGATGGAACCTATGCTCACCGAGTTCGCCGAGGTCCTTCGAGGCTTGACGTTCAACGAGCCACGGATCCCGGTCGTGTCGAACGTGACCGGCGCACTGGCCACCGAGCTGACCTCGCCGGAGTACTGGGTCTCCCATGTGCGCCAGGCAGTGCGGTTCGTCGACGGCGTGCAGACCCTGGCCGAGCAGGGTGTGACGGCTTTCCTTGAGCTGGGGCCGGATGGTGTGCTGACCGCGTTGGCACAGGGATGCCTGCCTGAGGCCGATGCCGTCTTCACGTCGGTGCTTCGGAGTGACCGTCCCGAGGTACGGACTGCGATCGGCGCGATGGGTGCGCTGTACACCCGCGGTGTCGCGGTGAACTGGACCGCTCTGGTCAACGAGACTTGCGTCGAGCTGCCCACCTATGCCTTCCAGCGCGCGCGGTTCTGGTTCGACCCACCCAAGACCGGCGGCAGGTCCGCTGCGACTGGGCTTGGCCTGGCCGCCACTGGGCACCCGCTGCTCGGCGCCGCCATCGAGCTGGCCACCGACGACGAAACTGTGCTCACGGGCAGGTTGTCGCTGAGCACGCACCCGTGGCTGGCTGAGCACGCGGTGAACGGCCAGGTTCTGTTGCCTGGCACCGCGTTCGTGGAGCTGGCCGTGCAGGCTGGTGACAGGGCAGGCTGCCCGCGGCTGGACGAACTGATCATCGAGGCTCCGCTGGTCCTGCCGGAGAACGGCGGTGTACGCCTGCAGGTGGCCATCGGGGCACGCGACGAGCGCGGCCGCCGGGAACTGGGGGTGTACTCCCGTCCCGAAGATGACGTCGACGGGGCATGGATCCGGCACGCTACGGGCGCACTGAGCACAGTGGACCACCCGGCCACCGGTTCACTCACCGAATGGCCACCGGCCGGAGCCGAATCGGTCGAGATCGGCGACTTCTACGCCGACGCCGAGCGGCAGGGGTTCGCCTACGGCCCGGTCTTCCAAGGCATCCGGGCGGTGTGGCGCCGTGCCGACGAGGTCTTCGCCGAGATCGAGCTGCCTTCCGACGCACACGCCGACGCCGCCCGGTTCGCAGTCCACCCGGCCCTGCTGGACGCCGCGTTGCAAGCGCTTGCGTTCGGCGACTTGGTCGAAGGTGGGTCCGCGGGCAAGCTGCCGTTCGCGTGGACAGATGTCACCGTGTTCGCCGTCAATGCCACATCCGCGAGGGTCCGGCTCGGCTCGGCGGGCACGGACGCGGTGTCGGTCCTGGTCGCCGACGGTGCGGGCGAACCTGTTGTGGAGATCGGTTCACTGACACTGCGCGCGCCGAGCCAGCAGCAGACCGACCCATACCGCGATGTCCTGTTCCGTGTGGACTGGCAGTCCATCCCGGCGCCAAGCGGGAACGCCGCGACGGAGTACATGGTGGTCCCGCACGAGAGCGGGGTCGATTTGACCACCGCGCTCGACCGGATGTTGCGGCGTGTCCAGGCATGGTTGGCCGACGATGCCTTGTCGGACACGAAGTTCGTGCTGCTCACCCGCGGTGCGGTGGCGGTCGGCGACGACCCGGCACCCGACCCTGTGGCCGCGGGAGTGTGGGGTCTGCTGCGATCCGTCCGGGAGGAAAACCCCGGCCGGATCGCACAGATCGACGTCCTGGATGGCACCGATGGCACTGAGTCGCTGGAGGCCGCGCTCGCCACGGGCGAACCCGAAATCGCCGTACGCGACGGGGAACTGTTCGCCCCACGCCTGGTACGGCACGATTCGACTGCGACGCTGACTCCGCCAGACGGCCCATGGCGGCTGGAGAGCGCGGACAAGTCGACGCTGGCGAACCTCGCCCTGCTGCCATGCCCCGAGGTCATCGAACCCCTTGCGCCAGGTGAGGTTCGTGTCTCGGTGCGGGCCGCTGGCCTGAACTTCCGTGACGTGCTCAACGCACTGGGTATGTACCCGGGCGACGCCGGGCTGATCGGTGTCGAAGGCGCCGGAGTGATCACCGAGGTCGGGCCGGACGTCACAGGTTTCGCCGTCGGCGACCGAGTGCTCGGCCTGCTGCCGGGCGGGTTCGGTCCCATCGCGGTCACCGATGCCCGCACGGTCGCGCACATCCCGGAAGGCTGGACGTTCACCGAGGCAGCCTCGGTCCCGGTGGTGTTCCTGACCGCCTACTACGCCTTGCGTGACCTCGCTGACGTACAGGCAGGGGAGTCGCTGCTGGTCCACGCCGCCGCTGGCGGTGTCGGAATGGCCGCGGTGCAACTCGCCCGGCACTGGGGAATCGACGTCTTCGGCACCGCGAGTAAGTCCAAACAGGACACCCTGCGGGCGCTCGGGATCGCCGACGACCACCTCGCCTCGTCTCGCGACCTCGCCTTCGCCGAGAAGTTCCTCGACGTCACCGGTGGACGCGGTGTCGACGTCGTTCTGAACGCCTTGGCAAACGAGTTCGTCGACGCGTCCCTGCGCCTGCGGCCGCGCCGGTTCCTGGAGATGGGCAAGACCGACGTCCGCGAACCCGCAGAGGTCGCGGCCGCGCACGAAGGCGTGGCGTACCACGCTTTCGACCTCGGTGACGCTGGCCCGCAGCGGATCGGCGAGATGCTGCGGGACGTGCTGGCTCTGTTCGCTGAAGGTGCGCTGAGCTTCCTGCCGATCCGGGTATGGGACGTCCGCCGTGGTGCGGAGGCTTTCCGTTTCGTCTCGCAGGCCAAGCACATCGGCAAGGTCGTACTCACAGTTCCCCGGTCCTTGGACTCTGCGGGAACGGTCCTGATCACCGGCGGTACAGGGACGCTTGGCGGGCTGGTCGCCCGGCATTTGGTCACCGAGCACGGTGTACAGGATCTTGTGCTGGCAAGCCGGAGCGGTCAGGCTCCCGAGCTTGAGGCGGAGCTGACCGGTCTTGGCGCGCGGGTCCGTGTGGAGGCCTGCGATATCGCCGACCGCGAGCAGTTGCGGGTACTTCTGGGCACGATCCCCGCGCTGACCGCGGTCGTGCACGCGGCCGGGGTTCTCGACGACGGTGTTGTTCCCGCGCTGGACCACGACCGTCTCACCCGTGTCCTGCGCCCGAAGGCAGACGCGGCTCAGGCTTTGCACGAACTGACACGGCATCTTGATCTCGCGCAGTTCGTGATGTTCTCTTCTGGTGCGGGTGTCTTCGGCAGTCCAGGGCAGGGAAACTACGCCGCGGCAAACGCTTTCCTCGACGGTTTGGCCGAAGAGCGCCGCGGCGAGGGCTTGCCCGCTGTGGCCCTGGCTTGGGGACTGTGGGCGCAGGCCAGCGGTATGACCGCCGGGCTCAGCGAGACGGACCTGGCACGGATGGCCCGCAGCGGCAGCGGTGCCCTGTCCACCGAGCAAGGCCTGGCGCTTTTCGACCACGGCCGAAACGGTCCATATGCGACATTGGTGCCCGCTCCGCTTCAGCCAGCCGCGCTGCGGGCCGAGGCGCAAGCGGGCACCCTGCCCGCGTTGCTGCGTGGGCTGGTGCGCACGGGCACGCGTCGTACGGCAGCGGCAGCCGTGCAGGGCAACGAGTTCGCCCGGCGGATGGCCGGACTGTCCGAAGTGGATCGCGAGCGGGCGCTGGTTGATCTTGTCCGGGCCGAAGCTGCTACAGTGCTGGCGTACGACTCGGCAGACCGGGTGCACGCGGACCGCGCGTTCAAGGAGCTCGGTTTCGATTCGCTCACCGCGATCGAACTGCGTAACCGGATCAGTGCCGCCACTGGCGTGAAACTGCCTGCCACCCTGGTTTTCGACTATCCAACGCCGGCCGTTCTCGGCCGGTTCCTCCGCGATCGGCTCGTCGGTCACCCGATAGGGAAAGGGGCACCCCCCACCCCCGAACCCACCGGGCACACCGACGAGCCGATCGCAATCGTCGGCATGGCCTGCCGTCTGCCCGGCGGAGTCACCAATCCGGAGCAGCTCTGGGAAATGCTCGTCGCCGGGCAGGACGGGATCGGGCCGATGCCGTCCGACCGCGGCTGGGATGTCGAGCGTCTCTACGACGCCGACCCGGAGAAGCCCGGCACCATGTACACGGTCGAAGGCGGGTTCGTCGCCGGGGCCGCGGACTTCGACGCAGGGTTCTTCGGAATCTCTCCGCGTGAGGCGTTGGCCATCGACCCGCAGCAGCGGCTTCTGCTGGAAACCTCATGGGAGGCCCTGGAAAGCGCGGGCATCGACCCCTTGTCGCTGCGGGGTTCCTCCACTGGGGTGTTCGCAGGTGCAGGCGGTACCGACTACGCCAACCTCCTGAAGAACGCGCCTGCGGAAACCGAGATGCACATCCTGACCGGCACGGCAGGGGCCGTCGTGTCTGGCCGGATCTCTTACGTGTTCGGGCTGGAAGGCCCGGCGGTCACGGTGGACACGGCGTGTTCATCGTCATTGGTGGCCTTGCACCTGGCCGTGCAGGCGCTGCGGCAAGGCGAGTGCGACCTCGCGCTGGCCGGTGGTGTCACAGTGATGGCCACTCCTGCCACGTTCGTCGAGTTCAGCCGTCAGCGCGGCCTCGCCGCTGACGGCCGGTGCAAGCCTTTCGCTGAGGCCGCGGACGGCACCGGCTGGGGCGAAGGTGCTGGCATGCTCCTGGTGGAGCGGTTGTCGGACGCTCAGCGCAAGGGCCATCGAGTCCTGGCTGTGGTTCGCGGCAGTGCTGTCAATCAGGATGGTGCGTCGAATGGTTTGACGGCACCGAACGGTCCTTCGCAGCAACGCGTTATTCGCGCTGCGTTGGCGAGTGCTGGCCTGACTGCGTCTGATGTGGACGCTGTTGAGGCGCACGGCACGGGGACTTCGCTGGGCGATCCGATTGAGGCGCAGGCGCTGCTGGCGACTTATGGGCAGGATCGGGATCGGCCGTTGTGGCTGGGTTCGGTGAAGTCGAACATCGGTCACACGCAGGCAGCGGCGGGTGTCGCTGGTGTCATCAAGATGGTCATGGCGATGCGGCACGGCCTGTTGCCGAAGACCTTGCACGTGGATGCTCCCTCGTCGCATGTGGACTGGTCGTCCGGTGCGGTGGAGTTGCTGACTGAGGCGCAGCCGTGGCCTGAGGTCGAGCGTCCTTGGCGTGCTGCCGTTTCGTCGTTCGGGATCAGCGGGACGAACGCGCACACGATCATCGAGCAGGCTCCCGAGCAGGATCTTGAGGCCGTCTCGACGGTGCCTTCGGTTGTGCCGTGGGTGTTGTCGGCGAAGTCGGCCGCGGCCTTGCGAGGGCAGGCCGCGGCACTTCGTGATGTCGTCGGGGACGCGGCAGATGTGGCGTACTCCCTGGCGACGAGTCGGGCGGCGCTGGACCACCGCGCGGTCGTTCTCGGTGATCTTGCCGCTGGGTTGACTGCGTTGGCTGAGGGGACTGCGTCTCCGGATGTGGTCACCGGTGTGGTGAGTCCGGGCAAGACGGCGTTCTTGTTCACGGGTCAGGGTGCGCAGCGGGTGGGGATGGGGCGTGAGTTGTATGCCGAGTTCCCGGTGTTTGCTGAGGCTTTTGATGCTGTGTGTGAGTTGTTGCATCCGCGGTTGCGTGAGGTTGTTGACGGCGAGCGGGAGCTGTTGAATCAGACGGAGTTCGCTCAGGCTGGGTTGTTTGCCGTTGAGGTGGCGTTGTTCCGGTTGGTGGAGTCGTGGGGTGTTCGGCCTGATTTCCTGATGGGCCACTCGATCGGTGAGATCTCTGCGGCTCACGTCGCTGGAGTCTTGTCCCTTGAGGACGCGTGCAAGCTTGTGTCGGCTCGTGGCCGTCTGATGCAGGCCTTGCCTGCGGGTGGGGCGATGGTTGCCATTGAGGCGACCGAGGATGAGATCGAGTCGACGGATGAGTTCGGGATTGCCGCGATCAATGGCCCGAATTCGGTGGTGATTTCGGGTGTTGAGTCTGTTGTTCTTGGGGTGGCTGAGCAGTTTGCGGCGCGGGGTCGGAAGACGAAGCGTTTGCAGGTCAGTCATGCGTTCCATTCGCCGTTGATGGAGCCGATGCTTGCCGAGTTTGCTGAGGTGCTACGAGGACTGGAGTTCAGTGAGCCGCAGATTCCGGTCGTGTCGAACGTGACTGGTGGGCTGGCTACTGAGTTGGCTTCGCCGGAGTATTGGGTTTCGCATGTTCGCCAGGCTGTGCGGTTCGCGGATGGTGTGAAGACGCTGTCGGCGCAGGGTGTTTCGGCGTTCGTCGAGCTGGGGCCGGATGGTGTGTTGGCGGGGATGGCTCAGGGATGCGTGTCCGAGGGCCTGTTCGTGCCTGTGTTGCGCGGTGATCGGCCTGAGGTTCGTGCTGCGATTGGTGCGTTGGCCGCGTTGCACACCCGTGGTGTTTCCGTCGACTGGACGGCGCTGGTCAAGGGCAAGCGGGTCGACTTGCCGACCTACGCCTTCCAACACGAACGCTTCTGGCCAAGGGGTGTCACCACCGGTCAGGGAGACCTGACGGCCGCCGGGCTTGACGCGGCCGACCACCCGTTGCTGGGTGCCGCGGTCGAGGTCGCCGACGGCGAACTGGTGCTCACCGGACGCCTTGCCCTTGCCACGCACGGCTGGCTGGCCGACCACGTGGTGCACGATCAGGCGCTGCTGCCTGGCACGGCCTTCGTGGAGCTGGCGTTGCAGGCCGGACGCAAGGCAGGCTGCGACAGGCTTGCTGAACTCACCCTCGCCGCGCCGCTCGTGCTCCCGCAAAGCGGTGGCGTGCAGCTCCAGTTGGTGCTGAGTGCGGCCGACGAGAGCGGCGGACGTGACATCACGGTCTACTCGCGGCGGGAACGCAACGGCTTGCCGGAGGAGTGGACACAGCACGCCACCGGTTCGCTAGTCGCCGGTTCACCGTCCGCCGCGAACGACCTGACCGCCTGGCCGCCTCCGGGCGCCGAGGCGATCGACGTCAACGGTTTCTACGACAGCTTCGGCGAAGGCTTCCGGTACGGGCCTGCTTTCCAAGGGCTGCGTGCCGCATGGCGACTCGGTGACGACGTCTACACCGAGGTCGAACTCGCGGAGGAGGAACACGCCGAGGCGGCGCGGTGCGGCTTGCACCCGGCACTGCTCGACGCGGCACTGCACGGAATCGGGTTCGGCGACTTCGTCTCCGGTGCTGGGGCGGGCTCGTTGCCGTTCGCGTGGTCCGGGGTCACGGTGTTCGCCGCCGCTGCGACCGCGCTGAGGGTCAAGCTCACCCCGGCAGGGACCGACACGGTTTCGGTGTTCGTCGCCGACAGCGAGGGCGAACCTGTGGCCGTGGTCGACTCGCTGGTGCTCCGGGCGGTGAGCGCGGAGTCGCTGCAGCAGACCAACGTCTCGCCGGACTCGTTGTGGACCCTGAACTGGGTCCCGCTCTCCGCAGACTCCACTGTGGACGCGCGAGTTGTCGTTGCGGAGGTCAGTGGTTCTGGTCCGGTCGATGTTGTGTCGTCGGTCCTGAACAGGGTGCAGGAGTGGCTTTCCGACTCGGACGATGACGCGCGGTTGGTTGTGGTGACGCGCGGTGCGGTGGCGATCGAGCCCGGCGAACTCGTCCGGGATGTGCCCGCAGCCGGTGTGTGGGGCTTGGTGCGTTCGGTTCAGGCTGAGCACCCGGACCGGGTCGTGATCGTCGATGTGGATGACGATCCGCGCTCGATGGACGTGCTGGCCCGCGTGGCTGGTTCTGGTGAACCGCAGGCCGCAGTCCGTGGCGGGGACGTGTTCGTGGCCCGGTTGGGCCGGGCGTCCACCCAGTTGGTTGCTCCGGCTGGTGCGTGGCGTTTGGACAGCGTGGGCAAGGGGACGCTGTCGAACCTGTCGCTGATCGAGTGGCCGGATGCCCAGCAGCCGTTGGGACCGTTGGATGTCCGGGTTGCGGTTCGTGCGGCGGGTGTGAACTTCCGTGACGTGCTTAATGCCTTGGGGATGTACCCGGGTGACGCCGGGTTGATGGGCATGGAAGGCGCTGGTGTGGTGCTGGAGGTTGGTCCGGAGGTTGCTGGCCTGGTGCCGGGTGACCGGGTGATGGGCCTGATCTCCGCGTCCTTCGGACCGGTGGCGATGGCTGACGCCCGAATGGTCACCCGGATGCCGGACGACTGGTCGTTCACGGACGCGGCCACAATCCCACTGGTCTTCCTGACGGCGTTCTATGCCTTGCGGGACCTGGCAGATGTGAAGTCCGGCGAGTCGGTCCTTGTGCACGCCGCTGCTGGTGGTGTGGGTATGGCTGCGGTCCAACTCGCCCAGCATTGGGGCATGCGGGTGTTCGGTACCGCGAGCCCGGGCAAGTGGGGCGCGGTCGGGTTGGCCGAGGAGAATCTCGCGTCGTCGCGGGACCTGGAGTTCGAGCAGAAGTTCCTTGCGGCGACCGACGGTCAGGGTGTCGATGTCGTGCTCGACGCGCTGTCCGGTGAGTTCGTCGACGCTTCACTGCGGTTGCTGCCGCGCGGCGGGCGTTTCATCGAGATGGGCAAGACCGATGTGCGCGAACCGGACCAGGTGGCCCAGGAGTTCCCGGGCGTCCGGTACCGGTCTTTCGACCTGATCGAGGCTGGCCCGGACCGCGTCGGCGAGATGTGGACCGAACTGGCCGAACTGATCTCCGTCGGCGCGATTCGGCCGTTGCCGGTGCGGGTGTGGGATGTCCGGCAGGCGGTGGACGCGTTCCGGTTCATGTCTCAGGCCAAGCACGTGGGCAAGGTCGTGCTCAGCCTGCCCCAGGCGTTGGACCCCGACGGCACGGTGTTGATCACCGGCGGGACCGGCAGCTTGGGCGGGTTGGTTGCACGCCGCCTGGTGGAGCAAGGGGTTCGTCGCCTGGTGCTGTTGAGCCGTCGAGGTGTGGCAGCGCCCGAACTGATCGAGGACCTGTCCGGTGCCGATGTGTCCGTGGTGGCGTGTGACGCGGCCGATCGTGATGCGTTGGCGGAGGTCATCAACGGCATCGACTCCTTGACCGCAGTCGTGCACACCGCTGGCGTGCTGGACGACGGAGTGGTGGAGTCGTTGACACCGCAGCGGGTCGAGAAAGTGATGAGCCCGAAGGCGTTGGCAGCCTGGAACCTCCATGAGCTGACTCGTGATCTCGACCTGGCGGAGTTCGTGGTGTTCTCCTCGGCCGCCGGGATCTTCGGCAACGCGGGACAGGCCAACTACTCCGCGGCGAACACGTTCCTGGACGGGCTGGCCGCACACCGGCGCGCCCTGGGTCTGCCGGGCTTGTCGCTCGCGTGGGGCTTGTGGGACCAGCAGGACGGCGGAATGGGCGCCGGGCTCGCAGCCGCGGACAAGGCCAGGACGTCCCGTTCCGGCAGCAGCGCCTTGAGCCCGGAGCAAGGCCTGGCGTTGTTCGACGTGACGCGGGCCCGAGCCGATGCCGTGCTGGTGCCAGCCCCGCTGGACCCGGCTTCGCTGCGGGACGAGACCGTGCCACCGCTCCTGAGGGCGTTGGCACAGCGGACCATTCGCCGTGCTGCCTCAGGAAAGGCGGGCAACGACGGTTCGCTCGTCCGGCAGCTGGCCGGGCTGGCCCAGGCGGAGCAGGACAAGCAGCTCACCGATCTGGTGCGGAGCAACGCGGCCATCGTCCTCGGTTACGACTCGCCCGACCGCATCGAGCCGGCGCAGGCGTTCAAGGACCTCGGGTTCGACTCGCTGACTTCGGTCGAGTTGCGCAACCGGCTCGCCGCCGCCGTCGGCACGAAACTGCCGGCCACGTTGATCTTCGACTACCCCAACCCGGCGGCGCTCGGTGCGTACCTGCGTACCGAACTGCTTGGCAAGCAGGAACAACCGGCACCTACGGCCCACAAGGTCGCGGTGGTCGCGGACGACCCGATCGCGATCGTCGGCATGGCCTGCCGGTTCCCCGGCGGGGTGAGCACGCCGGAGGAGTTCTGGGACCTGCTGGTCAACGGCCGGGACGCGATCACACAGTTCCCAGCCGACCGCGGCTGGGACATCGCCACGCTGTACCACCCCGACCCGGCACACCAGGGCACGACCTACACCGTCGACGGCGGGTTCATCCGGGACGCCACCGAGTTCGACGCCGGCTTCTTCGGCGTCTCGCCACGGGAAGCCCTGGCGATGGACCCGCAGCAGCGGCTGTTGCTGGAGACCGCGTGGGAGGCGTTCGAACGCGCCGGACTGGACGTGACGAGCTTGCGCGGCAGCGCGACCGGCGTGTTCGCGGGAACGATGGGACAGGACTACGCCAGCGTTCTGCAGAACGCCCCGGCGGAGACCGAGGCACACGCGCTCACGGGCAACGCCGCTTCCATTGTGTCCGGCCGGATCGCCTACAGCCTCGGGCTGGAAGGACCGGCCGTCACTGTGGACACCGCGTGCTCGTCCTCTCTTGTCGCATTGCACCTGGCGATCCAGGCGTTGCGCAACGGAGAGTGCGACCTCGCGTTGGCCGGTGGGGTCACCGTCATGTCCACACCGGCGGCCTTTGTGGACTTCAGCAGGCAACGCGGGCTGGCCAAGGACGGCCGGTGCAAGCCCTTCGCGGCGGGCGCCGACGGGACCAGTTGGGGTGAGGGCGCGGGATTGCTGGTTGTCGAACGGCTGTCAGACGCTCGCAGGAACGGTCACCAGGTCCTGGCGCTCGTGCGAGGCAGCGCGATCAACCAGGACGGTGCGTCGAACGGCCTCACGGCACCGAACGGACCGTCGCAGCAGCGCGTGATCCGGCAGGCACTCGCCGGTGCCGGGCTCTCACCGTCTGATGTGGACGCGGTGGAGGCACACGGCACGGGAACCGCGCTCGGCGACCCGATCGAGGCGCACGCGCTGCTGGCCACCTACGGCCAGGACCGGGATCGGCCGCTCTGGCTCGGCTCGGTGAAGTCCAACCTTGGCCACACCCAGGCCGCGGCCGGTGTCGCGGGCATCATCAAGATGGTCATGGCGATGCGCCACGGCGTGCTGCCGAAGACGCTGCACGTGGACGAGCCGTCGCCGCACGTCGACTGGTCCTCCGGTGCGGTGGAACTGCTCACCGACGCCCAGCAGTGGCCGAAGAACGACCGGCCACGCCGTGCCGCGGTGTCCTCGTTCGGCATCAGCGGCACCAACGCCCACACAGTGATCGAAGAAGCCCCCGACGCCCCTGCCACTGTCACGGTGACCGACCGGACCTTGGTGCCATGGGTGCTTTCCGGCAAGTCGGTGGACGCGGTCCGCAGCCAGGCCGTCAAACTGCGGGCCAGGGTGCTCGACGACCCCGAGCTCGGCAGCGTTGACGTCGGCTGGTCGCTGGCCACATCCCGCGCCGCACTCGAACACCGCGCAGTGGTTCTGGCCGCGGACGCGACCAGCGCCATCGCCGAACTCACCGCGCTGGCGGACGGAACGTCCTCGCCCGGAGTGGTGGAAGGCACTGTCGCCAAGGGCAAACTGGCGTTCTTGTTCACCGGGCAGGGTGCTCAGCGGATCGGGATGGGCCGTGAGCTGTACGCCGAGTTCCCGGTCTTCGCCGAAGCCTTCGACGCTGCTTGCGCCCTGCTGCATCCACAGGTGCGGGAGGTCATCGCAGGTGAGCCGGATCTGCTGAACCAGACGGAATTCGCGCAGGCGGCGTTGTTCGCGGTCGAGGTTGCGTTGTTCCGCTTGGTCGAGTCCTGGGGTGTGCGTCCGGACTTCCTGATGGGCCACTCGATCGGTGAGATCTCCGCGGCGCATGTCGCTGGCGTGTTCTCGCTTGAGGACGCCTGCAAACTGGTTGCCGCGCGCGGTCGGCTCATGCAGGCCCTACCGTCTGGCGGAGCGATGGTCGCGATCGAAGCGACCGAGGACGAGATCGACACCACCGACGAGTTCGGGATCGCCGCGATCAACGGCCCGAAGTCCGTGGTGATCTCGGGCGTTGAGGACGCCGTCCTCGCTGTGGCCGAGAAGTTCTCAGCGCAGGGCCGTAGGACCAAGCGTCTGACGGTGAGCCACGCGTTCCACTCGCCGTTGATGGAGCCGATGCTGGCCGATTTCGCCGAGGTGTTGCGCGAAATCAGCTTCAGCGAACCGACGATTCCGGTTGTTTCCAACGTGACCGGAGCACTCGACTCGGACGTGACCACGCCGGAGTATTGGGTTTCCCATGTGCGTCAGGCAGTTCGGTTCGCCGACGGCATCCAGACTCTGGCCGCAGCTGGCGTCACCGAGTTCCTCGAGCTGGGTCCGGACGGTGTCCTGTCGACGATGGCCCGCGACTGCCTGCCTGAGGAGACGGACTTCGCCTTCAGCTCGGCACTGCGTGGCGAGCGCCCTGAAATCCAGACTCTGCTGACCGCGCTCGGCAAGCTGTGGGTGCGAGGTGCGGAGCTGGACTGGACGGCCGTCTTCGGTCCGGCCAACCGCGTGGACCTGCCCACGTACGCTTTCCAGCGCCAGCGGTACTGGCTCGACGCGCCTGCCCCGAAGCCGCGGGAGTCCGAAGTGGACTCGATGTTCTGGGCGGCGGTCGAGGAACAGGACCTGGCATCCCTGGCCGACACCCTGGCCGTCGACGTCGACCAGCCACTCAGCGAAGTGCTTCCGGCGATGGCCGCGTGGCGGCGCCGGCAGCGTGATGAGTCCATTGTGGATGAGCTGCGCTATCAGGTCACCTGGCAGTCCTTGTCGGACAACTCGGCTGCACTGCGGGGCCGTTGGCTCTTGGTGCTTCCCGAGGACGGCCATCCGCTGGCCAAGGCGTTCGGCGACCACGCGGACACCGTCGTACTTCCCGAAAAGCCGGACCGGACGATGTTTGCCGACGTCACCGCCGACTACACGGGCGTGGCGATGGTCGTCGCGGCAGGTGAACGTGGCGCGACCGACAGCCTCCTGGCCGTGCAAGCGCTTGGCGACAGCGGGATCAACGCGCCGCTGTGGTTGCTGACCCAGGGCGCGGTCTCGGTGGGCCACGGCGATCGGCTCACCGACCCGGTGCAGGCGCAGGTCTGGGGACTGGGCCGGGTGGTCGGGCTCGAGCACCCGGAGCGATGGGGTGGCTTGCTCGACCTGCCTGGTGACCTCGACGAGCAGGCGGCGGCACGGGTTCTGGACGTGCTCGCCGCGGATGGTCCGGAAGACCAGCTCGCTGTGCGGTCCACGGGCGTCTTCGCCCGGCGGCTGATCCGAGCGGCGAGGCGGACGGCGGCCAAGTGGTCGCCGAGCGGCACAGTGCTGATCACGGGCGGGACTGGCGCGCTCGGTGGGGAAGTGGCCCGGTGGGCGGCCCGCGAGGGCGCGAAACACCTGGTGCTCACCAGCCGTCGAGGTGCCGCGGCGCCCGGTGCCACGGAACTCGCCGACGAACTGCGTGAGCTCGGCGTCGCGGTCACGCTCGCCGCGTGTGACATGGCCGACCGGGACGCGGTAGCCGCGCTGGTCAACGAATGCGGACCGGACCTGACGGCCGTGGTGCACGCGGCCGGGGTGTCCCAGTCGGCGCCACTGACCGACACGACGCCGGACGAGTTCGCGGCGGTCGTCGCCGGCAAGGTCGCCGGCGCGGTGCACCTGCATGAACTGACCCGTGAGCTGGACGCGTTCGTGGTCTTCTCCTCGATCGCCGGAATCTGGGGCAGCGCAGGGCAAAGCGGTTACGCGGCAGCGAACGCGGCACTGGACGCGTTGATCGAGCAACGCCGGGCAGACGGCCTTCCCGGCACAGCGCTGGCGTGGGGACCGTGGGCAGGCGGCGGCATGGCCGCGGGCGACGGCGGCGCGCAACTGGCCAGGATGGGACTGTCCGGGCTGGCACCCGAGCGGGCGATCACCGCATTGGCCAGGTCAGTCGGCGCCGCGGACGCGACGGTGACCGTGGCCGACGTGGACTGGTCACGATTCCTGCCGGTCTTCACCGCCGCACGCCCGGCACAGCTGTTCAGCAGCCTGCCGGAGGCGGCGACCGAACCAGTCGACGAGGCGGTGACCGGCCGTAAGGCGGAACTGGCGGCAATGGCGCCAGCCGACCTGCAGCGCACCTTGCTGGACTTGGTCCGTGCCGAGACCGCGGTCGTGCTGGGGCTGCCGGGCGCCAACGCGGTGGAACCGGCGCGGCAGTTCCGTGACCTCGGCATGGATTCGGTCACCTCGGTGGAACTGCGCGACCGGCTCGCCACAGTCTCAGGTGTCCGGTTGCCCGCGACCGTCGTCTTCGACTACCCGACGCCGGACGACCTCGTGGCCAACCTGGCCGCCGAGATCACCGGTGACAGCGACGAGACCGACGAGGACGCCCAGCTGCGCAAGGCGCTGGCCAAGCTCAGCCCCGCAGCGCTGCGGGAAGCCGGACTCGAAGGCACTCTGCTGCGGCTGGCCGGGATGCCGGCCGCGGACGCCGAGGAGGAGTCCGGCGAAGAGGACCTCGACTCGATGGACCTGGACAACCTGGTGCGGATCGCGCTCGACGGCAATTCCTGACGACCACAGCTTTCTGGGGATGATGATGGCAACGCCTTCCGAAAAAGTCGCCGACGCGCTGAGGGCGTCGCTCAAGGAGAACAGCCGCCTGCGTGACCAGAACCAGCGCCTGCAGGCAGCTGCCCGCGAGCCGATCGCGATCGTGGGCATGGCCTGCCGGTACCCCGGTGACGTGCGCTCGCCGGAGGACCTCTGGCGGTTGCTGGCCGAGGGCGGGGACGCGGTGGCCGGGTTCCCCACCGACCGTGGCTGGCCGCTGGACACGCTCTACCACCCGGATCCCGACCACGCGGGCACGAGCTATGCCCGTGAAGGTGCGTTCGTCTACGAGGCCGGTCAGTTCGACCCTGGCCTGTTCGGGATTTCGCCGCGTGAGGCGTTGGCGATGGATCCGCAGCAGCGGTTGTTGCTGGAGACGTCGTGGGAGGTGTTCGAGCGGGCGGGGATCGATCCGCTGTCGGTGAAGGGCAGCCGGACGGGTGTCTTCGCCGGGACCAACAACCAGGATTACGTGTCGCTGCTCGAACACGGCCCTGATGAGCTGGAAGGCTTCCTGGGCACCGGAAACGCGGCCGCCGTGCTCTCCGGCCGGGTGTCGTACACGTTCGGGCTGGAGGGCCCAGCGGTCACCGTGGACACGGCGTGCTCGTCGTCCTTGGTGGCGCTGCACCTCGCGGTTCAGGCGCTGCGCAACGGCGAATGCGACATGGCGCTCGCGAGCGGTGTGACGATCATGTCGACTCCGGCCGCGTTCCTCGACTTCAGCAGGCAGCGCGGCCTCGCCGAAGACGGCCGATGCAAGGCGTTCGCGGACAGCGCGGACGGCACCGGCTGGGGTGAAGGCGTTGGTGTGCTGCTGGTTGAGCGTTTGTCGGACGCTCAGCGCAACGGGCATCGTGTGTTGGCTGTGGTTCGTGGTTCTGCGGTGAATCAGGATGGTGCGTCGAATGGTTTGACGGCCCCGAATGGTCCTTCGCAGCGCCGGGTGATTCGTGCTGCGTTGGCGAATGCTGGGTTGTCTGCGTCTGATGTGGATGTTGTTGAGGCGCACGGGACCGGAACCTCGCTGGGTGACCCGATTGAGGCGCAGGCGCTTCTGGCGACCTATGGCCGTGATCGCGATCGGCCGTTGTGGCTCGGGTCGGTGAAGTCGAACATCGGACACACCCAGGCGGCCGCAGGTGTCGCTGGCGTGATCAAGATGGTCATGGCGATGCGCAACGGCGTGTTGCCGAAGACGTTGCACGTGGATACGCCTTCGTCGCATGTGGACTGGTCGTCCGGTGCGGTGGAACTGCTGACCGAGGCCCGCGAGTGGCCTGCGGGTGAGGCGCCACGCCGTGCCGGTATCTCCTCGTTCGGCTTCAGCGGTACGAACGCGCATGCCGTGATCGAGCAGGCGCCGGACGCCACGCAGGCACCGGTCGAGCGAATGTCGCCAGCCCTGACACCGTGGGTGCTATCCGGCAAGACGTCGGCCGCCTTGCGCGCTCAGGCACAACGGCTTGTGGAGTGCACAGAGGATCCGTCCGATATCGCCTTTTCGCTGGCGACCACTCGTGCCGCACTGGAACACCGCGCCGTTGTCCTTGGTGCGACCCGTGAGGATCTGACCGCCGGGCTGACCGCCCTCGCCGACGGAACAGCCACCGCGGACGTGATCACGGGTGTGGCTGAGCGTGGCCGATCCGCGTTGCTGTTCACCGGGCAGGGTGCTCAGCGTCTGGGCATGGGGCGTGAGCTGTACGCCGAGTTCCCCGTGTTCGCCGAGGCGTTTGACGCTGTGTGTGCTGAGCTTGACCCGCATCTCGGGCGGTCGCTGAGCGCGGTGATCGCTGATGAGCCGGAGTTGTTGGACCAGACGATGTTCACTCAGGCGGCGTTGTTCGCCGTTGAAGTGGCGTTGTTCCGGTTGGTGGAGTCGTGGGGTGTGCGCCCGGACTTCCTGATGGGGCATTCGATCGGTGAGATCTCTGCGGCGCATGTCGCTGGTGTGTTCTCGTTGGAGAACGCGTGCAAACTGGTTGCCGCGCGTGGCCGATTGATGCAGGCGTTGCCGTCGGGTGGGGCGATGGTCGCGATTGAGGCGACCGAGGACGAGATCGAGACGACCGACGAGTTCGGGATCGCCGCGATCAACGGCCCGAACTCGGTGGTGATCTCCGGTGACGAGTCCGCTGTGCTTGCGGCTGCCGAGAAGTTCTCCGCGCAGGGCCGCAAGACCAAGCGTTTGACCGTCAGCCATGCTTTCCATTCGCCGCTGATGGAGCCGATGCTGGCTGAGTTCGCTGAGGTGCTGCGGGGGCTGGAGTTCCAGGAGCCGCGGATCCCGGTGGTGTCCAATGTGACCGGTGAGCTGGCCACGGAGTTGACCACGCCGGAGTACTGGGTTTCTCATGTCCGGCAGGCGGTTCGGTTCGCGGACGGTATGCGGACTCTGGCAACGCAGGGCGTGACGGCGTTCGTCGAGCTGGGGCCGGACGGTGTGCTGACCGCCATGGCTCAGGCCTGCGTGACTGAGGGCCTGTTCGTTCCGATGCTGCGGGGTGACCGGCCGGAGGTCCGTGCGGCGATCGGTGCCTTGGCGGCACTGCACACCAGCGGTGTGTCCGTGGACTGGACGGCTTTGGTCAAGGGTGCCCCGGTCGAATTGCCGACGTACGCGTTCCAGCACGAGCAGTACTGGTTCGAGGGCGCCACGTGGGGGCGTAAGCGCAGCACGGACACCGGTGGCTGGCGTTACCGGATCGACTGGCAGCCGGTGGTTCCCGGACCAGCGAGCCTGGACGGGCGCTGGCTCGTGGTTCTGCCCGAAGACCAAGACGAACTGCTCACGGTCTTCGGCGACCAGGCACAAGTGGTGCGAAGTCTCGACGAGATCGATGACCTGGCGGACAAGGACTTCCGCGGCGTGGTCGCAGTGCTCGACGCGGTCGGCACGCTGCGGCTGCTGCAGGCCGGGCTGACCGCGCCGGTATGGGCGGTGACCCGGCAAGCGGTCTCCACCGGCCACGGCGACCGGGTGGAACGACCGGATCAGGCCGAGGTCTGGGGCCTTGGCCGTGTCGCGGCGCTGGAGTACCCGGATCGCTGGGGTGGCCTGGTCGACCTGCCCGCGCAGCTGGACCAGCGTGCCCTCGAGTACTTCGCCGCCGTGCTCACCGGCACCGAGGACCAGGTCGCCATCCGCCCAGCCGGGGTCTTCGCCCGAAGGCTTGTGCGTGCGGGCGCGGGCGGTCAGCAGTGGCAGCCCACCGGCACAGTCCTGATCACCGGGGGAACCGGTGCACTGGGCTCCCGAGTCGCCCGCTGGGCCGCAGCCAACGGTGCCGCGCGGCTTGTCCTCGCCAGCCGTCGTGGTCACGCGCCTGAACTGGAAGCAGAGCTGCGTGAGCTCGGCGTCGAGGTGTCGATCGTCGCGTGTGACGTCGCCGACCGTGCAGCCGTCGCCGCGCTGGTCGACCACGCCGCTTCCGGCGAGTACCCGCTGACCGCAGTCGTGCACACCGCAGGGGTTCTCGACGACGGCGTGCTCGACCGGATGTCCGTCGAGCAGTTCACCGGTGTGCTGCCCGGAAAAGCCGACGCGGCACTGCATTTGCACGAGCTGACACGCGAACTCGACCTCACGGCGTTCGTGCTGTTCTCCGCTTTCGCCGGGACGGTTGGCAGCGCGGGCCAAGGCAACTACGCCGCCGCGAACGCTGTCCTGGATGCCCTCGCCGAGCAGCGCCACGCCGACGGTCTGCCCGCCGCCTCGATTTCGTGGGGGCCGTGGACCGGCGGTGGCATGGCCGAAGGCGCAGCGAGTGGCTTGGCCGAACTCGGCCTGCCGGCGATGGACCCGGACAGGGCCGTGGCCGAACTGAGCCGGATCGCCACCGGCGGCGACGCCGTGACCGTGGTGGCCGACGTGGACTGGGCCAGGTTCGCGCCCGCGTTCCAGTCCGCGCGCCGCAGCCCGCTGTTGAGCGTTCTCGCCCCAACGCAGGCACAGGAAGTCACCGGACTGGCCGCCAGGCTCACCGGGCTCGGCCGTAACGAGCAGCAGAACCTCCTGCTCGACGTCGTCCGTGCGCAGGCCGCCGCGGTGCTGGGCTATGCGGGCCCGGAGGCCGTCGAACGGTCGCACGCGTTCCGCGAACTCGGGTTCGACTCGCTGACCGCGGTCGAGTTGCGCAACCGGCTGGCCGCCGAGACCGGCCTGAAACTGTCCAGCAGCCTGGTGTTCGACTACCCGAGCCCGGACGTGCTGGCCACCCACCTGCTCGACGAACTGCTTGGCGCGCAGGCGGACGCGCCCGTGGTGATCGCACACGGCAGCACCGACGAGCCAATCGCGATCGTCGCGATGGCATGCCGGTTCCCTGGCGGAGTGCGTACTCCCGAAGACTTCTGGCAGCTGCTCGTCTCCGGCTCCGACGCGGTCGGCGAATTCCCGGCCGACCGAGGGTGGGACATCGCTGCGCATTTCAGCACCCAACAGGGTGCGTTTCTCGACGACGTCGCCGGGTTCGAGCCCCGGTTCTTCGGCATCTCGCCGCGTGAGGCGTTGGCGATGGATCCGCAGCAGCGGTTGTTGCTGGAGACCTCGTGGGAGGCCTTCGAGCGGTCAAGGATCGCTCCGGATTCGGTTCGTGGCAAGCAGGTCGGCGTGTTCGTCGGCACCAACGGCCAGGACTACGTCGCTCTGGTGGACCAGGGCGGACCGGAGACCGAGGGCTACCTCGGCACCGGCAACTCCGCGAGCGTGATGTCCGGCCGCGTCGCCTACACCTTCGGGCTCGAGGGCCCGGCGGTCACGGTGGACACGGCGTGCTCGTCCTCCCTGGTGGCGCTGCATCTCGCTGTCCAAGCGCTGCGGAACGGCGAATGCGAGCTGGCGCTGGTCGGTGGTGCCACCGTGATGTCCACCCCGAGCGCGTTCGCCGAGTTCAGTGCCCAAGGTGGGCTCGCCGCTGACGGCCGCTGCAAGCCTTTCGCCGCTGGTGCCGACGGCACTGGCTGGGGCGAGGGCGTGGGCATGCTGTTGGTGGAGCGGTTGTCTGACGCTCAGCGCAACGGCCGGAACATTCTTGCCGTGGTGCGCGGTAGCGCGATCAACCAGGACGGCGCGTCGAACGGGTTCACTGCCCCGAATGGCCTCGCGCAGCAGCGAGTCATCCGGCAGGCACTGGCCAACGCGGGCCTGGAGCCGTCCGATGTGGACGCTGTTGAGGCGCACGGTACCGGGACCGCGCTGGGTGACCCGATCGAGGCGCAGGCGCTGCTGGCCACCTACGGCCGTGATCGGGACCAGCCGCTCTGGCTCGGCTCGGTGAAGTCGAACATCGGGCACACGCAGGCGGCCGCGGGTGTCGCGGGCTTGATCAAGATGGTGCTCGCCCTGCAGAACGACACACTGCCGTCGTCTTTGCACTTCGATCAGCCGAGCCCGCACATCGACTGGTCATCGGGCAGCATCTCCGTTCTGCGTGAGGCGCTGCCGTGGCCGCGGGACGGCAAGCCGCGCCGCGCCGGGATTTCTTCCTTCGGTCTCAGTGGCACCAACGCCCACGCGGTCATCGAGCAGGCCCCGGCCACCGAGCCGGTTGCGCCCGCGCCGAGCACGCCGGGCCTGATCGCGTGGCCACTGTCCGCGACGACCACCGAAGGGCTGCGAGCTCAAGCCGAACAGTTGCGCAACTTCGTCGACGAGACAACGGATCTGGCTGGTGCCGGGATCTCGCTGGCCACGACTCGGGCCGCGTTGGCTGAGCGTTGCGTCGTTCTCGGCAAGGACCGCGAAGAACTGCTTTCGGGACTTGCCGCGTTGGCAGCCGGGAAGCCCTCGGCGCAGGTGGTCAACGGGACGCCGGTGACCGGCGGGCTCGCGTTTCTCTTCACTGGTCAGGGTGCACAGCGTGCGGGCATGGGCCGTGAGCTGTACGCCAGGTTCCCGGTGTTCGCCGAGGCTTTCGACGCGGTCTGCGCGCACGTGGACGTGCCCCTGCGCGAGGTGGTGTTCGAGGACACTGATGGGCTGCTCGACCAGACCGCCTACACACAGGTGGCCTTGTTCGCCGTCGAAGTGGCGTTGTTCCGGCTGATCGAGTCGTTCGGCGTCCGCCCGGACGTCCTGCTCGGCCACTCCGTCGGCGAGATCGCGGCGGCTCACGTGGCTGGTGTGTTGTCACTGGCTGACGCGTGCAAGCTGGTTTCCGCGCGTGGCCGGTTGATGCAGGCCTTGCCCTCTGGCGGGGCGATGATTGCCATTGAGGCGACCGAGGACGAAATCGAGACCACGGACGAATTCGGGATCGCCGCGATCAACGGCCCGAATTCGGTGGTGATCTCGGGCGTTGAGTCAGCGGTGCTTGCGGTGGCCGAGAAGTTCTCGGCTCAGGGCAGGAAGACCCGGCGGCTGCGCGTGAGCCACGCCTTCCATTCGCCGTTGATGGAGCCGATGCTCGCCGAGTTCGCCGAGGTCCTGCGAGGGCTGGAGTTCGACGAGCCGCGGATCCCCGTCGTGTCCAACGTGACCGGGGGCATGGCGACGGACCTGGGGCCGGAATACTGGGTTCAGCACGTGCGGCAGGCCGTGCGGTTCGCCGACGGCGTCGCCGTGCTGAAGGAGCGCGGGATCCGGACCGTGGTCGAGCTTGGACCGGACGGTGTGCTGTCCGCGATGGCCCAGGACACCCTGCCGGACGCCGGGTTCCTGCCGTTGCTGCGCAAGGATCGCGCCGAGGAAAGCTCACTGTTCACGGCTCTTGCCGGACTGCACGTCCGCGGTGTGCCACTTGACTGGCAGGCGATTTTCCCCGGCGCAGGCACGCTCGACCTGCCGACGTACGCGTTCCAGCGCGAGCGGTACTGGATCGACGCGTCATCGCGTCGCCGTCCCGACGCCGCGGTCGACGACTGGCGTTACAAGGTCGATTGGCAGCCTTACACCGGGCAGACCAGTGCTCCGACTGGGTCTTGGCTGGTTGTGCGCGCCGACGGTGACGGGGACGAGATCGTCTCGGCCCTGCCCGGCGCACACGTCCTCACGGTCGAGGACGCCGATCGCGTGGTGCTGGCCGAAGAACTCGCGTCGCACTCTCCGGACGGTGTGGTGTCGCTGCTGGACCCGGTCGGCACGATCCTGCTTCTCCAGGCGCTGGCCGACTCGGGGATCGAGACTCGGCTGTGGGCGGTCACGCGTGGCGCGGTGTCAGTGTCGCCGAACGAGACGCCGGACCCCGTCGCCGCGCAGCTGTGGGGTATCGCGCGGGTCGCCGCGCTCGAGCTGCCGTCGCTGTGGGGCGGCATCGTCGACCTTCCATCCACTGTGGACAGCGAGATGGCTGCCAAGGCAGTCTCCGTGCTGTCCGGCGGCGAGGACCAGATCACCGTCCGTGCCGAGGGAATCCTGGTTCGCAGGCTGGTCCACGATCCCCGGCCTGCCACGGTGACCGAGCCGCGGCCGTTGGGCACGACGCTGATCACCGGAGGAACGGGCGCGCTAGGCGCACATGTCGCCCGCTGGCTGGCTCGCAACGGCACCGAGCACCTGGTGCTGTGTGGCCGACGGGGTGCAGACGCTGATGGCGCAGCCGAACTCGCCGACGAACTGCGTGGTCACGGCAGCGAGGTCACCTTCGCTGCTTGTGACGTCACCGACAGGCAAGCTGTGGCGGAGATGCTGCAGTCGTTGGCGGACAACGGCTCCCCGGTCCAGGCTGTCGTGCATGCCGCAGGCGCCGCGCAATTGACTCCGTTGATGGACACCGACCCGGCTGAATTCGCCGAGGTTGTGGCCGCGAAGGTGACGGGCGCGCAGAACCTGCATGAGCTGACCGAGAACCTGTCCGCTTTCGTCGTGTTCTCCTCGATCGCCGCGACGTGGGGCAGCAGTGGGCAGAGCGGTTACGCCGCAGCCAATGCCTACCTTGACGCCTTGGTGGAAAGCCGTCGTGCCCGAGGCCTGACCGGAACATCGGTCGCTTGGGGTCCGTGGGCAGGCGGCGGCATGGCCGCGGGCGAGGCAGGGGAGCAGTTGCGGCGGATGGGCCTCGCCGGATTGGCCCCGGAGCTGGCCCTGGTCGCGCTGGCGAACGCCTTGGGCAACGACGACGTCACGGTCACCGTGGCGGACGTGGACTGGTCCAAGTTTGCTCCCGTGTTCACCGCGAACCGGCCGAGTCCATTGCTCGGCACCATCCCCGAGGCGACGGTTGAGGCGCCCGCGCGGCACGACTCCGGTCTGGTCGGGCAGTTGCGGGACATGTCCGAGGCCGCCAGGGAGACGTTCCTGCTCGACCTGGTCCGCGCCGAGGCAGCCGCGGTGCTCGGCTACCCGGATCCGAACGCGATCGGGACCGAATCTTCCTTCCGTGACCTGGGATTCGACTCGCTGACCGCAGTCGAGCTCCGTAACCGCCTGGCTGAGGCGACCGGTCTGAAGTTGGCCGCCACGCTGGTCTTCGACTACCCGACGCCTACTGTCCTGGCCGGCTATGTGCGCACGGAACTGCTCGGGGCGGAAGTGGCGGCGAGCGAGCCGCCGGTTGTCGCGTACGCGAATGACGAGCCGATCGCGATCGTCGGCATCGGCTGTCGGTTCCCCGGCGGGGTGGCTTCGCCTGACGACCTCTGGACCCTGCTGGCTTCCGGAAGTGACGCGATATCCGCGTTTCCTGCCGACCGTGGCTGGCAGGTCGAGGCCGGATACGTCCACGAGGGCGGGTTCCTGTACGACGCGGCCGAATTCGACGCGGAGTTCTTCGGGATCTCGCCGCGTGAGGCCCTGGCCATGGATCCGCAGCAGCGGTTGGTGCTGGAGACCTCGTGGGAAGCGTTCGAGCACGCCGGGATCGACATCACCACGGCGCGCGGCAGCCGCACAGGCGTGTTCGTCGGTGCCGGACCGCAGGGCTACGCGGTGGGAATCGACGACCTGCCGGAGTCGGTGGAAGCTCACCTGATGATCGGCACCACGCCGAGCGTGGTGTCCGGCCGGGTGGCGTACACCTTCGGCCTGGAAGGCCCGGCCGTCACGGTGGACACCGCTTGCTCCTCGTCGCTCGTGGCACTGCACTGGGCAGCGCAGGCGTTGCGTCAGGGCGAGTGCGACTTGGCGCTCGCGGGCGGCGTGACGATCATGTCGACGCCCACCGCTTTCGAGGGCTTCAGCGCGCAGGGCGGACTGGCCACGGACGGCCGCTGCAAGGCGTTCGCCGAGTCCGCCGACGGCACCGGCTGGGGCGAGGGCGTCGGAATGCTGTTGGTCGAGCGGTTGTCGGACGCTCAGCGCAACGGTCACGAGATTCTGGCCGTGGTGCGCGGTAGCGCGATCAACCAGGACGGCGCGTCCAACGGGCTCACCGCGCCCAACGGACCCGCACAGCAGCGAGTGATCCGGGCGGCCCTTGCGGCCGCCGGGTTGCAGCCGTCCGATGTGGACGCTGTCGAGGCGCACGGCACCGGAACCGCACTGGGCGACCCGATCGAGGCGCAGGCGCTGCTGGCGACTTATGGGCAGGATCGGGATCGGCCGTTGTGGCTCGGTTCGGTGAAGTCGAACATCGGGCACACCCAGGCGGCTGCCGGTGTCGCTGGTGTGATCAAGATGGTGCTCGCGATGAAGCACGGTTCACTGCCGCGCAGCTTGCACGCCGAGCAGCCGACTTCCCGGGTCGATTGGTCCTCCGGTGCTCTTTCACTGCTGACCGAGACGCAACCGTGGCAGGCGAACGGTCACCCGCGGCGGGCGGCTGTCTCGTCTTTCGGGGTGAGCGGGACCAACGCACACGTGATCATCGAGCAGGTCCCGGCCCTGGACGCCGCGAAGCCCAGCCAGGCGCCGTCGGTGGTGCCGTGGGTGCTGTCAGGCAAGAGCGAGGCCGCTCTGCGAGCACAGGCCGCTCGGCTCCTGCCGATCGCGGAGACTGCGGGTGTCGAGGACGTCGCGTTCTCGCTTGCCACCCACCGGTCGGCGCTGCCGTATCGGGCTGTGGTGGTCGGGAACGACCGCAGTGAGCTGATCCGTGCGCTCGGTGTGCTCGCGCAGGGTGGTTCGTCCGCCGACGTGATTCGTGGTCACGCCAAGGCAGGTAAGACGGCGTTCTTGTTCACGGGTCAGGGTGCGCAGCGGGTGGGGATGGGGCGTGAGTTGTATGCCGAGTTCCCGGTGTTTGCTGAGGCTTTTGATGCTGTGTGTGAGTTGTTGCATCCGCGGTTGCGTGAGGTTGTTGACGGCGAGTCGGAGCTGTTGAATCAGACGGAGTTCGCTCAGGCTGGGTTGTTTGCCGTTGAGGTGGCGTTGTTCCGTCTGCTGGAGTCGTGGGGTGTTCGGCCTGATTTCCTGATGGGCCACTCGATCGGTGAGATCTCCGCGGCTCACGTCGCTGGAGTCTTGTCCCTTGAGGACGCGTGCAAGCTTGTGTCGGCTCGTGGTCGCTTGATGCAGGCCCTGCCTGAGGGTGGGGCGATGGTTGCCATTGAGGCGACCGAGGATGAGATCGACACCACGGATGAGTTCGGGATCGCGGCGATCAATGGGCCGAACTCTGTAGTGATTTCCGGTGTTGAATCCGCTGTTGTCGCGGTGGCTGAGCAGTTTGCGGCTCAGGGGCGGAAGACCAAGCGTCTGGCTGTCAGTCATGCGTTCCATTCGCCGTTGATGGAGCCGATGCTGGCTGAGTTCGCTGAGGTTCTGCGTGGCTTGGAGTTCAACCAGCCGCGGATCCCGGTCGTATCCAACGTGACCGGCGAACTGGCGACTAACCTGGCTTCGCCGGAGTATTGGGTTTCGCATGTTCGTCAGGCGGTCAGGTTCGCGGATGGTGTGAACACGCTTGCGGCACAGGGTGTTTCGGCATTCGTTGAGCTTGGCCCGGTTGGCGTGTTGGCGGGGATGGCTCAGGGATGCGTGTCCGAGGGCCTGTTCGTGCCGGTGTTGCGGGGCGACCGTCCTGAGGTTCGTGCCGCGATTGGTGCGTTGGCCGCGTTGCACACCCGTGGTGTTTCCGTCGACTGGACCGCGCTGGTCAAGGGTGCACGCGTCGACTTGCCGACCTATGCCTTCCAGCGCGACCGGTACTGGCTGTCCGCCTCGCGTCCCGGAGCGTCGGTGGATTCGTGGCAGTACCGAATCTCGTGGCGTCCTGTGCAGGTCCCCCAGCGGCAGGCGGATGGTGCCTGGCTGGTCGTGACCCCTGAAGGCCACGCTGATGACGGTTTGTTGGCCGCGTTCGGTGAGCACGCCACGACAGTCGAAATGACAGACCGGGAATCCCTTGCCGCTTGCCTGCGTGAGCTTGCGCCGAGCGGGGTCGTTTCGTTGCTGGATACTGCGATCGACACCCTTGCGCTCATCCAGGCCCTCGGTGACGCTCGCATCGACGCCAGGCTGTGGGCCGTCACGCGAGGTGCTGTCTCGACCGGCCCGGCGGATCGCGTCGCCGACCCTGCTCAGGCGCAGATCTGGGGCTTCGGCCGGGTGGCCGCGCTGGAGCAGCCGGACCGGTGGGGTGGCCTGATCGACCTCCCGATCGAGGCTGACGCCGGGACCTTCGCCCGTGTGCTCGGTGTGCTGGCAGGTGACGAGGACCAGGTCGCCGTGCGGCCGTCTGGAGTCCTTGCACGGCGCCTGGTGCGCGTGACCGAAGCGGCGAAAACTCCGTGGCAGCCCCGGGGCACCGTGCTGATCACCGGTGGGACGGGGGCACTCGGCGGGCACGTGGCGCGCTGGGCGGCGGCCAACGGCGCCGAACACCTTGTTCTGGTGAGCCGCCGTGGCCGAGATGCCGAAGGCGTTGACACGCTCGAAGCGCAGCTGCGCGACCTGGGCGCCGAGGTGACCGTCGCGGCATGTGACATCGCCGATCGCGAGGCCGTCGCCGCGCTGCTGCGTGACGCCCGGGTGTCCGCGGTCGTGCACGCCGCAGGTGTGCTCGACGACGGTGTCATCGAAGGACTGACCGCCGAACGTTTCGACAACGTCCTGAAGTCCAAAGTGGATGGTGCGACCGTTCTGCACGAGTTGACCGACGGCCTGGACGCCTTCGTGGTGTTCTCCGCGTTCGCCGGTGCGGTCGGCAGTGCGGGCCAGGCGAGTTACGCGGCGGCGAACGCCCACCTGGACGCGTTGATCGAGCAGCGGCGCGCGGACGGTCTGCCTGGCACCGCGATCGCATGGGGTCCGTGGGCGGGCGAGGGCATGGCGGCAGGTGTCGCCGACAACCTCGGCGCTCTCGGGTTGCCTGCCATGGACCCGGAACGTGCCGTACTCGCAGTGGGTGTCGGTGTCGCGTCCGCGCATCCGGCGTTGATCGTGGCCGACGTGGACTGGACGCGGTTCGCCTCACTGCTCGGCGGACGGCTCCTGGCAGACCTTCCGGAAGCCGCCGTCGTCGAGACGGCCGAGCAGACGCCGGGCGTGCTCGGTGGCAGGCTCGCCGGACTGACCCGTCAGCAGCAGGAAGCCCTGCTCCTGGAGATCGTCCGTGCCGAAGCCGCGACGGTCCTCGGGTATCCGGGACCGGAGTCGGTGACCAATGACCACACCTTCCGGGAACTCGGGTTCGACTCGCTCACCGCGGTGGAACTGAGGAATTCCCTGAGCACGGCTACTGGCCTGCGGTTGCCGAGCAGCATGGTGTTCGACTACCCGACGCCTGCCGCGCTGGCGACATGGCTCTGCGAGGAACTGGTCGGTGCCGACCAGCCCGCGGCGCAACCCGTCGCGCAGGCCGTGCGGGTCGATGAGCCGATCGCGATCGTCGGCATCGCCTGCCGCTTCCCAGGCGGGGTGTCCACGCCTGAGCAGTTCTGGCAGTTGCTGGCTGACGGCCGGGACGCGATGACCGAGTTCCCCGCCGACCGGGGCTGGGACATCGACCACCGTGGCAGCGGTTACGTCAACCAGGGCGGTTTCATCGGCGACGCCGGGCATTTCGACCCCGCGTTCTTCGGGATCTCGCCACGGGAGGCCGTGGCGATGGATCCGCAGCAGCGGTTGTTGCTGGAGACGTCGTGGGAGGCGTTCGAGCGGGCCGGGATCGATCCCATTTCGGTGAAAGGCAGCAAGACCGGTGTGTTCGTCGGCTCGAACGGCCAGGACTACCTGACCCTGCTGCTGGAGTCCACGGAGGACTTCGGTGGTCATCGAGGCACCGGTAACTCCGCCAGCGTGATGTCCGGCCGGGTGTCGTACACGTTCGGGCTGGAAGGCCCGGCGGTCACTGTGGACACCGCGTGCTCGTCGTCGTTGGTGGCGCTGCATCTGGCGGCTCAGGCACTGAACGCCGGCGAGTGCGACCTCGCGTTGGCCGGTGGCGTGAGTGTCATGTCGACGCCGGGCGCGTTCGTCGAGTTCGGTGCGCAGAACGGTTTGGCATCCGACGGCCGGTGCAAGGCGTTCGCCGAGGCGGCGGACGGCACGGGCTGGGGCGAGGGCGTGGGCATGTTGCTGGTTGAGCGTTTGTCGGACGCTCAGCGCAATGGGCATCGTGTGCTGGCTGTGGTGCGTGGTTCCGCGGTGAATCAGGATGGGGCCTCCAATGGGTTGACGGCGCCGAATGGTCCTTCGCAGCAGCGAGTGATTCGGGCCGCTCTGGCGAATGCCGGATTGTCTGCGTCTGATGTGGATGTTGTCGAGGCACATGGCACAGGTACTGCGCTGGGTGACCCGATTGAGGCGCAGGCGCTGCTGGCGACTTACGGCCGGGACCGCGATCGGCCGTTGTGGTTGGGTTCGGTGAAGTCGAACATTGGCCACACCCAGGCTGCGGCTGGTGTGGCCGGTGTGATCAAGATGGTGATGGCTCTCCGGCACGATGTCCTGCCGAAGACCCTGCACGTGGACCAGCCGTCCTCGCATGTGGACTGGACTTCGGGCACGGTGGAGCTGCTGACTGAGCAGCAGTCGTGGCAGCGCAACGGACATCCCCGTCGAGCCGCGGTGTCTTCCTTCGGCATCAGCGGCACCAACGCGCACACCATCATCGAGGAAGCACCCGACGCTGAACCGACTCCGGTCGCGACCGTCACGCCGTCGGTGGTGCCGTGGGTACTGTCTGGCAAGAGCGCAGCGGCGCTGCGGGCGCGAGCGGCCGATCTGGCCACCTTCGTCACGGACAACCGGCCGGATGTCGCGGACGTCGCCTACTCGTTGGCAGCAACCCGTTCCGCCATGGACCACCGCGCTGTCGTCTTCGGCAAGGACCAGTCCGAGCTGCTCAAGGCATTGGGCACGCTCGCGGACGGCGGTTCGTCTCCCGCGATCGCCCAAGGTGTGGCGTCCGCTGGACGGACCGCGTTCCTGTTCACCGGCCAGGGCGCACAGCGCATGGGCATGGGACGTGAGCTCTACACGGAGTTCCCTGTGTTCGCCGAGACGCTGGACGCGGCCTGTGCGCACTTTGACGGCCTGCTCGACCTGCCGCTGCGTGAAGTGATGCTCAGCGAGCCGCAACTGCTCAACCAGACGATGTACGCGCAGGCGGCGTTGTTCGCTGTCGAGGTGGCGTTGTTCCGGCTGCTCGAGTCGTGGGGCGTGCGCCCGGACTACCTGCTGGGGCATTCCATCGGCGAGATCTCCGCGGCACATGTCTCGGGTGTGTTCTCGCTGGCCGACGCGTGTGCGCTGGTCGCCGCACGAGGCCGGTTGATGCAGGCCTTGCCGGCCGGTGGGGTGATGCTCGCGGTCGAAGCGACCGAAGACGAGATGCTGGTGCAGTTGAAGGAAACCGCCGGGGCAGTGGACATCGCCGCGGTCAACGGCCCGCGCTCGGTGGTCGTCTCCGGCGAGCAAAGCGCGGTGACCGCGGTCGCTGAGGAGTTCTCCGCGCAGGGCCGGAAGACCAAGCGTTTGACTGTCAGTCATGCTTTCCATTCGCCGCTGATGGAGCCGATGCTGGCTGAGTTCGGTGAGGTGTTGCGGGGGCTGGAGTTCCAGGAGCCGCGGATCCCAGTGGTGTCCAATGTGACCGGTGAGCTGGCCACGGAGTTGACCTCACCGGAGTACTGGGTTTCGCACGTTCGCAAGGCTGTCCGGTTCTTCGATGGCGTACGTGAACTTGCTGAGCGGGGCGTGACGTCCTTCGTGGAACTCGGACCCGACGGTGTGCTGACCGCTCTGGCCCAAGAGTGCTTGCCCGAGGCTGAGGCGGTGTTCGTGCCGACGATGCGCGCCGACAAGCCGGAACCGCGCAACGTGCTGATCGCACTCGGGACGTTGTACGCCAACGGGACCGCGGTCGACTGGTCCACGCTGGTCAGCGGAAACCGGATCGACCTGCCCACCTATCCGTTCCAGCGCGACCGGTACTGGGTGTCCGCCGTGCTGAGCTCGAACACGGCCGACGACCAGCAATTCTGGGCAGCCGTGGAGAACGAGGACCTGGCATCGCTGTTGGCGGTGGATCCCGACCAGCCGCTGAGCAGCGTGCTGCCGTCGCTGTCGGCCTGGCGGCGCAAGCGTCGCGAGTCCTCCGCCGTGGAGGCCTGGCGCTACCAGGTCACCTGGCAGCCCGTGTCGGTTCCCGCAGGCCGTCCCGACGGCCGTTGGCTCGTGGTCTCGGCCGACGGCTCCGGTGCCTCGATCGCGGCCGCGCTGGACGCCGAGATCGTGCCCAGTTGGGCCGAGCGCTCGTTCGAGCCGGACGGCGTGGTGTCCTTCCTGGACGCCGCGGCCACCCTTGAGCTGGTGCGTTCGGTGATCGGTACCGGCACCAAGATCTGGGCCGTCACCCACGGTGCGGTCTCCACCGGCCCGGACGACCGGCTGACTTCGCCCGAGCAAGCCAAGGTATGGGGCCTGAGCAGGGTCGTGGCGCTGGAGCACCCCGAGGTGTGGGGCGGTGTGATCGACGCGGACGACCAGACCGACGCCGTACTGGCCGTGCTCGCCGACGGCACCGAGGACCAGGTCGCGGTTCGGCCGAACGGTGTCTTCGGCCGCCGCTTGGTGCCCGCCGCGAAGCCCATCGCCGGTGAATGGTCGTTCTCCGGGACGGCGTTGATCACCGGTGGTACGGGTGCGTTGGGGGCGCAGGTGGCGCGCTGGCTGGCCGGTCGTGGCGTGGATCACCTGGTGCTCGTCAGCCGTCGAGGCGCGGATTCCCCTGGAGCCGCTGAGCTCGCTGATGACCTGCGTGAGCTGGGCGTCGAGGTGACCTTGGCGGCCTGTGACGTGGCCGACCGGGCGGCGACCGCCGAGCTGGTGGCCGGGCTGCCCGACCTGTCGATTGTTGTTCACGCGGCAGGGGTTGCCCAGTCCACCGCATTGCTGGAATGCACTGCCGAGGAATTCGAGACAGTGATATCCGGCAAGGTCGACGGTGCGGTGAATCTGCATGAAATAACGAAAGAAATGCCATTGTCGGCGTTCATCGTGTTTTCATCGATCGCGGCGACGTGGGGCAGTGGCGGGCAAAGCGGATATGCCGCCGGAAACGCATTCCTCGACGCGTTGGTCGAGCAGCGGCGGGCCGACGGGCTGCCCGGCACGTCCGTGGCCTGGGGACCGTGGGCAGGCGGTGGCATGGCGAAGGGTGACGCCGGGCAGGAGCTGGCCAAACGCGGGCTCGCGGCCTTGGCGCCCGAGCGTGCGCTGGCCGCGCTGGAAGCGGCTCACGGCGATGTCACGGTGACCGTCGCCGATGTGGACTGGGAGAAGTTCACGCAGGTGTTCACGGCACGCCGCCCCAGCAGGCTGCTCACCACGATCCCGACCGTCCAGCAGCTCAACGACCAGGAGGCCGAGCCGGTCGGCGGCACGGGAACGGCGTTGCGGCAGCAGCTGGCCGCGGCGCAGCCTGCCGCACGGCGACAGGTGCTGCTGGACCTGGTCCGCGCCGAAGCGGCCGAGGTTCTCGGCTACAGCGGGCCGGAGATGATCGAGGCGAACCAGGCGTTCCGCGAGCTCGGCTTCGACTCGCTGACCGCCGTGGAGCTGCGCAACCAGCTCAGGGCCGCTACGGGCCTCGCACTGCCCGCCACGCTGGTCTTCGACTACCCGAAGCCCACTGTGCTGGCGGACTACCTGCGGGACCAGCTGGTGCCCGAGGGCCCGAGCGGTGCCGACGCGTTGTTCGACCAGCTCGACACGATGGTCGCCGAATTGGCCGGCGACCCGGACTCGGCGGACACGGCCGTTGCCCGGCTGAAAGCCGCGTTGGCCCGCCTGACCGCGAACCACGACGAAGAAGTGGACGTCACCGACCGGCTGGACGCCGCGACCGACGACGAGATCTTCGAGTTCATCAACAAGGAGCTCGGCACGTCCTGACCGTCGAATTGACAACCGAATACCTCACCCCGCCATTCCGCGCCGTCGTCGCGGAAATGCCTGATCACGCCCTGCGTGCCGGACGCCCTAGGGGTTGCCTAAGGGTTGTCGCTGTGCTGGACCTCGAATACGTTCGCCCTTAATTGGGGGAATCCGTCTGTCCATAGCCGGCGACAGGCGTATTCGTGGTCTGCGGTGATTGAGGTGGCTCAGATTGGCCAGTGAAGAGAAACTTCGCGAGTATCTCAAGTTGACCACCGCCGACCTGCATCGGACGCGGACGCGGCTGCGGGAGAAAGAGGCGGCCGACACCGAGCCGATCGCGATCGTCGGCATCGGCTGCCGGTTCCCCGGTGGTGTGCGTACTCCCGAGGACCTGTGGAACCTGGTGCTGGACGGCACTGACGCGATCGGCGGCTTCCCCGACGACCGTGGCTGGGAGCTGGGTGACACCGCGTTCACCCGGCTCGGCGGGTTCATCGACGACGCCTCCGGGTTCGACCCCGAGTTCTTCGGGATCTCGCCGCGCGAGGCGGTGGCGATGGACCCCCAGCACCGGCTGCTGCTGGAGACCTCGTGGGAAGCCTTCGAGCGGGCGGGTATCGCGCCCGCCAGCGTCTCCGGCGCGCGAGTCGGCGTGTTCATGGGCAGCAGCGGCCAGGACTACGCCGCCGTGCTGCGTTCCTCGGCGGAGGATGCGGAAGGCCACATGCTCACCGGCAACGCCGCCGCGGTGACGTCCGGCAGGCTGGCGTACACCTTCGGCCTGGAAGGGCCGGCGGTGACCATCGACACCGCGTGCTCGTCCTCGCTGGTCGCCTTGCACTTGGCCGTGCAGTCGCTGCGCCGCAGGGAATGCACGATGGCGTTGGCGGGCGGCGTGATGATCATGTCGACGCCCGGTGCCTTCATGGAGTTCAGCGCCCAAGGCGGGCTTTCCGCCGACGGCCGGTGCAAGGCGTTCGCCGACAGCGCGGACGGCACCGGCTGGGGTGAGGGCGTTGGTGTGCTGCTGGTGGAGCGGTTGTCGGACGCTCAGCGCAAGGGGCATCCGGTTCTTGCCGTGGTTCGTGGTTCCGCGGTGAATCAGGATGGTGCGTCGAATGGGTTGACGGCACCGAACGGTCCTTCCCAGCAGCGGGTGATTCGAGCGGCTTTGGCCGGTGCGGGCCTGACCGTGTCCGATGTGGATGCCGTAGAGGCGCACGGGACAGGAACCTCGCTGGGTGACCCGATCGAGGCGCAGGCGCTGCTGGCGACCTATGGCCGGGACCGGGAACAGCCACTGTTGCTGGGGTCGATCAAGTCGAACATCGGGCACACCCAGGCTGCGGCTGGTGTGGCCGGTGTGATCAAGATGGTGATGGCGATGCGCAATGGCGTGTTGCCGAAGACGTTGCACGTGGACACACCTTCGTCGCATGTGGACTGGTCGTCCGGTGCGGTCGAACTGCTGACCGAAGCCCAGGACTGGCCGGAGAACGGCCACCCGCGCCGTGCGGGTGTTTCCGCGTTCGGCATGAGCGGGACGAACGCGCACGTGGTTCTGGAGCAGGCTCCCGAGACGGAGCCCGCTGCGGTGACCCCGCGCGCCGACGTGCCGTGGGTGGTGTCGGCTAAGTCCGGTGACGCGCTGAGTGAACTCGCCAACCAGGTCGTCGAGTTCGGGCGTGACACCGGTGATGTTGCTGTTGGTTTGGCTGGGCGATCGGCGTTCGGGCACCGTGCGGTGGTGTTGGGCCCGGATCATGTGGAGTTGATGGCCGCGGTCGCGGCTGGTGAGATCCCGGCGGGCGTGGTGCGTGGTGTGGGCTCGCCGGTGGATCGTGTGGTGTTCGTGTTCCCCGGGCAGGGTTCGCAGTGGGTGGGGATGGCTGCCCGGTTGCTCGACGAGAGCCCGGTGTTCGCCGAGCGGATGCGTGAGTGCGGTGCGGCGCTGGAGGAGTTCGTCGACTGGGCGTTGCTGGAGGTTCTGGGCGATGAGGCGGCGTTGGTGCGGGTTGATGTTGTGCAGCCGGTGTTGTGGGCGGTGATGGTGTCGCTGGCTGGGGTGTGGGAGTCCTTTGGAGTGACGCCGGGTGCGGTTGTGGGGCATTCGCAGGGTGAGATTGCGGCTGCGGTGGTTGCTGGTGGGTTGAGTCTGGGTGATGGTGCGCGGGTTGTGGCGTTGCGGAGTCAGGCGATCGCGGCCGGGCTGGCGGGCGCTGGTGGGATGTTGTCGGTTGCGGCTCCGTTGGCTGAAGTGACCGGGCGGCTCAATGACCGGGTGTCGGTTGCGGCCGTGAATGGCCCGAATGCTGTTGTGCTGTCGGGTGATCCCGAGGCGTTGGCCGAGGTGATGGCTGCGTGTGAGGCGGATGGGATCCGGGCTCGCATGGTGGCGGTGGACTATGCGTCGCATTCCGTGCATGTGGAGCGGATCGAGTCGGAGCTGGCGAAGCTGCTGGCTCCGGTTCGGCCGCAGTCCGGCCGGGTGCCGTTTTACTCCACTGTGGACTCGGGGTGGTTGGACACGACCGCGCTGACGGGTGAGTATTGGTATCGGAACCTGCGTCAGACTGTGCAGTTCGCCGCTGCGGTCGAGCACCTGGCTGGCGAGGGCCGTCAGTTGTTCGTCGAGGTCAGCGCGCACCCGGTGTTGACCATGGCGATTCAGGACAGCGTCGATGACGCCGCTGTCGTGGGAACGCTGAGGCGTGACGAGGGCGACCTTCGCCGCATGCTGACCTCCGCGGCCGAGGCGTTCTGCGCGGGCGCGGACGTGAACTGGCAGCAGATCACGGCGGGAGCCGGTGTCGCCCCGTTGGATCTGCCGACGTACCCCTTCCAGCGCCAGCGCTTCTGGCCGCGCGGATCCGCCGGTGCCGGGGACCTCGCCAGTGCGGGGCTCGTGGTGGCGGACCACCCGTTGCTGGCCGCGGCATTGGATTTGGCCGTTGGCGAGCAGTTCGTGCTCACCACGCGGCTGTCGGTCTCAGCGCAGCCGTGGCTCGCTGATCACGCGGTCATGGGACAGATCGTGGTTCCGGGAACCGCGTTGGTGGAGTTGGCTTTGCAGGCCGGTGACCGGGTGGGGTGTCCCCAAGTCGCTGAGTTGACGATCGAAGCACCGGTGGTCGTGCCGCAGCAGGGCGGCGTGCAGGTGCAGATCGTCGTGGACGCCGCCGACGAGACCGGCGCTCGTGAACTGAGCGTCCACGCCAGGGAAAACCAAGACCTGCCATGGACCCGGCACGCGACCGCAGTGGTGACCGACGGTCCGGTGTCGGTGAGCGAAGGCCTGCGGGAGTGGCCGCCCGCCGGGGCACGTTCCCTGGACCTCGAAGGCTTGTACGACGGCTTCGCGGGCGCCGGGTTGGTGTACGGGCCTGTGTTCCAAGGCCTGCGGTCGGTGTGGACGCGCGGCGAGGAGGTTTTCGCCGAGGTCGAACTGCCGCGTTCCGAGCACGGACAGGCCGACCGATTCGGCCTGCACCCGGCCCTGTTGGACGCCGGGTTGCACGCGCTCGGCATGGTCTCCTTCGGCGAAGGCGGCGCCTACCTGCCGTTCTCTTGGAACGGCGTCTCCCTGCTGGCCACTGGCGCGAAAGTGTTGCGAGTCCGGCTCACTCCGCAGGGGCGCGAGAGCGTGTCGGTGTTGGCGGCGGATGCCAATGGCGTTCCTGTCGCGGCAGTGGACTCACTCGCGCTGCGGCCAGTCGCGGCTGTGCAACTGAACGGCACGTCGACACGAAACCTGTTCCGGATGCAGTGGATCACGCTGCCGTTGCCGGACACTGCGGCCCAGGACACGGTCGTGCTGCCGTGGACCGCGGTCGATGACGATCCACACCGGACCGTTCACCAGGCGTTGAGCAAGGTTCAGGACTGGCTCGCGGACGAAGCGAACGCTGGTTCACGACTTGTGTTCCTGACCCGAGGCGCGGTCGCGGCAGGCAACGAAGACGTCCCGGACATCGCGTCAGCGGCCGTGTGGGGCTTGGTGCGTTCCGCGCAGTCGGAGAACCCCGGCCGGTTCGTGCTGGTCGACACCGATGGCACGCAGGCGTCACAAGACGTTCTGGCCAACGCGTTGGCCACTGACGAAACGCAGCTCGCCATCCGTGCCGGGACCGTCTACGCGCCCCGCCTGGCCAGGGCCAATCCGGTAGGGGAGCGGCCGACGCTCTCGGACGGGACCGTCCTGATCACGGGCGGTACAGGCAACCTTGGCCGGATGGTCGCGCGTCACCTCGTGACCGAGTACGGCGTCCGCAACCTGCTTCTGGTCAGCCGCCGGGGACCAGATGCCGACGGAGCAGCCGAGCTGGTCGACGACCTGACCGCGTTGGGCACCAATGTGATCGTGCGGGCCTGCGATGTCAGCGATGCGGATGCGCTGGCCGAGCTGATCAACGGTGTGGAGCTGACCGGTGTCGTGCACACCGCTGGAGCCTTGGACGACAGCCTGATCGGCGATCTCACGCCGGAGCGGGTCAGCGCGGTCCTGCGAGCCAAGGTCGACTCGGCGATCCACCTCGACGCGCTCACCCGTGACCGGAACCTGTCGTTGTTCGTGCTCTACTCCGCAGCCGCAGGCATCTTCGGCGGTGCGGGGCAGGCGAACTACGCGGCGGCAAACGTTGTGCTCGACGCCTTGGCCCACCGACGCCGTGCCGCCGGACTGCCGGGCATCTCGCTGGCCTGGGGGCTGTGGGCGCAACTCGGCGGGATGACCAGCCACCTCGATGAAGCCGACCTCACGCGGCTCGACCGTGACGGTGTGGCAGGCCTGGACACCGCCGAAGGCCTCGCGCTGTTGGATGCCGCGCTTGCCGCGGACGAACCGCTGCTGGTCCCGATCCGGTTGAACACAGAGGAACTGCGGCGGGCCAAGACGGATGTGCCGCCGTTGCTGCGCGGCCTGGCTGGCATTCGGACGACCCGTCGCGCTGCGGGCGATGCCAGCCTGGGCGACTCTTCGCTCCGGCAGCGACTGGCTGGGATGTCCGCCGCTGACGCCGAAGCCCACATGCTCGAGCTCGTCCGATCCGAAGCGGCCACAGTGCTCGGTTATCCGACGGCCGACGCCGTCGAGCCGGACCGTGCCTTCAAGGAGCTCGGCTTCGACTCGCTGACCGGTCTCGACCTGCGCAACAGGCTCAACGCGGGCACCGGGGTCCGCCTGCCGGCCACGCTGGTGTTCGACCACCCCACGCCCGCCGCCCTCGCCCGTTTCCTGCACGGCGAGCTGGCCGGGGACGGTCGTGCGGTGGTTGCGGTGGCCACTCGCAAGGCGCCGGTCAACGAGCCGATCGCGATCGTCGGCATCGGCTGCCGGTTCCCCGGCGGGGTGAAGTCCCCCGAGGACTTCTGGCGGCTGCTGGAAGCCGGAACCGACGCGGTTGGCGGCTTCCCCAACGACCGTGGCTGGGAGATGGACCCTGCGGCGTCCTACGTTCCCGAGGGCGGATTCCTCTACGACGCAGGCGAATTCGACCCGGGCCTGTTCGAGATCTCACCGCGTGAAGCGTTGGCGATGGACCCGCAGCAGCGGCTGTTGCTGGAGACCTCGTGGGAGGCGTTCGAGCGCGCCGGGATCACTCCGGCACAGGTCCGTGGCAGCCAGGCTGGTGTGTTCGTGGGCGCGGCCGCGCAGGGTTACGCGGTCGGCGCGTCGGCACCCGAAGGCGTCCAGGGGCATGTGCTGACCGGTACGACGCCGAGTGTCGCGTCCGGCCGGATCGCCTACACGTTCGGCCTGGAGGGCCCGGCGGTCACGGTGGACACGGCGTGCTCGTCCTCCTTGGTGGCGCTGCACCTGGCTGCCCAGGCGTTGCGCAACGGCGAATGTGACCTGGCACTTGCCGGTGGTGTGACGATCATGTCCACCTCCAGTGCTTTCGAGGAGTTCAGCGCGCAGGGCGGTCTGGCCGCTGACGGCCGCTGCAAGCCTTTCGCGGACGCTGCTGACGGCACCGGTTGGGGTGAAGGTGTCGGCATGCTCCTGGTGGAGCGGTTGTCTGATGCTCAGCGCAACGGCCGGAACATTCTTGCCATGGTGCGCGGTAGCGCGATCAACCAGGACGGTGCTTCCAACGGCCTCACGGCCCCGAACGGTCCTTCACAGCAGCGGGTGATTCTTTCAGCCTTGGCCAGCGCTGGGTTGACCCCGTCCGATGTGGACGCGGTTGAGGCACACGGGACCGGCACTTCCCTTGGCGACCCGATCGAGGCGCAGGCGTTGCTGGCGACCTACGGCCAGGACCGGGATCGGCCGTTGTGGTTGGGTTCGGTGAAGTCGAACATTGGGCATACGCAGGCGGCGGCGGGTGTCGCTGGTCTGATCAAGATGGTCATGGCGTTGCGGCACGGTGTGTTGCCGAAGACGCTGCACGTGGATGCTCCTTCGTCGCATGTGGACTGGTCGTCCGGTGCGGTGGAGTTGCTGACCGAGGCGCAGCCGTGGATCGAGAACGGTCACCCGAGGCGGGCCGGTATCTCGTCGTTCGGGATTTCCGGGACGAACGCGCATACGATCATCGAGCAGGCGCCTGCGCAGGAGTTCGCGGCTTCTTCGAAGGTTCCTTCGGTTGTGCCGTGGGTGCTGTCGGGCAAAACTGCTGCGGCTTTGCGTGCTCAGGCGGCGGCTCTCCGTTCGGTCGGTGCCTCGGAGGACTTGGCTGATGTCGCGTTCTCCTTGGTCACGGCGCGGGCGGCGTTGGAGCATCGCGCTGTTGTGCTTAGCGACAGCCGGGAAGGCCTCCTCGAAGCACTGGATGCGGTGGCAGAGGGCCGTTCGTCCGCCGATGTGGTCACGGGGTCTGTGGTTCGTGGCAAGACGGCGTTCCTGTTCACGGGCCAGGGTGCGCAGCGGATCGGCATGGGCCGTGAGCTGTATGCCGAGTTCCCCGTGTTCGCTGAGGCTTTCGACGCCGTGTGCGCCGAGATCGACGCGCATCTGAGTCTTTCGTTGAACGCGGTGATTTCGGACGAGCCCGAGCTGTTGAACCAGACGATGTTCACCCAAGCAGCGCTGTTCGCTGTCGAGGTGGCATTGTTCCGGTTGCTGGAGTCGTGGGGTGTTCGCCCTGACTACTTGATGGGCCACTCGATTGGGGAGATTTCGGCGGCCCACGTTGCTGGCGTGTTGTCGCTTGAGGACGCGTGCAAGCTGGTTGCTGCACGTGGCCGGTTGATGCAGGCTCTGCCTTCCGGCGGGGCGATGGTCGCGGTCGAGGCGACTGAGGATGAGATTGAGTCGACGGACGAGTTCGGGATCGCGGCGATCAACGGTCCGAACTCGGCAGTGATTTCGGGTGTCGAGTCCGCTGTTCTTGCGGCGGCTGAGAAGTTCGCTGCTCAGGGGCGTAAAACGAAGCGTTTGCAGGTGAGTCATGCGTTCCATTCGCCGTTGATGGAGCCGATGCTTGCCGAGTTCGCTGAGGTGCTGCGCGGGCTGGAGTTCAACCAGCCTCGGATCCCGGTCGTGTCGAACGTGACCGGTGAACTGGCGACTGGGTTGGCCTCGCCGGAGTACTGGGTTTCCCATGTGCGCCAGGCCGTCAGGTTCGCGGATGGCGTGAATACCCTTGCTTCGCTTGGTGTGACGGCCTTTGTTGAGCTTGGGCCGGATGGTGTGTTGGTTGGGATGGCTCAGGGTTGTGTGTCCGAGGGTTTGTTCGTGCCGGTGTTGCGGGGCGACCGTCCTGAGGTTCGTGCCGCGATTGGTGCGTTGGCCGCGTTGCACACGCGTGGTGTGTCGGTGGACTGGACTGCGCTGGTGCAGGGTGCTCGGGTCGACTTGCCGACGTATGCGTTCCAGCGTGAGCGGTACTGGCTGGAAGTTGATGGCTCCGCCGGGCGGCAATCGTCGGCTGTTCAGAATTGGCGGTATTCGGTTTCGTGGGTACCGGTTGCTGTTCCGCAGGCCGCCGCTGAAGGTCGTTGGCTTGTCGTGACGCACGAGCCCGATGAGTCGCTTGCGGCGCTGGGTGAAGTGCTGGTGGTCGAGCGGGTTGACCGGGGTGAGCTTGCAGGCGTTCTGGGTGACTTCACTGGTGTGGTGTCGTGTTTGGACGCTGTGAACACGTTGGTTGTGGTTCAGGCTGCGGTGGATGCTGGTGCCAAGGTGTGGGCGGTGACTCGTGGTGCGGTGTCTGTTGGCCGGGTGTCGTCGCCTGAGCAGGCTCAGGTGTGGGGTCTTGGTCGGGTGGCTGCGTTGGAGCACCCGGAGATCTGGGGTGGGTTGATCGATCTGCCCGAGCAGTTCGACGCGGATGTCGTCCGCGGCGTGTTGGCTGACGGCACCGAGGACCAGGTCGCGGTCCGGGCGTATGGCGTGTTCGCGCGCAGGCTGGTGCCTGCGGGGGACTCGGCGGCCGCAGAACGACGGTCGTTCTCGGGCACCGCTTTGATCACTGGTGGCACGGGTGCGCTGGGATCTCAGGTCGCTCGTTGGCTGGCTGAGCGCGGCATTGGCCATCTGGTGCTGGTCAGCCGCCGAGGCCACGCCCCGGACCTGGAAGCCGAGCTGCGTGAGCTGGGCGTCGAGGTGACGGTCGCAGCCTGTGATGTGGCTGATCGGACTGCGGTTGCTGAGCTCATCGCGGGGTTGCCGGAGCTCTCCGTGGTTGTTCACGCGGCCGGTCTTGCCCAGTCGACACCGTTGCTCGACTGCTCTGCCGAGGAATTCGCGGAGGTTGTCGCGGGCAAGGTGGCCGGTGCGGTGAACCTGCACGAGCTGACCCGGGATCTCGACGCGTTCATTGTGTTCTCGTCGATCGCGGCGACGTGGGGCAGCGGTGGTCAGAGTGCTTATGCCGCAGGCAACGCGTTCTTGGATGCGTTGATTGAGCAGCGTCGGGCTGACGGTCTGCCAGGCACGTCGATTGCTTGGGGTCCATGGGCGGGCAGCGGAATGGCCACGGGTGAAGCTGGCCAGGAGCTGGCAAAGCGTGGCCTGGCGGCGATGTCGCCCAAGCGTGCCCTGGTCGCCTTGGACCAGGCGCAGAACGACGTCACAGTGACGGTCGCCGACGTGGACTGGCCGCAGTTCTCCTCGGTGTTCACGGTGCGCAGGCCCAGCCCGTTGCTGGCCGGGATCCCCGCTGTGGCCGACCAGCAGCCGCAGGTCGCTGGTTCCTCGGAATTGCGCACGCAGCTGGCAGGCCTCGACTCCGCAGGTCAGCAACGGTTCCTCGTGGACCTGGTCCGTACTGAGGCCGCGGTGGTGCTTGGCTACGCGGGACCGGAAGCCGTTGATCAAGGTCGTGCGTTCCGTGAGCTGGGTTTTGATTCCCTGACCGCGGTTGAGCTTCGTAACCGGTTGGTTCCGTTGACTGGCTTGGAGTTGCCCGCGACTCTGGTGTTCGACTACCCGACCCCGCTGGTGCTCGCCGACCACCTCAAGGCTGAACTCCTGGACGGGCAAGCGGGCACCGAAGTCGCGGTGACCAACGCGTTCGCGAGCGACGAGCCGATCGCGATCGTGGGGATGGCCTGTCGTTTCCCTGGCGGTGTCGAGACTCCGGAGCAGCTGTGGAACCTGCTCGCTGAGGGCGGCGACGCGGTCAGCGAATTCCCGGCGGATCGCGGCTGGGATCTGGACACGCTGTTCAACCCGGACCCGGAGCACCTCGGGACCACGTACACCAAGGACGGCGCCTTCCTCGATCAGGCCGGGCACTTCGACCCCGCGTTCTTCGGGATCTCGCCGCGTGAGGCGTTGGCGATGGATCCGCAGCAACGCCTGTTGCTCGAGACGTCGTGGGAGGCGTTCGAACGCGCGGGCATCGACCCGGTTTCGGTGAAGGGCAGCCGGACTGGCGTGTTCGTCGGCTCGAACGGCCAGGACTACCTCGTGGTGTTGGCGGGCGCGGATGAGAGCCACGACGGCCACCTCGGCACTGGGAACTCGGCGAGTGTCATGTCCGGCCGCGTGTCGTACACCTTCGGCCTGGAAGGCCCAGCGGTCACGGTCGACACCGCCTGCTCGTCCTCTTTGGTCGCAATTCACCTTGCCGTGCAGGCCCTGCGCAACGGCGAGTGCGAGATGGCTCTCGCGGGTGGCGTGACGGTGATGTCCACGCCGGGCGCCTTCGTGGAGTTCAGTGCTCAGCGTGGCCTCGCGATGGATGGCCGTTGCAAAGCGTTTGCTGAGGCTGCGGATGGCACCGGCTGGGGTGAGGGTGTCGGCGTGCTGCTCGTGGAGCGGTTGTCCGATGCGCAGCGCAAGGGACATCCGGTGTTGGCGGTTGTCCGTGGTAGTGCGGTGAATCAGGATGGTGCGTCGAATGGTTTGACAGCACCGAATGGTCCTTCGCAGCAGCGGGTGATCCGCGCCGCGCTGGCGAACGCCGGTCTCCAGCCATCCGATGTGGACGCTGTGGAGGCGCACGGAACGGGTACCGCTCTCGGTGACCCGATCGAGGCCCAGGCCCTCATGGCGACCTACGGCCGCGACCGGGACCGGCCGTTGTGGCTCGGCTCCATCAAGTCGAACATCGGGCACACCCAGGCGGCCGCCGGCGTCGCCGGTGTGATCAAGATGGTCATGGCGATGCGGCACGGCCTGCTGCCGAAGACGCTGCACGTGGACGCTCCGTCGTCCCACGTGGACTGGTCGTCGGGTGCGGTCGAACTGCTCACCGAACCGCAGAAATGGCAGGAGAACGGTCATCCACGCAGGGCGGCCGTGTCGTCCTTCGGGTTCAGCGGCACCAACGCGCACACCATCCTGGAACAGGCCCCGGCCCAGACACAGGCTGAACGCCCTGAGGCCGCGCGGACACCGTCGCTGCTGCCCTTGGTGCTGTCCGGTCGCTCCGCCGTGGCCGTACGAGCGCAAGCCGACCGGCTCGCCACCCTCATGGAAACCGGCACGGACTCCATGCTCGACGTGGCGCACTCGTTGGTGACCACTCGTGCCTCGTGGGAACACAGTGCCGTGGTGGTGGGAGAAGACCGTTCGGACGCTGTGCGGGCATTGCGGACGTTCGCCGAGGGCGGAAGTGCTGCCTCGGTCGTGGAAGGCAGCACGGCCAGCGGGAAACTCGCGTTCCTGTTCACCGGCCAGGGCGCACAGCGACTGGGCATGGGACGTGAGCTGTACAGCGAGTTCCCGGTGTTCGCCGAGGCTTTCGACGCTGCTTGCGCGTTGCTGCACCCGCAGTTGCGTGACGTCATCGACGTCGACCCGGAGCTGTTGAACCAGACCGAGTACGCGCAGGCGGCCTTGTTCGCCGTCGAGGTGGCGTTGTTCCGGCTGACCGAATCATTCGGGATCCGGCCGGATGTCCTGATCGGACACTCTGTCGGTGAAATCGCCGCCGCGCACGTGGCCGGCGTGTTCTCCCTCGCGGACGCGTGCAAGCTGGTCACCGCACGCGGCCGGTTGATGCAGGCCTTGCCGTCTGGTGGCGCGATGGTCGCCATCGAGGCCACCGAGGAGGAGTTCGAGCCGACGGACGAATGGGGGATCGCCGCGATCAACGGCCCGAGGTCCGTGGTGATCTCCGGTGTCGAGGAGGCGGTTCTCGCGGTGGCTGAGAAGTTCGCCGCTGATGGTCGCAAGACGAAGCGCCTGCAGGTGAGCCACGCGTTCCACTCGCCGCTGATGGAGCCGATGCTGGCCGAGTTCGCCGAAGTGCTCAGTGGCCTGCAGTTCGCTGAGCCGAGGATCGCTGTCGTCTCGAACGTGACCGGCGAGATCGCCACCGATCTGACTTCGCCGGACTACTGGGTTTCGCATGTCCGCCAAGCCGTTCGCTTCCTTGACGGGGTGAACACGGTCGCGGCGCAGGGCGTGACCCGGTTCCTGGAGCTGGGCCCGGACGGGGTACTGACCGCGATGGCCCACGGTTGCCTGCCTGAGGCGGAAGCGGTGTTCGTGCCGATGCTCCGCAGTGGACGGCCGGAGGTGCGAAGCGCTGTCACCGCACTCGCACAGCTGGCCGTGACCGGGTGCGAAGTGGACTGGAGGGTGCTGTTCGACGGCACGGGCGCGCAGCGTGCCGACCTGCCGACCTACGCGTTCCAGCGCGGTCGCTACTGGCTGGAGACCTCGTCGTTCAGCAACCAGACCGCCGAGCCCGCACTGCTTGGCCTGACAGCGGAGACGCACCCGTTGCTTGGGGCGGCGGTCGAGTTGGCCGCAGGCGACGGAATTGTGCTGACCGGCCGACTGTCCACACGGACACACGCGTGGGTCACCGAACACCAGATCCTTGGCCGGGCTTTGGTTCCGGGCACCGCGTTGGTCGAACTCGCCGTTGCTGCCGGCGACCGGGTCGGTTGTGACCACGTCGAAGAGCTCGCGTTGCACGCGCCGCTGGTGCTGCCGGAATCCGACGGTGTCCATCTCCAAGTGGCTGTCGGCGCACCGGACGACGAGGGAAATCGCGAAGTTTCGGTGTACTCGCGGCTGGACGGCGTGACTGCCGATGGTGTGTGGACCTGCCACGCCACTGGTGTGTTGTCCGCACGGAGCACACAACCCGGCGCCGATCTGGTGGAGTGGCCGCCGCCCGGCGCCCGTCAGGTCGATCTCACCGGTTTGTACGAGGGGCTGGCTGAGGCCGGATTCGCCTATGGGCCGAGCTTCCAGGGCCTGCGGGACGTGTGGGTCCGAGGTGACGAGGTCTTCGCCGATGTCGCTCTGCCTGCCGAAGCCGCGGCCGAGGCGGGTCGTTTCGGGCTGCACCCGGCGTTGTTCGACGCTGGCCTGCACGCCTGGATCATGCGTGACGGCGGGCAGGACACCGGGGGCGGTCGCATTCCGTTCGCCTGGTCCGGTGTTTCGCTTTTCGCGGTCGGTGCTGCCGCCGTACGGGTGAAGCTCGCTCCGGCCGCTGCGGAGGACTCACTGTCCATTGTGGTGGCCGACGCCGAAGGCCACTTGGTCGCGTCGGTCGATTCACTGGTCATGAGGAGGGTGTCCGAGGAGTCCCTGCCGACTGCCGACGCTGGTAGCACGATGTTCCAGCTGAACTGGGAGCCGTTCTCGCTGCCGGAGGGGGATGTCCCGGAGTACACGGTGGTGGAGTGTCCTTCTGGTGGCCCCGTGGACGTGGTGTCGTCGGTGCTGGCGTCCGTCCAGGAGGCGTTGACTTCTGACGCACGCCTGGTTGTGGTGACTCGTGGTGCGGTTGCTGTCGAGCCGGGTGAGGTTGTCCGGGATGTGGCCGCAGCAGGTGTTTGGGGTCTGATCCGTTCTGTTCAGTCCGAGCACCCGGACCGGGTCGTGATCGTCGATGTGGATGACGATCCGCGTTCGGCCGAGGTGCTGGGTGCGGTCGTTGGCTGCGGTGAGCCGCAGGCTGTGGTGCGCGGTGGCGAGGTGTTCGTGGCCCGGCTGGGGCGTGCTTCGGGACAGTTGGTTGCTCCGGCTGGTGTGTGGCGTTTGGACAGTGTCGGTAAGGGCACGTTGTCGAACCTGTCTTTGATCGAGTGGCCGGATGCCGAGGAGCCGTTGGGGCCGTTGGATGTCCGGGTTGCGGTTCGTGCGGCGGGTGTGAACTTCCGTGACGTGCTTAATGCCTTGGGGATGTATCCGGGTGACGCCGGGTTGATGGGTATCGAGGGTGCCGGTGTGGTGCTGGAGGTCGGTTCGGAGGTCACGCATGTGGCTCCGGGCGATCGCGTGATGGGCTTGCTTTCGGGCGCGTTCGGTCCGGTCGCGGTATCGGATGCGCGGATGGTGACCCGAATCCCGGAGGGTTGGTCGTTCGCGGATGCGGCGACCGTTCCGATCGTGTTCCTGACGGCGTTCTACGCCTTGCGGGACCTGGCTGACGTGCAGTCCGGCGAGTCGGTCCTGGTGCATGCCGCCGCTGGTGGTGTGGGTATGGCTGCGGTCCAACTCGCCCAACATTGGGGCATGCGGGTGTTCGGTACCGCGAGTCCGGGCAAGTGGGAGGCCGTCGGGCTGGCCGAGGAGTACCTGGCTTCGTCCCGGGATACCGGCTTCGAGCAGAAGTTCCTTGCGGCGACTGATGGTCAGGGTGTCGATGTTGTGTTGGACGCGTTGGCTGGTGAGTTGGTTGATGCTTCGTTGCGGTTGTTGCCGCGTGGTGGTCGTTTTGTCGAGATGGGCAAGACCGATGTCCGTGACCCAGAACAGGTTGCTGGCGAGTACTCGGGTGTGCGGTATCGGTCGTTTGACCTGATCGAGGCTGGTCCGGTCCGGATTGCGGAAATGTGGACCGAGCTCGTCGAATTGTTCGAGGCTGGCGCGATCAGGCCGTTGCCGGTGCGGGTGTGGGATGTGCGGCAGGCGGTGGATGCCTTCCGGTTCATGTCGCAGGCCAAGCACGTGGGCAAGGTCGTGCTGAGTGTGCCCCAGGCGTTGGACCTCGACGGCACCGTGTTGATCACTGGTGGGACGGGCAGCCTGGGTGGTTTGGTGGCCCGGCATCTCGTTACCGAGCACGGGGTTCGTCGTCTGGTGCTGCTGAGCCGTCGCGGTTCTGCCGCTGAGGGTGCGGCCGAGTTGACCGCCGAGCTGACCAGCGCGGGCGCTGACGTGTCGGTGGTGGCGTGTGACGCGGCCGATCGTGATGCGTTGGCTGAGGTCATCGACGGCATCGACTCGTTGACCGGGGTTGTGCACACGGCGGGTGTGCTGGATGACGGTGTGGTCGAGTCGATGACGGCCGAGCGTGTCCAGAAGGTGATGGGTCCGAAAGCCGTGGCGGCGTGGAACCTGCATGAGTTGACTCGTGATCTCGATCTGGCTGAGTTCGTGGTGTTCTCGTCGGCTTCGGGGATTTTCGGTAACCCGGGGCAGGCCAACTACTCCGCAGCCAACGCGTTCCTGGACGGTCTGGCCTCGCACCGCCGGGCTGCGGGCCTGGCCGGATTGTCGTTGGCGTGGGGTTTGTGGGACCAGCAGGACGGCGGAATGGGGGCCGGGCTGGCGGACGCTGACCGTGAACGGATCTCCCGCTCGGGAAGTGCCGCGCTGACGCCGGAACAGGGCTTGGCCTTGCTGGACAGTGCACGGTCCCGGGCCGATGCGGTGTTGGTGCCGGTGGTGCTGGAGCTGGGTTCCGGTCAGGCTCGGGCTGAGGACGTGCCACCGCTGTTGCGGTCCCTGGTCCGGGTGTCGCGGCGGGCTGCCGCGGCGGGTGGTGCCGACTCTGCGGTGTCGCTGGCTCAGCGTCTGGCTGGATTGCCGGGTGATCAGCAGATCGAGCTGTTGACCGGCGTGATCCGGGAGCAGGCGGCGTTGGTGTTGGGATACCAGGACGTCGACCTGGTTGAGCCGGATCGGTCGTTCCGTGAGCTGGGCTTCGACTCACTGACCGCGGTCGAGTTGCGCAACCGCCTCAACGCCCCGACCGGCTTGAAGCTCCCGGCGACCCTGGTCTTCGACTACCCGACGCCACAAGCCCTGGCCGACTACCTCCGTACCGAACTGGTCGACGAGCAAGCCGATCCCGGGCTTGACGCCGAACTCGACCGGCTGGCCGCGATGATGTCGACCTTCGCCGCGGACCAGCGCGAACGGGAACGGATCGGCGGCAGGCTCGCCGCGATCCTCTCCGAATGGAACGCCCAGCTGCATGGGGCCGACGAGGTCGACGACATCGAGTCGGCCACCGCCGACGAACTGTTCGAGCTGCTCGACAAGGGCTTCGGCACCTCCTGACCTGCTTTTTGACCGATCGCTTCGCGAGGGTGGAAGAACTCTGATGGACAACGAGAACAAGCTTCTCAACTACCTCAAGCGTGCGACCGCAGACCTGCGCGACGCGCACCGCCAGCTGCGGGAGGTCGAGGAACGCCAGCAGGAGCCGATCGCGATCATCGGCATCGCCTGCCGTTTCCCCGGCGGCGTGCGGTCGCCCGAGGACCTGTGGCGGCTGCTGGAGTCCGAACAGGACGCCATCTCCGGGTTCCCCACCGACCGCGGCTGGGACCTGGCCGACCCGGACGGCGCCGACCTGGGTGCCGGCGGCGGTGGTTTCCTCTACGAGGCACCGGAGTTCGACCCTGGGTTCTTCGGGATCTCGCCGCGTGAGGCGTTGGCGATGGATCCGCAGCAGCGGTTGTTGTTGGAGACGTCGTGGGAGGCTTTTGAGCGGGCGGGGATCGACCCGTTGTCGGTGAAGGGCAGCCAGACGGGCGTGTTCGTCGGTGCGGCCGCACACGGCTACGGAATCAGCGTGGATGCCGCGCCCGACGGCGTGCAAGGCCACTTGATGACGGGCACGACGCCGAGTGTCGCGTCGGGTCGGATCGCTTATACATTCGGGCTTGAAGGTCCGGCGGTCACTGTGGACACCGCGTGTTCATCCTCATTGGTCGCGCTGCACTTGGCTGCGCACTCGCTCCGGCGGGGCGAATGCGACATGGCGTTCGCCGGTGGCGTCACCGTGATGGCTGGGCCCGGCACGTTTGTGGAGTTCAGCGCACAGGGCGGCCTGGCAGGAGACGGCCGTTGCAAAGCGTTCGCCGACGGCGCGGACGGCACCGGCTGGGGCGAAGGCGTCGGCATCCTGTTGCTGGAGCGGTTGTCCGATGCTAGGCGTAAGGGCCGCAGCATCCTGGCTGTGGTTCGTGGCAGTGCGGTGAACCAGGATGGTGCGTCGAACGGGCTGACGGCACCGAACGGTCCGTCGCAGCGACGGGTGATTCGGGCTGCGTTGGACAGTGCCGGATTGTCACCCTCTGATGTGGACGCAGTCGAGGCGCACGGAACTGGCACCTCGTTGGGTGACCCGATTGAGGCGCAGGCGCTGCTGGCGACATATGGCCGGGACCGTGAGCGGCCGCTGTTGTTGGGGTCGGTGAAGTCGAACATCGGTCACACGCAGGCGGCGGCTGGTGTGGCCGGTGTGATCAAGATGGTCATGGCGATGCGCAACGGCGTGTTGCCGAAGACCCTGCACGTGGACAAGCCTTCCTCGCACATCGACTGGTCGTCCGGTGCGGTGGAGTTGCTGACTGAGGCACGCGAATGGCCTGAGGTCGATCGACCTTGGCGTGCGGCGGTGTCGTCGTTCGGGATCAGCGGGACGAACGCGCACACGATCATCGAGCAGGCACCTGCGCAGGAGCAGGACACTGCCTCGGCGGCTCCTTCGGTTGTGCCGTGGGTGTTGTCAGGTAAGACGGCTGCGGCTTTGCGTGCGCAGGCAGCGGCACTCCGCTCGGTCGTCGACACTTCGGCAGACGTCAAGGATGTCGCGTTCTCGCTGGTTTCGACGCGCGCTGCGTTGGACCACCGCGCTGTTGTGCTGGGCGACAGCCGCGAAAGTCTGTCCGAGGCTTTGGGTGCGTTGGCGGAGGGTGGTTCCTCTGCCGACGTGATCACAGGATCTGTCGCTCGAGGCAAACTGGCGTTCTTGTTCACGGGTCAGGGTGCTCAGCGGGTGGGGATGGGGCGTGAGTTGTATGCCGAGTTCCCGGTGTTTGCTGAGGCTTTTGATGCTGTGTGTGAGTTGTTGCATCCGCGGTTGCGTGAGGTTGTTGACGGCGAGCGGGAGCTGTTGAATCAGACGGAGTTCGCTCAGGCTGGGTTGTTTGCCGTTGAGGTGGCGTTGTTCCGGTTGGTGGAGTCGTGGGGTGTTCGGCCTGATTTCCTGATGGGCCACTCGATCGGTGAGATCTCTGCGGCTCACGTCGCTGGAGTCTTGTCCCTTGAGGACGCGTGCAAGCTCGTGTCGGCTCGTGGCCGTCTGATGCAGGCCCTGCCTTCCGGCGGAGCGATGGTTGCCATTGAGGCGACCGAGGACGAGATCGAGTCGACGGATGAGTTCGGGATCGCGGCGATCAATGGCCCGAATTCGGTGGTGATTTCGGGTGTTGAGTCTGTTGTTCTTGGGGTGGCTGAGCAGTTTGCGGCGCGGGGTCGGAAGACGAAGCGTTTGCAGGTCAGTCATGCGTTCCATTCGCCGTTGATGGAGCCGATGCTTGCCGAGTTTGCTGAGGTGCTACGAGGACTGGAGTTCAGTGAGCCACAGATTCCGGTCGTGTCGAACGTGACTGGTGGGCTGGCTACTGAGTTGGCTTCGCCGGAGTATTGGGTTTCGCATGTTCGCCAGGCTGTGCGGTTCGCGGATGGTGTGAAGACGCTGTCGGCACAGGGTGTTTCGGCGTTCGTCGAGCTGGGGCCGGATGGTGTGTTGGCGGGGATGGCTCAGGGATGCGTGTCCGAGGGCCTGTTCGTGCCTGTGTTGCGCGGTGATCGGCCTGAGGTTCGTGCTGCGATTGGTGCGTTGGCCGCGTTGCACACCCGTGGTGTGTCGGTCGACTGGACCGCGTTGGTGCAGGGTGCCCGGGTTGATTTGCCGACCTATGCCTTCCAGCGCGAGCGGTACTGGCTGGAGGTAGGCGGGTCAGCGGCTGTTCAGGGCGATGTGATCGACCAGAAGTTCTGGGAGATCGTCGAGCGGGCCGACGCGCGTTCCCTGGCCTCGGAGTTGGGCCTGGATGAGCAGTCGTTGAGCGAACTGCTGCCGTCCCTGTCGGCTTGGCGTCGTCGCCGCCAGGAGTCCTCGCTGGTTGAGGGCTGGCGCTACTCGGTGTCGTGGACTCCGGTGACCGTGCCGCAGGCCGCTGCCGCGGGGCGGTGGCTGGTTCTGGTTCCCGAACCGGACGAGTCGCTGTCGGCCTTGGGCGAGGTCGTGGTGGTCGAGCGCCCCGACCGGGCTGAGTTGGCCGAGCGGCTGCGAGATTTCGACGGTGTGCTGTCCTGCTTGGACGCCGTCGGCACGTTGGTTGTGGTTCAGGCCGCGGTGGATGCTGACCGCAAGGTGTGGGCGGTGACTCGTGGCGCGGTGTCTGTGGGTCGTTCGGACCGCGTACGCGCTGTTGAGCAGGCTCAGGTGTGGGGTTTGGGCCGGGTGGCGGCACTGGAGCACCCCGATGTGTGGGGTGGTCTGATCGACCTGCCGAACCAGGTCGACTCGCGAGTGCTCGCCATGGTCGACGGTGTACTCGCTGATGGCACCGAGGACCAGGTCGCGGTCCGGTCGAGCGGTGTGTTCGGCCGCCGGCTGGTTCCTGCCGCGCAGACAGCCGGTTCGGAGCCGTGGTCGTTCTCCGGCACGGCACTGATCACTGGTGGCACAGGTGCTTTGGGCTCGCAGGTTGCCCGTTGGCTGGCTGGCCGAGGCATCGGTCATCTGGTGTTGGTGAGCCGTCGTGGGGTCGACTCACCCGGGGCGTCTGACTTGGCCGATGAACTGCGTGAGCTGGGTGCGGAGGTGACACTGGCCGCGTGCGATGTGGCTGACCGGGCTGCGGTCGCTGAGCTTGTGGAGAGCCTGCCCGAGTTGTCGGTGGTTGTGCACGCGGCGGGTGTTGCTCAGTCGACGGCGTTGGCGGAGTGCTCGGCGGAGGAGTTCGCGGAGGTTGTCGCGGGCAAGGTCGCCGGTGCGGTGAACCTGCATGAGCTGACTCAGGACCTCGATGCGTTCATTGTGTTCTCGTCGATTGCGGCGACGTGGGGGAGTGGTGGTCAGTGCGGGTACGCGGCTGGCAATGCGTTCCTGGATGCGTTGATTGAGCAGCGTCGTGCTGACGGTCTGCCAGGCACTTCGGTCGCTTGGGGTCCGTGGGCGGGTAGTGGTATGGCTACTGGCGAGGCTGGGGAGCACCTTGCGCGCCGTGGTTTGGTGGCGTTGTCGCCGGAGCGGGCTTTGGTCGCCTTGGGACAGGCACAGCGGGACACCACAGTCACCGTCGCGAATGTGGACTGGCCACGGTTCGCCTCGGTGTTCACTTCGGTGCGGCCCAGCCCACTGCTGACCGAGATCCCTGGCGCGGTGGAACAGGCGCCGGAGACTGAGAGTTCCACCGGCCTGAAGGCGGAGTTGGCCGGGCTGGACTCCGCCAGTCAACAGCAGTTCCTGGTGGATCTGGTCCGTGCCGAGGCCGCGGTGGTCCTTGGTTATGCGGGGCCTGAGGCTGTTGAGCCGGATCGTGCGTTCCGTGAGTTGGGTTTCGACTCGTTGACTGCGGTTGAGCTTCGTAACCGGTTGGTTCCGTTGACCGGCTTGGAGTTGCCCGCGACTCTGGTGTTCGACTACCCGAATCCGAAGGTCCTTGCCGATCACCTCAAGGCTGAACTCCTGGACGGCGAAGCAAGCGCTGAGATCAGGACGACCACCGCTGTCGCGAATGACGAGCCGATCGCGATCGTGGGGATGGCCTGCCGGTTCCCCGGCGGTGTCGAGACTCCGGAACAGCTGTGGAGTTTGCTCGCCGAGGGCAAGGATGCGGTCGGTGAGTTCCCCGCGGATCGCGGCTGGGACCTGGAGTCGCTCTACAACCCGGACCCGGAGCACCTGGGCACCAGCTACACCAAGGATGGTGCCTTCCTTGATCTGGCCGGGCACTTTGACCCAGGCTTCTTCGGGATCTCGCCACGTGAGGCAGTGGCGATGGATCCGCAGCAACGTCTGCTGCTGGAGACGTCGTGGGAGGCGTTCGAACGCGCCGGTATCGACCCGGCGAGTGTGCGCGGCAGCCAGACCGGTGTTTTCGTTGGTTCGAACGGCCAGGACTACCTGTCGGTGCTGCTGGCTTCGGCGGACATCGGTGACGGGCACCTCGGCACCGGAGTCTCGGCCAGTGTGGTCTCGGGCCGGATCGCGTACACCTTGGGCCTGGAAGGTCCGGCGGTCACGGTCGACACCGCCTGCTCGTCTTCCCTTGTCGCGATTCACCTTGCTGTGCAGGCATTGCGCAACGGTGAATGCGAGATGGCCCTGGCCGGTGGTGTGACGGTCATGGCCACACCAGGCGCGTTCGTCGACTTCAGCGCTCAGCGTGGCCTCGCGGTGGACGGCCGTTGCAAAGCGTTTGCTGAAGCGGCAGACGGCACCGGCTGGGGTGAGGGTGTCGGCGTGCTGCTCGTGGAGCGGCTGTCGGACGCTCAGCGCAAGGGCCATCCGGTTCTTGCCGTGGTGCGTGGCAGTGCGGTGAACCAGGATGGCGCGTCGAATGGTTTGACGGCACCGAATGGTCCGTCGCAGCAGCGGGTAATCCGAGCCGCGCTGGCGAGCGCTGGACTGTCTGCGTCCGATGTGGATGCCGTTGAGGCCCACGGCACTGGTACGGCTTTGGGTGACCCCATTGAGGCCCAGGCATTGTTGGCCACTTATGGCCAGGACCGAGACCGGCCGTTGTGGCTGGGTTCGGTGAAGTCGAACATCGGTCACACCCAGGCCGCCGCTGGTGTCGCGGGCATCATCAAGATGGTCATGGCCATGCACAATGGCGTACTGCCCAAAACTTTGCACGTTGACGCACCTTCGTCGCATGTGGACTGGTCGTCCGGCGCGGTTGAGTTGCTGACCGAAGCGCAGGACTGGAAGCCCAACGGCCGACCGCGGCGTGCGGGAATCTCGTCGTTCGGGATCAGCGGGACGAACGCCCACACGATCATCGAGCAGGCACCGACGCAGGAGCTCGAGACGTCTTCCCAGGCGCCATCGGTTGTGCCATGGGTGTTGTCCGCGAAGTCCTCGGCAGCGCTGACCGGACAGGCCGCGAGCCTCAAGTCCTTTGTCGAGCAGGATGACACGTCGGTCGCGGACGTTGCCCGAGCGCTGGCAACCACCCGCGGCACGTGGGACCGTCGAGCGGTGGCTGTCGGCGGCGACCGGGAAAGCCTCCTCAGCGCAGTCACCGCTCTGGCTGAGGGACGGCAGGCGCCGAACCTCATCGAGGGCACAGTGAACGCAGGCAAGCTCGCGTTCCTGTTCACCGGACAGGGTGCCCAGCGGCTGGGCATGGGACGTGAGCTGTACGCCGAGTTCCCGGTCTTCGCCGAGGCATTCGACGCGGCCTGCGCGTACTTCGACCAGCAACTCGACCGGCCGATCCGGGACGTCGTGCTCGGCGAACCGGAGTTGCTGGACCAGACGGCATTCACTCAGGCGGCCTTGTTCGCCGTCGAGGTGGCGTTGTTCCGGTTGGTGGAGTCGTGGGGTGTGCGCCCGGACTTCCTGATGGGCCACTCGATCGGTGAGATCTCCGCCGCCCATGTGGCCGGTGTGCTTTCTCTTGCTGACGCGTGCAAGCTGGTCGCCGCGCGTGGTCGGCTGATGCAGGCGTTGCCCGCTGGTGGGGCGATGGTGGCGGTCGAGGCCACCGAGGACGAGTTCGAGCCGACCAGCGAGTGGGGCATCGCAGCCATCAACGGCCCACGATCTGTGGTGATCTCGGGCGTGGAGTCCGCGGTTCTCGCCGTGGCTGAGAAGTTCGCTGCTCAGGGGCGTAAGACGAAGCGGTTGCAGGTGAGCCACGCCTTCCACTCGCCGCTGATGGAGCCGATGCTCGCCGAGTTCGCTGAGGCGTTGCGCTGCTTGGAGTTCAGCGAGCCGCGGATCCCGGTCGTGTCCAATGTGACCGGTGAGTTGGCGACTGAGTTGGCGTCGCCGGAGTACTGGGTTTCCCATGTGCGCCAGGCAGTGCGGTTCACCGACGGCGTGCAGACCCTGGCCGATCAGGGTGTGACGGCGTTCGTCGAGCTGGGCCCGGACGGAGTGCTCACTGCCATGGCGCAGGGCTGCCTGCCGGAGGCTGACGCCCTGTTCGTGCCGATGCTGCGCGGCGAGCGTCCGGAGCCCGAGAGTGCTGTCACCGCGTTGGCCGCGCTGCACGTCCGTGGCATCCGGGTGGACTGGAACGCCTTCTTCGGCCCCGGCCCGCGGGTCGACCTGCCGACGTACGCCTTCCAGCGCGAGTACTACTGGCCGAAGGTGTCCGGCATGCTCGCCGGGGACGTCACCTCGGCAGGCCTCGGCGCGGCCAACCACCCGTTGCTCGGTGCGGCGGTGGAACTGGCCGCGAGCGACGGTGTGGTGCTCACCGGCCGGTTGTCGGTCCGGACGCACCCGTGGCTGGCCGACCACATGATCATGGGCCGGGTGCTGGTTCCTGGCACTGCTGTGGTCGAGCTGGCCGTTGCCGCTGGCGACCGTGTCGGTTGCGGCTACGTCGAAGAGCTCGCATTGCACGCGCCGCTGGTTCTGCCCGAATCGGACAGCGTGCAACTGCAGGTGGTCGTCGGAATGGCCGACGACCAAGGGCGGCGCGAGGTGTCGATCCACTCCCGCGCCGCCACCGACGTGGACTGGACGACGAACGCGTCCGGTGTTCTCGCGGCAAAGGAAAGCGCGGCGACTGCACTCACCGAATGGCCGCCTGCGGGTGCGCGGAGTCTTGAGGTGGCCGGGCTCTACGAAGGGCTCAGTGCGGTCGGCTTCGGCTACGGCGAGAGTTTCCGTGGCCTGAAAGCAGCGTGGGCGCACGGCGAGGAGGTCTTCGCCGAGGTCGAGCTGCCCGCCGAGATGCGTGCCGACGCGGCCCACTTCGGGCTGCACCCTGCCCTGTTCGACGCTGGCCTGCACGCGTTGGCGCTGAGGGAGACGGACAGCGAGGGTGGGCTGGTTCCGTTCGCCTGGACTGGCGTGTCGCTGTTCGCCGTCGGTGCCTCCTCGGTCCGGGTACGGCTGACCCCAGCAGGCGACGGCGCGGTGTCGGTCGTGGTGGCCGACGCGGAAGGCCAGCCGGTCGCGGTGGTCGACTCGTTGGTGATGCGAGCGATCTCCGGCGACCAGCTCGCCGCGGGAAGCACACCGGACGCCCTGTTCCAGCTGAACTGGGAGCCGATCGCGCTGCCGGACGGGGATGTCCCGGACTACACGGTGGTGGAGTGTGTTTCCGGCGGTCCCGTTGATGTGGTGTCGTCGATGCTGGTTTCGGTGCAGGAGTGGCTTGCCAGCCCGGATGACGCACACCTGGTTGTGGTGACTCGTGGTGCGGTTGCTGTCGACCCCGGTGAGGTTGTCCGGGATGTGGCCGCCGCAGGTGTTTGGGGTCTGCTGAGGACGGTTCAGGCTGAGCACCCTGGCCGGGTTGTTGTGGTTGATGTAGATGACGATCTGCGTTCGGCCGAGGTGCTGGGTGCGGTTGTCGGTTCCGGTGAGCCGCAGGTTGTCGTCCGTGGTGGCGAGGCGTTCGCTGCTCGGCTGGGGCGTGCTTCGGGACAGTTGGTTGCTCCGGCTGGCGCATGGCGTCTGGACAGTGTCGGCAAGGGGACGCTGTCGAACCTGTCGCTGATCGAATACCCGGACGCTGAGGAACCGTTGGGGCCGCTGGAGATCCGCATCGCGGTTCGTGCGGCGGGTGTGAACTTCCGTGACGTGCTCAATGCCTTGGGGATGTACCCGGGTGACGCTGGGTTGATGGGCATCGAGGGCGCTGGTGTGGTGCTGGAGGTTGGTCCGGAGGTCACTGGCCTGGTGCCGGGCGACCGGGTGATGGGCCTGATCTCCGCGTCATTCGGGCCGGTCGCAGTGTCGGACTCCCGCATGGTGACCCGCATTCCCGATGGATGGACGTTCGCCGAGGCGGCGACCGTTCCCGTCGTCTTCCTGACGGCGTTCTACGCCTTGCGGGATCTGGCTGATGTGCAGTCGGGTGAGTCTGTTCTGGTGCATGCCGCTGCTGGTGGTGTGGGTATGGCGGCGGTTCAGCTTGCTCAGCATTGGGGCATGCGGGTGTTTGGTACCGCGAGTCCGGGCAAGTGGGGTGCGGTCGGGTTGGCCGAGGAGAATCTCGCGTCGTCGCGGGATCTCGGGTTCGAGCAGAAGTTCATGGCTGCGACCGATGGTCAGGGCGTCGACGTTGTGCTCGATGCATTGGCTGGCGAGTTTGTCGATGCTTCGTTGCGGTTGTTGCCGCGTGGCGGCCGTTTTGTCGAGATGGGCAAGACCGATGTCCGTGACCCAGAACAGGTTGCTGGCGAGTACACAGGTGTGCGGTACCGCGCGTTCGACCTGATCGAGGCTGGTCCGGTCCGGATCGCGGAAATGTGGACCGAGCTCGTCGAATTGTTCGAGGCTGGCGCGATCAGGCCGTTGCCGGTGCGGGTGTGGGATGTCCGGCAGGCGGTGGATGCTTTCCGGTTCATGTCGCAGGCCAAGCATGTGGGCAAGGTCGTGCTCGGTATGCCGCGGACGTTGGATCCGGATGGCACGGTGTTGATCACCGGCGGGACGGGCAGCTTGGGTGGGTTGGTTGCTCGCCGTTTGGTGGAGCAAGGGGTTCGTCGCCTGGTGCTGTTGAGCCGTCGAGGGGTGGCCGCACCGGAACTGATCGAGGAATTGTCCGGTGCTGACGTGTCCGTGGTGGCGTGTGACGCAGCGGATCGTGATGCGTTGGCTGAGGTCATCACCGGCATTGACTCGTTGACCGGGGTTGTGCACACGGCGGGTGTGCTGGATGACGGTGTGGTCGAGTCGATGACGGCCGAGCGGGTCCAGAAGGTGATGGACCCCAAGGCTGTAGCGGCGTGGAACCTGCATGAGTTGACTCGTGATCTTGACCTGGCTGAGTTCGTGGTGTTCTCGTCGGCTTCGGGGATTTTCGGTAACCCGGGGCAGGCCAACTACTCCGCGGCGAACGCGTTCCTCGATGGCTTGGCAGCTCACCGCCGGGCTGCGGGTCTGCCTGGATTGTCGTTGGCGTGGGGTTTGTGGGATCAGCAGGACGGCGGCATGGCGGCCGGAATGGCCAACGCGGACCGCGAGCGGATCTCCAGGTCTGGCAGCAACGCGTTGAGTCCCGAGCAGGGCTTGGCATTGTTCGACAGCGCGCGTTCCCGGGCCGATGCCGTGTTGGTGCCGGTGGTGCTGGAGCTGGGTTCCGGTCAGGCTCGGGCTGAGGACGTGCCGCCGCTGTTGCGGTCGCTCGTGCGGGTGTCGCGGCGGGCTGCCGCGGCGGGTGGTGCTGACTCGACGGGGTCACTGGCTCAGCGTCTGGCTGGGCTGTCCGCTGACCAGCAGATCGAGCTGTTGACGGGGATCATCCGCGAGCAGGCGGCCTTGGTACTCGGGTATCACGACGTCGACCTGGTTGAGCCGGATCGGTCGTTCCGTGAGCTGGGCTTCGACTCACTGACCGCGGTCGAGTTGCGCAACCGCCTCAACGCGCCGACCGGGCTGAAACTCCCGGCAACTCTGGTCTTCGACTATCCGACTCCGCTGGCCCTGGCCGACTACGTGCGCGGCGAACTGGTCGACGAGCAGGCAGTCGCCGTCGTCACCGATGTCGCTCGTGGCGTGACGGACGAGCCGATCGCGATCGTCGGCATCGGCTGCCGTTACCCGGGCGGCGTGACCTCGCCAGAGGAGTTCTGGCAGCTGATCGAGTCCGGCCGGGACGCCATCGCCGGGTTCCCGACCGACCGCGGCTGGGACATCGACGTCAGCTCCGCACGAGAAGGCGGTTTCCTCTACAACGCGCCGGAGTTCGACCCTGGGTTCTTCGGGATCTCGCCGCGTGAGGCGTTGGCGATGGATCCGCAGCAGCGGTTGTTGTTGGAGACGTCGTGGGAGGCCTTTGAGCGGGCCGGGATCGACCCGTTGTCGGTGAAGGGCAGCCAGACCGGTGTCTTCGTCGGCACCGCCACGCAGGGCTACGCCGTGGGCGTGTCCCAGATGCCCGACGGGCTGCAAGGACACCTGATGACCGGCACGACCCCGAGCGTGGCGTCCGGCCGTGTGGCCTACACGTTCGGCTTGGAAGGCCCGGCGGTCACTGTGGACACGGCCTGTTCCTCCTCGCTCGTGGCGCTGCACTGGGCGACGCACGCGTTGCGCAACGGTGAGTGCGAGATGGCGTTGGCCGGTGGTGTGACGGTCATGTCCGCGCCGGGTGCTTTCATCGAGTTCAGTGCACAGGGCGGTTTGTCTGCGGACGGCCGGTGCAAGGCGTTCTCGGACAGCGCGGACGGCACCGGTTGGGGTGAGGGCGCGGGCATGCTCCTGTTGGAGCGGCTGTCAGACGCTCGCCGCAAGGGACACAAGGTGCTCGCGCTGGTCCGTGGCAGTGCCATCAACCAGGACGGTGCGTCGAACGGGCTCACGGCCCCGAACGGTCCTTCGCAGCAGCGGGTGATCCGAGCCGCTCTGGCCAGTGCCGGCCTATCACCGTCTGATGTGGACGCTGTGGAGGCGCACGGCACCGGTACGGCGCTGGGTGACCCGATTGAGGCCCAGGCGTTGCTGGCGACCTACGGGCAGGATCGGGATCGTCCGTTGTGGCTGGGTTCGGTGAAGTCGAACATCGGTCACACTCAGGCTGCCGCTGGTGTCGCGGGCATCATCAAGGTGGTCATGGCGTTGCGGCACGGCATGCTGCCCAAGACTTTGCACGTGGACAAGCCTTCGTCGCATGTGGACTGGTCGTCCGGCGCGGTTGAACTGCTGACTGACGCACAGCCATGGCTGGAGAACGGTCACCCGCGGCGCGCGGCGGTGTCGTCGTTCGGCATCAGCGGGACGAACGCGCACACGATCATCGAGCAGGCTCCCGAGCAGGAGTTCGAAGCCGTCTCGAAGGTGCCTTCTGTGGTCCCGTGGGTGCTCTCCGGCAAGTCGGCTCAGGCCCTCCGAGCACAGGCTGCGGCCCTTCGAGGCCTTGCCGATGGAAATCCGGGTGACATCGCGTTCTCGTTGGCGACCACCCGGGCCGCGTTGGAGCACCGCGCAGTTGTCTTGGGTGACGATCGCGCGAGCGCCCTGGAGGCGTTGGCAGAAGGACGCTCGTCCGCCGATGTGGTCACGGGTTCTGTGGTCCGTGGCAAGACGGCATTCCTGTTCACGGGCCAAGGCGCGCAGCGGGTCGGGATGGGCCGTGAGCTGTACGGTGAATTCCCCGTGTTCGCTGAGGCTTTCGATGCCGCGTGTGAGTTGTTGCATCCGCGTTTGCGTGAGGTCATTGACGGCGAGCCGGACTCGTTGAACCAGACGGAATTCGCCCAGGCAGGGCTCTTCGCTATCGAAGTTGCCCTGTTCCGGTTGCTGGAATCCTGGGGTGTGCGCCCTGACTACTTGATGGGCCACTCGATCGGCGAGATCTCCGCGGCCCATGTCGCCGGAGTGCTGTCGCTTGAAGACGCGTGCAAGCTGGTTGCGGCGCGTGGTCGCTTGATGCAGGCCCTGCCTGAGGGTGGAGCGATGGTCGCGATCGAGGCGACTGAGGATGAGATTGAGACGACGGACGAGTTCGGGATCGCCGCGATCAACGGCCCGAACTCGGTGGTGATCTCCGGTGTTGAGTCCGCGGTTCTTGCGGTGGCTGAGCAGTTCTCGGCGCAGGGTCGTAAGACCAAGCGTCTGGCGGTCAGTCACGCGTTCCATTCGCCGTTGATGGAGCCGATGCTGGGGCAGTTCGCCGAGGTGCTCCGAGGCTTGACGTTCAACCAGCCTGCGATTCCGGTCGTGTCGAACGTGACCGGCGAACTGGCCACTGAGTTGACTTCGCCGGAGTACTGGGTTTCCCACGTGCGCAGGGCAGTGCGGTTCGCCGATGGCGTGAACACCCTTGCCGCGCAAGGCGTGACGGCCTTCGTTGAGCTCGGCCCGGACGGTGTGCTGGCTGCGATGGCACAGGGCTGCGTGTCCGAAGGGCTGTTCGTGCCGGTCCTGCGGGCCGACCGGCCGGAGGTTCGTGCTGCGATCGGTGCGTTGGCCGCGTTGTACACCCGTGGTGTCGCTGTCGATTGGACCGCGTTGGTGCAGGGTGCTCGGGTTGATCTGCCGACGTATGCGTTCCAGCGTGAGCGGTACTGGCTGGAGGTAGGCGGGTCAGCGGCTGTTCAGGGCGATGTGATCGACCAGGAGTTCTGGGAGATCGTCGAGCGGGCCGACGCGCGTTCGCTTGCCACGGAACTGGGGCACGACGAGCAGTCGCTGAGCGAACTACTGCCTTCGTTGTCGGCTTGGAGGCAGCGTCGTCAGGAATCCTCGGCAGCCCAAGGCTGGCGTTATTCGGTCTCATGGGTTCCGGTTGCCCTTCCGAAGGCTGCTGCCACGGGACGTTGGCTGGTGCTGACGCACGAGCATGACGAGTCGCTCGCGACGCTGGGTGAAGTGCTGGTTGTCGAGCGGGCCGACCGCGCGGAGCTGGCTGGGATCCTGCGCGAGTTCGACGGTGTGCTGTCCTGTTTGGACGCCGTCGGCACGCTGGTTGTGGTTCAGGCCGCTGTGGACGCTGGTACCAAGGTGTGGGCAGTGACTCGTGGTGCGGTGTCTGTCGGTCGGGTGTCCGCGCCTGAGCAGGCTCAGGTGTGGGGTCTTGGCCGGGTGGCTGCGTTGGAGCACCCGGACGTGTGGGGCGGTCTGATCGACCTGCCCGAGAAGTTCGACGCGGACGTTGTGCACAGCGTGTTGGCTGACGGCACCGAGGACCAGGTCGCGCTCCGGCCGAATGGTGTGTTCGCACGAAGGTTGATGTCTGCGAGCCACTCGGCGACCGACGAACAGTGGTCCTTCTCAGGCACTGCTCTGATCACCGGAGGCACGGGTGCACTGGGCACCCAGGTCGCCCGTTGGCTGGCTGAGCGCGGCATTGGCCACCTGGTGCTGGTCAGCCGCCGTGGCGCCGCCTCGCCAGAGGCGATCGACGAACTGCGTGCACTGAACGTCGAGGTCACCGTCGCGGCGTGCGACGTCGCGGATCGGGCTGCGGTCGCTGAGCTTGTGGCTGGGTTGCCGGAACTGTCGGTTGTCGTGCACGCGGCAGGCCTTGCTCAGTCGACACCGCTGCTCGACTGCTCGGTCGAAGAGTTCCAAGAGGTGATGTCCGGCAAGGTCGCCGGTGCGGTGAATCTGCACGAGCTGACCCAGGATCTCGATGCCTTCATCGTGTTCTCGTCGATTGCGGCGACGTGGGGGAGTGGCGGCCAGAGTGCTTATGCCGCAGGCAACGCCTTCCTGGACGCGTTGATTGAGCAGCGTCGTGCTGACGGTCTGCCAGGCACCTCGGTCGCGTGGGGGCCGTGGGCGGGCAGCGGTATGGCCACCGGTGAGGCAGGGGAACACCTTGCGCGCCGTGGTTTGGTCGCGTTGTCGCCAGAGCGGGCTTTGGTCGCCTTGGGACAGGCACAGCGGGACACCACAATCACCGTCGTCGACGTGGACTGGCCGCGCTTCGCGTCGGTGTTCACGGCGCGGCGGCCGAGCCCGTTGCTGGCCGAGATCCCCGGCGCGGTCGCTGAAGAGCAGCCGACGAGCGATGGTTCCTCGGAGTTGAAGGAGAAGCTGGCCGGTCTGGACCCCGCCGCCAGGCAGAGGCACCTGGTGGATCTGGTCCGGACCGAAGCCGCGGTCGTCCTCGGTTACGCCGGGCCCGAAGCAGTCGAGCCGGATCGTGCGTTCCGTGAGTTGGGTTTTGACTCTCTGACTGCGGTTGAGCTTCGTAACCGGTTGGTTCCGTTGACTGGCTTGGAGTTGCCCGCGACTCTGGTGTTCGACTACCCGACCCCGAAGGTCCTCGCTGATCACCTCAGGGCTGAACTCCTGGACACCGAGGCAACCGCCGCGGTCGCGGTGACCGCCGCGGTTGCCAGTGATGAGCCGATCGCGATCGTGGGGATGGCCTGCCGGTTCCCCGGCGGTGTCGAAACTCCCGAGCAGCTGTGGAACCTGCTCGCTGAGGGCGAGGACGCGGTAGGGCCGTTCCCCGACGACCGCGGCTGGGATCTGGACGAGTTGTACCACCCTGAGCCCGGCCAGCCCGGGACGAGCTACACCCGCGACGGTGCGTTCCTCTACAACGTTGGCGAGTTCGATCCGACCTTCTTCGGGATCTCGCCGCGTGAGGCAGTGGCGATGGATCCGCAGCAACGTCTGCTGCTGGAGACGTCGTGGGAGGCGTTCGAACGCGCCGGGATCGACCCGGTCGCGGCGCGGGGCAGCCGAACTGGCGTGTTCGTCGGCTCGAACGGGCAGGACTACCTGTCGGTGCTGCTTGCCTCGGCGGACATCGGTGACGGGCACCTGGGCACCGGAGTCTCGGCCAGTGTGGTGTCCGGCCGGATCGCGTACACGTTCGGCCTCGAAGGCCCAGCAGTCACTGTGGACACCGCGTGTTCGTCCTCGTTGGTGGCGCTGCACTTGGCGGTTCAGGCGCTGCGCAATGGTGAATGCGAAATGGCGTTGGCCGGTGGTGTGACAGTGATGTCCACGCCGGGCGCGTTCGTCGACTTCAGCGCCCAGCGTGGTCTCGCGATGGACGGCCGTTGCAAAGCGTTTGCTGAAGCGGCAGACGGCACCGGCTGGGGTGAGGGCGTCGGCGTGCTCCTGGTGGAGCGGCTGTCCGACGCGCAGCGCAACGGGCGCAACATCCTCGCTGTGGTCCGTGGCAGCGCCATCAACCAGGACGGTGCATCCAACGGCCTCACCGCACCAAACGGTCCCTCGCAGCAGCGGGTGATCCGGGCGGCACTGGCGAACGCACGGCTGCAGCCGTCTGATGTGGACGCGATCGAAGCACACGGCACGGGAACCACTCTCGGCGATCCGATCGAGGCGCAGGCACTGCTGGCCACGTACGGCCGTGACCGGGACCGGCCGCTGTGGCTCGGTTCGGTGAAGTCGAACATCGGTCACACACAGGCCGCCGCTGGTGTCGCCGGCATCATCAAGATGGTCATGGCCATGCGCAACGGCATGCTGCCCAAGACTCTGCACGTCGACTCGCCTTCGTCGCACGTGGACTGGTCGTCGGGCACGGTCGAACTGCTCACCGAGGCACAGGACTGGAAGCAGAACGGCCACCCGCGGCGCGCCGGGGTCTCGTCCTTCGGCATGAGCGGAACCAACGCGCACATCATCGTGGAGCAGGCCCCCGAAGCTGTCGCGGCCGAGATTTCCCCGCTTGCCGTGGTTCCGTGGGTGATCTCGGCGAAGTCCGAGACCGCGCTGCGGGCGCTGGCCGCCCAGGTCGCCGAGTTCGATGGCGACGCAGGTGACGTTGCCGTGGGATTGGCTGCGCGCCCGGTGTTCGAGCACCGGGCGGTGGTCGTGGGTGACGACCCGGCCGCACTCATGGCAGCGGTCGCCGAAGGACAGATCCCGGCATTCGGCGCACAGGGCGTTTCGTCCACTGTGGATCGAGTAGTGTTCGTGTTCCCCGGCCAGGGTTCCCAGTGGGTGGGCATGGCGGCCCAGTTGCTGGACGAGAGCCCGGTGTTCGCGGAGCGAATGGCCGAGTGCGCGGTCGCGTTGGCGCCCTTCACAGAATGGTCGCTGCTGGACGTCCTCAACGATGAGGCCGCGCTGTCCAGGGTTGACGTGGTACAGCCTGTGCTGTGGGCAGTGATGGTGTCGCTGGCCGCGGCATGGGAGTCCCTGGGTGTGACTCCTGGCGCGGTTGTGGGGCATTCGCAGGGTGAAATCGCGGCCGCGGTCGTCGCTGGCGGACTGAGCCTGAGCGACGGCGCCCGAGTCGTGGCGTTGCGCAGCCAGGCCATCGCGGCCGGGCTGGCGGGTGCCGGTGGGATGCTCTCGGTCGCGGCACCGCTGGACGAGGTGACTGGACGGCTCAACGACCGGGTCTCGATCGCGGCGGTCAACGGCCCCAACGCCATCGTTCTGTCCGGTGACCCGGAGGCGTTGGCCGAGGTGATGGCCGCGTGTGAGGCCGACGGAATCCGAGCCCGGATGGTGGCGGTGGACTACGCGTCACACTCCGCACACGTCGAACGAATCGAGACGGAACTGGCCCGAGTCCTGGCGCCGGTACGGCCTCAGCCGGGCAAGATCCCGTTCTACTCCACTGTGGACTCGGCCTGGCTGGACACCACCGCGCTGACCGGCGAGTACTGGTACCGCAACCTCAGGCAGACCGTGCAGTTCGCCGCGGCGGTCGAGCACCTGGCCGGCGAGGGACGTCAGCTCTTCGTCGAAGTCAGTGCGCACCCTGTGCTGACCATGGCCATCCAGGACACCGTGGACGACTCCGCAGTGGGTACCTTGCGGCGCGACGAAGGCGACCTGCGCCGGTTGATGCTCTCGGCCGCCGAGGCGTTCTGCGCTGGCGCCACAGTGGATTGGCAGCAGATCACGGCAAACGCCGGAACCGTCCCGCCGGATCTGCCGACGTATCCGTTCCAGCGGCAGCGGTTCTGGCCCCGCGGCGGATCCATGGTCGGCGACCTCGCGGGCGCGGGGCTTGGCGCAGCCGACCACCCGCTGCTGGGCGCGGCACTGGATCTGGCTGGGGGAGAGCAGTTGGTGCTCACCACCCGCTTGTCCGTCGCGGCTCAGCCGTGGCTGGCTGACCACGTGGTCATGGACCGGACAGTGGCCCCGGGCACCGCGTTGGTGGAGCTGGCACTGCAGGCCGGTGACCGGGCGGGCTGCCCGAGCCTCGCGGAGCTGACCATCGAGGCGCCGCTGGTTCTGCCGCAGCAAGTGCAGATCGTGGTGGACGCCGCCGACCAGACCGGTGCTCGTGAACTGAACATCTATGCCCGTGAGAACCATGACCTGCCATGGACTCGGCACGCCACCGCGGTGGTGACACCCGAACCCGTACCGGATCCCGCCGAGAACCTGCGAGACTGGCCACCGGCCGGAGCGGACGCGGTGGACATCACCGGTCTGTACGAAGGGTTCGAGTCCGCTGGGCTGGTCTACGGCCCGGTGTTCCAAGGCCTTCGCGCGGTGTGGACGCGGGACGAGGAGATCTTCGCCGAGGTCGAGTTGCCGCACGCCGAGCACAGCCAGGCCAACCGGTTCGGGCTGCACCCGGCACTGCTCGACGCGGGCCTGCACGCCCTGGGAGTGGCGTCGTTCGGCGAGGGCGGCGCGTACCTGCCGTTCTCCTGGAGCGGGGTCTCCCTGCTGGCCACGGGTGCGAAGGTGCTGCGAGTCAAGCTGACCAAGCACAGCAACGAGAGCGTCTCGGTGCTGGCGACCGACGCCAACGGTGACCCCGTCGCGGTCGTGGACTCGCTGGCGCTGCGCCCGGCGGCGGCCGCGGCGTCGTTGTCCAACAGCCAGAACCTGTTCCGGATGCAGTGGATCACGCTGCCGCTGCCGGACAACGCGGCGGACGACACAGTCGTGCTGCCGTGGACAGCGGTCGAGGACGATCCACATCGGACCGTCCACAAAGCGTTGGACGCGGTCCAGGACTGGCTGAAGGACGAAGGAAACGCCGGCTCGAGGCTCGTGTTCCTCACCACAGGAGCGATCGCGGCCGGATCAGGCGAAGACGTCCCCGACTTGGCTTCCTCGCCTGTCTGGGGACTGGTCCGGTCCGCGCAGTCGGAGAACCCCGGCCGGTTCGTGCTCCTCGACACCGACGGCACGCAGGCGTCACAAGACGTGCTGGCCAAGGCGTTGGCCACCGACGAGCCACAACTCGCCATCCGCAACGGCACTGTCCACGCACCCAGGCTGGGACGAGTGGACAACTCCGTCGCCCTCACCCCGCCGGCGCAGACCTGGCACTTGGACGTCACATCCAAGGGCACGCTGGACAACCTCGCCCTGCTGCCGTTCCCCGATGCCGAAGCGCCGCTGGGCGACCTGGAAGTGCGGGTGGAAGTACGGGCCGCGGGCGTCAACTTCCGTGACGTCCTGATCGCCCTTGGCATGTATCCCGACGAGGTCATGCTCGGCAACGAAGGCGCGGGCATCGTCCGTGAGGTCGGCCGGGGCGTGACCGGCCTGGCGCCGGGCGACCGGGTGCTGGGGATCTTCGCCGGTGGTGTCGGCCCGGTCGCGGTCGCCGACAGCAGGCTGCTGGTCAAGCTCCCCGATGGGTGGTCCTTTGTGGACGGCGCGTCGGTCCCGGTGGTGTTCCTGACCGCGTACTACGCCCTGCGTGACCTCGCTGATCTGCGCAGCGGTGAGTCCGTGCTGATCCACGCGGCCGCGGGTGGCGTGGGCATGGCCGCCGTGCAGCTGGCGAAGCATTGGGGTGCCGAGGTCTTCGCGACCGCGAGCCCCGGCAAGTGGCAGGCAGTGCGGGACCTCGGCGTGGCGCAGACACATCTGGCTTCCTCGCGGGATCTCGAGTTCGAGCAGAAGATCACCGACGCCACGGCTGGCCGCGGCGTGGACGTTGTGCTGGACTCGCTTGCCCGTGAGTTCGTCGACGCCTCACTGCGGCTGTTGCCACGTGGCGGACGGTTCGTCGAGATGGGCAAAAGCGACATCCGCGACGCCGACCAGGTCGCCGCCGAACACCCGGGTGTGCGCTACCGCGCGTTCGACGTGATCGAAGCGGGCGCCGAGCGAATGGGCGAAATCCTGCACGAGGTGATGGCCCTGTTCGCGGCCGGTGTCCTGCACCCGCTGCCGACAAGGGCATGGGACGTCCGGCAGGCCAAGGACGCGTTCCGGTTCATCTCCCAGGCCAAGCACATCGGCAAGGTCGTGCTCACGGTGCCACGCGAAGGCCGCGTGGGCACGGTATTGATCACTGGTGGTACCGGGAACCTCGGTGCGGCAGCCGCGAAGCACCTCGTGACCGCGCACGGAGTCCGGGACCTGGTGCTGGCCAGCCGGAGCGGGCCGGCCAGCGCGGGTGATCTGGAGCGTGAGCTTACCGAACTGGGCGCGCAGGTCCGGATCGTCCAGTGTGACGTGGCCGAGCGGGCAGCGGTGGCCAAGCTGCTGGCTGAGATCGGCGACGCGCTGACCGGAGTCGTGCACACGGCGGGAACGCTCGACGACGGTCTGGTCGGCAACCTGACCGCCGAGCGCGTCAGTGCAGTCCTGCGGTCCAAAGTCGACGGTGCCATGCACCTCGACGAACTCACGCGGGACAAGGACTTGTCGCTGTTCGTGCTCTACTCCGGCGCCGCCGGGATCTTCGGCGGTGCCGGGCAGGCAGGTTACGCGGCCGCGAACGTGTTCCTCGACGCGTTGGCCCATCGTCGGCGGACGGCAGGGCTACCCGCGGTCTCGCTGGCATGGGGTCTGTGGGCGCAGCTCGGCGGTATGACCGCGCACCTCGACGAGGCCGACCTGGCCAGGCTCGGCCGGGACGGGGTCGGTGGGCTGACGACCGAGGAGGGCATGGCCCTGTTCGACGCGGCGCTCGCAGTGGGCGAGCCGCTGCTGGTGCCGATGCGGCTGGACCTCGCAGGGCTGCGGCGGCAACGGCCGGACGAGGTCGCACACGTCCTGCGGGCGTTCACCGGTACCGCGCAGACGCGCCGGGTGGCGGGGGACGCGCCGGACAGCAGCGAGCCGCGTCTGATCAAGCAACTGACCGGGCAGACCGAAGCCGAGCAGGCACGGATCCTGCTCGACGTGGTCCGCGCCGAGGCGGCGGCCGTGCTTGGCTTCCCGTCGGCCGCGGACGTGACACCCGAACGGGCCTTCCGCGAGCTCGGGTTCGACTCGCTGACCGGCGTCGAACTGCGCAACCGGCTCAGCCGGATCACCGGCAGCAGGCTCGCGCCGACGCTGGTCTTCGACCACGCCACGCCCCAGGCACTGGCCGAGTTCCTGCGTGGCGAGCTCGCGCCGAGCCAGAGCGAGACGGCCGCCGCGGGCGTACTCGGTGAACTGGACCGGCTCGAGACCGCGATGGCCGGTTTCGTCCCGGACAACGGCACAGGCGGCGAGGTCGCCGCCCGGCTGCGGGCACTGCTGGCCCGGTTCGAGGAGGCCGCGCCTGCCGAAAACGGGATGTCCCAGCGGATCCAGGACGCCACGGCGGACCAGATCTTCGATCTCATCGACAACGACCTGCAGATCTCCTGACCTGCCGAGGGAAGCCATGAGCAACGAACAGAAACTCCTTGATTACCTGAAGCGGGTCACTGCCGATCTGCACGAGACGCGCGAACGGCTGCGGAGCGCTGAGGCCTCCGCGGGCGCGCCGGTCGCTGTGGTGTCCATGGCGTGCCGGTATCCCGGCGGTGCGAACTCGCCGGAGGAGCTGTGGCAGCTCGTGGCCGACGAGGTCGACGCGATCACCGCGCTGCCCGCCGACCGGGGCTGGGGCGTCGCGGACGCCGAAGGCGGGTTCATCGACGACGCCGGGCATTTCGACGCCACGTTCTTCGGCATCACACCGCGTGAGGCGCTGGCGATGGACCCGCAGCAGCGGATCCTGCTGGAACTGGCGTGGGAAACGCTGGAGCGAGCGCGATTAGATCCAACAGGGCTGCGGGGCAGCCGAACCGGCGTGTTCATCGGCGGTACCACGTCCGGCTACGGCCTTGACGGCAGCGCGGATCCCCAGCAGACCAAGGGATACGTGCTCACCGGCAGCGCCCCGAGTGTCCTTTCTGGACGGCTGGCGTACATGCTCGGTCTGGAAGGGCCTGCGCTCACCGTGGACACGGCGTGCTCGTCATCGCTGGTGGCCATGCACTTGGCCATGCAGTCGCTCAGGCGTGGTGAGTGCGATCTCGCGTTGGCTGGCGGCGTGACTGTGCTGACCAACCTCGCCGTGCTGGTCGACGCCAATGGCCTGGACGTGGACGCTTCTGCGTCGCGTTGCAAGGCGTTCGGTGAAGGCGCTGACGGCACCGCGTTCGCTGAGGGGGCGGGGCTGCTCGCGTTGGAGTTGTTGTCCGACGCGCAGCGCAACGGCCACGAGGTACTGGCTGTGCTGCAGGGCAGCGCCATCAACCAAGACGGTGCCAGCAACGGCCTCACTTCACCGAGCACTGCCGCGCAGCAGCGGGTGATCCGTGACGCGCTTACGGCCGCCAAGCTGACGTCCGCTGATGTGGATGCCGTCGAGGCGCACGGCACCGGCACCGCGCTGGGTGACCCGATCGAAGCCACCGCACTGCTGACCACCCTCGGCCAAGGCCGACCGGACGACCGCCCGCTGTATCTGGGCTCGATCAAGTCCAACATCGGGCACAGCCAGGCCGCCGCCGGGGTAGCCGGCGTGATCAAGATGGTGCACGCGATCCGCAACGGACTGCTGCCCCGCACGCTGCACGTGGAGCAGCCGACGTCCCATGTGGACTGGTCGACAGGTGCCGTGCAAGTGCTCACCGAGGCGCGACCATGGCCCGAGACCGGCCGTCCGCGCCGCGCCGGCGTGTCGTCGTTCGGGCTCAGCGGCACGAACGCGCACCTGATCATCGAAGAGCCGCCCACCGTCGAGCAAGCCGTTGTGCCACAGCGGGAAGCCACTGTCGTGCCGTGGTTGCTGTCGGCCAAGTCACCGGCCGCGCTGCGTGCACAGGCCGCCCGCATGCGCGCCTACATCGAGCGTGAAACGGAACTGGATCCCATCGATGTCGGTTACTCGCTGCTGACTACACGGAGCCTGTTCGGCCACCGGGCCGTGCTCGCCGCCGCCACGCTCAAGGACTTCTCCGTCCAGCTGGGCGCGCTGGCCGAGGGTGAGCTGCCGATCGGCACGCCCATGATCACCGACAGCAAACCGGTGTTCGTCTTCTCCGGTCAAGGCTCGCAATGGCCCGGTATGGGTGCCGCGCTCTACGCTGAGTCCGACGTCTTCGCGGCGAGCGTCCGTGACTGCGTCGCCGCCTTCGAGCCCTATGTGGACTTTTCGGTTGATGACGTCCTGCGGGGCGTCGAGGGCGCTGCCTCGATGGAGCGCCTCGATGTCGTCCAGCCGGTGCTGTTCACGATGATGGTGTCGCTGGCCGCGCTGTGGCGCTCCTACGGTATCGAACCCGCCGCCGTTGTCGGCCACTCACAGGGCGAGGTCGCCGCTGCCTATGTCGCGGGCGGGCTCACCCTTGATGACGCCGCCCGAGTCATTGCCCTGCGGTCAAGTGCGCTGATGTACATCGCCGGACGGGGTGCCATGGCATCGGTGTCGCTGCCGCACTCCGAACTGACCGCGTTGGTCGAAGGGTGGGACGAACTCACGGTCGCCGCCGTGAACGGTCCGGCGTTGGGCACGGTCGCCGGTGATCCGGAAGTGCTGGAGAAGTTCCTGGCGATGTGCGAGGAACGGCAAATCCGCACGCGTCGCATCCCCGGCGCGCCAGGCGCTGGGCATTCGCCGCACGTGGAACCGTTGCGCGAGCAGCTTCTCCGCGACCTGGCCCCGATCCGGCCCGTGTCGGCCGACGTCGCCTTCTACTCCACGGTGACCGGCGACCGCATCGACACAGCGGAACTGACTGCTGACTACTGGTACCGCAACATGCGTCAGCCGGTGCTGTTCGAACCCGCTGTGCGGGCGCTGATCACGGCCGGGCACAACCTCGTGGTCGAGTCCACCCCGCACCCCGTTCTGCGTAACGCGGTGCACGCGATCGCCGAGCACAACGACATCGAGGTCCCGGTCATCGGCTCGCTGCGCCGCGATCTGGGTGGGATGCGGCAGTTCTTCACCGCTCTCGGCGAGGCCCACGGCAGCGGTGCCGTGATCGACTGGCCGGTGGCCTTCGAAGGCACCGACCCGCGGCCGGTCTCGCTTCCGGCCTACGCCTTCCAACGGACCCGGTACTGGCACGACCCCGCCGTTCAGCAGGACACGGTGGCCGGGAGCGACCCGATCGCCGAACGGTTCTGGGAGCTGGTGGGCGAGCAGGACCTGCCCGGGCTGGCCCAGCTGCTCGACACCACCGACGAGGACGAGCTCGGCGTGGTGCTGCCCGCGTTGTCCCGCTGGCACAAGCAGCGCACTGAGGCGTCCACTGTGGAATCATGGCGGTACCGCGTGGAATGGCGGCCGGTGACCCTCGGTGCACGCGCCTCGCTCGCCGGTGACTGGCTCGTCCTGGTCCCCGCGGAGGGCGACGAGGACGCCACCGCGATCGTTCGTGCCATGACCGCGCGTGGTGCCCGTGTCCATGAACTCCCGTTGTCCGGAGCCGGACTAAGCCGGGAAACACTCGCCGCTCAGCTGTCCGAACTGGACGAAGTGAGCGGTGTGGTGTCGTTGCTGGCCTTCGACTCACGGCCGCATCCCGGCCATCGTTTCCTGCCAGCCGCCGTGCTCAACGGACTTGCCGTGATCCAAGCGCTCGACGGTCACAATGCTCCACTGTGGATGGTGACGCGCAACGCGGTCGCTGTCGATGCGCCCGACCCCGCGCAGGCCGCGTTGTGGGGGCTCGGGATGTCCGCGGCGCTGGAGTACCCGGCGCGGTGGGGCGGAATGATCGACATCACCCCGGCGCCGACCGAGCGGACGCTGAACCTGCTCACCGACGCACTCGCCGGGGGCGACGAAGACCAGATCGCGCTGCGCGCCGGAGGGGCGTTCGGCCGCCGCGTGGTCCACGCCCCCGTGAAGGACGAACCCGTGCAGCGCTACAAGCCTGCCGGAACCGTGCTGATCACCGGAGGTACCGGTGGACTCGGCGGGCACGTCACCCGCTGGCTGGCCGCCGGCGGAGCGGAGCATTTGGTGCTCACCAGCAGGCGGGGCAGCGACGCGCCTGGCGCGGCCGAACTGGAGGCTGAGCTGACCGCGCTCGGCGCGAAGGTCACGATCGTCGCCTGCGACGTGGCCGACCGTGAGTCGCTGGTCGACCTGCTCGACACCTTGCCGCCATTGTCCGCTGTGGTGCACACGGCGGGTATCGCCCCGTCCATCTCGCTGGAGGAGACCACGCCGGACGTGCTCGCCGAGGTGTTCGCGGGCAAGGTCACTGGCGCCGAGCTGCTCGACGAGCTGCTGGCGGACACGTTGGAGGCGTTCGTGCTGTTCTCCTCCTGCGCCGGAGTCTGGGGCGGGATCGGGCAGGGCGCGTACGCGGCCAGCAATGCCCAGCTGGACGCCATCGCGCAGCGGCGCCGTGCCCGCGGGGCGGCTGCGACATCGGTCGCGTGGGGCGCATGGGACGGCGACGGGCTCGCCCTCGTCGGGCCCTTCAAGGAGGCCATGCGGCGTCGCGGTGTCCTGCCGATGCAGCCAGAACTTGCCGTACGTGCCTTGGCGCAAGCCATGGACCACGGCGAGACCACGCTGGCCATCACCGACATGGACTGGTCGGTGTTCGCCCCGGTGTTCACCACCGCCCGCCCGAGCAAGCTGTTCACCGAACTGCCCGAGGCGAACCCGGCAACCAGCACAGAAACGGGTGAGACGACGGCGTCCCTCGCCGAGCGTGTGCAGAGTTTGCCTGCCGCGCAACGACTTCCGTTCGTGGTCGACACCGTCCGGACGGTCGCCGCTGCCGTGCTGGGGTACTCCGACGCGGACATCCTCGAGCCGGACACCCGGCTGATCGAGGCCGGGTTCGACTCGCTGACCGCTGTGGACTTGGCCCGGCGTCTCAGCACACGCATCGGGCACCGCGTCCGCACCACGGCCGTGTTCGAGTTCGGCACCGCTGCCGAACTCGCTGGGCACCTGCTGTCACTGCTGGGCGAGCAACCCTCTGAGTCGGCATCACCGACGGTCGGCACGCTCAGCGTTCTCTATGAACGGGCTGGGGAACTGGGCCGGGTCGACGACTTCATCGCGCTGCTCAACACCGCGGCCACGTTCCTGCCCACCTTCGACAGCGCTGAAGACCCGGCTGTCGATCCGGCTCCGGTGCGGCTGGCCCAGGGCCAAGGGCGGACTCGGCTGGTGTGCGTTCCGCCGTTCGTCGGCAAGACCGGACCGCAGACGTACTCCCGGTTCGCGGGGGAGCTGCGGGACGAACGCGACCTGTTCGTGTTGCCGCTGCTGGGTTTCCGTACCGGTGAACCGCTGCCTGCGAGCGCTGAGGCGTTGCTGGACGTCCACCTCACCGCGATCCGCGACCACATCGGCGACGGGCCATTGGCCCTTGTCGGCTACTCCTCCGGAGGAGTCATCGCCCACGCGTTGGCCGCTCGTCTGGAGAACGAGGGCGTACGGCCGGAAGCCGTGATCCTGCTCGACACGTACTCGCAGTTGGATCGCGGAACGATGGAAGAGGCCATGGATGACACCTGGCGCGGGCTCATTGAGCGCGACCGCAGCGCCGATGATGCTTGGGGTGAGGCCTGGCTGACGGCCATGGGCCGCTATTTCAACCTGGACTGGACCCCGAGGCCGGTCTCGGCGCCGACGTTGCTGGTCCGTGCCGCCGACCCGCTGGGTGAGGGCGGTCAGCCGACCTGGCCGTTGCCGCACACCACCCTCGACGTTCCGGGCAACCACTTCCGGATCATGGAGGACATGGCCGCGAGCACCGCTCGCGCGGTGGACGGCTGGCTCGCTGAGGAGATCGAACACTGAGGAAATTGAACACTGAGGAAATTGAACACTGATGCAATGGGGGAAGAACTCCGGGCCGGTGGGTGTCACCAGTCGCCACCCACCGGCCGGAGCGCTGTGGACCGTGGCGGACGTCCGGCACGGTCCACAACCCACCCGGGCGAGATCCCTCAGCCCCGCAGAGCGAAGGGGATCTCGCCCGAGGCGACTGGGTGCATGTAGTTACGTGTGTGGATGCCTGCCTTGCGCATGGCCAGCCCGCTGATCGCCTCGAGGATCACGCGGCGCGCCAGTAATGCTGTGTGGTAGCCGGGGTCCAGGTGCGGCGCGATCTCGACCACGTCGAGACCGACCACCGGCATTTCGTGGCACAGCCTGCGGAACGTCGTCAGGATCTCCCTGCCGGTCAATCCGCCTGGTTCCGGGGTTCCGGTGCCCGGTGCGTACGCGGGGTCCACCACGTCGATGTCCAGCGAGACGTAGACGACCTCGGCCCGCTCGGTGGCCTCGTCGATCACCTTGTCGACCACCGCGGACAGGCCGATCCGCTCGATCTCGGCCATGAAGTGCGTGTGGATGCCGGCTTTGCGCATCCAGTTGAACAGCTGGTTGTCCGGCGAGCCGGGGGTACGGATCCCGGCCTGCACGATGTTGTGGCCGGGGATGCCCAGCTCGTTGATCAGCCGCCAGATGGTGGTGGCGTGAGTCTTGGTGTGCCCGTAGATCTCTTCGTGGCAGTCCGGGTGGGCGTCGAAGTGCACGACGGCGAGCTTGTCCTTGCCGTACTTCTCCGTTAGCGCCCGGACGCTGGGCACCATGACGGAGTGGTCTCCGCCCATGATCACCGGCACCGCGCCGACGTCCAGTACCTCGGAGACCACCTCGCCGATCGTTCGCTCGGTGTTCTCGATGCTCCACAGGTCCACGGCGGCGTCGCCGTAGTCCACCACGGTCAGCTCGCTGAACGGCTTCACGCGGCTGCTGGCGTTGACCAGCTCGCTGGTGTTGTTGAACAGGTATCTCTCGTCGGCGCGCAGCGCCCGTGGGCCGAAAGCGGCGCCCCGGTGTCCGGTAGACGTGTCCACCGGGGCCCCCAGTATCGCCACGTCCACGTTGCCAGCCCGCAGGTCCTCAGGGGTGAGGCAGACCGGCAGGCTCATGAACGTCGGAATGCCGACGTACGCGGGCTGATTTTCGTTCCGGTGTAAATTCACCAGTCCCGGAGTGCGAGGTAAGGCGGAACGCTGCTCGACCGGAAAAGGCCAGCCTGCACTGTTCGAAGAATCCACTTCACAGCCCCCGAAATCGATGCCGTCCGAAACCCTGTCTGTTGCTGGGCCCTCGCTGCCCAGTGCCAGCCGCCCTATCGCTTGGCCTTGGTCAGGTACTTGCCGCCGACCAGGAGTGCGCCGATCACGATGAGCCCAATGCTGATGGGAATCTCGAAACCGTTGAACGCGTCGATGTAGTTCACCAGGAACCAGCTCTTTCCGCCGTCGTCCTGGAGGTTGTTGATGAGTCCGCCGATGCCCTGGACGGCGAACAGGATCCCGATGATTTCGAGCATTTCAATGTCCTCCCAAAACTCTTTGCTGACATGACTGTAGGGCGGGGCGGCACCGGCGGTGAATCGTCAATCGGTAGCGGTGAGCTCATCACTTCGGAGGAGTACCCCGCTCGCCAGATTCAATCTCGCGGCCGAGCCCGCCGATCTCGCGCCTCACAGGTGACGGGCAGAGTACGAGGAGGACGAGGATGGATACGAGGCTGACCGGTCCGGCGATCGAGACGGCCGGGCTGGTGAAGGCCTTCGGTGCGCACCGGGCACTGGACGGGCTGGACATGGTGGTTCCCGCGGGCACGGTCTACGGGCTGCTGGGACCCAACGGGGCGGGTAAGTCCACCGCGGTGAAGGTGCTGGCCACCCTGCTGGCCCCGAGCAGCGGCACGGCCCGGGTATTCGGCCATGACGTGACGCGGGAGCCGGACGCGGTGCGCTCCAGGCTGAGCGTCACCGGTCAGTACGCCTCCCTGGACGACGTCCTCACCGGGCAGGAGAACCTGGTCATGCTGGCCAGGCTGTTCGGCTACGGCAAGAAGGGCGCCACGCAGCGCGCCGCCCGCCTGCTCGAAGCGTTCCAGCTGACCGACGCGGGCGGCAGGCAGGTGATGACCTACTCCGGCGGCATGCGTCGCAGGCTGGACATCGCCGCCAGCGTCATCCAGTCGCCCGACCTGCTGATCCTCGACGAACCCACGACCGGTCTGGACCCGCGCAGCCGCGGCGACGTCTGGGAGATCGTCCGCGGGATCGTCGCCGAGGGCGCCACCGTGCTGCTGACCACCCAGTACCTGGAGGAGGCCGACCAGCTGGCCGACCGGGTGGCCGTGATCGACCGCGGCCGGATGGTCGCCGAGGGCACGCCGGGTGAGCTCAAGGCGTCCGCCGGGTCGGGAACCATCCACGTCCGGCTGACCGACGCGCAGGGCTGCGACGCCGCCGAAGCCGTCATCGCCCGCACGCTGAGCACTCCGGTCCGGTCGAAGTCCGATCCGCTCGTGCTCACCGCGCTGGTCGCGGCCGAAGGCGCCGAGAAGCAGGCCGCCGCGGTGCTCGCCGAGCTCGCCGAGGCCGGGATCGCGGTCGACAACTTCACCCTGGGCAGGCCCAGCCTCGACGAGGTCTTCCTGGCTCTCACCGATCGCAATGAAGGACAGGAGGTCGCGCGATGAGCACTCCCGCGCTGCAGTCCGTGCTCACCGAGGGCAAGCGGATGCCCCGGCCCAGCGCCTGGTCGGCGTCGCTGACCTTCGGCTGGCGCTCGATGCTCAAGATCAAGCACATCCCCGAGCAGATCTTCGACGTCACCGCGTTCCCCATTCTGATGACGCTGATGTTCACCTACCTGTTCGGCGGCGCTGTGGCCGGCTCGACCGGGGACTACCTGCAGTTCCTGCTGCCCGGCATGCTGGTCACCAGCGTCACGATGATCACCATGTACACCGGGACCGGGGTCAACAGCGACATCAACAAGGGGATCTTCGACCGGATCAGGACCCTGCCGGTGTGGCGGCCCGCGGCGTTGGTCGGTGCCCTGCTCGGTGACGTGGTCCGCTACTCGATGGCCACCGTGACCATCCTGCTGCTCGGCCTGCTGATGGGGTTCCGGCCGGAAGGCGGGCCGCTGCACTGGCTCGCCGCGATCGGCGTGCTGCTGGTGTTCGCGTTCGCCTTCTCGTGGATCTGGACGATGTTCGGGCTGCTGCTGCGCTCGGAGAAATCCGTGATGAGCGTGAGCATGCTGGTCATCATGCCCGCGACGTTCCTGAGCAACGTCTATGTCCTTCCGGACACCATGCCGGACTGGCTGCGAACAATGGTGAGCGCGAACCCGATCACCCACGCCGTGTCCGCCGTGCGTGGTTTGCTGGCCGGGCAGGTGCCGGGCGGCTGGATCCTTTCCACCCTGGCCTACGCGGCCGGGATCACGGTGGTCTTTGGCCTGATCAGCATGCGGCTGTATAACAAGAGGGAATGACGTCCGCTCATTACTTCGGAGGATGTGCGCCTTCCGGCCATGTGGTCTTATGACAGAGTGACTTCCGCTGTTAGCACGGCGTTTCGCCGCTTACCGAGAAAGCGCCAGGACCAGCTGATCGTCCTCGGCTACTTCGTCGGTGGCAGCGTTCTGTATCTCACCGGTATCTACCCGGTGATGGACCACGGCGACTCCCCGATCTGGCAGCGGATCGTGTTGCTGGCGGTGATCTGCGGGCTTTTGCTGCTCCGGCGGACCGCGCCGCTGATCGGGCTGACGCTCGCGACGATCCCGCTGGCCGGGGACATCACGCTGGGGCTCTCCGCGCCGATCCTGATCGCCTTCGGTGACCACTTGTACTCCTCCGTTCTCTACAGCTCCCGCTCGGCGAGCCGGGCCATCGCGGCGATCGGGCCGCTGTGCGTGCTGGTCGGTACCGCGCTGGCGCTGGCGCTGGTGCCCAACTGGCGGCTGGCCATCTTCGTGGTGGTCGCCGTCGCGCCGTTCATCGTGATCCCGGTGTGGTGGGCCGCGAACATCCGCCAGCACCGGGCGCTACTGGCCTCCGAACGTGCAGCCTCCGAGCAGCTGTCCCGGATCGCGGACCTCGACCGCAAGGCCGCGGTCGGGGCCGAACGCGCCCGGATGGCCAGGGACCTGCACGACGTGGTCGCCGGGCACCTGTCCGCGATCGCCATCCAGTCCGAGGCCGCGCTGTCGCTGAAGGACCCCGGCACGGTTCGCAATGTGCTCACCTCGGTCCGGGAGAACAGCGTCAGCGCGCTGACCGAGATGCGGGCGATCATCAACCTGTTGCGGACCGAGGACGGCACCGAGGAGAACATCTCGCCGCCCCGGCTGGCCGAGTTGTCCAAGCTGATCGAGTCGGCCACCGCGGCGGGCATCACCGTGGAGGTCCACAACACGCTGGAAGGCGCCGACGTGACGCTGCCCGCGGCCGTGGATCTCGCGGCCTACCGCATCGCGCAGGAGGCGCTGACCAACGCCATCAAGCACGCGCCCGGCGCGCGTGCCACGGTCGCCATCCAGCACAGCGAGGGCACGATCACCCTGGAGATCAGCAACGAATTGGCGGACAAGGCGGCCAGCGGCGACACTGGCACCGGGCTGCTGAACATGCGCGAGCGGGCCACCGCCATCGGCGGATCGTTCTTCGCCGGGCCTGGCGAGGGCGGCTGGCTGGTTCGCGCGGTTCTGCCAGTGCCGAAGATAAGTGCCGCGACGCTGTGACCGGACGACCGGTTGATCGTAGACTTGCCGCTGTTTCTAGGGGGTGCAGGTGACTGTTCGCGTGCTCGTCGTCGACGACTACGGTGCCATCAGGGCCGGTCTCGCGATGATCCTCAACGATGCCGAGGGCATCCAGGTCGTCGGCGAGGCGGCCGACGGTGCGACGGCGATCAGTCAAGCCAAGGCGCTGCGGCCGGACGTGGTGCTGATGGACCTGCGGATGCCGGGCGTCGACGGGATCACCGCGACCCGGGCCATCGTCGGGGATGGCCTGGCCCAGGTGCTCGTGCTGACGTCGTTCGACCTCGACAAGGACGTGTACAACGCGCTGCGGGCCGGTGCGAGCGGATACATGCTCAAGTCGGTGGAAGCGCCCAAACTGGTCGAGGCAGTGCGGTTGGTGGCCAGCGGCGAAGGCGTGCTCTCGCCGGTGATCACCCGCAAACTGATCGACACGTTCGCGGCCACCGCGCCGCCGACCACACCGACGGTCAGCCTCGAGGAGCTGACCACACGCGAGCGTGAAGTCTTCGCCTGCCTCAGCGAAGGACTGTCCAACGCGCAGATCGCCAGCAGGCTGCTGATCGCCGAGACCACGGTGAAGACCCACGTGTCCAAAGTGCTCGGCAAGCTCGGGCTGCGCTCACGGGTGCAGGCGGCGATCGTCGCCCAGGAATCAAGCTAGAGGCTCCGGCGATTGAGTCTTGGAATAGCGAGTCGGGGTCAGGTGGATGCATCGGTGTTCGGCGGGGCCGGGCCTGGACTGGACCGTCCCGGTCCGGTCTCGCCGGGCAGCGAGGCGCCGCCTGGGCCCGATCTCGCCCATACGCTCAATCGCCGGAGCCTCTTGACCGGGCCGATGCGGCTGATCGGCCGGGACGAGCCTTTCGGCCTGCTGCGCGATGTGATCAAGCAGGGCGGGCTGGTGCTCGTCACCGGCGAGTCCGGAATCGGCAAGACCGCGCTGCTCGACGCCGTGCTGGCGCAGGCCCGTCAGGATGGTGCGCTGGTCGCCGCCGGTTCCTGCTGGTCGTCGTCGGGTGAGACCTGGCCGCGGCTGCTGCGCACGCTGCCGGGTGTGCCCGGGATCGCGGAGCTTGGCTCGTTGGCGAGCAGTCTCGCGGACATCGCTCGCCAACAGCCTCTCGTGATCGCGCTGGACGACCTTGACCACGCGGACTCCGAGACCCTGGACGTGTTCGGGTTTCTCGCCAGGCACACCCGTTTCGAGCGGGTGACGTTGCTCGGCGCCTGCGCTGATCCCGGGCCGGACTCGCCGCTGCTGTCCGCCCGGGGGAGGGTTGTCCCGCTGAGCGGCCTTGGCCTTGAGCACGTACGGGAACTGATGGCTCAGGTGACCGGCGAGGAGCCGGATGCGCAGCAGGCGGCGGCGGTTCATCGGCGCAGCGGCGGCAATCCGTTTTTTGTCGAGGAACTCACGCGGCTGTGGCACACCACTGGGTCGACAACCGCGACCACGCCCGCGGTCCGTCAGACCGTGTGCTCGTGGCTTGCGCGGCTGCCTGAACCGGTGGTCCGGGTGCTGTCGGCGGCGTCGGTGCTGGGCCGGGAATTCCATTGCGACGTACTGTCTCCGCTCACTGGCGACCCGGTTCCGCGGATCCGGCGGCGGCTTGACGCGGCGCTCGGCTTGCTGGTGTGCGATGTGGACGGCCGGTACTCCTTCGCGCACGGCGTCGTGCGGGACACGCTCTACGAAGACTTGGCCGAGGACGAAGCTTGCCGTCTGCACGCCGCCGCGGTGGATGCGTACGAGCGCATCCCTGGCAGGGCCGGTGGCAGGTTCCCCAGCGAGGTTGCCCACCACGCCTATTTCGCTGGTGCGGCACTGGAACGCACGCGGGTGCTGAAGTACTTGCTTGCCGCGTCCAGGGATCCGGGACGCAGACTCGCGCCGGAGGAACGGATCCGGCACTACCGCCGCGCGCTCGAACTGGTCGACGACCCGCACACCCGCGTCAAAGTCACCCTGGACCTGGTGCACGAGTTGCAGCTGACCGGTGCGACCGGGCAGGCATGGCCGATGTTCCACCAAGCCGCCGCGCTGGCCAGGGATCTGGACGATCCCGAGCTGCTGGCCAGGGCCGCGCTCACGCTCTACCGCGGGCCCGGCGGCGACGGGGTGATGCTCGCCGAGGCACACACCCGGTTGTTCGGCGAGACGTCAGGGCAGTCCGCGGCGATGGACCTGGCCGGCCGGATCGCCGAGCAGATCGCCGGATTGGCCCGCAGCAAAGGCGACGACGAGGCGCTGGGATTCGGGCTTTCGGCCCGGCACGACGTGATCTGGGGCCTGGGCACCGCCGCGGAGCGGGAACGGCTGGCCGGAGAACTGGCCGCGGTCGCGCGCCGGACCGCGGACGCCGAAATGGAACAGTACGCCGCGGACCTGCGTTGGGTAGCGCTGCTCGAACTCGGCGACCCGACCTACGTGGACCACATGAACCGGTTCGTCGCACTGGCCGAGAGCAGTCACGGCCCACGGGCCAGCGCGGTGGCGATTGCCGACCGGAGCATCGTGGCCGCACTCACCGGCCGCTTCGACGAGGCCGAGGCGTTGCTGGACCAGCTGCGCACCCAGCCCCATCCGGCGTTCATGGCACACCACTTGCGCTGGGCTTTGCTTCTGCAGCAAGGCAGGTTCGACGAACTGACCCAGTTCCACGAAACTGTGGCGCAGGACTATCCGTTCCCTCGGCTGATCGAGGCCATCACCGCCGTGCAGTCCGGCGACTGCTCGGTCGCGACGCGCTATCTGGCGGATCGTCCCGAGCTTCCGCGGATGCTCATGCCGTTGTGGCTACGGTTGCAGGCGCAGGTCGCCGTCGCGGCAAATGATCCAGAGCTGCGTCGACAGGCTCGTGCTGAGCTGCGGCCGTACGAAGGTTTGTGGTTGGTTTCCCTGTACGGCGGCGACATCAGCGGCCCGGTGGCGCTCTGGCTGGCCACTTTGGACGCCGCCGAAGGCGATTGGGACGCCGCGGTTTCCGGGTTCCGTGAGGCTCAGCGCTGTGCGGACGTACTCGGCGCGGTGCCGTGGTCGTTGGAGGCAAGGACGGGTCTGGCTGAGGCTTTGCTGGCCACGAAAGACCTCGACGCCGGTCTGGCTTTGCTGGACGAGGTGGAGCGCGAAGCGACGCGGATCGGTATGCGGCACCTGCTCGACCGGGTCAGCAGGATCCGTGCGGCGCAACGGAAACCGGACGCCGAGTTCCGCAACACCGGCGAGGTGTGGGAACTCAGTCTCGGCGGGCTCACCATCCATATGCCTGACGCCAAAGGCCTGCGCGATCTGCACACCTTGCTGAGTGCTGCGGGCGAGCAGGTGCCCGCGCAACGGCTGTTGGGCGTCGGCCCGTTGCCGGGCTCGGACGAGGTGCTCGACGAGACGGCGAAGGCGAGTTACGCGCGCAGACTGGCAGAACTCGACGCCGTCATCGAGCGAGCAACCGAGTTGGGTGAGGAAGATCAGGCCGTGGCGGCCGACCGCGAACGGGAGGCTCTGCTTGACCAGTTGCGTGCGGCGACGGGGTTCGCGGGCCGTACTCGGCGCCTTGGCGACGAGGCTGAACGGGCCCGCAAGACCGTCACCGCACGCATCCGGGACACCCTCCGCAAACTCGACGCGCGGCACCCGGAATTGGCCCGGCATTTGCGGGAAAGCGTGGTCACCGGTGCCAGCTGTGCCTACCAGCCCAAGCAACAGCTGCGCTGGCGGCTGTGAGACGGACCGGCTGAATGCGTTTCGATTCCACGCCGAATTCTTCAGCTACAACGGAACACCATCGGGGTTTCCGTGCCGGTGACGTCGCCGATGCTCAAGGTGGCTGGAATGCCGCCGTCGTCGCCGATGGGGCCGAAGGACATTTGCCCCGTGTCGCCTTCCGGGATTCGTGCGTCGAGCGTGCCGCCGCGCCAGACCAACGCCCCGGGCTGGAAGTTGCGGGGCAGGCCGACCACGACCCCATGGCGGTTCACGCTTTTGGCTGTGTAGCCGTCCGACAAGACGCGGCCGTTGCCCGCCGCATCCCACTCCACCGCGCGGAGATTGTCGGCGCCGCCGCCAGACAACGTGATGGAGCCGACCACCCGGCCAGCGGAGATGGCGTGGGCGTTGACATCGACCGCGGAGACGGGCGCTACCAGTTTCGTGACGACACCGGCACGCCACAGGAACGAATTCGTCGATCCGGTGCTGGTGGTTTCCACGACCAGAACCGTCCCGTCCTCGTCGACGCCTTGCGCGTTGGTCCAGTTCCCGGTGGGCAGCCCGGTCAGTTCGACCATCTGTCCCGGCCGGTCGGCGGGCCACAGCACCGCCCGTGCCCGCTCGCCGAACGCCGGGTTGTAATGGCCGACGATGTCGCCGCGGTCGTTCACCCCAGTGGCTGTCGAGGAATACGTGCCCGCGGGCACGGGCAAGGGCTCGATCTTCGTTCCCGCCGAACGGAACGCGACGTATCCGCCACGCATGGTCGGCGCGGAATAGCCGACGATGACCCCCGAGCGATTGACGTCGGTGACAAAGACGCCGTAGCCGGACCACGCCGGCACCTGGCCGTACTCGATCACCTTTCCGTTCTTCCAGAGCACGACGTCGCTGATCCCGTCGATCAGGTTCCCGGCATAACCGCCGTCGTTGTCGGACGCCGTGGCCCGCGCCTTGCGCACCCCCGCGGGCAGTGGCAACGGTGACGACTTCCAAGTGCACGCAACGACTTCCGCTGCCGTACTTGTCGTCACGGGCCCGACAACGATGGCCGCGGCGAAGACCGCGGCGAATGCCAGCCGGACAGGTCTCACTATTACCCCCTTGAAGCGCTGGAATTGAGCGAAGAGCTCCAGAAAACCAAGCTAGTGAGCACTTCGACGGCCGCGAACCCCTACGGTTCCCTTACCTCGAATCGTGCTGGGGGCCGAAATGCTTTAGGGGTTGTCATGTGGGGGAGCGTCGGTCACGGTTGAGCCGACATTCACATCACATTCGTCGTTCTGGGGGCGAACAGATGACGGCGTTAGCGAGTCAGCCTGCGGTCGACTTCCGCGACCCGATGGGCCGCCTTTCCCAGCTGTTCGACTCGGGCGACTTCAGCGTGCTGCGGCCCGACGACGGCGTGGCCGTGCGTGCCGCCTCAGGGCTGGTCGGCGGTGTCCCTGCCGTCGCGTATTGCACCAACGCCACCAAACTCGGCGGGGCGCTGGGCGCTGCCGAGGCCGACCGCATTATCGAGGCCATCGAATTCGCTCTCCTCAAACAGTGCCCGGTCATCGGGTTGTGGCACTCCGGTGGGGCGAAGCTGGCGGACGGTGTCGAGTCGATGGACGGCGTCGGCCGGATGTTCGCCGCGATGACCGCGGCCTCCGGCAAAATCCCGCAGATTTCAGTCGTCATCGGACCGGCCGCGGGTGCGGCCGCCTACGGGCCCGCGCTGACAGACCTGATCGTCATGGCGGACACGGCTCGCATCTTCATCACTGGCCCGGAAGTCGTGCGCAGTGTGACCGGCGAGCAAATCGACATGGAAGGGCTCGGCGGCCCGACCGCGCACGGGCGCAAGTCCGGCGTCGCGCACGTGACGGTCGGCAGCGAAGCCGAGGCCTACGCTCAAGCTCGCCGACTGGCCGCACTGTTCGCCGAACAGGGTGACTTCGACGCGACCCTGGTCCAGGACGGAGTGGATCTGCGGGAACACCTGCCGGAGTCGCCACGCCGGGCCTACGACGTACGCCCCCTGGTCAAGTCCATTGTGGATGACGGCGCCTTCGAGGAGCTGCAACCGCACTGGGCGGCCAACATCGTGGTCGGTCTCGGCCGGATGGCCGGCCGCAGCATCGGGGTGATCGCCAACAACCCGCTGCGCAAAGGCGGATGCCTCGACTCCCTGTCGGCCGAGAAAGCGTCGCGGTTCGTGCGGATGTGCGACTCCTTCGGCATCCCACTGCTCGTCCTGGTGGACGTTCCCGGCTACCTGCCCGGCGTCAAGCAGGAGTGGGACGGCGTGGTCCGCCGTGGCGCGAAGTTGTTGCACGCCTTCGCGGAGTCCGTGGTACCCCGGGTCACGTTGATCACCCGGAAGTCCTACGGCGGCGCGTACATCGCGATGAACTCACGATCACTCGGCGCCACCAAGGTTTTCGCGTGGCCGGACGCCGAGGTGGCCGTGATGGGCGCGGAAGCCGCGGTCGGCATCATCCACCGCAAGAAGCTCGCCGCAGTCGCCGAAGAAGACCGCCCCGCCCTGCTCGCCCAGCTCATCGAGGAGCAGAACAGGACGTCCGGCGGCGTCGGCCGCGCGTTGGCCCTCGGTGTTGTCGACGAGGTCATCGCTCCAACCGAGACCCGCAGGCGCCTGGTCGAAGCGTTCGCCGCCGCACCACGCGCCCGAGGCGATCACGGCAACATCCCGCTGTAGACGAGGAGGTCTCCACCGTGTCAGCGAACACACCGAACGCCTTCCTGCGTGGCGGCCCGGACCACCGGCTGGCCGACGCCGGCCGGATCAGGTACGCCGAGAGCACGACCACCCCGGTGAAAATCCTTGTCGGCGAGTGCTACGAGCACTTCCAGCCGACCTCTGAGTTCACCGAGTTGGACGGCCGTCAGCTCAGAGTCTTCTCCTGGAGCCACCGGACATTCGTCGCCGAGTGACGCCTCGCTCCCAGTGGCCTGCCGTCCGGCGAGGAAAGGCAGGCCATTTGGCGAGCGTACGAATGGGTGGCCGGTGAGGCTGGAATCTGTACACCCCATGCCCGGGCGCTGCCTGCGAGACTGACCGGCATGGGCCGTGCGTTAGTTGTCTTGACAGCGTTGATGATGGTCGCGATCGGCACTCCGGCTGCTGCCACGCGACCCGTGTTCGTTCTTCATGATGGTGTCAGCCAACCGATCTATTCGTATCAGCAGGCCATCCGGGAGACCGCGTGGGTGGAGACCGGCACGGACCACGACCGCGACGGCCGGATCGACCGCGTGGCCGCCGACGTGATCCGGCCGGCTGAACCGGCCAAGCGGGGTCAGCGTGTGCCGGTGATCATGGACGTCAGTCCGTACTACGCGTGTTGCGGCCGTGGAAACGAGGCGCAGAAGAAAACCTATGCGCCGGACGGCAAACCCGAGCAGTTCCCGCTGTTCTACGACAACTACTTCGTTCCGCGTGGCTACGCCGTCGTGCTGGTCGATCTCGGTGGTACGAACCGGTCGTCGGGATGTTTCGACGAAGTGGCCTCAGGCAACGCCGTTGTGCGTTGGCTCAATGGTCGTGCGCGTGGATTCGGCTCTGCTGAAGGCAATGACGCGGTCACGGCACGCTGGGCGAACGGTTCTGTCGGCGTGGTCGGGAAATCGCAGGATGGTGCGACCGCCATCGGCATGGCTGTGTCCGGTATCGAAGGCGTCAAGACCGTCGTGCCGATCGCCGCGGTCAGCAACTACTACGCCCAGCACATCTCCCACGGTGCTCCCCGCTCTGCGCCTGGCAACGGTGGTTCCTCCTTCACCTACAACGATCGTGCGAAGGAGCTTTGCGTACCGTTCGAGCAGGAGAACAGAGACCGGGCGGGCACCAACGGGGACTACAACGCGTACTGGAAGCAGTCGAACTACGCGGCGAAAGCCGGGAATGTCCGCGCCAGTGTCTTCTCCGTGCACGGCTTCCAGGACGCCAACGTTCCGGTCGACCAGTTCACGATCTGGTGGGAGGCGCTGGGCCGCGCCGGAGTCACTCGTAAGGCCTGGCTGAACCAGGCCGCGCACGTGGAAGCTTTCGATTTGCGGCGTCAGCTGTGGGTCGCGACTTTGCACCGATGGTTCGACCGTTGGCTCTTCGATGTCCGCAACGGTATCGAGTACGAGCCGAGGGTCCACTTGGAACAGTCACCTGACCGTTGGGTGGACGCGTGGCAGTGGCCTGCGCCAGGACGACCGGTGACGCTCTGGCCTGCCGGTGACGGCAAGTTGGCCAGCCGACCCGGCAGCGGTACGGCCACTGTGGTCGATGATCCGGCCATCGGTCGTGAGCAGTGGGCGAGTGAGGCGTCCACTGCCCGCGCACTGTTCACCAGCGACCCGATGCCCGTAGCGACACGGTTGTCCGGAACGTCATCGGTGACTATCACGGCGAGTTCGGACAAATCGGCGGCCCGTCTGGGTGTGGCCCTTGTGGACTACGGCCCGGCGACGGCACGCAACACGGCGCCGTACAACTCCGGGATCAAGAACCTCGGCACCCGGTCGTGCTGGGGCGAGAGCCGTCCCGGTGACAGTCCCTGCTTCATCGACACAGCAACAGATCTGGTGGACGTACAGCATCGGATCGTCGCGCTGGGCTGGGCGGATCTTGGGCATTACGCGTCCATCGAACGCGGTGCCGCGCTCACACCGGGCAAGTCCTACACGATGACGTTCCCGCTCACCGGGATGGACACGATCGTCCCAGCTGGACACCGGCTCGGGCTGATCGTCGGCGGTACCGACGCGACGCACTTCGATCCGGAGTTGCCCAGGCTGGACAACACCATGACCTTCGATCTGGCAAGGACTTCGATCACCGTGCCGTGGGCGGCGACGCGATGATCGATGGTGCCCTGCGTGTGGCGCGATGGGGCAGACATTGGGGAGATCGGCCGGTTGAGGCGTCCGGCCGGACCTAAGCTGCGCCCCCGTGACCGATGGAACGGGAATGCTGGTTGCCCAAAGGTACCGTCTGGTGCGGGTGATCGGCGCCGGCGGAATGGGCCGGGTCTGGCTGGGGCATGACGAACTCATCGGCCGCGAAGTGGCGATCAAGGAGTTGCTGCTGCCGCCTGGGCTCGACGACGGACAGCGGACGATGCTGTGCGAGCGCGCGATGCGGGAGGCGCGGGCCGCGGGCCGACTGAACCATCCGGGAATCGTGACGGTGCACGATGTCGTGCAGCACAACGGCACCCCGATGATCGTGATGGAGTTCGTGCGAGGCGGGTCGCTGTCGGATGCCGTCCGGGAGCACGGGCCGCTGCCCGTCGAGCAGGTGGCACGCATCGGTGCGGCGATGCTGGACGCGTTGCAGGTGGCCCATCGGGCCGGCATCGTGCACCGCGATCTCAAGCCTGCCAACGTGTTGCTGGCCGAGGACCGCGTGGTGATCACCGACTTCGGGATCGCTCGGCTGATGGGTGATGTCCAGCTCACCACCTCCGGCACGATCGTCGGCACGCCCGCGTACATGGCTCCGGAGCAGGGGACCGGTGCGCCCGTCACACCGGCTTCGGATCTGTGGTCGTTGGGTGCGACGCTTTACGCCGCCTTGGAAGGCCGCCCGCCCTACGACGGCCCCGATTTCATGGCGACGTTGTCGGCGCTGTTGACGAGGGATCCACTGCCGCCGGTGCGCTCGGGCCGCCTCACGCCGTTGCTCAACGCCTTGCTGCGCAAGGATCCCACGCAGCGGGCGACTCCCGAGCAAGTCGCGGCTCTCCTGGCCGGTGGCGACAGCGACATGGTGACCCAGAGGATGCACATGGCTGCGCCAGCCAAGCGGGGCGGCACCGGCCGACGCACGATCCTGCTCGCCGGAGGCGCTGCGCTCGTCGCGATCGGCGCGTCCACGGCGTGGATCCTGAGTGGAAAGGACGGGGAGACCCAGACTCCCGGGAACACCGCCAACTCGAGCGGCCTTCCGGCGAAGGAGAGCCCGCAGAGCGCGCCGGAGACAAGCGCCGCGGCCGAATCGCCTGGCAAGCCGGTCGAGATCACCGAGCACATCCAGCTGACCGGCCACAAGGAGGAAGTGACCTCGGTGGCGTTCAGCCCGGACGGCAAGCTGCTGGCCAGCGCCGACGGCGAACTCAGCGAGGTGCCGACGGCGCGGTTGTGGGACGCGGCAACCGGACAGCTGCTGGCCACCCTCACCGGCCCACCGGGGCCCGGCGGCGGGTCGGTGTCCGCCGTGGCGTTCAGTCCCGACGGCAAGCTGCTGGCCGGGGGCGGAAACCACCTGCACGACAGCACCAGGCTGTGGAACGTCGCGGATCGCCAGCTCGTCGGTCCACTGGCCGACAGTGGTTCCATCATGAAGCACCTGGCCTTCAGCCCAGATGGCAAGACCGTGGCCGGGGCCACCCACAGGGGCGGGGCGAAGCTCTGGGACGTCGCGACCAGGCAGGTCAAGATCGGGCTGCCCGACCACAACGGCAACCGCAACCTGGTCTTCAGCCCGGATGGCTCGCTGATCGCCTACGCGGGCAAGGGCACGAAGGAGAAGGCGCGGATCGTCGAGGTGGCGAGCGGACGAACGGTTCGCAGCATCGAGGATGCGACCGGTAGTGACATTGCATTCTCGCCGGACGGGAAGAAGCTCGCGGTTCCCGATGCCGACGGGACCAACAGCGTCCGCGTCTATGACATGGCCACCGGCGAAAGCACGCCTTGGTTCGACAAGAACGACGAAATCATCATCGATTCCGTGGCGTACAGCCCGGATGGCAAGACCGTCGCCGCGTGGGGCCAGGGCAACACCATCCAATTGTGGGACGTGGCGACCCGGCGGATCCGCGCTGTGCTCATCGGCTCGGCGGGAAATGTGAATACAGTGGTATTCGACCCCACTGGAACACGGATCGCCAGCGGTGGCGACGACAAGACCATCAGGATCTGGAAACTGTCCCCGTCGAAGTGACAGTCACCTCCGGCGGGTGCGGCCGAACGGAGGACTGCCGATGGGCGATGGCTGGGATCTGCTGTCCACCCTGGGTGTCGTGGCGCTCGTGCTGGTCATCGTCAGCGCTGTCGTGGTGTTGGGGCTCGCGATCGTCATGGTCCGGCGGCACCGGAAGGTGCATCAGCCTGGCGTGCCGGTGTCGGCCAAGGTCTCGTACTACGGGTCGATCATCTACGCCCTGTCGCCCGTCGACGCCCTGCCTGACCCTGTTCTGATCGACGACATCGGCGTGCTCGCGGCCGCGTTGGTGTACGTCGGGCACGTGGTGAAGAAGGTCGCGCGAAAGCGCAGCAAGACCTCGTCCTGACCGCTCAACCGGGGGAGATGTCCAGACAGCGGTTCGTCCGATATGGCACCATCTCGAATGTGACCAGCCGACCCGCCGAGGAGCAGCGCCTGAGCGACCTCGTCCGGCTGCGTCGTGTTCGTGACCGGATCGACCGGGAGTACGCGCAGCCGCTGAACGTCGAGGCGCTGGCTCGCGGTGTGAACATGTCGACCGGGCATCTCAGCCGTCAGTTCCGGGCCGCGTACGGCGAGTCACCGTACAGCTACCTTATGACGCGGCGCATCGAGCGCGCGATGGCGCTGCTGCGTCGCGGTGACCTCAGCGTCACCGAGGTCTGTTTCGCAGTGGGCTGCTCGTCGTTGGGCACCTTCAGCACGCGTTTCACTGAGCTGGTCGGTGTACCGCCCAGCACGTACCGCGCCCAGCACGGTCGCACGACCGCGGGGATACCGTCGTGCATGGCCAAACAGGTGACAAGACCGATCAGGAATAAAGAAGCGCCGGTCGCGAGCCGCACCTAATGTGACCCCATGGACATCTCAATTCACGCGAGCTTCCTGCCGCATGACGACGCGGACGCCGCGCTGGCGTTCTACCGGGACATCCTTGGCTTCGAGGTCCGTAACGACGTCGGGTACGACGGCATGCGTTGGATCACGGTCGGTCCTCCCGGGCAGCCGGGCACGTCCATCGTCCTGCACCCACCGGGCGCCGACCCGGGCATCACCGACGAAGAGCGCCGCGTCATCACCGACATGATGGCCAAGGGCACCTACGGCGGCATCGTGCTGGCCACCAAGGACATCGACGCCACCTTCGCGCGGCTGCAGGCCAGCGACGCCGAGGTCATCCAGGAGCCGACCGACCAGCCGTACGGCGTGCGCGACTGCGCCTTCCGCGACCCCGCGGGCAACATGGTCCGCATGCAGGAAATGCCCTGACCAGGCCGGTTGAGTGCTGAGCCCTGCGCGCTCAGCACTCGTCGAGCCGTCCGGTGAATCGAGCGAGGCGGTCCCCGCCTGAGTAGATGGAGACAGTGAGTGAGCAAGGCCAAGAGGACCGCCACGCAGTCGTCCGACCAGCATGTCGCTGACAGCCACGGGCTGATCCGCGTGCACGGCGCACGCGAGAACAACCTCAAGGACGTCAGCATCGAGATCCCGAAGCGCAGACTCACGGTGTTCACCGGTGTCTCCGGGTCGGGCAAGAGCTCGCTGGTGTTCGACACGATCGCGGCGGAGTCGCAGCGGTTGATCAACGAGACCTACAGCGCGTTCATCCAGGGCTTCATGCCGACGCAGGCGCGGCCGGACGTCGACGTGCTCGACGGGTTGACCACCGCGATCATCGTCGACCAGCAGCGGATGGGCTCCGACCCCCGCTCGACGGTCGGCACGGTCACCGACACCAACGCGATGCTGCGCATCCTCTTCAGCAGGCTTGGCAAGCCGCACATCGGCTCGCCCAAGGCGTACTCCTTCAATGTCGCCTCGATCAGCGGGGCGGGCGCGGTCACCATCGAACGCGGCGGGGAGACCATGAAGGAGCGGCGCTCCTTCTCCATCGTCGGTGGCATGTGCACGCGCTGCGAAGGGCGTGGCACCGTCAACGACATCGACCTCACCCAGCTCTACGACGACTCGAAGTCGCTGGCCGAGGGCGCCATCACGATTCCGGGCTGGAAAGTCGACAGCCCGTGGACCGTGAAGATGTACATGCAGTCCGGGTTCGTCGACCCGAACAAGCCGATCCGCAAGTACACCAAGAAGGAGATGCGGGACTTCCTGCACGGCGCGCCGACCAAGGTGAAGGTCGACGGCGTGAACCTCACCTACGAGGGCATCATCCCGAAGATCAAGAAGTCCTTCCTGTCCAAGGACAAGGAGGCGATGCAGCCGCACATCCGGGCGTTCGTCGAGCGCGCGGTCACGTTCACCACCTGCCCGGACTGCGACGGCACCCGGCTGAACGAGCAGGCGCGGTCGTCGAAGATCAAGAAGATCAGCATCGCCGACGCCTGCGCGATGCAGATCAGCGACCTCGCCGAGTGGGTGCGCGCGCTGAAGGAGCCGTCGGTGGCTCCGCTGTTGAACGCCTTGCAGCACACCCTCGACTCGTTCGTCGAGATCGGACTCGGCTACCTCAGCCTGGACCGCTCGACCGGCACGCTGTCCGGCGGCGAAGCCCAGCGCACCAAGATGATCCGGCACCTAGGGTCGTCGCTCACCGACATCACCTACGTTTTCGACGAGCCGACGAGTGGCCTGCACCCGCACGACATCCAGCGGATGAACGAAACGCTGATGCGGTTGCGCGACAAGGGAAACACCGTGCTGGTCGTGGAGCACAAGCCTGAGGTGATCGAGGTCGCCGACCATGTCGTGGACCTCGGCCCGCGTGCGGGCACCGAGGGCGGCCAGGTGATGTTCGAAGGCACCATCGACGGCCTTCGGGCCAGCGGAACCATCACTGGCCGTCACCTCGACGACCGAGCCGCGCTGAAGCAGACGGTGCGGGAAGCGTCAGAGGTGCTGGAGGTACGCGGCGCCAGCACCAACAACCTGCAGGACGTGGACGTCGACATCCCGCTCGGCGTGCTGTGCGTCATCACCGGGGTGGCCGGTTCGGGCAAGAGCTCGTTGATCCACGGCTCGGTGTCCAAGATGGACGACGTGGTGGCGATCGACCAGGCCCCGATCAAGGGCTCCCGGCGGAGCAACCCGGCGACGTACACCGGGCTGCTCGAGCCGATCCGCAAGGCGTTCGCCAAGGTCAACAACGTCAAGCCGGCGCTGTTCAGCGCGAACTCCGAGGGTGCGTGCCCGAACTGCAACGGCGCGGGCGTGATCTACACCGAGCTGGCGATCATGGCGAGCGTCGCGACGACGTGTGACGAGTGCGAGGGCAAGCGCTTCCAGGCGTCGGTGCTGGAGTACAAACTCGGCGGCAAAGACATCAGCGAGGTGCTCGCGATGTCAGTGACCGACGCCGAGAAGTTCTTCGGCACAGGCGAGGCGCGCACGCCCGCGGCGCACGCGATCCTCGACCGGCTCGCCGACGTCGGCCTTGGCTACCTGAGCCTCGGCCAGCCGCTCACCACGCTGTCCGGCGGTGAACGGCAGCGGCTCAAGCTGGCGACGCACATGGCGGAGAAGGGCGGGATCTACGTCCTGGACGAGCCGACGACCGGTCTGCACCTCGCGGACGTGGAACACCTCCTCGGCCTGCTCGACCGGCTGGTCGACTCGGGCAAGTCGGTGATCGTGATCGAACACCACCAAGCGGTGATGGCCCACGCCGACTGGATCATCGACCTGGGACCCGGCGCCGGTCACGACGGCGGCCGAATCGTCTTCGAGGGCACGCCGGCCGACCTTGTCGCCGACCGTTCCACCATCACGGGCAAGCACCTCGCGGAGTACGTCCGCGCCTGACCACTAGTGTCGGGCGCATGATCGGGATTGTGCATCCGGGCCAGATGGGCGCGGCGGTCGCGAAGAACCTGGTCGACCGCGGTCTCCAGGTCGGTTGGGCCTCCGCCGGCCGCGGCCCGGACACCCGTGGACGGGCCGCGGCGGCCGGACTGATCGACTGCGAGACCGTCGCTCGCCTCGCTGACGAGTGCGACATCGTGCTGTCCATTTGCCCACCACACGCCGCCGTGGAGACCGCGCAGCAGTTGCGCGGCTACACCGGCTTGTACGCCGACCTCAACGCCGTCAGCCCGACAACGGCAACCCACATCGGCGAACACGTCGACCGGTTCGTCGACGGCGGCATCATCGGCCCGCCGCCCCATACGGACGGAACGACAAGGCTGTACCTGGCAGGGGATGAGGCTCACACGATCGCAGCCCTCTTCGACGGCACTCCCTTGCGTGCGCAGGTTCTCGGACCACAACCCGGGGACGCGTCGGCGTTGAAGATGATATACGCGGCGTGGACGAAGGGCACGGCAGCCATGCTGCTTGCGATCCGGACCGCAGCGCGTTCGTTCGGTGTCGAAGACGCCCTGGTCGAGGAGTGGGAGATCAGTCAGCCCACGTTGCCGGCGCGATCCGAGCAGGCTGCGCAGTCCGCGCTGGCAAACGGGTGGCGGTGGGCGTTCGAACTGGAGGAGATCGGCCACACCTTCGCTGAAGCCGACCTCCCCGCCGGATTCGGCGCCGCCGCGGCCGAGATCTTCGGCAGAGTCGGGCGGGGCGGCGACGACCTCGACACCGCCATCACCCGGCTCATGGGCGACTAGCCGACGAGCGCGAGCTTCCCGCGCTTGCTGGCCCAACGCTCGAACACGACCGTGCCGAACGGCGGGATGCTCGCGACCAGAGCGAGGAACGTCGTACGGAAGTCCCAGCGCTGCGGAGTGCGCACCAACAGCGTGACGACGACGTAGCCAACGAAGATCACACCGTGGATCGGCCCGAAGATCTGGACGCCGACCTCGTTCTGCACCACCACGTACTTGAAGAACATGCCGATCAGCAGGCCGGCCCAGGACACCGCCTCGGCCATCGCGAGAAGTCGGAAACGTCCGATTTGCGTGGACAGCATGCACTTCATTGTGCGAGGTGATCGCGATCACCAGCCGTCCGGGGTGGGCTATGCGAAGGTCTCCCCGGACATCAGAAGACCTTCCCGGCTTTCGAACGGCGACACCCTGCTCCAGCAGGGCGTCGCCGCCGAAGTACTACGTCGGGCTCAGTGCGGGCGTGATCGGCACGTCACATCAGCTTGTCCTGGGTGATTGGCAGGTCGCGGATGCGTCGGCCAGTGGCGTGGTAGATCGCGTTGCCGATGGCCGCGGGCACTCCGGTGATCGGGGTCTCGCCGAAGCCCCGTGCCCCGAGTGCCGTACTGACCGGGTCCGGTTTGTCGACGAAGATCGCCTGGATGTCTGGGACGTCCGCGTTCACCGCGATCAGGTAGGTCGACAGGTTCGGGTTGAGCACGCGTGCTGTCCGGCGGTCGAGCACGGTGTGTTCCATCAACGCGTTGCCGATGCCCCAGGTGAATCCGCCGATGACTTGGCTGCGTGCGGTCTGGCGGTTCATCACGCGGCCCGCGTCGTACGCGCCGACTCCGCGGGTCACGCGGACTCGGCCGTAGCGCGGGTCGACCCGGACTTCGACGAAGACCGCCCCGGTGGAGTAACCCCTGGTGTTGGTCATGGAGCTGGTGTTCTCCACCGGTGCGCCATGCCGTGCCATGACCGCTCGATAGCTTTCGCGGCGGGAACGGTCCGGCGAGAACAGGTACCCGTGCTGCGTGATGATCTGGTCGGCGGGCAGGCCGTGCAGCGGTGATGCGGGATTCGACACAGCGAGCTGGACGACGGCGGTCCGCACGGCCAACGCGGCCGCGTTGACCGCGCCGGTGACGCTGGCGATCGTCCCCGATCCGGCCGACAACGCCGCAGGTGGGAAGTTCGTGTCGGCGAGTTCGACCTTGACCTGGTTCAGCGGCACACCGAGGGCATCGGCGACGACCTGCGTGAACACCGTGTACGTACCCGTTCCGATGTCCTGCGTGGCTGTCTGGGTCAGCACGGTGCCGTCCGCCGCCATCCTGACCATTGCCGAAGACAGGTTGGCGTTGTGGTCGTGCGCTTCGGTCGCCATGCCCCACCCGACGAACTCGCGACCGTCCCTTGTGGAACCTGGCTTCGGATTGCGCCGGGACCACCCGAAAGCGTCGGCGCCGAGCTTGTAGCAGTCGAGCAGGAACTTGCTCGAGAAGCGCTCGCCGGTGACCGGGTTCGCGTCGGTGTAGTTGCGCCTGCGTAGCTCGACCGGGTCGATGCCGAGCTGGTAGCTCAGCTCGTCCAGCGCGGTCTCCAGTCCGAAGTGGGAGGCCATCTGCGGTGAGCGCATGAACCGCGACGTCGCGACGTCGAGGCGGACTCCCTGTTGGCGGGTATGGATGTTCGGGCACGCGTAGAGCATCCTGCTGGAAATGCTGTGGCTGTACATGTTCTCGCTGGTCCGGGACAGCTGCTGGGTACTGACGTGCACCAGCGCGGTGAGTGTGCCGTCCCGTTTGGCGCCCAGGGTGACCTCTTGGGAGAACTCGGCGCGGTGACTGACGATCGAGTACATCTGGGACCGTGCGAGCACCATCTTGGCCGGCCGCCCGAGCTGCCGGGCGATCGCGGCGTTGAGCAGCGAGTGCGGCCACACCGGTGACTTGCCGCCGAACCCGCCGCCCAGATACGGCGCCAGCACCCGGACGTTGGTCTGTGGGATACCGAAAGCGGTCGCAAAGGTCCGTTGCGCGTTGACGACACCCTGGCTCGTCTCGTGCACGGTCAAGCGATCGCCGTCCCACTGCGCGACTGTCCCATGTGGCTCGATCGGATTGTGGTGGTGTGGCGGGCTCGAGTAGGTCTGCTTGACCGTGACCTCGGCCGCGGCCAGGCCTGCCGCGGGATCACCGACGATCACTTCCTGGTTCGCGGGCAGGTAGACCTCGGCCAACGCGTCGGCGATGACTGCTTTCGGGGTTTCCGCGGCGTACGTGACGCGCACGAGCTCGGCGGCTTCCTGCGCCTGCTCAAGTGTCGTGGCGACCGTGATGGCCACGACCTGCCCATTGTAATGGATCTGGGTTCCCTGCAACGGCACGAAGTGCTGGTCACTGGTCAGCCGAGGCGCGTTCTCGTGCGTGAAAACCTCGACGACGCCAGGGACCGCGCGAGCGGCGGTGGTGTCCACGGCCGTGACCCGGCCGCGAGCGATCGTGCCCATCACCAGATAGCAGTACAGCATTCCAGGCAGCGTGCGGTCGGCGGCGTACCGTGCGCCACCAGTGACTTTCGCGTGACCGTCGACGCGTTCGACGGCTTGGCCCACAGTCATCGCACACCTCCCAGATCTCGCAGCAGGCCATCAAGCGCGCGTTGCACGAGGTCCACTTTGAACTCGTTGTGCTCACGGGTGACCGCGCCACGCACGAGCGCGCGTCCGGCCTCAGTGATTGTCGTTGTGGTGAGCGGCTTTCCGCGCAACGCGGCTTCGGCTTCCGGTGAACGCCATGGCTTTGTCGCCACGCCGCCGAAGGTCAGCCGGACATCCCGGACGGTGTTGCCTCGCATGTCCAAAGCCGCCGCGACGGACACGACCGCGAACTCGAACGTCGCGCGGTCACGCAGTTTCAGGTACCTGGACCTGGCCGCGAGCGGGGTCACCGGGATCTCGAACCCGGTGATCAGTTCGCCGTGCCCGAGCACTGTCTCCCGATCCGGGCTGGTGCCCGGAACGACGTGGAAATCGGCGAACGGGATCTTCCTGCGATCGGTCTGCACCACGGCGTCCACCGCCAGCAAGGCGACCGCGAGATCGGACGGGTTCACCGCGATGCAGTGGTCGCTGCCGCCGAGGATCGCGTGGGCGCGGTTCTCGCCTTCAAGCGCGGGACATCCGCTGCCGGGAATCTTCTTGTTGCACGCCGTTCCACTGTCGCGGAAGTAGCCGCATCGAGTCCGCTGCAAGACGTTGCCGCCGACCGCGGCCATGTTGCGGACCTGCGGGGAGGCGGAGTTCAGCAGCGCCTCCGACACCACGGGCAAAGACCTGCGGACAGCGGGGTGCGCGGCCACATCGCTCATCCGGGCCAACGCACCGATCCTGATCACGCCGTTGCGCTGGATGATGTCACCCAGCGGCAGGCCGTTGATGTCCACGATCGCGCCGTGGCTCTGTGCGCCGTCCCTCATCAGGTTCAGCAGGTCCGTTCCGCCCGCGATGAACCGCGCGTCGGGTTGCCCGGCCAGTCGCACCGCCTCGGAGACGTTCCGAGGCGCGGCATACGTGAAGTTCCTCATTTCGCGGCGTCCTGGATCGCGGCGACGATGTTCGGATAACACGCGCACCGGCACAGGTTTCCGCTCATCCATTCGCGGATCTCGTCGGCCGACCGGGTGTGTCCTTCGGCGATGCACGCGACGCCGGACATGATCTGGCCAGGCGTGCATCCTCCACATTGGAACGCGTCCCGCCTGATGAACGCGGCCTGCACCGGATGCAGCCGATCGCCCTGCGCCAAGCCCTCGATCGTGGTGATCTCGGCGTTCTGCCGCATCACCGCGAGAGTCAGGCAGGACTTGATCCGGCGACCGTCGACCAGCACCGTGCAGGCGCCGCACTCGCCACGGTCACAGCCTTTCTTGGTGCCGGTCAGGTCGAGGCGCTCACGAAGGGCGTCCAGCAACGTCACGCGAGGTTCGACCGCCAAGCGGTGGTCGCGGCCGTTCACTTTCAGCGTGATGTCCACAGAGGACGCGCTGGTCTGTGCGGCTGCGGCCGGTGCTGCTGCCAAACTCGCGGTGACGGCGGCACTCCCGGCCTTCAGGACGGTCCGCCGTCTGTACTCCGAATCAGCTGTCACAACAGGTCTCCGGTGGCTCGTGGTGGGTTCGCCCACATCATGGCCCCGGAAAACCGGACATCGGTTGCGTCGGTGACAAACCGACAGGGAGACGACAGCTTGCCTTTCGGTCGGCGGCTATCGCGGGCAGTTCGACCGTGGTGTGTCGATGGCCGCCAGCAGCCGCGAGATCACCCCCTGGTCAAGCGGCATGGCGAAGTGGTCAAGCCCAGGGGAGTCGTGCAGGCTGAACCGGTGACACGGCATGGCCTGCCAGGCCAGCACCGCGTCGTTGGTGATGTCTTCCTGGTTGATGTCGCCGTCCCGGTACAGGAACTGGGTGGTGTCCACGATCTGGCCGGCGGTCAGGTCGGGCAGCCGGACGCCGACGATGGTCGGGATGCCGGACCCCTTCTCGGCGTTGACGTCCACGCCAGGGAACCACTTCGGACCGGCGAACTTCACGAAACCGATGTAGTAGTCCGCGATCTGCCGCGCGTACGCCGGTAGATGAGCGTCTGCCACCAAGGCGGGGTAGTCGCGGGGCGTGTAGTCCTTGCCAGTGGACTTGTCGTGGATGACGACTTCCTTGTCACCGAACACCCTTGGGTCGGACGCGCTCATGTACGTCGACGGCGCGGTCAGGTGCATCGCGGCGCTGCTCACCGCGTTGTCCTTTGTGGTCGGATAGCCGAAGTCCTCGATGTTCAGCCCGGTGAACAGGACCATGTAGAGCAGCCCCTGCCCGGGGAAGTTGCCTGCGAGCGGCGTGAACCCCTTGATGTACTTGGCACGCCACGCGGGACTGGTGTGGGTGAGCAGGTACTGCGCGTACAGCGGGCCGTTCGAATGTCCGACCAGCTGCACCGGGCGGTTGCCGTTCGCCCGGTATGTGTCCTCGACGAGGTGCTTGGTCCGGGCGAGGAACCCGCCCTGGTCGGGAGTGAGGCGCGCGTCGTACCCGGCGACCTTGATGTCCTTGTCGCGCACGTAGCCCGCGGTTTCGAGTCCTTTGAAGAAGGCTTCGTAGTACGGGGCGCTGGACGTTTTGCCGTAGTCGACGAAATCGACGGACACACCGGGTTGCTCACTGAACCGCAACGGCATCGGAACGAACGGGTTCGGGTTGTACAGCAGGGTCCGCAGCCTGTCCTGGCAGACCTGGCTGTACACGGTGGGCTGGTCGTTCTGATACCAGTCCTCAAAGGACCCGGACGACGGGCACTCCGGAGCGGTGGTCTGGTTGTGCACGGTGAACTTGAGTTTCGTGCCGTGGTATCCGGTGAAGAGCACCACCGGTGCCCGGCCGGCCGGTGCCGCGACCGCGCTGGGTGCCGCCGTGGTGGTGACGACCGCGGCAATGATCAACAGGTTGCGCAAGGCCTTCATGGCCTCAAGCAAAGCACCTGGCACGAGATGTCGTGAGCCTCATGGCGACTTGTTGTCCGGTCTGTCGAGTGAATTGTCCACAAAGGCTACTTCCGTCCTTACGCCTGCCGGGACCGCTGGTAGTGGCGGCGCGCCTTCATCCGGTTCCCGCACACGGCCATCGAGCACCATCTGGCGTTGTTGGCCTTGCTGCGGTCGATCAGGAACAGTTCACAGTCCGGATTGGAGCATGGCCGAAGCCTGCCAGGACTCGTGGTGTTGAGCGTGTTCCACGCCAGGATCGCGTGCACGGCGACGGACTTGTCAGACGTCTCGTCCAATGTCCATTTCAGACCTTCGTCGGTCATTGCCGGTGCGACGCGGACATCCGTGAGGAACGGGTCCAGCGATGCCGGACTGGCCGCTCCGAGGATCACCGATTTCAGCGCGTCCCGCGCCTCGCGAAGGGTTCGCGCGGGGTTTCCGGCCGCAGGCCAGCCCTGAGCGGCCAGCCATGCCTGGGCGCCCTCGGTGTCCGCGAGTTCGTCGCGCCGCACGCCGTCGATCACCGGCGCGGTGTTGAGCAGGGCCAGCATCAGCGCCTCGTCGTGCCCCAGGTCCGGCATGTCTAACCTCCTTGAACCCCCTTGACAGGTTATAGCACGCGTGCTTTTCTCTAACCATCAAACGTCGCTCAAAGGGGTTAGAAATGACGCATCACCGGTACGCCACGGTCAACGGCCGCACGCTCTTCTACCGGGAGGCCGGCCCGGCCGACGCACCCGTGGTCGTGCTCCTGCACGGCTTCCCGACCAGCTCGTTCATGTTCCGCGAGCTGATCGGCGAGCTGGCAGGGGACTACCGTGTGATCGCGCCGGACTACCTCGGGTTCGGCTACTCCGACGCGCCGCCGGTCGAGGAGTTCGACTACACGTTCGACGCCCTCGCCGACTTCACCGCCGGTCTGCTCAAGCAGGTCGGTGTCTCCCGGTACGCGATCTACGTGCAGGACTACGGCGCACCTGTCGGCTGGCGGCTGGCGCTGCGCGACCCGGCGGCCATCACCGCGATCATCACGCAGAACGGCAACGGCTACGAGGCCGGGTTCGTCCCGGAGTTCTGGCGGCCGGTGTGGGACTTCCACCGTGACCACACACCGGAGACCGAGGCCGCGGTCCGCGAAGCGCTCACGCCGGACAGCGTGAAGTGGCAGTACCTGCACGGAGAGCCGGACCAGACCCTGGTCAGCCCGGACACCTGGCACCACGACCTGGCCCTGCTGTCCCGGCCGGGCAACGACAAGATCCAGGTGAAGCTGTTCGGCGACTACGCCACCAACCCGCCGCTCTACCCGAAGCTGCACGAGTTCCTGCGCACCAGCCGGGTGCCGGTGCTGGCGGTGTGGGGCGCCAACGATGGCATCTTCGCCCCCGAAGGCGCTCGCGCCTTCGCCGCGGACCAACCGGACGCCGAGATCCACCTGCTGGAGGGCGGCCACTTCGTGCTGGAGACCCACGTCGCCCAGATCGCCGAGCTGACTAAGACCTTCCTGGTCAAGAACCTGCCGGCGCCCACGCACATATGATCGGATCGTGACCACTTATCTGATCACTGGAGCGGCCGGTTTCATCGGTGCCAACTACGTGCACTTCGTCGTGGCGAACGAACCGGACGCGGAGGTGATCGCGGTCGACTACCTCGGATTCGCGGCCAACCTCGCGAACCTGGACCCGGTCGCCGACCGGATCCAGTTCGCCAAGGTCGACATCGCCGACTACGCCGAGATGAGCGCGCTCTACGAACGGCACCGGCCGGACTACGTGGTCAACTTCGCGGCGGAAAGCCACAACGACCGCGCGATCATGGACCCGTCCTCGTTCGTGCGGTCGAACGTGACCGGTGCCCAGGTGATGCTCGAGTGCAGCAGGAAGATCCCGGTGACCGCGCATCTGCACGTGTCCACCATCGAGGTCTACGGCGAACTGCCGCAAGGACAGCACGCGTTCACCGAGGCCAGCCCGCTGAACGCGAAAACGCCGTACAGCGCGGCAAAAGCCGCGGGCGACCAGATGGTCCGGGCGTACATGCAGACGTATCCGGATCTGGACATCCGGATGACGCACTGCGCGAACAACTACGGGCCCTATCAGCTGCCGGAGAAGCTGATCCCGCTGATGATCACCAATGTGCTGCGTGGCCGGAAGGTTCCGGTGTACGGCGACGGAATGCAGATGCGGGACTGGCTGCACGTGATGGATCACTGCCGGGCGATCCACACCGTGCTGAAGGCGCAGTTGGGGCCGATTCCCGCCGGTGCCGCGACCGACGCCGCGTTGCTGCCGATCTTCGACGTCAGCGCGCGGCACGAGATCAGCAACCTCGACATCGTCCGCCGTGTCCTGCGTGAGCTGGGCAAGCAGCCCGAGGAGTGGATCGAGCACGTCGCCGACCGGCCCAACCACGACCGGCGCTACCTGATCGACCCGTCGAAGATCGAGACCCAGCTGGGCTGGGCCCCGACCGTCGAGTTCGAACCGGGCCTCGCCGAGACCGTGGCGTGGTACGTCGACAACGCCGAATGGTGGCAGGCCATTTTCAAGCAGAAGGGCGAGCTGCAGATCGACTGGTCGGCTACGCGCTGAGCTGCGGGGTCACCTCGGCGGCGAACAGCTCGATCTGCTCGATGTCCTTGACGTCCTGCACCTGCACGTAGACGCGGGAAACACCGGTCTTCTCCCGCCACTGACCGATCGCGTCCACGATCTGCGCGGGAGAACCGGCAAGCGGGTTCATCCGGACGTACTCCTCCGGCAAGTTGTACTTCGCGCCGCGCGCGATGACCTCCGCGTCAGTGTTGCCGATCAACACCGTGTGCGCGACGGACAGGACGATCTCGGCAGGATCACGACCGGCGTCGGTACAGGCCTTGGCGACGCGATCGAACTGCGCGGCTGCCTTGTCCACTGGCGCGAACGGCACGTTGAACTCGGTCGCGAACCGGGCCGCGAGCGCCGGGGTCTGCTTGCGTCCCATGCCGCCGACGATCACCGGGATCGGCCGGGCAGGTTTGGGCAGCGCGGGCGAGTCGGTGAGGGCGTAGTGCTTGCCGGAGAACGAAAAGGTCTCTCCGGCAGGCGTCGCCCACAACCCGGTGATGATCTCGAGCTGTTCGGCGAGCCGCTCGAAGCGCTCACCTATGGGCGGGAACGGGATGCCGTAACCCTTGTGCTCGACCTCGAACCAGCCCGCGCCGAGACCGAACTCGATCCGCCCACCGGACATCTGGTCGGCCTGAGCGACGGCGATCGCGAGCGGGCCAGGCAAGCGGAACGTGGCCGAGGTGACAAGCGTGCCAAGCTTGACGCGTTCCGTCTGGACAGCCAAGGCCGACAATGTCGTCCAGGCGTCCGTCGGGCCGGGCTCACCAGAGATCCCCATGGCGAGATAGTGGTCGGAACGGAAGAACCCGTCATACCCGGCGGCCTCGGTTGCCTGCGCCGCACGCAGAATCTCGGCGTACGTCGCGCCCTGCTGTGGCTCGGTGAAGATCCTCAGGTCCATGATCGTCATCCTAGTCAGGACTACTTCGCTGACAACGAGATCAGGTACCGACGGGGTGGAAGGAAGTAAGGGAAGCTGCTGCGGCGCGCAGGTATTCGCGCGGTCAGGTTGGGCGAGGCGTTATCCATGCGTCGATCGGCAGTAATTCGCCACGCGGCCACCCCATGACTGCCGGGTGCTTTTGAGCGGAGAAGAGGTCCGTTCTCGAAAGTCAAGGGATACATCGGATCTTGTCCGGTCGACATTTTCCGCACTCGGACATTTGGCCGATTGACGGCGTTAATACGTCCGATGTTCACTACTTTTCATGACTCGGGCCGTCTTCGGAATCGTTTCAGTTCTCAGCCTCCTGGCCGCACTCGTGTTCGTGCCGGTCGCGCAGGCCGCAGCACAGTTGAAGAACGTGCTGGTGTTCCACAAAACCGCGGGGTACCAGCATCCGTCGATCCCTGCGGGTATCGACGCCATTCGCACACTGGGCAGGCAGAATGGTTTCACGGTTACCGCGACGGCCGATGCGAACTACTTCACGCCCACGAACCTGATTCGATTCCAGGCTGTCGTGTGGCTGTCGACCACGGGCGATGTGCTGAACGAGAATCAACAAAAGGCATTCGAGGATTACATCGCCAAGGGCGGCGGATACGTCGGTATCCACGCCGCCGCGGACACCGAGTACGACTGGGCCTGGTACGGCGGCTTGGTCGGCGCGTATTTCCACTCACACCCGGCGAACCAGACCGCGCGGATCCGGGTCGAGGACCGGTCCAACGTCTCCACATCGCACCTGTCGCAGACGTGGACCCGGTTGGACGAGTGGTACAACTACCGCGCCAACCCGCGCGCGAACGTGCGAGTCCTCGCCAGCCTGGACGAGTCGTCCTACAGCGGCGGCAACATGGGCGACCACCCGATCACCTGGTGCCACGACTACCAAGGCGGCCGTGCCTGGTACACCGGCCTCGGCCACACCGCCGAGTCCTATTCGGACCCGGCGTTCACCAAGATGCTGCTGGGTGGCATAAAGATCGCCAGCCGGGCCGCCAACGCGGACTGCCGCCCGGAGAACGGGTACACCCCGATCTTCGACGGCAGCCAGGCCAGCCTCGACCAGTGGCGCCAGGCCGGGCCCGGCGGCTTCAACCTCGTCGACGGAACGCTTGTCTCCCACGGCGGAATGGGCTTGCTGTGGTTCCCGGTCCGGCAGTTCAGCAACTACTCGGTGCGCCTGGACTGGATGATGCCGGGCGACGACAACGGCGGCGTGTTCATCGGTTTCCCTGACCCGCAAGGTGATCCGTGGCGTCCGGTCAGTGCGGGGCATGAGATCCAGATCGACGCGACCGACGGCGATCCCACTCGCACCACCGGCAGCGTCTACAGCTTCCGCGCACCCGATCGCGCATTGCGCGACAGCGTGCTGAACCCGCCGGGGCAGTGGAACGCCTACGAGATCGCGGTGCACGGCCAGCTGGTCGAGGTCTGGCTGAACGGCGTGAAGATCAACGAGTACACCAGCAACCGCGACATCGCCGTCGGCTACCTCGGCGTGCAGAATGACGGCGCGGGCTTGGACATCAGCTATCGGAACATCCGCGTCCGCCAGGATGCCGGTGGTGGCGGTACGGACTTCGCCCGCGGCCGTCCGGTGTTCGTGTCCAGTGTGGAGCCCGGCAGCTCGCACGTCGGCGAGAACGCCGTGGACGGCAACAACCAGACGCGCTGGGGCAGCGTGCACGCCGACCCGCAGTGGATCACGGTCGATCTCGGCGAAACCCGCGCTGTCGAGCGGGTACGGCTGAGCTGGGAAGCCGCGTACGCCCGGGCGTACAAGATCCAGATCTCGCCGGACAACGAGAACTGGACCACGATGTACAGCACCGAGACCGGCGACGGCGGGGTCGACGAGGTCCTTGTCGCGGGCTCCGGCCGGTACGTTCGCGTCGAGGGCACCCAGCGCGCGACCCAGTGGGGTTATTCGCTCTGGGATCTGCAAGTCATCGGCAAGGGCTGACGTTTTGCGCGCGGCTGAATCGGGCCAACAGCGACACGGCGAACACACTCGTCTGCTTTGGTTCGGCAATGCGATCGATCAGACGGGTTGCTGTCATAGCCGTGGCCACGGTCGCAGGCGCACTGTTCACGCCTGCGACCGTTCCAGCAGCACAGAATTCCTGCGTGCCACCCCACTGGGAGAGCCCTGAGTACTACGACTTCATTCACACGTACAAGAGCGAATGCGCGTCGAAGCAGAACTACGACCGCACGTTCCCTGACGTAACCGTTTCGGCGCAGGTGAACTGGTGGACCCGGCTCGCGGTGACCACTTCGACGGCACAGGCCGGGGCGATCGCGTCGTTGAAGGTGAACAACAAGGAGTTCATCGCCAGCGGCGCGAAGGGCTCATCCCTGCAGTACGCGTTCCATGCCTGGCAACAGGGCGGAGCACCGAGCGAGTGCTACAACCCGACGCAGGCCGGAGCACGTATCGAGGGCGAGACTCAACCGCCGCCGCACCACGGGCCGAGTACGAGCGCGCTCTACACCATGGCGCGCACTGGCTCCTCGATCCGGACCGAAGCCAGGCCTGCCATGTTCATGACCAGGACCGACCCGAAGCCAGGCTGGGACGGGTGTTTCGGCGCGGACCACCAGCCCGACCGCGTCCCGTTCAGCATGGGACTCTCGCCATACTGGCTGCGCACACAGGTCGAGCTCGCGCCCGATCATGCGATGCCCACTTTGGACAACGTCGTGCGCCTCGCCGCGTCGATCACGTCTGAGGACACGCCACACGACTTTTTCAACGGTGTTCTCGTCGCCTATCTGCAACGGGATTTCACCGAGGTGTACTCCTACGACCTCGCCGGCGGGACCACGACGGTACGTCCGCCCGAGAGCTACGCGAGCAAGGATCCGATGATGCGTTGCACGTCGGACGGAAACCATTGCCTGGGCATGTACGTCAGGCCGCAGGTGCTTGGTACGCAGGCCTACTACTACACGATGACCAGGCCTCCCACGCCGTACAACGGAATGCTGGGTGAGGCCACGATCCAGGTCACCAGCCCGTCGGGGAAGATGAGCACCGGCGACACACTCGGCTATGAGACGTTCCTGGCTGTGGGCAACAAGGATCGCGTGAGCTCCGCCATCGGCAAACTCCACCGGCTGATGGGCTGAGTCAGACCAGCTGCGGCTGGAGTTTCCCGGCTGTCTCCGCCAGCAGCGGCAGGACGCGCTCGCGCATGTCCACTTCGGACGTTCGTTCCACGCTCGTGCCGATGTTGAGTGCGGCGATCGCGGTGCCGTCCCAGCGCCTTAGCGGTACCGCGATCGAATGGAAGCCCTGTTCCACCTCGTGTGCGACGTACGAGTGACCCGCGGCCGCGACCGCGGCGATCTTTTTTTCCAGCGCCGCCACTGCTTCCTCGTCCAGGCCCGAATGGGCCACGAGGTGGCGGTGGCGGCGTTCCTCGTCCAGGCCGCTGAGCAGGACCAGGCCAAGCGCTGACTTGGTCGCGGGGACGTGGAAGCCGATGCCCTGGCCGATCGGCAAAGCATGCCGTGGCAGTGCTCGCGCGATCATCACAGCTGAAGGACCGTCGAGGACCGCAGCGGTACACGAGGCCTGCAGTTGCTCGGCGAGGCCGTCGCACACCGGCTGCACCACGTGGCTCACCGGATTGGTGGTCAAGTACGCCGACGCGAGCGTCAGCACCTTCGGTCCGAGGCGATAGGCCTTGTCGTCCGGGATCACGTAGCCGAGATGGGTCAACGTGAGCAGCGCCCGCCGCACGGTCGCCCGCGGCAGGTCGAGTTTCCTCGCCAGCTGGGCCTGGGTCAGGCGTTCCTCAGTCCGGTCGAACGCGGTCAGGACGAGCAGGCCGCGTTCCAGGGCTTCGGAGTAGTCCGCGGGGTTGGTGCCGTCGACTTCGCGTGCGGCCCGGCGGGCCTCGTCCCGTGCATTGAGCTTCGCCACCGTTCGATTAACGCACACTTGGTGCGGAAACGTAACACCAACTCGCCGGTAGGTCTTGCGACAGTCGAACACGGCTGCCTACAGTGCTCATATCTGAACTGTGTGTTCGTTAATTGAACAACTCGGCCGATGGAGTCTGAGATGCGTGCTGAGGACAATCGGAAGATCACCGAGACCGGTCCTGGAACCCCGGGTGGGGACTGGATGCGGCTGTACTGGCAGCCGGTGGCGCTGACCGAGGAGCTGGACACCGAACGTCCGGTCGTCCCGGTCCGTGTCCTGGGGGAGGACCTCGTCCTGTTCCGGAACGACGACGGCACAATCGGGCTGATCGACCGCAGGTGTGCGCATCGCGGCGCCGACCTGTCGCTTGGTCGGCTGGAGGACGGCGGGCTGCGCTGCTACTTCCACGGCTGGCTGTTCGGCCCGAACGGGTCGTGTTTGGACACCCCGGCCGAACCGGAGGACAGCAAGCTCAAGCAGAAGGTGCGGATCCGCTCGTATCCCGTCCAGGAGTGCAACGGGATCGTGTGGGCGTTCCTCGGATCCGGTGAACCGCCGAACCTCCCCGCGCTCGACTGCTTCATCGCCCCGGAGGAGTACACCTTCGCCTTCAAGGGCTATCTGGACTGCAACTGGCTGCAGGCGCTCGAGGTCGGCATCGACCCGGCGCACGCGTCGTACCTGCATCGGTTCGAAGAGGACGAAGACACCGATGACAGCTACGGCAAGCAGTTCCGCAACGCCTCGCTGGGCACCAACCTGCCGATGACCAAGATCCTCCGGGAGTACGGCAGGCCCGAGATCCTCAACGCGCGGACCGAGTACGGCCAGCGGATCGTGGCATTGCGCAAGCTCGACAAGGACGGCCTCGACGGATCGTCCACCCACGTGCGCATCACGCACCAGGTTTTCCCGCACGGCATCACCATTCCGCTGAGCGCGACCATGGCGATCACCCAGTGGCACGTGCCGATCGACGACGTGTCCTGCTACTGGTACGCGATGTTCACCAGCCTCGACGAACCGGTGGACAAAGCGACCATGCGGGAGCAGCGCCTCGAAGGCGTCACGCTGCCCGACTACAAGCCGGTCCGCAACCGTGCCAACAACTACCAGTTCTCCTATGAGGAACAGCGGACCCAGACGTACACCGGTCTCGGCCGGGACATCAACGTCCACGACCAGATGGCGGTGGAGGGACAGGGCTACATCTACGACCGCAGCAGGGAACACCTCAGCCGGTCCGACCGGGCGATCGTGACCTACCGGCGGATGGCGCTGCAGGCCATCGACACCGTTGCCGAAGGCGGCAGCCCCGAAACACTGCTCATGGACACCGCGGATGTCGAAAGCCGAGGCCCGATCCCACTCGACGGCATCGGCCCGACAGGGCAGTGGGAAGAGTATTGGGCGCAGTCGATCGCCGATCTGCGCAAGGCAAGTCCGTGGGCGTCCGGTCTTCATGCCGCACTGGCGACTGGTCCGGCCGGTGTGCCGGACTCGGAGGTCGAACCCGACCGATCCCAGTCGCCCGACGCGTACGACCGGTCGTGAGTCATGGGGTTCATCGAGAAGTTCGACCTGTGGACCGAACAGCAGCAGCAAGCCGCGCGTGAGGTCCTTGCCATCGCTGAGGATCTGCAGTCCGTTCGCGTGTCCTTCGTGGATCAGCACGGGCTTTTGCGCAGCAAGACGATTCCCGCCAGCGGCTTGGCGTCGGTGTTCCGCAGCGGGGTGAGCTGCGTGTCGACGCTGCTGTCGAAGGACACGTCCGGGATCACCGTTTTCAAAGCGTTCAACGCCGACGGCGGACTGGGTGTCGCCGAGATGGCCGGTGCCGCCGATGTCGTGATGGTTCCTGATCCGACGACGTTCCACAGTGTCCCGTGGGCGGACGGAACCGGCCGGATCCTGTGCGATCTACGCTTCCAGAACGGTGAAAAGGTACCGTTCTGCAGTCGTGGGGTCTTCCGGTCCGCCCTGGACCGGGCAGGCGCTGCCGGATATGGCTACCTGACCGGGATCGAGATCGAGTTCCACCTCTACCGGCGTGCCGAGCACGCCCCGAACGCCGATGGGATCGGCAAGTGCACGCATCCGACACCGGTCGAAGCGATCAACCACGGCACCCAGTTGCTCAGCGAGGACCGGGGTGACGAGGTCGAGCCGGTCGCCAGGCGGATCCGCGAAGTCCTTGACCGGATGGGAATCCACCTGCGCAGCTTCGAGATGGAGTACGGCGCCAACCAACTCGAGGTCACGCTCGACCCGGCCGAAGGGCTTCGCTCCGCCGACACTGTGGTGTTCCTGCGCAGCACGATCAAACAAGTAGCGCGGCGCCACGGCTACCACGCCACTTTCATGTGCCGCCCGCAGATCACCGACAGCAAGTCCAGCGGCTGGCACCTGCACCAGAGCCTGGTCGGCGACGGCAGCCGCAACGCCTTCGTCCCCGACGACGGAGACGGGCCGATCTCGCCGGTCGGCAGGCATTTCATCGCCGGGCTGCTCGCGCATGCGAAGGCCGCGTGCGTGTTCGCGAACCCGACTCTCAACGGCTACAAGCGATTTCAGCCTTACTCCATGGCGCCGGACCGGATCGCGTGGGCACGCGACAACCGAGGCGCCATGATCAGGCTTGTCGGCTCGGCTGAAGAAGGCACCACGCACATCGAGAACCGGGTCGGCGAGTCCGCGGCCAATCCGTATCTGTACATGGCATCCCAGCTGCACTCCGGTCTGGCCGGAATTGAGGCATCGCTGCCGCTGCCCGCGTCGGCTGATGACCCGTACACCACAGAAGCCGCCCGACTGCCCGCGAACCTGCGCGAGGCTGTCGACGCACTGGAAGCCGACACGGTGCTGGCCAAGGCAATGGGTGCGCAGTTCACCGCGTACTACGCCGCGATCAAACGAGCCGAGATCACCCGCTTCGAGCGCGCGGTCACTGACTGGGAACACCATGAGTACTTCGATCTCTACTGAGCTCACTCTCCGGGTGACGCGGGTGACGTGGGAGGCCGAGGGCGTCGTCGGCGTGCGATTGTCCACACTGGACGGATCACTGCTGCCGGCCTGGGAGCCAGGTGCGCACCTTGACGTGCGGCTGCCGTCCGGCTTGAGCCGCCAGTACTCGCTGTGCGGCGACCCTCGCGATCGCGAGCACTACGACATCGCAGTCCGGCTCGAACCAGCCGGTCGTGGCGGTTCGGCGGAGGTGCACGGCACCGCGTTGGTCGGCCGTGAGCTCGTGGTGACCGATGTCCGGAATCACTTCCCGCTGGCCGACGCGGACGAATACCTGCTGATCGCCGGTGGCATCGGGATCACGCCACTCATCCCGATGGCCCGCGCCCTCGCGGCACGCGGTGCCAAGTGGACAGCGGTCTACTGCGGTCACGGCGCCAAGACGATGGCGTTCCGTGACTCGCTGGCGGCGATCGGTGCAGATCGAGTCCGGTTCGTCGACACGACAACGGAACCACGGCCAGGCCTCAAGGCGATGATCAGCGCACTGGACCCGGGCGCGGCCGTCTACTGTTGCGGCCCGAACAGCCTGCTCGACAGCGTGACCGAGATCTGCGAAGCCGCCGACGTCCGGTGCGAAACCGAACACTTCGGCGCCGCGACGGCCACACCCGTTGAACCTGGTTCAGTGGTCGAGCTTGACCTGCGCCGCTCCGGGACCGTCGTGGTCGCCGGGCCGGAAACCTCACTGCTGCAAGCGATCCGGGACGCCGGCGTGGAGATCGAGTCCGACTGTGAGGAAGGGTATTGCGGCACGTGCGAGACTACTGTCCTTGACGGGCAACCCGATCACCGGGACGTCGTGCTCTCGAAGACCGAGCGGGCTTCCGGGCGTACGTTCATGCCCTGTGTGAGCCGTGCGTGCGGCCGCAGGCTGGTCCTCGATCTGTAAGCGCTTCCAGGACAGTGGCGCCGCGCTATCGGCGTCGTGGCTGTTGCACGTCTGAAGTAGACCGTAGCCAGTCTGTGATGCGTGACCACTGGCACACCTTTGCCAGTCGGCCTATGGTGTTCGCCGGGTTGATCACCTGATCTGAAAAAGGGAGCCACAGCAAGGGGTTGTCGAAACGGGGGCCGCGTACATCCTCAAAGGAGAGGACTGGATGGAAACCTCGCATACCCCGGCGGCCAGGTATCGATTACCTGCCGGTGGGGACAGAGTGTGGCGGGCCGGTCGGCTCGAACCCATGCCGATCCGCACTCTGCCGGAGCCGCCTCCGGCGATCCATCTGCTTGGCCCGACGGTGTTCCTGGTCGCCCTCGGCGTCGGCATGGGCGAGTCCTACATGTGGCCGAGACTCGTGCTGGTGTTCGGCCCGGAGATCAGGTGGCTGTTCCTGATCGGGGTGACCCTGCAGGCCGTGGTGATGCTGGAGATGGCCCGCTACACGATGGCCACCGGCGAGAGCATCTTCACCGGCGCTGCCCGGGTGTTCAAACCGATCATGTGGTTCTTCTTCATCGTCGCCATCCTGGTGTACATCTGGCCCGGTCACCTCTCGGCCGGCGCGGCGGCATTCGAGGAAATAACCGGCATACCGTGGGTCGTGACCGCCTGCGTCGCCCTTGTGCTGGTGGGTGTTCTGTTCAGCCTTGCCCGCGTCATCTACAACCTGCTGGAGAACGTCCTCGCGATCCTGATCGGACTCTTGGTGGTCGGCACCGCGGTGATCGCCTCGTTCGTCGGCAGCTGGGATGACCTCGTCTCGACTGTCACCGGCATGTTCGCCTTCGGATACGTGCCGTCCGGGATAATGACGGAAGTCTGGTTCCCCATCGTGGTGGGATCGATCGCGTTCGCCGGCCCGTCGGGGATGCAGCAGATGTGGTACACGCTGCACCTGCGCGACAGCGGCGCGGGCATGGGCGCGTACATCCCGAAGCTGCGCGGACTGCGGCACGCGGGCGAAGAAGAACAGATGCCCAACCGCGGCTTCATGTTCGACACGTCGGACGCGAACGAGCTGCGCAAGTGGAAGGGCTGGCGCCGCTGGGTGACCTTCGATGCCCTGTTGTTGTTCTGGGGCATCACCATGCTGGTGACGATCTCGTTCACGGTGCTCGCGCAGTCGGCGGTCCGCGCCAACCCGGACATCAGGGGACTGATCGAGAGCGGGGAACGTGAGGCAGCGCTGTCGGCGATGTCGGACGCCTTCTCCTTCGCGGGTGGCTCGGTGCTCGGTGCGATCTTCCTCGGCTTCATCGCCCTGATCGGCCTGAACGCGACACTGGGCCTGTTCGACTCGTTCTCGCGAGGCCAGGCGGACATGACGTACTTCTTCGTCAAGGGCGCGCGACGAGTGAAGATGTCGCACCTGTACGCGGGCTTCCTGTGGGGCCTGATCACGTTCGGCATCCTGATCCTGCTGTTCGGCCCGGTGGACGGGCCAGGGTCGGTACTGGACATCCTCGCGTTCCTGTCCACGTTCGCGATGGGCTGCTACTGCGTGGTGCTGTTGCTGGTGAACAACAGGATGCTGCCGAGAGCGATCCGTCCGAAGTGGTACTCGAACCTGATCATCGGCTTCGGCGCGGTGTTCTACCTGGGAATGCTGTTCTATTCCCTGATCCGCTTCGGCGTGGTGGTCGGCTGATGAACTGGCGACTGGGATTTCCCGGGTTCGCAGTGGGATTCCTCGCGGGCACGGCAGCAGGCCTGATGGCGCTGGTAGTGGGACAGCCATGGGCCTGGGCCGTGGTCGCGGTGGTGACACTCGGCGTGCCACTGGGACTGTTCGGCGGGATGTACAGCGTCCTGCTGGCCTACGGAAAGGTGCGGCGGGGCGGGTTCGCTCCTGCGTGCCTGTTCTGGCTGTTCGCGTTTCCCCTCGCGCGACTGCTGCAGGAAGTGCTGACCCGCCTGGTGCTGCTGGGCGAGCCAGGACTCCCGCCCAAGGCTTGGGGATTCCTGGCGTTCCAGGCGATCATCAGCGCCGGGTTCGCCATCGGATTCCTCTGGCTGCACGAACGCATCGCACCCCAGTCGTGGCGACGCGTGTCGTCTCCGGCGTAGCGATCGATTCCACCGCTCGGTTCGGGGCACCGGACCGAGCGGTGGACACGTTTCACAGCTTGTCGAATCGCAGACGGAGCATGCCATGCGAAGTCCCGACCAGCACGGAACAGCACTTCGTCTCCGGTGACGGCAACCGCCGAACCGTCAGGCAACGTAGTGCACACGATGCCTTTGACACACCCGGTTTGTACGGTGGTTACCGCGATCGGTTTGCTTGTCAGCAAGTCCCACGCGACCACAGTGTCCTGAGTGGTGTCCGCACTGCCTGCGACCGCAATAATCCGGCCGTCAGCCAACGGGACACAAGCGATGGCGCTGATCCTCGCGGAGGCCACTTGCCGTGGATCACGCCGGATCATCGGCTTGCCGATCGGCTGGTGTGTCTCGAAGTCCCACAGGCGTATGGTGCCGTCGCCTTGGCCGGTGACGAGGGCTACTCGCCGGTCCCGTCCACAGAACAACCTGCCGATCGATGCCACTGATGGTCAGAACACGATGCTTCTCGGTTTCGATGCACGCTGTTGCCAAGACTTCGGTAGGGCGGCTCTTCAGGCTTCTGGTGACACGCTGAAGTTCCCGTCCCGCGTGCATGTCCCAGAACGATGTACTGCCATCGCGATGGCCCGTGATCGCCAACGATCCGGCCAGTCCAGCACTGGACACGGGCACGATGCTCCTCGCCGGGGGATCGGCTGAGATCATCAGATCCCACGCCCGCCCTGTGTTCTCGTTCCCACCGGTGACCAGTACTGGTCGTCCGTCGGGCAGCCGGGTACACGTCATTGTGTTGATGGAGCCCGGGTGTCCTGTCAACGGACCACCAATCGCACGACCGGTTCTCCAGTCCCAGACCCGACTGTCACCTTGCCCAGCACTGGTGATCACCACTTCGCGTCCGTCAGGCAACCGGGTGCAGACTACGGCGCCAATGCCAGGACCGGCATCGAACAACGGTTCACCTGCTCGATCGCCGGTGTGCAGGTCCCCGATGTCGACACGGCTGTCACTTGCAGTCAGTACGACTGGTCGTCCACCTGAGGGCCGCCAGGTGTGCAGCCGCGTCACTCGGTGCTGTGGCATCACGATCCCCTTGCCCACACGGTCACCGGTGTTCAGATCCCACACTCTCACCGGCTGGGTGCCGTCCGCTGTCACGATCGCAGTGCGTCCGTCTGAGAGAACATCGGCGATGAAGATGCGCATGTAAGGGTTGTCCTCGGGCGCCGCGGGAATGGTACGGCCGACCTGTTCCCCGCTCCACGGATCCCACGCTCGAATGGTCCCGTCGATGTAGCTGAGCACAGCAATGGGTTCTCCGTTCGATTGCCGAACCCATTTGGCAGTGCGGACGCTGGCTGTCTTGCGGGGGATGCGATGGTTCAGCGGTTCACCGCAGAGCAGGTCCCATATCCCCACGACGCCGCTCCAGTCCGAGACAAGAACAGCAGGGGAGTCATCCCGCCCGGCCACGACTTCGAAATGCGAGCACGGTGCTTCGAGGCTTGCCCATTCGGTGTCGACGACTTGGTTGGTGACGAGGTCCACAATGTGCATAGGCCCGCCAACACTGGAACTGATCACCCACACACGGCCGTCGGGCAGCACTACGGAGTCGACATGGTCGACAGCTTTGTCGTGACGTGCAAGGATTTTGTGCGGTGTTTCGGATTGCCAGTGAGCCCAGGTGCAAGCCCATTGGCGGCTGGGCGTCAGGCTGGTGGTGGCATCGGCGAGTTCGGTGGCAGCTGCTCGTCTGGCGGCCAGCTCCAGCTGTGAAATACGTTCGTCGCCGTAGTCGTCGCGAAGATGATGGGCAACGCGCTGATAGACCACGGCGTCTGCTTTGCCTGCGTCGGTGCGGGCATCAGCCAGACATGCCAGCAGTTCCAGCGGCGTCCTCGGGGATGAGGCCCTTGGTCCTGGTGGTGACCAGTCCGAGGCTGGAGCGGCCACCGGCCTGGAAAGGGGTGAGGTGGTGAGCCGCCCAGACGTCGTCGATCACCAGGAGCACCGGGGCTCGTTCGTCGAGCAACTCGCCGAGGCGATGTCCCGCCATTGCCGGGTCGGTCAATGTCGGGCGGGTCCCGGACAGCAGTTCACACAGATCATTGACTTTGCCCGCGAGGACAGGGTCAGGCATGTCCTCGCCCAGAGTGACCCACAACGTTCCACCGGGAAAGGAGTTCTCGGTGAGCCGGCTCACCTCATTGGCGAGGGTTGTTTTGCCGAACCCGCCTGGCCCGTACAACCCGACGATCAGATTGTCCGCGCTACGCACCGCGTCGACTGTTTGGTTGATCAACTCAACTCGGCTGACCAAATGGCGGTCCGCCGTCGGCGTCCACTGGGATGGGACGTACCCCTGCCAGCCCGGGATTTGCCGAGGACGCGTCAACGACCTGGACGGTTTTGGTGGGATGCGTTTCGAAGAAGACCAGGTGCTCGATGTGCGTTTCGCTCGCCCAGTCGCGGTACCGGTCGTTCAGCCGACGTAGGTGAGCGTCGTCGCGACGCAGGTCCTTGACCGCCGGGGTGCTGCGGTATACGACTCCTAGTGCTTCAGCGGCTTTGGTCAGGCCTGATCCTGTATGCGTCGTACCCGACCGGCCACACCGCGATCCGGTCGACGTCTTCCGCCAGCCACTGTGGCCAAAACCCTTGCTGATCCGCCGCCGTCCAGCTTTTGTGTGCGTCGCCGTCCAGGCCATGCAGGAACACGACGTCCATGACAGCGTGAGCCGGATTGTGGATCTCGACGATTTTGCTCACCCGTGACGATACCGCGCACTTTTTCGCTTCGGGGAGCAGCCGCCGCTTACCGGCAGTACGATCCGCGCGGATCGCATTTCTGGGGAGGCAGACGGTGACTTGGCAAGGTCCTCCAGGCCCATACGGGCAGCAACCGCCGCCTGGTCCCGGGTATGGCGGCTATCAGTACCCGCCTCCCGGATGGCCACCCCAGCCACCGCCACCGCAGAAGTCGAAGACCTGGCTGTGGGTCGCCCTCGTAGGTGTTGTGTTGCTGGTCGCTGCCGGGGTCACTGTCGTGCTGGTGACTACGGGGTCGCCGGAGTCGCCGCAGCAGACCGCGGGCGCGCCGACGACTGGGGCACCGCAGTTCCAGCCGTGGACCGTGGAGGGCAACAAGGGGGACACCACTGCGGTCATCCGTGCGCTCGCGGCCGGTTCGGACTTGGTCATCGTCACGCAGAAGTCCGTGACGGCGATCGACCGCGAGACCGGGAAGAAGAAGTGGGTGGCCAAGGCCCCCGACGTCGAGGGGCAGGCCGCTGCCTTCTGCGGGGCGAGTGGCGCGGCGTCCTCCACCGGCAAACTGGGGCTCACGGTCGGCCTGGCGAAAAGCACGACCAGCCCGATTTCCGGTGACTGCGGGATCGCGACCGTGCTCGATCTGCAGACCGGGCAGTTCGGCTGGAGCTCTGTGCTGGCGTACCCGCAGGGAACCGTGACGTCCCCGGTCAGCGGCATGCCGGTGGAGATCATCGCGGACACGATGGTGGCGAACTGGGGATTCAACGTCTTCGGCATCAACCTCGACGACGGCAAGCGCAGGTGGCAGGGACTGCTGAGCAGCCGGCCACAGGGGCAGACGCCGAACTGCAGTCCCCGGGACCTGCGGCCGAGCGGCAAGAACAAGTTCGTTGTGTTGTCCTCCTGCACCGAAAACGATGGCGCCGAGACGTTCCTGCTCGACGAATCTGACGTCAACGGACAAGGCACCAGGACCAAGAAGATCACCGAGCAGGACGTCGGCGCCAAGATCAGCTCGATGGGCGTGATCTCCGGTGAACCGGTCGTCCTGCAGGTCCACCAGACCGGCAACGAGCAGCTTTCCCTCCTGCTGCTGGACGACGCGTGGAACATCAAGAACAAGATCTCGGACGAGCGCACCGCGTCCCAGTCGGACAAGGGGCTCGCGACTGTCGGAGTCGGCTTCAACACCTTGCCGGTCGGCGCGTACACCAAGGACTACCGGTTCGTCATGGACAAGAACGTGATGTACGCGATCACCGCACCCAACAAGAACAAGCCGAACCAGCTCGTCGCCGTCGACCTCGCCACCGGCAAGAACCTCTGGGCGGTCGACCAGCCAGGGCTGCTGTTCATGCAGGTGCTGGCGGCCGACGACAAGAAGGTGGTCGCGCTGGAATCTCCGGTGCAGACCAAACTGGACTACAAGCAGTCGGTGGTCACTGTGGACGCTGCCACCGGCAAGGTCGAGGGCAAGAAGACCACGGAGGTCAAGCCCAAGAACAACGGCGACTTCGGTATTCCGACCGTCTGGATCGGGTTCGTCTACGCCGACGACAAGGCGTATGGCGTGGAGTTCCAGTCCGGCGGCGGTGGTAGCGAACACCAATGGATGGCTTACAGCGTCGGTTAGATGGTCAGCCGGTAGAGCCGTTCACCGATGCGGTAGTAGAGGTTGCCGTACTTGTCCGCCGTCAGGCCTTCCGTGCCGGGCGCGGTGTGCAAGACAGTCATTGCCTTGGTGGACTTGCTGATTAGCAGTGCCGTCCTTCCACACGGTCAACGCGCCGCTTCGCTTGCCGTACTTGGGAACCGTGCCCATGTACACCGTTCCGTAGGATCCTCCGATGAGGGCGTACGGGCGGTCCTGCGGCGGCGGGCCTTGGCCGGGTTCGCAGTCATGGGCCTTGTTCCCGGCGCTGCCGCCGGTGTATTCCAGCTTTGGCGGCCAGGCGTCACCAGGTGCGTAGCTGTAGATCTTGCCGTCCGGGCCTGCGCCGAGCGCGTTGATGGCGGCAGGGAGAACCGGTGTTCCGGGAACGACCCGGCTGGTCCACGCGCCGGTTTCCGGGTTGTACTTGAAGATCCGCGTGCCGTCGATGGATGCGCCGATGCTGACCAGGGTGCCGTTGAACCACGTGTAGCCGGTGGCGTCCAGACCTGGACGGGCCGTGGTGGCCTGCACGGCTTTGGTGGCCACGTCGTACGAGTGCAGCAGTCCGTCCTTGACGAACCAGACCCGTCCGTCTCGGGCGGGGGAGTGGTGCAGGTCCACGTCGGTGATCGACGTCTCGATGACTGCTTGGGTGCCAACGATCTGCAAGACGAGCAATGTGCGGTCGATCCACGCGAAGAGCCGGTTTCCGGTCCATGTCAGACCGCCGACCATCGAGTTGTGGGCGTACGCCGCCGGAAGCAGGTCCTGGTGGCGTGGTCGTACCTGATCAGCGCCGCGTTGGAGCCTGTGCCCAGGAAGCTGACGTTGGCCACAGGATCATGCGCGAGACTGCGGACATAAGTGGCGTTCGTCGTCGCTGGTGCCAGAAGCGTTGTGACAGCGCCGTTTTCGTACTTGAAGAAGCGGCCGTCGTCGGAGGTACCGCCGTAGACCTCGTTGTGTGCTCCCGGTTCCAGTTCCCAGACAACTGAATTGCCGCCCTCCGCTTTGCCGAGATCAGTGATCGTCGCCTCGCCGGGAACGTACTTGTAGAGCTTGGCATTGGGATACGTGCCAAGGTAAACGCTTCCGTCAGTCGCCGTTGCCGCAGCCCATCCGCCGACGGTCGGGTGGGTCACTGTGTCCGGCAGCGTGATCTTCCTGGTCACCGTCTCGGTGGCCAGATCGATCGCCGCGACCTGCGGATTGGCGTCCGCGGTGCTCGTGAAGACGCTATATGCCCTGCCTGCGGCGAATGTCGTGGCGTTGGGGACGGTGCTTTCGATCTGCACACCGAGATCGGTGACGTCCTTGCTGATCAGCACCTCGTCCCAGTACGCGGTGCCGACGTTGGACACTCCGGAATAGATGAGCGCCGAAACCGTTGCTGTGCCAGCAGGCGCACGTCCTGCGGCCGTGACGGTCCGCCACTGGTTACCGGAGATCTCCCCGCTGTTGGCGATGCCAAGCAAACTGCCCGTAGAACTCCGGAAACGCAGGTACAGTTCAGCCACCCGCGGTGTGGGAGCCGCTCCAACCGATGAGCCCGTTGTCGAATCCCTCGTTGCCTAGGTGCATATCGGCCGCATGAGCGGACGGTGCGATGAGCAAACCCGCCAATACCACCAAGGACAGCAGACGGCTCACCGTACAACCCCCACACGATAAGGACTTACTCGTCGTGGGGGATGGTAGGCCGAGTGCGTACAATTGCCGCATAATTCCGGGACTCCGCGGTGAAGGCCCGGCCGAGCGCGGTGCGGTCCGAAGGGGACAGTGACCGCCGCAGTTCGTTGAGCAGCGTTCGTTCCTCGTCCCGGATGTGCGCCTCGACCGCGGCCTCCAGATCGAGGATGTCCTGGTCGAGCGAGATGTCCACGCGCTTGTGCAGGATCCGTTCGGTGGCAGCGAAATGCGCGCCCAGCAGCGCGGACAGTTCACTGAGGACACGAGCCCGGTCGGTGTCTTCGTTGCGCAGTTCCCGCAGCAGGTGCTCGATCTGCCGGTGGTCGTCCAGGATGACGTCGATCAGGTCCGTGCCCGCTGGGCGCCGGGAGTCGTGGGCCGGGCGCATCCACCCGAACGTCAGTTCCACGGCTTGCCGCCACTGCGCGTACTCGGTGTCTCGCCGCGTGGGCGCCATCGCGGGCAGCCACTGTCCGGCCCGGTGCCAGTTGCGGCGCAGTCCTTCAAGGTCAGGCCAGTAGCCGACGGACAGGCCCGCCGCGTAAGCCGCACCGAGTGACACGGTCTCGGCCACCATCGGTCTGACCACGGGCACGTCCAACACGTCCGCGATGAACTGCATCAGCAGGTTGTCCGCGGTCATCCCGCCGTCGACCTTCAGCGTCGACAGGGCGAGGCCGGAGTCGGCGTTCATGGCGTCCACGACTTCGCGGGTCTGCCAGCCGGTCGCCTCCAACACGGCCCGGGCCAAGTGCCCCTTGGTGATGTACGACGTCAGCCCGGCGATCACACCGCGGGCTTCGCTGTGCCAATGTGGTGCGAACAGACCGGAGAACGCGGGCACGATGTAGCACCCGCCGTTGTCCTGCACAGTCCGCGCCAAAGTCTCGATCTCGGGTGCGCTGCTGATCAGTTCAAGGCCATCGCGGAACCACTGCACCAGCGAACCGGTGACCGCCATCGAACCTTCCAACGCGTACACGGCCGGCTCGTCGCCGATCTTGAACCCGACGGTGGTCAGCATCCCGTGCTTGCTCAGCACGGGCGTCTGGCCGGTGTTCAGCAGCAGGAAACTGCCCGTACCGTACGTGCACTTCGCCTCGCCCGGCGCGAAACACGTCTGGCCGAACAGCGCCGCTTGCTGGTCACCGAGCGCCGCCGCGATCCGGATGCCGGGCACCACGGTCGTCGTTGTGCCGTAGACCTCTGTGGACGATCGGATCTCCGGCAGCATCGCCCGTGGAATGTCGAAGAACTCCAGCAGTTCGGCGTCCCACGACAGGGTGCGCAGGTTCATCAGCATGGTCCGGCTGGCATTGGTGACGTCGGTGACGTGCAGACCGCCGGTGAGGTTCCAGATCAGCCAGCTCTCGATCGTGCCGAACAGCACCTCGCCGCGCTCGGCCCGCTCCTGCAAGCCCGGTGTCTGATCCAGCATCCAACGGATCTTGGGCGCGGAGAAATACGTGGTCAGCGGCAACCCGCAGAGCTCACGCACCCGCTTGGCGCCGGGTTCGCGTTCGAGCTGTTCGATCATCCGGTCCGTGCGCGTGTCCTGCCACACGATCGCCCGCCCGACGGGCGCGCCCGTCCGCCGGTCCCACAGCACGGTCGTCTCACGCTGGTTGGCGATGCCCAACCCGACGACCTGCTCAGCCGTCGCGCCTGCTTGGGCCAGCGCGTCCGGCACGATCTTGCTGAGGTTGCGCCAGATCTCGGCCGCGTCGTGCTCCACCCAGCCCGGCCGCGGGAAGTACTGCTGGTGCTCGCGTTGCACCACGGAAACCAGGCGGCCACGCGCGTCGAACAGGATGCACCGGGTCGATGTGGTGCCCTGGTCGATCGACATCACGTAACGCTGCGCCATGTCACCACCTAGAAGCGCCAAGATCGCGGGACACCGCGCGGGCGGCGTCACGTACGTAGGTGAGCAGTGTCGCTTTGGGACTGCCATCCGGGTCGCAGAGGCGTTCCGCCGCTCCTGAGATCCCCATCGCGCCGACGACAATGCCGCCGTGCCCCCTGATCGGCGCCGCGATCCCGGCTTCGCCGGGCGTCATCTCGCCAAGCTCGCTGGCCCAGCCCGCTTCACGGACGCCGGCCAGTGCTCGCTTGACCGCTGTGGGCGAAGCGAGAGTCCGCCGGGTGTAGGCCTCCAGTTCGCCGCCGCGCAACGATGCCACGAGAGTCGTGTCGTACGCCAGCAGAACTTTGCCGAGCGCGGTCGCGTGCAACGGCAGCAACGCGCCGACGTCGAGGGTCTGCAGTGAGTCATCCGGCCGGAACACGTGGTGCACTACGAGCACGCGGCCTTCCAGTGGCGCGCCGATGCGAACGGCCTCGCCGCTGCGGGCGGCCAGCGCGTCGGCCCAGTTGATCGCTCGTGACCGCAGTTCGTTGACGTCAAGGTAGCTCGTGCCCAGGTGCAGCAGGGCGGCGCCGAGCTGGTACTTGCCGGTGTCCTTGTCCTGCTCGACGAACCCGACGCCCTGCAGCGTGCGCAGGATTCCGTGCGCGGTGCCCTTGGCCAGTTCCAGCGATTCGGCGATCTCGCCGATGCCGAGCCTGCCCGAGCCGCGCGCCAGCAGCCGCAGGATCGCGGCGGCTCGCTCGATCGACTGGATAGGTCCTGGCACGGCGCGAACCCTAACCCCACCGGCTGCGATTCGACAATGTCGAACACCCTTCCGTGCCCGTTCGACAATGCCGACCGCACCTCGTTGACCTGCCTTTTCCGCAATCTTAACGTTCGAGCAGCCAGGGGAGCCGGGTGTCCTTTGTGGAGGAAAGCAATGGTGCGAAACCTCAAGGCCCGCGGACTGCACGGCGAGTTAGCCGCCGAGTTCGTGGGTACGTTGATCCTCATCCTGTTCGGGTGCGGGGTGGTGGCCCAGGTCGCGGCCGCCGGGATCGGTGATCACGACAGCATCGCCTGGGCCTGGGGGCTGGGCGTCACGCTGGGCGTGTACGTGGCCGCCAAGATCAGTGGCGCGCATCTGAACCCCGCGGTGACGATCGCACTGGCGGTGTTCAAGGGCTTCTCGTGGCGCAAAGTCGCCCCGTACGCGCTGGCGCAGACCGCGGGCGCGTTCGTCGCCGCGATGCTGGTGCGCTGGAACTACACCGAGGTGCTCAACGCGGCCGATCCCGGCCTGACCATGAAGACGCAAGGTGTCTTCTCGACGCTGCCGGGTAACGGCACGCTTCCGGTGGGTGACTGGGGCGCCTTCCGTGACCAGATCATCGGTACCGCGATTCTCGTGCTGGTCATCTTCGCCATCACCGACCTGCGCAACTCCGCTCCGCTGGCCAACATGACGCCACTGGTCGTCGGGTTCTCCGTGGTCGCGATCGGCATGGCGTGGGGGACCAACGCCGGGTACGCGATCAACCCCGCCCGTGACTTCGGGCCGCGACTGGCTTCCTGGCTGACCGGCTACGAAACGGCGTTCAAGGACCAATACGACTTCCCGTACTGGTGGATACCCATTGTGGCGCCGATTCTCGGCGGCCTGATCGGCGCGGCGATCTACAAGTTCTTCATCGAGCGCTACCTGCCCGCCGAAGAGCCCGCCGTCGCGCAGGCCAAAGAACTCCAGTCTGCCTGAAAGGAGACCAGCCATGCCGGACTTTGTCGCAGCCGTCGACCAGGGCACCACGAGCACCCGGTTCATGATCTTCGACCACGGCGGCAACGAGATCGCCCGCCACCAGCTCGAGCACGAGCAGATCCTGCCCAAGCCGGGCTGGGTCGAGCACGACCCGACCGAGATCTGGGAACGCACCCGCTCGGTGATCGAGTCCACGTTCACCAAGACCAACCTGTCCGTTTCGGACCTCGCCGCGCTCGGGATCACCAACCAGCGTGAGACCACAGTGGTCTGGAACCGCCGGACGGGGCGTCCGTACTGCAACGCGATCGTGTGGCAGGACACCAGGACCGACCGCATCGCGGCGGAGCTGGAGCGCAGCGGCAAGGGTGACGTGATCCGCCGCAAGGCTGGCCTGCCACCCGCGACGTACTTCTCCGGCGGGAAACTCCAGTGGATCCTGGAGAACATCGAGGGTGTCCGGGAAGACGCCGAGAACGGCGAGGCGATCTTCGGCACGACCGACACGTGGCTGCTGTGGAACCTGACCGGTCAGCACGTGACCGACCCGACCAACGCCAGCCGCACGATGCTGATGGACCTGGAAACCCTGGCGTGGGACGACGAACTGTTGTCGTTCTTCAACATCCCGAGGCAGATGCTGCCGGAGATCAAGCCGTCGTCCGGCTTCTTCGGCACCACCCGGTCCGACGGTCCGCTGCACGGCGAGCTTGCCGTGACCGGGGACCTGGGCGACCAGCAGGCGGCGACCGTCGGCCAGGTCTGCTTCCGGCCGGGCGAGGCCAAGAACACTTACGGCACGGGCAACTTCCTGTTGCTCAACACGGGCCACGAGCTCGTGCGCTCGAAGCACGGCCTGCTGACCACGTTGTGCTACCAGTTCGGCGACGACAAACCGGTCTACGCGCTGGAAGGCTCGATCGCGGTCACCGGCTCGGCCGTCCAGTGGCTGCGTGACCAGCTCGGCATCATCAGCGGCGCCGCCCAGAGCGAGACGCTGGCCTCGCAGGTCGCTGACAACGGCGGAATCTATTTCGTACCGGCGTTTTCCGGGCTGTTCGCGCCGTACTGGCGGTCCGACGCGCGTGGCGCGATCGTCGGTCTTACCCGTGCCACGACCAACGCACATGTGGCCAGGGCGACCCTGGAGGCGATCTGCTACCAGAGCCGGGACGTGGTCCAGGCCATGGAGAACGACTCCGGTGTGAAGCTGGACGTGTTGCGTGTGGACGGTGGCGTGACCGCGAACCAGCTGTGCATGCAAATGCAGGCCGACATCCTCGGTGTTCCCGTGTCCAAGCCGGTCGTCGCGGAGACCACCGCACTCGGTGCGGCCTACGCGGCTGGTCTGGCCGTCGGGTTCTGGAAGTCCACCGCGGAACTCGAGCAGAACTGGAACGAGGACCGCCGCTGGCAGCCGTCGTGGTCCGAGGAACAACGGGCCGCGGGCTACGCGGGCTGGCAGAAAGCCGTCGGCCGGACCCTCGACTGGGTCGACGTCAACTAGGGAGATGACAGTGCCTTCCGTACCCCTTTCCCCGCGATACCGCGCAGACGCGCTGCAGAAGCTGAGCAGTCAGGAAGTCGACGTCCTGGTCATCGGCGGCGGCGTGACCGGAGCAGGGATCGCGCTCGACGCCGCCACCCGAGGGTTGTCCGTCGGGCTGGTCGAAGCCCGTGACTTCGCCGCGGGAACGTCGAGCCGGTCGAGCAAGCTGATCCACGGTGGCCTGCGCTACCTGGAACAGCTCGACTTCAAGCTGGTGCGGGAGGCACTGAAGGAACGTGGGCTGTTGCTCACCAAGCTGGCTCCCCACCTGGTGCGTCCGGTGAAATTCCTGGTGCCGCTGAAGCACCGGGTGTGGGAGCGCGGCTACATCGGCGCGGGCGTCATGCTGTACGACACGCTCGGCGGAGCGCGTGCTCTGCCACGCCACCGTCATCTCAGCCGCCGCAAGGCTTTCGAGGTCGCGCCTTCCCTCGCGCCTGACGCGTTGATAGGTGCGATCCAGTACTACGACGCGCAAGTCGACGACGCGCGGCACACCATGATGGTCGCGCGGACCGCGGCGGAGTTGGGCGCTTCGATCCTCACGAGGACTCGGATGACGTCGCTGGTGCGGGAGGGCGACCGGATCACGGGCGCTCACGTCCAGGATCTGGAGACTGGCGTTGAGTTCACGGTCAAAGCCCGCGTTGTGGTTGGTGCGACCGGGGTCTGGAGCGACGACCTGTCCAAGGCAGCGGGAATTCCCGCGCCCTTCACGGTTCGCGCCTCCAAGGGCGTCCACATCGTGGTGCCCAAGGAAGCGATCGACCTGGACACCGGGTTGATCCTGCGGACCGAGAAGAGCGTGCTGTTCGTGATCCCGTGGGCCAACCACTGGATCGTCGGAACCACTGACACCCCATGGGATCTCTCCCGTGAGCACCCTGCGGCGAGCAAGGCCGATGTGGACTATGTGCTCGACCACGTGAACGCCGTGCTGCGTAAACCTCTTACCCATGACGACATCGAGGGCGTGTACGCGGGTCTGCGGCCCCTGCTCGCCGCAAAGGCCGCGGAGACAACGAAACTGTCCCGTGAACACGCGGTCGCAAACCCCATTCCCGGCTTGGTGCTCATCGCCGGCGGCAAGTACACGACCTACCGTGTGATGGCAGAGGACGCTGTGGACGTCGCGGCCAAGAACATCCCTGGGGACGTACCACGTTCGCGCACCGACCGGCTGCCGATCCTCGGTGGTGACGGTTACCAGTCCTTGTGGCGTGACCGCAGGAGTCTCGGGTTGCCAGTGGAGCGTGCCGAACATCTGCTTCAGCGCTACGGCACGGCTATACATGACCTGTTGTGGCTGATCCAGGAACAACCCGAGCTGGGCGAACCGATTCCGGGCGCACCGGATTACCTGAAGGCGGAAGCGGTGTACGCGGTGACCCACGAGGGCGCGCTGCACCTCGAGGACGTGTTGACCCGGCGTACCAGGATCTCCATCGAGGAACGGGATCGCGGCGTGACCGCGGCGGGTGAAGTAGCTGCCCTGATGGCGCCGTTGCTGGACTGGGACGACACCCAACGCCAGCACGAAGTGGACAACTACCTCTCCCGCGTGAAGGCGGAACGGGCGGCCCAGGAAGAACCGGACGACACCGCGGCCAACGCCACCCGTCTCAGCCTTGCGACGGCCTTGGTGCCCGACGGTCCTTCCGTGCTTCCAACTCCTCAGCCGACACGGGAGTCAGCATCGGCGCGCCGGGCGCACAGAACATGGTGACCACGAAAGCGGACTCGGCATCGGCGAGGTTGTTCCCGTCCTGATAGTGGATCACGTCCCCACCCGGCTCCCAGAACGCCTCGCCTGCCTTGACCACCCGCTCCGGCTCGCCTTCGAGCTCGAACATGATCTCGCCTTTGACCACGTAGCCGTAGGCAGGGCCGGAGTGCCGGTGCGGTGGCGCACCGGGGCTGCCGGGCGGGAGCGTGATCAGGATGGTCATCGCTTCCGCGCCCTGCGGTGCCGGGGGTGCTCCCGGCACCGTGGCGACCACCTCGATCTTCGGTGGTGCGCCCGCGTACTCCAGTTCGTGCACGTGTTCGTGAGACAACGTCCCTCACTTTCCGTGGGCCGGTGATGTCCAGCCGTGCACAACCAAAGACCAGATGACACACCGGTCTGTGACAAGTGATGTCATGTGACCGGCTTAGTCACCCTGAGCGACTTGTTCCAACAGCGGGCTGATCCGGTAGGGGACGAGTTCGCGCATGACCAAGGCGACGTTGGTCCGTTCGACGCCGGGGATGGCGAGGATCTTCCCGGCGATCCGGTAAAGATCGTCCGCGTCGGTGGCGACGACCTGGACCATCAGGTCGACCACACCGCTGATGCCGTCCACCCGCAGAACCTCCGGGATGGCCGCGAGTGCCGTGGCGACGGTGTCCAGTTTGCGCTGGACCAGTTGAACCGTGATGAACGCACTGAGCGGGTAGCCAACGGCCGCCGGGTTGATCCGGCGTTCGAAGGACTCCAGTGTGCCGTCCTGTTCGTGCCGGGCGAGGCGGGCTTGCGCGGTGTTGCGGGAGATGCCGATTTCGTCCGCGAGCGCGACGGTTGTCGCACGTGGGTTGCGGGTGAGCGCCAGCAGCAACTTGGCGTCGATCGGGTCGAGGCTGGGCATCGTGCTCACTCTCCGGGCCGTCGTGGGGTCATCACGCGTGCATTCTGCTCAAACTTCCGCCTGTCAATTGTGCTACTGCTCGGTCGGTGATGCCATTGTTCATCACTTTGCGCAGGAGGATGGCATGTCCGTCACGGACGAGCGGGCGCTGACCCGGCATCAGGTGATGCGGGAGATCGAGGACCGCGTGCTGTGGTTGTCCACCGCGATCGTGCACCACGCCAACCGGGTGCGCCCGAACCCGTCGGGTCTCAAGGTCGGTGGGCACCAGGCTTCGTCGGCGTCACTGGTGTCGATCATGACCGCCTTGTGGTTCAACCACCTCAGAGCCGAGGACCGGGTTTCGGTCAAGCCGCACGCCTCACCCGTCCTGCACGCGATCAACTACTTGCTTGGCTCGCTGGACAAGGAATACCTGCCGAGGCTGCGCGACTTCGGTGGGCTGCAGAGCTATCCGAGCCGCGTGAAGGATCCCGATCCGGTCGACTACTCGACCGGATCGGTCGGAATCGGCGCGACCGCGCCCATCTGGGGCGCCATCGCTCGCAGATACCTCGGCCAGCGCACGTCCGGGCGGCAGTACTCGCTGCTCGGTGACGCCGAACTCGACGAGGGCGCGGTCTGGGAAGCGATCATGGACCCGATGGTCCCGCAGCTCGGCGAGCTGGTCTGGATCGTCGACCTGAACCGCCAGTCACTGGACCGAGTGGTGCCCGCGATCGCCGCGGACAAGCTCCAAGGCATGTTCGCGGCCGCGGGCTGGCAGGTCATCACGCTGAAATACGGCCGGCTGCTTGAGCAATTGTTCACCCGGCCCGGTGGATCGCAGCTGCGCAGGCGAATCGACACGATGAACAACCCGGAATACCAACGGTTGCTGCGATGCGACGCCGCCCAGCTCAGGCAGCGGCTGCCGGGGAACAGCACTGAGATCGCCGAGCTGATCAGCGGGCTCGACGACGCCACCTTGGTCGCCGCTTTCGCGAACTTGGGCGGGCATGACCTTGAGGCACTGGACAAGGCTTTCGGCGCCATCGACGACTCGCGCCCGACGGTGATCTTCGCGTACACCATCAAAGGGCACGGCCTGGCGACTCAAGGGCATCCGCAGAACCACTCGTCATTGCTGACCACCGAGCAAATGCGTGAGCTGGCAACCCGCCTCGGCACCGATTTGGACGAGCCATGGCAGGGATTTGCCGACGACAGCGCGGCGGGGCGACTGTGCTTCGCCACGGCAGGCCGGTTGCGGCGCGAGGACATCCGTGTCGAACAACCGCCGGAGCTCCCGGTTGATATCGGACGGACGCCGTCCGGCACGGCAACCACCCAGGCCGCTTTGGGACGGACACTGCTGGATCTGACTCGCTCGGCGCCACAAGCCGCGGCACGGGTCGTCACGGTGAGCCCGGACGTCAGCTCGTCGACCAACCTCGGCGGGTGGGTCAACAAGGTCGGCGTGTGGTCGCCGATCGAGCGCCCTGACTGGTTCGCCGACGACGCCGAGACCATCCTGCACTGGCGGGAAAAGCCGACCGGGCAACACATCGAGCTCGGCATCGCCGAGGTGAACCTGGTCAGCCTGCTCGGTGAGCTCGGCGCGACCTGGAGCCGGTGGGGCAAACCGCTGCTGCCCATCGGCGTGCTGTACGACCCCTTTGTGGAACGTGCCTTGGAACCTTGGTCGTACGGCATCTACGCGGGCGGCCAGTCCATCATCGTCGGCACCCCGTCCGGTGTGACGCTCGCGCCCGAAGGTGGTGCGCACCAGTCGATCAAGACGCCGTCGATCGGTCTGGAGCAGCCGGGTTGTATCGCGTACGAGCCTGCGTTCGCCATTGATACCGAGTGGACGTTGCTGGCCAGCTTGGCCCGGCTGGGTCGGCCGGATGGCAGTTCGGCGTATCTCCGGCTGTCCACGCGGCCGGTCGATCAGACCCTCGCTGCCGTGCCGACCGACCCGGCCGCGCGGGAACGGCGCCGACGGCACGTGGTTGCCGGCGCCTATTCCTTGCGGCGCAATGACAATCCTCAGGTCACCATCGCCGCCATGGGTGCTGTGGTGCCTGAAGCCTTGGCCGCGGCGGATCGGCTGCAGCAGGCCGGGGTGGTCGCGGACGTGGTCTGTGTGACCAGTCCCGGCCTGCTGTACCGCGCTCTACGTGCCCGCCAAGGCCATGAGCACGCCGAATCGTGGATCCTCGACCAGGTCTTCGCCCGGGCCACGCCGCTGGTCACGGTGCTTGACGGTCATCCGCACACGCTTTCCTTCCTGGCCACCATCAACCAGGTCAGGCACACCAGCCTTGGCGTCACGGGGTTCGGCCAGTCCGGGTCCATTGAGGACGTTTACCGCTATCACGGGCTTGACGCCGACAGCATTATTCGAGCGTCAATGGATTTGGCATGTCACTAGGCAGTGGATCGTCCTCGAGGACGTAAGCCTGGTCCGCGGCGTAGATCGCGGCCAGGTCCTCTTCGGTGAACCCGCGGCCGGTGAAGCGGGCGACCGCGGTCATGCCCTTCGCGTGCTCGTGCCGGTAGTCCTCGAAGTCGAGGTCTTCGATGTGCGGTGCGCCCGGGTCGATTCGCGGCGACCCCGAGTACACCAGATTTCCGTTCTCGGCGAAGGTGAGCCGGAAGTTGGCGTTGACGTTCCAGTACACGCTCGCGGCTGTGCCCTTGCGGGACAACGCTGTCAGCGTCTCCCGGTCAGAGCCTTCGAAACCGTTGTCCTCGACGGCCAGGACGTAGTCGTCCACGGCGAGCACAGTGAGCAAAGGCACGTAGCCGTATCGCGGATTGCTCAGCCGCTCCCACGCGGGACGTTCCGCGATCTCCCTGATCGACACCGGTGCCGCTGGGTCGCCGCCGAATGTCTTGATCACCTCTTCAGGGGTGAGACCTTGGATGACGGTGATCGTGGCGGCTTGGCTGATCGTGCTTTTCTCGATCCACCTGTGGTCGGCGTCCGGCGGGATCACCAGTGGTGGCTCGGGTTCGCCGCGCAGTCGATGACCGAGGCGGTCAGTCTTCTTGTACACGATCTCTGGTGCGGCTGGGGCTTGCCAGATGGTCAGCCGATACGAGGAGTCTTCGCCGTCGTCCCGTCCGTACACATGCACGCGGATGCGGTAGTCACCGGGCCACGGCGGCGACTCCCACCGGCGGCCGCCCATGTGATGGCGGTAGCCGTGCATCGGTTCGTCTCCGCGCACGACCGCACCGCCTTCCGGGGCGGTCCAGCTGATCTCCACGACCTCGTCGTAGCCGGTCAGGTCCACCTCGTCCGGTGGGCCTTCCAGGATGTGGATCGTCAGGCGGGCGTGGCCTTCCGCCACGCCGGTACGGATTACCACGCCGTCCTCGACCGCCGCGACGAGGCCGTTGGCTGAGAAGTCCACATCGGACGGGCTTGATCCCTCGGTGATCCAGAACATGTGGTCGCGCACGACAGCCGACGCCGAGGATTGCCTTGGCAACAGGTACTCGGCTCGGCGCTTGGCCAGCACAGCCGCCGCGTAACCAGCGGGCTTCGGCACGGTCGGTATGACGATCGCCGTCGCTCCCAGTGCCGCGCCGATGATCGCGGGTGTCTCGGCGGCGACCGCGGTTCCCAACGAACGCAGTACGGCAGTGGAGACCACAACGGCCAGTGCGAAGTGCGAGGCGCCGTGCTGTGCCGCGATTTCCTTCTCGTCCCCGGCCGCGCCGGGCACGGCTGCCTTGTCCAGCAAGGCCTGCACGAGCTCGACCACGAGGTCGGTCGCTCCGGGATGCACCTGCTCGACGATGGCGACTGCTTGCTTGGTCGCGGTTTGCTCGCCGCCCATCGACACGATGCCGAACCTGGTCACAGTCGGCCGTTCCAGAGCTACCAGGTCGTCAGGGATGTCCACGGACAACCGGTCGACGGTCAGTTCCAGCGCGCCCAACAGCCGCTCGGACAGCACGTCACCGATTTCCTCCAGCGCGGACTGGACCTTCGTACCGCGCTCGGAATACCCCTTCGGTTCCCAGCGGCCAAGCCGGGCGGCCGGCTCCTGGGGCACGAGCGGCACGATGTCGGGCAGCACGGCCGTGACGAGTGGTTCGAACTCTTTGATCCCCATCGCCCTATCCTGGCCGATAATGCGTCCATGAGTAGCGGGGGATGGCGCGTCCTGTTGTGGGACGACGACGTCAACAGCGTGGCCACAGTGGCATTCGTGCTGCACAGGGTGGTTGGTCTGGCATTGGGGACGGCGCTTGACCTGCCCCATGAAGTCGACTCCCGGGGTGTCGCGGAAGTCGGGTGCTACGACAACCTGGAGGACGCCGAGGTGACCGCGGCCCGGATGCAGGTGTTCGGCCTGCACAGCGGGGTGGTGCCGGCATGATCCCGGACAGACTGGTGTACGAGGGCCTGCAGGTGCTCGCCGAGATGCTGCAGGGCTTCCAGGCGCGCCGGCTCCCGTCGGGTGGGGTTTTCTCGTCGCCGAAGCTCGGCGGACCCGAGGCGTTGGCGGCGTTGTTCCCGCCGGTCTCGGCGGATCCTCAGGCGGCGGCTGAGTTCCGGGCGCGCCATGAGGCCGGTATGCGAGGCGAGGTCTACGCGGCGGTGACCCGGACGCTCGAGCGTTGGGGGCACGAGTGCGGGCCGGGCTGCGATCAGTCCCATTTCGACGACCTGTTCGTCTCGTTGACCAACCTGCGCTTCATGCTACGTCCCCGCAAGGACGGCACCAGGGTGCACGACCTGGCCGAGCAGTTGGCGACAAAGGCCACGCTGTATCTCGACGCGCTCACCGAGATGTGGTTCCAGCCGTTGATCAGGGACAGGCTCAACGGCATCGAGCCGGCCGACCCCACGTTCGGCGAGTCGGTCAACCGCGCGCTCGGCAGCGGCTGATGTCAGTAGGTTGTCGGCATGGGTATTGGGCATCACGGCCGGACGTATCGGCTGGACTGGGAGGACCCGACGGTCCGGGAGTGGGAATGCACGGTTCTGTGGTCTGACCCGGCGGATCCGGAGGCTGGGATCGTGCTGGACCGTTCCGCGTTCTACCCGGGTGGCGGAGGGCAGCCGCCCGATCACGGAGTGCTGTTGTGGCAAGGGGTTTCGACGCGGATCGCGGGCACACGCAAGGGCGATGACCTGTTCCTGCTGCCGGTAGCCGGTGATCCGGTTCCACCTGTGGGGACCGTGGTCCAAGGTGCGCTGGACGACGCGCGCCGCAGCAGTCTCATGCGGACGCACTCCGGCCTGCATGTGTTGTGCGGCACGGTTTTCCGTGACTTCGGAGCGCTGGTCACCGGCGGCAACATGGAGCCGGGGGAAGCGCGGATGGACTTCAACCTGCCGGAGCTGCCGCCCGGGTTCAAGGCGACCATCGAGGACGCGGTCAACCGGGAGATCGAGGCCAACCGCCCGATCGACGTGCGCTTCATGCCGAGGGAGGAGGCGCTGGCCAACCCGGAACTCGTCAAGACCATGGGCGTCACACCGCCCGACGAGCCGCAGCTGCGCATCGTGGACATCGTCGGGCTGGACGTCCAGGCCGACGGCGGCACGCATGTCGCGTCGACCGCGCAGATCGGCCGCATCCAGGTGACCAAAGTAGAGAACAAGGGCAGGCAAAACCGCCGCGTCCGCATCAAGATCGTCGATTGAGAGAACTTCGCGATGAAGCCGATTGTCGTACTGGACGCGCCGTCCAATCTCGGCCTGCGCATGCCCGCGCCCGGCGTCGTGCCTGGCTGCTACAAACTCGCTGGCGCGCTGCGGGACCAAGGCCTGCTGCACAAGCTTGGCGCGTCGGACGCGGGCTATGTGGTGCCGCCGCGGTACGACATCTCGGCGTGGTCGCCGGGCGACGGGGTCTTCAACGCCTCAGCGATCGCGAACTACACCGTGAGGTTGGCTGACCGGATCGGCAAACACCTGGATCAGGGGGAATTCCCGGTAGTTCTGGGCGGTGACTGCAGCATCCTCCTCGCGCCCATGCTCACGTTGCGTCAGAAGGGCCGTTACGGACTGGCGTACTTCGACGGCAGCGCTGACTTCCTCCGGCTGGCGCAAGCAGGCCGGATCGGGGCGGCGGCAGGCGAGACGCTGGCCCTGATCACCGGCCGCGGCCAGGCCGACATCACCGACATCGGCGGTCTTGGCCCGTACGTCCAGGACAGCGACGTCGTTGTGCTCGGCAACCGTGACGACGACGAGGACGTGCCCAACCTCGCCGAAGCAGGCATCCTCGCCTGGACCGCGCCGCAGATCCAGGCAGAAGGTGCCGCGGCGGTGGCAGCCCGGACGTTGCGGCGGTTCGACGGCCTCGACGGGTTCTGGGTGCACCTCGACGTCGACGTGCTGGACATCGAGGTCATGCCCGCCGCCGACGCCCCTGATCCCGGCGGCCTGCAGTACAGCGAACTGCTGGACCTGCTGCGGCCGATGCTGGCCGACGACCGCTGTGTCGGCTTCCACGTGGCGATCTACGACCCGGACCTGGACCCGGACGGCCGCTACGCCGCCGAACTCACCGATGCGATCGTCACCGCGTTCGCCTAGTGCTTCGACCCGGAGGCAGTGCCAGCAATGGAGATCCGTCCCACGACCGACCAGGACCTCGACGTCTTCGTCGACACGATCCACGCCGCGTTCGGGCGCTTCTCGGAGACCCCGGCCGAGGGCGGCCGTGGGGTCTGGTGGTCGGCGCTCGAGATGGACCGCAATCTGCTCGCCACGGCGGCGGACGGGCGGCCTATCGGCACCGCCGGTGCGTACTCCTTCGAGCTCACCCTGCCTGGTGAGGTTGTCGTCCCGGCCGTCGGCGTGACCGCCGTCGGCGTCCTGCCCTCACACCGACGCCAGGGCGTGCTCAACGCGATGATGCGGCATCAGCTCGCCGAGCTGCGGTCCCGAGGAGAGGTTTTCGCCGTACTGCTGGCCTCCGAGGCCCTGATCTACCGCAGGTTCGGCTACGGACCGGCGACCTACACGCGGCAGTTGACCGTGCAGCGTCACCAGGCCGCCTTCGCTCTTCCCCGGGCACGCGCAACGGCCGGCACCCCCACGATCGGCTCGGTCGAGGTACTGCGGCGTGCCGAGTGCGGGGAGATCCTGGAAGAGGTCTACGACCGCTACCGCCGTGCACAGCCTGGCGCCCTGTCCCGTCCACACCGCTGGTGGGCGATGGGCGCGGGGCAGCCCCCGATCTCTTCGGCGCCGCGCTACGTCGTCGTTCACCGTGACGTTGACGGCGTCCCTGACGGGTACGCCAGCTACTCGCTCGACGATCACGAAACCTTGACGGTCGACGAGACCATCGCCACCGACGATGCCGTCTTCACGGCCCTGGCCCAGTTCGTGCTCGGACACGACCTGGTCACTCAGGTCGTGTTCAAGCACTTCCCGCCCGAGCACCCGCTGCGCTGGCAGCTGGCGGACTTCCGCGCAGGCCAGGTGAGCCGCGACACCGACTGGCTCTGGGTACGGCTGTTGGACGTGCCGCGTGCGCTGACCGCGCGCGGCTGGTCCCTCGACGGCGAGCTCGTCCTCGAGGTCGAGGACCCGTTCCTGGGCGAGCACAGCCGCTACCTGCTGACTGTCCGGGACGGCAAGGGCGAGTGCGTCCCGACGGACCGCGAGCCGGACCTGTCGCTGGACGTCAGCGACCTCAGCTCGATCTACCTTGGCGGCACCACCCCGAGCATGCTCGTGCGTGCCGGACACATCCAGGTTCACCAGCCGGGTGTGGCCGCCCTCGCCGACGCTCTCTTCCGCGCCGAGCGCTTGCCCCACTGCCTGCACTGGTTCTGACCGCACTGTTCCGATAGTTGGGCACACTGGCGGCATGGTTGATCGAGTTGGCTCGGACCCGCAGTACGACGTGTTCGCCGACGAATTCCTTGAGCACGCGCGCGACGGTCTCTACAACGCGCACTACGACCGGCCAGCGTGCCTGGAACTGTTGGGGGACGTCGGCGGGCGAACCGTCGTGGACGTGGCGTGTGGTCCTGGGTTGTATGCCGGGGAACTAGTCGCTCGAGGCGCCCGCGTGATCGGGTGCGACGTGAGTCCGCGCATGATCGAGCTGGCCAGGCAGCGTGTCCCGGCGGGTGAGTTCCACGTCCATGATCTCAACGAACGCCTCGGCTGGCTGGCGGACGCCTCGGTCGATCTCGTGGTGTTCGCGCTTGCCTTCGAGTACGTCGACCAACGCGCGCAACTGCTCCACGAGTTGCGGCGGGTCCTGCGGCCAGGTGGTGCGTTGGTGCTGTCCATCCCGCATCCGACCGGAGACTGGCTCAGGCAAGGCGGGAACTACTTCCAGACGCGTGTGATCGAGGAAGTGTGGAGCGGCGGCTGGGCCGTCCGGTACTGGATCGCGCCCTTGGAGCGCACGTGCGAGGAGTTGCATGAGGCAGGCTTCCTCATCGAGCGGATGATCGAGCCGCGGCCGGTGCCTGCGGGTGCCGATGTCGACACAGAGCGCTACCAACGCCTGTCGGCCGAGCCCACGGGATTCCTTGCCATCAAAGCGATTCCCGACCCTCGGCGGACGTGAGCACCATCACGTTTAGTGATCTTGGTAAGCCGCTGACCGCGACAAAACGGGAAAGGTTCGGTGCGCGCTTGTACATGCATCGCGGTCACGCACAACTTTTCGTGCCTCCCGCACGTACATAAAGCGTGAGATCTCGTGCGAGAAAGCGGCCGCTGCTGAAGTTATCGGCGGTGGCGGTCGCGGCAGTCGCGGGTGCGGGCGTCGCCTTCACCTACGTCGCCACCGGGGGGATCAGGACTCACACGCCGCCTGCCGACGCCCAGCCCGCTGGGCACGGCGGGGTGCTCTTGAACTCCGAGCCTCCCCAACAACCGACGACCGCCACCACCACGACAACGACCACCACGACCCCGCCGCCGCAGAACCAGGTTCTTCCGTTCAACGCCAAGCTGACCTCGGACGACCTGCCGGTCAAGGGCGGCGGAGTGCGCAGCGGAGCCTGTAGCGGCTCGCTGGTCGCACCGGAATGGGTCGTCACGGCCGGGCACTGCTTTCGTGACGTCAACGACGCGCGAATCAGCGGAAAACCGCCGTACACGATGAAAGTGGTGATCGGCAAGCTCAAGGACAGCGACCCGGGCGGGCACACCGCCGAGGTCGTCGACGTCCGCCAGTCCGCGGTCAACGACCTCGCGGTGGTGAAGATCAGCCAGCCGGTCAACGACATCACCCCGCTGACCCTGGCCGACGAGAAGCCCAAGGTCGGCCTGCGGATGAAGTTCGCCGGGTGGGGGTCCCTGTCAGCCACGGTCATCTCGCCGTCCGACCACCTCAAGCGCGGCGAATTCACCGTCGCCAAGGTCGGCCAGTACTCCATGGAAGCGTCGCCGGTGGTGCCGCGTACCGTCGAGAACAGCCCGTGCCCGCAGGACTCGGGCGCGCCGTTCTTCGTGTCCGACGACGACAAGACCGGCCAGTTGATCGCCATCGTGAACACCGGGCCGTCATGCCCTCAGCCCGGCCGCGAGATCATCGCCCGGGTCGACACCGTGGCCGACTGGATCCGCAAGCAGACCGACAACACCGCCCGTTAGTGTTTCACTGGAAGCCGAGCACAGGGCGGTGAGCTGGCGTGAGAACCAAGATCTGCTGGGTGGCGGCAGTCCTGGTGGTAGCGAGCGCGTGCGGCGCGGGCGGACAACCGCCCCAGCAGCAGCCGTCGCCGACCGTTACGAGCACGCCGAGCAGTCCAAGCACTGAACCGACTACCGGACCGAGCACGAGTGTGCCGAGTGTGACCTTGCCGCCGATAACCAGGCCGTCCACCAAGCCCACGGGCGGCGGCGGTGAAGTGGTGGTGGAAGGCGTGGTCGTGGCCGGTGTCGAGGCCTCGTGCGTCCTGCTGGAAACCGGCGCCGACAACTACCTCTTGCTCGGCGCGGACCCGCAGATCGCCGTGCCCGGCCGGCGCATCACGGTCCGCGGCAAGGTCGAGCCGGGCATGGCGACCTTCTGCATGCAGGGAACGCCGCTTGCGGTCAGCGAAGCGAAGCCCGCCCAGTAACCGAAAGCTACGCCGGAATCGGCCGTTTTGGCTGTTGTGGGCGGGACACACCGTTTCGCTCGCTGGCTCACAGGTCACAGTCGTCGCCCTGCCCTTGGTCGCCGCGCTGACCTTGGGCGCTGACGCGTGGGAGATGGGCGTGCTCCTGGCGTTCGGCCGCGCGCCCTACCTCGTTGTCGGCCTGCCCGCGGGGGTGTGGGTCGACCGGTTGCCGCGTCGCGTGGTGTTGCTCGGCGGATCGCTTGGGCAAGCGCTTGTTCTCGGGATGGTGCCGTTGGCCGCGGCCATGGGGATTCTGTCGTTGACGTTGCTGTGCGCCGTCGCGTTTCTGGCGGGTGTTCTGGCTGTCTTCACGGACATCGCTGGGCTGGCGTTCGTTCCTGTGGTGGTGCCGCCGGAGCAACTGTCCTCTGCGCAAGGGGCGCTCGAGGTCAGCCAGTCCGGGGCGCAGGTCGCGGGGCCGTCCATCGCCGGCTGGCTGGTGCAGGTGCTGTCCGCGCCGCTGGCACTTCTCGCCGATGTGGCCAGCTTTCTGTTCTCTGCCGCCATGTTCGGTGCGATTCGCGTTGGTGAGCCGGAGCGTGCCGCGGTCAGGGACTCGATGTGGCGTCAGATCGCCGGGGGAGCGAAGGCGGTGTTCCGGCCCCGCCTCTTGCGGTACGTAACCCTGTGCACGGCAACGCATATTTTGTTCCACAACGCCTTCACGGCAGTGTTTCTGTTGTACCTGACCAGGGACCTGGCTTTGGCGCCGTCGGTACTGGGGACCGCACTCGCGGTGGGAGCGGTCGGGGGAGTGCTGGGTTCGGTGGCCGGGACCAGGCTGGGCACGTGGCTGGGTGCCACGCCCGCGATGGCGGTGGCGATTGTGCTGACCGGGGTGGGCATCGGGCTTGTGGCGTTGGCGGACAACGTTGTTCTTGTTGCCGGTGCCCAGGCGCTGATGTGGTTCGCCCTGCAGGTCTACAACGTTCTGCAGGTTCCTGTCCGATACGCCTTGACTCCGGCGAAGATCCACGGCTCCGTCAACGCGACGATCCGGACCACCGTGTGGGGTACCGCGCCAATCGGTGCCCTCGTCGGGGGATTACTCGGCGCAGTCGTGGGATTACGCATGACGCTGTTGCTTGCCGGGATCGGCGCGGCGACGTCGGCTTTGTGGCTGCTCGGCGCGGCCCGGTCAACGGTGTCCTACTGGGACGATCCGGAATCTGTTATCGGTCGTTCACCTAAAGGGTGTTAGGACAAGGCAGGATGCATGCGTTCATGCGAATGATGGGTTACGGAGGCCCTTGTGTCAGGTGTCGGGTCTGTACTGAGGGCCAGTATCGGTCTCGCGGTCGCAGCTGGCTTCGTCGTCGCCATTCCGCTGGTTTCCGCTCCCACGGCGGTGCAGCAGCCGGAGCGGTGGACGCCGATGACGCCGGTCGCGGTCAGCTACGACACCGAGCGCGGCGGCAGTACCGCCAAGGGTCGTCTGCTGGGCTTCAACGACTTCCACGGCGCGCTTGAGCCGCCGACCGGCAGCGGCGGCCTGGTCAACGGCACGCCCGCCGGTGGCGCCGAGTACCTCGCGACGCACGTCAAGCGCCTGCGTGCGGCGGGCGAGGCCAGCGGCCAGCAGGTCCTCACGGTCGGCGCCGGTGACCTGGTCGGCGGGACCCCGCTGATCAGCGCGGCGTTCCACGACGAGCCGAGCGTGGAAGTGCTGTCCAAGCTGGGCCTGGACATCAGCTCGGTCGGCAACCACGAGTTCGACGAGGGCGTCACCGAACTCAAGCGGCTGCAGAAGGGCGGCTGTCACCCGACCGACGGCTGCCAGGACGGTGACGGGTTTGCCGGTGCGGCGTACCGGTACCTGGCCGCGAACGTGGTGGACAAGAAGTCACGGCTGCCGATCCTGGCGCCAGTGGACGTCAAGTTCGTCCGCGGTGTGCCGGTCGGCTTCGTCGGCATGACGCTCAAGGGCACGCCCAGCATCGTCAACCCGGCGGGGATCAAGGACGTCGAGTTCCTCGACGAGGTCAAGACGGCCAACTTCTACGCGGATCTGCTGCGCCTGATCGGCGTCAAGTCCCTGGTGCTGCTGGTGCACGAAGGCGGCGCGCAGAGCCCGCCGCCCGCCGTGCAGGACCCGTCCAGCTGCGCGAACTTCGCCGGCCCGATCACCGACATCGTCAAGGGCCTGCGCCCCGAGTACGGCGTGGTCGTCTCCGGCCACACGCACCGGTTCTACAGCTGTGCACTGCCCAACTCCTCCGGCGCCAACACCGTCGTCACGAGCGCGGGCTCCAACGGCACGCTGGTCACCAACATCGAGTTCACGGTCAACAAGAAGACCAAGCGGTTCGCCGAGGTGGCGGCCCGCAACGTGATCGTCGAGAACGGCGTGAAGCGCCCGGACGGCACCTGGGCCACCGACCCCTCCGGTGCGTTCCTGCGCAACCCCGAGCTGGTGGACAAGGACGCCAAGGTCCTCGTCGACAAGTACCGCGCCGCCGTGGCCCCGATCGCCAACCGCGTCGTCGGCAAGATCACCGCTGACATCGGCCGCACCGCGACCCCGGCGGGCGAGAGCGCCCTCGGCGACGTGATCGCCGACGCCCAGCTCGCGTACACGGCCACGGCGGGTGCTCAGATCGCGTTGATGAACCCAGGCGGTATCCGTGCGGACCTGAGCTTCAGCAACTCGTCTGGCGGCGAGGCAGCCGGTGAGGTCACGTACGGCGAGGCGTTCACCGTGCAGCCGTTCAACAACCTGGTGGTCACCGCCTCATTGACCGGCGCGCAGTTGAAGGAAGTGCTGGAGCAGCAATTCGTCGGCTTCGCCGGCCAGACGGTGCAGCGCATCCTGCAGGTTTCGGCAGGCTTCACGTACTCGTACGACAGCACGAAGCCGGCGGGTGAGCGGGTGTCGGCGATGGCGCTGAACGGAACGCCGATCGACCCGGCCGCGAGCTACAAGGTCACCAGCAACGACTTCCTTGCCAACGGTGGCGACGGCTTCACCAAGCTCAGCGTCGGCACCGGCCGCGTGACCGCGCCAGGGTTCGACGTCGACGCACTGGTGGCTCACCTCGGTGCGGGCGACCCTGTAGCCCCTGGCCCGCGCAACCGGATCACCAAGATCGCCTGATCGGCCTAGCCAGTCCGACGCCGGGTACCAGCTCCGGCGTCGGACTTATGCTGTGTCCATAAGGGAACAGGGGAGGCCGGCGATGACGGGTTCGAGCAGACCGCTGATCATCGGCGCGATCGCAGCCGCGGTTGTTGTCGTCGCCAGTGTCATCGTTTGGGTTCTCGTACCTTCCTCCGTGGTCGCCGGGGTCGCTGTGGCGAGTAACGAGCCGTCGGTGAGCACCACCAACTGCGACTACTCACGGGTGACGGATGCGCCGACCGCCAATTTCGTGGGGCTTCCCGCTGACGCGGCCCGTACTCCGGCGAGCGGCAAGGTCCAGGTCACGCTCAAGACCAGCCAGGGCGACGTCCCGATGACGCTCGACCGCGAGCAAGCCCCTTGCACCGTAGGGAGTTTGCTGCACCTGGCGGAGAAGAAGTACTTCGACGGCACGGCGTGCCACCGGATCACTGTCTTCACCGAGTTCAAGGTCCTGCAGTGTGGTGACCCGACCGGCTCGGGCGGCGCTGGGCCTGGCTACGAGTTCGACGACGAACTGCCGACCGGCCTGCGCGCCGCGGGTGACGGCAAGGTCATCTACCCCAAGGGAACCGTGGCGATGGCCAACGCGGGTCCCGATACCAATGGCAGCCAGTTCTTCCTGGTCTACGCCGACACGCCACTGGCGCCGAACTACCCGGTTTTCGGCACGTACGACAGCACGGGACAGGCCACGATCGACAAGGTCGCCGCGGGTGGCGTGGCCCCAGACTCCGAGACACAAGGCGATGGCAAGCCCGCGATCCCCATCACCATTGAGAAGGTGACTGTCGGCCGCTGAGCCGTGGCACCATCCTGTCGTTGGTTGCTAGTTGCCATTTCGGCCTGTGCCGGATCATGGGTGGCCACAATGCGTGCGTGCTGAACTCGGCCGGAGCTGTACGCGTGACCATCCCCGCTGGGACCCTGCTTTATCGCGTGCATTCGATTGCAGAATCGCCGGAAACGATGCTCTACGCTTCGTTTCGCCTGCAGACCGCACTTGTCGAGGAATTGTTGCCGGGATTGCCGTTCGGCAACGACGGCCGCAGGCACGTACCCGAGCGGGTATTGCGCGGAAAAGTCCTGACCACGTTGCGCGTCTTGCGTGACCTGACTGTGCTGCAGGTGCAAACCCCGCCGACGGGGCCTGGGCAGTGTGACGGGTTCGTGTGGCAGTCCGAGCTGGACACCCCGCACCGCACGCTCGCCCTGCACGTTCCCGGCGCGGTCATCGAAGCGGCAGGTCCGAGGATCGAGCTGGACGATGCCGGCGATCACCGCGTGATCAGCGAGATGCTTGAGCCGTACCGGGTTGAGGTACCGCGGCCGGACGACGCGCCGCTCGTGTTCGTCAACTACCGCAGTGGTGACGACACCGAGGTCGTCGACAAGCTGGACACCGAGCTCCGGGCACGCCTCGGTGACGCGGCCGTGTTCCGTGACCGCAGGTCCATGACGCCCGGGCAGCGTTTTCCCGAACTGCTCAGGGATATGGCGTCGCGGTCGAAGGTGCTGCTCGTCGTGGTCGGGCCGCGTTGGGAGCGGGCACGCACGGACCCGGACTGGACCGGTGCGGAGATCGCCTTGGCGTTCCAGCACCGCAGGCACGTCGTGCCGCTGCTGGTCGGACAGCGGCTGAGGCTCGACCCGGCCGATCTCGCCGACGACGTCAAGCGCCTCGCCGACCTGCAATACCTGTCACTGCGGGAAAACTACACGCTCAACGATGTCGCGACCGTGGTCGACGAGTTGATCGTCCGGGTGCCGTTGCTGAAGCGCTAGATCCACCCCCGCTTGGCTGCCGCGACGCCCGCGGCGAACCGGTTGTCCACACCCAGAGCCGTGTAGATCGCCTTGACGTGCCTGCGTACGGTGGTGAGGCTGGTACCGAGCCTGCGCGCGATGGTCTCGTCGCCCTCGACCGCCATCAGTTCGAGCACCCGTCGCTGCATGTCGCTCAGTGACTGGTCTTTGTGGCCGTCCGGCGCCATCGTCGCGGGATCGGTCCACAACAAGTCGAACCACTCCGCCAGCATCGAGATGATCGCGGGCGCCCGGATCAGCAACGCTCCTTGCGTACTCGCGCCGGGTGTCACCAAGGCGGCGGTGTCGTCGACGTGCAACATCGTGATAGGTACCGTCGCGCGCAACCGGACTTCGTCGGTGGAGCCGGGAACTGTGGGGAAGAACGGACTTCCGGAGCGGTCGACCGGGCAGATCATCTGGAACCGCGCGCCCGGCGGGGTCCTGCGCACCACCGAGCGCAGCCGGTCCTTGGTCGACCGGCTGGCCACCGCGCCGGAGTCGGTGCAGCGCATCCGCCGTCTCGCCGACGGGTACAACTCCGCCGCCCTGGTGACCACTTCTTCCGTGCTGGCAAGGGGAAGCACGCCGTCCAGCTCACCGGTCGAGCCGCCGCCGGTGTTCATCGGCAGCAACGTGGTCAGGCGGTTCCAGCCCTCGATGATGCGGTTCTGCTTGTCCACCAACTCCGATTGGCGGTGTTCCAGCAACAGCCGCAGCGCCACGGCCTGGTCGACCGGCCGCACCAGGTGTTCGTACTCGCCGCAGTGGAAGGCGAGGCCGAGGTCGAGCAGCTCGGCCAGGCCGGGGCTGCCCGGATCGAGTTCGCCGTGGCCGGTTCCCAGCGGCAGCGATTTTCGGGCGCGCAGCCGCAAATAGAGCGTTTCGGCAGCCGGGCTGACCAGCCCGGCCAAAGGATGTGTGCGTTCCGGTGTGACCAATTTTCCCCCTCGCACTCGTGGACACAGAGGTGACAGTTCTCTGTCAGGTCATGCACACTCCTGCTCTCGCGCGGGCGTTTGACCCTATCCGATGTACAGCAGGGAATTATGGTTCCTCGTGACGCTCACAAACCCGTCACGATGCGGATTCGGCGCAGCCGCACGGGATCCGGCGATGGATCTACGCCGACCGGGCGTGAACCGGGAAAGCGCAGGTGAGGGCGGCGCTAACACATCAACAGCGATGGCGAAATGGTTGGTCTCGTTCACTGGCATCAAACAGTCATTCGACCGAGGTTCTGCCTGCGCGTGGGCTAGAACTTGTCGGCGAACGCAGCAATGAGCTGCTTGTCAAGCCGATCGGCGGCCCCCAAGGAGATGGTGACGCGTGCCCGACGACGCCCCCGAGCAGGGCGATGCTCAGGATTCCCTTGCTGAGCTGGCAAAACAGGTCGCCAACGTGGCCGAGCAACTGGCCGCGAGCCATGCTCGCGCGCAGGCACGCGAGCGCGTGATCGACCACCTGCACGCCGAAGTGGAACGTTTGCGGGTCGGCGAACAAGCCTTGCTGCTGCGCCCGGTGATCACCGATCTGCAGTCACTGCGCCGGGATCTGCTGCGGCAGGCCGAAACACTGCCTGAACAGATCGACTCGGCGCAGGTCAGCTCGTTGCTGGTGTCCTTCGCGCTGAGTGCGGAGCAGGCGTTGGAGCGCTGCGGGATAGTGCCCGTGCGGCCCTGCGTCGGCGACGCGTACGCCGCACGGCAGCACACCGCGGTCAAGATCCTTGACGCTGAAACGGAAACACAGCACGAGACGATTGCTGAAGTCGTCTCGGAGGGCTACCTCGACACGAGCACCGACCGGGTGACAGTGCCCGCCAGGGTGGCGGTCTGGCGCTGGAAGCCAGTCGAGGAAACACAATCGCCGATCGGACGGGAGGGAACCGTTGACTGAGAGGGTCTTCGGCATCGATCTGGGCACGACGTACTCGGCGATCGCCTACGTTGACGAGACCGGCAGGCCCACGGTCTGCCGGAACATCGACACCATGGAGACCACGCCTTCCGTGGTGTACTTCGAAAACGAGCAAAACGTCGTTGTCGGAACCGTCGCCAAGAACTCGGCGGTCACCTACGAGGACCGTGTCGTCTCGCTGATCAAGCGGCGAATGGGTGAAGACGCGACCTACGAGTTCGACGGCAAGGAATACAATCCTGCATCGATCTCGGCACTGATCCTCAAACAACTCGCCTCGGACGCGGCCACCCACACCGGTGGTGCGGTGGACAAGGTCGTGATCACCGTCCCGGCGTACTTCGGCATGTTGCAGAAAGATGCAACCAAGACCGCGGGTGAGATCGCGGGTCTCGACGTGCTCGGCATCGTGCCGGAGCCGGTCGCCGCGGCCTTGCACTACGAGGCGACGACGGGCGCGGACGGCAAGACGATACTGGTCTACGACCTGGGCGGCGGCACCTTCGACACCACAGTGATCACTGTGGCCGGCGGCGAGATCGTGGTGGTCTGCACGGACGGCGACGACCACCTCGGCGGCGCCGACTGGGACGAGCGGCTGCGTGACTACCTGCTGGAGAAGTTCGTCGAGGCGGTGCCGCCGGGCACGGACGTCGAAGGCGACACCGAGTTCCTGCAGGACCTGACCAAGATGGCGGAGACCACCAAACAGCAGTTGTCGCAGACGACGTCACGGCCGGTGGCGATGCGTGGCGCGGGTGCGGCCGCCCGGATCGAGGTGACCAGGGCCCAGTTCGAGGAGCTGACCAAGGACAAGCTCGACCAGACGATCGACATCGTCCGCCGGACGCTGGAGACGTTGGAGAGCAAGCAACCCGGCACGAAGATCGACGAGGTCCTGCTCGTCGGCGGCTCGACGAAGATGCCCGCGGTGGCCGAGCGGCTGCGCGCGGAGTTCGGCTGGGATCCCAAGCTGCACGACCCGGACCTCGCGGTCGCCAAAGGCGCGGCGCTGTACGCACTCGGCCAGGTCGTCTACCGGCAGGCAGCCGAGGCCGCGCCCGACGCCAGCCCGGACGAGATCAAGGGAAGGCTGTCCGGTGCGGCCGAGGAACTGGCCAGCCAGACCGGGATCCCGGCGGAGAAGCTGATGCGGATCGCCGGCAAGCAGGTGTCCAACGTTTTGCCGAAGGCGTTCGGCGTCAAGCTGGTCGACGCCAGCTTGCCGGACTACCAGACCAACCCGCATTTCTACGTCGAGCACATGGTGCACGCCAACGAAAGCCTGCCGACCGGGCCCAAGCCGCTGCGGGTCGGCACGCTGGTGGACAACCAGCGGTCGGTCGAGATCGAACTGTACGAGCAGTCCGGCACTGTCGCGGGCCCGGACATGGCCGAGAACCGGGCGTTGACCGACGCGCGGGACTCGATCCAGGATCTGCCGCCGCTGCCAGCCGGGTCCCCTGTGGACATCATGATGAAGGTGGACAACGAGGGCCTGCTCGAGCTGGAGGCGACCGAGCCGACCACCGGCAAGGCGCTGAAGATCAACGTACGGGTCAGCGTGATGAGCAGCGAGCAGGTCGAGCAGGCCAAACAAGTCGTGTCCGGCTTGACGGTCACGGGCTGATGACGCCGTTCGACCCCAAGTCGTACGAGGAGCAGGTCGTCAAGCCGCTGCGGGGCCGCAAGCTGCCGGACGACCTGCTCACCCGCTATGCCGTGTCGACCGACATGTCCGACGCGCAGCTGGCCCAGCGGCTGCAACAAGTCCGGTCGTGCTGGAACAAGGGAGCGGGCAAGGCCACCTCGGTCAAGCTGGTCTACAAGGCGTTCCTCAAGGCCGACGACGAGCTCAAACGCCAGCACGGCGCGCGGCTGGGCCAGATGTCCTGGTGGAACGCGTACGCCAGGGCCCGGCAGGACAAGTTCTCCAGCGAGATCGTCGAGCTTGCGGCCACCGTCAAGTCCAGCTTCGGTGAGCTCGGCCTGATCTCCACCAGCCAGCTGCAGGCCACGATGCGCGCCGGGTTCCCGTCGCTCACGCCCGCCGAGGCCGAGCAGGCGTTGAAAGACGCGGGTGTCGCCAAAGCGACCCCGATCGAGTTGCCCAAACAGAGCGGCCTGCAGAGCACGCTCTACAAGAAGCTCAGCGAGCAGCTGGCCGAGGCCGGGGCGGCCAGCGTGCCCGCCGTGGTTTTCCAGAACGTCACCGGGTTCAAGGTGGTGACGTCGTTCAGCTGTGCCGCGGGCAATCTCGACGCGGCCGCGATCGAGGCGGCGGTCCAGCGTGAGTACCGCCGGTCCGGCAACGAGGCCGCGAAGGAAGCGCTCGGGATCCTCGCCCGTGCCGCCAAGGACTCGGTCGATCTGCGACTGCTCACGTTGTACCACTTGGTGGACGACGTCCGGCGGCACCGCGCCGAGGGAGCCGCGCCGAGCGCGTTGCTGAAACCGTTGCTGCAAGCCAAGTTGGATCCCGCCGAGGCCCGGCTCGTGGTGTTCAGCGTGCTCAACGAGTCCACCACCCGGGACACCAAGGTGAACCCGGCCGCAGCGGTGACCGAGCTGCTTGAACAAGGCCTTTTGCTTGCGGCGCAACAGGCACTGGGAACGGTTGTCGCGCCTGAGGAAGCTGCATCCCTCAAGGCGTTGGTGGAACGACAGGTGGCCGAGGTCCACCGGTTGCGTTCCGCCGCACGGCAGGCGATGGCCTCAGGCAACGAAGCCGAAGCGCAGCAACACTTGCGTGCAGCGGCCAAACTGGCTGCCGATGACGACGACCTCGCGGCCGAGCTGCGCAAGATTCCGCCTGCGCCGGTGCTGGCCTTGTCCGCACAGGCCGAAGGGCTCGGGGTCCGTGTCGCGTGGCAGACCCAACCGAGCCACGCGGACGACACCAAATATCGATTGGTACGCAGGGAAGACCGATCTCCCGCAGACCCCGATGACGGCGTGACCGTCAGCGAAACGAGCAAGTCCGTCGCCTCGGACTCGTCCGCGCCCGCGGCGCGGACGCTGCATTACGCCGTTTTCGCCGCGGTGCCAGGCGGTCCATGGTCACGGCCCGCGGTGGCCAGTATCGAAGTGCTCCCGCCCGTTACGGCCGTCCGCTTTGCCGTGCAGGAAGGCCGGGTGGACGCGCAGTGGCAGGTCCACCCGGACGTCCGCTCGGTGTCCGTGACCAAGGCATCCGGCGAAACCGTTGCCACCATGGGCAAGACCCAGTTCTACGACCGGGTCACCGAAGCAGGCGAACACGTCTACACGTTCGTCGCGCACTACCGGCGTCCAGACGGGACAGACGCGGCCGCGAGCCCGGTCTCCGCTGGGACATCCGGCGGCGGACGGATCGCGCCGGTGTCGGCGATCAGCCTGACGCCCGTGGGTGAGGAAGGAAACCTCGGCGTCGCGGTGACATGGCGGCAGACAGCCGAAGCCGAGGTCGTGATCCGGCGGTCGGCTCATCCCGCCGAATGGGAATTCGGTGCCGCCGTGACGTCCGCCCAGCTCCGCTCGTTCGGCCAGGAACTCGTCGGCCGCCACCAGGTCGAAGGGGAGTGGCACACGCTCACCGCGACTGTCCCCACCGGACACTTCCATTACGTGCCCTTCACCCTGAACCAAGACGGCGCCGTCTGCGGACTCGGTGACGCGCTCGGTCTGGCTGTACCGGTGCGCAACCTGCGGCACCAAAGACTGGGTGACGAGGTCGTGCTGTCGTGGATCTGGCCGGAGAACTCCGGTTCGGTCCAAGTGTCGTGGCGGACCACCGAACGCGCCGAGAAGTTCCGGTACACGCACCAGCAATACCAGCTGGCCGGAGGCTGCCGGATCAAATGCGGCGCGGCCAAGGTGAGTGTGAGCGTGCGTGCGATCGGCATGGGCGACGGCGGCGAGTGCTTCTCCCCGGACGTCACAGCGGATGTGCCCGGGATGCTGCCGAAAGTCACGTACACCGTCGAATCGGCGCGCAAGCTGATCGGACCGTCGACGGTACGGATCCGCCTGACCGCGGACCAACCGCTGGCGAGCTGCCCGATCGTGGTCGTGGTCGCGCCCGGTGTGACGATGCCACGCAAGCCGGGAGACGGCCAGGTGGTGCTGCGCGGCGACACCGCGTTGCAGCCGGGCCAGCCGGCCGAACTGACCGCGGAATTCGCCAAAACGCCCAAACCGTACTGGATCCGGTGTTTCGCCGAGGACGGCTCGGTCCGCCTCGTCGACCCCCCGACCTCCCAGCTGAAGGTGTCGTGATGCTCGGCTCGACAGTCGCGTGCCCGTACTGCTACAACCGGATCAACCCCGGCAAACTCCACTTCCAGTGCACCGGCCGGGCCGCTCCGGGCCGTGACAGGTGCGTCAAGTCCGTCGACCAGGACCGCCAGCGGTTGACCGGCTACGCCGCTCCCGCCTGGCCGACCTTCCCGCCCCCGGAGTCGCGTAACCCGTTAGGCCAGCGGGTCGCGCAGTGCCCGGACTGCGGTGTGGACACAGGCGTCCGGGCATGCCCGGTGTGCCACACCCCGCTGCCCGCGAACTTCGCGGAGAGCCGCAGCCCGCTGATCGGCATGGTCGGCGGCAAGAACTCCGGAAAGACCGTCTACACCACGGTTCTGGTGCACGAGCTGCGCCACAACGTCCGCCGCCGGTTCGCCGCGGACGTGTCCTTCGCCGGTGACCAGCAGGGTGACGCCGGATCGCTCGGCAACTGGCTCAAGCTCTACGAGCGATCGCTGTTCGACCAGAACATGCTGTTCGAGTCGACGGCCGCGGCGCGTGACGGGTTGAAGGTGCCGCTCGTGCTGCAGTGGCGGCAACCGAAGCGTGGGAAACTGGGCAGGACGACCCACAGCACCACGACGTTGTCGTTCTACGACGCCCCCGGCGAAGACATGACGACTCAGGAGTTCGTCAACGGCCAGGCCTATCTCGGCTCGGCCGACGGCCTGATCGTGCTGCTCGACCCGTTCGAACTGCCGGGTGCGCACGACCGGATCGCCGTGCCGGACGCCGCCCGCCGCGAGACCGAGCCGCCGCTGACCGTGCTCAACCGGATCACCGAGATGCTCCGGCTCACGCACGGCGTGAAGGCGAGCAAACGCATCACGATCCCGATCGCCGTGGTGTTCTCGAAGATCGACGCGTTCTACAAGATGCTCGGCGACGACCATCCGCTGCTGACCAAGCCGCAGGCCGGGGCCTTCTACAACGAGACCGCGGGCCAGGACACCGACGAACACATCCGTGCCCTGCTCACTGACCTGGACGCGGACGACATCGACTCGCACCTGCGATCGCACTACAAGCAGTTCCGGTACTTCGCGGTGTCCTCGCTCGGCGCCGAACCGGACTACCGGAAACAACAGGTCGACGCGGGCGGCGTGCGGCCCTTCCGGGTGGACGAACCGCTGCTCTGGCTGCTCGGCATGTTCAAGATCATCGAACGGAGTGGCGGATGACCGGATCCTTCCATTCCCTCTATTACACCGACTGCCTGCCGGGACAAGGCCTTCGCGGTGGTGCGGGCTTCCAGTTCCAGGCGGTGTCGTCCGGCGTCACGCACGAGGAGATGACACTCGTCCAGCGATCAGCGCTCTATGAGCCGCCCGTGGCGTGGATGCGTGAACGCAGGCCGGTCGCCGAATATCCGGCTTCGCTGACGCATGTCTTCGACGGCTTCTACGTGACCGCACGTGGGATTTACCTTGGTGCGGAGGCGAATGGTGCCCGTGAAGGCAACCAGTTCACCCACGCCGTGACCACGTCCCAAGTGGACAGTTACGGCATGGTCCGGCCCGCGCAGCTGTGGGATGCCGACTGGTGGTCGGAGAAGCCCGCAGCCTCGACCGAATGCCCGCCGCTGGACGCGGAACCGGAGCCAGGGCCATGGGGTGTCGATCGGGTCCGGGAGTGGGTACTCGGCCAGGCCGACGCCGAAGAGTGGTTGATCGCGCTGCGGTCGGCCCTGGAACTCCTGTCGGACAAGAACAAGCGGCGCGTGCTGTTCGTCAGCGACGACCCGACGCCCGTCCTCGGCTGGATCGCCGCGGGGACGTTGCTGTTGCCCCAACAGGAAGCCGTCCGCGTCGGATTCCGTGTCTTCGCCACGAATCCACACCAAAGCCAGCACGATGTGCTTGCCGTGCACCCGGACTGGGCCGGGGCATACGCGAATGTCGACGGCAACAGCGGCTTCCTGGTGTTCGACCTGATGAACGGCAGGCACTCGACGATCGAGCCGACCGACGCCGCGCGGCACTGGGTCCCGCAGTTCCTGCGTGCGGACCCGTTCGACGTCGTCGACGCGATCGAGCTGACGTACCAGTTCACCAAGGGCCGGGCCGAACAACCGGCGGACCGGCTGGCCAGCTCGATCATCCTGAGTGGACGGGAACTGGCCAGCCCTGCCGAAGCCGGCCAGCTGGTGACCTGGCTCGCCGGGCAGGCCAAACTGTCCATCGACGACGCGCTCGAACCGTTGACCGAAGCCGTTCTGCAAGCTCAGCCGGACGTCAAGGCGCTGCGTGAGCTGGACACCGCGATACTGCGGATGGCGCCCAGTGCTCCGTTGGCCGCCAAGGTCGGTCTCGCGTTGCTCACGGCCGAACTTGACGCGATCGCCACAGGGAAGGAACTCCCGCCCGGTGAGCCGGTCAAGGGCGCGCATCCATGGTCGCAAGAGGATCGTTTTGCCGCGGCCCAGCTCGTTGAGCAGGTGGCCAACTCGGTGCCGCCACAGTGGATGGACCGCGTTCTGTGCACGGCGACCAGATTCGACGCGCAGCCGTCGATCGCGGCGTTCAGCGCGGGCGCCGACCGGTTCGCCCAATGGTGGATCGAACACCCCACGCCCCAGCTCAACCCGGAGCGCTGGCCGGACCGGGGTGAGTACCTCGTGGACTTGGTCAAGGACAAGCTCCGCAGGCAGATCGCCACTCATCCCTCGACCAGGCAAGCGGTTCGCGAGCACTGGTGGGCCTTGTTGCGGCCGTACGCCATCGAGCTGCGCGACCCGCTGGACGCCACCGTCATCGCGGCCACAGTGGAGCGTGGCGGCACCCAGCTCAGAAGCGAGACCGTGCGCACCCTGCTGCCGTCGGTCAGCGTGGCGCAAAGCCCGGAGACCATCGATACGGTCTGGCACGCGCTGTACCAGTTCGCGTCACCAACCATGGACGAGCTCGCGAAATTCCTCGACACCGCGCCGCCGTCGCTGGTCACCAGCACAGTCGTGGAAGCGGCGTTCGGACTCCTCGACAAGGCGCTGGCGACCACGGTTACGACCCAAGCGCTCGACGTGTTGACGCGTGTCGTGGCCATCGCGGGTATGCCCAAGTCACGCAGGCTGCAGTCGCTGGCAAGCCAGGACGCCGAGCTCACCCGCTGGATGGCCGGGATCAGGGAAGGCCGGGTCCCGCCGCGCAAGACGCCGCTGATCGCCACCGAGCCGGTGTTCAACGCCAGAGGCGACGAGTTGGTCGGAATACTCCAGCAAGCCGAGCTCGTGGTCGGCAAACTGGCCATCGACCAAGGCGGCCGGTTCCTGCACCAAATGCTCGTACAGCAACTGCCGCAGCGCATGGCCGACCCGCAGCTCGGGGACAAGGCGGTGGCCCTGCTGTTCGTGACGGGCATGGCGGAGTCGTGTGCGACCGAGTTCGTCAGCCGGGTCGAGCGTGAGATCGACAAGTGGGGGCAGAAAGCCGACGAAGTACGCAAGAGCTCGATCCGTAACCTGCTGGCTCCGCTCGAACCGAAGTACGTCGACGTCTGGGATGCCGCCCGCGGCAAGAAACCCGCGAGCAGGCCCCAGAAATCGACCCAGAAACCGGCACCGAAGCCCGCGCAGGAGCCCAAGCAGCCGCCGCGCAGGCTCGGCTGGCTCAACCGGCGCAAGGACAACGAGGGGGCCTGATGCAGTACCTGATCGGTGCGCTCGTCGTCCTCTTCGGCATCTACATCATCTTCTGGCTGGTCGTTGTCGCGCTGTTCTACCTCGTGCTGCCGATCTACCTCGTGCTCATGCCGCTGTCACTGGCCGCCGGGATGGTCATCTCGGTGGTGATTGTCATGATGACGCTGGTCGGCGCCCGCAAGTACCGGCCGGAGACGATCACCCCTGAGCACGTGACGGACGGGACGGCCCGGTTACCGAAGCTGCCCTCGGACCGCCCGTTCGGCCGCGACTGGGCGTGGCCGAGTTACGTGGTGGCGCAGTGGCGGGTCGACTTCACCACCGCGACGCGTGGCGTGTGGGACATCCTCGGCAGGGGATGGCGGACCTTGCCACGGAAGATCGGCTGGATCACCTCGCTGTTCGTGTTTCCCGTCTGGCTGGCGGTGAACGCCGGTGCGTTTCTGGCCGGCGCGATGATGGCCGCGCCGTGGCTGACGTTCGTCTTGCTCACGTGGCTCGGCTGGCTGGCTGTCAGCGGCGTGTTACGGGGCGCCGACAACGCCTTCCAGCGTGTCAGGGACACCCGCCCAAGGTGCCAGGTGTGCCACTACTTGGCGGACTTGCCTGCGTTCCCATGCGAATGCGGCAAGCTGCACCGCGATTTACGGCCTGGCCGCCTCGGCGGAGTGTGGCGCAGGTGCGGGTGCGGCAGGGTGTTACCCACGACCATCCTGCGTGCGGCGCTCAAGATCGGGCCAAGCTGTCCGCGGTGTGCCAGGCCTTATCACAAGGGCGCCGGGGTGAACACCGACATCGGGATCCCGGTGTTCGGGCCGGTCTCCGCGGGTAAGACCCGCTTGGTCATCGCGGGCATGGTGGCCCTGCGAGATCTGGCGTCCGCCAACGGCGTGGTCACCGAATTAGTCGACGAGGACAGCGAGAACGCGTACCGGACCGGCGCGGACATCATCACGACCGACGGCAACACCACGAAGACCCCAGCCGGGGAACTGCCGATCGCCATCACGATGCAGGTCACCAAAGGCCGCCGGAAAACGTCGCTGCACATCTTCGACGCGGCGGGGGAGTTCTACACCAACCGGGACGACAACGCCGATCTGGAGTTCCTCGACCACGCCAAGGGACTCGTGCTCGTGGTGGACCCGTTCTCGATCCCTTGGGTCACCGACCAATTGGGCGGCCCGTACCACCCTCGGGTGGCCGTGGCCAACCCCGCTGTCGACGACCCCGACCAGACCTACCAGGTCACTGTGCGGCGGCTGCGGGACTACCGCATCGACACCAAGCGCCGGAACCTGGCGATCGCCGTGGTCAAAGCGGACCTGTTGACCGGAACCGACCCCGCGGCGGACCTCGAGCCCGCGACCGTGCGGGACTGGCTTGACCAGGCCGGGCTGGACAACTTGGTGCTCTCGGCGGAACGGGACTTCGCCGAGGTCCGGTACTTCCTGGTCGCGTCGGTCCGGGTTCGGCCGGAGACGGCGGCCATGTCACCGGCAGCACCGTTCGTGTGGCTGCTCGGCAAGGCCGGAGTGGATGTCGTGCCACCGGAGGCGAAGCAATGAACCGCAAGACACCGCCCGCTTATGTCGTGCACCGCAGTCTGATCTTCGCTCTGGTCGCGTTCGTCGCGGTGATGATCGGGTTCATCATCGTGGACATGGTGCCAGGCCTGTCCGCTTCGGTGATGAACGCCGTGAACGGCATGCGCCAGATATGGCAAGGCCTGGGCTGGGAACTGTTTTGATACTGGGGATCGATCTCGGTACCACGTACTCGGCCGTCGCCACGATCGGACCGGACGGCCGTCCTTTCGTCCTGCGCAACCAAGTGGGCGAGCCGACCACGCCGTCGGTGGTCCACTTCGAGTCCAGTTCCGCGGTCCTGGTCGGCAGTTCGGCGGTGCACGCCGGAACCGTCGACCCGGACAACACCGTGTCGTTGATCAAACGCCAGATGGGCAACGACTTCGACCTCGAGTTCCACGGTGTCCGGCACACCCCGGAGTCCATCTCGGCGCTGATCCTGCGAGCGCTCGTGGACACCGATGAGCCTGTCCGTGCGGTGATCACGGTTCCGGCGTATTTCGGCATCAGGGAACGGGAAGCGACCGCGCAGGCCGCGCGTCTGGCCGGAATCGAGGTGCTGGAGCTGCTCAGCGAACCCGTGGCGGCCGCATTGCACTACGGGACATCGGAACTGACAGGCTCAGGCGGCACGGTCCTGGTCTACGACCTCGGCGGCGGGACTTTCGACACGACCGTCCTCAAAGTACAGCCGATGGGTGTTTCGGTGATCGCCACCGATGGCGACAGCAAGCTCGGCGGAGCCGACTGGGACTCCCGCATCGCCGAGTACTTGACCGAATGCTTTGTCGAGGCCGTTCCGGACGTCGACCCGTTTGACGACGAGATGTTCCCGCACGTCGTGCAGACAGCCGCTGAATCGACCAAGCGGGCGTTGAGCACCACTGAATCGAGGCCGGTGGTCCTGCGTGCCTGCGGTGCGCGCGTAACGGTCACCTTCAACCGGCAGATCCTGGAAGAGCTGGGTGCGGACCTCGTCGACCGCACGATGTCCATCGTCCGGCGAGTGACCCACAACGCTGCGAAATACGGTGCGATCGACATCCGGCACGCGATTCTCGTCGGCGGTTCGAGCAAGATGCCCGCGATCGCCAAGGCCGTCGCGGAGACTTTGGATGTCACACCCCGAGTGGTCGAGCCGGATCTGGCCGTGGTACTCGGCGCGGCGATCCGTGCGAACCAGTTGACGAACGCGCAAAGCCTGCGGCAGGCAGGCGGGATGCTGGCCGCGATCGCCGACAAACCGACCACTTCGGTCGTTCCCCGTAGCTTCGGCATTCTCATTCACGACAGCTATGACCCGGTGGCGACCAGGCAGATCGTCGTCCACGCCGTCCACCAGAACCAGCCGTTGCCCGCCAGCGCGTCGGTGTCGTTCTGCACGATCGCCGAAGGCCGTGACCGAGTCCGGATCCAGGTCTACGAACAAGCAGGCGACCTTCCCTCCGAGGAGGTCGAACACAACCGGCGGGTACTGGACGGTGAATTGACCGACCTGCCCGCACTGCGCGCCGGGTCGCGCATCGAGATCGCGCTGCGGGTCAGCGCGGACGGGCTGCTCAGCGTCACCGCGCGGGAGCCGAGCAGCGGTGCACGGCTGGACCTTCAGGCCTATGTGGACGGAGTCGTCGACTCGGCCGCGGCCGATGACCTGAGCTCGACGCTGGCCGGAATCGCGGTGAGGCAATGAGTACGTGGATACGCGGGTCCTTCACGGGCGCCGGCCTGACCCAGTCGCCGCCCGGGCCGTACCTCAAGGCACTGCAGGACAAGATGTCCGGCACGGTCCTGCTGTGCATCGACGTCAGCAGCTCGATGTCCGGTGAACCGCTGGACCAGGCCGTTTCCGGCGCGGCGACGTTCTTCGGCGAGGCCCGTGACGCCGGCTACCGGGCCGGGCTGATCCTGTGGAACCACGGCGTTTTCAAGTACGTCCCGGATACGTCGTACGACGAGGTGCTGAGCAGCCTCAAGTCTGCCCGTGCGTCCGGCGGCACCGACCTCGTACCGGCCCTGCACGTCTGCAAGAGGTTCTTCACCGACCGGGCGGGCGACCGGGTCCTGTGCGTCTTCGGTGACGGCGACGTCGGCGACCGGGCCGAAGCCAAGCGCCTCGCCCGTGAGCTGTGCGCGATGGGCGTGCGGATCGTCGTTCGCGGGCTGGGATATGGCGCCCAGCAAGCGCTTGCTGAGTTGGTCTGCCCAGGAGAGCAGGACGATGCGCAGCTGATCGAGGACGTCGGCGGCATCGACGCGGGCATCGCCTCCATGGCGACCGGATTGATCCGCCGCCATGACTGACGTCGAGCGCCGCAGGCAGATTCTGGCCGAGAACCCACTCGACCCGCAGGCGCACGTGGAGCTGGCGGCCGCCTTGGTGGACTGGTACCAGACGCTGACCGACGACGAGATCGCCGAGGTGTACACCCGCGAACCAGTCGACCTGCTGCGGACCGCGACCGGGCTGGCCGACGGCGACGAACGCCTCGCGATCTGCGCGGACCTGGGATTCCTGCTGCTCGGGATCTTCGATGCCAACCCGGACTCCGTCCAGGACCGCGACGAGGGCATCCACTACCTTCTCGAAGCGGCCGAGCTCGGCGACCCTAGCGTGGACCTGGCCCTTGCCGAGGCGCTGATCGCCAGGGAGAACCCGGACGACACCGTCCCTGCGATCAACTACGCCTCCCGGGCGCTCGCTGTGGTAGAGAACAAAGCAGACCCGCTGCGTCAGCTCAGTTTCGCGTATGTCGTGCGGTACGAGCAGACCAGGCAGATCGATGATCTCCGGGAATCCCAGTCGTACTTCCGGCAGCTGAACGCGTTGGTGGACGAACCGGAGTTCCGGGCGTTCGCCGCGCAGGTCGACGCGATGATCGTACTGCGCCAGGTCGAGGAGAACCAGCCGGTCCCCACGCTCGATCAGGCCATTGTGGACCTCGCCGGCACGTCGCACACCATGCCGTTCTGGGAGCAGCGGCGGCGGATCAAGCTCGCGGCGCTGCGAGCTGTCCGGTTCGCTTGGTACGGCGGCGAAGAGGAGGACTACGAGACTGCCGTGGCCGATCTGACGGAGCTCATCGAGAACCTGGACGAGGCGGAGGCCAACAGCTATCGAGCATTCCTTGGCATGCTGGCGATGACGCGTGACCTGCCGGCCGATATGCGCAAGGACCCTACCAAGATCACGATCGACCGCGTCAGAGACCTCCCGGCGGCGATGTCCCCGGAGGCCCTGGCGCTGGCTGAGCAGCAACTGGCCGCCGTCGACCCGAAGATGCTGCCCGACACCGAGATGGCGTCCACGGTCAACGTCATGCAGGCGATGCTGACGGGCGTGTCGCCCTCCACGCCTGAGTCCGAGATCGACGCGGCGCTGCGGCACCTCAGTGAAGCCGTCGACGAAGACGACCCTGTGCACAAGGCTATGGCCTTGGTCGTGCTGAACGCACGCAAGAGCCAGCTCGGTGGTGGGCCTGAGTCGACCGAGGCGATGTTCGAGCAGCTGATCACGGTCGTGTCCGAAGTGGAGGAGGACAACCCGCTCCGGTACCCGATGGCGGACGCGTTGGCGGCACTGGTCAACGCGTGGAATATGGACATCCGTACCGCGGCGGAGAACGCCAGAACCGCCAAACTGCTGGCCAGCGCGATCGCCGCACTGCCACCGGATCACCCGGCGCGAGTGGACCTGGCGGCCAAGGTCGCGATGGCCGCGATGGTCAGCTTCCTCGGCGACCGGTCCGGCCAGTCCCCGGAGGAGATCGCGGCCGCGCTCGCCGAGGCGGCAGCCAAGTCCTCCTCGGAGGCGAAGTTCGACACGGCCAACGCGATCGGGCAGTCGATGGTGGCCGGGCTGCGTGCCATGATGAACCGGGACCTCGAGCTGATGGACGAGGCCATGGCGTACCTCGACCGCGCGGAGGAGAAAGCGCCGGAAGGCCACGCCGTCACCAAGGTACTCGGCATGTTGCGGGCCGGCTTGCTGCTGTTCCGCTACCAGATCAGCGGCTCGCTCGAGGACATGGACGCGGCCGAACACTACGTCGGCGTCGGCGACATCTCCGATCTGCCGTTGGGGGAACACATCCGTGAGATGGCGCGAATCGCCCGCGGCATGGTCGCCATGCGCAATGACATGGATGAGGACTCCATCGCCGAAGCCCGCCGTCAGGTCGCCGACCTGCACGCCAAGCTGGAGCCAGGCGACTACTTCACCGAGACCATGCGCACACTGACCGGTCAGCTGGACGTGCTGGAGCAGGTTTTCGCCGTGTACAACCACGGCGGCAGGCCTTCCGCCGCCGACTTGGCGAAGCTCGACCGGACCGTGCACAGCCTGCTTGACCTACCCGTGGACACGGTGATGAGCGTCCACGACGTCATCGCCGCCTCGTTGGTGACGTCCGGGCACGGCATGGCCACCCGTGATGTCAAGAAATACGACCAGGCCATCGGGTTGCTGGGCAAGGTGTCCGCACGGACCGACCTGACCACGGACGAGCAGCTCGCGTTGGCTTACACGACCGGGCAGACGTTGCAAGGGCGTCACGAACTGAGCCGCGACTACCGGGACATCAACAATGCGATCGACCGTCTGGAACAGGCACGCCGCTTGGTCACGGACGCCACAGCCAGTGCGGATTACGCCTCACTGCTGTACACGCTCGCGGCTTCGTACAACACCCGTGCCGATTCCGCGCGGGGTGACCTGATCCGGTCTGTCCATATCGGACTCGATGCGATCCGGGAACGGGCCGCGGACGTGCTGCTGCAGACGAACGACCTCCGTGCGATGGAGATGGCCAAGGCTGCCAAGGACGAGGCCGCCGACGTCGCCCGCTGGTGTGTCACGGCCGATCAGCGTGACGCTGCCGTTCAGGCACTGGAGATGGGCCGGGCGATGGTGCTGCACGCGACGACCTTCGAGACGACCTTGGGTGCGCTGTTGCGAGAGGGCGGGCACCACGAGGTCGCCGCGATGTACGAACGGGAGGCCGCGGCGGCCAACGCGGCTCCCTGGAACGAGGGCGGTTCCGCGCCTGGCCCACAACTTCGGACCGACGTGCGCCGCCGGGTGCTGAAGGCCGTGGCGCACACGGACATCGCCGACCGGTTGCTGGCGCCGCCGGAGATCGACGAGATCAGAACAGCATTGCAGGACGCCGAAGCCGCGGCGCTGGTGTACATGGTGCCTCGTTACGACCGGTCGCCTGGTTTCGCGGTCGTTGTGGACAGTGCCGACGTGACGGTGCTGAAGCTGCCTCATCTCACCGCGGGTAAGGAGATCGAACGGTTCGTCCAGGCCTCCGGACCGGAGTGGGTGTTCGCCCTCAACGACCTCTGCGAGTGGGCGTGGACGGCCGCCATGGACGACATCCTCGGCCAATTCGGGATGCGCCAACGTATCGTCCTCGTCCCGGTCGGAGAACTCGCCCACGTCCCGTGGCATGCCGCCCGCCGGGACGCGCCTGGCCAGACTGTGCGTTACGCGTGCCATGACGCCGCCATCTCGTACGCCTCCTCGGCCCGGCAGTTCATCGAATCCACACGCAGGCAACCCCGGAACTGGCCAGACGAACCCGTACTTGTCGGCGTCCCAGGCAATGGCCTGTACTGGGCACAGAAAGAGATCACCGAGATCCACCGCCGGTGCTATCCCGACGGAAAGCTCTTCGGCACCAGCACCGTGGGCCGTCGCCGGGTGACGCCCGCCAAGGTGCGCGATGTCCTGCCAGGAGGGCCGCACCCGGCTTCCCTGCTGCACCTCGGCATCCACGGCCGGTTGACCAGCGTACCCATGGATTCCTACCTCGCCCTCAGCGCCGACGAGGACAACATGGCCGGGCGACTGGGAGTACGGGAGATGCTCGACGCCGCGCGGCAACGTCAGTCCGACGCGCCAGGCGGATTGGTGGTGCTGGCCGCGTGTACGACCGACCGAACCAAGCAGTTGCCCGACGAGGTGCTGACGTTGGCGAGCACGTTCCTCACCGCGGGCGCGGCCGGCGCGGTCGGGGCGCGGTGGGAGGTCGACGACCTCGCCACCATGTTCTTCATGATCATGTTCCACCACTACCTGACGGCAGGCTACCCGGATCCGGTGACCGCGCTGCGCGCCGCGCAGGTGTGGATGCTCAACCCCAAGCGCGTTCTGCCGCCGGACGTCGACCCGGCGCTGGCCGAAGAGCTGTCCTCGATCGACCCGGCCCAGGTGGAGAACTGGGCGGCGTTCACCTATCAGGGCCGTTGATCTGGGAGGATCGAAGTTGACCGAGCACACCACCTTCGGCATCGATCTGGGTACGACCCATTCGTGCATCGCCTACGTCGACCGGTCCGGGCGGCCGGTCGTGGTGAAGAACGAGATCGGCGCGGAGACCACCCCGTCCGTGGTGTACTTCGAGAAGCCGGGAAAGGTGCTGGTCGGCAGCGCGGCGAAGAACTCGGCGCTGCTCGCACCGCACCTGGTGGCCGAGATGGTGAAGCGGGACATGGGCAGCCGTGTGCCCAGCGATCGCGTCTACCACAAGACGAAGTACACGCCCGAGGAGATCTCCGCGCTGATCCTGCGGGAACTGGTCCGTTCGACGGAGAAGAACGACGAGTTCCGGGTCAGGGACGTGGTGATCACCGTTCCGGCGCACTTCGGGATCGCCGAACGGGACGCCACTCGCCGCGCGGGCGAGATCGCGAAGCTGAACGTCCTCGATGTACTCGACGAGCCGACCGCGGCCGCGTTGCACTACCAGACCATGCAGTCCGGCACCGGGATCCGGCACGTGCTGGTCTGCGACCTCGGCGGCGGCACGTACGACACGACGGTGATCCGTTTGCAGGACAAGGACTTTCAAGTCATCAGCATCGCCGGTGACGACAAGCTCGGCGGGGCGGACTGGGATGAGCGGATCCGTGACCGGTTGTTGCGGGAGTTCACCGCGCAGCACCCGCGGATCGACCCGACCGCGGACGACGTCTTCATGCAGGACCTGATGATCACGGCCGAGGACGTGAAGAAGACGTTGAGCAGCAAGCAGTCGCATCGCCTCGGGCTGAGGTTCGGCGGAGTCGCCGCCCAGGTCGAGTTCACCCGTGCCATGGTCGAGGAACTCACGGTGGATTTGCTGGACCGCGTGGTGGACGTGACCAAGCGCGTGATCGACGCCGCGGCGCGCAAGGGCGTCCGCGAGTTCGACGAAGTGCTCTTGGTCGGCGGGATGACCAAGGTGCCGAGCGTGGCGGCCGCGTTGAAGGAGCGCCTCGGCCTGGAGACTCGGTTGTACGAACCGGATCTGGCCGTGGCCAAGGGCGCGGCCCTGTTCGCGATGATCAGCAGAGCCAAGCGTGGTCGGGCCAGCACCCAGCAGACAGCCGATGACCTGGGCATCTCGGTCGGTCAGGCCGAGGCCATGATCAGCACGAACGTGAAGCGCGTGGTGTCGCGGGGGTTCGGCGTGAAAGGCGTCGACCCGGCCGATCCGTTGGCACTCACCAGGCCCATGCAGGCACGGCAGATCGTCGTGCACCTGTTGCAACCCGATACCCCGTTACCAGCGGACTCCGGGCCGTACCCGTTCGCGACGGCCGTGGACAACCAGCGGATGGTCGAGATCGAGGTGTACGAACAAGCAGGCCTGGTCCCGTCCGAAGAGGTCGCGGACAACACCAAGATCGGCCGGGGCAGACTGACTGGTCTGCCAGCCGGTCCGAAGGGCATGCAGATCGACGTCAGTTTCGTGATGTCGGAGACCGGCCAGCTCTCGGTGCACGCGACCGAACCCTCCTCTGGCGCGGAACTCCGATTCGACCTGCAGATCGGGAACATGGACCGACGCGCGATCGCCTCGGCCCAAGCCGGTATCGCCAAGCACGACGTAAGCGGGTGACCCGATGGGAATATCCGACGCCCTGAGCGTCCTGTCCGAACAGTGGCAGGACATCCGGGCCGAACTGCCACCCTCCACCGCGCAGGAGCTGGACTCCTTGGTGGCCAAGCTCGCGCGGGAAGCCCACCCGGCACTGTCCGAAGAGTACGGACACGAGATCGCCGACCTGCTCAGCCGCTCACTGCCTGTTGCTCATGCCTTCCGACGAGCCCTGGCGGCCGGTACACGTCGTTCGGTCGCCGCGACCCGTGACCCCGAGACCCTGTCGGACTGGCTGGTGCTGACGGAGTCCCTTGGGGCCCAAGTCGACCTGCCGTATCCACGGCTGCGGGAGGTCGCTGATGGGGCGGCGTCATGGCTGCTCGCGTCACCGTCCCTTGCCGAGGAACAGGTTCGTGCGAACGGACACGACCCGTTCAGCCCGTGGCTGATCAGACTCGAACGCCCCGACGGGGTCCTGCAATGGCCGGCATTCCAGTTTTCGCCTTCGGGCTCGGTATGGCCAGTGGTGCGTGAGGTCAACGAGATCCTGGACGCCGAGGACGACCCGTGGGGTGTGGCGGACTGGTGGCTGGGGGAGAACCACATGGCAGGCAGCGTTCCGGCCCGGCTGATCGACGAAGTGGACGACGCCGTGCTGATCGAACTGGCACTGGACGAGCGGAGCGAGGTGTAACGGTGCCCGACTACGACCCGCCAACGGGCTACACCGGCAGCCCACACCGGTTCCCTTTGCCTGCCGACACAATCCTCTGGCGGCTGCACAGCCGAAAGATCCCCGCGACCGGCTTCGTCCCGTACTCCCCAAGCTCAGACGGCCGCTTCGACGCCCCTCCCGACGACCCGTACGGCAAATGCGACGCGGGCACCGATGCGGCCGCGATGCTCGCGGACACTCTGTTGCGAGCCGTTCCACCGCATAGCACGACTTTCCGCACGATTCGACGGGCGGCTGTGGTCGGCCAACGGGCGAGCGCCATCGTCACGGCTGCCGAGTTGCAGTTGGTGAGCCTGTTGGACGCTCCCGCGCTGGCGGCTGTCGCCCAGAGCCGGTGGTTGATCGCCGCGGAGTGGACGGACTTCCCCCGGGTTCGCCGGTGGGCAAAGTGGATACGTGAACAGGCGCCATGGGCTCATGGATTCATTTGGCCGACCATCCGCAACGAACATGAGCGGCTCGTCATCATGTTCGCCGACCGGTGCGATACGTCGGTCTTCGAGCCCGACCCGCTGTTCGAAGTGGACCTTGACGACGACTACGGCGCAGTCTGGCTCAACGGCGTGATGGTCCGTTATCGAGCTCGAATCAACGGACCTCGTAAACGATGACTGCTGTCCATCGCACGATCGCCGTCGTCGACGTCGAAGGTTTCGGCGACGACCGGCGCACGAACCCTGTCCAAGTCACGGTCAGGAAAGGACTGTACGAGGCCCTGCGACGGGCGTTCGACGACACCGGCATCCCGTGGACGCAGTGCTACACAGAAGATCGGGGCGACGGGGTATTCATACTGGGGCCGACGGATGTGCCGAAAAGCCTGTTCGTTGAATCATTGCCACTGGCGTTGGTCAAGGAGCTGCGGCGGCACAACGCGGCCCAGCCGGAGCAGGCAAGGATCCGGCTACGACTTGCCTTGCACGCCGGAGAGGTAGTGCACGACGCCCATGGCGTCACTGGCAAAGCCTTAAACCTGGCGTTCCGGTTATGCGATGCGCCGCCGCTCAAAGCCGCGTTGGCCGCGTCCCCCGGCCTGCTCGCGGTGATCAGCTCGGAATGGTTCTACGAGGAGGTCGTGCGCAACAGCCCAGCCGCCGAACCGGCCAGCTACCGTCAGGTTCAGGTGGGGGTGAAGGAGACCACGACACACGGCTGGATCTGCTTGCCTGATCACCCTTACCGCGCGCCCGAACCAGCCGGAGCGGTACCGCGTCAGCTACCTTCGGGTACGCCACATTTTGTTGGCCGTGAACAAGAACTCGCCCGGCTCGACGAGCTGGTCAACGGTGCGGCGATCGTGGCGATCAACGGTGCGCCGGGCGTCGGCAAGACGGCGTTGGCGGTGCACTGGGGACATCGGGTGCGTGACCAGTTCCCGGACGGTCAGCTGTACATCGACCTGCGCGGCTTCGACATCAGCGGGACGGTGGTCCAACCAGTCGACGCGATCCGTGGTTTCCTCGACGCGTTCGACGTGCCGCCAGATCGGATACCGCCGACGCCGGAAGGGCAAGCCGCGCTGTACCGTCGTGTGGTCGCCCGGCGACGGCTGTTGATCGTGCTCGACAACGCCCGCGATGTCGAGCAGGTCCGGGCATTGTTGCCGGGGAGTTCGACGTGCGTCGTGGTGGTGACCAGCCGCAACCAGCTGGTGGATCTGATCACCTGGGAAGGTGCTCGCCCGGTGAACCTCGGCGAGTTCGCGGTGCTGGAAGCCAAAGCACTTGTGGTCCGGCGGATCGGTGCGCATCGCGTCGACGCCGAGCCGGAAGCCTTGGTGCATCTGATCGACCGCTGTGCGCGGGTCCCGCTCGCGATCGCGATGATGGCCGCCCGCCTCGAGCTCAACCCAGCGCTGACCGTCCGGATGCTGGCCGACGAACTGGCGGACGAAGCGACTCGGCTCGACGCACTGGATCGCCTGCGCAGCGTGTTCGCGGCCTCGTACCAACAGCTCGGTCCCACGGCGGCCCTAGTGTTCCGCTTGCTTGGCCTGCACCCCGGGTCGCGGATCTCGACACCAGCGGTGGCGAGTCTCGCGGGAATACCGATTGCCGAAGCCAAAGCGGCCATGACCGAGTTGGTGCACGGCCACCTGGTCATGGAAGTCACTCCCGGCTGCTTCGCCTTCCATGACCTCTTACGCAGCTATGCCGCGAACGAGGTGAACAACACCGACACCGAGACAATCCGACGCGCGGCCGTCCACCGATTGCTGGACTACTACTTGCACACCGGGTTCGCTGCCAATTCGTTCACCATCACCGCCTACCACGATGTCGTCGTCGACGACCAGCCTCAACCCGGTGTCACGGTCACCCTTATCCAGCACGCGAAGCAGGCCAAAGACTGGCTGGCCGACGAGTACCGCACAGTGTTGTTGCTGGCTCGGCTGGCGCACGAGTTCGGCTTCGACATCCACGCATGGAAACTTCCATGGGCGATCGGTTCCTTCCTGGAGTGGAACGGTCACTGGCACGACCTCATCGCGATCCGCGAGACGATGGAAGCCGCCATCGATCGTCTGCACGACGACTTCGCCCACGAACGCGTGCATCTGATGCTCGGGTGGATGTACAGCCGCGTCGAGGAATGCGACGAAGCCCACCGGCACACGCGAATAGCGCTCGACTACAGCCGCAAGGCAGGTGACCACTTCGGCGAAGCCGCATGCCATTTCGTGCTCGCCATGACGTATGGCCTTGAGCAGAACCAAGAGCAGGCATTCCACCACGCAAACCAGACCCTGGAGTACTTCGAACGCGCCCAAGACGGCCCGTGGCAGGCACGAACTCACCGGCTGTACGCCTGGGCATGCAGCCGCGTGGAGCGTTATCAGGACGCAGTTGACCACTGCGCACAGGGCCTGCGGTTGTTGCGGCAGTCAAGCGGAAGCCATTACGAGGTCGCGGCGCTCGAAGGCCTCTACGGCTGGGCGCTGAGCCGCCTTGGCATGCATCGAGAGGCCGTCGACCACTACACCAACGCGACTGTGCTGTACCAGGAACTCACAGACGTCCACAACGAGGCCGAGGTATTGCGGCGGTTGGGCGACACTCTTTTCACCGCTGGAGATGTGGCCGGCGCCAGAGCCACTTGGGAGAAGGCACTGGCTCTTGTCGACAGGCCCAATCTGTCCGATGTGGAGCGGATACAGCGGAGGTTGACCAACCGGCTGGAAGGCTGGGGCGACACCGTTCGCCACGGCGCATAGGGTCCCCCACAAATCCACCAGTATCCAGCCAGATCAAGACCTTCGAGTAGCTTCGACTGCGGCGACGAGTTCCTTGAGTTGGCCACGGGCCTCGGCGGCGGACAGGTGGTCGAAGTAGTCGCGGGACTCGACGATTTCGCCGTTGCGTACCCGGAGTACGAAGATCGCTGGCACTGCGAACGGTTCGCCGGTGTCGGTGTTGGTTCCTCGATACTCGAACTCGGCGACGATGACCTCGGGGTCGGTTGTTTCGTGGATTGTGATGTTGGCAGGTCTGCGGCGCAGGCGGGGAGTCGCGTCGGTTGGTGTGAAGTGCTTGCGCAGTTCGTCGCGGGTGCGCAGGGCGGGCTGTCGGAGTGGGTCGAACGGGTGCACGACGTGGGTTTGTTCCGCATAGAGGCCTGGCAGTTCGTCCCATCGGCCGTCCGCGACACCGTTGACCAGCGCAAGGAAGACATCTCTTGGGCTTGGCACGGGCTTCTCCTGTCTCGAGGGTAATATCCGGAGTCGTGACTCCGGCGACGATACGGAGTCTTCACTTCGGATGTCAACGGGATGGAGCCGATGGGTAGCCGGGTGCAACGGGTCGACGCGCGCACCAATCGTGCCCGCATCCTGGACGTCGCCGAAGAGGTCTTCGGCAAGGGCGGCGAGTCTGCTTCCACCGAGGAGGTGGCCCGGCTGGCCGGGGTTGGCATCGCCACGGTCTTCCGGCACTTTCCCACCAAAGCGGCGCTGTTGGAGGCCGTCCTCGTCCGGCGGTTCGACCGGCTGCGTGAACAGGCAGAAGCACTCCTTGACGCTGACGACCCGGGATCGGCGTTCTTCGAATTCTTCAGTCACCTTGTCGCCGACGCGGCAACGAAGATCGCCATCGCGGAGGCTCTGCTCGATGCCGGGGGCGACAGCGAGGCTGCCGCGCAGGCCTCGAAAAGATTGCGGCAGGCGGTCGGCACCCTGCTGGAACGCGCACAGCAAGCCGGCGCTGTCCGCGCCGACGTCGAACTGCCCGAGGTCTATGCCTTGCTGGTCGGCACATCGCGAGCGGCTGCCCGCGGCAACCTCGACCAGCAGGTGACGCAACGCATGCTCGCCATCGTCTTCGATGGCCTCGCGCCCTAAGGGACAGCGGGAAAACGGGCGACGAAAAGGGCGCCGGTCGGACTGTCCTCAACGGTCAGGGTGCCGCCGTGGCGGGTGGCGATGCCGCGGGCGATGGTCAGGCCGAGACCTGAGCCGCCGGAGTCACGGGTGCGGGCGTCGTCGAGGCGGGTGAATCGCTCGAAGACGCGTTCACGGTCCTCCGGCGCGATTCCTGGGCCGTCGTCGAGGACTTCGAGGACGACAGACAACTCCTCCACGCGGACGGTCACCGTCACGGTGGAGCGTGCGTGACGCGTGGCGTTGTCGACGAGGTTGCGCAGCAGGCGTTCCAGTTGTGACGCGTTGCCATGGACGAACGCTTGCTCGGGCACGATGCAGGTTACCTGGGGCCGGAATTCCTCGACCAACGCGGCGAGGTCGACGAGCGTGTCCATCGGGACGGAACTGTTGTCGTTCACGGCGAGCAGCAACAGGTCCGCAGTGAGGTCCTGGAGGCGTTCGATGTCCTGAAGGGACTGCCGGGCAACCTCCGGCCAGTCCGCCCGGTCCGCGTGGGCCAAGGCGACCTCCAATCCGGCGCGCAGATTCGTCAGCGGGCTGCGGAGTTCGTGGCTGGCGTCCGCGACGAACTGTTGTTGTCGATGGTGGAATGCCTCCAGTCTGTCCAAAGTGGCGTTGGTCGTCCTGGCCAGCTTGGCTATCTCGTCGCGGGAGCGGGGGACGGGCACACGGCGGTCCAGGTTGTGTTCGCTGACCCCGGCGAGTTCGCGGCGGATCGCCTCGACTGGCCGGAGTGTGCGGCCGGTGACGAACCAGGCGAGACCGGCGACGAACACCACGGCCAAAGGCAGGATGAAACGGAGGCTCCTGTTGAACACCGTCTCGGTTCTGATCGCATCCCAAGGGAGTACGAACATGTACACCGTGAGCCGATACGTTGCCATACTGGTGGAAGGCTCAGCAGGGGCCAGGTCTCCCGTTCGGCCCAACGGTTCCACGAGCCGCGCGGGAACGCCGGAGACCACCGTGCCCAACACCGTGTAGGTCCGGTTCTCAGCCCAATCCGGATGCGTGGGCGACCGCAGCGCGGTTTTGGTCTCCCAAACACCAGACGCGTCGGCTGGAGCGGGCGGCAGGCCCGGCCAGGCCGGATCGATTCGTGCGATGAAGCTGCTGCGCACAACGGATTGCCCGGGATCGGTGACCACCTCGTATCCGGCGTCGCCGGTGACGGCGACGTTCACCGAGTGACCGGTGCGATAAGCGTCCGTGATCCGGCTGAGTTCCAGCTCCGCCTTGGTCTTGGCGGAACCCAGCACAGTGTCGACCATGTACTCCCGCAGCCCCAGCACACCAAGGGCGAAAACTCCCAGACAGGCCACTGTCGCGGTCAGCGCCGCACTCGCCCGCATCGACGCGGGCCACAACCTAATCCTCAAGGCGGTACCCCACGCCACGAACCGTGGTGATCGTGTTACGCCCGAACGGTGCGTCTATCTTGCGCCGCAACGTGCTGATGTAGACCTCGACGATGTTCGGGTCGCCGTCGAACGCCATGTCCCACACCTGGTCGATTATGTCTTGTTTGGACAGAACCTGGCCTGCGTGCCGGGCAAGGCATTCCAGCACAGCGAACTCCTTGGCGGTCAACGGGATGGCCTGGGTGGCGCGATGGCACGTGCGTTTCGCTGAGTCAACGGTCAGGTCACCGACCGAGATCCGGGCCGAGCTGCCGATCGGGCCCCGGCGCATCAGGACCCGGAGCCGGGCGGTGAGGACAAGGTAGGAGAACGGCTTGCGCAGAAAGTCGTCCGCGCCGGTGTCCAGAGCTTCGGCTTCGTCGTATTCGCCGTCCTTGGCCGTCAGCATCAGGATCGGCGTATGGTTGCCGCGCTTGCGCAGTTCCGCGCAGACTTTGTAACCGTTCATCCCCGGCAGCATGATATCCAGGATGATCACCTGGTACGGGTGCTGCTCGGCCAGCCGCAGCCCGTCAAGGCCGTTGCCGGCGACGTCGACGGCGTACCCGTCGGCCTCCAGGCCCCACTGCAACGTGTCGGCGAGCCGCTTCTCGTCCTCCACAACCAGTACCCGCATAACAGCGATCTTCCCAGATGGACAAACGGGCGCCTGAAGAGATTTTCAGGCTGTTTCAGGTTGCGTTCAGCGCCCAGTCGGCACCCTTTCGCTGAACGAACCAGCGAAAGGACCAGCATGCTGACGGCAGTCGGGGCCGACCACGTGGTCAAGGCATATGGCAAGGGCCACGCCCAAGTACACGCTCTGCGGGGGGTGAGCGTGGCATTTCCCGCGCAGAGGTTCACCGCCATCATGGGGCCGTCCGGATCGGGCAAGTCCACCCTGCTGCACTGCCTGGCCGGACTGGACACAGTGGATTCCGGGGCGGTCGTGCTCGGGCAGACCCCGGTCTCCGGGCTCACCGACCGGCAGTTGACCCTGCTCCGACGAGACCGGATCGGGTTCGTGTTCCAGGCGTTCAACCTGCTCCCGACGCTCACCGCCGAACAGAACATCCTGCTCGGCATGCAACTCGCCGGCCGCGCGGTGGACAAGAAGTGGTTCGACGTGGTGGTGAACATGTTGGGTCTGCGCGACCGGCTAGACCACAAACCCAGCCAGCTTTCCGGAGGCCAGCAACAGCGAGTGGCGTGTGCGCGGGCCCTCGTCGGGCGGCCGGAGGTGGTCTTCGCCGACGAGCCGACCGGCAACCTCGATTCCCGTTCAGGCAGCGAGGTACTGCGTTTCCTGAAGATGTCGGTACGGGAGCTGGGCCAGACCGTGATCATGGTGACGCACGACCCAGTCGCGGCGTCCTACGCCGACGAGGTCGTGCTCCTGGCGGACGGCCAGATCGCCGGGCGGATCAGCGGCCCGACGCCCGCCACAGTCACGAACGCGCTCGCGCAGCTGGCGGCGTGATGCTGAGGGTAGTTCTGGCCGGGCTCAAGGCCCGGACCGCGAGGCTGATCCTGTGCATGGTCGCGATCGCGCTGGGAGTCACGTTCGTGACCGGCGCGATGGTCCTCGCCGACGCCATGAAGGCGGAACTGCGTGCGCAAGCGGCCGCGAGCGTGCGCAATGTGGACGTCATGGTCACGGCCAGCAGCAAGCCGCTGGAAGCCACGGCGTTGGACACTGTTCGCGGGCTTCCCGGAGTGGCTGCGGCGGACTGGCGGGACACGGCGCCGACTCCGATCGTCGAGGGCCGTACGGTCAAGTCCGCCGGCGCGACTTCGCTGCCGGCCGACGACCAGCTCCGCCCGTTCGACCTCGTTCAAGGCCGCTATCCGGCCAACGCGGCGGAGGTCGCGGTGAATGAGCGCGCTGGCTACGAGGTCGGCAAGCAAGTGACGCTGCTTGTGAACCAGCAGCAAAGGCCCTTCACCGTCGTCGGCAAGATCAAACCCTTGGTCACCAGTGCGAACCTGGGCGGCGGCGGAATCCAGGTGACGCTGTTGCCTGAAGTGTTGCCAAGCGATGAGCACGGCCAGATAGTGGTGCGAGCGGCGCCGAACACGAGTCGCCAAGCCCTGGTGAACGCGATCGACAGCGCGCTGCCCGGCGCCAAGGTCCAGACCGGAGCCCAGGTGGCGGCGCAACTCGTGCGCGAAACCCCGGCAGGCTCGGACGGTCTCAGTGATTTCCTGACCGCGTTCGCCGTATTGGCGTCGGCCGTGGCCGTTCTGGTCATCCACAACACGTTCACCATCCTCATCGCCCAGCGCTCCAGCGAGCTGGCGCTGCTGCGCTGTATCGGGGCGGGTAGGCGGCAGGTGTTCGTTGGCGTGGTGGGGGAGGCCCTCGCGATGGGCGTTCTGGCCTCGTTGCTGGGATTCCTCACCGGACTGGGGCTTTCGGCCGCGCTCCAGGGCTCGCTCGGCGACGAGGTGTACATGCCGATCACAGTGCGCACGATCGGTGCGGCGTTCGCCGTTGGCGTGTTGGTGACCCTGTTCGCTGCAGTCCTCCCGGCCCGCCGAGCCACGGCTGTCTCACCGATCGCCGCCCTGCGAGCATTGCCGGACGGCGATGTGCAGCGCACAAGCAAGAAACGCACGGTCGTGGCCGTGGTGTTGCTCGCGCTGGGTGTGCTGGCCGCGATCGTGGGTGTCCCCAACGGCCAGGACGGCGCCGCGATCGTCGGCATGGGCATCTTGGCGTTCCTGGGTGCGGTGCTCGCGCTCGGACCTGTCCTAGTTGGACCGTTCGTACGGGCGCTGGGAGCGTTGCCGCGCCGAATGTTCGGTACGACTGCCGCTATCGCGACCGCGAATGCGGATCGCAATCCCAAGCGGACAGCGGCGACCACGGCCGCGCTCACCATCGGCCTGATGGTCGTCATCCTGGTGACAACGGTGACCGCCAGCGTCGAGCAGAGCACGAACGACTCCCTCGACAAGCAGTTCGTCGCGGATTATTCGGTCGCCTCGGCGGTTGCCGGCCAGCCACTGCCCGAGTCCCTGGTGACACGTCTGGCTGAAGTGGCCACGACGACTCCCATGTACTCCTCCTCGGTGAACCTGAACCCGGCTGGCGGAGCTTCAATGACCGGAGTTCAGGGCGATGTGGTGGGCACACTGCTGCGGCCGACCGTGGTCAGCGGCTCGCTTGACCGGATCGGACCCGGGGAGATCGCGGTCAGCCAGGAGTTCGCCACGCAGACAGGCCTGACGGTCGGATCGACCGTGACGGCCGATCGTAAGGTGCCGCTGACGGTCACCGCCATTTACGAAGCCACCACCGGCCCGGGCGTCGACATCGGACTCACCATGGTGGACCTGAGCACAGTGCGCGTTCTGGAGACGAATTTCCGGGGCTACGACACGATCTTGGTCAAACTCAAGCCCGGTGTCACCGCGGCACAGCTCGAGCAGGTCGCCGCCACGTCACCGCTGGCCCAGATGCGCGACATCGCCCAGCTCAGGGCCCAGATGACCGAGTCGCTGCGGGACACCCTCGCGGTGTTGTGGGCACTGATCGGGCTGGCCGTCGTGGTGGCTCTGGCCGGTATCGCGAACACGCTGTCACTGTCTGTTCTGGAACGCACCAGGGAATCCGCGTTGCTCCGGGCGCTCGGCCTGACCAGGGAAGGCCTGGCGGGCACACTGATCATCGAGGCGGGCCTGATGACCGGCGTCGGCGCGATTCTTGGGCTGGTCCTGGGGATTGGCGGCGCGTGGTTGATCGTGTTGACCGCGTCGACAGCCGCCGCGCCGATCACGCTGACTGTCCCAGTTGTACAGATAGCAGTCCTGCTCGCGGCCGCGGTCCTCGCGGCACCGTTGGCGACCCTGCTACCGGCCCGCAAGGCCGCGAAGGGGCACGTCACGGACGGTCTGACGGTCGCGTGAAACGGAGTTATAGCCCAATCGGGCAGCAAGAGCGGTGGTCAGCGGCCAAAAGGGCGATTTCCCGCCAGGCGGGGCATCGAAACCGCACGTAGCGTGGCGTACATGCGAGCCGACATCTCCGAAAGCAGCAGGCTGGCGGGTCGTGCGCTGCCGTCCAAGCGGCTGCTGTGCAGCGAGACCCTCGGCTGGCAGTCGATGCTCGCCAGGACGTACCACGACCCCGCCGTGACCGAGGAGTTCACCACCGCGCCCTCGTCGGAACTGACCCTGGTGATCGCGTTGACCGGCACGATGCAGATCGAAAGCCGCAAGGGCCGCGGCTGGCACCGGGCGAACTACCGCCCGGGTTCGGCCGGGCTGACCGCACCGGGCAATGTCAGTGTGCTGCGCTGGCAGTCCACGTCGGCACAGCCCTTGGAGTCACTGCACCTGCACCTGCCGGTGGACGAGTACTGGGCGTTCGACTCACTGCTGCTGGACGACCCGCTGGTCGCCGCGGCGGGCAAGGCGTTGAAGCGTGCGCTCGACGAAAGCGCACCGGAGTACTACGCCGAGTCGATCACCCAGATGCTCGTCGCCCACTTGATGTACACGGCGAACAAGAAGCCCGTGGTCGAACCGCTCCCCATTGGACCGTCCGGTTTGGACCAGGTGACGGAGTACATGCGGGCCCGGCTTGCCGAGGACATCCGATTGGATGAACTGGCCGCGCAGGTCAACGTCAGCAAGTACCACTTCCTGCGGATGTTCACCCGCGCGACAGGACAGACTCCGCACCGTTACCTGACCGGCCTGCGGATGACTCGTGCGGCGGAGATGCTGCAGGACAACGAGAAGACTGTGTTGCAGGTCGCGATCGCGTGCGGCTACCGGAGTCCTGGTCAGTTCGCGGCGGCTTTCCGCCGCAGGTATGGCGTCTCGCCGACGGAGTTCCGCAATTTCGGGTGACCATACCGCAATGACGGGTGAGAAAAGCCTGCCCCGGCACCGCAGTCTGGAGGCCTCGAATTGATGAATGGGCAGGTTGGATGGTTGACGCGACGCGTGCGGAAACGGCGACGCCCACAGCGGTCAGCGTGGCTGGGCTGCTTGTGGTCGTTCCCGCGTTCGTCTTGATGGCGTTCGGGTTCGGCGGACCCGAGCAGTCTGTGGACAGATTGGGTGCGGTCACCACCTACGCGCTGCCGATGATCGCGATGATCGCGTTCTGGTGGCAGGACTGGCCGGGCAGCCGGTTGCGTCCGGGTTGGTCCGGTTTGACCGATACGGCGATCATCCTGGTGGTCGGGTTCGGCCTGGCGTGGCTCGGCGACATGGTCGTCACCGTTGACGACACAGTCCCACTCGGGATCGCTGTGTTCGTGGTGATCCTGCAGCTGACGCTGGTGTCGGACGGCTGGCCGTTACGTGGCCGCGGCGTGCACTGGCCCGGCCTTGTGGCACTGGTGGCCAGCTGGATCGTCGGAGCAGGACTGTATCTGGGCGCCACTGCCGCGGGCATGGGACACGGGTTCTTCTCGTCCTTGCTCGCGGCGATCGGCATGTGGCAGACGATTTTCTTCGTGGCGCTGCGGGGCTGGCCGTTCGCCAGGATCGTCGGCCTTGGCCCGAGGCTGGTGGCCAGCAATCTCGGCACGATCGCCGTGGGGGTGCTGACCCATGTGGTGCTGCGCGACGTGGCCGGCTGGGATCTGGGCAGGATCGGTGCCGTCTGCAGCTGCGGCATCGCCGCGGTCCTGGTGGTCGCCATGCTGTTCCAGCCGCTTGGCCGGGTGCTGACCTTCACGACCTTCGTGATCGGCACCATCGTGCTCTACTTAGGACTGTCCACAGTCGCCAACCAGCTGACCGAGCCTGACCATTGGGTGGCGTACGCCGCCGCTAACGCACTCGGCATCGCAGTCATCATGCACGTCGCGGTATGGCGGCGCTGGCCGGTGGGAGGTAAGAAGTGAAGATCACGTTGAAGGTCGACGGAGTCGAGCACAAGCTGGACGTCGACCCACGGACCACGCTGCTGGACGCGCTGCGGGACCGGCTTGGCATCACCAGCACCAAGAAGGGCTGCGACCACGGCCAGTGTGGTGCGTGCACGATCCTGCTGAACGGACGGCGTGCGGTCGGCTGCCTCGCATTGGCTGTCGCACATCAGGATGCGGAGATCGTGACCGCGGCAGGCCTTGCCGACGGCGACGAGCTGCACCCGCTGCAGAAGGCGTTCGTCGAGCACGACGCGTTTCAATGCGGCTACTGCACGCCGGGCCAGATCGTCTCCGCGGTGGGCATGATGCAGGAGGCCGAGGAAGGCTGGCCGAGCGTGGTCACCGAGGACCCGAATGCCGAGCAGGTCGAGCTGACCGACACCGAGATCGCCGAGCGGATGAGCGGCAACCTGTGCCGCTGCGCCGCTTACTGCAACATCGTTCCCGCCATCTCGGAGGTCGCCAACTCATGAAGCCGTTCCGTTACGAGCAACCGGCTGACATGACGTCGGCGATCACGATGATGCTCGGCGAACCGCATGCCGCTTACCTGGCCGGTGGCACCAACCTGGTCGACCTGATGAAGGTCGAAGTGGCCACTCCGGACGTACTGATCGACGTCCGTACGCTGACTTCCGATCAGATCGAGGATCTGCCCGGTGGTGGCTTGCGGATCGGCGCGGCGGTGTCCAATTCGGAGATTGCCGCCGACCGGCGCGTTCGGCGTGACTACTCGATGCTGTCGCAGGCGATTCTCGCCGGTGCGTCCTACCAGCTGCGCAACTGGGCGACCGCAGGCGGAAACCTGTTGCAGCGCACGCGGTGCGCCTATTTCCAGGACGTCGAGATGCCGTGCAACAAACGCGAGCCGGGGACCGGATGCTCGGCGCTGCAAGGACATCACCGGGATCTCGCGATCATCGGGCACTCGCCGTCGTGTGTGGCGACGTTCCCTTCGGACATGGCGGTTGCGCTCGCTGCCTTGGACGCAGTCGTGCGGGTCCAACGACTCGACGGCGAACGGATGATTCCGTTGACCGAGTTCCACCGGCTGCCTGAGGACACACCGGAACGCGACAACGTGCTCGAACGGGGTGAGCTGATCACCGCGATCGACCTGCCCCCGTTCGCAGCGAAGTCCGCGTACCGCAAGATCAGGGACCGAGCTTCGTACGCCTTCGCGTTGGTGTCCGTTGCCGCGGCGCTGGAAATCGCCGACGGCGTCATCAAGGACGTCCGTATCGCGCTCGGCGGCGTCGCGCACAAGCCCTGGCGTGCCTGGGAAGCCGAGCGTCTGCTGCGTGGCCTCGCACCGACCGAGGAACACTTCCGGGTGGCGGCCGAGGCCGAACTGGCGCAGGCGCGGCCCTTGCGGGACAACGGCTTCAAGGTCCCGCTGGCCCGCAACGTCATTGTCCGTGTGCTTTCTGACCTCGCGGAGGTTGGCCAGTGACCGCCATCGGCAAACCAGTAAGCCGGATCGACGGCCCGCTGAAAGTCCGCGGCGCCGCGACGTACGCCTTCGAACAGCAGGTGACCAACCCCGCACACCTGTTCCCGCTGCTGTCCACGATCGCCGCGGGCCGGATCGCGCAGATCGACGCCGAGCAGGCGCTGGCCGCGCCGGGCGTGCTCGCCGTGATCACGCATGAGAACGCCCTCAAGCTCAACGCGACCGGCGACCCACAGCTCGACGTGTTGCAGACCGACGAAGTGGGCTGGTACGGCCAGTTCATCGGCGCGGTGCTCGCGGACACCCCGGAAAACGCCCGCTACGCGGCCGGTCTGGTCCAGGTGCACTACGAGCCACGCACACATGACGCTGAAATGCGCGCTGACCGGCAGGATGTCGTCAAGCCGTACCACGCGGCGTTGTTCGGCGAAATGCCTGGTGAACTTCAGAACGGAATGCCGGCCGACAGCAGCTTCGGGGACGTCGACGCCGCGTTGGAAGCCGCGGCGATCCGGATCGACCACACGTACTCGACGCCGATCAACCACCACAACCCGCTGGAGCCACACGCCGCGGTGGTCGAGTGGGCTGACGACGAACACGTCACGGTGTACATGGGCAGCCAAGGCGTGTCGATGAACCAGCAGATCATCGCGGCGCTGTTCGGACTGGAGCCACCGAACGTGCGCGTCGTCTCGCCGCACACCGGTGGTGGGTTCGGGTCGAAGATCCGGCCACACTCGTACGCGACGCTGGCCGTGATGGCGTCGAAGATATCGGGCCGCTCGGTGAAGTTCGCCCTGACACGGCAGCAGATGTTCTCGGTCATCGGTTACCGCACGCCGACGTCCTCACGGATCCAGCTCGGGGCGACCGCAGACGGGAAGCTGACCGCGATCGCGCATGACGTGGTCGAGGGCAGCTCCAACGCGTACATGTACGCCGAGCAGATCGGTGTGTGCACACGTTTGATGTACGCCGCGCCCAACCGGCGCACCACGCACAGGCTCGTGATGCTGGACATGCCAGTGCCGACGATCATGCGCGCACCGGGCGAGTCGCAGGGCATGTTCGCGCTCGAGTCGGCGATCGACGAGATGGCCGAAGCATGCGGGATGGACCCGGTCGAGTTCCGTATCCTCAACGAACCCGGCCTGCACCCCGAGTCGGGGCTGCCGTTCTCCAGCCGCAAGCTGAAGGAATGCCTGGTTGAAGGCGCACGGCGATTCGACTGGGCCAACCGGTCCCGGCGGCGTGAGGGCGCGTGGCTGTACGGCAGCGGCGTGGCCTCCGCGACGTACCCAGCACCCCGTTTCCCCGGCAACGCCGCTCGGATCACCAAAGTGGACGGCCGGTACTGCGTGCAGATCGCCGCGGTGGACATCGGCACCGGCACGTGGACCGCGCTGTCGCAGATCGCCGCGGACGCGCTGGGCGTCGACATGTCCCTTGTGGACTTGGAGATCGGCGACAGTGCGCTGCCTGTCGGCTCGACGGCCGGGTTCTCCTCGGGCCTCAACAGCTGGGGTACGGCCGTGATGGAGGCGGCCAAGCTGTTCAAGGACGGCAAGGAGACCGGGACGCAGGTCCTCGGCGGCAACCCCAAGGCCGAGCAGTACGAGATGAACACGTTCGGCGCGCATTTCGTCGAGGTCCGGGTGAACTCGGAGACCGGCGAGGTCCGGGTGCCCCGGATGCTCGGCGTGTTCGACGCGGGCAAGGTCATCAACCCGAAGACGGCCCGGTCCCAGCTGGTCGGCGGCATGACGCAGGGCCTGTCACAGGCACTGCACGAGGCGACCGTGGTGGACTCCCGTTACGGCCAGTTCGTCAACCGTGACTTCGCCGGTTACCACATCGCGGCGAACGCGGATGTCGGCAGCGTCGAGGCGTACTGGGTCGACTCAAGTGACGAGCACACCAACGAGATGGGCTCGAAGGGCATCGGCGAGATCGGGATCGTGGGTGTGACCGCGGCTATCGCCAACGCGGTGTACCACGCGACCGGCGTCCGCGTGCGTGACCTGCCGATCACGCTGGACAAGATCCTTCAACAGGACTGAGTGCAACGCATACCGTGTCGGGGCCGTCTTACAGATATGGCGGTCTCGACACGGTTGGCAGCACTCGGGTTGATCTTGCTGGTGACGGCATGTGGCGCGGAAGCCCCCGCTGAGCCGTTGCCGCCTGCCCTTCCCGTCGCGCAACAGGTGCCGACGGATATGGCCGAACTGGTCGCGGCCATGGACACGTTCGGGCTGGACCTGCTGACTTCACCGACCTTGGCGGACAAGCCCAACCTGGTGGTGTCCCCGGCGAGTGTGTCGCTGGCGTTGCAGATGGTCGGCGCGGGCGCGGCGGGGGAGACCGCCGCGCAAATCAACAAGGTGTTGCACCTGCCCGAAGGCGTACGACCTCGGATGCCCGCGTTCGATCTGACAGACCTCAAGGTGGCCAACACCGTCTGGGCACAGCAGGGGCTCGCTCTCAAACCCGGCTTCACCGACACGTTGCGCAACCAGTTCGGCGCCGCGATGAACGAGGCGGATTTCGTCAAGGACTCGAACGGTGCCCGCGCCCGGATCAACAAAACCGTCGAAGACCAGACCGCGGGCAAGATCCCGGACCTGTTCCCGCCGACGTCGATCACTCCGCTCACCCGCGTCGTGCTCACCAACGCGCTGTACCTGAAGGCCGCGTGGGCACGCGAATTCCCTAAGGACAGGACGAGGAACGAGCCGTTCACCCGCGCCGACGGATCGACAGTCAGCGTGCCGATGATGCGCAACGATCCGCTCAAGGAACCCAAGGCTCCGCTCGGCTACGCCGAAGGCCCGGGATATCAGGTGGTCACGCTGCCGTACCGGGGCGGGAAGCTCGCCTTCACCGTGATCCTTCCTTCATCGGCTGATGCCTTGCGCGCCAAGGGAATCGCGACGGTGCTCGGCGAGGTTCAACCGGCGGACGTCCAGCTGGCGATGCCCAAGTTCACGGCGCGTTCGGGGATGGATCTGAAGAAGACCCTTGAGGCGGCGGGGATGCCGCTGGCGTTCTCGGCAGCGGCCGACTTCAGCGCAATCACCGAGCAGGAACCGCTGCGCGTCGACTCGGTGCAGCACAAGACCTTCGTCCAGGTCGACGAGGAAGGTACGGAGGCTGCAGCCGCAACGGGTGTCGACGCCCAGCTCGTGTCGGCTCCGGCCGTGCGAACTGTGACCGTGGACCGGCCGTTCATTTTCGTCATCACCGACACGGCCACCGGCGCGCCCTTGTTCCTGGGGCGCATCAACGATCCGACGGCAGGTTAGGGAAGCGGGATCCGCATCGGCGGGTTGACGGGCAACCGGACGCGCAGGTGCACCTCTTTGGTGATCAGCTCCGGGTCCCAGCCCACCAGCTTCAGCGTCACCTTCAGCGAACAGGCTTCGCAGTCGACGGACTCGATCGCGCCGCGGCGCACGGCCACCGCGGTCGCGAACATCCCGAACGCGAGCGTGATCTCGAAGGTGACCCTGGCTATCTCGGAGTCGTTGACCATCAGGGCGACGTACGGCTGCTGGGTCGAGTTGATCTCGTACGGGTCGACCAGCGACACCACCGTCTCGCTCTGCGGGTTGGCCCGGGTGTCCGCCGCGGCTGTGGCCAGTTCCCGGTATTTGCCCAGACCAGCGAGGAAGGGAGCGCTGATGTCCTCGTTGAGGAAGCCGAGTGCGGTTTCCAGGATCCGGCCGTTGAGCATCCGGTAGGACGCCGGCGGCAGGGTGCGCCGGCCACGCAGATGGGCTTCGGCGATGCCTCCCTGCGGCATTCTCGACCGCATGGCCGCGAGCAGCGTGTCGTTGCCCGTCGCGCCGAACGCGATCGCCCGGACCGAGGTTGTGTGGCTGAGCTCAACGGGGACCACGGTTGACCTCCTGTGCGCTCTGCGTGCCGGGGTCGGTGTTGACCTCCAGCCGGATCGAGACGGTGTTCCCGGTTTCGCCTTGTGGTCGCGCTTCGACTGCCGGAGGGACCAGTTCGCCGCGCACGTCGATGCCCTCGATCGTGTCCTCGTCGCGGCGTTGCTGCTTGCCGATCGGCGGGGGAGGTGGCGGCGGCGTTGGTGTTGGCGATGTTGGTGGTGGCGGCGGTGGTGGTGGTTCGGCGTGATGGGTCTTGCGCGTTGCCGCGATGGCGACGGCGACACCGCTGGCGAGAGTGGCGACCACGCCGACCGTCCACCCGGTGTTCTGGCAGTCCTCCGGGTTGATGAAGATGTCGCAGTTGTCCGCCGCGGCAGACGGGCTGAACGCCAGCAACACTGATGCGGCCAGGGCCAACACAGCCAGCAGCATTCTGATCACGCTTGCTCACCACCTTCGCGCAGAAGCAACGCGGTACACACCGCCGCGAGCAACGTGGCCAGGAACAACTGCCCGGACAGCCCCATCGGCGACTGCGGCGAGGACGTCTCGCCGCCGAACAGCGCGGGTAGGTCGGCCAGCGACCCGTGCACGACCAGGAACGCGATCAGGATCGCCAGCACCGGTGCGAGCACCATTCGCACCGGCCGGGCGAGGATCTTGTCCCGCCTGGCGTAGAACGACTGCAACTTGGGGTCGATCACGTGTCCGAAGAAGACGAACGCGCCACTCACCAGCAACGCGGCGATGACCACCAGGGCTCCGCCGTCCGAGGTGCCCTGGCCGCGGAACAGGAAGTAGAGCAACGGCGTGGTGGACACCAAGTACTGGCGCACGTGCTCGGGCAGTCGCTGCCAGCGCTCGACGAACGGGCGTGCCCACATCCCGGACAGGATCAGCTTGCCGATGCGGGACTTGTTCAGCACCACGATGATCAGGCCACCGCCGACGACGATGACGAAGACGAGACTGCGGTGCATGATCCAGTCCAGCCAGGCGAAGAACACGACGTACGCGATGAAGACGGCGATGAAACGCTTGCTCATGGGGCACTCCGGAGCCGGGCGTACCGCTGGGAGACGAGCCCGATGACCGCGCCGTACACCGCGTGGCTGATCAGGCTCACGACAACGAAAGAAGCGAGTGCGGGTGGGCGGAGAATCGCGCTCGACGGATAGACGACCAGCATGGCGGTTTCCAGTGCCAATCCCCACAACAATCCGAACCACCACCGTGCGGGCCCGGCGACCAACGTGTACATGATCGCGAAAGTGATCCCGTTGCTGACGTGGTAAAGCCATCCCGCGACAATCGCGGCTGTCGTGTCGGGGGCTTGGGCGGTGATAAGGCTGCCGAATATGTAGATCGAGTAGAACGGTGAATTCGGCAGTGCCAGCAACTCGGCCACCACCCACCGCGTTGCGTTGTACGCGACGAGCCCGAGCACACCAGCGATGGCCCCGACCTGCAGCCGCCTGATGGTGACCGGGCGATTGACGCGGCGCGCCAAAATCAGCAGCGCCATCAGGAAGATCGTTCCAGGTAATGTGACAAATGTCAGTGTGTAGGGCATGCGAATCGCACCGGCCAGATGCAGGAGCAGTGCGGCGATTGACGTCGCCGCAGCGGCCACGGTGACCAAGAAAAGGCGGCGGTCCTCCCGATACGCGGCCGATGGCACCGATGTTCGCCCACGCACCCTGCCTCCCACGGGTCATGGCGTTCCCAGCTGTCCATTGTCACACTGCGGGCGCGTGACAAATCCGCCTAAATACGGGCCCTCAGGAGTTCGATTTCCGGCGCGCGTAGTGCGCACGCGCCTTGGCGCGGTTGCCGCATCGGGTCATGGAGCACCATTGACGGTTGTGTTTCGGCGAGGCGTCGTGGAAACGCACGCCGCAGTCGTCGAAAGCACAGATGCGGACCACGCCACCCGAGGCGACCAGGTCAATGGCGTCGGCGGCCAGTTCGGCCAGTACAGCTTTGATCGGCCCCGCTGAGCAACGCACTTCTCGCCTGGGTCCGTCGGCGTCGATCCGCAGGTGAGGAACGGGCAGGTCGGCTGCGATCTTGTTGACCAGCCGGACATCGGCCGCGTGCGTCAGCCCGCGGGCCAGCCGGTCGATGGCTTCGCGGAGCTGGAGCGCCAGGGCCAAGTCGTCCGCTGTGACTCGGTGACGACGGTCGGCGTGGCCCGCGGCGAGCAGCCACTCCGCCAGTGCCGCAGGCTCGGTCAGCAGTTCACGGCCGCTCAAGTGACGGTCGCGCAGCGTGTTCACGAAATCGAGGCAGGGACGGCCGCCGTCAAAGATCCAGTCCACCCCTTGATTCTAACCCCCTCATACGGTTAGAAAGAAGTATGGACTCAGCGATGGCGACGGTGAACGGAATCCGGATGCACTACCGGCACGCGGGCGACGGGCCGCCCGTGGTGCTGCTCCACGGGTGGCCGCAGACCTCCTACTGCTGGCACAAGATCTTCGACGACCTGGCGGCGACGCATACCGTCATCGCCCCGGACCTGCGCGGCTACGGGCTGACCGACAAACCCCGGGACGGCTACGACAAGCGCACGATGGCGTCCGACGTGTCGGAGCTCGTTCGTGGGCTGGGATTTGAGCGGGTCAGCGTGGTCGGACACGACCGGGGCGGCAGAGTCGCGCACCGATGGGCACTCGACCGCCCCGACGAGATCGACCGGTTCGCGGTCCTCGACATCATCCCGACACGGGAGATGTGGCGGCGGATGACCGCGGACACCGCGCGTGGCTACTGGCACTGGCTCTTCCACCTGCAGCCCGACCTGCCGGAACTGCTTGCCGGGCAGAACATCGCGGCGTACTTGGGGTACTTCTTCGAACGCTGGACCTATCAGCGGCAAGGCCTCGAAGCCGCCGACGAGTACATCAAGGCGTTCTCCGCGCCAGGTGCACTGCGGGCGGGCTTCGACGACTATCGCGCGTCCTTCCCGACGGACGCCGAGCACGATGACGCCGATGCGGGACGCAAGCTGACCATCCCCGTGCTGGCGCTATGGGGCGCGACCGGTCTGCTCGGCCAGTTGCCGACGCTGGAGATCTGGCGTGACTACGCCGAAAACGTCACCGGTTCGGCCATCGCCGAATGCGGGCACTTCCTCGCGGAGGAGCAACCCTCCATTGTGGTCGACCACCTCAAGCGATTCCTGGGTTAGTACCGGACGTCGCTCATCAGAAGCGGTGGGTACACATCGGACGGCAGGCCGTCCACTGTGGCTCCTGCGAACTGCAGCATCCGGCGCTGTGCGCCGTGCATCGGTGCCGGGTAGTTCAGTGCCGGTGCGGACACCTCGTCCAGTGTCTTCAGCTGTTCGGGGGTGAGAGTGACCGTGCTCCCGGCGAGGTTGTCCGTCAGGTGGTCAAGGCGCCGAGCGCCGACGATCGGCACGACGGTGCCCTCGCGGGCACGCAACCACGCCAGCGACACGGCCGCGGATGTCGTCCCGAGCTCCTCGGCGATCTTGGCGACCGCGTCGATCACCACGAACTCGGCCTCGGCCGGGCCGCCGACGAAGGCTGCCCGTGCGGAGTCGGTGACGTGCGCACCGCGCCGGTACTTCCCTGACAGGAAGCCGTTCTTCAACGGGCTCCACGGCACAAGGGCCATGCCTTGGTCGAGTGCGAGCGGGGCGAGTTCGCCTTCGACGGTACGGGCCAGCAGCGAGTACTCCACCTGCAAGGCGATCAGCGGCGTCCAGCCCTTGAGCAGCGCCGTGGTCTGGGCCTGTGCGGTGAACCATCCGGGAGTGTTGGAGAACCCGATGTACCGGATCTTGCCCGTGCTGACCAGGTCGTCGAGCGTGCGCATGGTCTCTTCGACCGGGGTGCTGCGGTCCCAGTTGTGCAGCCAGTAGAGGTCGAGGTAGTCGGTCTTCAGGCGGCGCAGCGTCTCGTGCAGCTGGGCGATGATCGACGAACGGCCCGCGCCGCCGCCGTTCGGGTCGCCGGGGTACATGTTGCCGAAGAACTTCGACGCCAGCACCACGCGCTCGCGCCGCCCCGGCCGCGCGGCGAAGTAGTCGCCGAGGATCGCCTCGGAGTGGCCGTTGGTGTAGAAGTTGGCCGTATCGATGAAGTTGCCGCCGAGGTCGAGGTAGGCGGTCAGGATCTTCTCCGCCTCGGCGACGCTGCTGCCCGCACCGCCGGGATCCTCACCGAAGGTCATCGCGCCGAGTGCGAACGGGCTGACGCGCAGCCCCGACTTGCCGAGTGTGACGTAGCGATCGAGTGACATGACTCAATTCCACCGTGGACGGCCCCGGCCACGGTAGACCAATCGAGGCGCGCTCTTGCACAATCCTGCCGGGTACGCTTCGATCAGGCTTGTAGCCTGGCTGGCACGATGCTTCCATACAGCCATGCAGGCATTGCTTGACGAGATCCGCGGGCTGATCCACCGGCATGCCCGATCCGACCTGCGGACGCCGATCGACGGGCTGATGCTGTCGGTCGTCGACGACGAGGAGCCCGACTACTCGCTGACCGAGCCCTTGTTCGTGATGCTGGCCAAGGGCGGCAAACGGCTGCTGCTCGGTGATCAGGTGCACGAGTACCGAGCCGGGCAGTTCCTCGTCGTCACCACGGATCTGCCGGTCACCGGCCACTTCTTCGACACCCCGGCGCTGGGGCTCGGCCTGGTGCTCAAGCCCGCCGTGATCGCCCCGCTGCTGCTGGAACTGCCGTTCGCGGCAAGTGTGAGAACGCCGGCGATCGCCACCGGCGAGGCCGGCTTCGACCTGCTCGATCCGATCGCCCGGCTGCTACGCCTGATCGACCGTCCCGCGGACGCCCGAGTGCTCGCGCCGATGATCGAACGGGAGATCCTCTGGCGCCTGCTCACCAGCCCGCACGGCGACATGATCCGCCAGATCGGTCTCGCCGACAGCGCCCTGACCCACGTAAACCGGGCCATCCGGTGGATCAGGGACAACTACGCGCAGCCCATGCGCGTCGAGGACCTCGCCCGGCTGGCCGCGATGAGCTCTTCGGCGTTCCACCGGCATTTCCGTTCCGTCACCACGATGAGCCCGGTGCAGTTCCAGAAACGCATCCGGCTGCAGGAAGCCCGGACGCTGCTGGTGTCCCGGCCCGACGACGTCGCCGGAGTCGGGCACCGGGTCGGCTACGAAAGCCCGTCCCAGTTCACCAGGGAGTACCGCCGCATGTTCGGCGTCCCGCCCAGCCAGGACGCGGTTCGTCTGCGCGCACGGACTTTGCCGTGATCTCACGGCAATGGGACGCGCCAGCACAGCGTGGTGCCGGAGTTGGTGGACTCGGTGGTGAACGTGCCACCGAGCTGGGTGGCGCGAGTGGACATGTTCGCCAAACCACTGCGACGGCCACCTTCCGGGATGCCCACGCCATTGTCGGTGATCCGCAACATGAGGTCGCCGCCGAGGGCAACCTCGACTGACGCCGTCGTCGCACGCGCATGTCTGGCTATATTGGACAGTGCTTCGCGCAGTACCGGAAGCAGCTGCTCGCTGACCTCCCCGGGCACTGATGTGTCAACGGGACCACGAAATCGCAGTGACGGCGTGAAACCGAGCGCTGCCTTCGCAGCGTCCACTGTGGCCAGTACGAGTGAGCGCAGGCTCTCGGTCGATTGGTGCTGCAGGGCGAACACCGTCGTGCGGATCTCCTGGATGGTGGTGTCCAAGTCCTCCACCGCCCGGCGGACTCGGGTTGCCGCGTCCTCGGGATCCGTCGCGATCACCGCAGCCGCGGCCTCCAACGCCATGCCGGTCGCGAACACCCGTTGGATGACCAGGTCGTGCAAGTCGCGAGCGATGCGTTCACGGTCCTCGAACACCACGAGCCGCTGTTGATCAGCCCGGGCCCTGGAGTACTGCACGGCCATCGCCACGTGTGCGGCGAAGTTGCGCAACAGATCCAGGTCTGCCTGCTCGAACAGCGGCTCGTGCCGCAACCGGACCAACAGCAGCACGCCAAGTGGCTCGTCACCGGCGGGCAACGGCACGATCGCGGCGGAACCCAGCTTCTTCAACAGTTTGCCGTCGTCGCCCTGCCAGCTCGCGGCGGCTTCACCGTAGTGGTCGATCAGCACGGGCTGCCCGGTCCGGAAAACGAGCCCTGACGCGGTTCCCTCGATCTCGACCGGGGTGCCGGTGAGGTGCTCGACGCCCTGCACCACCTTGAAAACGAGCCGTTCGCCGTCTTCGTCGGGCAACGCGATCGCAGCCATCGGCGCGCCGGCGACTTCCCTTGCGTGCTGCGCGATCAAGCCCAGTTCGTCGTCACATTGCCCGCCGAGCAAGGCCGCGGTGATCTCGTTGGACGCCTGGAGCCACGCCTCGCGGCGCCGGGATTCCTCAAGCTGCCGGTAGTCCCGCACGGCCAACGCGGCGGAGAGCGCCATGGCTTCGATGGCTTGGCGTTGGGCGGGCGTGAACTCGTCGGCCGCGACATAGAGGTAGCCGACGGTCCTGTCCTGCAACTGAACCGGAGCGGTCAGCACGTCGTCGCCCGACCATTTCGGGTTGATGGTCGCGGCGGTCTGCTCGTCCAAGCCGACGTGCACCAAGGTGGTGAACTGTTCACCTTCACGATCCAGCAGGCCCAGCGCCGCGTACCGGCCACCGGCCAGATCCAGTGCGCCTCTGGCGATCTCCCGCAGCACTTCCGGCAGGTTCCGGCCGGCCCGCATCGCCGTCATCGCCTGAAGAAAACGGCGCCCCCGGGGCAAGTCCGGCTCCATGCCCCCATCATGCCGGTGTCCATTGCAGACCACCGAACGATCGCGCACAGCAGAGTCTTTAGACCCTAAGAGCGGAGGGCAGTTGGGCCCTGACCTGACGCGGCAAAAGGTGCATACCGTGAGCGGCGAGAGCGGAGGTGGTCATGCGAGAACTGACGGTCGCCATGGTGATGACCAAGGACCCGGTCGCCGTGACACCCGATGCCTCATGCAAGGAGATCGCCCGGACCATATCCAAGCATCAGATCGGCGCCGTGCCGGTGGTCGGGCGCGACGGCGTGCCGATCGGAGTTGTGGCCTCCGAGGACCTGATCGGGGGCACGACCGACCGGGCACTGCACTTGATGACCGTGCCGGTCCGCGCGGTGGACGCCAACGAATCGGTGAGCTTCGCGGCGCGTGAGCTCAACCGGCGCGGTGTCCGGCGGTTGTTCGTGATCGACCACGGCAGGCTGGTCGGCGTGGTGTCCCGCCGGGACCTGTTGCGCGTGTTCCTGCGTTCGGACGAGGAAATCAGGCACGACGTCGAACGGGAGGTGTTCCAGCGAGTCCTCTGGGTCAACCCGAGCGCGGTCGTGGTGTCGGTGCACAACGGCACCGTGACGCTCAACGGCCAGCTGGGCAAACGCAGCGAGGTGGCGATCGCGGCCCGGCTGATCACCACGATTCCCGGCGTGGTCGACGTCCGCAATCGCCTCGACTACGTCTGGAACGACGAGCCGGACAACTGAGCCGGAGAAAACTTCCGCCGGCCATGTCGATCCGGCCCCGGCCCGTTCGACGAACGGGCATGACGACCCCGCAGCAACTCGCCCGCCGCCCCCGGATCAACGCCGACCTGAGCAGGATCATCCGTGGCCAGGTCCACCGGCCGGGTGACGACGCCTACGACACCCAGCGCGCCTCCCTTGACCCGGCCTTCGACGCGCGGCCAGTCGTGATCGCCGAGGTCACCGGCCCCACCGATGTCCAAGCGGCGGTGACCTGGGCCAGAGATCAAGGCCTTCCCCTCGCGGTGCAGTCCACCGGGCACGGGACGTACGTGCCGTCCGACGGCGGGCTGCTGCTGAAGACCTCCCGGATGGCCGGTGTGCTGGTCGACCCGGACCGGCGGATCGCCCGGGTGGGCGCGGGCGCGGTGTGGGGCGACGTACTCGCCGCGGCCGCGCCGTTCGGGCTGGCACCGGTGTCCGGCTCGTCGGCCACCGTCGGCGTGGCCGGGTTCACGCTGGGCGGCGGACATGGTGCGCTGTCTCGTAAGTACGGCCTGGGCGCGGACAACCTGCTGCGGATGACGCTGGTGACCGCCGACGGCGAGCTCGTCACCGCGACCGCCGACCGCAACCCCGAACTGTTCTGGGCGGTTCGCGGTGGTGGTGGCAACTTCGGCGTGACCACGTCACTGGAGATCCAGCTGCACCCGGTCGAGGAGGTCTACGCGGGCCAGGCGCTGTTCCCCATCGCGGGCGCGGCCGAACTGCTGGCGCGCTATCGGGACTATGTGCCGGCCATGCCGGAGGAGCTGACCTGCTCGGTCGCCCTGGTCGGCGAGCACGTCGCCATTCGAGCGACGTATGCCGGTGACGCCGAGGCCGGGCAGAAGGCGTTGCGGCCGCTGTGGCAAGGCACGCCGGTGCAGGACACGTTCGCCGAAGTGGCCGTTCCGCAGGCGAGTGTGCCCGGCACCGCGCCACGCAACTTCGACCTGTCCACTTCGCTGTCCGACGAGCTGATCGACACGATCGCCGACATCGCCGGCGAGGCCAACGGCATCGAGATCCGTTACTGGGGCGGCGCGATCGCCAGGGGCACCAGCCCGGCAGGGCACCGCCACGTGCCGTTCTCGATCGTGGTGGACGGCCCGCAGAGCGCGGCCGAGCGGCTTTGGCCGTACACGACAGGTGGGTCGTTCCCGACGTCGCTGCACGACCCGCACGCCGTGGAGACCGCGTACACGGCTGCCGACTACCAGCGGCTGCGTGAGATCAAGGCGATCTACGACCCGGCCAACGTCTTCCACCGCACGATGAACATCAAACCGGCGTGAATGGCATGCTGTTCGAGTGGCAGCGCTGATCGGCCGTGAACGTGAGATGGCGGCGATCAATGAGGTGCTCGACGAAGTAGCCGACGGTGTCGGCCGGGTGGTCGCGCTGGCAGGGGAAGCGGGTGTCGGCAAGTCCCGTCTCGCCATGACTCTTTTGGACATGGCCGCGCGCCGTGGATTCCGGGGCCTTCGCGGCACGGCGTGTGCGTACCAATCGGACTTGTCGTACGCGCCGGTTGTGGAAGCGTTGCGGCCCTTGATCCGTGCGGCAGCGGAACCGACTGACCTCGGGCGTTTGTTCGGCGGGATGTCCACGGCACCCGCACTCGGTGATGCCGGACTGGAGCGGACTCGGTTGTTCGAGGCGATCGCCTCGCTGGTCGCAGATGCGGCGGAGCAGCAACCGGTGGTGATGCTCGTGGATGACGTGCACTGGGCGGATCCGAGCTCTTTGGACGTATTGCATTACCTGGGACGGGCGGCCGCGCACACCAAGTGCCTGATCGTGTTCACCTACCGTCCGAGCGAGGCGAGCGCGGCAGTACGGGCGATGCTCGTGTCGCTGCGGCGCGGTGGCTGGTTGGTCGAAGTGCCTGTGTTGCCGTTGTCTCCGGTTGGGGTGGCTGCGATGGTGGCCGAGTTGCTCGGTGACTCGCCGCCCACGCCGGTGTTGGAGTTGCTGACGGACAAGTCGCGTGGCGTGGCGTTGTTCGTGAAGGAGTTGACGCTCGCGTTGCGGGAAGGCGGGCAACTGTTTCGCAGCGCGGGGCGTTGGGTGCTCGGTCCCGACGCCGCTGGCGCTGTGCCAACGAGTGTCGTGGAGTTGTTCGAAGAGCGCGTGGACAGTCTGGATGCGACGGACCGTGCCGTGCTCGAGGCAGTCAGCGTCTGCGCCGACGCCGCGACCGCGGACGTCCTGGGCGCAGTTTGTTCCGCCATTGACCTCCCCGGAAGCCTTACGCGGCTCAGAACATTCCTCATCGAGGACGTGGCCGACGGCGAAGTTCTCTATCGCACGGTCCACCCGCTGCTCGCGGAGGCCGTGTACGCCCGACTGACACCATCAGCCCGCCAGCCGTATCACGCAGCCGCGGCGGACGCGATCGCCCGTCGGAGTCCTGTGGCCGTCAGTCGACTCGCCCATCACGTCGGGCTGGCCGGAACGGCGATCGAACCGGCACGCGCGTTGGAGACTCTCGCGGCAGGTGCTGAACACGCGGTGGCCCGTCGCGCCGGAGATGAGGGACTGCAGCACGCCCGGGCGGCGTTGAAGCTCGCGAAGCGTCTCGGCCGCGTCGACCTCGTGCCGCAATTGCTGACGTGGCTTGCCGAATCCGCGTCCTTCACCGGGCGGACCGATGAAGCCGTCGCGGCGTGGTGGGACGCGGCCGTGGACGCGACCGATCCGCATGAGCGTGCTCGTTGCCTGATGCGGCTCGCGCAGGCGGAGACCGATGCCGGGCAGTTGGTCGAAGCGCAGGACCACCTCATCCAAGCCGCTGACGTACTCGGTGATCTGGACGCGACCGAACTGCGGATCGAGATCGCCCAGATCGCACTGGTCCTGCACACTCGCCGGGACGAGCTGCCCGCGGTCCTCGCCGAAGTCGCGGAACTGGAACGGATCGGCGCGTGTTCGGGACACCCCAAGGCATTGGCTCTCGCCCGCTACGGCAGGCTCGAACTGACCCGGTACGGTGTCGGCACGGTTGAAGAGTCTGAAGTGGATGAATCAATCGCGGAGATCACCGCGTTGGCCGATGCCGAGCTCGTGGTCACGTTGCACCTCATTTCGATTGGCACGGCACTTGGCCGTGGCGAGCACGCGGCGGTCGTACGCCGGGTTGCCCTCGCCATCGAGCGGGCACGCACCGCCAACCTGCCGATGCTCGAAGTGCTGCCCACCGCGTTCTGTGCGCTCGCTCAGTTCCAGGCGGGCGCGTGGGACAGTGCGCTCGCGTTGGCCGACCGGGCGTTGGCGTTGGGGCACCGGTTCAACGTGTCACGCGGGATCTCGCTCGCCTTGGCCGCGCGAGCGATGGTGTTGCTACACCGGGGTGACGTGGCCGAGGCCGAATCGTGCCTCGCGGAGGCTTCCGCCAACTATCGCGACCGGCGGCTGGGACGGCTGTTGGACGTGATCGCAGCTCAGGCAGCGCTCGCTCGGGACGACAGGGCAACTGCCGCCCGGTTGGCGCCGACGACCGGGCCGTACGCGATGCCCGTGCTGCATCTGCAAGTGCGCGCCGACCTGGGTGACGACGTGCTCGACGAACTCGACAAGCTCGGTTTTCCCTACGCCGCCGCAGTCGCCGGCTGGCGACGCGGACTTTTCACCCAAGCGGCTGATGCCCTGGACTCGCTTGGCCTTCCGTTCGACGCGGCCGCGTGCCAGTTGGACCGCGCGAACGTGGTGGCCGCGACGGACCCGGATACCGCCATCGCGGCGGCGACCCGTGCGCTGGCAGTCTTCGACGACCTTGACGCCGTGGCGAAATCGGCCCAAGCTCGCCGGTTGCTCCGGCGTCTCGGGGCACGGCCCAAGCCGAAGGACCGGCCGGCGGGGCAGTTGAGTGCCCGCGAAGCCGAGGTCGCATCACTTGTCGCACAAGGTTTGTCCAACGCCGCTGTGGCCAAGCAGCTTTTCCTCAGCCCACGTACTGTAACCACACACCTGGAGAAGATCTACCGACGCCTCGGGTTGAAGTCACGCCAGGAACTCGCCCGGTACATCCGCTCGTCGAATACGTAATCGCACACCGCCGATACGTATGCCGACCGATGGTGCCCGAGCCCGTTGGCTCAGCATGCTGTGTCCATGCCGAGCATCGAGCCGCCGCCGGGCTTCTGGGTCAGGGAATCCGGACACGCCCCACTTCCTGTGACCCCGCTGACCAGGCCGTTCTGGCAGCACCGGAAATGGCTGCGGGTGGTCGCCGGCGAGATGGGCTTCCTGTTCGACACACTCGACGTGCAGGAGATCGGCGGCTGGCTGTACCTGCGGGTGGTGCCGCTGGTCGACAAGGTCGGCACGCCGCCACCCGCGTCACTGGTACCCGATCTGTACACGACGATTCCCAAGCTGCGGCAACGGGTCCATGCGGGCATCACCGCGGTGCGGACCGATGTCGCGGGCGAACTCGTGTGTCGCTGGCGTGACCGATGGCGTGCTGAGCTGTCCCAGCGCATTGCCGCGCTGCAGAACGTGGATCTTGAGGCGTTGACCGACGATGAGCTCGCCAAGCACTACGAGTCGGCGCTGGCGCTCAGCGATGACGGCAGCCAGATCCACTTCCGCTTGTGGGGCGCGGTTGTGGTGGCGCTCGGCATGTTCGACGCCACCTGTCGCGAGCTCCTCGGCTGGGACGTCGGCCGCAGCATCGAGTTGCTGGCGGGTACGTCCACCAGTTCCACAGAACCCGCGTTGGCGCTGGAATCGGTGCGTACCGAGGCTGATTTCGCCGAGTACGTGCAGCGGTTCGGCCATCGAGCGCTCACATACGACCTTGCTGATCCGACACTGGCCGAACGGCCTGAAGTCCTGCATGACCTGGTGCGCGACCGACGCGCCCATGATCCGGCCAAGGCGCGTGCGCGAGCCGGGCAACTGCTCAACCAGGTACCTCGCAGCCAGCGCTTCGATGAGGACTACGCGCGGGCCCTGGCGGCCTATCCGGTCCGTGAGGAGAACGAGGTCCTGACCATCAGCACTCCGCTCGCCTTGCTGCGAATCGCGGCGCTTGTCGCCGGGCGCAGGCTTGCGGAACGTGGCCAGCTCGACGAGACCGATGACGTGTTCTTCCTTGAAGTATCCGAGCTCCTCGCTGCGCTCCGCGACGGCGATGATCAGCGCGCCGAGGCCCGCAGACGCCGCGGTGAGCGAGCGTGGGCGCTGGCCAACCCCGGCCCCGCGACCTACGGAGCGCCAGCACCTCCGCTGCCTATGGACACACTGCCGAAAGCGGCACGACAGGTGAATGAGGCCTTCTGGTGGGCGCTCGACCAGATCGCCGCGCCCGCCGGGAATACGCGGACGCACGTGACCGGCAGCGTCACGATCACCGGAGTCCCCGCGTCGGCAGGAAAGTACGGCGGCCCGGTGCGCGTGATCCGTGACGGGAACGACTTCGACAAGTTGCGTGCGGGCGATGTCGTCGTTTGCCCGGTCCTGCCGCCGGTCTGGTCGGTGCTGCTCGGCAGCGCGGGCGCGCTTGTCACCGACCAGGGAGGGCCTCTTTCCCATTCCGCGATCATCGCCCGCGAGTTCGGGATCCCTGCTGTTGTCGCGACGGGGGACGCGACCAGCCAAGTACGTGACGGTCAGATCGTCACTGTGGACGGCTCCGGCGGAACCGTCCATCTGTCCACAAAGTAACTAGGGGAGTGCGTGATGACAGCGAGCAGCTTGAGTGCTGCCGAGAAACAGTTGGTTCTCGACATGCACAACCAGTACCGCAGTGAGGTGGGACTGCCTGGGCTGGTGTGGGACGACGGGTTGGCCAGCGGGGCACAGGACTGGGCCGACCGCATCGCCAACGGCGACATGGTCCATTCGGACACGCCGTACGGCGAGAACATCTCCCGCGCCGACACCCTGCAATGGGCGATCGAAGGCATGTACGAAGAACGGGAGCTGTACCACGGCGAGACGGCCTACGGCAACAAACCGTGGGGCCACTACACACAAATGGTGTGGAAGGACACCAAGAAGATCGGTGTCGGCGGCTACAACAGGACAGACGGCACCACGTTGTACGTCTTCCGGTACGACCCGCCGGGCAACTACGGTGGCCAGGCAGCGCCATTCTCGAACCAGGCCACGGTAGGCCCGGTCGGTGTCGCCTCAGCGACCTTCGACGACACCGAGCAGGCGAAGGCGCTGGAACAGAAGGGCAAGCGCCTCACGAAGCTGGTTCTGCGCTGGGGTGACGTTGTCGACAGCATAACGGCGGTCTACGGAGACGAAGCCCTTGGCGAGCACGGCGGCCGCGGAATCCCGCCGGAGACGGGCACGATCAGCGAGGTACCGATCGCCCGGCACGACCCGATCGTCGAAGTCGCCGGATTCCACGGGAAGTGGTTCGTCGGTCACTACGTCCAGCAGATGAGCTTCAAGACCAAGCTCGGCAAGACCTACGGCCCGTTCGGCTCGCGGAACCACGCGGACACCTCGGCAGCGTTCAGCCTGAAAATCCCGGAATGGCACCGTATTCGCGCGCTGTTCGGGTCGGTGACCCCGGCGAACAACAACGCTTCGAAGGTACTGGGCCAGATCGGGTTCGCCCTCGCGCCCGCCAGCGCCTTGTTCCCGAAACCCACCGTGGGCCTTGGCATCCTGGAGGGCGACAACCAAACCGCGAAGAAGCCGCCTGGCTCTGGCGTGGTGTTCCCGCGGCTGCTGCGGGTGCGGGTCAGCGAGGCAAACCTTGTCCCGGTCGCCGGTGTGACGGTGACCTTCGCGGCGGCGGGCGCAGGTGCCCGCGCCGCGCTGGATGGCGGCAGGCCGGCACAGAGCGTGCAGGTCAAGACGGATCAAGACGGCACCGCTTCGGCACTTGGCGTCGCCGATGCCCTCGGCACCATTCAGGTCACGGCCACAGTGGACACCGGGCCCGAACCGCGCACGGTCACGTTCTCGCTGACCGCTGTGAACTGATCAGTGCCCAGTCGCAGGCCGGCAGCCACACGTCCTCGGGTCGCGGCGGCTGATAGGTGTGCCGGACATAGCTGATCAGCTTGGGCAGGGCCGAATGTGGCTTGCGGCGATGCCACAGCAGCGACGACAGGTAGCACGGCCGCGGCGGGTCGACCGGGATGCGCACGACACCCGGGTATTCCGGCAGCCTGCAGGACTCGCCGACCAGGCTGAGCAGGTCCGTCGGCCCGGTGAACCGGTGGACGAAGTCCTCCCAGCCGAAATCGGGTCCGCGGGTGTCGATGCGCAATCCGAATTCGGCCGCGACGTGCTCGTAGAAATCCGCCCACTCGCTGCCGGGGACATTTCCCGGCATCCAGATCGTCCACTCGGACAATTCGGCCATCGACACGCTCCGCCTTTTCGCGAGCGGGTGGCCTGCGTTCGCGAGGACCTCGACGGGGTCGAAGCACGCCGGAACGCTGGTGATCCCGTCCTGGTCCAACGACCCGAGTACGCGGGCGAACGCCGCGTCGATCGTGCCCGCCTTCAGGGACTCCCGTGCGACTCGCAACCCGCGCGAGGTCACGATCTCCAGCTCCACATCGGTTGTGCCGTGAAACCCGCGCAGTACTTCCGTGGCGGCGATCCGTGTGTCGAGTACGTCTACTCGCAGCGGCAATCGCTTGCGGCGCAACATGTCTGCCGTTTGGTCGGCAATGGCCAGCAGGTTGCGGGCGTGCGGGAGGAACGCGGCGCCCTCCTTGGACAGCGTTGTGCCGGAGCGCAGCCGGGACAGCAGGACGGTGCCGAAGTCCGCTTCGAGCTTGGCGATGCGTCGTGACACGGCCTGCTGGGTGATGCCGAGTTCGGCGGCGGCCTCGCCGAAGTGCTTGTAGTCCGCGACGGCGACGAAGGCGCGTATCGCTGCCAGATCAAGGTCGCTCACACCCGCACACGGTAGACGACAATTGTTGGTTGTGGCGGTGAGCGTGTCGTTTGTTTGATCCGGCTCGGTGTTCTCGGCTCGAATACCCGCCGTGTCCTCGTTTGTTCATCTGCATGTCCACACCGAATACTCGATGCTCGACGGCGCGGCGAAGATAGGCCCGCTTTTCGCCGAGGCCGCGCGGCTGGGCATGCCCGCCGTGGGTATGACCGACCACGGCAACATGTACGGCGCCGACGAGTTCTACCAAGTCGCCACCAAGACCGGCATCAAGCCGATCATCGGCATCGAGGCGTACGTCGCTCCTGGCAGCAGGCACCACAAGAAACCCGTGTTCTGGGGCCAGGGCGACGGTGATGTGTCCGGCGGAGGCGCGTACACGCACATGACCATGGTGGCTCGCAACGCGACGGGCCTGCGGAACCTGTTCAAGCTGTCCTCCCTGGCGAGCATGGAGGGGTACTACCGCAAACCGCGGATGGACCGGGACCTGATCGCCGAGCACGCCGACGGGATCATCGCGACAACCGGGTGCCCGTCCGGCGAGGTGCAGACCCGGCTGCGGCTGGGACAGCGCGAAGAAGCACTGAAAGCGGCCGCCGACTATCGCGACATCTTCGGCCCGGGCAACTTCTTCCTCGAGTTGATGGACCACGACTTGGCGATCGAGAAGGTGGTCCGTGACGGGCTGCTGGAGGTCGGCGCCCAGCTCGGCCTGAAACCCCTTGCCACCAACGACTCGCACTACGTCAGCAAGGGCCAGGCCGAGGCGCACTCGGCGTTGTTGTGCGTGCAGTCAGGCAAGACACTCGACGACCCGGCCAGGTTCAAGTTCGACGGCGACGGCTACTACCTGAAGTCCGCCGATGAGATGCGCGCGTACTGGGATGCCGAGGTTCCAGGCGCGGCGGACAACACTTTGCTTGTCGCCGAACGGGTCGAGTCGTACGCCGAGGTGTGGCAGCATCGCGACCGGATGCCGCTCTACGAGCCGCCCGATGGCCATGACGTGCAGTCCTGGTTCCGCGCCGAGGTCATGCGCGGGTTGACCTGGCGGTTGCCCGGTGGCGTGCCGGACGAGTACGTCAAGCGCGCCGACTACGAGATCGATGTCATTGTCCAGAAAGGGTTTCCGGCGTACTTCCTGATCACCGCGGACCTGATGAACCACGCGCGCGAGGTGGGCATCCGGGTCGGACCCGGCCGTGGATCGGCGGCGGGGTCCCTGGTGGCGTACGCGATGGGCATCACCAATCTCGACCCGATCGAGCACGGCCTGTTGTTCGAGCGGTTCCTCAACCCGGAACGCGTGTCCATGCCCGACATCGACATGGACTTCGACGACCGCCGTCGTGGCGAAATGGTCCGGTACGCGACGGAGAAGTACGGCGCCGACCGGATCGCCCAGGTGATCACGTTCGGCAAGATCAAGACCAAGGCCGCGATCAAGGACGCCGCCCGGGTCCACTTCGGACAAGCCGGGTACGCCATCGCCGACCGGATCTCCAAAGCACTCCCGCCGCCGGTCGCGGCCAAGGACATCCCGCTGTCCGGGATCACCGACCCGAAGCACGAACGCTATCCGGAAGCCGCCGAAGTCCGTGCGCTGATCGACACCGACGGCGACGTCTCGACCATCTTCCAGACCGCGCGCGGACTGGAAGGGCTGATCCGCAACGCGGGTGTGCACGCCTGTGCGGTGATCATGTCATCGGAGCCGCTGCTCGACGTGATTCCGTTGTGGCGCAGGGACGACGGTTCGGTGATCACCGGCTGGGACTATCCGTCCTGTGAAGCCATCGGGCTGCTCAAGATGGACTTCCTCGGCCTGCGGAACCTCACGGTCATCGGGGACGCGATCGACAACATCGAAGCCAACAGGGGCGAGACGATCGACCTCGACTCGCTCAAAACCGACGACGCGAAGACCTACGAACTGCTGTCACGAGGCGACAGCCTGGGTGTGTTCCAGCTCGACGGCGGCGCCATGCGCGACCTGTTGCGCCGCATGCGGCCGACCGGATTCGAGGACATCGTCGCGGTCAATGCGCTGTACCGCCCGGGTCCGATGGCGATGAACACGCACAACAACTACGCGGACCGCAAGAACGGCCGCCAGCAGATCGAGCCGATCCACCGCGAGCTGGCCGAGCCACTGCGTGACATCCTCGCCGAGACACACGGTCTGGTCGTCTACCAGGAACAGATCATGCAGATCGCCCAACGCGTCGCGGGTTTCTCGATGGGCCGCGCGGACGTCCTGCGCCGGGCGATGGGCAAGAAGAAGAAAGAAGTACTGGAAAAGGAGTTCGAGGGCTTCCGGGAAGGCATGCGTGTCAACGGTTTCTCCGACGAGGCCGTCCAGGCCTTGTGGGACACGATCCTGCCGTTCGCCGGCTACGCGTTCAACAAGTCGCACGCGGCCGGATATGCCCTCGTCGGCTACTGGACCGCGTATCTGAAGGCGAACTATCCGGCCGAGTACATGGCGGCACTGCTGACTTCGGTGTCGGACAACAAGGACAAGTCCGCCGTCTACCTGTCGGAGTGCCGTCAGCTGGGGATCAAGGTGATGCCGCCGGACGTCAACGAGTCGTCGCCGCGGTTCGCCGCGGTCGGCGACGACATCCGGTTCGGGCTCGGCGCGGTCCGCAACGTCGGCGCGAACGTGGTCGACTCGATCGTCCAAACCCGTACCAGAAAAGGGAAATACACGTCCTTCAGCGACTTCGTCGAGAAGTCCGAGCTGGTGTGCTGCAACAAGCGTGTCCTGGAATCGCTGATCAAGGCGGGTGCGTTCGACTCCTTCGGCCACCGCCGCAAGGCCCTCATGGACGTGCACGAGGACGCTGTGGACGCTGTCATCGGGCTCAAACGCCGCCAGGCAATGGGACAGTTCGACTTGTTCGGCGGCTCGCCCGGCACACCGGAGTCCTCACCGCTGGCACATCTGCGGCTCGGCGCTGACGAGTGGCCCCGCAAGCACTTGCTCGGACTCGAACGGGAAATGCTGGGCCTGTACGTCTCCGCCCACCCACTCGACGGTGCCGATCACGTACTGCGGCGCCATGCCCCGAAGCCGATCGCGGCTCTGCTGGCCAATCCGCCGCGAGAAGGCGAGGTCACGGTCGCCGGGATGATCTCCGCGCTGGAACGGCGGGTCACCAAGAAGGGCGAGAGCTGGGCGATCGCCGTGGTGGAGGACCTGGACGCCGCGGTCGAGGTGTTGTTCTTCCCCAAGAGCTACGGCGTGCTGGCCGCCGAGTTGGTCGAGGACTCGGTCGTCCTGGTCAAAGGCCGCGTGAACTGGCGAGAGGACAAGATGGCCGTATTCGGCTCCGACCTGGTGACACTGGATGTGACAACAGCGGACGAGCCACCGCTGACCCTGGAGGTGAACGCCTCCGGCGTGCACAGCGACATGGTGGCCGAGCTGCGATCGACCTTACGAGCCCACCGCGGGAGTACTCCCGTGCGGATAGTCGTCTGCCACGCGGATCGACGCACGATGCTCGCGGTCGACGACTATCCGGTCACGGTCAGCTCGGCGCTGCTGGCTGAGCTCCGCTCAGTCCGTGGCGTCAAGACCCTGGGCTGATGCCAGCTTCTCGTAGCCGACAAGGCGGACACACGTCGCCACACCCGCGATGGCCACCTCGATGTCCTCAAGGGACGGAAATGTCGGGGCGATCCGGATGACCCGGTCCTGCGGGTCGTCCATGTACGGGTGCGTCGAACCGGCCGGGGTCAACGCGATACCGGCCTCAGCTGCCTTGCGGACGATCTCCTTGGCGCAGCCGTCCGGGACGTTGAGCGTGATGAAATACCCGCCCTTGGGCCGTGACCACGTCGCGAGGCCCTTGAGTTGCTGGTCGAAGATGTTCAGCACGGCGTCGAACTTCGGCTGGATCAGCTCGCGGTGCTTGCGCATGTGCTCCCGGACGCCGTCGGCGTCCTTCAGGAACAGCGCGTGCCGCAGGTGGTTGGTCTTGTCCGGGCCGATGGTCCGCGCGGCGGTGCAGTGCAGCAGCCACTTCACGTTCGCCTCGGACGAACCGAAGAACGCCACACCGGCACCGGCCCAGGTGATCTTCGAGGTGGAGCCGTAGATGAAGGCCCGGTCGGGGTTCCCGGCATCGGCGCAGGCCGTGAGGATGTCGGCGACCTGGACTTCCTCGTCGGTCAGGTGGTGCACGGCGTACGCGTTGTCCCAGAAGATCCGGAAGTCCGGCGCCGCGGTCTTCATCGAGGCGAGCCTGCGCACGGTCTCGTCGCTGTAGGTCGTGCCGTCCGGGTTGCTGTACTTCGGTACGCACCAGATGCCCTTGATCCCGGGATCGGTGCTGACCAGCCGCTCGACTTCGGCCATGTCCGGGCCGTCGGCGGTCATCGGCACCGGGATCATCTCGATGCCGTAGCGCTCGCAGATGGTGAAGTGCCGGTCATAGCCGGGCACCGGGCAGATGAACGCGATCCGCTCCTCGTTCGACCAGCGGCGCTGCCCGCCGGGCAGCGGGTACATCAGCGCGAACACGATGCTGTCGTGCATCAGCTCGAGGCTGGAGTTGCCCTGCGCCAGCAGCTGGCTCGCCGGCACCTGCAGCAGCTCGCCGAAAATCTCCCTGAGCTCCGGCAACCCTTGCTGCCCACCGTAGTTGCGGGTGTCGGTGCCGTCGGCGGCCTTGTACTGCTCGCCAGGCAGCGCCAGCATGGCATTGGCCAGCTGCACCTGCTGAGCCGACGGCTTGCCCCGGGTCAGATCCAGCTTGAGCTTCTTGTCCAGCAGCGCGGCGTAGTCCTGCCGTGCGGCTTGCAGACTGGCGGACAACTCGGCGTTCACAGGTGCGGTCACGAGTGGACGCTATCAAGCTGCGCCGGTTCCGTAGAATCGGCCAGCGGAGCACCTGGCCGAACAAGAAGGGGAGGCCTTGTGGGCGAGGGTCGGCTACGGGCGAAGACCGCCAACTTTTTCGTGAGATGGGTTCATCGCAGGCGGTATTACGCCTTCGTCGCGGCCGTCCTGGTCGTGGCGACGATCGTGCTGCTGCTGATCGCTCTGGGGCTGGACAAGTACGGCGAGAACCTCAGCCTCAACCTCGGCGCCGACCTGATCGGCACCATCGTGGTGCTGTTCCTGATCGCCCCGTTCATGACCAAGGCCGACCGGCTCAACGAGGCCGTACTGGATCGCTTCAACCACCGTGCCTTCATCCGGCAGGCCGCGGGCGCCCGGCACCGGATCATGATCATGGAACTGTGGACGGACCTGCTGCAGGGCGGCTACCAGGAGGAATTCCTCAGCGCCGTCAGGGAAGTGCTTGACCGCAAGGTGGAAGTGCGGATCCTGTTGCTCGACCCGGACGCGCGGGCGGCCGAGCAGCGGGCGGACGATCTGTTGCAGCAGACCGACGTCGTCGACAACATCCTGGACAACCTGCGCGTGCTCAACGAGTTCAAACGCGACCTGCCCGAACGGATGCGCCGCTATCTCGACGTGCGGATCTATTCGGCGCTGCCGCCGGTGCAGATGTACCGGGTGGACGATCACGTGATCGTCTCGTTCTACCCGGTGAACATGACCTCGTGGAACGCCGCGCAGTACCAGACCAGCCCGCAGGCGCAGCTCGGCCAGTTCGTCGGGACGAAGTTCGACGAGCTGTGGGAGGCCCGCAGCACCCGGTGGCTTGACCAGTTCTGGACGCTCACCCTTGACGACAAGAACGAGCGGTACGAAGCGCGGTTCGTGGAAATCGACGACCAGTTCTACGTCAGTGGCCGTGCCATCGTCGAGCACAACCTGCGCAACGGGATCGACGGCTTGCCGGTGCGGATCGTCAACGACAACGCCAAAGGCGAGGTGCACCGCTCCAAGTCGTTCCTGCTGACCCCGCTCGACCAGAGCTCAGCCGACCTGGCGATGGCGCTGGACCACTTCAACCGCAAGTACGGCCACACGCATCAGGACGTGATCCTCAAGCTGACACCGTCACCGGAGTAAGCACGCGCGAGGCGTCGCGGGTGGAAACGCGTGTGCATCGGGTGCCGCCGGCCGGTGAACGCGGCGAGCACCGCGTCCGCGACGTCAGGCGATTGGGTGAACCCGCCGGTGTTGTGCCCGCCGGTGACCACCAGCGTGCCGCCGCCCGCGGTCACCATCGTCTCGAAAACACCGAGGCAGGACGCGGTCCACGGCCGGACACAGATCCGGCGGCTGGCCGCGAGCATGCCCGTCTCGAGCGCCGCGGCGTAGGCCTTCGGGAAGAACCGGCGGATGGTGTCGGCCAACGCCTCGAACAGCATCTCCAGCTCGGTCGAGTCGATGTTGGCCGGATCCGTCCCGGTCCAGCCGTATCCCGCGCCGCAGATCAGGATCGGCTCGCCGTCAGGGCCGGTCCCGAGCGTCACGTTGGTCTCCTCGGCCCGGTGGCCCTTGCGGGCGATCTTCACCGAGTGGTCCAGCCGCGGCTCGACGTTGGGCACGGTCAGCCAGACGCCGAGCATGCCCATGATCTGGCCGTGCGAAGCCGTGCCACGCAACAACTCTTCGCCGTACGCACCGGGGGAGAGCACGTAGTGGTCGGCCCTGAGCACTTCGCCGTCGCGCAAAACACCGTCAGGGACACCGGGTTGGGCCCAGTTGATGCCGGTGATCGTGGTGTCCCAGTGGAACGTGACGCCTTGCGCGGCCAGCAGGTCGACCAAGCGGGCCAGGAACTGGTGGATGTTCACGGTGAACCCGACGACCTCGATACCCCCTGCCACCGGGGCGTCCGCCAGCGACGGATAGCCGGCCCGCACTTGGTCAGGAGTCAGGACTCGCCGAGTCGCGCCGATTCGTTCGTTGCGGTCGACGTGCCAGCGGTAGTAGTCGTCATCGGTGTAGAGCCGCAGAATGCCGTCGCGATATCCGTCGAACAAACCGGGATCCGAGGCCATCAGCCGGTCCCAGCCCACCCCGGCGGCCCGGTTGGCGTCGAAGATGTCCTGCGTGTAGCTCGCCGCGAGCCAGCCGGGCATCCGGTGGAAGTCGGCGGCCCATGCCAATTCCTGTGTGGACAGACCACCCGGCTTGGCCACCAGCCAGCCGTGGTCGGTGACCGACCGGGTGAGCAGGTCGTTGGTGGGCCACGACCGGCTGTTGTAGCTGTCAGCCTCGGTGAGGGTGAACATGCGGCCGTCGCCGCCACCCCTGGTGCATCCGTAGGCCGTCCAATCGGCATCGCCGCGGGGATCCGGCGCCCGCTCGAACACTTCGACGCGGTATCCGGCGCGAACCAGTGTCAGTGCCGTCATCAGGTTCACGATGCCCGCGCCGACCAGTGCGACGTTGGTGCCGTTCGTCCCCACCGGGACCTCAACGCCGTCAGCTAACTCCCGCTCGGCCGCGGCCAAAGCCGCATCCACGTCACCTTCAGGCACCGTTCCGCCCTCGCTCGCACTCAGGAGAAGATCCTACTGTGCGGCGCCGCGAGCAGGCGTTGAGCGGGGCGGATCCTGACTTGCCCGGGCCGCTGCGCGCGCTGATCCTTTAGGCGGTACTGTGATCGCCCTCGCACGTATCCCGAGTTCAGCTGGATGCCAATGTCATGGACCGCGCACGGTGTCTGTGTGATTCGCCCGCCGGTGAATTACTGGACTGGCGGTTGGGTTTAGCCCACCACGTACGAGTGAACTAGGGGTTTCCCGATCGGGTGTCCCATGCATTCTGTATATGACAGGTGTCATCTTACCGATAAATCGATCATCCCTCAGTGTGGCGGGTAGGGTAGCATGTTCGGAATGGGCCCGACGGGCGTCAAGCGTAATGCCGACTGCGAGTGGGACGACTTCGATCCCGAAGCTTATTACAACCATAACTACCGTGACCTGAGAGAAGATGATCGGTACATCATCGAGCAGGTACGAGATCATTTCTCGGCGGTCTTCGGTAACGGCGTGCCTGACCACGGGTTGCGGGGAATCGACGTCGGAACGGGCTCCAATCTCTACCCAGCGCTGACAATGCTCCCGTTTTGCGCGGAGCTGACCTTGTACGAGCGCTCGATGAACAACATCAGGTGGCTGGAGAAGCAGAAGAGCAACGACTGTCCGTCGTGGGCCGACTCGTGGCACAAGTTCTGGGACGTGCTGGTCGAGCGGCCCGCCTATTGGCAGGTCGCCAATCCGGCCATCCAATTGGCCAAACTGATGGATCCGGTACCGGGCAGCGTATACGAGCTGGCCCCGGATACTCCATATGATGTAGGCACAATGTTCTTTGTGGCCGAATCGATCACCGCCGAGCAAGCGGAGTTTCGGTCAGGAATGGATCATTTCCTGGACGCGCTCGCGCCGGGTGCGCCGTTCGCGATCGCGTTCATGGAACACTCGTCCGGTTATGAAGTCGGTGATCACCAATTTCCGGCCACCGATGTCGACAGGGCGAAGGTGAGCGACTGCCTTCGCGATCGGGTGCGCGATGTGCGGATCAAACACATCGGCCGGGGGACCAATCCGGTTCGCAACGGCTACTCCGGCATGCTGATCGCGCTGGGCAGGGTGAACGGCGGTTTGGACGAGGGGACTAGGACACCGGCATGAGACTGCAGCCCCGTCAACAGATCTTGGACGTATGGAGATCCGTAGCGCAGTATTCGCGCAGGGGCGGCACATGGAACTGGGGTGGGCGCCAGCAGCGCAATTCCATCTCGGACGCGGAACAACTGTTGTGTTTGATGTATCCGGCGGCGGTGGTCAGCAACCTGCGGCTGGACGAGCCCGACTCGACCGCCACCGACGTGCTGGAGTCGTTGCGCAAACTCGGCGACGGGGTGGAGGTCCCCAAGCTGCTGATCGACGTGATCAGCGAGTACATGACCACCTACACGGCCGAGGACGGCACGCCCACCTTCGGCGGTGGCCGCTACTTCCTGAGTGCTGACCCCGAGGGTGAGCTGACCGACAAGCAGCTGTCGCTCGGCGTGGTCGACTCGTTCGCCACGGCGATCACCCTTTCGCTGGCCACGCTCGGTTTCCTCAAGGTGTTCAGCCGGTCGGTCCGCCGGCAGGCGATGAAGGACAAGATCGAGACCCTTGAGGCCGCGACCAGCAAGCGGCTGTCCGCGGCCATGGTCGGCCTGCTGCGGTGTTTCAGCGTCTACGTCTTCGAGCCGGACTCAAGCCCGGGACGGGCGTTGTGCGGCACGCTCAACCAGCAGGGCGAACCGGCCCGGCTGGTGCTGGAACGGATCCAGGAGCGACTCGAAGGTGTCCGGGCCAGCTTCCGTGAGGCCAAACTCGGCCTGAGCCAGGACGACGCGCTCGACAACCCGAACATGCTCTTCGAATGCGGGTTCTCGTGGGGCATCGTGCGGGACGCGCCGGTCATCGACACCACTGAACCGGTCGGCGACCAGCCCGACGGCGTGGCACTGGGCGCGCCCTACCTGTACTTCACGGTGGTCGCGCTCGACGGCATCAGCGACCTGTTCTCCGACCGGACACGTGTTCTCGGTCTGCTGAACGAAGAGCAGCAACGGCTCGCGCAGGCGCTACAGCTGCGGTGGGACCTCACGCTCGAGTACTGGTCGGCGGTCGCGCGGTTCGGCGGGGGGAAGTGGCCGTTGGAGGACATTCCCTGGCGTACCACCGACGAGGAGGAGTCCGACTACTTCAGTCTTCTGGTCACCGCCGTGGTACTGCTGGACCTGCTGCGGCGCAGGGCCACCGACGACGACCTGACCAGAACGGTCAAGGTGCTCGAGGAACTCGCCATCCGCGGCCGGGTCAACCGCCGGGTGATCAAAGGCGACGCGGCCATCGGCCTGCACGCCCCAGGCGTCTCGTTGAAGCTGTCCGGTGCGGAGAAGTTCGGGCCCGAGGCGAAATGGGTGGTGTCGGACTTCGCCGTGCTGCTGTTGAAACGCGCTGTGCGTGCCGCGGGGCTGTCGCGTAACCGCGGCGCGCGGGACAGGCTGCTGGACGTGGCCGAGGAAGCGCTTGGACACGTGTGGAAGCGGCGGTTGACCGACGGGCCGGCGCAGGGCCTGTGGGACGACCCCGGTCAGGTGTTCCCCGGTGTGGTCGTCGACAAGCAACTGCCTTCCTGGTACCTCACCGAGCGCGTGATCGAATGCCTCGTGCTGGCGGCGAGTACGGTCAGTGAATCGCCGATCCGCAGCCCGAGACTGGTGGAGATCGCGACGGACCTGCTCGGCGAGGCCGACCAGTTGTTCAGCCAGGAACAGCTCGCCGCGTCCCAGCACGAGAACTCCGCGATGCAGGCGGCGATGCAACGCATCCAGGGCAAGCTCGCCCGTGCCCGCCAGCTGCTGCAGGAACGTCCTGGCACGGCGGCCGCGTTGATCTACGAAGCGTTGGGAGACCTCGACCAGCGGGCTGTGGCCCGCCAGGACGCGATCAGGAGCGTGTGACGATGCTCGTGTTCGCCACGTCCGACAAGGGCGGCACCGGTCGTTCGGTGACCAGCTGCAACATGGCGTACCAGCGCGCTCTGCAGGGCAGCGATGTGTGCTATGTGGACTTCGACTTCGGCAGCCCGACCGCTGGCGCGGTCTTCCAGGTGACCGACGTCGAACGGGGCACTTCGGACGGTGGCCTGCATTCCTATCTGCAGGGCCGGATCACCGAGCCGGACCGGGTGGACATCTGGTCCACAACGGACAGGCAGAACCTCGTCGACGACTTCGCGTCGCCCGGCAAGTTCGTGTTGTACCCGGGCGACAAGAGCGGCGGGGAGTTCGCGGCGTCGCCGGAAGCCGTGCGGCGCTGCACCGAACTGTTCGTCCGGCTGGAGGAAGAGTTCGAGATCAGCCTGATCGACCTGAGCGCGGGCCGGTCGCACGCGATCGACATGGCGCTGGAGGCCACGGCACAGGCCGGGCTGCGCAAGACGACAGCCCGGTGGATGGTCTTCCACCGCTGGACCCGTCAGCACATCATCGCCGCGCACGGCTTGGTGTTCGGCGATCACGGCATTCTGCGGACCGGCGTTGCCTACGGGCACAAGGAAGACGATCTGCGGGATGCCGTCAGGTTCGTCCGCACCGCGACACTGGATCTGGACTCGCCGAACCTGAACCTGCGTGATCCCCAGATCGCCTGGCTGGAGACCTGCGACCAGGGACTGCGGGCCGAGGCCGCGCGCAAGTCCCTCGGCAGCAGCACACTGCTCGGCCACACCCCGCTCGATCCGGTGCTGCAGTGGCGGGAACAGCTGATCTCCAAGGACGACGTGTTCAAGAAGATCGCCAACGAGGAGACCCTTGCCGCGTTCGAGGACCTCGCGCGCAAGCTGACCGAGGACCGCGCGTGGGAGGGTCTGTGAGCCAGATCGACGCGACGTTCCGGGAGACGGCGGCCGAGTCGCGGTTGGAATCGGAACCGTTGTCGCACATGTCTGTCGAACTCGGCCACCTCTACATGGAGGACTTCGCGGCAGGCGAAGACCGCTTGCACTCGTTGCTGAGCCGTGTGGTGCCGTGGGTGGACGTGGCCAGCCGTACCGACGCCGCGAAGCCACGGGTCAGTACGTGTTTCCTGATCGACGACTACTTCAGGCGGTACTCGACGCCCGCGGAAGTCGTGCCGATGTTGCTTGGTGTCGCGTCTGAGTGCGGGCTGCGCATCGACTATCTGGCAAGGGAATCGGCGTGCGCGGTGTCCGACGGCGTGCCGTTGGCCGAACTTGTCGAAGCACGGCTGACTCCGGTCCCTCCCGTGGGCACCAACGGTTCCCGGCCGCCAGTCACCGAAGTGGGCTGGCTGAGCAATGGCCAGCGCTCACCGGCCGACAGCGAGGCGATGCGTCGCTCGGCGTGGGAGCCGCCGGTGGAGATCGGCGCCCGCAACCATTCGGTGTTCGTCGACGTCGAGCTGTGGGGCGAGCGCAAGGACGGCGAACGCAAGTGGTCCTGTGCGTTCCTCGCGGCCGTCTGGCAGTTGCTGCGGCTCGGTCTGATTCGCGACCACGGCCGCAGCGTCGTGCGGCCCGCGCTCTGGCTCGCCGACTTCCCGGCGACATGGGATGAATTGCCCGCGGTCACCCAGCTGAATCCGGATGCCAAGCCATTCGCCGCATACCGGACATTCTCGGTGCTGCCTTCCCGGTTCCTCCAGGTGGAGAACGCGGTGCGGATCATTCTCTCCCAAGTGTCGATCAATCCGCGGCTGCTCGATCATATATTCGGCCGGGCCGAAGCCGAGGGGATGCGTATTCCGAGGGAATTGATCGACAGAGCGGGTTATGTCTTCTTCAACGAGTGATGCAACCCCTGGACCGTTTGGAGGGTGCAGATGCTCATATTGGGGGAAATACGCACGTGCCTGCTGCGTAGCTCTTCGAGTGTGCGCAAGAATGTCGTCGGTGAGCTGCTGCGGCTGATACCGGGGGAACCGGTGCGGTTGGCCGAGCGGCCCATCGCGCACGCCGTTTCCTCCGATGTGATCAGGGGTGTCGATTGTTCGTTGCCAACCGAATCCGGCACCAGGGCGCGAGGTATCGGCACAGTCAGCGGGCGTGCGCTGATCAGCGCGGGCCGCGTGCTGCAGGGTTCGGTCACGGCCAGAATTCAGCGCGCGAAGTTCGGCCACCGGCTCGCCTGGGCGCACTATCTGAGCAAACCCGGTGTTGTTGAAATGATCGGACGAGCAAGTGCCGCGGATGTCGCCGAGGGATTTCTGACGAAGTCGCCCAGTGCGCAGACACTTGATCTCGGCGCGGTCGGTGATTCGATCATCAGCCGGGTGCAGGTGCATCCGGGCATGGATCATGCTTTTCCCTTCCATTCCGCGCGCACGGTTATGCGCTGGGCTGCGCTCGCGGTTGACGACGCGGCCGATGGGCATGTCACGTTCACGGTGGAAAGTGACACGCTCAGGTCGATTTTCGTGTCACTTTCGGAAAAAGATCTGCCATCGGCCGTTCGTTTTTGTGAAGATGTCGCATTGCACGATTGGGTGCTCACCACGTTGCTGCGGATCGTGGAACGGAGTGGTCTTGGCTCCGGCGGCGATGGCGAGGTGATAAAACGCCTGCGTCCAGCGGTCGACCACGTGATGCACGTGTGGATGCCTGCCTTCCACGTACCGGACTCGATGCGGCCGTTGTGGCAGGCGCTGGACCGGCGGACCGGGTTCAGCCTGCAGCGTGACGCCACGGTCAGCCGGATCCGCGACCTGCTCACTATGCGCTCAGTGCTCGCCATGCACGACGCGGACCCGGTTCGCCGAGGCGAACCCCAACAGTCGGGAGGCGTTGGTGGGAAAAAATGACGTCCGCACCTCGGTACTCCGCAAGATCACGGTCACATCGGTGATCGGTGGCATCACCTTCCCGCTGACCAACTTCCTGTTCGACTCGCTGACCGCGCAGCTGATCGGCGCGGTCAGCGTCGGCGCGGTCACCCTCGTCGTGCAATTCCTGATGGACTTCGAACGGCGGCTCGGCTCGGTGGAGGACAGTCAGAGCGAGCAGACCGAGGACATCCGCAGGGCACTCGACGAGGGCTTCGCCAAAGTCAGTGCGGCGACACAGCTGTGCGCCCAGCTGGAAGCGGCCGGGATGCGCACCGAGGCCTTGGGGCGGCTGGTCGCGCAGGCCGCGGAGATGGAGCACGTCTCGTCGAACCTGCAGCGGGGGTTCATCGACACCGAGATGGACCGGGTGACGTACGTCCTGCACGCCTTCGGCGAGAAAGAGGCCACGTACAACGGTGAGGACCGGGAGTGGCTGCTCGGGCTGACCCGCAACGTCACCAAGTCGATCGACGCGATCAGCACGTCCACCGCGGACGCGGGCCGCACGGAGTTCGAGAACGGCTTCTGGGGATCGAACCTCGGCCGGTATTACCTTGCCGCGCAACAGGACGCGGTCTGCAAGGGGATCCGGGTCCGCCGGATCTTCGTCGTGCACAGTGCGGAGAGCATCGACGACCACGGACTGCTTTCGGTGTGCCGCACCCAGGCGTCACTGGGGATCGAAGTGCGGGTGCTGGACATCACGAACGTGCCGAGCACGCCGACGAGCAATTCGATACTGCACGACTTCATCCTGTTCGACGACGAGCTGAGCTACGACGTCGTCACCGCGGAGGGCTCGGCTCCGTCGATCCTGTGCACCCGGCTGGTTCTGCGGGAGGAGGAGATCAAGAAACGCCGGGACCGCTTCCGGCACTTCTGGGACTGGGCCACTCCATTGTCTATTGTGGACGATCGGCTGGCTGGCCGGGTGTTGCGGAGGCAGGGATGATGCCCGTCGCCAAGATCGTCGACCAGGACGTGATGATCCGGGCCGCGGGCGAGGCCGATCTGGCCGACCTCGGCGAGTTGGACACGGAGATATTCGGCGAGCTCGCGTATCCGCCTTTCGTGCTGCGCCAGTGGTTTGACCTCTACCGGGGGTGGTGGCTGGTGGCCGAGCACCCGGATGGCCTGCGCGGCTATTCCTTGGGCGTGCCTGTCTTCGACCGCAGTCGCGGTTGGTTGCTCGGATTGGGCGTCAGGCAGGAGTTCTGGGGACGTGGTTACGGGCGTTCGCTGACCGTCAACTCGATGCGGTTGCTCGAAGGAGTCGGGGTGCGGGAGGTGCATCTGACCGTCGAGCCCGGCAACCGCCCGGCGATCGCGTTGTACCAGGACCTCGGCTTCGCGGTGGATCGCTTGGTCAAGGACTACCTCGGCCCCGGCCACGACCGGCTGCTGATGATCGCGGCCCTGCGTTCCGGGTAACGGGTTTCCGTGCTGCGCAAGGTCATCATCACGTCGGTCGTCGGCGGATGCGCCTACTTGCTGGCCACGCTGGTCCTCGATTCACTTGCCGCCCAGCTCATCGTGGCGGCTGGTGTCGGTGCGGTCAGCCTGATGGTCCAGTTCCTGATCGGCTTCGAGCGACGGCTGGCCGCGGTCGAGGACGGCCAGCACGGCCAGACGGCCACCCTGCAGCGCGCGGTCCGTCAGGGGTTCGCCAAGGTCAGCGCGGCGACCCAGTTGCTGGCGCGGCTTGAAGCGGCCGAGTCGAAGAACAACGCCATCGGGCGCTTGGTCGGGCAAGCGGCGGCGATCGAGCCCGGTGCGTCCCCGCTGCTGGTGAAGTTCGTCGAGACCGAGATGAACCGGATGACGGAGTTCCTGCACTCGGTCGAGCACCAGGAACTCACCTACGACGGCGAGGACCGGGAGTGGCTGCTCGGGCTGACATGTAACGCGACCAGTTCGATCAACGCGATCAGTCTGTGCACAGTGGACGCCGACAAGCCCGGTTTCTGGGCGCAGCCCCTCGGTCTGGACTACCTGGCGGCCCAGCAGGTGGCGATCCAGCGAGGCGTGCGAATCCGGCGGCTGTTCGTGGTCCATGGCCCCGAACACGTTGACGACCGGAGCTTGCGGATGGTGTACGAGTCGCAGGCCTCGGTGGGTATCGAGGTCCGTGTGCTGAACGCGACCGACATGCCGCTGGCCGACTTCGCCGTGTTCGACGACGTGGTGAGCTACGAGGTCGTCTCCGGCCCTCGGTTCGCGGGCGCCGATCCGGTGATCTTGTGTACCCGGCTGGTGTTCCGGCCAGACGACGTCAGCAGGCAGATGGAGCGGTTCCGGGACTTCTGGCAGCGCGCGCGACCGTACGGTCAGTCCCGGGCATTGAACGACTCCTGAGCTGCCAGCACCTGGGGCATGCGGTCCTGCAGCAGGCCGATCAGCTCAAGCACCTTGTCGGCCATCTCGCGGCCGAGGTCAGTGAGGCTGTACTCGACATGCAGGCGGTTGGTGGTCTGCACGTCGCGGCGGACGAACCCGTCGCGCTCCAGCGCCTGCAACGCCTGGGCCAGCATCTTCTGGCTGACGCCCTCGACCCGCCTGGCCAGTGCGTTGAAGCGCATCGGGCCGTCGGCCAGCGCGCCGAGCGCCAGCAGGCCCCATCGGTTGGTGATGTGGTCCAGCGTCGGCCGGGACGGGCACGCGCGCCCGAACACGTCGTACTCGATGGTTTCTTCCCCGGACATGCCTCAATGGTACCTAACTCACATCGGTATCTGAGGCATTGCGGTTTCTAATAGTTACTGCAATCCTTTGGATACCGAGAGAGAGGACCACCGATGCTCGACCGTCGTTCACTCATCACCAACGGGGGCGCCGCCGCGTTCGGCGCGCTCGCATTAGCCGCCGTCACCGGCGGCGCACACGCTGCCGAGGCCGCGCCAGCCGGATACAACCCGTGGGTCCCGATGCCTGACCCGGCCACCACGCCCGTGCCCAACCCGCCGTTCGCGAAGGACCTCACCCGCGAGGAGCGCCGCAACCTCGAGACGTTCGACGAGCTCGACTTCGACGTCTTCACCCACGAGAAGTGGGCACGGCTCGGCGAGAGCCACGCGCGCCACATCCGCGTGCACTGGCCAGACGGCCACTACACCGACGGCATCGACCGGCACATCCAGGACCTGAAAGCGCTGTTCGTCTGGGCGCCGGACACCCGGATCCACTCGCACTACCTGCGTGTCGCCCAGGGCGGGCTGACCGCTGTCGCCGGCGTCATGCAGGGCACCTTCACCCAGCCGATGCCCGACGGCAAGGGCGGTTTCATCCAGCCGACCGGCAAGAAGTACGCGATCAACATGGCCACCATCGGCCTGTGGAACAAGCGCGGCACGATGGACGAGGAGTTCCTGTTCTGGGACAACCAGACCTTCTTCCAGCAAATCGGACTCGGCTGACCCGGCACGCCCCCGGATGATCAGCGCGTGTTCATCCGGGGGACGCCTGCTTCGGCCACAATGCGCCTCCCAGCTCAAAAGGAGGGCCAGTGGTCCGGTTATGCGCAGGTCTGATCGCCTGTGGGTTGATCATGTCGGCATCGCCCGCGGCGGCGACCATGCCCGAGCGGTTCCAGCGATCCGACACGATGCCGGTGTTCGGCAACAGCTCCGCCGCTGAGCACACGGCCGCTGAGATCGCCGCCGCCACGGCGGACGGCAAGCTGGTCGTCTACACCGACTCGCCCGCGCGCCGGATCGGGTTCGCCAAGGCCGGATCCAAGCTCACCCCGGACGGCGTGCTGGCCATGCCGGGCGAGCCGACGTCGGTCGACATCGTCGGCGGGCTTGCCCTGGTCGCCGTCAACACCTCGAAGTCGCACACCGGCCCTTCCGGTGTGCTCGTGATCGTCGACTTGAGCAAGCGTTCGGTCGTGGCCACGCACGAGCTGGGTGGCCAGCCGGACTCGATCGACATCTCCGCCGACGGCCGGTACGCGGCGATCGCGGTGGAGAACGAGCGCGACGAGGACGTCAACGATGGGGAGATCCCGCAGCTCCCGGCCGGTTTTCTGACCATCGTCGACCTTGTCGGCGCACCGGCGGCGTGGCAGCTGCGCAAGGTGGAGCTGACCGGGATCGCGCAGGTCGCGCCGACCGACCCCGAACCGGAGTACGTCAGCATCAACGGCCGTAACCAGGTGGCCGTGACGCTGCAGGAGAACAACCACATCGCGATCGTGGACCTGCGCTCCGGCAACCTCGTCAGGCACTTCTCGGCAGGCGCGGCCACGGTCAAGGGCGTCGACACCGAGGACGACGGCAAGATCTCACCGACCGAGACCGTCACCGCCGCTCGCGAGCCGGATGCCGTTGCGTGGTTGGACGATCGCGCGCTCGGTACTGCGGACGAGGGCGACTATCTCGGCGGCTCGCGTACGTGGACGGTCTTCGACGCCGACTCCGGCAAAGTCTTGTATTCCTCAGGCAACGAACTCGACCAGATCGCCATCCGCCAGGGCCAGTACCCGGATGGCCGGTCAGACAACAAGGGCGTCGAGCCGGAAGGCTTGGCCGTCGCCACGTTCGGCCGTGAGCGATACGTTTTCGTCGGTATGGAACGCGCGAACCTCGTCGCGGTCTATGACGTCAGCAATGCGCGTAAGCCCAAGTTCGTGCAGGCGCTGCCGACTGGCGTTGGGCCAGAAGGACTGCTGCCGATCCCGGCAACCGGCGCGCTCGTGGTCTCGGCGGAAGAGGACTCCGCGGCGGACAACATCCGATCTTCGCTCAGCGCGTATCGGCTGACTCGCACGCCGCTGGCGTTGTCGTTGGCGCACAACCAGGGCACGCCGTCGATCGTGTCCGACGGGATCGGATTCGGTGCGCTGTCCGGGCTTTCCGGTATCCCCGGCAACTTCCGTGACGTGGTTTCCGTGACTGACGCGGCATACAGCCCGACACGTGTGCTGACCATCGACGCGGTGGCGGCGCCCGCGCGCGTCCGCAAAGAGCTGACGCTGACCAAGGACGGCAAGCCCATCGGCTACGACGGCGAAGGCATTGCCGCCCGTCGCGGCGGCGGTTACTGGATCGCGGTGGAAGGCGATGGCAAGCAGTCGCCGAACCTGCTGGTGGAGGTGGCCGCGACGGGTGCTGTCGTGCGGGAGATCCCGCTGCCCGACGCCGTCGCGCAAACCGCGACCAGCAACGGGTTCGAAGGCGTGACCGTGATCGGCAGCGGTGCACAGGAACAGGTTTGGCTTGCCGTGCAACGGGAGTGGAAGGCCGACAAACCCGGTCAGGCCACGCTGGCCCGGTTCACCCCGGCAACAGGGGAGTGGGCGTTTGCCGCGTACCCGCTCGACGCTGCTGCCGGTGCGTGGATCGGGCTGTCCGAGGTGACAGCGCTGAACAACCACACGTTGCTGATCCTGGAACGCGACAACCAGCGCGGCGACGCGGCCAAGGTGAAGAAGGTCTACAGCGTTGACATCAGCGGTGTCACACCTGTGCCGGCAGGCGGCGCGAAACCGGTGGTGACCAAGACCATGGCCAGGGACCTGATGCCCGCGCTCACGGCCGACGGCGCCGCGACACACGACAAGCCCGAAGGACTGGCCGTGGTCGGCTTCGGCCCGTTCAAGCGGCTGGTCGGCGTGGTCGACAACGACGGCGTCGACGAAGCACCGGGCGAGTCGGTGTTCCTGCGCCTTGGCTGGATCTAGGACGACGCAAGCAGGATGACGCCAGTGGCGGCGGCCGCGAGGCCCAGCCATTGGCTCCTCCTGATCCGCTCCTTGAGCACCACGGCGGCGAGGACCACGGTGGCGGCCGGGTAGAGCGCGACGATCACCGCACTGATACTGAGCATCCCTTCCCGTGCCGCGAGCAGGAACAACAGGTTCGCCAACGAGTCAAGGCACCCGGCGGCAGCGGCCACGACGACCGGAACCTTGCCCTTGTCACTGGTACGAACGAACAAGACGACCGAAAACACCAGCAGGCTGCTCACGGTCCGGCCGACGATCAGCGGTGCGACGCCGCTGTCGTGCGGGGCGGCGTCCAGCGTGATGAGCTGAACCGCGATCGCCGCACCGGCCAGGACCGCGACGATGATGGCCTTCAACGACACCGCAGCCGACGTCCGGCTGACCGTCACCAACACGATGGCGCCTACGGCAACCGGGATACCGATCAACCCGGCGACCGACAGCCGTTCGCCGCCGACGAGCCCGACCACCGCAGGCAGCAAGGCCGAGACGATCGCGGTGATCGGCGCCATGATGCTCATCGGCCCGATGGACAACGCCAGATACAGCAACGAGAACGCGAACGCCGACGCGACACCGGACAGCGCACCCCACCCGAGCGACCCGGCGTTCCACGCCGCCCCGAGCACCGGCCACAGCACCAGTTCGATCGCCAGACTGGCCGGCGCGCTGATCACGACCACGCGCAGCACATGCGCCTTCCGGCTGGCCAGACCTCCGAGAAAATCCGCGACACCGTAAGCGCAAGCCCCCGCGACTGACAACAGGATCATCAGCACCGCACCATCCTGCCGCAGATGATCGGCTCTATGTGCCGGAACGCAGAGCTTCGACCGGTTCCATCCGCGCCGCACGCAACGCCGGATACACACCGGCGAGCAACCCGACCAGCGCACCGACGAGCGGTGCACCTGCGGCAAGGCTGAGATCCAGTACGGGCGTCCAGTCACGGCTCAGTGAGACGACGACAACCGTGATGGTTCCCGCGCTGGCGCCGATGATGCCGCCGAGCAGCCCGATCGCGCTGGATTCCACCAGGAACTGGGCGGCGATGTGCCTGCGCGCGGCGCCCAACGCCCTGCGCAGGCCGATCTCGCCGGTCCGTTCCATCACCGTGACCAGCGTGACGTTCGCGATCCCGATCGCGCCGACGACGAGTGAGACCAGACCGAGGACCAGGAACAGGGCGTTGACATCGCTCTGCACGGTGCCCCGCAGCGTCGCCGGATCCGGCGGAGCCAGGACCCGCAGTTGTGCGTAGTCGTTGGGGCTCAACGCGAGTGGTGCCTGCCGGGCGATGCGCTGGGCCGCGCCGAGTTCAGTGCGGATCAGCACCTCGGTCGGCGGGCCGGTGTTCAGCCGGTCGTTCGCCGTGGTGTACGGCAGGATCACCGCGGAGGCCATGCCCTGCTCGCTTTCCCGGCCGATCGTGCCGAGGATCCCGATCACGGTGAACGCCTGGTCGTTGACGAACACCGCGGGGGAGTCGTCGACCCGGTTGATCCCGACCAGTTGTGCCGCCGCCGAACCGAGGATCGCGACCCGGTCGTGCCGCAGGATGTGGCCTTCGTCGAAGAAACGCCCTGCCGAAACACGGGCGTCGAGGGTTTCGAGATGGTCGGACGTGGTGGCCACAGCGGGCAACGTCCGGTCAGTCACCGTGGTGGGGTCACGCAAATCGTTGGCCCGCACGCGGGAATTCGCCGCGGAGCTCGGCCTGGCGATCGCGGTCGCGGCACGGACCCCATTGAGCCGCGTCAACTGTGGCAGTGCGGTCCACTCGACGTGCGGCGGAGCCATTTTGTCTATTGTGGACGGTACGGCTACGGTCACTTCGGTCGCGGTGACCTCGTCGAACCGCCCGGCGATCTGGTTCCCGGCGGTCGCCGCGATACCGAGTGTGATCACCAGTGTGGTGATGCCGAGAACTGTTCCGAGGACAGTCAACGCCGATCGCAACGGCCGGGCCGTGACTCCGGCGAGTGCTTCCGTTGCGAGGTCACGGGCCTTCACGTCAGTACGCCATCGTCGATGCGGACGCGGCGGTCGGCTCTTTTGCTCACATCGTTGTCGTGCGTGATCACCACGAGCGTGACACCCTGAGAGCGCAGTTCGTCGAACAAATCAAGGACCGCTAAGGTGTTCACGTTGTCGAGGTTGCCGGTCGGCTCGTCGCACAGCAGCAGGGACGGCCCGCCGAGCAGCGCCCGCGCGATCGCGACACGCTGGCGTTCACCACCGGAAAGCCGGTCAGGCCGGAACTTGGTCCGATGCGACAGACCGACCCGTGCCAACGCGGCCTCCGCACGGTCAGTCCGGCCACGCCGGTCGGCCTTCTGGTAGAGCTCTGCAAGCCCGACGTTGTCCACCACGCTGCGGTGCGGCAGCAAGTGGAAGGCCTGGAACACGAAGCCGATCCGGCTGCCGCGCAGCTTCGCCCTGCGGCCTTCGTCCAACGCCGTGGTCTCGATCCCGTCCAGCCGGTACGAACCCGTGTCGGGCCGGTCGAGCAAGCCGAGCGTGGTGAGCAAAGTGGACTTACCGGAACCGGACGGCCCGACGATGGACAGGTATTCGCCTTTCTCGACTCGAAGGCGGACGTCCCGCAACGCGCGGACCGGGGGATCGGCCGGGAAGGTCCGCTCGACACCGTCCAGTTCGATCACCGGAACGGTCATGAAGTCCCCACCACGACCCGGTCGCCCGCGTTGAGCTCGCCACCCTCGGGTGTCACATGCACCGCGCCCATCGCGGTCAAGCCCAGCTTGACGAAGACGTCCCGCGTCCCGCCGGGCTGCTCCACGCGTACGCGGGCACGGCCGTCCGCGTTGGTGACCACGGCTGAAACCGGCACCGTGAGGACGTCACCGCCAGTCGTCCCGACCTCGACCGTGACCTTCACGGCCTGGTCGGAGAACGCCGCCAACGCTTGCGGATCGGTTGCCGTGAAGCGCAACGGGGTCGCCGCGGGCCCGCTGTCGTCCGGGGAGTCGGGCTTCGCGGACCCGCTCGGCGAAGGTGCCTGTTGAGCCTGGACCGCGGCTTCTTTACCCAAGGCGTCGAGCTTGCCCGGGGTCTGCGTGCCGTTCGGCAATTGCAGCACGGCGGGAAGTCCCGCGTGGAGCAATTGCGCGTCGGCCGTGGGCAACGTTGCCCGAACGACAACCGTCGAGTCGGTGACCATACCGATCTGCCCAGTCGCGGCTGCTCCGGCCAACGCGGTCACAGTGTCGATCCGCAGCGGGAGCTTGGGCAGGAACAAGATCTCGCCGGACGGCACCACCACCTTCGCCGGGTCGTCGCCTTCCAGTTGCACGTCGTAACCCGCCTTGGTGTACAAGCGTTTCACCGCCGCCGCCGTCGCCGCGTCGAAAGTTCCGGACGTCGGCGAGCTGTAACCCAAGCCACGCAACGCTTTCTGTAGCTGTTTGACGTCATCGCCCTTGGCTTCAAGGCCCAGCTTGCGGTACATCGGCACGACACCCGTCAGCACGAACACCGGACGGCCGCTGACCTCCAAGGCGACGTCGCCCTGTTTGATCGTGGAGCCTGCGACGGGTGCCTTGGTGATCAGCTGGGTTCCCTCGACACCGCCGACAGTTCCGGTGAGCTGCAACGGGGTCGGCGTCCCGTAGGCCACGGTTCCCTGCGCCACCACGGTACTTTTCAACGTACGCCGCTCGACCGGCACGGTCACCAGCGACGCCGGGGGTGGTTGGTGCGACGCGGCCGCGTCGGCAGGGGATTGGACGCGGGTGCCGACCAGCCAGCCGCCCGCGCCCGTCACCACAGCGACCGCCGCGATCAGCAGGACGACCCGCTTGGGGTTCGCCGCGAACGGACCGGGCATGTTCAAGGCTCGTGCGTGTCCACCAACACTCGGCCGGTGCCATCGTGCCGCTCGGCCGCGCACGGGGAGCGAAGGCGGCCTGCGATGGGCAGACCGAACCGGATGATCATGCCATCGGCCGGTCCCGCGGCGGGCCGACCACCAAGATCCACCTGATCTGTGCCGGGTATGGCCCGTCGTTGTCGGTCGTCCTGTTGACCGGTGGCCAGGCCCACGACGCCACCCGGTTCACGATCTGCTGGCCGGGATCCGCTTCACGCTCTAGAGTCGCGCGATCATCTTGATCTCGACGAGCTGCTCGGGGAACGCCAGCCCGGTCACGCCCAGGATCGTGCTCGCGACCTGCGGATCCTCCCGGCCGTACGCCTCTTTGCGGACCGGCCCGGCGACCTGCATCGCGGTGGGCACGTCCAGTACGTACACGACTTCCTCGACGACGTTGGCCAGCGTCGCGCCGAACCGCTCGAGGATCTTCGCGGCGTTGACGTAGGTCTGGCGCATCTGATCGGCCATGTTGCCGAAGTCTGTGATCTTGCCGTGCTCGTCGACCGGTGCCTTCGCGATCAGTTCCGGGCCGTCGTTGGCGACCTGCCCGGACACGTAGATGGTGTCGCCGTGCTGGATCGCCTGCACGTAGCCGTAGGCCTCTTCCCACGGCAACCCGAAACTCTCGGTCTTCGCCATGACTCTCTCCTCGATGGCAGTTGCGTTGAGTCACGACGTTATGCGGGCTGTGACGGCTCGAACAGCGGCGACGATGCCGTTCTGCGCAAGGATCGTGCCACTATGGCCGCATGACGGCTCGGACGATCGCGATCGTGGCGATGCCGGGAGTGATCGCCCTGGACTACAGCATCGCCGCCAACATCCTGGGTGACCAGCCCGGATACCGGTTGCTTGTGTGCGGCGAGGCGGCTGCGTCCGGTGGTGTGCGGATCGTCCCGTCGCACGACGTCACCGCGGTCGACGAGGCCGACATCGTGGTGCTCCCCGGCTTCGACGACCCACACGTCCCGCCGCCGGACGCGTACCTCGACGCCATCGCTCGAGGGTTCGATCGGGGCGCGACCATGGTTGGGATCTGTACCGGCACGTTCGCGTTGGCGGCCAGCGGGATCACCGCCGGACGCCAGGTGACGGCACACTGGCAGTACACCGCGCAGCTGCAGGAGTTGTACCCGTCGACCAAGGTGGTCGAGAACGTTCTCTTTGTGGAGGACGGAAATCTGCTCACGTCCGCGGGTGCGGGAGCGGGAATCGACTTGTGCCTGCACCTGATCCGCTCGGACTTCGGTGCCGACGCGGAACTGGCCGCGGGCAGGAGGTTCGTGGCCGCACCAGCCCGGCCGGGCCCGCAACCCCAGTACGTCGACACGTTGACCCCACCGGGATCCGATCTGGCCGAGACCCGCTACTGGGCAATGGAAAACCTGAGCTTGCCGATCACCGTCGACGAATTGGCGCGGCGCAGTGCGATGGCCCGCCGGACGTTCATCCGCAGGTTCCGTGAGGAGACCGGGATGCCGCCGATGCGCTGGCTCACCCTGCAGCGGGTGCTGCTGGCGCGGCGGTTGCTGGAGACCTCGGACTGGCCGGTCGACCGGATCGCCGACCAGTCCGGGATGGGGACGGGAGCGAACTTCCGTGTGCTGTTCCGCCGGGAGACGGGCCTCGCGCCGAGCGAATACCGGCGTCTGCACCGGCGCTAGATTGTCGGACCCCAGAATTGTCAGAGCACTGTGCCATGCTCGCGACATGGTCATCACGTTCGACGCCGAGGTGTGGGAGTGGGACGCGCGGCGAACCGACAGCTGGACGTTCGTGAGTCTGCCCGAGGACGTCTCCGAGGACATCAAGGAGCTCTCGGCCGGTCCAAGACGGGGGTTCGGTTCGGTCAGGGTACGGGTCACGGTCGGCGGCACCTCGTGGGCGACCTCGATCTTTCCCAGCAAGGACGGGGTGTTCGTGCTGCCCGTGAAGCGCGCCGTGCGCAAAGCCGAAGAGCTCGACGTCGGTGACGTCGCCACCGTGACCGTCGAGCTCGTCGATTTCTAGACCGGCGACCGGCTAGAGGCCCCAGAACTTGGCGAGCTCGGCGGCCGCGCACACACCGACGTCCAGCATGTACGGCCCCGCGCGCCCACAACCTGGAGCGACCGGCTGTCCGTGGCCCATCCCTTGGATAGTCCGGGTCTGCACTGGTGCGCCCACGTTCGTCCACTGCTCAGCGCTCTCACGCTGGTTCATGACGGCCACGGTGTAGTCGGCGGTGCCGTGCCAGATGCTGACACCAGGCCGTACGGCCGTGAACGAGCTCGCCGCCCGCACCTTGTCACCCCACTGCTGCGCAGTCAGGTTCTTGCCGGGGTTCATGCAGGTGAACGCCTCGAACATGGCAGTGGCACACCCAAACGGAATGCCGGCGACAACGCCACCACCCGCGAACAGATCCGGGTAGGTCGCGAGCATCACGGACGTCATCGCACCACCGGCGGACAGCCCCGTGACGTACACACGACGCGCGTCCCCATTGGTGTCGGCGAGAGCGCGACGCGCCATCTGGGCGATCGATTCGGCCTCGCCGGAACCACGGCTGATGTCGTTGGCCTGGAACCAGTTGAAGCACTTGTTGAGGTTGTTGGCGGTGACTTGTTGCGGCACAACGAGAGTGAACCGCAGGGAGTCGGCAAGACCGGTCCAGCCCGCGTTCTGCCCGTAGGTCGCGTCCTGGGCACACCCGTGGAGTGCGACGACGACCGGCCGTCCGGCCGGAAGCCCATCGGGAACGTATTCGTACATTTGCAGCGCGCCAGGGTTGCTGCCGAATCCGGTGACTGGCCTGAGCGTCGCGGCATTGGCTGGTGCTGCCAGGAATGTCAGGGCCAGCAGCACGGTGAGGAAAATCTTCACGACCACCTCCTTGTGACCGTCGTCACTCGAAGGTAGGCCGCCCGGCGGGATGTTCCCACGGTGCCGGGCACCACAATCAGCCGGGAGTTTGTGTGGCCCCAACAGATACCGCCGCGAGCGCCGGTGACCTACGGTCCGGCAATGCGCCTCACTCTGGTCCTCGCCCTGATGATGTCCCTCGTCACGCCGGCCGCGGCACAAGCGAGCACCTGCGCTCCGGTCATCGTCCCCGGCGCAGAGCATGTGGAGCAGTCCTGTTTGGACGATCTGACCACAACCGGAACGTTGCGCACAGGCCATACCGTCCAAGCCGACTGGGCCGGGCTGACATCCGTGGGCTTGCCCGTGGTGGGCGCGGTCCCCGGCGTCCAGGTCGACGGATACTTCCCGGACACGTCCAAGACGAACACGGCACACGGCTGGAACCACGACTCCCAGTTCGTCCTCAGGCTGCCCGGCCGGTGGAACGGAGGACTGGTGGTGTCCGGTTCGCCGGGAGTCCGCAGGCAATACGCGAACGACCGGGCCGTCGCCGACCAAGTCCTGGCGGCCGGATACGCCTTCGCCGCGACAGACAAGGGAAACACCGGAGCGGACTTCTTCACCGACGGCCGCGGCCCCGGCGATGCCCTGGCCGAGTGGAACACCCGCGTCACCCAGCTGACCCTGGCCGCGAAGCTGACCCTGAAGCTCCACTATGGACGATTTCCGGCGCGGACCATCGCAGCCGGCATCTCCAATGGTGGTTACCTCGTCCGCTGGCAACTGGAGAACGTGCCGTGGCTCTACGACGGCGGCGTCGATTGGGAGGGAACTCTCTGGCGCCCCGAAGGCGACAACCTGCTGACGTTCCTCCCGCCCGCGATCCGCGGTGACCGGGAGGAAATGGTGGCGGCAGGCTTCGACCCGGCCTCGGAATTCCTGTGGCCGTACCACAAACAGGTCTACTGGGACCTCACCCAGCGGATCTACCGCACAGAACTCGACCCGGGTTATGAAGGCAGCGACGCCACCTACGACTACGCGTCCCGGCCGAAGTCAGTCCATCGAGCCGTCGCCCGGATCTCGCTGACCGGCCGGATCGGCAAACCTCTGCTCACCTTGCACGGAACGCTGGATGCCCTGCTGCCGATCAGCCGCGATTCCGACGTGTACCACAGGATGATCGCCACGCAGGGACGCGCACATCTCCAGCGGTACTACCGGATCGAGGGCGGCAACCACGTCGACGGCCTGTACGACACGTACCCAGACCTGTTGCGCCCCATCGCCCCCTGCTTCACCACAGCGTTCACGGCACTGGAAGGCTGGCTTCGAGGAGTCCAGCCTCCGCCGTCGGCCACGCTCCCACGCCCGGCCGGGATCGACCTCGCCACCAGTTGCTCGCTGAAGGCCTGAGCTTGACCTCAAGCGAACTTCACGGTGAAGACTGCACGCATGACCATCTGGATCTGTGGAACGTGCGCAGTGGAACATCCCGACATCCCGCGACCACCGGCATCCTGCGAGATCTGCCTTGACGAAAGGCAGTACGTCCCGCAGGACGGCCAGATCTGGACGACGCTGGAAGACCTGAACGCCACGCCGCACACCGTCCTGCACCACGAACCAGAACCCGGAATCCACCAACTCAACCGGGATCCCGGCTTCGGCATCGGGCAATGGTCCTACCTGGTCCAGACCCCGCAGGGAAACCTCCTCTGGGACCCGCCGAACCACCTCGACCCGGCCACCGCCGAAACGATCGAACAACTCGGCGGGATCGCGGTGATCGTCGCCAGCCACCCGCACATGTTCGGCTCCCAAGTCTCGTGGAGCCACCGTTTCGGCAAGGTGCCGGTCCTCGTCCACGCCGCGGACCGGCACTGGGTGCGGCGCGAGGACGACGTGATCAGGGAATGGAACGACACCGAGCAGATCCTTCCCGGCATCACCCTCATCACCGCGGGCGGCCACTTCCCGGGCTCGGCCGTCGCGCACATCGATTCAGGCGCGCTGCTCGCGGGCGACACCATTGTCCCGGCCGCGGCCACGGGCTGGGTCTCGTTCATGCGCAGTTACCCCAACAAGATCCCGCTCTCGGCTGGCCTGGTCCAACGGATCGCCGACCGGCTGGAGCCCTACGATTTCGACCGTCTCTACTGGTTGGCCGGGCCGCAACGCGTAGAGAACGCCAAGGCCGCGGTTAAACGCTCGGCACAGAGGTATATCTCTTGGGTGAGCGGCGAAAACGACCACCTCGGCTAGGTGTGTTCGACGGCGTTCTGCTGGCCTTTACACCTCGTCGTCGGTGTGCTCTGCTTGATCGGCACGTTGTGACATGAGAGCTGGGGGGCGACCATGGATACTGTCGTTGTTGTCGGGGCGGGTGCGGCCGGTGTGCTCGCGGCGGTCAGACTCCGTGAACAGGACCTCGAAGTCGTCATGGTCGACCCAGCCGAGAAGCCTGGGCACGGGGTGGCGTACAGCACGACCGATTCCCGTCACCTGCTCAACACCGCGGCTGGGAAGCTCAGTGCTCATCCGGACGACCCGGAGCATTTCGTTCGCTGGGCCACCAAGGAACTGGGGCGCCCGGTCGGCTCCGGTGATTTCTTACCGCGCCGCCATTTCGGGCAGTATCTCAACGCGGTGGCCGCGGACATCACCCATGTGAGAGATCGAGTCACCGGGATCACGCGGAAAACAAACGGAGTTACGGTCGAACTGGCGACCGGGGAAGTGCTCGACGCCAAGGCGGCCGTGCTGGCCATCGGGCTCCCGGCACCGAACTGCGACTGGGCACCGGTGGGACTGCCTGGTTTCATCGAGAACCCTTGGGGCGCGGAGGTTACCGAGGACGGCGACGTGCTACTCGTCGGGTCCGGGCTGACCATGGTCGACATCGCGCTCCGACTCGACCGGCCACATCGGACGATCCACGTCGTCTCGAGAACGGGACTTCTGCCCCGGCGGCACACCTCCGCAGGCAAACCCTCGACTGAGCAGATCAACGGACAGGACATCGACGAGATCTGGCAGCAGGCGTCGCGCGGCCGCGGCTGGCGGCAGGCCGTGGACACCCTGCGGCTGCAGGCGCCGCGAATCTGGGGACGTCTGCCGAAAGCCGAGCAGGAACGCTTCCTGAGCCACTACGCCCGTTACTGGAGCGTGTACCGGCACCGGATGGCGCCGGAAGCGGCCGACAACCTGAAAGCCATCAAGGACGCCGGACGGCTCAAGCTCCACAAAGGTGAAGTCGTGGCTGCCAATGGAAACGAAGTCACGTTATCCGGTGGAGAAAGGCTCTCGGTCGCCTCGGTGGTCAACTGCACCGGTCCGTGCCTTGACTTCGGCCGAGACCCGCTGATCAAGCGCTTGTTCCAGCAGGGGCTGGCGAAGCCGGGACCGCACGGGCTCGGCCTGCGCACGAACACCGACGGCAAAGTGACCAGAGGCATCTGGGCAATCGGCGCGGCGCGAACCGGCATGGTGTGGGAGTCCACGGCGTTCCCGGAGATCCGGGCGCAGGCGACCGCGATCGCCAAGGCCATTGTGGACAGATCGGCCACGAAGCCGCGTGACCGCTACGGGCTGGCCCTCAGCACAAGCAAAGAAGCCGCCGGTCTCTTCACCGATGGCGTCGATCGGGTGCTGCGAGGCCAATGCGAGGCGCTCGACGACCTCGTGGCAGCCACCGACGTCGATCCGGCCTTCGCACTCGGACACGCGGCGATTGCCCTGCTGGGACTGGAATGGGACGTCCCGGTGGACGTCAGCGACCGGTTGCGGCAAGCCAGGACCTGTGCGAAGAACGCCGACAGCCGGGAACGCAGCTTCATCGCGGCCGTCGCGGCCCGTGCCGCGGACCTCAGGGCGGGTGGCAGGGCTCTGCTGCGGCACATCGAGGCATACCCACGGGACGCGTTCGCGGTGAACATCGCGGTCCCGACGATCTCGTTCGGCGGGATCACGAGTGACCGCGAAACGTGGGAGCTGGTGGAGAGCCTGGCCGGGGATTACGGCGACGACTGGTGGTATCTGGGCCAACTCGCCTTCGTCCGCCAGGAACAGGAACGATGGGCAGAGGCCGAGGCGCTCTCCGCGCGGGCGCTCGCGGTCGAACCCGCGTCCGGGCACGCGGTGCACGCCCGCACACACGTGTTCTATGAGACAGGGGAACACAAATCCGGGCTCGAGTGGCTCAACGGCTGGATCGGTGACTGGGGCGACACCAGCGACGGCAAGGTGCACTTCACCTGGCACGCTGCTTTGCACGAACTGATGCTGGGCGACGACGAAGCGGTCAGACGACGTTACGCCCGTGACCTCGCCCCGCCCGCGGTGAGCGGGCCGCGTGCACTCGTGGACTCGGCGTCCTTGCTGTGGCGGTGCGAGATGACCCGGCGCTGGGACGGCAAGGCCGGTGCGGAGGCGGTGCTGAATGCCTCGCCGCAGGACTGGCTCACCCAGCCGCAGACATCCTTCGCCGCGATGCACGCGGCTATCGCGTTGGCCGCGGCGAAGGACGGGGAGCGGCTCGAGGCCTTGCGCAGGTTCGCCGTCCGGCATGACTCCGAGGTGTATCGTCAGGTCGTCGCGCCGTTGTGCAGTGGCCTCGCGCATGTCGTCGCCGAAAGGTGGGATGCCGCTGTGTCCGAATTGAACAGTGTGCGGCCACTGGTGTATCGCCTCGGCGGCAGCGCCGCTCAACGCGAGGTCATCGAGGACACGTTCGTGCACGCGTTGGCCGAGGCCGGCCGGAACGAAGAAGCGGCGGACGTCCTGACGGCGAGGTCGGACCGCAGGCCGCCATCACCGCTGGAACGCGGGCGCCTTGCCGGGTTGCGCACGCCGGTGTCGACCGATATCCATTGGCAGCACACGACTGTCGGCAAGACCGCGCGTGGCGAGATCAAGGGACATCGCCCGATGGTCGTCTGGTTCACCGGTCTGTCCGGTGCGGGCAAGTCCACCATCGCCGACATCTTGGAAAAACGGCTGAACGCCGAAGGGAAACACACCTACCTGCTCGACGGTGACAACGTCCGGCATGGCCTGAGCCGGGACCTGGGCTTCGGTGATTCCGACCGGCAGGAGAACGTCCGCCGTGTCGCGGAAGTCGCCGCGCTGATGGCTGACGCCGGCCTGATTGTGCTGGTGTCGTTCATCTCGCCGTTCTCGGCCGAACGAGAGCTGGCGCGTGGCCTTGTCGCCGAGGGCGAGTTCTGCGAAGTCTTCGTCGACACGCCTTTGGCCGTCGCGGAGGCACGCGACCCCAAGGGCCTCTACCGCAAAGCACGCAAGGGCGAGCTGAAGGACTTCACCGGTGTCGACTCGCCGTACGAACCACCGCAGCGGCCAGAGATCCGTATCGACACGACCGTGCAGACGGCCGCGCAGGCCGCCGAGGCGATCCTGACCCAGCTGCGGGCCATGGGCGTGTAGTAACCGCCGGAGGGGCTTGGTTGATCAGGTGGCGAAGCCGGTACGCCACGAAGGCCATTGGGGCGTCCAGCCCAGTTCCTCACGTGCGTAGTGGTTGTCGGCGCCCCGAGCCCAAGGCGTCCGTGGCGTGTCCGATATGGACGGTTTCGGGGCGCCGACAGCCTTGCAGAACGCAGGTGTCCAGTCGTAACCGGAGGCAGGCTCGTCGTCGCAGATGTTCACGGTTCCCGTCGGCCAATCCAGCGACGCTACGGCCGCAGTGGCCGCGTCGTCGATGTGCAGGAAGCTAGTCACGTCCGCCGTTGCTGGAAGTTCGCCACGGTGCGCTAGTTGCGCCATCAGACCGTCAACTGTGTACCAGGTGTCAGGCCCATACAACATGCCGTAGCGCAATATGACCCACTCGGCAGCTTCCTGCACGTTTGCTTCGAGCGTGGCCACCGCGCTCACTGTGTCGAGACGGGCGCCGGAGGATTCCAAGTCGAGCTGGATGTCCTCGGACGCGGGCGTGATCCCTGGTTCGTAGACCCAGCAGATGCTCTGGGCGATGATGCGCTGCACGCCCGCGTCGAGCGCGGCTTCCACGAGGTTGATGGTGCCTTGCTCGCGGATCCGCGCGTTCGCCGCGCGATCACCGTCGCGCAGGTCGGTCAGCTGATGCATGACGACATCCGGCCTGGCCGCCCGGACCGCCCCGGCCAGTGCGGCGCGATCGTAGACATCCCCGACGGTGACCTGCGCGCCGAGCTCCTCGAGCAACGGGGACGGCCGTCTGGCCAATCCGATCACCTGATGTCCATGAGCGATCAGCAACTTGGTCGCTCGCCGTCCGATCACGCCAGCGGCACCGGCCAGGAAAATACGCATGCGTCCCACGTTAAGGCCGGCCCGCGGCGCGGCGTGGTCCAGTTGGGACTCGATTTCGAGAGCCACCCGGCCTCAGCTGCGCAGTACCTCGGTGATCACGTGCAGCGAGTTGGCAGTGATCACCGGGTTCGTGTCCCGATAGTAAGGTAGCTGGATCAACGAAATCGACAATGCCCAGCCGCGACCCCGTTCCCACGTCGCCTCATCGACGTCCACAGTAGACCGGAAGATCGCCCGCGCCGAGCCGGTGAACAGGTTCCACGCCGGGATGAGGTCGACGGCGGGATCACCGACACCAAGCACCCCGAAGTCGATCACGGCGCGCAACCGGTTGTCCGCGACCAGGATGTTGCCCGGGCCGAGGTCAGCATGCGTCCATACGGGCGGCGCGGACCATTGCGGTGCCTGCAGAGCCGCCTCCCACGCCGCCGTGGCCGCCTCGGCGTCGATCATGTCCCGCGCCTGGTCTATCGCCTCGCGGGTCTCGCGATCGCGGTCCACCAGCGGCCCGCCGCGGTCCGACGCCGGGCCGGACGCGGGATCGATTCGCTGCAACGCGACCACGAACTCAGCCAGGTCCCTGGCCACCAAGGGAAAGTCCCCGACAACCGGGTTTTCCCCGTCCAGCCAGCGCAACACCGACCAGTTCCACGGATATCCCTCACCCGGCTCGCCTTGGCACACCGGAACGGGAATCGCCGTGGGCAACGGAGTCAGCCGCGGCAACCATTCCAGCTCACGCTGGACATCCCCGGCTGCGTCCGCCCGTCTGGGCAGCCGTACCACCATGTCGGAGCCGAGCCGGTAAAGGTCATTGACGGTGCCAAAGGACTTCACCGGCGTGATAGACCGATCGGCCCAACCGGGGAACTGCGCGTGCAGCAGGCGCCGGACCAGATCCGGCGAGGTGTCGACGATCACGGCGATCGACGCTACCGCCCGGTTTTCTGTCGACCGAATGATTTTCTGCCTGGGGGTGGACTGCCTTCAGGGAGGTCGAAATCCCGCAGCGACTGGATCAGATCACTGGTGACCTCGGTAAAACCGGGACTTTGCTCCCCAGTAAGACTCGGTTCGTCCCGGACATCGCCACCGCGGACGAACCCGACGACCTGTCAACCAAGGGCCGGTGTCGTTGCGAACAGACAATGCGATGCCGCCACCGAACCTGCCGGCTGTTCCTCTACCCGAACTCCGGGTTCGAGAACACCGGCACCCCCAGCCTCGGCGGGCTCGCCCCAGCCCAGCTGGCACATCGATCGCGCGCTTGACTGTGGACGACTCGACGAAGTGGATCTTGCGAGCCGTCCGGCTGTCGGTGACCGCCGGTACGCTGGTGATCGGGGGGCCGACGGCCGCCCACCGTGTCCGACCTGCGCAGTTCGGGCGAAATATCCGGTATGACCGGGTCGGTCGTGATCACGGTATCCTGGTCTTGGGATCTTGCGTGGGGCACGTCGACGGCGACGGGCCCGCATTGTGGTTTTCCGCAGTACGCGTGGTGGGGTTTAACGCCGCGAAGTGGGAGGCACACTTCCTTATGGTGGCGTCCGCGCATTCCTAAGCTTGTGGGTGTAAGAAGGTTCCCGGAAGAGAGCATTGATGTCTGCATACCTGCTAGCCGAGAACGCGCAGCAACCAGTCGGTGGTATGGCCGGATGGGCCGTCGAGCTGATGGACACACTTGGTGGTGTCGGTGCGGCGCTCGTGGTCGGGCTGGACAACCTTTTTCCGCCCATCCCCAGTGAATTGGTGCTGCCGCTGGCCGGCTTCTCCGCGAGCAAGGGCGTGTTCACGCTGGCCGGCGCCCTGTTCTGGACCACGTTGGGCTCCGTTGTCGGCGCGATCATCGTTTACCTGGCCGGGGTGTTACTCGGCCGGGAACGTACCCGCACGATTGTCGGTAAAATCCCGCTGGTCAAGGTGAGTGATTTCGACAAGACCGAGAAGTGGTTCGCAAAACACGGCACAAAAGCCGTATTCTTCGGCCGGATGATTCCGTTGTTTCGAAGTTTTATCTCGTTGCCTGCCGGTGTCGAGAAAATGAACTTCGCCAAATTTCTGGTGCTGACAGCCGCGGGCAGCCTGATGTGGAACACCATTTTCGTCGTGGCCGGCTACCAGCTCGGCGAGAACTGGCACCTGGTCGACCAGTACGCGGGTGTCTTCCAGAAGATCGTCATCGGCGCGGTCGCCGTGGCCGTGGTGCTGTTCGTCATCATGCGGATCCGCAAGAAGCGCAAGGGCGGCGGGGGTGACGGCGACGAGGACGCCACGCAGGTGCTGCCGCGGGTCGAGCGTGACAGCGAAGTCACCCGTCCGATCCGATGAGGGCCTGGCTAGGGTTCGGGTCGTGCCAGAAACCGAGCCGTGGTCTGTGGAGAAGTTCGTCGCAGGGTTGAACCGCAAGCGAATGGCCTCAGGAGTGCTGTTTTGCGACGACGAGGACCGTGTCCTGTTGGTCGAGCCCTCCTACAAGCCGGAGTGGGAGATCCCGGGCGGTTCGGTCGACGAGAACGAGGCACCGTGGGCGACGGCGACCCGCGAGCTGACCGAGGAACTCGGCATGAAGCGCGACCTGGGCAGGCTGCTGGTCGTCGACTACGTATTCCCGCAGGACGCCTGGCCGGAAGCGGTGATGTTCATCTTCGACGGCGGCATCCTCACGCAGTCCGAAGTGGACGCCATGGAGTTCGTCGACGGCGAGATCCTCTCGGCGGGCTTCTACGACCTCGCCGAAGCACGCAAGCGCCTCGCGCCGAGACTGGCCAGACGCGTCGAGGCCGCGTTGCAAGCCCTGCGCCAGGGCACGACCGCGTTGTGCGAGCACGGACACCGCGTCGCCTAGGCAGAGTTGGCGAACACCAGCACAGCGGCCTGATCGCCCGCGCGAACCGGGATCCACGCCTCGGTGAGGTCGTCGAGACGGTCGAAGTCGAGGCTCAGCAGCACCCGGGACTCGAACTCGATCTCGGCGACGAAGTACACCACCTTCTCCCGGATCAGCCGCTGCAGGTGGTCCAGGTCGTCCGCGCTCCACCGCTGCGGTGGCCGCCCGTCGAACTTCGCGAAGAAGTCGACGAAGGGCGTCGCCCTGCCGACCACGACGAGGTAACCCTCAAGTGAGTTCTGCAGGCACGCCCGGCCACCACACCGGTTCTCGTACACCACACCCGTCGGCGCGGGCACGATCAGGCACAGCACCTCGGGGACCGCGTCATGCGGATTGAAATCGACGCGCACCTGCATGGACATAAGCGTAACGCTCGTACTTCAAAGGCCTGGCGCGGTACGTCGTGTTTGCGGTAGATGTGGTGTGTGGTCCAGATTGTGGACCGGTGGAACACGGTGTACTTCGATGGCCGTCTCTCCACTGGGGTACTCGACGAATTGCGTCAACTGGCTGATGCGTCGCCCGACGCGCTGGCATTGGCCGACCGGGCTTTCCGGTTGATGCGCGCTGCCAGGCTGGCGCCGACCGACGTCTCGGTCTTCACCGCGTGGCTGATCGGTTTCAGTGCGCCAAGAACGGTGCCGAGCGCGTGGTCAGGCACCGTCCCTCCGGTCACGATGGCGGGCAGGCACCGCGCCCTCGACGAATACGTGGCTCGAAACCCGTGGCACCGGCCCGAGGGCCAGGGCGTGTTCGTCGACATCGGCTGCGGATTCCCGCCGTTCACCACCATCGAGACCGCCAAGCGGCTGAAGGACTGGCGCGTTGTCGGGGTCGATCCGTCGTTCGGGCGGTATCTCGTGTACGACAAGCAAGGCGCGTACGCCTGCTACGACGACGACCTGCGCCTGCGCTACTACCAGGCGGGCAACTTCGACCCCGATCAGACCGCGACCAAGCGGCGCTTCCAGCAGATCCTCGAGCGGCTCAAGCCGGAACTGTCCGGTGACGAGGTCGCCGACGATGATGGCAGGCTGATCCGCGATCCCATGCGCCACTACGAAACCGGCAACCTCGAACTGCGCGGCGGCGGCATCGGCGAGTTCACAGTGGACGGTGGGGCCGATGTGATCAGGTGCATGAACGTGTTCATGTACTTCGACCACCCGTTCCGGGAGAAGGCGTTGGCGTGGGCCGAGCAACTGCTGCGGCCGGGCGGGCTGTTCGTCTGCGGCAGCAACTGGATCGACTCGGTCAGCTCGCGCTACACGGTCTACCGCAAGGAAAAGGGCCACCTGGTGGCCAAGGAGTTCGCCTTCAGCATCGACAACATCCGGCCGATCGAACTCGCGCCGTGGTACGCGTTGCACGACGACAACTTCGAAAACCTGGCGAACGCGCACGCGGTCGGCACAATTCGGACAGACACGCCGTTCCGCCGCCGGTTCGACGGCCGGCTTGACGCCTTGCTGGCCAACCTGAACATGTGCCCGCGCGGCGCGGACGGCTACCTCGGGCACGCACCCCCCGAAATGCCCGCGGAGGAACGCTCCCGGTGCAGTTCCATCCTCGCCGCCCAACTGGACGACGAAGGCTTCGTCACCGAGGCCGTGGATGTCCTGCGCCGATCCGGGTGGCACGCGTGGCGCAATCACGTCGGCCACGTCGCCATGCGACCGGTGACACCACCCCCGCTTGCTCCTTCGTCTGTACTTTGACGCAGGTGAACACTGAGCTCATGCCGATCGCCACGCAGGCCGTGTCGTTGGCGAGGCGGATCATCCAAGAGCGGACGCCTGCCCACGTGGCCGCCAAGGGCGACCGGGACATGGTCACCGACGTCGACCTGGCGGTCGAGGAGGCCGTACGGGACTTCCTCGCCGCACAGACCCCGGAGATCGGGCTGCTCGGCGAGGAACACGGGCAGACCGGGGCGACCGAGCTCAACTGGGTACTCGACCCGATCGACGGAACCGCGAACTTCGCCCGCGGCATCCCGCTGTGCGCGGTGTCACTAGCCTTGGTCGACGGCAGCAAGCCCGTGCTCGCGGCCATCGATCTGCCCTTTATGGACATCGGTTACACAGCGAGCTCCGGCAATGGCGCGTATGTCAACGGCGAGCCCATTGAATGCTCGTCGGTGCAGGAGCTGTCCGACGCGATGATCTCGATCGGGGATTTCGCGACCGGTGGCGGCGCGGCCGAGAAGAACCGGATCCGGCTCGCGTTGCTGGCCGAGCTGGGTGCGAACGCCCAGCGTATCCGGATGATCGGCACTGCCGCGATCGACATGGCCTGGGTCGCGCACGGCAAGCTGGACGCCACGATCAACCTGTCCAACCACCCGTGGGACACCATGGCCGGTGCGTTGATCGTGCGTGAGGCGGGTGGCGTGGTCGTCGACCACGACGGATCGGACCACTCGATGAATTCGGCGTTCACGATCGCACTGGCACCCGGCGTCTACACTGCGATCATGACGCGACTGGCGGACGCTCAGCGATGACGCGTCGAGTGGTGGTGTTCGGGCTTGGCGGGACCATCGCGATGACCGCCGGCGCGGGTGGTGGTGTTGTTCCCGCGCTGTCCGCGGAGCAACTCGTAGCGGCAGTTCCCGGCCTCGCCGAAACGGGCATCACCGTTGATGTGGTTGACTTCCGGCGGGTGCCGGGCGCCTCATTGTCCTTTGAGGACATCTATGACCTCGCCTCAGCCATCGAGCGGCAGCTGAGCGAAGGCGCGGACGGTGTCGTGATCACGCAAGGCACCGACACCATCGAGGAGACCGCGTATCTGCTGGATCTCATGCACGAACGGAACGAACCGGTCGTGGTGACGGGAGCGATGCGTAATCCGACGCTGGCGGGCGCCGACGGTCCAGCCAACGTGCTGGCCGCGATCCAAACCGCAGCGTCAGAAGCAGCTCGTGAACTCGGCGTGGTCGTGGCGTTCGCCGACGAGATCCACGCCGCAGTGCGGGTACGCAAGACACACACCACGAGTGGGTACACGTTCCAGTCGGCCAACGGCGGGCCGCTGGGCTATGTCGTGGAAGGCACGCCCCGGATCGTCAACCGGCCCAATACCCGCGTCACGGTTCCGGTGCGAACTCGGGAACCTGTCGAAGTCGCCGTGATCCCGATGCTGTTGGGGGACAACGGAACCGTCCTCGAAGCGGTCGCCGGCCGGGTCGACGGGTTGGTCGTGGCGGCGTTCGGCGTCGGGCACGTTCCGGCCGCTGTAGCCGACATCCTCGGCGGGCTGGCCGAACGGATGCCTGTCGTGCTGGCCTCTCGTACCGGTGCGGGCTCGACTCTGGAGCGGACGTACGCCTTTCCCGGCTCCGAATCGGACATGCTCAGTCGTGGCCTGATCCCGGCGGGTTTCCTCGACCAGCTGAAATCCCGGATCCTCTTGCACCACTTGCTCAGCACCGGTCACGACACCGCGAACATCGGCGAGGTGTTCCGCCGCGCGGGCGTCTAGGGCCGTTCGCCGAGCGCTTCCTGCACGGCGGTGCACGGGTCCGCGTCCGGATCCTCGTAGTGGATACGGCTCGCGGCTCGTTGAGTCAGTTCCTGGAACACGGCCTGTTCGTCCGGGGCAAGCGCGGCGAGCATGGCTTGTTCGACAGCGCCGACTCGCCGCTCGGCTGCGGCGAGCACCTTGCGGCCGTGGTCGGTGGCGACAATCCGCCTGGCCCGGCGGTCGGCGGGATCGGGCTTGCGTTCGACAAGCCCGGCCGCCTCCAACGCGTCGATCAGGTATGTCATCACGGTCCGGTCGATGGACAGGTGGGCGGCGAGCGCGGCCTGTGTCGGCAGGTCCTCGTGTACCACAGTGGACAGGACGTGGTAACCGCGTGACCCGTGCGGGATGTCGTTCAGGACGTCCTCGACGCCGTCGTGCCATCGGCGCAGCACCACGGCGAGTGCCCACCCCAGATTCCTGGCTACGCGCTGGGCCATGGTCACACCCTACGGCTTTCTGACAAGGACAACGCGTCGGCCGCTGTCAGGTCGAAGTTCCTGTCGAACACGCCATCCGGGTCGTACTTGGCCTTGAGTTCACGCAACCGGCACAACGTCTCATGGGGAAACGCGTCCAGCAAACGCTCCGGACTCGTGTCGGTCTCGAAACTCAGGTACATCCCATCCAGGTGCGGATACACCTGCGCCCACAGCTCATCCATCCGCTGTTTGCGGCTGGGCGAGGTCGCGGCGATCAGGGAGAAGTTCTGGGTGCGGTGGGCGTACGCCGTCGCGTCCGAAGGCATGTCGTTGACCGCGCCACCAGCCGACCTGAACTGGACGACCAGCACGTCCGACGACTTGATCATCTTCTCGACGGCGGCCGCGACCTCCGGCGTGATGTGGTCCACCAGTCCGCTGTGCGAGTCCGACAGCCCTTGCCCGCGATGCGCGTTACCCGCCGGGTAGACAACCGCGGCATACGGCACGACCTGCGCCTCCTCGGCGAGGATCGGACCCATTGTCAGGAACGGGCTCAAGGCCTGCTGAGCGGCCTCGACCTCGTCGCCCGCGTAGATGAGCGTGGCCTGTGCCACCGGCGGCTGGCCACGGCGAGCGGGGAGCAACGACAGGAAGCTGGTGACCTCCCGCGGCGCGTCCTCCACGAGCTTTCCCCACCGCTGCACCACATCAGCGGTGTCGGTGGCGTCCACGACCAGCACGGCGTGCACCACATTCGCCAGTTCGGTGGCCTCGATCTCGAACGCCGTGACAATGCCGAAGTTCCCGCCCGCGCCGCGCACGGCCCAGAACAAGTCGGGGTCGTTGTGCTGGTCGACGCGCTGGAACGTGCCGTCGGCGAGGACGATCTCGGCCGCGAGGACGTGGTCGATCGTCAGGCCGTAGATGCGCGCGAGATATCCGAGTCCAGCCGTGGTCGCCAGGCCACCGACGCCGACATCGCCGTAGTCGCCCGAACTGATGGCCAGCCCGTGCGGTGCCAGGGCTTGGGCGACGTTTCCCCACCGGGCGCCGGGTTCGACGCGAACCCGCCGCGCGGCCCGGTCCAGAACCTCGACCTTGTTCATCCGGCGGAGGTCGATCACGATCCCGCCGTCGTTCGTGGACCGTCCACTGAGGCCGTGGCCGCCGCTGCGAACAGCAAGGGGGACTTGCTGCCTGCGTGCGTATGCCAAGGCCTCGCGGACGTCGTCGACGTTCTCTGGCTGGATCACCAGTCCCGGCGAGCCTTTGTGCGAGTACGAGTGCCGGACCTGTTCGTAAGCCGGGTCACCCGGGCGCACCGACTTCGCCTGTAACTCCCGCGGGATCGCGTCCATCTTGTTCGGCCCGGTTTCGTTGGGTTCGGTGCCGCGTTCCTTGGCAACGGCCGCACGCAGCGCGGGCGCGACCTCCTCGCCGAAGGTCTGGATGGTCCTGGGGTTGTCGCCGCCGATGAAGAACGCGCTGAACCCGTGCTCCATGACCAAGGGGAGCAGCTCGTCGACCCAGTCCTCGGGCCTGCCGCGCAGGAACGTGTCCGAGTGGTCGTCGAAACTCGCCTGCATGATGTTGAGCAGCCGACGGATCTGACGCGGGTCACGGCCCGCGGCGGCCGCGGCTTCGTCGATCATCGCGTTGGCACTGGCGATGTCGCCTTCCCGCAGGTACTCCAAGGTCGGCAGCCACCCGTCGGCCTTGCTGCCGGTCAGTTTGAGCATCTTCGGCTTGTACGCGCCCAGCCAGATCGAGATGTCGTGCGCGGGCTTCGGGCCGTGCTTCATCCCGGGGAGCTGGTAGTGCTCGCCGTTGAAGCGGAACGCACCCCGCGTTTCCGCGTCCCAAACACCACGGAAGATGTCGATCGCCTCGGACAACGCCTCGATGCGTTCACCCGCGCTCTTGCGTCCGCCGCCCATACCGTGGACCGGGTCAACGAACCCGCCCGCGCCAATGCCCAGCTCAAAGCGCCCGTGGGAGAGCAGGTCGAGGCTCGCCGCGGCCCGGGCGAGCACCGCGGGTGGCCGCAACGGCAGGTTGAGCACGTTGCCCGAGACCAGGATCCGCTTGGTCCTGGCCGCGACCCAGCTCAGCAAGGTCCAGGTGTCCAGCAGGCCCACGTTGTACGGGTGGTCCTGGAAGGTCGCCGCGTCCAGCCCGGCCGCTTCGGTCAACTCGGCCAGACCCACCACGCCGTCCGGATCGCTCACCGAAGGCGTGATGAACGTACCCAACACCAGGTCATGACCGTAGTCCGTCATTCCAACCCCACTAGTCCGACGCGAGATCATCTGTATAGAAGATGATATCTCCGACAACATAGTTGTCCGGCAGAACATTCCCGGACCAACCGGGCAGCGGACCGGAAGATCCAGGTCATCCCGTGATCACACTTCGCCACGCTTGCGCAGCACGGAGTTTGTTGAGGGCGTGGGCATCGAGTTTGTTCAACGTCCCCTGGTCCACCGCTACCCAACGGGAAGTCGAGCCGCGTCTGCTGGCCCGCGTGTCCTCATTGGACTTTCTTGTGTCCTACGGCCTCGCGCCCGTCGGCCTCGCGTTGATCGCGTCAGCGATCGATGCTTTCGGTACCACTGCGGTTCTTGCCGCTTGCGCTGCGGTGTGCTTCGTGGCGGCTCTTGTGCCGAGTGCGCGGCATTTCAAGAGCAGCGCATAACCCAAGCAGGTCAGCCGCTCGTGAGTGCCAGCCGCTTGGTGATCTCCGCGCCAGCCTTGCACACGTGCTCGATCAACCGGGGCTGATCCTCAGTGGAAATCCGTGAAGCGACAGCAGCCACGCTCACCGCGGCCACAACGGTCCCGGCTTCGTCCCGGATGGGTGCTGCCACACCGAGAACCTCCGCATCGACCTCGGCGCGCGTCACCGAATACCCAGCCTCACGGATCTCAGCCAGCCGCGCGAGCAGCTCATCCACGTCGGTGAGCGTGTTCGGGGTGAACCGCTGCAGCGGAGAGGCCTCCAGGACCTTGCGAGCTTCCTCCGGCGGCGTCCACGCGAGCAGCGCCAACGCCGACGCGCCCGCGTTGATCGGCAAAGTACTGCCGCGCTCGTACGAGATCCGGACCCGGTGCGTCTCGGACTCGGCGCGATCCAGGCAGACCACCAGGTCACCGACCCGGCGGGTCAGCAGCACCGTCTCGTGCGCGGTCGCCGCGAGCTCGGCCATGACCGGCGCGGACACCTCGGACAGGCCGTAGGACCGACGAGCCAGCCTGGCCAGCTCGAGGATCCGCAAGCCGAGCCGGAACCCACCGCCCGGCGCTTCCTCAAGGAAGTGGTTGGCGACCAGGCTCTGCAGGTAGCGGTACGCGGTCGACTTGGCCACGCCCAGCCTGCTCGCGACTTCCATGCCCGAGATCACCGGGAGGTCGTCGCCGAACATGGCAAGGATGTCCAATGCCTTGTCGGCGGTCGAGTTGCGCTCGCGATAGCCCGATGAATCACGTCCAGCCATGCACAACATTATGCGTAGCTGATGTGCACGGCCTTCGTCTCGGTGAAGCTCAGCAGCTCCTCGAGACATTCCTCCCGGCCGATCCCGGACGATTTGACCCCGCCGAACGGCGTGCCGACGTAGTGCGTCGACGAACCGTTGATCCACACGTAGCCCGCTTCCAGTGCGTTGGCGACGCGGTGCGCGCGGCGCAGGTCGTTGGTCCAGACCGACCCAGTGAGGCCGTATTCCACGGAGTTGGCGAGCCGTACGGCCTCGGCCTCGTCGCGGAACGACAGCACGCTCAGCACGGGCCCGAAGACCTCCTCCTGTGCGATCCGCATGTCCGGCGTGACATCCGTGAACACGGTCGGCTCGACGGCCAGAGCCGTGCCTGGAACCGGGCTGCCACCCGCCGCGACGGAAGCGCCCTCGCCGCGGGCGATCTCCAGGTAGCCGGTGACCTTGTCGAACTGGTCCTGGGACACCAGGGTGCCGACGTCGGTGGCCGGGTCGAACGGGTCGCCGACTCGCAACCCACCAGCCAGCCGGGCCACCTCGGCCACGACCTGCGGGCGGATGTCCTCGTGCACGACCAGTCGCGTGGTCGACCCGCACGATTGACCGGACCACGAGAAGTTCATCCCGTGCACCACCGACTGTGCGACCTCCGCTGGGTCGGCGTCCGGGAAGGCGACCATCGCGTTCTTGCCGCCCAGTTCCAGCGTCACGTGCTTCACCGAGGTCTCGGCCGCGGCTCGCTGGATGATGAGGCCGGTTCGTGCGCTGCCGATGAACGCGATCCGGCGCACGTCAGGGTGCCGGACGATCGCGTCGCCGGTCGCGGGCCCGCTGCCGGTCAGGATCGACAGCACGCCCTCCGGCAGCAGGTCCGCGACCAGTTCGCCCAGTCGCAAGGCCGACAGCGGGGTCTGGTGCGGCGCCTTGAGAATCACGCTGTTGCCCGCGACCAGCGGTGCGGCGATCTTGCCCGCCGCGAACATGATCGGGTGGTTGTACGGGATGATCCTGGCGACCACGCCGATCGGCTGGTGGGTGGTGAAGTGCAGCGCATCCGCGGTCACCGGGACCGTGTCACCGGTCAGCGCGCGGGCGATGTCGGCGAAGTACTCCAGCATTTCCGCGCCGCGGTGCACGTCGTCCTGCGCCAGCCGGATGATGTTACCACCGTCCAAAGTGTCCAGTGCGGCGAGCTCGGCGGCGTTTTCCCTGACCCGCGCGGCGATCTGGCGCACGATCGCGGCCCGTTCCGCGATGGGCGTGGCCGCCCACGCAGGGAAGCCTTGGGAGGCGGCGGTGACCGCCGCGTCGACCTCTTGGCTGCCCGCGTCCGGGACGTGGGCGATCACCTTGCCGGTGACCGGTGACGGGTTCTCGTAGGTCGTCTTCGCCGGGACGAGCTTGCCACCGATGAGCAGACGCCAGTCGTGCGCGAGCGTGTCGGCGGTGAGTGCGAGTGCGTCAGGCATCGTTCATCTCCTTCATCTCCTTGTCTTGCGGGCCAAGTAGTTCCAGCCCGCTTCGATCTGGCTCGGTGGCCAGCATTCGGCCGTCTTCAACGCCACCTCGGCCGGGTCCGACCACCGCTTCGGTCCACCCGCGGCCATCGCGGTCAGCTGGATGCCGCACGCCCGGTCCAGCAACACCGCGTGCATCACGGCATGTGCGACATCCGTGCCCACCGCGACCAGACCGTGTTGCGGAATCAGACAGGCCCGCGCGTCGCCGAGTGTTTCGGCGAGGGACTCGCCCAGTTCTTGTGTCCGGATGAGACTTCCGGTTCGGGTGAACCGCGGGATGTCCGGTTCGGTGAACAGAACGCCGTCATGGTTGATCGCCCTGATCGGCACTTCAAGAGATGCGAACGCGCTCGCGGCCGTGGCGTGCGTGTGGATCACACAGTCCACATCGGAGCGTACTGCCATGACACCCGTGTGGATCGGGTACTCGATATGCCGCTTTCCTTCCCCCTCAAGTACTTCACCGTCCCACGAGACCAGCAGCACGCGATCCGGCTCGACCTCCTCGAAGCCCCAGCCCGCGGCCTTCATCCAGATCCCGCGGCCCGCGCGGTCGCGAATGGACACATGGCCCCACACCATGTCGTCCTGCCCGGCGACGGCAAGGGCGTGATGCGCCCGGACCACGTCGGCGACCTGCTCATTCATACATTGACCTCCTGACGCCTTCTTCCGACGACCACCAGCACGGACACGATCACGGCGGCGCAGAGGGCGGTCGTGGCGAACGTGTAGAACACCGCGCGCGGGCCCAGACCCGCCGAGAGCACCCAGCCGCCGAGTGCCGGTGCCAGTACCGCGCCGGATCGTCCCATGCCGTTGGCCCAGCCGATCGCCGTGCCACGCAAGCGAACCGGGTAGGAATCCGCGACCGAGGCGATCACCAGGTTCAACGCGGAGTGCGCGCCCGCGCCGATCAAGGCGATCAGCGCCAGCAACAACACCATGCTGCTGGTGCCGATGGCCGTACCGAAGATGCCCGCGGAGGTGAGCAAGGCGCACACCACAGCCATCGGCCGGGCGCCGTATCGGCGAGCGGCGGCGGCGAACAGGAACGACGCGACGACGGCCGCGATGTTGAGTGTCATCGAGAACTGCAGCGCCGAGCTCAACGGGTAACGAAGCTCCCGCATCAGCGTCGTCAGCCAGGTGTTCATTCCGTACCACGTCAACAGGTTCAGCACGGACGCGGCGGCGAACAGGATCGAGGTCACCAGGAACGCGCGGGAGAACAGCGCGGTGATCCGCGGGCGTTCCGCGGTGCCGAGGAACTGCTGCGACTCAGGCAGTTTGGCCCAGCCGAGGATCAGGATCGCGACCGAGATCGCGCCGCCGATCAGGAACATCGGACGCCAGCCGTGGGTCGGCAGGATGGCCAGCCCCAGCAGGGACGCCGAGGTGCCGCCAAGGGGCACGCCGGCCATCAGGATCGTCACGGTCAGCGGGGTGCGGCCTTCGGGTGAGTACTCCTTGGCCAGTGCCAGCGCCGACGGGATGACCGCGCCCATCCCGAGCCCGGCCAGCAGCCGGAAAAGCCCGAGCTGCCAAGGCGCTTGGGCCAGCGCGCAGGCGAACGTCCACACCGTGAACACCACCGTCGACGCCAGCACGACGGTGCGGCGGCCGCGGGTGTCGGTGAGCCTGCCGCCGATCAGACTGCCGACGAGCATGCCCAGGTAGACGAGGCTGCCGATCTCACCGGCGCTCGAGGTGGTCAGTCCCCAGCCGGGTTCGGCGAGCAATTTGGGCAACAACGCGCCGTAGACGATCAAGTCGTATCCCTCGGCGACGACGACCGTCGCGCACAAGGCGACCACGGTCCACGAGCTGGTTTTAGACATCAGGACTCCCTCGACCTTGACGTCCCCCTGACCTCCGTTGACGGTAGAGTCCTGAAATTCGAAAAACAAGTCCTTGTATTCAGGACTAGCCGGGGTTACCGTCGAGACACCGGAAGGAGGAGGCCGTGCTGACACGACAGTTCGACATCGCGGTAGCCGGTGCGGGGCCGGTGGGGATGACCGCGGCCGCGTTACTGGTTCGGATGGGTTTGGACGTGGTCGTGCTCGAACGCAACGCCACCACCAGCGACGAGCCGAAGGCGATCAGCATCGACGACGAGGCCCTGCGCATCTACCAGGCGGCGGGTCTGCAGGAACGGCTGCTGGACATCATCGTTCCGGGCACCGGTACGCGGTACTACAACGCTTCGGGACGCCCGGTTTTCCAGGCCCGCGCGGCTAGGCCGTACCGCCTCGGGCACCCGTTCAAGAACCCGTTCGCGCAGCCCGATCTTGAGCGCGAGCTCATGGCGCACCTGCGTTCGCACAGCAACGCGACGGTCATGATGGGCACCGAGCTGCTCGCGTTCACACAGGACGCCGACGGTGTCGAGCTGAAGTGCCGCGACGGGCTGGTGCGTGCGCGCTACCTGCTCGGATGCGACGGCGGACGGTCCACTGTCCGTGAGTACCAAGGCATCGGCATGACCGGCGAAAGTTACTCCGACGTGTGGCTGGTCGCGGACGTGCTCGGCGATCCGCATGACGAGCGCTACGGCATGCACCACGGCGACCCGGACCGTCCGCACGTGATCATCCCGGGACGCGACGGTCGCTGCCGATACGAGTTCCTGCTGCACCCGGGCGAGGGCGAAGCCGGCGTACGGCCGCCGTTCTCACTGGTCAAGAGCTTGCTCGCGCCGTTCAGGACGCTGGAGCCCGCGGAAGTCGAGCGCGTGGTCACTTATCGCTTCAACGCCGTGGTGGCCGACGAATGGCGGCACGGCAGGACGTTCCTGCTCGGCGATGCCGCGCACATGATGCCGCCGTTCGCGGGGCAGGGCCTCAACTCGGGTATCCGGGACGCGGCCAATCTGGCATGGAAGATCGCCGATGTGCTCGCGGGCAGGCTCGACGAGTCGGCTTTGGACAGCTACGAGGCCGAGCGCAGGCCGCACGCCGAGGCGACGGTCCGGCTCTCGGTCAGGTGGGGGGAGGTCGTGATGACCACGAATCCCCGGTTCGCCGAGCGGCGGGACGCGTTGATCGACCGTGTGCTGTCCACACAGGATGGACGTAGTTTCCTTGAGGAGATGCGCTACCGGCCGCGCCAGGTCTACCGGTCCGGTCTGGTGTCTCGTGGTGGCGGTGAAGTAGTCGGCCAACCAAGGGTTTTCGACACGGCGACCAGCCGGATCGTGATGCTCGACGACATCCTTGGCGCCGGGTGGGCGCTGATCGGAGTCGGGGTCGACTTGGACTGCTATCTCGGCGCGGTCGGTGCGACCTCGCCCGTTGCGCCCAGCGTTTTCCACGTCCCCGTGGACGATCGGTTGCCCGTCGGGGATGTGCGTGTGCTCGTCGACGTGGACGGCGGTCTGGACCTCGAGTTCGCGCCGTACCGCGGCAAGTTCGTGTTGCTGCGGCCCGACAGGTTCGTGGCCGCCGCTTGGGAGCCTGGCGACCCGCCCGCTCTCGCTTCGGATCTCTCCTGGTCCCTGGACCGAAAGGCAGTGTCATGACCAAACCTGTCCGCGTGACCCTCCCCGAGACGGGAGCAGCCGGTGCGTTGCGGGACACGGCCGTGTCGCACATCGGTTTCCGCGTGCCGGACGTGCCGGCCGCAGTTCAGTTCTACGCGACGGTCCTCGGACTCGTTGTGCAGGACGAACTCCCGGACGGTGGAGCGCGACTTGGCTGGGGCACCGGGCATCACGTCGTGGACCTGATCCCCGGTGAGAAGGCGCTCGACCACATCGCCTTCGAGGTGCGTGACGCTGGTGGACTCGACGCCATCGCGGCCCGGCTGTCGTCCTGCACCGAACTGGACGAGTCTTATGTGGACCACCCGCTGGGCAAGGTCCGCGGAATCAGCACGACCGACCCGGACGGCAACACAGTGCACTTCCACAGTGCGGTCTACCGTCAGGGTGAGAACGCCGCGGACACCGGACGCAGGCCGATCAAATACCAGCACGTGACACTGGCCACCTCGGACGTCGCCCGGATGGCCGAGTTCTACGTCGGCACAGTGGGTTTCCGCATCTCCGACCAGCTGGCCGACGGCGGATTCGCGTGGCTGCGCAGCAACCGTGACCACCACACCTTGGCGGTTGTCGGAAGTGGACAGCGCGGCCTCGACCACTACTCCTACGACCTGGCGGAGTGGGAGGACTTCAAGGCGTGGTGCGACCGCCTGACCGACATCGGCGTGGACGTCGTCTGGGGCCCGGGACGGCATGGGCCCGGCAACAACCTGTTCGTGTTCTTCGACGACCCGGCGGGCAACCACATCGAGCTCTCGGCCGAGATGGAGAAGTTTCACGACGACCGGGTGGAATACGTGCCGCGCAGGTGGGAACCGGTGCCCAACAGCGTGAACCTATGGGGCGGGCAGCTGGCGAAGTGGCGCCACACCTCGGAAGGGAAGTGAGTCGTGCCGTACGCCAGCTACACCTACCAAGGCGCCGACCGAGTCGGCCGGGTCGACGGCGACACCCTGATCCCGTTGGACTTGGCATCCCTGGGTTCCGCGGATGCCTTGCAGGCGGCGACCGAGCTTTCCGCACAGGCGGTCGCGGTGTCCGATGTCCATCTGCGCCCAGTGATCCCTCGCCCGGACAAGATCATCTGCGTCGGGCTGAACTACCACGCGCATGTCGGCGAGACAGGGCGTGAACTGCCGACCTACCCGGTGATGTTCACGAAGTTCGCCGGCAGCCTGATCGGCCCGCACGACGACATCGTCCTGCCGCCGGAGTCCGCGCAAGTGGACTATGAGGCGGAACTGACCGTCGTGATCGGCCGAGCGGGCCGCCGGATCCCGGTGGAGAAGGCATACGACCACGTCCTGGGCTACACGGTCGCCAACGACATCACCATGCGGGATTACCAATACAAGACCCACCAGTGGTTGCAAGGCAAAACGTGGGACAACTCGACACCGTTGGGCCCGTACCTCGTGCTGCCGCAGGAGGTGGACCTGACGGCCGCGGGCGTACGGACCCGGCTGGGCGACAGGGTTCTGCAGGAGTCGGACACGTCCAAGCTGATCTTCGACATCCCCGCCCTGATCTCGACGATCTCGCAGTTCACCACGCTGCTGCCGGGAGACCTGATCCTGACCGGAACGCCCGGCGGCGTCGGCTACCGCCGCGACCCCCAGCTCTTCCTGCAGGACGGCGACGTGATCACCGTCGAGGTCGACGGGGTCGGCACCCTGACAAATCGAGTAGTCAGCGAGCAGCCATAGCCGGGACACTCGTGATAGCACCCGATGGCAGTGTGATCCGGGAGTTGAGCCGGTTCGACAACGACGCCGATCTCTATCGGTATCCGTTGGCGTTGTTGACAATGCCCAATGGGCGAACGGGAGTCGTGCATTGCCCCGAAGACAGCGGTCAGCTGGACATCGAGGACGCACTGCATGACGTGGGCACCGGTGACGTGCTGGCCGAATGGCCTGAGCTGGCGACGGGGGAGGCGAAATCCTCTCTGGTCGGGGATGGCTGGTTCTCAGGTCCGGCGACGATCGCGGTCGATCCGGTGAACTCGAGGTTCGCGCACACCGACGGTTCGGCGGTTACGGTCATTCAACTCGGGTGAAAACCCTAGAATCGGCCGGTGCGCCCGGAGGATGAACCCGATCCCGTAAACCTCGACGAATGGGCTGTGACGCGGGAAACGCTGTCCGCTTTGCTCTACGAAGCGCTGCGGCAGCCGGAGATCGAGGCCGCGCTGGCCGAATCGGACATCACGGATCTCGAGGCCGGTCAGGCCGTGCTCGACGACCAGACGGTCCTTGCCCGGGTCCGGATGGAGCTGGATGAGGCGCGCCGCGGCCGGCATGAGACCAATACGTTCGGCGCCGGGAAGGACAGCACCGGTCGGTCCCGGCTGTCGTTGCGGGAGATCCGGCAGTTGCTGGTCGTGTTCCTGCTCGGGGTCGGATACCTGTCGTTGATGCGGGCGACGTGGGCGGACCTGGCATTCGTCGATCACGTTCTGGTGGTGATCGGGTTCGTCGCGACGATCGCCATCTCCGCGAGGATGGCCATCGCGCGGGTGCCTGAGATCCTGACCTACTTCGGTTTCGACGAACCGGAGGGCGTGGCCGACGACACCCTTGGGCTTGGCGAGCGGCGGAATGTCGTTCTGGTGACGTTGGTTGTGCCGGAGTTGATGCGGTACATCGAACGTCGCCGTACACGGGAGTACAGCACTACGTTGCGTTCCCGGCAGGTGACCAATCTCTATATCGACGACGAAGTCGACGTCGTCATCACCGAACCGGCGGAACGGCTTGTCCGTGCGCTCAAACGAGCGGGCTCCGGGGCGATTGCCTTGGCCGGGCAACGAGGAACCGGTAAGACCACCGCCATCCAAGCGATCCTGCAGGGGCGTTTCCAGTCACCGGACGGGCCTCCCTCGCTGACCGTCGTGGCGGCCGCCCCGGCCCTGTACGAAGCGCGTGATTTCGTGCTGCACTTGCATGCCTTGCTGTGCCACGCGGTTGTCGGCAAGATCGACGATCTGGTGCACAAGCGCCGCGAGGAATCGTGGGACAGCAAGGCAGAAGCGTGGGCCCGCACCGTGGCCATCCTGATCTCGATGGGCATGATCGCAGCCGCGGTGTTCGGCGGCAGTCAACTTTTAGGCATGACGGTCCCTGCGTTTCTGGAGGAACTCAGGCGGTCCGCAGTCGCGGTATGGAACGGATTCCCGGAAGCTGTCCCAGGCGTTTTCTTCGGCGGGTCGATACTGCGCGGGATCGTCCTCGTGGCCAGTGTGTTGGTCGCGGCGTACACCGTCAGGCTCGCGTTCTCCATACTGGTCGGCGTCTTGGAAGCGTTGCGCTGGGTGTGGCGCAGAATCAGCAGGCGCAGCCGGGACCCGCTGCGGGCCCTGAAAACGGAAGCGAAGGACCAGCTGCAGCGGATCCGCTTCCTGCAGACGTTCACCTCCGGCTGGTCCGGCAAGATCAGCACGCCGTTGAAGGGCGAGGCCGGCCGGACCTGGCAGGCCCAGCGTGCCGAGCAGCAGCTGACACACCCCGAAGTGGTCGAGAAGTTCCGGCAGTTCGCGCAGCGCAGTGCACAGGTTTTCATCCGGCACGGTGTGATCGACCGGATCGTGATCGCGATCGACGAGCTCGACAAGATCGGTGAGCCGGAGAAGGCGCACGAGTTCGTCAACGACATCAAAGGCGTTTTCGGTGTTCCCGGTTGTCTTTTCCTTGTCTCCGTGTCCGACGACGCCTTCACCACGTTCGAACAGCGTGGGATCGCCGTGCGGGACGCCTTCGACAGCGCGTTCGCCGAAATGATCCGGATGGAGCACTTCACGCTGGACGAAAGCAGGCATTGGATCGGCCGCCGCCTGCCCGGCGCGCCCGAGCAATTCACCGTCCTGTGCCATTGCATGTCTGGTGGTCTGCCGCGTGACCTGCGGCGGTGCGTCGTGGAAATGCTCGACGTGTCCTTCGATCTCTACAACCCGCCGCTGTCCGCGGTCGTCGCCAGGATGGTCCGGCACGAGGTTGTGAAGAAAGCCCACGCGTTCGCCGGGACGGCCCGGGCGCAGGAAGTCGCCGACGGGCTTTCGGACCTGATGGCCGACCTGCTCACCGCACGGTCGGTGACCACGGCGGGGGAGATGATCGAACTCGCCGGCAGCCTGAGCAAGACCGACGAGAGCTATCCCCGGTTACGCGCGCAGAGCAGCACGTTTCTGCTGTTCTGCGCCACGGTCCTTGAGGTGTTCACCGACGAGCTGGACGAGGAGGCGTTGCGGGACACCAAGGTTGAGACGCTGGCAACGGTCCGTCAGCAGATGGCGGTCGAGCCACAGGTCGCCAGGCGTTTGCTGCTCACGTTCCGGAAAGAGCAAGGACTGGAGCTAGGCTGAAGGCGTTCTCCGCGGAACAGGCACGCGCTGGGGGAAACAGTGACGGCAGTCGAGTTCGGTCTGCTCGGCGCGATCGAGGCGCGCATCGACGGCCAGCAGATCGAGCTGGGTCATGCGCGGCAACGACATGTCCTTGCTGCGCTGCTCGTCGACGCCGACCGGTTGGTGCCCATCGCGGATCTTGCCGCCCGCATCTGGGGTGAGCAGACGCCACACAGCGGTCTCACGCCCCTGTACGGCTATCTGTCCCGGCTAAGACATGTGCTCGCACCCGCCGAGCGGAGTGTCCGGATTGTCCGGCAACCGGGCGGATACATGGCCGCGGTCAACCCAGCGAACGTTGACCTGCACCGTTTCCGGCAGCTGATGGCACGCGCACGAAGCACCGACGAGCCGACGCGGGCGATGGGTTTGTTCCATGAGGCGTTGGCGTTGTGGCGCGGCGAACCGTTCGCGAGTTTCGACAATCCGTGGTTCAACAGCCAGCGCGTGGCGTTGTTGCGGGAACGGGAGTCCGCTGAGTTCGACTTGCGTGACCTGCGACTGCGTTGCGGCCAGCACGCCGAGGTCCTGACCGAGGTGAGTGGGGCCTTCGAGGCAGACCCGTTGAACGAGCGCGTGGCCGGTCAGTTGATGCTCGCGCTGTACCGGCAAGGCCAGTCGGCTGAGGCGTTGACGTGTTACGACCGGATGCGCTCCCGGCTGGCCGACGAGCTGGGCGTGCCGCCGAGTCCGCAGCTGCAGCGGCTCTACCAGCGGATTCTTGAGGCCGACCCGGAACTCGTGCCGACCGCGCTGCCTGCCTCCGGTGAGCGGGCGCCCGCTGTGCAAGCAAGGGCTTGGTCGGCGCCGGCGTTGCTGCCGCCGAGCGTTCCCGACTTCACCGGCCGGATGGCCGAGATCGCCTCGCTGTGCAAGCACTTGACCGACGACTGGGGCTCGGCATCGTCCGTCACCACGATCGTCGGCATGGGCGGTATCGGGAAGACCGCGCTGAGCGTGCACGTCGCCCAGAACACGGGCGCGTCCTACACCGACGGCCAGCTCTGGGCGAACCTTCGTGGCGCCAGCGACACCCCGGCGAAGTCCACCGATGTGCTCGCGCGATTCCTGCGTGCGCTGGGTGTTCCGGATCGGGCGATTCCCGCCGACCCGGATGAGCGCATGGAGACGTACCGCACGCTGGTGAACGGCCGGAAGATCCTGATCGTGCTGGACGACGCCGCCTCCGAGGAACAGGTCCGGCCGCTGCTGCCAGGGACTCCGACGTGCGCGGTGGTGATCACCAGCCGCGCCAGGCTGGTCGGGCTGGAAGGCGCGCACCGCATCGACCTCGACGTGTTCGCCACCGACGAGGCCATCGACCTGTTCACCCAGATCGTCGGCGAAGACCGGGTCACGCCTGAACTCTCGGCGGCGACCGAGATCGTCGAACTCTGCGGCGGACTGCCGCTGGCTGTCCGGATCGCGGGCGCACGCCTGGCAGCCAGACCCGCGTGGCGGTTGGCGCACCTCGCCGAGATGCTCAGCGACGAACGTCGCCGGCTGGACCAGCTTTCAGCGGGTGATCTTGCGGTCCGCGCCTCACTCGCGTTGAGCTACCGAGGCCTCGATGATTTGCCGCGCAGGCTCTTTCGTCTGCTCGGACTGTTCAGCGCGCCGGATTTCCCACCATGGCTGGCGTCCATGGTGCTGGAGTGCCCGGTGCACGAGGCCACTGAGTACGCCGAGGCGTTGGTCGACGCCCAGCTTCTCGCCACGTCCGGCACGGATGCCGCGGGGCAGTACCGATACCGGTTCCACGACCTGGTCAGGTTGTTCGCGGCGGAACGCGCCGCCGATGAGGAGACCGCGGAAAGCCGGACCCGTGCACTGGAACAGGGGATGGGTGGCTGGCTCGGACTTGCTGAGCGGATGTCGGCGTTGGTGCCCGGTCCGTGTTTCGCGCCGATCGCCAGCCCGGCGCCCCGCCCGCCGACGGACCATCTGCTCGAGGACTTCCGGCCGGAGTGGGCGGCGAACTGGTTCGACGCGGAGCGGGGCGCGCTGTTGTCGACTGTCCGCCAGGCCTGTCGCCTCGGCATGACGGACTTCGCGTTCGACCTGGCGCAGCGGATGGAGAAGTACTTCGACGTCCGCGGGATGTACACCGACTGGATCGCGCTCAACACCCAGGTGATGGCGCTGTGCCAGGAATCCGGCAACGCGTTGGGCGAAGCGGTCATGCTTCGCGGCCTCATCGACGTCACGACCTGGGCCGACGTCTCGCACGAAGACGCGATGGCACGTCAGTACGACGAATCGCTCAGGCTCAGGGAGATGTTCACCGAACTTGGCCTGCCCCAAGGAGTCGCGGACGCGGCACTGATGGGTTCGTGGTCGTTGACCGCGAACGCCGCCTACACCGATGCGATCACCTTGGCCGACGAGGCACTGCGGCTCGCGACCGAGTCCGGGCATCTCGGGGGTCAGGCCAGGGCTGAGCTATCGCTTGCTCTGGCGTACTTCGAGAACCGGGACGTGCTGGTCGCGATCGGCCACGCCGACAACGCACTCGTCAAGGCCCGTGAACTCGGCAACACCCGATGCATCGCCACCGCCTTGCAGTTCGCCGGGATCGGTTACCGCGTGATCGGCGACTTCGACGTCAGCAAACAGATGCTGGACGAGTCGCTCGAGCTCTCCCGGTCCTCTCGCGACTACTACACCGAGGTGCTCACGTTGCTGGCGTTGGCACGGTTGTACTTCAACACCGGTGACCCCGAGGCACGTCCGACCGCCGAGGCGGCGATTTCGCTCAGTCGCGACTACAACATGAGCCACCACCTCGGCGAGGCGCTGGAGATCCTCGGCTCGATCGAAATCGCCGACGGCCGCCCGGCCAAGGCCATTCCGTACCTCGAGGAGTCCGTCGCGCTCTGGCGCACCCGCGGCTGGCATTCCTTCCACGCGACCGCGCTGACCAGCCTCGGCAAGGCGTACACGGACGTCGACCCGCGGGCCGCGCGGGCGGCGTTCCGTGCCGCGCATGATCTTTTCGTCCAGGTCGGGAACATCGACCAGGCGACCGAAGTCGCCCGGCTCGCGGAGTTATAGCCAGCCAGGAGCGACGAAGATGATCCACGTCGCCGTCGGCGCGATCGCGCACATGCTGAACCCCCACACCATCAGGCGCCGGAAGACCCGGTCACGCTCGGCCTCCGGTGAGTTGGCCACGACAAGAGACGAGCGCTCCGATCAGGCAGATGATGATGGCCGCGAGCAAAGGCGCACCGATCGTGGTGACCGCGTTGCCCAGCCAGTCGATCGTCCCGACGCGTTCCATCAACGACACGTACGTGACGATGCCGCAGATCAGCAGCACAGTCGGCCAGGCGACCTGACCGACAGCGGCCTTGGCTGAACTCGGGCACACAATGGACAGCAGCGCCGCGACGGTCAGTGCGGTGAAACCAACGTCGAGGCCGAACGCCAGCGCACCGACCGCGAGGCCGGCCAGCCCGATCAGCGTGCAGATTCCCTCACGGGTCAACGGCTTCGGCCGCTCGACTGTCTCATCGCGGCTGCCCGGTTCGATGGAGTCCCCGCAACCGGTGCCGGGCTTCCGTTCGGCAGCCTCCTCGGTTGCCGTCGACACGAGGCCCTCGGTCCGGGTGACGTCTTCGACGTGCGCGGAAACCGGTGTGGCGACCGCGGCTCGTGCAGGGGTCAAGCTGATCGCGGTTGCCTTGCGGCGCATCAGTTCCCGGCCGCCGAAGATGAAGAAGACGATGACCGACAGCGTCAGGTTGAACAGGAACGACGACACGAACAGCAGGCTCGGGTTGCTCGGCAGGTTGTTGCGCCCCACGACTCCGTTGACGATGCTGCCGAAGATGCTCATCGGGGAGAAGCCACCTGCGCTGGCCCCGTTGATGATCAGCAGTCCCATCAGGACCGGGTTGATCCGGTAACGCGCGGCGAAGCCCATGCCGATCGGCGCGATGATGGCCACCGCCGCGGGAACCACGGCCCCGACTGCGGTGAGTACCGCGGTGACAAGGAACATCACCCACGGGATGAGGGCGATTCGCCCGCCGACAGCCCGAACTGCGACTTGGACCAGCCAGTCGACCGTGCCGTTGCCTTTGGCGATGGCGATGGCGAACAGCAACGTGACGCCGACCAGAATGATGAAGAGGTCACCGGGGAAGCCGGCGACGATGTCGTCGGTGCTCTCCCCGACGAACGCGGTGCCCACCACGAACGCGGCCACGAAGGCCAACGCTCCCATGTGGACGGGTAAGACCGTGGCTGTCAGGAACACCAACGCGAGTGTCACGACCGTGATCATTTCCGTAAAACGAGTATTACGCGCGTCACATATGCGCGTCAACCGCCTCGACGAGACCAGTCCTGAGGTCTACGCTTTCGACTAGCGACATTGTATTTCCACATTATGGATTTGTTATCAGAGTTCACTGAGCGTGCGGAGGACTCATGACCTACGCGTCCGGTCGTCACTTCCTACAGATCCCAGGGCCCACCAACGTTCCCGACCCGGTGCTGCGGGCGATGTCGGCGCCGACGATCGACCACCGGGGGCCCGAATTCGCCGAACTGGGCCGGGAACTGTTGCGGGACATCAAGCCGGTGTTCGGCACGACAGGCCCAGTGATCATGTATCCCGCGACCGGAACCGGTGCGTGGGAAGCGGCTCTGGTCAACACGCTGAGCCCGGGCGACAAGGTGCTGTGCTTCGAGACCGGCCACTTCGCCACCCTCTGGCAGGAGATGGCCCATGGCTTCGGTCTCGAGGTCGACTTCGTGCTCGGCGACTGGCGGCACGGGGCGAGCCCGGAGATCGTCGCGGAGAAACTCGCCGCCGACACCGCGCATGAGATCAAGGCAGTGTGCGTGGTGCACAACGAAACCTCCACGGGTGTCACCAGCCGGGTCGGCGACATCCGGGCGGCGATCGACGACGCCGATCACCCTGCGCTGCTGTTGGTCGACACGATCTCGTCGCTGGGGTCCATCGACTACCGGCACGACGAGTGGAAGGTCGACGTCACGGTCGCCGGATCGCAGAAGGGACTCATGCTGCCGCCAGGCATGAGTTTCAACGCGGTCAGCGAGAAAGCGTTGGCAGCGAGCAAAACCGCCCGTCTGCCGCGGACGTTCTGGGACTGGCAGCCGATGCTCGCCGCCAACGAGCGCGGCTTGTTCCCGTACACACCCAACACAAACCTGATGTACGGGCTCAAGGAAGCCTTGCGCCTGCTCTACGAGGAAGGCCTGCCGAACGTCTTCGCCCGCCATGCCCGGCATGCGGCGGCCACCAGGGCAGCGGTACGCGGCTGGGGCTTGGAGGTGTTGTGCCTCGACGAGCGTGAGCACTCCGGGTCCTTGACCGCGGTGCTTGTGCCAGAGGGTGTCGACGCGGACAAAGTGCGGGCCGTCATCCTCGACCGGTTTGACATGTCGTTGGGTGCGGGTCTGGGCAAACTGGCTGGGAAGGTGTTCCGGATCGGCCATCTCGGCGCCTTCAACGATCTCACGCTCGCCGGCACGCTCGCCGGTGTCCACATGGGACTGGTGTTGTCCGGGGTCCGGATCGACGCGCGGGGGATGGACGCCGCGCTGGAGGTGCTGCAGTCCGACTGACCGAACCTGTTCGCAACGACGCGAGAGGAATGACCACAATGACCGCCGAGCTCAGCCACGGTACGCGGCTGGACGAGGTACTGCGTTCACGAGTGACAGGTGAGGTGGCGTTCGACGACTACACCCGCCACCTGTTCTCGAGGGACGCGAGCATGTACTCGATCATGCCGCTCGGGGTTGTGTTTCCACGAAACGAGAACGACACCGCGGAGGTGGTCCGCACCGCCGCCGAGTTCGGTGTCCCCGTCGTCCCGCGCGGCGCGGGAACCAGTCTCGCCGGTCAGACCGTCGGTCCCGGCCTGGTACTCGACTTCTCCCGGCACATGAACAAGACCTTCGACCTCGCGAAGTTCGTTGTCGGCGCGGAAGGCACGCTGGTTGTCGTCACGCGAGCAGTGGTCGATCTCGTTCCCAGGCCTAAGAAGACGGTCTACGCGATCGGGCACTTCGAGTCGACGCACGCCGCGATCTCGGCGACTGAGGACGCGCTGTCGTGCGATCCACATCAGGTCGAGCTGATGGACAAGACGATCCTCGACCTGTCCCGGCAGAAGATCGAGTACGCCGACTTGGGCAACCACCTCGTGGGGGATCCCGCCGCGCTGCTGTTCGTCTCGTTCGCTGGGGACAACGAGACCGAGCTCGTCGCGAAGCTCGACCGGGTGGCTGCGTTATGGAAGCAGAATGGCCACGGCTACCACACGGTGAAGGCCGTCACGACGGCCGAACAGGCCGCGTTGCTGAAGGTCCGCAAGTCGAGCCTTGGGTTGCTGATGGCAGCGGGGGAGGGGACCCGGCGTCCGCTGGCGTTCATCGAGGACACCGCGGTGGAGCCTGTTCACCTGGCCGAATACACCCAGCGGTTCAAGCAGATCCTGGACGCCAACGGGCTGGAGGCGGGGTTCTACGGGCACTGCTCGGTTGGCTGCCTGCACATCCGGCCCTTCATCGACTTGACTGATCCATCCCAAGTGGACACGATGCGCCGGGTCGCACGGCAGATCAAGGACCTGGTGGCCGAATACGGCGGCGTCAACTCCAGCGAGCACGGCGATGGCCTGGCGCGCAGCGAGTTCAACCGGGAGATCTTCGGTGACTCGCTGTACGAGGCCATGCGTGAGGTCAAGCGCTTGTTCGATCCCATGGGCGTGCTGAACCCCGGCAAGATCGTCGACGCGCCCCCGATGACCGAAAACCTGCGCGACCGGGATGCCCTGCCGCCAGCACCCGTACTGCGGACAGTGCTGCAGTTCGAAGTCGTCGGCGGTGGGATGCGCGACGCGGCCGACCGGTGCATGAACATCGGCCTGTGCCGCGAGACCACCGCAGGCGTCATGTGCCCGTCGTATCAGGTGACGTTGCAGGAGGAGCACTCCACCAGGGGCCGGGCCAACGCGCTGGTGAAAGCACTGTCCGAACCGGACCCGCACAAAGCGCTCGCCGACGACCGGCTGCACGAGATCCTCGACCTGTGCCTGATGTGCAAGGCATGCAAGAGCGAGTGCCCGATGAGCGTGGACATGGCCGCACTCAAGGCGGAGACCCTGCACCACCACCATGAGGTGCACGGTATTCCGTTGCGGTCCCGTATCTTCGGCACGATCCGCTTTCTCAACCGGATGGGCTCGGCCACGGCACCCCTGTCGAACATCCCCGGGCGAGTGCGTTTCCTGCGCAGGATCATGCAACGAGCCGTCGGCATCACCGCCGAGCGTCCGCTGCCGAAGTTCGTCCGTGACAACCTCGTACGGTGGAACGGGAAACGTGCCACGGCGAAAGGTGCGGCTGGCACAGTCAACTGGCTGGCGGACTCGTTCACGACCTACACCGAACCGCAGATCGGCAAGGCCGCGATCGAGTTGCTTGAGGCGGCAGGCTGGGCCGTGCGACTGGCCAGCGGTGGTTGTTGCGGACGCTCAAGCCTGTCGAAAGGCCTGCTGGACGACGCCAAGAAGAAGGCAGCCGGTCTGGTGGCGGATGTCGAGGCCGCACGGCCGGTGCTGGAAGCCCTCGGGTCGACCGTCGTCCACGTTGGACCGTCGGGAGCCGGGCAGACGGTGAAGGCGGCCAATCAGTTGATCGTCGCAGGCACGATCGAATTGGTCGCCGAAGCCTTGGTCTTCCTTGCGGCACATCACGTGAACGCACAGGCTGCGGTCGAGGTACTCGCTGGCGGGCTGGCGGGCAGCCGCATCCTTGAGCGCAAGGCGGCAGGGATGATCGCGGGTGACTACTCGCCAGGCTTCCGGGTCGACCTGCACCACAAGGACTTGGGAATCGCACTGTCGGCGGCTCGGGAAGCCGGCGTGGCGATCCCGCTCGGCGCTGTCGTGGCCCAATTGATGGGTGCGCTGCGTGCCCGTGGCCACGGCGCGAAAGACCACTCGGCGCTGCGGTTGCTGGTCGACGAACTATCCGGGGTGAGCTGATGAAAGTTGTCCTGGCACCTGACAAGTTCAAGGGTTCGCTGTCGGCTCCGCTTGTCGCGGCCCACCTCGCGACCGGCATCCACGCCGGTTCACCGGACACAGAGGTGGTCAGCCTGCCCGTCGCGGACGGCGGCGACGGGTTCCTGGACGCCGCCCTGGCGGCTGGCTATCAGGAAATCACTGTCCCGGCAGAAGGTCCGACAGGCAAGCCGATCCTCGCGCGATACGGCGAACGCGACCATGTAGCCGTCATAGAACTGGCTGACACGGCCGGTCTACAAGCGTTGCCTGACGGCACGCCCGCGCCCATGACAGCGTCGAGTTACGGCACCGGGCTCGTGATAAGGGCAGCACTGGATGCGGGGTGCCGCAGCATTCTGATCGGACTGGGCGGAAGTGCTTGCACGGACGGCGGCGCAGGTCTGTTGGAAGCGCTGGGCGCCACGCTGCACGGGGCCGGGCGGGGTGGTGGCGGTCTGCTCAGCCTGACGGGTGTTGACCTGTCACAGTTGCATCCTGCGTTGCCGACGACCGAGATCACCGTCGCCTCCGACGTCGACAACCCCTTGCTTGGGGACACGGGCGCGGCCGCTGTGTACGGTCCGCAAAAGGGCGCGTCACCAGAGGAAGTCGCCCTGCTCGACACCGCGTTGGCTGTCTGGGCCAGGCATCTCGGGACGGACCTCGCGAACGCGCCAGGTGCGGGCGCGGCCGGAGGCGTCGGTTATGGCCTGATGGCCGCGCTGGGAGCGACCATGCGGCCGGGTATCGAGATCGTGCTCGACATGACCGACTTCGACAAAGCCCTTGCCGACGCCCAACTCGTGGTCACCGGCGAGGGATCGTTGGACGAACAGACCCTGCACGGCAAAGCCGTTGCCGGAGTCGCCGCGCGAGCGCGGGCAGCCGAGGTGCCGGTCTTCGCCGTCGCAGGGCGCTCGACGCTCGATTCCGGCCAGCTCCGGACCATCGGGATCACGTCAGCCTTCACCCTTGCCGACATCGAATCCGACCTGGACATGTGCATGACCAGACCGGGACCGATCCTGGAACACATCGGCAGGCAGATCGCTCAACGAGTTCGCCGGTAGCGGGCCAGGACGTCCTCGCGCAGCAATGCCCCGAACCCCGCGGACTCCAGGCGCATGCCGAGTTGTGCCTCCGTCACGCCGAGTGCCGACGCGGTCGTCGGCAGGTGCCAGTCGTGCACAGCGAGGTGGGTGAGCAGGTGGCCACGGCGGACCTGGTTCTCCGACAGCCGGAAGGTCTTCAGGTACGCCGTGCGGCCGCGTTGATCGGTGATCACCTCACCGATGTGGTTTTCCTGCTTGAGCTGGAAACCAGGCAGGAACCGGGTCAACGTGTAGTCGCCCATCCGGTACACGCGGCGCATGTCGTACTTGGCGTCGAGCAGGCCTGCGGCCATGGCCGAAGAATGGAACTGCGGCCAGGCGAGTTGCTGCCGGGTGGCTTCGGCTCGCAAGTCGGCCAGTGTCTGAACATGGCTTTCGTTCAGGCGCACCTGGAACTGCGGCACGGGCGAGGCGAACATCGCGTACTGGTAGACCAGTTCGCCGTAGAGATCCTGGATCAGGGTCGCGTGCAGCGCCCGGTAGTCGTCCGGATGCGGTACGACGAACGCAGCCGCCAGCGCGTCGGCCACGTAGACCAGCACCCCGCACTGCCCGGGGTGGATTTCGAAGATGCGCAACGCGTCTCCGAGGCCTTCCACCTCGGCCCCGGAGTACGCCTCCTCGACACGGGGCGAAAGGCCGTTGCGGATCGCACGCTGTGACCACTCGTCCCACACGATCTGCGGCCCGCCGAAGTGCAACGCCAGATATCCCTCGACAGCGAGATGCATCGGCAGGAAGCGCAGCCGCTTCTTGTCCGCGCGCCGCGCCATCCTGCGGTGGAAGTGCAGGCGCAGGCACGCGGACGGTGAGCCCTCGGTGATTTCTGTGCCGTACGCGGCAGCGGGAGTGCCGTCGGTTGACCACGTCGCAACGAACCCATGCGGGATGTAGGACATGTATGCGGTGCGGCGATGGACTTTCACGATGCCGATGGAGTCACCGTAAACGTGCGCGTGCAGCCGCAAGGTCTCGATCGGCTCGTCGCGCACGAGCGGCACCAGCCGGACACCGCCCCACACCTGGGAAGGCCGGACGGACAGGCCGGTCAGGTCGAGTGTGGCCATCATCCCTCCAGGAATCGGGCGATCCGGTCGTCGAAGTGGGCTTTCAGCTCGGCAAGGCCGGTGTGGCCTTCGGTGAACCGGGCGAACTCCACCAAGGCGGGCACGTCCTCGGCGTCCCGCACACCGACCGTGGGCACGTGCCCGATTTTCTTCACGTCGAAGGTGTCCGCGTCGTACTCGGGGTTGAGGTGCACGACAATGACCTCGTGCTCGGGATCCAGCCGGGTCCGCCAGACCCGCAGGACCTCGGAAGCCATTCCGCCCGGCGCGTTGTCCCAGCCATCGGACACGATGAGCAGCCTGTCCGGGTTGTGCTCCAACGCGTCGAGCACCCGCTCACCCAGCGGTGTCACACCGCGTGGGTACACCAGCAGTGCGTCGGTCCGCCCGGACGTCCACAGTGGAACATAGCTGTCCGCCATCGCCTCGCACAGGTAGTGGCAGGCCAGCGCGACCGCCAAGGGCCGCCTGCGCTTCTGCCTGGATCCGAACGCCGAAAAGCTGTCGTCCAGCACCGCGGCGACCCGGCCCCACCGATGACCGGCAGCAACCTTCGCAGCGGCAGCGCGCAGGGCACGTGTCAGCTCGGCGCGTCGCTCAACGCGCTCGGTCACCGGCAAGGACAGAACATAGGACGACAGTCGTGTCAACGGCATCGATCCCAGGTCCACGCCGAGGTCGATCTTGCTTCGACGGGCGGATTCCTGCAGCCGCAAGCGTTCCACCCGGGTCATCCGGGGCTCGATGCGTTCGAGGAAGGTGGCCCGGTCAATGTTGTGTTTGGCAGCAAAGCCTTCCGCGACCGTGTACGGCAGGTCGTAGATGGATGCCTGCTCGTAGTGAGCGCGCCGCCACGATTCCAGGATCGGCGTCGCATAACGGGTTTTACCGGCGAACAGGAATGGACCGAGCTCGTCGCCGTCCGGCTTGACATGCGCGTGCCGCACCGCCTGCTTGAGGGGTGTGCGGTACTTCACGGCGTCGAACGCCGGATCGGGCCGGTGCGACAACCAGTCCCGGATGATCGCCCTGGTCCGTCGATTGTTCACACGCGACTGTCGCAGCCTGCGGAACAGCTCGTACACCCGTTGCGGCGCGACAAGACGCAGGCGACGGCCGATGAGCTGCCCCTCAAGGCGCTTCTGGTCGTCGTCGGCATCGGCGGCGGTGACCAGCAGGCGATGCGCGATCAACGTGGCGTTGTGGTCGTTGATGTCCAGCGCCAATGTCGCGGCGTACAGGTCGCGGTAGTTGCCGATCATGTACTCATGCAGGAAGTCCAGCGAGAACCGCTGGGCACTGGCCGCACTGTGGAACTCACGCTGACCGCTCGACGTGATCGCCGCGTTGACGAACATGAGCATGTCCTCAGCGGTGACGCGGTCCATCCATTCCTCCCCCAAACCAGGCGCCGGCCGGGGAATGGGAGCACGAGCAGCTAAACAACGCTTCAGAGGCGGGTTCCGGAAGTCGCGCCGAAGTCCCACGGCCGGCCCGCGAACGGTAGCAGCAGCCGTGATCGCACGCGAGCCGAATTACGCTGGTAGTTGCGAGTGTTCGTCGGCATCCGTGCACAGCGAGGCGATGTAGTCCAGTGAGATGTCCAGAGCGTCTGCGATCGCCGCGACGGTGAAGAACGAGGGGCTCGGAATGCGGCCTGCCTCGATCTTGCGCAACGTCTCATGCGACAGGCCTGTCTCGCCGGCCAGCTGCACCAGGCTCATCGAGCCACGCGCCGCGCGCAACACTGCGGCAAGTTGCTTGCCGCGTTCCCGTTCCTGGGGTGTCAGGGGAGCCCGCACCATGGATCAACGGTAACCCAGATCATGAAGCGAGTCACCTCAAGACTGTGATGTGCTCAAGAACATCCTCGAAGACGTCGATGTCACCGAAGTTCATGGTGATGTCGCCGATCGACACCAAAGGCTCAGCGGACGCCGGACTGCCGATGAGGATGGTGGTGCAAGCCGCGGCGACAACCAGCGTTCTACGCATATGGACTCCCTGCGAGAAAAACGGATAGTCCCTCCAGCAAACACGGCTGGCGCCGAGCTGATCAATCGGCCGGGCAGGTGCGTTGTCACTCCACTCTGGACACGCTGGGCCAGCAAATCTGCGCGGTAATGGGCTGATCGGTGGCTCAACTGGGTGAGCGCCGAGCTGCACTGTCAAATGTGGACGGTCGGTACGGCGGATAGTACTACGGACGGTGTTGATAAACTAGTGACGAAAATGCAGGAAGACGGGCTGGGAAGGGGAAGTGTCGCGAAGTGGAAGTGGCTGCAGCGTGAATCGCAAACGAGTCTTGTCCGGTGTGCAGGTTGACTCCTGGTGCGGCAGCGCAGGGGCTTTCCGTGTAGCGGCGCGGGGTGACTCGTCTGGTCTGGCGGCTTGCTGGTGAAGTAACGCGGCGTGGCGGTTCCGGCGTCCACTGCAGACCCTCAACGCCATGGCGTAGACATAGGAGAAGGCCCGCGCCAAAGGGCAACGCGGGCCTTCCAGGGGGCGGGAGAAACGGAGAAACTACTGCCTCGCGTCCGGTGATCCGCGCAACGTGCAGATCGACGGCGCCATTACCTCCTGTGGGCTGCCCCAGCCGGCGCAACGGTAGGTCGAGTGGCCGTACCAGTTGTGACCGAACTCGTGTGCGGCAAGCAAAGCGTCGTCACCGACGCCGCCCATGTACAACGCGATGCGCTGGCCGCGGCCCCAGTTGCAGCCGACGATCCGGCCGCCGCCACCGCAGTCGGTGATGTAGCTGTTGCGGCACTCCACCGGTGTGCCGCCGCCTTCGGTCAGGCCTTGCCACGCCGCCGCGCCCCGCCTGATCGCGGAAGCGTGCTGCGAGCAGGAGGCGGTGATGTAGTAGCTGCGCCGGGTCGGCACCGGCCACGCCTGGATCTCCACGTCGTCGGCCAGCGCCTTGGGCAGCGAGCTGGCTTCGACTTCGACGGCCGTGGTGGCGTGTGCTTCGTTCTCGTCATGGCCGAGATCGACTTGGACGGCCGGGCCCATGACTGCCAAGGCGACACCGGCTGTGGCTGCCAAGCCATATCTGAACAACAGCTTTTTCAGCATGAATAGTGTCCTTCACTTGCAGGGGAGTGACGGCGAGGGTAAACCTCACCAAGTGGACATCCGCAACGTAAACCCCTAACGGGGACTGCATCAATACGACGATAGTAGGTATTAGGACTCGGCAATATCTATATCTGAATATGATTCAGGTTCAACGGCTTGGCCGATGACATCAGGTGCGCACTGGAGAACGATGGACACCCGGCGCTTGCTTGGGAGGAGCAACGATGGCGGAGGCGTATCCCTTTGGTGCGGCGGACAGTATCGACCCACATCCGCGATATGCGGCGTTGCGGCAGGAAAGCGGGCTCGGCCTGATCAAGACCCGGTGGGGCGGCACGGCTTGGCTGGCCACCCGGTATCAGGACGTCAAACTGGTACTGGGTGATCCGCGGTTCTCCCGTGAGCTGGCCGCTGGCCGCGACGAGGTCGCCCGGCCGAGGCCGTCGATCGACTCACCCGACCAGATCATCAGCATGGACCCGCCCAATCACACCCGCCTGCGTCGCCTGGTGGCCAAGGCTTTCACCGCGCATCGCGTCGAACAGCTCCGGCCGCGCGTGACCGAGATGGTCGACGACCTGATCGATCGCATGGATGTCCCGTCGCGGACTGCCGATCTGGCCACAGCGTTGGCGTGGCCGCTGCCGATGATGGTGATCAGCGAAATGCTTGGGGTTCCCGAGGCTGACCGCGACAACTTCCGCCGGTGGACCGAGCTGGTGCTCGCACTCGGCGGCGAGACCACACTTGAGGAAATGGTCGATGCGCGGGCGAGGCTCAACGCGTATCTCGCCGAACTGATCGCGCAGCGCCGCGTGAGTCCCACCGCTGATCTGCTGTCCGACCTGGTCGCCGCCCGCGACGAAGGCGATCGGCTGTCTGAGGAGGAACTGGTCCGGCTCGGCGTCACACTGCTGATCGCAGGCCACGAGACCACCGCCAACCAGATCGGCAACTTCGTGTTCGTGTTGCTGGACAACGACCGCGCCGGCTGGCGGCAGTTGATGGCTGATCCCGCGTCAGTGCCGACCGCCGTCGAGGAACTGCTGCGGTACGTCCCGATGGCCGCGACCGCCGACTTCGCCCGGGTGGCCAGGGAGGATGTCGAGGTCGGCGGACAGCTTGTCCGTGCGGGGGAGGCGGTGCTCGTGCAAGTCCACGCCGCCAACCGGGACAGCACGGTTTTCCGCCATCCCGACCACCTTGACCTGGCCCGTACACACAATCCGCACATCGCGTTCGGGTTCGGCGTGCACTACTGCCTCGGAGTCTCGTTGGCGCGGCTGGAATTGCGGATCGTGCTTTCCGCGTTGCTTGAGCGGTTTCCTGACCTGCGGCTTGGCGTGCCCGCCGAGGAAGTGCCGTGGCGGACCGATCGCCTCGTGCGCGGGGTGCGGTCGTTGCCGGTCGCTTGGTGATCTACCGAAGCGCCAAGGCAATCGGGTCGGGGGCTTCGGTGCCTGCTTTGAATTCGGCGTCGTATGTCTCCGCGCCGAGAGCTGCCCGTACTAGCTCGGCGGTTTGCAGGTGCGCTCCGCCGAACAGGCCGATCGGAACCACGCCGGTTCGCTGACGCATCTGCCCTGCGGCGCCGAGCAGCCGGGCTGAGTGCGGGAAGTGGCCGTTCGCGGCGTTCGCCCAGGCCAGTGCTTCGACTGCCCACAGTGGACCCCAGCGGTCGCCGAACTCGTGTTGCCTGCGCAGGGCTTCACGGAGCAGGTCGACGGCTTTGCCGGGGTCACCGTGGCGCAGCTCGGTCAGCCCGCCACACCACACAGCCCACGAGGACGACCATGGCGCGTCTTGCTTCTCAGCTTCAGCGAGGCAGACCGACCTGGCGTCCTCGGCGCTGGCGGCGTCGGACAGCAAAATGACCCCGATGGCCCAGAACAGCGTCGCCATGTAGCTGTCGCCAATGGTGATCGCTTCTGTGCGGGCACGGTCAAGCAATGCGATGCACGACGGGTCGGCCTCGACGAGCATCGTGTAGATACCCTCGGCGAACAGGGTTGCGGGGGTCGGCTCCTGCGTCCGGCAGATGCCGATGAGTTCGTCGGCTGCCTGAAGATCGCCTTGCATAGTCGCGATCCAGGTCTGCAGCGCGATCGCATTTGTCCTCTGTGGACTTCTCGCCGGGTGGTGGCTGATCGTCTTTGCCAGCCAGTGCCTGCCTTCGCTGACGTTCCCGCTGAAGAAACAGCACCGGCTCAGGTTCGTGGCCATCTCCAGTGCCTCTTCGGTGCCAAGGCCCGCATCGAGCGCCGCCCGGATGTTCGGCATCTCTTGCTGCAACAGGTGCTGCCACTCGAGTTCCCGCGGACTGCACCAGTTGTGTGTGACTCCGTAGCGGACAAGGCACTGGTAGAACTGCCGATGCGCGTCCTTCACGGCCTCCGTTTCGCCGAGTTCGTCGAGCTTCTGGGCGCCGTACTCGCGCAGTGTCTCCAGCAGCGAGTACCGCGTGCGGTCGAGGTCGGTCACCGCGGTCACGATCGACTTGCTGACCAGTCCGGCGAGCAGGTCGACGATGTCCTCGGAGCGGATCTCGCCACCAGCGCACACGGCCTCGGCCGCGACGAGTTCGAAGCCGCCGGCGAACACCGATACCCGTGCCCAGAGCAAGCGCTCGGCCGGTGAACACAGGGCGTGGCTCCAGTCCAGGACCCCGCGCAGCGTGATCTGGTGGCCCGGCCGGGCCAGCAGCCGGAACCGATCGTCGATGCGGTCAAGGATGTCGTTGAGGGACAGCGAACTCAGCCGGACCGCGGCGAGCTCGATCGCCAGCGGGATCCCGTCCAGCCGTTGGCACAACCGGCGCACGGTGTGGAGATTCTCCGGCGTGGTCTGGAAATTCGGGGCGGACGCAGTCGCCCGTTCGATGAACATCTGGACGGCTTCGTCCTCGGTGAGCGGCGGCAACGGCAACAGGTTCTCGCCCTGCACGCCCAATTGCTGACGACTGGCCGCGAGTACGCGCAGCCCAGGCGCCGAACGCAGCAGCGTGGTGATCAACGTGGCGACCGGGCCGACAACGTGTTCACAGTTGTCCACGACAAGTAGCAGTTCCTTGTCATGCAGGTGGTCGACCAGCACGTCCAGCCGCGGCTTGGCCGAGTGGTCCTTGACGCCCAGCGCGTCCGCCACGGCCCGGTCGAGCAGGTGCGAGTCGGTCAACGACACCAGATCCGCCAGCCATACGCCGTCTGGGAAGACCTGACCTGCCGCGACTCGCATCGCGAACCGCGTCTTGCCGACCCCGCCGACCCCGGTCACGGTGACCAGCCGATGGCACGCCAGCAGCTGTTTGGCCTGCTCAAGGTGGGTGCCGCGGCCGACGAACGAGGTCAGCTCGGCCGGTAGGTTGCCTGACCTGACCACCGGCGCCGCCACGGTGTCCGCAGGGTCGGCAGCCAGCACACGGGCATGGACTTCGCGCAGTTCAGGACAGGGATCGACACCCAGCTCATCGGCCAGTTTGGCCTGGACCGTGCGGTAGCACTCCAACGCCTCGCTCTGCCGTCCGGCGCGGTAGAGCGCGAGGATCCGCTGCGCCCAGTACCGCTCCCGCAGCGGGTACGCGGTCGTCAGCTCCTGCAGTTCGGGCAGGACGTCCTGGTGCCTGCCCAGCTTCAGATCGATGTCCAGGCGCAGTTCGACGGCGGCCAGCCTGCGCTCGACAAGCGCGGGCACGACGTCCGAACGCAGTACCTCCGACGGCACGTCGGACAGCGGGTCACCCCGCCACAGGCCCAAAGCCTCACGTGACAACGCGAAAGCCTTCTTCACCTCGCCTGCCGCGAAGGCCGTTTTCGCCTGCGCGGTCAGCAGGTAGAACCGGAACAGGTCGACTGAGTCGTCGTCCACCTCGATGACGTAGCCCTCTGGCCGCGTCCTGATCGGCGCGGCCTCCCCCAAGGCCCGCCGCAATCGCATGACGTAGTTCTGCAAGGTGTTGCGGGCACCAGACGGCGGGTTTTCGCCCCACAGCCGCGTCAGCAACGTCTCTGACGACACCACCCGGTTGGCGTCCACCAGCAGTGACGCGAGCAGCACACGGTGTTTCGCCGCGTTGATGGTGACCGGTTCGCTGCCTGAACGCACCTCCAGTGCACCGAGCAGCCCGAATTGATAGTTCACGTTCTCCCCCGGAATCGCGTCCGTACTCGTCCACAATGGCCGTCGGATCCGTCGGACGTGACCAGGACGTTACCGGCAGGTGAGCAGCGGGGGCCATCATCCTTTCGTTGTAAAACGCAGTCGCTCGATCGGGCAGTGGGATGACTCTGATGTGACCCGGTTCGCCGGGGGTACCGGGGTCACATCAGCCCGCACCGATCGTGCTCGGCGATATCGGCACGATTTCATGAACTTTCATCGCTTTCGCGGTGCGGGCTGGCAGGATCGACTGGTCCACATCTCGAGGGGAATGCGATGGAACCGCTGCTGACGGTCCGACGGCCACAGCCGCCTCCGTTGCGGCGCAGGGGTTTTCTGCGGGTATTTCTACCCACGGCACTGGCGGCTCTGCTCGGCCTCGGGACCTTGATGGCCACTGGCACAGCGGCGTTGCCGTTCCAGACACTGACGGTGTTACAGGGGAAGATGGCGTCGAAGGAGGACTTCTTCAACGACGCGCAGGTGCAGGAAATCCTTTTGCGCCACCACATCCGGGTCCACGTCACGGCGATGGGCTCGCGTGACGTCGCGACCACCGGCCTGGACGGCTACGACTTCGTCTTCCCGTCCGGTCAGCCGACTGCCGAGCTGATCCAACGGCGTACCACGGGAAATCCCGACGTGAAACCGCACCGCCCGGTGTTGACGAGTCCGCTTGTGCTGGCGACCTACCGTTCTTACGCGGAGGAACTCGAGCGCAGTGGGATCGCGGTCGCACGGCAAGGCAATACGCTTTACTACGACCTCAGATTCGCCGAACTGGTCAAGGCGATGCGGCGTGGGGACAAGTGGTCGGGCGACAGAAACCACAATCCGATCACGGTGCACACATCCAGTGTCTGCACCTCCAACGGAGGCGGTAACTACCTCGGTCTGTTGGCGTACATCGAAAACGGCGGCAAGCCGGTCGCGACCGACGAGGAGGTCGACAGAGTCGCGGAGGCGGTCACGCCGCTCATCCGGGCGGCCGGACTGCCGCTGAAGTCCCCGAAACAGACGTATTTCGCCGAGGACGGCCAGGCGACCGCGCCGATCAGCGTCCTGTACGAGCACCAGTACCTGCAGTACCAGGCCAATCGCACGCGAACGACCGGACGAGTCGATGACAGACGGGTTCTGTTGTACCCGGATACCGGGCTGATGACCGAGCCAGGTTTCATCTCGCTCAACCCCGAGGGCCGGCGGCTGGGCACGCTGCTGGAGACCGATCCCGACCTGCGCAGGCGAGCGGTGGAACTGGGTTTCCGGGTGGTCGCGGCCGATGACGTGCCCAACACGCCCACATTGGCCGAGCAGTTGGCGAAGGCGGGCGTGCCGGTCCCGGAGGATGAAAACGGCGATACCAAGGCCTTGTTGCCCGCGAGCATTGACCTGTTCGAACGGCTCATCGTGCGTGTGGGCCAGTGCCTGTCATGACGTCGGAAGGTTCCATGGCCATTCTCGACGACCAGTGGTGGGGGCAATGGTGGCCGTGGCTGCTGTTGTGGTTCGCCACCGTCACACTCATTGCCACAGCTGCGTACCAGGTCGTGCGCGCGCAGCGTCGCGGGCGGATACCGCCGCACACCCACGGCAGCGTGTTCTACCTCGACGAGAAGTACGTCATGAACCTGTACCAGATGTACGGCGGGAAATACCGCGCCGCACTGAGCCAGGAAGTCGAGGAAAGGTCCACCACGAGCCGGGAGACCGAACTGGCGGCCGACGGCGGGCCCGGCCGGATCACCACCAAGCGTGGCAAGCAGGACGAGGTCTTCCGGCGCTGGGTCGAGACCACCGAAGCCATCACGATCTTCCGGATCGTGATGGACGTTCTCGAACGCGCGGGCGACATCGTGCACGTGGACCTGCGGGCCGGTGCGGTCACCGGGGACCACGCGCTGTCCGCGGCGCTGGACATGGTCGACGGCAGGGCCCCGGCTCAGGTGGCGTTGAGCGAAGTCGACGCGTTCGTGTCGGTTCGAGGAAAGTTCCGGATCGACGAGGAAGACGACAAAACGATCACCCTCGCCGCGGGGCATCTGCGATTTCGCTGTGCCAAGTCATATCTCGAAGACCCGGACTGGCTCAGCGACTCGTTCCCCGCCCGCTGCCTGGCCCGTCCGCAGCAACTGACCTCGGACGGCCTGCTGCTCGTGCACCCGATCGCCCTGTTCCGTTAGCCTGCCGGCTTCCAGCCCAGTTCCGGGCCGAGTTTCGTGGCGATGTCGGTGAGGATCTGCACGTAGTCCTCGTGCTCGAAGGTGAACGGCAGCGCGAACGCGACCTCGTGAACCTCACGGAACGCGGGGTCGTTGTAGAGCTGCTCGGCGATCTGCGCCGACGAGCCGATGATGTCGCGCGCGAACATCACCCTTGCCGGGCCCTGCGGCGTCGACGTCCGAGGCGTCCGCTTTTCCACGTAGGCCTCGTACTTCGCGCGCTGCTCCGGCGTGGCGGTGTCGGTCGGGATAACCACAAGCCCTTGCGAGACACGGGATTGCCCGACGTCAGGGTGATGCGCGCGGTACGCGTTGACCAGCGCGAGCTGGAGCTCCGCGAAATCCTCGACCTCCGTGGCCCTGACCACGTTGCTGATCAGCAGGTTCATTCGGTTTTCGGCCGCCCATCGCGCGGATCGCGTGCTGCCGCCGCCGTACCACATCCGGTCGATCAGGCCGGGGGAGTGCGGCTGAACACGGTCCGAGAACTCCTCGATCCCGACGGTCGCCGCCTCGCCTGCCTGCTCGCCCCTGATGAAGTCCAGCAGCCTGGTGACCCGGGCGTAGCTGAAATCCTCGATGTCACCGGTGTCCGGGTAGAGGGACGCTTTGACCGTTTCATACCGCATCGGCGGGCCGACGCTGACGCCTGGGTTGAGCCGCCCGCCGGTCAGGATGTCGACCGTGGCGAGGTCCTCGGCCAGCCGCAGCGGGTTCTCCCAGCCCAGCGGGATGACCGCGGTGCCGAGGCTGATCCGGCTGGTGCGCTGCGAAGCCGCCGCGAGGAAGGCTACCGGTGACGAGATGCCGTACTGCAGGTGCCGGTGGCGGACCCACGCGCTGTCGAAGCCCAGTTGCTCGCCGAGTGCGATGACGTCCAAAGTCGACTCATGTCCGGGCCGCGGGTTGTGCTCGTCGAACAGGCCGATGGTCAGGAAACCCAGTTTGCGCAGTGACTGCGTAGGCAACGGCACGGGATCGGTTCCTTCCTAGCCGATGGATGACCACCTGGGGAACATCGCAGATTGGCCAACATACTGACCATCTTCGTTGAGAAGGTTCCACAAGGTGAGATCCTCGACCTGGAAAAGTCGGCCGGATTTCGCCACCCGGATGCCCCGATAGCCCGTGATGAAGCCGTTCTCACTGACGGTGTCCAGCAGGTGCTGCCGATCCTCCCGGTTGTCCGGCAGTGCCGACAGGCGGGACGGGAGCGTGACGAACTCCTCCCAGTCGTATTCGAAACACCTCTGCGCGGTCTTGTTGGCGTAGATGAAGACCGGGTCGGGATCGGTGTTGTGCGCCAGCAGCACGAACGGTGCTTCTTCGTAGAGCCACTCAGCGTCGTCACTGGGCAGGGGATAGCCGACGAGCTTGCCGTGGCTCAGGTTCAGCAGCCGGGCAAAGGCTTGATCACGCCGAATGTCCACATCGCACTCTAACCCGGTGTGAACACTTTCCCGCTGTGTCCGATGACATTGTCGTACCCCGTTGGCAGGCTGTTGGCCATGAGTGCATCGGACCAGAAGACAGAACTGCGACGCTACCTGCAGATCGCCCGCGACGCCCTGGTGTGGAAGCTGGACGGACTGGGCGAGTACGACATCCGCCGTCCGGTGACCACGACAGGGACGAACCTGCTCGGCCTGGTCAAACACGTGACCGCGTGCGAGCTGGGCTACTTCGGCTGGACGTTCGGGCGGCCGTTCGACGAGCGGCTGCCGTGGTCGGAGCAGGGCGCCGAGCTCAATTCGGACATGTGGGCGACCGAGGACGAGTCGAGGGAAGAGATCGTCTCGCTGTACCGGCGGATCTGGGCCCACTCGGACGTGACCTTCGAGACCTTCGACCTCGACTCGGTGGGGCGTGTGCCGCACTGGCCCGCGGAGCGCGCCGAAATCACCCTGCACAAGGCCCTCGTCCACATGATCGCCGAGACGCACAGGCACGCGGGGCACGCCGACATCGTCCGCGAGACGATCGACGGGGCGGCCGGCCACACCACGGCCTACTCCAACCTGGCCTCGGAAGATGGGGCGTGGTGGGCCGAATATCGTCAGCGCCTCGAACACAGCGCGCGAGCAGCGGCAGAGCGCTGGGAGAATTGAGCCATGGCTGACGACGGCGACTACAAGCGCGACCAGAACTACATCACCACCAGGATCACGGCCGACGGGCGCGACGGCTACCCCGTCGAACCCGGCAGGTATCGCCTGGTCATCGCACGTGCGTGCCCGTGGGCCAACCGGGCCGCGATCGTGCGCAGGCTGCTCGGCCTTGAAGATGTGTTGTCGATGGGCATCGCCGGGCCGGTGCACGACGAGCGAAGCTGGACATTCGACCTCGACCCGGGCGGAAAGGACCCCGTGCTGGGGATCGAGCGGCTGCAGGAAGCGTTCTTCAAGCGCGACCCCGAATATCCACGAGGGATCACGGTTCCCGCGATCGTGGACATCCCGACCGGGCAGGTCGTGACCAACGACTTCAACCAGATCACCATCGACATGTCCGGCGAATGGGCCAAGTACCACCGCCCCGGCGCCCCAGCGCTGTACCCAGAGCACTTGCGGGACGAGATCGACGAGGTGAACGCCAAGGTGTTCGCCGACGTCAACAACGGCGTGTACCGCTGCGGCTTCGCCAGCACGCAGGAGGCATACGAAGCCGCGTACGAACGGCTCTTCGCCCGCCTCGACTGGTTGTCCGACCGTTTGGCGAACCAGCGCTACCTCGTGGGCGACACGATCACCGAGGCCGATATCAGGCTGTTCACCACTCTGGCCCGCTTCGACGCGGTGTACCACGGCCACTTCAAGTGCAACCGGCAGAAGCTGGCGGAGATGCCGGTGCTGTGGGCGTACGTGCGCGATCTGTTCCAGACCCCGGGCTTCGGCGACACGATCCACTTCCCGCAGATCAAGGAGCACTACTACGTGGTGCACCGGACGATCAACCCGACCGGCATCGTCCCAGTAGGACCGGACGAGTCCGGGTGGTTGACCCCGCACGGCCGGGAAGAGCTGGGCGGCAAGCCTTTCGGCGACGGAACACCGCCCGGCCCGCCGCTCGACGCCGAACGCGTCCCCAGCCCAGCGTGAGCTCAGGCCTCGGCGGTGAACGTCGTCGAGTGCCAGCCGGTCGTGCCATCGGGGATCGGCGGGACACGCTGATCGGTCTGCGTGTATCCCGCCTTGTCGGTGGCGCGGCACTCGACGGGACACGTGCGGCGCACCGACCTCATTGGACACTCAGGTCAGTGTGATCGTTCGTTCCACCCGCGCGGGCGGCGACGCAAGGGGATCATCCTTCCTCGGTCGTGCCTTCCTCGGCGGACACCAGCGACTCGATGCTTTCGAAGAAAGCCTTGATCCCTGGCAGGTTCGCGCCTTTGGCACGGGACGCGGCGAAGTCCGCCGAACTGCGCCACTCGACGATGTCGAGCCATTCGTTGTCCGGCAGCCGGACCAAGCGCGCGCTCAAGAAGCCTTCCCGGTCGGCCTTGAAGTCCGCGATCATCGCCTGCCTGCTGGCGAGCAACTGGTCCACTTTGTCCGGCGCGACCCGGAACCGGGTCAGCTCCACCGTCGTGGTCATCTCCACCCCTCCAGTTAGTCAATATCGATGACTATATATTTCCGGCGTGTCAGGTTCAAATGGTGCTCGCCGCCGGGCGGATCACTTGCGGGTGATCCGGTAGCCGAGCACCTCGCGGATGTGCACCTCGATGAAGTCACGCAGGTGGACGCTGCGTCCCATCTCGGCGAAGAAGTCGAGCATCGCCTGGTCCGGCTGCTCGGTCACGTGCACGATGCGCCACCGGTTGACCGGTTCGGTCTCGTCGCCCTCGACCCAGTGCTCGACGTGGAAGAGCGGTTGGCGGGTGTCCGCGACAAGGTGGCGACCGTCGGGTGTGGTGTAGTCGGGCGCGCCGATGAAGTAGACGGACTGTTTGGCGTGGTCGAGCTGAACATGCTCGATGATCAGGTCGAATTCGCTGGGGTTGAGCCATAGGCGCTGTTCGGACGCGCGTGTGAACACATCGGGGTCGTCGGACTGCCACTTCTTGGCACTGCCCGGCTTGACGACCGACGGGAGGTAGATGTCGGGAGCGGAGGCCTTCCGGATCTCCATATCCCACAAGTTCGTCCTGGTGTACCGCAGGTCGTCCTCGACGTCGTAGTGGTCCCTCAGCACCTGGTTCACGTTCACCGGTGGCAGGTCGATCGCGGTGTTGCGCGGATCGGCCCATGCCCGGTCGAACTCCGTGACCAGGTCCACTGTCGCGGTCATGTCGTCGTCTCCTAACGTGATAGTCACTAAATCTTACTAACTGGGCTAGGCGTCGGGTTATTCCCGGGCAACCAGCGGATGAGCGCGGCCATTGGAACAACTGGCCTGCTGGGACAGGTTTCCGGAGAGTGGGACATGACAGGGTGAGTACCTTCATGGGAAGTGCTGTCACCCAAGGAAAGGCACTCTCCCCATGACACTCGATCGTCGACGGTTCCTGCAGACCGCCGGTCTCGGTGTCGTCGCCGCAACCACATCCCTGCCGGCCTTTGCGGCGGCCCACCCGAAAGCCGAGCCCGATTGGGCGGCTCTGCGCGGCAAGCTCAGTGGCCAGTTGTTCCTCCCGGCCGACTCCGGCTACAACGACGCGAAGCTGGGCTTCTTCACCATGTACGACCGGCACCGTCCGGCCGCGGTGGCCAGGTGCACGCGTCAGGAAGACGTCCAGGCCTGCATCGAAACCGCCGTGACCAACGCCTTCCCGCTCGCCGCGAGGTCCGGAGGCCACAGTTACGCCGGATACTCCACGCTGGATCGTGGGCTTGTCATCGACGTCAGCCGGATGAACTCGGTCGAGGTCCGTCCCGATGGCACGGTCGTCGTTGGGGCGGGCGCCAGATTGTTCGACGTCTACAACGCGGTAGCCAAGGCGGGTCGGTTACTTCCGGGCGGAACCTGTCCCTCAGTGGGCATCGCCGGGTTGACGTTGGGCGGTGGGATTGGCGTGATCGGCCGCAAATACGGGCTGACGTGTGACCGCCTCACCAACGCCCGCATCGTCACTCCGGACGGCACCATCAGAGACGCGGCGTCGAGTCCGGACCTGTTCTGGGCGTTGAGAGGCGGGGGTGGCGGCAATTTCGGCATCGTCACTTCTTTCACGTTCCAGACCGCGCCGAGCCACGACTTCACCACCTTCAACCTGTCGTTCCCGTCCGGTGCTTCCGCCGCCGTGGTCAACGCCTGGCAGACGTGGTGCCAAGAGGTCCCCGACGAGCTCTGGTCGCAGCTCAGCGTCAGCGGCAACACCCAGGTCGAAGGCACGTTCGCCGGACCGGCCAATCAGGTGCAGGGCTTGCTGGACACGTTCGTCCGGCGAGTCGGCAGTCAGCCCACGAGCCGGGACGTCCGTGAGAGGTCCTATTTCGACGCGATGGTGTCGTTTGCGCACTGTGAACCGTCCAATGGTGGCTGTACTCCGAGTTGGAACGGCGGTGGCGGCGGGCTCGGCCGGGGAACGTATGTCGCGACGTCCCGGATCTTGACCAAGCAGATCGCCGACCCGCAGGCGTTCGTGCGGCTGCTGTCGAGCGTTCCCGGAATGCTGACGTTGCTCGATTCCTTCGGTGGCGCGATTGCCCGCGGCGACTCGGCTTTCTCGCATCGCACGGCGATCGCCAGCATCCAGCTGATCAAGTGGGTGAACAACGGTGACGAGGCCGGGGCGCGAGCGGCGGTGAATCCAGTCCGTGACGAACTCGGCCGCATGTTCGGTGAGTCGGCCTACGTCAACTACATCGATCCACAGATGCCGAACTGGGCCAACGCCTACTACGGGCCGAACCTGTCCCGGTTGCGCGCCATCGCCGCCAAGTACGACCCCGGCAAGGTGTTCCGGTATGGGCAGAGCCTGCACGTGTGAGCCAGCTAACAGGTCACGCGGGACTAATCCGAAGATGGTCCAAGTTCGGAACTGTCAGAGAAAGTGACTTCTTGAGCGAAAATAGTCCACAGGAGAGACCGTCATGACGTACCGCGTCGGTTACATCGTCGGCAGCTTGTCCCAGCGTTCGATCAACCGGAAGCTGGCGAAGGCGTTGACCAAGATCGCGCCGCACGACCTCGAGCTGGTCGAGATCCCGATCGGCGACCTGCCGCTGTACAACCATGACTTCGACGCGGACTACCCCGAGGTCGCCAAGCAGCTCAAGCAGGACATCGAAACAAGTGACGCCATCCTGGTCGACACGCCGGAGTACAACCGGTCGATCCCCGGCGCGCTGAAGAACGCGATCGACTGGGCGAGCCGCCCGTGGGGCACCAACTCGTTCAACGGCAAGCCCGCCGCGGTGATCGGCGCTTCGGGTGGCTCGATCTCCACTGCTGTCGCACAGCAGCAGCTGAAGAGCATCCTGTTGTTCAGCAACGCGGCGGTGCTCGGTCAGCCGGAGGCGTACATCCAGTTCGCCGAGGGACTGATCACTGACGACGGTGAGGTCATCAATGAAACGACCGCCGAGTTCCTCGCCTTGTTCCTGAACGCTTTCGCCACGCACATCAAGCGCAACCTCGGAAGCTGACTTCGTACCCGGGAAGGGCGCCGCGATCCGGCGCCCTTCCTCGTGCCTTGGCGGGTTTGTGCCAATGAAAGCCCTGGTCAACGATCTTTGTGAGCTACGAGTCATTGGCTGGCAACGGGTTTGCGGTTAACGTTGCTGATAGTCAGGGTCGTTGACCACCGGCGGCCCGTCGGGGACAGGAGCCGGGCATGGCGACGGAACTGGCGCAGGACTACGCGGCGGAGTTTCACCGGGAGTGGACCGCCGCGGAGAACACTCCGGTCGAGTTCCCGCCGATGGACGTGAACGCCCTTGTCAAGCGGCATTTCCGGCTCGGCCGCGAGCTCGTGGTCACCAAGAACATGGTGTGGGACTTGTTGGTGCGCAAGGCGCACGCGATGGAGGTCTACCTCCCCGGGCGGATCAAGCCGGGCTCGATCCGCACCTATCCGACCGAAGAGTCCGACTTCATCCGGGTGTCCGACCAGCCCGTGTGGACTGACGACACCGTCTACACGCAAGTGATCCAGCGCGTGTTCGTGGATGAGGAGCGGCGCGCGGTGCTCCACCTCGGCACAGCCCACATGACCACACCGGACGGTGAGTACGTGTGGGCCGGTCTTGATCAGCCGCTGTACCACGTCGAATGGGTCGTGACCGGTACCGAGATGCGGCCTTTCCTGCGGCGGCGGATGGTCCACCTGACCGACGCCCCTGACACGCGGCTTGCCTGGTATTTCGCGCGGCTGATGCGGGAGAAGCCGATGGTCGACTCGTTGGAGATCTACCTGCGCAAGCAGTGGGGCGTGGACATGACGCACGTTCCGCTGAGCGCCTAGACAAAGACTTCGGGATGACGGGAGAGTTCCACCCTGGTCCGCCGGATGTGCATCTGCAGCACCTGTTCCGCCGAAGTGTGGTCACGGTCGCGCAGCGCCTGGATCAGCAGCCGGTGCTCGGCACCGATGATCCAGTTGCGCTGTGACCCGGCGAGTCTGGTGAACGCCCGGCGGTAGTGCTGGGTGGTGTCCCACAGCCGCGCCACGATCGAGGCGAGTTCCTCGGCGTTGTGGTGTTTGTAGACCGTCCAATGCAGACGCCGGTCGAGTACCAGGAAGTCCTCGACGTCCGGGCTGCGTTCGATCGTGTCCTGCAGCTGGTCCATCTCGTCGATGTCCTCGTCGGTCAGGTGCGGCGCGGACTCGGTGAGCAGCAACGGTTCCAGGCGTTCACGCATTCGGTAGATCAGGTCGCACTCGCGCATGTCCATCCTGGTCACCCACGCGCCTTGGTTGGCGCGCAACGTGATCAAGCCCTGCGAGGCCACAATGCGCAGCGCCTCGCGGACGGGCAGGCGACTGGTCTGCAGCTGTTCGGCGAGCTCGTCCTGGATGATCCGCGTTCCGGGCGCCAGCTGACCGGTCAGGATGCGTTCACGCAACTGATCGGCGATCCGCTGACTCGCCACGCCGGCGCCCTCGGACACAGCTTCCCCCTCTATCGGAAGGCCTCTGGATGGTGGTCGAACGCCTTTCCGTTCGGATAGGACACTAGCTCACACTGCAGGCCCCACGGCGAGAGGAAGTACACCCAGCGCTGTCCCCCGCTCGGCCCTTTGCTGACCGTCGGCTCGCCGAGAACGCGCAGCCCACGGCGGTGCAGGTCGGCGACCGCGGCGTCAAGGTCCTCGACGTACAGCGCGATGTGGTGCCCGCCGACATCGCTGTTGCGCGGCGGTTCGGTGTCCTGGTCGGGAGCCTCGTACTCGAAGATCTCGAAGATCGCCTGCCCGCCGAGCCGGAAGAAGTGCAGCTTCCGCATCACCGTGCGGTCGTCCACGTTGAGGTGCTCGCTCATCCATGTGCCGTCGTCCTGGTAGGGCCCGAGTGTGTACATGTACTCGCAGCCGAGCACGTCGACGAAGAACTCCCTGGCTTGGTCGAGGTCGGGCACGGTCAGCCCGATGTGGTCGACGCGGCTAAGTCCCGGGATGGGCATCGACACCTCCAAATGTATCCATTCGGCTTGATTTCGTCCTCGCTTTCTCGGATAGTACTCCACGAGACGCTCAAAATGGATCCATTTGGAGCTCAGATGGCTACCCGTGAACCCCTGTCCGCTTCGTCGCCGCTGACTGCGCTGAGCACTACGGCGGCTGACTGGGACGACGCCGATCCCGGCCTGCTGCTGCGCCTGCTCGGCCAGGCGTCCTGGATCCGGTCGTTCGAGGAGTACGTGCTCGAACTGGCCGGGGAAGGGCTGGTGCACGGCCCCGCGCACTCCAGCATCGGGCAGGAGGGCGGTGCGGTCGGCTCGATCGTGCCGCTGCGCACCGACGACTTCGTCAATGGATCCCACCGCGGCCACCACCAGTTCCTGGCCAAGGCATTCGGCCACGTCATGCCGGGCAAAACCGACGGCTTGCCGGAACTGACCGACGACGTGCGGACCGTGCTACGCCGGACGCTGGCTGAGATCTGTGGCCTGGCCGACGGCTACTGCCGTGGCCGGGGCGGATCCATGCACCTGCAGTGGCGTGAAGCAGGCGCGATGGGCACCAACGCGATCGTCGGCGGTGGCGTGCCGCAGGCCGCTGGATTCGCGTTCAACCAACGTCGCGCGGGCACCGACGCGGTGACGGTCACCTACTTCGGCGACGGTGCCGTGAACATCGGCTCGGTCCTTGAGACGTTCAACCTGGCCGCGGCCTGGAAGCTGCCGCTGTGCTTCTTCATCGAGAACAACCTGTACGCGGTGTCGACGCCGGTCGACGAGGCGACGGCCGAACCGAGGCTCGCCGCGCGGGGGCTGGGGTTCAACATCCCGAGCTGGCGGGTCGACGGAATGGATCCATTGGCCGTCCACCTGGCGATGACCGAGGCCCTCGAGCACATGCGGGCCGGGAACGGCCCGACGATCATCGAAGCCGAGGTCTACCGGTACTTCCACCAGAACGGGCCGTACCCGGGCAGCGCGTTCGGCTACCGGACCAAAGCCGAGGAGAAGGCCTGGCGCGAGCGTGACCCGCTGGAGCTGTTGCGGTCCCACGTGATCCGGCGCGGCATCGCCTCGGCGGACGAGATCGCCGCCGCACACGACGAAGTGGTCAAGACACTGCGCGAGATCGGCGACTCGTTCCTGGAGGCCGACCCGGCAGGCAAGCGGCGGATCAAGGAATCCGCCTGGCCGGACGTCAGTTTCGTGGACGTCGGTGTCCGAGGTGATCTGTCCGAATTGGACGGAAGCAGGTACGAGGAAGCGGACACGTACTCGGGAACGTTGGGGGAGCGCAAGTTCGTCGACGCCATCAGCGACGTGCTGGCCCGCCGGATGGAGACCGACGAACGGATCGTCATCCTCGGTGAGGACGTCAACCGGCTCAAAGGCGGCACGAACGGCGCGACGAAACGCCCGCTCGAACTGTTCCCCGACCGGGTTCTGGGCACGCCGATCAGCGAGAACGCGTTCGCCGGGCTGGGTGGCGGGATGGCCATCGACGGCCGCGGCCGACCGGTCGTCGAGTTCATGTACGCCGACTTCATGTGGGTCGCCGCCGATCAGTTGTTCAACCAGATCGCCAAGGCGCGGCACATGTTCGGCGGGCAGGGGAGTGTCCCCTTCGTCCTGCGCAGCAAGCTGGCGGCGGGCACGGGATACGGCTCCCAGCACTCGATGGATCCGGCCGGGGTGCTGACCACGGCGGCAGGCCTGCGCGTTGTGGCGCCGTCCAACCCGTTCGACTACGTGGGTCTGATGAACACCGCTTTGGCGTGCGAAGACCCCGTTGTGGTGCTGGAACACGTGGACCTCTACACATCCACCGGAACCGGGCCGATCGACGACCTGGACTACCGGATCCCGGTAGGGAAAGCCGCTCTGCGGTCGCAGGGTGACGACGTCACGGTCATCTCGTACCTGTCGATGGTCGGGCATTGCCTGGAAGCGCTCGGTCAGGTGCCCGAGATCAGCGCGGACCTGATCGACCTGCGCTGGCTCGACCGGGCGAGCCTGGACTGGGACACGATCGAGGCCAGCGTGAAGAAGACCAACAAGGTGCTCATTGTGGAGCAAGGCGCGATCGGCACGTCGTACGGCGGACGGCTCGCCGACGAGATCCAGCGTCGCCTGTTCGACTGGCTGGACGCGCCGGTCGAACGGGTCACCGGCGGCGAGGCGTCGCCGAGCATCAGCAAGGTGCTTGAACGCGCGGCGGTCGCGCGCACCGAGGAAGTCGTCACCGCGTTGCGTCGCATCGCCGCGTACTGAGTCGTTCAAGGGAGACATGATCATGGCGACGCTGCTGCGCGTGCCCGAAGTCGCGACCGGCTCGACGTCGGCCTTGTTGACCGAGTGGCTGGTGGCCGAGAACGCCCGGTTCGCCGCGGGCGACCCGCTTGTCGTGCTGGAGACCGACAAGGCCGCGGTGGAGGTCGAGGCCGAAGTGGACGCCGTGCTGCTGCGGGCCTTGGTGCCCGGCGGGACGAATGTGGAGACAGGTTCCCCGATCGCGCTGCTCGGCTCCGAGGCCGAGGCTGGTGACGTGGACAAGCTGCTCGCCGAGCTCGGCGTCGGCGCCACATCTGCTGAAGAGGCCGGTCCGGAGCCCGCTCAGCGCGAGCGGGTCTTCGCCAGTCCGTTGGCGCGCAAGCTGCTCAAGGAAGCCGGGATGACTCCGGACCAAGTCACCGGTACCGGCCCGGACGGCCGGATCGTGCGCCGGGATGTGGACAAGGCGATCGAGGCCAAGTCGGCCGAGCCCAAGTCGACTGGGCCCAGTTCGATTGCGCGCAACTCAGTTGAGTCCAGGCCGGTTGACGCCAAGCGGGTTGGACCCCAGTCGGTTGGGGCCGAGCCGGTTGGGGCCCAGTCCGTTGACGCTCATCCGGTTGGTGCCCAGTCCGTTAACGCTCATCCGGTTGAACCCCAGTCGGTTGGCGCCCAGCCGATTGAATCCCAGCCGGTTGAACCCCAGTCGGTGGGGGTCAAGCCAGCGCCGGGCCATGGCGAGCAGATCCCGCTCACTCGGATGCGCCGGGCGATCGCGCGCAGGCTCACCGAAAGCAAACGGGACATCCCGCACTTCTACGTCCGCCGGACCGCCCGGATCGACGCATTGCTGGTGCTGCGCAAGCAACTCAACGAGGTCTCACCGGCGAAGATCTCCGTCAACGACCTCGTCGTGCGCGCCGTCGGCGTCGCCCACACGCAGGTGCCCGATGCCAACGTCATCTGGACCGGCGACGGCATGACCCGATACTCCACTGTGGACGTCGGGATCGCCGTCGCGTCCAGCCGCGGCCTCGTCACGCCTGTGCTGCGCGGTGTCGAGCAGAGCTCACCGAGTGCGATCTCCCGTCAGGTCAAGGAATTCGCGCGGCAGGCGGACGAGGGCAAACTGCGTCAGTCCGATCTGGAAGGCGGCACGATCACCGTCAGCAACCTCGGCATGTACGGCGTCGACGAGTTCTCCGCGATCATCAATCCTCCCCAGTCGACCATCTTGGCGGTCGGCGCGGGCCGTCAGGCCCCTGTCGTCGTCGACGGCGAAGTCCGGGTGGAGACCCAGATGACGCTGACTTTGTCCGTCGACCACCGGGCCATCGACGGAGCGTTGGCGGCCCAGTGGATGGCAGCCGTGGTCACAGCGCTTGAGGAGCCACTTCGACTGGTGGCTTGACCGCGTACTGCCGTGACAGGTTCCGGTACGGCCTGGACCGCAGCGCGATGACGGTCGTGATGATGCCGAGGAAGCCGACCATGATGAAGACGAGGGCGATGCCGCGGTCGGGTCCGGTGCCGAACCAGTTGCCGATCAGGTCGGCGCCCGAGCCGGTGGTCATGAACGGGATGACCAGGAACTCCGCGATCGGGCTGATCAGGAACGCGGTCAACGGGGACGCGGCCTGCTCGACGCTTTGCGCGAAGCCGAAGACCCGGCCTTGCCTTTCGTAGGGCACGACCTTCTGCAGGATGGTCTGTTCGGCGGCCTCGGCGGCCGGGATCAGCAGCAAGTAGATGAACAACCCGGCGGTCAGCAGTGCGATCGACGGCTGGATCGGGAAGCCCAGCGTGATCGTCCAGAGCACGAGGTTCACCAGCAGCAGGGTGCGGACCGGGTTGCTGCCCAGCCCGGTCCTGGCGATCAGCAGACCGCCGAGGATCATCGCCGAGCTCAGCCCGCCCCACAGGAAACCCCAGACCTCGACGGACACGAGCGACAAGCCGTAAGCGTCAAGCAACGCCATGAACGCGCCGCCGAGGAAGTTGTTGAAGGTGGCGAAGAGGATGAGCGCCATCAGGCCGGGAATGCCCCTGATGATCTTCACCGTGCCGCGGACGTCGACCCGTTTCGGCTCGTCGGAACCCTCCGATGCGACGATCCTGGGAACGCGGGTGATGATGACGTCGAGGCTCGCCAACGTCAGCACGGCGATGCCGCCGATCAGGACGTACGTCATGCCGCCCTGCGCGACGAGCACACCACTGATGACGGATGTGACCAGCATCGACACACCCGCCGTCGTACCGGTCAAGCCGTTGGCCCGGTCTCGCTGCCCTTCCTCGATCAGCGCGGTGACCATGGTCGGCAGCGTGATGGTGCGGATGTTGCCGACGATCACGCCGAACATCAGCACGACCACCAGCGTCCACAGATATGGACTCGTCGCGTCCTTGAACGTGCCTTCGGGCGCGGCCAGGTAGATGACGAACGCGATCACGTAGAACACCAACGACCCGACGCCGGACAGCAGCATCATGGTTTTCTTGTCGTGGTGGTCGACGAGACTGCCGAACCAGATGCCTGTCGCCGCCGTGAAAACCAGGAACAGACCGGCGAGCACACCGGTCGCGAAGACCGACCGGGTCTCCAAGTACACGTAGAACGTGATGGCGAACCACACGGTGTAGTTGGTGACCGAGACGAGCAACGTGTTGCTCAGTAGTCGCAGGAACGTGCGTGCCCCTGGCGCACGCAAGTCCAGGCGTTGTTTGGGTGCCATCGTGTCACAGTATGTAGCATTTGTCCGGTCTCGCCACCGGATTAACCGGATGTGACAAATCCCGACTTCGAGACGGGGCCTTGCGAATCGGGGACGATGTCGGCATGCGTTTGCTCCTGGTGTGCCTGCTGGTGGCGGCGGTGGCCGGATGCGGCCCGGAAGTGTCCGCGTTCAGCCGGATCGAGCTGCCGGGACAGCCCGTTCTGGTGACCGCGATGGGCGACTCGCTGTTGGTCGGCGTACGCCGTGACGGCCAACCAGTCGTGCCAGGACTGATCCGGATCGGACGGGACGGCGCGGTCAGCGAGATCCCGGTCCGCCCGGAAAGTCCGTACGGGATGCTGGCGAAGTGGTACGCGATCGACTCGGACGGGACGCAGATCCTGGCCGTCGGCGGCGAACGCGGTGGGGCGCACGCGAATGTGCGGTGGTCGGTGTGGACCGGAACGCAGGCGGGGATCGCCGAGAAGCTCCAAGGCTTCAGCACGTTCGGCGGCTGGGGCGCCGGTGAACTGGTCGGCGCGGCGATCACGCCCGCAGGCCCACTGGTGATCGGCTCATGGCAGAGCGCGAAGGCCGGCCTGGACATCGCAGTGTGGACGGCCCAAGAGGACACATGGACCCGCCAGGACTCCGCGGGAACCGTTCTGGAAAGCAACCGGGACACACTGGGGTTCGCCAACAGTGTTACGCCGTACAAGCAAGGGATTCTGGTCGCGGGCATGCAGTTGGCGGGCGGGCGCCAGATTCCGGCCGTGTGGCAATCGAGCAATGGCAATACCGGGTGGACAGTGACTCCGCTGCCGGACGCCGGCCAGATCGCTGTGGCTTCAGGGATCCGGTGCTGGGGTTCGGTGTGCGGTGTCGCCGGGTCGGTCGACGGAACGTTGGCGCTGTGGCGGTTGACCGATGGCACATGGAAGCGAGTGCCGAGTCTGCCAGCGATTCCGGTCAAGGACAGCGACAAACTGGCCGCGCCGATCGACGAGAACATGACGCAGGTGTTGTCCGAGAACGGACAAGTGAAGATCGTCCGAGCCGACGGCGACAAGTGGACAGCCGATGCGGTGCCCGGTCCAAGTGGGACGGTGACGTCAGCGGCGAAGGTGGCCGGGAAGCTCTACATCGTTGCTGGCGACCAACTCTGGCGCGAGGGGTAGTAGCGGGGCTGTCTGTGCGACCCCGCCCGACCGATAGCCGCGTGCGGCGCCATTTGTGCGACCGCGCCCGCGGCGGTGAAGGTGGGCGGAAGATTCTACGTCGTTGCTGGCGACCAACTCTGGCGCGAGGGGTAGCAGCGGGACTGTCTGTGCGACCCTGGCCGGGGCATAGCCACGGTGCCATCGTGCAACCGCGCCTGCGGCGCCTGATGCGCGTGGTCCAGCACATCGTTGTCTCTGGACAGCCTGGCTCGTCGGATGGCGCGGGCCTTCTCGACCGGCTGGTGGTCACCGACGACGGGACAGGAATGCCCCCGACGCCGACTGGCATCGGGGGCATGGGGAGCTGTTGTCATGCGTTGGGGTCGAACGGAATTCCGGCTGGCTTGGCCTTGGAGAGCTCGTAGTTGAACGATCCCTCGCGGATGCCGAGCTGCGCTGCGCCGAAGTCGGCGCTGGTGAGCTTGTCGCGGAAACCGGCTGGGTAGTTGTTCCAGCCGATCAGCGGCGGGTACTGCCAGGCCTTCTCGTGGTTTTCCGGCTGCTCGCCGAAGCCCGCGAACCGGAAGCAGTGGGTGCCGATGCCGTCCTTGTGGTAGATGATCTTCGGGTGGGTTCCGCTTTCGTCCCACGGGATGTCGTTGCGGGACTTGGTGTTGTACTTGCCGTGCGCCGATGCCGAGACGTACTGCGGCCAGCCGCCGTCCGGCACCCACACCACGACGTGCTCCCAGTCATGCTTGTGCCCACCGAGGCCGGACCCGGCGACTGCCTGGTCCTTTTCGAAGTAGAGGGCGTAAAGGTAGGCGCACCAACCGTTGTTGCACTTCACTCGGGAGTACGCGTTGGTGTTGTCCAAATCGGACTGGTCGTGGCACTGGCCGTTCACCGCGCCGCTGGGGTTCAGGCCGGGCGCGATGGTCCCGTCCGAGCCGATCGCGGGCGTGGGGTAGCAGCCGTCGCTGTCATAGTCGAATGCCGGTTCGTACGTGCGGTCCGGCCATGGTGCGTTCCAGTCCAAGGCCTTCGGCGGTTCGGCGAAAGCCACTCCGGTGAAAACAAACAGCATTCCGGCGGCAGTCGCGACTACCACTGAAATCGATCGGCGAAGGCGCGGCCGGGTGACCGACGGTCGCAAGGTGACCTCCTTGTCAGTTCGGCAGGGATACCGCGGCGGTACCGACATGCCGCGGCCGAACAGGCGACGCGCCGCCAAGGAGACCACGCCAAAGATCATTACCGCCAGAACGGGCGTCGACTCGATGCCGGATCGTCACCGGTGCGAAGGCAATGACAGCCCAGCCAGGTTTCATGATCATGAACAGGTCGGTCATGGAAGGTCAACATCGCTGGGACGCAATGAGATCGGGCATCTGGTGCATACCGGGTTGACCCGGGTTCAGCCCGGCCGTGTCTCGCTCAACGGCCTACTTTCGTCGGGTACTGAGGACCGGCACCTCGCGGTTACGGTGATCGACAACGGGAATCGTGAGGGCAATTCCCGCTTCTTTCCCCTGCGAAGAAGGCTGGAAACAAATGAAAACGCGTATTGTCGGCGCCTGCCTTGCCGTAGGCGCCACGGTCGGTGCTGTCTTCGCACCGACCGCACAAGCCGTGCCGCAATTCGATCAGGCATTGGTTCAGGCCGCGGCGGTCGAGCTGGGTGTCTCGCCGGCCAAGGCCGCGCAGCGCCTCGACCTCGAGCAGCGCCTGTCCCGCAAGCTGGCCGACCTGCAGGCCAGTGGAGTTCCCACGGATGGCGCGTTCTTCGACAACAACGGCGCTCTCGTGGTGAACACTTCGGACTCGGCGAAGGTCAAGGCCGCCGGTCTGACCCCGCGCAGCGGTGTCAAGGGCGAGCGTGCGCTGACCACCCTGTCCGCGCAGGTCGAGCGGGCACTCGGCGCCGACATCAACCAGGTCCAGTCGTGGGGCCCGGACGTGGCGGCTGACCGCGTGGTCGTCACCGTCGAGCCGAACGCGAGCGAGGCGCTGGTCCGCAAGCTGTCCGCATTGGACGGTGTGGTCGTGGAGACCGGCGCGGAGCTGGTCAAGCACGCCGACGTGGTCCCCGGCCGGATCATGGACCTGCAGCCGGGCACCAACTGCTCGCTCGGCTTCAACGGCACCCGCAACGGCGCCAAGGTCATGCTGACCGCGGGCCACTGCGTCGAGGGCAACCCGGACATCCTTGACGCCAACGGAACCCACATCGGCAAGGGCGCGGGCACTCGCTTCCCGTCGGTGGACATGGGCATCGTGAACATCGACGCCGAGGACACCCAGCGGGCCTATGTGGACACCCGGATGGGCACAACGGTCCGGATCACCGGCGCCTCCAAGGCCCCGATCAACACCACGATCTGCAAGGCGGGCAACACCACCGGCTGGACCTGCGGCCGGATCACGCACTACAACCAGTCCGTCCGGTACTCCGGTGAGTCGACGACCACCACGGGGCTTGCCCGTGCCACGGTTTGCACCGAGGGCGGCGACAGCGGTGGTGCCTACATCTCCGGCAACACCGCGCAGGGCATGACCTCCGGTGGCCCGATCGGTGTGGACTGCGGGTGGAACCAGGGCGCGAACGCCACCGGCTCCTACTCGTTCTACCAGCCGGTCGTGGACGCGGCGAACTACTACGGAGTCACGCTGCTGACCTCGTGACGCCAGTCTGAGAAACAGAAAAGGGAGCGTGCCGACCCGGCACGCTCCCTTTCGCGTGAACTGGCGGACACGTACGCGCACCATCGATTAGGCTCCCGCGCTGTCGAAACAGGGGGCCAAGCGCGATGACAGTCGTTTTGTCCGCCCGGAAGCACTGGTGCCGCCCGGGCGAACCGATTCTGTTCATGTGGAACAGCAAACTGGACAAACCGAAGTTCGAGGTCGAAGGCCTCGAACCGAACGGTGATCCGAAGCGCAACGTGCTGACGAAGGCGGTCCGCGCGGTGGGGAAGGGCGCGCTCGCCGCGACCCTCTACACCGCCGACGCGATCATGTCCGCCGACAACAACTACAGCGACGACGGCAACGACAGGGACAATGGACCGGACTTCCTGGACATCCTGATCTTCGGGCCGGGCCCGGAGTGCATGGCGGTGCGAGCGGTGCAGCCGTGGCGCAAGAAGCAGTTGCCCGGCTGGGAGGACATCCGCGGCTCCTGGGTGCTGACTCCCCAGCGGCTGGCGTGGCTGGTGGAGTCCGAAGTCGTCCGAAAGCTGGCCAAGGTGGAGGAGAAGGGCAAGCCAGGGCTCACCGGCAACCTGGTCCGGGCGACCGCGGGAGTGGTCGTCGACGTCGCCACCGCCTTCGCCGACGAGTTCCCGGCAGGAAAGCCCGTCGAGTTCCCTGAGCTTGAGGCCGGAGTGGAGATTCCCTGGGAAGCCTTCCGGTCGGTCGACGTGCTCTTCGACCAGGCCCGGCCGCTCCCCGAGCATCAGCACTGCTACTTGCAGGTCGTCCTGGCGGACGGCTCGGGACTGCGGCTCAGCCTCGGACGCGGCCCGGTCGTCGCCGACTTGGCGCGCAAGTGGATCAGTGGGGGCTGAGGGTGGACGACAGCTTGTTCAAGCACAAAGTGGAGGGCCTGACCGAATCGGTGGACAAGACCGGCTGGCTGCGGGACGAGACCCTGCAGGCAGTTCGGCCGTACACCGGGCACTTCCTGGCTCTGGTCAACGGCGAGCAGATCGTGCCGCACAAGCCCGCCGAGGACGCGGAGCTGCCGAAGTCCGGGATGAAACCGCCGAAGTGGCCGCTGCCCAGTGAACTGGTCTCCAACAAGGAGTTCCAGCGTGACGAATGGGCGTACGACCCGTCCATCAACGGCCGCATCCTCACCGCTGACCTTGACCGGGACGCCGTGCGCTGTGCGAACCACCTCATCGCCGGGCACGGCAACGCTTTCCTCGTGTCGACCAACAGGCGGCTCGCGGTCGTGATCGAACAGCAGGACGTCGACGGCGTCTCCGCCATGACCCGCGTGGCTGGACTGTTCTCCAAGGACAAGGAAGCCAAGGAGGCTCGCAAGGAACTGGTGACGTGGTGGGAGATCGACCGATCACGCCTGCGCGCGGTGAACGCGGTGACCTACGGCCGCAACTTGAGCGATCTCCGTAGGTTCACCGCGTTCGTCTTCGCTGACGGATCAGTCCTTGAGATGCGCGCGCCGCACTAGGCAGCCGCTGGCTGGAGTTCGGCCTTACGGACCCGGGGCACGAGCAGCGCGGCGCCCGCCGCCACGATCGAGATCACCGCGAACGTCGCGAAACCGGTGGTGTACCCGGCTTCCAGTGGCAGGCCGGCGATCCCGAGCTGCGCGGTCACCAGGCTGCTCATCACCCCGGCGCCGATCGAGCCGCCGATCGTCCGGATGTTCGCGTTCATCCCGCTGGCCACGCTTGTCTGCGTCACCGGCACTGCTTCCACGACGAGGTTCGTCATGGTCGCGTACGCCAGGCCGATGCCAAGGCCCAGCAAACCTCCACCGACGGCTACTTCCCACGCCCGGTCGTGAGCGACCGCGAGGACGGCGCATGCGACCGCACTCAGCACGGATCCGGCAGCCAGTTGGGCACGGAAGCTGAAGAACGGAGCCATCCGTCCACTGAGGATGCCCACGATGAACATCGCAACGAGCATCGGCAGCATCAACAACCCGGCCTGGGAGACGCTCGCGCCGAAGCCGTAACCCTGGCTCGGCGGCGTTTGGGCGAGTTGCGGGATGAACGCCCACGCCGCGAACATCGCCGCGCCGAACAGGAACGCGACGGCGTTCGTCGTCCAGACCGCGGGCAGCCGCATCATCCGCATGTCGATCAGCGGGTTGGCCGAACGCATCTCGAGTCGGACCCACAACCCCAGCAGCACAACGGCAACGGCGAACAACGTCAGCACTGCGGGCGAACCCCAGCCCCAGGACGTGCCTTGGCTGACGCCCAGCAACAAGGCGACCAACCAGCCGGACAGCAACAAGGTCGCTGCCCAGTTGATCCGGCCTGGCGTACGCACAGGTGATTCGGGGACGAACCGGTGCGCGGCGAGCGCTGTCACGAGCACGGTCACCATCGGAAGCCAGAACAGCCAACGCATTCCGAGCGTGGAGACGATGGGACCGGCGAGGATGACGCCGAGTCCGCCGCCCGCGGCGATGATCGCCGACAGGGTGCTGATCGCGCCGGCCACCCGTGCACGGGGGAATTCGTCCCGGATGATGCCGTACGCCAGCGGGAACACCGCGCCACCGGCACCTTGGACGGCCCGGGCGAGGATGAGGAGCTCGATGGTCGGCGCAAGCGCGGCCAGCAGCAGGCCGACGGCCAGTGCTGTCAGCACCGCCACCAGCGTGCGGCGTTTGCCGACCATGTCGCCGACGCGGCCGAGCACCGGCGTGAAGATCGAGGCGGACAGCAGGTACGCGGTCAGGACCCAGGTCGCGGTGTTCTGTGAGGTGTGCAGCTCCTGCTGGATCGTCGGGAGCACCGGGGCGATCAGCGACTGCAGCAGCGAGAAGACGCCGGCGCCGATCGCCAGCACGACCATGGTTCTGCTCATAACTGTCACACTACTGCGACATTTATGCCGAGTAAAGCGACGCAGATGTGACGGAAGGCATGTCAGGTGTCACAGAGCTAGACTTGGCGGCGTGAGAGCTGACGCCTGTCGAAACCTCGACACCCTGCTGCAGACCGGTGCGAAAGTGCTGGCCAGGGACCCGTCGGCGTCGATAACCCAGATCGCTGCCGAAGCCGGGCTGGACCGCAGGACGGTCTACCGGCGCTTCGCCACCCGCGAGGCACTGCTCGTCGCCTTGTTCGAAGCCAAGCTCGACGAGGCCGAGCGGGTGCTCGACGAAGCCCGGCTGACCGAGGCGCCGATCGCGGTGGCGCTGCACCGCTACGTCGAGGGCATCGTGCCCGTGTCCCGGCAGTGGCCGTTGGACTTCTCCAGCCTGGAAAGCCCTGATCACGTTACCGAGAAGCGTCGCCAGCAACTGCGTGCCCGGCTCAGCGCCTTCGTCGACCGCGGCGTCGACGAAGGCTTCTTCCGTGCTGACGTGCCGAGGACGTGGGTCAGGAAGTTGCTGGACGACTTGGTGAAGCTCGCGGCGCACAGCAACCCGGAGATGGAACCGCCCAAGGCCGCCGACCTGGTCGTCGAGATACTCCTCAGGGGCGCGGGCAAGCAGTGATCATGCGGTGCCGTACGGCCTGACAGCCCGCGCGTCCCGCAGCGCGTGTGCCCACCACGCGAGCTGATCAAGCATGTCCTTCGCAGCGGTCTCGCACGGCATCGGGTCCTTGAGGGTGCCGTCCCTGTCGAACTTGCCGTGCACACCGGCGAAACTGACCGAGTCCCGGATCGTCACCGCGTGCAGCTCGGCGAAAACCTGACGCAGCTGCTCCACCGCGCGCACGCCGCCCGCGAACCCGCCGTATGACACGAATCCGACCGGCTTGGCGTGCCATTCGGCGTAGCAGAGGTCGATTGCGTGCTTCAGCGGCGCCGGATAGCCGTGGTTGTACTCCGGTGTCACGATGACGTACGCGTCCGCGGCCTTGATCCGTTCGGCGAACGCCCGGGCGTCCGGAGTCGGTGTGGCGTAATGGATCAGGTCGATCAGGTCGACATCCATGTCGGGGTGTTGCGAGGCCTGGGCCGCGATCCAGTTGGCAACGGTCGGGCCGAACCGGCCTTCCCTGATACTGCCTATGATCACTCCAAGCCGCAATGGGTCCGTCATGACGCCACCGCCAGTTCCGTCGCACGGCTTTTCCTGAGCAGCACGGGGACCAGCGCGATCGCCAGTGCCGTGCCAATGCCAGCCATCCACCACAGCACGGTGTTCATGCCGCTGGTGAAGCCCGGTTCGGCCAGCCGCCCGCCAGTACTGCCTGCCAGCACCGCACCGACCACGGCGATCGCGATCGTCTCGATCGCCAACCGGACTGTGTTGAACATGCCGGCTGCTGTGCCCGCGCGATCGGGATGCACGCTGCCGATCGCGACACCGTCGACAAGCCCGGTAGCCACCCCGAACCCCAGCCCGATCGTCAGCAGCGGGCCAGCCAACGTCGTGAGGGACGCATCGGGTTCGAGCACGGTCAACCAGCCTGCACCGATCGCGGCCAGTGCGACTGCCAGGACGACCACGGCCCGAGGCGTGATCCACTTGGTGATCACACTGCCCAGCATCGGCAGGATCAGCACGGGCCCAGTGAGCAGCAGGAGCGTGGCCCCGGCCGCGCCAGGGCTCATCCCGAGGACGTTGGTGAGGTACGAGGGCAGATAGACCACAAGGGGGAACGGGATCGACAAGATCGCCGCCCCGGCCAGTGAAAGACCGATGAACCGGGGATTGGTCAGCAAGCTCAGGTCGAACATCGGGTGCTGCTGGCGCCGTTCCACGGCGACGAACACCGCCATCAGCACCGCTGAACCGATGAACGCCGCCAGGATGACGGCCGAAGACCAGCCGGATTCTGGGCCTTCGATGAACGCGAACACCAGCAGCAGCAAGGAAAGCGTGAACGAAGTCGTCCCTGCCCAGTCGACTGAGCGCGATCCCGGCGCCCGTGATTCAGGCAGGGTCGGGGCGAGGAACAGGACGATGAGGACGGCGATGGCCGGTGCGCCGAACACCGCGCGCCAGCCCAGCCAGTCGATCAGCAACCCGGCGATGGTCGGGCCGAATGACAGCCCGATACCCAGCGTGGTGCCCAGCAACCCGAAGGCCCGGATCCGTGCGGGCCCGCCGAAGGCGGACGCCAGGATGGCCACGCCGCTGCTGGCCGCCGCCGCGCCGCCGACCCCGGCGATCAGCCGGAGAACATCAAGCAGGACAACGTTCCAAGCTGCCGCGCTGAGCGCACCGGCGACGGCGAACACGGCGACTCCCGCCGTGAATACCCGTCGTCTGCCTATCCGGTCGGCGAGGGAACCCGCGGCGAGCATGAAGCTGGCGAAGGTCGCGATGTAGCCGTTCACGATCCACTGCGTATCCGCGAGTCCCGCTCGCAGATCGGTGGCGATGCTGGGCAACGCCACCGACGCGGCGGCGACCGTGAGCGACAACGACAGAGTCGACAGCAGAACAGCGGTCAGGATGAGGAATCGTCTCGGTTGCACGGTGACCACCGTGCAACCTCAAGTAATGTTGAGGTCAACCCCCGAGGATCGTCGTGACGGCGTCCACCGTGGCAGGAGCGTTTTCCCTGCCCAGGGCACGGATGATCGGCCCGGCGATGGCGTCGAGCTCGAGGGCGCGGCCGTCGACGAAGTCCTTGAGCATCGAGGACCGGAACGTGGACGGCATGCCTCGCAGACGCGTCTCGATCGCGTCGGCGTCCACGTCCGCGCCCTGGCTCTTGGCTGCCGCCGCGGCCTCCTGGATCAGTGGCCGCAACCATTCCCCACGCTTCTCGAGGGCTTCGCCAAGCGGCGCGTTGGCCGCCGTGGTGAGCAGGGCGAACGGTGCCAGGAAGACTGCCTTTCGCCACAGGACAGTGGTTTCCTCCGGGTGGGTCGCCACGTCGAAGGACGCCTTGGCCAGCAGTTCGGCTACGTCATTGCCTTCGGTGACGGTCACGTTGGTCATCGGCGAGACCTGCTCGACCACACCGGGGCGGTGCCGCGTGGCTTCGACCGCGATGGTCGCACCGACGACGTCCGCCTCCGGATAGGTGGCCCGCAGCAACGACATGTGGTCGACGCCGTTCAGAAACGGGACAACCGTGGCGTTTCCGAGCGTCTTCGCGGGGATCCGCTGCAGCGCCGGGAGCAGGTCGGTTGCCTTAACGGCGACGAACAGCACGTCGACCGGCTCTGTCAGGTACGCCCGTGCTGCTGGATACGAGACGACCTCGGGCATCCCGGGTGCGGTGAAACGCAGCCCTCGCGCCGTGATCTCGGCCGCCGTGCGCTCGCTGGCGACGATTGTCACGTCGTGCCCGGCCGCTGCCAGCCTGGCCGCGACCAGCCCGCCGATCCCGCCCGGTCCCAGAACCCCGATCATCTGACCTCCTGTGGCTTCCATGATGGAAGTCATCTTGCTACAGTGACTTCCACAATGGAAGTCATAGGGGTGTAGTCATGCGCCACAAAAGCTTCGCCGCCATGGAGTGCCCGACGGCGCGCACACTGGACCAGGTGGGGGAGTGGTGGAGCCTGCTGGTCATCCGGGACGCGTTGCACGGCCTGACCCGGTTCGACGAGTTCCAGCAGAGCATGGGCATCTCGCCCAACTCACTGACCCGTCGCCTCAAAGAGTTGTGCGACAACGGTTTGCTTGAGCGCCGGGCGTATCAGGACAACCCGCCGCGCTACGAGTACCGGCTGACCGAGCGCGGCCGTGACCTTCAGCCCGTCGTCGAGGCCATTGCGGCGTGGGGCCGCAAACACGTGACGAGCGGGAAAGGCGCGGTCCGCCTGGTTGACACGGAGACTGGCGAACTGGCCGATCCCGTTCTCGTCGACCGGAAATCCGGCAAAGAAGTCGACCTCGAAAACTTCCATTACACGGCAACAAAAACCGCGCACAGCACCAAGCAGGCCAGGCTGCCCGGCGCGTGAGTCACTCGCACCCGATGCCGTTCTTGTTGTCGTCGAGGCCGTAGACGTCCTTGCCGATGACGCGAATCGGGCCGTCGACGTACTCGGGGCCGTTTCCGCTACCACCCTTGCAGTCGACATCCCTGGCAACGGGCACGCACGGTTCGTAGTTCGGGTGGCAATTCTGCGCGGGCTCTTCCGGCACGGGAGGTGGTGGTGGGGCTTGCTTTGTCGTAGTGGACTTCTTTGTCGTCGGTGTTGCGGGCGGTGGCGGCGGTGGTGGGGGAGGAGCCGCCGGAACGGCGGATGATGTCGTGGTCGCGGTGGTCGTTGTCGTCGTCGTGGTGGTGGCCGGCGGCGCGGATGCCACATCGGCGACGGGCGCGGTCGATCCGGAAGTGGGCTTCTCGTCGGTCGAATTGATCAGACCGACCAGGAACAAGAACCCGGCGACAGCGGCCGCAATCCACACCGGCCGCTTTTTGTTACGTGGTTTCTTTTCGTGTGCCTGTGCAGGAGCGGACGCCACAGGCCGGGCCAATGGAATGGGTACGTGGCTTTCGACCTTGGGCATCCGCAAACTGACCTCGATACCGCGCTTGCCAATGTATACAAGCGCTTGGCAACCAGGTTGGTGGCCGCGCGCGGTGATCTCGGTCAGGAGGTCTTGGTAACGTTCCGACATCGCGTATGTCAATTCACCGACACGCATCCCGTCGAGCCGGACCTCGACGGCACGTTCACCGCGATATTTTCCCGTTTCGATCGTGCACCAGGCGAGTTCGGCGGCCACTTGGCGTGCGACACCCGCAGCGACCGGATATCGGCCAAGCGCCTGCTGATGCTGCTCCTCGCGGGTGACGGTCACCGTTACCTCGGCCGGAAGCATGAAAAGACCGGTCATCAAATCTCCTGGCTGCCGTCGGACACGTAACCCATCGGGAGGATCGACACTTCGTTACCTGTCCACAAAGGATCGATTTGACCAGCGGCGGCGAGCCGGGAATCTGCCACGTTCGGGCCATAGCGCTTTGTCGGGAAATCGCTGACACTGTGCGAAGAGCACAACGGGAGGTGCGATGACGAGCTCCACCCAACCCAAATCGATGAATCAGGAAGCCAAGCGCGTCGCGGTCGCGAGCGCGATTGGTACGACGATCGAGTGGTACGACTTCTTCATCTACGGCACGGCGGCAGCGTTGGTGTTCGCGCCGCAGTTCTTCCCCCAGGTCTCGGAGTTGACCGGGACGCTGGCTTCGTTCGCGACGTTCGCCATCGGGTTCATCGCGCGTCCGCTTGGCGGAATCGTGATGGGACATTTCGGCGACCGGATCGGCCGGAAATCGATGTTGGTCTGGTCGCTCATGTTGATGGGCATCGGCACGGTCGTCATCGGCCTGCTGCCGACGTACGCGCAAATCGGTGTGTGGGCGCCGATCCTGCTCGTGCTGATGCGCTGTGTGCAGGGCTTCGGGCTCGGCGGTGAATGGGGCGGCGCGGTGCTGATGTCAGTCGAGCACGCACCGGACAAACGCCGTGGATTCTTCGGTGGGTTCGTGGCATTCGGGCTGCCGACCGGGATCGTGCTGTCGAACCTGGTGTTCCTGATCGTCACCAGCCTGGTGACCCCGTCGGAGTTCACCGACTGGGCGTGGCGGGTTCCGTTCCTGTTCGGGGCGTTGCTGGTGGTGGTCGGCCTGTTCATCCGGTTGCGGATCGCCGAAAGCCCGGTCTTCGAACGGCTGGAGCAGCACCGCCGCGTGCCGATCGTCGACGTGCTGCGCACGGATCTGCGCAAGGTGCTGCTGGCCGCGGGCAGTTACGTCGGCATGAGCGGAATCGGGTACATCGTCATCGTCTACTTCGTCTCGTACGCCAACCGCCAACTCGGGATACCCACGCCGACTGTGTTGACGATGCTGATCTTCGCGTCGGTGGCGTTCGCGATCGGGGTGGTGTTCTTCGCGCGGCTGTCCGACCGGATAGGCAGACGGAAGGTGATGGTGTGGGGCTGCGCCGCACACGCGGTCTGGGCGCTGATCTTCTTCCCGTTGGCTGACACGAAATCCATCCCGCTGATCGCGATCGACCTGATCATGATTCTGGCGTTGCAGTCGGCGTATATCGGGCCGCAACCGGCCATGTTCGCCGAGCTGTTCTCCACAGGAATGCGCTACAGCGGTGCTTCGCTCAGCCTCACGCTTGGCACGATCCTCGGTGGCGCCGTGACGCCGCTGATCGCCACGGCGCTCTACGGGGCCACGGGTTCTTCGTGGTCGATCGCGGCCTATGTGTTCCTGATATCTCTGATCACGCTCGGCTGCCAGCTGGCATTGAAGGAGACGTACGAGAAAGCTCTTTGACGAGCAGGCTGCGGCCTTGCCCTGTGATGGCAAGGCCGCGGCGCCTACTGGGTCCGCGACGCCTTGCGCCGGCGACTCACCACGAGCCAGCCCGTCACCAGCAGGGCGGCCACCGTGAAGCACATCCACAGGAACGCCCAGTCGGTGAGGATGTTGCTGCCTTCCGTCCGCTCCGCCGGGCCGAAGATCAGCATCAACGCCACGAAGCCCGCGGCGGGCACCAAGGACCTGAAGCCCGGCAAGCCGACCGCGATGATGGCGATCGGGATCGCGAAGGCCAACGCCACACCGGTCGCGGTGGGCTCGTCACCGCTCTTGACGTATCCGACCACACCGGCGGCCAGAGCGCCGGCCAGGATGCTGAGCAGTCGCTTCATGGCATGCAGGTGCCCACCGCGCCGGGGTGTTCAAACCAGTCGCGCGTGGATGTCTCGCAATGCCGCGTACGTGTCGCGGTATACCGAGTAGAGCGTGTCCATCGACTTGGTCGGCGAGAACACGGAGTCCACCGAGACCGTCGCCGCGGCGGCTTCCGCGACCGACGGATAGACCCCTGCGCCGACCGCGCCCAGCAATGCCGCGCCGAGCGTGCCGCTGTCGTGGACACGCAAGCGCTCGACAGGGCGTCCCAGTACGTCCGCGAAGATCTGCGCCCACAAAGGACTCCGCGCGCCACCACCCGAGAAGGTCAGAGACTCCACCGTGAACCCGCACGCCTGCTCGACGACCTCAAGCACATGCCTGCCCGACATGGCTACGCCTTCCAGCACCGCACGGGACATGTCCGCCTGCGAAGTGGACGACTGAAGTCCCAGAAACGTTGCCCGCACTGAGGAATCCCATAGCGGTGCGCGTTCACCAGCCAAGTACGGCGTGAAAACCACGCCTGAGGAACCCGAAGCGGCGGACTCGAACACAGCGGGGATGTCCAGGCCGCTCACCTGGCTCCACCACCGCACCGCGTCACCTGCGGCCTGCGTCGGCCCCGCATGCACCAGAACCCCGTCATACGGCGGAAAAGTGACAATGCCCGGTGCGGCGCCGGAAGTGGAAGCACCGGCGACAACAAGCGAAGTCCCGCACAACACCATGCCCCGACGCCCGGACCAGGGCAGCCCGGTACCCAGCACCGAGCCGAAGGCGTCCATCGTGCCGACTTGCTCAGGCGGCAGCATTGGCGGCAGACGGTCGCTGAGGCCGTCGACCAGAGCGACGGCCTCGGGGATGTAGCCCGACGGCCCGGCGATACGGACCGACGACAACAAATCCGTGGCCACCCGGCCGGTCAGCTGGGCGGCGATGAAATCCTTGGGGCTCAGCACCCACCGCGTGGCGTCCCAGCGGGACGGTGCGGTCGAGGCGAGCCATTGCGCGCGAGCCGGGAGGAATGACGCATCCAGGACGATCGGCGCGCCCCAGATGCGTGTCTTGTCCTCAGCGCTGAACTGTGCGTCGAACGTGGCCGCGATTGACGCACAGCGCTGGTCCTGCCAGATGATCGCCGGAGCCAGCGGCTTGACTGCCGCGTCGACGAACACGTGCGTGTTCACCTGGCTGACGATCCCGATCGACCGGATCTCGCCTTGCGGCAGGGCGGCGAGGCCCGCTTGCGTCCCGCGCCACCAGTCGAGCGGGTCCTGCTCCGCCCAGCCCGGTTTCGGCCTGCTGATCGGGTACGGCACGCTGTGTGTGTGCACCAGCGTGCCGTCCACTGTGAACGCGGCGACCTTGACTGCCGTTGTCCCGACGTCGATACCCACGATCAACTCAGCCACAGCCCGACAGTACCTACACGCGCGACCCTGACCAGATCGACCTCAGGCCACGCAGGAAAGGCCACGGCATCGGTTGCCCCGGCAGGCTGATCCATGCCCGCGCGGTCGTCTCCTTCACCGACACGCGCACCTCGCGGAAATCCGTCGGGTTGGTGATCCCGCTGTGCCGGACCACCTCGCTGTAGAACCAGTCCGATGTGATCAGCGCCAGCACACCCGGTGAACGGGCCAGGGTGTCCTTCAGCGGCTGGGAGCTCAGCAGCCGGAACGCGTGCATGATCGCCGCGCCGGTCGAGCCGCTGTCGTCCAGCTCCACTTCGCCCGCGTGCATCGCCATCCGCAGGCGGATCTGCTCTGCCTTCGGATGCGACGAGTTGTGCTCGTTCAGCGCCGCCACCAGCTCCAGCGGCACGTAGTCGATGAACAGGGATTTCGGTACTTCGGCTGGCACGAGCACGAAGACGCCGTCACCGCGGTCTTCCACGGCGCAGCGGTCCGGATCGACCCCAGCGTGGCGGAAGGCCCGCCGCCACGCGTGTTTCAGGCCTTCCCGGACGACGATCTGGTTCTTGTTGGTCCGGCTGTGATCGCCGAACGCTTCCACATCGACCAGGAAGATGGTGCGATGCGCGGCAGGTGGTCTCGCCATGCCGGTTGTTCCCCTCGGCTTTTGGTTGTGGTCAGGCGGTTTTCTCGTAGTGCCAGACAGGTTCGGTCGGCCACCGCCGTAGGTCGGCCAGTGTCGGCACGGGCAGCGGGGATCGCCCCGTCTGCCGGGCGGCGTGCACGAACGCCGCCAGTCTTGTCCGGAGTCTCGCGGCATTGGCCGCGGTCAGATCGATCTCGTAGGTGGCCCCGTCGAGGGCGAACGTGACCCGGTGCACGTCGGGTGCGGCGGTGCCGTCCATGTCGTCGATGAGCAGGAAACGGACTCGAATGGCCATTGTGGACTCCCCTATCGCAGCATCGGCTTGACGTCGAGCCGTCGGTTGATCACGGCGAACTGCAGCATCAGGTCGGCCACCCGCTGGATCTGGCCGGCATCCAGATCCTTCGGGAACTGCGCGATCCGGACGTGCTTGGCGGTGTCGGCGTCGATGCCCAGGTACTTCACCAGCAGGGGCTCGAGCACCTCGCGGTCGGACACGTCGTCGATGCCGTGCCGCAGCGCGCGGACGAACCTGTCGACGGCGTTCGGGGTCTCGTCGGTCTGGCTACGCGCGACATATCCCGACAGCGGGATCCGCGCGGTCGCGCCGAGCGCGACGTCGAGAATAGGCAACGCGTTGAAAGCCCTGTTGTTCAACTGGATGTACGGTTCGACGATCACGCCGCCGTCCACGTCGCCACGCTGGATGGCCGGGCCGATCTCCGGCATCGGCAGCTGCACCCACTGGATCTTGGAGGTGTCCACGTTGCGGGCCCGCAGTTCCGACATGGCGCCGAGGTCGGAGATCGATCCGACACTCGTCACCGCGATCCTTTTGCCCGCGACGTCTTCCGCCTTGCCGATCGGACCGCCCGGTTTGGACACCAGCATCAGGTGACTGGTGTCCGCTGTGTACGCGGGCGCGATGATCTTCAGGTCGGCGTGCCGCTCGCTCTGCGCCTTCAGCACACCGGGATAGCTGGTGAACGCGATGTCCAGCCGGCCGGCGGTCAGGTTCTCGATCGCCGCGGGGCCGCTGTCGGCGACCACCATGTCGACCGAAAGCCCTTCGTCGGCGAAGTATCCGGCGTCCAACGCGCGGTAGAACGGTGCGACGTCGACAACGGGCAGCACGGCGACCCTGATCTTGGTCAGCCCGGTGGCGCTGCCATCGGTCCCCGGCCGGGTCATGAAGACGCCGACGACTCCGATCAGCACCACGACGACCACGATGATGCCCGCCTGCACCGTTTTCGGGATCCGGTGCAACCGGTTCATCAGTGATTTCGGCTCGGCCCTGCGTAGTTGCCGCCGTGTCGGCATCGCGTGCCGTGGCGAGCGGCGGCCGGGCTTGGCTTCGGTGAGGACGGTGTACTGCCTGGGTTTGTGGCCTTGCGGCCGGGGTTCGGGCGGATCGGGAGGATCCATCCGGTGCATGGCGTCGACGAGTTCGATCAGCAGTCGCGCCCGGTGGTCAGGGTCCATTCCCGGCGGCAGTTCCGCGTTGGCCGCCTGGCGCAGCTCTGCGAACCATTGGTCGACATCGCGGGGACCGACGAGCCGCTCATGGCGGTCCGATCGCGACCGCGTCCGACGAAACATCCTAAAGACCCTTTCGTTGTACGAGCATCCTTTCGAGGCGGGCTAACCCTTGCCTGGCGGCCGGACGGATCGATTGGGATGCCGCTGGGAGCGGCGCCGCCGGTACTGGAGGATCTTCTCCAGGTTCTTCCGGCCCTCGTAGAGGTAATGGGCGATGGAATTCTCAGCCAGCCGGGTGATGCCGGCGATCTCGGGATTGGAGAAACCGAGCGCGGCCAGGACGATCACGGTGTACTGCGACCGGGGCAGGGCGTGCAGCGACTGCAGGATCGCGGTCACCCGTAACTGCTGGTCGGCGACACCCAAACCAGAGACCAGTGTGCCGTTGCTGTTCACGATCTCTTCCTCCAATCGCGCGACGGGTGCCTTGCGCAGCTCGTCGAGAGCGAGATTCCTGGCGACCGCGATCGCCCACGGCAGCGGGTCGTCGACCGTGTGCCAGCGGACGTACAGCCGCTCCATCGCCGCGTCGGCGATCTCCTCGATGTCGACCAGACTTCTGAACTGGTGACGCAGGTACACGCGGACCTGTACACGGATGTCCTGGTACCTGTCCGTGAAGAAGTCCGGCTGGGTATCTCGCATCGGATCGTCGTTCCGGCTCCGGGGTACATGCGGCACGCTTCATTCGCCTTTGTGTGCGTTGGTGGTGGTCGAGGCGTCCTTGGTGCTCGTACATCTGACGGGTCATGTCGCGCCAAATGTATATCTGTCACCCGATCGGTGTATGTGAATTATTTGTACGACCATTGCCGGAAAAGATCATTGCCTTTGCGTACTGTTCGCCGAATATCGAAGGACGCAGTTGAACGGCACCGCACAAGCAGGTGAGCTTGATTCTTCCGGCATTTTCGCGGAATTTCCCGATGGCCGGGAAGGGCTGGACCGGCCCGGCAGGATGGCCTGTGGCATACCCGAGGACAAGGAGTTGATCAATGCGACTTCGAAGAGCCCTGCTGCTATCGTCGATGCTGGTGATCGGGTTGGCGGCACCCGCGGCCGCGACCCAGCCCGAGAAAGTGATCGTGCTGCCGGGAGCCAGTTCGGCCGAGGGCATCGCCGCCGGGTACGGAACCGAGTTCTTCGCCGGTGATCTGTTCCGCGGCGACATCTTCCGCGGTGACGCACGGCGCGGCAAGGCGGAGTTGTTCATCGACGCACCCACCGGCCGCCTCGCCGTCGGAATGATCACCGACCTGCGGCACGACTTGCTGTTCGTGGCGGGCGGCACCACCGGCCAGGCGTACGTCTACGACACCAGACGCGGAACGACGGTTGCGGAGTACCAGTTCGTGCCCGCCAACCAAGGCTTCATCAACGACGTGACACTGACCAGAGAAGGCGCCTGGTTCACCGACTCGATGAACCCGCGGTTGTACTTCGTGCCGGTGAGCCGCTTCGGCAAGCCAGGCCCAGCGAAAACGCTGGCGCTCAGCGGACCGGCGGCCGACACGAGCGGAGCCTTCAACCTCAACGGCATCAACACAACGCCGGACGGCCGTGCGCTGATCGTGGCACATTCCTCCCGCGGCGAGCTGATCAGGGTCGACGCACGCACCGGAACGAGTCAAACCGTTGCGGGCGTTAGTGTTACGGGAGCGGACGGCGTCGCCCGCGACGGACGTACCGTATGGGTGGTGCAGGGCGTCAACCACGTCGGCGGAAATCCCGTCACCGGACAGGTGAGCCGGATCCGCCTGACGGCCGACGGAAGCGCAGGCGTCCTGGACAAGGTCATCACCAGCACGAACTTCCAAACCCCTGCCACAGCAGCGAAATTGGGGAACAAGCTGGCAGTGGTGAACGCGAAGTTCGACACCGGCTTCCCACCGACCGCGGACACCTACGAGGTCGTCGTCACCAATAGTTAGACGCGATACAAGAGGAAATTTCCGGTTGTTCGTGGCCAGAACGACGTTCACTGTTCTGGCCATGACAAACGAGATCTCACAGCAGCGGATGCCCGGCAGACTCAAACTGACACTGGGGATCCTGATCTTCCAGGTGCTTGCCAACGGGTTCATCGGGTTCCTGATCATCGACGCGATCAGCGAACGATCCAGCCACGGCGCCAGAACACCCAACGGGGGCCTGCTCTACTTCATCGGCTTCCTGTCCATCGCGATCGCGTTGACATTGCTGGCATGCGTACTGATGGCAGGAACGCGGCGGGCATGGGTCCGCATGACGGTGATCGGCATCGAGGTGATCGGCCTGATCAGCGGAGCGATCAACCTGTTCAGCGGGCAAGTCACCGCGATCGCCGGGATCGCACTGGCGATCGGCGTGATGTCGATGCTGAACCAGGACAACGTCCGCGAATGGTTCAGTGAGTGACGCACAGGTGCAAGAGAGACCGCGCCCCAAGGGGAAAGCGAAGGCGCGCCCGAAGAACAGTGTAGGCGCGCCCGGGCCTAAGTGGAGGCGCGCCCAGCCCAAAAGTGTAGGCGCGCCAAAAGTGGCAGTCGGCGCGATTTTGTGTGGAGTGGCGCCGCAAATAAGCTTGTCGGCGGGGCAGGGCCGCAGGTCCTGCCCGCTTTTCCCTGCCTTTGCGGCGCAGAGGCTCCACACAAAATCGCGCCGACCCCAACACAGCAGCGCGCCGAAGGTGACCACAGCGCGCGCCGCGGCAAGCACGACGCGCGCCAAAAGCAACAAGAAGCCCGAAACCAAACTCAGCCCACAGGCAACTCACTCATCGCATGCTTGACCAACTTGATCAACGTCAACTTCGCCGAATCCCGCTTCCGAGCGTCACACATGACGATCGGCACGTGCGTCGGAACCGCGAGCGCCGCGCGGATCTCGTCCTCTCCATACTGCTGCGCGTCATCAAACACGTTGACAGCAACGATAAAGGGAATCCTTCTCCGCTCAAAGTAGTCGATCGCCGCGAAGCTGTTGTCCAGCCGTCGCGTGTCGACCAGCACCACGCAGCCGATCGCGCCGCGCGCCAGTTCGTCCCACATGAACCAGAACCGGTCCTGTCCTGGCGTGCCGAACAGGTACAGCACGTGCTTCGGCGAAATGGTGATCCGGCCGAAGTCCAGTGCCACCGTGGTCGTGGTCTTGCGTTCGACGCCCGCCAGGTCGTCGATTCCGTCGCTGGCTTCGGTCAGCAGCTCCTCCGTCGTCAACGGGGGGATTTCACTGACTGAGCCGACCAAAGTGGTTTTCCCGACGCCGAACCCGCCTGCCACGATGATCTTGACCGGCGTTGGGATCGTGTCCTCGCCGCCGGCCGTGTCGACGTCAGAGGTTGGAGAGACCATCAAGTACCGCCTGTAGTAGTTCGCGATCGGGTGCCTCGACCCGTTGCGCCGGAGACCGGACGATGACAACGCCGCGTTCGATGAGGTCGCCGCACAGCACCCTGATCACCCCGAGCGGGAGATTCATGTGTGCCGCCAGTTCGGCGACCGAGAGCGGCCGCTGGCACAACCGCTTGATCTTCAGGTGTTCCGGGGTGAGTCCGCCGTCGGTCGTCTCGGCCGACCGCAATGTCATCACCTGTGTGGCCACGTCCAGTTGCGCGCCCGCCGACGCCGGAGTCCGGCCAGCGGTGATCGCGTACGGCCGGACCAGGGGACCGGCGGCTTCGTCATACCAACCGTCGTCCACTCCTTACGTCCTTTCCGCGGTTTTCACGGCGTCCCGTGGCGCCGAGGCGAGATAGTCGCCGACGCGTTTGACCAGGCGGTTCATCTCGTAAGCGATCATCTCGACGTCCACGGTCTCCTCGGCGAGCACCGCGAGGCACGCACCCCGGCCCGCCGCGGACACGAACAGGTAGCCGCGCTCCATCTCGATCAGGTTCTGCAGCACGCCACCGCGGTTGAAGTGCCTGCTCACGCCTTTGGCCAGGCTCTGCAGGCTGGAGGCGATGGCTGACAACTGGTCGGAGTCGTCCTTGTTCATGCCCGCCGACTTGCCCAGCAGCAGGCCGTCCGCGGACAGCACGATGGCGTGCTGGGTGCCGACGACCCGGCTGACGATGTCGTCAAGCAGCCAGTTCAGATCGGTTTTCTGGTTCATTGGAGAGTTTTCCCTGGTGGAGTGCGGAGGTTCAGTCTGCTGTGACATCGGATTCGCGACCGCGCTGGGTTCCCTTGTGGAATGCCGACAACGTCCTCGACTGGCCGTAGTCGCGGGACTCTTCCGGCTGTTCGATGTTCTCGCTGGTGTCCGCTGGTTCGTCGCGCAGCTGGGACACGAGGTTCTGCTGCGGCCGCCGCTGTGGCAGTGGCGCACGGCCTGTCTCCGTGTCCGGTTTGGTTTCCGCGACAGGCTCTGGCTCCTCGGCTACCGGTGGTGCCGGCGCCGGGCGTGGCCGTGGGGAGTCGGTGCGTCGCGGCAGGAAACCGTTGGAATGAGCCGCTTCGCGGGGTTCCGGCCACTGTGCCGCGGCCGGGGGGAGTGGAGCCTGTGCAGGTGCTGCAGGGGGCGGCGCCGCCGGCGCCGGTTCGCTCACCACCATGGGGTCCTCGGCTTGTCCGTCGGTGATAAGGATGTGCTTCGGAAGCAGCACGGTCGCCCGCGTTCCGCCGTAGCGCGACGGGTCGAAGGTGACCGTGATGTCGAGTCGGGACGCGATACGGGCGACCACGAACAGGCCGAGGCTGGTGTCCGCGCGCAACGCCATGGCGTCGAACTCGGGCGCCTCGTTCATCATGCTGTTGGCCCATTCCCTGACCGCGTCCTTCATGCCGAGTCCCTGGTCGGAGATCTCGACGACGACGCCACGCGCCACCGGAGTGGCGCTGACTTCCACCTGTGAGCCGGGCGGCGAGAACGAGGTGCCGTTGTCGACCAGCTCGGCGATCAGGTGAATGGTGTCCGCGACGGCCGACCCGGCGATCGCCACGTCCGGAATGCCTTCGACCCTGACCCGCGAGTACTGCTCGGTCTCGGACACCGCGGCACGCAGAACTTCCAGCAGTGGCACGGGGTTGCGCCACCGCCTGCCCGGCTGCTTGCCACCGAGGATGATCAGGTTCTCGGTGGTGCGCCGCGCACGGGTGGCCAGGTGGTCGAGCTGGAACAGCGAGGCCAGCTGGGACGAGTCCTCCTCGCGCTTCTCCATCTCGTCGAGGATCTGCAGCTGCCGGTGCACCAGAACCTGGTTGCGGTGCGCGATACCGAGGAACACGTTGTGTACACCGCTACGGGCTTTCGCCTCGCTCACCGCCGCGTTCACGGCCGTCAGCTGGGCGATGTTCAACGCCTCGGCCACCTGCCCGATCTCGTCACGACCGTGGTCGAGCCGTGGCAGCTCTTCGGTCACGTTGACGTGCTCGCCGCCCTTGAGGCGCTCCACGATGTTCGGCAGCCGGTTGCGGGCGAGGTCGAGCGAGTCGTTGCGCAGCCGCGCAAGCCGCGTCATCAGCGCACGGTCGACGAGCGAACGGGACACCCGGACCGCGACGATGATCGCGGCGAGCGACGCGAGCAGTGCGAAGATACTGCCGATGATCGCGTTGCGCAGCTGGGCGTCGCCGGACTCGAGCGCGGCCGCCGAGACCTTGTCGGCCTGATCGATGGCGATGGCGTTGAGGCCCTGTGCGACTTGGGTCGTCGTGTTCTGCCAGTCCGCTTCGGTCACTGGCAGGCTGGCGACGTCACGGGCGGTCCACGGACCGCGCTTGACGAGTGAATCTTCCAGGCTCGCCAGCCGCGTCCACGCATCGCTGGTGGTCAGGGCCTGGTACGCGGCACGGACCTGCGGGTCGAGGAACGGCGCGATCTGAGCGAGTTCGGTCCGGTAGAAGCCGCGCACCTGGGTGAACTGGACGAAGTCGTCGGGGGCGAACGCCTTGGCCGCGTATGCCGTCGAGACAAGCGAAGTCTCGCGCGACATCATGTCACCGGCGCGGAAGACCGAGGTCGCGGTGATACCGCCGTGTGCGGCTTGGGCGTCCGGCACGATCCGCGCCTGGGTGTCGAACAGGTTCGACGCCGTGTCCATCACGCCGTTGAAGTAACTGTTGACTTGCGCCCGGTTGATGCTCCGGAAGGCGATCTGCGAGCGCAGCACCGGCAACTGGTCGAACTGGCTCTTCAGCGCGTTGACCTTGGTGGCGATCTCGTCGGGCGCGGCGGAGATGGTCGAGTCGAAGGCGCTGTGCAGCGCGACGAGCTTCTCGTCGGTCGCTCTTTGCTGTTCCTGCAGCGCGGACTGCCCCACCGCGGGATTGTCGATGTACTGCAGGGCGATCTGACGTTCCTTCTGGAACGCGGCCAGCGCGGTGGCCGCCGGGATCGACACCTCGCGCACCGACGCCGCGACCAGGCGGACATAAAGGCCGTTGATGACGAAGTACGACGAAACCGCGATCCATAACACCAGAAGTGTCACGCTGGGAATGAGGACGGTCCTGGTCAGCCGTTTGCGGATCGACTTGTCGTACGGCTTGTCGGACTCGTCTTTGTCGTCTGTGCGCTGCACGGGTCACGAACTCCTGAGTGGCAGTCGGCGAAAAATGGGGACCCGGGCTCTCCGTGTCACCGCGGAACCGATCACGGAGGTTTTATCATGAACCACTCGAACGCGGTGATCGCCACCACCGTTGCACACCTGTCCAGCGAATTCGTTGCGGCGCAAGCTCGCTGCGGTCCACTTGCACCAGTACCGCGATCGGCGAACAATTGTCACTCCAGCCGTTGACGCCAGCGCGTGAAGGCTGTGACCAGTTCGGCTGGGGCATTGACACGAAGCAGCCGGCGTGTCTCCTCGTCGATGTAGTGCCGATAAAGCGGTATCAAGCCCGCTGCCAGCTCGGATGTGATCTGCGCGGAATCCAGAGGATGTCCGGCTCGGACACGCGTGGCCATGCGCACCAGTGACGCCGCGATGGGTTGAGGCTGGGCGAGATACCAGGCGATGGCTTCGTCGTTGGTAGCCGCACGTCCTGCGGTTTTCGTGCCGGTACAGAGGAAACGGACAGGGAACAGCACGGCCTTGGTGAACCACACCATATCCACCAGCAGGCGGCGGGGGTTGTGGAATTCGGAGATCACTTCATCGGATGCCAGGACGTCGACGGCGAACCGGGCGCTCTCCAATAGCAACTCGTCGGTGGCCGGGCGGGCCACCTGCTTGGCGACGTCGTCGCCGAACAGGAGCACACCTTGATCGGCGAGTTGCAAGCGGTCGAGCGCGGGGAAGCGTCCGTCGTCCTGTCCGGCGCGCAGCGCGGGCAGGGACGCCCAGAATGTGGACAGTTTGCGTTGCAGGCTGCCTTGCCCGCGCAGGGTTTCGGTCGTCGTGTTCATAGTGCTCGCGTCGCCGTCACGAGTGTCGGTCAGCACGACGGCCAGGTCGATGTCGCTGACGGCCGGGGAGTAACCGCCGTACGCGAGGCTGCCAAGGAGGTAGGTGGCAACCAAGCGATCGGCGAAGATGTCCTGGTAAGCGCGGGCGCAGTCACCAGCGACGGCCCGCGCCGCAGCGACCGGGTCAGTCGTGGTCATACGGTGACAGCACCGGTGTCCCGGAGGGCGCACTCGGCGATTCGGTTGGAGACAACGTCGATGACCTGCCACGCACGATCCAGCACAGTGATCAGGTCGTCCGCGGTCCAGTCACTGCGTTGCCGCAGAAGCCGGTAGCCCATCTCCAGGTGCTCAGCGTCCGCCTCGTCGTGCAGCGTGAAGTAGGGGTCGTCGGGGAAGGCGCGGGTACCCGCCTGGCTGAGGACGAGGCTGCCTGCCTCCAGCGCGAGGTGGGCGAGGACAGCGCGCTGAACCCCTGGCAGCACGGCGAACTGGTCGACGAACCACGACGCGCCCGCTTCGATGACGGGGTCCCAGACGAGCCGCCGGTCGTCCGCGCGGCTGCGGGCGAGGATGGCGTCGTGACCGACCTCTTCCTGTTGGTGCTCGAGGGCAAGCGTGCGCAGCTGCGGGTCGGTCTCGAAGGTGACCCGGGCACTGATCATTCGTTGAAAGGCGTTCGACCAAGGTTGCAGGTAGGTGAGCACCGCTTTCTTCGTCTCGGTTGCGGTGTTCTCGTCGGCCAGCAGGCGGATCAGCTCCGACGACTCGTATTCCCGTTGCCGCTCCTCGTTGTAGCGGGCAATGCGTTCCACATCCTGGTCGCTCACTTTCGGCTCCTTGCGGTCGAGATCAACGGACGAGAGGGGGTGGGGTTCAGACCGGTCGTAGACCGGAAACCGGAAGTAGGTGGTGATGTCACCCCGTCGGCCCGCGGCGCGGTAGCTCACCAGCGTCAGCAGACCCTGGCTGTCTTCCAGCGTTCCGGGCACCAACGCGGCGGCCAGAGCGTACAGCCGGGCCGGGTTGACTCCCTCGCTGCGCAGTAGCTCCGCGGTCCGGTCCACGGCCTGCCGGTCGTTGGCCGCCAGGTCGGTCAGCCGGAGATAGCTGGTACTCTCGGCAACTTGGTCTAGACCAGAGCGGAACGCGAGGCAGCTCAACGCGCCTTCCCCTGCGCTGGCACGGTTACCGGCCAATGTCCGGTAAGCCGCCAGCGCCGCGTCAGTGTCGTGGTTTAATGCCACCGAAGCGATGCGGTTCATTTCGTGGATGTCCGCGCCGTGGTTGCGATAGTAGATCTTGACACGGGCGTGCGCTTCGTCCGCCAGGTCCACCGCGAAGAACTCGATCTCTCTGCTGCCGTCGACACCCTCGATCCGCCGCCGGGCATCGTTCCACGCGGCGGCCATCCCCAACCGGTCCATGGCCTCGCTCACCGCGCTGTAACGCTGGGACAGTGGCCAAGTGTACAAACCGAAGTATGTCTTGTGGACCACGCGCATGGGCGGTCGCCAGGCGACCGAGTGCCACAGTGGCGCGTGCGACGGCCGATTGCCTTGCGGTGTAAAGATTTCATGGATCTGTCGCAAACGACTTGTGACTGTGGAGTCATCGTGGCCGAGGTTGTTCTCGTCGCCAAGGCAGTCGAACAGCAGCCGCAACTCCGGGTGGCGGCCCGACCAGTTCACTGACATCTCGGCCGGGAACCCGTCATCCGCCACATAGGACGGCTCCGCGGGCGTCGTCCCGATCCGCTCGGCCGACCACGCGGGAAGCACGGCTCTGAGCATCTGGGTGGTCCGGGTGGACTGATCACCCGGGACTTGCAGCGCATCACACGCCGTCGCCCACAGTTCGCACAGGAAGTCAACGAACAGCCGACCTTGTGCGGGATAGATTTTCCCTACATAACCAGGTAACCGCAGTGATCGACTGGCCACGAGCGGAGGTTATCAGCGCAGTACGTGTACAACGATCAAGCTCTACCCGGGTGGTCCAACCAATTGCGCCATCTGGGTTTGCTGTTGTCCGCAATGGATACGCAGTGGCACGGCGCCGATCGGACGAGTTCCGCTATGTGAATACAACGGTGGCGTCACTCGGGGTCACTGGCTGAGTTCGTACGTCATCTCGACGCCTTCCAGTTGAACGCCGTCCGGCAGCGGAACCATCGTTTGGCGTGTTTCTTGGAAGCCGAAGGCGTGGTATAGCGGCACTCCTGGCAACGTCGCCATCAGTGACAGCGAGCGGAAGCCCTCCTCGCGGGCGGCCTTGACGCAAGCGTCGAGGATCGCCTTGGCAAGTCCTCGCCGTGTCCAGTCCGCACGGACGAACATCGCGCGAACTCTCGCCGGTTCGGTGGCGGGGTCGAGCAATCGGCCGTCGTCCTGCTGCGAGCCGGATCCTGTATAGAGCTTGTTGCGCTTGCTCCAGCCACCACACGCGACAATCTCGCCGCCGGCCTCGTACACGAAGTACGTGCCGTCCTTGATCAATGTGATGTCCGGCTCGGTCAGGTAGATCGCCGCGCTGGCGGCCTGGCGTTCGGTGTAGAAGCGCGGGAACAGTTCGGCTCCCGAGACGCGCATCAGCGTCCCGATCCGTGGCATGTCGGCGACGGTGGCCAGGCGCATGGTCTAGAAGATCCCCGGGCCGGGCGTCAGTATCCGGTCTGGGTCGTAAGCCCGTTTTGCCCGTTGGACTTCCGGCCACCGCTCACCGTAGTGCGCGGCCCAGTCCCGCGCGCCGAAGTCCATCGAGCCGATCGGGTACCGGACTCCGCCGAGCTGCCGCGCTCGGTCGAACAGGCGGTTGTTCCGGGCTAGCATCTCCTTGGCGAAGGCGGGATCGGGGCCGGGTTTCTCGGCCGCGGTGAGGATGTCGAACAGGAAAACCCAGTCGTCGTCGGGTACCCGCATCATCGGCCGGGTCAGTTTCGAGCGCTGGATCGGGAAAAGCAGGACCCATCCGCCCGCACCGACGTCGCGAGCGGTGAGCGACGGGACGACCTCGCTGACGTAACGCTCCATAGTGGACCCGGGTAGCCATACGTCGAACCAGGGCTTGACGAGTTCATCCCATGAGATGCTCTTGCGCAGGTCGTCGACCTGGGTGTCGACGCGTTCGACGTACGTCAGGAAGTCCAGGCTTGCCGCTTGGGCAACGCTTCCACTCAGTTCGCGCAGCAGGTGGGAGTCGTTTGGTGGAGACGAGGGTTCGAAGGCGGTCGCCGCGAAGATGTGCGGCACACCGCCGAGCCATTGCGCGAAGACGTCCTCGATCTCGTTACGGGTCAACAGGGTCCGCAGGTCCTTGAAGAACGTCGGGAGATCGGCGTACCGCAGGACGTACGAGCGGACCATCGGCAGGGCGGGCACCATGTCCACAATGGCCCTGGTTATCACGCCGAACTGCCCGACACCGGCGAGAACCGCGTCGAACAGTGCACGGTTACGGGTGCGCGAGCACCGGACGGCGCGTCCTTCGCCCGTGACCACCTCAAGTTCTTTGACGTGGTCGACGGCCAGGCCCACGCGGTTGGTCGACGAAACACCGCCCATCGACAGCACCCCGCCGATCGACAGTCCTATGTAGCCAGTCAACACCGGCGGCGCCAGCCGGTGCCGGTACCCGGCCCGCGTCAGATCAAGCCATGTCGCACCGGCGTCGACGTCGGCCCGGTCTCGGTCGATCGAGTGGATCGTGGCCAGCCAACGGCTGTCGATGAGCAAGCCCGCGACCAAACCTTGGCCGTGCGTGGAATGCCCTCGGCCACGGGTGGCGACCTTGATGCGGTGCTTGCGGCAGAACCGGATCATCTTCTCGATGTCCCTGACCGACTTGGGCCGCAGCACTGCCAGCGGTTCACGGATCACGTACTGCCCGTTGTCCGTTGACACGCCGGAATGGTCGAAGACGAGTTCGCCATCCAGTTGCGGCACACGGTCGAACGGCCCTTCCGCCGCCCACACCCGGCCGACCGGGTCGAACCCGGCGACAAGAACACCAAGACCGAGGCCAGTCAACAGGTTCCGTCGAGTCAGCACATCGTGGATGTTACTCGGGCCACGCGTTGTCCTGAATGACCGAGACGAAGTCCGCGCGCTGGAAGCCCGGCTCGAAGTGCGCGATGACGTCGTCGTTCATCGTGCCGAAAGTGCTGTCCGGGCGGTCTTTCATGCCGTCATAGAAGGCCTTGACGATGCCCTTTTTGAAGTCCGGCCGCGGATGCGCGGCGGTGACGGCCCTGATTTCGTCCTCGGTGATCTGGTCGAGGTCGAAGCCCAGCACGTCGGTCTCCACACCCAGGGTGACCACGGCGATCTCGGGTGCGAGGTGCATCGGCAGCTCAGGCGTTGTGTGCAAGGCGATGGCGTACCAGACCTGACGGGCGTCGTACTCGCTGTAACCGTGCTCCAGCAGGAACGTGCGGGCGAGTTCGGCGCCGTCGATCTCGAACCGGCGGTCCTTGGTTCGGTACTTCGAGGTCAGGCCGAGGTCGTGGAACATCGCGCCCACGTACGCGGCCTCCGGATCGACGTCCAGGCCACGGTGACGGGCCTTCAACGAACCCCACAGGTAGACGCGGCGCGAGTGGTGGAACAACAGGTCGTCGGCGGCCGCACGGACCAGTTCGGTGGCGTCCTCGGCGATCGGCGTGTCAGGGATCTCGATCCCGGCGATGATCTCGGTCATGCCCTCAGCTTCGGCGCTCTCGGGCGGCGCGCCCATGCGTTGACGGACATACTTCGCAGTGATCCGGACATGGGAGTACTGATGCGCGTGGGTGTCGTCGTCTTCGACGGGGTCAAGCTGCTGGACGTCGCTGGTCCGACGGAGGTGTTCGCCGAGGCCAACCGGGTCGGCAACACCGACTACACGCTGGTCACGCTGGCAGTCGGCGCCCAGGCCGTGACCTCCTCCACCGGTATGGCGATCAAGATCGACGCTGACCTGCGTGACACCGAGGTGGACACGTTGCTGGTGGCCGGTGGCGACCGGCTCGTCGGCAGGCCGATCGAGCCCGAGCTCGTCGACGCCGTCCGGGACGCTGTCCAAGGCACGCCGCGGGTGTGCTCGATTTGTACGGGCGCTTTCGTGCTGGCTGCCGCGGGAGTGCTGGACGGGCGCCGCGCGACTACGCATTGGCAGCACGCGCGCCTGCTCGCCAAGAGCTATCCGCACGTCACCGTCGAACCGGACTCGATCTGGGTGCAGGACGGGCCCGTGTTCACCTCGGCCGGGGTGTCCGCCGGTATCGACCTGGCGCTGGCTCTGGTGGAGAAGGACGCGGGCGGCGAGGTGGCCAGGACCGTGGCCCAGTCGCTGGTTGTGTTCCTGCAACGGCCGGGCGGGCAGTCCCAGTTCTCGCCGTCGACCTCACGGCCGCGCCCGAGGTCGTCCGTCCTGCGGGATGTCATGGACGCCGTCGTCGCGGACCCGGGCAAGGACCACTCGGCGACCCGGATGGCCGCGTCGGCCTCGGTGAGCACACGTCACTTGACGCGCCTGTTCCACGCCGAGCTGGGCGTCACGCCCGCGCGCTACGTCGAAGAAGTCCGGATTGACGCTGGGAAACGAGCGCTTGAACAAGGGATGACGGTCGCGGATGCCGCGCGGGAAGCCGGGTTCGGGACGTCGGAATCCATGCGGCGGGCCTTCGTCCTGCGGGTGGGAGTTTCGCCACGCGCCTACCAGCAACGGTTCCGTTCCACGCTACGATGACCTTGTTCTGGGGGGAGCAAGGGGAACATCAGCTTGTCTCGAAGACTTCTCGTCCTCGCGTTCGCTTTTCTGGTCTCGATTCCGGTTCCCGCTTCGGCGAGCGGGGTCGCGCAGTCCTCGGCACTCGTCGGAGTGCAGCAGGTGCTCTACCGCGGCGGGACGAACGGCTACGGCTGCTTCCGGATTCCCGTTCTGGCAAGGACTGCCGCGGGCACCCTGCTTGCTTTCGCCGAGGCGCGCAAGTCGCCGTCGTGCGCTGACCGTGGCGACATCGACCTGGTGGTCCGCAGGTCCACAAACGACGGTCGGACGTGGGGCCCGATCCGCGTGGTGACCTCGGGCTCGCCTGCGGACCCGGACGCACCGTTCACCCGTGGCAACGCGGTTCCGGTGGTGGACAAGGAAACCGGGAAGATCAACCTGATCACGACGTCCAACGAGGCCACGCCGACCGGCAAACGCCTGCCGTGGATCCAGCAGAGCTCGGACGACGGCCTGACGTGGACTCCGCCGCGACCGCTCGGCGCGTCCTTCGACGGGACCAACAACGGCTGGTTCGCGACCGGCCCGGCACACGGCATCCAACTGGAGACCGGGCCGCACAAGGGCCGTCTGATCGTTGGCGCGCACCAGAAACCGAACTCGACGACAGTGCTCGCCGGTGTGCTGTACAGCGACGACAACGGAGACACCTGGAAAGCCAGCGAGGTACCCAACTCCTACGTCGCGGGTCAGCTTTCGCCGGGCGAGATCGCGGTCGCTGAGCTGCCGGACGGTGCTTTGTACGCCGCCGCACGCAACGAGGTCACCGACGGGCCGCACCGCGCCAAGGCGATCAGCACGGACGGCGGCACCACGATGCCCGCGTTCACAACAGTTCCGTCGCTGGCGTCGCCGAACGTGCAGGGCTCGATCCTGCCGTTACGCCAGACCTATCGAACGACGCCCGGTGACGTGCTGATCTTCTCGAGTCCTTCCGACCCGGACAACCGGGAAGAGCTGAAGATCCGGTACTCGCTCGATCGCGGTACCACCTGGTCGAGCCCGTCGAAGGGCCTGATCACCAACGAGCGGTCCGGGTACTCCGACCTCGCCGAGCTCACCGGTGGCGAGATCGGTGTCGTGTACGAAGGCGGCGTCTCGTTCTCCGCCGACGAGATCCGTTTCACCCGGTTCACGCCGGGGCAGCTCGGTCTTCCTGGCACCACTCGTGGCACGCCGTCGCCGCAGCCGTCGACACCGGCCGGGCCGACGACGCCGGACAGCACGCTCGAGGCCAATGACGCTTATCTGCGTGGGAACGCGTCTTTGAACGATGGACTTCTGCTTGACGGAAACGGGGACTACGCGGAGGTTCCGTACACGCGCACCCTCGATCCGGGCGATAGGGACTTCACCATCAGCACGCGGTTCCGCTATTCGGCCACTTCGACGAGCCCTAACCAGGTGCTTTTCTGGGGTTACGGTGTCGGAGCCGATGTTCCGCAGGTGTGGCTACGGCTGCAGCCCGGCAGTGATCAGGTGGCCGCGTGGGTTGAGGGCAAGGGCGGCCATGCGTACGTGACCTTGCCTGCTCCGGACGCTTTCGGGGACTCGGTGTGGCATCAGTTGACTCTCACCAGGACCGGGTCCCGGGTCGATCTCACGGTGGACGGGGCGTCCGCGAGTGGGACCGGTGTCGTGGGTGCGGTGTCGGCGGGTGTGACCGGTCTTCGCCTCGGCGCGAAGCAGGACGCGACTGCCAGCGACGCTTTCACCGGTCGGCTCGGGAATTTCAGCCTGGTGCGCAACGGCGCGCCCAGCCTGAACCTGGCATTTCGGACTGTCGACGGCGCCACTGTGCCCGCTCGGACTCCCGCGCCGATCACCGACGACATGTCGGGGCATTGTGCGGCCGGACGCTTGCTTGGTGGCAAGCAGTCACCGGTTGCCGGTCGTGCGTCGAACACGGTCGCCCTGCCGGTCAACACCGCACACCCCGGTGTGGAAACGCCGTTCTCGCCGACGCTTGACCTCGGTGCAGGGGACTTCACCTTCGCCGTATGGTTCCGGTACTCCGGCTCGGCTGACCAAGCGATTGTGTGGGCGTACGGTACGACGTCGGGCAAGCGCTCGCTTTGGGTCCGGGCGCAGCCAGGGGAGGACCGGCTGTTCGCGTGGGTCGAGACCGAGTCCGATCGGGTGTCGATTCCGCTGGAGGACAGGTCAAGCAGCGTGGCATTCGGCGGAGACCAATGGCACCTGCTCGCTTTGACGAGGACCGGGGATCGGGCGGAGCTCAGTGTCGACGGCGGCACGCCCGCGGTGGCCACCGGTTTGACCGGGTCCGTCAGCGCCGATCAGGCCGACGCCATCAAGGGGCTGCGTCTGGGGTCCAAGATGGACGGCTCGAACGTCATGCAGGGTGCGGTGGACGACTTCCGGCTCTATCACCGGGCCTTGTCCGCTGCGGAGTTGACCGCGGCGGCCACCGGGCGATTCCCATCTGATCTGCCGAAGTTGTGGTGGACGTTCGAAGGCCAGTACACGCAGGCACACGATGTCGTCCAGCCGATCACCGGCCCGCAGACATCGGACGCCTCAGTGCATTGCGCACACGCGGCGGTGTCAGGAAACCCGGCAGTCGTGGCCGGGAAGGTCGGGAACGCCGTGCAGTTCGACGGAGTCGATGACGCCGTGTACATGCCGTACAAGCCGAGTATCGCGTTGGGCGACAACGACTTCAAGGTGTCGACCTGGTTGCGGTACACCGGAACCGCCGACCAGGTGATCTTCTGGGCGTACGGTGTGGGCGCGACTGAACGCGCTCTGTGGATGCGCGGTCAACCCAGCCAGGACCGTCTGTTGGTGTACCTGCAGACGGATACCGGCGCCTTCCAGGCCGCAGCGCAGGACGCCAGTAGCGGAGCGGGATTCAACGACGGCAACTGGCACTTCGTGGAGGCCGAACGCAAGGCCGGGATGTTGACGTTGAGCGTGGACGGCACGCAGTTGGGCAGCACCGCTGTCAGCGGTTCGGTGACCTACGGCGACACGTTCGCGGTGGACGGATTCCGTTTGGGTGCCAGGCCCGACGGCACCAACCGTCTCACCGGGACACTCGACGAGTTCCAGATCCGCCGTGGCGCGGCGTTGGCAGCACACCTGCCGCTCAACGCCGCGTCCTAGCCGATCGGCGATCCAGTTCGCGTGATCGGTTACCGGGTGAGGAATTCGCTCGGCCGCAACGCCCGTGCGACGATCCGGGTGTCACCGACCGAGCCGTAGAACCCTTGTCCGTACCGCAACGCGAACTGGGTCGCCCCGATCACGAACGGTTTGCCGAGCGTGCTGATCCCAGTCGACTCGGCGGCGGCGTTGCGAGCGATCTTGGCGCCGTCGACGTACATAACCGTGCGCCTGCCGTCGTTGACGACCGCCACGTGCGTCCACCGTCCAACGGGGATGGCGTGGCTCCACGAGGTGGGGTCGTCGTCGACCGGTACCGGGTAGACCACGAACTGAAGGAACCGTTCGCCGGAGACGTTCAGGCTGCAGGTCGGCTCATCCGGGGACCAGCCGCTGTGTTTACCAGCGTCGCCGCTGCGCCCTTCCCAGCTCAGGATGCCCATGAAGGCGTGATCTCCTTCGAAGGGCGCGGGCAGTTTGATGAACGTCTCGATGGTGTAGCCCGACAGGAACCGCATGCTGTTGATCGGTGCGGTGTCGCCGGCGCGCAGGATCGCTCCGCGGTCCGGTTGTTTGCCTCCGCCGAACCGCAAGCTGGCGTGCGCGGGCTGGTTGTCGTGATGGTCTTCCGACCACTTCAGCGCATCGGCCGAACTCGTGTTCAGGTACTGGACGGTGAGGTCGTTGCCGTTGCCCGTCAGATCACGGGCGATGCTCCCGGGCTTAATCGCGCTGCCCGCGGCAAGGCCTTCGGCATCGAACCGCCAGTACGCCGCTGTGCCACGCACCAGCACCGCGCTTGCCGGGCGCGGCTTCGGCAGGACGGGCGGTGCGAACCCGGCGAACCGCTGCCGGAAGTCGATTTCGACGCTGAACCGGTCGGCATCACCTGTGAGCACGGAGTTCTCGGTCTCCAGCGGTGTCCGGTCCCGGCGTCCGACCAGCCAAGGTGAGAACGTCTCGACATCGATGACATTGCGGAGCATGTCGAAGGTGTAGAACCTGACCATGCCCGCGCCGCCGTAATAGCGGTCTTGGTAGTTGGTGATGTGCAGGTGTACCGGGTTGCCGTGGTCGTTGGTCAGCGTGGTGCGCCCGGGCGGCCAGTAGTGCCCGTTCAACGTCAGGAAGATCTGGTCGTTGCGGCGGATCACCTTGTCCCACAGGCGTTGTCCATATTCCGACAGCACCGCCGACGGACCGTCGTCCGCGCTGACCAGGTCGTGGGTGGTGAGGATGGTGGGCAATGCCTTGTGCCGGTCCAGCACCTGTTGGACCCACGCGATCCCAGCGTCGGACACTCGCCAGTCCAGCGCGAGCAGCAGCCACTGCCGTCCGCCTCCGGAGATGATGTGGAAGCTGTTGTACCCACCGGGCGAGGAACCGCCGTAGGTTCTCATCCGGCTGAACCGCTGCGGCCCGAAGGTGTTGAGATAAGGTGTCACGCCGCGCTGATCATCAGTCCGGCCCGGCACATCATGGTTGCCGGCCAGCACACTGTAGGGCAATGCGCCGTCGATGGCCCGGAACACATCGTTCGCGGTGCGCATCTCCCGTTCCGTGCCGTGTTCGGTGACGTCGCCGAGATGAGCGAGGAACACGATGTTCGCCTCACGGCGGCGCTGGACGACAGCGCGCAGGCTTTCCCGCACCGGCTCCGGATCTGACCCGCCTTCGTCAAGGAGGTACTGGGTATCCGGCAACACCGCGATGGTGAAGCGGTCTTCACGGCCTTGCTCGGCAACTGCTTCCGATGTGGACAAGCCGGTCACCACTGGTGTGGCGAACGCGGCTTGCAGCAACGTACGACGACCCACGTTCTTGTTCATGCTTTCACGGCTCCCGGCTTGCCCGACTCGACAACGAACGACGCGAATGTCGACTCCGGAGCGTCGCGACGGCTGACCGTGCTGACGATCTGAAGATCAGCGGTCATCTGGTCGTTGCGGACCGTGCAGCGGAAGTAGCCGCGCCGGTCGCCGTCGAAGAACTTGATGTGCGGGTTGTACTTGATCATCGGACCGTAGTACGGGCCGTACACCTCACCGTCTCCATTGGACGAGATGGACGTCCCCACGAACTCGGTCGCGACAACAGGGGAGCCGGGGCGATCGAAGTCCCTGTGGATGTCGTTGACGAATGTCGAGTGCCAATCGCCAGTCACCACAACGGGATTGCTGACCCGATGGTTGACCCACGCGTCAGTCAGCCGTTTACGCGCCGCCGGATACCCGTCCCACGCGTCGTGCCACAACCTGTTGCCGCTGGCCCCGTCATGATCGAGCCTCCCCACCATCACGTTGCTACCAACGATGTTCCACCGCGCAGCGGACGCGGCGAACCCGTCGAAGAGCCACTTCTCTTGCGGGAAGCCCAACATCGTCACATCGGGCGCGTACCCACCGGTGCACGCATCCGCTTCACCCCAACCGCAAGGCGGCACACTGCGGTACTGGCGGCCGTCGAGAATGTCCAGCTGCGCGAGCCGACCCCACCGCATCCGCCGGTAGATGTGCGAACGCAGCCGCACCGGCTGATGCTCGTACCAGGCCTGATAAGCAGCGGCCCGCAGCTCGGTGATGTCACCCGCGTGCTCTTGCTGCGTGCCCGCGTAGTCATTTTTCACCTCATGGTCATCCCACGTGACCAGCCAAGGGAACCTCGCGTGCGCCGCCTGCAGGTCCAGGTCGCTCTTGAACAACGCGTACTGCATCCGCCACCGCTCAAGATCCTGCGGTGCCTTCCTCAGCACATCGGGAGTGCTGGTCTTCCGATACCCGCCATCCGCCGGAATGCCACCCTCGTACACGTAGTCACCAAGGTGGACAACAAGGTCAAGGTCATCGTCAGCCATATGCCGGTACGACGGGTAGTACCCGCTCGCCCAGTCCTGGCATGACGCGAAGGCAAACGCCAACGCCCCACCCGACTTGTACAGCGCAGGCGTGGTCCGTGTCCGTCCAACGGGAGAGATGTCGTTGCGGTACCGGAAGCGGTAAAACCACTCCCGATCCGGCGCAAGCCCGTTGACCTCAACGTGAACGGAATGCGCCAACTCCGGCAGCGCCCACGCGGACCCATGCGCCACGATCCGCCGAAACCGTTCATCGGTGGCAACTTGCCACTCCACCGGCACCTTGACCCGCGGCATACCGCCGCCAACATCGAACGGTTCGGGAGCCAACCGGGTCCATAACACAACGCCAGTCGAGGACGGATCCCCGCTCGCAACACCAAGAGAGAACGGATAGCCACCAGGCTTGGGTGACGCGGCGGCGGAATGCGCGGGTACCTGGGCAACGGCGGCGGCCCCAGCGAGAGCCAAAAACCTCCGCCGAGCAAGTGAGCTGGTCATCGGCACTGTCTAGCCGCCCTCGTTGACCAGCAGGTGAACCGGCGAAGACACTAGAACGGCGGAACGTCATAGGCCTCGGGTTTGGCGATGACGGTTTGTTCCGATGGGGTGTGGAAGACGAGGACGCCGGGTTCGGCCTAGTCGTAGTTCCAGGTTGAGCGTTGGCCAACCGGCGGCGCTCCTCTGCACCCTCGGGGTCGGCACGGATGACTTCGCCGTGCAGGCCACGCTTGAACTTGGTGAGGTTGTCGTGAGGGCCGTTGTCCAGCACGCGCTTCTCGACCTCGGCGACCTGCTCGTTGCCGAGGGGTTCGGTGTAGTCGTGCACGGCCTTGGCGCGCGGCAGATCAATAGTGCCGTAGTTCCAGAGCATCGGCGGTGTTGGGCAGTCGCGTGATCAGATCGCGGGCAAGCAAGATCTCAACGGTGGCTTTGTTGGGGGCTCATGTTGAGTTCGACGGCGATTTCTTTCGGGTGCACCGTCGGCGATGGAAGTTCCTTTCCGGATGGGTTGGTGGTCGGTGGCGTAGTCGGCGAGGGCACGGGCTTTTGTTGAAGGTGTGTGGTGGTTGAGTTGCGTTTTTTGACGAATGTGACTGTTTGCCTTAGCGCTGTTGGTTACGTTGGAGTGCGACTTCCAGCCAGACGTGGCGGTTCCAGCGCTGGTTGCCCTGTGTTGGTTACGTTCCAGCCGCCCTAAATGGACTGCCAGCGGGGTCGCGATGCGAGCCAGATAAAGGGGCCAAAAAGGTGGGCGAAGCGAAGGCTCGATTTTACTTGGGGTAGCGGCGCGCTTAAACTGTCCGGTGCGGGGAGGCCCCTCGCGCCACGAAGGAAAAATGATGCGGAACGAAGGGGGACTCCCCGGCTTCCTCCCCGAGCGCGCCGCAGGGGCCCCAAGTCAAATCGAGCCGCCCCAACAACCTGGAAATCGAGCCGCCCTAACGAGCTGAAACCCGAGCCACCCAACCACCTGAAAACCCAAGCCGCCCCAACGAGCTGAAACCCGAGCCACCCCAACAACCGGATACCCAAGGCGCCCCAACAACCTGCACACTCAGCCGGCCCAACCACCGCGAAGCCGAACCAGCAAAGGCGCCGCCCTAACCCGCCCGCCGAGGCTTCCTCGCCCGACCCCCAGAGCTCGCAGCGATCCGAGCGAAGTCCTCATTGGCCTTGTCCAACAAATCTCGCATAGCCCGTTCAGCCCCAACGGCATCCTGGTCCCGAACAGCCTCCAAAACCTTGCGGTGACTCGGAACCGGATCATCCGCCTCAGCCCCGTGCACAACCTTGTCCCGCATGGCCAAGCCGTTCGCGAGCACCCGCTGCATCTCCATCAGCAACTGGTTGTGCGTCGCCCCGAACAACGCCCGGTGGAACTCCAGGTCCGCCTCCACGGCGTCATCCGACGCATCCGCCATCCGTTCCAAGGCTGCAGTCATGTCCGCGAGGTCCTCGTCGGTCGCGCGCTCCGCGGCCATCCGGGCCGCCGCCGGCTCGATCACGGAGCGTACTTCCGTCAGGTTCTCCAGCAGGTCCATGTCCGGCGGCCCCGCGGACCTCCAGCGCATCACGTCTACGTCGAACATGTTCCAGAAGGCCTTCGGGCGTACGAACGTCCCTCGCTTCTGGCGGGCGTCGACCAGGCCTTTCGCCGAGAGGACTTTGAGGGCTTCGCGCAACGCGGTCAGGCTTACGTCGAGCTCCTCGCGCAGTGCCATCAGGTCCAGCGTCGCGCCCTCCGGGAGGTCGCCGGACAGGATGCGGCCGGCCAGTGCCGCCACTGTCTGTCCATGAACCCCGCGAAGCTGGTAGTCGGCCACAGTCGTCCTCTCGTTGGTGGTGGCTCCTAGTATCTCGCGGTTGAGGCTGATCGTTGCAATAATAATTTAGTAATTTATCTTGACATGGACGTCACCAGCTTGCAATCTCCTCCCCATGAGCAACGACAGCTTCAGCCGCCGCGGGTTCTTGGCCGGTTTCGGCTCCCTCGGAGCGGCGACATTGCTCGGGGGATGTGCCACTTCCGCCACTGGTGGCGGCGGTGCGCAGACGAGTGGGGCGGTCACCATCGAGTCCAATCTGTCCGCACCGGCGGCCAAGGCCGCCATGCAGGCACTGGTGGACGCGTTCAACAGCCGCAAGGGCGCACAGGCCACTTTGAACACGATCGCGTCCGAGACGTACCGGACCCAGCTGCCCAGTTACCTGACTTCGCAGCAACCGTCCGATCTGTACACCTGGTACGTCGGTTCGGTCGCCCGGTCCTATGCGGACAAGGGACTGTTGCTGGACATCAGCGACGTCTGGCAGAACGCCACCGGTTACAATGCCGCGGCCAAGACGCTGAGCACCGCGGGTGACGGCAAGCAGGTCATCGTGCCGATCAGCTACTACTGGTGGGGTTGCTTCTACCGGAAGTCCAAGTTCGCCGAGTGGGGCGTGCAGCCGCCGGCCGACTGGAACGGCTTCATGGCGTTGTGTGAGACGCTGAAGAACAAGGGCGTCGCACCCATCGGCATGGGCGCGGGCGGCACCACGCCGTGGGTGGCCTCCGCGTGGTTCGACTACCTCAACATCCGGATCAACGGCGCGCCGTACCACCGCGACCTGCTCGCTGGGAAGCGCAAGTTCACGGACCCGCAGGTCAAGGCCGTGTTCGACCGGTGGAAGACGGTACTGCCGTACTTCGACCCGAGCGCCACCGCGATCCCGTTCCAGGACGCCACCACGTCGCTGCTGCAGGGACGGACCGCGATGATGCTGATCGGCACGTTCTTCGCCGACTCCGCGCCGAAGGACCAGCTGGACGACATCGACTTCTTCCAGTTCCCGATCATCGACCCGGCCGTTCCGGTCGCCGAGGAAGGTCCGATGGACGGGTTCTTCGCCAGCGCCCGGTCCGCGCACGTCGCGCAGACCAAGGAGTTCCTGACCTACGTGGCCACCGCGGAGGCGCAGGAGCTGTACGCCAAGGCGTCGACGAGCACGGTCCTGCCAGTCAACACGGCTGCGAAGGCGGCGAGCACCCCGTTGGTGGAGAAGGGTAAGAAGCTGCTCGACAGCGCGGCGGAGATCACCCAGTTCTTCAACCGCGACTCCAGCGACGCGCTGCAGCCGACCGCGGACACCGCGCTGATCAAGTTCTTCAACCAGCCGAACAACGTCGACACCATCCTGTCGGAGTGGCAGTCGGCGGCCGAGAAGGTGTGGGCCTCCTGACATGGTCACCCTGACCGCCCAGCGGCCACAAAAGGTCAAAGCGCCCGCAGCCCGCAACCGGCGCCGCAAGCGGATCTCCCCGCTGCTGCTCGCGTTCGTCCTTGTGCCGCTGGCGGTTGAGGGTTTCTGGGTGTTCTGGCCCGCCATTCAGGGCATCTACCTGTCGTTCACCAGCTGGGACGGCATCACCGCGCCGGTGGCGGTCGGCTTCGGCAACTACGTCGAGATGTTCAGCGACCCGACGTTCCTGTCGGCCTTGTGGCACACCGTGATCTGGCTCGTGCTGTTCGGCGGCGTGTCCGCGGTGGCCGGGCTGGGCATGGCCATGCTGCTGGCCAAGGAACGCCGCGGCGTCGGCTTCTACCGGTCGGCGCTGTTCACCCCGGTTGTGTTCTCGCTCGTCGCGACTTCGCTGATCTGGCAAGGGATGTACCAGCCGGACGGGTTGATCAACAACTTCCTCGGCTGGTTCGGGCTGGAATCGTGGCAGCGATCGTGGCTCGCCGACCCCGACACCGCGCTGTACGCGGTGATCATTCCGGCGCTGTGGCGGCAGATCGGGTACGTCATGGTGCTGTACCTGGCCGGGCTCAAGGGAATCGACCCGGTGCTCTACGAGGCCGCCACTGTGGACGGTGCCTCCGCGTGGCAGAAGTTCACCAACATCACGTTGCCGCAGCTGAAAAGCGTGAACTCGGTGGTGCTGTCGGTGATCGTGATCGACTCGCTGCGGTCGTTCGACGTGGTCTGGTCGCTCACCAAGGGCGGGCCGTTCCATTCCTCCGAGCTGCTCAGTACGTACATGTACTCGACCGCGTTCCAGACGTTGCGCCTTGGCTACGCGTCCGCGCTCGCGGTCGTGATCTTCCTGCTTGCGTTCGGCGTGATCGTCGCCTACCTGGTGCGCGCGTTCAAGGAGACCGACTGATGAAGCGCGTCAAGACGGCCGCCTTCCACCTGTTCGCCGGTGGGATCTCCATCCTGTGGCTGCTGCCGATCGGGCTGGTCCTGGTCACCGCGTTCCGCAGCTTCGACGACATCGCCGCGAACGGCCTCGGCAGCCTGCCGCGGTCGTTCACCTTCGACGGGTTCGTCTCGGCGTGGACCGAGGGTGGCGAGGCCCGCGCCATGCTGAACAGCATGATCGTGACGGTCCCCACGGTGATCATCACGTTGCTGCTCGGGGCGATGGCCGCGTTCGCGTTGAGCCGCTACGACATTCCATACCGGCGCACGATTCTGCTGATAATGCTGGGTGGGAACCTGTTGCCACCGCAGATCCTGCTGGTCCCGGTCTCGCGGTTGTCGGAAGTCCTTGGCATCTACGACACGCTCATCGCCTTGATCGTCGTGCAGATCGGCTTCGGCCTCGGGTTCTACACCTTCGTGCTGTACGGGTTCATGCGGGCGATCCCCACCGAGATCCAGCAGGCCGCGGTGATCGACGGGGCCAACACCTGGCAGGTCTTCTTCCGGATCATCCTGCCGCTGGCCCGGCCGGCGCTGGCCGCGCTCGGCGCGCTGGCGTTCACGTGGGTCTTCAACGACCTGCTGTGGGCGATCACCGTGCTGAAGACCAACACCGTCATGCCGGTCACGCCTGCTTTGCTCGGCCTGCAAGGGCAATACGTCTCGGTATGGAATGTGATCGCGGCGGGTTCGGTGGTCGCGGCGATCCCCACAGTCGCCGTCTTCCTGAAGTTCCAGAAGCACTTCGTCTCCGGTCTGGCGGTCGGAGCCGTCAAGTGATCTGGTCTTGGGCAGGCGGTGCGATGGAAGTGGCGGCCGGCCGGGTCACGCAGGTCTCGGTCGGCGGCCACGAGGCGTTCTGGACGGCGCCGAAAATTGAGGGAGCGCATCCCGAAGGCTGGAACGTCGGTGGCGACCGGCTCTGGCTCGGGCCGGAACGGGACTGGTTCTGGGCCACGGATGATCCCAATGACCTCGCGGGTCACATCGTCCCGGCGAGCATCGACCCGGGGGAGTGGCGCACGGTTCGTGACGAATTGGGGCACGCCGAATTCACGGCGCATCCCGTCCTGCGCCACCGTCGCAACGGGACAACCACGCGGGTCAGCATTACCCGCCACGTGTACCTGCGGTACGCCGATGCCGAGCGGGTCGCTTACGAGGTCCAGACCGAGCTGACGATGGGTGACGCCCCGGACGGGCAGGAGTTGAGCGCGTGGAGCGTGCTGCAAGTGCCGACCGGGGGCGTGCTTGAGGTCGACCTGTCTGGCCCGTGGGCGTTTCGCGATTACCTCAAGCCGGTTGATCCCACCCGGTTCACCGTCGGTGACCACCGCGCCGAGATCCGGTTGACGGGCACCACGATGGGCAAGATCGGTGTCCAGCCGGACGTGTTCGGGGGCTGGATGCGTTACACGACCGAGGCGTTGACGATCGAGCGAGCGGTGGAAGTCCAGCCGCAGAGCCGTTATTGCGATCACCCGCTCGGCGCGGACCCGGCTGGCCAAGGCGACGCGTTGCAGGTTTTCGAAGACGACGGGCACTACGGCGGGTACGCCGAACTTGAGCACCACAGCCCAGCGATCCGTGCGAACGGGCCGAAAACGATCCTCGACGTCTGCCGCACGGCGGTCACCGTTCGTCATCAGGCTTGACCTCCAGATTGGTCTATGCCAATACTTTCAGGTACGTGAACTTCCCGGTCAAGGCGCGTGACTGAGGTTGCTCCGCTCGTAATCCTGCGACAAGCGAGGAGCATCCCGATGCGTGCCTGCACAGCGCTCATTGCCGCGGTCGCGGCGATCTTCCTCTTACCGGCTGCGAACAGCAGCGCCGCCAACGGGCTCAGCGCGAGCTTCACGAAAGTGTCCGATTGGGGCAGTGGCTTCGAAGGCAAAATCACCGTCACCAATGGCGGAAGCACCGCGTTGAGCACGTGGACCGTCGAGTTCGACATGCCGGCAGGCTCGCAGATCACGTCTTCGTGGGACGTCACCCGGACCACCAGCGGCCAGCACTACACCTTCACCCCGCCGAGCTGGGCCGGTCCGCTCGCGGTCGGCGCGAGCGCCTCCTTCGGCTTCAACGGAAGTCCCGGCAACTTCGGCGGCATCCAGAACTGCCGCCTCAACGGTGACTCGTGCACGAGCGGGCCCTCAAACCCCGGCGCACCAAGTGTTCCTGGATCGCCGAGCGTCACGAGTACGACCAACTCGAGCATTTCCTTATCCTGGGGTACTTCCTCGGGCACGGTCACCGGATACCGCGTCTACGAAGGCGCAACCGTGCGCGCGACGGTCACTGGCACCAGCGCGACGATCTCGGGTCTCGGCACGTGCCAGTCGTACACGTACACCATTGCGGCGTACAACAGCCTTGGTGAGTCCGGAAAGTCCAGTCCTGTCACGGGAACCACTACCGGATGCCCGCAGCCGGTCGGCGGCCGCGGCGCACCGTACCTCTACATGGGCTGGGGCAACCCACCGAACCCGCAGACGGTCATGAACGCGACCGGCGTCAAGTGGTTCACGATGGCGTTCATCCTGTCCGGCGGCGGATGCTCGCCGGCATGGGACGGCAACAGGCCGCTGCAGGGCAGCGCTGACGCGACCGCGATCCAGCAGATCCGGGCCGCGGGTGGCGACATCGTGCCGTCCTTCGGCGGTTGGAGCGGCAACAAGCTGGGCCCGAACTGTCAGACACCGGAAGCGCTCGCCGGTGCCTACCAGCAAGTGATCAACGCCTACAACCTCAAGGCGATCGACATCGACATCGAGAACACCGACGAGTTCGAGAATGGAGGCGTGCAGGACCGGATCCTGACCGCATTGCGGATCGTCAAGCAGAACAACCCGGGTATCCAGACGATCGTCACGTTCGGCACCACCACCAGCGGCCCGAACTTCTACGGCAACCGGCTGATCGACCAGGCGCGGGCGCTGAACGCGAACATCGACGTCTTCACCATCATGCCCTTCGACTTCGGCAGCTCGAACATCGGCGCGGACACCCAGAACGCCAGTGAGGGCTTGAAGAACAAGCTGAAGTCGACCTTCGGCTGGACCGACGCACAGGCGTACGCGCACATGGGCATCTCCGGCATGAACGGCCTGTCCGATCAGCAAGAACTGACCACAACCCAGACGTGGACCCAGATCCGTGACTACGCCAAGTCCCGTGGGCTCGGCAGGCTCGCGTTCTGGTCGGTCAACCGGGACCGCGGTTGCCCAGGTGGCGGTGTCGTCGCCAACTGCAGCGGAATCGCGCAGCCCGACTGGGAGTTCAGCCGGATCACGGCAGGCTTCTGAAGGAATGTCCACAATAGATAGTCGGAAGTGGACGGCCCGGCGGGATCCCTGTCCCCGCCGGGCATTCCTTTGTGTTTCACTGAGCGGGAAATTGACGTCTTGACCGGTGCAGTGCTTCACTGCTGAATGTCCGATTCCGCCGCCAGCATCGCCGCTCGGAGGTCTGGAGTGCCCACACGACGTTCAGTGCTGCTCGGTGGCGCTGGAGCCGCTCTTTCCCTGCCAGCAACAGCTTCCCCGGCTTCAGCGATCGTGCCGGACTGGTCGGTGGAACTGGTCGACTCGACGATGGCCCGGTTCACCCCGGCGACGCTCGGCGGCTGGGACTACACGCGTGGTCTGTACCTCTACGGCCAGTACCTGGTGTACAAGCGGACCGGCAACCAGGCGTACTTCAACTACATGAAGGCGTGGGTGGACCGGTTCGTCGACGGCAACGGCAACATCAACAACAGCTTCAACAACCTCGACGCCATGCGTCCCGGTGTGCTGTTGCCGATCCTGCACGCCGAAACGGGACAGCAGCGCTACAAGACGGCGGCCGACAAGATCCGCAACCGGTTCAACACCTACCCGCGCACGCAGGACGGCGGGATGATCCACAACACCGGCTTCGTCGGCCAGCTCTGGGCCGACGGTGTCTACATGGCGCAGCCGTTCATCGCCAACTACGCCAAGCAGTACAACCAGACCTACGGGTTCGACGAGTCGACCCGCAACATGGTCACGTACTTCAACCGCCTGAGGGCCAGCAATGGCCTGATGTTCCACGCCTACGACGCCGACGGGTCCTCCGGCTGGGCGACTGGGGCGGACCGGGCCTCGGACTTCCACTGGGCAAGGGCGATCGGCTGGGTCGCGATGGCCGCGATCGACATCCTGGAAGTGTTGCCAGCCAACCACGTCCGCCGCCAGGCGATGATCGATATCGTCCGGCACCTGGCCGGCGGCTTCCAGCGGTTCCAGGACCCGGCGAGCGGCCGCTGGTTCCAGGTCGTCGACCGGGGCACCACGAGCGGCAACTGGACCGAGACGTCGGCCTCCGCGATGTTCACGTACATGATCTCGCGCGCGGTCGAGCGCGGGTACATCGACGCGAGCTTCAAACCCGTCGCCGACCGTGGATATCAGGGCGTACTGCAACGGATCTCGCTGGGTGGCGACGGTCGTACCAATCTGCGCGAGATCGTGGTCGGCACCAGCCCGGGCGATCTGAACTACTACTTCAACCGGCCGAGGCAGACCAACGACTTCCACGGCCTCGGCGCGTTCCTGATCATGAGCGAGCAGCTGACCCGCGTACCTTGAGCTGGCCTATCCTTGGCGGAGTGGGCAAGAAAGAGAGCCAGTTCGGGGTAGTGAGCGCGCTGGTGCGGACCTCGTTCCTGGTCAACGGGGTCTACGCCGAATCGGCTCGGGAGTACGGCCTCACTCCGCAACAAGGCCAGCTGTTGTGTGTCCTGATGGCCCGGCCGTACGGGATGACCGAACTCGGTGCGGTGCTGGGCCTGGCCAAGTCCAGCCTGACTGGCCTCGTGGACCGCACAGAGCGCAATGGACTGGTACGGCGCGAAACGGACCCGCAGGACACGCGTGCTGTGAGGGTCGCGCTCACTGCGCATGGCGGCGATCTGGCCGCTGAGTTCTACGCGGAGACCTGCCGTCGGGTGGACAAGCTGCCGGAAAGCCTCGGTGAGGACGAACGCGGTCTGCTCGCGGGCCTGCTCAGCCGGGTGGTGGAGGACAACCAGGTGCCTGCCGTCTTCATGGATCACGCGTAGACAGTTTGTGGTGCGAACTACTATAGTTCGTACTACGAACTTCGAGTGTGTGAGGTGTTGGGGGCAATGTCCTTGTCAGGGACAATCTTTGGGTTCGGCGCGTCCAGTGCCATCGACGACCGGTCTGAGCTGCTGCGTTTGACCCAGCAGGCGGACAGGGACGGGCTCGATCTGTTTTCGGTTTCGGACCACCCGTACTTCGGTGATCGGCTGGATGCGTACGCGACGGTCGGCTTTGTTCTCGGTCAGACACGGCGCCTTGCCGGCCTTGTCAACGTCACGAATTCGCCGACCAGGCATGCGCCGATGCTCGCGCGGACGGTGACGTCTTTATCGGCCCTCTCAGGTGAGCGCGTTGTGCTGGGGATGGGAGCGGGCGGACTCTGGGATCGGATCTCCGCGATGGGCGTTCCGCGGCTGTCGCCTAGCGATGCGGTCGACGCTTTTGAGGAAGCCATCACCCTGATCAGGAAACTGTCCGGTGGCGGCCCGCCGATCACGTACGAAGGTCGCCATTTCCGGGTCGAGCAACTCGCACCGGCGCCCGTGTCCGCGCCGCCCGTATGGACAGGATCCAACGGCCGAAAGTCCCTGGCCGCCACTGGCCGGGTCGCCGACGGATGGATCCCAGGCCACGCGGCGGATTGGCTCAGCAAGCGCTACCGGGAGTCGCGGCCGGTCATCGACGAGGCCGCGGCTGCCGCAGGCCGCGATCCGAGGGAAGTCCGCACGATCTACAACTTTCCTGGAACCATCACAGAACGCCCGCTTGCTGCCACACGGGACGAAAACGGCAGGTGGATTGGCGGGTCAGTGGAACAGTGGATCGAGGAACTCACCGGTGCCATCGTCGAGCACGGCGCATCCGGGTTCATCCTTTTCTCTGCCGAAGGTGGCACACACGACAGCGTCTCGCTGGGCAGATGGGCCTGCGAGATCGTTCCGGCTATTCGCGAGGCAATCCAGGCTGTGCCTGCCTGAAAGGGCAGTCATTGGGATTTGTGTACAAGAAAAACGGACGTACGGTGGTGTATGTCGCATGGCGGAAAATTGCCGTCGCCGTGACCGGTGTTATGTCCGAAAACCAACTTTCGTAGGTTGTATGCAATCTTGATTCATCTGCAGGATCACGCATATGGCACGAATGAGAAAAGCCGCCGCCATCCTGGTCCCCTTAGCACTTTCCGCGAGTATTGTCGCTTTTGCGGGCCAGGCTGAGTCGAAGCTCCCGCAGCAGAGCCCGATCAACGTCACCCCGGAGTCGACCCGGGTCGACCTCGGCGCGCCCAAGCTGCACGTCAGTTATGGCCGTTCAGACCTCCTCCTGCACTACGACCGCAAGGACGCCGCCGACCCCAACGGCTGCAACGTCCGGCACCACGAGGAGAGTGAGAAGGCCGAGATCGAGTCCGGCAACCCGTACATCACGCTGGGCACGGACCCGACACAGTGGAAGCTGCTGCAGTTCCACTGGCACACTCCTTCCGAGCACAAGTTCGCAGGCCACGGCTTCCCGCTTGAGCTGCACCTCGTGCACGAGAACGTGACCACCAAGCAGCTGGCCGTCATCGGTATCCCGCTGAGGGCCGGTGCGTCCTCCACTGTGGACACCGTGCTGGCCAAGCTGGCGCCGGAGTGCGGTGCGAACGTGCACCTCTCCCAGATCGACCTGAACACCCTGCTGCCGCACGACACGTCGACCCTCCGGTACATGGGTTCGCTCACCACGGATCCGTTCACCGAGGGCGTGCGGTGGTTCCTGATGCGGGAGAAGACCGTCACCCAGGCGACGATCGACCGCTTCCAGCACCTGTTCCCGCACGGCAACTCCCGCGCGGTGCAGCCGCTGAACGGCCGGACCGTCACGGCGGTCCCGCACAGCTGAGATTGACCTTCTGACCGATCAGCGCATCAGCCATCTGGCCGATGCGCTGATCTTTTCACCGGCTCCCCGGCCGAAGCGGCAACCCGTTCGGCCCCGGCAGTCTCCTCGTCGTTGGAAGGCAACGAGGAGGAAAAACGGTGACAGAGCCGATTCTGGCCGGACGTGGCGTGGTCAAACGCTATGGGGACGTGACCGCACTCGCCGGGGTGGACATCACCATCGAGGCGGGCGAGGTGGTCGCGATCGTCGGGCCGTCCGGCTCGGGGAAGTCCACCCTGTTGCACGTGCTCGCCGGGATTCTGCCCGCCGACGGCGGCGAGGTGTTCCTCGGCCGCCAGGCGATCACCCGGCTGTCGGAGACCGAGCGCAGCAAGCTGCGCCGCTCGCAGTTCGGGTTCGTGTTCCAGTCCGGCATGCTGGTCGCCGAGCTGACCGCCGAGGAGAACGTGGCGCTGCCGATGCTGCTCGCCGGCACCCCGCGTGACCAGGGCATCGCCGCTGCCAGGGAGTGGCTGGTCCGGCTTGGCCTCGGCGGCCTGGCCAACCGCAGGCCCGGTGAGGTCTCCGGTGGGCAGTTGCAGCGGATGGCGATCGCCCGCGCACTGGCCCACCGGCCACAGGTGATCTTCGCGGACGAACCGACCGGGGCACTGGACACCAAGACCGGTCAGGAGACGATCAGTGCGTTGCTGACCGTCGCCAAGGAGACCAACGCGGCCGTCGTCATCGTGACCCACGATGTCTCCGTTGCGAATCGGGCGCAGCGGGTCATCGAGATGCGGGACGGCCTCATCGCGGTGCGAGCTGCCGCATGAACCCCCTCCAGCTCGCACTGCGGGTGCTGCGGGGCGATTCCCGGAGCCGGATGTCGGCCATCTTCACAGCTGTCGGTGTCGCGGTCGGGGTGACACTGGTGCTGTGGCTGGCAACGGTTCCGGGCGCCTTGCAGTCCCGTGCCGATCGGGAAAGCTGGCGCGAGGCGTCCTACAGCAGCCAGGCGGACTTCGAACAGCGATCGGCCGACGCGTCCATCCTGGTCGCCAGCTCCCGTGACAACGTCGGCACACAGCGGATCGAGCGCTACGACGTGGCCGCGCTCAAGCCGAACGTGCCTCTCGCGGCGGGCATTCCGAAGGTGCCCGGGCCGGACGAGGTGCTGTTGTCACCCGCGCTGGCCAAGCTCGCCGCGAGCCTGCCCGCCGACCAGTTGGCCGATCGGTTCAAGGGAAAGGTGGTCGGGCAGTTCGGGCCCGAGGCACTGAAGTTCCCCGACGAACTCGTCGCCATGGTCGGCCACGATCCCAGCGACATGCCCAACGCCGGGCCGCGGGATGGCCTGACATCGTCCGGTGTCCGCGGCGAAGTGAACGAACTGCTGGTTTTCCTCAGCCGGATCGGCATTGTCGTGCTGATCGCGCCGTGTCTTGTGCTGGTGGCATCCGCGGCACGGCTGACCGCGGCGCGCAGGGAGCGCCGACTGGCCGCGTTGCGGCTCGCTGGCGCGACGCCGCAGCAGGTCATTTCGATGACCGCGGCGGAGACCGCCGTCGCGTCGATCGTCGGCGCGGTTCTCGGTGTGGGCATCACGTTCCCGTTGCGGGAACTGACCGCGCTGATCCCATGGGACGGTGGTGACTGGTATCCGTCGGACTGGACACCATCCGGCCTGCTGATAGCCGGAGCGCTTGTGCTGGCTCCACTTCTGGTCGTCGGCGCCGCGGTATTCGGGTTGCGGCGTGTGGTCAACCGGCCGTTGGGTGCGGCTCAGCAGCAGAACAAGCGTCAGCCGAATGCCGCACGGTTGCTCTGGCTCGTCGGTGCCGCGGTGGCGTTCGTCGTCGCGATCGGAGCGGCCCAGAACAGCAAGGGCGACAGCGGGATGTTCTTCGTCCTGATCGGACTGGCCTTGGTCGCGGTGTCGCTGGTGTTCGTCGGTCCGCTCGTGACCTCCCTGATCGGCAGGATCTTCACGCGTCGCTGGCGATCGCCGGCCACACTGCTGGCCGGGCGCAGGCTGATGGACGACCCGAAGGCCGCTTTCCGTGCGTCCGCCGGTGTCGTGCTCGCGGTCTTCGCCGGATCCATGGCGCTGGCCATGTTCCCGACCGTGGAGAACCAGATCGGTTACAGCACAGGGAAATGGCGTGACGGCGTGTTCGTCGCCGAAGGCACGGGACACACCCAAGAACAGATCGCCGCGTTGAAGTCCGATCTGTCGGCGCGGGGCGTCGACGCTCCGGTGATCGAGGTCGGCGAAGGCAGCTTCCGCAGCAACAGCGACCGGAACCGCACCATGCCGGGCTTTGTGCTCAGTTGTTCGGACGCCGCGAAGGTGCTCGGTGCGCGGGTCGAGGGCTGCCGTCCGGGACCGGCGATCTATCTGCCCCGTGGCACGGCACTTGACCCGTCACGTCTGGAGTTCCAGTCGTACACCAGCAAGTCGGGTGACTACGTCGCGCTGCCCCAGGGTGTTTCGGTCCGGGAGTACAACCCGCAGGGGTGGTACGGAATCCTCATGGACCCAGCGGTGTTCGGGTCCACTCCGGACGGCAATGGAACCGTCGCCGTGGTGACGACACCGGCCAACCGGGACGTGGTGCACACCATGGTCGTCCGTAACCTGCCTGGAGTCTCGTTGTACAGCAACGAACGGTACAACGCTCGGGCGGACACGCTCGCTGGCGACCTCCGGCGTGCGACGTTGCTGGGCTTGAGCATCGCCACCGTACTCGGCGGGGTGAGTGCGGCGGTCGCGGCGGCGGGCTCGGTCGTCGACAGGCGGCGGACGTTCGGGGCGCTGATCGCCGCCGGTACTCCGGTGAGCGTGCTGACCAGGGCTTTGCGCCGGGAAGCGATGCTGCCCGCGCTGGTCGCCACGCTGGGCGCGGGCGTCGCAGGCGTCCTGGTCGGTTCCGGGCTGCTCACGCTGATCAAGGGTGAGCTCGAACTGAACCCGTGGATTCTGACGCCGGTCGTGCTCGGAATCATCGTGGCTCTGATGGCTGCGGCCGCTTGCGGACCGGTACTCCGCCGGGTCTCCGCAAGGGACTATTCGGACGAATAGCAGCGGTCATCGCCATAACGCCGGAGGGAGTATCGGGGCTTCCTCCGGCGTTTTTCTATGCCGACTCCCGGATGACCAGCGTCGGGTCGAAGATCACCGACCGGGGTGCCTGTTCGGGCGACTCGATCTGTTCCAGCAGGATCCTGGCCATCTCGGCGGCCATTTCCTCGAGCGGCTGGACAACCGTGGTCAGCTGCGGCCGTGACGTCAGCGCCGGCCCGCTGTTGTCGAAGCCGACCAGCGCGACGTCTTCGGGGACTCGACGGCCGTTCTTCTGCAGTACGAGCAAAGCCCCGTGCGCCATCAGGTCGTTGGCCGCGAACACACCGTCGAGGTCCGGATGCTCGGAAAGCAACCGGGACATCGCCGCTTCGCCGCTCTCCTGGGTGAAATTGCCCTCCGCGATCGGGATGTACGGAAATCCGTGCCGCGCCATGGCTTCGCGGAAACCTGACAGCCGGTCCTGCGCCGCGGGCACGTCGAGCGGGCCGCAAATGGTGGCCACCCGTGTGCACCCGCGAGCGACCAGGTGATCGGCGGCGAGCGCGGCACCTGCCTGGTGTGCCATGTCCACATAGCTGATCGGCACCGGCCGCGCCGGCCGCGCGAACAGCACCGCGGCCAGGCCCGCGTCGGTCAACAGCCGGGGGAGCGGGTCCTCCGGATGCGTCGAGACGAGCAGCGCGCCATCGGCGTTGCCGCGTTTGAGGAAGTCCACCACCTCGGCACGGGCCTTGTCCGTCTCGCCCAGCATCAGCACCGGGTGGATACCGTGATTGCGCAGGAAACTGACCACGCCCCCGGCCACCCGGCCGAAGAAGGGGTCGGCGAAGACCTGCGTCGCGAACTCCTCTCCCTGGCCAGGAGCACCGGCCATGACCAGCACGATCGTGCCCGCGCGCCGGGTGACCAGTGAGCGTGCGGCCTGGTTGGGGGTGTACCCGGTCGCCTGGATGGCCTTGCGGACCGCTTCCTGGATCTCGGTGTCCACGTTGCGGATGCCGTTGATCACTCTGGACACCGTGGCCCGGGAGACGCCGGCGACCCGTGCGACATCCTCGAGGGTGGGTGTGCGAGCTGCCGGCTTGCTCATACAGCTATTTCTACAACGATCCCCGCCCGGTGCTACCCCTCGCAGGTTTACCTCACCAGTAGTTTTGTGGGCATGAGGTTCCGGCTACTGGGATCGCTGGAGGTCGATGGCGCACGGGTCGCGGCGGACAAGCAACGCACAGTGCTGGCGATGCTGCTGGTGAACGCGGGCAGGACGGTCCCGGCGAGCACGCTCGTCACCGAGGTGTGGGGTGATCGGCCGCCGCGTTCGGCTGCGCCGAATTTGCGCGGATACGTGATGCAGTTGCGCCGATTGCTGCCGAGTGACGACCAGCTGGTCACCTCCCGTTCGGGGTATCGGCTGGACGTCGAAACGGACGACTTCGACGTGCCCCGGTTCGAGCAGCTGGCACACGCCGCGCGGCAGGCGCTGGCCCAGCCGGACCTCGTCGCCGCGGGCAAGGCGTTCGACGAGGCGTTGGACCTCTGGCGGGGACCGGTCGCCGCGGATGTCCCACTCGGGCCCGTGCTCAGCGAGTTCGCCGCCCGGATGGCCGAGCAGTACCTGGCCACGATCGAGGACTACGTCGAGGTCGAGCTGGCCACCGGCAGGCATACCGGCGTCACGGCCAAGCTGCGTGGCTGGATCCGGCAGCATCCGTTGCGGGAGAAGCTGCACAGCCAGCTCGTGCTCGCGCTGTATCGATCCGGTGACGTGCCCGGCGCGCTGGAGGCGTACCAACTGGCCCGCCGGACATTGGCCGACGAGCTGGGCATCGATCCCGGCCCTGAGTTGAGCCGCCTGCATGAGCAGGTACTTCGCCGTGACCCGGCGCTGTCGCTCGCGCGGACCGAGCAGGTCGTGCCGCGGCAGCTGCCGCCGGAGCCCGCGGTGTTCGTCGGCCGCGATGAACAGCTGGAAGCCGCGTCTTCCGGTCGCGTAGTGGCGTTTCACGGCCCAGGCGGCGTCGGCAAGTCCACGCTCGCGCTCAAGGTCGCGCACGCCGTGGCCGACCGGTACCCGGACGGCCAGCTGTACGTTGACCTGCAAGGGTCAAGTCCAGGTCTGCAGCCGCTCGACTCGGCTGAGGTGGTCGGCCGGTTCCTGCGTGCCCTCGGGGCCCCACCCGATGAGCTGACCGTCGGACCGGCCGAGGCGGCCGCGCGCTACCAGTCGTTGCTCGCCTCCCGGAAAGTCCTTGTGGTGCTGGACAACGCGGCCGACGCGAGTCAGGTGGTGCCCCTGGTGCCAGCCAACCGGGACTGCGCCGTCCTGATCACCAGCCGGGTCGCACTGACCACAGTGGACGCCGAACACATCGCCGTCGGCGTGCTCGACGACAGCGATTCGCTGCGGCTGTTGGGAAAGATCGCCGGTGACGACCGTGTCGCCGCCGAGAATGACGCCGCCAAGGAGATCATTCGGTGGTGTGGCGGGCATCCGCTCGCGCTGCGGATCGCGGCTGCTCGCCTGGCGAGCAGGCCGGATTGGTCGCTGGCGCAGTTCGGTGCGCGGCTGGCTGACCGGCGCCGTCGCCTTGACGAGCTGCGCGTCGCGGATCTGGGCGTGCGGGCCTGTTTCTCCATCGGCTACGAGTCACTGGGTACGGATGTCCTGGCGGCCAAGGCTTTCCGGCTGCTGGGCGTGCTCGGTGTGCCGGAGGTCGGTGTGGAGCTGGTGGGTGTGCTGCTCGATGTGGACGAGCTGCGAGCCGAGCGGGCGCTGGACCGGCTGGTCGAGGTCCGGCTGCTCGACCCGGTCGCGGGCACGCGTTTCCGGACGCACGACCTGCTGCGGCTGTACGCGGCTGAACTGGCTGTCGAGACCGACGCGGTGATGGACCGCAACCGCGCTCTGCAGCGGGCGCTGGACTGGTACATCAAGATGTGCGCGCGGGCCGACGTCGAGCAGTTCGACGCGGAAGTGCCGTGCCTGGTCGCGGCCGCTCGGCAGGTCGCGGAACGTGAGCCCATGTTCGCCCGGTTCACGATCGACATCGTCGGCGCGATCCGGGCGTACGCGATGAAACGCAATCGCTGGCGTGAGTTGGCCACGCTGGCCGAGCTTGGCCTGGAAGTCGCCCGCCGCGACCGTGACCACAGGGGCGAAGCCGCCATGCTGGCCATCCACTGCACGATCGAATACCGGGCGGGCCGCGTGGAAGCCGCACGCGCGGGCATGACCCGGGCGCTGGACATCTGGCGTGAGATCGGTGACCGGGAAGGCGAAGGGCTCGCACTGCACAACCTCGGGTGGCTGTGCATGTGGACCAAGGAACTGGAGCAGGCGTTGGACTACCTCGTGCAAAGCGAGAAGATGCTTGCGGCACACGGTTCGGAGAAGCTCGTCATCGCCCAGCACAACGTCGGTGAGACATTGCTCCGGCTGGGCGAACACACCCAAGCCGTGGACAAGTTCCACGAGTGCCTGGCCACCCGCAGGCGCTACGACGACCGGATAGGCGAGAGCGTCACGCTCGTAGCCCTTGGCCGCGCGTATTGCGTGATGGAACAGCGCGCAGACGCGCTGCGCACGCTGGACATCGCCATCGCGGCGTGCCGTCAGATGGGCAACCGCGACGACGAGTGGGAGGCGTTGTTGTGTCGCTCAGTGATATGGCTGCGCGAGGGCCAATCCAGTGACGCGCTCGACGACGCGCTGCGGGCGCAGCAATTGACCATCCAGATCGATGACGACTATGGGCAGGCTGTTGCGGCGAGGCAGCTGGCGCGGGTGCGGGAGGCAATGGGTGACGCGGCGGGTGCAGCGCTTGACCGTCGCCGGTTCTACGAGCTGACGTCGTCAACCCGGCGTGACCCGATCCTCGAAGAGGTGCTCGCCGAGCCCGTCCATTGAACGTCAATCACACTGTACGGCTCGCTGTACGCCGAAGGTTTAGCCTTGTCCCCACAGCTGTCGCGTGGTCCGGCGGCTTGCTGGAGGTGTCGCCGGCCCACGCCCTTGTCGTGCTATTCGGCCTTCGCCAGCCGCTCCAGCCAGTGCTTGAGCAGGTTCACCTCGGGTTCGACCAGCTCGGTGCCCGGGTCGGCGTCCAACAGGGCCTTGAGCTGCAACGCCTTGGTCGCCAACGTCGGTGTCTGGGTGGACTCGGCGGGCTTGTCCACGAACACGGCCGCGAAAACCGCGTCCCGCTGACGCCGGATCAGGCTGTCGTCGGTGTACACCTCGGGCTGCGTGACCAGGCTCAATGCGAGACCGACGCTCGCAGTCATGATCATTTGCGCGGCGGCTTCGGTGGGAATGCGCAGCCGCCCGGCTTCGGCGCAGCGTTCCAGCAGTTGGCGCAGTAGATCCAACGCCTCCTGCGCGGCCTTCGGGACCGCGCTGAGCGCGGGGGAGTACATCATCCGGTAGACCGTGGGGTGCTCCCGCGCGAAGGCCATGTGCTTGTCCCAGCCGTTCATCACGTCGACCACGGGGTCTTCCGAGGGTGCGGCCACTCGTTTGACCGACAGGTACTTCTCGAAGCCGTGGTCGACCACCGCGCTCAGCAGTCCGCTCTTGTCGCCGAACAGCCGGTACAACACAGGTGCGCCGACGCCGACCGCCTCACAGACCGCACGGGTGGAGATGTCCCGGTCAGGTGAGGAGTCCAGTAGTTCCGCAGCCGCTTCCAGCATGCGTGTCCGTAGATCCTCCATAGCCCTGAGGGTATCAGCGATACGGCTCATTGTTAGCGATGTTACCTACGTCATAGCGCCGATACGGGTTTGAGGGTAGCGACGCTACGAACGTCGGCGTAACGTTGCTAACGAACAAGCGGAACAGTGCTAACAACTACTGGGCATAACAAGGAGAGAGAAATGACTCGGGTTGCCATCGTCACCGGTGCTACTGGCGGAATCGGCCGTGAGGTCGCCGAGCGGCTCGCCAAGGACGGCCTGACTGTCCTGGTGCACTACGCAGGCAACAAGGTCCGCGCCGACGAGGTCGTCGAGACGATCACCAAGGCGGGCGGGACGGCCAGTGCCTTCCAGGCCGACGTCGCCGACGAGACCCAGATCGAGGCCCTGTTCGACGAGGTGGAGCGGCTGTACGGCGGTGTGGACGTCGTGGTGAACACCGCGGGCATCATGCTGCTGGCCCCGCTGACCGAGCTGAAGCTCGAAGACCTCGACCGGATGCACCGCACCAACATCCGCGGCACGTTCGTCGTCTCCCAGCAAGCGGCCCGCCGGGTGCGCGAGGGCGGCGCGATCATCAACTTCTCGTCGACCGTCACCAAGCTCGCGGTGCCGACCTACACGGCCTACGCGGCAAGCAAGGGCGCTGTCGACGCGATGACCCTGACCCTGGCCAAGGAAATGCGCGGCCGCAACGTCACGGTCAACGCTGTCGCCCCTGGCCCGACCGCGACGCCGCTGTACTTCGAAGGCAAGCCGCAGGCAGTCATCGAGGCGGCGTCCAAGGCGGCCCCGCTGGAGCGGCTCGGCCAGCCCGACGACATCGCCGAGGTCATCTCGTTCCTCGCCGGCCCGGCCCGCTGGATCAACGGCCAGGTCATCTACACCAACGGTGGCGTCGCCGCCTGATCACCCCTGCTCCCTGCCTCCCATCGCCCTGTTAGGAACAACGAAATGTCGAAGATCGTCATCATCTCCGGTGCTTCGAGCGGGTTCGGTGCGCTGACCACGCGGGCTCTCGTTGACGCGGGCCACACCGTCTACGCCGGGATGCGGAACATCGCCGGTCGCAACGCCATCGCCGCGGCCGAGGCCAGGGCGTACAGCGACCGGTTGCGCCCGGTCGAGATGGACGTGCTGGACCAGCGTTCGGTGGACGCGGCGGTCGCCAAGGTCGTCGCCGACGAGGGGCGGCTGGACGTCGTCGTGCACAACGCCGGGCACATGGTGCTCGGCGCGGCCGAAGCCTTCACGCCTGAGCAGTACGCCAGCGTCTACGACACCAACGTCCTGTCCACGCAACGGCTCAACCGTGCGGCGCTGCCGTATCTACGTAAGCGAGGTGACGGCCTGGTTGTGTGGGTTGGCTCGTCCAGCACCCGTGGCGGCACGCCGCCGTTCCTTGCGCCGTACTTCGCGGCGAAGGCGGCCATGGACGCACTGGCGGTGAGCTACGCGACCGAGTTGACCCGGTTCGGTATCGACTCGACGATCATCGTGCCCGGAGCGTTCACCCGTGGCACGAACCACTTCGCCAACGCGGGTTACGCGGACGACAAAGAGATAGCGGCCGTCTACGACGAGAAGTACGCGGGCTTCTCGGAGGAAGTAGCCCGTCGGCTCGCGGACCTGTTGCCGGAGGATGCCGATCCCGCCGAGGTGGCCCGTCAGATCGTGCGCGTGGTCGATCTGCCGAAGGGACAGCGCCCGTTCCGGGTACACGTCGACCCGGCCGAGGACGGTGCCGAACTGGTCAACGCCGTCGGTGACGCGGTCCGCCAGCAGTTCTTCCGCCGCATCGGCTTCCCGGAGTTCGTGACCCCGGTGCGGTGAGAAACGGCTTTGGCGACCACGTCCGTCCGAGCGGAGCGAGGGCAATTCAACACTGTCGGGGGTCGGCTATATCGTCTTTCACATGCTCGTCGTACACGCTGCTTGGTCCTCGACCGGCGGCGTGTGCGTATGGGCGGAGGACGCGACCGTGCCCGTTTCGGCTGTGCGGCCGGGGAAGAAGCCGAAGAAGCATCCGTTCGGTGCCTCGGCTGAGACGCTGCGCAAGATCTTCGACCTCGGCTCGGAGTTCTCGTTCACCACGTTGCTGCCCTCGTCGAGCATCGGACCCGTGGCGGCACCCGAGTTGGTCAGGCCCGCGGCGGAGACGAACAAAAAGGTGAAGCTGGCGCCGTGGACGGTGAACGCGTTGGCGTTGACGCCCGACGAAGCCTTGCAGGTATTGCCTGATCCGCCGGAGATTCCCAGTGGTTCGTGGCGGTGGATGGCGGCGGTCGCGAGGTTCGCGGTCAGCCTGGTCGATCGCGGACAGGTCCTGCCCGGCCTGGTGGACGGGCACGCCCGGTGGATCCCGCAGCTGATCGGCGAAGACGAGGACCACACCAGAGCCTTGGACCGGGCGATGCCGGGGGTCGTGCGGGCCGAGATGGCCGCTCTGCCTGGCTATTTGGTGCCGGTTATGGTGACCGCGTTCGCCGACGCCACGGCACGGGGCCGGGTGGACGAGATTCCGCCCGGGCAGAATCCCACGGCCGTTGAGCGGTGGATGCGGGCGTTGACCACGCCGGATGCCCGCGTCGACGGAGATCTGGGCGAGCTGGGGCAGAAACTCAGGGACTGGCACCGGTCGGCCGCGCCGCCGGTGGGTCCACTGAGGACATGCTTTCGGCTGGCACTCCCGGACGAGGACAGCGACGACTGGCGGGTCGAGTTCCTCCTGCAGGCGACGGCCGATCCGAGCCTGACGGCCACGGCAAAGGACGTCTGGCACGGCACGGGAGCGGCCAACCTCCTTGCCAGGCATGCCAAGCACCCCGAGGAAGTCCTGCTCGCGGGACTTGGCCGGGCGAGCCGCGTCTACCCGGAGCTGGACGCGGCCCTGCGCGTCAGCACTCCGGCCGAGCTGCGGACCGATCCGCAAGGGGCGTACCGGTTCCTGCGGCAGTCGGCGAACGCGTTGTCGCTGGCCGGGTTCGGCATCCAACTGCCGTCGGCGTTGCAGCGCGGCCCCGAACTCGGCCTGAAACTCAAGGCCAGCTCGTCGGCGAAGGGGCAGAGTGCGGTCGTCAGCGGCGGTCTGGGCCTCAACGAAATCCTGAACTACCAATGGAAACTGGCCGTCGGCGAGGACGAGCTCACCGAGGAGGAGATCGCCGAGCTGGCGAAAGCCAAGGCTCCTCTCGTGCGTCTGCGCGGGAAATGGGTCGAGCTGGACAACGCCCGGCTGCGGCGGGCGTTGACGTTCCTCGAGCAGTCGGGCGAAGGCGAGATGACCGCCGGTGACCTGCTGCAGGCCGACTCGGCGCTTGCCGAGCAAGGCGTGGACGTCCCGGTCACCGACGTCGTCGCGGACGGCTGGCTCGGCGACGTGCTGGCCGGGCACATCGAGGATCAGCTGGCACCGGTGTCCACACCGGACAATTTCACCGCGACCCTGCGGCCCTACCAGGAACGCGGGCTGGCTTGGCTGAGTTTCCTGTCCAGGCGTGGACTTGGTGGGTGCCTCGCCGACGACATGGGACTGGGCAAAACCGTCCAGCTGCTCGCGCTGATCGCCGCCGAGGGCAGTAGGCCGAACCTGTTGGTATGCCCCATGTCCGTGGTCGGCAACTGGCAACGCGAGGCCGCGCGGTTCACGCCGGATCTCCGGGTTCACGTCCATCACGGCTCCGGTCGCGTCAGCGGCGCCGAGCTGGCCGCCAAGGTCGCCGAATCGGACCTGGTGATCACCACGTACGGGGTCGTGTCCCGTGAGCACGAGGAGCTGGCCGGGCTCGGGTGGCATCGGGTCGTGCTGGACGAAGCGCAGAACATCAAGAACTCCGGATCGAAACAGGCCCGCGCGGTGCGGGCGCTGCCTGCGGCGCACCGGATCGCACTGACCGGGACGCCGGTGGAGAACCGGCTCGCCGAGCTGTGGTCGGTGATGGAATTCGCCAACCCCGGGCTGCTCGGGCCGGCCAGCACGTTCCGCACCAAGTTCGCGGTGCCGATCGAGCGCGACAAGAGCGAAACGGTCACCGCGGCGCTCCGGCGCCGGACGCAGCCGTTCATCCTGCGCCGGGTCAAGACCGACAAGGAGATCATCTCCGATCTGCCCGAGAAGATCGAGATGACGGAGGTCTGCCAGCTCACCGCCGAGCAGGGGTCGCTGTACCAAGCCGTCGTGGCCGACATGATGGAGCGCATCGAGAACAGCGAGGGCATGGAACGCCGTGGACTCGTGCTGTCCACGTTGTCGCGGCTCAAACAGGTCTGCAACCACCCGGCGCACCTGCTCAAAGACGGTTCCCGGATGCCCGGCCGCTCAGGGAAACTGGCCAGGCTGGAGGAAATCCTCGACGAAGCACTGTCCGAAGGGGACAAGGTGCTGTGCTTCACGCAGTTCGCCGAGTTCGGCGAGATGCTGCGGGCGCACCTGACCGCCAAGTTCGAGCAGCCAGTGCTGTTCCTGCACGGCGGCGTGACCAAGTCCCAGCGTGACGCGATGGTCGAACGGTTCCAGTCCGACGCGGGGCCGCCGATCTTCGTGCTGTCGCTGAAAGCCGGTGGTGTCGGGCTGAACCTAACCGCTGCGAGCCATGTCGTGCACGTCGACCGGTGGTGGAACCCGGCAGTCGAGGACCAGGCCACAGACCGCGCGTTCCGCATCGGCCAGCGCCGCAACGTCCAGGTCCGCAAGTTCCTCTGCGCGGGCACGGTCGAAGACCGCGTCGACGCGATGATCCGCAGCAAGAAGGCCCTGGCCGAGATGGTCGTCGGCACCGGCGAGGACTGGCTCACCGAGCTGTCCACGAACGCGCTGCGCGAGCTGTTCGAGCTCGCACCCGACGCGGTCGGGGAGGCGGCGTAGATGCCGGACGACAAGCCCGACAAGAACTGGTGGCAGGACTACCCGTCGACCGGCCCGATCAAGGTCGAGAACGGCATCAAGGCGCGCCGCACCCGAGGCAAGATCGCGACCACCTGGTGGTCGCAGCGCTTCATCACCGTGCTCGAAGAACTGCAGCTCGGCGGGCGGATGAGCCGCGGCAAGAACTACGCGCGGGCCGGGCAGGTGATGTCGCTGGACATCTCCGCGGGCAAGGTCATCGCGAAGGTGCAGGGCTCCCGGCCGGAACCGTACGCGGTCAAACTGATCTCGAAGCCGTTGAGCGCCCAGCAGTGGGATCTGGTCACCGAGAAGCTCGCGAGCAAAGCGCTGTTCGCGGCGAAGCTACTGGCCGGGGAGATGCCGCCGGAGATCGAAGAGGTCTTCGCCGAACTGGACGTCCCCCTGTTCCCGGCCGCCGCCCGAGACCTGCCGATGCACTGCAGCTGCCCGGACTGGGCGGTGCCATGCAAACACGTCGCCGCGGTGTGTTTCCTGCTGGCGGAACGGTTCGACGAAGACCCGTTCCTGATCTTCGAATGGCGTGGCCGGTCCAAGGCCGAGTTGCTGGGCAGGCTCCGCAAGAATCGGTCCGAGGACACGCCTGCCGAACCGGAAACGGCATTGGACGTGGAGAACTTCTTCACCGCCGGCCCGCTCCCGCCGGAGCCCGAGCCGCAGGATGCCGATCTGGTGCTGCTTCGGGTCGACGCGCCCGCGATCCAGGTCCGCGGCGAACCGCTGATCGACGTGCTCACGCCGCTCTACCAGCAGTTTCGCCGGACCTGAGAATTTGGTGTGGGTCTACGACCATCACTGTCCGTAGCACTTGGTCACGCCTAGTCTGTATCCCACCACAGGTAATCCGGGGAGGGATTCAGGTGGGATTTCAGCTGCTGGGTCCGGTCGAACTATGGGTCGGGGACCACCGGGTGGACGTGGGATCGGCCAAGCAGCGGTCGGTTCTGGCAGTGCTGTTGCTGGCTGCGGGCAGACCGTGCTCGGTGGAGTCACTGATCGACCGCGTCTGGGGCGAGGAGCCGCCTGCCCAGGTACGCGGCGCCTTGTACAGCTACATCAGCAGGCTACGCAGGGTCTTGCGCGATACGGGGTACGAGCTACGCCAGCACAACGGCGGTTATCTGCTCGACATCCCGGTCGAGCTCGTGGACGTCCATCGATTCGACGCGGCGGTGCGCGAAGCCAGGTCCATCCAGGACCTGCCAGTGCGAGTCAACCAGTTGCGCGAAGCGCTGGACTGCTGGCGTGGCACGCCTTTGCAGGGCATTTCCGGCCGGTGGGCCGATGAGGTACGCGAAAGCCTGAGCCGCAAACGGGTCAGCGTGTGCACCGACTGGGCCACCCGGATGATCGACCTGGGTCGCTACGACGAGGTCTCCGATCTGCTGGAACGGGAACTGGCGGAGTATCCGCACGCTGAAGCGGTCGCCTGCCGCTTGATGACCGCGTTGCAGCGTCAAGGCAGACAAGCCGAGGCGCTGGCGTGTTATGCCGCGCTGCGTGAGCGGTTGATCGACGACCTTGGCACTGAACCGGGCCCGGAACTGCAGCAGTTGCACCTGAGGCTGCTGCGCGGAGAGGACCCTCCGGTTGTCCGGCCAAGACCGACTGAACCGCCATACCTTGGCTTGGCGACGTTCCAACCGGATGACACCGCGCGGTTCTTCGGGCGGGCCGAACTCGTTGCCGAACTGCGGTCGCGTTTGACTGAGCACCGGTTTTTCGCTGTGTTCGGTCCGTCGGGGAGCGGCAAGTCGTCCCTGCTGCGGGCCGGACTGATGGCCGCCATGCGCGCGGAGGGCTGGGAATGCGTGCTGCTGAGCCCCGGGCGGCCCTTCGAGGTGCCTGACGGGCGGGTGCTGCTGATCGTCGACCAGTTCGAAGAGATCTTCACGCTGTGCGGTGAGGAACAGCGCAATGAGTTCGTCGACGACTTGCTGTCCCTTGTGGATGCGAAGGTCGTCATCGGTGTGCGGGCTGACTTCTACGCGGCCTGCGCCGGTTTGCCTGCGCTCGTGGCGGCGATGCGCGACCAGCAAGTGCTTGTCGGGCCGATGGCTGAGAGCGACTTACGTGCGGTGGTGACAGAGCCCGCTGAACGTGCTGATCTGACCGTAGAACCGGCTCTTGTGGACATGGTTGTCGCCGAAGTTCTTGGCGAACCAGCCGCGCTGCCACTCGTTTCCCATGCGCTGCTTGAAACCTGGCGCCTTCGGGACAGTGACCGGCTGACCGTCTCGGCTTATCAGCAGACCGGAGGCGTGCGCGGGGCCATCGCACAGACTGCGGACCGCCTGTACGCCTCGCTGGACACTGATGAACGTCGGATCACGCGCGACATCCTGCTTCGGCTCACCGCACCCGGCGACGGCCCGGAGGACACCAGGCGACGAGTACATCGCGCGGAACTGGGCCAGAGCGGTGCTGTGCTGGGCAAGTTGGCCGAGGCCCGACTGGTCACACTCGACGAGGACACCGTGACCATCGTGCACGAGAGCTTGGTCAGAGGCTGGCCGACGTTGCGGCAGTGGATCAACGAGGACCGCGACCGGCTGCGCGAGCATCGGCGGTTGACCGAAGCCGCAACCGATTGGGACCACCATGCCCGTGACGACAGCTTGTTGTATCGCGGCGCCCGCCTGGCGTCCTGGGAGGAACGCGGCACGGACCACCTGAACGACCTAGAGCGTGTGTTTCTCGCCGAAGCCGTCCGCCTGCGCGACCGCGAACGCAGGGCTCGCCGTCGTCGGGTCCACTTCGCGCTGACCGGTCTTAGCGTGGCGTTGGCCGTCATGATGGTGCTCGCCCTGATTGCGTTGGCGCAGAACGAAGTCGCTCAACGGCAACGTGATCGCGCGCTGTCCGGGCAATTGGCCGCACGGGCGCGCAGCGAGTTGCCGCGAGACCCGGAACTCGCGTTGTTGCTCGCCAAACGGGCCGTGGAGATCGACTCGACGGAGTCGGCGCAGGCCGCGCTCGCTCAAGCGCTGGTCGAATCCCGGGTGCGAATCCGATTCACCGGCCACGCCGGCGCGGTGACTGGCGTGGACATCAGCCCAGACAACCAATCGGTGGCCACATCGGGCGTCGACCGCACAGTACGGATCTGGCCGGTCAGGGGCGGCACGCCGCCGCTGGTGCTCGCAAGTACCGACACCGCACTGTCCGACCTCGCGTACAACCGGCACGGTGATGAAGTAGCCGCTGCGGGCGGCGGCGCGGTCTTCGTCTGGAAGCCGTCCGCTGGTCTGCAGTACCACCGGTACTCTGCTGGCCCAGTCGCCTTGTCGGCTGTGGCGTGGAGCCCTGATGGACGCGAGATCGCTGCTGCGGGCGCGGATGGGCAGATTCGCGTCTGGGAGATCGGCGGCAGCAGCGGTGTGCCGCAGGTTCTGGCAGGCCAGCACGACAGCGCCACCGCAGTGGCATGGAGCGCCGACGGTCGGTGGCTGGCCAGTGCGGGCAAAGACGGAAGGCTGCTCATCAGGGATCTGCGCACCGGCGCGATCAACACGAAGGACAGCGGCGTCGCCATCACGGACATCGACTTCACCCGGGACGGCAAGCACATCGTCGCGGGCGGCGAGGACGCCAGGACCCGGATCTGGCCGGTGGCGGGTGACGGCAAGGCCGACGAGTTGTGGGATCACCGGGATGTCGTGCACACCGTTGCCTACAGCCACAGCGGAAAGTTCGTGATCACAGGCGGACGCGACCGAACCGCGCATATCGTTCCGGCGGATGGGCGCGGAGACCGTGTCGTTCTCAGAGGCACGGGCGGACCGATCCGTGGCGTGGCGTTCAGTCCTGACGACCGCTTGGTCGCAACAGTGAGCGACGACGGGACCGTACGTCTGTGGGACCCCAGTGTGAAGCCCGGTATCGATGTCCAAGGGCGCCACAATGGACAGACGGCCGACGTGACGATGCCCACCGGCAGCGAAAACGCTGTCAGCGTTGGCGAGGACGGAACGGTGCGGTTCGGTCCAAAGGTGACGCAGGGCGGCAACGGGCCGTTGCGGGCGGTTGCGTCGGCCCCGAACGGCGAGCACATCCTGGCCGTGGGCGACGGGCCGGGCGTCCTGGTGTGGCATCCCGGCACGGACGTGGTGCGACGCATCGACACCGGGCATACCGGCCCGATGACGAGCGTGGCCGCCGACCATCTCGGCCTGGAAGTCGCCAGCGGCGGCAATGACGGCCGAATAGAGATCTCCTCGTTCGGAAAGGGGACCACTCGGGCGGTGCTGGCCCCCAGCTCCAGTCCGGTGAACGACATCGAATACAGCGGGGACGGCCGTTGGATGGCAACCGCCCACGCGGACGGCATGCTGCGGCTCTGGTCGCTGCCGAACTTGTCGGTACACCACGAATGGCGTGGCCCGGACGGCATGGAAAGCCTGGCGTTCAGCCCGGACAGTCAATTCGTAGCCGGTGTCGGAAACGACGGTGCGATCCGCGTTTGGCGAACGTCCGGCGACGGCGATCCCGTTCTGTTGAACGGCCACTACGGCCGGGTCAACGGCGTGTCTTTCAGTGCGGACGGGCAGTACATCGTCACTGCGGGAAACGACCAGAAAGTCCGCGTGTGGAAGTGGGCTGTGCGGACTGATCCGATCGTCTTCGAACGACACGTGCCCGCCACGACGACAAGTGTGGATTTCGGCCGTGGCAACCGCCTCGCTGTCGGTCGCGGGGACGGCGCGGTCGACGTGTGGACGTGCGAGGTCTGCGTTCCGGTCGAGCAATTGCTGGCGATGGCAGGGCAGCGTCTGACGCGCGACTTCACAACCGAGGAACGAGGCATCTACCTCGAAGATTCGCCCTGACGACTGGCACCTTGCACCGACCTTGAGCCCGGTCGCGGCCGTGGTCAAGGTTTTCGCAAACTCGGAAGCGCACATTCGGAGAATGCGAAAACTGCGATACGCGATTCCCTCAGTTCTTGCTGCGACGACACTGTTGGTCGGTGTCGTCGGATCGGCGAGCGAGGAGTCTTCGGGACAGGTACTGACGGATTTCTCCTCAACCGGAGGGGTCAAGCACGGTGTCAGCAATTTTGTTCGAGTGACAAGCACTCTCCGGACGGCGCCAAAGTTCGGTGCAAGCAGGTGTAATTCTTCGGCTATCGAAGGTAGTCGTTACAACGCCAATTGTTGGCTCGTAGGCGACTTCAACGAGTATCACGACCGTCGTGGAACGTTTACCAACAAGTGGTTGCGAATTCAGGGTAACTCCGGCCGCTGGGGCGATATTCCGGTGGGAAATCTGGCTGGGACTGGCCCGTCGAATGACGGCGCCACCGGCTTTGGTCCCTGCCGGGATTGAGATCGACTTCTCCAGTGCCTTGGGCCCGCTCGTCATCGACTGGCGGGCTCCCCATCTGTTATGTCGAGTTCAATAGGGTGACGATTGTGAGCACGCTGACTACGCGTGTCGGTGTGATGGCTGCTGTCATGTCCTTCGTTGGCGTAGTTGTGACAAGCGGGCAAGTCCACGCTTCTGTGGCGATGCTGGCCTTCCAGACGCCTTTCCCTTGTGACCAACAGATTCGGATGGAGTCGTTCGGGCATGCGCCCGCGCTGGACATCTTCCGGGTCCCGAACAGCGAGACCGAGGGCAACCCGCTGATCGCTCCAGCGGCCGGGGTGGTCAACAAGTCCTACAGCGATCCGATCGACCGCAACGGTGACAACCAAGCCGAGTGGGGTCATCCGAACAACGAAAGGGTCCCACCGGTTTTCAACGGTGTGGCGTATGGCCAAGCGAACGGGCAAACGTGGTACGTGACCAGCCGGAACTGTGGCGGTCCGCGGTTCGTGCGTGACGTCACGGGCAATGGCTGGGACGACATCGTCGGTCGTGCGCAGGCGACTGGCGAACTGCTCATCTACGACGGCTTCGCGCCAGGCAAGTTGGCATCGCCGGAGCCGCGGGGAACTGGCTGGGGTGCGATGACGTCGTTGCTGACCGGTGACTTCACTGGTGACAGCCACGGGGACCTCATCGGCAAACGCAGCGACGGCAACCTGTTCCTGTACGCCGGGTACGCCGACGGCAGGTTCTCGGCTCCCGAACAGGTCGGCACCGGTTGGCAGGCAATGAACACCGTGGTGACCGCCGATTTCAACGCCGACGGTCGGTCGGACCTGATGGCCCGCCGTGACGACGGTTTCCTCTTCCTCTACACGGGCTACGGGAGAGCGAACTTCAGTGCGCCCCAGCAGGCCGGAACCGGCTGGGGCGGTATGACAGCGATCGTTGGCGGCGACTTCAACGGCGACGGCAAAGGCGATCTCGTCGGCCGAGCCGCCACCGGCGACCTGAATATCTACGCCGGTCGTGGAAACGGGCAGTTCGACGCGCCACGGCGGATCGGCAACGGCTGGAACGGCATCACGGCGTTGATCCCCGGCGATTTCACGCATGACGGCCGGACTGACATCGCCGGCCGGGCAGTCAACGGCGACCTGCTGCTCTACGTGGCCGGTGCCGACGGCGTGCTCAGCGGCGGTAGCCGGATCGGTACCGGCTGGAACGGTCTGGACCTGTTTCAGTCCTGACCCGGTTCGCAGGCCCGGGTATCGGGGGTAGGCCCGGCAGCCTGCGAGGATGGTGCGGTGTCGAAAGCTGATACCGCACCATCCCTGCCGGGGTACCGGCTTGCCAAGATCGTCACCGAAGTGCTCTCGCCCGCGACGATCGTGGTTCTGCTGCCGTTCGCGGTCGCGTGGAACGCCACCGGCCACAAGGTTCTCGCGACGATCCTGTGGTCGCTGGTGGTGGCCATCTTCTACAGCGTGCTGCCGATGGCGTTCATCATCCGGGGTGCGCGGCGCGGGAAATGGGATGGTCACTGGGTGCGTGAGCGTGAGCGACGCTTCCTGCCCTTGATGATGTGCCTGGTGTCGGCACTGGTCGGGCTGGTGATCCTGCTCGTGGGAGACGCGCCGAGGGACGTGCTGGCGCTGGCGTGGTCCATGGTGACCGTCCTGGTCGTGTGCGTGATCATCACCAAGTGGTGGAAGGTCTCGCTGCACGCGACCGTCGCGGGCGGCGCTGTCGCCACCGTCATCCTGATCTACGGCTGGATCATGGCCGTCCTCGTCCCGTTGGTCGCCTTGGTCGCGTGGGCGCGGGTCCAGGTGCGCGACCACACCGCCGCTCAGGTCGTCGTCGGTTCAATTCTCGGCCCTGTCGTCGGCGGCGTCGTATTCGTCCTTCTGCGGTGATCTAGCAGGTCGGGACCTGTTTTCCGGGAGACACCGGACACATCGAGTTGTCTGCGAGAAGGTTGGACGTCAAACTATTCTCATGACCCCTCAGGCGCCTTTGCACCGGCCGGCGAACCCGGTCCGGTTCGTCACGGCGGCCAGCTTGTTCGACGGCCACGACGCCGCGATCAACATCATGCGGCGGATCCTGCAGTCCCAGGGCGCCGAGGTGATCCACCTCGGGCACAACCGCTCGGTCAAGGAAGTCGTCGCGGCCGCCATCCAGGAAGACGTCCAGGGCGTTGCGATCAGCGCCTACCAGGGCGGGCACGTCGAATACTTCTCGTACCTCGTGGAGCTGCTCAACGAGCGGGGCGCCGGGCACATCAAGGTCTACGGCGGCGGGGGCGGCGTGATCGTGCCCGCCGAGATCGAGCTGCTGCACTCGCGCGGTGTCGCGCACATCTTCTCGCCTGCCGACGGGCAGAAGATGGGGCTGGCCAAGATGATCAACACGATGGTCGAGGCCTGTGACTACCCGCTGGCCGACCGCGCGCCGCAGACGTGGGACGGGCTTTTCAGCGGCCAGCAGGACGTGCTGGCCAGGGCGATCACCCAGATCGAGGCCGGTGTCTTCGACAAGGACATCCTGACCACAAGCCGCCAGGTGCCGGTCCTCGGCATCACGGGCACCGGTGGATCGGGCAAGTCCTCGTTGACCGACGAGATCGTCCGCCGCTTCCGCCAGGACCAGCAGGACAAGGTGCGCGTCGCCGTCCTCGCGATCGACCCGACGCGTCGCCGTGGCGGCGGCGCGCTGCTGGGCGACCGCATCCGGATGAACAGCGTCGATGGGGAGAGCGTCTTCTTCCGTTCGCTGGCCACGCGCCGTGCCGGTGCTGAGGTTCCAGATGGTCTGGCCGACGCGATCACCGCGTGCAAGGCCGCCGGCTACGACCTGATCATCGTCGAGACGCCCGGTATCGGTCAGGGTGACGCGGCGATCGTGCCGTTCGTCGACCTCTCGCTGTACGTGATGACGCCGGAGTTCGGCGCCGCGTCGCAGCTGGAGAAGATCGACATGCTGGACTTCGCCGACGCCGTGGCGATCAACAAGTTCGAGCGCCGGGGCGCCGAGGATGCCCGGCGCGACGTCGGGCGCCAGATGGTGCGCAACCGTGAGGCGTTCGGCCAGTCATGGGAGGACATGCCGGTCTTCGGCACCAGCGCCGCGACCTTCAACGACGACGGCGTGACCGCGCTCTACCAATATCTGCGTGACGCGTTGGTGGAGAAGGGGCTGACCGTCAGCGAGGGCACCCTGCCGGTCGTCGGCCACAAGACCTCCACGTCCGCGGCGACCGTGGTCCCGGCTTCGCGCGCCCGGTACCTGTCGGACATCGCCGACACGATCCGCGGCTATCACGAGCGCACCGACCAGCAGGTCGCCGCGGTCCGCGAACTGAAGCACTTCGAGGCCACCAAGGAAGCGCTCGCCCGCGCCGATCTGTCCACAACGGACGTCGACGGCCTTGTCGCCGCCGCTGCCAAGAAGGCCGACCAGGAAGCCAAGGACCTGCTGGCGCAGTGGCCGAAGACCAAAGAGGACTACACCGGCGACGAGCTCGTGGTGAAGATCCGCGGCAAGGAGCTGCACACGCCGCTGGTCAGGGAGACGTTGTCGGGCAGCAAGATCCCGCGCGTGGCGCTGCCCGCGTTCGACGACGAAGGCGAAGTGCTGCGGTTCCTGCGCAAGGAGAACCTGCCGGGCAGGTTCCCGTTCACCGCGGGCGTTTTCCCGTTCAAGCGGGAAGGCGAGGACCCGGCGCGGATGTTCGCCGGTGAAGGTGACGCCTTCCGCACCAACCGCCGCTTCAAGTACCTGTCCCAGGGTTCCGAGGCGACGCGCCTGTCGACCGCGTTCGACTCGGTCACGCTCTACGGCCGTGACCCGGACACCCCGCCGGACGTCTACGGCAAGATCGGTACCTCGGGCGTGTCCATCGCGTCGCTGGACGACATGAAGGCGCTGTACGACGGCTTCGTCCTGACCTCGCCCACCACATCGGTGTCGATGACGATCAACGGCCCCGCGCCGACGATCCTGGCGTACTTCCTGAACACCGCGATCGACCAGCGGGTGGACGCGTTCCGCGCCGAGCACGGCCGTGAGCCGACCGAGCAGGAGCACGAGGAGCTGGCCGCGTGGGCGCTGGCCAACGTGCGCGGCACGGTCCAGGCCGACATCCTCAAGGAGGACCAGGGCCAGAACACGTGCATCTTCTCCACCGAGTTCTCGCTGCGGATGATGGCGGACGTCCAGGAGTGGTTCATCCAGAACAAGGTCCGCAACTTCTACTCGGTGTCGATCTCCGGCTACCACATCGCCGAGGCCGGGGCGAACCCGATCAGCCAGCTCGCGTTCACGCTCGCCAACGGCTTCACCTACGTGGAGTCCTACCTCGCGCGTGGCATGCACATCGACGACTTCGCGCCGAACCTGTCGTTCTTCTTCTCCAACGGGATGGACGCCGAGTACAGCGTGATCGGCCGGGTCGCCAGGCGGATCTGGGCCATCGCGATGCGCGAGCGCTACGGCGCCAACGAGCGTTCGCAGAAGTTCAAGTACCACGTACAGACCTCGGGCCGGTCGCTGCACGCGCAGGAGATGAGCTTCAACGACATCCGCACCACACTGCAGGCCCTGTGCGCGTTGTACGACAACTGCAACTCGTTGCACACCAACGCCTATGACGAAGCGATCACCACCCCGACCGAGGCTTCGGTGCGCCGGGCGATGGCGATCCAGCTGATCGTCAACAAGGAATGGGGCCTGTCGAAGAACGAGAACCCGCTGCAGGGCTCGTTCATCATCGACGAGCTGACCGACCTGGTCGAAGAGGCCGTGCTGGCCGAGTTCGACCGGCTGTCGGACCGCGGCGGCGTGCTCGGCGCGATGGAGACCGGCTACCAGCGCGGGCGCATCCAGGACGAGTCAATGCTCTACGAGACCCGCAAACACGACGGTTCGCTGCCGCTGATCGGCGTGAACACGTTCCTGCCGGACAACGGCTCCGAGGAGCCGATCGAGATCGAGCTCGCCCGGGCGACCGAGGAGGAGAAGCGCTCGCAGGTCGACCGGACCCGTGACTTTCAGGCCAAGCACCGCGACGAGGCCCAGGAGGCCTTGCGGCGGCTGCGCGCGGCGGCGGTCTCGGGCGAGAACGTCTTCGCCGAGCTGATGAAGGCGGCCAGGGTGTGCACCCTCGGCCAGGTGACCGAGGCGTTCTTCGAAGTGGGCGGTCAATACCGCCGTAATGTGTGAGCTTATGAGTGAAGGGACAAGCGTGAGCGAGATCCGCCGCGTGGGTGTGATCGGCTGTGGTCTGATGGGCTCGGGTATCGCGGAGGTGTGTGCGCGCTCCGGGCTTGACGTCAAGGTCACCGAGGCGTCGGCGGACGCGTTGGCTGCCGGGAAGGCGCGGATCGAGAAGTCCCTCGACCGCGGCGTCCGCAACGGCAAGCTGTCGGCGCAGGAGCGGGAAGCGGCGTTCGGCCGGATCCACTTCGGCACCGACATCGGCGAGCTGGCCGACCGCCAGTTCACCGTGGAGGCGGTCGCGGAGAACGAGCAGATCAAGACGGACGTCTTCACGGCACTGGACAAGGTCGTGGAGGACCAGACGGCGATCTTCGCGTCGAACACCTCATCGATTCCGATCATGAAGCTCGGCATGGCGACCAACCGGCCCGAGCAGGTCATCGGTGTGCACTTCTTCAACCCGGTGCCGGTGCTCAAGCTGGTCGAGCTGGTGCCGTCGTTGCTGACCGGCGCCGAGACGCAGTCGCGTGCGGAGGAGTTCGTGACGTCCGCGCTGGGCAAGCAGGTGATCCGCTCGCAGGACCGCGCCGGGTTCGTGGTCAACGCGCTGCTGGTGCCGTACCTGCTGTCGGCGATCCGGATGCTCGAATCGGGCTTCGCCTCGCCGGAGGACATCGACAACGGCATGGTCCTGGGCTGCGCGCACCCGATGGGGCCGCTGCACCTGACGGACCTGATCGGCCTGGACACCACCAAGGCGATCGCGGAGTCGATGTACGCCGAGTTCAAGGAGCCGCTGTACTCGCCCCCGCCATTGCTGCTGCGCATGGTGGACGCGGGGTTGCTGGGCAAGAAGAACGGCCGCGGCTTCTTCCAGTACTGACAGAACCCTCGTGAGTGTTCACGCCGGTTCTGACCGGACTGAACACTCACGAGGGTTCTAGGCTGTTCGGTGTGACTTCCGCTGAGCCGAATGCCCTGCTCGACCTGGTGCTCACGGCTGGGCTGGTGAGTGATCCGGTCAGCGAGAGCATTCTCGACGCGGCCCTTGCCGAGTTCCTCGACTACGGCCTGCGACGCACGAACGTCGACGCCGTTGCCAAACGCGCCGGTGTGTCCCGTGCGACCTTGTACCGGCGGTTTGAGAACAAAGACGTACTTGTTCAGGCTGTTCTGGTTCGGGAGTCGCGCCGGTTCTTCGGCAGTATCGCCGCGGCCGTCAACAAGTTGCCGACCGCGCGGGAACGGCTGGTCGAAGGCTTTGTCGTGGGGATGCGGTATACCCGGCGTGACCCGTTGTTGTCCCGCCTTCTGTCCACTGACCCGGAAGCGTTGTTGCCGTATCTCACTGTCAATGGCGGGCTTGTGGTGGCCGCCGCCCGCGATTTCCTGGTCAGCCAGGCAGAAGGGCTGCCAGGTGGTGACAAGCCGGTTGACGGGCGGGATCCGGCGGGTGTCGCGGAGCTTTTCGTAAGGCTTGCCATCTCGTTCACGCTCACCCCGGACAGTTGCATTCCACTGGACGATGACGACTCTGTTCGCGCATTCGCGAGAAGTTACTTGGCAGTATTGATGGGGCCTGCGGCGACACCGCCGAAAACATAGACCTGAGGATGACGCTCTTACTCATTGGTAGCCACCAGGATGTGCCCATGGGTGGAGTTTCTGCTGTGAAAATTTCTCGCCTTCGGCAGGTCACGCCGGTCGCCGGTGCCCGGATCATCGGATTCGGTGCCTACCAGCCATCGACTGTGATCACCAGCGAGGAAACCGCCAAGCGGTTCGGGCGGACGGGGGAGTGGGTACGAGGGCGCACCGGCATCGTGTCGTTGCGCAAGGCCAGTGCCGCCGAAACGGTGCAGGAGATGGCGATCGCGGCCGGGCAGCAGGCGTTGGCGAATTCCGGTGTCGAAGGGTCGCGAATCGGTCTGGTGATCGTCGCCAGCTGCAGTGCCGAGAGTCCGATACCGGACGCGGCCTCAGAAGTCGCGCATCGGATCGGCGCACGCATGGCGGGCGCCTTCGACCTGAACGCGGCGTGCGCGGGTTTCTGCTACGCGCTGACAGTCGCGGCGGATGTGGTGCGCAACGGTTCCGCCGAATACGTCCTTGTTGTCGGCACCGAAAGGATGACCGCCTGGGTCGATCCGGCGGATCTGGGAACGTCCATCCTTTTCGGTGACGGCGCCGGCGCCGCTGTCGTCGGCCCGTCGGCGCAACCGGGGATCGGACCGGTGGTCTGGGGCAGTGACGGCCAGGGCGCCGACCTGATCCGCATTCCGGACTTCACCCGCGGCATGCACATGGAGGGCCAGGCCGTCTTCCGCTGGGCCACCATGGAAGTTCACCCGATCGCGCTAGCCGCGTGCGAGCGGGCCGGAGTGAAGCCGGGTGATCTGGCCGCGATCGTGCCGCATCAGGCGAATCTGCGGATCATCCATGCCATGGCCAAGAAGATCGGGGCGCCGGGTGCCGTTGTCGCGCAGGACGTCGTCCAGTCCGGCAACACTTCGGCCGCGTCGATTCCCCTTGCCCTGCAACGGCTTATCGAGGCCAAGGCGATCGAGCGGGACTCGCTCGCGCTGCTGATCGGCTTCGGCGCGGGCCTGAGCTACGCCGCGCAGGTGGTCACCTTGCCCTGACTTGGGGGAACGTGTCCCGCACCAGCGTCAGCAAGGTGTGGCTGAGCAGCAGGTGAACCTGGTCGCGGCTGAGGTGGTTGCCCATCACCCATTCCCGCCCGGCCGCTTTCACCATGGCCGCGTACGCCCTGACCATCGCGCGTAGTTGTTCGCGGTGCTCGTGCACCTCAGTCAGACCGACAAATTCCAGTACGCGATCGGCCGCGTACTCGTCCGCCTCCGCCAGTATCCGTTCGACATCCGCGTCGTGCCCTACTCCACCGACCGCGACGAGCCACGTTTTGCTGTGCCGCAACACCCGGTCAAGGAACCAGCTCACACTCGCGTCGATCCGCTCCTCCAAAGTGCCCGGATGCGCTGTCTGCGGTGCTGAACTGGGAATAGTCACCATTCGACGGACTACTTCCAGATAAAGATCGCGTTTCGTGCCGAAATAGTGGTTGATCAAGCCGCGCGCGACGCCTGCTTCACCAGCGATGTCCGTTGTCGACACCGACGGGTACGGCCGTTCACCGAATAGGCGGATAGCGCAGACGAGGATCTGTTCCCGCCGAGCATCTGGTTCGAGTCGTCGCCAGCGTGGTTCGGAAGCAGAACTCATGCCTTTACTCTTCCATGCCGCGCATGTCGGCGTGGAATGAGGTGGCTTTGAATGTCAGGCTGTTCGCTTACCGGACTTGCTCTTCTTCTTCGGCGCGGGCTTCGCCTCGGACTTCGCGCGGGTCTGTTCGACACTGCGTTCCAAAGCGGTCATCAGGTCGATCACATCGCCCTGATCTTCCTCTTCCGGCCGTTCTGGCAGCTCGGCACCCTCGGCCTTCGCCGCGACCAGCTCCGCCATCGCGTCGCGGTATTCGTCGGTGAACTGCTCCGGTTTGAACGAACCGGCCATGTTGTCGATCAATGAAGTGGCCATCTTCAGCTCCTGCGGGCGCACCTCAAGATCTTGATCAAGGAATCCGAAATCGGGTTTCCTGATCTCGTCCGGCCAGAAGATGGTGTGCAGAACGAGCACATCATCGCGGGCGCGCAAGATGGCCAGCGACTCACGCTGCCGGATGGTGATCTTCACGACCGCGTGCCGATCGGTGTCCTCAAGCGCCTGTCGCAACAGGACGTACGGACGTCCTGCGGTTTTGTCGGGCTCGAGGTAGTACGTCTTCTGGAAAAAGATCGGATCGACCTCTTCGGTCGGCACGAACTCCAGCACCTGGATCGACTTGTCGGTCGAGACCGGCAGTTTGTCGAAATCCTCGTCGGTCAGGATGACCACGCGGCCGTCTTCGAGCTCGTAGCCCTTGGCGATGTCGCGGTATTCGATCTCGTTGCCGCAGATCTCGCAGACGCGCTTGTACCGGATCCGACCCCCGTCCTCGGGGTGGACCTGGTGGAACCGGAAGTCGTGCTCCTCGGTCGAGCCGAACATCCGGACGGCGATGGTCACCAGCCCGAATGAGATGGCACCTCGCCACACGGGTCTCATAGTGGCTTTGGTACCTATCCTGAAGCCTTTTCGCAACCCCAATGGACCAAATAGCCGCAGGTCAGCAGGTACCGGCCCGGATCTTCACGCAATCAAGTGCCCCGTGCTTCAGCCGTCGTTGGACAGGCTGGCGCGCAGCGTGTCGAGGCTTTTGGCGAGCAACCGGGACACGTGCATCTGGCTGATCCCCAGCCGATCAGCGATCTGCGTCTGCGTCAGGTTGCCGAAGAACCGCAGCGTGATGATCTTCTGCTGCCGCTCGGGCAGCCTCTTGATCAGCGGATACAGCGCTTCACGGGCATCGACCACGCTCAGTTCGGGGTCGTCGGCGCCGAGTGTGTCGGCCAATGACGCTGAGTCCGGGTCGTCGGTGAGCAGGTAGTCCAGCGACAGCGAGTGGTGCGCGTTGGTCGCTTCGAGGCCTTCGAACACCTCTTCCCTGCTGATCCCCAGGTGTTCGGCGATCTGGCTCGGCGTCGGGGCCCGGCCGAGATGTTGCGACAGCTCGGTCACCGCGCTGCCGATGGACAGCCGCAGCTCCTTGAGCCTGCGTGGGACGTGCACCGCCCAGCTGGTGTCTCGGATGTGCCGCCGGACCTCGCCCATGATGGTGGGCACCGCGTAGGACATGAAGTCCGAGCCGTGCTGGGGGTCGAACCGGTCGACCGCGTTGATCAGGCCGATCCTGGCGACCTGCGCGAGGTCCTCCAGTGGCGCGCCCTGGTGGCTGAACCGGCGTGCGATGTGCTCGGCGACCGGAAGGTGTTCGGTGACGAGCCGTTCCCGCAGCTCCGCGTGCTTGGGGCTGTTCTTCGGCGACGACGCGAGCTCTTCGAACAGCGGGGCGAGATGGTCGTAGCCGCCGCGCGGGTTCACTCGTTGACCAGCCCGTTGCGTTTGGTCAGCTCGATCCACAGGCCGTGGCCACCGGGGTCGGCGGGTGCCTGCGTGACGCCCGCTTCGAGCGAGTCGGTCAGCGTGGACAGCACGTGCCACGAGAACATGCTGGTGTCCGGCCACTCGTCGCTGTCCGACAGCACCGTGGCCACCACTTTGATCTCGTTCTTCGGGGTGAACCGGACGGTCAGGATCGAGCCAGTGATCGCCCTGAGCACCAGCATCGAGCAGGCCTCGTCGACCGCCATCTTCAGGTCCGCGATCGAGTCGAGGTCGTAGTCCTGGCGCATGGCCACCGCGGAGGTGATCGCGCGCAGCATCGGTAGCTGCGCCGCGTCGGCAGCGACCCTGACCTCGATCTCGTCGCCGGACGGGTCCGGCTGCTCTGGCTTCGTCACCCGCACAACTGTAGTGCTTACGAACGTTTGCAAGAATGTCGGCATGACGGTCCGCCGCCAGCCTGACCGGACGGAGTCAGGCGAAGGTGATGAGGCCCGCAAGCCGAGCAAGGGTGACTTGACGTCGCAGGCCATCCTGGACACCGCGGCACGGCTGCTGGCCAAACGGTCGATGCACGAAATCGGCATCGACGAGCTCACCGCGGGCGCCGGTGTGTCCCGATCGACGTTCTACTTCCACTTCGAATCACGCGAAGCCGTGCTCTACGAGCTGTCCGAGCGGGTTCTGCGCGAGATCTACCACTCCGGCATCGTCTGGTTCCGTCGCAGTGACGAGACTCCCAGCGTCGCGGTCCGCCGCGCGCTGACGGCGACGGTGGCGTTGTGGCGCAAGCACGGCCCGGTGCTGCGAGCGTCGGTGCGCGGCAGGGAGAGCGACCCGCGCTTGGCGCAGCTGTGGGTAGAGGTGGCGCGGCGGTTCATGCGATCGACTGCCGTGCAGATCGAGAGCGAGCGCAGGGCCGGGCTTGCGATCGCCGGACCGCCGTCGGCCAAGACGATCGCGAGGGCGCTCGTACTGATGAACGAGCACGTCTGCTACCACCAGTCGATGGCCAAGAAGTCGGCCAAGTGGGACGCGGACATCGTCGACACGTTGAGCACGATCTGGCTGCGCACGATCTACGGCCCGGGCGTCGAGCAGTCCTGATACATCCCTTCCGGCAGCCCTAAGGGGCGAACCTGCGGCGCGCTCGGCTGGCCCCTTCGCCGGTGGATTGCTGGTCCGATCGGCTCATCGTCTTGGGCATGACCACTTCAGACAGTACAAACAGGAATCACCGGATCAGGCGAACTTTGCTGCGCGGCGGTACGGCCGTCGGCGCCGTGCTGCTGATCGGTACGGGAGTCGCGGCCGCCCAGCCGGGCGCCACCACGATCAAGGGATGCGTGGGTGCGACGGGCCTGCTTCGGGTCATCGCCCCCACCCAGAACTGCGGGCTGCTCGAGAAACCACTCGAGTGGAACTCCCAAGGCCCAGCCGGGCCACAAGGCCCTGTCGGTCCGGCAGGCCCCGCAGGACCGGAAGGTCCCGCCGGACCGACAGGACCAGCGGGTCCCACGGGACCCAAGGGCGACACCGGCCCTGAGGGTCCCCAAGGCCCACAGGGACCGGCTGGGCCAACGGGAATCACCGGCTACGAGCGGATCTCGGCCCCGATCGACAGCCCGAACGGTTCGTTCCGGTCCGGCAACATCGACTGCCCGCAAGGAAAGCGGGTCTTCGGTGGTGGCGCCACGTTGAACAGCACGTTCCTCGAGCTGGTCGAGTCGCACTCGTACGACTTCGAGGTCTCCGGAGTGCGGCATTCCGGCTGGTTCGTCGACGTGCAGAACACCGGCGGCGGCAACCGCACCTTCCACGTGTTCGCCATCTGCGCCAACGCTTCCTGACAGACAGGCCCGGCCGGACCGCAGCCCGGCCGGGCCTGGTGGCTCAGCGCGCCATCACGGGTTCGGTCAGCTTCGAGCCGTCCGCCTTGCCGACGAAGCAGTACGTCAGCCGGTTCGACATCCGGTAGCCGTCGTTCGTCTTGACCTTCCAGGCCTCGGTGTTGGGCACGATGACCCAGAACTTCAGCGTCTCCTCCTTGTTCGGCACCGGCACGGCCTCGGACAGGAAGATCCGCGTGCACATGCTGGTCGTTTCTGCCACGAGCTTCTCGAAGGGCGGATACGGGACGTCCTTCTCCAGCTCGCGGTTGGCCCAGTCCTGTTCGAGGACCTCCACGTCGTGCGGGCCGAAGCAGCCGACGTCCGCGTCGATGTCCGGGTCTTTCGCGCCCTTCCTCGGCACCCAGTTCAGGCATTCACCGGAGATCATCGCGCCGGACAGGTCCGGGATGTCGCCGCCGGAACCGTGGGTCATCACCGGCACCATCGCCTTGGACGTCGCCTGCGCCTGCGCGGTCGTCGTCGTGCTGGTCGGCACGGTGAAGGAGAACGTGGGCCTCGGCGAGGCGTTGTTCGGCTCCGATCCCCAGTTCAGCGACAAGATCACCGCGACCACGAACGCGGCCACCAGCACGACCGCGATCGACGCCGTGTAGAGCGGTTTGCGGTTCCTGGGCTTCGCGACGGGCGCCAGCCGGTTGGTCGGCGGATCAACGGGCTCCTGGCTCAGCGCCTCCTCGAGCAAGGTGTGCGCGCGGTGCGTGCCCAGGCGGCGCTCGGGATCACGCTCGAGCAAGCCCATGATCAGCTGCGCCATCGGGCCGTGGCTCAGCCGCGGCTGCGGGTACTCGGTCATCACCGCGAGCATGGTCGCCGAGGTGTTGGCACGCTGGAACGCCGAAAAGCCCTCGACGGCGAAGAACAGCGTCGCGCCCAGTGCCCACAGATCCCACCCGGGCGACACCTCGCCGCCTTCGAGGCGTTCCGGCGACATGTACGCGGGCGAGCCGATCAGCATGCCGGTCGTGGTCAGCCGTGGGTCCTCAAAGGACTGAGCGATGCCGAAGTCGGTGAGCTTGGCGGAGTCCTTCGCGGGCACCATGACGTTGCCGGGCTTGACGTCCCGGTGCACGATGCCCGCCTCGTGGGCGGCCTCCAGCGCGGACAGCAGTTGTGCGGCGAGCCTCGCGGCCTTGGCGACCGGCATCGGCCCGTCGCGTTCGACCAGCTCGGTCAGGGTCGGCGCCTTGACGTACTCCATCACGATGAAGGTGTCGTCGTTTTCCCTGATCAGGTCGTACACCCGGACAATGCCGGGGTTCGCGAGCCTGCCGGCGATCCGAGCCTCACGCAGAACGCGTTCCTGGTACGGGCCGCGCTCGCTCTCCGGCACGATCAGTTCCTTGACGGCGACCGGGCGGCCGAGAACGGTGTCTTCGGCCAGCCAGACCACGCCCATCCCGCCACGACCCAGTTCGCGGACAAGCGTGTACCGCCCGCTGCCGATCTGCCGCATGACGGCGCAGTGTTCCAGCACGGCAGCCCGCCCGGACTGTCCTTTCGGGCAGCCAGATGGTCACCGTTACTGATTGACTCGTTCGTCCCAGGTTGCAGGCTTGCCCAGTGTTTCAAGCAATTCGGGCAGGCGGCCCGCGTTACGCAACAGCGCGACGGTGTTGTGGTAGTCCCGCGAGCTCACGATCTTGCCGTCGACCACGTTGGTCACGATGGCGTTGTAGATGCTGTACGCCTCACCGGTTGCCACGCTGAAGCCCCGGTACTCCCATTCGGCGACGACCTCGGTCGGGCCGGTCTCGTGGATGACCAGGTCGTGTACTTCCACGTTGACCAGGTTTGTCTGGTCCATCTGGGTGGTCGTCGCGCGCCTGATGCCCTCGGAGCCCTCCAGCTGGTTCGGGCTCGGCAGGTAGAACCTGACCTCGGTGACCGACTCCTCGGCGTACAGATCAGGGATACGGGAGAAGTCCGTGCTGGCGAACTCGTGGATGAGCTTCGTGACGACCTCGGCCGGTGTTGCCATTTCAGTTCCCCTCCGCAAGCTGTGCCAGCAGCGTGTCCAAGTCGCCGGAGATCCAGGCGCGTACGACGTGGTCGTGGTAGTCGCGTGAGGACACGATCTTTCCGTCACGGACCCTGGTGATGATGAGATTGCCGGTCTCGAAGGGTTTGCCGGTCGCGGGACTGACACCGGCGTAGTCCCATTCCGCGATGACCACTTCGGGATCGGCCGTCGTGCGGATCTTCAGATTCCGGACGTGGATGTCCTCGTACATCACCGGTTTGCTGGCGTTCGCCATCTTCCGGATACCGGCGCCGCCGACCATGATCGGCGCATTTGGTTGCGCGAGCGGCAGAACGAGGACCGCGTCGTCGGAATAAAGGTCGGCTGCCTTGTCGAACTGTTTGGCGGCGAAGAACTCGATCAACTGACTGACCACTTGGGACGGTGTCGCGTCTGACACGGAGAACCTCCATCGTTGACCCGCACTCAGTGATAGTCAATGTTAGTGACTTTCTCAAGGGAACGGCACCAACGTGCCAGCCGGTTGCCGATCAGCGAAACCAGGAACCGCCCTCGGTGACCTGGTGATACCCCAATGCCCGGTATGTCGCGTCCACCAAGGACTGGCCGCGTTCGTTGATTCCGATCCCAGGTCCCTGCTGGTTCATCGTGTAACCGAAGGAGAGCCGGGCCCGCGGATCGGCGAAGCCCAGTGCCCCGCCCATCCCACTGTGGCCGAACGCGTCCTCGGCCAGCAGAATGCCTTCCTGGTCATTGGGTGCCAGATGCCGGTTGTCGACGGTTTTGAGGAACCCGCTGGCGAACCTGGTCGGCACCAGCACGGCGGCGTCGACCGCACACGCGGACGTCACCTGGCCCATCACCGCGACCTGGTTCGGCTTGACCAGCCGGACATCGCCGAACGTCCCGCCCAACGCGAGCGGCCGATACATGCCGGCGAGGCCACGAGCATCGGTGACGGCACCGACCGAGCCGATCGTCGACGCGTGTGCCCGCCGGGAATTGAACTCGCCGGGCACCATGTAGCCGCCGGTGTTGAACATCATCAAGCCGGGGATGGACGTCGGGTCACTCATCGCCAGCATGTACAGGCTCGGTACCGGAGTCCCTGGCTTGGTCAGATCCGGCGGAATGGTCGGCGCGACCCTGGACTCCTGGTCCTCCGGCAGGCTCAGCCAGAAGTCGAGCTCCAGCGGGCCGGCGACCTCGGCGTCGAAGAACTCGGCAAGAGTGCGCCCGGACACCCGCCTGACGACCTCGCCGATCAGGAACCCGAAGGTCAGGCCGTGATAGCCGTGGGTGGTACCCGGCGTCCACAACGGCTCGGCGGCGGCCAGTGCGTCGGTCATCAGGTCCCAGTCGTAGAACGCGCCCTCGGGCAGCTGCTCCCGTAGTCCTGACAGACCGGCCTGGTGGTCGAGCACGTGCTGGACGAGGATGCCGTCCTTGCCGTTCTGTGCGAACTCCCGCCAGTACTTGGCCACGGGTGCTTTGAGGTCCAGCTCGCCGCGGTCGGCCAGGATGTGCGCGCACAGAGCGGTCGCGCCCTTGGTGCACGACCAGACGTCGACCAGGGTCTGCTCGGTCCACTCGGCGCCGGTCTCTGGGTCGGCCACGCCGCCCCAGAGGTTCACGACCGTCTTGCCGTCGACTGTGATGCTGACCGATGCCCCGATCTCACCCCGTTCGGCGAAGTTCCGCTCGAATTCGGCCAGTACCTCAACGAACTCCGGCTCATGCGTCCCATGGATCGACATCGGCCTGCTCCTTCGTGGACCGGGGGCTACATCCCATCATTTGGTCCACCGAAGCGCCAATGGTCACGCAGCGAAGAAACTGAGCAGCGCCTCGGCCACATCACCAGGTCGGCCGCGCCGGTCGGTGTTCGACGCGGCGGAATGATCGGCTCCGGCCAGTTCGCGGAAGGTAGCGTGCGGGATCGCCTTTCCCAGGACGTCGAGCGCTTCCTTCAAGTACAAGGGACTTTCGCTGCCGCCAAGCAGCAGGACGTCCGCCGTGATCGTGGCGAACCGGTCGGCGGGACCGCTGGCTTCGGTCACGATGGTGAAGTCCTGGCGCAGCGTCGGCGCCAGCGCGGCCATCGTCAAATAATCCGTGGGCGGCTTGCGTTGTTCAGCCCGCACACCCGCGCCGATGAGCGGTGCGAGCAGCCACGTCGGTATGGCACGCAGGAAAGCCGGGCCCATCTGGGCGCCTTTCATCCCTGTCACCAGGGCTGAGGCTGTGCGGCCGCGGTCGAGGTGGCGATTGAGGGTTGCCGCGAAGGCGGCTGGGACATCACGGCCGGGGAACAACGGTGGCTCGAAGATCGCCGCCCGGCGGATCGCCGGGAGGACGCGGGCGGCCTCGAGACAAACGATGGCTCCTGAGCTGACACCGAAAACGTCCTGCGCACCGGTTGCGGCGAGAACGGCGCCGAGATCGGCTACTTCGGTGGCGATTCGATTGCCCGGGGGCGCGTTCTGGCTCAGGCCGCGCCCGCGTCGGTCGACAAGGTGGACGGTGTGCCGATGGGCCATTGCCTCGGCGAGCTGTAAGTGGTCGTACCCGGAACACATCGCGCCGTGCAGAACGACGATGCCCGGTCCCTGTCCGATAGTGCGGTACTTGATGTCTGTCATGGCGTATGTCTCCGGTGGAATTCGTTCCATTGCGGTGCCCAGCCGTCGTCGGGGTCTTCGATGCGGGCGATGAAGCGCTCGGTGAAGGTGATGTCGGCGTCCAGCTGGGCCCGTCGGTATTCCTCTTCGACGAGGAAGAGCGGGTGGACGCCATCCGCGTCGGCTTGCTCGATCAGTGCCACGGCCTCAGCGCGTTGCCTCGCCAGACCCTCCAGCCGTCGACGCAGTGCGGCGACAGCTTCCGTCGGCGTCAGCGCGGCGATCAACGACAACGCCGCCACATAGCTGGGGTATTCGTGCCGCGGCTCGGCGACGAGTTCGTTCAGCCACACGCCCAGTTCGGTGCGGCCTGCCTCGGTCAGCCGGTACTCGGTGCGTTCCGGGCGCTGGCCTTCGCGGCTGCTGCCCGCGGGCTCGATGAACCCGGCCTTGGTCAGCTGCTGGAAAACCATGTACAGCGAGCCGTGGTTGAACTTGATGCTGCGCTCGTCGCCGTGGCCGCGCATTTCGCGGCTCAACTCGTATGGATGCCGCGGTCCCTGCGTCAGATAGGACAGCACGGCCAGGCCGAGCAGGTTGGCGGTGCTTCGGTTGCGGCTCATCGTCCACCCTTCAGTCAACTCTAACTATCCATCTCCGAATAGTCAGTGTCAACTATTTGCAGATGTGGCCGATGTCAGAGTTTGTTCGATTTCTGAAGAAAGAGCCCCAGCTCATCCGCAGTCATCGGACTTCTCAGCTTTCGATGAGGTCACAGGACTGGACGAGCGGGACTCCTAAGGGATATACATCGGATGTCTTGCCGGGCGGGGAGGAAGGGAACCGACATGCACCTGATGCGCCTCGGCGCGATCGGCGAGGAGAGGCCCGCTGTTCGTGCCGACGATGGAACGCTGTCCGACATCAGTGGGCTGACCGGCGACATCGATGGTGCTTTCCTGGCCGGGGACGGGATCCAGCGGGTGGCTGACGCCCTTGCCGCCGGTTCGCTGCCAACCCTGGACGGTACCGGCCTGCGGATCGGCGCGCCGATCGCACTGCCTGTCAAGGTCGTGTGCATCGGGATGAACTACGCCGAGCACGCCAAAGAGTCGGGCGCACCCGCGCCGAGCGAGCCGGTCATCTTCATGAAGGACCCGGGCTGTGTGGTCGGTCCGTACGACGACGTCCTCATCCCCAGGAAGTCCACCAAGACCGACTGGGAGGTCGAACTGGCCGTCGTGATCGGCAAGACCGCGCGCTACCTGGACTCGCCCGAAGAGGCGCTGAAGCACATCGCCGGGTACGCGATCTCCAACGACGTCTCCGAGCGCGAGTTCCAGCTCGAGCGCCCGGGCGGTCAGTGGGACAAGGGCAAGTCGTGCGAGACGTTCAACCCGCTCGGCCCGTGGCTCAAGCCGGCGAGCGAAGTCGGCGACCCGCAGGACCTGGCGTTGAAGACCTGGGTCAACGGCGAGCTCAAGCAGGACTCGAACACCAAGGACATGATCTTCCCGGTCGCCGAGATCGTGCACTTCCTCAGCCAGTACATGGTTCTGCGGCCCGGCGACGTGATCAACACCGGCACGCCGCAAGGTGTCGCGCTCGGCCAGCCCGAACCCAAGCCGTACCTGCGAGCAGGGGATGTGGTCGAGCTGGAGATCGAAGGTCTCGGCCGCCAGCGGCAGAACGTGGGGCAGGCCTGACATGCCCCATATCGTCGGTATGGACGTCCTCGACGTCCGATTCCCCACATCACGTGAGCTGGACGGCTCGGACGCGATGAACCCGGACCCGGACTACTCCGCGGCTTACGTCGTGCTGCACGCCGACGAAGGCCCGGACGGGTACGGCTTCGCGTTCACGATCGGCCGTGGCAACGACGTCCAGGCAGCGGCGATCCGTGCCCTGGAAAGTCACGTGGTCGGCTTGCCGGTGCCGCAGGACGCCGCAGCGCTGGCTTCCCTGTCCCAGCAACTGGTTGGCGATTCCCAGCTGCGCTGGCTCGGCCCGGAGAAGGGCGTCGCGCACATGGCGGTCGGCGCGGTGGTCAACGCCGCATGGGACCTCGCGGCGCGGCGCGCGGACAAGCCGGTCTGGCAGTTCCTCAGTGACATGACGCCGGAGGAGATCGTCGGTCTCGTCGACTTCCGGTATCTCACGGACGCGATCACGCCGGACGAGGCGTACGAGATCCTGAACAACGCGCAAGCGGGCAAAGCCGAACGAGCGAACGAGATCCTGGCCAACGGGTATCGGGCGTACACGACTTCGCCCGGTTGGCTCGGGTACTCCGACGACAAGCTCGTTCGCCTGTCCAAACAGGCCGTCGCGGACGGCTTCGACATGATCAAGCTGAAGGTCGGCGGCGACCTCGACGACGACATCCGGCGCCTGCGGCTGGCCAGGCAGGCCGTCGGCGACGACATCCGGATCGCGGTGGACGCCAACCAGCGCTGGGATGTCGGGATCGCGGTCGAGTGGATGCGCGCACTGGCCCCGTTCAACCCGTATTGGATCGAGGAGCCGACGTCACCGGACGACATCCTCGGCCACCAGGCCATCGCCGAACAGATCGCGCCGATCAAGGTCGCGACCGGCGAGCACGTGCAGAACCGCGTTGTCTTCAAGCAGATGCTGCAAGCCAAGGCACTGGGAGTGCTGCAGCTGGACGCGGCCAGGGTCGGCGGCGTCAACGAGAACGTGGCGATCCTGTTGCTGGCAGCCAAGTTCGGCGTGCCGGTCTGCCCGCACGCCGGTGGCGTCGGCCTGTGCGAGCTGGTACGGCACCTGTCGATGTTCGACTACGTCGCGGTGTCCGCAAGCAAGGCCGACCGGGCCATCGAGTGGGTCGACCACCTGCACGAGCACTTCACCGACCCGGCGATCGTGCGGGGCGGGCACTACCTCGCGCCACGCAAGCCCGGCTTCTCCGCACGCATGCACGACGCAACCCTCCGCCGCTACCGTTTCCCGGATGGTCCTGAGTGGACAGGAGAGAACTCGTGAGCGACTTCAGTGACTTCGCCGGCTTGGTCGCGATCGTCACCGGTGGCGCGTCAGGCATCGGCCTGGCCACCGCGAAACTGCTGAGCGGCAGGGGAGCGAAGGTCGCGGCGCTGGACCTGAAGCCGGACGGCCTGCCCGAGGACATCGCAGGCTTCGAGACCAACGTCACCGATGACGCCCAGGTGAAATCGGCCGTCGACGCGGTCGTCGAACGCTTCGGGCGGCTGGACATCGTGGTGAACAACGCCGGAATCGGCGCGATCGGCGACGTCGCGGCGAACGGCGACGACGAGTGGCTGCGCGTGCTGGACGTGAACGTGGTCGGCATGGCCAGGGTCGCGCGGCATGCGTTGCCGCACTTGCGAAAGTCCCCGGCTGCCGCGATTGTCAACACGTGTTCCATTGCCGCTTGGGCAGGCCTGCCGCAGCGTGCGCTGTACTCGGCCAGCAAGGGAGCGGTGTACGCGCTCACCCTGGCGATGGCGGCCGATCACGTCCGCGAGGGCATCCGGGTCAACTGTGTCGCCCCCGGCACAGCGGACACGCCGTGGGTGAGTAGGTTGCTCGACCAAGCAGAGGACCCCGCGGCCGAACGGGCCGCACTGAACGCGCGTCAACCTACGGGCCGTCTGGTGTCGGCCGACGAGGTCGCGAACGCGATCGCCTACCTGGCCAGCCCGTTGTCGGGCGCCACGGTGGGAACGGTGCTTGCCGTGGACGGCGGCATGCACGGCCTGCGGCTGCGGCCGCCGGCCCAGCAATAGACCGGACCGACAACGCTTCCAGTGAGAAGACACCGCCGTCAAGGAGGACCTGTGGTGCCCGTCCGCAGATCAGTGAAAACCGTCGCCGTCGCGGCAACGGTAGTTCTTGCCGCCGCCGCGTGCGGCGAGTCGTCGACCGGTTCGGCACCGGGCGGGACGGCAGGCGACCCCAACGCCAAGGTGGGCGTGGACTTCCCGCGCGCCGACTCGGACTTCTGGAACTCGTACATCAAGTACGTCCCGCAGTTCGCCAAAGAGCTCAACGTCAACATGATGGATCCGACCAACTCGCAGAACAAGGTCGAGAACCTGGTCGCCAACGTGCAGTCGTTGCAGGGGCAGGGTGCCAAGGCGATCGTGATGGCACCGCAGGACACCGGCGCGATCGCGACCACGCTGCAGCGCCTCGAGCAGCAGAAGATCCCCGTCGTCACGGTGGACACCCGGCCGGACAACGGCAAGGTGTACATGGTCGTGCGGGCGGACAACAAGGCGTACGGCGAGAAGGCCTGCAAGTTCCTCGGTGACAAGCTCGGTGGCAAGGGCAAGGTCGTCGAGTTCCAGGGCGCACTGTCCAGTGTGAACGGACGCGACCGGTCCGAGGCGTTCGCGGCGTGCATGAAGCAGAACTACCCGGACATCACGGTGTTCGAGGAGCCGACCGACTGGGAAGGGTCGAAGGCCAGCTCGGCGCTGCAGACCCGGCTGAACCAGCACCCGGACATCAAGGGCATCTACATGCAGGCCGGTGGCGTGTTCCTGGCGCCGACCCTGCAGGTACTGCGCTCGACCAACCACTTGCTTCCGGCGAGCGACCCGAACCACATCTTCATCGTGTCCAACGACGGCATCCCGCAGGAGTTCGAGTCGATCCGCAAGGGCGAGATCGACGCGACCGTCTCGCAGCCCGCGGACCTGTACGCCAAGTGGGCGCTGTTCTACGCCAAGGCCGCGCTGGAGGGCAAGACCTTCAAGCCAGGCCCGACCGACCACGGCTCGACCATCGTGGAAGTGGGCAACGGCAACCTCGAGGACCAGCTGCCCGCACCGCTCGTGACCAAGGACAACGTCGATGACAAGGCGTTGTGGGGCAACCAGATCGGTCAATGATGAGTTCTGTGACCCAAGCGGCGGCGGGCGACCAGCTCGCCGCCGCGGCGCGCAACATCACCAAGCGCTACGGCAGGACGGTGGCGCTCAACGAGGTGGGCATCGAGATCCGTGATGGCGAGTCGCATGCCCTCGTCGGCCGCAACGGCGCCGGTAAGTCCACTTTGGTCTCGGTGCTGACCGGGCTCCAGGCGGCCGACAGTGGCGAGGTCACGTTCTACGGCAAGCCTTCGCCGGCGTTGAGCGACCGCGAAGGGTGGCGGCGCAACGTGGCCTGCGTGTACCAGAGGTCCACGATCATGCCCGCGTTGTCGGTTGCCGAGAACCTCTTCATCAATCGACAGGGCAAGACGCTGATCAGCTGGTCGAAGCTGCGCAAGCAGTCAGCCGAGCTGCTGGAACCGTTCGGTGTGGACGTGGACGTCACGAAGCCCGCGGCGGAGCTCACGGTCGAGCAACGCCAGCTCGTCGAGATCGCGCGCGCGCTGTCGGTCGGCGCGAAGTTCATCATCCTGGATGAGCCGACCGCGCAGCTGGACGGCCCGGCGATCGAGCGATTGTTCGAGCGGATGCGGGCGTTGCAGGACAGCGGGATCACGTTCATGTTCATCTCGCACCACCTGGAAGAGATCTACGAGGTGTGCCAGACCGTCACGGTTTTCCGCGACGCCAAGCACATCCTCACCGCGCCGGTGGCCGATCTCGGCCGCACCGAACTGGTCGACGCGATGACCGGTGAGCCCGGCGGGTTGTCCGTACCCGGCGCCGCGGACCGTCCGTCCATCGGCGACAAGTCGACGGTCGCACTGAACCTGCGCGACCTGTCCGGTGACTCGTTCGACAGCATCAACATCGAAGTGCGCAAGGGCGAGGTGATCGGGCTGGCGGGCAGCGCGTCCAGCGGCAAGCACCAGCTCGCCGAAACGGTGTACGGCCTGCGCAAGGCGTCGTCCGGTGTGATCGAAGTGGACGGCCGGAAGCTCAAGCCGGGTTCGGTGCTGGACGCGCTGAAGAACGGAATCGGTTGCGTACCACGCGACCGGCACCACCAAGGGCTGGTGCTGGGGTTGAGCATCGCGGAGAACGCCGCGATGACCGTGATGGACAAGCTTGGGCCCGCCGGCACCGTTCCGCCGAAGCAGCTGGCTCAGGTGGGCAGCAAGGCCATCGAGTCCTACGACATCGTCACGTCGGGTCCTGACCAGCCGGTCTCGGACCTTTCTGGTGGAAACCAGCAGAAAGTCGTGATGGCACGGGCATTGGCCAGCGATCCCAAGGTGCTGGTGCTGATCAACCCGACCGCGGGCGTGGACGTGAAGTCCAAGGAGTCCCTGCTCGGTGTGGTCGACCGGGTGGCAAGGACGGGCGCCGCGGTGATCGTGGTGTCCGATGAGCCGGATGACATGCGGGTGTGTGACCGGGTACTGGTGATGTTCCACGGCGAGGTGGCACACGAGTTCGGGCGGGACTGGACCGAGCAGGACCTGGTCGCGGCCATTGAAGGAGTGACCGAGAAATGACCAAGACAGCGTCGACGGAACCGCTGTCCCCGCAGACCGACGTGGCGACGGCCCCCGCCTCCGGCCGCCGTCCGCTGATCCGGTTCGCGCGGTTGCGGGATCTGGCACTTGTCCCGGCGATCATCGTACTGATGATCATCGGCGCGATCATCAGCCCGACGTTCCTGACGCTCGGCAACCTCGCCGACGTGCTGCAGCAGCAGACCGCGCTCGCGCTGCTGGTGCTGGCCGAGGCGATGATCCTGATCACGGGCAAGTTCGACCTGTCGCTGGAGTCGACGATGGGGTTCGCCCCCGTCCTGGCGATCGTGCTGGTCGTGCCCACGTCGGCGCACGGGCTGGGCACCGAGTGGCCCCAGTGGATGGCGGTGCCACTGTGCCTGGTGATCGGTGGTCTGATCGGCGCCTTCAACGGACTGCTCATCCTGAAGTTCCAGCTGTCCGCGTTCATCGTGACGCTCGGTATGTTGATCACCGTGCGTGGTCTGCACATCGGCTTCTCCGGCGGCAGCAGCCTGTTCGAACTGCCGCAGTCGTTCATGTACCTCGGCTTCGAGAAGTGGTTCGGGCTGGCCGCCTCGGTGTGGATCGCGCTGATCGCGTTCGTGATCGGCATCATCGCGCTGTCGTACTTCCGGCAGGGCCGGTCGCTGTACGCGATCGGTGGCAACGTGGACGCCGCCAAGGCCGCAGGTATCCGGACGAACGCCGTGACCTGGACCGTGCTGATCATCGGCGGCGTGCTCGCCGCGCTCGCGGGCACGCTGGAGACTGGCCGCCTCGGCGCGATCGGTGCCAATATGGGCGAGCAGCTGATCTTCATGGTGTTCGCGGCCGCGGTGATCGGCGGGATCAGCCTCAACGGCGGCAAGGGCACGTTGTTCGGCGCGCTGTGTGGTGTGCTGATGCTTGGCCTGATCCAGAACCTGCTGACTCTGATGAGCGTCAGCGGGCACTGGTTCAAAGCGATCTACGGTGCCATCATCCTCATCGCGCTTGTGCTGTCCCGACTGACGACCGGCAAGGCTCAGGAGTAAAGGCTCTATGGAGACGGTTGCGTTACACACCCGGCTCAAGCCGGGCAGGGAAGCCGACTACGACCGTGAGCACGCGGTCATCCCGCAGGAGCTGGACGAGGCCCTGCGGGAGGCGGGCGTGCACACGTGGCGGATCTGGCGCAGTGGCCGGGATCTGTTCCACGTCGTCGAAGTCGACGACTACGCCCGGATGCGTGAGCGGCTGCGGGATCATCCGGCGAACATCCCGTGGCAGGCTCGGATGGCCGAGTTGCTGGAGGTCGAGGACGACTACTCCGGCGCGCAGCCGGACGTCAAGAAGGTCTGGGAGCTGCCGTCATGAAGGTTGATGTCACGAAGTTCGGCTTCGGCGCGGCCGGAATCGGCAACCTGTACACCGAAGTGTCCGACGCCGACGCCGAAGCAGCACTGCAGGCCGCGTGGGACGCGGGCGTTCGGTACTTCGACACCGCACCTCACTATGGGCTTGGCCTGTCGGAGCGTCGCCTCGGCAAGTTCCTTGCCGGGTTGCCGAGGGACGAGTACGTGGTGTCCACAAAGGTCGGCCGGATCCTCAAGCCCTGCGACGGCACCGGATTGGACCTGGACAACGGGTTCGCGGTGCCGCGGAAGTACCGGCGCGTGTGGGACTTCAGCGCGGACGGGATCCGCCGGTCGGTCGAGTCCTCCTTGGAGCGTCTCGGCCTTGACCGGGTCGACATCCTGCTGCTGCACGACCCGGACGAGCACTGGGAACAGGCCTCGCAAGAAGGTTTCCCTGCGCTGGACGAGCTGCGCGCGCAAGGCGCGGTCGGCGCGATCGGTGTCGGGATGAACCAGTGGGAGATGCCCGCCCGGTTCGTCCGGGAGACCTCGATCGACGTGGTGATGCTCGCCGGCCGCTACACCCTGCTTGAGCAGACCGCCGCCGAGCAGTTCCTGCCGCTGTGCCAGGAGCGCGGGGTTTCCGTTCTCGCGGCGGGTGTTTTCAACTCAGGCATGCTCGCTCGTACGACAGTTCCCGACGACGCGAAGTACAACTACTCGCAGGCACCACGTGAGCTAGTCGTTCGTGCGCAGCGGATCGCGGCGGTCTGCGAACGGCATGGTGCGACCTTGCCGCAGGCGGCCGTACAGTTCGTGCTGCGTCACCCGAGTGTGGCTTCCGTTGTGCTCGGCGTGAAGTCGGCTGAGCAGGCCGCCCGCAACGCGGACCTGTTCGACAAGCCGGTGCCGGACGAGCTCTGGGACGACCTGCGTGCGGAAGGCTTGCTTGGATGAGGGTTGACGCGCACCACCACCTCTGGGACCTGTCGGTTCGCGACCAGGACTGGATCGACCCCGTGACGATGGCGGTGATCCGCCGTGACTTCGACGTGTCGGATCTGGCCGCGGCGGTTGCCGGGTTCGACCGGACAGTGCTCGTCCAGACGGTCACCGTGGCCGAGGAGACACCGGAATTCCTGGCGGTCGCCGCTTCGTCGGACTTGATCGGCGCGGTGGTCGGCTGGGTTGATCTGACGTCGCCGTCGGTCGCGGACGACTTGGCCGCGCTGCGTGCTGGCGCGGGCGGGGAGTGGTTGCGCGGCATCCGGCACCAGGTCCAGGGCGAGGCCGATCCCCGGTGGCTGTGCCGTGACGACGTTCAGCGCGGGCTGCAGGCGGTGTTCGACGCGGGCCTGTTGTACGAGCTTTTGGTGCTGCCGCACCAGCTTGAGGCGTCGATCGAGACCGTTGCGGCGTTCCAGGACCACCCGTTCGTTCTGGATCACTGCGCCAAACCGCCGATCGCGGGAGGTGCCCTGGAGCCTTGGGCCTCGTTGATCGGTGAACTCGCCGGCTTCGACAACGTGACGTGCAAGCTGTCCGGGCTGGTCACCGAAGCGGACTGGGCTAAGTGGACGGTCGATGACCTGCGGCCGTATGCCGAGGTTGTGCTCGAAGCGTTCGGGCCGTCGCGGGTGATGTTCGGCTCGGACTGGCCGGTGTGCCTGCTCGCGGGTTCGTACGCGGATGTTGTCGAAGCCGCGGAAGACCTGACCTCGGGCCTCTCGCAGGCGGACCGGGATCAGGTCTTCGGGGGTACGGCGGCTCGGGTTTACCGGCTCTGAAGGACCTTCTTGCGGTCGAGCAGGCCCGAGTACAGCGCCACGCCGAGACCGGCGATCGCCAGCAACGCGCCGATCCAGTTCGGGGCGGTGTAGCCGAGGCCCTTGTCGATCGCGAGGCCGCCGAGCCACGCGCCACCCGCGTTGCCGAGGTTGAACGCGGCGATGTTGGCGGCTGACGCCAGTGCTGGCGCCCCTTCGGCTTTGTCCATCACGCGGGCTTGAAGTGGTGCCACGGTCGCGAAGCCCGCCGCACCGAACAACAGGATCGTGATGGCTGCGGGGATCTGGGCGTGCGCGGTGAACGTGAAGACCGCCAGGACAACGGCCAGCGCTGCCAGGATTCCGTACAGGCTCGGCATGAGTGCCTTGTCCGCGGCCTTGCCGCCGAACAGGTTGCCTGCGACCAGGCCGACGCCGAACAGCACGAGCAGCCACGTCACCATGCCGGACGAGAACCCGGCGACCTCGGTCATCATCGGCGCGATGTAGGTGAAGGACGCGAACACACCGGCGAACCCGAGCGCGGTCATGGCCAGCGCAAGCCACACCTGCGGACGTTTGAACACGGCCAGTTCGTGACGCAGGTTGGTCGTGGTGTCCTTGGGCAGGTCAGGGACCAACGCGATGATCCCGACCAGGCCGATCACACCGAGGATGGCCACGGCCCAGAACGTCGACCGCCACCCAAGCGCTTGGCCAAGAGCGGTCCCCAGTGGCACGCCGAGCACGTTGGCCACCGTCAAGCCGGTGAACATCATCGCGATCGCGCTGGCTTGCTTGGCGGGCGCGACCAGGCTCGCGGCGACAACCGACCCGACGCCGAAAAAGGCACCGTGGGACAGCGCGGCCACGATGCGCCCGGTCATCAGCAGCCCGTATGTGGGGGCGATCGCGGCGAGGACGTTGCCTGCGATGAAGAGCGCCATCAGCCCGATGAGCAGGCGTTTACGCGACCAGCGGGACCCGACTGCGGTGAGAAGAGGCGCGCCGACGACGACGCCGAGCGCGTAACCGGAGATCAGCAGCCCGGCGGAGGGGATGCTGACGGAGTAGGTGGCGGCGACTTCGGGCAGCAGCCCCATGATGACGAACTCGGTCGTTCCGATCCCGAAAGCACCGATTGCCAGCGCCAGAAGCGCAGCGGGCATGACGTTCACTCCAGATAGTTGCACACGCGGGTATTTGCTCGTGCCTAATACTGCGGCGCGCATGAAGTCGATGCAAGTGATCAAGCGGTGAACCCGGTCACGCCACCGGCCCCTGTGCCGGTCGCTCCAGCGAAGGCCAGGGAAGGTTCCACACTCCAGTAGAGTTGCAATTACCGGCTTCCGAGAAAGTTGCAGGCGCCGTGTAGTGGAGGAGTGGTGCACCATGTCGCTGGACGACGACGCCGCTGAGGCGCGCGCACAGGGATGGCGGACGCTCGCGGCCCTGCACGCGTCTCTGGAAGACGCGCTCGAGCGCGCCTTGCAGCGTGAGCACGACTTGTCCGTGAGTGAATACAGCGTTCTCGACGTGCTGGCCCGTCAGGACGGCTGGCACATGAGGATGAACCAGCTTTCCCGCGCCGTGGTCCTCAGCCAGTCCGCCACGACCCGGTTGGTGACGCGCATGGAGAACCGCGGGTTCCTTCAGCGGTACCTGTGCCCGACCGACCGGCGCGGGATCTACACCGAGGTGACGCCGGCCGGGCAGGACCTCCTGTCGAAGGCCCGCCCGCTGCACGACGCCACGCTGGCCGAGGCATTGCGGGAAGCCCAGAAGCTGCCGGAGCTCGCGCCGTTGGTCGACGCGCTCGCGCGGCTGCCGGTCAGCCCTGCGAAGGCTTGAACCGGCCCCAGTGCCCGTGGTGGATGACCTCGTCGGTGCCACGCCGGCGCCTGGTCTTGGCTGAGCCTTCGACGGGCTGCTCTTCGGCGCGGTAGCCGATCAGGATCGCGCCAATCGGCGTGTACTCGTCCGGAACCCCGTATTCGGCGCGGAATTGCGCCATCTGTTCCGGCCGGATGCCGAAGAAGAACCCGCCAAGGCCTTCGTCGATCGCCGACAACAGCAACAGCAACGCGGCCATACCGGTGTCGATGTACCAGTACGGCACCGGCCACCGGGCTTCCGCCTTGTCCTGCCACCCCTTGTCCGGCTCGGCGTAACGGTCCAGATACGCCTGCTTGTGCGCCAACGGAACAACGATCAAGGGCGCGTCACGCGTGGTCGGCCAGGCTTCCACAACCCAAGGCGCGGCGACATCCCAGAACCGCGCGCGGTCTTCGGCGTACGTCAGCGAAAGAAACGCGTACCCCTGCGAGAAACCGGCCGAGGGCGCGCGCAGGGCGCTGGCCAGGATCCGGTCGACGACTTCGGGCGCCAGCGGCTGATCGGTGAAGTGCCTGACCATCCGGCGACGCCGGATCACCTCGGTGAATTCCACGCCGATGATCCTAAGTGGCTAACGGCGTATCAGTGGGTAGCCGAAGGTATGGACGTCCCACCCAAGCCGGCGTTGAGCGGACCACCAGGGCGGCACGAGCCTCCAGGTGTGCAATGCGGAATCGCCTGGGAGAGGAGAGAACAGTCATGCCCGACATTCCGACGCGCGAGGACGAACTGGCCGTTACACAGACCGAGGAGGTGCCGTCCCCGCGCGCGTCCGAGGACAGCGAATTCGAGTACGAGCCGACCATCATGCGCGGGCTTGAGTGACGACTTCGCTGTCCGTTAACGGAAAACGGGCACCCCTGGCCGCCTGGGGGTCGCGGTCCAGGGGTGCGGGTGGCCTCAGGGACAGCCACCATTCAATTGGCATTTCAGGGTTGCGGAGTTAGAGCGCCCCTGGCTCGCGGAGGGGGGATACGCGAGCCAGAGGCGCCAAGGGCGGCTCTAGGGGTGAACCACCCTTTTAGCGGCCCCTGGCCGGTGGAGGGGGGATACACAGGCCAGAGGCACTACGTGGGCGCCCTGGGGGTTGGCGCCCGCTCGGGGACAAAGTCTGGGCTGGTGCGGCGGTCGCCTCGCGGCGAGTGGCGCATGGGGGCTCCGGCTTTACCCGGTATTCCCCGATGGCTTTGGGTGAGGCCCGGGGACTCGTTCCGCACCAGTCACCTAGCTTAACTCGCTTCGCCGCTGTGGTGTTCCGGACGCGAGTGTGACGTGGCTCGCCACCGGGTAGCCCAGTGGTGGAAGGGAGAACAGCCATGTCTGCCCGTGTAATGATACGGCTACTCGTCGGCGTGATCGGCGTTTTCTACGTCGTGCTGGCGATTTCCGGATTCGCCGCGATCAGCGACGACACCAACGTCGGCGGCGGATTGCGTGGTGGCAACGACCCCGACCTGTTGTGGGGCCTGTTCGGCGTCAGCACCGTACTGAACTTCATCCATTTCCTGTTCGGCGCGCTGACCCTCATCGCGGCGTTCACCGCGGACCGGACGAAGCTGATCTCCGGGACCATGGCGGGCGCGTTCGTGGCGCTGTTGGCCTACGACATCATCATGATGCTCGTGCGGGAAGGCATGGACCCGTTGGCGATCAACACCGCTGACGCGTGGCTGCACGGCATCACGGCCGTCGCACTGATCATCGTGGTGTTCCTGCCGTTGCCAGCCCCCGCTGGCCGGCGCGAACGGGTCGCTCGGGATCGCCAGTCGGCTCCATCACCAGAATCGCGCCCTCGGTAGCAACCACGTCCTCCACAGTGGACTGGAGTTCTACCCGAGCCCCCGGGTTACTCGCCGAGCTGATAATCGGCGACCGCCGCCAGCGGTCCGGGCACCCGCAGAACCGCCCAGACCGTCTTGCCGCCGGTCATCGTCGGCACACAGCCCCATGCCTTGGCGATGGCCGAGACGAGCAGCAGACCGGAGGGAGGCACACCGCCTTCTCGTCGCTCACGCAGCATCGCGGGCCGCGGACTGTCATCCGAGACCGCGATGGTGAGCATCCCGCGACGCAGTTCCATCCGCACGAACGCGGCTGAGTCCGTATGCGCCAGGGTGTTTTCGACGAACGCCGTCACCACTGTCATCGCATCGGTGGCAAGGTTGCCCACATTCCACCGTTCACAATGCATCCGAACGAAGTACCGACCGCGACGGGTACTGATCGTCGACGGCGGCAATTCGATGGCCGCACGCCGCCGGGGCTGTGGTGCGCCCACGGCTGCGATCGCCTTCGCGACCGAGGCGTGCACCGGGACGAACCGCTTGATCGAACTTGCTTCGAGCATCAGCCGCTTCTGTTCGTCCTGTGCCGCCAGCACCAGTGGCACTCCTGGCCAGTCAGCGACCCGCATCGCCACCATGGAGAAGACTGTCAACGCGTGTACCGAGGGCATGGCGAGCTCATCCAGCTCGATCACGAGGCCTTCCGGTTGTTCGGCCCCATATTTGAGCAGGATGTCGCGCAACGTGGGGTACGTCGTGACGTCCAAGGTCCCTGCCGGGCGGGCGATCGTGATGCCAGTCATGTAGCGCACGTCCACGCGCAGGCCGTCAGTCTTCATCGCTCGTGTCCCGCCTCACTTGCAGGTGGGATCGTGGTCAGGCTACGCAGTGCCTCGACGCCGCCTGCCGATGCGCCGGTCACGATCAAGTCGTGGGGCTGCGGTGCCATGGTGACCACTTCCTCGGCTCGCGTGCACCCACGGCAGCCCTCTGCCGCCGCGAGGAGACGTCCTTCTCGACCGATTACCCGAGTCGGCGAAAAAAATTCTTCGCCGACCGATCCGGATCTTCGACGGCTCCGTATAAGAGGTGTCCGAGGGAGGACGAGGCGCATGACCGACCCTTAAGGATTGGTTATGCAACAACCCCATACCGTGCGTGTTCCACGCAAGGCACGTGCTACCGCGGCGCTGTTGGCGGTGGGCGCGGCGTTGGCCGGAGGGTTGGTCCCCGGTTCAGCCACCGCGTCCAGCCACCGTGAAGCGCCGCTGATAGCCGCCGACCCGACTGTGGACAACACGGATCTGTACGCGTTCGTCAGTCCGGACAAGCCGGACACCGTGACGATCGTGGCGAACTACTTCGGGTTCCAAGAGCCCGTCGGCGGCCCCAACTTCTACCCGTGGGCCGAGAACGCGCACTACGACATCAACATCGACAACGATGGTGATGCCAAGCCGGACCTGACCTACCGGTACACGTTCGCCACCGACGACCGGCGCAAGAACGCCACCTTCCTGTACAACAACGGCGAAGTCTCGTCGATCAACGACGAGAACCTGCTGTTCCGGCAGAACTACAAGCTCGAACTGATCGACCAGCGCGGCGGCAGCAAGGTGCTGATCAAGAGCGCCCGTTCGGCTCCGTCGAACACAGGTGCGGCGTCCATGCCGGACTTCCGGACCATCCGTGACCAGGCGATCGCCCAGATTCCCGGCGGTGGACTGAGCTACGCGGGCCCGGCCGAGGACTCGTTCTTCGCCGACCTGCGGGTGTTCGACCTGCTCTACGGGGGTGACCTGTCCAAGACCGGCCAGGACACGCTGCGCGGCTTCAACGTCAACACGATCGCGCTGCAGATCCCCACGCACATGTTGGCGCTCAAGGGCGACGCCAAGCGCAACCCGGTGATCGGCATCTGGGCGGACACCGAACGCCAGTCCCTCAAGCTCTCACCGGGCAAGGCCAAGGCCGAAGGTGACTTCGTGCAGGTGTCCCGGCTGGGCAACCCGCTGGTCAACGAAGTGGTCGCGCCCGCGGGCCTCAAGGACGCGTTCAACGGCCTCACCCCGGATCAGGACGGCAAGGTCAAGGCGCTGCTCGACCGGGTGACCGATCCAGAACTGCCCAAGCTGATCGAGCAGATCTACAAGATCCAGGCTCCGGCCGGACCGCGCGAGGACCTGGTGGAGATCTTCCTGACCGGTATCACCACCAAGGCGGGCGGGCCGATCAAGGCCGACCTGAACTCACAGCTGAACAACGCCGACGTGATGGCGCACATGTTCGTGCCCTCCGAAATGCTGCGGCTCAACATGGCCGTCGCACCGACCGATGAGCCCAACCGGCTCGGTGTGCTCGGCGGCGACAACCAGGGCTTCCCGAACGGCCGCAGGCTGACCGACGACGTCATCGACATCGCCATCCAGGCCATGGAAGGCGCGGCGCAGTCCGGCGTTCTCGTGCAGGCGCTGGCCGCGGGTGACAAGGTCGACGCCAACGACGTCGCGTTCGAGCAGCGGTTCCCGTACGTCGCGGTGCCCAGCAACGCCGCGGTGAACTCAGCGGTGCAGGCCCAGGTGGAGACCAAGTCGAGCATCCTGGACAACCTGCCGGCCGGTGCGCTGATCGGTGGCGCCCTCGGTGCGCTCGTGCTGCTCGGCGGCACGGTCTACCTCTGGCGCAAGCGCCCGACCAAGGCCCGTCACCGCAGTACTCGTCCCTGGTGAGTGTCCGCATAGACGCACGGAGGCGCGATCGCGATCGCGCCTCCGGCGATCCGGGAGGCATTGGCGTGCAGTCGTTTCTCGAACCGGAGCAGCCGACCATCCTGCGCTGGTGGCCGTTGGCGGCACTGGTAGTCGGGCTGGCCACGGTGTTGTCGGTGTTCACCGGCTACTCCGAACCGCAGACGGCGGTCGCGTCGCCGAACCCGACCCAGCAGAGCCGGATCCTGCAGTCGGTGACGCAGTTGCAGGGCAGGCTGCACCGGCTGCCTCAGGATTCGCTCGGCTGGGCGCAGCTCGGGTCGGCCTATGTGGAGCTGGCCCGGATCACCGCGGATCCGTCGTACTACACCAAAGCCCAAGGGGCATTGGACAAATCGCTGGCTTTGCGGCCTGCGGACAACGGGCCGGCCATGCTCGGCATGGGCGCACTGGCCAACGCGCGGCACGACTTCGGTGCCGCGAAGGACTGGGGGCTCAAGGCGTTGGCGGCACAACCGCGGTCCGCTGAGGTGTTCGGGGTGCTCGCGGACGCGTACACCCAGCTCGGCGACGAGGGCGGCGCCATGGAAGCCGTGCAGAACATGCTGGACGTGAAGCCGAACGTGGCTTCGTTCACGCGTGCCTCCTATTTCTTCGAGACACACGGGCGGGCCGATGACGCCCGGATGGCCCTGGACCGGGCCCTGGCCGCGGCCGGTGCGCCCGACGAGATCGCTTTCTGCCGGTACTACCTCGGCGAGCTGGCTTTCAACTCCGGCGACCTCGACGAGGCGGAACGGCAGTACACCGCGGGACTCCGGGTCGTACAGGACCAGACTTTGCTGCAGGGACAGGCCAAAGTGGCCGCGGCGCGTGGTGACTTCGACCGGGCGTTGAGCGCGTACAAGAACCTCGTGCTCAGGACTCCGTTGCCGCAGTACATCTTGGAATACGGCGAGCTGCTGGACGCCGCCGGCCGAGGAGACGAGGCCGCGGCACAGTTCGAAATCCTGGCACAGCAACAGAAGCTGATGCAGGCTCAGGGCGCGACCGACGACCTGGCGACCTCATTGGTGCTGGCCGATCACGGCGACAAGGCCGAGGCGCTGCGCCGCGCCGAGGCGGAGTGGGGCCGCAGGCAGAACGTGCTGGTCGCTGACGCGCTGGCTTGGGCGTTGCACGTCAACGGCCGGGACGCCGAAGCGTTGCCGTACATGGACAAGGCCATGGCGTTGGGGTGGAACAACGCATTGTTCGCCTACCACCGGGGGATGATCCACTTGGCGCTGGGCCAGCCGGCCGATGCGGAGAAGTACCTGGCCCAGGCGCTGGCGACGAACCCGCACTTCTCGATGCGGCACGCGCCGATCGCCCAGAAGCGCCTCGCTGAACTGCGGAGCGGCCGATGAGAACGCTGGCCAAGGCCGGCCTGGTCGCCGCGGTCGCGGCACCCGCGTTCCTGCTGGCTGCGGGACACGCGGACGCTCATCCGCTCGGCAACTTCAGCGTCAACCACTACAACGGCCTGCACCTGCATCCCGACCGGGTCGAGCTCAAGTCGGTCGTCGACTTGGCGGAAATCCCGACACTGCAGGAGAAATCCATGGACGCGGCGCGTGAGTGCGGTGCGCTCGCGTCGTCCGTCCGGTCCAGTGTGGACTCGCAGGTGCTGACGTGGTCGGTTCGCTCGTCCCATGTGGAGTATCCGAAGGGGCAGGCCGACCTGGCCACGACCAGGCTGACCTGCGAGCTCACCGCGCCGGTGGAGATCAGCGGCCCGGTCACGGTGTCGTTCAGCGACTCGTTCCGGCCGGACCGGGTCGGCTGGCGGGAGATCACGGCTGTGGGGTCCGGCGTCTCGTTGGACTCGCCGGTTCCCGCGCGGAGTGTCAGCAATGAGCTTCGGCAGTATCCCGAGGATTTGCTGGCCAGCCCGTTGGACGTGCGGACCGTGCAGCTCAAGGCGCAGCCGGGGGAGGGGACGTCGGTCACCGCCGTCGCTCCGACGGGCGGCGATGCCGGGATTCTCGATCGTGCTTCGCTCGCATTGGCGGACTTTGTCGGGCGGAATGAGCTGACACCGGCGATCGGGATGCTGGCGATTCTGCTGTCTCTGGTGCTCGGGGCCTCGCACGCGGCTTTGCCCGGGCATGGCAAGACAGTGATCGCTGCCTATCTCGTGGGGCGGCGTGGCACTCCTCGGGACGCTGTTGTCGTTGGTGCGACAGTGACTTTGACGCACACTGCCGGGGTTCTGGTGCTGGGGCTGCTGTTGAGCGTGTCCAGCGTGCTGGCGGGGGAGAGCGTGCTGCGATGGCTGGGGATCGCGAGCGGGCTGCTGATCGCCGGGATCGGCGTGATGTTGCTGCGCTCTGCCGCGCGTGACCGTGAACCCGCACTCGTCGGCCACGGGCATGGTCATGGGCACGGACATGGGCATGCCCGTGGGCACGGCCACGGACATGGGCACGGCCACGGGCACGGCCACGGGCACGGCCACGGGCACGGTCCGCGCTTCGGCAAAGGCAGCCTGATCGGCATGGGTGTGGCCGGTGGCCTGGTGCCCAGCCCGTCCGCGCTGGTGGTGCTGCTCGGCGCGGTCGCATTGGGACGCACGTGGTTCGGCGTCCTGCTGGTGCTCGCTTACGGGCTGGGGATGGCCGCGATGCTCACCGCGGCCGGACTGCTGCTGGTCAAGTTCTCCGACCGGCTCGAAGGCTGGTCCTCCCGGTTCAAAGCGCAGCGGTTGATCGCCGCCGCGCCCGCGATCACCGCCGGAATGGTACTGGTGGTGGGGATGGGCCTGACCGTCCGGGCCATCCTGGGTTAGCCCCCCGCGCGCCTTCCGAACTCGGCAACGAACACGGCGGTCGTCCGGTTCCAGCAGCGACGAATATTGCGGGCAACCAGATGACGGGCAGGGATGAATATAGCGGTCTACCAGGTGACGGGCAGGCTTGCCACGCCGTAGATCCCGCGTTCGACGTTCAACGGGACGTCCGTGGGGTTGACAGCCAGCCGCATGCCGGGGAACCGGGTGAACAGGGCCGAGAACCCGACGCGCATCTCGATGCGGGCCAGCTGCTGGCCGAGGCACTGGTGCACGCCGTGCCCGAACGCCAGGTGCCCCGCGGTCGACCTGGTGACGTCCAGCTCGTCCGGTCGTTCGAACTTGTCCCGGTTGGCAGCGGGGATGGACACCAGGACAGTCTCGCCTTTCCTGATCACCTCGCCGCCGAGTTCGACGTCCTCCAGTGCGGTCCGGTTGACCTCGTACTGCACGACGCTGAGGTACCGCAACAGTTCCTCGACCGCGCCGTCCACGTCGTCGTGCAGCTTCGCCAGCTGGTCGGGGTGCTGCAGCAGCGCGAACGTCCCCAGCCCCAGCATGTTCGCCGTGGTCTCGTGCCCGGCGAACAGCAGCATGATCGCGATCCCGGTCAGTTCCATGTCGTCAAGGTCGTCGACCAGCCCGCTCAGCACGTCGTCAGCCGGTGCGGCGCGCTTGCCCTGCACGAGTTCGTACAAGTACCCGAACAACGCGTCGCCTGCCGCGTCGCGGATGTCCGCGTTGATGGCCGGGTCGACCATCTGGTGCGAGTTCTGCTCGAAGAACTCGTGATCGGTGTACGGAACGCCCAGCAGTTCGCAGATCACCCGTGACGGCAACGGCAATGCGAACGCCCGCACCAGATCCGTCGGCGGCGTCATCGCGTCCAGCAGTTCCTTGGTGATCTGCTCGATCCGCGGTTCGAGCATGCGCATCCGCCGCACGGTGAACTGGCCGGTCAGCAGCTTGCGGTAGCGGGTGTGTTCCGGCGGGTCCATGAACAGGAACGACCCGGGCGCCGAGGGCTGCGTCGCAGGCCGGATCGGTGACCGCACGATCTCGCCGCGGTGGCTGAACCGTGGGTCGGACAGCACTTTCCGGCTTTCCGTGTGTGTGGTCACCATCCAGCCGAGCGTGCCGTCGGCGAACCTCAATCTGCTGACGGCCTTCCGGTCGCGTAACTCGGCCGGCGGGTCGAACGGGCATGTTCTCGCGATGGGCAGTGCTTCAGTCATGCGTACATCGTACGTGCGTTCCTTTCCCGGAACTGCCCTATATTTTCCGGGTAGTGCACTAGTGCGCTCTATGGTTTGCGGCCGACTGCTCCGGCAATGCAGTACGAGACTTCGGTGAGCGGTTTGATCCGCGGGCCGTCCGGCCACCAGTTCGCGCACAGCGAGAATCCGGGATCGACGAGTTCGAGACCGGGCAGCATGCTGCGGATCTCCTCCTCGGTGCGGAACAGGCCCGTGCCCATCGGGCTGTGCACGAACATGTCCTCCATGCGCCGGGCGAGCATGCTGTGTTCCTCGGTCTGCGGGTCGAGGAAGTGGCTGACGCCGACGTAGGAGCCGGACGGCAGCGCGTCGATGTACGCCTGCATGATCTCCCGGTAGTCGTTGCCGTCGTAGTGGTGGATCGTGCCGAGCTGGAACAACGCGATGGGCTCGGTGAAGTCGAGTTCCTGTTGCACGATCGGGTCGTTCAGCACCTCCTGCGGGTTGAAGATGTCCGCCGAGGTGAGGAATGTCTGGTCGTTCTCCTCCAGCAGCGCGCGGCCGTGCGCGAGCACGACCGGGTCGTCGTCCACGTAGACGACCCGGGATTCGGGCTGGATCCGTTGCGCCACTTGGTGTGTGTTCTCCGCGGTCGGCAGTCCGGAGCCGAGGTCGAGGTACTGGGTTATGCCCGTCTCCATCGCGATGAAGCGGGTGACGCGGATCAGGAACCCGCGGTTGTCGAAGGCGAGCTGCTGGGCCTCCGGCGCCACCGTCTGCACCCGGCGCAGAACCTCGCGGTCGACTTCGTAGTTGTCCTTGCCGTTCAGAAAGGCGTCATAGACCCGGGCGATGCTCGCCTTTGAGGTATCGATATGAGTGGGCACAACCTTCTGCGACATTTGATCCTCTCAGCCCCGGAATCGTCTGTCAGGGTTTCTATCCCATCACATCCACTTTGTCATTCGGCAGGGCCGGCTGGCTATCATCGCTATCTACTCCGTTCAGGTGACGTGTACGTCTGCTGATCGTTTTCCGACTACTATGAGTCGGTTTAGACAACAGGCGTGGATGAGGGGGTCGTCCCGTAATGGATCAACGGGTACCGGACGGCGGTGCGACCCGGCCGGCTGGGCCGACTGCATTGCGAATAATTCTCGGGACGCAGCTGAGGAGGTTGCGCGAAGCTGCTGAAATTTCACCGGCGGAGGCGAGTGCGCGCATCCGCGGCTCGAAATCCAAGATCAGCCGCCTCGAGCTGGGCAGGGTCGGGCTCAAGGAACGAGATGTAGACGACCTACTCACTCTTTACGGTGTCACCGATTCGAATGAACGTCGTCAGTTCCTCGAGATGGTCAGGCAGTCCAACGAGCCTGGCTGGTGGTACCGGTTCGCCGACCTGATGCCGGAGTGGTTCCAGGACTACGTGGGCCTTGAAGAGGCCGCGATTCGCATCCTGACCTGTGAGCTGCAGTTCGTGCCCGGACTGATGCAGACCGAGCACTACGCGCGGGCGATCGCCACGAGCGGGCACCCCGATCTGGCCACAGAGGACGCCGAGTGGCGCGTGACGTTGCGTATGCGCAGGCAAAAAGTGCTGCACCGGCCGTCGCCGCCGCGGCTGTGGGCGGTGATCGACGAGTCCGTGTTGCACCGTCCACTCGGGGGCAGGGAAGTCCTGATCGAACAGATTGATCATTTGCTGGAACTGACCACGTTGCCGCACGTGACACTGCAGGTCGTGCCCTATGCGCTGAGCGGATATGCCGCCGAGGGCGCGTTCACGATGCTGCGTTTCGCGGAACCGGAATTGCCGGACATTGTCTACATCGAACACCTCACCGGTGCTTTCTACCTGGACAAACGCGAGGATGTCGAGCAATACGGCCGAGTGTTCGATCAGTTGACTGTGGACGCGGCCACGCCACGCGAGACGCGACAGTTGCTCATGAAGGCGCGCGCATCCGTCTGAAGCATCACCCTGTTAGCCCTATCGGTCGCATCTGCACGTGCTACCGTTGACCGCAATCCCGAATGCAATTGCATCCCACTTCATGGTCGACAGAGGAGGATCGGCGATGCACACAGCCGCATCCTTGCCCGCTGATCTGTCCTGGCGAAAGAGCAGCCGGAGCGGAAAGAACGGCAACTGCGTCGAACTCGCGTGGGTCGATGCCGACCGGGTCGCGGTTCGCAACTCCCGTAATCCGCGCGGCGGTGTAGTGCTCTACCGCTCTGGTCAGCTGAGGGCATTGCTTACCGGAATAAAAGAGGGGGTCTTGGATTGAACGCCGCCGAAGTCACCGAGGAGAGACTGCGGCAACTCATCGCACGTGGTTTCAAATTCGTGCACCCCCGCGACGAATCCGGTGACATCACGGCGATCGTCGGGGTCCGCCCGCACGACAACGTGATCGACGTGGTCCAGCTGCGTACCGAGGACGACGCTATCGCACTGCGGATGGCGGGCGACACCAAGGATGTGCTGGCGCCCGAAGCGCACAGCTGGCGGTCCGAAGGCCCAGCTCCCCGTGTTCTCGACGAGCTGCTCAGCTTGCCCGATGTGCCTGCTGAGGAGGAAGAAGGGCAGGGGACGACCGGCTGCTGGATCCACACGAGCAAGAACCGCGCCAAGTGGGTCCCGGCTAGCTGATCCCCAGGTCCCGGGCGTGTGCCGTGGCTGCCCCCCGCGTTCGCACGCCCATCTTCCGCAAAACGCGGCTGACATGGGTCTTCACCGTTTCCTCGCCGACCACCAACCGTCTCGCGATCTCCTTGTTGGTGGCGCCGGCGACCATCAGCCTCAGCACCTCCATTTCCCGCGCGGTCAACGTCGCAGGCGTCGGACTTTCCAGCTGTCTCAGCAATGCGGCCGCGAACGGATCGCTGCTCAGCCGCAGGACAGCGGTGGCGGCTTTGCCTTCCACCAGGATGCGTCCCGGCGTGCGCGCGCACTCGGCCAACGCTGGCTGGGCAATGCGCGACGCCTCGACTGTCTTGCCACGCGTGACGTGCAGGTATGCCAGCCGGATTCGTGCGCTGCCATAGATGTTCAAGACTTCGAGCCGGTCCTCCAGATCGACGGCTTCGGTCAGTGCGGCGGCCGCGTGCCGGAAGTCGCCTCGTGCCGTGGCGAGCAAACCGTCCAACGACAGGCGGTTCAGCGTGATCACGGGCGCCGATCCAGTCGGACCGTCCGAAGTGTCCATCATGTCGCGGGCCGCCTGCGCTTCGTCGAGCCGGCCGCGTGACCACAATGCACGGCCGATCATGAACCAGGCGTTGGGATACATGAACGACGCCGTCGCCAGTCGGACCGCGTACGTTCGGAGATCTTCGACCAACGGGTCGATATCGACCGGCGACGGTGCTGTCGACATGAGACGCGTCGCGGCCAGCGTGAACCCGGTGAACGGCGGCGCGCCACCGAATCGTTCGTATCCCGTGAGCGTGTTCGCGGCCTTGGTCGCCGCCTCGTCCAGGCGTCCGCGCAACATGGCGATCGCCGCTGCGATGCCGTCGGAGTGCAACGCCGCCAAGCCCTCCAGGCGTGCTGCGGCCACGAAACGTTCGAGGTGGTCGACGGCGCCCTTGATGAGCAAGAGCGTGGGGGAGATGTGTGCGGCGGCCGTGGTTGTCGCGGATTGCTCGGCGGCGGTCCGAATGCCTTGCGCGACCGCGTCCTCGGCGGCGGTGTATCGGCCGCTGATCTGTGCCGCACGCGCTCTTGTCAGCAGCAACCGCACCCGGATCGCGGTGTCGATCCGTCCGTTGAGGGCACGTCCGAGCAGCTCGTCGCTCGCGGCGATTTCTCCTTGCAGGATCAAGGTATCCGCGAGTCGTGCCGCTACGTCCGGAGTGTCACCGGCACGTTCGTACGCGGCACGCGCCTCGGTCAGGTTTCCGGCACCGAATGCTAGATCTCCTTGCAGGACAAGCAACCCCGGATGGTCAGTGGGAAGCGTGGCCAACAGTCGGCGGATCGAGGTGGTGCGTCCGATCCGCAGTTGTTCGTGGCCGACCTCCGCCACCAGCGCCGCGGCTGAGGCCGTGTCCCCGGCAGCCACCAGATGCTTGGCCCGGGCAAGCGGATCGGCCTCGACACCCGCGGCCCGTCTGTGCAGTTCTGCGTGGGGACGCCTGTTCCGTATGCGACCGAGGAACTCCGCGAACAGCGGGTGGTAACGGTAGGCGTTGCCTTGCTCGGTGATGAAAAGGCCGATGCGCGTGAGCCTGTCGAGCACGTCGGGCGCGTCGTCCCTGGCCGTCACGGCGATGCACGCCTGGGCGGTCATCGTCTCCAGAACCGAGGTTTCGAGCAGGAACCGGCGGATGTCCTCGGGCTGGCGGCCGAACACCTCGTCGGCGAGGAAGTCGAATACGCCGGTGTCACCGGATCTCGGCATCCGCCCGGCCCCACCGGATCCCGCGAGCAGACGCAGTCCGGCGGGCCAGCCTTCGGTTCTGGCGAGGATCCGGTCGAGGTCCGCGTGTCCGAGCAACGCGGACGCCTCCGCCGCGGTGAACCGCAGGTCATTCGGGCCTCGCTCGGCAAGCTGACCCCGGGCCCGGAGCCTGGCCAGGGCGATCGGCGGATCGTGCCTGCTCGTCACCACGACGTGGAGGTTCGGCGGAGCCCAGTCGACCAAGTACTCCAGGTGCCCGGCGACTTCGGGTGCGGTGATCACTTCCCATTCGTCGAGGATCAGGACAGCGTCGGACTTGATCGCGTTCAACAACGCGACGACACCTCGGCGGACTGCGTCGGGATCGTCGTCGAGTACGACCTCATGTCCGAGTGCGGTCGCCATCCCGGTGAGGAACCGGCGTGGGTCATTGTCGTCGGGGTCGAGTGCCAACCAGCCGGTGCCGATCTGGGCGAACACCATCGCGGCCACGGTGGTCTTGCCGTAACCCGCCGGTGCGGAGATGACCGTCAGCGGGACCGACAGGACGTCGGTGATCAGCGGACCGACCAACGAAGCCCGGTCGACCGTGTCCGCCCGCAACCGCGGGGCCTGGAACTTCGTCTCCGGGAAGGCCACTCCGCCGAGCGTAGATCCCCCACGCGTCCCCCACATCAGGGACGCGCCAGAGCCACTGCTGGATGAGGCTGGATTCATGAGCGATATCAAGACAATCGAGGGCGTCTACGCGGCTTTCGGCCGCCGGGACCTCGCGGCAGTTCTGTCGACGATGGACCCAGCGGTGACCTTCGTGCAGGCCGCGCCACTGCCGTGGGGCGGTACGTATCACGGCGTCGAGGGCGTCCAGACGTTCTTGACGAGGCTGTTGTCCCACCTCGACCCGCAGGTGACGACCGAGGCGCTGTACTCGTCGGGCGATCACGTCGTGCAGATCGGCCGGACGCGCGGCCGCGTGCTGGGCAACGGCAAGGACTTCGACCTGCCGGAGGTGCACATCTGGCGCCTCGCCAACACCAAGATCGTCTCCTACCAGGTGCACACCGACGTCCCGGCGCTGCTCGAACTCCTGACATGACTTCTGCCGGCACTACAGACGAGCGAGATGCCCGGTTGACGTCAAAAGTCTGTATTGATCGGCGAGTGGCCGGGCGGGCGGTCGCTGCCAGTGCCACGATGAGGTGGTGGAGCGGGAGAAGATCACGCTGACCGGGGCTCCGGAGACCATGCTCGCCACGCTTTACGGGCGTGCGCTGGACAGCCGTCGGCCGAATTCCGTGTTGCACGATGCCGCGGCCGTGCAAGCGGTCTCGCGGATCGACTACGACTTCCGCAAGACCCGGATGACGGGGACGAGCGCGGTCGGCGTCGCGATCCGTGCCAAGGTCCTCGACGACTGGACTCGTGAGTTCCTCGCCGCGTATCCCGCGGCTGTCGTGCTGCACCTTGCCTGTGGCTTGGACACGCGCGTGCAGCGGATCGCGCCTGCGGCCACCGTGCGCTGGGTGGATCTTGACTATCCGGATGTCGTTGCGCTGCGCGAAAAGCTGGTCAGCCCGCCGAGCGGGGACTACCACTTGGTCGGCGCCTCCGTCACTTCTGACTCGTGGCTCTCCGATGTGCCCAACGACCGGCCGACTGTCGCGGTGTTCGAGGGCCTGTCGATGTACCTGCACAAGGAGGACGGCAAGCGCCTGATCGAGCGGATCACCAACCGGTTCCCCACCGGGCAGTTGCTGTTCGACGTGTACGGCACGACGGGGATCAAGCTGCAGAAGCTCGTGCCCGCGGTGCGCAACGCGGGCGCGACCTTGCACTGGGGGCTGGACGATCCGGCCGAGGTCGAGGGCTGGCATCCCGGGCTGAAGTGCCTCGACGCCCTGCGCAGCGTGGACATGCCGGGACTGGAGAACCTGCCGCTGTCGGGCCGGCTGGGCCTGAAGGTCATCGCCAAGATCCCGGGACTGCGCGACGCGGGGCGGATCCTCCGCTACCGCTTCTAAAAATTTCGAACAAATGTTCGAAGCTGTGACCAGGTGTTTCGGCGCTTCGTTGGGCCGAACGGGTGACGAACGACTGTGCGACAGACTCAAAAATGTCGGACCCCTTCGGTAACTTGCTGGTCATGAACAGAACCGATCGACAGTTCGCCCTGGTGGAGGAGCTTCGCGCGGCCGCGCCCGAACCGCGTGCGGCGCGGTGGCTGGCAGATCGTCTCAACGTCTCGATCCGCACGATCGAGCGTGACCTGGCTGCCTTGCAGGAGTCAGGCCTCCCGGTCTACGGCGACCGGGGACGACGTGGGGGCTACGTACTGGACAAGGACCGCACCTTGCCCATGTTGAACATGACAACCGAGGAAGCCATGGCCGTCTCCGTGGCACTGCGCGAGTTGCGCGGCGCTCCCTTCGAGGCGGCGGCACGATCAGCGCTGGCCAAGCTCACCAGCATGATGCCCGAACAGGACCTGGCGCGCGCCGAACAACTCGTCGACCGCGTCCGTCCGGTCAGCGCACCACCTGGCCCACGCTCGACGGTGCCACGCCCCATCCAGCGTGCATTGGAAACCGGTCGCGTCCTACACATCGACTACCGCGACCGCAACGACCAAACCACCCACCGCACAGTGGAACCCATGGGCCTCTTACACGGCCCGCGCGGCTGGTACCTGCTCGCCTGGTGCCGTCTGCGCGACGCCCCACGCGGCTTCCTGCTCGACCGAGTGCACAACGCCGAAATCGGGGAGGAATCCGTGGTCGACCGCAGCGTCGACCTCAACCCACCGGAGCCCGGCGCCCCGACACTGCGGGTAGCGGGCTAAGCGTGCCACCTCGATGGGCGGCCCAGCCGCCCATCGAGAAAACCACCTTGATCCAACGCTGTGTCAGGTGGTTGCAGCGAAACGGCCAATCGCCGGCTGATGCTGACACTGACGGAAAGGGTCGTCCGGCAATGGGCAGAGCAGGGATTTCGGTGGACTGAGGTTATCGCCGCCTGGCGCGGCGTTCGCTACCCGGGCCGTGCCTATGCCCGAACCGACAAGCATTTCCGTGCAGCGGATGGTGTCGACGGCTGGCTTCCTGAGCAGCAAGTACCTTCCGCGCACTGCGGTAGCGCTGCCGACCACGGCACCGTGGCCGGGGCGCGGCTAACATCGTTCTCGTGCCGCGTGGCGCTGCGGCCGAACACCGAACTCGCACACGTTCCGGTGCATCCAATACAACCCGGGTGACTGCTACTGAACCGGCATGGTGTGACAGCCCTCGGTGTGCCACCACGTGCGGAAGGCGTCGCTGCATTCCTGATGATCGGCGTACGCCTGACCGAGGTGCCGGATCACCGTGGTGATGTGGGTGGCGATCGGGCCGTCCGGCCGGTAGATCAGCCGTAGCCTTTGCCGGAGCGGATGGCCTTCCAGCGCACGGATTGTCAGTCCTGGCGGTGCTTCTGTTGTGGCCAGAACCGGTGCGACGGCCAATGTCGTCATGACCAGGTGACGGGCTTCCGACAGGTTCGCGGCGGACTGTCCCATGTGGAGCGACACGCCAGCGTGATGGCACACGTGTTGCAGATATACCGGCCACGTCGTGGTTCCGACTGGTTCGTCCACCCATGGGAAGTCCGCCAATGCCCGAAAGGACACTGCCGATGACTGGGCCAGCGGGTGCCTTTCGGACATCATCACGAAGACGGGCTCGTCGGGAAGCACGATCCGCTCACGCACTTTGGCCGGCCGGGGGATGGCCACCGGCGGCCAGTCGTAGACCAGGGCGAGGTCCACATCGCTGTCGGCGACCATCCTGACGTTGACCCTCGAGTCAGGGTTGTCGCGCAAGTGGACACCGGACGCCCACGGCTCGCCGGCGATCCTCCTGCCGAGCTCGCCCAACATGATCCCGGCGTAGCCGCCGATCTGGACACGCATCGTTTCCCCTGGCTCGGCGTGCGCCTGCTGTCTTGCGTCGGCGAGCACCGCGTCGCCGAACGGCGTGGGGACGCATCCGGCGTTGCTGCGGACGAACAGGTCACCACCCATCGCACGTTCGATCCGCCGCAACTGCGCCGACAGTGCCGCGTGTGAGGTTCCCAGCCGCAGCGCCGCCCGGCCGATGCTGCCCGCGTCCGCGATGGCGGTGATCACCCGCAGATGGTGGTTGGTTACGTCCACGCTTCCCGGTTTCCATGGCTGGGCACGCAGTCCACTGTGCAATACGCAAGCCGGTTCGCATGACAGCATCGAGCCATAACTCCTGTTGATGCCCCGGGGTATTTTTTCAGCCGTCTTTCCGGTTGGGTGTCCGGCATGGAGATCGTCGAAGGGCCTCGGCTGGTGGCGCTGCCGGAGATCCGCTACGTCGGAATCCGTGTCGTCACACCGTTTCGGGGAATGTTCGCGGTCCGCGACAAGCTCATGGCCGAGCTTTACGAGTGGCTTGACGACCGTGGGGTCACCGACTTCGGCCATACCTTCTTCCGGTTGCACGTCATCGACATGGACGGCCTGATGGACGTCGAACTCGGGGTGATCACCGACCATGAGGGCGACGAGCGGGTGCGTCCGGGCATCCTGCCCGCAGGCGACTACGCGAGCCTGACGTACGTCAACCACGCTCGGCGCGCGAACCGCACCTTGGTCGAGTGGATCCGCGACAACGGCCACAAGGCCGACAGCTGGGACGTCTCTGCAGGTGAACAGTTCGCTTGCCGCTACGAGGCCTACCTGACCGACCCGCGAACCGAGCGGATGAAGACCAGGTGGCAGGTCGGCCTGAACATCCAGGTAGCCGCCCCAGACCGTCCATAGAGGACTTGATCCGAAAAGCCCACTGCCGATCCGCCGATCGTCCTACGTCCGCGGGGTTGAGGCGCTGCGCGCCCGTGCAACCCGCAGGTCCGCACCGATAGTCGCCCGAAAGGGCGGTGTTGATCAGTGGCACGCGCGAGAACCTGTAGGCCGAGCCAAGCCGAGGTAGAAGGAGCACTTCATGGCGGCGACTTACGGCGCCCCAGGCGTCTACATCGAGGAGCGACCCAGCGGTTCCATGCCGCTGCAAGGTGTGGGCACGGCCGTTGCGGCGTTCGTGGGTTTCACCGCGACCTACAACGCCGACGCGGGCGACCCGACCGACCCTGACGGCGTCAAGCCGCAACTGGTCACCAGCTGGCCGCAGTACGAGCGGATCTACGGCGGGTTCGCGCCGGGCATCCTGCTGCCGCACTCGGTGAAGGGTTTCTTCGAAAACGGTGGCGGCATCGCCTACATCGTCCGCATCCCGAGCGGCAACGGGACCGGCAAGGCGCAGCGTGCGCTGCCCGCGTCCGGCCGCCAGGAGATCGAGACCCTGAACGTCGAGGCACTCGACCCGGCCGCCACCTATGACATCGTCGTGGAGCCCGCTCCGGTCGCCGAGGGCGAGACGACCCAGGAGTTCACGCTCAAGGTCATGGACAACGGCCAGGTCCGCGAGGAGTTCGGCGGCGTGCACCTCGGCCGCGGCCCGAAGAGCGTCGAGAAGACGATCAACGAGCGGTCCAAGCTGATCCGCGTCGAGGTCAAGAACGCGCAGGGCCTGTCGGTCGCCGAGCGCGCACCGGCACCCGGCCGGTACGCCATTCAGGCCGTCGCTCCGGCGACGAACTCCGTCTCGCCCACCGAGTTCGAAGGCTCCGAGGTTTCCCGCACCGGGTACGAGGGCCTCGCGATCGCTGAAGACGTCACCATGATCGCGATCCCCGACCTGATCACCGTGGCCACCCGGGCCGACGGGTCCTTCGACACCGAGGGATACCTTGCCGCGCAGTCGAAACTGGTCGACTGGTGCGAGCGCAGCCACACCAAGATGGCCATCCTCGACTCCCCGCCCGGGCTCAACGCCCAGCAGGCACTCGAGTGGCGGACCGCGCTCGGCAAGGACAGCGCGTTCGGCACCGCGTACTACCCGCACCTGGTCGTGCAGAACCCGTTGGCGCGTCCCGGCGCGACTGACGGCGAGAAGTTCCTGACCGTCCCGCCGTCCGGCCACGTCGCCGGTGTGTGGGCACGCACCGACGCCGCGCGTGGCGTCTGGAAGGCCCCGGCCAACGAGGTCGTCCGCGGCATCGCCCGGCTGGAGACCGACGTGACCACCGGCGAGCAGGATCTGCTCAACCCGCAGCAGGTCAACTGCATCCGGTCCTTCGGTGCCAACGGCATCCGCATCTGGGGCGCCCGCACGCTCGCGGCGACCGACCAGAGCTGGCGCTACATCAACGTCCGGCGGCTGTTCAACTTCATCGAGGAGACCATCCGCCAGGGCACCCAGTGGGTCGTGTTCGAGCCCAACGACGCCGACCTGTGGGCCAGGGTCAAGCGCACCATCAACGCCTTCCTGCGCAACCTGTGGATGCAGGGTGCCCTCGTCGGCAACACGCCGGAGCAGGCCTTCTACGTCCTCTGCGACGAGAGCAACAACCCAGCGTCCTCTGTGGACGAAGGAAAGCTGATCGTCGACGTCGGGCTCGCGCCGGTCAAGCCGGCCGAATTTGTGATCTTCCGGCTCAGCCAGTGGCAGGGCGGCGCGGAGACCTCGGACTGAGCAGGGCGACAAGGAAATAGGGAGCAGACGCAATGTCAGACGTGACAGCCACGAATATTTTCGTGATCGAGGCCGACGGCATCGAGCTCGGCACCTTCATGAAGTGCAGCGGCGTCGTCAACGAGTCCGAGGTCATCGAGCACAAGGAACTCAACAAAGAGGGCCGCATGATGATCATCAAGACGATCGGCGCCCTGAAGTGGTCGGACATCACCCTCGAGCGCCGCGTGGACAACGACACAGGCCTCTGGGAGTGGCGCAAGGAGATCATCAACGGCGACATCACCAAGGCGCGCCGCAACGGCTCCATCGTCGCCAAGAACTCCAAGATGGAGGAGGTCGCGCGGTGGAACTTCACCAACGCGTGGATCTCCAAGTGGGAGGGCTCGGAGCTCTCGGCCGACGCGAACTCGGTGAGCACCGAGAAGGTCACCATCACGCACGAAGGTCTTGAGCGGGTATGAGTGAGCTTGCGAGCGAATCATCGATGCAGGGCCGGGCTCATGCGACGCGACTGGACCAGATCGAGGAGGTCGCATGAGTGAGCTTGCGAGGGAATCATCGATGCATGGCCGGGCTCATGCGACGCGACTGGACCAGGTCGAGGAGGTCGCATGAGCCTGAACACCGAGTACCCGTTCACGTTGCCGAAGGGCTTCGTGGACGACGAAGGCGTGATCCACCGCGAGGGCGTGATGCGGCTGGCGACGGCCCGCGACGAGATCGAGCCCTTGCGCGACAACCGCGTCAAGGACAACGAGGCGTACGCGACGGTGATCGTCCTGGCGCGTGTGGTCACTGAGCTCGGCACGTCCGGCCGGGTGACCACGCGGACGATCGAGCGCTTGTTCGCCAGCGACTACCGCTATCTCCAGGACTTCTACCGGGTGATCAACTTCGGTGACCCGTCGATCCTGGAGAACATGGAGCCAGGCAGCCCTTTCCCGGAGGAGGCGGCAGCCGTGGGCTGACACGCTACGCCGCGGCCACGCTGTGGCGTGAGATCACGTATCTGGCCTACCACTTGCACTGGGGGTTGGACCAGCTACTGGATCTCGAACACGGCGACCGGATCACGTTGCTGGAGGAAGTCAGCACATTGAACGAACGTTTCTGGCAGGGGATCGGCGGCAATGGCGAATAATCAGGCACGCAAGATGGACCCGCCGTTCTCCGGCCAGTTCGTGTTCACTGTGGACGGTCTGACGATCGGGACGTTCCTCGAGGTCTCCGGGCTGTCGGTGCAGATCGACACCGAGGAGATCATCGAGGGCGGCCAGAACCAGTTCACGCACAAGCTGCCCAAGCAGATGAAGTGGCCCAACCTCGTGCTCAAGCGCGGGATCACCGAGACGGACACGCTGTTCGAGTGGTTCGCCAAGTGCTCGGGAGAGGGCCTGGACGCGGCGGGCAGCAAGATCGAACGCAGGCACGGCTCGGTCCAGCTGAAGGACTCGACCGGCAAGGTGGTGCGCCGGTGGGATTTCACCGACGCCTTCCCGGTCAAGTGGAGTGGTCCCAAGCTGGCCGCCTCGTCGAAGGACCTGGCCACCGAAGAGCTGGAGGTGTGCCACTGTGGCTTCAAACCGGCGAACTAGCATCGGTGGCCGCCTGCGTGGGCTGATCTCCTTCACCCGTAGGCAACCGAGGGCGGCGCAGGCCGCCCCGGTAGTATCGACCAAGTCGCTGGCCGTTCGCCCGCCGTGGTGGCGGGCGGCTGCCCAGCGGCTTGTCGGTGGTTTGCTGCCGGGGTTCCGTTCCGGCAGCGACCCCGGTCCGCAGAGCCGGCCCGAGCCGACCTACACCCCGCAGCGCCCCTTGCTGGCCCGGCGGATGCCGTTGGCAGGCAAGGCTTCCATGCTGAAGAAGTCGAAAGACACCGTGATCGGCGGGTCGACGGCGCAGCTGGCGATGGCTCCGCCGCCCGGTGCGCAAGGCGTGGTACAGCGGGAAGCAGCGTCCATTGTGGTCCCGCCGGTGCAGCCGCTGATCAGCACGCCCGCGCAGCGGGCAGTGGCTCCCGCGAACGTCTCCGGCCCGGTGGCGAATTCACCGGGAGCGATCACGGCGGCGGCCCGCACGCTCGCAGCGCAGATGGCCTCCGCTCAAGGCCCATCGGCGCCCACACGACAAGTTTCCTCGGCTCACCCACTGGTGGCGGGCAACAGCCTCGCCGCACCGACTCCGAAGTCGACGGACCAAGCACCCGCGGTGCGGCCCACGAACATGCCGGGACCTGCGCCTTCGGGCCTCGCGGCGGCGGGTCGAATGTCGACAGTGCAAGCTCCGGCGGCCCAAGGGTTGGCAGTGCAGCGTCTCGCGGCGGCGGCCTACCTGGCGACAGGCCAGGCATCATCGGCCATCAGCGTTTCGGCTGCCGGTGAGGCGTCGCCGGCATTCGCCACCCAGTCGGCCACTGCTTTTCCCATTGGATCCGCCACCTCGCTGTTCGCAGCCCGTTCGCCGAAGGCCGGACCGATGTCGCTGCCTGGCCAGCCACCCGCGCCGACATCCGGCATGCTTGGTCTGTCGGCTCCGCTGTTCGGGATCGGCTCATCCATGGCCCAGCCTGGCCAGCCGCCATCCCCAATGGCCCAGCCTGGCTTGATGTCGCTGCCCGGCGAGCCGCCCCTGGCTGCCGTCGCTCCCGAAGTCGCCGAGCGGCCCGCGTCTCCCGAACAGCGCTGGCGTGCGGCCGTCGCCTCGGTTCCCCTTGAGTCGCCCAAGCCTTTCCCGACCAGCGTGCGTCCTCTCGTGGCACAGCTGACCGGCAGTGCGGATGGCGCTTCGTACACGACTGGTCCCGCGACCCGCCGAGCCCTCGCCGAGGTGGGTGCGCTGGGCGCGACCACTGGCCGGGTCGTCCACTTGGCACAGCAGCCGAGTGCCGACCCAGCCTCACTGGGTGTTCTCGCGCACGAGCTCACCCACGCTCGGTCGCCGATCACCCGGCCGCGGTTCATGCTGCACAACCACACTGGCTCGATGGATTCCGACGAACGGCATGCCCGGACTGTCGGTTCGCAGTTCGAAACCGCCGCGCCCATGCGGGTGCAGCGGTTGTTCGGCGGTGGCGGGCTGCCCAGCGTGAGTGGGCTGACCAACCAAGCCACTGGTGCGCTTGGCTCGCTTGGCAACCAGGCGACCGGCATGGTCGGTGGTCTGGCCAACAGCGCGACTTCGGCAATCGGGTCAGGCGCGAGCGAGCTGAGCAACGCCGCGAGCGGGATGACCGAGCGTTTCTCCAGTGCCGCTTCGGGTTTCGCCAACCGGATCGGGGAGGAAGCCGGATCCGTCTCGGCCGGTCTGATCGACAACCTGCCGGTCGGCGGCGGTGCGAATGGTGTTGTCGGTGCCGTGTCGCAGATCGCCAGGACTGTTGTGGACAACGCGGTCCGTGAGGCGACACAGGGCGCGATCAGCGAGGCCAACCAGGCTGTCAGCCAGATGAGCCAGGCCGCGCAAGGCATGGTCGGGCAGGTCCAGAGCATGGCCACCGATGGCGTCAACGGCCTTGCCGGGCAAGCGAACCAGTGGGTCAACGGTGCGATGTCGCAGGCCACGGGCGCCGTACAGGATCTCGGCAACCAGGCCATGGGCGTTGTCGGCGATGCCCAGAACGCTGTCACCAGCGGCGTGAACCAGGCCATGGGTGCCGTGGGCCAGGTCCTCGGTCCTGGTGCGCAGCAGGCGCTGTCCGGTGTGGACCTCGACCGGATCGCGGAGGCGTTGGAGGAACGACTGCTCCGCCAGCTTGAACGACGTGGCGGACGCTATGCGGGGGTGTTCTAGATGGCAGCGGTGAAGGCGTACCTGCTCACTGAGGGCGGCGACCAGATCAAGTGCCTGTTCAACCCGGCCGAGCTGACCATCAGCAAGTCCAACAGCTGGCAGGGTGGCGAGGCGAAGGGCAAGAACGCTCCCGAGCTGCGGTTCCAGGCCGGCCAGTCGGCAACCATGTCGATGTCGCTGATGTTCGACACCACCCGTGAGGGCACGCCGGTCACCGAGCACACCGACAAGCTGCTCAAGCTGATGAAGGTCAACCCCGCGCTGGCCGGCGCCGATCCGAGCCGCAACAAGGCACGTCCGCCGTGGGTGGAGTTCCACTGGGGCGACACGAAGTCGTTCAAGTGCATAGTCGAGCGCGTGCAGATCAGGTTCACGTACTTCGCCAGCTCGGGAAAACCGTTGCGGTGCAAGGCGGATCTGACGATGAAGCAGTGGAAGGACGAGGACCAGCTGCCGCTGCAGAACCCGACGTCCTCGACGCCGACCCTGCACACCGTGCACCAGCTCAGGCCAGGGGAGACCCTGGACCGAGTCGCCGCGGCGCACTACGGCGACGCGACGCGGTGGCGTCAGATCGCCGAGGCCAACGGCATCCTGGACCCGTTGATGCTGCCGAAGGGCAAGCAGCTGGCCATTCCTGAGCAGGGCACTCGCCGACGGGATGGCGGTTATGCCTGAACAGCGGCGCCTTGACGGCGTCATCCTGACCGTGGACGGCTCGCCTTTGCGGACCGAGCTCTACGGCAGGCTGATGCTCGTCCACGTCGAGGAGTCCGTGCAACTGCCGGACTCCTTCGCGCTGCACTTCGACGATCCGCACTTCGAGCTGTTCGACGAGGACAAGTTCCGGCCGGGAACGAAGATCGAGATCGCGTTCCGGGCTGAGGGTGAACCAGTCGTCGTGACCTCCGGCGAGGTCACCGCGGTGTCGGTGGAGCCTGGCGTGTCCGGGCGGCACGAGCTTGTGGTGACCGGGCTTGACCTGACCCATCGGATGGCTCGTGGCGGCAAGTCGCGTGCGTTCACCAACATGACCGACGCGGACATCGCCCGCCGGGTCTCCGGCGAGTACGGCCTTGACCCGGACATCGACGGCACGTCCGAGGTCCGCACGCACATGTTGCAGCACAGCGAGACCGACTACGCCTTCCTCAGAAGGATCGCGAGCTCGATCGGCTACGACTTCTGGATCACCGAGAACAAGTTCCACTTCAAGCGCAAGCCCGTCGGCCGCGGCCAGGCGCCGAAGCTGACGTGGGGCGAGAACCTGCGCAGCTTCAAGGTCCGCTTCGCCTCGGTCGACGCGTGTGACGAAGTCGTTGTCACGGCGTGGGATCCAGTCGACAAGAAGACGATCACCGGCCGTGCCAACACTCCCGACCCGGGCACGGACGCGCCTGCGGCGCAACAGATGGCCGCGGCTGCGAAACGAGCGTTTGGTCAGGTAACCCGCAGGGCCGGTCAGTTCCCGGCGGCCAGTCAGTCCGAAGCGGACGCCCGGGCACAGTCGTTGATGGCCAAGGCATCCGGCGGCGGGGTGATCCTGCGGGGCGAAGCCGTGGGCAACCCGTGGATCGGCGCGGGCAATGACGTGACACTGGACAAGGTCGGCAGCAGGCTCGCCGGCAAGTACCGGGTGACCATGGTCGAGCACATCTACGGTGCCGACCGCCCGTACGTCACCCGTTTCACTTGCGGCGCCAAGGAAGCCGAGAGCCTGGTCGACATGATCGGCGGTGGTGGCGTGGCCAACCGCCAGGAGCACCGAGGGTGGGGAAGCCTTGTCGTCGGGGTTGTCACCAACAACGACGACAAGGAAAGCCAAGCCAGGGTCAAGGTGAAGTTCCCGACCCTGGCGGATGACGAAAGCCAGTGGGCCAGGGTGGCCACGATCGGCGCGGGCGCGTCGCGTGGCATCGAGTGGCTGCCCGAGGTCGGTGACGAAGTGCTCGTCGGGTTCGAGAACGACGACAAGTCACGGCCGATCGTGCTCGGTGGCCTGTGGGGCCGCAAGGACAAGCCGCCCGAGCCGAACCCGACGCAGGACGGCAAGGTCAAGGACCGGGTGATGGCCAGCCGCAAGAACCACCGGATCGTGCTGACCGACGACCCGAAGAGCAAGATCACCGTCAAGCTCGGCGACGCGGAGTGCGAGCTGACGCTTGAGAAGGACGAGTCGAAGCTGACCGGTGAGACAAAGCTGGTGATCAGCGCGAAGGACATCGAGATCAAAGCGGGCAACTCGCTGAAGGTGGAAGCGGCGAAGATCGACATCTCGGCCAAGGGCGCGATCACCGCGACCGGTAAGCCGATCAAGCTGAACTGAGGGTGACAGGCATGAGTGAGCCGGGCAACGGCGATCTGATCGGTTCGGGCTGGGCGTTTCCCGGCCAGATCACGCCGGGCGGCAGCGTTCGTCTTGTCCAGGGCGGCGAGGAGATCGACGCCGCGCTGCGGATGATCCTGACCACCGCGCCCGGCGAGCGCGTGATGCGCCCGGACTTCGGCTGTGCCATGTGGGAACAGGTTTTCGCGCCCGTGAACGCGAACACGCTCGGCCTGATCGAGCAGAGCGTGCGGGAGGCGGTGACGCGGTGGGAGCCGCGGGTCGAGCTCGAATCGGTGGACGCGGTACCAGACGGTGACGGGTCGATGATCGCGATCGACATCGCATACCGGATCAAGGCCACCAACGACCACCGCAACCTCGTCTACCCGTTCTATGTGATCCCCCAGGAGGAACCGGCGCCATGACCCTCCCCGCGCCAAATCTCGACGATCGCCGGTTCCAGGACATTGTCGACGAGGCCAAACGGCGGATCGCCCGACACTGTCCTGAGTGGACGGATCACAACGTGTCCGACCCCGGCGTCGCGCTGATCGAGCTGTTCGCCTGGATGACCGAGATGATCCTGTACCGGCTCAACCAGGTGCCCGACCGGCTGTACGTGAAGTTCCTCGAGCTGGTCGGCATCGAGCTCGCCTCGGCCAGCCCGGCCCGCACGGACATCCTGTTCACGCTGGCCGCGCCGCCCGAGCAGTCGATCCGCGTGCCCGGCGGCACGCAGGTCGGCACCGAGCGCGGCCACGGCGAGGACCAGATCGTGTTCATGACGGACACGGACCTGATGCTGGTCCGCCCGAAGCTGACCGCGCTGCTGACCCGGACCGACGGCCGGTTCGAGAACCGGACCGAGGAACTCGGCCTCGAAGGCACGCAGATCCCGGTCTTCCCGTCGCTGCACGTGGACGACGCGATGTACCTCGGCTTCGAGGAAAGCCTTGAGGGCAACCTGATCCGGGTCGACATCGAGGTGAGTGGCGCGGCCGGTCGCGGTATCGACCCGAGGAACCCACCGCGAGTCTGGCAGAGCTGGAACGGCCGGGACTGGACCAACGCGAAGGTCCTGAGCGACACCAGTGACGGCTTCAACACGTCCGGCGAGATCACGTTGTTGCTCAAGGGGCGGCACGAGAACCTGGCGATCGGTCCGGTGCGGGCGCACTGGGTCCGTGCCAAGCTGATCGACCCGGCCGTCGAAGGGCAGACGTACGACACGCCACCGCTGTTGGACTCGGTCAACGTCATCGGTCTTGGCGGCGCCGTGGCCGCGCACCACGCCGAGCCCGCTCCGCGTGAGCTGATCGGGACCAGCAACGGAGATCCCGGTCAGGTGCACGTCGTGCGCCGTGCGCCCGTGCTGCCCCGGCGCGGGGCTCGCGAGCGTGTCGAGATCGTGCCGCCGCGGCGTGAACCTGGTGTGGACCCGGACCCCGTGCCGTGGACTGAGGTCGCGGACTTCACCGACGCGACCGAGAACGACCGTGTGTACACGTGGAACGGCGCGACCGGCGAGATCCGGTTCGGGCCTCGCGTGATCGGCCGCGACGGCCGGATCCGCCAGTACGGTGCGGTTCCCGAGGAAGACTCGCAGATCTGGGTGACCGGGTACCGGTACGGTGGTGGCAGGCGTGGAAACGTCGGTGCGGGCAAGCTGACCGTGCCGTTGAGCGCGATCCAGTCGGTGGACTCGGTTCGTAACCTCGAACCCGCCACGGGTGGTGTCGACGCGGAGACCGTGGAGAACGCCAAGGTCCGAGGCCCGTTGTACCTGCGCGGCGGGCACCGTGCCGTGACGGGCAAGGACTTCGAGCGACTGACGTTGGCCGCAGCACCAGGTGCCGCTCGTGCGCGGTGCTTGCCGCCGCTGAAGGCGGGCGATCCGGTGCGGCTGCTCGTGGTGCCGCGCAGCGATGTCGCGCCCGAGTCGATGAAGCTGCAGGACCTGGCGTTGAAGCAGGACCTGGTCGACCAGATCAAGGGATACCTCGACGGTCGCCGGTTGCTGACCACCCAGGTCCGCATCGATACGCCGTCGTACCAAGGGATCACGATCGTCGCCGAGGTGCACGCGTCCCCGACCGTGCGGTCGGAGAAGGTCCGTGAGGACGCCGAACGGGCGCTGTACGAGTTCGTCAACCCGGTCACCGGCGGCCCGGACGGCAAGGGCTGGCCTTTCGACGCGGATCTGTCCATTGGGGACATCTTCTCGGTTCTGCGTGGTGTTGCTGGTGTTTCGCGCGCCGAGACCGTGCACATGTTCCTCGCGGACCTGCGTGGCCAGCAGCAACCTGAGGAAGTCGGCCAGCGCGTCCGGCTCGCCAAGGAAGAGCTGTTCATGTCGGTGTCCCATCGGGTGGTGGTCAGGCAATGACAGCCAACGCAGGCTGGCTTGTGAACCAGCTTCCGGCGATCATGCGCCGGGACCCGGTGATCTCCGGCTTCGTCCGTGCGTTCGAGGAGATCGGCGACTCGGTCCGTGATCAGGTCGTCGACATCGAGCACGAGCTGGACGTCAACCTCGCTTCACCCGAGATGCTGGTGTACATGGCGTCATGGATCGGCGTGGACGCCGACGCCGCCACGCTCGCCTCCGAGGATCCCAGCGTCCGGGACGCCCAGCGCCGGCTGATCCGCGCGGTCGGCCAAGCGCTTGTCTGGCGTGGCACCAGCCGTGGTCTGGAACTGCTGCTCGAGGCGCTGACCGACAGCCGGGTGGACGTGATCGACTCCGGTGGCGTGTTCGGTCCCCGCGACGACGTGCCGCAGGCGTCCCATGTGGTCACGGTCGAGCTCGACCACACCGGCCTGCTGACTAAGAAGCAGGTGATGACGTTCCTCGCCGAGGAACTCCCGATCGGCGTCCGGGTCGACCTGGTCGTCCGGTCCGAACAGCAGGAGCAACGATGAACTGCCCAGAGTGCGGCCAGCCGGTGCCGCCGCAGGGCGCGAAACTCTGTGCGCACTGCGGCTATCCGTTGCTGTTGGACAAACCGGCACATGTGGAGCCGCAGCCCCACAAGGTCACCCACAAACCGGTCGACGACGGTGTGATCAGCTACACCGGACAGATGCCCTATCCGCCGCGGCAACAGCAACGCGCGTACGCGCCGCCACCGCAGCCGCATCGCCCGCCGCCACAGGTGATGCGGGAGCCGCAGCGGGCGCTTGGGCCGCATTGCCCACAATGCCGTCAGGTGAACCCGCCGCACCGCAAGCGTTGCGAGGTCTGCGGGTGCGAACTGTGGCCGGGCGCGGCTTTCCCGCCTCGCTGGATGCCCGAGCCGCCACCCGTCGCCGCAGGTCCGAAGCGCAAGAGCCAGTGGTGGAAGACCGCGCTGCTGATCGGCTTGCCGTTGGTCGCGATGGGAACGGTCTGGGCCCTGGCTTACTTCCTGTGAGGGCCTGCGTATCCTCTGCGCGTGTCAGTTGATCTTGAGGCGACTCTGCGCACGCCGATCACGTTGGCTGTCCTGATTGACCGCACTCGCAACGTTCTCGCCGACCTGCTGGGCGGGGTCGAGGTGCCTGACTTGGCGGTTCTCACCGATCGCAGGCGTGGCCGCGTTCTCGGTCAGGCCGGGTTGAGCGCCGCGGTGATCGGCGAACCGATCGAGCCCGACCAGGACGGCCTGTCCGGCTCGGTGTTCTACGACATCGACATCCCGGCCACCGGCGACGGCGTCCGGCTGATGGTCATCGACTTCATCGGCGAAGCGTCCATCGACGACGACCGGCACGCCGTGTTCAGCCCGAGCCGCACACCCGTCGGCATCACGGTGGCGACCGGATTAGCCCTGGCCACAGCACAATTAGGCGACGGCGAATTCGTCGACGACGAGATCCGCATGCTCACACCACCCGTGCGTGACCCGGACGAGGTCATCAGCCGGACCCGTCTGGAAGGCCCGGCCGACGACTTCGTTGGTCAGTGCACGAAGTACCTGCGGCAGTTCCCCGGCTCTACGGAACTCGCGTGAAGCCGACGCCCTTGAGCAGGATGTTGGTGCGACCACCGATGTCGGGCTGAACGTCGGGGCTCAGGCTGAAGATCACGTCCTTGATCGGCTGCTTGCCCTGCGGTACCTGAAACGGGATCGCGACCCGCTCGCCGATCTTGGTCGCGGTGCCTTGGACAGCCTGTGACGTGCCGTCGAGGAAGTTCATCGTCGCGGTGTACCGAGTGCCTGGCAGGCCGGTGAAGTAGACGTTCACCGCGGTGAGCGCCCGGTCGAACTGCATCCGGATCGGGACGATGTTGCATTCCCGGATCTCGGTCGGGATCCCTGACGTGACGTAGACCCCCGCGCCGGCCACTGGGTTGGTCGAGTTCGGGTTCGCCCGGTTGACCCGCAGCGCCACCTGGGTGGCGTTCTTGCACTGGATCGGTCCCCGATCCGGCAGCGCGACCAGGTTGAGGCCCTTGTCGGCGTAGTGGTTGGCCGCGATCGGGCCGTCCCTGGTCACGGCCTGGCCGCTGAGGTCCTGCTCGAAGTCGATGTTGTCGGTCACGGGCACGGCCTGTGGCGCACCTGACTGAGCCGGAGGCGCGGTGGCAGGCTGAGATGGTGGCGGCTGGGGAGCGGCTGAGCTCGCGTTCGGCGGCGCGGGCGGCTGAGTCTGTGCCGGTGGGTTCTGCTGCTGCGGAGGTTGCGGGACTTGTTGCTGCGCCTGCGGCTGGACCTGTGCCGCCGTTGCCGCGGCGTTGTCGGCTTTGATGTCACGCAACAAAAGCGCGCCACCGACGGTCGCACCACCCAACACGGCCAGGCCGGCGGCCAGAGCACCGAACTTCATCCAGCCGCCACGGATCTTCGGCCGCTGCACGAACGAGACCGGCTTCTCCACCACCGTTTCGCCGGCGTGCGCCCGCAGCGTCGCCGACCGGTGTTTCTCCGAGCCTGTCAGTGGTTGGTCGGAGTTCACGGTCACCTGCGAACCCGCCACCATGCCCGGCTCGAGCCGCAGCTCGCGGGGCGCGAACTTGAAGCCGACCCGGTTCTCCGGGTCCGTGCCCGACAACGTCACGGCCATCGGCATGTTGCCTTCGTTGGCCAGGTTGATCACGTAGTTGCCGATCTTGCCGCCGTTGGCGACCTCGGGCTGCACGTTCATCGTCAGCGCGGGGGCCGGCCGGACATCCAGCGGGAGTTCCTCGCAGCGGGACACTTCCTGGCTGTACGGCGACTTCACCACCAGGCCGAGGATGTACGGGCCCGCGATCATGCCACCGCGCTCGGGCACGGAGATCTGCATCCGCAGCGTGCCGACTTCCTTCGGGCGCAGCTTCACCACGTCCGGCTCACACCGGAACAGGTCGTTGCTCGGCAGACCGACCACGTGCGCGGCGAAGTGCTCGACGACCTGGCTCGCGTTCTGGACAGTCAGCTCCACGTCGGCGGTCTCGCCCGGCCCGAGCGAGATCCGCTCCGGACTGACGGTCACTTTCATCGCGATGGCCATGGCTGATCATCCTTCGATTCGTGGTCCGACCCAGGACGCCCAGTCCTGAGCCGAGTTGGGGCCCGCGTTGAAGCGGAACCTGATCCCGGTGGCACCCGCGTGCGGGGTCAGGTCGACGTTGATGGGGCGCATGACACCGTCGGACGCGGAGTCGTTGACCGTGGCGATCGTGGTCGCCGTGCCGCCCTTGATGACGCTCACGATGAACGTGCCGCCACCGGCCGACGGCGGGCTCTCCACGGCCATGAAGCCGACCGTGGCCTTGAACCGGTCACCGGCGATGATCGGGCGCGGCAACGTGAAGTTGCCTTGAATGAAGCCGTTGTTCACCCACTGCGGGTGCGTTTCGAGGAACGCGGGCTTGGAGCCGTTCTCCAGCGGAAAACCGCTGCGCGGCTTGACGAATCCACGCTCGTCGATGTCGCTTCCGTTGAACGGCAGCGTTCCCGCGCCACTGGTCCACTGCGCGCTGGATGCGCGTGCAAGCAGATCGATCACGGCCGGCGTACCCGAGGAGACCTGCAAGTTCACCGTTGTCTGCGGCGCGACGACCTTGCCGCCGCCCGGGTTCTGCGAGATCACGAGCCCGGCGGCGACCGAGTTGCTCGCGACGTGTGCCACCGCGGTGCGCAGGTTCGCGTTGGTGAGTGCGGTGGTTGCGGCGTTCTGGGTCTGCCCGACGACCGAAGGCACGGTGGTGTCCGGCGGTTTGGTGACCTCGATCGTCCGGGACGTCATCGCGGTCTGCCCGTCCGGCATCGTCACCTGCACACTGACCTGGTACATCCCGATCGCGGCCCACTTGTGGCTGACCATCGCGCCGCTGCCGTTCTGGTTGTCACCGAACGACCACGTCGCGTGCTTCGGAGCGACGCCTTTGGTGTCGTCGACCTTCAGCGTGATGTTCTCGTTCACCACCGGGCTGGCCTTGGACGGCGTGATCTTGACGACCGGCTTCTCCGGCTTGGGCGGCGGATCAGTCGTCGGTGGCGGCGGTGGAGGTGGCGGAGCCGGTGGCGGTGGTGGGGGAGGAGGCGGCGGTGGAGGTACGTACGGTGGAGGGACCTGCGGAGGCGGCTGCTGTCCCTGAGTCGGGGGTTGCTGCTGTGTCGGAGGCGGAACGGGAACCTGCGACGGGTCCTGCACCGGCGGTTGTTGCGGGTTCGGTTGCGTGGGCACGCCCCTGATCGGTGCGGTCAAACCCTTGTTCGGATCGTTCTTGTCGTACTTGGCCACATCCAGGACGGTTCCGTCGAGCGTGATGACGCCGGCCTCGTCGGAGTCTGGGACGTTGAAGAAGACCACGCCGTCCCGGGACACCAGTTGGAACTGCCGGGCGGACTTGACCACCCGCGGCTGCGCGAGGACGGTTTTCTTGTCCAGGTCGACGATCCAGACCTGACCGGTTGTGTAGTCCGGGACGAACAAGCGATTGCCCGCCTCGACGGCCGCGCCGAGGCTGCCGCCCGCCAACGGCACCGCGTTGGAGCAGCTTTCCTCGGCCAGACCGCAGATCGTGAGCACGCCACGCGGCGCGACCACGTAGAACCGGTCGCCGTACGGCGAACCGCTGACCTGGACCTCCTCGCCTTGACGCAAGTCCAGATCGATGGTCGTGCCGGCCGTGCGCAGCAACGGGTCGACCACGGTTGCCTTGCGCGCGGCCACTTCCACGACCACAGGCTTGCCGTTGACGATCGTCAGCATGCTGCGCCCGGGCCGGGTGACCTCCTTGATCGGCTCCTTCTCCGCGCCGTCGACGAGTGTCCGCACATCACCGGTCGCGTTGTCGGAGATCCACAGTCTTCCGTCGGTGTCGATGCCGGTGGTGCCGGGAGCGATCTGGGTCGCGAGGGTTTGCGGCGTGCTCAGCGCACGTCCTGTCCGCGGGTCGGCATTGGTGAACAGCCCGCGTTGAGTGTCCACGATGTACAGCTTGCCGGAGCCTGCGAACGCTGTCAGCCCGGCGCGAGCTCCCTGTATCGGTGTTTCCGGCGCGCTGACCTCGAATGTTGCCCCGTCGATCCGTCGAATGGTCCCCGCGGTCTGGTCGACCGAATACGCGTTCGGCCCGGCCTGCACGACGTCGAGCACCGAACCCGGCTGTGCGACCTGCACCTGCGCGGAGACCTCGGTGGACGTGCCGTCCAGCAGGCTCAGCTGCCCCACGCGGCCGGACGGCAGCCACGCCGTGCCGGACAGCAGCTTGACGTCATGAACCTCGTTGCCACTGTCCACTCCGGCCACGGCGACCCCACCGACAGCCGCCACCGCGAACCCGGTGGCGATCCCGTTGCGTATCCACGGTTTCTGCAGGGATAACAGCGTCATATCCCCGCCTCCCGTTGTCGCTTGTCCCGGGCAGCCTGCGGCGGGATCCGCAGCCCCAACATGGGCAACAGCCAGATGAAGGTCGCGGACCCGACGGCGAACTTGCCTGCGATAGTCGTGTCATTGAAGACGTTGAAGCTGCAGTCCGCTTTGCCTCCCGCGCACGGGCCTTCGGTCCAACCGGCGAAATGTGAATCGGAACGGGCTGCGGCCGAGACGAAAACGGCGTTGTCCGGGTCGGTCACGGTGTATGTGCATGTCGCTGTTTGGGCCACTGCCGCGCAGTCACGTGCGTCCAGGCCACCTCCCCTGACCGTGACGGTGCCGGAACTGCCGGTCGCTGCGGTCACGCGGACGGTCAACTTCGTCGGTGCCGGTTTGGCTTCGAACTCGTTGGCCACCGAGATGCTTTCGGTGTGCGTGCTCGTCCGCACGGTGCAGGTCGCGCTGGTGGAGCCCGCGCATTCCGCTGGGGTGCGCCACTTGCCGATCCGATGTGTGGAGTCGGGCTCCATCCGGAACGTGATGTTGGTGCGCCGGTCCACCTCACCGGTGCAGCGCGAACCGGACGAGCACGAGGCCAGATTGCCTGGGCCGCCGGTGATCCGGCCTCCTGGAGCCACTGTCACACTGACGCTTATCGTTGGCGCGGCACCGACCGTCACGGTCACCGACCCGGATGTCTCCCTGCTGTCCGGGATCCGAGCCTGCACACTGACCAGGTACTGGCCTTCCTGGCTCCAGGTCTGCTGCACCGGTGCGCCGGTCTTCGACCCCCCGCCCTGGAAGCTCCAGCGGATGTTCGACAGCTGCTGGCCATCGCTCGCGGTGACGTTGAACGTGGCTGGCTCACCCGCGACCGGGGCCGACGGATTGGCCGTGATTCGCAAGCTGGGCAGGGGATCGGGCGTCGGCGGCGGTTGAGAGCTGCTGCTCGAGGAATTCGACGGCTGCTGCGACGGCGAACTGGAGTGCTGGTTCGGGTTCGGCTGTTGCGATTGGTAAGGCTGTTGTGTTTGCTGCGTCCTGTTCGGCGGTTGCGTGACCGACGGTGTGTTCCGCGGGCTGGTCTGACGCGGCGGATTGGACTGTGGGTTGGCCTGGGAAGGCGGCGTGGGCTGGCTGGCGCCGGCAGACGGTGGCGTCTGTCCTGATTGGCCCGCGACGGGTTGCGTCAGGCCTTTGTTCGGATTCGTTTCGTCGTACTTCGCCGTGTTCAAAACGGTGCCGTCAAGCTGGATGACACCGGCGCGCGCGGACTCCGGGTCGTTGAAGAACACCACGCCGTCGCGTGCCAGCAGCTGGAAATCGCCTGCGGGCGTGAGGACTTGCGATTTCGCCACGACCTTTCCGCCTGCCAGGTCGATGATCCAGACCTGGCCGGTGGTGTAGTCCGGCACGAACACGCGCTTGCCCGCCTCCACGGCGGGGCCGAGCTTGCTGTTGGCAGTCAACGGGATCACCTGCTCGCAGGATCCCACGGTCAGGTCACAGATGTGCACGACACCACGCGAAGCCACGATGTACACGCGAGGATCGTGGGGTGATCCGCTGACCTGCACGGTGTCGTCGGCCCGCAGGTCGAGGCCGATCGTCCGGTCGGCCGTTCCGGTGATCGGGTCGACCGTGATCACCTTGCGGCCTTGGACGTTCACGACCACCGGCGAACCACCGGCAATCGTGACAACGTTCTCGCCGGGGTCGGTGACCTTCGCGTTCGTCCGCTCCTGGCCGTCGAACCTGGTCAGCACGCCGGTCGAGTTCTCAAGTACCCAGAGCCGTTTCGCGTCGTCCAAAGTGGTCGTATTGGTGCCGACCTGCGCGGCGAGCGTCTGCTCCTTGCCGCGACGAGCAACGGTCCGCGGGTCGGTGTCGACCAACACGCCGCGTTCGCTGTCGAATGCGTACAACACATTTTCGCCCGCGAACGCCGTCAAACCGGCACGGGAGTCGGGAATCGGCGCTTCTGGTGTGCTCAGTTCGAAGGTGGCGCCGTCGATCCGGCGGATCGTGCCCGCGGTTTTGTCCACCGCGTACGCGGTCGACCCGGCCTGCACCACGTCCACCACGTTGCCGGGCGGGGCGACCTGCAACTGGGCAGCCACCTCGGCCGTCGACCCGTCCAACAGGGTCACTTGTCCGACCTTCGCCGACGACAACCATGCCGAACCGGACAGCAAACGCACGTCCTGCGCGGGAATTCCGTCATCGGCACCGAAAACAACCGCCGCGCCGACAAGGAGCGCAGCTGAGACGACCCACGCACTTGAACGCATCTCATCCTCTGGTCAGCTTGTCCATCGCGCGCCTGCGCCGCCGCTCGTCGCGCCATCGGGCGTACAGCGGCCGCGGGTCGAGCCAGGCGCGGACCGTCAACAGTGGACTACGGGCCTTGCGCAATTCCCTGCGGAGCTGACTTTCCAGCTGCCAGGCTTCCTCGACGATGTTCTCGTCCGGCTCCGCCGGTTCGAACACCGCCTTGGTGACGATCGGGGCAAGCACCGCAAGCGATCCGGTACCCGATTCGCCGATCTTCTCACGCGCCTGCTCGCTGACTTCCTGCGCGGTGGCCGACGCTGTTACCGGAACACCGTGTTCGATCAACCGGTCTGTCGCTTGTTGCCACGCACCGATGATTCTGGCCGCACGGCTACCAGAACGCCGTTGTCGCCGTCGCCGGAACTTCTCGATGGCGATCGCGATCGGCGTGAGGACAGCCAGCGCACCGAGTCCGATGAGGACGAACAAGGCCCAGTCGAGCACGGTCAGCGCGCCTTCACCGAGCCTTGGCAGGTTCGGGTCCTCGGCGGGCTGCGACGCGGTGGAGTTCTCCTCCGGCCGGTTCTCGTCCGCGGGGGTCTCGGTGTCCTTGGGTTTCGGAGCGTTGGCGGGATGGCGTTTCGGGTCGGTCGGCTCGAACGCGACCCAGCCGTATCCTGCCAGGTTCACCTCCGCCCACGCGTGCGCGTCACCGGACTTGACCTCGTAGGTGTCGCCCTTCCTGCGGTCCTTGTTGAGCAGGTATCCGACTGCGACCCTGGTCGGAAATCCTTGCGTACGGGCAAGCACGGCGAACGCCGACGCGAACTGCTCGGCGTACCCGACCTGCTCGTTGATGTTGGGCCCGAACAACCGGCTGATCGCGTCGTAGGAGTGTCCGGGGCGGGTGTCCAGGCTGTACGGGAAGCCCTGCATGTACTTCTGGATCGCCATCAGCTTGGCGTACGGCTCCGACACGTTCGCCGCCAGCTCAGTGCCTTTGGCCAGAATGACGTCCGGCATCCGTGGATCGTCCCGTGGCAACTGGGTGTACCGGTTGGAGACCGAGTACGGCACGCTCTTGTCCAGCCCGGTTTTCCGGCCGACCTCGGTGACCAGCTCGTAGTTCCAGCCATTCGGCAGCTGGTCGGTCGCCAGAATGCCGGAGTCCTTGCTGTAGCCGACCCGCGGCGCGCCTTTGACCGACACGGGTGCCCCGATCTGCGGCAGGTACTGCCCTTGCAGGCCGTTGACCTGGACGTTGAGCGTCACCCTGCGCGGGTTGACCAGCGATTCGTCCTGCGGCAGCGTGCTTCCGGCGAGCAGGAACTGGTCCTGTGAGCTCCACATCGCGCCGTCGAACGTGTCCAGTGCGACGGTCCTGATCCGGTCGATGCCCTCGGTGTCACCGCTGAGCTTGACGGTGAACATGTCCGCGTCGGGCTTGCGTAACTGGGTTTTGAGTGTGGCCAACGGGTTGATCAGGTCGTCGATGTTCAGCGGCGGCTCGACCACGTCCCGCAGATCGAACCGGTTGTCGCCGTCGGCGAGCGGCACGAACTGCATTCCGGCCAGCCCGGCGGCGATCGCGACGACTACCACGGGCAGACCGAAGAGGAACCGGCCCCAGACTGCCTTCGCGTTGATCGTGCGCGCCATCGGATCGGACGTCCCGGCGCGGATCAACGTCACCAGCAGCACGACCGCCAGCAACACGCCGACCGGGATCATGCCGCCGACCGAACGCGGTGCGGTGATCGGCAGCGCGATCATGAAAGCCAGCACCGGCGCCAGAACTGGGGCGAGCAAGTACTTGGTCCGCAGCACGAGCGACGCCGCCACGATCCCACCGAGGAAGCAGATCAGCGCGGGCGTGAACTCCAGTTCGCCACTCGGATCGGCGGGCAGGTTGACCGACAACATCTTCACCCAGCCGGAGATGACGCTGGTGCCCAGGGACTGCAGCGTGGTGCCGGTCGGAATGCCCCGGTTGAGCGTGCCGCGGAACACCGCGAAGATCGCGACGAGCAGGAACGCGAGTACGCCGACACCGGCCGTGACCAGCAGCGACCAGCGGCGGATCGCCGCGACGGCCCCGATCAGCACACCGACAGCGGCCGCGGTGAGGGTCGAGATCAGGAAGCCCAGGCCGCTGAAGAACCGCAAGTACACCAAGCTGGAAACGCCCATCGCGACCCCGATGAGCACCAGCTGCGAGTACGCGGGCAAGCCCATCTTCAGCCGTGGCTGGGTTTGCGGGATGTGCTGCCGGGCGCGCTTCGCCTTCTTGGCCGGCGGATCCGGGTTGAGCAGGGCCGACTGCGTGACGCTGACGGTGTGCGTGACGTCGCCGCCCGCGCTGCGTGGGCCGGCGGGCGGCGATTGCGGGCGAATGGCGGTCATGTTCGCACCAGCTTGTTCCAGGCGTCGGCGAACTCGTCGGCAGTGCGCACGGTCAACGACACGACCCCGTTCAACGGCGTCGGCGGAGCGTTGAACCGGCTGGCGAACTGGATCAGGCTCGCCATCAGGAAATGCCTGCGGACCGTCGGCAGCACGCCCAACGTCCGCGGATCGGGCGTTCCCGTCACCACGCCCAACGCCACGCTGTCGTCCGCCGCGACCATGCTCGGCAAGGCCGCCAGGCCGGGATCTTCACGGGTTGCCTTTGCCGCGGCCAGAAGATCCAGCGCAGCCACGGCACCGTCGTAAGCCTTGTCGCTGGCGGCGACTCCACCGCTGGTCGTACGCAGTTCGAGCGGGAAACCACCACGGATCGCCGCCATCGCCAATGAAGCCGCCGCACTGACCGCGGCCTCGAAACTCTCCTCGGAGTAACCGAGAGAGTTGGTGTCCAGCACGACCATCAGCCGCGGCTGATTGGGAACGACGTTGTGCCGCACCATCATCTGGCCGGTACGTGCGGTCGACTTCCAGTGGATCAGCCGCCAGTCGTCACCGGGTACGTATTCACGCAGGCTGTGGAACGCCACACCGCCCTGCGGCGAGTAGCTGGACGTCGGCCCGTCCATGTCCCTGGTCTGCCCGGTCGGCACCGGTTCGACGTTCAGCAGCCGCGGATGCACATATAACGTTGAGAACGCTGAAAAAACAGTGCCGACCCGCATCAGCCGCAACGGATCCGTGTGCCCGATCGACATCGGGCCGACCTGGTAGATCCCGCGCCGGTTGGTCGGCAGGTAGTACGTCGTGGTGTGGTCGCTGCCGCCGGCCAGGCTCGGGATCGGCACCTGGACCTGCCGGTTGGCCATCTGCTCGGACGCCAGGATGGGCGGGCTGCGGCGCTTGGACTCGTTGGTCAGCGTGATCACGCCCATCGCCTTCTCGCCTTCCGAGACCCGCTGCGGGCGGACCTCACGAACAGCGGAAAGGTCTGGGCGCAACGCCATCCACGCTCCGGCGACGGCCAACGTCGCCAGCGCTGCGAAGCCGAGCGCGATCAGTTCCGGGTAGTCAGCGAGCCAGCCGAGAGCGAGCAACACGACCGCCGAGACGGCCATCGCCACACCGGACTTCGTAGGCATGTCACGCCCCGACGGGAGCCTGCGGCACCGGGACAGCGGCGAGAATGCGGTCCACGATCCCTTCCGGCTTGAACTCCTGCACGGCGGCCTCGGGCGTGAGCACCAGCCGGTGCGCCAGCACAGGCTTGGCCATCTGCTTCACGTCGTCCGCGGTGACGAACGCGCGTCCGTCGACGGCCGCCCGTGCCTGCGAGGCGGTTGCCAGAGCGTTGCTGGCACGAGGGCTTGCGCCGAGTTTGAGCTGTGGAATGGTTCTGGTGGCGTTGGTGATGGTGACGATGAACGCCTGCAGCGCCGGTGCGACGTAGATCCCGCGCACCACTTCGATCATCTGCTGCAAGTCCTCGACCGTGCAGACCGGCTGCAGCTGTTCGGGCAGCCTGCGGGCGATCGCGTCGCCGACGATCCGGACCTCGTGCTCCGGTGTCGGGTAACCGATCCGCAGCAGCATCATGAACCGGTCCAATTGGGCTTCCGGCAACGAATACGTGCCCTGTTGGTCGACCGGGTTCTGGGTGGCGATCACGAAGTTGGGCCGCGGCAGCGGATACGTCACACCGTCCACAGTGACCTGGCGCTCGGCCATCGCCTCCAGCAGCGCCGACTGCGTCTTCGGTGAGGCGCGGTTGATCTCGTCGGCGAGCAGGATGTTGCCGAAGACCGGGCCTTCCTTGAACTGGAACTGGCCCTTGTGCGTGTCGTAGATCTGCACACCGACCACATCGGAAGGCAACAGGTCGGGGGTGAACTGGATCCGGCGCATCGATCCGCCGACGGAGTGCGCGATCGCCTTGGCCAGCGACGTCTTCGCGACCCCGGGCACGTCCTCGATCAGCAGGTGCCCCTCGGCGAGCAGACCGACAACGGCGTTCCAGATCACGTTGGTCTTGCCGTGGATGAAGTGCTCGACGTTGCGGACCAGATCGTTGCAGCGCCGCTGGACCCAGCCGACGCGCTCGGCGAGCTGAGTTCCATAGGTCATCGAACGCCCCCAGCCAGTCTTCTCCCTGAACCTGTCTGGAAAACACTATTCCGATTGGACCGCCGTGGCCTGCCCGAAAGGGCGGCGATACGGGCGCACGGCTGTGACGAGAAGTGACCCGGCACGGGGATCGGCGCCGAACGTGACAGTGTGACCACTACTGTTTGCCGGGTGACCTATCCGCTGGGTGTCGATATCGGGACCACATACACCGCGGCGGCGTTGTGGCGAGAAGGCCGGGTGCAGACCGTGCCGCTTGGAAACCGCGCCAACGCCGTGCCGTCTGTGCTGTTCCTGCGCGACGAAGGCAGCTTCCTGGTCGGTGAGGCCGCCGTTCGGCGTGGCATCACCGATCCGGACAAGCAGGCCCGTGAGTTCAAACGGCGGATGGGCGACGACGTTCCGATCCTGGTCGGCGGCCGGGGTTTCACCGCGCAGCAGCTGACCGGCGAGGTGCTGAAGTGGTCACTGGCCCGGGTGGCGGAACTGCAGGGCGGGCAGCCGAACCACGTGGTGCTGACCCATCCGGCGGCATGGGGTGAGTTCCGCAAGAACCTCCTTGTCCAGTCAGCGATGCAAGCGGGTCTGCGCGAGGTCGGGCTGTTGCCAGAACCGGTCGCGGCGGCCACGTGGTACGCCGCACAGGAGCGGATCGAGCCGGGATCGCTGATCGGCATCTACGACTTCGGTGGCGGAACGTTCGACGCGAGCGTGGTCCGCAAGACCGCGACCGGCGTGGAGATCTACGGAGAGGCTGGCGGCGACGACTCGATCGGTGGCATCGACTTCGACCACGCGCTGTTCCGGCACATCGGAGCGCATGCGGGGGTGGACGTCGCGCAGCTGGACTTCACCGACCCGGTGGTCTCCAGCGCGATGGCGCAGCTTTTCAGCTCGGTCGTGGAGGCCAAAGAGGCACTGTCGGCCGACGTCGAGGTCGTCGTTCCGGTCGTCCTGCCGGGCGTGAGCCGTCAGGTGCTGGTCACCCGGGCGGAGTTCGAGGACCTGATCAAGCAGCGGGTGCTCGGCACGGTCGGCGTGTTCGGCCAGGTCGTCAGGCGGGCCGGGGTGGATCCGGCGAAGCTGCACGGTGTCCTGCTCGTCGGTGGGTCGAGCCGGATTCCCCTGGTACGCAAGCTGTTGTCGGACGAGCTGGGCATCCGGGTCGCGCTGGACGCGCACCCGAAGTACACCGTCAGCCTGGGTGCGGCGATCGCCGCGGCTCCGCGCGCCGCGGGCATTCGGTCTTCAGGCGGTTTCGCGCCTCCCGCACGGCCGGCCGCGCCTCCGCCTCACCCGCTGTACAACCCTGCGGGATCACGGCCCATGGCGCCGCCACCTGCGTATCAGCCGGGTCAACGCTCCCAGCCCGCGTTCCCCGCCCCGCCCGGTCCTGGGCAGCGAAGCATGGGCACGATCACGCCGCCTGGCCAGCCTGCACCAGCCGTCAGCGAGAAGGTCGACCTTGCCCGCTCGGGCCTGACCGGCGTCACGGACATCCGGACCGTGTTGAAGCAGATGCAGCCGCTTGAACCGGTGACCATGACGCCTCCGCCGCGGACCGGTGACCAGTTCGCCGAGGTGCGCACGCGTGATGCCAAGGGCAAGGGACGTGGCCGTCTGATCGCGCTGGCGGTCGTGCTGGTGATTGCCGCTGTGGTGGCCGGATTGATCATCTTCGTGATGAACCAGGGCTCCAACGAGCTCGGGCCACAACAGAACCAGCAGAACCAGCCGGAGGGCGTCGTCGGGTTGCCCGCGGTCGGCAAGATCACGCTGACCGGCCAGCCGTTGGTGATTCCGCCGAACGGCACCGACGAGATGCGAGCCGTCACCGGCCGCCAGAACGGCGATGTGGTCGCCGTCGGCTTCTCCCAGAACCGCCAACCGCGGGCGTGGCTGAGCAAGGGCGGCAGAGAGGACTTCGTCCCGGTCCCGGTCGGCGAGGACGGCCAAGGCCTGATGCTCGACGTCACGCCGATCGGGTCCACTTTGGTGGCGGTCGGCTGGAGCGGGACAGGGCAGAAGAAGCGTGCCGCGGTGTGGACCTCACCGGACGGGTCGAAGTGGGATCTGCTGCCGCAGCAAGGGGATTTCAACCCGAACTCGGGCTTCAAAGAACTCACCGCGGTGACCGCCGGGCGAGACAACTCGTTGCTGGCCATCGGGCGTGACGACCGCAACGACCGCAACGACGGTGATGCCGCGGTGTACATGTCGACCGACGGGAACACGTGGAATCTTGTTGCCACGACCGGCCTTTCCGGCACCGGGCCGCAGGATGTCGAGAAGGTGACCAAGACTGCCGACGGTTCCTACATGGCGGTGGGGACCGTGTTGCAAGGTGCCAAGCGTGGTCCGGGTATTTGGACCTCGAAGGACGGCGTCAAGTGGGAGTTGTCGCCGTACCTTCCGGAAGGCGCACCGGCGCTTCGTGGCGTTGCCCGGCTGACTGACGGGACCATGATGGTGTGTGGGTCCGTCGGGTCGGGGCAGCCGCCGCCCGCGAGCTGCTGGACGCTGACCAAGGACCAGAAGTGGGAACGCTGGAACGTCGGCAGCGCACAGGGTTCTCCGCGCGTGGTGTTCCTCAACGGGATGTTTCCAGTGGAGGGCAACCAGGCCGTGATCGTCGGCCTTGGACAGTCAGGCACGGAGAACGCGACCGACGCAGCCATGTGGCTCGGCACCTTCGGCCCTCGCGGCAGCAGCTAGCCTGGGGGCATGTGGTTCGTCGGCCGCTGGAAGGCGGTCGTTTTGTCCTCGGCGGGCGGTGGTTTGCGGATATTCTCCGTTTTGTCGACAGGTACTGGCCCTGGGCGGCGCGGCGGCGTAGGTGGCATCGACCGCTGGCCGGGCGGAGGTCCCTGGACCGGACGCTGCGGCGTCGCCCGGACGGCAGCCGCCAGCCCTTCACAAGTCCGCTGCAAAACCTGTGCCGCCCGCGTGAAACTGGGGTCGATCAACGGATTCTGCGCAACCCGGCGCCAATGCCCGTGCATCCCGCTGATAGCCGCCTGAACAGTCTCAAAAGGAGCATCCGGGCGCAGGTTCAGCCGGTCGGCAACCGAAGCACCCTGCCCGCCGAGAAGCCTTTCCATCACAGCAACCTGCTCCGCAGGAGCCTGCACAGACCCGGTCCGCAACTCGGTCAGCAGCCGCAGCTCCGTCAACTCATGAGCCCCCACACGCAAACGCTCAACAGCCTGACGCAGCCGTGGAGCCGCGGGAATCGGATCGTTCCTGGTCACGGACTCGATCGCGCGCAGGGCACCATCGGCCTTCAGCACATCCCGCCGCTGAGCGAACTGGGTCAGCAGCAGACGCCGAAGCTCGTTGAGACCACTACGTTCCCGCAGCATCGTGCACAGCTGAGTCTGGTCCGCATTCCCGGCCCGCAAGAAGTCCAAGCTGAGCCTTAGCCCATACAACCCAAGCATCCCGAGCAGTCGTTTGCGCGACTCCTCTGTCACGTCCACCGCGCGCGTTGGCGACACGAACCGTCCGGCGGACAACAACAGCGGCATGGTCGCGCCATCACTTACCGACGCGATCGCCTTCAAGTCAGCGAAATCCTCGGCACTCATCGTCGCAGCGGTCTCGGCGAGCAGGCCTGCCACAGGCAGCACGGTGTGCACGAGACTCCGGATCCGGGAGTCAGCCCGATACCCGGCGGCCACCTTGCCCGCGTGCGTGATCGCGTCCTCATCGCCGCCACCGACCTCATCGGCACGGGACAGCACACCGACGGCATTGACCGGACTGCTGTCGGCGGTATCGCTGTCGTTGAAGGCGTCGAGGAAGTCGATGTCCGTGGAGTGCAAGTGCCGCATCAAATACAGCACAGCGTCCACACTGGCCGTCTCGCCGAGGAAGTCCTGCGTACGACGGCCCGCCGACTCGGTCAGCGACCCCATACCTGGAGTGTCCACAAGGGTCATCTGGCCGAGCCAGTCGCTCGGCAGCGACACCTCGATCCGGTCGACCGCCTCGACATCGAGCGTGCCGAGGTCGAGGGTGTAGCGGCCGCCGTCGTGGTCGATCGCGAGCCCGAGAGGCCTTGTCCCGTGCGGGAAAGCGGTCGCCCGTGGCTCAGGGCCACGGAAGTACCACGTGACGATCCGGGTGCATTCACCGGCGTCGGTCGCGGCGATTCGCGTACCGACGAGTGCGTTGAGCAAAGTGGACTTACCGGCCTTCACCCGGCCCGCGATCGCCACCCGGAGCGGGCCGTCGAGGTGCCTGGCCACGTCGGTCAGCACGCGGCCGCCTTGCCGGCCCTGGTATGCCTGTACCGCGTCGTTGAGCAGCGACCGCACTCGTGCGGCAAGGGAAACTGTCACGACCGGCCCTTCTGTGTCACCCGTTCCGCGCTGGCCAGCAACGCGGAGACCCGGTCGAGCTCGGCCTTGGCCGCCGCTCCCCGGGTCGCTGCCGCCTGCGCGTCGGCTTGAACCGCGCGCATCGCGGCCTCCTGCTCGTGTTTCGCGGCCGAGACCAGTTCCTGTGCCTGGTCGAGGTAGTAGTCGCGGATTTTGCCGCGGCTGTGCCGGATCAGGTCGTACGACGCCCGGTTGGCGTCCACTCTGGCCTGGTTCAGGTAGACCGCGGCGGCACGCAGAGCCTCGGCGCGGGCCGCGTCGACCTTCGTGGTCTTGTAACTACGGACCGCGCGCCACGCGAACACCGAGCCCAGCGCGGCTGTGATCGGCAGGACGATCAGCAGGCTCGGCGCCAAGGTGGTCACCAGCACTGTCGTCACGATCGAGCTCGACAGCGACCAGCCGCGGGCGGCGTGCATGCCGACTTCGAGCTTGCCGCCCTTCTTGCTCGCCAGGTTCTCCAGCTTCAGGTCGACCGACATGTCAGTGCCTTTGGCGATCGCGTCGACTTGTTCCGCGGTCGCGTCGAACAACGCGGCGATGTCGTCGGCGAGCTCGTTGATCTGCCGGATCAACAGCGTGTGCGCGTCGGTCATCTCCTCGTTGGTGCGTTTCTGCAGCCACGGCACGATCTCCGACCACTCCTTGGTCGGGTCGCCTTCCTTGATCCGCTTGGTGACCTCGTTCTCCAGTCTGCGTGAGCGATCCGTCAGGTCGGCGTCCACGCTCGCCTGGATGTCGGCGAACCGGTCGGTGATGGTGTTGAGCCAGCGCGCCGACGGGCTGGACAACGCCTTGGCGCGTTCGCCGCTCGCTTCGACCTTGCGCATGGTCGCCTGGCGTTCTTCGGGTCTGGTCAACGCCGCGTGCTCGGTTGCCAGCACTTCCGCGACCTGGCGCAGCGAGTTCCGCACGACACCGGCCGCGGCCAGCACGGACTTCGCGGCGTGGTCGGCGAGCAGCCGCGAACCCAGGCGTTCCACCAGGACTGGGAAGCCGCATTCCGCGTTCAGCGCCGGATCGCCGGTGTCCAAAGCCAATTCCCTGAGCACGGACGACACCGCGACGATCTCCGCCTGGATCCCCGCTGCCTTCAGGTGTTGCCGGTCGAGCTCGAGAATCCGTTGCCACTGCGGGTAGAAGTCCGTCTTGGTGAGCACCACGATCAGGTTCGGGCAGACGTCGATCGCGTGCCTGATGAAGTCGACTTCGGCCGCGGTGAGCTCCTGTGACGCGTCTGTCACGACGATCACGCCGTCTGCCAACGAAAGCGCTCGCATGGTCGCTGTGGCCGCCGCTGCCGCGAACCCGCCGCCGAGACCAGGCGTGTCGACGAGCACGAGACCGTCAGCGAGAAGCTCGCGCTTCAGCGTGGTTTCGATGGCCCGCAACCGGGTTCCGTCGTCGGCGAGTCCGGTTCTCGCGTACTCGGCGGCTTTCCGGATGTCGATCTTGATCGGCGGCGGCAGCTGCACCGCGTCCGCCGGGGCTTCCGGCATCAGGTAGGCCATGGGTTTGTCGCCGTGCTTGATCGATGTCGGCACGGCGGTGAACGCCACCGGGTCCACACCGCACACCGGGACCCCGAGCAAGCCGTTGATCAGTGCGCTCTTGCCCTTCTTGAACTCGCCTGCGACCAGCACGTGCCAGGCACCCGTGGTCAGCTGGCGACGGCACTTGATCAGCTTCTCGGCCAGGTCCGGCCGCCCGGCCGTCCGGGTCTCGGTGATCGCGGTGTCGATCAGTTGCAGCATCTCCGCGGTCTCCGCCGCGCTCCGTCCCGCGGTGGTCATCAATGCCCAGGTGTGTGGTCAGGACCGAGATCCAGGTCGACTGGGCGGTCAGGCATCGAGTGGTCCTCCGGGGCAACCCAGTCGTGCGCGAACTGCATGCCGTCGACCTGGTTGTCGTTGTCGAGATCGTCGTCGTTCTGGTTCGCGGGCGGTTGGGCGGGCGGCGCCATGTCCACCGGCTGCGGCGGAGGTGGCGGCGGTGGCGGGGGAGGAGGCGGCGCGGGTGACGGATCGGCGTTGGTCATCTCCTGGCTGATCGCCACCGTGGAGGGGTTGCGGTCCATCGGCGCCGGGTCGTTGTTCACGCGGTATGTGAACGTGTCCGTTGGCGGCGGAGGTGGGGGAGGCGGCGGGATGTTGCCGATGCCCGCGCCCATCTCCGGCAGGTAGCCGGCGTACTGGAAACGCTTGGTGTTGGCCTCCCATGAGCCGACGCCGTACTGCGTGCCCTTGGCCTCGATCGTCTTGCCGTTGCCGAGGCTGATCGCCACGTGCGCGGCCGACGGCCGGCCGCCGGTCATCGGGTCGGAGGAGAAGCTGAACAGCAGCGCGCCCGGTGTCTTCAGTGCCTGCTCGACCGACATGGTGGTGCCGCCGTTGGCGAGTTGCCGGTATTGCATCCACGAGCCGTCCGGCACCTTCACACCTGCCTGGGCCGCGGCCCACTCGACCAGTTCCGAGCAGTCGAACGTGCTCGGGTTGCGGTCGGTCATGCTCACCTCGTGCCCGAAGACGTACTTGTCGCCGGTCTGCGCCACAGCTGAGTTGAGGAACGTCTGCAACTTCGTGCCGTCGCCCGTGGGCAACGCCTGCTGGCCCACCGTCTGGTTCGTGGCCTGAGCTGTCGTGCCCTGTTGTTGCGCGGTGCCCTGCAGCGGGTCTTCGTCCAGCGGGGCACCGAACTGGAGCCCGGCCTGTTTCTCGGCCAGGGCGTTCGGGTCGGTGGAACCCGCGGTCAGGCTCTGCACACCGTTCGCGTCCACCGCGACTTCGTCGTCGAGTGGGGCGCCGAACTGGATTCCCGCTTGTTGTTCGGCGGCCGCGGTGGAATCGGTCGTGGTGGTCGCGACCTGCCGGACGTTGACGTTGTCGCTTCCGCTGCCCGTTGAGGCCGACTGCGTCGGCGCGACGCCCTGGCCGCCGCCGCGCGCGTCACCGGCGGACGTGTGGTCGCCGTAGCCCGAAACGCCGGTCCACATTCCCCGGTTCGGCCCATCGCCGTACGCCTCGGCGGCGGCTTGGGCCTGCTCCTTGTACTTCAGGTACTTGGCCGCCGAACCCTTGTGCGTGGTCGTCCACGGCGAGATGTCGTCGCCGCCTTTGGAGACCTGGAACGCCGCCCTGGCGTTCTGCACCGGATCGAACAGGTTGACGCTGGCGAAATGCGGATGTGCGGCCTGGTTGATCTGCCACAGCCCTTTGCTGTTCTCCCCATGCGGGTTGTGGGCGCCGTCGTTGCCGCCCGACTCGGCCATGGCGATCGCGGTCATCGTCGCCGCGCGATCCGGGGAGAACCCAGCCTCGCGCGCGAACGCGTAGATCTGTTCCGCGGAGTATCGCGCCATGTGGCCATTATGTTTGACTCTCCGGGTCGGTGGGTGGCATTTCGTGTGCCCAAAAGGGCACTGTTCGCGCAGGTTGGTACCAGTTGGTGTTAATTTCAGGCGCGAGAAGTGTCCTGTGGTTTCTCGAAGGGGTGAAGTGCGCGACGATGGCCGGCCGCGACCCGCGCCGCCGTGGCAGGTGATGGCCGACACCCTGCTGCAGCGCGAGGCTTTGGTCTGCCGTCTCGGTGAAGGGCTGCTGCCGCACGACTTCGCCGGGCTCTACATTGGACACGAAGAGGTCGACCGGATCCTCGCCGAGCTGCCCGGTTCCTCCGGCCCCGCCGCGGCGAAGGTCGAAGCCTTGCTGCGTCAGCTCGAACCCGAGCTTGTGCTGGCCCGTAAGCAGTTCGACGAGTCACTGGCCACTGGTCAGTCCACATTCGACCGCCTGGCGCGTACCGCCCGGCTGGATTCCCGTGACGCCCAAGCGCTTGCTGTCTTGTTGGCGGTGGAGCGGTCGCCGCACCGGATGCGGCTGGTCGCGTATTTCCAGGACAACGTGCAGTTGCCACGGCTCACTGTGGCGAGCCTGAGCCGGATCTTGGACGCTCGGTGCGTTGCCCCGGACGCGCCTTTGCGCCGGGCCGAGTTCGTGGAGCTCGGCACCGAAGGACCGTGGGCCACCCGGATGTGCTGGCCCGCGCCGCGCTTGACGTGGGCGATCGCTTCCGATGACTCGGCGGACTCCGCGTTGCCCGCGGGTGCGCGGCGGCTGCAAGCCGTTGGCTCCGGGGACCTTGAGCCGTCGATGTTGCTGGTCACAGGAGCGGACAGCGACAGCAGGCTCGCCGCGGTGCGCGATCGCTGGCCTGGCAAGGCTTTGCTGGTGAGCCCGACGCCCTCGACGTCGGCCGAATGGGCGGCTGTGGTGCGGGAAGCCGGTGTCGGTGACCGCGCGGTCGTGCTGGAGTTGGACGGACCGCCGAGCCGGGCCGCGGCCGATTGGATCGACCGGGCCGAGCATCTGAGCTGGGTCCTCAGCTCGCCCAAGGAACTCGCGCTGGACGCGTTGCCGCGACGGCCGTGGCAGGAGATCCGGCTGGATTCCGGCCTGGCGTCGGCCGCCGACTGGGAGCAAGCGCTTGGTGTACGGCCGGATCCGTCGTTTCCGTTGTCCCGTGAGCAGTTGAGACTCGTCACGGCCGCGTCGGCCGGTGATCCCGGGCAGGTCGCGGCGGGCGTCCGGCGGCTCGCGGGTGGGCATCTCGACGGGCTCTCGGTCCGGATCCGGCCTCGTCGAACCATGTCCGACCTGGTCCTTCCGGCCGACCAGGTCGCTCAGGTGCGTGAACTGATCGCGCGGTACAAGCGCCGGACCACGGTCTACCAGGACTGGGGCTTCTCGCCGTTGCCGTCGACCGGTGTGGTCGCCTTGTTCTCCGGGCCGTCCGGCACGGGAAAGACGCTGGCAGCCGAGATCGTCGCGGGTGAACTCGGCCTCGATCTGTACAAAGTGGACCTCTCGGCGGTGGTCAGCAAGTACATCGGGGAGACCGAGAAGAACCTGGAACGGATCTTCGGCGCGGCGGCCGCCGGCGACCTCGTACTGTTCTTCGACGAAGCGGATTCCCTGTTCGGCAAGCGTTCCGAGGTCAGCGACGCGCACGACCGGTACGCCAACATCGAGGTCGCGTATCTGTTGCAGCGCCTGGAGTCCTACGACGGCCTGGTCGTGATGGCCACGAACCTGCAGCGCAACATCGACGACGCGTTCCTGCGCCGGATCTCGGTGTCGATCGACTTCGAGGCGCCGGACGAGCCGCAGCGCAAACAGATCTGGCAGCAGGCCTTCCCGGCCAGCGCGCCCGTGGCCGAGCTGGACTTCGACTTCCTCGCCAAGCAGTTCCGGATCACCGGCGGGATCATCCGCAACGCCGCGCTCGGCGCAGGCTTCCTGGCCGCGGACGAGAACGCGCCGGTGACCATGGAACGTGTCGCGCTGGCCCTGAAACGTGAGTTCCAGAAGATGGGACGGCTGCGGACCGAGTCGGAGTTCGACCGTTATTTCAACCTGGTGAATGGGGACGGCCATGCTGAACCTGCTTGACGAGTCCCTTGAGGAGTTCCTGCGCGCGGTCGTGCCCTTGCCCAAGCGTGAGATCGACATCTCGTTCGACGCACCGGACAAGGACTGGTCAGCCCGTGTCTCCCGGCCGACGGTGAACCTGTACCTGTGGGACGTGCGCCGCAACGTGTCCGAGCGCGAGTACGGCCTGGAGACCGTGCACGACGAGAACGGCAGGCCGCACCGCCGTCCACCACTGCCCAGAGTGGACTGCCGCTACCTGGTGACAGCGTGGACGTCGGACATGCGCGACGAGCACTCGTTGCTTGGCGCGACGTTGACGGCCTTGTTGATGCACACCGAGATCGACGCCGAATACCTGCAGTCGCCGTACGACAAGGTGACGCCGGTACCGGGGATCTCGATCGCAACGGGCGGCGAACGGGACAACTCCGACTTCTGGTCGGCGTTGGGCGGCCAGCTGAAGCCAGGCCTCGACATGACTGTGACGGCCACAGTGGACAGTGCGTTGCTCGTCCCGGCAGGCCCGCCCGTGCAGCGCTTCGCGATCATCACCTCCAACGGGGACTCGGTGTCCGAGGAGCGGATGTGGGTCGCGGGCCAGACAGACGCAGGAGCTGTCGTGTCCACACCGCATGGCGCGGCCGAGACCGATGAGGAAGGCAAGTTCCTCGTCCCGGCCGAAGTCGGCGACAAGGTTTCGGTGAACGGAAAGAGCCGAGGCGAGGTACCCCCGACCGGCCCGGTCGAGTTCAAGAAACGCCGCTGACCCCGCCGTGTCCACCTTTCCAACACCATGAAACGCACATTCCGGCACCGTGAGATCCCCGGCGCTTGGCCGCTGGGGGAATTTCACCGTGCCGGAGTGGTGGACACGCCGTGGTGAGCTACCAGGACGTTGTGGCCACCGTGGGTTTCTGAGCGTCGGCCAGCAGCTTGCCGCGGACTTCCGCCAGCATTTCCGGGGTGACCTTGCTCGGGTGCCCCGCGTCGTACGGCGGCTGTGGGTCGTACTCGATCTCCAGCTGGGCTTGTTCGGCCTGCTTGACCCCGTGGATCTCGCCGATCAGCCACAACGCGAGATCGATGCCCGCGGACACACCGGCCGCCGTGACGATCTTGCCTGCGTGCACGATTCGCTTGTCCGGCTGGGGGATCGCGCCCATCGACCCCAGTACTTCCTGGCAGACCCAGTGGGTCGTGGCCGGAACGCCCTTCAGCAGACCCGCCATCGCCAGGATCAACGCACCCGAGCACACCGAGGTCGTCCACGTTGTCGTCGGGTGCACGGCCTGCAGCCACGAGATCAACGCGGCATCGTTCATCGCGCCGACTGTGCCGTTGGAGCCGCCAGGGACCAGGACGATGTCGGGCGACGGGGTCTCGTCGAACGAGTGCGACGCACCGAGCGCGAGTACGCCGCTGTCCGTGACGACCTTGCCCGGAGCGGCGGCCACGAACCGAACCTCCGAGTCCGGCATCGAGCGCAGGAGTTCATACGGCCCGATCGCGTCTAGGGCCGTCATTCCTGGGTAAACAACGAATGCGATCTGCATACCTTGACCGTATCGCCGACGAACGCACCTTTTCGGACATGTCGGCCACGGTTGCGGCCAAGCCGGATGTTGTAGGATACGAGGCGTCTGCAAATATTGCTTACGCCGGTAGTCGTGCTGAAAGGATCATCGTGCCGGACATCCCAACCATCAAGCTCAACAACGGCGTGGCCATGCCGCAGGTCGGCTTCGGCGTGTTCCAGGTACCCGAAGCGGAGACGTTCGACGCCGTCACCGCGGCACTCGACGCCGGATATCGCAGCATCGACACTGCCGCCGCCTACGGCAACGAGGAAGGCGTCGGCAAGGCGATTGCTGGACTCCCACGGGAACAATTGTTCATCACCACCAAACTGTGGAACGCCGACCAGGGCTACGACGAGACGCTGCGCGCATTCGACAAGAGCATGTCCCTGCTCGGCGTGGACTACCTGGACCTCTACTTGATCCACTGGCCGGCGCCGAAGCAGAACCGCTACGTCGACAGCTGGAAAGCCCTGATCAGGCTGGCCGACGAAGGCCGCGTCAGCGCCATCGGTGTGTCGAACTTCCAGCCCTCCCACCTCGAGCACATCATCAACGAGACCGGGCGCGTTCCCGCGGTCAACCAGATCGAGCTGCACCCGTACCTCCAGCAGAACGAGCTCCGCGAGGTGCACACCAAGCTGGGGATCGCCACCGAGGCGTGGAGCCCGCTGGCCAAGGGCGGCGACCTGCTGACGCACCCGACGGTCGTGGCGATCTCCAAGAAGGTCGGCCGGACACCCGCCCAGGTCGTGCTGCGCTGGCACCTGCAGCTGGGCAACGTGATCATCCCGAAGTCGGTGACACCCCAGCGGATCAAGGAGAACCTGGAGCTGTTCGACTTCGAGCTGGCGGGCGCCGAGATGGCCGAGCTGTCCACACTGGACAAGAACGAGCGCACCGGCCCGCACCCCGACCAGTTCGGCTGACATGCGAGGGCGGCACGAAAACGTGCCGCCCTGCCAGTCAGTCCGTCACCACCTTGAGCGTCACCGCCGAGACATCCGCCGTCACGTGTTCGACGGTGCCCTCGCCACGCGCTGAGCTGTAAGCCCGTGTGCCACCGGTGATCGCCAACTGGTGCAGCTTGCCCGGCTCGGGAACCTGCCGGATCTGCATGCCACTCGCGTGGATCTCCCCGTCGGCCAACCGGAAGATCACCTTCAACTGGATGACGATCTTCGGCGGGACGTCCGGGATCAGGTCGACCACCATGGCCGTCAGCGACCCGTCGCCGATCGCCTGGCCGGTGGGATTACGCAACGCCAGGTAGATGATGAACGGCGCGCCCAGCGGTGGGCTGAGCGGGAGTGTGTTCTTCGAACGGGTCGCGGTGAACGAGAGCTCTGTTGTGCCAGACGCGCTCACCGCGACGGTTCCCGCCGCTGCGGCGGGCACACCCAACAGTGCGGCCCGGCGTGACATGTCACCCATGAAAGACCTTCTTCCTCCCGGTGCGCTCCCGAGGCAGAACGCTAGAAGGAAGTGGTCACGTCCACAGTGGAGTTCAGCCCACCACCGGGTGGTTAGGCCAAAAGGGACTCACCGCCGGTCACGAGAAGTGAGTTTTCGGCCTCGGCTGGAGCACTCCGTCCACAAAGGTGTCGACTTTCTCGTTGTAGAACGCCACCAAGCCGGCGACCTTCTGGCTCTCCGGCAGGGGAGTGTCGTAGTACCACACGACGTCCTCGTGCAGCTTGTCCCCGACACGCACCGAGTAGTACGACGCTTCACCCTTGTACGGGCACGCCGTATGGGTGGAACTCGGCTCGAGAAGATCCATCCGGACCGCGGTTTTCGGCAGGTAGTACCTGGTCGGCAGGCCGGTTTCGAACAGCAGCCGCGCGTTGGCCGACTCGGCGACGGTCACACCGTCGATCTCCACGCGGACGTGCCGTGAGCTGCCCAAGACGTCGACCCGCGTGTAGGGACTGCGTGGGTGGACGTAGATCTCCTCGTCCTCCTCGAACCACGCGTCCATCGCGGCGAAATCGAACCGGACCAGGTCACGCAGCTCTTCCAAAGGAGAGTCGTGGTAGATCCGGGCCGCGTCCACCGCCTCCTTGTCACCTGACTTGACGGTGTACAAGGTCGCTTCGCCGCGTGAGGGGGAGTGGTCGGTGTTGCCCGAGGCGATCAGCTCGACCTTCACGTCGGCGCGCGGGATGTAGTAGGCGGGATAGTAGGGAACTTCCCATACGTACACCGGCGCCAGCGTGTCCGCGACCAGTGCACCACCGAGGTAGACCCGGACACGCCTGGTGCCCGGTTCGATCTTGACTCGTCCACGAGCTTGCATGTCCAGGTCAACCCCGGTGGCCGCCGGGAGATTCCGTTACGGCTCGATTGTCACCTTGATGGCCTCGCCGGTGCTCACCGTGTGGATCGCGTCGAGCACGCCGTCCAGCGGCATCCGGTGCGTGATCAGGTCGTCGACCGGCACCGCGCCGGACGCGATCAGTTCGAGCGCACGTTTGTTGTGGTCCGGGCTCGAGCCGTTGGCGCCGACGATCGTCAGCTCGCGGTAGTGCACGAGGTTGGAATCGCAGGCGATGATCGGGTTGTCCTTGGGCAGGCCGCCGAAGAAGCTGATCCGGCCGCGCCTCGCGGCCATCTTCAGGCCGTCTTCCTGTGCCTTGCCCGCGGCTGCGGCCGTGATCACCACGTCGACGCCACGTCCGTCGGTCAGTCGCAGCACTTCCTCGATCGGGTCGACGTCCGCCGAGCAGATCGCCGCGTCCGGCTTGACCAGCGCAGCCGCCATCTCCAAGCGTTGACGTGACAACTCGACGAGGTACACGGCCTCCGCGCCACGCGCTCGGGCGAGCCGCACGTGCAGGCAGCCGATCGGCCCGGCGCCGACCACGACGACGGTGTCGCCTTCGCCGACGCGAGCCAGTTCCTGTCCGTTGAGGACACACGCGAAGGGTTCCGCCACCGAGGCTTCCGCATACGACAGCGACTCCGGGATCCGGTTAACGCCGTCCACTTTGAGCACCGCGTGCGGCACGATCATGTACTCGGCGAAGCCACCGTCGTAGTGGTAGCCCATTGACCGCTGGTTGGGGCAGATCGTCATCCAGCCGCGCTTGCAGTCCGGGCACTCGCCACACGGAATCGCGGCGATGACCTGGACGCGGTCACCGGCCTGCCAGCCGTCGACGTTCGAGCCGACCTCGACGACCTCGCCCGCGATCTCGTGGCCGATCACCCGGGGCGGGTCGATGTGGTGGTGCCCGTGCCGGAAGATCTTCAGGTCCGTCCCGCACGTGGAACAGTTGTGCACCTTCAGCTTGAGCTCGTCGGGTCCCGCCGACGGCTCGGGCGCCTCCTCGATGCGGATGTCCCCTGGCGCGTAGAAGCGCGCGACCTTCACTAGTCCTTCTCCTCGTCGATCGACTGCAGCAGGTCCAGCACCGTCCCGGCGTCGGCCGCCTGCCGCAACTTGGCGGCCTTCTCGCTGTCCATCAGCACCTGGGCCAGCGCGGAGAGGATCCCGACCTGCTCGGATCCGTTCGCCGCGATGCCGACGCACAGCTGGACCGTGTTGCCGGGGCCCCACTCCACGCCATCGGGGAACTGCAGGACCACGAGCGTCGTGCGTTTCACGTACTGACGTGCCTGGTCCGTGCCGTGGGGGATCGCGACGCCTTCACCGATGAAGGTCGACAACGACTCCTCACGTTCGTGCATCGCCGGCAGGTACTCCGCCTCGACCGCACCGAGCTCGAGCAGGGCGCGACCGCACTGGTCGATCGCGTCCGCCCGATCCTTCGCGGTGCGGCCGAGGAGGATGCCTTCGGCCGTGAGCAGCGAGGTCCGCTCAGTCGGCAAGTGACCCACCGTCCCGTATCGCGGCCTCGACCTTGTCGAACACCGGGTCGCCGAGGAAGCTCTGGAACCCGAGTACCACCGTTTCTCCCGTGGTCTTGCGGGCCCTGGCCAGCAGCGTCGTCTGGCACAGCACGAGATCCGCGTCCTGCGGGATGTCGTTGACCGGCGTGTGGGTGACCGAGACCTTGTACGGCTTGAGCCGCTTGGCCAGCTGGGACGCGACCATCACGCTGCTGCCCATCCCGGCGTCGCAGGCGATGACGACCTTCTTGATCGCGGACCCTTCGATGCTGCTCATGTCAGGCTTTCCTTTCAGGACTTGACAGTCCCGCCGTTGGCGACTTCCTGCTCACGTTCGGCCTTCCGCGCGTCCCTGCCGAACTTCAGCAACAGCGACGCGATGATGAACGACACCGCCGCGGAGATCACCACACCGGCGAGCACGCCGAGCCAACCGCCCTTGGGGGTCACGGCGAGTACCGCGAAGATACTGCCGGGCGAAGGTGTGGCGGTCAGGCCCGCGCCGAAGATGCTGAAGACGAGCACGCCGGACGCACCACCCGCGATGGCGGCCAGGATCAGCCGCGGCGCCGCGAGGATGTAGGGGAAGTAGATCTCGTGGATCCCGCCGAGGAACTGGATCACGATCGCGCCGGGTGCTGTCGCCCGTGCCGCCCGTGCACCGAACAGTGCCAGCGCGACCAGGATGCCGAGACCGGGGCCCGGGTTGGGTTCGATCAGAAACTCAATGGCCTTGCCGGTCTCCGCCGAGTGCGTGACACCCAGCGGGGACAGTACACCGTGGTTGATGGCGTTGTTGAGGAACAACACCTTCGCGGGCTCGACGATCACCGACACCAGCGGCAGCAGGTGCGCGTCCAGCAGGAACTGCACTCCGTTGCCCAGCGCCTTGGTGATTGCCTCGACGACCGGCCCGATTGCCAGCGAACCCAGCACGGCCATGGCACCGCCGATGATGCCCGCGCTGAAGTTGTCGACCAGCATCTTGAAACCGGGGCCGACCTTCTCGCCGACCGAGTTGTCCCACAGCTTCAGCAGGAACGCCGCGAGCGGACCGATCAGCATGGCGCCGAGGAACATCGGCACGTCGGCACCGACCGCGATACCGACGGTCGCCACGGCGCCGACCACGGCACCACGCTGCCCGTGTACCAACCGGCCGCCTGTGTAACCGATCAGGACCGGCAGCAGCAGCTTGACCATCGGATCGACGAGTTCGGCCAGCTGCTCGTTCGGCAACCAGCCCGACGGGATGAACAGCGCGGTGATCAGGCCCCAGGCGATGAATGCGCCGATATTGGGCATCACCATGCCGGCGAGGTGGCCGCCGAAGCGTTGCACCGAGGCCCGCAACTGGTGCGCTCGCGATGGCGCGTCTTCAGTCTTTGTCATCGTCGACACTTCCTGTACTGGTGGTGCTTTCAGTTGTCCCCGCGTAGTTCCCGGCCTGCTGTGATCCGTGGGTGCACCTCGACGAGGTGCGGCCGGAGGTCGTCCGGCCTCGGCATGGTGCTGCCCGGCAGCGACACCGCTGCCGCGCCCCACGCCACTGCGGACACCAGTGCCTGGCGTCCCTTTCCTCCTCCGGCGAGGAAACCGGCGAGCATCGCGTCACCGGCCCCCACCGAGCTTCGGGCGAGCACGACCGGCGCTTCGGCGTGCCATGTTCCCGTACCGTCGACAAGCACGGCTCCGTCTTGGCCAAGACTGGCCAAAACTGCTTGCGCGCCAAGGGACCGCAGTTCTTGCGCGGCCTCGATGACGTCGCCGAACGTCGACAACGGACGGTCGACGGCCTCTTCGAGCTCGTGGCGGTTCGGCTTGATCAACGTTGGGCCTGACGCGAGGGCTGCGCGCAGGGCCGGGCCGCTGGTGTCGACGACGACCGGGATGTCCTCGTCGGCAAGGCGGGTGATCAGTCCGGCGTAGAAGTCGTCACGCACGCCTGGCGGGAGACTGCCTGCCAGTACGACGTTGGACGCCTTGTGGGAGGCGTTGATGATCGCGTCGGCCAGTGCCGCGGTCTCGTCTTCGCTCAGCCGTGCGCCTGGCTCGTTCAGCTTGGTCACGGTCGCGTCCGGCTCGATCACGCTGACGTTCATCCGTACCGGGCCCAGCGTGGGCACCCGTACGACGTCGATGCTGTAGTCGCTGAGCAGGCTGATCAGCTGCTCGCCTTCGGCACCGCCCGCTGGAACGACCGCGCGGGCCTTGATCCCGTTGCACACCAACGCCCTGGCGACGTTGATCCCCTTGCCGCCCGGCTGGACGTGCACACCGGTGGCCCGGTGCAGTCCGCCTCGCACGAGCGCGCCCACCTCGACCGTCCGGTCGATGCTCGGGTTCGCCGTCACCGTGACGATCACGCTCGTTGCCACCTCCCATGTGGTTCAACGCACACCCAACGTGGATTTAAGTGATTGTGCATGTGTTCATGTGGGTTTGCAAGACCTAGGTGTTGCTGGCGCGCATAAATCAACATAAAGTCACACCATGTACGCGGAGGAACGGCAGCAAGTGATCCTCGAGAGGGCCAGGGCGAAGGGACGCGTCGACGTCGCCGCGCTGGCTGAGGAGTTCGACGTCACCACCGAGACGATCCGTCGTGACCTGACCGTCTTGGAACGGCACGGTGTGCTGCGCCGCGTGCACGGCGGCGCGATACCGGTGGAGCGGCTCGGCTTCGAGCCCGCGTTGTCGGTACGCGAGACCGTGATGACCGAGGAGAAGGACCGGATCGCCAAGGCCGCTCTGGCCGAGTTGCCGGAGTCCGGGACGATTCTCCTGGACGCAGGCACGACGACCGCGCGGATGGCTGATGCGTTGCCTGTGGACCGTGAGTTGACCGTGGTCACGCATTCGGTGAACATCGCACTGTCATTGATCACGCGTCCGAATGTGACAGTGATGCTTGTCGGTGGCCGGTTGCGCAGCCGGACCTTGGCTTCTGTGGACGCTTGGGCTTTGCAGGCGCTTCGGGACACGTTCGTCGAGGTCGTGTTCATCGCCACGAACGGGGTTTCGGTCGACCGGGGCCTGACCACGCCGGATCCCGCGGAGGCGATGGTCAAGAAGGCCGCGATCGCGAGCGGACGTCGATGTGTACTGCTGGCCGACCACACGAAGGTCGGCAACGACCACTTCTCGCGCTTCGCCGATCTCGGCGACATCGACACCTTTATCACCGATACCGGGATCGACGACGCCGTTGCCGATGAGATCTCTGCCGTGGGACCCCGCGTAGTCCAAGTTTGAACCACGTAAAACAAACTAAATCAACATGAAACCCTTGCTCAACCACATCGGCCGTGGTTACCGTGAGCTTCTCTGCGACGGAGGAGAACCATGGCGACCAAGCGAGTGAAGATCGCGTCCACTGTGGGGCTGCACGCTCGTCCCGCGGGCCTGTTCGCCCAAGCCGCCGCCCGTCAGCCGGTGCCGGTGCTGATCGGCAGGCCCGGCGAGAAAGGCGTTGTGGCGTCGAGCATTCTGGCCGTGATGGCACTGGGCGTGAAGTTCGAGGAAGAAGTCGAACTGTCCGCGGAAGGCGACGGTGCCGAGGCGGCGCTGGAGGAGTTGGCCGAGCTGCTGTCACAGGACCTCGACGCGACGCCGGCGACCTGACCCCTTCCGCTCCTGTGGATTACTGACACTGCAACATTGACAGTGTCAGTAAAGAGTGACAGTATTGCAGTGTGAGCGAGCTGTGGACGATCGAACAGCTCCCGGATCGGGTTGCCGAGCTGCTGGCCGAGGACTACAACGGCCAGAGCAACGGCCGGGTCCGGGAGTTGCCCGACCGTCGAACGATCCGGTGGTACACCACGATCGGTCTGGTTGACCGACCGGCGGCGACACGTGGGCGGACGGTGCTGTACGGGCGCCGTCAGCTTTTACAAATCGTCGCGGTCAAGAAACTGCAGGCCACGGGCAACACGCTGGCGAAGATCCAGGAGTTGCTGCTCGGGGCGACCGACGAACGGCTGGCGGAGCTGGCCGGTGTGGCGCACGTGGACATCGTGCGACCGCAGGTCGAGATCGGGACGTCCGCGCAGTTCTGGAAAGGGCACGCGCACGACCGTCCTACGGTGCCTACCGATGCAGTTGAGGCCCGCAACGACACTGCAAGAAGCGGCGACACTGTAACGAAGGCGATCCATGGAGTCCGTCTGGCTGACAGTGTCACGGTCGTACTGGATGCTGCGGATCGTGCGCCGAACGCGGACGAACTCGCGGCCATCGAGGCAGCCGCCGCACCGTTGCTCGAAGTGCTCGGCCGGCTCGGCCTGGCGCCGACCACTGGAGGGGAAGAAGCATGAGCACGCACGTCGACCTGATCGACACTGAGGCACCTGGTCGGCCGACGGAGGACGACGGGCTGGGCTGCCTGCACACGTCGCGCGGCAATCTGCCGCTGGAGTTGATCGACGTCCGCGCGGCAATCACCGGCCTGGCGACCAGCATCGAAGTCACCCAAGGCTTCCACAATCCGTACGAGGAACCGCTCGAAGCCACATACATCTTCCCGTTACCGCCACGTGCCGCGGTCACCGCGCTGCGCATGGAGGCCGACGGGCGAGTGGTTGAGGGCGTGCTCAAGGAACGCGGCGCCGCTCGAGAGAGCTACGACCAGGCCATCGCGGAGGGGAAACGCGCGTCGATCGCCGAAGAGGAACGGCCCGGCGTCTTCACCATGCGCGTCGGCAACATCATGCCCGGCGAGCGCGTCAGCGTGCACCTCACCCTGGCGAGTCATCTGTCCTATGAGGACAACGAGGCGACCTTCCGGTTCCCGTTGGTCGTCGCGCCGCGCTACATCCCTGGCGCGGCATTGGCTGGCGAGCAGGTCGGCGACGGTGTCGCCCGTGACACGGACGCCGTCCCGGACGCGTCCCGGATCAGCCCGCCGGTGCTCCTGCCCGGGTTCCCGAATCCGGTCCAGCTGTCGGTGGTCGTCGACATCGACCCGGGTTCCTTGCCGCTGCAGGGAATTTCATCCAGTCTGCACGCGCTGGCCACTTCGGACGCGCCACGGGGGACCCAGGTCCGGCTCGATCCGGGGGAGCGCGCCGACCGTGACTTCATCCTGCGCCTCCGCTACGGCGCCGACGCGATCAGCACGTCGCTTGCCGTCGTGCCAGAGGACGACTCTGGCGGCACCTTCGCGTTGACCGTTCTGCCGCCGTCGACCAATGCCCTCGGGCGTCCTCGAGATGTCGTGTTGGTCCTGGACCGCTCGGGCTCAATGGGCGGCTGGAAGATGGTCGCAGCCCGGCGAGCGGCCGCACGGATCGTGGACACCCTCGGCTCGGCCGACAGATTCGCTGTGCTGGCGTTCGACCACGAGGTCGTCACGCCGCCGACGTTGTCGTCGTCGTTCGCGGAAGCCAATGACCGCAACCGCTTCGGTGCCGTGGAGTTCCTGTCCGGCTTGGATGCTCGCGGCGGCACCGAGATGCTGCTGCCGCTGCGCCGCGCCACATCGCTGCTGAGCGAGTCGCCAGACCGTGACCGAGTACTGGTCCTGGTGACTGACGGCCAAATCGGCAATGAAGACCAGTTACTGCGCGAACTGTCGCAGGCGTTGTCGGGCGTCCGCGTGCACACCGTCGGCATCGACCGTGCGGTCAACGAGGCGTTCCTGCAGCGCCTGGCCGGGTCGTCCGGCCGGTACGAGCTGGTGGAGTCGGAGGACCGGCTGGACGACGCGATGCAGAACATCCACCGACGCATCGGCGCACCCGTGGCGGTTGGCCTGAGCCTCTCTTCGTCGGGGCTTGCGGTGGAGGAGGACTCGGTCGCACCGAGCCCGATTCCCGACCTGTTCGAGGGCGTCCCAGTGGTGGTCACCGGCCGCTTCACCGGCACACCTACCGGATCGGTCACTGTCACCAGCGCCGACAACTGGACCGCCGAAGTCACCGCGACTCCGAGCGACAACCCAAGCCTCGGGGCGCTCTGGGCCAGGGCACGGATCCGTGACCTTGAAGACCAGTACGTAGCCGGCTTCGGCGACCAAACACCGCTGGAAACCCAGATCATCGACACATCACTGAAGTTCGGAGTGCTCTCCCGCTTCACGGCGTTCGTCGCGGTCGACCAGCGAGTGGTGAACGAGGGCGGCAAGACCCACAAGGTCACCCAACCCGTCGACCTGCCAAGTGGCTGGGAAATGCACGCCCCCGTCCCAGCAGCCGGTGCACCCATGGCAGCGGCACCGAGGGCGTACGCGGCAGCCGCGTTCGCTCCACAAAGCCCCGCCTTTGACGGTTACCAGGGTGGGCCTCCCGCCGCACCAGGTGGCGCCGTCAACCTGAGCGGCCGTCCAGGCCTGACCCCAACTTCCGGCTACGGCAGCGCCGACACAAACCAAGGTGCAGCCCCAGGAGGCGCACCGGGTGGCTTCTTCGGCGCACCCCCACCCGCCCGCAAGCGCGGCCGCGGCGGCGCCCAGTCGTTCGAGGATCCCGTTGGTCCCACGCCCACAACCTTGGCCGACTTCGTCGCCGAGCAACTGAAGGCTCTCCGCGCAGCGGGGAACGAGCCGACCGCGACCAAAGCTGGTCTGCTGGCCACCCTTGCCTCAGCGATCCGCATCCGCGTCCCAGCCTGGCAAGCAGCGAACGAACCAGCCAACTCCATCGCTACCCTCGCGGCCCTCGCCACCACCCTCGAAACCCCAGTGACGTCCGACGCGGACATCGCCAACCGCTGGAACAGCACCATCACAACCCTGGAGTCGCTGGGAGGTAAGCGAAAGTCCTTCTGGAAGCGATGAGCGGCTGATCCGCCGACGCCCCGGATTCCCAGATAACACCGGGAATCCGGGGCGCGCCGTGGCACCGCGAATTCGGGTCCGCCGCGTGCTTGTCCGAGGCTTCGGTCAACCTCGCGATGAAGTGCACGTGACGTCAGCGCCTTGCAACCATGTTGAGGAACAACGGCATGCGGTTCCACGCGGTCGTGGGGTCCGGGTTGGTCGGCTCACGCAACCTTGTGATGGCGAATCCGGCGTCCGTCAGCGCTTCGGTGTACTCCTGCAGCGGCCGATGTGCGTTGTGGAACGTCATGGTGAGGCCGTCCTTGTCGATGACGAAGACCTCTTGCCGATGCTCGTAGTAGGGCTTTTCGATAACGTACGGCCGGTCCACTTCGTCCCCTTCGACGAACCCACCCGCCGTGTTGATCGGGTGCACGATCGCCAGCACCAAATGCCCGCCGGGAGCCAGAACCCGGGCGATCTCCCGAACGGTTTCCCGCATCGGATCGATGTCGTGCAAGCTCATGAACGCGACCACGCAATCGGCGCTACCGGTAGCGAAGGGAAGCGCCGTCGCGTCAGCCACGACGGCGTGCGACTGCTCGCCCGCCGCCCGAGCCATCGTCAGAGAACGGTCCACTCCCACCACTCGATGACCGAGTTCTTGCAGGTCACGGGTGACGCGCCCCTCACCGCAACCGACGTCGACGGTCAGCTTGCCCGGCGGCGGAACGAGAGGCAAAAACGCTGCTCGATGGTATTGCCAGTACGAATCGTGGCCTGGCGCGCGAGACCACTTGATCCAATCCTGGGCGTGTTCATCCCAGCCTTCATGCAGCTTCATCAATTCCCCCATTAGCCACTGTGCAGCACTTGAGTGACAACGCGTCTGCGCTGATTGCGATCCTACTGCCGTTGGCGACCCACAGCTTTGATCCCGCAGACACTCCAGCCAACAAGACGAGATCATCCTGGGGCGTAGTCATGCGATGCTTGGACATGTGCGATGGCCATCCCGCGTCTTCATCGCCGCCGCGCTGAGCGGCGCGCCATCCACCCTGCACGCACTGCTGACCGGCCGCGACCCCCTGGCAGCAACCCGCGCCGCCGCAACACTCCTGCCAAGCAGGAAAAACGCCCCCGCGCACCCTCCACCGCACCAGGAATTCCCCCGGGGGAACCCCTTGTTTTCACGTTATCAGTGGGGTCCGACAGTTTCGGGTTCCCGCAGATCGCCTGGTTCACGAGGGCCTAGCGAATCGACCGCGGATCCATCGGGCCATGCTCCATCGCGAGAGAAATCCGCCCGGGGGAATCCCTTGATTTCACGTTATCAGGAGGGTCTGACAATTCTGGCTGGCGCAGCCGTTCACCTGGGGATATCTGTGTTCTGGGCCGCCGTGATCGACGCCGTGGACCGGGGACGCGCTGGCATGTCCGGTCAACGGCGTCGGTTCGGGGTGGTTGCGGGAGGGACGGCTCGGGTGCGTCGATCGGGCGTGGCTGGCGGTGCGGCGGACCCGAAGCGCGGGCTGGGGTTTGCTGGCGGTGTCACGGATCCGAGGCGCGGACTTGGGCCGATCGGCGGTGCGGTGGCCGGCCTGATGATCGCCATCCTCGACCTGGAGATCATCGGCCGGCGCTATCCCGCGATCAGGGATTTGCCGCGCATTCCGCAGTACCTCGATCACATGCTGTTCGGGGCGCTGGTCGTCAGAGGACGGGGCGGGTCGGCCGCGTCGGCGTCAAACCCAACTGTCCCTTCAACATCCGGCCGCCGTCCGCGGTAAGCCGCAGGTAGTAGTCCGAAGAGCACGGCGTGCCGTCCTCATCCAGAGCCCACAGGCCCGAGCCGGACGGGACCATCGAGGCGTTCTCCGCGGTCTTCGCGATCTGGTTGCCTTCGTTGTACTCGTCGAACATCGAGATGTAGATGCCTTGGGCGCCCGCGCGAACCACGTTGTAGAACTGCCGCCACATCAGGTCTCCGTGGGCGCGTTGGCGTTCGGCGACATCACCGGGCAGAACGCATGGCTGGTAGTCGATGCCGTTGGCATTGCAGTAGTTCTGGTCAGGCACTGTCACTTCGTTGTACAGGCGGTCCGAGTCGCCCATGTTTCCGATACGCCCGACCATCCACGGCGAGATCATGTTGAACGCGCGATAGACGTCAAGGAAGCCCGGCCGGGAATCGCCTGTGCCGGTTCGCCACCACGTCGGCACGCCGCCCATGACATAGCAGTTCTGGCCTTTGAACCAGTTGATCACGTCAAGGCACGGCCCCGGTCCCCATGGGCGGCCGCTGTCGTTGAAGCCGAAGCCCCAGATGCCGACGACCGGTTTGCCGTTCTGGCGGGCGTAGGCGCTTGACGACGTCAACGCGGACATCTTCGACGACCAGTCCGTCTTGATCTGGGACTGCATGTCCGTCCAGTTGGTGACGTCGTACATGATGTAGAACTTGCGGCCGGTCGCTTCGGCGGCCGTTCGCACCTTGGTGGCCATGGCATCACGGGTTGGGCCTTCGCCGCCGACGGGGTTGAACCTCTGTAATGCCGCGGTGTCGCAGCCGTACTGCTGCATCCATCGGAAGTGGATGTCCACTGTGCTCTGATCGTAGGACGAGAACAGCGTGGCGGGCTGACCGTTGTTCAATGCCGGGTAGGCCGTCTGGTACGTGCGGGTGTATTCGCGCATGTCTGGCCACGCCTTGATGACATTGTTGCTCAGCGATGGCGGTTGTCCCCAGTTGTGGCTCCAGTGCCACCAGCCGTTGATCGGCGCGCCGTCACCGGCGCAGGCGAACCAGCCTTGGTAGCCGACGGTGATCTTGCCGACCACGTCTCCCGGTGGGCTCGCCGCCAGTGCAGGTCTGGGCGTTATCAGCAGGGATGTGCCTGTCAAGGCAAGGAAGGATCGACGTGTGAGTCCCATGTGGACTTTCCTCATCGTTGAGGGGTGCAGGGTTTCGCCACTCTACGAATCACCGTCATTCGCCGACAACGGCTAAAGCCCAGAGAAAATCTTTATGGGGAGGCGATGAGTTTTGCGCGCGGCGAGGGTCTACACGGACGAGAAAGGAGCAAAACATGAGTCTTCCTCAGGTCGTGTCCCGGGACGAGTGGCTGGCCGCCCGGCAGGAGTTGCTGGTCAAGGAGAAGGCGGCGACCAAGGCACGGGACGAGCTGAACGCCGACCGCCGCAGGCTGCCGATGGTCGAGATCGACAAGGACTACGTGTTCGAAGGCCCCGACGGCAAGGCCAGCCTGCTCGACATCTTCGAAGGACGGCCTCAGCTGGTCGTCTACCACTTCATGTTCGACCCGGCGTGGGACGCGGGCTGCAAGAGCTGCTCGAGTTTCCTCGACGACATCGGGCACCTCACGCACCTGAACGTCCGTGGCACGACATTCGCCGCCATCTCCCGCGCGCCGATCGACAAGATCACCAAGTTCAAGGCACGGATGGGCTGGAACGTGCCCTGGTACTCCTCCTACGGCAGCGATTTCAACTACGACTTCAACGTCACGCACGACGAGTCGGTCAAACCGATCGTCTACAACTACCGGTCGAAGCAAGAGCACATCAACAGCGGTACGGGCTACTACGTCCAGGGCGACCAGCCGTTCGAGCTGCCAGGGATGAGCACGTTCCTGCGAGACGGCGACCGGGTTTTCCACACGTACTCCTCGTACGGCCGCGGCGTCGAGCTGCTCACGAGCACCACGGCCATCCTCGACATCACCGCACTGGGCCGTCAGGAAGATTGGGAAGAGCCGAAGGGCAGGTCAATGGGCCTCGGTGTGCAGGCAGGCAGCCCGGAGATGAAGTACCGCGACGAATACTGATGACAGACTGGCCGGGTGGAGAAGAACTGGGCAGGCAACGTCACGTACCGCGCTACCGAGATCCATCACCCGGCCACCCTTGCCGATCTGCGGTCGACGATCGCGAAATCACGGCAGATCAGGGCATTGGGTACGAGGCATTCGTTCAACGAGCTCGCGAACACTGGGGGTGAGCTCGTCTCACTGGCGCGGATGCCGAAATTCGTCGAGTTCGACACCGGCGCTCCCAGCGTCAAGGTCTCGGCCGACCTGCGGTACTCGCAGTTCGTCGAAGACTTGGACAAAAAGGGGTTCGCGCTGCCCAACCTCGCCTCGCTGCCGCACATCTCGGTCGCCGGTGCGATCGCCACCGCGACACACGGATCGGGATCCGGCAACGGAAGTCTGTCCACTTCCGTTGCCGGATTGGAGATCGTCACCGCCGACGGTTCGAGCGTCACCCTCAACCGCGGTGATGACGACTTCGATGGCGCCGTGGTCAACCTTGGTGCGCTCGGCGTTGTCACCAGCGTGACTTTGGATCTGGTGCCCGCCTTCGAAATCCGGCAGTACGTCCACGAGGGACTCCCGCTTGCCGCGGACATCCTGGGCGTGCTCGACGGCGCCTACAGCGTCAGCTTGTTCACCGACTGGTCAGGCGACACGATCAACCAGGTCTGGGTGAAGCAGCGTACGCAAGACCCGGAGTTCATCCCCGACGGCACGACGCCAGCCGATGGCCCACGCCACCCGATTCCTGGTATGGCGACAGAGAATTGCACGCAACAGCTGGGGGTTCCGGGACGCTTCTTCGAACGTCTGCCGCACTTCCGCCCGGAGTTCACGCCGAGTGCGGGCGAGGAGCTGCAGACCGAGTTCATGGTCGCGCGCAACGACGCCGTGGCTGCCCTACAGGCGATCAACGAGATCCGCGAGCACATCCACCCGGTGCTGCAGATCAGCGAAATCCGTGCCATCAAAGCGGATCAGCTCTGGCTGAGCCCGTACTACCAGCGCGACACGGTCAGCATCCACTTCACGTGGATCGCGGACGGCACCGTGGTCATGCCGGTGATCTCCATGGTGAGCGAACGACTGGCGGAATTCGACGCACGGCCGCACTGGGCGAAGATCTTCGACATCGCACCGGAAGTCCTGCAGTCGCGCTACGAGCGGCTGCAGGACTTCGACGATCTGGCTCGGCGACTGGACCCGGCGGGCAAATTCCGCAACGAGTTCGTCGCCGAGATACTCAGTCCAAGGTAATCAGCTCAGCGCCTTGCGCAGGACGGCGATCGCCTGGTTGATCGCTGCTTCGGCAGCGTGGGTCTCGCGCAGGGCGTTGACCATCACGAAGTCGTGGACGATGCCCTGGTACCGGACCGCGGTCACCGGCACGCCCGCCTCACGCAGCTTGGCCGCGTAGGCCTCGCCCTCGTCACGCAGCACGTCGGCCTCACCCGTGATCACCAGCGCGGGCGGCAGGTCGGCGAGCTGCTCCAGCGTGGCGCGCAGCGGCGACGCGGTGATCTCCGCGCGCTGTGCCGGGTCGGTCGTGTACTGGTCCCAGAACCACTGCATGCCGTCGCGGCGCAGGAAGTAACCCTCGGCGAACTCGGTGTACGAGCCGGTGTCGAAGTTGGCGTCGGTGACCGGGTAGAACAGCACCTGCTGCTTGAAGGTCACGTCCCCGCGCTGCTTGGCCATCAAGGTCAACGCGGCGGTCATGTTCCCGCCGACCGAGTCGCCGGCGATCGCGATCCGAGTGGTGTCCAAGTTCTTCTCGGCGCCGTGCTCGGCAACCCATTTCGCGGCCGCGTAGTTCTGCTCGATCGCGACCGGGTAGCGCACCTCCGGTGACCGGTCGTACTCGGGGAAGACCACGGCGGCGCCGGTGCCGGCAGCGAGTTCGCGAACCAAACGCTCGTGGGTGTGGAAGTTGCCGAAAACCCACCCGGCGCCATGGATGTACACGATCACCGGAAGCGGGCCGGTCACGCCTTGCGGCCGCACGATCCGAACCTCGGGAACGCCGGGAACGTCGTGCAAAGTCTCGATGTCGGCAGGCGGCATGTCCACCGGACCGTCCTGAACACCGTCGACGGCGGCCCGCCCCTCGGCAGGCGGCAGCTCGAAGAGGTACGGCGGCTCAGCGGTTGCCTCGACGAACGCCTGGGCGGCCGGCTCGAGAACCAGGTTGCGCGGGTTGGCGGTCATTGCTTCCTCCTCGGGTTCGAGGTGACTCAGGTCCGAGCCATCTCGGGGGGTTGAGCTGATGACACGAAAGTTAGTCCACAACTAAGTTGTGCACAACTGATTCGTGGACAATGAGATGAAGGCCACTTGAGTTGTGCGGCAGATGGTTGCACGCCACGGGATTACCCGACAGGGGATTTTGCTGCCGGAGGTTTCCGGGACGAGCACGGATGGCTCGGCCGCTGGACAGTGAGCACGGACCAAGCGGTGGCCAACACCGGCTTGCGCTGGATCGGGTCGGACGGGATGTGGGTGGCGTGGGGGTTGGGTTGGGGGAGGGAGTGGCGTGGGGCTGGTTGGGTGAGGCTGGAGTGTGCCATCGGGTTGGGATGGATCGAGTTGTCTTCGGTAGATGGGCAGGCCGGACTGTGCTTTGGATGGTGCGGAGGTGAGTGCCGCACCGAGGCGGGGGTTGTAGAACGTGTGGCGTTCAGCGTATGGAGGTGGGTGGCCGTGGAGGCGGGGGCAGGGGTGGGTGGCGTTGTGATGAGGGGCCAGTGATGAGTGGCGTAGTGGTGAGTGGTGTGGTGATGGGTTGGGCGGGCTTGGGTCGCTCCCTGCTTGGACGTGTGGCATTGAGTTGTGCGCTACCTAGTTGCCTGGCATGAATTTGCGCGCGGCAAAGTTGCGCGGCATTATGGTGGGATGTCGTTGCGTCTCGATGACCAGGTGTGTTTCGGGCTCTACTCCGCGTCCCGGGCGGTGACTGCGCTCTACCGCGTCCTGCTCGAAGAGATGGATCTGACCTACCCGCAGTACCTCGTCATGCTCGCGCTGTGGGAGCGGGACCATCGGCTGGTCAAGGAGCTCGGCGCCGAGCTCAACCTCGACTCCGGCACCCTCTCGCCCCTGCTCAAGCGCCTCGAATACGCCGGATACGTCAAACGCACCCGTCAAGCAAAAGATGAGCGTTCGGTCGGGATCAGCCTGACGCCGGAGGGTGCCGCTCTCCGTAAGCGGGCCGAGCGGATCCCAGGCGTCATCGGCGAGGCCATGGGTCTCGACGACGCGGGCCTTGCCCAGATGCGGGCGGACCTGAACAGGCTGGCCGACTCGGTGAACACCTACCGTGAAGCGCTGGCCTGAGCGAACCGGTCCGCGAGTTCGCGCGCCCGGGCGATCAGCTCCGGTGGTTCCTCGATCGTGAACGGGAAGTCGAACAGTCCGACGTAGACGATGATCTCGTCGAGGGAGTTGGACCCGGTGTGCAGCAGGCAAGTGTCGTCATCCAGGGCCTCGATCACGCCCGTGGTCGGGGGAACTCGTTGTGCTGCAACCGAAGCAGACACGCCTAGGGTGATCTTGGCGTGGTAGCGGTAGGCCGATGTGGACACACCACGTGACACGTATCCGGCCAGTTCGGGGACTTCCCTTGGCGTGAACCGGGGGCCGGTCGGGATGCGCGGCTGGATCCGGTCGACTCGGTAGGTCCGCCAGTCGCCGCGATCGACATCCCAGCCGACCAGGTACCACCGGCGTCCGGTGTGGACGACCCGGTGCGGCTCGGTCTTCCGCACCGAAGCGGTGCCGTCGTGGGACGAGTAGTCGAACCGCAGGATCTCGTGGTCGCGGCACGCCGTCGCGATCGCGGTCAACGTGTCCGGATCCACGGTCGGACCGTGGGACGGCAACGTCTCGGTGACCGAGTGCACCAACTGCACGCGATGTCGAAGGCGTGACGGCAACACCTGTTCGAGCTTGGCCAAAGCACGCAGCGAGCTCTCCTCGATGCCCGCGATCGTGCCGCTCGCCGCGGTACGCAGTCCAATCGCGACGGCGATGGCCTCTTCGTCGTCCAGCAGCAGCGGCGGCAGTTTCGCACCGGCGCCCAGGCGGTATCCGGCTCGGCCTTGGGCGGCCACGACCGGATATCCAAGGTCGCGCAAGCGCTCGATGTCCCGGCGTACGGTCCGGATGTCCACTTCGAGCCGGGAGGCGAGGTCCGTTCCACTCCAGTCGCGCGATGTCTGAAGTAGGGACAACAACTGAAATAGCCGCACGTTCGTAGCTTAGGACATGTCTCGCCCTAAGTGGATCATAGTGTGGTTCTCATGAGTGAAGAGATCACCGAGTTCCGCATCGACATCCCGCAGAAGCGACTGGACGACCTGCGCACCCGGCTGGACGCCACCATCTGGCCTGCCGCGTTACCCGGCGACGGCTGGGACACCGGCGTGCCTGTGAGCTGGCTGCGCGAGATGGTCGACTACTGGCGCACCGAGTACTCCTGGCGGGACGCCGAAGCCAAGCTGAACGCATACCCGCAGTTCACGACCACCATCGACGGACAGCGGATCTACTTCATGCACGTTCGCTCCCAGAACGAGAACGCGACGCCGTTGTTGCTCACGCATGGCTGGCCCGGCTCGGTCGCGGAGTTCCTCACCGTGATCCCGCTGCTGACCGACCAGTTCCACCTGGTCATCCCCGCGTTGCCGGGCTTTGGCTTCTCGGGCCCCACGAACGACTCCGGTTGGGACACCACCCGGATCGCATGGGCGTGGGCGACGTTGATGGACCGCCTCGGCTACGAGAAGTTCGGCGTGCAGGGTGGCGACATCGGCGCGGCGGTCAGTCCTGAGGTCGCCCGTGTGGCGCCCGACCGCGTGATCGGCGTGCACCTCAACGGTCCCATGGCGATCCCGCAGTTCCCGATCCCCGAGGACGAATGGGCGTCGCTGACCGCGCTGGAGCAGGACCGGCTGAACCGGATCCAGGCGTTCCACGGCGAGGAGTTCGGCTACATCGCGATCCAGTCCACGCGCCCGCAAACGCTGGCGTACGGCCTGGTCGATTCCCCGGTCGGCCAGCTGGCCTGGATCATGGACAAGTTCCGCGAGTGGACCCACCCCCGCGAAGCCGACCCCGACAAGATCATCGACCGGGACTGGCTGCTGACCAACGTGATGATCTACTGGCTCACCGGGACGGCTGGATCGGCGGGTTATGTCGGCTACGCACAGGACGCCTCGTGGGGCGCGGTCGCGCAGAACTCCGGCGTGCCGACCGCGATGATCGTCTTCGCGCATGACGCCGGTGTCCGGCGGTACCTCGAACCCGAGCACACGATCGTCCGGTGGACGGACGTGGACCGCGGCGGGCACTTCGCGGCTGTCGAAGAGCCTGAGCTGCTGGTGGCCGACATCCGTGAGTTCTTCGCCGGGCTCAAGTAAGACCCGACTGGTATGCGAAGACCACGAGCTGCGCGCGGTCACGGGCGCCGAGCTTGATCATGGCGCGGCTGACGTGGGTACGGGCGGTGGCAGGGCTGACGACGAGACGCTCGGCGATCTCGTCGTTGGTCAGGCCTTCGCCGACCAGCCCGACGATTTCCAGTTCGCGTTGGGTCAGCGTGCCCAGCTGCGGGTGCGGTTTGACCGTGCGCGACGGGCCGGAAGCGAACTCACTGATCACGCGGCGAGTCACCGAAGGCGACAGCAACGCACCGCCGCCCGCGACGAGCTTGATCGCCGAGACGAGCTCGTCCGGTTTGGTGTCCTTGAGCAGGAACCCGCTTGCGCCGTACCGCAAAGCGTCGAAGACGTACTCGTCGAGCTCGAACGTGGTCAGCACGATGATCTTGGTGTCGGCCAGTTCGGGAGTCGCCACGATCCGCCGGGTGGCCTCGATACCGTCGATGCCCGGCATCCGGATGTCCATCAGCACGACGTCTGGCTTGGTTTGCGAAGCCGCGGCCACTGCCGCCAGACCGTCGGCCGCCTCACCGGCGAAGGCAAGACCGTCCTCGTTCTCCACGAGTGTGCGCAGACCGACCCGGATCAGGTCCTGGTCGTCGACGATCAACACCCGGATCATGCGTCCCCCTTCGCAGGTATCGCCGCCCGCACCTCGAACAGGCCGTCGGCGGTGGGCCCGGCGCTGAACTGCCCGCCCAACGCGGTGACTCTCTCACGCATCCCCGGGATGCCGAACCCGTCACCCGCCGACACTCCGTTGGCAGGGTTGGACACGGCGATGTCGACGGCGTCGTCCGAGTAGCTGACCTTGACCGTGGCCCGCTTGACCGGGCTGTGCTTGAGCACGTTCGTCAGCGACTCCTGCACGATCCGGTAACCGGCAAGATCTACCGCTGCGGGCAAAGCGCGTTGCGTACCAACGACATTGAGCCGGACTTCCACGCCGGCGTGACTCATCCGGTCGGTCAACTCGGGCAACAGGTTCAGGCCGGGCACTGGGGCGCGGCCGCGGACCACGGTCAGCGTGGCGCGCAGTTCGTCCAGCGCCCCGGTGCTGGTCTCGCTGATCGCCTTCAGCGCGATCTCGGCCTGCTCAGGCTTCTTGGCCAGCAGGTGCAGCGCGATGTCCGCCTGCATCTTGATCGCCGCGAGGCCGTGGCCGACGACGTCGTGCACCTCCTGGGCGACCCGCAGACGTTCGTCGGAAACGCGTTCCCTGATCGCTTCCGCCCTCGCGCGTTCGGCGGCTTCCCGGTTCACCCGGACCATCACGCCCACAGCCAGCGGGATGATCGCGAAGCCGCTCGCCGGTATCAGCCCGTACAGGCCACTTGCCGAGGCCGGGTGCACGAACAAATGCGTGACTTCGACCGCCAGCGCGATCAAGGTGGCTGTCGCGGCCCGGTTCAGCGGCAGGTGACGGCCCACGGTGTACGTGGCGACCGAGAACGTGAACATGACCGGCCCGTACGGGTAGGTCAACCAGAGGTATGTCGTGAGCACGGCGACGTTGGCGGCCAATGTCGCTTCCGGCCAACGCTGCCTGGCGGCCAGCACCAGTCCGGTGCCGGCCGCCAAGGCGAATCCGAGCAGGTCGATCGGCCTGTCGACGGTGGTCATGTTGTGCAGCGCCGCGGACGAGACCACAGCGACCGCCGCGAGGACCACCGCCAGCGCGATGTCGCCGATCTTCATGTCCCGCTCCGGTTCACTTGATGTCTCGCCGCTGCAGCAGCCAACCGCCCACCACGGAGAATGCCAGCAGGTAGGCCACGATGACCACGGTTGCCTGGCCGCCGCCCACGATCGGGTCGACTCCCGGCGGGCCCGAGCCGATCAGCGACGCCACCAGTGCGCCCGCGTTCGGCCCCGGCAGGCCCTTCTGCATGTCGCCGACCCAGCCGAGCAGCGGCGCCGCGATCGAGGACAGCAGGTTCTGGATGGCCAGCATCCACACCAGGCCGAGCCCGATCGGCATCGCGACGCCCCGGAACACGATGCCCAGCACCACACCGAGCGCGCCCCACATCATCGTGACCAGCCAGCCCGCGCCGAACCCGGTCAGGATGTCCACGACGGACGGCCAGTTCATCGGCTGGTCCTCCAACGCGGCGACCACGACACTCGCGGCCGCGGCGAAGGCCAGCAACACGACGACGAACATGAACACGCCTGCCGCGACCGTGATCAGCTTCGCCGAATAGGCCCGGATGCGTGAAGGCCGTTGGGAGAGCACGGTTTTCCACGTCTCCCAGCCGTACTCACTGCCCGCGACGAGCACGCCGAAGATCAACGCGAGCGCGCCGACGAACAGCGGGAGCCCGCCGATCGCACTGGCCACGAACTGCTCCGGCAACATCGCGGCGAGCCCGCGGCTGACCGGTCCCGTGGCCGTCCCGGTGAAGCCCGCATACGGGATCACGTAAGCGAAAGTGAGTGTCTGCATGACCGCGATGCCCAGCAGCAGCCAGATCGCCGGCCGGTGCACCTGCTTGGTGATCTCGGCCCTGATGTCAGTCAACATCGTGGGCACCTCCTGTCAGCTCAAGGAATGCCTGCTCCAGATCCGGTTCACGCCAGCGCAGCTCGCTGACCGCGATTCCGGCGCCGACCAGTTCGGCGTTGATCTTCGCGGCCTGGTCGGCCTCGATCTCCAGGTCGAACGCCGTGCTGTCGCCCAGCACTCGCTCGTCTCCGAGCAGTGCCGAGAGCACGGTTTGCGCGCGGTCGTGCGGATGCGCGACCACTCGTAACGTCCCGCCTGCACGCAGTTCGGCAACAGTCGTCTCGGCGACCAGTTCGCCTTGCGTGATCACACCGACGCGGTCACAGATCTGCTCGACCTCGGCCAGCAGATGGCTGGACAACAACACCGTGCAACCGCTGGCCGCCAGCTCGCGGATGGTGACTCGCATGTCGGCCATCCCGGCCGGGTCAAGCCCGTTGGTCGGCTCGTCGAGGATGAGCAGTTCGGGCTTCTTGAGCAGCGCCGCGGCGAGGCCGAGGCGCTGCTTCATGCCCAGCGAGTACGTCGAATACCGGTCACCGGAACGGCCGGACAGGCCGACAACGTCCAGCACTTCGTCCACTCTGGACCGTGCGACGCCCGCGTGATCCGACAGGACAACGAGGTTCTTGCGGCCGGACAGGTACGGGTAGAACGCCGGTCCTTCGATCAGCGCGCCGACCTTGTCCAGATAGCCCGGTCCTGGCGGCTTGCCGAGCAGCCGGACACTGCCCGACGTCGGCCGGATCAGGCCGAGCAGCATGCGCAGTGTCGTCGTCTTGCCCGCGCCGTTCGGGCCGAGGAATCCGTAGACCTCACCAGGCCGCACGGTCAGGCTGACGTTCTTGACCGCTTTTGTGTCGCCGAAGTTCTTGGCGAGCTTGGTCGTCTCGACAGGGTTCATGACTTGTCCTTCCTGAGCCGTCCCCACGGCTTGATGACGGAGATGACGGTCGCGAAGATCACCGCGCTGGTGGACACGATCGGCGGGAACGCCATGCTGTCGGGCGGCATGGCGGCCACTCCTCGGCCGAACTCGGCAGCCTCCTGCACACCGGTACGCAGCGAGAAGATGACAAGCAGCACCAGCACGATGTTCATGACCAGCTTCACGAACACCCACCAGTACTTGACCAGCCCGTACTTGCTGAACAGCCCAAGCACGATCCCGCTGACCAGGCACACGACGCCGGTGATGATCAACGGCCACACGGCGAACAGCTCAAGCGCCTGATACGCGACGGCGGCGGTTGCCGGATCGGACGTCCACATCGCGGTGAACACCAGCACACCGAGCACCAGGTCCATCCCGATCCACGCACCCGCGGCGACGATGTGGACGATCAGCCACGCCTTGCGCGCACCCTTGCCCAGCCTTCTCGGTTTCGCCCTCGCCGGTGCCGGGCGCCTCGGCGGGGTCAGCACGTTCGTTGTCATGCCTGGAATCGTCGCCGGGCAGGCGGCTTGAGACGTCCGCACGTGTGCGGATCTTGACGTACGCAGATCTGCGTACGCCGGGCAGCGCGCCGTGCGTGTGAAATGCACGCCAAGATTCCGCACAAAAGCGGGATCGCGAATATGTCTGTGTGTCATCCACCGCAGTACCGGATCGCGGTGGGCGGTACATTGCCCGCGCGTTCCGGAAAAATTTCCAAGATCGCATGAAGAATCGCTGCTCTGCCGACTCTCTTCCGGTGCGTGAAGGGAGAGAGTCGTGCGGGATCGAATTCGTGTTCGTCGGTCGGCGAAGCGAGGGGGTCGTTGTTCGTGTTCGACGCTTGGGCCGGTGCAAACGCTGTCCGGTGCGGCGTGGTTGACGGTGTGGCTTGGGTTTCTGCTGTCGATCGTCGCCGTCGTGATCAGCGATCTCGACAATGTGATTGCGTTGCTGCAAGCAACCGTCACATTGGTGGTGACGACGATTGAACGTCGCCGATAACGCTTTTACCTGCGGTTATCGGATTTTCAAGATTGTTTGGTTTTCGCGCGGAGATTCGGGGTTCTCGGTGCTCTGAAGGGGAGTCGTGGCATCCGGCGTGAAGGAGACGCTATGCGGACCAGTCCGGTCTGATTTTACGAGTTGTTGCGGTCGTGTGCGCCATTGTGGTTGGCCGACCTCCGTCGTCGCCGCGTGAACGGGCGGTGACGCGGGTGGACATGCAGATCAAGGATCTGGGGATCCGGGCAGGCAGCAGGGACCCGTATGTCCGCAAGACAGCGGGAGACGAACTGGTCGGCCTGCTCCGGCAGGACGACGGGTACGCCGAGGAGGCCGTCGCGGCGCTGTGCGACGCGGAGCGTCCCCGGCTCTTCCACTTCTTCTCGGTCCGCGTCCGGGACGAGCAGGAGGCCTTCGACCTCACCGAGAAAGTGATCGAGAAGGTGGTTGCCGCCTTCTCGCGCAAGCCTCTGCGGCTCGAGTACGGAGTCAGGTCGTTCTACAAGTACGTCTACACGGTCGCCACTCATGATGTCGGGCGTTACCTGAACAAACGCAAGCGGTCGATATCCGTCGAGCCGGAGCTGTTCGACATGACCGATCAATGGTCCCGGCAGCCGTCGCCGGAGGAACTCGCTCGCAGCAAGGAGATGTACAAATGGCTGCGGCAGGCCGCCGTGGACATCCCCGACGAGTTGAACCTGCTGATGCTCGCGCACGGATTAGGACTGCCACGCGACGAGCTCATCGAGGTCAGCGGCATTCCCGCGGCCAAGTTCGACCGTCGGCTGCACGCCGCGAAGACCAAAGTGATCGATCGGTTCGTCTGCCTTTTCCTCGCGCGCACTCGTGGCCAAGCGGGGAGTCCCGAGACATGTGCCGGATTGGTGGATCAGCTTGCGAAGATTCGTCCCGCATGGGCGGCGACGCAAGCCTTCACCACGCCGGTGTACAAAATGGTCAAGCGGCACCTCGGCTCCTGCGAACCCTGCCAAGCGCAGTACGAGGACAAAAAGCGGCGTGGCCTGCGCCCCGAGTTCCTGGGCATGCCGCTCATCGCGATGCCGGACCACATGCGCGACGAGGCCGCCACAGTCGTCACCTCGGTGCGTTCGTCGGCGATTCCCATGCCTCGGCGTCCGAGAATCCCAAAGAAAGCCCAGGCCATGATCTCTGCTGGAGTGACGGCCGCCGCTGTGGCCGCGGTGTTCTTGTTCATTCCGGACAGTCCAGCAGACACTCAGGCACGAGACACCAGCGACAAATCGGTCGAGACGACCACTTCCAGTACGTCGACCGAGTCGCCGACATCGTCATCGAGCACGGTGGCGCCACCGACCAGCATCACGAACTCGTCGACCAGGAAACCGGCGCCCTCGACACGGCCGAGCACTCCGACGCTCAATCCATCCACGCCGGTGAGTACGCCACCGACGACAGCCACGAGCACGACAACCGGTACGACATCGTCTGCCCCGCCGCCACCGCTGCAGATCACTCTGGCCACATCGGCCGCGGCGTGCCATCCGGCGCAAACGTGTGATCCGGTGCCCGCGTGCGACACCTGCTCGGCCAACTACGTCGGCAAATGCACTGAAGGGGTGACACTGCAGTTCAAGACGATCATCAAGGTGAACCGAGGGCCGACCGAGCTGAAGTTCCGGTGGCTGGTCAACGGGACACCGATGAACGCCGAAGCCGTGTCGTTCCCCCAATCGGGTCCGCAACAGACCTGGGTGGGGCAAGTCACCGTGCTGTACGCGTCGTCCGGTCCGTGGACCGCGCAGCTGGAAGTCCTGTCACCGCAGGCGAAGAAGTCCAACACCCCGCAGGCGGTGATCACCTGCACGTAAGTCCACAAGGGACTGATCCACGTGAAACCAAGATCATCGGAATACGCTGGGGCGCGCTGTGGTTGACGCACCTGTTCGGCCAGTTCAACTCGCCTGTGGAGGCTGCGATGCGCGCCCTGGTCACGACTCCCGACACCAAGTTCGGGCTGCTGTTGAAGGAGGCGCCTGACCCGGTCCCGTCGGCCGATCAGGTGATCATCGAAGTGAAGAACGCGTCACTGAATCACGGGGACGTGGCGATGGCGGCTGGTGCTGCCCCTGGCCGGGTCCAAGGCTGGGACGCCGCGGGCGTGGTGGTCCAGGCCGCGGCCGACGGCACCGGGCCCGAGGTCGGTGCCCGAGTGGTGAGCTTCGGGCCGAACGGGGCATGGGCGGAGAAGCGCGCGGTATCGGTGAAGGAACTGGCGGTCGTGCCGGACTCAGTAGACCTGGCAGTCGCGTCGACGCTGCCGGTAGCCGGAGTCACGGCGGCCCGCGCACTGCACCGTTCTGGTGACTTGGCAGGCAAGCGTGTCCTGATCACAGGGGCGTCCGGCGGCGTCGGGCGGTATGCGATCCAGATCGCGACGCAGGAAGGCGCGCACGTCGTCGCCCTCGCGCGACGTGGTGACGGACTCGCCGAGCTCGGCGCGAAGGAGGTCGTCGCCGACCTGGACAACGTCGAGCCGGTGGACATCGTCCTGGAGAACGTCGGCGGCCCGACCCTCGTACGGTCATGGGAACTGCTGAAGACCGGCGGCGTGCTGCAGAGCATCGGGTGGACGTCGATGGAACCCGCGGTGTTCCAGCCGTATGCCACGGTCACCGACCCGAAATCCCTTGTCGCCTTCCAGTCGGGCAACCACTACGCCTCGGACCTCGAGTACCTGCTCAAGCTGGTCGCCGACGGCAAGCTGAAGGTGGACATCGGCTGGCGTGGCTCGTGGACCGAGTTCGACGAGGCCGCGGCCGCGTTGTTCGGCCGTCAGGTCTCCGGCAAGGCCGTTCTGGACGTCGACTAGGCGAACCGCCGCCGAGGTGTGTCGCTGTCCCTCATGGACGTGATCAGGTCGTCACGGGCCCGCGCGACCCGCGACCGGATCGTGCCGACCGGACAGTCGCAGACCTCGGCGGCGTCGGCGTAGGACAACCCCAGGGTCTGCGTGAGCACGAAGGCCTCGCGCCGCTCGGTGTCGAGCGAGCGGATGAGTTCCTCGAGGACGACGCTCTCCTCGAATCCGGCGGCCTGCTGAACCCGCTCGGCGGCGGCCTGCCAGTCGGAGACGTCCGCATGACGCGGCCGGACCTGCGCGGCCCTGATCTGGTCGACGACCACGCGGCGTGCGATGGAAAGCAGCCAGGTCCGCGCGGACGACCGCCCCTCGAAACGGGCCAAGCTGCCGAGCGCGCGCAGGTAGGTCTCCTGGGCGAGGTCGTCGGCGAGCTTCGGATCGGCCAGGTGGGCGACGAACCGCCACACGTCACGCTGCGTCGCACGGATGAACCGCTCAAGGGCGGTCCGGTCCCCACGCCGGGCCGCGAACGCCAGCTGGGTGATCTCGGTGTCCTCAGGCCTCACAATTACCACAACGTAGTGGATCGATCCCGAGTTCAGGCAGGCCCGGTCGGACCATCTGGAAAACCGGGGACCATGCTGCAGCGGTCCCGCGGTTCGTGCCTGGAATGCACAGCCCCCGCCATACGTCAGTATGGTCACCAAAGCTTCTGTTCTCGACCGAGAAGGACACGATGACTGACCAATCTACGCGGGTCGCCCGCAACGACGACAAGAGCCGCTACGAGGTGTTCTACGACGACGAGCTCGCGGGCTTCGCGGCGTACACCGAGCAAGGCGACCAGGTCGTCTTCACGCACACCGAGATCGACGGCGCCTTCGCCGGCAAGGGCCTCGGCAAGGTCCTGGCCAGTGGTGCCCTCGACGACGTCGTGCGCCGCGACGAGGTGATCGTGCCGGTCTGCCCGTTCATCGCTTCGTTCGTCCGCAAGAACGAGCAGTACGACGACCACGTCAAGTGGCCCAATGAGTAATCTGACCAGCCCTGAGTTCTTCGAGGCCCGCGAGGTTCCGCTCGGCGGAGTTCGGGGAGTCCGGGTCGACCGGGTGTTGCCGCAGCGCGACCTGCCGACGCTCGGAGCTTGGTGCTTCCTCGACCAGTTCGGTCCTGGGTTCGCCGAGATGATCGTCCTGCCTCACCCGCACATCGGGTTGCAGACGGTGACCTGGCCGTTGGCCGGGGAGATCCGCCACCGCGACAGTGTGGGCAGCGATGTGGTCCTGCGTCCTGGTCAGCTCAACCTGATGCCCAGCGGCCGCGGCGTGGCGCATTCGGAGGTCTCGCTCACCGAAGGCGTGCACGCCCTGCAGTTGTGGGTCGCGTTGCCCGCCGAAGCGACACAACTCGACCCTGGGTTCGAGCACCACGCGCAGCTGCCGAAGTTCCGCAGCGAGGGCATCGACGCGCTGGTCTTCATGGGTGCGCTCGGGGACGTCGAATCGCGGGCGACCACGTACACACCGCTTGTCGGTGCCCAGATCGATGTCACCGACGTCGGCACCGTCCCGCTGCGGCCCGACTTCGAGTACGGGTTGCTGGTGATCGACGGCGCGGTCCGGGTGGCCGATGTCGAGCTGAAGCCAGGACCGTTGCTGTACCTGGGGACTGGCCGCGACGAGGTCACGCTTGCCGGTCCGGCACGCGTGATCCTGCTCGGCGGCGAACCATTTCCCGACGACCTGGTGATGTGGTGGAACTTCGTGGGACGCAGCCATGACGAGATCATGGCGGCCCGCGAGGCGTGGGAGAACGAGGACACGAGCCGGTTCGGCACGGTCGCCGGGCACGGCCGCGAACGGATTCCCGCGCCGATCCTGCCGAACCTCCGCCTCAAGCCACGCAAACAGCCACTACGCAACCAGTAGCGAAGCGCCGATCAACACCATCGCCACGCCGGAGATCCGCGAGACCACCATGGCGGCCCGCGGCCGTGCACCCAGTACGGTCCGGGCCAACAGGCCGACCATCAGGTAGATCACCGCGCACAGGGTCATGTGCACCACGCCCAGTGTCGCGGTCTGCACCGCGATCGGCCACGCCGCGTCCGCCCGGACGAACTGGGGGAGCAGCGCCACCATCAGCAACACCCCTTTGGGGTTCAAGCCACTGATCCCCACCCCGCGCAATGCGACGCGTCGAGCCGACGGCAGGACCGGATCGATTGTCGGGCGCGCGGGTTTCAGCAGGACGCTTCCGCCGGTCCAGATCAGATACGCCGCACCGACGGCCGTGAGCACCTTCAGCAGCTCGGGGTTCGCCGCGACCAGAGCCGCCAGACCGGCCGTCACCAGGACGACGTGCCCCGCGTAGCCGAGCACCAGTCCGGTCACCGCGGGCACGACTGACCGGTCACGTATGCCGGCCGCGATGGTGAAGGCCCAGTCCGCGCCCGGTGTGAGAACCAACAACAGGTCGATCATCAGGAATGCCGCGACAGCACCGAAATCCATACGGCAACGCTATGACGATCACCGCGCAAGGTGTTCCTGTATTTACCCAGCACACCGGCACTTAGGGGTAAAATATCGCGCGTGGACGCCGTGGACCGGAAGATTATTGCCGAGCTGCAGAAGGACGGCCGGCTGACCATCACCGAACTGGCCGCCCGGGTTCAGCTGAGCGTCTCACCGTGCCACCGCAGGCTGCGTGAGCTGGAACGGACCGGTGCGATCCGCGGGTATCGGGCGGTGATCGACCGGTCGGCGCTCGGCCAGGACTTCGAAGCTCTTGTGTTCGTCACGATGAGCACCACCGAACGCCCGGTCGTCGCCGCGTTCGAAGAAGCCATCGCCCGGCTGCCGGAGATCGTGCAGGCCGAGCGCTTGTTCGGCGACCCGGACCACCTGCTCAGGGTCGTGACCAAGGACCTCGCCGCGTACCAGCAGTTCTACGACGAGAAACTGGCCACTTTGGCCGGTGTCCAGCGGGTGTCGTCGACGATCGTGATGAAGCACATCGTCGACCGCGTCTAGACGGTCTGCTTACGCCTGACTCTGCGCAGAATCGGCACAACCACGACGGCCAGCACGAACAGGCCCGCCAGAGTCGCGGACACCGGCCGTTGCAGGAACCCCAGGATGTTGCCGTCGAACAGGCGCATCGACCGGCGGAACGAGCTTTCCAGCAGCTTGCCGAGCACGAACGCGAGCACCAGCGGGCCCGGCTCGAACCCGAGCTTCTTCATGCCGTAGCCGACCAGGCCGAGCACGATCACCACGAACATGTCGAACGTGCTGTTGCGGATGCTGTACACGCCGATCATCGTGATCAGGATCGTCAGCGGCGCCAGGATCCCCGGCCGCACCTTCAACAGCCGGACGAACACGCCGATCAGCGGGATGCTCAGCAGCAACAGGAAGATGTTGCCGACATACATCGAGTTGACCACGCCCCAGAAGACGTCCGGGTGCTCGACGATCAGCTGCGGACCCGGCGGGATTCCCTGCAGCAGCAACGCACCGAACAGCACGGCCATGGTGGCGTTCGCCGGAATTCCCAGTGTCAGCAACGGGATGAACGACGACGTGGCCGCGGCGTTGTTCGCGCTTTCCGGTCCGGCAACGCCTTCGATCGCTCCTTTGCCGAACCGCGACGGCTCCTTGGCCGCTCGCTTTTCCACAGCGTAGGCCACAAAGGACGACATGGTCGCGCCGCCGCCGGGCAGCACGCCGAGCACGAAGCCGACGATCGAACCACGCAGAATCGCCAGCCTTGAGGCGAGCCAGTCGATTCTGCTCGGCAAGGCCCGCCCGAATGAGCTGACCGACGGTTGTTGCCGGAGCCGGTGTTCGAGGTTGTAGAGGATCTCGGCGACCCCGAACAGTCCCATTGCGACGATCACGAAGTCGATCCCGTCGGCCAACTGGTCGCTGCCGAACACGAACCGCGGTGTCGCGACGATCGGGTCGCTGCCGACTGTCGCCAGCAACAGACCTGCCGCCGCGGCCGCGATTCCCTTCACCAGCGACCCGTTGACCAGAGTGGCGACCAGCAGAACGCCGATCAACGCAAGCATCGTGTACTCGGCCGGGCCGAACTCCAGCGCGAAGTCCGCGACCAAGGGCGCGATGAAGGTCAGCAGAATGATCGACGCGGTCCCGCCGATGAACGACCCGATCGCCGCGATCCCCAACGCGGACCCGGCTTTGCCTTGCCGCGCAAGCTCGTGCCCGTCGAACACAGTGACCACAGTGGACGCCTCGCCCGGCAGGCGGAGCAGCACCGAGGTGATCGTGCCGCCGTACTGTGCGCCGTAGAAGATCCCGGCGAGCAGGATCACCGCCGCCGCTGGCTCGATGTTGTACGTGATCGGCAGCAGGATCGCGATCGTCGCGGCCGGTCCCAACCCCGGCAGGACGCCGACAAGCATCCCGAGCGTCACGCCGACAAGGCAGTACAGCAGGTTCTGCGGCTCGAACACGACCGAGAACCCCGCCAGCACCGGTCCGAAGTCCATGGCGTCCCCTTCAGATCACGAGCAGGTGCGGCAAGGGCACACCCAGACCGAGGATGAACAGGGCATACGCCGCCGCGGTCGCGACCACCGAGACAACGCCGGTGACCAGCCAGCTTTCCCGGCCGAACGCCTTCAACCACAGGGCGAGCAGCAGAATCGTCGGGATCTCGAACCCGGTCAGCTCGAACAAGTACGCGTACACAGCCAGACTGACCGCGGCGATCACGACCGTGATCGCGCCGCGCGTCAGCCCTTCGGTGTCCTGCCTGGCCTCGACGATGATCACGACCCCGGCGATGACGAGCACCACGGACACCACGATCGGCCACAACCCCGGGCCTGGATTGGTCAACGACCCGAAGTCCAGATCGGTGGCGAACCACAGTGCGACAAGGCCGAGCAGGATCGGCGGGATGCCTGCCGCGGCCCGCGTCATGAGCTGAACGTCAGACCGTACTTGCGGACCTGTTCGGCGTACTCTCTGGCTGCTTCGGCGATGTGTGTCCGTGCCTCGTCGCCGGAGACTTCCCAGCGGTCGACGTAGTTGTCGCTCAGGAACTTCTCGTAGGCCGCGTCCTTGCGGGCTTCGGCGAAGCTGGTCGAAAGTTTCGCCGACACCGACTCGGGCAGACCTGCCGGCGCGACGACGAACCGGCGCTGGTCGACCACGACGTCGTAGCCGCTTTCCTTGACTGTCGGCACATCGGGGACGAACTTGCTGCGCTGCTCGGAGAACACGGCCAAAGCGCGCATCTTGCCTGCCTTGATGTGCGGCATGGTCTCCGACAACGAACCCGACAACGCGTCGACTTGCTTGCCCAGCAAGGCGGTCACGGCAGGCGCGCCACCGTCGAACGGAACGTCGGTCGCCTTGACGTTGGCTGCTTTGAACAACAGAGCTTGGGACAGCTGGGCTCCGGTGCCGACTCCGGATGTGGCGTACCTGATCGACGGCGCGCCGATGAGGTCCTTGAGCGACTGGTACGGCGACTCGGCGTTCACCACGAGGATGTAGTCCTCGGTGGTCAGTGTGGCCACAATGGTCAGTTTGTCCAGCTGGATCGCGGTCGGATCCTGTACAGCGAGTGGCGTGATCGCGAACAGGGACTTGACCAACAGGCCGATGTTGTACCCGTCCGGCGGTTGTGCGAGCACCTCCTTACCGCCGACGGCACCGTTCGCGCCGGGCTTGTTGGCGACCGGCATGGATTGTCCCAATTGCTTTTCCGCGACCTTGGCGACCGCACGGCCGACTATGTCGGTGCTTCCGCCTGGTGGAAAAGGAACTGTGAACTGCACGGCGCGATTGGGGTAGGAGGCGGCATTGCTGCCGCCCTGCACACCGTTGCAAGCCGTGGTGGAGACCAGAATTGTCGCGAGTGCGGCGATGAGTCGACGCCGCCGGACGGGCACAGTCATGACAGCTCCTTACGAGCGTATGAGTGTTGTCCTGCTGGCGGCGGACTCTTACGTCAGCTCCCGTTGTACCACTGGATCATCGACTGGGCCATCGGGCTTTCGCCGACCGGCCCCACCGTGATGTCCACTCCAGACGCGGCGAGGCGCTCGCTGTAGGTGATCACAGTGTGTCCGTGATGCCATGCCGCGCTCAACAGCGCGCTTTCCAAGGCGGTGAGCACCCGTTCGGTCGAGATGGTGCCGCATCGCTCGTAGGCGACGATCTTTCGTGCGGTCTCGTCGACGACGAACAACGCGCCGCTGTGGAAGTCCACGTACCACCGGCGGATCTTGAGGCCGTCGGTGGTGGTGGGCCGCGGTCCACCGGAGATCTTCAGTTCCCGCATCAGCCGCTCGACCGTGCAACGGGCCACCTTGACGCCCTCGCTGTTGAGCCTGCGCCAGATTCGCCGTGACCCGGCGGAGGTCTCCGAGAAGACACGGAGGATTTCGCGTTTCACCTCCTCGTCACGGCGTGAGCGTTGCGACGGCGGCCGCGCGACGGCCGCGTAGTACGTCGACGGAGCGATCCCCAGTACTCGGCAGATCGGCTCGACTCCGAACGTGCTCTTGTGCTCGTTGACGAATTTGATCAGCTGCTCGGTCGCGGGTCGAGCTCCCGCGCGAAAAAAGCCGATGCCGCCTTGAGTATCTCGTTGGACCGGCGAAGCTGCTGGACCTCCCTGGTCAGTTCGGTGATCCGGCGTTCGGCCGACATCGGTGTCCCGGTCGGCTCGCCGTGGATTTCGGCTTGCCGGACCCAGCTGCGCAGTGACTGGTCGCCGATCCCGAGCCTGGTGGCGACCTCGGCGATGACGCCGTAGGAGTTGCCACGGGCCCGTCGGGTGTCGAACACCAGGCGGACGGCGCGCGTGCGCAGCTCGTCCGGATATTTCTTAGGTGCGGGCACGGAGCGAATCGTGCTCCTCACCCTGCACACACCTTGCACAATCGGCGTACAAACGGCCGGTGACTGGCTTGTGAACATGTCAGCATGCGCTGTACTGTTCGCTTCGTGCTGAAGTGTGAGACGCGGGAGGACGCGCTGGCCAGGCTGGGCCGTGCGCTGGCCGATCCCACCCGCTGCCGGATTCTCGTCGCCATGCTCGACGGCGTGAGCTACCCCGGCAAACTCGCCGAGCAGCTTGGGCTGACCCGCTCCAACGTGTCCAACCACCTGGCCTGCCTGCGTGGCTGTGGCCTGGTCGTCGCGACCTATCAGGGACGGCAGGTGCACTACGCGCTCGCCGACGAGCACCTCAAGCGAGCCCTCAACGAGCTCGCCCAGGTCGTGCTGGCTGTCGACACCGCCGAACCTTGTCTGGACGAGCGATGAGCGACGCCTGCTGCAACCCGAGCTCAAGCTCAAGCTCGATCGCGGTCGAACGTCGGACGGTGTTGTCGCGGCGGGTGCGGCTGCTGGTCGCCGCGACGATCACCTACAACGTCATCGAGGCAGTCGTCGCGATCACGGCGGGGACGATCGCGTCTTCGACCGCCCTGATCGGCTTCGGCCTGGACTCGGTCATCGAAGTGGCCTCCGCGGCCGCGGTCGCCTGGCAGTTCTCCGGTGCCGACCCCGAAGCGCGGGAACGTGCCGCGCTCAGGGTGATCGCCCTGTCGTTCTTCGCGCTCGCCGCGTATGTCACGTTCGAGTCCGTGCGCAGCCTGGTGAGTGGGGAAGTGGCTGAGCACTCCACGGTCGGCATCGTGCTCGCCGCGGTGTCATTGCTGGTCATGCCTGTACTGTCGGCGGCGCAGCGGCGTGCGGGCCGGGAGTTGGGCTCGGCCAGCGCGGTCGCCGACTCCAAGCAGACTCTGATCTGTACGTATCTGTCCGGCGTGCTGTTGCTCGGGCTCGTGCTCAACTCGCTGTTCGGCTGGTCATGGGCCGACCCCGTGGTCGCTCTGGTCATCGCCGCCGTCGCGGTCAAGGAAGGCCGCGAAGCTTGGCGCGGCGATCACTGCTGCTAGACATCGGGGCTTGTCGTGAGACCGACGCGCCCGCCAACCCGATGGTCAACAAGTCGCTTCGGCAATGCGGAGGGCTTCCTCGATCAACGTCTCGGCGATCTTGTGCTCGGGCACTGTCCGCACAACGCGCCCCTTGACGAAGATCTGGCCCTTCCCGTTGCCGGACGCGACACCGAGATCGGCCTCGCGCGCCTCGCCGGGCCCGTTGACGACACAACCCATGACAGCGACCCGAAGTGGGACTTCCAGACCGTCCAAAGCGGCCTGGACTTCGGCGACCAACCGGTACACGTCGACCTGAGCACGGCCGCAGGAAGGACACGACACGATCTCCAGCTTGCGCGGCCGCAACCCCAACGACTCCAGGATCTGGCTGCCGACCTTGACTTCCTCGACCGGCGGAGCCGACAGCGATACCCGGATCGTGTCCCCGATCCCCGACGACAACAAGGCGCCGAAAGCCGTCGCCGACTTCACGGTACCTTGGAACATCGGACCCGCCTCGGTGACGCCCAGGTGCAACGGGTAGTCGCACTGCTCGGCCAGCTGCCGGTAGGCCTCGACCATCACCACACAGTCGTGGTGCTTCACCGAGATCTTCACGTCATGGAAGTCGTGCTCCGCGAACAGCGTGGCCTCCCATAACGCCGACTCCACCAGAGCTTCCGGCGTCACACGGCCGTATTTCGCGAGCAGCCGCGGATCGAGGGATCCGGCGTTGACACCGATCCGGATAGGCGTGCCGTGGTCACGGGCCGCACGAGCGATCACGCCGACCTTGTCGTCGAACTTCTTGATGTTCCCCGGGTTCACGCGAACCGCCGCACAACCGGCTTCGATGGCCGCCAGCACGTACTTGGGCTGGAAATGGATGTCCGCGATCACCGGGATCTGAGACTTCCGGGCGATCTGGGGCAACGCGTCGGCGTCGTCCTGCGATGGACACGCCACCCGGACGATGTCGCAGCCGGCGGTGGTCAGCTCGGCGATCTGCTGCAAGGTCCTGTCGACATCAGCGGTCACTGTGGTTGTCATGGACTGCACCGAGACGGGGAAGTCGCTGCCGACCCCCACTGGGCCCACCTTCAGCTGGCGGGTCTGCCGACGAGGCGCGAGTGTGGTCATGACCGTCCCTCCAAGACAGTGTCCGCGATGGCGGAACCAGTGAACCCATGGGACTCAAGGATTTGCTGACGTGACGCGTGCGCGATGAAGGCGCGAGGATGCCCGATCGTGTACACCGGAATCTCCGGTACGGCCTGAGCAAGCAAGCTTCCGGCCGATCCGTCCCTGCTGGAGTCCTCGACGGTGAACACCCGTCGATGTGCGCGGGCCAGAGCGGCCAAAGCGGGGGAGCACGGCACAACCCACCGAGGGTCGACCACGGTCACGCCAAGACCTTCAGCCTCCAGCAGCGCAGCCGCGTCAAGACAAGCCTGCGCAACGGGCCCCATCGACACCAGAAGGATGTCATTGCCCGAAGACCGGAGAATGTCGACGCAACCCATTCGATCGACGGCACCAATCGAAGCACCGGCCGACGCCTTGGGGAATCGGACCACGGTCGGACCAGCGGCCGACACAGCCTCACGAAGCAACTCGCGTAGCTGAGACGGATCGCGGGGAGCAGCAACGCGAAGCCCGGGAACAGCGGTCATCAAACCGATGTCCCACACGCCATGATGCGAGGGTCCGTCGGGCCCAGTGATACCGGCTCGGTCCAGAACGAAGGTCACCGGCAGCCGATGCAGTGCCACGTCCATCAGCACCTGGTCGAAAGCCCGGTTCAGGAACGTCGAATAGACTGCGACCACAGGATGACACCCACCCATGGCCAGCCCGGCCGCGGACGTGACCATGTGCTGTTCCGCGATCCCGACGTCGAAGATCCGCTTGGGGAACCGGCGCGCGAACTCACCGAGCCCAGTCGGCAGAAGCATCGACGCGGTCAGGCAGACCACGTCATCTCGTTGCGCACCAATGTCGACGATCTCCGACGCGAAGACGTCTGTCCACGTTGGCTTGGCCGAGGACCGTGGCCGTCCGGTGGTGGGGTCGACGGTTCCGACAGCGTGCATCCGGTCGTTGGCGTCGGCTTCGGCGTGAGCGAATCCCTTTCCTTTGACCGTCACGCAGTGCACGACCACGGGGGAGCGGTACGAGCGCGCCTCACGCAGCGCATGCTCCAGTTCCGGTAGATCATGGCCGTCGACAGGTCCGATGTAGACGAACCCGAGTTGTTCGAAGACATTGGATCCGTTGCCCGCCCGCAGATCCGCCAGATGATCCGCGATACCACCACTGGTCGGCGCATAGGAGCGGCCGTTGTCGTTCAGTACCACGACAACGGGTCTGCTGGAACCGCCGATGTTGTTCAACGCCTCCCAGCACATCCCACCGGTCAGCGCGCCGTCACCGACGACCGCGACCGTAGTGCGCCCGGCGATCTCCCGAACGGCATCAGCTTTGGCAAGGCCGTCCGCATAGGACAGTGCGGTCGAAGCGTGTGAGTTCTCGATGATGTCGTGGGCCGACTCGGCTTGGCTGGGATAGCCGGACAACCCGCCGCGCAGTCGTAACGACGTGAAGTCCTGCCTGCCGGTGACGATCTTGTGGACGTACGCCTGATGTCCCGTGTCGAACAGGATCCGGTCGCGTGGCGAGCGGAACACCCGGTGCAACGCCAACGTCAGCTCGACGACACCGAGGTTGGGGCCGAGGTGGCCGCCGTTGCGGCAGACGTTCTCGATCAGGAACTGCCTGATGCCCGCGGCGACGGCACGCAGCCGCGGGTGTCCCAGGGCCCGGAGTGTCGCGGGATCGCAGGCCAGGCCTGGCTGTAGTGCGGCCGCGGTAGCCGACATGTTCCCTCCCTGATCGAATTGCACGCCGCCTGAGTCTGTGAGGGCCCGGCAAAGCGGTCCACCCGCCGTTCTGCGCCACGGAACGACGGCTGTGTTGGCATTAGCCGAAAGCCTTACGTTCGCTGGCATGGGACGTCGAATTCTGCTGGCCGCGCCACGCGGTTTCTGTGCGGGCGTCGATCGTGCGATCGTCACTGTCGAACGGGCGCTGGAGGTGTACGGACCGCCGATCTATGTGCGGAAAGAAATCGTGCACAACAAGCATGTCGTGCGCACGCTCGCCGACTGCGGTGTTGTTTTCGTCGACGAGGTCGACGAAGTTCCCGCGGGTTCAGTGGTGGTGTTCTCCGCGCACGGCGTGTCGCCGAAGGTGAAGCAGGACGCGCGAAGCCAAGGGCTGACGGCGATTGACGCGACCTGTCCGCTGGTGACCAAGGTGCATCAGGAAGTAATCCGGTTCGCCAGGAACGGCTATCAAATCCTGCTCGTCGGCCACGAGGGCCACGAGGAAGTCGAAGGCACCATGGGTGAGGCACCTGACCGGGTCCAGTTGGTCGACACAGCCGAAGACGTCGGGAAAGTCACCGTGGAAAACCCGGAGAAAGTGATCTGGCTGTCCCAGACAACGCTCAGCGTAGACGAGACGATGCAACGGGTCGACGGGCTGAAGGAACGGTTCAGTGCCCTCGCGGACCCGCCGAGCAGCGATATCTGTTACGCCACCCAGAACCGCCAAGTCGCGGTGAAACTCCTCGCCCCGGAATGCGAACTCGTGCTTGTCGTCGGCTCACGCAACTCGTCGAACTCGGTGCGCCTGGTCGAGGTCGCCTTGCAGGCCGGGGCGAACGCGGCCCACCTGATCGACTCGGTGAGCGAGATCGATCCGTCCTGGTTGGACTCGGTCGCCACGATCGGGCTGACCAGCGGTGCCTCGGTGCCAGAGGTTCTGGTCACCGAGGTCGTCGGCTTCCTCGCCGAGCGGGGGTGGCCCGAGCCCGAAGAGGTTGTCACCGCTGCGGAACGGCAGGTGTTCGCCCTGCCTAGAAACCTGTCACAGTAGCTTTTTCGATCTTCACCGGCTTGGCGGGCAGGCCGTCGCCCGGCACAGCCGGGTCGGTGTCGATGATGCCGTTGGCCACGATCCGGTCCAGCACGTCCATCCCGCGCACGACCTTGCCGAACACCGAGTACTTCGGCGCGATGTTGGCGAAGGAGTGCACGATGAAGAACTCGCTGCCGTTGGTTCCCGGCCCCTGGTTGCCCATCGCGACGGTGCCGCGCGGGTAGGTCTCCTTGCCGGTGACCTCGTCGGCGAACTTGTAGCCAGGCCCGCCCACCTCGGCCTTGATCAGGTCACCGCACTGCAGCACGCCGAGCCGCGCGTTGTTCGTCAGCCGCCAGCACTGGCTCTTGTTGTAAAAGCGCTGCGCGACCAGGCTGATCATGTTGTGCGCGGCGCACGGGGCCGCGCCTGCCCGGTTGAGTTCGATGACGATCGGGCCGTGGTTGGTCTTGAACGTGACCTTCTGCGTGCCGATGGTCAGCGCGTACGGCAGTGGCCGCATGACCGGCCGAGGCGACGGGTTCTCCGGCGTCGGCGTGAACTCGCACCGGACGAACGGCTTCACGGTCGAAGCCTGGGCCGGTGCGGCCGCGAGAACTGACGCCGCCAAGGCGACGACAGTGGTGAATACCCAACGAAGCTTCATGGGCAGACAATAATGCCCAGGTCCAGCGTTTGTACCTGGCTTGTATCCGCGGTGGCCACGATGAGGCCCATGCAGGCTTCGAAGTCCTGGGGACGGCTGCTGCTCGCAGCCATGATCATGACAACCGCGTTGCCGGGCGTCGCCTCGGCCGCCGCCGAGTCACATTCCGAGAAGATCATCTTCGACGGGGGCGGCGACGACACGCTCAACGGCATCCGATACCACTCATTCCGGATCCCGGCCCTGATCCGCACCAACGACGACACACTGATCGCGTTCGTCGAAGGCCGTGCGGACAACAACGCCGACTACGGCAACATCAATCTGTTGTACAAGCGCTCGTTCGACAACGGCGCGACCTGGTCCAAGCTGGCCGAGGTGGTCGGCGGCGGACTGGGCGTGTGGGGCAACCCCACGCCGGTTGTCGACCGGTCGAACGGCAAGATCTGGCTGTTCATGAACCACCAGCCGGAAGGCCACCACCCGGTCGACTCGTGGGACGACCGGCAGGTCTGGCTCTCGTCCAGCACGAACGACGGCGCGACCTGGTCAGCGCCGGTGAACATGTCCGAGAGCCTGAAGCCCCGCGAACTGGCCACGGGCAAGAGCTGGAACTGGGACGCGGTCGGCCCTGGTGTCGGCATCCAGACGACCGTGCGCAACCCGGGCAGGCTGGTGATCCCGGCCCAGCACCGCAACATCTACAGCGACGACCACGGCCAGACCTGGAAGGTCCAGGTCATGAAGACCACGGCCGGTGCGGCGATGGAACAGACCGGCGAGTCGACCGTGCTCGAACTGGCCGACGGCAGGCTCTACCGCAACGACCGGCCGACCTCGGGCAATTGGGAGAACGTCAAACGCCGTTGGGTGGCCCGCGGCACGATCGAAGGCGGCTTCACGCCGTTCTCCGGTGCCGACTGCCTGCTCGACCCGCTGAACGAAGCGTCGACCATGCGGTACAACGCCGACGCGCCCGCGCGGCTGGCGTTCGTGAACTCGGCGAGCACCACGACCCGCACCAAGATGCGGATCCGGATGAGCGAGGACGAGGGCAAAACCTGGAGCTACAGCCGTCCGTTCTCCGACGCGCCGCTGCCCCTGGAGGGCGGCAACTACAAGGAAGGCGGCTACTCGAGCATCGTGAAGACCGCCGACTACCACGTCGGTGCGTTGATCGAGGTCAACGAGAACACTGGCAGCAGTTCGACCTCACACCGGTCGATCGCGTTCCGGAAGGTGAACCTGCCGTGGGTTCAGGGCGGCGTGCGCGAACCTACCTGCACTGAGTAAAACGACTGCGCGGCACCATCAGGATGGGTAGAAATGCCGCATGACCAGTTCCCATCTTGATGGTGCCATCCAGTTGCCCGACGGGACCTGGATCCGTGGCCGGGGTCTGATGAACTCGCAGGCCACTGGAGAGAAGCCGGAATACGGCCTGTACCTGGGGTCGGCGCGGATGCGCCGCAAGCGCGACGCCGCGATCGAATGGCCGCACGACTGGGTCGAATGGCCCGATTTCCTGCTGCCGAAGGACACCGACGCCGCGATCCGGGCGATCCGCAAACTGCACGAGACAGCGAAGTCCGGCAAGCGAGTCGAAGTCGCGTGCGGCGGAGGCAACGGCCGGACCGGCACGGTGATCTCCTGCCTGGCGATCCTGGCAGGAACCGCACCGGCCGATGCCGTCGCCTGGGTCCGTGAGCACTACCGCAGCAAGGCTGTCGAGACGCCGTGGCAGCGCAAATGGGTCCTGCGGTTCAGCGACCGGGCGCAAGTCGGCTGAAGAACCTGGTGATGTCGCCGCGCCGGAAGATCGCGACGACCACCGACGCGAGCAACAGGATCAGCGGCAGTGTGGCGTCTCCGTTCTCCAGGATGAAGATCTCGGTGGCGGAGGCGCCCACCATCACCAGCGCGAGACCCAGCGCGGCCAGCCCGGACAAGCCCGGGATGAGCAGGCCGATCGCCCCCGCGGTCTCCAGCACTCCGGTCACGTACCGCAACCACTGGCCGGAGCCGATGTCGTTGAACTTGTTCACCATGCCGGTCTCGAAGAACAGCATGTATGCGCTGTACAGGAAGTACGCGCCCAGCGCGATCTGCAGAAGCCACAGCACGATGTTGACAACCAACAACGCACCTTTTGTGCCTGTTCCGTCCGACATGGCGACAGACTGTACTCGCGAAGGTTCTACTCCACCGGCCAGGTGTGTACCGGCTTGTTGGAGTGCATGTGGGTGATGTACAGGTTCAGCATTCGCTTGAGCGCTGTGTAGCGGTCGGCGTTGTCCCGTTCTTCGATCCGCGCGACCTCGCTGACCTGCCACGTCGCGCCGTTGCGGCCGGTGAGGCAGCGGTCCTGGATGATTCCGAGCAGCCGGTCTCGCTCGTCGGGGTGGACACCCCACCGGTCGAGACCCTCGTACGCCATCGGCAGCAGCCGCCGCAGGACGAGCTCGGCCGCCGGCACGAAACCGACGCCCGGCCAGTACAGCTGAGCCTCAAGTCCTTGCCGTGCACCCAGGTGGAAGTTCTCCTCGGCCGCGCTGAACGACATCTGTGACCAGATCGGGCGTTCGGCCTCGGCCAGCATCCGGACGACGCCGAAGTAGAACGCCGCGTTGGCCAGCATGTCCGCGACCGTGGGACCTGCCGGCAGGACCCGGTTCTCCACGCGCAGGTGCGGTGTCCCCGATACCACGTCGTACACCGGGCGGTTCCACCGATAGATCGTTCCGTTGTGCAGCCGCAGCTCGGCCAGTGACGGGATTTTCCCCGCCTCCAACGCCTCGAACGGGTCCTCTTCGTCCACAATGGGCAGCAGCGCCGGATAGAGCCGGACGTTCTCCTCGAACAGGTCGAACACCGACGTGATCCACCGTTCGCCGAACCACACCCGTGGCCGCACACCCTGGGCCTTCAACTCGTCCGGCCGGGTGTCGGTTGCCTGCTCGAACAACGGCACCCGGGTCTCCTGCCACAGGTTCTGCCCGAACAGGAACGGCGAGTTCGCGGCCAGCGCGAGCTGGACACCGGCGATCGCCTGCGCGGCGTTCCAGTACGCCGAGAACTGTGCCGGGCTGACCTGCAGGTGCAGCTGTGAGCTGGTGCACGCGGACTCGGGCGCGATCGAGTCGCACGTGACTTCGAGGCGTTCGGTTCCCTCGATCGAGATGTGCATGTCCTCGCCGCGCGCGGTGAAGATCTGGTCGTTCAGCAAGGCATAGCGCGGGTTCGCGGACAACGTCTCGCGCGTCAGGTCGGTCGCCCGCAACGTCGGCAGGATGCCGACCATCACCATGTGCGCGCCTTTGGTGCGTGCCTTGGTCTCCGCGGCGTTCAGGCTGGCCCGCACCTGTTCCTCGAACTTCGTGATGCCCCCGCCGGACAGCTCACGCGGCTGGACGTTGATCTCGATGTTGAACTGGCCGAGTTCGGTGACGAAGTCCGGATCCGCGATCGCGTTGAGCACTTCCTCGTTGCGCATCGCCGGTTCGGTCTGGTTGTTCACCAGGTTCAGCTCGATCTCCAGTCCGGTCATCGGCCGCTCGAAGTCGAACCGGGACTCCTGCAGCATCCGGGCGAACGCGTCGAGGCAGCGCCGGACCTTGTGGCGGTAGCGGGTTCTGTCGTCGCGGCTGAATTCCCGCTTCTCGACTTCCTGGCCCATGTCAGCCTCCCTTGATCCAGAGTCCGATCAGGCCGCGGAAGTGCGCGACGAACCGATCATGCTCCGCCGGTGGATAGGTCGTGCGTACCGTGTCGACGAGCAGCGCGTCGAAATCAGGTGAGGAGACCCAGTCCCGCACCATGTCGTCCACATGGGACAAGGACGTGGCGCAGAACTCGTGGTATCGGGCCGTGTCGAAGTAGTCGTCGGCGAGCTTGAGGTACTCGGCCAGCTTGGCCGAGTAGTCCATTTCGGAGTCGGCGACCTCGAAGTAGCGCCTGGTGTCCAGATCCAGCTGGGCCTTGCGCTCGGTCACCGCGCAGAACACCGACCACTTCAGCAAAGCACCGATCGCCCAGGGGAAGTAGTAGTGCAGCGAGGTGATCGAGATGTCCGGGCACGCGTTGGCGTAGTCGATCGGGTAGACCTCGGATCCGACGACCAGGCTCTCGCAGGAGTTGAACTCCCACCGGAAGAACGCGTTGATCAGCCGGGAGATCGTGACGACCTCGGTGCCGGCCTCGGGGGAGAGGAAGCCGTGTTGCACGGCGTAGCGCTCGTGCATCGGTTTTTCCGGCTGGAACCGCATGACCATGGTGTCCGGCCCGATCGTCAACGACCGTGCGAACGAGTCGTAGCCTTCGATCGAGGCCTGCAGGTGCATCAGCATCTCGCCGGAGGCGTCATAAGCCGCGTGCAGTGTCTGACGATCAGTGATCCGGGAGACGCCACGCCACGCGCCACCGTCGTAAGGCTTCATGAACAGCGGATAGCCGACCTGGTCGGCGACGGCGTCCAAATCGAACGGCCGGTTGTACTTCGCCGCGGTGTAAGCGTATTTGGCGTGGTCGACCGGGTTCTTGTACGGCACGAGCCACGTCGGCGGCACCTTCAACCCCAGCCGCATCATCGCGCAGTACGCCGCGTGCTTCTCCATCGACTGGAACGTGAACGGGCTGTTGAGCAGGTACACGTCGTCCATCAACGCGACCTTCTTCAACCACTCCCGCGGCACGTAGTACCAGTACGCGAGCCGGTCGATGACCAAGTCGTAACGCGGTTCCGCGCGCAGGTCGAACGGTTCGATGGTGATCCGCTCGGTCGCCACTGTGTGGTCGACGCCCGCGCTGTCCCGTACCGGCCCGAGGCGTTTCACCAAAGTCTCGAACGCGCGCGGCCAGTCCTCCTCGGTGCCCAGCAACAGTCCGAGCAAATGCTCTGTGCGGTCTGGCATGCGCGGTCCTCCCTATACGAACCTGGGCAGGTGGTGGGCGATCTGGGAGCGCCACGACGGCCAGTCGTGCGGCACGTCATGACCCCATACGTCGAGTTCGCAGCGCAGACCCTTGGCGCGCAGCAGATCGGCCATGTGCCGGGTGGACGGCAGCGAGCCGGTGGTGTCCTCCCACTGTCCCTGGCCGACCACGAGCAGGATCGACAGCCGGGACCGCAACCAGTCCAGATGGGAGCCGTTCAGATTCGGTACGAAGTCGACCGGGTTGGCGAAGTACGTCGCGTCGCCGCGCTCGCCCCAACCGTGCCACGAGGACGCGTCGTAGTTTCCGGAGAGGCCTAACGCGAGGGGGAACAGATCGGCGCGGCGCAGTGCGAACAGCACCGAGTGGAACGCGCCGAGCGAGCATCCCATCGTGGCCACCTCCTGCGGTCCGCCACAATGAGCGTGGATCATCGGCAGCACATGATCAAGGACCCACGCTTCGTAGGTGCCATGGTGCCTGGCGCGGTCCTCCATCGGGATCGACCGGTTGGACCATGACGCGCCGTCGAACGAGTCGACGCAGTAGAGCTTGACGCGGCCGTCGTCCAGCAACGGGCGGATCGCGTCGATCATCCCGTTGCTCTCCCAGTCCCACGCCCTGCCCTGCTCGGACGGGAACACCAGGAATGGCCTGCCGTAGTGGCCGTACGCGATGACCGTTCCGCCGGCCAGCTCTACTTGATCACGCCTCAAGATCCCTCCCACACCGTGCGCAGCAGGTCAGCCAGCGCGGGGTCGAACGCGTCCCGCCACCCCACATAGTTGTGTGCGTCCGGCACCTCCACCAGTCCTGTCGGATATCCCAGTGCCACCAACGCCGCGGCCATCTGGCGATTGTTGGCCAGGTTCTCCTCGGCGAGGCCGCACGTGAGCGTCACCGGGACCGGCTTGCCCTTGCTCGTGCCGCGCACGATCCCGCTGACGAACCTGGTGACCCGCCGATACCGGCTGTACCCCGACTCCTGCGGATCCAACCGCCGGTCGAAGAACGAACCCGACTGCAGCAACAGCCCACCGAACAGGCCTGGCCTGCGGCGTTGCGCGTGCAGCATGGCCAGCCCGCCGAGACTCGCACCCATCCCGACCACCGGCTTCCGCACTGCGACCAGGCGCTTGATCGCGGGCAGCAGGTCACGGGCGAGCCTGCGGGCGTACTCGGGGTTGCCGGAATACTCGTCGTCGCGATCACCCGGCTGGAGCAGCGCCACCCGGTGCGGGATCTTGAACCACGCGGAGAACCTGGTCAGGCCGGCCAACCGGTCGTACTCCGGGCCGTCGTTGGCCACCAGCAACGGCATCGGTCCTTCGCCGGGCGACCACAGCTGGGCCTTGATGCCCGGGACGTCGAGATCCACGTACTCGCCGGTCGCCGGGGTGTCCAGCCAGGCTGGTCTGACGTAGTCCGGGAACTCCACCACCGACTTGTCACCGAACGCGCCCGGCGCACGCTTGTCGTTGCCCGGATCGCAGATCTCCTCGACCCCGCCGTCGCGGTGCCGCAGTTGCAGGCGGTATTCCATCCGCCAGACCGGTGGACGGTTGAGCAGCAACGTCCAGCACTCGTCGCCGTGCGTGAACTCCAGTTCGGCGTTCGGCAGCGACAACGCGGGCAGCAGCCGGACCCCGGCGAGGACTGGGCCGTTGTCGGGCAGCCGGAACGTCACCGAGCTGTCGGTGACCAGCGGGCCGCCTTTTGGGGTCGATTCGTCCACGACGATCACGATCTCATGGCATAGTCCGCCGACGTGAAAACTCGGTGGGGGCAAGTTCTCGCAGTGGTTGCCGCCGTTGTGGTGATCGGCCTGGTCACGGTCCTGCTCGTGGCCAACACCGAACCCGGTGCCGGGCCGAGGCCGACGACGACAACGACGACAACCAGGAAGACCACTACGGCGACCCCGCCGCCACGGCCGACGCTGACGGTCGACTCCGGCTGCCGGACCGCGCAGGGACGGGAGCGTCTGGTCGACGTGCCGCAACACGTCACCGATCGGGTGAACCGCGCCTGGGAGCGGATCGAGAAGTGGCTGGCGGCGAAGGCCCCGGCGAGCGCGCGGACCTTGGCCCCACCTGCCACGCGTGAGGCGATCTCGGACATGCAGCGGCAGCTGGGCGTCCCGGTTCCGGCTGAGCTGATCGCCTCGTTGCTCCGGCACAACGGCGCGGGCACGACCATGCGGGGCTTCACTTTGCCGCCGTTCTACACCCCGATGTCGACGACCGCCATCGTCGACTACCACAAGATGCTGTGCGACATCCTCATCTCCAGCGGGCACAACGAAAGCGTCGGCTCGTGGTGGCACGGCCAGGTCATCCCGTTCGCGCAGGACTTCGCCGGCGGCAATCTCCTGCTCGACCAGCGGCCGGGCCGCAAAGGCAAGCTGGGGGACCGGGACGAGGAAACCGAGATGATGTTCGACCGGTGGCCTGCGACGCTGACTGACCTGCTGGAACAGACCGCCACCGCGTTGGAGACGAACGGCGTCGTGCGGAACTACCACCCCAAGGTGGTCGAGGACGGCATACTGGACTGGGACATCCGCTGATCCCCGCTGTCCACAATGTACTGATGGGTGCGGGTACGGTGGACTTGTGCCGCCAAGCGACCGGATCCGCCGCGACGCCGAGACCAATCTGCGCAGGGTCCTGGCCGCGGCGGCGGAGGTGTTCGCCACCCAAGGCCTCGACGCGACCCTCGCTGACGTGGCCAAACACGCCGGGGTCGGGGTCGGCACGGTTTATCGGCGCTTTGCCAACAAGGACGAGCTGATCTACGAGGTCTATCGCGAGCGGATCCGTGCCGCCGAGGACCTGGCCATGCGGGCGAGCGAGGCTGACGACGTCTGGGCCGCGTTCGAGCAGTTCTTCGAGTCGTCCATCCGGGAGCTCGCCGCCGACCGTGGCCTGTGGCAACTGACCACGAGCGGCTTCACCGACTCGCTCGGCTGGTCCCGTGGCGCCGAGCCGACCCGGCTCGCCGAACTGCTCGCCGACACCCACAAGATCACCGGCGGCTACCTGGACAAGCTGGTCAGCCGGGCCAAGGCGGCCGGTCACCTGCGGGCGGACTTCGAGACCGCGGATATGACGGTGCTGTCCGCGGCGGTCCAGGCCACCATCACATTCGGCGATGACGCCTCCCGGCGCGCCCTCGGATTCATCCTGGACGGCCTGCGTCAACGCGCGTGAACGAAACGTGCACGCGACGGTGACGCGGCGGGGGTTGCATCAGTGGCATGACCGAAAAGAAGATCATCGCCGTTGTCGGAGCCACTGGTCAGCAGGGTGGCGGTCTCGCCCGCGCGATACTCGACGACCCGTCCGGTGAGTTCGCTGTCCGTGCTCTGACTCGCAATGCCGAGTCTGACGTTGCTCGCGAGTTGGCGGCGCGTGGCGCGCAGATCGTCAAGGCCGACCTGGATGACCCGGACTCCGTGCGAGCGGCGTTCCAGGGCGCATACGGCGCCTTCGTGGTGACCGCGTTCTGGGAGTACGGGTCGGCCGAGCGCGAGCAGGCGCACGTGCGTGCCGCGGTCGACGCCGCCAAGGCGGCCAACCTGCAGCACGTTGTCTGGTCGACGCTGCCGGACACGCGGCTGCACGTGCCGATCGAGGACGACCGGATGCCCACGTTGCACGGCAAGTACAAGGTGCCGCACTTCGACAGCAAGGGCGAGTCCGACAAGCTGTTCACCGAAGCCGGTGTGCCGACCACGTTCCTGAGCACGACCATGTACTTCGAGTCCTTCTTGCACTTTTTCAAGCCAGTCCGTGACGAGCAGGGCACGTTGTACATCACGCTGCCGATGGCCGGCACCCCGCTGCCAGGCGTGGCCCGTGACGACATCGGCCGCACCGCGTTCGGCATCTTCAAGCGCGGCAAGGACCTGATCGGCGAGACCGTGAACCTGTCGGGCGAGAACCTCACCGGCCAGGAATACGCCGCCGAGCTGGGCAAAGCGCTGGGTGAGACGGTCGAGTACCGGCCGATGACCTTCGACCAGGTGCGGGCGCTGCCGGTGCCCGGCGCCGACGACATCGGCAACATGTTCCAGTACTACTCGGAGTTCTCCGACTACTTCGCAGGCGTACGCAGGCCGGAGTACGTCCGGACGATCAACCCCGACCTGCAGGACTTCGCCACCTGGCTGTCCCTGCACAAGGCGGAGTTCGCGGAATAACGGCGGCGGCACGCCGGTTGACTTGAACATTCATGTCATGCTTGGGTAGGTGAGGGACATGCAGTTCGGCATCTTCGGGGTCGGGGACATCGCGATCGACCCGTGGACGGGCAAGGCGCCGTCCGAACACGAGCGCATCAAGAACATGGTGACGATCGCGGCCAAGGCGGAGGAGATCGGACTGGATGTCGTCGCGGTCGGCGAACACCACAACCCGCCGTTCGTGACGTCGTCGCCGACCACGATCCTCGGCTACATCGCCGCGCGGACCAGCAGGATCATCCTGTCCACATCGGTCACGCTGATCACCACGAACGATCCGGTGAAAATCGCCGAGGACTACGCCACCTTGCAGCACCTCGCGGACGGCAGGGTGGACCTGATGCTCGGCCGCGGCAACACCGGACCGGTGTATCCGTGGTTCGGCAAGGACATCCGCGACGGCCTCAGCCTCGCGGTGGAGAACTACGCGCTGCTGCGGCAGTTGTGGCGGGAGGACGTGGTGGACTGGGAGGGCAAGCACCGCACTGCGTTGCAGTCCTTCACGTCCACGCCACGGCCGCTCGACGGTGTGCCGCCGTTCGTCTGGCACGGCTCCATCCGCAGCCCGGAGATCGCGGTCCAGGCCGGGTTCTACGGCGACGGGTTCTTCCACAACAACATCTTCTGGCCCAAGGAGCACACCAGGCGGATGATCGACCTGTACCGCGGTCAGTTCGAGCACTACGGGCACGGGCCAGCCGACCAGGCGATCGTGGGACTCGGCGGGCAGACGTTCATGCGGCGCAACTCGCAGGACGCGATCAAGGAGTTCCGGCCGTACTTCGACAACTCCCCGGTGTACGGCGGTGGGCCGTCGCTGGAGCAGACCATGCGGGAAACACCGATCTCGGTCGGCAGTCCCCAGGAGGTCATCGACCGGACGCTGCGGTTCCGCGAGGACTTCGGTGACTACCAGCGTCAACTGTTCAATGTGGACGGTATGGGACTTCCGCGGAAGGTCGTCCTCGAACAGCTGGACATCATCGGCGAGGAAGTCCTTCCCGTGCTGCGCAAGGAGTTCGAGTCGATGAAGCCGAAGGCGCCGACACACGAGACGCTGAAGGTGGCATCATGACACGCACACTCGCTGTGGTGTCCGCGGGCCTGAGCCAGCCGTCGTCGAGCCGCCTGCTCGCTGACCGGCTGGCCGCGGCCACGGTTCGGGCGGTGCCCGACGAAGTGGACGTGCGGACGATCGAACTCCGCGGTCATGCGCACAGCCTCGTCGATGCGATGTTGTCGGGCTTCCCGCCGCAGGACTTCAAACCCGTGCTGGACACCGTGGCCGATGCGGACGGCCTGATCGTGGTCACGCCAACGTATGCCGCGTCCTACAGTGGGCTGTTCAAGTCCTTTGTGGATGTGCTTGGCCAGGGTGTGGTCGCCGGAAAGCCGGTGCTGATCGGCGCGACAGGTGGTACGGAACGGCATTCGCTGGTACTCGACTACGCGATGCGGCCGTTGTTCACGTACCTGAAGGCGATTGTCGTGCCGACAGGGGTCTACGCGGCCTCAGAGGACTGGGCCGGGAACACACTGTCCGCCCGGATCGACCGCGCGGCGGGCGAACTGGCGCACGAGTTGGCGGTGCGGGAGCGAACGGTCATGACGGACCCGTTCGCGAGTCCGACGCCGTTCGAACATCTCCTGTCCGGAAGCTGACCAGGTGAGGAGTCAAGGGTGGAGCTGCGGTTCGAGGTGCTGGGCCCGGTCCGCGCGTGGCGCGGCGACACCGAGGTGGAGCTCGGGTCGCCACAGCAACGCGCGATCCTGGCGATCCTGCTGTTGCACAACGGGACCGCGGCGTCGCCGGACCAGCTGATCAGAGCGACGTGGGGCGGCGAAGCCCCACGCGCCGCGATCGGCATGGTCCGGTCGTATGTGTCACGGTTGCGCAGTGCGCTCGGCCCGGTGATCGAGTCTGTGGCGCATGGGTACGCGCTGCCCAAGCCTTCCCTTGACCTGACTGACTTCCAGCGGCACATCAGCGCGGCCAGGGCTGGTGACCTCGCCACCCGTGCTGCGGAGCTGCGCGCGGCTTTGGCGCTGTGGAAGGGAACTCCGCTCGGAGGTGTGCGCGGTGAATACGCCGAGGCGGAACGCGTACGCCTGGAGAACGTGCAGCTCACCGTGATTGAAGACCTGACCGCGGCCGACATCGAGCTCGGCAGGCACGCTGAGGCCGTCGCCGACTTGATGGCGTTGGTCGATCGGCATCCGTTCCGCGAACGGCCGCGGGAACTGCTGATGCTGGCGCTGTACCGGTCGGGGCGCCAGGCCGAAGCGCTGGCGTTGTTCGACGAGACCCGCCGCGTGCTCAGCGCGGAACTCGGCATCGCGCCAGGTCCGGAGCTGCGTGAGATGCACCAGCGAATCCTGGTCGCCGACCCCGCGTTGACGCCGGCCGAGACGGTTGCGCCAATGCCGGCGCAACTGCCCGCGGACACGCCGTTCTTCGTGGGCCGCCACCAGTTGTTGCCGCAGATCACGGCCGCCTTGCGGGACGGCATTCCGGTCGGGATCGAAGGCTTGTCCGGTGTGGGCAAGACCGCGCTGGCGGTCCATGTCGGACACCGGATGGCGTCGGAGTTCCCCGATGGCACGTTGTTCGTCGACCTGAACGAATCACCCGATCCACTGGCCGAGTTGTTGCACGCTGTCGGTGTCGTCGAACTGCCTCGGACACAGTGGGAACGTCAGACGTTGTGGCGCACGTTGACCAGCGTGAAGCGGATGCTGATCGTGATCGACAACGTGCGCGACTCCGTTTCCGCGCTGCTGCCCAGTTCAGGCGGTGTGCTCATGACCGCACGGCAACGGTTGTACGACCCGCCGCACGCCCGGTGGATCGCCATGGGCGGCCTCGACGAGGACGAGTCGGTCATGCTGCTCGAGCACATGATCGGGGAAGCGAGGGTGCGGGCCGAGCCGATCGCGTCCCGGCGGCTGGCCGGCATCACCATGGGCATCCCGCACTTGCTGCAGGCGATGGGAAACCGGATCGCGTCGAGACCGAAGTGGACGATCGCGTCGGTCACCGAACGAGCCGAACGGCGCACACCGGGCGCGCCTGCCCAACCACCGGAGTGCGCGATGATCGAGCGGCCGTTCAAGCAGATGCTGGCCGACCTCGACCAGGAACAAACGCGGACGTTGCTGCTGGTATCGCTGATCGACTCGCCGGATATCGGGGTACGGGCGGCGGCCGCGTTGCTCGACCGGCCTCCCACACTGACCGAAGACCTGCTTGAGTCCTTGGTGGACAGGCACATGCTGGAGAGCACGGTCCAAGACCGGTACCGATTCCTGACCCCAGTCAAGAAATTCGCCCGTGCGCGGGCGGTGAGCGACTTCGGCCGGGTGGAGTGTGAGGCCGCGCTCGGCAGGCTGGACGCGTACCACGAAAGCCAGTTCGCCGAAGCGTCACACGGCCTGAGGCAAGTGACGAGTGTGTGACGGGGCGCGTCATAGCGTCCGCACATGAACAGCATCACCGCACGGTTCGCACTGGTCCTGGCCGCCGTGGGCTGGGGCGGTGCGACCACAGCGACGAAATACGCACTGGACGGGTTCGGGCCGTCCACACTGTTGTTGGTCAAGCTGGCCGCCGCAGCCCTTGTGTTGTGGGCGGTTCTGGCCGTACGAGGCGCGCCGCGACTCACGCGCAGGGGCCGACTCGCCTGGCTGGGCCTGTTCGAACCCACGCTCGCGTATGGCGCGTTGACGCTCGGCCTTGCCTATACAACCGCAACCAACGCGGCACTACTCGGCGCGAGCGAGGCGTGTTTCGTCGTCGCGCTGGCCGCGGTGTTCCTCAAGGAACGGATCGGTGCTCGGTCGCTGATCGGCCTGTTGCTGGCGTTCGTCGGCGTGCTGCTGATCGAGGAAGCCTTCGCGGTCTCGCCGTCGTTCACCTTCGGCGACATGATCATCCTGGCGGGCAACCTGGCCGCGGCGATCTACGTGATCCTGGCCGCCAAGGTCGCGCCGACCGTCGACACGCTGTCGATGACCGCGTATCAGTTCCTGTGGGGCGCGGCGATGTCGGTGCCGTTCGCGGTGTTCCAGTGGTCGACCGGTCGGGAAGCGCTCCCGGTCGACGTCCCGTGGCAGTTCTGGGCGGTCGCGGTGACGATCGGCGGACTCGGGTTCGCGGGCAGTTTCCTCCTCTACAACCACGTCATCAGGTTCATCCCCGCCGGGCTGGCCGGGGTCACGCTGAACCTCGTGCCGCTGTTCGGCGTGCTCACCGCGATCGTGTTCCTGGGCGAGGACCTGACTGTCTGGACGTTCACCGGTGGTGTCGCGGTCATCGCCGGGATCATGATGTTCCCGTCAGACGCTGGCGACCACGGCGTGCTGCGGCAGCCGGGCGTCGATGGCGCGCATTCCCCAGGCAGCGAGGCAAGCACACGCGAAGACGACCGCCCACGGCAGCCAGATCGCGACCTCGAACAGAGCGACGACACCAGGCGCCGCGACACCCGCGACGGCGAACGAGTATTGGAAGGCCGCTAGATACCGGCCACGGACAGCGGGCGGCGCAGCGGCCTCCGCCAGCGCGTTGACCCGTGAGTGGAACACCAACCCAGCTGCGGCTACGACCAAAGTGGTCGCCAACAGGTAAGGAATGCGCCAACCCGGCGGCAGCGCCACAGCGGCGACGCTGACAAGGCACCACAACGCGAAGAGTCCCGCGCTCAGCGCGATGGCGGTGGTGCGCTTGTACACGCGGGTCGCGTGCACGGCCAGAGTGCCGCAGGTCGCGTTGATCGCGGTGAACAAGGCCAGGATGACGCCAGGAACCCAGGCGGGCATGTGCAGCTGGTCGATCGCGAACACGGGGACACCGATCAGGAAGAAATCGGTGGCCAGACCGACGAGGAACGTCAACGCGATCAGCGTGAGGTAGGGGCGATCACGCAACGGCCCGTGAGCCTTGAGTTTCTCCGTCACCGCATGCACTTCCGGATGTACCCGGAACCACAACAGCAGGGCGCACAACAGGAAACTCACACCGTCCACCGCGATCGCGACCGTGTACCCAGTGGGACCGGTCGTTGTCAGCAGCAGACCGGCGGCCAGGCTTCCGGCGCCGAACGAGGCGTTGCGCACCATGCCCGCCACCGCGAACGCCTTGTCCTTCGGGCCGGAACCGGCCACGTCGGCGATCAGCGCGAACAGGGAGCCGTAGAACATTTGTTGGCCAGCGGCCAACAAGACGGCTGCGAGCACGGTCAGCACGAACCCGTCCGCGAGGAGATAGGTAAACGCGCCCGCTGCCTGCACGACCTGTGCGAGAACCACGACGTTGCGCGGGCCGGCGCGATCCACCAACCGGCCGGTCACTGGCAGAATCCCGAGGCCGACCAAGGTTCCGATCATCACGGCCGTGCCCGCCTGTCCCAGCGGCAGACCCACCACGTCGACCACGTAGACCAGCGCCAACGGCAGGAACAGCCCGGAACCGAAGTTGTCCACGGCCAGGGCGATGAGCAGGGCGATCCGACTGTTCCCCATCCAGCACACCGTAGCGGCAAAGGATCATGTAACGCCCGGAGGGCCACCAGGCACTGTGCAGGACCAGACGAAATTGGGAGGGCACAGTGGAGCTGAACCTGCTTGGCGAGTTCCAGTTGCTGGTGAACGGAGAGTTGGCGCAGATCAGTCAGACCGGGCAACGGCTACTGGCGGTTGTCGCGTGTCGTTCCGCACCCGTGACACGAAGCCAGGTCGCACACGTCTTGTGGCCGGACACGACCAGTGCACGGGCACACGCGAACCTCAGGACTGCGATCTATCGGCTGGAACGCAGCCGTCCTGGCGTTTTGCTGGTCTCCGGTTCGTATTTGCGGTTGGCTGACGGGATCTGCGTGGACGTGGACCGGGCTCGACGACTGACCACCCGGATCCTGGCTGGTGTGGTGCGTCCCGAGGACGCACTGGACGCGGCTTTGTACGAGGATTTGCTCCCGGACTGGGACGAGGACTGGCTTGTCGAGCACCAGAGCCGGCATCGGCAGCTCCGACTGTCCTGTTTGGAAACTCTGGCAACCGGTCTGGCCGAACACGGGCACCACGGCGCCGCGGTGCATGCGGCACTGGCCGCGGTGCAGGCCGATTCCTTGCGGGACAGTGCGCACGAGACGCTGATCAGGGCCTGCCTGTCGCAGGGCAACCGGCACCAGGCGCAGACGTATCTGGCTTCGTACCGCCGGATATTCCGCGCCGAACTCGGGATTGAGCCATCGGTCCGCTCGCTGGCCGATTTCGGGATAGTCTCACGCCATGGGGTTCCCGCCTGACAGCGAACTCGTGGCCCGCCTGCGCTCGCGGGACGAGGACGCCTTCGCGCTGATGGTGGGCTCCTGGTCGGGCGGAATGCTGCGACTGGCGCGGAACTTCGTGTCCACCAACGACTCGGCCGCCGAGGTCCTCCAGGACACATGGCTGGCGGTGATCAACGGGCTGGAGTCGTTCGAAGGGCGTTCGTCGCTGAAGACCTGGGTCTGCCGGATCCTGGTCAATACGGCGAAACGCCGTGGCGTCAAGGAAGGCCGGACAATTCCGTGGAGCAGCGTGCACGACCAAGGGCCGACGGTGGATCCCGCGCAGTTCCTGGGCCCGGAGTCCGAAGACCCCGGCGACTGGCGCGTTTTCCCGAAACCATGGCCGATGCCCTCACCAGAGCAGGAAGCGGTGACCAAGGAAATCCGTGGCGTGGTCGAGGAAGCGTTGACCCAATTGCCCGAACGCCAACGGATCGTGATCACGCTCCGGGACATCGACGAGTACGACGCCGACGAGGTGTGCTCCATCTTGGACCTCAGCCAAGCCAACCAACGGGTTCTGCTGCACCGCGCGCGGGCGTTCGTACGTGGGAAACTGGAGGAGTACTTCTCCACTGCCAAGGCGGTCGACCATGAAGGATGAGCTGACCTGCGCCGAACTGGTCGAACTGGTCACCGACTACCTCGAGGGTGCGCTGGACCCCGAGACGACCGAACGGTTCTACAGCCATCTCGCGATCTGTGCAGGATGCGGGCCGTACCTGGACCAAATGCGGATGACCGTCCGGACGCTCGGCGAATTGCCCCAGGAGGCCGTGCCCGCCGAGGTACGCGACGCGTTGCTCGCCGCGTTCCGTGAAGGCGGTCAGACGACCTGACGCCAGTCCGTCACTTGCCGAGCAGGCCTCGGACAAAGGCCGCTTGGCCAACGTGCTGCAGGTCGTCGGAGATCACGCTGACCAGCCGCACACCCAACGTCACCGGCGGATCCCACCCCTCGTCGACGATCCGCCCGAGATCCTTGTCCTTCAATGCCTGCACGTACTCGATCGTCTGCTCGTGGGTCGCGTCGTAGTAGCCGATCAGCAGGTCAGTGCTTGCCTTGACCTTGGCAACCTGCGCGGCGCTGTGGCCGTAGCCGATGTCGGCTTTGCGCAATGACAGGCCGAATCGGTCGAACCAGCCCTGCTCGGTCCACACCTGCGGGACGTCCGCGGCGCCGGCGAGGTGGTCGTCCTGGACCCGGGTGAGGTGCCAGACGAGCCACGCGATGGTGTTCGCACTGTCGTTGACCCGGAAGGTCAGGTCGTCGATGCTCAGGTCGTCCACCACCGCGTGGACTTCCTCCCGCACTCGGCCGAACGCGTCGACGAGCAACTCTGCGCTAGTCACTCCACTGACACTACCTGCTCAGCACCTCACGCAACGGCGTCTGGTCCGGATCCCGTGGGAACACACAGGTCTCGACCTCGACGCGGCCCGCGATGTTCAGGTCGCACACCCATGGCAGCTGCCCGTACCTGCGCTTCGCTTCCACGCGTGCGTCGCCGATTGTCGGTTCTGGCGGCAAACTCAAGGTGTCCATTGGCTTGCACAGCATTATTTGCGTCACCGAGTCACAGATGGCCAACGCGGTCGGCGCGGCACTGACCGGTGCCACGGCTAGGACACCAGCCATGATCAAGTTCAGCATGACCCACCTACCCCTGTCGTCGTAGTTTCGGCACAACAGGAATCGGCGTGTCCACTATGGAACAAACCGCACCGTCAGGTGGTTTGCCGTCGTCTTCGACGGGTAGTCCACTGTGTCTGGATCACGCAGAACACTTCAGGCCTTGATGCCCTCGACCAGCAGAGTCAGAAACCGGTCGATGCTGTCGGGGCTGTGCTCGTTGGCCCAGGACAGCGACGCCACCAGAAGCAGGAGCTCGCCGGCCTTGAGGTCCGCCCGCACCTCGCCGGCCTCTTGGGCTTTGGCGAGCAGGCGCGCCCCCGCGTCGCTCATCGCGTGGCACGACGCGTAGAGCTGGGATTTCTCGTTGTTCAGCGTCGCCACAACGGACGCGGGCAGGCCCTCGTACCGGTTCGAAGACCGCGCGAACTCGCTGAGCCAGTTGATCAAGGCGACCCGGGGTTCCGACGACTCAAGCAACTCCGTGCTGAGGTCGCCCAACGCGACGAACCGGTCGTGCAGCAGCGCTTCGAGCAGGGCGTCACGCGTGGGGAAGTGCCGGTAGAGCGTGCCGATGCCTACTCCGGCGCTGCGGGCGATGTCTTCGAGCGACGCGTCGGTCCCGCGTTCCCGGAACGCCACGTCGGCTTCCTTGAGCAGCCGCTCGTAGTTGCGGCGCGCGTCGGCTCGCATGCCAATCTCCTTTGCCAACCGGAGGCTGCCTCCGTATGCTCGGTTGAAACGGAGGCAACCTCACTTTACTGGAGACGACATGCAGCACGACCTGGGCAGGCTTGGTATCTGGACCTTCGGGTTCGACCCGCACCCTGCCGGGAAAGTCCGCGAGACCGCCGCGGAACTGGACGAACTGGGCTTCGGTGCGGTCTGGTTCGGGGAGGCGTTCGGCCGGGACGCGGTGTCTCAGGCCGCCCTGTTGCTGAACGCGACCAAACGCATGGTCGTGGCGACCGGGATCGCGAACATCTACCTGCGCCACCCGATGACCATGGCAGCGGCGGAACGTTCGTTAGGGGAGCAGCACCCTGGCAGGTTCGTGCTCGGGCTTGGTGGGCACCGTGTTCCGGACGTGCAGCTCGACTGGGAGGGCTACCGTATTCCCTTCAGCGGCAGGCCGGTGTCCGGAATGCGTGACTACCTCGTGGACCTGGACAAAGTCCCGTTGAACGCGGCGTCGGCGGCGCGGCCCCGAAGGCTTCTCGCCGCGCTCGGGCCCAAGATGCTCGATCTGGCGGCCGAACTGACCTGGGGTGCGCACCCGTACTTCGTGCCCGTGGAACACACGGCGATGGCCCGTGAACGCATGGGGCCGTCGGCCTATCTTGCGGTTGAACAGGCCGTTGTGCTTGATCCGGATCCGGAGATCAAGCGTGGCCATGTCGCCGCTTACGTGACGGCGGCCCCGCATCACCGCGCCAACCTGATGCGTCTGGGCTTCGACGAAAGCGACTTCGCCGACGGCTGCAGCGATCGGTTGGTCGACGCGCTCGTGCCCGGACGGTCTCTCGAAGCCATCGCTGAACGGGTACGCGAGCACGTCGACGCCGGGGCGAACCACGTCTGCCTGCAGGTTCTGACGTCCACGCCGGAGCAGCTGCCGGTGCGTGAGTGGCGTGAGCTCGCGGCTTTGCTCTAGAGCTCTTGCTGACAATCTGTCTATCATGACATCTGGTCTCACTGTGGAGGGTCGTGATGGAGCCGGAGAAGCTGGCGCTCAGGCCGAGGGACGTGCGGTTCAACTGGTCGGCACTGCCCGCGCACTGGATCCCTGGTGAGCCGTTCGCGACCCACGTCCTCAACGTGATGCACCTGCTTCTGCCCGAAGGCGAGCGGTGGTTCGTCGAGGTCTTCAAGGAGGCCTTGCCGCTGATCACCGACGAGCGGCTGCGGGAGGAGGTCGTCGGCTTCATCGGCCAGGAGGCGATGCACGCGTCGGCCCATCAAGGCGCGCAGGACCACCTGGTCAACCACGGCATCGATCCCGGACCGTACGTGCGTCAGCTCGAATGGTTCTTCAGGGTCCGGCTCAACCGGCCGGACGGCGGCAGGCGATGGCTGGTGTCCAGGCTCGCGGTGATCGCGGCCGTCGAGCACATGACCGCGTTCCTCAGCCAGTGGGTGCTCGATTCACCCAAGCTCGACGAGGCCAAAGCGGACCCGACGATGTTGGATCTGCTGCGGTGGCACGGTGCCGAAGAGGTCGAACACCGTTCCGTGGCGTTCGACCTCTTCATGCACATCGACGGCCGGTTCGCCAACCGTGCCGCTGCGATGGCGGTGGCAGTGCCGTTCCTCGTCTGGCAATGGAGCCGGGGCGTGCGATACCTCATGGCCAGCGATCCGCGGACCACGCAGAAGGCGCGCTGGCGGGACATCGTCAAAGCGGGCAGGCGCGGATTGGTCCCCAGTACGCCGCATCTGGCGCGGTCCACGCTGCGGTACTTCAAGCGCAGTTATCACCCGTCACAAGAAGGTTCGACGAGCCAGGCCGTGGCGTACCTGGCGAGTTCGCCAGCGGCATTGGCGGCTGGGCAATGAGCGCACCACCCGATCTGTACGGCAGACGCCCGACGGACCGGATGTGGAAGTTCGCCGCGCGTGCCATCAGTGCGTACGAGGTGGCGACGCGCTTCATGCGCAGCGAACCGCCGGTCCGGCCGGTCAAGGGCCTGAGCATGAAGCTGGTGGTGCGCAAGACCAAAGCCGAGGCCGAGGACGTCGTCAGCCTGACGATGTCCAAAGAGGACTGGAGTCCGCTGCCGACGTGGCAGCCCGGCTGTCACATCGATCTGCGCCTGCCGTCGGGCATCGAACGGCAGTACTCGCTGTGCGGCGACCCTGAAGACCGTTGGACGTACCGGATCGCGGTGCGCAAGCTCGGCGCGGGTTCGCGAGAAGTGCATGCCCTGCGGGAAGGTGACACGGTCACCGTCCGAGGCCCGCGCAACGCGTTCCCGTTCATCGACGTCCCCCGGTACCTGTTCATCGCAGGCGGTATCGGCATCACGCCGATCCTGCCGATGGTCAAAGCGGCACAGGACAAGGACTGGCACCTTGTCTACTGTGGACGAAGTCGTGCCTCGATGCCGTTCCTTGACGAGATCGCCGAGCTGGATCCGGCCAGGGTGTGGATCCGGCCGGACACCGAGTTCGGCGTTCCCGTCAGCGGCAAGGAGTTGCTCACGTGGGCACTGCCGAACACGCATGTGTACTGCTGCGGTCCGGCACCGATGATCGCGGGCGTCCGTGTCGACCGGGCGACCGGCCTGCACTACGAGAGGTTCTCGCCGCCGCCGATCGTCGACGGCCGCCCGTTCGAGGTCGAACTGCGCCGCGCCGGAATCGTCCTGCGAGTCCCGGCCGATCGGACGGCACTGGACGTCATCCGCGATGCCGTGCCGGCGGTGCCGTACTCGTGCAGGCAGGGCTTCTGCGGGACGTGCAGCACGAAGGTGGTCGGCGGTGACGAGATGAGGATCTGCGTCTCCCGGGGCCACGGCCGGATCGTCTTGGACATGTGATGCCAGAATGAGCCTGGTGAGGACACCGCGGCGGATGGCGCCGGAGCAGCGGCGCATGCAGTTGCTCCAGGCCGCGATCGAGCTGTACGGCACCCGGCCGTACGAGCAGGTCTCGATCGACGACATAGCCGCGGCCGCGGACGTGTCCCGTGCGTTGTTCTACCGGTACTTCTCCAGTCCCAGCGAGATCTACGTGGCCGCCCTCCGGTTCGCCGCCGACGGACTGATCGCCCGGTTCGCCGCACCGGCGGAAGGCCCGCTGCTTGACCAACTGCGGTCGCTGATCGGTGAGTTCATCGCGTTCGCGGAGTCACACGCGGCCGCGTTCGTCGCCTTGTTGCGCGGCGGATCCGTTGTGGCGACTGCGGAAACCGGCGCGGTCGTCGACGATGTCCGCAGGCACGCGGTCGCGGAGATCCTCGCGCGCGCAGGGGTGAAAGAACCGTCGCCCTTGGCTTTGCTGACGTTGAACTGCTGGACCGCGGTGGTCGAGGGAACGACGCTGACCTGGCTGCAGGAGCGCAACCTGCCCAGGCAGGACCTGGAGAACTGGCTTGTCGACCAGCTTCTCGCGATGGTCTCGGCGACCGCGGCCTACGACGCCGGGACAGCGAAAGTCATCGGTACGGTCGCACGTCCATAGCGGACATCCCGGCGCGGCTGGCAGCGTCCAGCCCGACCTGCGTGTCCTCAAGAACCACACACCGCGCGGGCGGCACGTCGAGCAGCTCGGCCGCACGCAGGAAAAGATCCGGCGCCGGTTTGCCGTTGGCCACCTGGTCCCTGGTCACCACCACGTCGAACAACCTGCGCAACCCGGTTGCCGCCAGCAAGGGATCGACGATCGCCAGCGAACTGCCGGTCGCGATCGCCAGCGGAAACCGGCGTTCAGCCCATCGGGCGAATTCGGCGACGGCTTCGATCGGCCGAACCTCCCGGATCGTGCGCAGCGTCTCTTTCTCACAGATCTCCTGCAACGCGGGCACTGAGACGTCCGGGGAGAGCAGGCCTTCGGCCACGAGCAGGGCGCACCAGTCGACGAAACCCGTTCCCTCAGGGGCGGAAGGCATGTCTTCGGCGCGCACCCCTTGCGTCGCGAACGTGGCGAACAGAGCACGGCGGTTGTTGGCCTTCGTGTCGACGAGGGTGCCGTCCAAGTCGAAGATCAACGCCCGCGGATCGGGGAAGTGCTCGATCCGTTCGGCGAGTGACTGCACCAGCCCACTCTAGAGTCACGAGGTACTGGAATGGTGGCCACGCCGGTGGACCGTAAGATGATCGCCGGTTGAACCGTCAGCCACCCGAGAACTACCCGAGTCCGACCGGTAATGGCCTGCCGGGCGGCCACACCCCAGGGGAGCCGTGTGGACGTTCTGGACGCACCACCAGGGGTGGGGAAACCGCTGCGCGTACTGCTTGTCGAGGACGACGACGGCGACGCCTTCCTCGTGTCCGAGCTGCTGGCGGACGTGGCTGAGCACGTGGTGATGCACAGAGTCGACACGCTGGCCAGTGCGTTGAGCGCACGGCTGCAGGTCGACTGTGTACTGCTTGATCTTCAATTGCCCGACGCCATGGGGCTCACCGCGCTGACAAAGGTGAGGCAGCACGCGCCGGGGACGGCCGTGGTTGTGCTGACAGGCCACCGTGATGAGGCCGTCGGTGTGGCGGCTGTCGCGGCCGGTGCCCAGGATTACCTGGTCAAGGACCAGGTGGACGGTCTGCTGCTGATCAAGGCCCTGCGATTCGCGTGGGAGCGAAAGCGGGCCGAGGAAGCCGAGCGGCAGCTGTTGGAGCAGCGGCTGGTGGCCGACGAGAACCGGCGGCTGGAGCGCGGCTTGTTGCCCGCGCCGCTGCTCACCGACCCGAGCCTGAACCTGGTCGCGCGTTACCGGCCGGGACGGGGTGGATCGCTGCTCGGCGGCGATTTCTACGACGCCGTCGAATTGCCGGACGGCACACTGCACGTGATCATCGGTGACGTCAGCGGGCACGGACCGGACGAGGCCGCGTTGGGAGTGGCGCTGCGGATCGCTTGGCGTTCCTTGGTTTTGGCGGGTCTGCCGACCGGCGAGGTGTTGCGCACGATCGAAGTCGTGCTGCGGCACGAACGGATCAAGCACTCGTTCGCGACGTTGTGCGCCATCAGCGTCGCGGCGGACAGGCGATCGTTGCGGATGCGTCTGGCCGGCCATCCGCCGCCGTTGCTGATCGAAGGAACCACCGGGCGGTTGCTGCCTTCGGAGCACCTGGGTGTCCCACTTGGTCTACTGCCGGACGCCACGTGGGCGCCGGTTGATGTGCAGCTGAGCCCTGACTGGGCACTGCTGATGTACACCGACGGCGTGTTCGAAGGAAAGGTGAAGGGTATGCCCGAGCGGCTCGGCCACGAGAACATGGCGGAGTTGGTGCTGGGTGACCTGCGTGCCCATCCGGACTGGCGGTCGCGGCCGCTGGATGTGCTGGACCGGTTGATCGCCACCGTGGTGGACCTCAACCAGGGCCCACTGGACGACGACGTGGCGCTGGCCCTGCTGAGCCACCGCGAGTCCCGATGAACACGCTGCGCCGATGGGTGCTGCTGCTGGTCGTCGTCGAGGCGATCGTGCTCGCGGCGGCGGTCACCGGCGGCGTGATCGGCCTGACGCAGCTGGGCGAGGCCCGCATGCGGGTGGTCGACCAGATCGATCCGGAGCTCATCGAACAGCGTGAGCTGGAGACGTCCCTGCTCGAGCAGGAGACCGGCTTGCGCGGATTCCTGTTGTCCGGTCGGGTGGACTTCCTTACACCGTACCAAGAGGGGCGGACGCAGCAGCAGCAATCCGTCGCCGACATGCGAAGGCTCGGCGCGGTCGAAGGCACCCCCGCGGGCGCCGATCTGGACCTGGTGCTGGCGAAAGCCGTCGAATGGCAGGCGACCGCCGAACGGATGGTCGGCGCACCGACTGACCAAACCCTTGTCGAAACTGGAAAAGCGCAGTTCGACGCGGTACGCGCGGCGCTGGACAGCCAGCGCGCCAACCTCACCGCTGAACGCGAGGCCAACCGGCAGACCTTGCTGCGCTCCGCCATCCTGTTGACTGTCGTGTTCGCCGTCGCCGTCGCGTTGCTCGTGATCCTGTTCGTGTTGCTGGCGTTGGGGTTCCACCGCCGGGTCGCGCGCCCGGTCTTCAGCCTGGCCAATGAGATCCGGGCGGCGACCAGCGACATCTCCCGTGCCATCCCGCCCGGCGACGGGCCACAGGAGCTGAAGCAGCTGGCCGAGGACGTCGAGGCCTTGCGCAAGCGGTTGGTCGCTGAGACCGACGAGCTGCAACGGTCCAATTCGGACCTCGAGCAGTTCGCTTACGTCGCCTCGCACGACCTGCAGGAGCCGCTGCGCAAGGTGATCAGTTTCTGCCAGCTGCTCCAGCGCCGCTACCAAGGCAGGCTGGACGAGCGCGGTGAGCAGTACATCGCGTTCGCTGTGGACGGTTCCCGGCGGATGCAGGTGCTGATCAACGACCTGCTGGCGTTCTCCCGGGTCGGTCGCGGCACCGGCGAGTTCGCGGACGTGGACATGGGCGAGGTCGTGCGGACCGCGATCGGCAACCTCGAGCAGACCGGTGCGGACATCACGGTTTCCGAACTGCCGCCAGTGCGTGGCGAGGAGTCGCTGCTGACCACGATGATGCAGAACCTGATCGGCAACGCCGTCAAGTTCCGTGGCGAGGAGCCGGCGCACATCGAGATCACAGCCGAACCAGGCGACGGCGAGTGGACGTTCTCGGTGAGCGACAACGGGATCGGTATCGACCCGGAGTACGCCGACCGGATCTTCGTGATCTTCCAGCGGCTGCACCCCCGTGCCGCCTATCCGGGCACGGGTATCGGCCTGGCGATGGCCCGTAAGATCGTTGAACACCACGGCGGACGGATCTGGCTGGACACCTCGGCGACGAACGGCCGCACGACTTTCCGTTTCACGTTGCCCGTTGGGGAGAAGAAACCATGACCGAAGCGCTGCGGCCGATCGACATCCTGCTCGTCGAGGACGATCCGGGCGACGTGCTGATGACCAAGGAAGCCTTGGCTGACAACAAGGTCCGCAACAAGTTGCACGTGGTCAGCGACGGCGTCGAAGCCATGCAGTTCGTGCGCGGCGAGGCGCCGTACGAAGACGCGCCACGACCCGGTCTGATCCTGCTGGACCTCAACCTGCCCCGCAAGAACGGCCAGGAAGTGTTGGCAGAGCTGAAGAGCGACGAGGATCTGCGGACCATTCCGGTCGTGATCCTCACGACGTCCGAGGCCGACGAGGACATCATGCGCAGCTATCAGCTGCACGCCAACGCGTACGTGACAAAACCCGTCGACTTCGACCAGTTCGTCGAAGCGGTCCGGCAGATCGACGATTTCTTCCTCACGGTGGTCAAACTGCCCCAGTGAAGGAGTAGCGTGGGACTCCTAGTCGAACTGGGGAGTTTGAGACATGTGCTTGTCCCATGTTGTTCCCGTGCCGAAAATCAGCCGTCGCAGCGTGCTCGCCGCAGGTGTGGCTGTGCCGGGTGCGCTGGCATTCGGTGTGACCGAAGCGGCGGCCGCGCCCGCGACGTTCGTCATCGCCAACGTCCGGATCTTCGACGGTAGACGGGTCATCGACCGAGGTCACGTCGTCGTCTCGGGCGGCCGGATCGTGTCGGTGCTCGAGCGGGGCGGCGTGCCTGAGTCGGTGCACGTGGTCGACGGCCGTGGCAAGACGTTGCTGCCAGGGATGATCGATGGACACGTGCACCACACCGGTGCTGTGCGCACGGACGCGCCGCGCTTCGGCGTGACCACTGAGCTGGACATGGTCAGCGACCCGACCGTGCACGGCCCGTTCAAACAGCAGCGTCAGTCCTACGCGCCCACGGCGAACTCGGACCTATGGACGGCGGGCTGGTGGGCGACCGTTCCCGGCGGCCACGGCACCGACTCCGGCCTGAAGATCCCGCTGGTCGAGCCGGACACGGTGCCGGCTGAGTTTGTCGCCGCCCGCCGTGCTGAAGGCTCCGACCACCTGAAACTGGCGTTGGAAGACCGCAATCTGGTGACCACGAAGCCGATCCCGGTGCTGTCGGTCGACCAGACGAACAAACTGGTCGCGGCGGCCAAGAAACTGGGCATGCCCGCGGTCGCGCACGCCACCAGCCAAAGGCTCGCGCGCGTCGGTCTGCAGGCCGGGGTGAACGGTCTGGTGCACATCTTCTTCGACGAGGTCGCGTCCGCCGACACGGTCGCGCTGGCAAAGCGTACGGGCGCGTTCGTCAACCCGACGCTGACCGTGTGGAGTTCATGGGAGTCCGCGGCGAACCCGGCTTCCAACGCGGTGGTCAACGATCCGAGGGTGGCGCCGTACATTTCCGCCACCCAGCGCGCTTTCCTCGACACACCTTGGGGTTTCGAGCGTCCGGTGCTGCAGCCGGCGATGCGTAACGTGAAGATCCTGCATGACGCGGGTGTGCCGATCACCGTGGGCACGGACTCCGGTATTCCCGGTGTCGCATACGGTGTCAGCCTTCTGGTCGAGCTGGAGTTGCTGGTCCGTGCCGGTTTGACGCCGCGTGAGGCGTTGACGGCGGCCACCGCGACACCCGCGGGCATCTATGGGTTCGCTGACCGTGGCCGCATCCGGCGGGGCCTGCGCGCCGACCTCGTGCTGGTCGACGGCGACCCGACCAGGGACATCACCGCGATGCGGAGTATCTCGGCCGTCTGGCGCAACGGCGCGCCGATCACTCGCTGAACAGGCCGACCAGGCGTTCCCGAGGGATCGCGGGGGAGCGGTGGCCATCGCGGCCGATCATCGTCTCGCTGACCACGATCGCGTTGATCGCCGCTTCCTCCACGGCGTACGCGGTTGCCTCCAGGAAGGGATCGATCCCGTGCCACGGTACGAATTCCAGGCGTGACAAGGCTTCCCGCTGCGCTGCGGGAGGGTTGCTCAGCGCCCCGGGATTCCCGGTGGAGAACGCCAGGAAAATGTCGCCTGAGCTGTGGTTGCCGGTCGTCCCGGTCCGACCGAGCCCGATCGTGGCCCGGCGGGCGAGCGCCGCGCACTGCTGGGGGAGCAGTGGCGCGTCGGTGGCGACGACGACAATCGCCGACCCAGCGCCGGGAGGCAGGAACCAATTGGTCTCGGCCATGGGGTTGTCGTCCGCGAAGACCTTGCCCAACGAGCGTCCGGCGATGGTCAGCTGGCGGCGGGAGCCGAAGTTGGCCTGGATGAACGCTCCGACCGTGTAGTCCGTTCCGGCGTACCGGACTTTGCGGGACGCGGTTGCGCTACCGGCTTTGAACCCGTAGGAGTTCATGCCGGTCCCTCCGCCGACCGAGCCTTCCTCGATGGGGCCCGTCCTGGCGTTGTCGATGGCGTTCACCGCGTGTTGAGCCGTGATGGTCGAGCGGTTGATGTCGTTGAGGTAGCCGTCGTAGGTCTCACCGACAACAGGGAAGTCCCAGGGTGTCTGGTTGGGCTGTTCACGGACGACCCAGTCGATGACACCGCGGTGCACCGGTCCGACGGCGTACGTGTTGGTGATCATCACCGGCCAGCCGAGCAGACCGGTTTCGGCAAGCCAATGTGATCCGGTCAGCTCGCCGTTGCCGTTGAACGAATGGAAACCGGACGCGCAGCTCACCCCGACACCTTGCTTGCCACGCGGCAGAATCGCCGTGACACCAGTACGGACGTCGTCGCCCTCGATGAGCGTCTCGTAGCCGACCTCGACGCCGGGGACGTCGGTGATCGAGTTGAGCGCGGCGGGCTGACCGGGAAAAGGAATGGTCAGCGCACGTGCCCGCGGACGGTCTGAAGGTGTGTAGTGCCAAGCGTCGGTCATAAGGCCACAATAGAGACCATGGCGATGTATGGCCCGGATGTGACGTTTCTTGGCGTTCCACGCTGCGACCTGGACGATCCATCGTCCTATGCGGACGCCGACGTGGTGGTCGTCGGCGCGCCCTTCGACGGCGGCACATCACACCGGCCGGGGACCCGCTTCGGGCCCAAGGCCATTCGGACGACTGACTACCTTGGACAGCACGGATCCCGGCCAAGTCTGGCGTTGCGGACCGACGGGTTGCGTGACCTTCGCGTGCTCGACGCCGGTGACGTCGAGATGTTCTCCGGTGATGCGGAGCGCTCGTTGACGACATTGCGTGGCGAGGTCGCGAAGGTGGTGCGGGCCGGCGCCATCCCGTTGATTCTGGGCGGTGACCATTCGATTGCCTTCCCCGACGCAGGCGGTGTGGCCGATGTGCTTGGCCACGGCCGGGTCTCGATGATCCACTTCGACGCGCACGCCGACACCGGCGACATCGAGTTCGGCTCACTGTGGGGCCACGGTCAACCGATGCGACGGCTGATCGAGTCCGGTGCGCTGCGCGGGGACCGTTTCCTGCAGATCGGCCTGCGCGGTTACTGGCCGGGGTCCGATGTGCTGAAGTGGATGGCGGAGCAGCGGATGCGCTCGTACGAGATGTCCGAGATCGTGGCGCGTGGCCTTTCTTCCTGTCTGACCGAAGCCTTCGAAATCGCGACGGACGACTGCGACGGGGTCTTCCTCTCGGTGGACATCGACGTCTGCGACCCAGGGCACGCCCCAGGAACCGGCACACCGGAGCCCGGTGGCTTGTCCGCGCGCGAACTGCTGGACTCCGTGCGTCGCATCTGCCTGGAGTTGCCCGTCGTCGGCATCGATGTCGTCGAGGTCAGCCCGCCGTATGACCACGCGGACATCACCGCGGCCTTGGCCAATCGCGTGGTGCTCGAAGCGCTTTCCGCGATCGCACATCGCCGCACAGGCGAGGCTTGGGATCCGTTGCGGCCTTTGCTGGATGGCCGTTAACGGAACTTGTCGGCGTTCTCCTCGGCCCATTGCCGGAAGGACCTCGGCTTTTGCCCAGTGATGTCTTCGACGGTCGTCGTCACGGTGTAGGCGGCAGGCGGCGGGTTGGACTGCCACGCGACGAGAATCTCGATCATCTCGTCGGCGTGCCCGGCTTTCTGCCAGTTGCGGCGCGCTTGGGCCTCGGTGAGCTCCACGAACTCAAGGGGCTTGCCGATGGCGTCGCTGATGAGGTCCAGCTTATGCCGTGGTGTCAACGGTTCCGGCCCAGTTATCGAGTAACGCTTGCCCGCGTGCCCATCCTCGACGAGGACGGTAGCCGCCACCGCGCCGACATCGGCCGGGTGCACGGCAGCGTTGAGGCTGTCGGCAAAGGGTTCTTCGACCTTGCCTGTGGTCCGGATGGTTTGGGCCCAGTGCAAGGAGTTGCTCATGAAGTCGGTGGGCTCGATGTGTGTCCACTCCAGACTGCCGGCTTCGACGGCCGTTTCGACCGGACCAGGCTGTCCGTTCCACAACGTGACAATCTTGCGTACGCCCTGTTTTTCAGCCAGCGCAACGATGTCGGGACCGGTATTGAGCGTGGCGTAGTCGTCGCCACCGATAGTCAGCAGATGAATACCCGTGATACCACGGAAGTCCAGCGTCGACGGATCCATCAAGTCGCCGGCGACGACCTCGACTTCGTCGGGGAAGTCCGCCTTCTCGGGATGCCTGGTCAATGCCCGCACCCGTTGTCCCTTGCGCAGCAGGTGCTCGACCACCTGCCGTCCGGCGTTCCCGGTCGCTCCCGTCACCAAATACGTCATGTGCCGAACGTAAAAGTTCAAGTTCACTGGAAGTCAAGCACTCTCTAGGATGACCCGGGTGACCTCGAAACCGCCCCGCGTGTTGTCGATACGAAGCATCGTTTTGTTCAGTGGCGAGCCAGTGAGTTAGGTGGGCCGAGTTTCATGGCGACTGGTACTTCGAGAAAGGCGCGCTGTCTGAGCGCACTGGCTTCGAAAGTGCCTTCTCCATGGTGAACAACTCCCCGCCATCGGGATGGGAGCTGGGGCGAGCGGATGAACATGGCAGACACCCATTTGTTCGTTCCGCACGGGAGGCTGCCACGCCTTGATCCCCGGCGTGGCAGCCCCTTCTTCAGCTACTCAACTCCAGCTCACCGGGATGAACACGTCAAAGCTGCGATCCCCCAGCCCCATGTGGTCCCGCTTGCTCACGACCGCGCACGTCACCACGCTGCAATCCAGGTTCGTGCCGCTCTGCGTGATCCGGATCTGCGTGGTGAAGCTGCCGTCCGCCGCGATCGGCGTCGTTGGGTTGCCGCCGATCGGCGTATTGGTCACCCACGCCGATGCGCCGACTCCGCTTCCTCCTTGCCCGTTGCCTCCCAGGCACGGCGTCGGATTCTCGCCGTAGTGGTAGTCGTCAGGTACTTGACAGAGCGCGACGTAGTAGCCCTTGCTCGGGTCGTATCCCGTGCCGGACACGGTGATCGTCTCGCCCGCCGGGTTGAGGCCGGTGGCGTTCGACGCCGACAACGTTCTTCCGTTGTTGGAGCCGGAACCTGGGGCGGCCGATGCCGGGGTGGCCAGCGCGAGCACGGCGAACGCCGCGAGGCCGAGTGTCACTGACTTGCGAACCATGAACAGCCCTTCTTGTGACGGACCGTGGTGGGAGTCGGACTAGATTATTAGGTAAGGCTAAGCTAATGTCGAGCCCGTGTTGAGACGGGTTTTGGTCGCAGGACTTCTGCTGGCGGGCTGTTCTGCGCCCGAGGCGAGCACTTCCACCGTTGCACCCACTGGACCAATCACCGCGGTTGTCGCACGGCCGGACATCGTGCCGATCACCCCCGCGCCGCAACCGAAACTGCCGGTCACGGTCACCGACAACCAGGGCACGAAGGTGACCGTGACCAGCGTGGATCGCGTCCTGGCATTCGACACGTACGGCACGCTCGCCGCCACCGTCTTCGGTCTGGGGCTTGGTGACAAGGTCGTCGGCCGGGACACCTCGACGGGTTTTCCCGCTGCCAAGAACCTGCCTGTCATCACGGCGAACGGGCATCAGCTCAACGCCGAGGCGATCATGACCCTGCGGCCGAGCGTCGTGATCACGGACACAACCCTCGGCCCGTGGGATGTCGTGCTGCAGCTTCGCGACTCCGGAATTCCTGTCGTGGTAACGGATTCCAAGCGCACGATCGACAACGTCAACGAGATCGTCGGGCAAGTCGCCAACGCGCTGGGCGTGCCCGAGGCCGGTGCGCAACTCGTCGAGCGCACGACGAAGGAGATCGCTGAGGCCAAGGCCACCGTTGCGAAGACGCAAAACCAGAAACCGCGGATCGTCTTTCTCTACCTGCGTGGGCAAGCCGGCGTGTACTACATGTTCGGCAGAGGCAGCGGCGTCGATTCGTTGATCGAGGCTGTCGGCGGTGTCGACGTGGCGACCGAAGCGGGCATGGACGGCATGAGGCCGATCAACCCCGAAGCACTCGTCAAGGCCAGGCCGGACGTCATCCTGTTGATGACAAAGGGACTTCAGTCGGTCGGTGGTGTCGACGGCGTCCTGCAACTGCCCGGCGTCGCGCAAACGCCTGCGGGGCAGAACAGGCGCATCATCGACATGGACGACCACCAGATCCTCGGGTTCGGCCCGCTCACCGCGAGCGTCTTGGACGCGTTGGCCAAGGCGCTGTACGGGACCGCCAAGTGAAGCTTCGAGTCGTCGCTTTGTTCGCGACGCTCATTGTCGGCGTGGTCGTGATGGCATTGGTCTCCGCGTCCATCGGCCAGTTCCCGATCCCGCTTGCTGACATCGTCACGTCGGTCTTCGGCGGCAAAGCCGGTGATCCGGCCGCCGAAGCGACGCTGTGGAACATCCGCTTCCCTCGGGTGATCATGTCTCTGCTGGTCGGCGGGGTTCTCGGGGTTACCGGCGCGCTGATGCAAGGGATCTTCGGCAACCCGCTCGCTGAGCCTGGCGTGGTCGGGGTTTCGCTTGGCGCCGCGGTCGGTGCGTGCCTGACGATCGTGTTCCAGTGGAGCTTCCTTGGCCAGTTCACCACGCCCATCTTCGCGTTCACCTTCGGGCTGGCCACGACCATGGCGGTGTATGTCATGTCCCGATCCCGGGGCAAGACCGAGGTCGTCACGTTGCTGCTGACCGGCATCGCGGTGAACGCCGTTGCCGGGGCTGCGATCGCGTTCCTGACGTTCCTCGGTGATCAGCAGGCGCGTGAGCAGATCGTGTTCTGGCAACTGGGCAGCATCGCGGGCGCACGATGGCCGTACGTGTGGACGGTGATCCCGCTCGCGGCGGTCGGCCTCGTGTTGGCGATGACGTTGGCGCGCCGGATGGATCTGTTGTCGCTGGGGGAGCGTTCGGCCAGGCATCTCGGCGTGAACGTCGAGGCATTGCGTATGGGCGCGATTGTGCTTGTGGCGCTGATGGTTTCGGCCGCAGTGTCGTTCACGGGAGTGATCGCGTTCGTCGGCCTCGTTGTGCCGCACGCGATTCGGATGGTTGTCGGACCTGGACACCGTGTCTTGCTTCCGGCCAGCGCCTTGGGTGGAGCCTTGCTGCTGGTGTCGGCGGATCTTGGCGCGCGCGGGCTGATCACGTTCGTCGACCTGCCGATCGGCATGCTCACCGCGTTGGTCGGTGGCCCGTTGTTCTTCTGGTTGCTGCGCCGGACAAGGCGTCGGGCTGGTGGTTGGGCATGACGGAGGTGTTGCGGGCCGACGGCGTCAGCGTGCGGCTGGGTGGCCAACCGGTGCTTCGGGACGTGTCCTTGCGGCTGCACGCTGGTGAGGTACTGGCGCTGGTTGGGCCGAACGGTTCGGGAAAGTCCACTTTGCTCAGTGTGCTCGCCGGTGACCTGACGCCAGAGTCGGGCGAGGTCCAGCTGGGCGAGCGGTCCTTGGCCAAGTGGTCCACAAAGGAGCTGGCGCGGCGTAGGGCGGTGTTGCCCCAACGGATCACATTGTCGTTTCCGTTCACTGTGGACGAGGTCGTCCGAATGGGTCGCGCGCCGTGGGACTCCGGAGACGATGATGAGGTGGTCGCCGAAGTCATGGCGCTGACCGACACGACGGCTTTCGCCGGACGGAACTTCAACTCGTTGTCCGGCGGGGAACAGGCACGTGCGGCACTGGCTCGGGTTTTGGCTCAGCAGACCGGAATTCTCCTGCTTGACGAGCCCACGGCCGCGCTCGACCTGAAGCACGCCGAGTCAGTTCTGGAGATCGCAGGGAAACGCGCTTCGGCAGGCGACGCGGTTCTGGTCGTTCTGCACGACCTAGGTTTCGCGGCCGCGCACGCAGACCGGATAGCGGTGCTATCCACTGGCCGAGTCGTCGCGGACGGCTCGCCCGCCGAGGTGCTGACCGAGGCGTTGCTCAGCGAGGTCTATCAACACCGCGTCGAGGTGTTCGCGCATCCGCGTACTGGCCGACCAGTCGTCATGCCGTATCGGGAGGGGTAATGAGAGCACGTGTTCTGGGCTTGGCCGCCGTTCTGGGGCTGGCTGTGGCGACTCCGGCATACGCGCAGGGCGCGACCGTGTCGGTGTCGCCCGCGACCGCAGACCCGCAGTACGCCACAACATTGACCTTGCAGGGCAAGGGTTTTCAGTCCGTGAAGAACGGTCATGGCGGAATTTACGTGTTCTTCGGCTGGGTCTCCGACCCGGATGGCGGTTCATGGCGGCCAAGCAAGGGCGGTGCCAGCGGGGCGACGTTCAAGTACGTCCAGGACCGTGAAACCAAGGACAACAACGGTTATCAGCGTTTTGTGGCGTTCCCAGGCAGTGATACGGCCGCGTCGGCCAATGGCGGTGTTGTTGCCGAGAACGGTACGTGGAGCACCAGGCTGAACATCCCCGGCCCTCGCTTCAAAGCCGCCGACCGATCAGGCGGCGTGTCCGAAGTAGACTGCCTGAAGTCGCGTTGCGGTGTGATCACGGTCGGCGCGCACGGCGTGGTGAACGCCAACAACGAGACCTTCACCCCGATCAGTTTCGCTGTTCCCGACCAGCAGCCCGCACCACCACCTCAACCGAAGGCGACGACGACCACGCCTCCGGCGGCGACCACCACTTCACTTCCTCCGACGACGACCACCTCGACTTCCGTCACCACCACATCGGTGGAGACGACGAGCGAGGCGCGAACTCCGGAGCCAGCGGCGCAGGCGCAGCCACTCCCACGGGACACTGGGCCGAACCTCTGGCTGCTGATCGGTATTCCGGTCCTCGTCCTGGTGGCTGTGGGTGGTCTGGTGCTGTCTCGTCGACGCCTTGGTGCCCACAAGGGATCAGCGCAGAAAGAGACAAGCGATGAGTAAGGTCAGACGGTTAGGCGTGGTGGCGCTGGGGGCGTTGCTGCTGGTCGCGGCGCCCGCGCCAGCGTCGGCACAACAGGCGAAGCCGAGCGTGTCGTTGTCCAGCGCCAGCGATTTGGACCCGGCCGGGCAGAAGATCACCATCAAGGGCACCGCCTTCGACCCGAAGTTCGGTGACGGCAAGGGCTACGGTGTCCGCATCGGTCCACAGCGGACAGGCTGGCGGGACAAGGCGACCACGACCTTCACCCAGTACAGCAAGCTGCTGAAGGAGAACTGGCAGTTCGGCATCGACCTGAAGCCGGACGGCACATGGCAGACCGAGGTGACGGTCAAGGCAAGCTACACCGCGGGCGGCGAGACGATCAGCGCGGCGAACGAGCAGTTCTACGTGATGATCTTCCCGTGGGACAACCCTGACACGTCGAAGGACATCGTCATCCCGCTGAAGTTCAAGGCGGCCGGCAACCCACTCGACGGCGCGCTGAACTGGGGGATCAAGGCCTCCTGGCGTGGCTACATCGCGCGCGGCGGCACGATCACACCGTCCCAAGGCGCCGCTTTCGACAACGCAGGCACACCACCGTTGCCTTATGTGTGGCCGTTCAAGTCGGCATCTTTCGACCCGCGCGCGGGCAAGGGCGAGGTGCAGTTCTCCGGCAAGGTCATTTTCGCCTACGAGGCGCACACGATCTGGGACTACGGCCTGGCCAACCCGAAGATCGTGATCAACCCCGACGGCAAGGGCGTGCTGCAGGCGACGGTCAACACGGCGTTCTACGGGACCAAGGCGCAGCCGGAGAAAGTGTTCGGGCCCAAGGAGATCGCGTACGCCGACTTGGTGTTCGACGGCAAGCCGGTGGTGTCCGGGCGTAGCGTCACCGTGAAGATCAAGTCGGCGGCGTTGACCGAGGACGGCGCGGCTGCGTTCGCCGGGTTCTATCCCAAGGGCACGGAGGTCGACGCAGGCACCGTGACCTTCACCGCGGACGTCCCGGCCGAGTGTGAGGCAAGCACCCAGTTCGACAAGGGCGACCTGGTGTGGGGCTTCAAACGCAGCTTCCGGCAGTACGTGGGCAACGGCAGCGGCAACAGCATCAAGGCCTCCGGCGGAGCCGCGATCACGGACATCGACGTCGTGCCCAATCAGAACGGTGTGGCAACCGGTGCGCACCGGTATCCGTTCAAGTCGGCGAGGTACACATCGGACACCAAGTTCGAGGTCGTGTTCGGCGGGATGATCAGCTTCGACTACCCGGCGCACCTCTTCACTGTGCACCTCGGCAATCCGCGAGTGGTTGTCGACGGCAAGACGGGATCGTTGTTCGCGGACGTCGAGTTGACGGCGAAAGAGGGCGCGCCGGGTAAGCCGGCCAAGCTGACCGGCGTCGAACTGGCGAAGCTGAATCTGGACGCGGCGAAGGCGACGAATGCCGACGGAGTGGTGACGATCGCCGGCGTTGCCGCGACTCTGGCGAGTTCTGAGGCGTTCGCCGGGTTCTACGCCGCTGGTGACAAGCTCGACACCATGACCATCACGCTCGGTGCCGCGTGTTCTTCACTGCCGCCACCGGCTTCGACGCCGCCAGCCGGTGCGACCGAGGCTGCGGAGGATCTGGTGCCGCCGTTGAACTTCCGGCCGGCCGAACTGGCCAACACCGGCGTCAACCCGGTCGGGCTGTTGACGCTCGGTGCGCTGTTGCTGATGTCCGGCGCCGGAATGGTCTACTTCGGACGAAGGGTCAAGCGGACTTGATCATGCCGCCGTCGATCAGGTAATCGGATCCGGTGATGTTGTTGGGGGACGCGGCGAACACGATCAGCCGGGCGACCTCTTCCGGCGTGGAGATACGACCTGTGTAGGCGCCCAGCTGGTCGAGCAGCGTCTCCTTGAACTGCTCGCGCGTGATCCCCTGCGCGCGAGCGACCTTGCCGATGAACCCGTCCTCGTCGGTCCACACACCGGTGCTGACCGGGCCGGGGGAGACCGTGATCGCACGAACGCCTTCGCCGCCGAACTGCTCGGCCGTGATTTTGGTCAGTGCGTTCAGGGCAACCTTGGAAACGTTGTAGTTGACCGGGCCGCCGCCGACGAGCCGCGCTCCGGTCGACGAAACGTTGACCACAACGCCCTTGCGTTCGATGAGGCTCGGCAAAGCGGCCCTCGTCGCGCGCAGGGCACTGTAGAAGTGCAGGTCGAAGGCGCTTTCCCAGGCGCTGTCCGGCAATGTGAGCAGATTCTTGGTCGCACCTTCGACAAGGCTCTCGCTGTCACCGACACCCACGTTGTTGATCAGGATGTCAATGCCGCCAAGATGCGCGAGGGCCTCGTCAATCAACCGTTGCGGCCCATCCGATGTGGACAGGTCAACGGTGACCGGGTAGGCGCCGGTTTCCTTGAGTGCCGGCGTTATCGAGCGAGAACCACTGACAACCTTGACGCCCTCCTGCTGAAGCAGGCGAACGGTCTCCAAACCGATCCCCTTGCTGCCGCCAGTGACGACAGCGGTCTTCCCCGCCAGTTGCAGATCCACTGCGAGCCCTCCAGTGTTACGGACCGATCGGTCCCGGACTGATCGGTCCCCATCGTGGCGGAGATGGCAAGGTTGTGTCAACCCACCCTTCGTCATCGTGTCCACCGTTCCGGCTCACCGTGTCCCTCATTGCGGCACTACGAAATTCCCCTTCCGGTCCGTTGAGGGAATTCAAGGTGCCGGAACGTTGGACACGGTGTGCCGCAACGTGCGACTCACGGTGCTGGAACGTGCGACACGGTGTGCTTGAACGTGCAATTCACGGTGCTGGAAGGGTGGACACGGTGTGCTGGAACGGTGGACACGGGGGGTGGGGCGTGGTCGTGGACTGGGCGGTCCGGAATTGGTCGGGTATCGTTTCCGCCATGCCTCGTAAGCCTGATCCGGGGGCGAGGGATCGGATTCTCACTGCTGCTTGTCAGCTGTTCAACGCCCACGGTGTGCACGCTGTCGGGATGCAGCAGATCATCGATGTGGTCGGCTGCGGCAAGAATCTGCTCTACCGCGAGTTCCCGACCAAGGATGACCTTGTCGCCGCTTACATCGAGCGGACCAAGGAGGGGTGGTGCTTGGATCTGCGGGCGGTTGCCGAGCAGGTTTCGGCGCCCGCCGATCAGTTGCTGGCGATTGTCGCCCGGATCGCCGAGAACGCCACCGCTCCTGGGTTTCGGGGATGCGTCATCTACAACACGCACGCCGAGTTCCCGCAGGCTGATCACCCCGTCAACCGGGCGACCACCGCGAACTTCGAGTTCATCCGGGAGAGCCTGTTCGACCTCGCCAAGCGCGCGGGTGCAGCCGATCCGCGCACGCTCGCGGACCGGCTGTTGCTGATCATCGACGGGTTGAAGGTCAACGGTGCCGCGATGGGACGCTCGGGCGCCGCGTCGGCTGCTGTCGCGTTCGCCGAGGAGACCATTCGCAACGCCCTGCGGCCGATTCAGGCTCCTGAGCCCGCTGGGTCCTCCTGAACGCCGTAGACCAGGCAGAACGTGTGGCCCGCCGGGTCGCGGAACACCCGGAAGTGGTCCTCGTGGTGCTCCTCGGTCACGCGGGTGGCGCCCAATGCCAAGGCCTGGCGTTCGGCCTCGTCCGGGTCGTCGACCTTGATGTCCAGGTGCACCTGCTGGGAGCCCGCGGTGTCGGGGAACTTCGGCGGCTGGTGGTCAGGCGCCACCTGGAACGCCAGCCGCTGGCCAGCTGGGTCCGTCACCACCACCCAATCCGGGTCGTCGTTGGTGACGGTTCCGCCGATCAACTGCGCGTAGAAATCCCCCAGTTTGGCCGGATCCTTGCAGTCAAACACCACGCTTCGTAGTTGTCCGATCATGCATCCAGTGTTGCCCAGTCCGGCAAGACGGAAACCTCACGGTGTGCGCCAGCGGTCGTCGTGCAGCAGTTGACTCGCCTGCGGGCCCATCAGCAGCATGCCACCGTCGACCACATAGGACGCACCGGTGACGTACCCGGCCGCTGGTGTGGCGAGGAAGGCCACAACGGCGGCGACTTCCTGGGCGTGGCCTGGCCTGCCGAGCGGAACTCCCGGCCGGGGCTGGGATTTCGGGTCGATGTCCTCCTGGCCGGTCATCGGCGTGGAGATTTCGCCGGGCGCGACCGAGTTCACCGTGATCGCGTGTTCGGCCAGCTCCAGCGCGAGCACTTTGGTCAGTGCGCCGAGGCCTGCTTTCGCCGCGCAGTACGGCGCCGCGCCGATTCTGGGCGCGTGCTCGTGGACGCTGGTGATGTTGATGATCCTGCCGCCCTTGCCTGCTTCGATCATGTGCCGCGCGGCGCGTTGGGAGCACAGGAACGCCCCGTCGAGGTCGACGGAGATCACGTCGCGCCACGTGTCGTAGTCCATGTCCATGACAAGCTGGCTTGTGCCTGTGCCCGCGCAGTTGACCAGCACGTCGAGGCCGCCGAGTTCTTCGGCGAGGGCGTCGATGGCGCCGGTCGAGGTTGGCAGGTCGGTCAGGTCGAGGTGGCGGATAGCGGCTCGCACGCCGCGTTCACGTACGAGTTTCGCCGTCTCTTCAGCGCCGTCCGCGTCCCGGTTGTAGGTGATTCCGACGTCGACGCCACCTCCGGCGAGAGCGACAGCGACAGCTTTGCCGATGCCCGAGTCAGCACCGGTGACGACCGCGTACATCGGTGCTCCGGCACGGTCCCAGGGGAGTGGTGCGACGGTGCTCATGATGCCTTCGCCACGGCTTTCTCCAATTGGGCCCGGTTCATCTTCGACCGGCCCTTGATCTCCAGGTCACGGGCGCGTTCGTCGAGTTCGGCCTTGCTGAGGTCGGACAGGTTGGAAGGCGGCTTCTTCTGCTGCTTGGTGCGGCCCTTCGTCGACTCGACGCTGCGGCGCAGGGCCTCCATCAGGTCGGTGACCTCGGTGGCCTCCGGCGGCTCGGCCTCGACGACGATCTCGTTGCCCTGTGCCTTGTCCTCGATCAGCTTGTTCACCTTGTCGGTGTAGGTGTCCCGGTAGTTCTCCGGTTTCCACGCCTCGCTGAGCGACTCGATCAGCGACGTGGCCATCTTGAGTTCCTTGCCCTGCGGGGCTTTCGCGCCTTTGACGGTCTCCTTGACCTCCGCCGGATCCCTGATCTCGTCGGCGAAGTACATCGTCTCCAGCGCCATGATCCCGTCACGGGCGCGCACCGCGGTCAGATACTGCTTGCCGCGCATGACGAACGTGGCGATGCCGGCCCGGTTGCTCTCGGTCATCGCCTTGGCCAGCAAGGCATACGGCCTCGCATACTCCTTTTTGGCCGGTGCCAGCCAATAGGTCTTCTGGTAGAAGATCGGGTCGATCTCGTCGAGGTCCACAAAGGCGTCGATGTCGATCGTTCTTGACCTGCCGGGCGCGATGTCGGCCAGCTCGTCCGGCTCGACCAGGACGAACTGGCCGTCACCGACCTCACGGCCCTTGACGATGTCGCTGTAGTCCACTTCCTTGCCGGTCCGCTCGTTCACCCGTTTGTAGCGGATCCGGTCGGACGTCCCGCGCTGGAACTGGTTGAAGTGGACAGTGTGGTCGCTGGTGGCGCTGTAGAGCTCCACCGGGATGGCGACCAGCCCGAAGCTGATCGCCCCGCTCCAAATCGCACGCGCCATGACTCGTGGCTACCCCCAAACCCGGCGGATCATTCTTCGTCCCGTTTGAGGTCTTCTTTCGCCTGCTCGAGCTCCGCTTCGCCCTCCACCCGCAACGCCTCGTTGCCGGTGTACTCGCCCCACTCCTCCTTGATCTTGCCGACGATCTCCTCGACCACGTGTTTCGGCTTGTCAGTGGACATGAGTACCTGTACCTCCCTGGTTAAAGGTCGTAGTACCCAGTCAGGCGTGGTCTCGCAACTCGATCACGCGACCGTTTCGGGTCAGCGGCTGCAACGGCAGCGAGACGCTGTCGCCGACCATCCCGGCCAGGTGCTGCAGCATGATCCCTTCGCGCAGGGCCCACGGGCAGATCTCCACCGACGAGATGTCCAGCGCCACCATCGCGTCGTGGGCGATCATCGCTCCGGCGAGAATCTGTCTTGACCGGGACTTCGAAACGCCACGCATCCGTCCTCGTTCGGCAGCTGTCTTGGCCGCCAGCTTGGGAATCGACCGCGCCAGTGCCGTGACCGACAGCGTGCGCCGGACGAAGGGGCCTTTGCGTTGCGGCGCCGCCCCGTTGAGCCGGGCCAGTTGCTTGAACGTTTTGGACGTCGCGACCACGCGCCTCGGATCGCCTTCCCACCGGAGCCGATCGACGACTTCACTCAGGGTGTCGCGGATGTACCTGCGTGCCACCTTGACCTGTTTGCGGGTCGGCGGATCGTTCGGCAGGAACCTGCGGGTCACCCGGCCTGCGCCAAGCGGCAGCGAGACCGCCAGGTCCGGCTGGGCGTCGCGGCCGAGCACGATCTCCATCGAGCCGCCGCCGATGTCCAGGACCATCAGCCGGCCCGCTGACCAGCCGTACCACCGGTGCGCCGCGAGATACGTCAGCCGCGCCTCCTGCTCACCCGAGAGGTACTGAGGCATGATCGAGGCCGCTTGGTGGATCTTGTCCAGCACCTTCTCGCGGTTCGTCGCGTCCCTGATCGCCGAGGTGACGAACGGGTACAGCTGGTCGACCGAATACCGGAAGGCGAAATCCACCGCGCGGGAAACCGCGTCGGCGACCCGTTGCACCCCATCGTCGTCGATGGCTCCGTCCTTGTTGATGGACTCGGCCAGCAACGTGGGTTCCTTGACGCAGTGCGCCGGCAGTGGCGGCGCTCCGGGACGCGCGTCGATCACTTGCAACTGCGCGGAGTTGGAGCCGATGTCGAGCACTCCGATTCTCATGCAGTCGTGTACCCGCGTGATCGCCCGGCCAATCTGGGCCGATCGGGCTAACCGGACCAGACCCGATGTCAGTACGTTGGCTTTTGTCCAACATACTGGGAGGCGTCCATGCGGATTCTTGTTGGCACACTCGCCGCGGCACTGGCATTCGGCCTCGTCAATCCGGCTTTCGCGGCGGCTCAGCCGCAAGTCCAGGCCAGACCGTGCAGCGACGAACCGCGGGAACTGCCGATCCACGAGTTCACCGACTACCGCGAACTCCAGGTGGAACTGGGCAGGTTGCAGCGTGTCAGCAACGGCAGGGTCAAAGTCGAGACGGCGGGCCTGTCGACCCGTGGCCGCACGATCCACCGGGTGACCGTCGGTACCGGCCCCAAAGTGATGATCGTCAGCAGCGAGATCCACGGCAACGAGAAGACCGGCACCGACGCGTTGTTGCGCATCCTCGACTTCCTCGGCACGTCGGAATCCGCGCACGCCAAGCGGTTGCGTGCGGCGATCACCTTCGTCGCGGTGCCGAAGCTCAACCCGGACGGAGCCGAACTGGACCGCCGCGGCAACGATCTGTCCTGGGCCGAGGTGCAGCAGACGTTCCCGCAGCTGGCCGGGCGTCCACCGGCGTGGAACTACATTTCCGGCCAGCAGCAAGGAGATGACTACCGCACGCGGCCCGGGTTCGACGTCAACCGCGACTTCCACCCCGAACTGGACTACGTGCCGCAGGCCGCGGACGTACCCGGCTCGTCCGACCGTCCCGGCTGGTTCATCACGCCGGAGGCCAGGGCGTTGCGCAAGGTGTACCTGGACCTGAAGGCCGAGCGCGGCAAGGTGCCCGATGTGTACGTCGACCTGCACCACCAAGGCGCGTGCGTCCGGCAGGAAGGCAGCAACAAGTTCCTCGACGTCGCCGTGGACTACCCGCCGCTGCCCGACCGCTTCTTCGAGGACGGCCAGAAGTACGCGAAGTACCGTGACGTGTACACAAAGGATGAATCACGGCAGCTGGCGATCAGTGCCTACAACGGGATGACCGAAGGCGGCTACATCGGCGCCCGATACCCGCACGCGGCCGACCGTGACCTGCCTGGCCAGGCACGGTGCTCCTTTGCCTTGAACGGCACCGGAACCGTGCTGTTCGAGGTTCGCGGCCAGACGCAAACCCTTGGCCAGCAACACCGCGAGCGGTTCACGCGCGCGGTCGTCGCCGGGTTGAACCGGATGATCGCCGACGTCAGCACGGGTGCTGTCGACCGGATCGACCCGGAGAAGTTCGACACCATCCCCGGCACCGCGGGTGCCGAGGCGGCCGACTTGAGCTTGGTGGACTAGCCGAAGAACTTCAGCAGGTGCTCGACGACCGCTTCGGGCTGTTCCTCGGCGATGTAGTGGCCGGTGCCCGCGATGTAGTGGATCTGGAAGTCGGCGCTGTGCTTGCGTAGCGCGACTTCCAGAAACGCGTTGCCCTCGGCCGCGAGGCCCAGGACCGGCATCGACACCGGTTCGTACGTTTTCGCGTCCTGGATGTCCTGGACGAACGTCTGGTACCAGCCGTTCGATGCCCGGATCGCGTCGGGGGAGTCGTACGCCTCGGCGTAGATCTGCCGATCAGCGTCGGTGATCGCCGCCTGGTTGACCAACGCTCCCTCGCAGAGGTGGTCGATCAGTGCCCGGTACCGGCCGTTCAGCAGCACTTGCGGCAGTTCGGTCAGCTGGTTGAACGCGAACCACCACAGGTGCGGAACGGGTGGCTGCGGCAGCATGGTGAATCCGAACCAGCTCTCGTCCGGATGCGGCACTTCGAGCAGGGCGAGTTTGCTGACGACCGCGGGGTGGTTGGCCGCGAGGCTGTACGCGACCATGGCTCCGATGTCGTGCCCGGCGATGTTCGCCTGGTCGAACCCGAGGGCTTTGATCAGCTCGGCGATGTCGCGCGCCATGGTCTTCTTGTCGTAGCCGCTTTCCGGCTTGTCCGACCCACCCATACCGCGGAGGTCCACGGCGATCACCCGGTGGTTGCGCGCCAGCGGCGGCAGGATCTTGCGGAATTCCCACCACGTGTGCGGCCAGCCGCTGAGCAGCACGAGCGGGCTGCCCTCGCCGCCGGTCACGTAGTGCAGCCGTGTTCCGTTGACGTCGGCGTACTCACTGGTGAAACCCAGCGACTTGGCGAGCTCGGCGTTGTTCATCGTCGGTCCATTCTAGATCGAGCGTTCCAATATAAGGGCGTGAAACTAGTCGAGGAGGGACAGCGCGTGCTCGACGGCGTCGGTGATCCGACGCCGTTCGGGCCGCTTGGCGACCACGCGAAGACCTTGTGCGAAGGTGGTCAGGAACCTGGCGAGCGAGTACGGATCCTTGTCGGCGCTGAGCTCACCTTGGTCTTGGGCGCGCACCAATGCTCCGGCGATGGCGGATTCGAGACCGCCGATGCCGACGTCGACTCCGCGAGCGGCCTTTTCGTCGTGCGGCAGCAACTCGACAGCGGTGTTGGTGACGAAGCAGCCCTTGCGATCCGGGTCTGTCAGTGAGTCCTCGGCGAAATCCCTGATCAGCTGCTTCACCGCGGCGAGGGCGTTGCCTTGTGGGAACAGGGTCGACCCGGCGTCGCCGTTGACCTGCTCGGTGTAGAGGTCCAACGCGCGCAGGTACAGGTCGTGCTTGGTGCCGAAGGTGGCGTACAGGCTGGCCCGGCCGATGCCGAGGTGGTCGACCAGGTCCTGGATCGAGGTCGCCTCGTAACCCTTGCGCCAGAACAGGTCCAGCGCCGCACGTAGCGCGGCGTCCGGGTCGAACTCCTTCGTCCTGGCCATGCTCACCACGTTAGCGGAATTGGAACGATCGATCAAGAAAGTGTGGCCGGATGCGCTCGGCCAGAACTCGCCATCGTCGGCGCTGGCCGAGGCCGCGCACAGCTGGCTCGAACCTGCGCCTATCTCGGCAAACCGGCCGCTGTGCGGCTGTTTCAGGCACGGTCGAAAGTGTTGACCGCCCATGGTCATCTCGATATACACGCCTGGGGATCTACTGGGAGGGGCATTCTTGCGTAGAGGTTTGGTTGTCGCCGCCGTGGCCACGATGGTCTCGGCCGCAGGAGTGGCAGTGGCGGACCCGGTGTCCGCTCAGGATGTGGCCGCCGCCAAGGCGCGCCAATTGGCTGCGGGCGTGCAGATCGTGCCGAAGGGCTCGCAATCCTCGGGAATCGACCCGATGCTGGCGTACCTGCCCGACTTGTCCAATGTGGACATCGCGGGTGTGCGGCGTGCTCGTGCGGCCGAACAAGCCGCGCTGCGCAACAGGTCGGGCGAAGCAAAGCCGTACACCGAGAGGGAACCGGTCGGCGTCCGTGGTCGCAACGACACCGATGCGACCGCGGAGTTCCTGTTCGGTTTCGGCACCGGTTTCGGCGCCGCGTCGAAATTCTCGTTGACCGGGAATCTCGCTCCGGACCCCGAGACGAAGACGTTGCCACCGTTCGCTGAGGACAACGGGTCGATCCCGCTTGCGCCCGCGGTCGGTGAGGGCCGGCGGATCCGGACCAGCGGCGTGATCGGCGACGGCCCGCACGGCAGCAGCGGCGACAAGAAGGGGGATTACGACTTCTACAAGGTCTCGGGCTTCAGCTCGGTCACGATCGACGTCGACACGCCCGCCAGCGACCTCGACTCCGTCGTCGCGGTCTACAACGCGGCAGGCGAGCAGATCGCGGTCAATGACGACCAAGGCCCGGACAACACCGACAGCCTGGTGACCGTGCCGCTGCCGACCCCGGGCGACTACTACGTCCTGGTCAGCGGATTCGGCGAGAACGGCACGACGTTCCCGCAGAACCCCTCGGACTCGGGCAGCGGGCTCGGCACGGGCTCGGAAGGCGCCTACACCGTGACCCTGTCCGGCCAGGAGACCTATGACAAGGACGTGTACTCCTTCTTCCTGCGCGCGGGCGACGTGATCGGTGCCGCGGTCACGGGCGGTTCGACTCGGCTTGAGGTGCACGACTCCACCGGGCGCGAGGTGTTCGGCTCGTCGCAGGACTTCACGTCGCTGTACCCGGCGTCGTCTCCGCTGCCGCGGGGCGGCAACGCGGTGGTCGACTTCCTCGCGCCGACGACCGGCAAATACACCCTGCACGTGCGTAACGGTGAAGGTCAGTATCAGGTCGCGCTCGAGGCATACCGGCCAGGAACCGAGACCAAGCCGCGCGGCACCGTGCAGACCATCTTCCTCGACTTCGACGGTGCCCAGATCGACGTCGGGATCTTCAACGCCGGGGCGACCGGTGTGCGGACCTTGTCCCCGTTCTCGACGTTCCTCGCGGGCTGGGGTCTTGGCCCGGCTGACGAGAACGTGCTGATCGACCGCATCATCGACGTGGTCAAGGAGAACGTCGAGAAGGATCTCGCGCAGAAGTCGACCAACCGGAACTTCGCCGTCAAGATCCTCAACAGCCGGGACCACGCGGACCCGTTCGGCCAGGGAGGCGTGAGCAGGCTGATCATCGGCGGTTCGATCGCGGAGTCGGGCATCCCGACCGTGGGCATCGCCCAGTCGATCGACCCGGGCAACTTCGGCACCGAGGAATCGGCGCTGCTGCTGCTCGACGTGCTGAGCGGGCCGACCGGCCGCACCTCGCTGAACACGTACATCACCCCGGCGACCGACAAGATCCGGTTCATCAGCCAGGGCGTCGGCAACATCGCCGCCCATGAACTCGGGCACTTCATCGGCAGCTGGCACGTCGACCAGTTCAACGAGGTGGCCAGCCTGATGGACCAGGGCGGCAACCCGACCCTGATGTTCGGCGTCGGCCCGGACAAGATCGGTGGCACGGCCGACGACGTCGACGTCGACTTCGTCGAGGACGTGCTGAACCCGAACGAAGGCTTCAGCGGTCACGAGGACACCCTCAACCGCACTGGCTGGGGCTTCAGCCGCGGCCGCGGCTAGGCGATCACTCCAGGCGGGGCCCCGGACGGATGGTCCGGGCCCCGCCTCTGCGTTTGCTGGGCCGTGTTCGCAGCACAGCGCGGCGTGGATTCCGGGTGCGTTTATCCGATCCGTGCAGTTCTTGACAGGCCACTCGGAATGGAACGAGTCGTCATGACAAGTTCGTGGCCGCACGGATGACTTGTGCACCATTTATCACTGCTCCATCCGTGTTCCGATGCTGCTCGATCGGGCGGGACCGCACGCTGTGGCGTCAATTCGCCCGGACAACGGTGTTTCTGTCGGTCTTAAGGGTGAACACGACCGGGCTATGTGATGGCTTTTCGGTTGGTATTTGTAGATCCTCAGCAATGTGGCCCGCAGATCAGTCGGGCAGAAACCAACTGCCGCTCGTCGCGTGAAAATGACCGTTGATCGTCGGCATGGGCACTCTGGATAGGTGTCCTTGCGACGTGGAATCTTGACCTGCTTCAATTTGGACATGCGCTGACATGCGGAGTCGCTCGTAATTGGGGGGCCACATCGAAGCGCATACAGGGGCGGCTCGCTGCTGACACAGCGAGCCGCATCGCCCTGGATCCCTGTCGGTCGGTACTAGAACACCAAGAAAGGGAACCTAGGACATGTTCATTATAGGTCCAGGTCAGCTATCGAATCCAGGTGAATCCGTCCCTCGTTGGGCGGATTTCGGTCAGCGCGGCGGATTTTATGATTCGCGCAGGTCACGCCGTCGGACCGGGACTCGCGGGCGCCCGATGCGCCCGATCTGGCTGATCGATCGAGCACTGCACGCGCCCACATGGGGGCCGATCGTCCGGATGGCGGTACTCACAGTGGTTGTTTGCTGTGCCGCCATTCTCATGTGCCAGTCCGTCGGCGTGGTTTCCGCATGGACTTCGGCGGCGAGGCTGAAGCGCGACGCCCGATAACACACGCCGGTTGAAAAGAATACATGGTTGAGGCGTCGCGGCTGTTTTTCGTGGCGTCTCGCCGCATATTTCAGGCAGGAGAGGTAATGTCCAACGGGGGCAAGCTGGCGAAGAAGAAGGATGCGATCGCCAGCGTCATCCGGGACGAGATCATGGCGGGCCGCTATCCATCCGGCAGTATGCTGCCCAGCGAAAGCCAGCTGATCGAACGGTTCACCGTCTCGCGTACGCCGGTTCGCGACGCGATCGCCATACTCAAGGCCGAAGGCCTGGTCACGGTGCACCACGGCAAAGGCGCCGTTGTCCGCATGCGGCCGGAGTGGGTCGTGCGGTCACATCCACGCAAAATCATCGACGACGCCCCGCCGGGCAGTGGATCGTCCGACTATTTCGACCCCGATCTGGAGGGCTATCAATGGGATGTCGTCGGTGAACCCACAACCGAGTGGGTGCGGGCGAACGCCGGCCTGGCTCTGGTGATGGGAATCCGGGAAGGCGCTGATGTCTACCGGCACGACCAATTGCTGGATGACGGCCAGGGGCGACGGATGTTCCACCGCATGTACCTGCCGAGCGACACCATCCGTGACCCTCGGAAACTGGGCGACCGGCCGTACCGGAGCCCGACCCAGCTGTACAACATCCTTTCGGCTGCCGGGCACACATTGACCTGGCGGGAACATGTCCGCGCCGTGATGCCGCCTCCCGAGGACGCCGACCGGCTGCACATACCGTGCGCCACGCCGATGCTCGTCATCCAGCGAATCGTGGCGGCGCCCGAAGGCCATACGTTCGCGATGGAGGAAACCCGGATCAACGCGGAGAGCGCCAAGCTCGTCTACGACCTCGCGTGTGAGGCTTAGCGGCTGGGCCAGTTCTGCTGGTCACGCGACCAGGCGTCGAGCACGATCAGCGTCTTGGTCCCGGTGACCCGGTGGCTCCGGCGGATCTCGTCGATCCGCTCCTGCAGATGGGCCAGGTCCCGGACGCGCAGCCAGATCAGCGCGTCCGGGTCGCCCGCGATGGTGAACACCGCCTGGGTCTCCGGCATCGCCGTCGTCGTCTGCACGATCTCCGCCACGTTCGTGGTGCCCGCGAACCGCAGTTCGGTGAAGGCCTCGATTCCCCAGCCGAGCTTGGCATGATCAACTTGTACGGTGTACCCGAGGATCACGCCCGATTCCTGCAGCCGGTCGATCCGGCGCTTGACCGCCGCGATGGACAGCGAGACCCGCCCGGCGATGTCCGACAGCGTCCGGCGGGCGTCCTGCCGGAGCAATGCCAAGATCTCGTGGTCGGTGGGGTCAAGTTCGACATCCATGAGCGGTGACTGTACGCGGCGCGCAAAAAGTGTGCGCGGTTCCGCCAGGTGGGCGCGGGTTTTTTGCGTCTTTGTGGCGCTCAGGTGCCAGGGTTGTTGCGTCGCGCACGCGGGCGTTGTGTGGTGTGCGCAACACGCGTGCCAGGGAGGCCAGTCATGACCTTCACTCTCGAAGACCGCTATGTCCGTGAATCCGGGTCTGCCTATCTGACCGGGATCCAGGCGCTGGTGCGGGTTCTGCTCGACCGGATCCGGCACGACCGTGCCGCAGGCCGGACGACCGCCGCCTTCGTCTCGGGGTACTCGGGATCGCCGCTTGGCGGGTTCGACCTGGAACTGGGGCGCCGCAAGAAGCTGCTCAACGCGTACGACATCGTGCACCGGCCCGGTCTGAACGAGGAACTGGGCGCGACGGCCGTGATGGGCAGCCAGTTGGCGGCGGGCACGGGCACACAGCGGCCCGACGGCATCGTGGGCATGTGGTACGGCAAGGCACCCGGCCTGGACCGGGCCACCGATGCGTTGCGCCACGCCAACCTCGCGGGCACGGACCCGAGCGGTGGAGCCGTCGCGTTAGTCGGTGACGACCCGAACGCGAAGTCCTCGACCGTGCCGAACGCTTCCGAGCTTGCCCTGGCCGACCTGGAGATCCCGGTCTTCTTCCCGTCCGACTCGCAAGACCTGCTCGTGCACGGCCTGCACGCGGTCGAAATGTCGCGAGCGAGCGGTTTGTGGACATCGATGAAGATTGTCGCGAATGTCGCCGACGCCGCGGGAACCGTTGTCCTGCCGCACGACTGGACCGCTCCCGAACTGCCTGCCAACGCGTACAAGCACGTTCCGTCCGCGCATCTGCTCGGCCAGCAACAGGCTGCCTTGGAACGCAGCTTCTTCGACACGCGTGTCCCGTTGGCCATGGAGTACGTCCGTGCCAGCGGCGTGAACCAGATCGTCGAGCGCGGCACGACCGACATCGGCGTGATCACCGCCGGTAAGTCCTATCTGGACGTCCAGCAGGCCTTGCGCGCGCTGGGCATGTCCGGCCGGGTACGCGTGCTCAAACTGGGCGTGATCCATCCGGTCGAACCGCAGATCGTGCGTGAGTTCGCCAAGGGGCTCTCCGAGATCGTCGTGGTGGAGGAAAAGCGGGCGTTCGTCGAGACGGCCGTGAAGAACATCCTGTACGGCATGCCGGATGCGCCTCGAGTGCACGGCAAGCATGATCCCGACGGCAGGACTTTGCTGGCGCAGTCCGGTGAGTTGAGCCCGGAACAGATCGCGGGCGCGTTCGCCAAGCGGCTGCAGGGTTTCGAGCCGGTCCGTGCGTGGCAACAGCGGCGCAAGCGCGAACGGATCGCGGTGCCGTTGCTGGCCAGGACTCCGTACTTCTGCTCGGGCTGTCCGCACAACTCGTCGACGAAGGTGCCGGAGGGCACGCTCGTGGGTGCCGGGATCGGGTGCCACACCATGGCTTTGTTCATGGAGCCCGAGCAGGTCGGCAACGTCCTCGGCGTCACGCAGATGGGTGGCGAGGGCGTCATGTGGATCGGCATGAGCCCGTTCGTCGACTCGACCCACCTCGTGCAGAACATCGGTGACGGCACGTTCATGCACTCCGGCAGCCTCGCCGTGCGCGCAGCCGTAGCCGCGGGCGCGAACATCACCTTCAAACTGCTGCACAACTCCACGGTCGCGATGACCGGCGGCCAGCAGGCGGTCGGCGCGTTGCCGATCGAGAAGATCGCGTCGATGATGCTCGTCGAAGGCGTTCGCAAGATCATCATCACCAGTGACGAGCCCGATCGGGTCCGCAAACTGCCGCTGCCGCGTGGCGTCGAGGTCCGCCACCGCGACGACATGTTGCGCAGCCAAGAGGAACTGGCCGCCATCGGCGGCGTGACCATGCTCATCCACGACCAGGAGTGCGCGGCCGAGAAGCGCCGCAAGCGCCGCCGCGGCAAGGTTCCCACGCCCGCGGCCAAGGTCATGATCAACGAGCGGGTCTGCGAAGGATGCGGCGACTGCGGCGCGAAGTCCAACTGCCTGTCGGTGCAGCCGGTCGCCACCGAATTCGGCCGCAAGACCCGGATCCACCAGTCGTCGTGCAACGTCGACTACTCGTGCCTGTCCGGTGACTGCCCGTCCTTCCTCACCGTCATTCCCGGCAAGCGGCCGCAACACCGGGAGATTCCCGACATCGCCGCCTCCGACTTGCCCATGCCTGTGCAGGACGGCGAAGACTTCACAGTCCGGATCACCGGCATCGGCGGAACCGGTGTGGTGACCGTGTCCCAGATCCTTGGCACCGCGGCGGCGATCGACGGCAAGCACGTCCGGACCCTCGACCAGATCGGGCTCGCGCAGAAGGGCGGCGCGGTCGTATCCGACGTCAAGGTCACGGCCTCACGCGTTGAGCAGGCCGCGAAACTGGCGTCGGGTGAAGCGGACCTCTACCTGTCCTGCGACGCCTTGGTCGGCGCCGACCCGACGCACCTGGCCGCGGCGGACTCCGACCGGACGACCGCCGTCGTCTCAACAACGGAAGTGCCGACGGCCAGCATGGTCGTGGACACCGGTGTGTCCTATCCGGACGCCCACGATGTCCGGTCGGTGATCGACTCGGCGACTCGCCGGACGGTCTACCTCGACGCGCGAGGCCTGGCCGAGGCGCTGTTCGACGACGACCAGTACGCCAACATCCTCCAGGTCGGCGCGGCATTCCAGACCGGTGCGATCGCGTTGTCCGCCGACGCCGTCGAACAGGCGATCCGGCTCAACGGCACGGCGGTCGACCGTAACCTCCAAGCGTTCCGGCGTGGCCGCCAAGCTGTCGCCGACCCGGAGGCCCTTGCGGCGCTGCTGGTCGCGCCCGAGGTTGAAGCACCGATGCACCGGGCGACCGATCGGATCGCCGGAATCGTCGACGCGCCAGCGGACTCGGAGCTGGCCAGGCTGGTCCGGCTGCGTGTCTCGGACCTCATCGGCTACCAGGACGAGCGCTACGCCACCGAGTACGCGACCTTCGTCGAGCAGATCCGTGCCTCCGACACGGTCGAGGTCGCCGAGGCCGTCGCCCGCAACCTGTACAAGCTGATGGCGTACAAGGACGAATACGAGGTCGCCCGGTTGTCGCTTGACCTGTCCGGCGTCGAGGAGCAGTTCGGCGAGGGCGCCAAGGTCTCCTACCGGTTGCACCCGCCGGTCCTGCGCGCCATGGGGATGAAGCGCAAGCTCAGCCTCGGCCGCTGGTTCCGCCTGGTGTTCCGGCTGCTGGTCGGGATGCGCAGGCTGCGCGGCACCAAGCTCGATGTGTTCGGCTATGCGCACGTCCGCAAGGTGGAGCGCGAGCTGATCGGCGAGTACCGCGACGCTGTGCGCCAAGCAGACCCGGCCGTGCGGCTGGAGCTGGCCGAGTTGCCGGACATGATCCGCGGCTACGAGCAGATCAAACTCGACAACGTCACCGCCTACCGGGAACGCATGGCCGAGTTGCTCACGCCGGTGCGGACGCAGAGCCCGGTCGGATCGGCCGCTTAGTGTCACTTCAACGGCGATCGGCGCGATTTCCACGAACAACTTGGACCACGATGTCGAGAACGCCTCGCCAGGTTCTACGTCTCGGGTGACAACCCCGAGGAGGACACGATGAACAAGCAGGTCAAGCGCACTTCCGTGGACGCCGTCCGGACCGCGACCGGGCGTGACTGGGACGAGTGGAACGCCGAACTGGACGCCTGGGGAGCGACCGGACACAGCCACAAGGAGATCGTCGCCTGGCTGATGGACGAACGCGGCGTCGGCAGCTGGTGGGCACAGTCGATCACGGTCGCCTACGAGCAGGCGCGCGGGTTGCGATCGCCGGGCAGCGGACGGGACGGCCTGTTCACCATCAGCGTGAGCAAGACAGTGGACGTGCCGGTCGACGAGTTGTTCAAGGCGTTCATGCAGACGGCGGGTGAGGCGCTGCGGGAACGGACTTCCCAGCCTGGGCGGTCCGCCCGGTTCGACTGGGAGGACGGCCGGACGCGGGTCAACGTGGGCTTCGACGCGAAGGGACCGGGCAAGAGCGTTGTGGCCGTGGCGCACGAGCGGCTGGAAAGCCCGGAGGAAGCTGAGCGGATGAAGGCGATGTGGCGGGAGCGGCTCGCTACCCTCAAGGCCCACATAGCGCCGTAACCGGTTTACACTCCGTCCGCTCGATTCGAGAGGGGGAGCGCGTGACCTTTCCACCGCCACCGCCGCAGCAGCCTGGTGATCCGAACCAGCAGCAGCCGTACCAGCAGTTCCCGCAGACACCGCCGTACCCGCAGCAGGGTTACTACCAGCAGCCTGGCTACCAGTACGGATACCCCGGCCAGCAGCACATCGGTCCGCAGTTCCTGCCGCCGGAGGCGGGCACGCAGTACGCCCGCTTCGATCCGGTGCAGCCGGTCCGTGTGCTGGCCAACCCTGGGCGCAGGCTGGTCGCCAGACTGATCGACGGACTGATCCTCGGCGCGGTCATCGGTGGCCTGGCCGCCGCCATCGCCGGTATCACCAACGGCTTCGGCACTCGCCGGCCGGACGAAGCGGCGAACGTGATCGGGATCGTGCTGCTGGTCATCGTGGGTCTGGCATGGCTGCTCTACGAGCCGTTGTTCAACACGTTGAAAGGCGGCACGCCGGGCAAGCTCGCCATGGGCATCCGGGTGGTGCGTGTGGCGAACGCGGAATACCCGGGTTTCGGTGCGGCGCTGGGCCGTTTCCTCATTGCTCCCGTGTTCGCCATCGTGCCGCTCGGTGGTTTGCTGAACGTGTTGTGGTGCCTATGGGACCGTCCGCTGTACCAGTGCTTGCACGACAAGGTTGCCAGCACTGTGGTGGTGCACAAGGAAGGGGAAGCCTCGCACTACGGCAACGTGTAGAGCAAGCGGTTGGCGGTGTTCGGCCGCAGTCCGCAGAGCTTGTCCTTGGTGGAGTGGGCGATCAGTGCGGCTTCCACTTGAGCCGGTGTGGCGGTGGGGTGCGTTGCCAGGTACAGGCCCGCCCCGCCGACCGCGTGCGGCGTCGAGAACGATGTCCCGGTCAGCGTGTTCGTTGCCGTGTCCGAGGAGTTCCAGATCCCGGTGATGTTCACGCCGGGAGCGTGCAAGTCGATCAATGGGCCGTAGTTCGACGCGGTGTGCACGCAGTCGTTGATGTTCGTCGCCGCAGTGGTGATCGCTTCCTTCACTCTGGCCGGTGAGAAGTTGCCCGCGTCGCTGGCGGAACTCCCCGCCGCCACGCCATAGGTCACGCCGGACGCGATCGATCGGCGAACGGCGTCGTCCAACGCCTGGTTGGCGGCACCGCCGAGGCTAATGTTGGCCACCGCGGGCTTCTTGGCGTTGCGGGTGATCCAGTCAAGACCGGCGATGACCGTCGACATGCTGCCCGAGCCGTTCGCGCTGAGCACCTTCACCGGCACGAGGGTGATCTTCTTGGCCACGCCGTATTTCGTACCGCCGATGATCCCGGCGATGAACGTGCCGTGTCCGTTGTCGTCGTTGGGATTCCCGTCGTTCTCAACGAGGTCCACACCCGGCGCCACTCGGCCAAGCAGATCCGAGTGCGTGCGCCGGATACCGGTGTCGAGGACGTACGCGTGCACGTTGGCCGCCTCGGTCACCCACCTGTATTTGCCGTCGTAGGGCAAGTCTCGTTGGTCGATACGGTCGAGGTTCCACGGCGGGTTGAGTTGTTCGCCGTACGCGTGGACCTCGGCATCCGGCACCACATAGGACACTGACTTGTCCCCTGCCAGCCTGCGCAGCTGGGATTGGGTCAGCGAAGCCGAAAAGCCGTTCAGAACGGTGTGATACGTGTGCTCAGCCCGTACGTCCAACCGGTTGGTCAGCGTGTCGATCCCGGCAGTCCCGTCGAGCACTACGATGTAGCGGTGCGCCGGTTCGGCATTCGCCTGAACCGGCGCGACCAAGGCGAGTGACAGCGCGGCGATGGCAGTTCGCTTACCGAATCCCATAGTCGACGTGTAGTCGACCCGATCGGGATGGGCAAGGTTCACCAATTGCCACTAGTTCACCGTTACAAAGGTACGGCTGCGTTCCAAAGCGAACAGGCCGAGTACGCAGATGCCGCCGATGGCAAGCAATCCGAGCCAGCCGGTGCTGGGGGACAGATCGAAAACCGTGCCGGCGAACAGGTTCCCGAGCATGATTCCGACACCCACAATGGTGTTATAGAACCCGTAGTGCGTGGCGACCAGACGGTTGCCGGACAACCGGACGATCGTGTCCATCTCGAACGGGAACACCACGGCTGTCCCCAAGGCGAGCAGCGCGGACGAGATCAGCAAAGCGGCGTCGCCCGGCACGGCCAATGGCGGCAGGAACGCGGACGTCAGCACGGCCGCACCGATCACGATCGACCGGCCGGGACCCCAGCGATCCCGGAACCACGCCGTGATCCGCAGCTGCCCTGCGATCGCGACCACGGCCGACACCACGAACAACGCCATCACCAAGGTCTGGGAACTGGCCTGCAACGGTAGCGCCAGATACACCTGGAACGACAGCACATTCGAGCCGACCATGACCAACGCGAACAGCATGAACGGCCGGTTGGCCATGACCGTCCGCCAATCGCCCAGCATGGTGCGTTTCCCAGTTTCGGCGGCATGACTGGGCAACGCGCGCAGTTGCAAAACAGTCAACATCGCGAAGACCGCCGCGGCGGTCAGACACGTCAGCCGGAAGTCCACAGTGGTCAATGCCAGTCCGACGAGCGGGCCGAGCAGGATCCCGCCTTGGTAGAAGACATTGAACAACGCGAACGCCTCCACCCGGCGCTCGCCCGCGTCCGCCGCGAGGTACGCGCGGACTGCCGGGTTGAACAACGCCCCGGCAAAGCCCGTCGCCGCCGAGGCGATGATCAACGCGGGCAACGAGTTCACCACGCCGAGCAACGTGAACCCGGCCGTCCTGAGTAGACACCCGGCGACGATCAACGGCTTGTACCCGAACCGGTCCGCGAGCGTCCCACCCAGCAGGAACATTCCCTGCTGGGAGAAGTTGCGCACGCCGAGGACCAGCCCGATCGCCCAGCCCGCCAGCGCGGGCGGCCCGGCGAGATAGCCGGCCAGGTAGGGCATCAGCATGTAGAAGCCGACGTTGATGGCGAACTGGTTGACCATCAACAGCTTGCTCGGCCGGTCGAACGACCGGAACTGCCGGATCACCGGGCACCGGCCAGTGGATCGCTGACGGCGGTGCACCTGGTCCACCGTTCGACGACTCGGTCCTGCGGGCTGTCGATGGTGTCCGGCTCGGTCGGCTTGGTGTCCAGCAGGCCGTGCTGCCTGCAGAACTCGTCGTTGTAGACCGTGTCGAAGTAGCGGTGCGGGCCGTCGGGGAAGATCGCCGCGATCCGGGTCTCCGGCGAGCTTGTCCTTGCCAGCCAACCGGAAACGAGTGCGACCGCGCCGACACTCCAGCCGCCGCTGGCGTGATGCGTGGACGCGAGCTTGCGGCACGTCCACACGGCTTCGGCCGGTGCGACCCAGTGCACTTCGTCGAAGGCCGCGTAGTCGACGTTGCTGGGGTAGATGCTGGAGCCCAGGCCTCGCATCAGCCGGGTGCTCGCGGGCTGGCCGAAGATCGTCGAGCCGATCGTGTCGACGCCGACCAAACGCATGTGCGGGCAGAACTCTCGCAGAACGCGGGCGATCCCGGCGGAGTGACCGCCAGTGCCGACCGAGCACACGAGCACGTCCACCCGCCCGAGCTGGGCGACGAGCTCCATGGCCAACGAGGCGTACGCGGCCACGTTGTCCGGGTTGTTGTACTGGTCCGGGCACCAAGACCCAGGGTTCGCGCGCATGACTTTCTCGACGCGGTCGCGGCGGGCTTGCTGCCAGCCGCCGGTCGGGTGCGGCTCCTCGACCAGTTCGACGCGTGCGCCGTACGCCGTCAGCAACCGGCGCACGATCGGCTCCATACCAGGGTCGGTGACCAGGGTGACCGGATGCCGGTACACGGTCGCGGCCAGCGCGAGGCCGAGACCGAGGGTGCCGCTGGTGGACTCCACGATCATGGCTCCCGGCTTGAGATCGCCGCGCTGGATGGCCTTGTCGACCATGTGCAACGCGGGCCGGTCCTTCATGCCGCCGGGGTTGTGGCCCTCGAGCTTCGCCCAGTAGCCACGGCCGTCCTCGTTGACCCACAGCACCGGCGTGTTGCCGACGGCGGTGGCGGGGGAGTGGCAGTTCGCGGCGGTGGTCAGCAGCTGGGCAGGGGTGGGCGCGGAAAGCCCGGTGTTGGTCAAAACAGCGTTCATCAGACCTGTCTCACAACGCTCAGTGGGGTAGGGGCGCGTAGCGGCCGAAGGCATGCGACATCACCACAGAGAGTCGTCTGTGGACTGCGCAGAGTTCCGGCCGGTTTCGCGGTCCCTCAGGTCCGCGCGATGGACAGATCAATGAGGACAGTGCGGCCGGTCCTGCTGCGCGGTTGGTCAACGCGTGCGGGGCCAGCGCCCGTCTCCTGCGGCTGGGTCTCGGCCGTCGCCGGTGTGGTGACCGGGATGGGAGCTGCAGTCGTTGGAACAGCGGCGAAATAGTCGTGTGAGTGCGGTTCTGTCTCATGATGACAGTGACCGTCGTGAGTGGACACAACGCCGTGCGACTCGGGATGGTCCTCCGTGTGCGGTGCGCACGAAGCGATCACGAGCCACAGGAACGGCAGCAGTAGGAGAATGGCCACCCGTCGTGTCCTCATCGTGATCTACGGTACCAGTCCGCAGCTGATCAGTCACACACGGTCAAAGCCATCCGTGCTCGCGTGCGATCCGGATCGCCTCGGCCCTGGTGGAGACGCCGAGCTTGTTGATCACCGCGGCGATGTAGTTGCGGACCGTCCCGTTGGACAGGTGGGTTTGTTTGGCGATCACGGCCACCGGTGTGTCGAACTCGGCGAGCCGGAGAACCTCCAGCTCACGCGGTGTCAGCGGGCACTCGGGCGCGGTCAGGGCGTCCGCGGCGAGCGACGGGTCGACGTAGCGATCGCCGCCGTGGACGCGCCTGATGACGTCGGCCAACGTGCCACCAGGTGATCCTTTGCGCACGAACCCCTTGGCACCGGCGGAAAGCGCTTGTTTCAGGTGCTGCGGCCTGCCGTGCCCGGTCAGGATGACCACCGCGCACTCCGGCGCGACCTTGATCAGCTCGGTGGTGACTTCGAGGCCGTCGAGCGCTGGCATCTCCAGGTCGACCACGGCCACGTCCGGCTTGTGCGCCAGCGCGGCCTCGACAGCTTTGCGGCCGTCGGACGCGTGGCCGACGACTTCGAGGTCCGGCTCCAGGTTCAGCAACGCGGCCAACGCGGTGCGGATCAGGTCCTCGTCGTCGGCGAGCAGTACTCGGATCACGGTTTTATCGAGGCTTCCAGTGTGAAGACGCCGTTCTCCTGACGGGTGCGCAGCCGTCCACCGGCCTCGGCCAGCCGGTCGGCGAGCCCGGCGAGCCCCGAACTGTGCCGATCGGCCGCACTGTTCCCGGCGCCGTCGTTGGCCACGGTCATCCGCACCTCCTCGCCCGCGTGTGTCACGTCGATCGTGCACCACTTGGCTTGGCTGTGCCGCAGCACGTTGGTGCTCGCCTCCCGCAGCACCGCCGCGAGCCGCGTGGCGATCGCCTGCGGCAGTTCGTTGTCCGGCCGCGTGATCGTGCAGCGTACCCCGGAGGACTGCAGCACGTCGGCGATCGCATCGAGCTGTTCGTTGAGGTTGACGGCGCGGTAGCCGTGGACGGCCTCGCGCATGTTCGTCAGCGCTTGGGTCGCCAGTTGTTGCACCTCGGACGCCTCTCTCGCCGACGCTTCGGCGTCGACCGGTGCGAGCTTCGAGGCGAGTTCAGCCTTGAGAGTGATCAGGGACAAGTCGTGGCCGAGCACATCGTGCACGTCGCGGGCGAACCGCAGCCGCTCCTCGGTCGCCGCGAGCTGCGCCTGAGCTTCGCGGCCTTTGCGGGCCTGTAGCAGCATGTCCCAGAGCCACAGGTGCGCGACGCTCATCGCGATCACGGCCGCGGCGATGCTGGCCACGATCACCAGCGCCGCGACCGGCCGGTCAGCCAGGATCCCAGCGGCTACGAAGACCGCCAACGTTATGGCTGTCGTCGGGACTCGCCCGACCTTGAGCATAGGAAGCGACCCGATGATCGAGCCGCCGATCCATGCCCACGTCTCCCACTGGCTTCCGCCAACCGGAGCTGTGAGGGGGAGTGTCAGGACTGAGGCGAGCCCGAAGGCGATCAGCAACCGTCGCCTGGCCTGCTCGCTGAGCCACGGCGTCACTGTGGCGTAGAGCGCGCCCGCTTGCGTCGCCGCGAAGGCAAGCACACCGATGGCCCCGAGCACGATCCATAGCGGACGTTGGTCACGCAAGATCCCGATCCCAGGCATGATCAGGCTGGTCAGCACGGTGACCGCCAGCGAGCCCAGCGTGACCGCCCTGGCCCGGCGCAACATCGGTTCCACCGGCAAGATGCTATTCATACCTTCAGCGTGGCGAGGCCCATGCGCAAATCCGATGTGCGGATGTCATCACTCGACCATGCACGAACCGCCGTGTCCACCTTTGCAGCACCCCGTGTCCACCATTCCGGCACCATGAAATTCCCCCGCCAGTGCCGGGATGTGCGTCTCGGTGTGCCGGAGTGTGTATTTCGGTGTGTTGGAGTGGTGGACACGGAGTAGGGTGGCGGCAGCCCTCGAGTGGATCAAGGAGGTGGGAACGATGATCACTGTGTCGATCATGCGCTCCCGCCTGGCTGTGAGGGCTTCGGGGATCTGACTGGGAGCGCGCACGCTTCTGCAGAAGGAATCCCATGTCTTTGACAATCCGGGCGTTGCTGCCCGGTGAAGAACACCTTTTCGACTCGCTGCCCGACCCCGGCCTTGTCGGGTTCGCCGCGTTCGGCGAGACCTACGCGGCCGGTGAGTACCGTCCGGAGTGGACCTGGATTGCCGAACGGGACGGCGTTGTCGTCGCGCGTGCCGCCTGGTGGGGTGGGCCGGAGGACACCGAGCCCAAAACACTCGACTGGTTCGACTTCACCGACGCGGACGCCGCGGTCCAGTTGTTGAAAGAGGCTCCGCTCCACGCGGAGTACTGGTTGCGGTTGCCGCCGAACTGGCGGGAGGACAAGGACATCCACGAAGCCGCGCTGACTCGGCTGTCCGCTGCCGAAGCGGCAGGGTTCAAGCGGCTTGTCGAGCGCTACCGCTATCGATGGACGCCGGACTGCGGCCTGCCAGAGCGGCCTGGCCGGCTTGACTTCCAGCCGGTCGAGGACGACCAGCAGATCTTCGAGGCGTTCCGGCAGATCAACCAGGGCAGTCTGGACGCGCACGTCCGCAAGACCGTCGAACAGTCCGGTCTGGATGCCTCCGCCCAGGAAGAACTGGACATCCTGCGCTGGCTGCCCAGCCCACGGGACTGGTGGCGGCTGGCGTACACGCCGTCAGGTGAGCTGGCCGGAATCTCAATCCCGGCACGCAACTACAAGAACCCGATCATCGGCTACATCGGTGTCCTGCCCGCGCACCGCGGCAACGGATACGCCTACGACCTGCTGGTCGAGGCCACGCACATTCTCGTCGAAAACGGTGCCGACCGGGTCATCGCCGCCACCGACCAGCCCAACTTCCCGATGGCCAGGGCGTTCGCCAAGGCGGGCTACCCGGTCAGCGAACACCGGATCGACCTGGCATAGACAGCAGTTCGACGCGGTGTACCAGGCGCGTGATGGGCACCGCAGGCACGCCGTCGACCATGTGCTGTGGCAACAGAGCCAGGCCATGGCCGGCGGCTGCCATCTCCAGCAGCCCAGGGACGTGCGTTCCTTCGTAGCGCAGAGCGGCACGGAAACCGTCCGTGCCGCTCGCGCTACGCAGCTGTGCCAACGGGATCGCTGACTCCGGTGCGTCGATCCATTGCGCGTCACTCAGATCCACGAGGTTGATCCGTTTGCGCCGGGCCAGTGGGTGATCGGCGGGAAAGACCACGACCAGTGGGCGTTCCGCGACGCCCACTGTGGCCAGTGGCGCGACATCCGGCAGGTTCAACGGATCGCTGGCCGTAGCCACCCCGTCGACCAGGCCAAGGTCGAGGGTTCCTTGTGCGACACCGGTCACCACGTCGGCGCGTGGCAGGACCCGCACGTGGTTGGCCGCGACGATGTCGGGCATGAATGCCAGCGGGGACAAGCCGACGACGAGCCGGTCCGGCGGTGCCTCGACCATCTTGGTGATCTCCGCCCGGGCAGCGTCCAGTCGCACCAGGATCGGTCCGGCGTGCTCCAGCAGACGCTGGCCTTCCGGCGTGGGCGCGACGGGACGCCGGTGCAGCAGTGCCGTGCCCAGGTCACTCTCCAGGGCGGCGATGTGTTGTGACACAGCGGACTGCGTGTACCCGAGTTCGTCGGCGGCACGGGAGAAGGAGCCGCAGCGGGTGACGGCCACGAACGTCCTCAACAGATGCGGATCCATGTGCATAAGTATCTCTAATGCAAAGTGCATGAATCATCGTTGGTGCTGAACTCGGTCGCCGGGTGAGGATTGCGGCATGACAGCACGACTCGCGTTGGTGGGGGACCGGTCAGCGGCGGTCAGATCCCACACCAGGATCCCCCTGCTGCTGCAAGGCCTGGACCTGGACGCCTACTGGATCCCGACCGAGGACGTCGACGAGGAACTGGCCGGGTTCGACGCCATCTGGCTGGTGCCCGGCAGCCCGTACCGGAGCGAAGCCGGTGCGGTGCAGGCCGTGCGAATCGCGCGTGAGCGGCGGATCCCGTTTCTCGGCACGTGCGGCGGCCTGCAACACGCCCTGCTGGAGTTCGCCCGCAACGTGTGCGGGTTGGACGTACACCACGGAGAAACCACCCCGGATGCCGACGATCTGTTGATTGTGCCCTTGACATGTTCGTTGGTCGGCCATGAGGGCACGATCGTGACAACCCCGGATTCGTTGGCGCACAGGATTCTCGGTGCCGTCCGGACCGTCGAGCGCTACCACTGCGCGTACGGCCTGAGCGAGAAGTACTTGCAGCCCTTGCAATTGCACGGCTTGCGCGTGACAGGCACCGACGAGGAAGGACAGCTCAGGATCGTCGAGCTCGACGACCACCCGTTTTTCCTGGCCACGCTCTTCCAGCCGGAATTGGCCGAAACCCAACCGCACCCGATCGTGAAGATGCTTGCCATAGCGGCACAGGAGCATGCCACTGTAGTCAGGTGACGACCCTTCCGGCGAAGCGTTCTGTCCTGCGTGACACCAGGTTCCTCCGGCTATGGCTGGCCGCCACCGCATCCACCGTCGCGACCTGGGCACTGCCGTTCATCCTCGGGCTTGCGGTGCTCGAACGGACGTTGACCGCGAGTGGTCTCGGCGTCGTCCTCGCGGCGCGCATAGCCGGATTCCTGGTGGCAGTGCCGATCGGTGGCGTGCTCGCCGATCGGTACTCGCGGCGGGCCATCGTGTTCTGGGCTGGTGTTCTGTCGCTTGTGAGCACGCCGCTGGTGGCGTTCGGCGGACTGCCCGTAATGGTCATTGCTTCGGTGCTGCTCGGCGCCGGGCAGGGTGCGTGCCGTCCGGCGTTCCAGGCGCTCACGGCCGAGGTCGTGGACGGTTCCCAGCGGCAGCAGGCGAACGCGGCGATGACGTTCGCCGTGCGGGTCTCGACCCTCGTCGCGCCTGGGGTGACCGCTCTGCTGGCGAACGTGGTGAGCACATCGGCGATATTGCTGGGAACCTGCGCGCTGTGGCTGATCGTCGCGCTCGTCCCGCCACGGGGAGCAAGCCAAACGCCGCGTGAGCGCGGCAAACTCCACCAGGAATTCCTTGATGGACTGCGGGAAGCGCGCAGGCACCCGTGGTTCCTTGCCGGACTCGGCGCGTTGGCCCTCACAGCCGCCGTGGGGCAGACCGCGATCGCCGTCGCGTTGCCGCTGGTCAGCCGGGACCGATACGGCACGGAATTCGTTCTGGCCGCGGGAACGACCGCGTATTCGGTCGGTGCCCTGGCCGGCGCGTTGATCATTGCGCGGTGGCGGCCACGCAACCAGGGCTGGGCGGCGTTCGGCGGCCTCGCCCTGTTCGGGTTCGCGCCGCTGAGCATGCTGTTTCCAGTGCACCCGGTCGTGATCGTGGCCGCCTTCGTCGCGGTCGGGATCGGCATCGAACTGTTCAACGTGCCGTGGTTCACCGCGATGCAACGGGAAGTCGAGCCGGACAAGCTGGCCCGCGTGTCCTCATTGGACTTCCTGATCTCCTACGGACTGGCCCCCGTCGGGCTCGCCCTGATCGTGCCGGCGATCGACGGGTACGGCTTGAGCGCGGTGCTCGCCGTGTGTGCCGCGATGTGTTTCCTCGCACCGGCAGCGGCCGCGTTGGTACCGAGTTCACGGCACCTGTCGGTCAAGACTCCGCGATCCGCTTGATGGTCCGCAGTCGACGGTCCCATTCGTCGGCGAGGCCCGCCATCCAGGTCGCGGTCGAGGCCAACCGATCGGATTTGACCGAATAGCGCACCTCACGGCCGTGCCGCCCGCCGTCGACCAGGCCTGCCTGCTGCAGCACGGACAGGTGTTTGACGATCGCTTGCCTGGTCACCGGGACGTCGGTGGCCAGTGTGGTCGCAGTGGCCTCGCCGCGGGTGGCGAGGGCGTCCAGCAGGCGTCGACGGGTCGGATCCGCTAGCGCCGCCAGCACCTCGTCGACACCGTTGGTCATCATCCGCTCCCGTCAGGCCTCGACGTACGCCCGCAGTTCGTCGAGTTCACGGTGCCATCCTTCCGTGTTCTCCTTGACCGCCAGTTCCTGATCCCCGCTAAGCGCGGTGAAGCCGCTCTCGATGACCCGCAGGCGCGTTCCGTCGCCGTCCTCGGACAGGGTGAACTCGACCAGCGTCTGGTTGCCCGGTGCGGGATCGGTGTCGGCAGGACGAGCCCACCAGTAGGAGAACCGATGCGGCGGCTCGACGGCTGCCACCTTGCCGTGGAACCGTCCGTGCGGCGCCCAGCCGAAGACGATCGCGCCACCTGGCCGCAGGTCGACTTCGGCCTCATCGCCGAACCACTCCTTGATGTGCTTTTCCTCGGTCAACGCGGCCCACACCTTGTCGATGGACGCGGAGATGGTGATGTCGCGCTGAATGGTGTCGGAAACCATGAACCCTCCTCGGTTGATATGCAACCCAATAGTTGCACATCGCACCGCTATGTGCAACCGGTGAGTTGCACGTCGGAAAGTGCGTGCACGCAAGATATGCTGCGGAAATGAGCGGACTGCGTGAACGCAAGAAGATCGCTACCCGGGAGGCCCTCAGCGCTGCGGCGCTGCGGCTGGCGCTGGAGCGTGGTCCGGAGAACGTCCGCGTCGACGATATCGCCGAGGCCGCGGGCGTGTCGCCCAGGACGTACAACAACTACTTCTCCAGCCGTGAGCAGGCCATCGTCGCGGCGATTGGTGCCGAGCGTGCCCACGGGATCGCGGATGCGCTGCTCGCGCGCCCGGCCGAAGAGTCCCTGGCCGAGGCGGTCGTGGCGGCCATCGCTGAGCAGTACACCAGTGAGCCGGCGGGTGACGCGCTCACGTTGATCACCACCGCGCCCGCGTTGCGGGAGGAGTACGTCAAGACGGTCCTGTCGATCGAATCGCCCCTCGCATCCGCCATCGCGGCCCGGACCGGCGTCGACGACGAACTGGCCACAGCGGTGCTCGCCGCGGCGATCTCGGCGGCGGCCAGGGTCGCGGTTGAGCGATGGATTACTCGTACGGAGTCAGGTCTTGTTGTCGTGCCCGCGATTCCATTGGCTGATCTTCTGCGGAATGCGTTGTTCCACCTGGCTCCGGCAATGGATGCGCTTGTTTCACGGGAGCGCTGAACCCCACTCAAAAACACGGCAAGCAACATCGGACAACTCAAGAAGCCTTGCGAAGCCACACCCGGCGTGGATACTCTCGGCCGGGACGTGCGGGAGGGACCTGTTCTCTGGGGTGAGAGGTGGGTCGTCCAGGTGGACAACGAAGTTTTCCGGTCATTCAACGCGGTGCCGGGCGTGTGCGCGGCGCAGGTTGATGCGCGCGGAGTGGTGGTGAAGGCCAGCCAGCAGCTCTACCGGCGGCTCGGCTGTCACCCGGACGACCTTCGCGGACGGTACTTCATGGACGTCGTCCGGCGTGACGGGCTGCGCGGCGAGACGATCATCGTGATGGTCGAATCCGAGCAGGAGCGCCGGCCGGAGACCACTGGCGGCGGCACAAAAAAGATACTGACCAAAATGGACTCGCGGATTCTCGAAGGTGTCGCGGCGGGCGTGTCGACGGCCAAACTCGCGGTGATGGTCGATCTCAGCCGTGGTGGCGTGGAATACCACGTGACGAATCTGCTGCGGAAACTTCGCGCCCCCAATCGGACTTCGCTGGTGTCCAAGGCTTATGCGGAGGGGATTCTCGAGGCGGGGACGTGGCCGCCGAAGGTGGTACCCGACTTCGTGAAGTAGGTTCTGCGGGCATGCCGCTGTTCTCCTTCGAAGGCAAGAGCCCGCAGGTCCACCCGTCCGCCTGGATCGCACCCACGGCCACCCTGGTCGGTGACGTGATCGTCGAAGCCGGCGCTTCGGTCTGGTACGGCGCGGTGATCCGCGCGGACTTCGGCCGGATCGTGATCCGTGAGGGCGCCAACGTCCAGGACAACGCGGTCATCCACGTCGGCCCGAACGGCTGCTCGGTCGGCCGCGGCGCGACCGTCGGGCACCTCTGCCTGGTCCACGACTGCGTGATCGGTGACTACGCCATCGTCGGCAACGGTTCGACTGTGCTGGATGGTTCGCGCGTCGGGGAACGGGCCATGATCGCGGCCGGGTCGACGGTGACTCCGGCTTCAGAGGTCCCGGCCGAGGTGATGGCGATGGGATCGCCGGCCAAACGCCATATCCCGCTCACCGACAGCGCGCGCGAGTGGATCGACACGAATCCGTCGCTGTACCAGGAGCTAGCCCGCCGGCATGCGGCGGGCATCGCTGAGGTGTGACGGTCAGCCCTTGTCGAGGACTTCACGCAGCTTGGCCGCGAACGCCTCGGGCTGACCGGCGTATCCGAACTCCTCGCCGAGGAAGCCGCCGTGGTGGCTCGGGAACACGGTCACCTCCTGGCCGAGCAGTTCGGCGGTGGCGACCGCGGTGCGTCCGGTGAAGACGTCCTTGGACTCCTCACCCACGGCGATCACCACGCGCGTCGAGGCGGTGGTCAGCGCCTCGACGTCGGGCCGGTACTGGACGATGGCGATGGCCCGGTCGGACAGCAGCGGGTCGTCACGCTTGCCGTCGTCCTCGGTCGGCATCCCGAACTGGGCGGGATCGGCTGGCGGCTGGGCGAAGTACTCGTCGGTGAACTCGCCTTTCCACGCCGTCATGCCGATGAAGGTCGCCATCCCGGCGCCGAAGCCCTTGGCCTGGTACGCCTCCAAATACCCGTTCAGCGCGCGTTCGGCTGCGGGCGCGTCGGGCAGTACGTGGATGAGCGGTGGCTCGTGCGCCACCAGCGTGACCACGTCACTCGGGTACGCCGCGACCCACGCGAGCGCGGTCACCGCGCCACCGCTGCTGGCGAACACCTCAACCGGGCCCGCACCGAGCGCCTCGACCAGAGCGTGCAGATCGCCTGCCTGGACTTCAGGTCTGCTGTCGACCCGGCCGTCTTTGCGGTTGCTGCGGCCAAGCCCACGCGGGTCGTACGTGACCACTGTGCGGTCAGGGAAGTACGAGGCCAGCCGGGTGAACCCGGTGGCGTCCATCGGCTGGCCGATCATGAACAACAGCGGCCGTCCGTCCGCTGTCGGCAGCGGTCCGTGCAGGTCGTACGCGAGGTCGACCTCGGCGGTTTCCAGGATGTGCGTCGTCACCATGACAGTAAGACCCTTCGAGTGTCCCAAACTCATCGGACCCTACGTCAGTGATCAGTCCAGACCTGACAACTCCGGTGAATTGCTCCGGCCGGACAGCGACAAGGACGCATTCTGCTTGGAAACGCGGATCGCGAGGACGACGAGCACCGCGACGGCGAAGATGGGATAGCTGCTACCTGCTATCTGCTGCAGCGCGTCCCAGCCTTGCTCGCGATTGACCGTGTTCGGCCACCACCAGTGCGCCGACAGCGAGAACACCACCAGCCCGGCGGCCGCGAGCACCTTCGAATGCCAGGCGAGTGCCAGCAGCAGCGGCACGCACCAGACCCAGTGGTGCGACCACGAAATAGGCGAGACAAGCAGCATGATCAGCGCGTTGATGCCCATCGCCAGCGCGACTTTGCCGTCCGCGAGCACAGTGCGCATCGCGAAGATGCCCAGCACGAGCACCACGGCGCACAACCCGATCCAGACCACGCTGCGCAGCGGCGGTTCCCCGCCGAGCCGGAGCAGCACGGCCAGAATGGACTGATTTCCGGCATATCCGGCACCGACCCGGTCACTGCCGAACATCGCGCCTGTCCAGAACTTGACCGAGTTCTCCCACGAGATCAGCGCACCGATGACGCCGAACGCGACGAAGGACAACACAGCGGTCACCGCGGCCCGGAAATCGCGCCTGAGCAGCAGGAACAGCAGGAAGGCCAGCGGGGTCAGCTTGATCGCCGCGGCCAGCCCGATCAGCAGGCCCCGAGGCCAGCGCGGCGACTTGACCAGCAGGTCGAGCACGACCAGCGCCATCAGGAAGATGTTGACCTGGCCGAAGAAGATGTGGTCCCGGACCGGCTCGATGAACAGCGCGAACGGCAGCAGCGCCGCGGTGAGCCACCAGGGGTTCGACGCGCCGATCGACCGCAGTACCAGGACGATCACGAGGGCGACCAACGCGATTGTCAGCAGCGTCCACAGCGCACTGGCCACACCGAACGGCAATATGCCGAGCGGCGCGAGGAACGCGGCCGCGAACGGCGGGTACAGGAACGGGAGGCTGATCCCGACCTGGGTCTCCGGCATCCGGCCGTAGAGATCGCCGCCGTCCCACCAGACCTTGAGCCCGATCCGGTAGGCGTCGATGTCGATCCGGTAGACGTCGAAACTCAGGCCGCCACCGGGAGTGCGGGCGGTCAGCATCCACAACAAGGCGAACAGATTGAGCGCGGTCACGACGACGACGCCGAGCGCGGTTGGTCGCCCAACGGCCCGTAGCAGGCTCAACGTGTGTCCCCCCGACCCTGAATGCAAGTCACCTAACCCGTGGCTTCCAGATCCGTGCTTTCCCTCTACGAGGAATAGATGCCGTAGCGGTGCAAAAGGTTGGTTCAGGTGAGCATGATCATACTCGGATCACACACGCCCAAGACCGTTGTCGAGGGTATCGGACGGGTGAGATGCGCTTTCACGCACGGCGTGGTCAGCTGCCGCGGACCGCGCGGACGGTCGCGGCGACCGGGCTGAGCATGAGCCAGGTGGGCAGGCTGCGGATGACCCATCGGGCACCGGTCAGGCCGATGGATCCGGCCTTGACGGCGTCAAGCAGTTCGATCTCACCCTCCCACATGCGGTAGAGGGTCGGCAGGTCGGCGCTGAGCACGGCGTCGATGTCGAAGCCGGGGTCGGTGTAGCAGATGGAGGCGTCGCCCGGCTCGAGCACGAGCCAGAACTGTCTGCGCCGGTCGGTGACGTCGATTTGGATGACGGCGCGTTTGACCAGCTCACTGGTGTCGATGCGGCCGTGCATCCACCACATCAGCACCTCGGGATCCAGTTCGTAAGGCTGCGGGTCGCCGAACGCGTACCGTGCGCCCCACTCGCCGAGACTGAAGACGATCGGCCGAAGGTCCGTCCCCGCTTTGGTGAGCGCGTAGCCGTCGTCGGTCCGCGTGACCAGGCCGGCCTTGTGCAGCTGGCGGAGGCGCTGGGCGAGCAGCGCCCGGGAGATCCCGGGCAGGCCGCGTGCGAGCTCGTTGAACCGGGTGGAGCCGATCAGCATGTCGCGCACGATGAGCAACGTCCACCGGTCGCCGAGCAACTCGACGGCGCGGACGATCGGGCAGTACTGGGCGTAGGTCCGCATGTTCATATGTCGTGACCAGGCACGATATCCGTTACGCCGGGTTCAGTTTTAGAACTACCTGTGCGCCGCGGACGTTCTTACCGTCGTGAGCCATGACGACCATGACGCTTCAAACAGGCACATACCCAACACCAGTCCGGCCCGACGACACCCGGTTCGTCGACCTGGCAGCCCGAGTCGGCGCGATCGCCGCGGAGCACGCGGCCTCGCATGACCGGGACGCGACCTTCGTGGCCGAGGCATACGCGGCGATGCAGGAGTACGGCTACCTAGCCCTCGCGGTTCCCGCAGAGTTAGGCGGCTTAGGCGCGACAATCCGCCAAGTCTGTTACGCCCAAGCGGAACTGGCCCGCCACGACGGCGCGACAGCGTTGTCGGCCGCGATGCACAACTATCTGACGTTGATGCAGTGCTATCGCCGTCGAATGGGTGCTGGTGACGCCGAGACCGTGTTGCGGAAGGTCGCCGAGGGCATGGTGATCGCGACAAGCGGAGGCTCAGACTGGCTCTGGCCGACGACAGTCGCGATCCCCACAGACGACGGCTACCGCGTGACGGGCCGGAAAGCCTTCTGCAGCCAGGCACCCCGGGCGAACGTGGTGTCGACGAGCGCGGTGCTGCCGGACCAGTCGGAGGTCTTGCACTTCAGCGTGCCCTTGGACGCGCCCGGCGTCCGGATCGAGGAAACCTGGGACACGGTGGGGATGCGCGGCACGGCGAGCCATGACGTCGTTCTCGAGGACGTCTTGGTGCCTTCTGGCAAGATCGTGGGCCGTCGGGCCTACGGCGAGTTCGGCGTGCCGCTGCTGGCCGCGACTGTCCACTTCGCACCTGTGGTGGGCGCTACGTACTTCGGAATTGCCGCCGGGGCCAGGGATCTCGCTGTCTCAAAGGTCTCTGTCGATCGCCGGGCGGCACAGGTGCACCGGCAGGTCGGGTTGATGGACGCCAAGCTTCGGGGTGCTTGGTGGGCGCTGATGGGCTCTCTTGACGAACTGGGCACGGAGTACACCGTGAACCCGGAGACTTTGACGACCGTGATGCTTGCCAAGCGCCAAGCCGTCGTTGAGGCCGTCGAGGTCGTCAACCTGGCGATGGATTTGCTCGGTGGGCGGTCTTTCTTCCGTCGCGCGGGGTTGGAGCGGGCTTTCCGGGACGTTCGTGCGGGCACCTTCCACCCGCTGAACCCCGAGGTCACGTTGTCCTACGCGGGCAAGGTGGCACTCGGGGACACCGGGGTCACCGAATAGATTGGCCGAACTGGAAGAGGTTGCCGGGGTCGTACGCCGCCTTGACCTCTCGCAGCCGGGGGACGTTCGGGCCGTAGTAGGCCGTCAGCCAGTCGGGCAGCGACGGGTCGGGAAAGTTGGGGTAGGCGCCCGTGCCCTCGAGCGTCTTCCAGCTTGCGGTGAGCCAGGCGAGGGCTTCGTGGCCGCGCCTGGCCGCGCCGTTGGGACCGACCAGGACGGTGTGCTTGACCAGGAATGACGGGTTCCGGTGCGGGAACGCCGTATCAACGGTCGATCGGTAGGCACCGCCCCATGGGGTGAAAGCGACTTCGCGCATCTCGCCGGGAACGCGTGCCGCCACGAAATGCGCGAGGAGCGCGTCGATGGCGGAGGACGGCAGAGGCTGCGTGAAGAAAGCGGTCTTCGCTGTGCTCATACCTGGGCGGGAGTGGATGAGGGGGATGCTCGACGGGTCGTGGGCTGCGGCGGAATACGGGGTTGCGTGCAGCAGTGCGGCTTCAGCAGCGGAAAGGTGTCGAACCTCGGCAAGGTTGGGCTTCGGGAGCTGAGTCAGCAGCGCTGTCGGATCGCCTGCACCGATCAGCAGCATCTGTGGTGGGTCTTCGGCGTAGTCGGGGCTGAGGAGTATCAGTTCGGCGGATGTGGTGTTCGGTGCGAACGGTGCCCACTCCTGCCAGGCGTGGACCAAGGAGGCCGACAGGTCCCAGGAGAAGCGGAAATGGGTGCGGCGCGTCGATGTCACCGCACTGAACGTCGCGCTGGTCACCACGCCGAAGTTGCCGCCGCCCGCGCCACGCAGTGCCCAGAACAAGTCCGGTTCGGACTCGGCGGATGCCGTGACCACCTTCCCTGAGGCGAGGACGACTTTCGCGGACACCAGGTGGTCGCACGTCAGCCCGTGCGTCCGGCCGTGGCTGCCGAAACCGCCGCCGAGCGCCGCGCCGATCAAACCGACCGACGGGCATGAGCCCGCGGGGACCAGCAATTCCAAAGGGGAGAGCAACTCCGCCAACTGTCCTGTTCGGAGTCCGGCGCCGACCGTGACTTCCCGGCCCGACACAGTGACGGCCGAGGCGGGAGAGAGGTCGATGACAAGGCCGGTGCTGCTGGAGTAGCCCGCGTTGCTGTGGCCGCCGCCGCGGATCGCGAACGGCCAGTCGCGATCCGCGGCCAAGTCGAGTGCTTCGAGCACGTCGTCGGGTGTGGCGCAGCGGGCGACGGCTTGGGGGAGGACTTCGTCCCGCGTTCCGATGAACTGGTTGCGGGACAACGAGTAGCGCGGGTCGTCCGGCAGTACGAGGTCAAGCATCGGCGTACATCTTCGCTTGCAGGTCGTGCAGTTCGGCGTAGCGCCCGCCCAGTGCCATCAGTTCCGTGTGGGTGCCTTGTTCGACGAGTTCTCCTTCGTGCAGAAGGTAGATCCGGTCCGCGTGGCGCACGCTGGCCAGGCGGTGTGTGATCAGCACGACAGTGCGCTCCTCAGCCAACGCGCGCAACGACTCGTAGACCGCGAATTCCGCCTTGGCGTCGAGTGGCGCGGTCGGTTCGTCCCAGATGAGCAGTGGGGCGTCACGGAACAGGCCACGGGCTACCGCGAGCCGTTGCCATTGGCCGCCAGAAAGCTCCTGACCGCCGCGGAACTGCTTGGACAGCAAGGTGCTCCAGCCCGAGGGGAGGCGGTCGACGACTTCGTCGGCACCGGACTGCGCGGCGGCGGCCACGAGAGCGACCGGATCGTCTCGGTCGTGGCGTCCGGCTTGGACATTCGCCCGCGCGGTGTGCGGCCAGCGGATGGGGTCCTGCAGAACCATCATCACCCGATTGGCGATGCTTGCCCGGTCCAGCGAGTGCACGTCCGTCCCGTCCCAGCACACCAGGCCTGAGGACGGCGTGTACAGACCGGCGATCAGCTTCGCCAAGGTGGTTTTGCCGGAGCCGTTCTCACCCACGAGCGCGATGGTCTGACCGCGCTCGATGGTCATGGACACGTCCCGTAGAGCGGCCTGCGGGCTGGTTGGATACGTGAAGCTGACGTTGGACAGTTGAACACGGCTCGGGTCCGCGACCACTGCGGGCAATGCCACCGGCGGGCGTTGCGCGGAGTCCAGGAACGCCAAGTAGTCGGCCACGTACATGCCCTGCTCGACCAGCTGGTTCGAGGCGAGGACCAAGCGGTTCAAGGCAGTCGTGGACGCCCTGATGGCGATCACCGCCGTTCCGGCGACGGCCAACGGAACCCACGACGCGTGCACCAAAAGCCCGAGAACGACATACGTGACGGCCAACCCGACGCCGGCGAGCGCACGGCCGACACCACGGACGCGTGCCTGGGCGACACCGCGCCGAATGTCCTCGTCCCGCAACGGGTCCGCGACAACGCGGTACTCGTGCATGACGAACGGCTCGGCCTGGCATGCCCGGATCTCCGCCGCGGGCTCGCGTTCGGTGGCCAGTTCGGCGACCATCTGCACTCGTCTGTCCAAAGTGACCGCACGGGCCATGCTCGCGTAAGCCAGCATTGCCGATCGCTGGACTGCCCACGCGTCAGGTATCACTGCCAACAGTAGTACAGGTAGTAATACAGGGTGCAGTACTGCGAGGCTGCTGACCGCGGCGGCAATGCCCAGCACCGAGCCGATGAGCTCGACCAGGTTGTCGGTTGACCGCTCGATGTAGAACAGCCCACGATCCCGAGCCCGGTGCATCCGGTCGTAGAACTGGGCATCGTCGAACGCGGCCAATTCCACGCTCAAACTCGCCTGATACAGCCGTTCCTCGGCCAATCGCCGGACTGCGGGAGTGATGCGGGCGTGCGCGATCGCCACACCGATGTCCATCGCGCCGCGCAAGGCATACGCCCCGCCGACGAACAGCAAGGACGGCAGCGCGGCGACGACACGATCAGCGGTCGGTCCCGAGGAGAACAGTTCGGTCAGCACCTCGGCCGTCGCGAACAGGCCGAACGCCGCCGCCAACCCCGAGGTCACCTGCATGATCGCGATGAGCAATGCGGACCTGGGCGCCGCGTCCCAGATCATCCGCAGCACCGGCCACGTCACCCGTGGCAGGCTGCGGATGACTCGGCGCGGGCCCTCCGCCTTCTCGTCGATCTGCCAATGCGGGGTGTTCAGCTCCCGCGGATCGTCACTCACCGGGCACCAACACTGACGGCAGCGTGCATTCGGGGTGCATCCGCAGCAGCTGGTACGCCACACCGCCCGAACCGGACATCAAGCTCGGCGAGTACACCTCACGAGCCAGACCGGTCGTCGTGCCGTGCGTCTCCAGGCTGGTGATGATCTGCGCGGTTCTGGAGGCGCCCAGCAACTCCCAGGACCCCATGTCGCCGTGACACAACGTATGTGTCCAGCCGAAGCCGCCTTCCTCGGTGGCGGCAACAGCACGCCGCAGGACATCGTGGTTACGGTCGGGCGCGAACCCACGGCCCAACAGATCCGCGGCCGCGAGCCCGACACCAAGCGCACCATGGCACCACGCGGCCACGGTTGACGTCGGCTCACGCGGGTCCAACCACCCGCCGCGCTCGGTGGAGTACCACGTCTCCTCGAACGCGGCAGCCTCGTCGGCCAATGTCGCGAACCGCGCCTCACCGGTCGCGAGCGAGAGCCTGGCCAGCGCCCAGCCGATACCCGTCGAACCGTGGGCGAAGCCGCCGATCCCGTCCGGGAAGTTCGCCACCGACCAGCAGACCTGGCCGGGAGCGGGCCGTAACACCGTCGCGGCAAGGTGATCGCCGACCTGGACAGCCAGGTCCGTCCACTGGTCGTCCCCGGTCCGCTGGGCCAGCATCAGCAACGGCACGATCGACCCGGCCGAACCGACGACGAGGTCAGGCCCTTCACTGGCCTCGATCGCTGCCGGCAGCTGCGCGGCGAGGAACAGGGCGTCCTCGACATGGCCCAGGGTGAGCCAGCACCAGATCTGCGAGCCGAGTCCAATGTAGCCACCGGGCGGGTCGGGACGCCGTTTGGTGTGCGTCGCCTGCTCGGCCCACCAGTGCTGGGTCCGCCGCGCGGTCTGGATAACGCCGTCCAGCAGGCCATCGGCCTCGGGAACAAGATCCGCTCGCCCGGCCGCGACCTCCTGCGCGTAGCCGTCCAGCAGGACAGCCACGCCGAGCGTTCCGCTGTACAGGTCGGGCGTGAGCGGCGTGGTCTGCCAGCCGGAGCGGTCCAGGATGGGCGCGAACCACGTTACGGTTCCGTCGCTGCCCCGGACGGCTTCCGAAGCCAGAGTACGGATCTCGGCAGCCGCGAGCGCCCGGCGCCGAGCATCCACATCGGACTCTTCGACGGACGTGTCCATCTGCCGCAGATCAGGCTCGGCACCCTGGTTCAGATAGGCACTGACCAAGGCGGCGTGCGTGACCCGGCGCTCCAGCGCGAAATCGGCTTCCCGCCAGCGCTGCAGGCAGAGCTGGATCTGGTCCTGCCGCGGCCCGCAGACCGTTCCTGCCGGGGTGTGCAGCCACCCTTCGGCCGGTGTCGTGGTGAACACCGGGATGTCACCGATCAGCAACTCGGCGACCTCGGCCGCGTGCACGGCCTGTTCGGCGGGCCCACGGGTGTTCATCGAATGCCGTGCGATCAGTGCCAAGGCTTTCTGCTCGGCAGCGGGCTGGTTGTGCAGACCGACCGGGTGCCACAGCATTCGGGCGAGTTCCGTGTACGCCTCTGAGTCGCGCACCACCACACGCACAACACAGTCAGAAAACCGCTGAAGGAGCGGTTCAAGCTCGCCGGAGCGGTCCAGCGCGTTGATCCGGGACGCCATCGCGTCGAACCCGGCGACCACCTCGCCCCAGTAACGCCCGAGCTGAGGGTTGCGGCTCGGCAGGTTCTGCGTCGGCGGGAGTTGTTGGGGCGTAATGGCGATCTTGGCTGTGTCGGTTCCGGCGCCGACCAGGTCGGGCAGGCCGATGTCCGGTTGCTGGCCGGGCAGCATGCCCATCGCGGAACCGTCCACACCGCGCCAGCCGAGGCCCGCGCCGCGGCCCGGGAGCAGGCCGGTTCGCATCACGGTCCCGTTCAACAGTTCGGCGGCACGGTCGGTCGCCTCGCCCGCGCCGGTCGGCGGATGCGGCGGCCGGGGCGTGAAGATGCTCTCGCAGTCCACGACGACCGGGATCGGCCCGCAGGCGATGATGTTCTCGGCATGCAAGTCGGTTCCTGACACCAGGCGCATCACCGCGAGCCAGTGGCCGAGGTTCCGGTAGAAGGTGCTGAGCTCGGAATCGCTGTCACAGTAACGGTGTGCCACGTGCTCGGCCCAGCCGTAGCCGTCCATCACGATCGCCCTGGGCACCCTGATGCCTTGCGGGTCAAGGACTTCCAGCAGGCCGGCGAGCTGGGCGTCGACCTGCATCGGGCGCGGCTTGTAAACCACTGTCCCACCGGCACAGTGCATCAACGAAACGGTGTGACCGCCACGGTGGCTGTCACCCGCACCGATCTCGATCTTCAGCAGTTCGCCGACATCGTTACCGAGCAACGAACCCAGCTTTGGACGGTCGTCAGCGAACCGTGTTGCCATGGCGAGCACGGCCGCGCATCGGTTGTCCACCACGGCTTGCAGCCGTTCGAGCAGATGCGGGTAGTGCTCGGTCAAGCCGTGCCAAAACGCTGGTTCGGTGGCGGTTCGCAGGAACTCACGCCACCGTCCGGCCGGGTCGGGTGCGGTGAGTTTGCCGGTGACCCGTGCGGCGTTGAGCTCCAGCACGATGACCCGGTTCACCTTGCGGCGCACCGAATCGAGCAGGACCTCGCGGGTCGCGTCGACGAAGGCGCCGACCTCGGCAGCGACGAGGCCGGCGAGCCCGGCCAGGCGGCCGTCCAGCCGGTGCAGTGCCGGTCCGATCAGCCATTCCACAGTGCGGTCGAGCTCGCCGACCTCGTCAGGTGCCATGGAACGGGCTCAGCAGCAGAAGACCGGCCGGGACGCGGTGCACGACGAGCACCGGCTGCCAGGCGGGTTGCAGGCCACGATGTCACCCTCGGCGAACTCGCCGCTGGCGAAGATCGGGCCGGCCGGGCTGTCCAGGTCCAGGCCTTCTCGCCAACGAGCCACGAGCTCCTCGGCATCCGCGAGCATGGCAGCTGTCATGGTTTTCCCCTTTCCTTGCTGGGTTGGGAAAAACGACACTAAGAACGCCGCGCATACAGCCGCGCACACACGTGTGCATACAGCCGGTCAACCACGCCGGGCCAATTCGTTCAGCTCGGTGGTGGCCTGGGCCGGCCGCACACCCAGCTCCCGGTCCAGCAGCGACCACAGCCGCTGGTACTCCTCCAGCACCTCGCTGCGCCGCCCGGTCGACCACAGTGCGAGAAGCAGCTGGTGCCACAGCCGTTCCCGCAACGGGTGCTCGATCACCAGGCCCTTCAGGATGGGCACGAGATCCTGCTCGTGCCCCAACGACATCCGGACCTCCACCAGCTCCTCGGTCGCGGACATCCGCAAGTCCTCGAGCATCGCGGCCTCGGCTTCCAGCGCCGCCGGAATGGGCACGCCCTCGAGCACGTCCCCGCGCCACAAGCCGACGGCCTGGGTGAGCAACCTGGCCGCGTCCAGCCCGGTGTGCTTACGGGCCTGGGCGACAAGTTCCCGGAACAGCAACGCATCGACGCCATGCGGTGCCGTGACGAGCATGTAGCCGTCGTCGAGCGTTTCGATACTCGGCTTGTCCCCGCCCGCCAGCAGACGCCGCAACTCCGCGATATGAGACCGGACGTTCGCCGCGGCGGACGCGGGCGGTTTGGTTGGCCACAACCCATTGATGAGCCACTCGAGTGAGAGCGGCCGATTCGGCCGCAACGCGAACAGCCCGAGCAAAACCCGGGCCATCCGCCGGAGTGGACGTAATCCATTGCCGCCGATGTGCACCATCGGCCGCCCCAGCACCATGATCTCCATCAACCGCCCCCGTGCAAGACGAACACGCATCAGCTATCGCGTTTCGCCCGCGCTGCGCCACCGGCGGACGGGGGAAATCTGTTGCAGTAACAGTGAAATCAGTGCGCGGAGGTTCGGTCGTCCAGCTCTGCGTAGCGACATCCAGGCTGACCGTAGTTGTGCACGGCGCGTCCACCGGAGAACGCACGGCACGTGCAGGCGCCTGGATACTCGAAATCCCCGCCGGACCGTCGCCGTCGTCGTCCAGCAGGGTGGTGGATGAATCGGCGAGCCATGGCGGGACGCTCCTCTCGGCGAATGGGCGTTGATCGGCGGTGCTCTTCGGCTGCCCGTAACCCGGCCTGCGCAAACGTGATCGCCCAGGTAGTCGCCCGATTAGCCCAATCACGGTGTTTCAGGTGGTAGAACAGGGTCCATGCAGCCGCTGCAAGCCCTCGGTATCTCGGCTGACGCGGAACGGGTGTACCTCGACCTCGTCGAGCACGGGACGACCGGCGTCGAGCCCGAGCACAAGGCCGTCGCCGAGCTCGAGGCCGCCGGCCTGGTCGAGCGCAGCGGCGGCACCCTCGTGGCCTGCCCGCCGCAGCTGGCAATGGAGGCGCTCGCCGAGCGCTACACGGCACTCGCCAGGCAGAGCGCGGCCATGTTGGCCAGGGTCTGGAACAAGACGAACGACACATACCTGGAAGTCTTACCGTCCTATTCGGCCGGTCGCGCGGTCCTCGACCGGGTGCAGACCGACGCACGGACCCGGGTGCGGGCGCTGAGCGTCGGCAACCTGGGCCCGGACGGGCACAAGATCGTCGAGGGCCTGTTCGACGCGTTGGCGCGTGGCGTGGCGTATCAGGTCATCTACGGCACGCACGTGCTGCGTGATCCCGAGGCACTGCGGATGGTCCAGCGGTGCGTGGACGCGGGGGAGCAGGCCCGGGTGTTCCCGCACGTGTCGATGAACTTGACCATTGTGGACGATCGATGGGCGTTGCTCACCGCCCGGTCCGACGAGGACATCGCGGCGGTGGTCGTGCACCGGTCACCGTTGCTGACTGGTTTTGTCGGGATATTCGACGCCTACTGGCGCATGGCGGTGCCGATCACCGCGGGCACCGAGACGGCGCCCGCCGGTGACACACCGAGCCGGGATACCCAGCGGCTGCTCACGTACCTCAGCGCGGGGCTGACTGACGAGGCGATCGCTCGCGAGTTCGGCGTGAGTGAACGGACGGTTGCCCGCAGGATCAGCCGCCTGCAGGAGATCCTGGGGGCGCAGACTCGCTTCCAGTTGGGGGTGCAGGCATCACGGCACGGCTGGCTGTGAGCGCCCGTTCAGCGTTCTCGCGCTGCTTGGGGATCCGCAGGATAATGGGGAAGTACGCAAGACACAGAACTGTGGCGATAGCGCAGACCCTCGCGTACTCCGGATCGACGTCGATGATCAGGAGGCTGAGGCCTAGTGTGATTGCTATGCTTGCGAACCACGCGAGAAACACGGTCACTGCCGAGGGCCGGCGAAGTATCCACTGGGCATAGCGTGCCACTATCCGCACGTCGGCCGCGTTGTCGACCGGTCCACCGTCCCGCACGATTCGCCACGCCTTGATCTTTTCCTCAAGGAGGGTCATTGGTGGAAAGGCCGCAAGCATCTGTTTGCGCACGCTGAGACTCCCGAGCGCGGCGCCGAGACCCGACCCGGCCGAGACGATCACCGGGCCCCAGGCGAATCCCGGCCGGGCGATCAACCAGACGATCCACATCACCATGCCCATGGTGAGGCCGTTCACCAGCGCCCACCATCCCCGCGGGCCGAAGGCTCGCCTCATCCACCATTCTTCCACTGGTCCGCCTCGGTTATCGCTTCGGCACTTCGAGCACACGTTCCGCGTTCCAGAGCCATTTCGCGCGACGCATGGTCATGGGGATCATCGCCGCGAACACGACCAGGTACAGCGCGGGCACTCGGACGTAGAAGGGATCGTCCTTGGGAGCAACGATGATGACAACCGCCGCCACCGATATGGCCACGGCGAGCCCGGTTGCCAAGGCCGAGGTACTGGGCCCGCTAAGCAGCCACCGGGCGTGATGGTTGACAGCCGATACATCAGCTTTGTTCTCGACTGGACCGCCGTAGCGCACGAGCCGCCAGATTCTCATCGTGTCGTCGAGGTGCAGACCGGGTGGGAATGGTGGGGGTGCCTGACTGCGTCCGAAAGCGCTGGCGGCTGCGAAGCACAGACCGCTGAAAGCCGCGAAGAACACGTGGCGCAGCTCGAAGCTGAAATACCCGACCACCCACGAAACCCAGACGACTCCAGCCCCGATCGAAGCCGTCAGCAGCGTGAACAGGCCAGGAGAGCCGAACCGCAGCCTGGCCCACCGCTCAGCCATGTCTTACGCCGAGCACGTCAAGTGCGTCTTCCATCGGCGCCCCCTCCCCCTTTGATCACGTACATCGCGTTACACGCGTAAGGGTGTTACCGAGGTTGCCTGGAACCGGCCAGAATAGTTCACAACTTGCTGCTGCGGTGTTAACGATTCCGTTCGCGCCCCAGCAACGGCGCGCTCAGCAGAGTTGCGGCCGTGAAATCCTTAAAACTCTTCGCGATCATCACCGCTGTGGCGGCGGTCGCGAGTACCGCGACGGTCAGTGCCAGCCCCGAGGCTGGCAAGCCATCGACGTGCCGGACGCCGCCGCAGGAACCGCCGCCGTTGACGCCGACGACGGTCACCACCATCGGTCAGGCGTATTACTGCATCTTCGACAACTACTTCAGCGGTCCCGTCTTGGACAGCCGTGACCTTTTACAACCGGCCTTCGCCGCGTTCACCAGGGAGCTGCAACGCCGGGGGCTTGACCAGGCGAACGCGAGTGCTCCGGTGCTGACCGGCAAGCGGGACGCCGACTGGCGGGCGTTCAGCAAGGCTTACCAGGACATTGTCGCCAAGCTGCCTGCGGACGTGCACCAGGCTGTCGCCGAGGTGACCATCACCGCGATGGTCGACAGCCTCAACGACAACCACGCCCGGTGGATGCGCCCGACGGAGTCGGACTCCGTGCCGGTCGGCTTCCTGCCTTCGCACGCGCGAGGCCCGGGCCGGACCGATCCCACGACGAGTGGCCCGGCCTTCGTGGTGGACCTGTTGCCGGGCAGCGCGGCCGCGAACGCGGGCATCAAACTGGGGGACGAGATCCTCACGGTCAACGACGTACCGCTGTTCATCAACGGCGTCGCGGTTCCGGGCGTGGTCGAGTGGCTGATGGAGGCCAAGGAAGGCCAGCAGGTCAAGCTGACCATGCGCAGGCCGTCGACCGGCGAGACCAAGACGTACACGCTGACGGTGACCAAGCCGTCAGGCCCGCCGCCGCAGCGTGAGGTGGTCGAGTCGAAGCTGTTGCCCGGTGACGTCGCGTATGTGTCGATGCGCGGCTTCGCGCGCGATGCCGCGGACAAGGTGCTCAAGGCCATCGCGGATCTGGGGAAGGACCGCACACTGCGCGGGGTTGTGCTCGATCTGCGTGGCAACGGCGGTGGGTCGCCTGACGAGGTTAAGAAGCTGGTCAGCTCGTGGGTGCACGGCAAGACGTACAGCTACTGGTGCGACGTGAAGGACAAGTGCACGCCGAACCGCACCGACGACTCGGTGCCGCTGGTGAACTTGCCGTTGATCACGTTGACCGACCGCCGGTGTGCATCGGCGTGTGACGCCTTCTCGAGTGCTGCGAAGGTCTTGAAGTTCGGCACGCTGGTCGGCCAGCGCACCGCCGGTGCCGTCTCCGGCCCTGGGGACGGGTGGGTACTGGACGACGGCAGCATGATCGGCTTGCCGAAGATCCACGAGATCGGGCCGGACCGGGCCAAGGTCGACACGGTCGGCGTGCCGCCCGACCACTTCGCGCCGATCACCGCGGCCGACCTCTCCGCTGGCCGCGACCCTGGCGTGGCGAAGGCACTCGCTCTGCTGAAGTGACGTTCACGTGGGGGAAACGTCCGATCCGCTAGGCACTGGGCATGCGAGTGCTGGTGGCTGAGGACGAACGGGACCTGGCAGATCTGGTCGCCACGGGGTTGCGCAGGCACGCCATGGCGGTCGACGTGGCCTACGACGGTACTGCGGCGTCGGAGCGGCTAGCCGTCAACGACTACGACGTACTGGTACTTGATCGGGACCTACCCGAGGTACACGGCGACAAGATCTGCCAGGACCTGGTCCGATCGGGGGCACGGACCAGGATCCTGATGCTCACCGCGGCGGCGTCGGTGCCCGAGCGGGTCGCCGGTCTCGGCCTCGGCGCCGACGACTATCTTCCGAAACCCTTCGACTACAGCGAACTGGTGGCACGGGTGCAGGCATTGGGCAGACGCAGCCAGGCACCCGTGCCACCGACGTTGCGGCGGCACGGGATCGAGATGGACACGCAACGCATGCAGGTGATGCGGGACGGCCGGTTCCTTCGCCTGTCACTGAAGGAGTTCGCGGTGTTGGAGGTGCTGATGCGAGCCAATGGCGCGGTCGTCAGCTCCGAACGGCTGCTGGAATCGGCGTGGGACGAGCACACGGATCCCTTCACCACCGTGGTCCGGGTGATCATCAGCAGGCTGCGCGCGAAACTCGGGGACCCGCCGTGCATCCAGACCGTGCCGGGCGCGGGGTACGTGCTGTGAGACGCCGGACCATGCGGGGCAGGCTGACCGCCCTGTACACGGGGATCTTCCTGGTCACGTCCACGATCCTGGTGATCGTGGTGAACTCGGTCTTCAGCGACCGGCTGCACGCCCAGGTCGCCCAGATCACCCCGGGCGGCCGCCCCGTGGCCAGGCCCGTCCTCCCGCCGATACCTCCAGGACCGTTCGCGGACGTGGAGAACCTGCCGGACGAAGTGCTGCGGGACCAATGGACAGCAACCGTGATCACCATCGTGGTGCTGACCCTGCTGTCGATCATCGCAGGCTGGTGGATGGCCGGCCGGATGCTTCGGCCGCTGCGCCGGATCACCGCGACGGCGCAACGGCTTTCCTTGTCCAACTTGGACGAACGAATCGCCTTGACAGGCCGGAACGACGAACTGAAAGAGCTCGCCGACACGTTCGACGCGATGCTCGAACGCCTTGAACGTTCGGTGGACAGCCAGCGCAGGTTCATCGCCAACGCCGCGCACGAACTGCGCACGCCGTTGGCCACGCAGCGCGCCGCGATCCAGATCGGACTGGAGGACGCCGAGGACCTGCCTGAGGTCAGGGCGAAACTGCTGACCCACAATCAGAGGACCGAACAGCTGATCGACTCGTTGCTCGTGCTCGCCGAAGCCGATCACGGTCTTGATGCGCCACAACCGGTCGACCTCGCAGCGCTCGTCCGGCAGACCGCGGCCGAATCGACCTCCGAAGCGATCGCCATGACTGTGTCGACCGAACCGCTTGTCATTCGGGGCGATCCGGTCCTCCTGCATCGATTGCTCGTCAACCTGGTCAGCAACGCCGTCCGCTACAACCACCCCGGTGGATCAGTACACATCGGACTTACCGCATTGGGACTGCTGACCGTCCGGAACACCGGACCGCACGTACCCGCCGATCGGATCCCCGAGCTGTTCCAGCCGTTTCGCCGGTTGCACACGCGGACACGGCACGACGGCGCCGGCCTCGGGTTGTCGATCGCGGCATCGATCGCGCGGGCGCACCACGCGAGGATCACGGCCCGTCCCAACGACGACGGTGGTCTCTCGCTCACCGTCGAATTCGGTATCCCAACGACAGTACCGGTATCGCGATAGGCCGGAGGTGGCGAGAACCTGCCAGTCGGCGTGCCCGTAACTCATCCGGCGGGCTTGGTGTTCAACCGTTAGCTTCGGAAGGTATGACGGGGCTTTGGGGCATCTCCTTCGACGCCACGCCCATCTCCGGTGTCGTGGTGGAGTTCGTGAAGACGGCAAAGCACTTCGCTGATCGTGGTGTGCCGGTGGTGCTGGATCTCGGTTACGACATCAAGGCCGACAAGGACGCGTTCTTCCGGCCCTACCAAGACGAAGCCCAGCTGCTGCCGGAGTGGGTGCGGCTCGGCCGGATCGCAGGCGTCGAGCAGATTCCCGGGTACGACAGGGACTTCGTCGCCGAGGTGCTGCGCGAAGTGGTCGGACGCGGCGAAGGAACCCACCTGCTGCCCCGGATCGACTCGATCGCGGAGCGGCTCAGCGACTTGATCGTGGCGGCATGGGAAGCCAACGACATCGAGTACGTGCTGGTGGAGAACGGCACGCTGCCCGAGAACATCACGTACACCAAGGCTTTGCACCTCGCGATCGAGAAGTACGGCCGCAACCGCGGGCGGTACGTCCTTTGGCGTGACCACGACCTGATGTGGCAGAGCGAACCGAGTTCCGGCAAGTACGGCGTCTACCCGTATCCGGCGACGCCGAAACCGCCGAATTCGCCGCATATCCACTACCTGGCATTGCACGACCAAGCCCGCCGCAAGACGCTTGAATGGGCGCCGCACTTGCGGGCGATCGACGTCCTGCCGAACACGTTCACGCACCGCAAGGCGACCATCCACACCGGTAACGCCGATTTCCGAAGTGATTACGGCATTCCGGCGCGAGCACCCCTGATCGCGCGGTGCACGAGAATCATCAGGCAGAAGCGGATCGATCGGGACCTGCACCTGCTGGCCGGGATCCCGGACGCGGTCCTGTTCGTAGCGGGGGATACCACCGAATCCCCGGACGAGTACCGCAGGCTTGTGGCGCTTGCCCGGCAGTTAGGTGTGACGGACCGCGTCGTCTTCGGTGGGTGGCTGGCGCCGCACGAGGACGACATCGGCCGGTCGACGGGATGCAAGTATTCGGTGCGTGACTTGCTCGCCCACGCGGACCTCGTGTCCTTCCTGACCTCATTCGACTACGAGAGCTACGGAAATCCGGTGGGGGAGGCCATCGCGTCCGGAGTTCCGTACGTGACGACCCGGTACGAACTGTACGACACGGTCTACGGCAGCAAAGGCTTTCGGGCGCCCCTGCTCACCGATGATCTGCCGGACGAGGACTTCATCGGACAAGTCCGGGACTTGCTCACCGACGAGGAGGAACGAGCGGAGATGGCGGAGCACAACTTCCGGCTGGGCGAGCGCGATTTCGGCACGGCACGTGACCTGTTGGACAGGCTGGTGCTGGTCCCGATGGACGAACAAGTCCGGCTCAGCGTGATATTGCCGGTGTACAACGAGGCCGCCAACCTGCCAGCGGTCCTGGACTCGTTGTACCACCAGCGCGGGCTGGACCGGTCGACGTACGAGGTCGTCCTGGTGGACAACAACTCCACGGACAACACAGCGGAGATCGCCAAAACCTTCGCGGCCGAGCACCCGGATCTCGCCGTGCACGTCATTCCCGAGCCCGAGCAAGGTGTGTCCTGTGCACGCCGGACGGGAATGCAGTTCGCGAGCGTGCGCAGTCGTGGCCGGGTCAACGCGGAGGAGCGGTTCTACCTCGTATCCGCGGACGCCGACTGCCGCGTCGACGAGGACTGGCTGTATGAGTTGTTCGTGGCCATGGAATCCGGCAAAGCCGCGATCGGCGTCTGCGACTATTACTACTCCGCTGAGCATTTCGCCGGGCGCCCACGGCTCTGGGACGCGATCACCAAGACCTTGCGCTGCCGCGCGGTGACGTTCGCGCTGTTCGGCGGGTTCCCCGACGGCAAGGGCTTCGCGGTCGACCGTGACGTGCACGACCGAGTCGGCGGGATCGAGATCTTCTACCAGCTGCAGGACGGCCGGTTCGTCAACCACCTGTCCGACGACTGGGACTTCGGCATCAAAGTCCGTGGCAGCGGTGAGGACATCGGTTACGTGCCCCGGTCGCGCGTGGAGATCAACCCGCGACGTGTCGATCACGCGATCGACGAGGTGATCGCCGGCCGGGCCTACGGCTCTGACGGGATCATCGTCATGCGGGACATCCGCCCGCAGGCCGAAGGTACTGGTGCCGACCTCACCGAAGAGCAAGCCCGACAAGCGTGGGACTTCTCCGTCAAGGACTTCACACCGAAGAACACGATCCTGCCTGTCCTGCTGACACCGTCGCTGCTGGACGACGACGCCGTGATCGAGTTCTTCGGGCCGTCCTTGGCAGAGCGGTTGGGCAGGCGGATCGCGGAGATCAAGGACGAGATGCGGATGACGGACTTCACCCCGATCCACTCGTACAAAACACCGTCCTACCGGCTGTACTTCGAGTTCGCCGACGAGATCTTCGCCCGCCTGCGAGCGACCGTCGGCGACGACATCGGCTACCCGCCCCCGCTACCGCCGTGTTTGCAGGACGTTTCGCCGGACCGGTTCACCGAGTTCGTGAAGTACTACTGCGAAGACAGGGAATCCGGCGAGGCACACAACTACTTCGGCAACGGAGGTGTGTTCTGATGGACTACGCAACGGCTTTGGCGTCACTGCGCGTGCTGGACCCGTCGCACCCACGACCACACGTGGCGGAAGCCCTTGCCGCGCCGGAGAACCAACACTTGCTGGAATACGTTGTGGAGGATCCGTTCGGGGCACACGTGTTCCCCGGCAACGAACCGGACTACGAACCCGCGGACTTCCTTGCCGACCTGGACACCCAGCTCGCCGACACGGCACCGATCCACCTGTGGTCGTACATCCCGACCTGTGCGTACCGCTGCCGGTTCTGCCAGTACCCGGTCGTTCTTGCCAAGGGCGACAACGCCGACGCCAAGGCAAGCCAATGGGTGGACTGGAACATCAAGGAAGCCAAGTCCTGGCTGAGGGAAGTGCCCGCGCTGCGAACGGCCCCGATCGGCGAGTTCAACGTCTTCGGTGGCACACCGTCGTTGTTGCCGCCGGACGCCATCCGCAAACTGCTGGACTTCTACCGTTCGAACTTCACGTTCGGCCCGGACACCGCGATCCGGTTCGAAGGCGACCCGAGCACGTTCACCCCGGCGAAACTGGAACTGCTGGCGTCGCTGGGCGTCACCAAGCTGTCGAGCGGAGTGCAATCCTTCGACGACAAGGTACTGGCCGAATGCGGACGCGAGCACAGCGCGGACATGTGCGTATCGTTCGTCCGTACCGCCCAACAGATCGGCTTCCCCTGGATCAGCATCGACCTGATGTACGGCCTGCTCGACCAGAACATCGACAGCATCCGCCGCGACCTGGACACAGTGCTGGACTTGGAACTGACAGCGGTCGTCTGCACAAAACTGCACCTGAAGTCCTACTCCGACACAAGGACTGGAGTAGCAGGCGTCCAACCAGCCGCATGGCAGATCCCATCGTATCGGGACAAGCTCGTCCGAGACGGACATCGCTGGCCATCACTGGGCGAGCAATACCAGATGCGGGAAATCCTCACCGAAGGCCTGCGCGACGCGGGATATCGAGAGCACCCGACGATGTACTTCGCCCGGTCCGGCCACGGACCGGAAGAATGGAAATCCATCATGGTCGACCAGCACAGGCAGGAAGCCGAAGTAGCGATCGGCCTAGGCGGCAGCTCGAGTTGCCGCAAATCCGAAGCGATCACAGACGTGCACTGGCAGCGTTACGCGGAAGCGGTCGACGCAGGCCGTGTCCCCCTGGGCTCAGCAACACGATTCTCACCAGAAGCCCAAGAATCCCGCGCGATCAAAATGGCCCTGTCAACCTTGCAACCGGTGCGCAACTCCGTCCACCGCGGCCGGTTCGGGCGAGACGTGATGGCCGGGCCATGGCGTGAACGACTGGAATCGCTGGTGGATCGAGGATTGCTGCTGGTGGACAACACGGGAATCCAGCTCACCCCGGATGGAGAAGTACTGGTGGAAGCGATCATCAACGCGGACTTGCAATAAGAAGGTGCCTGGTCGGGGCAATTCGAGGTGCCGCAAAGTGCATGTCATAGTGCCGCAAAGGTGGACACGCCAAGCGAGGCACGCCCGCCCACAGTGGAGGCGCGCCCAAGCCCAACACAAGGCGCGCCCCAACCAAAAGCGAAGGCGCGCCCGAAGAACAGTGGAGGCGCGCCCTGCCCCAAGTGGAGGCGCGGCAAAAGCAAAGCGGAGGCGCGCCCGGAGCACGAAGAGGCGCGCCCAAGCCACGATAGAGGCGCGCCCAAAGCAACAGCGGAGGCGCGCCCGGGCCCAAGTGAAGGCGCGCCCAAGCCACGAAAGAGGCGCGCCAAAAAGTGGTAGTCGGCGCGATTTTGTGTGGAGTGGCGCCGCAAATAAGCTTGTCGGCGGGGCAGGGCCGCAGGTCCTGCCCGCTTTCCCTGTCCTTTGCGGCGCAGAGGCTCCACACCAAATCGCGCCGACCCCTCACAGGGGCGCGCCGAAGGCGACCACAGAGCGCGCCGCGGTGAGCCAAAGCGCGCCGAAGGTGACCAACGAGCGCGCCGCGGCGACCCGCAAGCACGCCAAAACCAACCACAGAGCCCGCCGCAGTGACCCAAGACCCAAGAGCCCACCGACCAAGCGAAGTAACCTCAAGCCCCGATCTTGGCCAAAGTCGGCTTGAGCTCACCGAGCAGGTAATCCACGCCAACGACATCCGGAGCCTGCAAAAGTTGCGCGGCCTCGATGCTCATCGGGTGGTACCGGCCTTCCTTGATCACCCTGAGATCCCGCGTCAACGGATTCGACTCGAACTTCGTCTGATCATCCGGACCCGCGAACGTCATGAACAGCGCATCCGCCGTATCAAGCTGATCGGCGTTCTCATAACTCAACCCGATGGTCCCCGGTGCCAACTCCGAACTCGTCTGAGCACCCGCGAACGCGTCCGGAACCTTCAACCCCAGCGAAGCCATGAACTTGGTCGACATGTTGTCCTTACCGACGACCAACGGCAGGATCTCCCCACGAGCCTGCCCGTACAGATACGTCTTCCCCGCCAACCTCGGCAGCTCACTCTTCACCTTCGCGATACTCGCGTTCGCGTCGTCGACAAGCTTGCGTGCTCCGGCCTCATCGCCCAGCGCGCGGCCGATGGTCAGCGCATCTTGGTCCATCGGTGAGGCGTAGAGCTCCTTCTCATACGTCACCACCGGCGCGATCCTGCTCAGGGCGTTGTATTCGGCCTGGTCAAGGCCGTAACACGTGAGCGCGAGGATGACATCTGGCCGGTACGCCGCGATCTTCTCGATGTTCAGCGCGTCCGGGTCGACCGCGTACACGGCTTCGTCCAGCTTTGTTCGCAGGTACGGAAGCGGCTTACCCGTGTAGTTCTTCACCGCACCGACGATGTTCGCGCCGAGCGCGTTCGCGACGGCGATGTCGCCAAGGCCGAGCGCCACCACGCGCTGTGGCTTCTGCTTGATCACGGTTTCGCCGTACGCGTTCTTGATCGTCACCGGGAACGCTCCGGCCGGCGCCGCCTGCTGGGGCGCTTCTTGGCTGGCCGTCCCGCATCCGGCGAGCAACGCCCCAGCCAGCACGATTGGTAACACCCTCCCAATAAGCATAGGTAAGCCTAACCTTGCTTACTGCCGGGCGGATCAGCGACTAGGTAATGTCGAAAGATTTCTGAATATCGTCACAGTCTTGCGTCCTGCTGTTCAAGATTCGTATGATCCTGCTCACCCCTGCACAAGCGCATCACGGAAAGTCCGGCGTACGTCGAGCCATGCCCTCGACATCCCTGCACGTCCCGGAAAGGTGTGTGCCAAAGATGTCTCCCACCTATGTCCGCGCCCGGGCGGCGTTAGCCGCCGCGGCGCTGACCGCGTCCGGACTCACCCTCGCCGTGAGTCCTGCCAACGCCGCCGTCATCGCGGCATGTCCGACCACGATCTCGGGTGGCGCCTCGGTGCCGTTCCGCACTGTCGAGGCAGAGTGCTCAGCCACGAACGGCACGTTGGTCGGCCCCGATCACACGCAAGGCACGGTCGCCTCCGAAGCCTCTGGGCGCCAAGGCATCCGGATCGGCCAAGGCCAGTACGTCGAGTTCGTCCTGCCTGCCGCGGCGAACTCGATCAACGTCAGATACAACCTGCCGAACGGCAGCAACGGCAGGCTTTCGGTGTACGTCAACGGAACCAAGCTCAGCGCCGGGCTGCCGGTGACGACCCGGTACACCTATGTGGACACTGGCTGGATCACCGGATCGAAGACGCACCACTTCTTCGACGACTCCCGGCTGCTGTTCGGCCAGAACGCCGCAGCGGGTGCACGAGTCCGCGTCCAGGCCGACGGCGGCGACGTCGGCCAGGCCACGATCGATCTCGCCGACTTCGAGCAGGTCAGCGGGCCAGGCACCCAACCGGCGAACTCCTTGTCCGTCACGGAGTACGGCGCGACACCCAACGACACCTCGGACGACGCCCAGGCGTTCCGCAACGCCATCGCGGCCGCCCGCTCACAGAACCGCGAGGTCTGGATCCCACCCGGCAGGTTCGACATCCGATCGGCGTTGCAGATCGACCAGACCACCGTCCGCGGCGCCGGACAGTGGCACACCGCGTTGTACGGCAACAACATCTTCAACAACGGCAGCGCACAAGGCAACATCCGGCTGTACAACTTCGCGGTGTTCGGGGACGTGACCGAACGCGTCGACAACAACCCGGACAACGCGTTCCATGGCGCGATCGGCACCGGTTCGGTCGTGTCGGGCCTGTGGATCCAGAACACCAAGTGCGGTCTCTGGATCATGAACGGGCCGTCGAACAACGTGACCGTCGAGAACAACCGGATCATGAGCACCCAGGCCGACGGTCTGAACTTCGACAGCGTCGCCACGAACTCGACGGTCCGGAACAACTACTTCCGCAGCAACGGTGACGACGGCATCGCGTTCTGGTCCAACGGCGGCGCAGACTCCGGCAACACGATCGCGAACAACACCGTGATCCAGCCGAACCTGGCTAACGGCATCGCGCTGTACGGCGGTTCCAACAACACCGTCACCGGCAACCTCGTCCAGGACACCAACGCCCTCGGCGGCGGTATCCACGTCGGCAACCGGTTCAACTCATCACCGCTGTCCGGGACCACGACGTTGTCCAACAACGCGACACTTCGGGCGGGTGCGCTCGACCCGAACTGGCAGTTCGGCGTTGGTGCGCTGTGGATCGACGCCCGTGACTCGGCGATCAACGCCCAGATCAGGATCACGGGCCTGCGTGCGGTGCAAAGCCCTTACGCCGCGATCCACTTCATCGACGGCAACGGCCAGGGCAAAGCCATCCAAGGCGTGACCATCGACGGCGCGACCATCCAGGGCGTCGGCACGTTCGTCGTCCAGTCGCAGACCCAGGGCACGGTCGGCATCAGCAACCTGACAGCGTCCGGGGTCGGCGTCACGGGAACGTACAACTGCCCTTATCCGACGAACATCCCGAGGATGACGTTCACCGGTTCGGGCAACAGCGGATGGACCGGCACGTGGCCGAACTGCGCGACCTGGCCACCGCCCAACTCCGGCCCGCCACAGCCGCCCGGCCCGGGCAGCAATGTCGCCCTCGGCAAGTCCATCACAGCCAGCGGTTCGCAAGGCGGCTTCCCGGCGGGCAACGCCAATGACGGAAACGCCAACAGCTACTGGGAGAGCACGAACAACGCCTTCCCGCAGACGTTGACCGTGGACCTTGGCGCGGCGACCGCGGTCAACCGGGTCACCCTGAAACTACCGCCCTCCAGCGCCTGGGGCACACGCACCCAGACGCTGACCATCCAGGGCAGTAGCGACGGAGGCTCGTACGGCACGATCGTCGCTTCTCGCGGCTACACGTTCGATCCCGCGAGCGGCAACACCGCCTCGGTCAGCTTCGGCACGACCACACAGCGGTTCGTCCGGCTGCACATCACCGCCAACACCGGCTGGCCCGCTGGCCAAGTGTCGGAGTTCGAGGTAGCCGCGGCCTAACCGAGCACGCTCAACACCGCTGAGGCGACGGCTGCGTCGGCGGCACCGATACCGGTCAGGTCCGCGATGGACAGGCCGGATCGGTGCCGCACGCCGTCCCGCAGCACACTTCCCACCGATACATCGGAGTCGGACGAGACAATTCCTGCGCGGACTGCGTTGCCGAAGTCTCCGTGGTGCAGGCATTGCTCGTGATCGTCGGTCGCGATGATCGAGGCTGATGCGAACAGTTCCGGTGGGAGTTCACCTTTGCCAGGCAGATCCGTGCCAAGAGCCGTCACATGGACGGCAGAACTGAACGCATCGGCTGGGGCGAGGGGAGTGGTGGCCGCGGTGGCGGTGATGACGCACTCCGCACCAGCGATGTCACCGGGTGAAGCGTTGATGCCGTCCTCCGCCAGCTCTTCGCACAGCCTTTCGACTTCGCCCGGCCGCCTGCCCCAGACGCGGACTGAATTCAAAGTACGAAGTTCACGCAGCCAGACGACCTGAAGCCGTGCCTGCAAACCCGTACCCATGACGGCGATATCGCAGACCTCAGGAGGAGCGAGCGCGTGGGTGATCAACGCACCGGCCGCCGCGGTCCGCCAAGCGGTGAGCCAGCCTTCGTCGGCCAGGATCGCGGCAGGTACGCCATTCGTCGCGTCCACGACCATGACCAGGCCGTTGTTGTTGGGCAGACCCACAGCCGAGTTCCGGTAGAACCCGCTGGCGATCTTGACCGCGAAGTGCTGTGCGCCAGTCATGTATCCGGCTTTGACGTGACAGTCGCCGTCCACGTCAGGGAAAACGAGGTGCATCGGCGGCGGGATCTGCGTCGCACCGGCGGCATGGGCGACCAGTGCGTCCCGGACCGCGCCGAACACCACGTCGAAGGAAGCCGCGGCGCGGAGTTCGGCGAGGCTGACGATTCTCACCGACGCTTCTCCAACCAGGTGGCCCAGCGCTCCAAGGCCGCTTCCGGCGACTTGCGGCCGACCCCGACCCGGAACCGGTCGGTGGGCGTTTCGGTCAGTGCGGAGGCGTAGATGCTGGCCGGCAGGAGCAGAACACCTTCCTGCTCAACGAGTTCAGTGCACATCGTCTCGACACCGTCCGACCCGAGATAGCGCGGGTAACAGACGCACCCGCCCTGCGGCGGCGCCCACTCGAACAAGTCGGCGAACCGCGTGAAGAACTCGTCGAACAGCGGGATGTTCTCGGCGATGATGGACCGGTTACGCACCAGGATCCGGTCGCGAGCCTCAAGCGCGATCAACGCGAGGATCTCACTTGGCGCCGAGTTGCAGATGGTCGTGTAGTGCTTGGCACGTTCGAGGCGTTCCAGCACCGAGCGGTCACGGCACGCGATCCAGCCGATCCGCAGTCCTGGCAAGCCATACGCCTTGGACATCACGTTGAGCGACATCGCGTTCGGCGAGATGTCAGCGGCTTGGGGCAGGGCAGCGGTGCCAAGACCGCGGTAGACCTCGTCGCCGAACAGGGTGATCCCGCGCTCGTCGCAGATCTGCGTGAGCCGCAGCCACACAGCTTCGGCGGGGACAGCGCCGGTGGGATTGTTGGGGAAGTTGACCGAGATCATCCGGGTGTTCGGCCGGATCGCGCCCACCACCGCGTCCAGGTCCAAGGCCCAGTCGTCCTCCGGCCGCAGTGCGACCCCGGTGACGTCGCAAATGGACAGTGGGATGGTCTCGGCGGCCTGGTAGTTGGGCGTGATCACGATGACGTGGTCGCTCGGCCGCAGCAATGTCCGCATGGCCAGGTAGATGCCTTCTTCGGCGCCGGCGAAGCAGAGCACCTGATCTGGCGACACGTCGGAGTAGGTGTCCGCGATGGCCTCCCGGAGTGCGGGCATGCCCCAAGTCTCGGTGTAGCCGAGGTGCAGGGAGTCCCAGCGGGCCCGGTTCTCGTCGCTGGCCAGCGCGAGCAGTTCCGGCAGCTTCATCGACTCGGCGTCCGAGGCCGTCAGGTGGTAGCGGGCCGCGAACTCCCACTTCGAGAAGTACGTCTCCAACCGGAACTCAGGAAGTACGGGCATCGGGGGTGTCCTTCCGGGATTCGGCGAGCAGCTGGTAGACGGCCGACCGCGAGATGTGCAGGGCACGGGCCACCACGGGCACCGAACGGCGCTGGGTGAAGATCCCGGCCGCGTCCAGCTGCCCGACCAGGACAAGGCGGTCGTGCTTGGACAGGTTGCCCACCTGGGTGCTGTGCTCGCGGACGTACCCGCCGACCAGGTCGTTGAGCGTCTCGGTCCAGTCGTTCTCGAACAGCACTTTGGGCTGCTCGGTGGTCGGTGCGGCGAACGCGGCCAGGAAGCGGGCGGCCTCGTCGAACGCGGTCCGGTCGACGTTCACGCAGAACACCGCCTCGGCGTGCCCGGAGTCGTCCCTGATCACCGCGCTCACGCTGGACAGGCGCCTGCCGTCGGCGAGCGATTTCGGGTACGGCCCGTAGACGTCCCGGCTGGCCGGCCGGATCCCGTCGAGCTCGCTGAGCAGGGACGGGTCACCGATCGTCCGGCCGGACATCGGGTTCCAGATCGCCGCGATCGTGCCGGTCTTCGGGTCGTGCAGGACGACCTCGGCGTGCGGGGACAGCAGCCGGGCCATCGCCTCGGCCGCGGGTGCCAGCCGTTCGAACGCGTCCATGCGCTGGACGATACGTCTTTCGTGGACGAAATGTCCAGGCGGATCTTCAGCCAGTACACTGGGGCCGTGCCTGGCCACCGATCGATCAGCGAGGCCGAGAAGCTGGCCGAGGCCAAGCTCGGCGGGATCGCGATCAGCCGCGAGCAGATGGCGACGGTGGCCAACATCCACCGCGCGGCCATGGCGGTCCGCCAGCACTTCGAAGGCGGTGTGCTGCGCGAGGTCGACCTGACCTGGACCACCTTCGTGGTGCTCTGGGTGATCTGGGTCTGGGGCGAGTCGGAGACCCGGCACGTGGCCGAGGAAGCCGGGATCTCCAAGGGAACCCTCACCGGCGTGGCGAAAACGTTGGAAACACGGGGGTTCGTGCACCGCGCCGCGCATCCGTCGGATGGCAGGCTCGTGCTGCTCAGCCTCACCGAGGAAGGTGAGGAGCTGATGCGGCGGATCTTCCCGGCGTTCAACGAGGAAGAGGTCTTCGTGACCAAGCAGCTGAGCCTCGACGAGTGCCGCGGCACCGCGGAGTCACTGCGCAAGATCGTGCGTCAGGTCGAGATGTACGGTGACGAGCGGCGGCAGGAACTCCTCGCGGGATCGACGTTGCCGCCGCGGCGAAGCGGTCGCCGTCCGAAGAATCAGAGCTGAATCCAGGTCGTCTTCAGCTCGGTGTATTTCTCCAAGGCATGCACGGACTTGTCCCGCCCGTTGCCCGACCGCTTCATCCCACCAAAGGGAACGGTCAGGTCGCCTTCCTCGTAGCAGTTGACCCACACGGTCCCGGCCCGCAAAGCCCGGGAGACCTTGTGCGCTGTGGACAAATCCGACGTCCAGAGGCCTGCGGCCAGCCCGTATTCGGTGTCGTTCGCCAAGGCGATGGCCTCGTCGACGGTGTCGAAGGTGAGGATCGACAACACCGGCCCGAAGATCTCCTCGCGAGCGATCCGCATCTGCGGCGTCACCTGATCGAACACGGTCGGCTGCACGGAATTGCCGACTCGGGCGCCGCCGGTCAGCAGCCGGGCACCTTCTTCGAGCCCACTTTGGACGTACGCGAGTACGCGCTCGATATGGTTCGAACTGACCAAGGCGCCCAGCTCCGTCGCCGGATCGAGCGGATCGCCGACTCGCAGCGCGCGGGCCCGTTCCACTACGGCCTCGGTGACTTCAGCGGCCACCGACGAGTGCACGAGCAGGCGGGACGGAGCCGTGCACATCTCGCCTTGGTTGAAGTAAATGCCCCACGCGGCGGTCGCGGCCGCCTTCGCTAGATCCGGTGCGTCCGGGAGGATGATGTTCGGCGATTTGCCGCCGAGCTCCAGCCAGACTCGTTTCAGGTTGGAATCGGCGGAGTAGCGCAGGTATTCGCGGCCCACGGCGGTGGACCCGGTGAACGCGAGCACATCGACGTCCGGATACAGCCCGATCGCCCGGCCCGCGGTGGGGCCATCGCCCGTCACGACGTTCAGAGCTCCTGCGGCAGGCCGGCCTCGATGGCCAGCCGGCCGAGCTGCAACGCCGAAAGCGGTGAGAATTCCGACGGCTTGAGCACGACCGTGCACCCGGCCGCCAATGCCGGAGCGACCTTCCACGAAGCCAACGTCAACGGGAAGTTCCACGGCACAACGGCACCGACGACCCCGGCCGGCTCGCGTGTTACCAGCGCCAACGCCTCCGGTGAAGTCTGCGGCACCGCGTCGGTCAGCTTGTCGGCGAGCTGGCCGTACCACCGAAACGTGTTGATAGCGGCACGAAGCTCGATTGTGTACGCGTCGGTGATCGGCTTGCCCATCTCCAGGCTGATCGTCAACGCCAGCGTTTCCCGGTGCTGCTCGAGCAGATCGGCGATCCGGAGCAGTACTTTGCCCCGCTCCACCGGTGCCACCTGCGACCACGAGTCGAAAGCCCGGCGTGCGGCGGTCACCGCGTCGTCTACCTCGGACTCGCCAGCGTCGGGCACGTCGGCGAGGACCTGGCCGTCGCGTGGTGAGACGACGGCAAAGGTCTTCGAGCAAGGAATATCTTCGAACCGCAGGTCCTTCGCCCGGCGCAGCCACTCCTCGTGAGTCACGTCAGCCACCGATCAAGGTAGTGAAGTTGGCAAGTATCAACACGATCGCCCCCGCGATACCTGTCGCGCCGAGTGCGGGCGCGATCAACGTGTTCCAAGGCCGAGCATCCAGGCGTGTACGCCGGAAGAAAGCGACAACGGAGATGGACGTCAAGAAGTACAGCACCATCATCGCCAGTACGGCCACACCACTGAACCACGAGAACAACGTCAGCACCGGATCTTGACCTGCCAGCGCGAACGGCATGACCAGCGCCACCGCGATCACCGTCTGGACGCACCCGGCGAACCACGGCGCCTGGCGCGCGTTGAGCGAACACACGCGCTGGTGGAGGAGCCGATCGCGGCCCAGCGAGAACAGATATCGGTTGGCGGAGTTGTGGAACGCCAGAATCCCAGCGAACAAAGAGGTCGCCAGCAGGATCGGCAGGACACTGGTGACCCAGCTGCCGAACAGGTCCGCGATCGGCGCGAACACGAACAATGTGGAGTCGCCCGCGGTCAACGCGGCACCAGCAGCGTCAGTCGCCGTCGACGCACCGTGCGCGGACACGAGCATCCACGAGGTGAAGGCGAAGAACACCGTCACCACCACAACGGCGAGATACGTTGCCCGAGGCACAGATTTGCGTGGCTCGCGGGCCTCTTCGCTGTAGATCGCGGTGGCCTCGAAGCCGAACATCGATGCCACCGCGAACATCAACGCCACACCGGGAGCGCCCTGCAACAGCGCGCTGGGGGAGAAGCTGTCCGCGAAGCCGAGGCCTTCCGGCCCGCCTCCCGTGAAGAACGTGATCAGGCCGAACACCAGCAGGATGCTGAACTCGGCCAGTACGAACACCGCGAGCACCCTGGCGCCGATCTCGACTCCGGCGGCGCCGAGCACCTGCACGATCGCCATCGTCACCAGCGCGAACACCCACCACGGGACATCCGGCGAGATCAGGGCGCTCAAAGTGGCCCCGTATAGCCCGTACATCGCGGCCTGGATCGTGCAGTACGCGAACAACGCGATGCCTGCACTGATCCGTCCGGCTAATCGGCCGAGGCCTTCGCCAATGTATGTGTAGAAGGCGCCGGCGTTCACGACATGGCGGCCCATGGCGACGAAACCGACCGAGAAGAGCAGGATCACCAGTCCGGCAACGGCGTACGCGGCCGGGACGCCCGGCCCGTTGCCGAGGGCGATCGCGATCGGCATGGCACCGGCGATCCCGGTCAGCGGTGCCTGCGCGGACAGGACGAAGAAGAGAATTCCCAGTACGCCTAGGGCATTGGGCTTGAGAGAAGCTGTCTTGGTGTCCATCGTGGACCGCCTCGCAGGTTCATCGGGACTTCCTCGGTGGGCGGATGCCCCGGAACTCCCAGTCGCCGCCCAGCGCGGTGGACAGCACTTCCTCGGACTCCGTTGGCTGCGCACCGACGTCCGTACGGATCGGCGTCGGGCCGGAGAGGATGAGGTTGGTCAGCCTGCCGAGGCCTTCCACCTCCACGTCGACCACGTCGCCCGGCACGACCGGCCGGGAGTTGGCCGGGGTACCGGAGAGCAGCACATCGCCTGGGTGAAGTGTGATCGTCCGGGCGATGTCGGCGACGAGATAATGCATGTTCCACTTCATCTCGTCGGTGGAACCGTTCTGCACAAGGTTTCCGTTGACGTACGTCCTGATGTACTTGCCGTGGAAGTCCCAGTCGGTCACCAGGCCGGGACCGAGTGGGCACAACGTGTCAGAACCCTTGACCCGCAACATCGAACCGGCGTCCGTGTCACGGAAGTCATGCAGGCCGAAGTCATTGGCGACGGTGTAGCCCGCGATGTACGCCCCGGCGTCGGCGGGTGCGATGTTGCGGCACGTCCGGCCGATGACGATGGCGACTTCGCCCTCGTAGTTGAGCCATTTGCAGCCTTCGGGCCGGACCACCGCGCCGCCGTGGGCGTTCAGTGCGGAGGTCGGCTTGTGGAAGTACGTCGGCGTGTCCGACAGGGTGATCTGGAATTCCTCGACCCGGCTGCGGTGGTTGAGGTGCACAGCGATCACTTTGGACGGTACGACCGGCGGAAGATGCGTGGCCTCGGCGGCCAAGATCCGGCGGCCGTCGCCCGCGACGAGGTCGTCGCCGTCCCGGACGGTCTCCACGACGGCGCCATCGAGCAGGATTCGACGGTACTCAGGCATGTGCGGTCCAGCCTCCTCGCGGCCGATCGAACCAAAGATGCACCTGCCCGGTTCCGATCGAGTTCTCGTAGTCGCCGTATTGCCGGGCAGGGGCGGTCCACCGCTCCTCGCCGAGTGCACCGGCCAGCATGATGTAGTGGAAGAACTTGGCTTCCGGCTTGTGCTCCCAGAAGTCCGGCATGGTCTGCAGGACCTTGTCGTGCCTGCCTTCCTTGAACCAGGCGATCCGCTCGTAGTCGGCTTCCCTGGCTTGCGGCGTACGGATGTGCACCGGATCGCTGGCCTCGTGATCACGCAATTGCCGAAGCGGCCAGAAGGTGTGGGACATCGCGCCGGACGCGATCACGATCACCTTGCGGTCCGTGGCCGCGATGCCGTCGGCGAGGGCACGGCCGAGCCGGAGGTGATCCTCCATGTCCCCGGTCTGGCAGACGCCGATGCTGATCCACCGCTTGTCCGGCAGGCCTTCGCCGAGGTACTTCCACAGGTTGATGGTCGCGTAGTAGATGGGCAGGTAGTCGTCGTCGATCGGGGTGATCCACGTGCCGTGCTTGTCCGCGAAACCCGCGATACTCCGCGCGAGTTCCGGATCGCCCGGGAAGTCGTACGGCATCCGGCACATCCCGCGCGGCAGTTCCTCCGAAGTGAACAGTCCGGCTCGCCGGTTCTGCGCGGTGACAACGAATTCGACGGTCGTGGCCCAGTGTGAGTCCAGGACGACGACCGTGTCGTAGTCCTCGGCGTCGAACACATCTTCGCGGAGCTGTTGCAGGCCGGTGACGAGGGTGATCTCCTTGCCCTCGTTGAGCTCCAGCCGGTCTTCGCCGGGCAGAACGATGGTCGGGACGTGCGCGAGCAGTCCCGCGCCGACAATCTCACCCACGGTCGTTCCACCCCTTCGGTGCGGTCACGGTGTTCTTCAGATCGCAGTAGAAGTCGAAGCTCCAGGTGCCGCCTTCCCGGCCGATGCCCGACTGGCGTGCTCCGCCGAACGGCGCCCGCAGGTCACGCACGAAGAAGCAGTTCACCCAGACCGTTCCGGCAACCAATTGCTTGGTCACGCGATCGGCTCGGTCGCGATCGCCGGTCGCCAGGGTGGCGGCGAGGCCGTATGGGGTGTCGTTGGCCATCGCCACGGCCTCGTCCTCGGTTTTGAAGGTCTGCAGGGTCAGGACCGGGCCGAAGACCTCCTCCTGCACGATTTCCGAGTCTTGTGCGACGTTCGTGAGCAGGGTCGGCCGGTAGTACAGGCCACCGAGGTCCTCGTTCGGGCCACCACCGATGACCGCGGTGGCACCGCTGCCGAGTGCCCGTTGGACGTAGCCGTCGATCTTGGCGAGCTGGCGTTCGTGGATGTTCGGGCCGATGTCCGTTGCCTCGTCCCGCGGATCGCCCTGCGTCAACCCAGAGGCCTTGGCGATGAAGCGTTCGGTGAACTCGCCGGCGATGCTGTCCTCGACGAGGACGCGGGTGGCGGCCAGGCAGACCTGCCCGGCGTTGTCGTACTGCTCGACGGCCAGGTCAACGGCAAGATCCAGGTCTGCGTCGGCGAAGATCAGCAGCGGTGATTTGCCGCCCAGCTCAAGGCTGAGCGGCGTCAGGTTGGCTGCCGCTGCCGCCGCGATCCGCCGGGCGGTGGGCACAGATCCGGTGAAGCTGACCCGCCGGATGTCCGGGTGTGCGACCAGCGGTTCACCGATCTCGGGGCCGTACCCGTGGACGACGTTGAACACGCCGTCCGGCAGGCCTGCGTCCGCGGTGATGCCGGCGAGCAGTGCGGCAGTCCGCGGCGACCACTCGGCGGGCTTGAGCACGACCGTGTTCCCGGCGGCCAGCGCGGGCGCGATCTTCCAGGTGGCCAACATCAACGGCGCGTTCCACGGCGTGATCAACGCGCATGGCCCGGCGGGGTCCCACGACACGTGGTTGGTGTGTCCGCGGGTGTCGAAGTCCTTGTGTTCCAACTGAACGAGCCAGTCAGCGAAGAACCGGAAGTTGTGCGCGACCCGTGGCATCACACCCCGGCGATGCGACCGCAGCAGTGCGCCGTTGTCCTCGGTCTCCGTGATCGCCAGTTCTTCCAGGCGTTTTTCCACGCCGTCCGCGATGGCGTGCAGGATCTCGGCGCGCTCGGCTTTTGCGGTCCGTGCCCAGGCCGGGAACGCCTTCTTGGCCGCGGTGACGGCGTGTTCGGCTTCGGTGGCGCCGCCGCGGGCGACCTCGGTGAGCACACGGCCGTCGATGGGGGAGACGTCGGTGAACGTCTCCGCGGATCTGACGCGTTCGCCGCCGATCCAATGCTCGATCATCGATTCTCCAGCACTTTGCCGCCGTCCCATACCACGCCCACCTGGCGGAAGTACGCCGCGATCGGTTCACGCACCGCGAGCCTGGCCAGTTCTTCGGTCGGTGCCGAGAACAACTCCAAGTCCGCCTCACCGGTCCACGCCTGGCCTGCCTCGAACGACTTCGCGCCGGACTCGATCAGTTCGTCCAGTGCCTGGCCGTCACCCGTGATCGACGGCAGTTGCCGATGGTGTGCCATCGGATGGCCGTTGACGAACCCGTTGGTGTCAGAGGGTTCTCGCAAAGTCACCACGGCTTGAGCAAGCCTTCGGTCGGCTGCGGCGAGCGTCGCGCCGAACCGGGCGCCCGCTTCGAGCTTCGGCGCGGGACCGTAGGGGTGCGGCCGGGTCATGTGGATCGAACCGAATTTCTTGGGATAGCCCTGGTGGATCCCGCGTGCGATGGCGAAGTCCTTGTCCACCCAGATGTAGACACAGCGCGAGTACGTCGTGCCCTGGTAACGGCAGCGCACCACCACGAACGCTTCCTTGTACTGCGAACGGACCGGATCGAGCAATTCGTCCCGGCTGTACGAACAGGACTGCCAGTCCGCCCAGATCAACGCGACCGCACCGGGATCCTCCTCGGTGAGCTCCAGCGGCTCGGGCAGCAGCTCACGGACGCGGTCGGGGTTCGTGCGGTATTCGATCGTCAGCAGGTCCCCCGAGTAGTGCCACGGCGGCGGTGGGATCAGCGACGACGCGCCCGTCGCCGTCTTCGGGTAGAAGAATCCCCTGGTCATCACGAACCTCCGTGGTCGTTTGGCCTCAAACAAGATAGGTCGGCCGCGGTCAGGGGTCAAGCGTGGAGTCAGTTCAACCAGGCGAACAGGCCCTGTTTGTAGTTCTCCCGCACCAGGGAGATGGGCAGGCGATCGGAGGCGCGCCGCACCACAGCCTCGATGCTGAACACCGTCCGGTTGGCGTCGAACGTGGCATCGGGAGCGTTTTCGCGCAGCGTCGAAATGTCCTCCCGTGCCCAGTCTCCTGGCAGTAGCTGCCAATCGAACGCGGTGCGCAAGGTTGTGCGGCTGGGCGTCAGCGACTGCACCACGGTCCCGAACGGCGTGGTGGTGCGGTCGAGCTGTTCGTTCATCTCCGGCGTGAGCCTGCTGGGCACGTACCAGTTCTCGGCTTCCGACAGCAGCCGGTCACCGCAGGTCAACCGCACCCTGCGGTAGCGGACTTGGTCGTCTGCGCCGAGCTGGAGGTCGGTGCGCTGGGCGTCGGTGAGCGGGGCGTTCGCCCCGGCCTCGTTCTGCGCGACGATCTTCGGATCGGGCGCGAGGCGGTGGTCGCGGCACCACGCCTGCAGTGTCGACGTCGCGGACGGGCTGGCCAGGATGGCGGAGCGGGCTTGTTCGGCGACGGCGTACAGCCGCAGGTTCTCCTCCAGCTTGTCCGTCTCGCGCGGCGCGATCAGCAGCCCGGCGACCAGGCCGACCGCCAAGGCCGCCACGATGGCGATTCCATAGCGGAGTCTCACCTGTCCAGTGTCCCGCCCCGGTTTTGCCGCGGCAATGCGGCAAACGGCGAAGAATGGCCTTGTGGTCTCGCGGTGAACGGCATACGGTTTGACCCCAAACGATGGGCTGCCCGAGGGAGACATCGGTGAGTGCGCAAGAGCTCGTTGATCGCCTTTCCGGCGAGGGAATCGACGTCGTGCGGGTGTCCTACCCGGACATGATCGGTACCGACCGCGCCAAGGACGTCCTGGTCGAACACCTCCCGTCGGCTTACGAGCACGGGCTCGCGTTCTGCCGCGCGGTGTACCACACGAGCCCGCAGGGCGACACCGTCGCGGTTCCCGGCGGGCTGGACGCCGGGCTGCCGGACATCACGGTGCGCCCTGATCTGTCCACTGTGGTCGCTGTTCCGTGGGAGCCTGGCGTGGCCTGGTGCCTCGCCGACTCGACCGCCCCGGAATCGCCGAGGGACGTGCTGCGTTCGGTGATCGCGCGTGCGGCCGAGCATGGCCTGCACCCGATTGTCGGGCCGGAGTTGGAGTACTTCCTGTGCGATCCGGACCCGTCATCGCCGAGCGGGTGGCGCCGGTACTCGTCGGTGACGGGAGCGGTGTACACCGCAGGGCTGCGTGCCGACCCGGACAACCATTTGCTCCGGGTGCTGCGGCACGTGCGTGACCTCGGGATCGGTGTGACCGGTGGAAACCACGAGTACGACGGCGCCCAGTTCGAGATCAACCTCCAGCACTCTGAGGCGTTGTCCGCGGCGGACCGGGCTTTCCGGTTCAAGTGCGCGATCAAAGAGCTGGCCCGCAAGGAAGGCAGGCTCGCCACCTTCATGGGCAAGCCGTTCAACGACGCGGGCGGCTCCGGCTTCCACTTCCACCTGTCGTGCGAGAACTCCGCGGGCAACTGCTTCGACGACCCGGCGGCGGAGTACGGACTGTCCACAATGGCACGTCACGCGATCGCAGGCGTGTTGCGGCACGCACCGGCACTGGCTGCTCTGGCCAACCCGACCATCAACTCGTACAAGCGTTTCGGCCCGGACACGCTGGCGCCATGGCTGATCGACTGGGGACTGGACAACCGCAGCGCGATGATCCGGATTCCGCCGGAACGCGGTGCGGGCGCCAGGTTCGAGCTTCGCCTCGGGGACGCCAGCGCCAATCCGTACCTGGCCATCGCCGGAACCATCGCCGCGGCTCTGCTCGGCGTGCTGGCGTGCGACGAACCGCCTGCCCCGCTGGAGGGTTATGGTTATGACGCCGCCAAATCGCCTGTCCTGCCGTCAAATCTGTCCAGCGCGCTGGACGCGTTGGAGGCGGACACACCGCTGACCGAGACACTCGGCAAGGACTTCGTCACCTCCTTCCTGAGCTACAAACGCGATGAGGTAGAACGATTCCAGCGGCATGTCACCGACTGGGAGTTCACCGAGTACGCCTACCACCTTTGAGAGATAGGATGATCGCACTCTCGGACGTCGATCTCGTCAACCTGGACAACTTCACCGACGGCGTGACGCCGTGGCAGATGTTCCGCACGTTACGCCGGCACGCTCCCGTTCACTGGCACACCGAACCGGCACCGAACTCGGGCTTTTGGTCGGTGACAAGGCATGCGGATGTCGTCGCGGTCAGCAAGGACACGGAAACCTTCACGTCGGCCAAGTTCGTCAACCTGGAGGAAGTGGACGACGACCAAATCGCCATCCGGGCGTCCCTGCTGGAAACCGACGGCCTGCGCCACCGGGCGCTGCGAGGCCTGCTGCAACGCGAATTCAGTGCCCCAGCGATCAGGCAGTACACGGACTTCTTGCGCGGACTGACCGCGCGGACACTGGACGCGGCATTGCCCAAGGGGCGCTTCGACTTCGTCGCCGATGTGGCCGCGGACTTCCCGATCAACGTGCTCGCCCGCCTGCTGGGCGTGCCCGATGAGGACACTCGGCAGCTGATCGACTGGGGCAACCGGATCATCGGCAACGCCGACCCCGACTATGCCGACGTGCTGGTCGACAGCGAGAAATACCGTGACCTGCCGTTCCGGTCACCCGCGTCTGTCGAGGTGTTCGAGTATGGCCGCGAGCTCGCGCGCCAACGCCGTGGCGGAACCGGCACGGACCTGGTCTCCAAGCTCGTGAACGAAACCCCGCGCGACGGAATCCCCTTGTCCGCGCGGGATTTCGACAACTACTTCCTGCTGCTTGTGGTCGCGGGCAACGAGACGACACGGCATGCGATCTCCCACGCGATGCTCGCACTCCTGCAGCACCCGACCCAGCTGGCGAAGCTGCGTGACGACCCGTCGCTGATCCCCGGTGCAGTCGAGGAATTCCTGCGCTGGTCCTCGCCCATCTACCACTTCCGGCGTACCGCGACCCGCGACACCGAACTGGGCGGGAAACAGATCAAGGAAGGCGACAAGGTCGTCATGTGGTACGCCTCGGCCAACCGGGACGAGACCGTTTTCGACGACCCCGACACGTTCGACGTCACGCGCGCACCGAACACACACGTCACTTTCGGTAGGGGAGGACCACACGTGTGCCTCGGCGGTGTTCTTGCCCGTGTCGAGATGCGAGTCATGTTCGAAGAACTCGTCCCACGACTCGCCGACATCCGGCTGACCGGTGAGGTGTCCCGCGTGCGGTCCAACTTCGTCAACGGGATCAAGAAGCTCCCGGTGGAGGTCAGCCTCGCTTAGCAGTCCTTGCTGACTCGGGTGCCGTGGACGAGGAACGCGGTGACGGCGTCGTTGCCGCAGGTGTTGCCGTTGGCGAAGTATGCGCCGTGGCCGCCCGCGTCGACCGACACCATGGGAGCCTTCAGCGCCTCACGCATCTTCAGGGCTGCGGAGTACGGAGTGGAAGGGTCACGACGGTTCTGGATCATCAGGACCTTGTGCGAAGGCGCGATCCTCGTGGCAGGCTCGGCCGGCGGATACGGCCAGAACGCGCAGGCCGTGATGTTCTGCGGCATGCCTCCGGTCAACGGGTACTTGAGCCGGTCTATCGCGACGGCCGCGGCGTAGCGGTTGATGGATCGCGGCCAGGCGACGTCGTTGCAGCCGGTGGCGTTCAGGACGGCGTACAGGTTCTGGTACTGGTCCGGCGGGGGAAGCGGGATGCTCGGCAGCGGATCGCCCGCGCGTGCGGCCCGCATGTACTCGGCCATCAACGGAAATGTCGCGTCGGTGTACAGCCCTTGGAACATGTAGGCCCGCAGATCGGGCACCTGTTCGGCCATCTCGAGGTATGTCTGGCGCACTGCTGCGGGCGTGTCGCCAAGGCCGTAGGTGCTCGCGCGAGCCGCAGCCCAGGCGGCGAAGTCGGGGAAACGGTCTTCGACGCCGATCGCGAAGTTGTTCACCCAGCCGTAGGCGACGCGACGCGGGTCGGGGTCGTCGCTGCTGTCCAGCACAACCCGGTCAACGCGGTCAGGGAACATCGTCGAGTAGACCGCACCGACGTACGTGCCGTACGAGACGCCCCAGTACGAGAGCTTCCGTTCGCCGAGGGCCCGACGGATCTGGTCGATGTCCCTGGCCTCGTTGCGGGTCGTGATGTGCCGTACCAGCTCGTTGCGCGTGCACGCCTGGGCGACCCGTTTCGCGCGGGCGACGTTGGCGGTGATGTCACCACCCGGTCCTGGCCACGCCTGGAGGTGACGTGGATGAGCGTCGTCGCCGGTCAGACCGCACGTGATGGGCGTGCTCCGGCCGACGCCACGCGGATCGAACCCGACGAGGTCGTAGCGGTCCAGCACCTCGCGGGGCAGCCGCATGCCGTGGGTGAGCGGCCGGTAGAGCCCCGAGTTGCCGGGACCTCCCGGGATCAGCAGCAGCACGCCCCGGCGGGTCTCCGGCTTCGCCGTCCGGATCCGGGAGATCGCCAGCGTGATCTTCTCGCCGCGGTGGTAGTCCCTCGGCACCTCGACAGTGGCGCATTCCTGGCGTGGATCCGCCGCGCACGGCGTCCAGTCCGGTCCTTCGTCGGCCATGGCAGGTGTGGCCGACACACACCCGATCAGCAGCGTGATCGATAAGAGTCCTCGCATGCGTTCAGCGTGGTGATTCAGCCGGTCGTGAACCATCCGGCCGGCCTGACCCATGCCGGTAGTGCCACCCCCACCGGCATGAGATGCTGCACGCGTGAGCAGCTGGACCGAAGTGATCAACTATGTCCGGACCCGCTACGAGGTCCTGGAGGAGAACGCCGACTGGCTGCGGTTCCGCCTGGACACCGACGGCGAACGCAGCCAGCAGGTCTCGGTGCACCACGTGCCGGACGCGGACGGCGGCGCGTGGCTGGAGATCTCCTCTCCGGTCGGCTGGGCCGACCAGATCGACCTGCGCAAGCTGCTCGAACTCGCCGGTTCGGTGGTCGTCGGTGGCGTCGCGGTCGTCGACGGCGTCGCGCTGCTCAAGCACACCGTGCCGATCGAGGACCTGAGCGTCCGTGAGGAGTTCGAGCGCCCGATGAAGCTCGTGGTCGCTCGCGCGGACAGCTTCGAACGTGAGCTCGCCGGGACGGACCACTTCTGACGCTACCCTCGGTGGGCTCAGGCAGCTGATGGCTCCGAAGGCAGTGGTCGGCGGACCCGCTCGGCTGCGATCAGCTCCACGATGACGAGGACACCGACCGCCTCCACCAGCAGCAGGCTGATCAGCACGACCAGCTGCGTAGCACCCGCCTGCATCGGTGACGCGCCGCCGAGCAGGACACCCACGAACGCGCCCGGCAACGTCACCAGGCCGACGGTTCTGGTCTGATCCAGCGCGGGAACCAGTGCTTGTCCGGCGGTCGGGCGGCAGATCAGCAGGGCCGCGTCCCGTGGCATGAAGCCCAACGCCAACGCCGCCTCGTATTCGCCTCGGCGGGTTTTCAGCTCGTCGAGTGCGCGTCGGCCGGCGAGTGTCGTGGCGGTCATGGCGCCGCCGATCAGGATGCCCGCGATCGGCACGACGGCGATCGGCGTGGCCGGGACCAAGCCCGACAGGATCAGCGCGGCCAATGGCGGCGCGACTCCGGCCGCGATCGCGGCGGCTGCCCAGACCGCGTCCGACCAGCTGCCGAAGCGCCGCGCTGAGGTGATGCTGGCGACCGAGAACATCATCAGTACGAACGCGGCGGTCAGCCATCCGGAGTGCAGGACCGCCGTGATCAGCAGCGAGACGGCCGCGAGTTGGACCGTCGCGCGGACCGAGGCCGTGAGGATCGAATGCCACGGGCCGAGCCGTCCCAGCCAGACGAGCACAGCCGCCGTGGCTGCGAACAGCCCCAACACGACTGCCAGCAGCGGACCAAGTTGGATCACCCGGACAGCGTATGGGCTTTCGCCGGAAGACATCGGATGGGTAGGCTGCCGTCAGCACTGGCTCCGCCGCACGGAGTTGCAAGGAGAAGAAGACTTGAACCGCGTGCGCGTGCTGCTGGTCATCATCGTTCTGCTTACCGCTGGACTACCGGCGGTCGCCCAACCTCAGCAGTTGGGTCTGCACTGGACCGCCGATCATTCGCCGTTCCGGTTGCAGTTCTTCGACAAGGGCCGGCCGATACTCCGTCAGGCCGCTGGCCGGATGTCCTACACCCTCGCCGATGGAACCACACACGAGCTGAAGAACGTGCTGCGTACCGAGGGGTCCACGTATGTCGTGGCGACTGACGAGACCTCCCGGACCGCGCGCGTGACTGTGCAGCGGACACCTCGTGGCATTCGCGTCGAATGGCGGTTGACGCCAGCGGCCGACGTCGTTCAGGTCCATGAGACGCTGACCGGTGACGACGCCGAACATTTCCTGGGTGGCGGAGCCAACTTCATCTACACCGACCTGCGCCACCGTGTGCTGCTGAACAAGGCGTTCTTCACCGGCGCGGCCAACTTGGGCAGCTGCAACAAGAGCGGCATGCCGAGTCCGTTCTTCCTGAGCTCGCGCGGATACGCGGTGTTCCCGGAGACCGACGCGATCGGCCGGATCGCGTTCCCGAACGCCGTGAACGACCCGCCGCACTGCTCGGACACGCCGCCGCCATGCCCGGTCCAGCTCGGTCAGCCTGACCGGACCCAACTGTGCTTCAAGACCAACAAACTGGACTACGAGATCTACGCGGGTGGACCGTCCCAGGTTGTCCGCGCGTACAGCGCAAGGGCGGGCCTTCCGACCTTGCCGCCTGTCCGCCAGTTCGCCTTGACCCATTGGCGTGACACGGTTGCCGATCAGGCCACCGTGGTCGATGACGTGAACCAGTTGCTGGACCGGGGTATCCCGCTGGCGACGGAGTGGATAGACAACCCGTGGGAGATCTCGACAAAACTGCCGGGGGAGAGCCAGAACAGCCGATACTCCTGCAACGGCACCTTGACGTTCGACCCGGTCCAGTTCCCCGATCCTCCCAAGATGGTCGCCGACCTCAAGTCACGCGGCGTGCACCTCGGCATCTGGATCTCACCGCACGTGCGTACGGTCGCAGCCGAGCGTCCGTGCCCGGTCTCCGACTACCCGCCGGGTTCGTTCATCCAGACCTCGCGGACGGATCCATTGCAACTCGACCTGACCAACCCGGCGACTCGCGCGCATTTCGAGGCGAAGCTGGAGAAGCTGTTCTCGCTGGGAATCGACATGGTGAAGGGCGACAGGGGAGAGGAGTTCGAACTCGAGGACGCGACTTTCGCCGCCGGGCCGGGCACGGAACTGATGAACACCAACCCTGTCCGGTATGCCCAGTCCACCGTATCGGTTCTGCGTAAGCTTTATGGAGACAAGTTCACGACATTGTGGCGCGGCGGATACACCGGTCTGCCGTCCATTGTGAACGGCGTGTGGGGAGGTGACCCGCGGGCGACGTATGACGGCCTTCGGCTGTCTGTCCGACGTGGACTGAACTCCTGGCTGTCCGGCCACCCGGTGTGGGGAACTGACACGGGTGGCTTCAACGGTGGCGGCACAGGCGCGCCGAGCCCGACCCTGTTCACCCGGTGGGCACAGTTCTCGGCGGTGTCGCCGGTCTTCGAGGTCGGTGGTGCAGGGCGAAACGCGACACCGTGGCTCTATGACGACAAGACGGTCGCCCGTTTCCGCGACAACGTCTTGCTGCACTACGCGCTCTTCCCGTATCTCTACGGCTTGGCCCAGCACTCGGCGCGAACCGGTGAACCCATCGTGCGCCCGATGGCCTACAACTACCCCTCCGACGAAAACGCATGGTCAGCCGACCAGCACATGATGATCGGCTCGGACCTGCTGGCGATCCCCGCCACGGCCGACCGCAATGAAGCCGACGCCGCGGCAGGCCAACCGACTCCGGTGGACGTGTACCTGCCCGCGGGTCGCTGGATCGACTTGTTCACCGGCACGGTCCACGAAGGAAACCAGCGGCTGGTCCGCAGTTCCACACTGGACGAGTTCCCGCTGTACCTGCGGGCCGGGGCGGCGATCGGGTTCAACCAGAGGATCGACGGAGTCTGGTCGCAGCCCTGGAACCTCAACGACCTCGATCGGCGGGACCGTACCGGCTGGACCTACGCTCCCGGCAGCGGCCTGACGCATGCCACCAGCCCGACCGGCGGCACCTTCGTCGCCCATAGCCGGTACGGCACAACGACGATGCTTGTCTCGAACGCTCCATCCGAGACGCAGGTGATGGTGGCATCGCAGGTCAAACCCAAGCAGGTGTTCATCGACGGCCGGCCGGTCGCGGAGACTTCGGGGCAATTGTCCGAAGCTGCGGTCGGCTGGACGATGAAGCCGGGCCCATTCGGTGGCTTGTTGCTGAAATTGCGGCCACGCGCGGGAATCAGCGGTGTGACGATCGTGCAGTGACGCCCGGGTGGCCCAAACTCGCCACCCGGGCCTGACCGCATAACGATCACACTGTGGATATGAAGGTCCTGATCTCGACGGTTCCGACGCTCGGCCACATCTATCCGCTGTTGCCGCTGGCACGCGCCTTCCGTGCCCGCGGCAACCCCGTGGCTTTCGGTCCGGCTTCTGTGGGGTCATTGCTGTCCGCAGAGGACGTTGAGGTGCTCACAGCGCGCGTCGAATACTCCGTGGTGCTGGAGGAGCGACAGCGGCGAACAGGTGTCATCCCGTACACGCCGACAACTTCCCCGTGCGCGCCTGCGTTCCGCGACAGCGCGGTCAAGATCGCCGCCGAGATCGCCAGCATGCCCAGCCCGGATGCCGTCGCGGCCGACATCAGCGAGGCGCGGATCAGAAGATGACCGACGTAGCCAGGTACAAGTTCAGGCAACTGATCACCACCGCGAAGAACCCGGCGATCACGGTAGTCGACTTGCGGTTGACGTAAGCGCCCATGACATCCGCGCGCCGGGTCAACAACACCAGTGGTATCAACGCGAACGGTATGCCGAAGGACAGAACTACCTGGGAAATGACCAAACTCTCCGTCACAGGCAGCCCGAGCGAAAGCACGACGAGCGCGGGCAGCATGGTCACACCACGCCGAACCACCAGCGGGATGCTCCGCCGGATGAACCCGCTCATGACAACTTGTCCCGCATACGTGCCCACGCTGGACGAAGACAGCCCGGATGCCAGCAACGCCACGGCGAACGCGAGTGCCGCACCGCCACCGAGCAGCCTGCCGAGTTCGGAGTGGGCGAACATGATGGGATCGGCCTCGCCGAGACCGGGCAGCACGGCCGCGGCCAGGACGAGCATGGCGACGTTGATCAACCCGGCTGTGCCGAGGGCGAGGATCACGTCGAGCCGCTGCGACCTCAACACCTCGCGAGTGGGCGGCAGCTTCCGCACCCTGGTCAGCGCCGAGTGCAGGTAGATCACATGCGGCATCACGGTCGCACCAATGATCCCCACGGCGAGCAGCAGCATCTCATCGGCAGAGGTCGAGTACGCGAGATCAGGAGCCGCCGTACTGCCGCCCACCGACAACAGCGAATAGGCGAAGCCCAGGAACACAATGCCCAGCAACCCGGCGATGGCGATCTCAAAAGGACGGTACCCGCGCCGAGTCAGTTCAAGCAGTCCGAACGAGACCACAGCCGTGATCAGTCCCGCGATGGGCAATGGCACACCGAACAACAAGTACAAACCAAGCGCCGCGCCGACGAACTCGGCCAGGTCTGTTGCCATGGCGACCAGTTCCGCCTGGATCCACAGACCGATGGTGACCGGCTTGGGATAGCGCTCACGGCATTGCTCGGACAGGTCCATCCCCGTTGCCACGCCGAGCTTTGCCGAGAGGTACTGCACGAGCATCGCTACGAAGTTCGCTGCTACCACTACCCACACCAGGGTATAGCCGAATTCCGCTCCGGCGGTGATGTTCGTGGCGAAGTTGCCAGGGTCGATGTAGGCGACGGCCGCGACAAAGGCGGGTCCGAGCATGGCCACGGTACGAGGCCGCACTGCTACGGCGGTCTGAGTCATAACAGGGCAGCCTTTCTCCTCGTGCGTGGCAAAGGGCCACGCACGAGGAATCAATCAAAGGGGATCAGCCGACAGACGGGCCGAGGCCCAGTGACTGCGGAGTGCTTGAGTCGGGCGACGGCTGGTGCAGGCCTTCATCCAGCGGACCGAACTCGGTCATCAGGGCAGCGCTACCGCCCCACGGGGTTTGTTCCTCGGCGATCAACGAGTCCGTTGTCAGCAGCAGACCCGCGACCGACGCACCGTTCTGCAGCGCCGAGCGGCAGACCCGCAGCGGGTCCACGATGCCCATCTCGACCATGTTCCCGTAGCGCTCGTGCAGCGCGTCGAAGCCTTCGTCCCGGCTGAGTTGCTTGGACTGGGCGAGCACGTCGGCTGCTTGGTGGCCTGCGTTCGCCGCGATCAGGAACGCGGGCTCGGACAGCGATCTCTGCACGATGTCGACGCCGATCGCGTAGTCCGACTGCACGTCCAAGTCGTCGAGGACGTGGGCGGAGTGCAGCAAGGCGGCGCCGCCACCGGCGACGATGCCTTCGGCCATCGCGGCACGGGTCGCCGACAGCGCGTCCTCCACCCGGTGCTGGAGTTCCTTGAGCTCGGCCGGGGTTGCCGCGCCCACCTTGATCACCGCGACCTTGCCGGTCAGCGCGCCGATCCGTTCGGTCAGCACGTCCTCGTCCACGCCGAACTGGGCGCGTTCGAGCTCGGCCCGCAGTTGGGTCACGCGGAACTCGACGTCTTCCGCGGCGCCGTAGCCGCCGATGATGGTCGTGGTGTTCTCGGTGACCCGGACCTGCTTGGCGCGGCCCATCTGGTCCAGCGTCATCGTCTGCAGGGTGAACCCGGACTGCCGGGACAGCACTGCACCGCCGACCACCGCGGACAGGTCTTCCAGCTTGTGCAGGCGACGGTCGCCGAACCCCGGCGCTCGCACCGCGACGGCCTTGAAGTTGCCGTTGACGTGGTTGTGCACGAGCATCGACAGCGCCGTGCCCTCGACGTTCTCCGCGATGAGCACGAGCGGCCGGGGCGCGCGCATGATCTTGTCCAGTACTGGCATCAGCTCCTGGACTTTGGTGATCTTCTCGCTGCACATCAGGATGTACGGGTCGTCGATGACCGCTTCCAGCCTGCCCGGATCCGTGACCAGATACGGCGAGATGTAGCCGTTGTCGAACTCGAAGCCCTCGACGAAGTCCACGGACATCCCGATCCGCGGGGATTCCTCGACCGTGACCACGCCGCCGTCGCCGACGGTGTGCAGAGCGCTGGCGATGATCTCGCCGACCGCGTCGTCGTCGTTCGCGGAGATCGCGGCGACCCTGGCGTAGTCCTGCTCTGTCCTAATGGGATGCGCGACGCTTTCCAGGTAGGCGACCAGCTTGCCGACCGCGAGGTCGATGCCGCGTTTGACGAGCACCGGGTTGGCGCCCTTGCCGATCGCCTGCATGCCTTCGCGCACAATGGCTTGGGCCAGAACAGTCGCTGTGGTCGTGCCGTCGCCGACCACGTCGTTGGTCTTGATCGCTGCTTCCTTGACCAGTTGCGCACCCATGTTCTCGAACTGGTCCTTGAGGTGGATCTCCCGTGCGATCGTCACCCCGTCGTTCGTGACGACCGGGGATCCGGTGATCTTCTCGATGATCACGTTGCGGCCCTTGGGGCCCAGCGTGGACTTGACCGCGTCCGCCAGCTTGTCGACGCCCGCGAGCAGCAGGTTCCGGGCGTCAGAGCCGAAGCGCAGTTCCTTGGCCATGGCACTCCTTAGGGCGTGAGGATCGCACGGCCGCGGACCCGGCCTGCGTCGAGGTCGGCCAGCGCGTCGAGCGCGGCGTCGAGGGGATACTGCTTGGTGTGCAAGGTGACTTTGCCCGCCTGGGCGAGCACCATCAGCTCGGCGAGGTCGTTGTACGTGCCGACCAGGTTGCCGATCACGTTCCGTTCGGTGGAGATGATGTCGATGGTCGGGATGTCGATGTTGCTGCCGTACCCGATCACGAAATGCGATCCGTTGCGTCGTGTCATCGCGAACGCATCCTGTTGCGCGCCTTGCTCGGCGACGAAATCAAGCACGACTTCGGCGCCGTGGCCGCCGGTCAGGTCGAGCACGGCTTCGACGTGCTTGCCGTCGGCCACAACAGTGTGTTCGGCGCCCAAAGAGGACGCGAGTTTCAACGCGTCTTCGTTGCGGTCCACCACGATGATGTTCGTAGCTGTCAGCGCAGCAAGCGCTTGGATACCGATATGGCCGAGGCCACCGGCTCCGTTCACGACGCACGTCGTGCCGGGGTACAGCAGCGGAACGGCCTTGCGGACCGCGTGATAAGCCGTGATTCCCGCGTCCGCGAGCGCTGCCACATCCTCAGGCCGCGTGGATGGGTTCAACTTGATGCAGGCACGTGCGGACGTCAGCAGGTACTCGGCCATGCCACCATCGGTGTTGATCCCTGGGAAAGTGCTGTTCTCACAATGCATGTCGTTGCCCGCGCGGCACGCGTGACACAGGCCGCACGTCGGGGTCGGGTGCAGGATCACGGTGTCCCCGACGGCCACATTGGACACAGCGGAGCCCACTTCGTGGACCCAGCCCGCGTTCTCGTGCCCGATCGTGTAAGGCAGCTGAACGCCGGACTTCTCCGCCCACTGTTCCTCGATGATGTGCAGGTCGGTACGGCACACCCCGGCCCCACCGATCCTGACCACCACGTCGAACGGTCCTGTGATCGTCGGTTCCGGCACGTCCTGCACGACGGGCTGCTGGTGATAAGCATGCAGCCGGACGGCCTTCATGTCTCGTCCTCCGGGTATCTCGCCCGCAGCATGCCTCGGCACACTCCGGAATTGGCTTCCTGACTGACCCTCGTCACCCGGGCGAGCCCGAGATGCCTGCGCAGGTTCCCCATCGGGATGGGCGAACCGTCGGCCGGGTCGATGAGCAGCGGATCCCGGTCTGTGCACGGCAGACCAAGCTCTCGCCTGCGGTCCCGCAACCTCTCCAGGTCCGGGCCCGCCGGAGCGTCGCCGAGAGTCATCCCGGCAAGCTCCACAGGGGACTTACGCAGGGACCGGCACACGCGATCGGTACCGGCCAGCACGGCCCTGCGCAGAAAGTCGGCACGCAAGGAATCAAGTTCCTCGACAGCCTCGCCTTCGAAGGATCGCACGAAACCCTTGCGCGCGGCGACGCCGTTGTTGATCACGTCGGATGCGAAGTGATCGATCAGTCTCACGTCGACAGAGGTCACGCCCGGCACGGAACGCACTGCGTCATAGGCGTCGGCCACCATCAGGAACGCGAAGTTCGGAGCACAGAAATAGGTCGGGAGCCGCAGCCGCACCACGGCCTTGCCCGCTGGCGAGACCCAGCAGTGTTTGACGAAACCCAGGTCGGTCAGCGGTTCGTCGAGTTCGGGGTCCAGCACAGTGCCGAGCCCGGCCCAGACGGCCCCGTGCAAGGCCGTCTGGGCGGTGAGCGCGCCAGTCATTGCGAAACGCCAACGGGCTCAACTGTTGGCTTCGCCTCAGGCTGCAGCTCGGCCGGAATGTCGATGTCGTACAACCGGGCCGCGTTGAGGCCGAGGATCTTCTTCTTCACGGTCGTGTTGAGCTTGCCGTAATCGGAGAACTCCTCGCCGTCCGGCATCTGCCAGTCGACGAATCCCTCGACCTGCCACCGTGGTTCCCAGATCGCGTAGTCCGCGCCGAAGATCAGCCGGTCCTCGCCGAGCCAGAACATCAGTTCGCCCATCACCTTGGCGAAGAACCGAGGCCGGGCGTGCATCAGACCGCCGACGACCACCGCGAGACCCGCGTACACGTTGGGTTCCTGGGTGGCCATGAAGCAGAAGTCCTCGATCCGCGGCAGGCCGACGTGTTCCACGATGAAGTTCAGCTCGGGGAAGTTGGTCGCCGCGTAATCCACATCGGACACGTCGAACGCGTCCTTGTCCAGCGGCCAGATCGTCGGGCCCTTGTGGACGTGGATGTTCTTGATCCCCAGTTCCTGGCACTTCTCCAGATACCGGGCGGACTCCGGGGACTTCAGGCTCCAGCCGCGGGAGTCACCGCGCCACTCGGCGGTGTAGAGCTTGACTCCCTTGCAGCCCCAGCGCTTCGCGCGTTCTTCGAGCCCCTTGAGGCCGTCATCTCCTTCGCGTGGGTCCCATGTGGTGTTGACGATGAACTTGCCGGGGTGCCGTTCGGCCATGGCACCGTCGGCCTCGGTGGTGTTGAACCCTTCCTTGTACCACTGCCGCAGGTTCGTCGGCTGGAAGATGGCGATGTCGACGTGCCCTTCGTCGAACAGGTCCTTCATCATCCTTTCTTCCGAGTACTTCATGAACTCCTCGATGGACCAATGGGTCTCGGCGGGGCCAAGGCCCTGGTAGGCGTGGAAGCACTCGATCCAGCCCTTGGCGTACTGCTCCTGGCCTGCCACCCAGTTCTCCGGACTGGCGTCCCAGAAGTGGGTGTGGCCGTCGACAACGAAATACTTCTCGCCATCTTTCTCGTACACAGCGACTTCCTAACTACGGGCTACGAGGTCGAAATCGAGGTACTCGGCGGCGTCCTCGGGGTTGGCGAACATGATCGTCCGGTCGTCCTCGTGGATCATCCGGCCGTAGTGCGTCGACATGCTCTCTTCGAACTCCGCGGCGTTGAACCAGCCTTCCTCCTCTCCGGCGGCCTCGTCGATCTCGGCGTAGACCACGTCCATCCGGCCGACCGCGTCGACCCGGATCATCGACGGCAACGGTGTGATGGTGACGTTGTCCTTGTGCCGCATCACTTCGGCGACGATCGCGCCGACCTGGTTGTTCATCAGGGTGAAGCCGCACATGTTGGACGCGGTGTTGTTGCGCTGAAAGCGATCTTGCGTCGCGGTCACTGGCCCAACTCCTTCGGCGCTTGCAGGTCCAGTTCGGTGAGGATGGCGGTGAAACGGCTCTTGGCCCGGTCTAGGCCGTCCTCGAACCGCGGCGGCAACGCGTCCGGCTGCGACCACAGCGGCTGCAACGTGCGCACGGCCTTGATGCAGCGAGGCACCCACGTGGACAGCCACTGCTGCATGATCTTCTTGTTCTCCGCGCCGAACTGCTTGTCGTCGACGAGCAGCCGGAACATCGGCTTGGTGTAGCGCAGGTCCCGTTCGGCGTAGTCGTACTCCTCCGCGCCGATCAGCGTCGGCGTGATGAAGTCCCCATTGGACGGTGCGGCCTGCTGGACGAGGTTGCTGCGGAACATCTCGCCGACCAACGGCTCGAACACGATGTTCGCCGCGAAGATCGCCTCACACCAGTCCCAGATCCCGGTGAGCTCTTCGGCGGTCTCCCGTACGCCCTGCCAGACCTGGTCGTTGTTCCACGTCTCCAGGTGTGCGCTGCCGTCGAAGTCCGCCAGTTCCTCGCTGAGTGTCAGGTTGTACAGCGCGAGGTCCTGTGCCGCCCGGATCCGGTGCATGCTGTTCACCGAGATCGCGTTGTTGTGCATGTTCGTCGGCGCCCTGCGGTTGGCGTTGGCGAACAGGTACAGCCCGAGGCCGTGGTCCACGTGCATCCACGCACCCACGTGCTGTGCCACGAACTGCACCCAGTTGCGGTTCCACTGGTCGAACGCCTTGGCCTGGCGGGCCGCCTCGATGTTCTGGTTGAGCTGACGGACCACATTGGAGTTGTACCGGTAGAGCGTCAGTTCCCATTCCTCGTTGGGGTCACGGAATTCGTGCCAGCCGTGTGCGGGCCAGTCGTAGCCCTTGCCGCCCGATCCTGGACCTCGTTCGGGTTCTGGCTTGTCCGTTCCCCAGGCTTTGAGGACTGTCCATTCGAGAGGGTAACCGCCCTTGCCGTCGGCGAAGCCGTACAGCCAGCCTTGGGACAAGTAGTGCCGTGGGTCCGGCTGCACTTCGACGGTGACGTCCTCGTAGTGGCTCTGCTTGCGTTTGGCCGGGGTGAAGTAGTTGAACTGGCGTGCGCTGGAGTCGGGGAACACCTTCGCGCCCGCCTCGGCGTCGGTGAAGACGGGCTTCGGGACGCTGCGCTGATGAACCGCATGCTCCTGGGTTGATGTCATCGGTCCTCCGCTTCACCGGTCGTGGTGAACTTGTCGTAGAAGATTCGCTTCTCGGCCACGCCGAGCACGGGCAGTAGTTCGAGCGCGGCCTCGACCATCGGCGGCGGCCCGCAGACGTATGCGTCGGCGCTGGTGAGATTGCGTTCCAGCCGCCGCACGACGTCCGTGATCAAGCCGACCTCGCCGGCCCAGTCCTCGCCGTCCTCCGGTTCGGACAGGGCGGGTACGTACCGGAATCCGGGCAACTTCGCGGCCAGCTCGGCCAGTTCGTCGGTGAAGCACAGGTCCTTGCGCCGCCTGGCGCCGTAGTAGAACGTCGCCTTGCGGTCGATACCGCGCTCCGCCATCGATCGCAGCAGCGCAAGGATCGGTGCCATACCCGCGCCGCCACCGACGAAGACGATGTCCGCGCCAGGGGCGTCGCGCAACGTGAACACCCCGAACGGCCCGGTGATCTCGAGCTGGTCACCGACCGCGACTTCGGTGTCCAGGAACTGCGAGAACAGGCCGCCGGGGTAGATCCTGACCACGAACTCGAGCAGCCCGTCCGGCCCGCTCGACGTGTTCGCCATGGAGAAGGACCGGGTCTCGTCCTTGCCGGGGATCGCGAAGTCCACGTACTGCCCTGGGAAGAACTTCAGCGTCCGCGGCTCGATCAACCGCACGACCAGGTGCCGCATGTCGTGGGTGACCCGGTCCTTCGACACGACCTCCACCCGGGCCTGCTGGATGGGCAGGCCCGAATGGATCATTTCCTCGTCGTAGTTGAGCAACTCGATCGTCAGGTCCTCGTACGCGTGCGCCCGGCACAGCAGCGTGAAGCCTTCTTCCTTTTCGTAGTCGGGCAACGCGAACGTGGAGTACCGGTCGTGCTCGACGTCATCGCCGTCGAGGATGAACGACTTGCAGGCGGCACACTGGCCCTCCTTGCAGCCGTGCATCAGCATGACGCCCTGCTCGGCCGCGGCGCGCAGGATCGTCTGGTCCTCGTCGACCTCGATCTCCACGCCGACCGGCTCGAAGCGAACCTTGTGCTTCTCGCCCATGACTAGTCAGCAGGGGCGGGACGGCCGGCCGGACCCTGCCGGTTGTAGTCGGCGACGAACGCGGCGCGTTGTTCGTCGGACATCTGGTTGAGCAGGACGTTCGGGCTCTGTACCTCGGGCATCCGGCGCAGGTGGTCCAACGTCCACATCTTCTTCGGATCGAGGTCCAGGTGCGGCTGGGCGACCATGGTCTTGCCGTCGTCACGCACGAAGCCCATGTCGGAAACGACATCCGCCCAGTTCCACCCGTGGTACAGCGTCTCCCATTCACGTGAGCCGATGAGCTGGCCCATGTTCGGGGTGCTGCGGCCCTGGAAGGTCGGCCGGAACGCCTCGGCGTCGGTCCAGCGGCAGGCCTCGTGGCAGTACGTCCGCCACTGGCCGTCCACTTTGTCCACCACCATGTCCTCGCGGACCAGGCATGGCACCATGCACGTCCAGCAGCGGTGCGGGTACACGTAGTCGACGTTCTCGGCGACGATCGGGTGATGTCCATTCGGGACAGACAAGCGGTTGTAGTTCTCCCACCACTTGCCGTACCGGTCGTACCAGCCCGGGTACTTGTACTCGAACCACTCGAAGTCCTTGTCCGTCATCGGGTCGATGCGCCAGTAGTTGGCCAGCCACCCGGTGGCGAAGAACTGGGCCACCTCGTGCACGTAGCCCTTGTTCCAGATCTGGTTCCAGGCTTCCTCGATCAGGTCGTGCGGGATCACCAGCCCGTACTTCTCCAGCGGCACGAGGTAGCTGCGGTAGTAGTCGTCGTAGATCCACCGGCGCCACATCTCCGCGTAGCTTTCCCTGTCCTTGCGACGGTCCTTTGTGCCGTACTCGATGAACGTGCCGATCGCCGCGTCGACCACGCGGTGGTTGTTCCACCACGCGTAACGCAGGTCCCGCTCGAGCAGTTGGTGGTTGGACTCGTCCGACAACGCCATCAGCAGGGTGGCGTAGCCATTGCTGATGTGCCGTGACTCGTCGGACTGCACCGAGTGGAACACCGTCGGCAGCAGGTAGTCGCCGTTGGCCGCGGCCTCGGCTGGCATGGCGACGAAAAGTGTGTTGGTGAAGGCGGTTTCGGCCACGATCGTGAGGTAGATGCTCGCCGCGGTGATGGCGTCACCGGTGATGAAGCCCTCGGCGAACTGGCGGCCGATCGTGCCGCAGTAGTCGTTCTGGAAGTTGCGCAGGCTGGAGTTGAAGCCGGCCGGGTCGATGTAGTTGTTCATGTACAGGCGCTTGAGGTTCTGCTGGATCGTCGAGTGCCGTACCTCGTCGATCATCTGGATCGCCTGTCCGTTGTGCAGCTCGGGGTTGGGCACCGTGCGGAACAGCAACGGCATCGCACGAGCCGCGGAGATCTCCGGCAGCGGGATGATGCTCAGGAACAGTTTCTGCCATTCCAGCCAGCGTTCCTGGACCTGCCGGAACATGTTGCCCCGGATCGCGCCGTCCTCGGCGCCGTACACCCGGTGGTCCTTTTCTTCCTGCATGGGGAAGTAGGACCGCAGGACCTGCTTGAGCGGGTCCTTCTTCTTGGCTTTGCGGAAGGTGTAGTCGGTCCCGTAATGCGACACCGGCGTGTGGTACGCCGGTTCCCAGGACAGTTCCTGGATCTTCTGGTGGGCTCTGGCCACACTTTGGCGGCTCATGATCACGTCCTTCCCGCCGGTTGCTCAGCGATTACAACCCTGGGCAAGTGGTGTCACGCGTCTCAATTTGAGACGCCTCACGGCCGCTCGAACATCGAGGCACGCAGCTGTGCCAGGTGTTCTTGAACGTTCTGAGCGGCGCGGAGATCGCCTTCGGCCCTCGGTTGGATGCCGAAGGCACGCAACAAGGCCGCGGCAGGTTCACCCGGATGGCCGGACTCGCCGAGCGTGGGGTGCAGACCCTGCTCGACGAGGTGGTGGAAGACGACGTTGACCACGGTCCACGGGTTGTAGGTCTCCTCGGCCATCTGCCCATCACACGCCCGCGCGCGTGAGGCGGGTGTCTCAATTTGAGACACTTCGCCGGGCGGGTTGGGATTACTCTGTGTCGAGGACGCAGCGTGCTCGCGGCGGCGGGCAGGAGGACTCGCGTGGAGAAAGCACGGCCAGTGCCGGCCGACGAGAATGGGCTCGCCCGTACCCGGGTTCAGTTCTTGACCTCCGAGTCAATCGAGCGGGACCGGGTGCGGGATCCGATACTGGCTTCATGGCTGCGATCCAGGCACAGTCACGTGCCAGCGGACCGGATCGATCTGCCGTACGTCCCCGATCAGAACCTCGACACGCCGTTGATCCGGGCCGCCGAACCGGTGCTGGAACGGCTCGGCGAGCAGCTCGACGGCCAGCCGGTGAGCCTGATTCTGACCGATCCCCGCGGTGTGGTGCTCACGCAACGTACTGGGGATCCTGATCTGCACCGCCATCTGCAGAGCGTCGAACTGGCGCCGGGTTTCAGCTACGGCGAGCAATTCGTGGGCACGAACGGAATCGGTACAGCGTTGGAGGACGGCCGTCCCACACACGTGTTCGGACATGAGCACTACGCGGAGAACCTGGAAAACCTGGCGTGCGCGGGTGTACCGATCCAGGATCCGATCTCCGGCAAGACAATCGGCGCGGTCGACCTGACGTGCTGGCGCAAGGACGCCGGGCAGTTGCTGATCGCGCTGGCGCGGACCACCGCCGAGCAGATCCGGCAGGCCTTGCTGGGCAACAGCGACATCAGGGAACTGGCGTTGTTCCAGGCGTATCTGCGTGCCTGCCGCCGGACGACCGGTATCTTGCTGGCGTTCAACGAAGAAGTCGTGATGATGAACGACCGGGCCCGCAGGCTGCTGGATCCGGCTGACCAAGCGGTGTTGCTGGGTCACGCCAGCCAGGCGTTGGCAGACGGCCGGAGTCGCGCGACTGTCGTGCTGCCAACGGGATCGAAGGTCCGGATGGAGTGCCGCGCGGTTCCTGGACCACGTGGCGGAGACGCGGGCAATGTCGTGCGGGTCCGGCTTCTTGAGACGGAGGATGAGGGGATCTCCGCAGTGCCGTTGCCGATGTTCCTGCCCGGCGTGGTCGGCTCGGCGACGCTGTGGTTGCGGGCCTGCCACGAGGTCGACGCGGCCTACGCCCGTGGGGAATGGCTTGCGTTGGAAGGCGAGCGGGGCGTCGGCAAGTCCACTTTGGCCCGGTGTGTGCACCAGCGCCGCAATCCCACCGGCAGGCTGCACGTGGTCGACGGCGTGTCCCAGATCCGGCACGATCTGCTGGACGACCCCGTCGATTCGTTGATCATCCGGCACGTGGACCACTTGGAACCGCAGGCGCTGCGTGATCTGGCCGCGGTTCTGGCGCAAGTGCGTGCCTCGGGCAGCCGGATGTGGGTCGCGGTCACTGTGGACGACGACTCGGTGGATCTCGGCGACGTGCTCGGCTTCTTCCCCCGGACCGTCCAGATCCCACCGCTGCGCAGGCACATCGACGACCTGCGCGAGCTCGTGCCGCTGTTGCTGAGCAGGCTCAGCCGAGGCGGGCAGCTGACCTGCTCACCGGCCGCGATGCACCTGCTGATGCGTTCTTCGTGGCAGGGCAACGTTCCCCAGCTCTACCAGGTACTGAAGTACGTGGCCAGGCGCAAGCGCTCAGGGGTCATCCAACCTTCGGACCTTCCAGCGGAATACCGTGCCGTGGCCAGACGGCCGCTGAACCGGCTGGAGTCGATCGAGCGGGACGCGATCGTGCACAGCCTCGAGGACGCGGACGGCAACAAGAACAGGGCGGCCCGGCTGCTCGGCATGTCACGGGCCACCCTGTACCGCAAGATCCACGAGTACGGGATCGTGGCGCCGGTCAAGTGAGGCCCTCGTGAGTTGACGCCGGGGCCTGGCGGTCACTCACGAGGGCAGCCTCCGGCCGGAGACGATCTCGACGGATATGCGTAAGTAGCAGTCCTCAGCGTCCGGGGCCCACGCCCGTAACCCCAGCTGCCTGACCGCTTCGAGTTCCACGGGGTCGGTGACCTTCACCGCGTGTCCGATCGCGACAACGCTCCATCCACAACGGACACCGTTGTCCTTGAACTCGTCTGCCTCGAACGCGACGACCTTCCCGGGCGTCGCGAGCGCGAGCCGGCTGTGTGCCGACGTGCGGATGATCACGGCCTGCTCGCGCAGTGCGAACGTGACCGGCTGCACGGCGGGCAGCGCGCGGTCGGTGTACACGACCCGTCCGACAGGGACTTTTGCCAACAAACGGAAGCACTCCTGCCCCGAGAGCAGTTCCAGTCCCGCGGAGTCCACGATGACCCACCTCCTATTCCTTTCTCAAGGCCGACCAGGCCTGGCGTCCGCGCTGTCGCTCGCGGGCGCACGGCGCAGGTCAGCAGCCGGCTGCGCAAGATCTTGCCTGGTCGACGGCCGTGGCAACCGAGTCGAAAGTCCCTAATTGGTTAGAGGACATCGCCTCGGGCGCAGATGACACGCCTGCGCCCACGATGAAGGCCATGACAATCGTCGCCGTCGCCCTGCTGCTGGCATGGCCGCTGTACAACGTCGTCCTGGCGGTGTTCGCCTGGCGGCGGCCACGCCCAAGGCAGCCCGAACACACCACGGGCCTGCATTTCTGGATCGTCATTCCGGCGTCGCACGAGCAGAAACCCGCACTGCTCGAATCGGTTCTCGCGCTGGACTCACCGGAGTATCCGGTAAGGGTCCTTGTTGCCCGCTATTTCGGCGGACGCAACGTGGGTGCGGTGCAATGCCGCGTCCGCACCCGCGGTGATAAGCGGTACTCTCGTCGCGGTCACGCTGCTGACCGGAACGTATGTCTGGCTCGCCGCACTGCTGGTCCCGGATTGGTATGGGGCTTGGTGCACCGCGCCCGGTTCGGTGCGGAGTCTTGGCGACGCACGCTTGTTGTCAGCGTGTTGTATCCGATTTATCTGGGACTTCGCCGCAGATCCCCCCACTCGTGTGACAAACGTAGTTCCGTTGACGCAGCCTCGGCTACTACCGTGGGCGGGTGGCAATCCGGGTTTTTCTGCTCGACGACCATGAAGTAGTCCGCAAGGGCGTGGCCGCCCTACTCGGCACCAATCCGGATATCTCGGTGGTCGGCGAGGCGTCGACAGCGGCGGAAGCGCTGGCCAAGGTGCCGTTGCTGAAGCCGGATGTCGCGGTGCTCGACGTCCGGCTACCGGACGGTGACGGCGTCCAGGTGTGCCGTGACCTGCGCGCGGACATGCCCGACCTGAAGTGCCTGATGCTGACCTCGTACTCCGACGATGAGGCCTTGTTCGAGTCCGTGATGGCGGGCGCGGCGGGATACGTGCTCAAGGAGGTCCGCGGTGGCGACCTCGTGCGCGCCATCCGGACAGTGGCGCAAGGCGGCTCGCTGCTCGACCCCACTGCCACCACCCAGGTGCTGACCCGGCTGCGCAAAGGGCCGACCGACAAGCTGGCCGAGCTCACCGAGCAGGAACGCAGGGTGCTGGAGCTGATCGGTGAGGGAATGACGAACCGGCAGATCGCCGAGCGGCTGTTCCTCGCGGAGAAGACCGTGAAGAACTACGTGTCGAACCTGCTGGCCAAGCTCGGCATGCGACGCCGTACCCAAGCCGCTGTACTGGCCACGGAGCTGCGCCAGAACCGTCGCCGACCCTGATTACCTGAGCGGCACGCACCAATGCAGTGCCGTACCCGGGTTGGTAGGCGTCACGGAGAAGGTGCCACCTAGGCGACGTGCGCGGAAAGCCATATTGCTCAGTCCGCTGCGACGGCCGCCCTTGGGAATCCCGACGCCGTTGTCTGTCACGCGCAGGGACAGCTCGTCACCAGCTGTGATCTCGATGGCCACCGTGGTCGCCCGGGCATGCCTGGCCACATTGGACAAAGCTTCCCGGAGGACGGGCAGTATCTGCTCGACTGCGTCGCTGGGCACCGATGTGTCCACTGGGCCGCGGAAGCGCACCGACGCCTTGAACCCGAGTACGGGCACCGCGGCTTCGACAGCCTGGAGGACCAACGACCGCAGGCCCTCGGTGGGCGGGTGCTGCAGGGCGAAGACGGTCGTGCGGATCTCCTGGATCGTCATGTCCAGATCGTCGACCGCCAGCCGGATGCGGTCCGTCGCGTTCGCGGGATCAGCCGGGATCACCGCAGCCGCCGCCTCCAACGCCATCCCGGTCGCGAAGATCCGCTGGATCACCAGGTCGTGCAGGTCCCTGGCGATCCGGTCACGATCCTCGAGCACGACGAGCCGCTGCTGGTCGGCGCGTGCGGCGGCGTACTGCAGCGCCAGTGCCGCGTGCGCGGCGAAGTTCTCCAGCAAGTCCAGGTCGGACTGACCGAACAGCGGTTCGTCCCGCAACCGGCACAACAACAGCACGCCGAGGACATCCTCACCGGCTTTGAGCGGGACGATCGCGGCCGAACCGAGCCCTTTGAGATCCGACGGCGCGACCGAACCGCTGTCGCCCTGGAAGGTCGCGGCAGCGTCACCGTAGTTGTCGATCAACAGCGCCTCGCCTGAGGCGAAGACCAGGCCGGATGCCGTGCCCTCGATGGTGATCGACGTCCCGGTCAGGTGCTCGGCGCCCTCGACCACGTGGAAGACCAGAGTGCCGGGGTGCGCCTCGTCGGCGACCGCGATGGCGGCCAGCGGTGCCCCCGCGACCTTACGGGCGTGCGACGTGATCAGTTCGAGGTCAGATCCGTTGCCGGCCAGCAAGGCAGCAGTGATCTCATTGGACGCACGCAGCCACGCCTCCCGGCGCCGCGACTCATCCAAGAGCCGGGCGTACTCGTCCGGTGTCTTCTGGCCCACAACACACAGAGTAATTGGACTCTGTCGTCCACACCTCGAACGGACGAGAGTTGTTGCCTTAGAGGGATGTGGTATCCGCATTCGAGGAGGGACAGAGGAAATGTGGATGGCGATCAAGTTCGGCACGTTGGTGCGACTCGTGGCCACGGTTCTGGTGGTGTCGTTCATTCTGTTCGTGATGCTGAGCAACAACGGCTCGACGCAGACACCTGCACCGCCGCCGCCAGAGCCCGCGCCGACCGTACAGGCGTGAACCGAGCGCGTGTTCCGGCCGTGTTTGAGGTGTGCGTGTTCTCCTTGTCCTCCTCGGACTGGTGCTGACCGGCTGCGCCGCTGAGCCCGTCGACCACAATTCGACGGACGTGCTTTTCACCCATCGGATGATCGCGCACAACGCCCAGTCGGTGGAGGCGGCACGGCTTGTCCAAGGCCGGACGGTCAACGCCAAAGTCATCAAGCTGGCCACGCAGATCGAGCAAGGCGCACTCAACCCACAGCTCGCCGAATGGGCGAGCCGCTGGGAATCATCGCCGGACGACGCGGGCTCGGTGCCCGGCGAGATCAAGAACCTGGACGAGCTGACCGGGTTGTCGGGACACGCGTTCACCAGTCGCTGGCTGGACACGATGATCGTGCACCACCGCGGCGCGATCACCATGGCAGAGAACGAACTCAGCCACGGCAAGAACGCCGCGGCGAAGGCGTTCGCCCAGCAGGTGCTCGACTCCCGGCAGCCTCGGCTGGCCGAGATGCAGGGAATGACCGGCGGCTAGGTCACGTGGATGTCGTTGTCCCCGAACGTGATCCTTGTGGTCTGGCCGAACCAGTGGACTTCAAGGCCGTTCGGCGTCGCTTGTGCGCTTGCTTGCAGCGGTGGTTCTTCGTTGTCGCTGAGCAGGGCGAGGGCGGCGAAGATGGCAGTGCCTTCGACGTCGGCGGTCAGCCTCGGGACTCGTACCCACGGTGTGTAGGCGGTGCCTTGGGGTGCGCGGACTTCGTCCTTGCCGGTCCAGCCGTGGAGGGGGACGAGCTGGGAATGCAGTTCGGTGGCCCAGCCGGTTTCCTGGACTTTCGCGAGGTGCGGTGCTTTGTGGACCCGATGCACCCGTAGTTCGTAACGGCCGTGGGCGATGGTGACGCTTTCCACCTTGAGGCCCGGAACCATGGGCGGGCCGCTGGGAAAGACCGGCCGATACCACGAGGCGGCCCAGTTGCTCTTGGCGTTGATGGGGTGAATTCGCCTGCGGACACTGTGGACACCGTTGATCACGACACTGAAGTGGTTGTCCGCGACGTTGGTCTTGGCTGTCGGTCCGGTTTTCGTGGAGTACGCCAGCCTTGAGTAGTGTGGGTCGTCGTCCGCGGCTGACTCGCCTTCGTGCGGTTTGACGTGGTCACTGCCGTGGTTGTGCAGCCTTGCGATCCCGTCGGCCACTTGGATCAGGAACCCAGGAGCCGGAACAGCCAGGGTCTTCTCGGGTATTGGTTCCTCCTGCTCAGTCCATAGTGGATGGTCTTCGGCGGCGAGCAGGCACACGAAGGCCTTCGATGCCCAGTACGGCGAGGCAGGACCCGAGTAGTTCTGCAGCGTGGGCTCGTGCGGGCCGTGCCAGCCGAGGCTGAGCAGACCGTCTTGGCCGATGGAGCCGTAGCGTTCGAAATAGTTCAGCGACCGGTTGATCAGACCTTGGGACTGCCCGGGCGTCAAGGGAGTGTGGCCGGTGACGGCACCGAGCGCCACCGCTGATGCGGCCGCGAACCGGTAGGTGAGAGAACGTCCGAAGTGGATCGGAGCGCCATCTTTCCCGAACAGCAGGGAAAAGCTCTCCAGGTGCTCCTTGAGCCGTTCCCCGTGATGGGTTTCCTCGTTGTTCAGGTAGGCGTCGAGCACGGGGTAGAGGTGCAGGGCCCAACCGTTGTAGTGGTCGAACGCCCGTCCGTCACCGTCGGAGTACCAACCTTGCCCGCGGTACCAGCTCTCCAGCAGGTCCAGCGCCCGCTCCCGTGCGCGCTTCGTGACTGCGTCGCCCCGTCCAACGGATTCCAGGAACCCGGCGACGGTGTAGGGGAAGAGGTACCAGTTGTTCGGCGCGGGGACGTTCGTCAGCGCGTCCCGCAACCAGGCCTCAGCCTGGTCTTTTGTGGCTTCGTCGAGCCTGTCCCACAGCCACGGCCGGGTAAGCCGGAGCCCCAAGGCAATCGAGGCGGACTCCACCATCGGCTGGCCGAAGACATCGTGACCTTGGATCCTCGGCCAGGCACCGCCCATCCCGGCCTGCAAGCCTTCCGCATACCTCTCGAGCCAGCGGTCGTCCTGGGTACCCGCGGCCCGGAACGCGGCAGCGAGGAAAGTCCGGGCATAACCTTCCAACCCGTCCGACAGCACACCGCTCTTAGACGGCCGCCCCGGCAGATCAAGCAGGGCGCTGTCCGGCGTCGCCCACCGCCATGCCGCCTCGAGCAGCCGATCCGCCGTCGAGATCCAGTGTTCGCGGGTACTCATCCGGAACGCCACCCCTTCGCACAGCCGGACAGTTCGACCTGGACATAGTGATCCGGCTGATCAACGGAACCTAATCACCTTCACGGACGTAGAACTCGCCGCGTTTCCACGAGATCCGCTCGGTGCCGCCCGTCGGCCAGTCGGAGGAGACCCGCCGACGGCGGTTGCCGAGCGTCCCGAGGTCTCGTAGCAGGTCCTTGGCGTCGACAATGTACTTCGCCTCGATGGGCGTGACAGGCACGACGTCGAAGTACTGCGCGTCGTCACCGCCCTGCCAGTCCACGAACTCGGTGAAGATCGCCACGAACTGCTGCCCGCACTCCGGACACTTCCGCACCGACACGCCGAAGTGCGAATCCGACACGATGCGCTGCGTCGTCTGGAGATTCTTGACGCAGTACTCCATCACAGTCGCCGCGTCCTCGCCGTAGCACCTCTCGCACCCCAGGTCCATGCGGTGACCTTAGATCTATCACGGTAGGTAGTCGACGCAACACGGTCCGCCGTTTACAGTGCAAAACTGTGCGCGGTGACAGTGGGGTGCGGTTGACGGCTGTGCTGCGCGTGCGGGAGTTCCGGGGGTTGTGGCTCGCCGAGCTGTTGTCGGTCGGTGGGGATCAGCTCGCGCGAGTCGCTGTCGCTGTCCTTGTCTACCGGCAGACGGGGTCGGCGACGTGGACGACGCTCAGCTATGCGATGACGTTCCTGCCGAATCTGTTGGGCAGCGTGTTCCTGGCGAGTCTTGCCGACCGGTTCAGAAGGCGGGAGTTGATCGTTGCGACCGACCTGTGCCGGGCGCTCTTGGCTGCTGTCATGGCGGTGCCGGGGTTGCCGTTGCCGGTTCTCGGTGTCCTCGTCGCCTTGTTGTCGTTCGCGGGTGGGCCGTTCAAGGCCGCGCAGCTTTCCTTGATGTACCAAGTGCTTGGTCAGCATTACGTGCAAGGCCTCTCCATCCGGACGATCTCCACGCAGCTGGCTCAGCTCGTGGGGTTTGCGGCCGGGGGAGCGGTGCTCACCATCGTGAGTCCCTACGCGGTGTTGGCGTTCAACGCGGCGACGTTCGTGATGGCCGCGGTCATGGTCTGGCTGACGGTGAACAGTCGTCCTGGGACGGATCGCACGAGAAGCACGACGGGTGTCGCACGGATGATCTGGCGCGATCCTGTGCTGCGTAGCTTGATCGTGTTGGCGTGGATGGTCGGTCTCTTCGTTGTGCCCGAGGGGCTTGCCGCGCCCTACGCTGACGAGCTCATGGCCGGGGTTGCCGCCGTCGGGTTTCTGATGGCCGCCGATCCGGCGGGCAGCATTATTGGCGCGTGGCTGTCCGGCCGCATGACCGAGCAGGCGCGGGAGCGCATGCTCGTTCCGTTCGCGATTCTCGCCGGGGTTCCCCTCATCCTCTGCTTTCTGCAACCCGGTGTGCTGATTTCCGTCGTGCTGTGGGGGATTTCCGGTGTCGCGTCGACCGCGTACCTCATCGAAACCCAGGCCGCTTTTGTCAAGCGGGTACCCGAGTATTGCCGGGGCACCGCTGTGGGCTTGGGCAGTGCGGGTGTCCAGGCATCACAAGGTGTCGCGATCGCGTTGGGCGGCGTTGTCGCCGACGCCGTCAGCCCGAGTACCGCCGTCGCGTTGGCCGGTCTCAGTGGTGCGGGATTTGCCGCCCTTGTCGGTGTCTCGTGGCTTCGCGCCCGCCAGCGGTAATGATTCTGGCCTCGCGACGATAGATGTCTGGCGAGCGCGAGGCACACGGTCGGTGCTCACCAGTCCTTTCCGCGCATCTCCTGTCACCTCCGTTCTGCAGCTAGTACGGTTTGTGTCCGGGCAGTTACACTGTTCGATCGGGCGGGAGGTGAGAAGAAGTCGTGACCATGTTCCGCTTCCGAAGCCGACGACACAAAGGGCTCGCGAACCCGGCGAGCTGGTCGGTGTGGTCGCTCCCGCGCCACCTTGTCTGTTATGTCCTCGGCGTCGACGCTTTCGCGGTCATCATCACCGCTGTTCTGCTGAGCACCAACCCGCCGACAACGCGCGATCTTGTCATGGGCGGCGCGATCATCGGCCTAGGCTTGGTGAACGCCGAGATATCCCGGCATGTCGAGCGCATGCGCAGGAGGTTCTCCGACACCCCGCACGTCAATCTCACTTCGATCTGGACCGTCGCCGCCGCATTGGTTCTGTCGCCGGGACTCGCGGCCGGGGTTGTCGCGGCGCTGTATCTGCACTTGTGGATTCGTAGCTGGTATCGCGTCCGTGGTGTGCACGCCTATCGCCTCACGTTCAGCGCGGCCACCATTGTTCTCGCCTGCCACGCGGCCACCGGAATCCAGCAGCTGCTCGGACCGGAAACCCTCGTCAAAGCAGTATTCCCGGAAGCGCTCTGGGGTATTCCACTCGCCATCGCCGCGTTCTCGGCGGTGAACACCGGGCTGATCGCCGGGGCCATCGCTTTGTCCGAGCGCACGCTGAAACCCGTGCGGATTCTGGGCAGCTGGCACGCCAACGCACTGGAATTCGCGACCATCTGCCTCGGCGCGCTCGCCGCGATCCTGCTGGCCTGGAAACCGTTGCTGGTCGCGTTGTTCATCCCGGCTTTGCACGTGCTGCACCGCAGCCTGTTGATCCGCCAGTTCGAGCAGGCCGCCGCGACCGACCCGAAGACCGGGCTGCTGAATGCCGCGGCCTGGCACACCGTCATCACCAAGGAGTACGACCGCGCCAAGCGGGAAGGCACGACGCTCGGTGTCCTGATGATCGACCTCGACCACTTCAAGCAGGTCAACGACGGTTACGGCCATCTGGCGGGCGACCAGGTCCTCGAAGCGGTCGCCAACGCGCTGCGGGCCGAGACCCGCCGGTACGACGTGGTCGGCCGGTTCGGCGGTGAGGAGTTCGTGATCGGCCTGCCCGAGGTCGAGGACAAGGAGCTCATCGAGATCGGCGAACGCATCTGCGAGCGGATCAGGAAACTCCGGGTCACGGTCAACGACAACGAAGTGGTCGACGGCCTGACCGTGTCCATCGGCGCGGCCGCCTACCCGGCTACCCGGGGCGGCCTCGACCAGTTGCTGCTCGCGGCCGACCTCGCCGCGTTCGGCGCCAAGGACGCCGGCCGCGACCAGGTCGTGGTGAGCAGGCCGCAGGCTAAGGGCCGCGGCGCTGCCGCGCGGACTCGAGCTCAGCCTGGTGGTCCTGAGCCCACTTGATCAACGGGCGCACCGACCTGAGCAGCGAGCTGCCCATCGGCGTGAGTTCGTAGTACACCGGCTGGAACAGCGCGTCCGGCGTGCTCTGCCGTTGCACAATGCCGTCCCGCTGCAGCCTCGACAGCGTTTCGGTAAGCACTTTCCTGGTCAACGGGCGGACGTGGTTGACCCAGCCGGACCGTTCTTCAACGGCATTGATCGCATTCAGCAGATCGGTGAAGTTCAGCGGGCCGGGCGCCAATGACGCGAGCACAGCGGGAACCCATTGCCCGTTGAGCACCGCCATGGCGTCCAGCAGGCTTTGTCGATATGGGACATTTTCGCCTGCCATCACGCCACCCCCTCCGACACCGGGCTTCAGCGTACCTCCGAATGAGTGAACATCGCCGTGTTACCTCAAGGTGTCACGGGCACTCACCTTGCGGTAACACGGCGCCACCGGGGTAGGAACGAATAGGGCGAGGGCAAGGGGGGCACAAGCGGCCATGACTCGATCCATTACTGGGAGGCCATCCGCGCATGTGGTGTTCCAGCGGATCTGGAGTCATGGCCGCTTCCGTCCGATGATGATCTAACGGGCGTCCCTGACAAAGTGTGCGAATGTCGGGATCGGAACCGCAGGGAATGCGCCGAGCAGATTCGCTCGGGACACCCGGCCGTTTCCGGCCAGCACGCTCGCCGCGCGTGATCGCGCCGCGCGGTAGAAATCGATCAGGTTCTGGGCGGGTTCCTGGATTTCTTGTCCGGCTTTCTGCCTGGCATAGGCACGCAACAGGTCGTGGAACCGGAATCGGCCGTTGACGTCCCGGTCGAGCAGATGCGCGTCGGCCAGTTCGTCGAGCAGCGCGCCGGCTTTTTCGCGTGACGTGTTCAGCAGGACGGCTGCGGCGTACACGTCCAAAGTGTTTCCCGGCAGCAACCCGAGCAATCGGAACAGCCGGGCGCCTTCAGCGGACAACTTGTTGTACGACCACGAGAACACCGCACCGATCGAGGCATACGGATCGTCGCCCGCGTCGAGCAGCCGCAGCCGGTGCTGCTCGTCGGCGAGCTCCTCAGCCAGTTCCACGAGGTCGACGTCGGGCTTGCGGGCTGCGAGGTCCGCGACCAGCCGGATCGCCAACGGCAGGTGGCCGCACTGCTCGACCAGTGCGTCGGAGGCCTCAGGCGCACTGGTGACCCGGTCGCCGATCAGGGTCGTCATCAGTGCACGGGACTCGGCCAGGCTCAGCACCCCGAGGTCGATCAGCCGCGCGCCTTCCCGGACGGCGAGGCCACGCAGCGAGTCGCGACTCGTGATCACCACGAACGCCTCGGACGTGCCCGGCAGCAACGGCCGTACGACGCTGGCGGCCTGAGCGTTGTCCAGGATCATCAGCATGCGCCGGTCGGCGACCACCGTGCGGAACAGCGCCGAGCGCTCGTTGACGTCACGCGGTATGGAATGGGTCTCGACGCCCAGCGCACGCAGGAACGCGGCCAGGGCATCGGCCGGATCGACCGGCTCGTCGGGGTCGTAGCCACGCAGGTTGACGTACAGCTGGCCGTCCGGGAAGTGGTGCTTGTTCTTGTGCCCCCAGTGCAGGGCCAACGCTGTCTTGCCGACGCCCGCGGAGCCCGCGATCGCGGCGATCACCATGGCGGCTGAGTTGCCGCCGCGGACCTCGGCCAGCAGCGAGTCCAGCGCGGCCAGCTGGTGACGGCGGCCGGAGAAACACACCACGTCGGCGGGCAACTGTGCGGGCACGAACCGGCTCGCCTTGGCCGGAACGTCCTGGCGCAGCACACGTTCGTGCGCACTGCGCAACTCGGCGCTCGGGTCGACGCCGAGTTCGTTGCCCAGCAGCTGCCGTGCGCCCGCGTACAGGCTGATCGCGTCCGCCTGCCTGCCCGCGGCGGCCAGCGCGAGCATGACTCGTGCCAGCAGGCCCTCGTGCATCGGCGCTTCCACGATCAACGCCTGCAGCCTGCGGATCACGTCGTCCTGCCTGCTCGGCTCGACAACCGCGTCCGCGTAGGCCATCGCCGCACTGATCCGGCGTTCCTGCGCCGAGACGGCGGCCGGATGCCACCGCAACCGGTCCGGCAGATCCGCGAGGACCGGGCCACGCCACTGGTCCAATGCGGCTGCCAGTTTCTCCGGATTTTCACCTTGCTGGAGCAGTGCGTCGAATTCCGCGATATCGAGTTCCTGCGCACCGAGGGTCAAACGGTAGCCGCTCGGCGCCGTGACGATGGCGTTGTGGCCGTGGGAGCCACCATTTCCGAGCGCTTTCCGTAGCCGGGTGACGTACGTGTGAATGAGGTTCTGCCAGGTCGGGGGCGGTGTGGTGCCCCACAGCAGCTCCACGATCTCGTCACGGGAAACGGTCGTGCCGTACCGCAGCGCGAGCAATCCGAGCAGGCACCGTTGCTTTTGTGCGCCCAGTTCCTGCACCACACCGCCCAGCTGGACGGCCAACGGCCCGAGCACGCTCACTCGAATGGCCGAGTCCGAACAGCAGCACGCGATCTCCGGGTCAATCCCCAGCGTGCTGATCACCCGGTCGATCGACTTGGACAGCGTGTCGGGTAGCCGGCCTTGTTCGATTTTGCCGATCGTCCGGACGCTCAGGTCCGCCAGTTCGGCCAAATCACGTTGCGTCAATCCCAACTCCACGCGCCGTCGCCGAACCACCGTCCCGAATGCGGTACCACGCATCACAACCCCCCGGTTGTCGCACACTCGCCCACCCCGCGCCTGGCAACTGCGTGCCAGATACGCGGTAAAGATACCGATCTTGTCCCCGCGATGCCGATAACTGCTGGTCCAGGGCCTGCGACCTGCGCTTATCCAGTACAGGTCCGGTCCAGCGGCGCTGGTTATCCTGCAGTGGCCAGGGGACGGGAGTGCAATGCGGTATTTGCATCGGGCGGGTTTCGACTCGGTTTATCCCGAAGTGTGGACGCCAGATTTTCCACGCGTATCCGCCATTCGGGGGAGCGCGGCGTGATGCGGCCCGAAATCGACATCCACGTGCTCGGGCCGTGGGAGATCCGGCGGGACGGCGAGATCGTGGCGATCCCGCCGGGGCAGTTGCGCGTTCTGCTGGCCGCACTGGTGATCTCGGTCGGCCAACCAGTCACCACCGACACGCTGGCCGAACGGCTTTGGCCAGAGGAGCAGCCCGGCAACGCACGTGGGTCGTTGCACACGTATGTCGGCCGCGTGCGGCAGTTGCTCGGCCACGACGTCATCCGGCGCGTCTCCGCCGGCCGTTATCAGCTCAGCGTCGAGCCGGATCGAGTCGACCTCTACCGGTTCCGCGAGCTGCTGCGGCAATCTCGCACGCAGCTGAGCCCGCACCAGGAACTGGCGCTGTTGTACGAGGCGTTGCGGCTCTGGCGCGGCAGGCCGTTCTCCGATGTCGCCTCGTCCTGGGTGGACAGGGACGTCGTGCCGAGGCTGACCGAGGAGTGGTTCGCCGCGACCGAGCGGCGGATCGACATCGAGATGGACGTCCGGCAACCCGAGTCCATCATCGCCGAGCTGCACGAGCTGACCGGCCAATACCCGACCAGGGAGTCGCTGTGGGTCCGGCTGATCTTGGCGTTGCACCGGGCTGGCAGGCGTGAGGACGCGCTGGTCGCGTACGCCCAGGTCTTCCGGGTGCTCAGTGACGAGTTCGGCATCGATCCCGGCGCGGAGCTGCAGCGGTTGCGCCGTGAGGTGCTGCAAGGGCACCCCACGGCGGTGCTCCGGGCGCCAGCGCCACGCCAGCTGCCGCATGACATCGCCAAGTTCACCGGCAGGCAGGAGGAACTGACCAAACTCGACTCACTGCTGACCAACCTCGACGGCGCGCCGATCATCGTCTCGATCGACGGTGCGCCAGGGATGGGCAAGACCGCGCTGGCCCTGCACTGGGCGCACCGGGTCGCCGACAAGTACTCCGATGTCCAGCTCTACCTCAACCTGCGCGGTTACGGCCCGGGCGAGCCCGTGCCGCCGGACGCGGCGGCCGAGGCGCTGTTGCGTGAGCTCGGGGTCTCCGGCGATGCCATTCCGTCTGATGTGGACGAACGGTCGGCACTGCTGCGGAGCAAGCTGTCCGACCGGCGGCCGTTGATCCTGTTGGACAACGCGCGGGACGCGGGCCAAGTGCGGCCGTTGCTGCCGGGTTCGTCCGCGCTGGTGATCGTCACGAGCCGCAACCAGCTGCGCGGACTGTCGGTTCGGGACGGCGCCCACCGCGTGACGCTGAACCCGATGTCCCATCGGCAGGCCATCGACTTGCTGTCGTCGGCCATCGGGCCACACCGCGTGGCCGAAGAGCCCACGGCGGCGGCACGACTGGTGAGGTTGTGCGACTACCTGCCGCTGGCGCTGGCGATCGTGGCCGAACGCGCCCACCGCACCGATTCGCTGGCGGACGTGGTGCTGGCGTTGGAAGACGAGAAGGCGCGGCTGGACAACCTCGGTAGCGGCGACGACGATCCGCATACCGACCTGCGCGCGGCACTGTCGTGGTCCTACCGCGCCTTGCGCAAGTCCGCGGCGTTGATGTTCCGCAAGCTCGGCTTGTTGCCCGCCAACGACATCGGCCTTGACGCCGCCGCGGCGTTGAGCGGAATGCCGCGCGGGCAAGCGAAGGACGCGCTGGACCAGCTGATCGCGACCAACCTGCTCGAACAACCACGCCCTGGCCGATACCAGCTGCACGACCTGATTCGCTTGTACGCCACCAAGATGGTGATGATTCACGAGGTGCAGGCTGAGCGGGACGAGGCGATCGAGCGCGTGCTCGACTGGTACCTGCACGCCGCGGTGGCCGCGGACAAAGTGCTGATCCCGCACCGCAACCGGGACTTCGTAGCGCCGCACAAGGCGCGGATCCCGCCGCCGGTCTTCGTCGATGCCAAGGAAGTCACCGCCTGGTTCGAGGATGAGTACGAGTCGCTGCGTTCGATCACCGCGTGGGCGGCGACCAACGGCTGGGACGGTCACGCGTGGCGCATCGCGATGGCGTTGACGACGTTGTTCGACAGTGCGGTGCCGTGGCGGGAAGGCCTCAAGTTCTTCCAGTCCGCACTGGACGGTGCCAAGGCCGCGGGGGAGCGCGCGGGCGAGGCGTACCTGCTGAATTCTGTCGGCTGTATTCACTTGGACAAGGAGGAATACCACAAAGCCAAGTCCTACTTCGAGCGGTCGCTCGCTCGTTTCCGCGAGCTGGACATCGCCCGCGGCCTCGGCATGACGCTGGGGAACCTGTCGATGACACACGCCAACCTCGGCGACGGCGAGATCGCCCGCGACTACGCGCGAGCCGCGCTGGACCTGTACGAGGATGTCGACTACCCGCGCGGAATCACGCAGAACCTGGACAACCTCGGCATCGCACTGCGGGTGGCCGGTGACTACGCCGCAGCGGTGGAGAGCCATCTGCAAGCCCACCAACGGTTCCTGCGGTCGGGTGACGTGATGACCGAGGCGTTCAACCAGCACAACCTAGGCCTGGCCTACGCGGCACTCGGTGACATCCCACGGGCCATCCGGGCCTTGCGGACGTCGATTTCCTTCCAGCGCGCGACCGCCAACCGCCGCTGGGAAGCCGTCACCATGGCCGATCTGGGGAAAGTCATCAAAGCCGCCGGGCATCCCCGGATCGCGCGCAGCGTGCTGACTTCGGCGATGAACATCATGCTGGAGCTGGCCGACCCCCGAGCCAAGGACATCGAGGCAGACCTGGCCATGATGCTCTGACGCAACCTGCGCCGGTGATCGAACGTCCTGCAGAGAAGCCGGATTTTCCGGTGCATTCTCGAGGGGAGTCGAGAACGATGTCACGCAGGACATTGCTGCTCTTGATCGTAACAGTGGCCGCGTTGCTGGTGCCACTGTCCGCGGCGGCGGCACCGACACCACCAGCCGCACCAGCCGCACCAGCGGCCTGCGGCGTCACGTGGGGTTCACAGAAGAAGATGGCACCGTCCACGATGTTCGGCGAACTCGTGGACATCCGCACAGGCAGGCATGACTGCTACGACCGGCTGGTGCTGGGCTTCACTTCGCACGTCGACGGATTCGTGGTGTCCTATGTGGATCAGCTGGTCGAGGACCCGACCGGTGTGCCGATCCCGCTGCGCGGCGAGGCAAGGCTGTCGGTTGCCGCGCACGGACCCGCGTACAACGACAACGGTCAGCCGACTTACACGTTCCAGAACCGCAACGAGCTCGTCGACCTCACCGGGTATCAGACGTTCCGCCAACTGGCATGGGCCGGTTCGTTCGAGGCGATCACCACGGTCGGGCTTGGTGTCCGTGCGCGGCTGCCGTTCCGCGTGTTCACGTGGGACAACAAGGTCATCGTGGACGTCGCCCACACCTGGTGACCGGGTGGGCCCTCGGGTGTCCGAGGGCCCGTGTCCTGTCAGAGTCCCGCGCCATAGGGATAAAGCGGATTGCCGTAGGTACTCGGTGGTTGTTGTCCTGCGTCGATCCGGGCCCGGATCTCGTTGCGTTGAGCGGGTGTTGCGGCGAGGTCGTAAGGCAGGTCCCATTGCTCGGTCGCGTCGGCGGGGATGTCGCTGCCGCCTGGCCGTAGGACGTCACCCAGCGCTCGCGGCAGTTGCCAAGGCAGCCTGCCGCGAGCGGTGTAATCGCCGAACAGCAGGCTGGCCAGTGCCGGGCCCATTTCCTCGCCGCCGCGGTACGTGACCACGATGGCGCTCGCGAGGTCATGCCATTCGGTAATGACGTACGGCCGAGGCATGACCAAAGCGACTACCACCGGGATCCCCTGGCGTTGGAAGTTCTGGATGATCGAGAGCTGATCCGGTGGCAGGTAAGGCTGTTCCTTCACCCAGTTCGTGCCGTGGGTGTACGACGCCTCGCCGACGGCGACCACGGCGAGCTTCGGGGCGGGGCCAGTGTCCTGGTAGACGTTGACGCCTGCCTGGGACGCCCGTGCCTTGATCGCGTCGAGGATGTTCAACGAGCCGTATTCCTGGTGGAAGTAGCTTGTCCAGACACAGCAAGCATTCGAGTCCGCGGCCCGCGGCCCGGCCACCACGATGTTGTCGCCTCGGTTCAGCCGAAGCGGCAAGACACCGTTGTTCTTCAGCAACGTCATCGACTCGCGTGCCGCTTGGTTGGCCAGAGCCGTGTACGCCGGTGTATGGAACCGATATGGCCCGTTGACCGGATCACCGTACGGATTCTCGAACAGTCCCATTTGGAACTTCAGCCGGAGCACACGCCGCACGGCGTCGTTGATCCGAGCCGCAGGCACATTGGCGACGAACGACCCGATGCTGAACCCGGCCGCGCCCGGGTCCGCGCCGCCCATCACGTCGGACCCGGCGTTGGCCGCGCCGATCCACGAGCCAGACGGCAGCCAGTCGGTCGTGATCAGACCGGTGAACCCGAGGTTCTGCCGCAGGTACGCGAGGATCTTCGCGCTGTCACCCGCTCCGGGCCCGCCGGGATCGAGGAAGGAGCTGCCCGCGTAACCCGGCATGATGTTGACCGCACCGGCTTCCATCGCCGCACGGAACGGCACCATGTGGTACTTGATGGTCACCGCGTCGAAGACGATCAAGGCCTCGCCACCGGCGCCTTCGCCTGGCCAGTGCTTGACCGTGGCGAGCACGGACGACGGGTTGAGCTCGGGCCCGCCTTGCAACCCGGCGACCAGAGCCCGCACCTGTGCCGCCGCGACCTCCGCGTTCTCGCCGTTGCCTTCCTGGATGCGGGGGTAGAGCACCTTCGTGCCCACCTCGGCCAGCGGGCCGAGCACGCCGCGCGTGCCGACTTCGAGTTGCTCACGGCGTTGCATGTCGCCGAGTTTGTAGTCGAGCGGGTAGTTCTTGGCCGCTGCCAAAGCACTCTGCAGCGGGTACGTCGTCTTGTACCCGCTGATCGTGTCACCGGCCGAGACGAACGGGATGCCGAGCCGGGTGCCGGAGGACGCCAGCAGGATGTTGTGCAGGTCCTGCGCCTCCGCAGGACCGAAATGCCACCCGGCCTGCGGGAAGGCCTGGGCGTTGTAGAACATCTGGTACGCCTTCTCCTCGGCGGTCATCCGGCCGAGGAGATCGTTCACGCGGGTCTCGACCGGTTGACGCCAGTCCTCGTACGGCTCGATCGCGCCGTTGCGGTTCAAGTCCCTGGCACCGTTGACGATCGACACGCCGTCGGCAACGTTCTCAGGCGTCGGCAGGTACACGCTGAACTGCCAGATGTTCGACGCGCTGCCGTCGCTGGCCACCACGAACCACTTGTAGGTCCACCGATCGGAGATGTCCCACGTGGGTGTGTAGCTCGTGCCGCCGAGTTCGGCGACCTTCGTGTACAGGTCGATCAGGTTGCCGGAGGCGGCGAAGTCGTAGTCCTCCCGGCTGACGTTGATCCACACCTGGTAGCGGGTCGCGCCGGGCATGGCGTTCCACGACAGCGCCGGACGCCGGGTGGTCGTGATCATCGCGCCGTCGGCCGGTGCGGTCAGCGCGAACCGGCCGGTGTTGCCAGGCGCTTTGGTCGGCGGGGACAGCAAAGGCGGCTTGGTCGTCGTGGTGTCGACCGTGCCGAAGACCTGGAACTCCCAGAGCGAGTAGCCGTAACCCGTGGCACGGGCCGTGCCCAGCATCCGGATGTACCGTCCGGTGCCGCTGATGTTGAGTGTTTCGGTGCCGCCAGTGCCGTTCGTCGTGGTGTGGATCGGTGTCCAGGTTGTGGTGTCGTTGGACGTCTCGATCCGGTAGCCCTTGGCGTACGCGCCTTCCCAGACCAGCTTGACCTGGTTGATGGCCGCCGGGCCGCCGAGGTCGACCCGGATCCACTGCGGGTCACTGAATTGGCTGGACCACCGGGTCGTCGTCCGGCCGTCGAGTGCGGCGGCAGGTGCGTTCCCGCCCTCCCACGACGAAGCGGTCACTTGCTTGAACTCGGAGATGGGCGTGCCTGTCGGGGGAGCGGTGGTGAGTTCGCCGAAGACCTGGAACTCCCACAACGAGTAGCCCCACCCAGTGGCCCGGGTGGTGGCGAGCACCCGGACGTGACGGCCGTTCCCGTTCACCGCAAGGGTTTGCGTGCCGCCAGTGCCGGTGGCAGTCGAATAGATGTCCGACCAGCTCGACCCGTCGCCGGAGGTCTGGATCCGGAAGGCGCTGGCGTACGCGGCCTCCCAGGAGAGGATGATCCCGTCGATCCGCGCGGTGCCACCAAGATCGACCTGGATCCACTGCGGATCGCTGAACTGGCTGGACCAACGGGTGGCTGGATTGCCGTCAGTGGCGCTGGCGGCGGTGGTCGCGTCGTTCTCGATCGACGACGCGGTAGTCGTTTTGCCTTGAGACAGCAGAACACTCGCCGCCTGTGCCGTCACAACCAAGGACAGCAGCAAGACGAAAGCGAGCGCCAAACCCAGAACTCGGCGCATACACAGCTCCATGCAGGGTGACCGGCACCGACGAGGCAGGGGCGCCGGTGTCGTGCGGGCGTCTGGGAGAGCGCTCTCCGAGACTTAGCGTGTCCGACGAATCGCCCTTAAGTCAAGCCATGTGGGCCTATCCATGGCCGGAGAAGCGTTGGGAATGTGGGGACCATGCGCCGAATTGTGATCATTGGAGCCGGCCAAGCCGGCCTCGTGCTGGCACTGGGCTTGCAGAAACGCGGTTACGACGTGACGGTCGTCGCGGAGAAGACAGCGGACGAGGTCAGGTACGGAAGGCTGATCTCCAACCAGTGCGTCTTCCACCCAGCACTGGAACGAGAACGCGAACTCGGCATCAACCTCTGGGACGACGAAGTCCAACCAGTCGAAGAGGTCGCGTTCAACGCCGCAGGCGGCCCCGCCGGGACGGAACCAGCGATCGCATGGCGCCAGAAATTCGACCACCCAGCCCAATCAGTGGATCAACGGGTGAAGGTCTCCGACTGGATGACCTTGTTCGAGGCACAAGGTGGCGAAATCCGCCACCACAAGGTCACCCCCAACGACCTCGACGCCTACGCGGCCGAGTTCGAACTGGTGATCGTAGCGGCAGGCCGCGGACCCCAATTCGACGCACTGTTCCCCCGTAACCCCGAATTCTCGCCCTACGCGGAGCCACAGCGAGCGATCGGGATCGCCTACGTCCGCACAAAGCACCCGATGCCACCCGGCCTGATATTCAACCTCGGCCCGCACGGCGAGAACTTCATCCTGCCAGTGCTTTCGGTACAGGGAAAGGTCCACGGAATAGGCTTCTTCGGCATCCCCGGCGGCCCGATGGACGTCTGGCACGACGTGACGGACATCGACCAACACCTGGAGATCGGAGTAGAACTCCTGCGCGCCCATTTCCCATGGAACAAAGGAATCCTGGAGGAAGCAGAACCCGCAGGCCCATTGGAGATGCTGCACGGAGCAATAACCCCGACAGTCCGCCACCCAGTCGGCAAGCTCCCCTCAGGCAAACTGGTCCTGGCCATGGGCGATACAGCGGTAACCAACGACCCGGTCGGCGGCCAAGGCGCGAACATGGCAGCCCGCGCGGCAAAGTCCTATCAGGAAGCAATCCTGGCCCAAGAAGACAGGGACTTCGACGAGAAGTTCATGCACGACGCCTTCGCGAAGTACTGGGCGGTAGCACAACACGCGACCGCGTTCAACAACGCCCTACTCGCCCCACCACCAGAGCACGTACTCGCAACCTTGGACACGGCGCAGCGGGTACCGGAGGTTGCCCACCGGTTCGCGCACCTGTTTGAGAACCCGGTCGGCTACACCGGATGGCTGACAGACCGGGAGGTGTCGATGCGTTACCTACAGGAGGCAACGGCCCGGGCCTGAACCTCAAGGGCGACAACCGAAACACCGAACCCACCACGAGTTGAGGGAACAGCGGAGTCGGGCATCAAGCCACAGCGGAGGCGCGCCAGAAGGGGCAGCGAGCGGAAGCGGGCCCGAAGCCAAAGCGGAGGCAGCGCGAGCCACAGAAAAGGGTGCGCCCCAACCAACAGCGAAGGCGCGCCCTGGCCCAAGTGGAGGCGCGCCCAAGCCACGAAAGAGGCGCGCCAAAAGTGGTAGTCGGCGCGATTTTGTGTGGAGTGGCGCCGCAAATAAGCTTGTCGGCGGGGCAGGGCCGCAGGTCCTGCCCGCTTTCCCTGCCTTTTGCGGCGCAGAGGCTCCACACCAAATCGCGCCGACCTCTCACAGGAGCGCGCCGAAGGCGACCACAGAGCGCGCCGCGGTGAGCCAGAGCGCGCCGACCCAACCCAAGAGCGCCCCGCAGCGACCAACAAAGACCCCGAGGAATGAAGCCACCCCCACCGGGGTAACAATCCGACGTGGTCGCAACCTACCTGCTCCCGGTCCAGACGGCGTTGCTGCTGTTCCCGATAGTCGTCCTGGTAGTCATGTTGCCGGTAGCAGTAGTGAGCTACCGCCGCAGAGGACGCGCAGGAGGCTGGGCGAACGTCATCTTCTACGCCTTCCTCTTCTACCTCCTCGCCGCCGTAATGCAGACGATCATGCCCCTCCCGCGAAACCCGGAGTGGTACTGCGCAACCCAAAACTACGCGAGCACACCTCAACTCCGGCCCTTCTACTTCATCGAAGTCATCGAGCAGCGTGCCAGGGGCCGCTGGACCCCGGGAGCGATGCTCCGCAACCCTGCCCTCTGGAGCACCGCCCTCAACGTCGTCCTGCTCGCCCCGCTCGGCTTCTTCCTGCGCTACATGGCGAAAACCCGCTTCGTAGCGGCCATCGCGATCGGCTTCGGCACGTCCCTGCTGTTCGAACTCACCCAGCTCACCGGCCTCTGGTTCGTGTATCCCTGCGCGTACCGGCTGTTCAGTGTGGACGACCTGATCCTCAACACAACCGGCGCGGCGATCGGCTGGCTGATCGCGGGCCCGTTGACCCGCTGGCTGCCCAACCTCGAACCTGACCGAGACCGAAAGCGTTACGCGGGCCGGGTAACCCCGAGCCGCCGAGTCTTCGCCTTCCTCGCCGACGCCATCGGATTCGCCACCCTGACAGCGTTCGTCCTCGGCATCATGACGCTGTTCGGCGGTTCACCCCAAGGCCCGGTCATCGTGATCCTGGGCGGAGTCTGGTTCCTGCTGATCCCAACGCTGACAGGCGCGACCCCAGGCAAACGGGCGATGCTCCTGCGCATCGAGCGCACCAACGGCCACCGCGCAGGCCCGATCTCCTTGGCGGTGCGCTACGGGATCCTGTTGTCCCCGTTGTGGTTGCTGTGGATCGCGTTGTCCGTCGACGATTGGGACATCTTCGCCAACCCCGAACAGTTGCTCATCCCCGCGGGTGCGGTGATCTCCCTCCTCATCGTGGGCATCTGGACGCCGCTCGCCGTCTTCTTCGGCGACGAATCGGCTCCTTACGAGCGGCTTTCCCGGACAGTCAACGTCGCGGTCGTGCGAGAAAGGGCGAGCGATAAGGTCGCCCGATGAAGTGGCTGTTATGGGCCCAACTCGTCGTGGTGTTGGCGGCCTTGACCATTGGTGCCATAGCGATCTACATGCAACCGGACGGTACGGTGGTGGCGTTGGGCATGAGTCTGACGCCATTCGTGCTGATCATTGGCCCGGTGATGGGCCTGATCGCGCTCAAGCGGCGCAAAGGCTACGTCCCTGCAGGGATCGTCCAGCTTGTGCCTGTGGTGTTCGTCGTGGCGGCGCTGTTCTCCGAGACTCCCGAAGACGTGGGCTGGTCCGGGTATGTGCCGCTGAACATGGCGGACCAGATAACGCGGACGTTGCAGTGGTTGACCTGGTCGACTTGGTTGGTCGCCGCAGCAACAGTGCTGGCAGTGGTGTCAGCACTGTTGCTGTTCAGGCGTAAGGAAAACTAGGCCGGTTCGTCGGACCTGGCACCGACCGGGCCAGTCGCCGGGCTGACTTTCCGTGACCCGGCAAGGGTTTGCCAGCTGGTCGTGTGCGCTGTCGTGACGCTCTGAACCACGCGCGGGTCAGGCTGAGCGCTCGTTGGCACGGGCGTGTGGTGGAAGTCCGCCTGCACCCGATCCGGAGTCACGTCGATCAACGCGTAACCGTGGCCGATACCGTCGAGATACTTGATCCACGGGTTGCGTCCGGCCAGTGTGCCAGTGATCTGCCGAGTCGCCGTGACCACAGCCTCGGCAGGTGTCCCGACTGGCAGCCGTGCCCTGGCCAGTTCGTAGAAACCGTCACTCGTCACCGAAGGGCAGACGAACTCGACACCGACGGGCGTGTAGTCCGCGCCCGCCTTCGACGGGATCTCCACCGCCCACGACGAATGGATGTCACCGGTCAGCACGACCACGTTGTTCGACACGCCCGCGATGTGGTTGACCAGATCCGCTTGCTGCGCGCGGTAACCGTCCCACTGGTCGGAGTTGATCAACGTCATGGTCGGCGGCAGGTTCAGCAGCGGGCCGGGGATCATCAACGGGCTGAGCACCACCTGGTTGCCGATCAGGTGCCACGGCTTGCCGCGGGACGAGTTCTTCAGCCACGCCATCTGTTCCGGCTCGATCATCTGCCGCGCCGGATCGTTGAGCTGGGCGTCCACTTCGGGCGTACCGATCGGGATGAAACCACCGCCACGTGTGGTGTACGGCGGCACGTCCACCTGCGCGGTCCGGTTCTGCCGACTCTCCAGAACGGACAGGTCGCCGAGCGGCCCGAAGCTGAAGCCGCGGAAGAACCTGGTGCCCTGGTGCGGCACAACCCGCTGCTCAGGCAGCCGGAACGGCATCCACTCCAGATACGCCTGGTACGCCACCTTGCGCCTGGCGAGGAACGAGCCCTCGGTGTCCGGCGAGTGGTTGTTGGCACCGTCTTTCCACGCGTTGTCGGCGACCTCGTGGTCGTCGAAGATCGTGATGAACGGGTGCTGCCGGTGGGCCAGCGCCAGATCAGGGTCGGCTTTGTGCAACGCGTGCCGCAGCCGGTACCCGGTCAGGTCGAGGGTCTCGGTCTCCGGCTTGTGGTCGCGGATGCCGATCAGCTCCGGCGGTCCGGAGCGGTCCGCGCCGTTGCCGTACTCGTAGAAGTAGTCGCCGAGGTGCAGGACGAAGTCGAGATCCGTGCGCTGCCCCAGAGCGCGGTACGCGGCGAAGTAACCGCCGGTGTAGTTGCTGCACGACACGAGCCCGAATCGCAAGGCGTGCAAGCGATCGCCGTCATCGGGTGCGGTCTGTGTGCGGCCGACCGGGCTCGTCTCACCCTCGGCGTGGAATCGGTAGTAGTAGCGCGTGTACGGCTGCAGGCCGGTGACATCGACCTTCACGGTGTGGTCGGAAGCCGCGGACGTCAGCACCCCGCCCCGCTTGACCACATGCCGGAACGCCTCGTCCCGTGCGACCTCCCAACGCACGAAGATCGGGCGGCCGAGCCCGCTGCCGGGCGTCGCGATTTGTCTGCCTTCACAAGGTGGTGTGGCTCTTGTCCAGATCACCACGGCGGTCCCCAGTGGATCGCCACTGGCCACGCCGTACCCGAATATCCCCCTGGCAGCGGGTGCGGCGGCGGCTTCGAAGTCGAACACCCGGATGGATCCGGCGATGGCGGCCGCACCAAGCGCGGCGCCTTTCAGAATCGACCTACGGCTGGGCGTTGCGTTCATGCGCACACACCCTAGTGATCTGAGCTGAATCTCAGACGACGAACGTGAAAAGTGGGCTGTCCGGCGGGACTCGTTCGATCCGGTGGGGGACCGCGCTCATCCGCTTGAGCATCGCCTCGAGGTTCTCCGGCGCACCGAGCTCGATGCCGACCAGCGCGGGACCGGTCTCCCGGTTGTTGCGCTTGACGTATTCGAACAGCGTGATGTCGTCGTCCGGCCCGAGGATGTCGTCGAGGAACCGGCGCAGCGCGCCAGGCTCCTGCGGGAACTCGACCAGGAAGTAGTGCTTGCGACCCTCGAACACCAACGCCCGCTCGACGATCTCGGCGTACCGGCTGACGTCGTTGTTGCCGCCGGACAGAATGCACACCACGGTCGAGCCCGGCTTGAGGCCGAGCGGCAGGCCAAGGGTCGTCGTCGCGAGCGCACCAGCGGGCTCGCTGATGATCCCGTCGGACTGGTACAGGTCGAGCATCTCGACGCAGATCTGGCCTTCCGGCACGGCGACAAGCCGTGGCCGCTGGTCGTTGACCACGGCGAACGTGTGCTGCCCGACCTTGCGGACCGCGGCGCCGTCGACAAAGGGATCGAGGTGGTCCAGGTCGACCGGTTCGCCGTGCTCCAGCGCGGCGGCCATGCTGGTGGCGCCGAGCGGTTCGGCCCCGATCACGGTGACCTCGGGGTGGGTCTCGCGCAGCCAGACCAACGTCCCGGCGAGCAGCCCGCCACCGCCGACCGGCACGATCACGGCGTCAGGCGCGTGGCCGAGCTGTTCGATGACTTCCTTGATGACCGTGCCCTGGCCGGCGATGGTGCGCGGGTCGTCGAAGGCCGGAACCAACGTCATCCCGGTCGCCTGCGCGTGCGTGTAGGCAGCGGCTGCCGCCTCGTCGTACGTCTCACCTTCGACAACGATGTGCACGAACTTGCCGCCGAGGCTCGCGACGCGCTCCCGCTTCTGCCGGGGCGTGGTCCGGGGGAGATACACCCGGGCGGAGATCCCCAGCGACGCGCACGCGAACGCCACGCCCTGGCCGTGGTTGCCCGCGCTGGCGCACACCACGCCGCGCTCGCGCTCCTCGGCCGACAGGTTGCTGAGCAGGTTGTACGCGCCACGGCCCTTGTAGGAGCGGACTTTGTGCAGATCCTCCCGTTTGAGCCAGACGTCCAAGTCGTACCGTTGCGACAACCGCTCGTTGCGCTGCAATGGGCTTGGTTGGATGACTCCGGCGAACCGGCGTGCCGCCGCGACGACATCCGCCGCGTCCGGGCGTTGTGCGGACAAACCGCCGCTCCTGTCCTGCTCTATTCGGGCTAGACCCGGCAGTCTACGTCGCGCCGGAGCTCAGCACATAAGCCACCCGTCGATCACCATATTGGTTCCTGAACTGGGCGGATGGCCGCCAACCGGCCGATTTGTACAGTCGGCAGGCCAGGGCGTCCGGATGGGTGACCAGCCAGGCGTCGCGGGCACACACAAAGTGGTCAAGCAGTGCACGGCCAACCCCGCGACCCCGCGACACAGGGTTGACCATGAGCTCTACCACCGCCACCGCGGGCGCGACCAAGCGTTCGGTCGGCACCACCCGGGCGACGGCGCGGTGGAGCGTGTCATCCGGCAGCTCGGGCGGCATCGGCCAGCCGTACACCACGCCCAGCAGGCCCGCGTCGCCGACCGCGACGGATCCGGACAAACCCGGCCGTTCCAGGTGCTTGGCCAGGACGTTGACGTAGTCGTCGAGCATCTCCTGCGGCTCGTTCCACGGCGGATCCGCGAAGCACTGGCGATACAGCTCGTGCAATGGCTCGCGTAAGTCGCCGAGCTGGGTCGCGTCCACGCTGTCGATCCGCATGACCCGATCTTAATGCAAGACTATTGCAATAAGAGGCCGCTTGTCCGCAGAGTGCTCTCCACCAGGGGATCGGCGTCCGTCAGGCCATAGCGGTACCGGTACACCGCCAGCATCGTGTCGCGCAGGTCGTCGCCGGTGATCGGAGCCGTCTGGGCCTGCGTCAGGTCCGCGGCCATCAGCAGCATCGGGTGCGGCTCGTCCTCATTGGGCTGGTGATACCCGTTGATAGGCAACAAGACCGCGCCGAGTCGGGTGTAGAAGGCGATCCGGCGGCTGCGGACGGTCTCCTCAGCCTCCTCGATTCCTTCCTCGGCGGGGTCTTCGACGTCGTAGACGATCCGCGTGAACCCGGCGTCGGCCATCTCACGGCGTACTTCGGACCACAGGATCGCGCCGAGGCCGCGGCCACGATCCCCGACGACGAAATACCGCAGGAACACCCAGTCCGTCGGGCCGAGTTCGCGCAGCACAGCGAGGCCGCGTGGAGAGCCGTCGGTCAGCACCAGTGCGCGATCGGTGAGCAGGTCTTCGAAGGGTGTACGCAGCCGCGCGCTGAAGCCGTCCTCGTAGATCTTGCGGACCTGCGCCAGGTCGGGCAATGACGTGGCGGGGACGAGCTTCACCGGAACACCCCGCCGACCATGGTCCGCAGTACCTCGATGTCCTTGATGCGGCCGGGTTCCACGGTGGCCGGACTGTCCGACAACACCACGAGATCCGCCAGCTTGCCCACAGTGATCGTGCCCTTCCGGTATTCCTGTTTGGACGCGTACGCCGAGCCGTACGTGAAGGCACGCAACGCCTCCAGGCCGGTGATCGCCTCCGGCGGGTTGAACGGCACCCCCGACGCGGTCTGTTGGTTGACCATGTCGTGCATGCCCAGCAGGGGAGCGCCGGTGACCACCGGCCGGTCCGAGCTGCCCGGCACGACGATCCCGGCGTCCAGCAAGGACCTTTGCCGGTACGCCCATCGCGTGCGTTCCGGGCCGAGCGCACGCAGCATTCCGTCGCCGATCTCGTTGGCGAACCTGCCTTGTGGCACAGGAATGACTCCAAGATCGCGCGCCCGCGACACCTGATCCGGCCGGGCGACACCGAAGTGCTCGATCCGATGCCGCCTGGACGGGTCACCGGCGGACTCGTAGGCGTCGAGGACGAGGTCGATGGCCGCGTCCCCGATCGCATGCGTTGCCACGCGCCAGCCCGCCTTGTGCGCCGCCAGGATCGTGGACGTCAGCGCGTCCGGATCGCCTTGCAGGTAGCCGCGTTCGCCGGGCGTGTCGGAGAAGTCGTGGCACATCGCGGCGGTGTGGCCGATCAGCGAGCCGTCCGAGAAGACCTTGACCGGGCCGATGCTCAGCCAGTCGTCGCCGAAGCCGGTGCGGATCCCCAAGTCGAGGCCGAGCCCGAGCTCGGTTATCGGGTGCAGCACGTCCGCGGCCACCATCAGCTCCACCCGGACGTGGAGTCTGCCCTGCTCACGAGCGCGGTGATACGCCTCGAGCTCGACCGGGGTCTTGCCGATCCAGCCGCCGCCGATCCCGGCCTCCACGCAGCTGGTGATGCCTTCGCGCAGGTACCGCTGCCCGGCACGGTCGATCGCGTCGACCAAGGTGTCCACCGGATACGGCAGGATCAACGGATTCACCAGCTGCTGGGCCTGTTCCTGGAGCAAGCCGGTGGGCCTGCCGTCCGCGTCTGCGACGACCAGGCCACCGTCCACGTCGACGGCGTGCTCCGAGATCCCGAGTTCTCGCAGGACAGGGGAGTTGACCACGCACATGTGCCCGGACGTGTGCTTCACCAGCACCTTGCGGCCCTGTGCGGCACGGTCGAGGCCGTCGCGGGTCGGGTGCCCGCCGCATTTGTTCTGGTCGTAGCCGGACGCGATGATCCACTCACCCTCGGGCGCGGCGGCGATCGCGGCGTACAACGCGTCGAGGCTGGTCACCCGGACGTCCACTTCGGACAGTGTGAGTCCGTACCAGCTCATGTGGTTGTGGGCGTCGTGGAAGCCTGGGGTGACCGTGGCACCGTCAAGATCGATCACTTGGTGCGCCGGGACTTCCTCAAGGGCGGCGATCCGGTCGCCGAGGATGGCCACCGCCCGCGTGTCCGGGCCGTCCAGCGTGATCACGTTGGCGTTCTTGAGCAGGAGATCGGCCTTGATCATTGCTGCATCCCCGCGAACATATCCCGGTACCAGTCACTCCAGGGGCTGGGCTTGCCGTCGGCGTCGACCTTGACGATCACGCGGTACCCGCGCGCGTAGTGTCCACACTGGAATCCGTATACCGCGCTGGTCGTGCCGATCTTGTCGGCGGTCAGCTCGATCGGCAGGATCCCCGGCGAGGTGAAGGCGGTAAGGAACTCGATGTGCAGTTCCCTGACCACGTAACGCAAATCCTCGTCGCGGTCGGCTAACTCGGACCAGCCCTTGCCGAGCTGTTCGAACAACGCCGACTGGGCGCGTTCGACGTGCACGGCGAACCGCGAGTTGTGCAGCGTCCCGTTGAGGTCCAGTTCGTCGAAGAACACCGGGCTGTCCCACTTGAAGCTCACCGCAACTGCTCCTTCGCCACGCGTTCGGACGCCGTGCGCGGCAGGTCCACGCGGAATTCCCAGAACCGCGGGACTTTGAACGAGGCCAGCCGGTCGGAGCAGAACTCGGCGAGTTCCGTCTCGGTGACGTCGCCGACGACGAACGCCTTGACCTCCTCGCCACGGATCTCGTCCGGCACGCCGATCACCGCGGCCAGCCGCACTTCGGGGTGGCTCATCAAGACCTCTTCGACCTCGTGTGCGGCGATGTTCTCGCCGCTGCGCCGGATCATGTCCTTGATCCGGCCGAGGTGGTACACCCGTCCGTCCTCGTCGATGCGCGCGAGGTCGCCGGTGCGCAACCAGCCGTCGTCGAACACGTCCGGCTTGCCGAGGTAGCCGTCCATCATTCCGGGACCTCGCAACAGCAGTTCACCGTTGACGATCTTGGCCTCCCGGTGTGGCGCGGGTCTGCCCAGGCAGCCGGTCGCGACGAAGGCGTCGTGGTCCTCGTCCGTGATCCGGATGTCCGCACCGGTCTCAGTCATCCCGAACGCCTCGTACCAGCCGACGCCCCACCGGTCCTCCAGTGCCTTGTGCAGTGCCGGCGGGATGGCCGAGGACTGCACGACCCGCACCCGGTGATCGCGGTCCGCCGGATCCGGCGCCATCTTCAGCAACAGGGCCGGCATGGCGCCGAGGCAGTAGAAGTACGTCACGTGGTGTTCGCGGACCTTGGCCCAGAACGTCGACGGGTGGAACCCGTCCAGTACGACCAGTTCGGCTCCGGCCAGCAACGCGGCGACCATGTTCCACTGTGGATCTATGTAGTGGAACGGTTGCGCCGTCAGCATGACGTCGTTCTCGGTCAGATAGGGGAAGTGCGACACGAGGCTCTGGCAGAGGTGCAGCCAGTAGTCATGGGACAGCACGCACCCCTTGGGGTTCCCGGTGGTGCCGGACGTGTACTGGATGTTCACGACTCGGCTCGTCGGCCCTTGGGCGAAACTTGGCCGGGGTGTCAAGGTTTCGACGTAGTGCACCGCCGGTGGGTCGACGGTTTCCAGCAGCGTCCGGAATTCCCCGGTCGTCACCACAGCGACGGCTGCCGACGACCGCAGCAGGTGGGACGTGTCCACAGACCGGTACTTGACGTTGACCGGGACCATCGCCGCGCCGAGTTTGATCAGCGCGAGCCAGATCAGCGGGAACTCCGGCTGGTTGCGCAGCAACACCGCGACCCGGTCGCCCTGGCGAATTCCCTTGTCCCGCAGCGCTTGGGCGTATCCCGATGACAGCTCGTGCACCTCGGCGAAGGTGAACCGGCGGCCCGGATCGAACGTCCACGCGATCTTCGCCGGCCACTTCCGCGCCGCCCTGGCGACGACCTCGACCAGGTCAGCCATGGCGGTACTCGCCGGACACGCTGGTCAGGATGGCGTGGTCGACCTCGGTGGCCAGTGCCTCGTCGAGCGTCGCGTCCAGCCCTCGGTCGAGAGCTTGCTTGGCCAAACTGGTGGCCACGGGCGGGCGTGCCGCGATCCGGGCGGCCAGTTCGAGCGCGACCTTCTCGTGCTCGCCCGCGGGCACCACCCGGTTGATCAGGCCCAGCGCCGCTGCCTTCGCAGCGGTGATCCGCTCACCCAGGACCAGGAGTTCCTTGGCGCGAGCGGGTCCGACGATCTTGGGCAGGAGTGCGGAGATGCCGCCGGTGACGCTCAGCCCGACCTCGACCTCGGGAAAGCCGAACTGAGCGTGCTCGTCGGCAACGATCAGGTCGCAGCCCAGCGCGAACTCGCAGCCCGCGCCGAGCGCGTAGCCGTGCACCGCGGCGATCACGATTCCGGGGAACGCCCTGATCCGCCGAGTGACGTCCTGGATCTGCTCGAGACGCTGCCGCGTTTCCAGACTGGTCTCTTCCGGCGTGGGTTCCTTGAGGTCATGGCCCGAACAGAACGCCCGGCCACGTCCGGCCAGCACGATCACCCTGGCGTCCGCGGCCTGGTCGAAGGCGTGGAGCAAGCCTTCGGTCAACGCGGGCACGACCGCGTTCAGCCGCTCGGGCCGGTTGAGATGGATACGGGCGACGCCGTCCCGGCATTCGTAGTCGACGACCACCGCGTTTCCTCCCGTAGCTTTCGTTCGATCGATCGATCGATAGAATGCGACGACGGGTGCGGCCCGGTCAAGAGAGCGGGGTAGTGATGTCGCAAACCACAGCGCGCCGGGTGCGGCAGGCGGCGATCGAACTGTTCGCGACCCGGGGCTTCCACGGCACGGGTATCCGCGACCTCGCCGAGGCCGCGGGACTGTCCTCCGCGACCCTCTACCACTACATGGGCACGAAGGAAGACCTGCTCGTCTCGATCATGCGGACGAGCCTTGAACGCCTGGTCACCGCGGCCAAGCAGGTCACGTCGGATGTGCCGGACCCGCTGGACCGCGTGTCCCGTCTCGTCGCGCTGCACGTATTGACGCACGCGTCACAGCAACTGGAGACCAGGGTTGTCGACGGCGAGATCCGTGCCCTGTCGGACGCCCGACGGTCCGAGATCATCGCGTTGCGCGACGAGTACGAGGCCTTCTGGCAGTCGGCGATCGACGACGGGTGTTCGCGTGGTTCGTTGCGCCCGAGTTCCCGTCGGGTGGCCCGGCTGGCGTTGCTGGAGATGTGCAGCGGGATCTCCCGGTGGTACTCGCCGGATGGACCGTTCACTTTGGACGACTTGGCCTGCCGGTACGTCGAGATGGCACTCGGTCTGCTCGGTGCGACGGATCCGTTGCCGAAGCGGGAACTGGGACCGGTGCACGCGGTCATGGCCGCGGTCTGGGGCGATTGAGTACAGTGGCGGCATGACAGCCCGGCGACTGCTTCTGCTGCTGGTCGCTGCTGTCCTTGTGTCGCTGGGTTTCGCGGCGAACGAGACTGAGTCTGTGGTCGGTGCGGTGCCGCCGCCAGCACAGGAAACGGGCCATCCTGCGGCCAGCGCGCCCGCGGAACGTCAATCCGGCACCGAGACCGTCGCGCTTGAGCAGTCGGTCGTCAACGCGGTCCCGCCGGTGCGGGAGGTCGGCAGGCTCGCCGCCGATCCGGGACTGCTGAAGGTGCACAGCGTCGCCGAGATGGCTGATGCGCCGTCCACCGAGCCCGAACTGGTGCGCCTCGGTGGCCAGAATGAAGACGTGCTGCGGGTTTCCCGTGTCGCCGCACTTGCGGTCGCGGACGATCGTGGTCCTCCGGTCCGGCAGGTGTTCTGAAGAACCCCTGTCCGGACAACCACATAGGAGACTCTTTTGTCGCGCGTTCAAGCGCGGCAACGGATGACTGGGCGCGTGATCACGTGCCTGGTCGTCCTTGCCGCGGCTGTCTATCTTCTGCTCACCACCGCGCCCCGATTGGGGTTGGACCTGCGTGGCGGTACGCAGGTCGTGCTGGAGACCAAGGCCGAGGCCGATGACGAAGCCACCGAGCGGACGCTGGAAGTGTTGCGGCGCCGCGTCGATGCGCTCGGCGTGGCCGAACCGATGCTGGCCAGGTCCGGGGACAACCGGATCATCATCGAGCTTCCCGGCCTGCAAGACCCCAAGCAGGCCGTCGAGACCATTGGCAAGACGGCTCAACTGGCGTTCCATTCCGTGACCGGTGCGGCCGAGCAACTCGGGCCGGTCGCGCTCACCGGTGAAGGTGTCGAGGAAGCCCGGCACGAAACGAACCCGCAGGAAGGACCCGCGTGGTTCGTCAGCATCGACTTCCGCAGCGATGCCGCAGCCAAATGGGAGCAGTTGACCGGGCAGGCGGCGTGCTTCCCGCCCGGCGACCCGCGGCGGCAGGTGGCGATTGTGCTGGACGGCAAGGTGATCTCGGCACCCCAGGTCGACGTGCAGGCGCGCTGCGACACCGGGATGATCGGCGACCGGATCCGGATCACCGGCCAGTTCGGCCAGGCCGAAGCCAAGGACCTGGCACTGCTGATCAACGCGGGCGCACTGCCTGTCCCCGTGGAGATCATCGAGCAGCGGACAGTCGGCCCGACGCTGGGTGCGGCCGCGATCGAGGACAGTGCCCGGGCCGCGGTCATCGGGCTGGCCCTCACCGCGGCGTTCCTGATGGTGGTGTACTGGTTCTCCGGTTTCATCGCGGTGCTGGCATTGCTGTGCTACGCCTTGGTTTCCTACGCGGCCTTGCTGGCGATCGGGGCGACGTTGACCTTGCCCGGTCTTGCCGGGTTCGTCCTGGCGATCGGGATGGCAGTCGACGCGACGGTTCTGGTGTTCGAACGGGCCAGAGAGGAACGGGACAGCCCGCTGCCGAGAGCTATCGAGAAGGGGTTCAAGGGTGCGTTGTCGGCCATCGTCGACTCGAACGTGACGACCCTGCTCGCCGCCGGGCTGCTGTTCCTGCTGGCATCCGGTCCGGTGCAAGGGTTCGGCGTGACGCTGACGATCGGTGTCCTCGCGGCGATGTTCACCACGTTGGTGCTGACCCGTCTGCTCATGCACTTCGCCGTGCGATCGCCCAAGATCTCCGGCCTGACCAGGGACGGCCGGGTCCGGCAGTGGGTGAACCGGCGGAGTCCGAACTTCCTGGCCAGGCCACGCAGATGGTTGGTCGCGGCCGCCGCGGTGGTGATGATCGCGTTGGCGGGCATGGTTTTCGCCGGTCCCAAGCTCGGCGTCGAGTTCACCGGCGGCCGGGTCCTCGAATACAGCACCTCCGCTGACGTCAACCAGGTTCGCGAAGCGGTGGCGGAAGCTGGTTTCCCGAGAGCGGTCGTGCAGTCCACCGGCAACAACGTCGTATCGGTACGCACCGAACCGGTCGACCAAGCGGCGACCGAACGGATCCGGGACGCGATCTCCCAGGTCAGCCAGGCGACGCAGATCCGCGACGAACAGATCGGTCCGAGCCTCGGCGCCGAGTTGCGGACCAAGGCGTTGATCGCACTGGGACTCGCGGTCGCAGCCCAGTTGATCTACCTGGCCGTCCGGTTCGACTGGCGGCTTGGCGTGGCAACGGTTGTGGCCCTTGCCCAGGACGTGGTGATCATCCTGGGCATCTTCACGTGGCTGGGCAAAACGATGGACGGCGTGTTCCTCGCCGCCTTGCTCACGGTGATCGGCTACTCGGTCAACGACTCGGTGGTCGTGTTCGACCGGGTCCGTGAGCTGAGAGGCAAGCGCCCGAAGGACCCGTTCGCGAAGACCGTCGGTTCGGCTGTGCTGCAGACGTTGCCGCGCACGGTGAACACCGGCATCGGTGTCCTGTTCGTCCTCGGGGCGCTGCTCATCCTCGGTGATGGTTCCCTTGCGGACTTCGCATTGGCCCTGCTGCTCGGCTTGGTCGCAGGTACGGTGTCCACAGTAGCCACTGCTGGGCCCGTGGCCATCCTGCTGGACCGGCGTTACCCAGGCGCAGCGCGCGCACCCAGGCGGCCGGCCCAGCGAGGCCGGGCAGGAAGCGGGGCAGTGGTCTAGGGAACACGGCGCACGCTCGCGGTGATCGTGATGTCGATGATCCGGCCGATCAGGAACCGGGGCGCGCGCAGCGCGATGTGCCTGCGGTCGAACTTGGCGGACGCGACCATCAGCACCGTGCCGTCGTCCGCGATGGACGAACGGACGTCGCCTTCGATCGGCGCGAGCATGCCACGCACACCGAGCTCACCGGTGACGTGCCAGCCCGCGTCGGTCGCGGTGACCGTGTGGGACTTGAACGTCATTGTCGGGTACGCGTCCAGGTCGAGCAGGCTCGGCTTGCGCAGGTCCTTGTCCCGGCGGCTGTGGCCGGTGCTGATCGCGCTCAGGTCGAGCGTGCCGCGCACCGCCGTTGGTGAGCCGTCGGGACCGACCTCGACCGTTCCTTCCTTGATGGGCACGGTGCCGTGCACGGACCGGCCGAGGTTGCCGACGACGAACGTGGCCACGCTGCTGCCCGGGGCGATGATCCAAGTGCCCGTGGGCATGGTGAGTGCGGTGGTCATGTCATGCTCCTTAGTCGTGCATCGCGACCACGGGGAACAGCTCGACCCGGTCGGGTCCGCGCAGCAGCGCAGGGTCCTCTCCGGGCAGCAGTTCGGTGCTCATGATGGCTTTCTGGATGTCGCGCAGGGTCTGCTCGCTGTCGGCGAAGGTGACCGTGAACCACGATCCGTCGTCGCGCTGCAGGACGTAGGTCTGGACGTTGCCGAAGGTCGCGACCAGGGGCGCGATGCGGTGGGTTCCGGCGTACTCGGCCGCGGCGATCTCTTCCGGACTGCGGGGGCCGTCGAAGTAAGTGATTTGTGCGTGCATGCCACGAAGTCTCTGGCGGCGCGGCACTGACCGGATCAGTGTCAGTACCGAGGACTGGTACTGAACTTCGGTCCGGGGGCGATACTGAGGGCGTGGATCTGCCGATCGTGGGACGCGCGGACGAGCTCGCCCAGCTACGAGCCGCTTTGCTGGCCGCGTCCGCAGGGTCGGGCAGGTTGGTGCTGGTCAGCGGCGATGCCGGGATCGGCAAGACACGACTGGCCACGGCTGTCGCCGAGATGGCGGCCGAGTACGACGTACCCGTCGCCCGTGGGTACGCAGTGGACGATCCCGGGATGCCACCGCTCTGGCCGTGGCGGAGACTCGCCCGCGACGTGCCCTCTTTGGCCGGAGCTTTGGCAGCGGACGCGGCGCTGGGATCGGCGTCGGCCAGGTTCGCGATGTTCACCGACGTGACCGACGCCTTGGCCGATGCCGCCAAGGCGGGGTTGGTCGTCGTCCTCGAAGACCTGCACTGGGCAGACCGGACGTCATTGCGCCTGCTCACGCACCTCGCCAGCGAGTTGGCCGGGACGAAGTTGCTTGTGCTCGGCACCTTCCGTGACGCCGATGGCACACCATTGGCCGAGTACCTGCCGGATTTGCTGCGCGCCACCATGACCAAGTCCATCCGGCTGGCCGGGCTGTCCACCCAGGACATCGCGCACTGGCTGCGGCTCGCGGCGATGGACGTGGACATCGCCGAGCAGCTGGAGGCCAAGACCAACGGCAACCCGCTGTACGTGCGCATGCTCGTCGACTGTGGACCTGACCTCAGCGGGCACCCCGAGCTACGCAGGCTGGTGCTCGCCCGCGTGCCCGAAGAGGCGAAGGAGCTGCTCGGCGCGGCCAGCGTGCTGGGGGAGGAGATCGATCTCCCGCTGCTGACAAAGGTTTCCGGAGTACGCGAGGAGTGCGTGGGGGAATTGCTTGACGCGGCCGTGCGTGCAGGGATCCTCCGTGCGCGTCCGTCCATTTCGTTCGTGCACGCACTGGTGCGGGACGCGCTGTACGAGCAGCTACCCCCGTCGCAGCGGATGGCCTTGCACCAACGGGCGGCCGAGGCGCTGGCCGAGACCGGACCGCCCGGCCCGGTCGCCAACCACTGGCGGCTTGCCGGCAACGTGGAGAAAACCGTGCACTGGGCCCGGAAAGCCGCCGCATCGGCGATCGAGGAGCTGGCGTACGACGAAGCAGTCGAGTTCGCCAGGCTGGCCCTGCAGTTCCCGGACGCGCGACTGACGCTGGAACTGGCCAAGGCGGAGTACCTCGCCGGGAACATCAACGCGAGCCTCGCGCACTGCGAGCAGGCGGCAAGGCTTGATCCGGACCTGGTCGCCGAAGCGGCACTGGTGAACACCGGTCTCGGTGACCTGACCACGATTTCCACAGTGGACAGAATGTGTGCGGAGGCGTTGCGGCGGGAACAACCCGGCGCGATCAGGGCCCGGCTGCTCGCCCAGCGTGCGATCGCGATGGTCGGACCGGGCAACTCGCCTGCCTTGTCACGGGAACTGTCCGCGCAGGCGCTGGCGCTCGCCGAAGCCAGCGGCGACCCGGACGCGTTGATGGACGGCCTGCACGCCAGGCATTTCACGTTGTCCGCACCGCAGTTCCTGGCTGAGCGGCGGGAAATAGCGCGCCGTGCGTGCGACCTCGGCGAGACGCCCGAGCAGCCGCTTGCCGCGTTGTGGGGACACGTGTGGCTGGTCGACGCCGCCTTCCAGAGTGGTGACCTGGACGGGGTGGAACGGGAGATCCGCCAGATCGAACGGTTCGCGGCCACCCGGCAGCACGCCCTCGCGTGGTGGCACGCCACACGGCTGCGCGCCACCCACGCCGCGCTGATCGGGGACATCGAACGCGGACTGCAGCTCAACGAGGCGACGAGGAAGATCGCAACGCGGATCGACATCCATGCCGAAGGCGGCCTGTACTACGCCTACCGGCACCAGATCGCGATCCTGCGCGGGGTGCTGGACAAGGACGAGGCCCAACTGATGCTGCGGATACTCGCCGAGGTCCGCGAAGTCCTGCTGGCCCGCATCTGCATCCCGATGACGTACGCGCTGATCGGTGACCTCGCGTCGGCACGGGCGACGTTCGAGGAGTTCCGGCACCTGCCCGCGAAACTGCAGATCGCGCCCCAATGGTCGGCGGCGTTGCAGATGATCGGGGGCGCCGCGATCATGCTCGACGACACCGAGACCGCGGACGCGGTGTACCGCGTGTTCAGCACCCTCGAACCGGACTACATGACCGACGGCGGGGGCGCGGTGTTCTGCGCCGGTGCGTCACCGCGATTGGTGGGCGAGCTCGCATTGGCCACCGGCCGGGTGACGGAGGCGATCGACCAGTTCCGGTTGGGCATCGAGATGAACAGCCGAATAGGCGCGCGTCCGTTCCTTGCCTTGAGCAAACTCGGCCTGGCGCAGGCGTTGCTTCGGCGAGGCGAGCACACCGACGTGCCCGAGGTCCGCAGGCTGGCGGCCGAGGCGGCAGCCGAGTTCCGTCGCCTCGACATGCCCCGACCACTCGCCACCGCCGATGCGCTGCTTCGCGAGGCGGGCAGCGCGAGCCCGTTGTCCCGCCGCGAGTCGGAAGTAGCCGAACTCATCGGGCAAGCGCTGTCGAACAAGCAGATCGCCGAACGGCTGGTGCTGTCCGAGCGGACCGTGGAATCCCACGTGCGCAGCATCCTGAGCAAGCTCGGGTACACCACCCGGACCGAGATCGCGACCTGGAACATCCGGTCTCAGTAAGGAATCTTCTCCCCGGCCTCCACCGCGAACGGCAGATCGTTGCCAGCGGGCGGCAACGGGCACGTGGCGAACTCAGTGAACGCACACGGCAGGTTCAACGCACGCGTGAAGTCGAGGACGACGGTGCCGTCCTCGGCGATGTCCGGAATGGACACTTCCCGGTTGGCCGCGTAAGTGGTGACACCACTTGTCGCATCGGTGAACAGAATGGTGAGTCCACCTGTCCTGCCGTTGAACGCGGTCAGCGTGTGCTCCTTGCCGTCGTACTCGAAACGCACGATTCCCGGGTGCGGTGTAGACGTGGCTGAGGCCTTCGACAACTGCGCCGACCGTCGTCGGACGCGGTTCGTCGAACGGCTCGTACCGGCCCTGCAACACCCATTCAGGCGACGGTTCGTAGCTCGGTACACCGCGGAAGTCCTGTAGCGCCTTGGCTTTCGGGTCGTGCGCGCGGATCAGGTACCCGGACCGCCTGGCGACCTCGATCTCGACGTCACCGGCGATGACCCGGGTTCCCGGCCCGCTGTTGACCAGCTCGAACCGCTGGACGCCGGTCACCGGCTTGCCCTCGTACACCAGGTCCGCGCCCTGCGGGTCGACGTAGGCCGCGTTCTGGTCCTGCCACCAGACCCCAGGCAGGTTGCCGTAGGTGCGGGGCGTTTCGTCGAGCCAGTCGAGCGAAACCAACGCCAGCCAGCCGTACGGATCAGCGAGAGCCTGCTCGCGGCGGGTGTGCCAGTCCTGCCACTCGGCAACGAAATTCGACATGACAGGTGCAACGAACACCCCAGGCCGCTATTCCACTGTCCACATTTCGGGACCACTCCGCGGTATCTGCCACTGGTGCCGGTGCGGGGATTTTGCACGTGTCGACCAGGTGGGCGATTTGTCCGGAACTTCGGACCCCTAGAGTTGCGTTGGCATTATGTCCGCCCCTGCCGTGAAGCGAAGGAGAAGACCTCCGGATGGTGTTCAAGAAGATGTTGCAGAAGCTCGGCGTCGGCGGGCCGTCCGTCGACACTGTGCTGGCCGACCCCAGGGTCATGCCTGGCGGGACGCTGACCGGCGAGGTGCGGATCCTCGGCGGGGAAAGCGAGGCCGAGATCGAGCACATCGCGTTGTCACTGGTCACCCGGGTCGAGCGCGGGGACCACGGGCAGGGCATGGTGGAGTTCCACCGTGTCGTCGTCGCCGGCCCCACCAAACTCGCGGCCAAGCAGGAACGCACCATCCCCTTCGGCATCCCTGTGCCGTTCGAGACGCCGATCACCGAGGTCGGCGGGCAGCGCCTGCCGCGAATGGATCTCGGGTTGCGCACCGAGCTGTCCATCGCGAAGGCGGTGGACAAGGGCGACCTCGACCCGGTGTACGTCGTGCCGCTCGAATCGCAGGACGCTGTGCTGGAAGCCTTCGGGCAGCTGGGTTTCCACTTCAAGTCGGCCGATCTTGAGGCGGGCCGGATCTACGGCATCCGCCAGGAGCTGCCGTTCTTCCAGGAGATCGAGTTCTACCCGCCGCAGCAGTTCGCCGGGCGGATCAACGAGGTCGAGCTGACCCTGGTCGCCTCGCGCGAGGGCCTTGTCGTCGTCCTGGAAGCCGACAAGCGCGGTGGCTTCGGCGGTGGCCAGGATGTGATCGGCCGTTTCGAGGCGTCCCACCGCGAGGCGCTCGAAATGGACTGGGCGCGGATGTTCCACGAGTGGCTTGAGCGCGTGGCCAGCCGTCGCGCCAGCATGTTCGGTGGGCACGGCGGTCACTACGGCGGCCACGGTGGACACCGCGGCGGCGGGATGGGCGGCATGGTCGCCGGCGCCGCGGCTGGTGTCGTCGGCGGCATGATGATCGGCGAGATGATGGACGGCTTCGGCGAGGACGAAGGCGGCGGCGAAGAAGGCTGACAGTCACGGTGAACCGCCCGGGCGCGCCGCGTGCCCGGGCGGAACCGGCTCAGGAAACCCTGCTGATGGTCTGCACGCCGCCGCCACCGACCGGGCGCAACTCCGCGATCGGCCAGCCGAGTACCACCGTCGTGCCGCTCGCGGTCGAGGTCACGTCGAACTCGTCGGCGAGGGCGGCCATCAGCAGCAGCCCCCGGCCTCTGGCGGATGGCTCGGATCGCGGTGTGCGCCACCGGCCGCAGTCGGACACCACGGTCCACGCGCAATGCCCCGACTGGTCACAGCCTGCGAACAACGTCACCGGCCCAGCTCTGTTCAGGTACGCGTGCTCGACCGAGTTGGTTGTCGCCTCGTCGAGTGCGAGCACGATGTCCTGCGTGAGGCTCGCTCCGAGGTCCAGCTCGGCCGCCCACCGGGTGATCTCCCGCCGTGCGGTGCCGAGCTTGCCGGGGTCGGCGGAAAACCGCAGGTAAACGTGCGGCTGTGTGACGTCCACATCCGCTACCACCTTCGCCGCCACCTTGGGCAGCGTCGCGCCCCAGTCCTGTAGTGGAAGCGCTGCCTTTTTGCGCATCGTGGCCAACACACCCTCGACTCGCTGACAAGTCCGCTAACTGCGTACCCAATTCGTCGCAGATCTATTCCACCGTTCAGCCGCAATGGACTGTCACGCAGCGTGATGCCGACCGGCCGGTGATCACGGTCAGGGGATCATCGTTTCGGCCGCGATTCGTGCGGGAAGATTGATCAAGGCGGACAACGGGGTCCGCCGTCCACCAGGGGAGAGCGGCCTTGAGCATCAGCCAGCACGCGGCTCCGACCACCGCGAAGGTCGAGCGGCCAAAGCCAACCGTCACACTCACTCCCGGCCTGCGGCTGCGGACCGAGGTCGGAGTCGCACTCCACGACCTGTCGCAGGCAGGTGACGTGAGAACTGTTCTGGACAACCTTCGAGGGGCACTGGCCTACACGGCGGCGATCGGCGAGACCGCCATGGTCGCCAAGGCCTGCGAGGACGTTCGCTTGGCCATCAGCAGACTGGACGCCGGACTCGTCACGTCCGCGTGCTCGTCGCTGACCGAGGCGCTGCGAGCGTTGAGCCCGCACCAGGAAGCCACGCCGGTACTGGCGCGGATGCTGTGACTGGAGACCGCGGACGCCGGGCCGGTCGGGGTGGTCCGGCGTCCACGGGGTCTTACGGGGCGATGCCGACGTTCGGGTAGAACCGCTGCCAGATCTTCGCCTGGAACTCGGTCAACGCGGGCCAGCCGTACGCGCCTATCCGCGGGCGCACCCTCGACTCGTAGCTGTTCGGCTGGAAGCCAGGCTCGAAGAAGCAGCCCTTGAGGTACTTCTCGTCGAACGCCGGGCACGCCGCCGCAATGGAGGCGGGCGTGGGCTTGCGGCCGGTGTGCACCCAGGTCGACAGGGCCGAAACGGCCGCGGCGTACTCAGAGTTACTCAGGGAGCTGTGCTCGCTCTCCTGGGTGAAAGTTTGTACGAGGTAGCGCGCCTTGCCGGCATTGGTCACTGAAGCCTTGTATGCGGACTCGTGCTCGACGAACGCCGTCGGATCGTTGATCGCGTGCATGGTCAGCACCGGCACCTTGATCTCGCCGGTCAGATCGCTGTCGTACGAGAGATCACGAACGGCTGACTGGTCGGCCAGGAACCGTTCCACGCCAAGGTTCAGCGCCACATCGTCGTGCGAGCCGGAGTACCAGACGCCCAGGTTGGTGAAGGGGTTACGGCCGCCCAGCCGGTTGTGCACGATGTCGCGGAAGGTGAACGTCGCGAAGTTCAGGTGCGACGCCAGCGTCCGCTCCGGAACCCCGGTCACCGCGAGGATGTCCTTGAGGTTCTGCGCCTGCTGAGCGGTGCGTTCCTGCGGCTGCGACTCGATCCCGGTGCATTCCTGCAGCCTGGCCCGCAGGCCGCTGCTGGTCATGGTGGAGTCCTTGCGCAGCCCCATCCACAGTGGATACTGCGGCTCGGTCGGCCGCGGGTGGTTGCCGCAGTAGTACTGATAGACCACGCGCAGGTCGACGCGGTAGTTGTAGCCGCGGGTGGCACCGGCCAGCACACCGTTGGTGAGCAGCACACCGTCGTATTTGTACTGTTCGGCGGCCTTCGCGGCGATGTTGCCGCCCCAGGACTGCCCGTGCAGCAGCGTGGTCTTCGGCTTGCCGAAGCTGCGGGTGAACTGAGCACGGAGGTTCTCAGTGTCCAGAATGGCCATTTGAGTGCCGTAACCGCCGCGGCGGTACGAGGAACCGGCCCACGCGTAGCCCTCGCTCACCATGACCGACCAACGCTTGAGGTCGTCGACGCTGCGCTCCTGAGTCGGCGCACCCAGATCCGGGCCACCATGGGCGTGCAGCACCAAAGTGCCGTTCCAATTGCGAGGGACGGCGATCGAGTAGTACGCCCCGTTGCTGTCTTTGCCGCCGTAGCACGTGGTTTCGGCGGGAATGGTGTCCGGGCACGCCACGGCCGGCAACTGGTCCGCAGCCGCAGCCGCGGCAGGAACCGCCGTCAGTCCCACCAGTAAGGCGGCGATGAGTGAAACCGTCTTCATGAGTCCTCCGCGAGCTGCGCACCGTCGCGCTGGGGTGACGGTAGACACACCGGCCGCGGCCCGCAGAGGTTGCGTTCATTGAGTTCACGTGGCGAATTAATCGTCCACGTTGAAGGAAACATCCCGTGCGGTCTCGATGAAGGAGCGGATCGCGGTGTTGCGGGCGGAAGTGCGCCAGATCGGCACGACGACCATCGGCGGCATGTCGTGGATCGGCACCACCGCGAGGCCGGGAAAAGCCATTCGATCGAGTGCCGTGCTGACCGTGACATGCAGTCCGTGGCCACGCGCGACGGAAGTCAGGGCGTCTTCGACGATCAGCACTGAGCGGCCGGCCATTGACGGGATGTCCTCGGCCAGCCGGTTGAGCGGGACACCGGACGGCGTGACCGGCGGTATCCACGCGTTCTGCAGCTCGCGCGGCCAGGAATTGCTCGGGCTCAGCAGCGGATGACCGGCGAGCCGCTCGACGCTGATCGACGTGAATTCGGCCAGTGGGTGCCCGGACGGGACGATCACGCCCCGGCGCACCTGATGCAGCACCGGACCCACGGTCAGTCCGGGTGCCTCGACGGCTTTGCCGTCGCCGCCTGGGCTCCAGACCAGTTGAACGTCGGTGTCCTCTGGCCGGAACGGGCCGTGTGATCCGATGTCGAAGTTGACCATCGCCCGGAGTTTGACTGTGAACCCAGGATGGCGGTGTTCGAAGGCGGTCACGATGCGGGTGACGGCTTTGGCGCCGATGGACGGCATGTAGCCGACCGACAGTTCGACCTGGACGTCGTGCGCGACTGCCTGGCAGTCGGTCAAAGCCGAAGCCAGCGCGCCGAATCCACGTCGTGCGCCGTCGTGGAACTTCTCGCCGAGCGGGGTCAGCCGCACGGTCCGGCTGGACCGTTCGAACAGCGGCCCGCCGATCTCGCGTTCGAGGGCACGGATCAGCTGGCTCACGCGGCCCTGCGTGATGTGCAAGCGGTCCGCGGTCCGGCCGATGTGCAACTCGTCGGCAAGGACCAGGAAGGTCTCCACTTCCCGTAGCTCCACTGCGGCCCCTCGCGCTCAACCCGGTCGACGACGACGCTCATGGTCAGGTTAGCGCCAATTCCGTATGCATCCGATTGCAGCTTCTGCTGTCGATTCTGTCCGAAGAGGACAGACGTCAGCCGGTAGCATGCCTGACCCCTGGCCGCAGGATCCGGCAGATCAGGTCACGGCTTGCTTGGTCGGGCCCTCGGTTGGCCGAGGAGACCAGCGTCATCCGCAGCCGTTGATACGCCGCGACGGCCCGGGCTGGCTGATTGGCCAGGACACAGGCCCGCATCAGCATGCGGTACGCGGGCTCGTCGAGGGGATCGGTCGCGACGAGTGTTTCGGCGAGAACTTGCGCCAGGCGCGGCGCGTTCGTCCGCAATGAACACTCCGCGGCCACGTGCCGAGACCGCCGCAGCAAGGCTTTCTGTGCGTCACGGGCCTGCTCCGCCCACGGAGCGGTCCGATGATCGGTCAGCACCGGCCCGTCGTCGAGCAGCCGCATGGCCTTTTCCGCGATGAGCAGGCCATGCGCGGGTTGGGCGTCCTTCAACAGGCGTTCCGCTTTGAGGACGTGGGTGGCCGCCTCGTGCAGATCCACATGGACCGACTCGCCCAACTGGTAGCCGCGTCTGCCGCCGACGATGGCGTCCTGACCGAACCGCCCCCGTAACCGGCTGACGAGCGTTGCCACGTTCGCCTCGGGTTCACGCGGCGGCGCGCCTTCCCACAATGCGTCGACCACGTAGGACATCGGTACCGTGCGGTCGCATTGCGCGCCGAGCAGCGCGAGCAGAGTTCGCGCTTTGCGGCTACCGACCGCACGGGTCTCCCATGCGTCCGCTGTGTTGGAAACCCTGACCACGCCGACCAGCCGCAAGTTCCAGCTCATACCCCTACGGCGTGACGTCCGCGTGCCACGGGTGTGCCACACAGTTTCTAAACAGTTGTCAGCGAGACCTCAGTGGACTTGATCAGGGCGACGACCTGGGCACCGGCGGCCAGACCGAGCTCGTTCACCGCGTCGCGAGTGATCGCGGCGGTCAGCTCGCCGCCGTCGACCGAGATCTTGACGGTGGCCATCGCCGCGCCGGTGGTGACGCTGGTGACCTCGCCACGCAACTGGTTGCGGATGCTGATGCCAGGGACGGGCTGGGTGGACAGTGCCACCTCAGTTGACTTGATCAGCGCGTTCACCTGCGTGCCATTGGTGAGACCCAGCTCGTCAACGGCCTCACGGGTGATCGCCGCGGTGATCTCCTGCCCGCCCGTGAGGCGGGTCTTGACCGTGGCTATGACCTCGCCGGACTGGACCGCGCTCACTGTGCCGGTGAGCTTGTTACGGATGCTCAGTGCCATGAGCGCGGACTGTAATGCTGGTCCGGCTGCCCCGCGACTCAGTCGTAAGCGGGGCGGTTGGCGCTCCAGTAGCCGCAGAAGTAGATCTGCTTCTTGTCGATGCCACGCTCGTTGACCAGGTAGCGCCGGATCGATGTGGCGAGCTTCTGCTCACCGGCCACCCATGCGTACGGCTTGCCCTCGGGCAACGTCACCGACCGCAGGACGTTGATCACCTCGGCGCCGCGGTGCGCGCCGCGGTTGAGCCACGACACCTCGACACCGTCCGGAATCGCCAGCTCAAGCCGGGTGAACGAGTCGGCGACCTCCAGCAACACGGTCGCGTTCGTCTGCGGCGCAAGGCTTTCCAGGATCCCGGCGATCGCGGGCAGCGCCGTCTCGTCGCCGACCAGCAGTTGCCAGTCCGCGTCCTGCGGCTCGTACTCCGAGCGGTCGGACAGCACGCCGATCCGGTCGCCGGGACTGGCCGCGCACGCCCATTTCGAAGCCGGACCGGTGTCGCCGTGCAGGACGAAGTCGATGTCCAGTTCGCCACGCGCGTGGTCGATCCGGCGGACCGTGTAGTTGCGCATCACCGGACGGCGTTCGGCGGGCATGGCCTGCAGCTCGGGCCACCAGTCCTCGGTGACCGGCAGCCGGAAGTCCTCAGCGACCGGGAAAAACACCCTGGCCAGGTGATCGGGTCCGGTGTACGCGAAGTTCGGGACGTCGTCACCGGCCAGCGTGATCCGGGCCATGTGCTCGGACAGCTTCCGCACGGCCGTGACGGTCACGAACATCGGCCGCTGCTGGCTCTTCACGGACATTGCGCGCTCCTCCCAGGCTTTTGTCGGTTAGCCTAACCTAACTCGATCATCGGCGGGATGGGGAGGGCGGAAGCGCTGTGAGTGCCGGGTGCAGGGGTTCGGTGCGGTGTTGACCATGCTGGCGAGCTAAAGTCGGAATTGTGAACGTCGAGGTGACACCCCTGCCGGGTTTGGGCACACGCCAGGACTTCGTCTCACGCGCCGGCCGGAGGATCGGGGTGATCACCTACCGGGACGGCAAGATGGAGATGATCGTCTCCAAACAGGACGACACGGACTCGTGCGTCGCGTCGATCCCGCTGACCACCGAGGAGGGCGCGACCCTGGCTACATTGCTCGGTGCGCCACAGCTGGTCTCACAGCTGCGCGACCAGCACAGGGAAGTCACCGGGATCAACACCCGGCAGCTCCCGCTCGCGCCGGGGTCGCCCTACGACGGCAAGACCCTCGGTGACACGGCGTTGCGTACGAGGACAGCGGTGTCCGTCGTCGCGGTGGTGCGTAACGGCACCGTCCACCCCTCGCCCCGGCCGGACTTCCGGCTCGTCGGCGGCGACATGCTCGTGACAGTTGGCACGCCCGACGGGCTGAGCAACGCCGCCGACGTTCTCGAGTCCGGCTGATCTGAACCACCACAAGGGGACAAGTGCACGACACCGCCATCTCCCTGATCGAACTGGGAGCGGTTTTCTTCGGCCTGGGATTACTCGGACGCATCGCGTGGAAAATCGGGATATCGCCGATCCCGCTGTACCTGATCGGCGGCCTCGCGTTCGGCTCTGGCGGGCTCGTCCCATTGCACGGCATCGAGGAGTTCGCCTCGCTGGCCGCCGAAATCGGCGTGATCCTGCTGTTGTTGCTGCTGGGCCTGGAGTATTCGGCGGACGAACTCGTCACCGGGATGCGCCGGTCTTGGCTGGCGGGTGTGCTCGACATCGTGCTCAACGCCCTGCCGGGCGCGTTGGTGGCGCTGTGGCTGGGCTGGGGCCTGGTCGGGGCGATCGCGATGGCGGGGGTCACGTACATCTCGTCGTCGGGGATCGTCGCGAAAGTCCTCGGCGACCTCGGCAGGCTCGGTAACCGCGAAACGCCGGTGGTGCTGTCGATCCTGGTGTTCGAGGACCTGGCGATGGCCGTGTACCTGCCGATCCTCACCGCACTGCTGGCCGGTGCGACGCTGGCAGGCGGGCTGACCGCGGTCGGGATCTCGCTGATCGTGATCACTGTGGTGCTGATCGTCGCCCTGAAATTCGGCCGGTACGTGTCGATGCTGGTCGACAGCCAATTGCCGGAAGTGTTCCTGCTGCGCGTGCTCGGCGCGGCGCTGCTGGTCGCCGGAATCGCCTCACAGCTGCAGGTTTCCGCCGCGGTTGGCGCGTTCCTGCTGGGCATCGCGATCTCCGGATCGACCGCCGAGAACGCGACCAAGCTGCTGGAACCGTTGCGGGACCTGTTCGCCGCGATGTTCTTCGTGGTCTTCGGGCTCAACACGAACCCGACGAGCATCCCGCCGGTACTCGGCTACGCCGTCCTGCTGGCCATTGTCACCGCGTTGACGAAGGTCGCCACGGGCTGGTTCGCCGCACAGCAGCAGGGAATCGGCCGGATGGGCCGGGCTCGGGCAGGCGCCGCGCTGGTCGCCCGGGGCGAATTCTCGATCGTCATCGCGGGTCTGGCGGTGACCGCGGGCGCCGTGGACGAACAGCTCGCCGCACTGGCAACGGCGTACGTGCTGCTGATGGCCGTGCTTGGCCCGGTCGCCGCCCGCGTCGTGGAACCAGTGGCCCGCGGTATGCAGCGGAGGTTGCGGCCTAATCCGTCACCGGGATGATCTGGGCGTCGAGGAGTTCGCCGTCCGCGATGGTCAGGATCCCGATGGTGCCGTGGGGCTGACGGCGGCGGTCGGTCGGCGAGCCGGGGTTGAAAATCCTTACGCCGTCGCCGGTCTGGTCCATCGGGATGTGCGAATGGCCGAACACCACCAGGTCCGCGTCCGGGAACCGGCGGCGCATCCGTGCGGCGCGGCCGGTGGCCTGGCCGCTGTCGTGGATCATCGCGACCCGCAGACCCGCCAGGTCGAGCTCGAGCGTCTCCGGAGCACCCCACGCGGCCACGTCCGGGCCGTCATTGTTGCCCAGTACGACATGCACCGGCGCGAACCGCTCCAGCTCGTCCAGGACATCCGGTGTGCACACGTCGCCCGCGTGCAGGATCACGTCGGCGTCCCGCAAGTACGAAGCCACTCTGGGCGGGCAGGACTTCCAGCGCCGGGGCGAGTGCGTGTCGGCGAGTACCACCACTCTCATCCGGCCATTGTGCTGCAAAGCTTCTGCAACGGCCGGTGAACGCAGACTCCGGGGTCGCCGTTCTGGCCAAGCATTCGCACGAGCTGGCCGGTGAACTGCGGGTGATCATCGAGATCAGCTTCTGGCGTAAAGGCCGTGGAACCCGGCTTCGCGGGCGATCTCCTCGGCGTGCGCGGTGTGCGCGGCGGCTTGGGTGTGGTCGTTCAGGCTTGTCAACGCGGCGGCAAGGCCGAGGTGGATCCGGGCTTCGGTGTGCCGCTGGCCGCCGCGGACGGCCAGATCAAGGGCACGGAAGTAGTGCCTGATCGCCTCGCGGTGATCTCCCCGGCGATGGCAGACCGCGCCGAGGGTTTCCAGCGTGCCGCTTTCGAAGCTCGGGTCGCCGAGCGTTGCCGCGATGGTGATGGCGGAATGTGCGTATTCCAAAGCGGTTTCGTGCTCGCCGAGATGGCTGTGCAGCTCGGCGTACTCGCACAGCAGTAATGACTGGACCGGGCGTTTCAAGGGGACGTCGGTGAAGCGCGAGGTCTCGGCGAGCAGGGCACCGGCCTGGTCGATGTCACCGGACTCGCGGTGGATGTAGGCGAGTGCGGCCAAGGACGCCACCGCACAGTTGGGCTCGCCGAATTTCTCGGCCAGTGCGAGTGTGACCGTGTAGGACTCGGTCGCTGTCTGTGTGTCGCCGCGCCACCCGGAGACCATGCCGATGGCCATCAGTCCCAGCATGCGACCGACCTCGTGCATCTCGACCAGGTGGTTCGCATGCCTGACGGCCTCATCGAGGTCGCCGACGGCGGCGTGGCCGAAGGCGAGTTGGGTCAACGCGGTCGTTTCTCCGACGCCCCATCCGGTGTCCCGGCTCATTGCCAAAGCACGGGCGGCGTGCGTCAACGCTTCCCGCGACCGGCACTGCCGCATCCGCAGATCGGCCAGGCTGTGCAGGCCGATGATCTCGCCTCGGACGTCGTTGACGGCACGAGCCGCCCGCAGAGCCCTGGTGACGATGATCTCCCAGTCGATCACGTGCGGATGGATGGAGAAGTACCCACGCATCAAGGCGGCCAGTTGCCACGCCAACGCGTCAGGTGCTTGCGAGATGGTGGCGACCAGGGTGGGGCGTTCGGCATCCAGCCAGGCCAACGCGCCGTGCGGCTCGGTGAACGCGACCGGTGTGCCCGGATGGGCGACGTGTGCGGGATATTCGGCCGCGTACAACATCTCCGTCGCCGAGCAGAGGTTGCCCAGGCACCAGTCGTGGAACCGGTCGACCGGGCTCGGGCCGAGCTCGCGGCCGTACAGCCGAAGCAGGTCGTGGAACGTGTACCGGCCGCCGGAAGTCGGCTGGATCAGGTGCGCGGCGGCTAGCGTCTCGAGCGAGCGTTCGGCCGGGGACTCCAGCAGGTACGACGCCACGCCCGCGGCGAAGTCCGGCCCGGGAATCCAGGCCAGTAGCCGGAAAAGCGCAGCGGCCTGGTCGTCGAGGGTTTGGTACGAGGTGGCGAACGCGGCCCGCACCGCGGACTCCTCGTCGCCGTGAACCTCCAATGCGGCCAGACGGTTTCCGTTGCGCAGCAGCGAGATGTGCTCGGTCAGCGGGCGGTGCGGATGCGCGGCGAGGTCTGCGGCAGTGATCCGCAACGCGAGCGGGAGGTGTGCGCACAGCTGCGCGAGTTCGGCGATTCCTTCGTCCGGTACGCCCAGCGCGCCAAGCAGTTCGTGCGATTCGGCGACCGGAAGGCTGTTCAGGATGACCTGCCGCGCGCCGTCCTTCACGACCAGTCCGTCCAGCCGGTTGCGGCTGGTGACCAGCACAAGGCTGCCGGAAGTCCCTGGCAGAAAGGGGCGGACCTGCTGTACGTCGGTGGCGTTGTCCAGCAGGACGAGCATTCGCTTGCCGCTCAACAACGTCCGGTACAACGCCGCGGCTTCGTCCGCGTCGGCCGGAACGCCCTCGGGTGGCACACCAAGTGCGCGCAAGAACCGGCCAAGGACGTTCTGCCCACGCAAGTCAGCTTGTAACTGCCCGTCAGGGAAATGCTCACGCGCCCGATGTCCCCAGTGGACGGCCAACGCCGTCTTGCCGACGCCTGGCATGCCGGCGATGACGACCGCGGGAGCGGTTCGTAGTCTGTCCAGTTCGGACAGATAGTCCGCGCGGCCGGTGAACCCGCGGACGTCGGCGGTGAGCTGGGCGGGTTTGGTCGCCGGACGGCTGATGTCCTGGCGAAGCACCTGCTGGTGGGCCGTCTGCAACTCGTGGGACGGCTCGACGCCCAGCTCGTCGACCAGCCTGCGCCGGATGTCGGTGAACAGCTGCAAGGCCGCCGCCTGTTGCCCGCTACCGGCCAAGGCCAGCCCGAGCCTGGCGTGCAAACCTTCGTGCAGCGGCTCGTCGAGCTGACGCAACTGAGTGACCGCGTCGGCATGCCGTCCCGACTGGATGGCCGTGTCGGCGAACTTGAGCGTGACATCAAGGCGGCGCTGGGCGGCGGCCACGGCGAGGGGATGGGCGCGGACCTGGTCGGGCAAGTCGGCCAGTACCGGTCCACGCCAGCACGCCAACGCGTCGGCGAGCAGATCGCGGTCGGCCAGCGCGTCGAAGGCGTGCAGGTCGGTATCCGCGACCAGCCGGTATCCCGTGCCGACCAGCTCGATCTCCAGGCCCGCCCGCCGCAACCGGGACACGTACCCGGTGACCAGCTCCGAGCAGCTGTGCGGCACTTTGCCTGGCCACAGCACCTCGATGATCTCGTCCCTGCTGACCACCTGGCCGGCGTGCAACGCGAGCAAGCCGAGCAGGCAGCGCTGTTTGGTCGCGGCCACGTGGACTTCCTGGCCGGCGACATGGATCGTGAGTGGGCCGAGCACCCCCACCTGCCGGGTCACGCACGCCATTCTATGTGTTCTTGACGTGTCAAGAATCCGGTTTGCGTCCTGCCGGTCTGGCTAGCGTGCCGCTCATGGCGGATGTGCGAGGGGGTAGCTGATGGACCGGCGAGGCTTTCTGGCGACCACGGCCACGGTCGGTGCGGCGATGGCGCTACCGGGCGAGGCGGTCGCGGCGCCGGGCGAGAACGTGATCGGACCAGCAGCGATCGGGCCGGACGATCCCCGCTACGCGGACCTTGCGGTGCGGGGACAGAACGACCGGTTCGTCACGCTGCCGGAGTCGTTCCGGATCGTCAAGACGACCGACCAGGTGGTCCGAGTGGTCAACGAGGCCGTCCGGACCGGCAAGCGGATCACCGTTCGCAGTGGTGGGCATTGCTACGAGAACTTCGTCGGCGAGCCGACGCCTGGCGTGATCATCGACATGGTCGAGATGGACCAGGTGTACTTCGACGCCCGGCGTCGCGCGTTCGCGGTCGAACCAGGTGCGTTGCTCTCCGAGGTCTACGAGAGGCTGTACTACGGCTGGGGCGTGACGATCCCCGCAGGGCAATGCGGCACCGTCGCCGCAGGCGGGCAGATCCAAGGCGGCGGCTACGGGCCGCTGTCGCGCAGGCTCGGGTCCGTTGTGGACTATCTGGAGGCCGTGGAAGTCGTCGTGGTCGACCGGGACGGGCGCGCCCGTGCGGTGGTCGGTTCCCGTGATCCCAAGGACCCGAACCATGACCTGTGGTGGGCGCACACCGGCGGCGGTGGTGGCAATTTCGGTGTGGTGACACGGTATTGGCTGCGTACACCGGGGGCGCAGGGCAACGATCCCACGAAGCTGCTGCCCAAACCGCCGCGCGGGATCATCGGCGGCTATGCGGTCTGGCGGTGGGCGGATCTCGACCGGGAGAAGTTCCGACGGCTGATGACCAATCACGCCGCCTGGCACGAGCGCAACAGCACGCCGGACGCGCCTGGCGTCAACGTGTACAGCGTCTTCATGATCGGCGGGAAATCCGCGGCCACAGGCCCGATGCCAGGGGACATGTTCCTGAGCGCACAAGCGGATGCCTACCTGCCGGATGCGGAAAAGCAGCTGAGGGACTTCTTCGCGGCCATGACCGACGGAGTCGGCGGCCATTCGGAAGTGTGGACGCAGCCGTCGCCGTGGCACGCCGCGGTGAAGGGAGCTGTCGCCAGCATCGGTGAGATCGGCAGGCAGAAGCAGAAAGCGGCCTACCTGAGGCGGCGATTCCCCGACAGCCAGCTCGACGCCATCTACGACACGCTGTCCGTGGAGAGAACGGACTTGGTCACCAGGATGCTGTGGATGATGTCCTACGGCGGCAAGGTGAACGAGATCGCGCCGGCGGCAACGGCGTCAGTCCAACGAGACTCGATGCTCAAGGTGCTGTACATCTCGGCATGGCAGGACGCCACCCAGGACAACGCGCACATCGAGTGGGTACGCGGGTTCTACAAGAAGGTGTACGAACAGACCGGCGGCGTCCCGGTGCCGAACGAGGTCAGTGATGGGTCGTACATCAACTACCCGGACGCGGATCTGGCCGATCCGCAGCTGAACACCTCGGGTGTGCCGTGGTACACGTTGTACTACAAGGGGAATTATCCACGCTTGCAACGGATCAAGGCCAGGTACGACCCGCGTGACGTGTTCAGCCACGCGCTGGGAATCCGTCCTGCCTAGGGGGAATGAAGATGTCAGTGAATCGACGTGCCTTCCTCGCCTCGTCGGCCACCATCGGCGCGGCCATGGCGATGCCCGCGGTGGCGTCGGCCGAAGGCCAGCCAGCTTTGGGACCGGTCACGATCACGCCGGCCGACCCGCGCTTCGAGGACCTCGTCCTGCGTGGTCAGAACGATCGGTTCACCCCGAGGCCCGAGTCGTTCCGCGTGGTCGGGTCGACCGACCAGGTCGTCCGCGTGGTCGGCGAGGCCGTCCGCGCGGGGAAGCGGGTCAGCGTCCGCAGCGGGGGCCACTGCTACGAGAACTTCGTGGGAGATCCGCAGCCTGGCGTGATCATCGACATGGTCGAGATGAACGACGTGTACTACGACCAGGAGCGTCGTGCGTTCGTGATCCAGCCGGGTGCGTTGCTGTCCGAAGTGTTCCAGACGCTCTACTTCGGTTGGGGTGTGACGATTCCAGGCGGTCAGTGCGGGACGGTGGCCGCTGGCGGGCATATCCTCGGCGGCGGCTACGGTCCGCTGTCCCGGCGTGACGGGTCCGTTGTGGACTACCTGTACGCGGTCGAAGTCGTTGTGGTGGACCGTCATGGTCATGCGCGGGCGATCGTGGCCACACGCGAGCCGGACGATCCGAACCACGACCTGTGGTGGGCGCACGCCGGTGGCGGTGGCGGGAACTTCGGGGTGGTGACGAAGTACTGGATGCGTTCGCCGGGCGCGACCGGGAACGATCCGTCGAAGCTGCTGCCGAAACCGCCGAGTGCGATCCTCGGCGGTTTCATGGTCTGGAACTGGCGTGATCTGACGAAGGACAGTTTCCGCCGCCTGCTGACCAACCACGGGCAGTGGTATGAGCGCAACACCGCGCCGGACACGCTGGCCAGCGTCTTCATGATCAACGGGCACAAGGAGGGCCAGCCGCCGCCCCCGCCGCTGGCCGGCGACCTGTTCCTGACCGCCCAGATCGACGCGGGTGCGCCGAATGCCGAGCGTTTTCTGCGCGGGTACCTCGACGCCATCAGCGACGGAGTCGGTGGCACTCCGATCATCTCCCCCCAACCGGCACCGTGGCTGACTTCCGTGCAGCGCTCGGTGCAGGGTGTCGGAGAGATCGGCAGGCAGAAGAACAAGGCAGCCTATTTGCGCAGGCGCTACAACGATCACCAGCTCGACACCCTGTACGCGCACTTGTCCAATGTGGATCCTTCGCTGGCTGTCACCATGCTGTGGCTAGTGTCCTACGGCGGCAAAGTGAACACCGTCGACCCGGCGGCGACCGCCTTGGCCGACCGCGACTCGTTGCTCAAAACCGTCTACATCGCGGCGTGGGAGGACCCGGCTGCGGACGACGCGCACATCAAGTGGATTCGCCAGTTCTACAAGGACGTGTACGCGCAGACCGGAGGTGTTCCGGTGCCGAACGAGGTCAACGGCGGGTCGTACATCAACTACCCGGACATCGACCTGGCCGATCCGGCGTGGAACACCTCCGGTGTGCCGTGGTCCACCTTGTACTACAAGGGAAACTACCCACGCCTGCAACGGATCAAGGCGAAATACGATCCGCGTGACGTGTTCACGCACAAGCTGGGCATCCGTCCTGCCTAGGGGTAATTGGCCAGGTTGGCCACGTTCCGCTGGGGGTTGGACGGTCCGCCGGTGTTGTTGATGATCCGGTTGATCGTGCCCGCGCCACCGAGAGACACGGTCACCATGCTGTGGAACCGGACGCCGGGGACGTTGGGCACCTCGAAGGCCCGTTCACCGACAACACTGCGGTTGACATTGAAGTTGCAGTAGCTGCCCAGGCCCCACGCCTCGTGGTCGGTGACGTTGTTGGCCACCTTGTAGGCCGCGTAACCCCGTGTCGACCCGTTCATCCAGGCTGCCTGGTTGGGCGGGTCGTACGGCATTTCGTTCTGGTAGAAGTACGTCCGGCCGCGGTTGCCGTTCCAGATGGTCTGGTACTTCTGGTAGTGCTCGACGAACAAGCCGTACGCGGTCACGTCGTTGCCGTTCACGATCAGGCCCACATCCGCGGTGTTGGTGTTCCAGCCGACACCGGAACCGTGGTCGCCACGCCAGATCCACGAGTGGTCGGAGATGACGTTGTTGCTGTTGATCACCAGGCTGTTGGTGGCCCGGCCGACACCCGCACCGCCGACCCGGATGAACAGGTCGTGCAACGAAGTCGGGTTGGCGGCGTGGTTGGCGCTCGACCCGTTCGGTCCGATTTGGACGAGCGTGTTGGAGTTGGTTGCGCCCGCGTCAACCAGGATCCCGGCGATCTTCACACCGTCCACATCGGCCACTGACAGCGCGGTGATGCCGTTCTCCGGGATGAAGGTCGCCAGCCCGAGCCCGAGTACGACGGTGTTCGGCCGGGTGACCTGGATGGTCTGGTTGAGCCGGTAGATGCCGGGCGTGACAAGCAGATGCTGGCCCTGGGCGAGTGCCGCGTTGATCTGCGCGGCGGTGGTACCGGGCTTGACGATGAAGAACTGGGAGACGGGAATCGAAGTGCCTGCCGGAGCCCCGCTCTGCCACGTCGTGCCACGGGCGTTGTTGCGCAGGCCAGGGACGAAGACGTGGTAGTTGCGGCTCGAATCGGCGTAGAGGAACGGCTTCTCCCGGATGACCGGGGTGTTGGCCACCGTGGTGTGCGGCGGGCTGGGGAACGTGTTCGCCGGAGCACCGGCGACACCGGTGAACACCATGTTCCAGTTCGCGCCGGACCAGCTGCCGATCTGGGAGTCGCGGGTGTACCACTGCTGTTGCGAGCCGGACCGGATCTGTCCGTCGATCTTGCTGTCGGCGATGAACCCGCCGCTGGACCACCCGCCGTCATCGAGCTGGAGGTTGCCCTTCAGATGCATCCGGCGATAGGGAGCGGCCTGCGAGACGGCCCACCGGTCGGTGCCACCACTGGGTGCGACCGCGAGGTTTTCCGCGCCACGCCAGAAGTTGTGCGTGGCGTTGCCGCCGAACCAGTCGGCCTCCACATGCACCGCGCCGTTGATGTTGGTGTTGTCCGGTGACATGCCCAGACCGAGGACCTGGGTGTAGTAGCCGACATTGATGTTGACGTTGTACGAACCGGGCTCGAACAGGAACGCGTACCGGTTCGAACCGAACTGGCTGCGCTCTTGTTGCGTGAACACCTGGTTCACGCGCTGCTGGATGGTGGCCTGCGGGGTGCCCGGCGTGAAGATGATGACGTTCGGCCCAAGGTCGGGCGGTGCCGCGATCGCCTGCGGCGTGACGATGAGTGCGCCGGTGAGCGAGGCGAGCACACCCAGCCGAAGAAGTCGCCGTGAGATCACCAGAATCTCCTAACGTCGGCCGCTACCGCTCGCCATCAGGGCAGGGCCGAGCGCGCAACGGCGTCCCATCCACCTGGCGGCGACACGCTCATGTGCGCGACGTGGAGCAGGGCCATGGTAGCGCTCTCACGGCGGTGACGCGACGAAGTAGCGCTGACCGGAACAGCTGTGCTTAGCGCGCGTCGAGGAAGCGGACGGCCTCGTTGACCATGTCACACAAGGGACAAGCCCGAGTCGTTGTCGTCGTGGGCGGACGTTCGACGGCCCGGGCGGAGGGCTCCTGCGTTGGGGTGGAAGTAGGAGCCTGAGCCGTGCTCCGCGGCTTGTGCGTCGGGGGCGCAGGTTTCGGAGGCTGCACAGTCGCAGTCATGGTGACGGTCGTCGGCACGGTCACCGGAGGAAGCGTGACTGTCGGCAGGGACGGTGCCGGACCGGAGGCGGTGACCTGGCCTGCGGACGGCGCGTCGCCCACCATTGCCACCACAGCAAGGCATGCCGCGCACGCCCCGGCAATCGCCAGCGGCACTCGCAGAGACCGTCGTCCAGGCGCCTTGACTCGGTCTCGCCCGTTCTTCTTCGCCCGTCGAAGCGCTGCGTCGGCTTCGACGATCAACGCCTCAAGGTCACTGTCCGGATGCCCGATCGCGACGCCGAAAGAGGCCGTGATCGACTCGATCCGGACTGTTCCGCCCTCGGTGGGGGCGTGCACGATCAACGAGCGCACGTCCTGCCTGACCCGCTCGGTCACGACCACGGCCTCGCCAAGGGTGGTCTCGGGGAGGAGGAGCAGGAACTCGTCGCCGCCGTGCCCGCCGTACCGCCCGAGAAGATCACCCTTTCGTGTGCTGTGCCTCAACGTGTCGGCCACCGCCTTGAGCACCGCATCCCCGGCGACGTGGCCGTACTTGTCGTTGACGCGCTTGAAGTTGTCGAGATCGACGACGACCAACGCGGTCGATGAGGACGCCGCGAGCAGACGTGGCGCCTGCGCGTCCCATCCCCACCTGTCCAGCAACATCGTCAGGCGGTCGGTAGCCCATGGCCCGTGCGGGTAACCGCACGAATCGCAGCTGGACGAATTGGTCATCTTGGGGCAGTCTCCCTTCGGCCGGAGAGACTATCGGTTGACTGCCCGTGACGCAGCGTTCATAGGGGTGAACCGCTGACCTGTCGGGTGATCTCTGCGTGAGGAGTCCCGCAGGCTCGCGATAACTGTGCCCCACATGACAATCGCGCCACCGAAACCTGTCACCGCCGGCCATGCCCACGCCAGTCCGGACAGCCCGAGAACCCACCAGCGTGTGAACCGTCAGGCGAGGACGTTCGCCAAGATCGGCAGTGCGATGTTGCGTCCGGAGATCACGGCGACCGGCTGACCTGCCACATCGACCTTTCCCGCCAGCAAGGCGGCGAGCGGCGCGGCGCCAGCGCCCTCCGCGATCACGCCGTGGTTGCCCGCGAGATAGCGGATGGCCTGCCGCAGTTCCGCTTCGGTCACCCTGACCAGCGAGTGAACGTGATCCCGGATCAGACCCACGGTCACCGAACCGGGCTCGAGGTTGCCGGTGATGCCGTCGGCGATGGTCTCGCCGACGGTTATCTCCACGTCGTGGCCTGCCTTGATGGTTTCCGACATCGCGACCGACTCGGCCGACTCGACTCCGACGATCCGCACGTCAGACCGCTGCGACGCCCACAACCCCAGACCGGAAGCCAACCCGCCGCCTCCGACAGCGCACACGACCGTCATCGGTCCGTCGACCTGAGCGTCGAGTTCGTAGCCGATGGTGCCCTGGCCGGCGATCACGGCTGGGTCGTTGTACGGCGAGACGTAAACCCCGTGCGTCAGGCTCAGGGCGTGCTGTTCGGCCTCGTCGTAGGTCGTGCCGACCTGGATCAGCTCGACGCTGCCGAACGCCTGCAACTTCGACACCTTGGCGGGCGAAGCGTTGCCAGGAACCACAACCGTGGCTCGCGCGCCCAGCAACGCCGTGGCCGTTGCGACTCCCAACCCGTGATTCCCCGCGGACGCGGTCACTACCTCGACGTCGGGGGCGAGGTCCCGCATGGCGGCGATGGCGCCGCGGACCTTGAAGGAACCGCTCGGCTGCGTGGTCTCCAGCTTCAGCCAGATGTTCCCGGTGGTGTCCACCGGTGTCGGCCGCAGTACCGCCGACACCTGCTTCCACGCCTTGCCCAGATCGTCGACGTCAGGGACACGGACCGTGCGGATCATGCGTCCAGCCTAGTCACACCCAGAATGTGCACACAGATCAACGAAACGCGGCCCGGTGGTCGTTGGCCCAGGTGGTGAAGTCGATCGGGGCGCGGCCGAGGATCTGCGCCACGTGCTCGGTCAGCACCGCGTACTTCCCTTCGGCCAGCCGGGTCATCCCGGCGACGGCCTCATCGGCGCTGTCCGGGTGCATTCCGTGGTTGAGCATCGCCTCGCGGGCGGCGTCGATGGACCCCTCTTCGGTCGCGATCCGGGTACCCAGCACCAGTTCGAGCACGGCGACCTGTTGGGTGAACGTCATCAGCTCCGGCCCGGTCAACACGTACTCGCGTCCACTGTGTTCATCGGTGGTGAGTGCTCGCACGGCGACCGCGGCGATGTCTCTGGGGTCGATGACGCCGACGGCTCCGCCCTTGGTCCAGTTCTGCAGCGGGATCCCGGCTTTGATCATCGGGGCGTATCGCATCATGTTCGACGCGAACGTGCCAGGCCGCAGGATCGTCCAGCCGAGACCACTGTCCCGGGTGGGCTGTTCGCTGCGCAGATGCCACGACCCAGGCTCGTCGCCGCTGATCGCGCTCAGCTTGACGATCCGTTGCACGCCCGCGGTCTTGGCGGCTTCGACCAGCGCGACGTCGTGGTCGACGATCGGCTTGGCCGGTGCGGTCACCAAGTAGACTGCCGTCACCCCGTCAACCGCTCTGCCCAGTGATTCCGGATCGTCGAAGTCGGCTTTGACCACCTCGACGCCGTGGATCGCGGTATCCCTGCGGCTCATCGCACGGACCTTCTCGCCCATGTCCAAGAGTTGCTTGACGACTTCACTTCCGGTGGTGCCCGTGGCACCCGTGACCAGGATCATGACCGCAACGTTCGCAGTCGCGCGTGTACGTCGCTATGAAGTTCCGGCACAGTTGTGGAGTGCTGAAGGAACGTGCGCTCGAGGTGGCACCCGACCTCCGCGGCTGGATCTCCGACATCATCATGTCCGAGGCCACGGCCGACGCGGTTGTCGTGCACAAGCCTGACCATTCCACGACGTTGACCGTGCGTTTCGCGCCAGGGGAGAAGCCGCAGCTGATGGTGAGGGGGCCGCGGACGCGGGCGCTCTACTACCGGGGCGCTCCAGGGCCGTCGTGTCTGCAGGTCCGCCTGCGGCCTGGTACAGGGAAGGCGCTGTTCGGACGTTCCATGCGTGACCTCGTTGACGAGGTCGTCCCGTTGAGCGACGTGTGGCACTCAGCCGGGCAGATGGCCGATCTCGTCGACGACCCAGGCACGTTCGTCGAAGCCCTGGTCGCAGGCTTGCCGGACCGGGACGCCGATGGTGACCTGGTCATGCGGGCGATGGACATGCTGTCCACAAGTGACATCAAGACGAGCGCGAAACGCCTGCACGTCAGCGAACGGCACCTGCGCAACGTCTTCGTCGACGGTGTTGGCATGCCGCCCAAGCGGTTCGCACGGATCGCCAGGGTCCGGGCTGTCATCGAGCACGGCGCGACCAGGCCTTTGTCCGAACTCGCACAGGAAGCCGGCTTCTACGACCACTCACACATGACAGCCGAGTTCCGCGCGATCATGGGTGTTGCGCCGACGGTGTTCTTCGGCGGGCGTGCCTCGCCGAACGTCCGCTGTGTGGGGCCGTTTAAATCCGTTGAGCTCACGGCCGGCGAGGCCGTAACCTGATCCCTGCGAGGCAATGACCGGACTTCCTGCTACGGGACCAAGAGTGCCGCGAGGCGCTTGGAGCTAGTCCGGTCGCTCTCCTCGTACCGCGAGGCCATGAGGGAACTTCCTACTCACTCGACTCTAAATCGAATCCACGTAGTTCCTTCGCTTTCCTCGCCTCAAGACTTCGGGCTCGCCACGCAGGGGGAGGGTGGCGAGCCCTTGCGCGTCCGCACGCGGGTCTGTTTGTCTCACCTCACTGGGAGGTGACCATGAAGGTCCGGGTTGTTCTGGCAGTCGCACTCGCTCTGGTGGGAATGGCACCTGCGGCGGCAGCGGCGACACAGGTCAAAGTTCTTCAGCTCAACATCTGCAACAGCGGTGTGGCCGGGTGCTACACGGGCAGAGCGGTGTCCAAAGCGGTCTCTGTGATCACGTCGACCAAGCCGCAAGTCTTGTCGGTCAACGAATCCTGTTCCGGTGACGTCGAACCACTCCGGCAGGCGATGGGCGCGGCGCGGGTCGCATTCGTTGCCGCACAAAGACCCGACGGATCGCCGGTGTTGTGCACGAACGGGCAGCACTACGGAAACATTGTCATGGTCACCGAATCGCTGGCCGGTTCAACCACGGCGACAGGCAAGTACAGCGCGCAGGACACCAGCACCGAGCAGCGCGTATGGGCTTGCCTACCCGGTGGGCGGATCAGCGCATGCACGACGCATCTGTCCGCGCGTAGCGGGTCGACGGCGTTGGCGCAGTGCAAGGAACTGATGGTCAAGGCGGTCGGCTACACCCGGCCGACTGTGGTCGCCGGGGACATGAACCTGCGTTATCAAGGCTCGCCGAACGTACAGGACTGCAATCCCAGCGGCTTCTACCGCAAGGGTGACGGCAGCGTGCAACATATCTTCGCCAGTGCCGATCTCGCATTCGTCAGCGGTACGAAGATAGACATGTCCGGAACGACAGATCACCCCGGCTGGCTCGTCACGGTAAATATGGGTTGACCGGAGTTTGCGAGCCCGGCATGATTCAGCTACACACCGAGCAAGGAGAGCAGCGATGGCGAACATGCGACAGCGGGGATACTCCGCCCAGCTGCCTTCGCCCTGCTTGCGAGGTCTGCGGCGGAAAAGTCGTGCCCGGCTCTCCGTAGTGACATGACCTAACTTGTCACGTCGCGAGAGCCGCCCATCGGAGCACCGATCAGGGCGGCTTTTGCTATGCGGGGACGAATAAAACATGCGGTCGTGGCGTAATCGGCTAACGCGCCAGGCTTCCACCCTGGAGAAGCGGGTTCAATTCCCGCCGGCCGTTCTCTTTTCTTTTTGCCCGTTGGTCCAGCTGGCATGGATGCCGGACTCTGACTCCGGAGACCGAGGTTCGATCCCTTGACGGGCAGCGTTGTACGCACAAAAGGCCCCTGTGGCGGAAATGGCAGACGCACGCGACTCAAACTCGCGGGCCCGCTAGGGCGTGCAGGTTCAAGTCCTGCCAGGGGTACGTTCCACAGTGGAGGGCTGGCCGAGTCTGGTAAGGCACCGGCCTGCTAAGCCGTGGTCCGGGGTAACACCCGGCGCGCGTTCGAATCGCGCGCCCTCCGCAGAAGTTCACCATCGTCAGAGGAATCACCATGACCGACGTGAAGGTCCTCATCCGCAAGACTTTGCGGGTGCCGCGAAGTGCGGGCCAGCCGGGCGACGGCGCACGGGTGGCGCGGCAGATGGATGCCGCGCTGACGGGCGTCGGTTTCAAGGCGAGCGGTGAGCTGCTCGGCCACGTCTCCGAGCTGGAGCCCGGCGCGGCGATGGACCTCGCGGTCGAGGTGATCGGTGCGGTACGCGAACTGCTCGGCGACCACGTTCCGCACAACTCGTACTTCATCAAGTTCCCGGACGGTGTCCCGGACACGGTCGAGTTCTGGGTGAAGTGCCTGCGTGAGGCGTTCACGCCGACGCGCCGCAAGTGGTTCCCTGGCGACCGCGACCTGCTCGAAGTGCTGACCGAGGGCTGGGTCGACCTGCTGAAGCTGCCGCGCTACGGCCGCTACCAGCACACGTACGAGGAACTGCTGGCCGCGCACGACGAGCTGATCCCGTCGGTGAAGGACCGCGTGACTGTCCTGCACCTGGGCGGCACGCTCCCGGACGAGGTCAACCGGCTCTACCTGGACCTCGCGAGCAGTGTGACGCCGCTCGGCGAGGCGGATCTCGTGCTGCTCAAGGACTTGGCAGCGGAGTCCGCTGTACTGCCGGACGCCGTTGCGGTCAGGGAGAACCGCGCTGTCATCAACGCTGTCCGGTTGGAAGCCGGCCTGCCGTTGGTGTTCGTGGACACGGTCACCGACGTACTGCGTGTGGCCTGCCAGGCGAGCGGCGGCGATGTGACACTGCAGGAGCGCACCAAGTTCCGCAGCTTCAAGCGGCGTGAGCGTCGTGTGTTGCTCGCGGCGTTGGACGCGGTCATCGCTGGCAACAGTGGCAAGCTCGGTGATGTGGCGCAGTACATCGGGCCGTGGAAGCGGCTGGGTGAGTTCCTGCACCCGCACGAGTACCCGCAGTTCCCGCAGGCGCAGGACATGTTCGCGGTTGCCCGTGGCGAGCGGAAGGTCCGGACGCTGGCGGGTCGTGCGGAGCTGGCGTTCATGACGGAAGGGGTCACGAAGGCGGTGTCGGTCCTGGCCAACGCGCCGGGTCTGCTGGTCCGGTCGCTGGATCGGTTGCTGCGTGCGGCCGAGCCGGACGACGTCGAAGTTGTGGCTGACGCGGCTACGAAGGCGTTCGAGTCGACGTCAGGGCGGGTGCTGTGCTCGTTGCGTGAGCACCTGGGCAACCGTCGCACGCCAGATGCTGCACGCGTGTTCACGACTCGTGGACGTCGTGCGTGGGTGACTTCGGACAGCAGGAAGCCGTTGTCGCGCAAGGTGATCGATCGTATGAACACGACGCTTGACATCGAGTTGCTCAACCGCATGCCTGTGTACGAGCGGCTCGTGGTCGATCCGGCCGTGCTCGACGTGGCGTTGCCGCTGACGGGCAAGGCGACGGAAGACGGTTTCGCCGTGCTGCCGCGCGGTACCCGGACTCCGGTGGACGGCGATGTGTTGCGGTTCTTCGTGTACTGGCGTGAGAGTAAGCGTCGTACCGACTACGACTTGTCGGTCCTGTTGCTGGATAAGGACTTCCAGTACGCAGGGCATGTGTCGTGGACGAACTACAGTACCGACGGCGCGGTCTACTCCGGTGACATCACCGAGTCGAACCACGGCGCGACGGAGTTCATCGACATCACGCTGGACACGGTGACCGCCGCGTACATCGTGCCGCAGGTGAACATCTACGCAGGGGAGGGGTTCGACGAGGTCGCGGAGTCGATGTTCGGCTGGATGACCCGGGACCGCGGGCAGCAAGGCGCCCCGTTCGAAGCGCGGACCGTGCGGACGCGTTCGGACATGCGTGGCTCCGGCCGAGTCGCGTTGCCGATCATGTTCGCCCGGGACGACAAGGGTGCGTGGACCGCGAACTGGACGCACCTCTACCTGAGTGGGGGCGTGAACTTCAACGTGGTTGAGGGTAACCAGGTCAGCACCAGCATGATCGCGCGTGGCCTGGTCGAGCGCGACTACCTGACGATGTCGTACCTGGTCGACATGCTGTCGGCCAAGGCAGGATCGGTGACCATGTGGGAGCCGGGTCTGCGGCTGACCGAGCCGGTCGTGTTCGTGGGACTCGACCGGCCGGAAGGCCTGCCGGACGGCTCCGAGGTGTTCACCAGGGAACGGCTCAACCAGCTGATCCCAGCGTGAGGCAGGCTCGCGGAAGCGAGGCCATGGAGGAGCTTCCTTCTCACATTCATGGATTTAGTTTCTCCACTTTCCTCGCGTCGACATGAGACGGGGCCCGCGGGCCCCGCGGGCCCCGTCTTCTTATGTCACGTCCCGCCGCACGCTGATCAGTCTGGCCGCGACGGCCGCGGTGACGGCGTAGCCGATCATGAGCAAACCGCCTGCCCACACCGGCAACAGGTCCCCGGTCGCGAACGACGACAAGCCATCCCGTGTCCACCCGCTGACGGCTTTCGCGACACCGGTCGGCGTCCAGCGGCCGACATCCGGGACCATCATCACCAGTGCCCACTCGATGTAGAAGACCCACACGAACGCGATCGTGATCGCGGCGACCATATTGCGGATCAACGCACCCACAGCGGCTCCGAGCAGGCACCAGAGTGCGACGCTCACGATCGACCCCAGCAGGACTCCCGGCACATCCGGTGTCCACACTGGATACTCGTAGCCCGACAGCAGGATAGCCACGGCCGGGGTCGTCACCGCGGCGGCCGCCACGCCGAGGACGAAGCCGATCAGACTGCTGGCCAACAGTTTCGCCGTGATCACATGCCCGCGGCGGGGAGTGACGAGCAGCGCCCACGTGATCGTGCGGTGCCGGTACTCACTGGTCACCACGATGATGCCGATGATCATCACGAACATGTAGCCCTGTTGCGCCATGCTGTAAGCGGCGTTGACCGAGCGCTCGTTCGCGGTTTCCGGGGTCATGAACACGACCACCTGCACGATCGCCCAGCCGATGCAGGCCACCACGGAGATCGCGGCCAGCAGCCATGTCGACCGGGTCAGCCGCTGGAGTTCCGCCCTGACCAGGTTGATCATGACCTCACCAGCTCGAGGTAGGTGTCCTCCAGGCTGCCGAACTCGCTCAACGGACCCGTGGCGACCAGCTTGCCGTGGTTGATGACGATCACGTCGTCGATGGTCTTGGCCATCTCGGTGAGGACGTGGCTTGACACCAAGACTGTCCGGCCGTCAACGGCGAGCGCGCGCAGGAACCCGCGTAGCCAATGGATTCCTTCGGGATCAAGGCCGTTGGCAGGTTCGTCGAGGATAAGCACGGCTGGATCGCCCAGTAGCGCACTGGCGACGGCCAGCCGCTGGCGCATCCCCAGCGAGAAACCGCCGATCCGGCGAGTCCCGGCCGATCGCAGATCCACCAGTTCAAGCACTTCGTCCACCCGGTTCGGCGAAATGCCCGCTGCGGTGCACAGGACCCGGAGATGGACGCGCGCGGTGTGGCCGGGGTGGAACGCGGTCGACTCCAGCACGGCACCCACCGATTTGATCGGCGTCTCCAGGTCCACGTACCGCTTGCCGTCGATGGTCGCCGTGCCCGAGGACGGGCTGACCAGGCCAAGGAGCATTCGTAACGTGGTGGTCTTGCCCGCACCGTTCGGCCCGAGGAACCCGGTGACCGAACCCGGCCGGACCGTGAACGACAAGTCGTCCACCGCGTGGACGTCGCCGAACCTCTTGCTCAGCTTTTCGACTGCTATCACGCCAGTGAGCCTGCCGCTCGGGCGCACTGCGGGGCATGGGCCCAGGGCTGGGTCTTGCGCAGGTGGAGACGGCTCCAACCCGAGGTGGAGGACCCAGCCTGGGATCGCAGGTACGGTGACCGGCGTGGGTAGATGGCGGTACGCGGTGTGGGCCGTGGTCGTGGCGTACATGGGCTGGACAGCGGTCACGTCCCTGGTTCACGCAGTCGAACTGCACGGCTGGCCGGGAGCCGTCCTCGATGCAGCGCTCTACTGCGTTGCCACAGGGTTCTGTTACATCGCATACCGCTATGAGAAGAACGCCATCTGGTGGCTGGCCGCCGCCGCGGCACTCGGTCTGTATCTGCATTTCCACACGCCGTACCTCGGCACCAGCCTGATGTTCCTCGCGGTCTGGCTCGCGCCGTTCCGGGCGCGGCTCTGGCCCGCGATCATCCTGACCACCGCGACCACCGTGGGTTTCCTCAGGACATCCTTGGCCATCGACCTGGAGGAGAACGCCATCATCGGCATCGGCTTCGCCCTTGGCTGGGCCGGTTTCCTCGCCGCGATCCTGAACCAGCTCGCGGTCACCCGCCGGGAATCGAAAGCCGTTGCCGAGGCGCAGGCCAAGACCGCGGTACTGGGCGAGCGGCAACGGCTCGCCCGCGAGATCCACGACATCCTCGCGCATTCCTTGTCCGCACAGGTCGTCCACCTGGAAGGCGCCCGGTTGCTGCTGGAGCAAGGCGGAGACCGTGACGTCATCCTCGACCGGGTCATCCGGGCGGGAGATCTCGCGCGGTCCGGTCTTGAGGACTCCAAACGAGCCGTCACGGCACTGCGCGGCGACCAGACGCCGCTCGTGGAGCAATTGGAGGAGTTGGCAAAGCAGTTCCGGTCCACCACTGGCCGGTCATGCGAGGTCTCGGTAACCGGTGACGCCGGACAGCTCGCTCCGGAGGCTTGGCTGGCCGTGGTTCGTACCGCACAGGAAGCGTTGACGAACGCGCACAAGCACGCGCCCGAAGCGCAAGTCATGATGGACTTGCGGTGCGCGGAGGAGTGGTGCGAACTCGAAGTCCGGGACACTGGCGGTAAGCCGGTCGAGTCCACAGGGAACGGTTACGGGTTGGTGGGAATGCGGGAACGAGCCGAACTGATCGGCGGCACACTCGACGCGGGGCCTGTCGATGACGGCTTCCGGGTGCGGTTGCGGGTGCCCGCATGACCCGCGTGATCGTTGTGGACGATCAAACAGTCGTGCGGGAAGGCCTTGTGCTGCTGTTGCAGCTGTTGCCGGACATCCAGGTCGTCGGTGCCGCGGCCGGTGGGGAGGAAGCGCTTCGGCTGGTTGCCACCGAACGGCCGGATGTGGTGCTGATGGACCTCCGCATGCCCAAAATGGATGGTGTCGAGGCGACGAAACGCGTTCGTGCTGAGCATCCGGACACCCAGGTTGTCGTGCTCACCACGTATTCCGACGACGAATCGGTGTTCGCCGCGCTCAGGGCCGGGGCGCGGGGATATCTGACGAAAGACGCCCGGGCGGGCGAGATCGCGGAAGCCATCGCCGCGGTCCAGCGGGGCGAGGCCCAGTTCGACCCGGCCATCCAACGCCGCCTCGCCGAGACCGTCACCAGCAGGGCGGTGTCCACCGAAGGCCTGCCGGACGGCCTGACGCCACGGGAAGCCGACGTGCTGCGGCTGATCGCGGAAGGCCGCTCGAACACCGAGATCGCCGGCCAGCTGGTGATCACCGAGGCGACCGTGAAGACCCACATCAACAACCTCTTCGCCAAAATAGGCGTACGTGACCGCGCCCAAGCGGTCACGTACGCATTCAGGAGAGGACTAGTAGGCTAAGTGCCGCGTGGCCCCGCTCCCTTGGCCTTGCTGGGGCTCAAATCGTCCCTGGCGGCACCGACCGGAACGCCGAAAGACAACCAGTATTCCAGGCGTCCCGGCGTCACCACCAGGAACAATTTGATCTCCCAGCAAGGCGAAAGGGAGCGGGGCCACACGACACTAAACAGGCTGCCACAGCGCGAGTGTGGTAGGCGGTGCCCAGTCCTCTTGGGACCTGTGAGCCTGACGGCAGCGGTAGGCCACATTTTCCACGGTGACGGTGTCGCCGATGGCGTACGCGATGCCCACGGCCCAGTCCGGCGTCGGATCGGTCAGGAACACGTTGTCCTGTGTCTGCACACCGGTGTTGGTACGGATGATCTGGCCGAGCGTCTGCCGGTAGGTGATGCCGTACCGGCGCTCGATCTCGCCCAAGACCGGGTCGTTCAGGTAGAAGAACCGGTCGCCGTCCCTCAGCGCCTCGAACTGCTTGCGCCAGATGGCGTGTTGCAGCTCGCCGAATTCCTTGCCCGGCACATGGCGTTCAGCGATCATCCCGGTGAACGCGTCGAGCGTGTTCACGTTTCCGCCGTGCGTCGCACTCAGCCTCGCGGCCAGCGTGCTGCGCCGGACGCCTGAGACGCCATGGCTGTCGGCCGCCGGGCTGCCCAGCAGGATGTCGCGGCCGCGGATGTCGGACAGCCTGGTGAAGTCCATGATGTCCGGGTCGTTGTTCGGGTTGGCCGGGTCGATTTCCGGGTCACGCGGGAACTGGCTGGTCGATTCGCCCGTGATCGCGGTGAAGCTGGTCTTGGGCGCCAGGCCGTATGCCCGCCGCAGATCGTTGTACAGCGGCAGCCCGTGGTCACGGCCCCGGGCGATGTCGATCGCGCCGAGGTCGCTGACGCCACGGAAGCACTTGGGCAGTTCGGGCCCGTCAAGGCAGTCCGGGTTGCCGGGCACCGGGATCTGGAACAGCACACTGCGCAGCTGGTTGTCGATCTGCTCGTCGTTCTTGTACTGCGCTTCGCCGCCAAGGCCCTTGAGCACCGGGCCGATGCCGACTTCTGCCATCAGGTCCGGGTTGAAGAACGCGATGTTCAGCGGAACGACGAGGGCGATCTCGTCACCTTCGTGCTCAACCTCGATCCCCGCCGCCTCGAACTCGGCGAGCTGCTGCTCGGTGTACTGATCCGCCGGGGCAATCGGTTCGAGTTCACCGTGGATCATGCTGTGCGCGCGATAACCGACCACCGCGAACTCATTGGACAGTGCGGAGTTCACGTTGCGGTTGTAGCCGCGGTAGGGCGACAGCGTGACGCCCACAGCCGGCAGGAACTCGTTGTACGTGATGTACTGCTGCTCCGCGCCGACCACCCGGCGGGCGATCTCGAACTTCTCCTGCTGCGACAACGTGTTGGGCAGCCGGTTGACGATCCTGTTGTGCTCCAACGCGAACAGTGTGTGCGTCGCGGTCAGTCCCCAGTTCTCGTTCGCTCGGACGTCACCGGCGACCATCGCACGCCCAGGGTTGGGCCGCAGGTGCCCGGCCGCGTCCATCGGCGGTGCGGTGCTGATGTTGCCGCGTGCGTCACGACGTGGCAGCAAACCGTTGTCCAGCAGGAGCCTGACACCGTTGTTGGCCATGGTGCCGTCGACTGGGCCTTCCCGTAGCCACTCGAGCCGCTGCGACGTTCCACTGTAGACCGAGAACCCGTCGATGTAGCTGGAGACCGTGTTGATCTGCTGGCGGACTACAGTGCCCGCTCCGGTTCCGGGCGCAGCCGGGGTGCGCACGAAGCCAATGGAGCCGAGGTCGTTGGTGAACTGCTCGAGCGGATCGTTGCCGTTGAACCGGATCGGCGCGTTCTCCCCGCCCGCTTCCTGACGCAGGCCGAAAGTGTGGTCCATGAACTGTCCCCATGCGAATCCCCATTGGGTGACTCTGCTTTCGGAGAACAGATTCTGCGCCACGTCGCTGAAAACCCGGTTGCTGACGGCGCGTGGTTCCGGCCCGCCGACGGGACGTGCGATCCCGTCGGCGTAGTTCGCCGGCGCCACCCTGGTGTAGGGAGTGTTGGTACGCCCCCAGACCGGGTTGGTCAGGTTGTTGCAACTGCCATCCAGGGTGCGGATGGCGATCGTCGAGCATCCTTCTTGGGCAGGTGCTATTGTGGCTGTCAGCGGGAAAACGACGAGAATCGCTCCGACCAGCGCCACAGGCCGGCATCTTCGCATCGGGAGACCTTTCGCAAGGCGGGTGAGCTGGCCGGGCAGCAGGCGGCGGGGCCAGTAACGATCAAGCGTAGACCCGCTTCATCGGCTCCCGACATGACAAGCTTGCCTTAGGACTGATGGTCTTCCCTCACGTGCGAAACCCCCTTCCCGGCAAAGGAAGGGGGTTTTCCTGCTACTGGGCGGGTCAGCTCACGGCGAGATACCCGAGCACGAACCCCAGTACGGTCGCCACCACCGAGACCGGTATGGCCCATTTACCAAGCACTTTGTCACCTGTCGCGTAAGCGACGATGGCGAGTGCGATCGCCGCGAGTCCGAACACGATGGGAAGGAAGAGTATCGCGATAGCGGACAGGACGAAGGAAATGATGGCGCACACCCGGGCGCCGGTAACCGGTTGCGGACTGGCTGTTTGAGACAACGGTCCTCCCAGTGTCTGCCAAGGAAAATGTCGACACTGGGATACCCAAGCCATTGTGGCCCAATCATCATACTGATGCGGACGGGCCGCCGTGCGAGGGCGGACGGCGGCCCCTGCTGGAGGTCCGCTCAGCAGCGCTTCCAGATGAACCGGTAGCGGTTGTTGGGATTGCGGTCGGGCGAGTCCATCGAGATCCAGCTCGATGTGACCTGGGGGTTGGACGTTCCCGCGCTCACCCGCAGCGCGGTGTTGATGTTGAGGTAGCGGTGGTCACCGCACGGCGCGAACACGACCGAGCCGGGATCGGTCATGTCCGTGGTGGCCCACTCGTCGCGCATCGGGCCGTTGAACTGGTGCACACGCCGCGCTGTGCTCGAATTGCCTTGGAAGTAGTAGTTCGCGCTCTGCCACGCCTGTGCGCCCGCGGCGAGGTTGATCCGGCCGGAGTAGTCCGCGCGCACGATGCCGAACGTGAATCCGCCCGGAACCCGGACATCCAGGCTGAGCTGGCAATTCTTCCTGATGTCGGTCGGGTCCGCGCCGACACCGACCCTGGCGACGTAACTGCGGTGGATGAGGATGAACTCGGAATTGTCGTCGGCGACCGCCACCTCGGTGGTCCCGGCCGGGCAGCCGGAGCCGTTGGCGGTCACGACATCCACGGTGACCCGCCCGACCGGGACATCGTCCGCGGCCGTCACCGTCGGCGCATTGACGGATAACGCCACAACAAGGGCAAGCAACGTACTGATCATGAGGCACCTTTCGAATGCAAACCATTCCGGTAGCGGGCCCTGCACGCAGGGTAGCCCCGTCGCCGCATAAGAAAAGCCGACGGATGGAGCAATACGTTGCTCGACCTGATTCCGGACAATTCCCCATGTATTCAGGATTATGATCCGACGACAGCATCAATCCCATTCTCCGGCACAGTCCATAACAGATTTACCCAGAATTCCGGCCGTCCACTCGGGAGGTGTGGTGCCCGTGGTTGTGGCCGGGAGCACACTCGCGGTGGCGGCCTTGCTGGGATCGGGACTTGAACCAAGTGCCGCCAACCCGTTGGCGCGCAGTGGGTCTTGACTGGTGTAAACCATTTCATCGCGGCGAACCGCCAGGTCGGCCGCTGGTCGTTGATCGCGATATTCGGTGCGCGCATAGCTGAACCGTCTGCGCTTATGCCTCGTACTCATCGATAAGGCAAGAACTGTCAACCCGGAGGTGACCACAGTGGACGGCACGTGCCGCCGCTTGACGGGTACCGCAACGGTTTATATGGTCTAGACCAATCATTCGATCTTGGTTCAGGGGCAGCACGGCGCGAGCTGCCGCCGTCAGTACCACATGTTCGCTGCTCTGCGAGGTGTTTTTCCATGTCCCTGAAACGCAAATTGTCCGTGACCGCGGCCGCGGCCGGACTCGCCCCCGCTTTGCTCGTCGTCGTGCCGTTCGGGCAGGCCAGTGCGCACGGCTATGTCTCGTCCCCGGGCAGCAGGCAGGCCCAGTGCGCGGCAGGCACCGTGTCCTGCGGTGACATCAAGTTCGAGCCGCAGAGCGTCGAAGGCCCCAAAGGGCTGACCAGCTGCAGCGGTGGCGTCGGCCGGTTCGCCGAACTCGACGACGACAGCAAGCCGTGGCGCGCCTCGTCCGTCGGTGGTTCGGTCAACTTCACGTGGACCTTCACCGCGCGGCACGCCACCACGAACTATGAGTACTACCTCAACGGCCGCAAGATCGCCGACATCGCCGGCGCGGGCAGGCAGCCCGCGCCGACCGTCACGCACTCGGTCGACCTCGGTGGCGCGACCGGCAGGCAGAAGTTGTTGGCAGTGTGGAACATCGCCGACACGCCGAACGCCTTCTACTCGTGCGTCGACCTTCAGATCGGTGGCGGTGGTGGCACGACCCCACCAACGACCCCACCAACGACTCCGCCAACGACGCAGCCGACCACGCCGAAGCCGACCACCAGCCAGCCGACGACCCAGCCGACGAAGCCGACCACCAGCACCCAGGCGCCGCCAGCGAATGGTGCCGAGTGGAAGCCGAACACCGCTTACCTGGCGGGTGCCGAGGTCACGTTCCAAGGTGCGCGGTATCGCATCATCCAGCGCCACACGTCGTTGCCGGGCTGGGAACCGCCTGCCACGCCTGCGCTGTGGAAGAAGCTCTGACCCCGTAGTCCCTTTGGCGGCCCGCGCTCCGTAGCCCGGGCGCGGGCCCCTGATCAGGAGAACCTCTCAAGTGAAGCGCTTCTACCTAGCCATCGCCGCCACAGTGACCCTGATGGCTGGCGCCGCGTGCAGCTCGTCCGATCCGGGTTCCGCGTCCCCGGCCGTGCCGCCCGCGCAGGCGCCCGTCGATGCCGGCACGAAATCAGCGTCCACGGGCGACTTCAACGACGTCGACGTGATGTTCTTGCAGATGATGATCCCGCACCACGAGCAGGGCATGCAGATGGTGCGGCTGGCCGCCACGAACGCGGGCAGGCCGGAGATCAAGGACTTGGTCAGCGCCATCGAGCTGACCCAGGCCGACGAAGCCAAGAACATGACCGGGTGGCTGCAGCAGTGGGGCAAGCCGACGACGGTCGACCCGAACGCGGACGTGCACGTCAACCACGGTGGACTGCCCGCAACCAACCCCGAGGTGATCGCCGAGCTGGCCCGTTCGTCCGGCGCCGAGTTCGAAAGCAAGTTCCTCAACCTGTTCACCGGGCACCAGGGTGCCGCGGTGGAAATGGCCCAGCGTGAGGTCAAGGAGGGGGCCAGCCAGCCGGTGAAGGAACTGGCCGACCGGATCGTGAAGTCCCGCAGCGGCCAGATCCAGCAGATGCTCACCCTGCTCGGACAGCAGTGAGCCCGACGGGCGGCGGCCATGGACTGTCTACATGGGACAGGGCCGGAGGGTGGGCGCCGCCCGGTGGTGACACGCAGTAGTCCGCTGTAACCGGAGGATGACTGACACGGCGGTGTCCGAGGGACTACTGTTGAGGTCATCCGAGGCAACACCCCTATGAAGGGACCTCAGCGGTGTCGGAGAACGGCCTGCTCAACTGGCACGTCGAGCAAGACACCGACGTCGTCGTCCTGCACGTCGCCGGTGAGATCGACCTGGCGAGCGAAGAAGACTTCGCCGAGGCGCTGGCGCACGCGCTGGAGTTGCCAACGCCGGTGGTGCTCGTGAACCTGTCCAAGGTGACGTTCCTCGGCTCTGCGGCGCTGCACGTGCTGCTGCAGGCCAACGAAGAGGCACGTCGCCGCAAACAGGCGCTGCGCGTCGCCCACGGCGGGTCCCTCGCTCAGCGCGTGCTCACGGTCGCCGGGCTGGACCAGGTCCTGGATGTCTTCGACAGCGAGCAGTCGGCGTTGTCGTGGCTGCCTCATCCTGCAGACGGCAGCCACGACCGCCGTGTCCGCGACGCTCACCACCGATAGCCGTCACGCCGCAGGCGCTACGACGTGAGCTGCACGCCCGCTTCGGTCAGCAGCCGCTCAGCTTCGTCCCGCTGGTCGTCCTCGACGAGGATTCGCTGCTGGAGCGCGCCGATCGACCCGTCGATCACACTCATGTGGCCGTCGGTGAGGCTGTGGTTGATTCCCGCGTCCTTGAGCACGGAAGCGGCGAACGACATCAGAACGGGATCATTGGAACGAAGCAGCTCGATCATGGCTCCACGATACGGGGCACGGTGAATTCGGGCCCCTCGTGACGAGTTCGTGCCATCAGCGGAAATCGGCCGCGTGATCGAGCGCCCACTGAGCGAATGTGCGTGGCTCGCGGCCGGTGAGCCGCTCGAAAGTATCGGTCGGCTTGAGCACGTCGGTGCCGGCCAGCAGCTCGAGCAGCCATGGCGGGTACTCCTCGGGCGAGATCTGGTCGGGCGAGAGCTCCTCGAACCGGATCTCCCTGCCGATGGCCGCGCTGATCGCCCTGACCTGGTCGATCTGCGAGACGTTGGCCGGGCCGGTGAGCGTGTACGCGGCGCTGACGTGCTCGTCGGTGAGCAGTGCCTCGACGGCCAGTTCGGCCACGTCGGCCTCGTGAACCCACGGATAGCCCGTGTCCGGGTACGGCTCCTTGACGACTCCCGTTGCCCGGATCTGATCCGCCCAGGCCAGCGCGTTGGCCGCGAGCAAGCCGGGGCGGAGGTGCGTCCATTCGGCACCGGTGGCCTCGACCATCGCTTCGACAGCTCGATGGCCATCCCGTTCGTCAATGAGGTGCTCGGCGAGGGCCGTGCCGTCGTCCGTGATGGCGAACGCGGCGGCTGCGGCGGAGTGCACCACGAACCTCCGGACACCCGCCTCGTGTGCGGCGCTCACGAATTTGGCGTCGGCGAAGGGGAAGAGGTAGACGCTTGTGACTCCTTTGAGGACGTCGGCCCAGGTGTCCGGACGTTCGAAGTCGCCGTACACGTCGAGCTTGCTTGTCGGCTTACGCGTCATGACGCGCGGGTGGTGGTCGGCCAGGAGCTTCGCCACACAACGGCCGATGTTGCCGGTCCCGCCGGTGATGAGGATGGTCATCGGAAGTCCCCCACGTGGTCTGCTGCCCATTCCCTGACGGTGCGCGCCGGCCGGCCGAGGACGTCTTCGACCGTCGACAGCACGGGTTCTGGGTTCTCGGTGGCCTGGTGCCAGATGTCGAGCAGCCAGTCCGCGACGAAGTCGGGCACGCCGGACGTCGCCCGCCACTCGTCGGCAGTCAGCTCCTGGAAGCCGATCTGCAGGCCGATGGCGTCCCCGATGGCTTCGGCTTGTTCCTTCTTGGTCAGCGACTCCGGGCCGGAAAGGGTGTAGGTCTGTCCATTGTGGCCGTCGAAGAGCAGCGCCGTCGCGGCCACGGCGGCGATGTCCTGCTCGTGGATCGGGGTTTGCCGGGCGTTGGGGTAGGGCTCCTTGACCACCTTGGTGGTTTTGATGTCCTCGGCCCAGTCGAGGAGATTGGCCGCGAACATGCCGGGCCGGACGTGTGTCCATTCCAGGCCCGAGTTCTCGACGGCTCGCTCGGTCGCTTGGTAGGTCTCGTCTTCCGCGGCTGACGTCAACGTCACGATCCGTTGCACGCCAGCCTGTTTGGCCAGGTCGGTGACGAGGGTCGGCTCGCCGATGGCGAGCAGGTACATCCTGTCGACGCCCTCGAACATCTCCGCAGTGGGGGAGTCGAGGTCGCCTCGGTGGAGTTCGACGGTGCTTGGGAGTGCGGCGGTTTCCGGGTTCCTGGTCAGAGCGCGGACCTCCGCACCCGCCGTGAGGAGCTGGTCTGTGACGTGCCTGCCGACCGTGCCCGTTGCGCCGGTTACCAGAATTCTCAAGGGAAATCCTTCGGTTCGTTGGATCGGCACCGACGCTAGCGAACTTCGGAAACTACACGCACATAGGTCTTTGCTTTAGCAAAACACTTGCTTTTTCAGGCACTTTGTATCTTGTCGTATTTAGTCCACAATGGACTGTCGGTGGGTACGGATGAACACGCGCTTGCCGGGACAGGCTTGGGTCGACGTTCACGCCCAAGTCCGAAGGCCATGTCGGCCTAGGATGGTGCCAGGGCGAGTTCGAAAGGACGCGCCGCCTGTCGCGCGCAACTGTTGAGGGGGATCGTGTCCATCACTCGAGCGTTGTTGATCGATTTCGACGGCGTGCTACGCCACCGCGCCCCGGACGTCGCCGTCCGCTGCGAGCGTGACGCTGGACTGCCTGAAGGCTCTCTGCTGGCGACCGCGTTCGAGCCGGAGTTGCTGACGCCCGCCGTCACAGGTGCCATTTCACAAAAGGAATGGGAAAGCCGGATCGCGAGCACGCTCCAAGCCCGGTACCCGGACGCGGATGTGGCCACCGCCGTCGCCGAATGCTTCGGGGAAATCGGGTACATCGACGATGAGGTCATGGCGATCGTCGACGCGGTCCGTCCACACACGACGATTTGCCTGATCAGCAACGCGACCGACCGTCTGCACCGAGACCTGGCCGCGCTCGGCATCGTCGACCGGTTCGATCACGCTGTCGCGTCGGCGGACCTCGGTGTGACCAAGCCGGACGAGCGTGTTTTCGCCGCTGTGGCAAGGCTCGCCGGTGTTCCGGCCGAGCGGTGCATGGTGGTCGACGACACGCCTGCGAACACCGAAGCGGCGCAGCGGCTCGGCATGACGGGGCATGCCTTCACGTCGGCCGCGGATCTGAAGAAGGCCGTCGATGACTGGCTGGACCGCGACCTGACCGACCGGACATCGCCGGAGGTCCTCGATCGCGAAGCTGTGCGGGTGCTGTGCCTCGACCCCGAGGACCGGTTGCTGTTGCTGCACTGGCGTGACCCGGTCAATGGGGCCTACTTGTGGGAACCCACCGGAGGTGGCGTCGAGCCAGGGGAGAGCTACATCGAGGCCGCTCGCCGTGAGCTGCTTGAGGAAACAGGCTTTCTCGGCGTACGGATCGGGCCGCAGAGCATCCCGGTGCGCCGAGACCAGCTGTGGCGCGGGAAGCGGTTCCGCAACGTCGAGCAGTTCTTCGTCGCTCGCATCTCCGCTGATCAGGCCACCACCACGCCCGTGCTGACCGAGACCGAGGTGGAGACTCTCGTCGGCAGCCGGTGGTGGACATGGCCGGACTTGCTCCGCACGACCGAGCGGATCGAACCCGTCGATATCGTGCACGTGCTGCGTACGTTGGCGCCGGACGGCCCATGGTCCGATTCGTTCAAGACGGGCATGTGATGGTGAGGACATGACTGCAGATATCGCCAAGGCCGCGTCCTTCATGGCCACCCATGCCCGGGTGCTGGATCGTCGTCGCTTCGAGCTGCTGATGGGTACGACCGATGCGAACGCTGTTCTCGCGGCGGTCGACGGCTATCGCAACCCGGACGGCGGGTACGGCTGGGGTCTGGAGCCGGATCTGCGCGCGCCGGAAAGCCAGCCCGGTGGTGCCTTGCACGCCATGGAGGTGTTCGCCGAGGTCGGCACCGCAACCCCGCGAGCCGTGGAACTCTGCGACTGGCTGGAGAGGATCTCCTTGCCGGACGGCGGAGTCCCGTTCGCGCTGCCCGTCGCCGATCCCGCTGGGTGTGCTCCCTTCTGGTTGCAGGTCGACCCCAGCCAAGCTGCGTTGCAGAGCACGGCGTTCGTCACGGCTGTCGCCCTGCGCGTCGCTGAACATGATCCGGCCGTTGCTGAGCATCCGTGGCTGCGCAAGGCGGTCGACTACTGCTTCCGGGCGATCGACGCGATCACCGAGCGGCCCTTCGCGATCGAGATGTGCTTCGCCATCCAGATGCTCGACGCGGCCCACCCGATGTACTCCGAGGCACAGGGGTTGCTGGACAAGCTGGGCCAGTTCATCCCGGACGACGGTCTGGTGCCGGTCGCCGGCGGCAAGGAAGGGGAAACCCTGCGGCCGCTGGACTTCTCGCCGTTGCCCGACCGCCCGTCGCGGCGGCTGTACAAGCCCGAACTGATCGCGGCCGAGCTGGAACGCATGGCCGGCGAGCAAAAGGAAGACGGCGGCTGGACGGTCGACTTCCACAACTACTCGCCCGCCGCGGAGCTGGAGTGGCGCGGGTACCGGACTGTCTGGGCGGTGTCGATCCTGCGCCGCAACTCAGCTCTTCGGTAGGCCGTGCAAGGCGATGTCGATCGCGCGTCGCATCGCCTCCCACATCTTCTCCTGGCCCTCGCCGCGTTCCAGCGCCGCCAGCGACGCGGCCTGGGCGGCGCCGGCCACGGAACCGACGAGCGCGGCGGCACTGATCGGGTCCAGCTCGTCCGGGTAGGCCGCGAGCAGTGCGGTGGCCACCTCGCGCTGGACCTCGTGCGCCTTGTGCAGTGCCTTGGCCTGCAGCGCGGGCACCGACCTGATCAACGACATGTACGCCGCCACCATGTCCGGGTCGTCCAGGCCCGGCCCGTCGGACAGGTACGTGCCGATCGCGGCCTCGTAGGCCCTGGCCAGCAGGTCCGGAATGGTCTCGTCCGGGCCGCGGGTGGCGATCACCTCGATCGGGATCTTGCTGCCGTAGTGGATGTTGTCGGTGAAGAACACGTCCTCTTTGGACGGGAAGTGGTTGAAGAACGTCTTGGTCGCCACGTCCGCGGCCGCGGCGATCTGCGCGACGGTGGTCTGCTCGTAGCCCTGCTCGGCGAACAGCTTCAGCGCGGCCTCCGAGATCAGCCGCCTGGTCTGCTGCTTCTTGCGCTCCCGCCGCGAATCCATGCGCGAACCTTACACCAGGGATAATCTTGCTCTCATTGCAAACTTACACTTGATGTAGTTCCATGGCTCTCATGGAACCCATCACGTACCCCCTCACCAGTGACGGCCCGTTCAACCCGCCCAAGGAGGTTCGTGCGCCGGTGTCGCGGCTGCGCTATCCGGATGGCACGCTGGGCTGGCTGATCAGCAAACGGTCGATGATCCGCGAGATCCTCGCCGACCCTCGGTTCAGCGCGCGCCAGGAGCTGCGCAGCACGTTCTTCTCCAGCGCGGCGACCACGCCACCTGCCCGGCCCGGCATGTTCATCGGAATGGACCCGCCCGATCACACCCGGTACCGCAAGCATCTGACCGGCCAGTTCACCGTGCGCCGGATGCGCAAGCTGACCGAGCACATCGAACAGGTCACCGGCCAGTACCTCGATCGAATGGCCGACGAAGGCCCGGTCGCTGACCTCGTACAGTCCTTCGCAGCGCCCATTCCGGCCCAGGTGATCTGCGAACTCCTCGGTGCGCCGCTGGACTACCGGGAGCGCTTCATGGCGGAGGCCATGACGATGTCCAGGACCGACGTGCCCAAACAGGACGTCACTGCGGCAGTGATGTCCGTGTCGGCTTATCTCGGGACGTTGGTCAAGGAAAAGCGCAAGTCGCCGACCGACGACCTGCTCAGCGGCCTGATCCACGACAGTGACCTGACCGACGAGGAAGTCACCAACATCGCCTTCCTGCTGCTCGGAGGTGGCCTCGACACCACCGCGAACGTGCTGGGGCTGGGGACTTTCGCGCTGCTGCTCGACCGCGCACAAATCCCGGTCCTCACTGACCCGGCGACCGTGGACAACGCGATTGAAGAACTGCTCCGTTATCTGCCAGTGGTTCCCGGCACGGCACGGTCAGCCCTTGAGGACGTCGAGGTCGACGGTGTGCTGGTCAAAGCGGGGGAGACGGTCATGCTCTCGTTGCCGGGCGCCAACCGGGACACCGCGAAGTTCGCCGATCCAGACGCTTTGGACCTGCGCAGGGACACCCACGGCCATGTCGCTTTTGGACACGGTGTGCACCAGTGCCTGGGGCAGCAGTTGGCACGAGTGGAGATGCGCGTCGCGTTTCCCGCCCTGTTCAGGCGTTTTCCCGACCTGGCCATGGCCGTCTCGCCGGACGAGGTGCCGGTGCGTGACGACATGGTCATTTTCGGTGTGCACGCACTGCCGGTCACCTGGGATGTCGGTCAAAAGTAGGACGCGCGCACGCTGGCATTCACGCCACTCTTGGGCGCATGATGCTCAAGCTTCTGACGGCCGGCTTGCTCGTCGCAGGTACAGCGGTCCCGGCAGCGGCTGCTGACAACAGCCTTGTCGCACAAGCGGATGCCGTGCCCACCCCGGCGTTGAACTGGGCACGATGTACCGAGGAAGGCCTCCAGCAGTACGAATGCGCGATCGCTGACGTCCCGCTGGACTACGCCAAGCCGCGCGGCGCCACACTGGGGATCGCCGTGCTGCGCCAACGTGCCACTGGCGATCGGATCGGGACGTTGTTCACCGCGGTCGGCGGTCCAGGTGGATCGGGCATCGACGCGGCCAAGGACGGCCTCGCGTCGGCGGAAATAGCCCGCCGGTTCGACGTCGTGACCTTCGACCAGCGCGGTGTCGTGCGCAGCCGACAGGTGAAGTGCTTCTCCTCGCCCGAGGAACAGGCGCATTTCTGGGACACCATCCCGATGCCGCCCGCAACACCTGCCGAGGAGAAGAGGACCACGCAGGGGAGCAAGGCCTTCGCCGACGGATGCGCCCGGCACAGCGCGGATCTCGTCAACAATCTGACCACTGTGGACGTCGCGCGAGACCTGGACCTGTTGCGGCGTGCGGTCGGTGACGCGAAGCTGACCTACACCGGTGGCTCGTACGCGAGCTACATCGGCGAAGTCTACGGTGCACTCTTCGGTGACCGGGTACGGGCTTTGCAGCTCAACGCGATGATGGATCCGGTGAGCTACTCGACCTCGACGCTCAATGCCTTGTGGGAGCGGGCCGAGGGCACGGCCGGAGTGTGGGCGGAGTTCGCCAGGCTGTGTACCGAGGCGGGTAAGCCCGCATGTGCGTTCGCTGGGCCGGATGTCAGCGGGCGCAACGCTTCCTTGCTGGCACGGCTGAAGAACGGCCCGATCACGGTCGGTCGCGGCGATGCCGCCGTGCAGGTCCGCTACCAGGACCTCGTTCCTGCCCAGGTGTCGATGCTTTACGACACGCAACAAGGATGGCCCGCGTTGGCGGCGATCCTTGATGCCATCGAACGCGGACCCGACGGCGATCCGCAGATCGCGGGCGCCATCCTTGGCGGTGCCGGGTTCCGGCTGGACTTCCTGTCCTCGTTCATCGCCATCACCTGCGCCGACGTCGATCTGCCGAAGGCGCCGGGACTATGGCCGCTGTTCGCGAGAGCTTCCGACGCGAACGTGCCGCACTACGGACGACACTGGTTGTACATGGCGCAGCCGTGCGCGACGTGGCCACAGCCAAAGCAGCGGTACACCGGGCCTTGGCGGCTGAAGTCCGGCGTCCCGGCTTTGCTCATCAACAATCGCTTCGATCCAGTGACCCCGTTGACCATGGCAGTCAAGGCACAGCGGGCAATGGGCAACGCGCGGCTGGTTGTGGTGGAGGGACACGGGCATTCCATCGTGGGCACGTGCACCGACAAGATCCGCGCCGATTACCTGATCGACCTGCGGTTGCCGGCCGAAGGCGCTTCGTGTGAACCGGACCGGCCGCCGTTCGATGGTGTATGAAGATCTTGTGACAACTCTTGGTGCGGTTTTTCGTCCCCAGCTTCCGCCTGAGCGGCTGCGCGGAGTCGTCGAAGCAGCCGAGGAAGCCGGACTCGAGCAGTTGTGGGTGTGGGAGGACTGCTTCCTCGAGGGTGGCATCGCGACCGCGTCCGCCGCACTCGCCTGGACCGAGCGGTTGAAGGTCGGTATCGGCCTGCTCCCGGTGCCGCTCAGGAATGTCGCACTGGCCACAATGGAGACCGCGACCCTGCACCGGATGTTTCCCGACCGCGCGCTGATCGGCCTTGGCCACGGCGTGCAGGACTGGATGGGGCAAGTCGGTGCGAGGGCCGAGTCCCCGGTGACGTTGCTGCGGGAGTACGCGGTCGCGATGCGCTCGCTGCTCGCGGGCGAGCGGGTGACGACCGAGGGCCGCTACGTGAAACTCCAGGACGTCGCACTGGATTGGCCGCCGCAGAGCGTGCCTCCGCTCTACGCGGGGGCGACCGGGCCGCGCTCGATCCGTCTCTGCGGCGAGATCGCGGACGGAACGATCCTCACCGCCGCGACAACGCCGGAAATCCTGGCGAAGGCACGCCAGTTGATCGATGAGGGCCGAGCCGCCGCGGGCAAGTCCGACCCCCACGAGATCGTGGTCTATCTCCTGACTGCGACAGGGGAAGGGGCGGCCGAGCGGATCGCGGCCGACAACGAAGGAGCCAAGGCGGGAGTCGCGGGGAATGCGGAGGACGTCGCGGCCGCCGTACTCCGGTTGGCCGAGGCGGGGGCGGACACGGTTGTCCTGCAACCCACGGCGGACGAACCCGACCCCGAGGGCTTCGTTCGGTTCGCGGCGAACGGGGTCAAACCCCTAATATAAGCGGTCGCTTACCAAAAACCGCTATACTCCCCGTTATGAGCGATCAACCGTTGTCCGCGCGAGAAGAAGCCTTGTGGCGGGCGCTCGCGCGGTTGATGGTCTCGCTTCCCCGTGGCCTTGACGACGACCTACTGCGCAACACCGGACTGTCGCTGACTGACTACTCCGTGCTCATGCACCTGTCCGAAGCGGAGAACCGGCAGCTGCGCATGGCGGACCTGGCGACGGCAACCGCGTTGTCCGCGAGCCGCATTACCCGGGTGGTCGACAACCTGCAATCTCGTGGCCTGGTGGACAAGCAGCGCACCTGCACGGACGGCCGGGGGTACAACGCCGTTCTGACCCCCGCGGGGCTGGCCCGGCTCGAGTCGGCGTATCCCACCCATTTGGCCAGCGTGCGGCGGCGCGTCATCGACCTGATGGACCCAGACCTGATCGGCCCGGTGGGCAAACAGCTTGTCGCCGTGGCCGAAAAGCTGTATTCGGAATGCAAACGGCAGGGCTGACCGGTGGGGCGGTGGGGGATTGTCCAGGAGGGTCCGCAAGAGCGTGATCGGCTTGGTCGCGACGCTGGGGATCAGCTTCGCGATGCTGATGAGGACGGCCGACGCCGACCCGTCACCGATCATCGGTCCCGCTCAACCCGACGGGTTGCACATCATGTCGTACAACCTGAGGTTCGCGTCGGACAAGAAACCGAACTCCTGGGAGCAACGCCGTCCGGTGATGGCCGAACTGCTCAACGGTGAACTGCCGACCATTCTCGGCACGCAGGAAGGCATGTACTCGCAACTGCTGGACATCGACCGCGATCTGCCGTCGCACTACGAATGGATCGGGGTGGGCCGCGAAGGTGGCATGCGGGACGAGTTCGCGGCCGTCTTCTACGACTCCCAGCGGTTGAAGGCGTTGGCGTCGAACCACTTCTGGCTGTCCGACACGCCGGAAGTGGCCGGCTCGAAGTCCTGGGGCAACGTCGTGCCGCGGATGGTGACGTGGGCCCGGTTCGCGGACCTGCGCACCGGCCGCGAGTTCGTCACCGTCAACACCCACTTCGACAACCACTCCGAGGATGCGAGCATCCGCAGCGCGTACCTGGTCCGGGAACGGCTCACCCAGTTCGCGCCGGGGCTGCCGGTCCTGCTGATCGGGGACTTCAACGATCCGGCGACAAGGTCGCGCAGCTACCACGTCCTGGTGACCGAAGGCGGGTTCGCCGACTCGTGGGTCTCGGCACGGCAACGGCTGTCCCCGTTGTACTCGACGTATCACGGATATCGCGGGATCCGGCCGGGTGGCAGCCGGATCGACTGGATCCTCACCAAGGGTGCCACCACGACCTACGCGGCGATCAACACGTTCGCCTCCGGCAAGCAGATCCCGTCGGATCATTTCCCGATCCACGCGCTGGTCACCCTGAACTAAGGGCGCGTCAGACGCGCCTTAATCGAACGAGACCGACGCGACGGTGTCGTCGAAGCGGGTCTTGGTCAGGTCTGGGATCTTGCCGCTGACTGCCAGCGACCTGCCGGTGCAGCCCTTCTCCGACCAGAGCGTGACCCATCCGGTGGCGGACACCGAGGACGTCACCTTCGGCCGCGGCAGGTTCTGGCATCCCTTGCCCCGGGCGTCTTGCGACGACTCGCTGAAGTTCGGGCCGTCGAACAGCGTCGCGCCGCCCGCGACCGGGTTCGGCGGGGTGGTGCCGGTTCCGGCTTTCTTGCCGGTCGGTGTGATGCCGAACCACGTCCGGCCGGCGCCCTGACCCTTGGTGTCGCCCGGTTTCTTGTCGTTGACGTGCCGGTAGACCGGCCAGCCCGCGACGGTCACCTGCAGGAACCCATCGGCCCTGCGGACCACGCCGACGTCGGATTTCTCCACGCCGGTCAGGAAGATCCGGCCGTTGTGGGCGACGGTCACCGGTGGCCAGGACGCCGCGCAGTCGCCGTCGCAGTTGGATTGCGGCGGGTCTGCGGTGTCGTTGTCGAAGCGGTACAGCGTCATCCCGTTGGCGTCGACCAACACCGAGTTCAACGCTCCTGCTTTGCCCGCCTGCAACTGGGCCCAACCGGTGGAGTCGGGTGGCACGTTGTACATCTTGGCCGTGCCGAACAACAGCAACGGGCCTGCTTGGGATTGGGAACCCGCGTTGTTCTGCGCGGCGCCCTGCTCCTCGACAGCCAAGCCGGTGGCGTCCTGTTGCTCAGGTTGTTGTTCGGTGCATGCCGTAAGGCCGAGCGCCACTAGGGCGGCAAGGGCGATGGATTGCTTGCGCGCCATTGGAATCACTCCAGTGCGAGCCCAGGGGCCGGCGGTCGGTCGCCAACCCGCTTTGGCCTGACACGCAAATGGGTTCGCCGAGGTTCAAAAAAATCTTGAACCTGGTGTTTCAGCACGTCCTGCGGCTGTTGACGCACTCGACCACGCGCGCCATGAGCGGTGCGGGCAGTACGCCGATGAACATGGCGTGGTCGGTGAGGGGTTTACGACCCTCTTCCGGGAACGAGTCGATCGCGTAGCGTGCGCCAGGCGGGATCGCGTATGAGACCTCGATGTGCAGCTGTGGCACGGGAAAAGTACCCACACGGCACGCGTCGCCGTTCGGGAACGTGAGGTGGCTGCGATGCAGCTCGCTGTCGGTCTGCAGGCCGTCCCAGCAACTCGGGAAGTCGAAGATCCGAACCACTTGCTGTCCCGCACCGCAGCGCGGATAGCGGTTGGTGACCCTGGTCCGGTCGCCCGAACAGGTCCACTGGACGCGTGCGGTGTGCTCCCCGTTCTGGGACACCGCAACCGGATTTCCGGTGATCGCGCGCAGAAACCGTGGCATGGCAACGACATTGCTCACGGCGTTGCCGCGGAACTGGATCACCACGGAATGCGGCCGCAGGATCCGGCCGTGATTGCCGTGAATTCCGCCGCCGGGGGAGTGCGCGTCGTGGCCTGGTTCGTCGACCAGCCGGAGCACTGGCCAGTAATACGTGGATTTGTCATCGAACTGGCAAGTTGTCGCCGACGCTTCAAGCGTGTCGTTGGTCGAGAACGCGTTCGTGGACACATTTCCCACGTAGTCGTGCACGTGATGGGCGCCGGCGGGCAGCTTGGGCTGGGCGACCACGTTGTCCGCGTTGCGGTGCTCGTTTTCGTTGGTGCCGCAATCGATCTGCCACGTGCCGACGTTCGGCTGGGGCTGCCGCACGGACACTTGGTTGATGTCGATGTAGTCCGAATTGCCTGACTCGCTACTGCAAGCGGACGTGACGGCGGCCAAGGCGCAGAGCGTGGTTATAAACGTGGTCCGTAACGGCACGTCTGATAATCCCACAACGGGCGGATGTGACGCGCGTCACATAAATTCTGGTGAGCCGTTTCGATCCGAAACGCGTGTTGGTCGAGAACTTAAGGCCGTGGAGGTGTGAACGGATGGGCGGGGTGAGAACTCGTCACCGCCAAGTCGCAGATGAGGCACTGGTCCGGACATTGTTCGAGGAACATGGCCGGGCGATGCTCGCCTACGCGACCCGGCTGACCAATGACCGGGCCACGGCCGAGGATGTCGTGCAGGAGGCGCTGATCCGGGCGTGGAAACACCCCGAGGCGCTGGTCAACGGCAAAGGCTCGGTGCGTGGCTGGCTGCTGACTGTGGTGCGCAACCTCGTCTTGGACGGGGTGCGAGCCAAGAACGCCCGGCCCAAGGAGGTCGCCGAGTCGCCGACCACCGGGCCGGTCGAGAAGGACCACGCCGACAAGGTGGTCAACTCGCTGGTCGTGCTGGACGCCCTCGAACAGCTGCCGGACGTGCACCGGTCGGTGCTCGTCGAGATCTACGTCCGCGGTCAGAGCGTCACCGAGACCGCGGAAACGCTAGGAATCCCACCGGGAACGGTGAAGTCACGCTCGCACTACGCGCTACGGGCGTTACGTGACTTGTTCACCGCACGGGGTACCGGCATGGAAGGAGCGGCCTGATGAGTGCGTCCGAACAGCAGCACGTGGACATCGACGCCTTTGTGGCCGGCGAACTGACGCCGGAGCAGGCCGCCGAAGTGGAACAGCACATCGCCGGATGCGAGGAGTGCGGTAGGGAGGTGGACACATTGCGGGAGTTGCAGGACATCCTCGGCGAAGTGCCGCCGGAGGCACTGCTCGAGGGATACCCGGAGGACGCGGACCTGGTCCTGCAGCGGACGCTGCGCCAGATGCGGAACGAATCGTCGTCCACCCAGCGCCGTACCCGCTTACTGACCGTCGCCGCCGCTGTCGTAGCCGCCGCCGTGCTCGTCGGTGGAGGCGTCGTACTCGGTCAATCCACTTCCACCACAGAGCAAAGGGCGGACCCGACGCCGACGCCGACAACGACCCAGCCGCCTGGCGTGCGATTCGCCAGCGCCACGGACAGCGCGACCGGTGCGCGGATCACCGCGCGGATCACGCCGGCCGCCGGCTGGAGCAGGATCAACGCGGCCGTCAGCGGGATCCCCGCGGGGGAGCAATGCCGGCTGATCGTCGTCAGCAAGGACGGCACACACGAGTCAGCGGGCAGTTGGGTAGTGCCGCCGAAGGAAAAGGCTGACGGCACCACATTGGACGGTTCGGCGTTGATCCCCGCCGAGGACGTCACCGCGGTGATCGTCGAGACCACGACCGGCAAGCAGTACGTCAGCGTGAACGTCTGACCCCGAGGTTCGCCGTCCCGAGTCGGGGCGGGACGGCGAACACTGCTTCACGTCCGGTCATGTGGAAGGTCTGCCGTCCCGCCAAGGGGACGGGACGGCAGACCACACCGTATTGCTCGCGAACGTGGCGAAGTCCCGGGCTTCGCGGCCCAGTGCGCGTTGGACTCCGTCGGACACGTGCGCGTCGAGGCCACGCCTGACCGCGCCGACCACGTCGGCGAAGTCGGCCGCGTCCTGCTGCGACCAGCCGTCCTGGACACACTCGGCGATGAACTGCTCTGGCGTGAGCGGGACATAACGAACCTCCCGGCCACTCGCCACTGAGATCGCGTCCATCGCCTCGGCCATCGTCAGTGCCCGCGGCCCGGATAATTCGTACGTTTCGCCTGCGTGCTTCTCCTCGGTCAGTGCGGCCACGGCGACGTCCGCGATGTCCTCCGCGTCGACGAACGTCACCGCGCCGTCCCCAGCGGGCAGCCGGAGTTCGCCCGCCTGCACGGCCGGGGCGAAGAAGCCTTCGCTGAAGTTCTGGGCGAACCAGCCCGGCCGCAGGATGGTCCACGCGATGTCCAGCTCCCGCACGGCTTTCTCGCCCAGTACATGCGTCAACCCGGTGGTGTTGTCGTCTCTGCCGTAACCGGGGACATCAACGCCCCGGCCGGACAACAACACAACCCGCTCGACGCCCGCCTCGACGGCCTTGGTCACGAACTCGCCCGTCAACGTCGCGCCATCAAGGGGAACGACGAACACGGCGCGCACGCCGGCCAGCGCCGGGTCCCACGTCGACTGGTCGAGCCAGTCGAAGCCGGTGCGGCGGGCACCGATTCGGACGTCTGTTGCCTGCTGGGTGAGCCTGGCGACGACTCGGCTGCCGACCTTGCCTGTCCCGCCGAGCACCAATATCGGATTCATGCCGTCAGTCAATCCATGATCGGTGAGACGAGCCATGGCCGAAACGCTCGCTGCGATACGTGAGCGTCTAACCTTGATCACGTGGACATGCTCGCGGACTTGCTGGACGGCGTACGAGCACGTGGGGCGCTGTTCAACCAGACGTCGATGAAACCGCCGTGGTCCTTGCGGTTCGAACTGGGCGTGCAGTTGACCCTGGCGGCGATGTTGAGCGGGCAGGCGTGGGTGATCAGCGATCAGCCCGTCGCGTTGGGCACGGGCGAGATCGCGATCATCAAAGGGCCGTACACGATCGCCGACGATCCGGGCACGCCGCCGCAGTACCTGGTCAAAAGCGACGACTACTGCATCACCGAATCGAATGTCGAGGCGTGCAGGTTCCCTGAAGGCCCGGCGTTGCTGCTGAGCGGCGCGTATCAAGGCCCGATCAGCGAGCGCCTGCTCGACGCGCTCCCGCCGGTGACCGTGGTGCGGGCGCCGAACCCGCTGCTCGACCTGGTCACCGCCGAGATGGCGCTGGCCAGGCAAGGGCAGCGGGTGGTACTCGACCGGATGCTGGACCTGTTGCTCGTATCGAGCCTGCGCGCGTGGTTCGACGAGCACGACGCTCCGGCCTGGTACCGGACCGCGGATCCGATCGTGAGCGACGCGCTCCGGCTGATGCACGAGGATCCGGCCCATCCGTGGACCGTCGTGAGCCTCGCGGTCAAGATCGGCACGTCACGGGCGGCGCTGGCCCGCAGGTTCACCGCGGCGGTCGGCGAACCGCCGATGGCGTATCTGACCAGCTGGCGGATCGCCCTCGCGGCCGACCTCTTGCGTGACACGGACTCCACAGTCGCCGCGATCGCCAGGAAAGTCGGATACGGCAACGCCTTCGCACTGAGCGCGGCGTTCAAACGGCTACGCGGGATGACACCGTCCGAGGTCAGATCGATGACTGTACGTAATGGTTAGGCTTTGCCAATGACCGACTTGATCCTGCTGTCGAGCGTGGCCTTCCGTGGCCGGCAGATCAAGGGCGCACGGCTGATCGGTCTGCTCGCCCTGCTCGCGGGCGACCTGCGCACTGGTTGCGGGATCGGCAGGCTGGTCGAAGGGCTGTGGCCGGACAAGCAGCCGGAACACCCCGCGAACGCGGTGCAGGTCCTCGTGTCCCGCGCCCGGGCACTGCTCGGCTCGGAGGTCATCGTCAGCACCTCGACGGGCTACCGGCTCGCGCTCGCCGAGAACCAGGTCGACTCTTCCGCGGTGTTGCTCAGCGCGTCCGCGGCCAGCCGGGAATCGCGGACAGGCGATCACGTGGCCGCACTCGCGCATGCGGAGGCAGGCTTGGCGTTGTGGGACGAGCCGCCTGCCGTCGAATCGGCCCACGATCCGTTGACCGCGCTCCGGGCTGAGCGGGCGTTGACGTACCACTCGCTTGTCCGGGTTCGTGCGCTGACGCTGTCCCGGCTGGGCCGGCACGCCGCAGCCCTCCCGGACCTGACGGCCTTGGTGGCTCAGTCCCCTCGCGATGAAGAACTACTCCTGGAACTGCTGCGCTGCGAGCATGCCACGATCGGCGCGGCTGCGGCTTTGACACGGTATGAGAAGTACCGGCGGTCATTGCGGGACGAGCTGGGCACCGACCCTGGCCCCGCGTTGGTGGCCATGTACGAGCAGTTGTTGCACGGACGGCCGCCCACTGTCCGATATGGAGTGCTGTACGACTCGAACCCTTTGCTGGGCAGGGATGACGACATCGCGGCAGTGACCGCGCTGCTGCGGACCGCGCGGGTGACATCCATCGTCGGGCCTGGCGGATTGGGAAAGACCAGACTCGCGCACGTCGTCAGCAGGCACGCCGAGCACCGCGCGGTGTATTTCGTCCCGCTCGTCGGGCTCACCGAAGGTGTCGAGGCCGCGGTCGAGTCCGCAGTGGAGACCACCGACCTCGCCGCGGTGCTCGGCGGCGCGTTGCTGGTCCTTGACAACTGTGAGCATGTGCTTGACGAAGTCGCGGACCTGGTGCGGAGGCTGATCTCGCGCAACGAGGACGTGCGTGTGCTGACGACCAGTCGTGCGCCGCTCGGTCTGTCGTCCGAGGCCGTCTATCTGTTGCCAGAACTGGACTTGCCCGTCGCTGTCGAGCTGTTCCGGCAGCGCGCAAATGCTGCCCGCTCGGGCGTCAGCGTGCCGGATGAGGCAGTGGAACGACTGTGCCGCAAGCTCGATTGCCTTCCGCTTGCGCTGGAACTGGCGGCGGCACGGGTGCGGGTGATGTCGGTCGAGGAGATCCTCGACCGGCTGACCGACCGGTTCGCGTTGCTGCGCGGGGCAGCTCGGGACTCGCCCGAACGGCACCAGACTCTGCAGTCCGTGGTCGAGTGGAGCTGGCAGCTGCTCGACCCGGCAGGGCAGGCGGCGTTGCCCGTGCTGTCGGTGTTTCCCGGCGGGTTCACCGCTCAGGCCGCAGCACATCTGCTGGGGTCGGACGACGTGCTCGAGCACCTGGTGGACCATTCGCTGCTCAAGGTCAGCGAGACCAGGTCGGGAACGCGTTTGCGGATGCTGGAGACCGTCCGCGAGTTCGGTGCGGCGCGGCGCGGGCCTGACGCCCTCGCCGGTTTTCTGGCGTGGACACGGCACTTCGGGCGCACCTACTACGAGTCGTTGTTCCGTGCGGATCCCTTCGTCGCGGCTGATCACATCCGGGCCGAGCAGGACAACTTGATGCACGCGCTGCGCATCGGTCTTGCCACAGACGACGGGCCTACCGTCGCGGCGACGACAGGCGTGCTCGCGGCACTGTGGACGGTCGAGTCGAACTATCCGCGGATGTACACGCTGACCAAGGAAACAGCGTGGATTCTTTCGCACTATGCCCCGGAGCCCGACTACGTCGAAGTCACCAGGGCGGCTGTCGTACTGTGCACGTCGAACGTGTTCGCAGTGGAAGGCCCCCAGCCCTCGCGCGGATTGCTCACGCTGCGCAGGCTGCCGCCGCCGCAGCCGGTGGGTGACAGTCCGCTGCGAGCCGCGGCGCTGGTGTTCGCCGCGGCGCCGGAGTACTGGAGCGACAACCAGGCCGCGCTGAAAACGTTGTGCGAGGACGTGAATCCGTACGTGGCGGGATTCGCCAACGGGGTCGCCAGCTACGTGTACCGAGCCTTGAACAACCTCGACGCCGCGGTCACGGCGGTGGACCGGGCGATCAAGGTGCTTTCCACGACCGATTCGCCATGGTTGCAACTCGGCGCGCTCGGCATCGCCGCGGGGATGTGCTTCCAGGCGGGTTTGCCTGCCAAGTCACGGGCCTACATGCAGATGGCGTTGCCGTTGCTGGAAGGGCTTGCCGCTTGGTCTGACGTCGCTCAGATCCGGTGGGGGATGGTCCAGGTCAACCTGCACCTCGGCGAGATCGACGAAGCCGAACGGTGGCTGGCGCTGACCGCGCTCAACAAGGCGGACGACGTGGTGAACGAGCTGCTACCCGATGCAGGTGCCCGCGCGGAGATCGCACTGGCCCGCGGTGAGATCGACGCGGGGCTGCGGCAGTGGCGGCGTGCGGTGGACCAGATGCGCAACCGCCAGTCCCGGACCTTCAAGGTCGAAACGCCAGGCTTGGAACCGTGGGTCCTGGAACACGAAGCCATCACCGTCGTGGCGCACGCTCAGCACGGCAGGCTTGACCTGGTGGCCGACATAGTCGAGGCGTTGCCGGGCAAGCTGATGACGTTGCTGAAAAACCCGGCCACCGCGCCTTCGCCATACGTTGTGGATCACGCCCTCGTCGGCGTGATGCTCATCGCTTTGGCCCATGTGGACGGCCACGACGCAGCCCGGATAGTGGCGTTGGCCCAGCGATTCCATTACCTGGGTGGGTTTCAGCCGACGATGTCCGTCCCGCGCGTGCGTCAACTGCCCGAGAGCGTGGACCTGGAGGCATACGAAGAGGCAGTCGCGCGGTATGCCACCTTGCGGACGGTCGAGTTGCGCCCGGCCGCGCTGGCCCTGTTGGAGGCGCGGTGACTGACCTGGTCCTGCTGTCCCGGGTGGAGTTCCGGGGCAGATCGCTCAGTGGCGCACGGTTGATCGGCCTGGTCGCCATGCTTGCCGGTGATCTGAAGACCGGATGCGGGATCGTCAGGCTGGTCGACGGCCTGTGGCGGGACAAGCGGCCGGAGAATCCGATCAACGCGGTCCAAGTCCTGGTGTCGCGGGCACGGGCACAGCTGGGGTCGGACGTCATCGTCAACACTTCGACGGGCTACCGGCTGGCGTTGCCCGAGACTGAGGTGGACGCCTCGGCTGTCGTGCTCAGCGCAGCAGCGGCGGCTCACCACTCGCGGAACGGTGATCACGCCGCCGCCCTGAGCGATGCCAAGGCGGGACTGGCTTTCTGGGACGAGCCGCCGCCGGCCGAGTTAGCCGACGACCCGCTGTCCGTGCTGCGGGCCGAGCGAACGCAGACGTACCAATCGCTCGTTCGGGTGCGGGCGTTGTCGCTGGCTCGTCTCGGCCGTCACGCCGAAGCCCTGTCACCGTTGACCGAGCTTGTCGCCGGCCATCCACGCGACGAGGAACTCCTGCTGGAACTGTTGCGTTGCGAGGACGCAGTCATCGGCCCCTCCGCAGCGGTCGGGCGGTACGAGGACTACCGCCGTTCACTGCGCGACGAGCTGGGCACCGAACCCGGCCACGCCCTGCGCAAGATGCACCAGCACTTGCTGCAAGCGCAGGCACCGGCTGTCCGGCACGGCGTACTCCACGATCCGAATCCACTGCTGGGCAGGGATGACGATGTGACCGCGGTGTCGAAGCTGTTGAGCGCGTCGCGAGTGACGTCGATCGTCGGCACAGGCGGCTTGGGCAAGACCCGGCTCGCGCACGTGGTGAGCAGACATGCCGAGCAGCGAGTCGTGTATTTCGTGCCGCTCGCGGGCATCACCGAAGGAGTCGTCGCCGAAGTCCAATCCACATTGGACACGCTCGACGTGGTGCAGACCCTCGACAGCAGTCGCGCGTTGCTGGTTCTCGACAACTGCGAGCATGTCCTGGACGAGGTGGCCGACCTGGTGCACGCGGTGGTGACGCAGACCGAGGACGTTCGAGTCCTGACCACCAGCCGCGCGCCGCTCGGGTTGTCCTCGGAAGCTGTGTATCCGTTGCCGGAACTGGATTTGCCGACCGCTGTCGAGCTGTTCACGCAGCGGGCACGCGCCGCGCGTCATGATGTGACGCTGCCCGCTGCCGTCGTGGAACAGTTGTGTCACAAGCTCGACGGCCTGCCACTCGCTCTGGAACTGGCTGCGGCGCGGGTGCGTGTCATGTCGGTCGAGGAGATCGCGCGGCGGCTGGCCGATCGGTTCACGTTGCTGCGCGGGGGAGCGCGTGACTTGCCACAACGGCACCACACGCTGGAGGCGGTCGTCGAGTGGAGCTGGCAGCTGCTGGACCCGGCTGGACAGACGGCATTGCCGGTCCTGTCGGTGTTTCCTGGCGGGTTCACCGCGGCCGCGGCGCGGCACGTGCTCGGCTCGCACGACGTGATCGAGCAGCTGGTGGCCCATTCACTGCTCAAGGTACGGGAAACCAAGGCGGGCACTCGGTTCGTGATGCTGGAGACGGTCCGTGAGTTCGGTGCGCTGCGCCGTGATCCGGCAGTCACCACGTCCTTCCTGGCCTGGGCCAAGGACTTCGGCAGCGCACACTACCAATTGCCGTTCCACGCCGACCCCGTGACAGCCGTCGAGATCATCCGGGCCGAACAGGACAACCTGGTGCACGCGATGCGCCTAGGCGTCACACGCGGTGACGCTCCGACAGTCGCCGCGACAACTGCTGTGCTCGCCGCGTTGTGGACGGTCGAGTCCAGCTATCAGCGAGTGACCGCGCTGACCGATGAGACAGCGTGGCTGTTGTCGCATTACCAGCCCGAGCCGGAATTCGTCGACGTCCTGTTGGCGGCTTCCGGGTTGTGCGTCCTCGGCTCGTTCGCCACCAAGGGTGCGCGCGCAGGACGTTCGCTGTACACCCTGCGCAGGGTGTCAGTCGGCGCCCCAGCTGACAACTTGGTCCGAGCGTGGGCGAAGGTACTGGCGGCCACGCCTGAGTTCTGGGGCACCGAGCGCAGCGAACTGGAGAAGCTGTGCACCGATCCCGATCCGTACATCGCCGGGTTCGCCAACATCCTGTTCGGCTACGGGAACGGGTCCGTGAGCGATCCGGTCCGTGTGCTCGCGTCGGCGAACCGCGCGATCGAGTCGTTCTCCGCGGCCGACCACCCCTGGTTGCACGTCACCGCGCTGTCATTGGCTGCCAGCAGTTACTTCCACAGCGGCCAGTTGACGCAGGCGAAGGCGTACATGCGCGAGACTTTGCCGGTCTTCCAGGAGATGGGATCCACGTGGCACGTCGCCCAGATTCGCTGGGCCATGGTCGCGATCAGCCTCGGCCTCGACGAGATCGACGAGGCCGAGCGTTGGCTGGCGCTCACCGCGCTGAACGGGGTCGACGACTTCGCCGGGGAACTGCTGCCCGGACCGGGACTGCGCGCGGAGATAGCGCTCGCCCGTGGCGACATCGACACTGGGCTGCGGCGATGGCGGCACGTGATCGAGCAGCTCGGCAGCCGGCGCGGGGAGGGCTTCCTCGCCACCACGCCAGGGCTGGAGTTGTGGGTGCTGGAGTGCCGTGCCGTCGCGGTGGTGGCGCACGCGCAGCACGGCAGACTCGGCCTGGTCGCTGACCTGGCCGCAGGTCTGCCGGACACCCTGGCCCAGTTGCTGACCGAGCGATCGACCTCGTCGTCCCCGGTTATCCGGACCATCCAGGTGATCGGTGCGTTGCTCGTCGCGCTGGCCGCCGCCAACCCTGAGCGCGCGCCCCGGATGATCGCATTGGCCGAACGGTGTCGTTACCTCCGTGGCTTCCAGCCGACCATGGCACCGCATCGGGTCCGCGAACTGGCCGAGCGCGTGGACAAACCGGCGTATCTCGACGCCGTCGAGCAGTACGCGGCGCTGGAGGATGACGAGCTGCGGTCAGCCGTTGCGGCGTTACTCAGCTCAAGGCGCTGAGCAGCGGTTCCCAGCGCAGACGGTACGGCTCTGCTCAACGAGGTCGCGGATCGCCGTCACCACCTCGTCCGCGGCGTCGATCGTGACCGTGCTTTGCGACGCTTGGACAACGCGGTGCTCGCCCTGTGGAACTGACCGGGCGATGGCGTCGTCGAGCGCCATCTTGCCGTCGTTGATCTGCTGGACCTGCTCCTCGGTGACGAACAGCTCCTGTCCCGGGTCGGCACCAAGCGCGGACATCACGATCAACGGAACGTCCGGGAAGTCGCCCTGACCACGCATCTCCTCGGCGAGCTGCGCGAGGTTGCTGCGCTCGGTCGCGCCGATCTTGAACCACTCGTCGGACAGGTGCTTCTCGATGAGCAGGTCGCGCACCCGCGGAGGCCAGTCGACGAGCCGCTGGCGGAGCACGTCTCGCAGGAAGTCGAGCAGTTCCGGGGCGAAGTCCGGATGCCTGTCCTGCTCGGGGACGCCGGCCAGGTGCGACCCTTCGGGCAGGTAGGTGTCCCAGTCTTCGTGCAGGACATCGAGAAGGAGCAAACCCGCGACCTCGTCAGGGAAAAGCTGCGAGTAGCGGCGTGCGTAGACCCCGCCAAGCGAATGCGCGACGAAGATGTACGGCCCACGGACCTCGGCGGCCTTCAGCAGGGTCCGTAGCTCAAGGGTCGGTTCCGTGGCGTTGCGCGGCAGACGGACCGCGTCGCTCCAGCCGGTACCCGCGCGGTCATAGATCACGCTGGTGGTGAACTGGCTGACCCGCCGGTGGACGTTGAGGTAGTCCAAGCCGACCAAGGTCGCGCCGGGCAGGAACACCACCGGTGGCCCGCCGGCGCCGTCCTTGTGCAACGCCAGCATCCGGCCACTGACCTCGTACAACCGGCCAAGCGGTGGCGTAGGCACTGCGGCTCCCTGGTTCTGATCGACTGGGACGAGGGTGCCGCCGCCACCTTTCATACAGCTTTCAGCAGACCTTCCCGTGCCGCCACGAGAGCGACGGCCGCAGCGTGCGCCGCGGTCTTCTCATCCACCGCGACACCGGTGATGACCAGGTCGAAGAAGATCGGTGCGAGCAGGGTCTTCACCAGCCCCGCCGGATCGATGTCGGCTGGCAGTTCGCCCCGGTCGACTGCGGCGGCGATCATGGGTGCGACGCGCCGAGGGCCGTCCTCGTACAGCTTCCTGGGGATGTCGGCGATCTCGGGGAGGCCGGCCGCGTCCGACAGCAGGACGGCGACGATCGCGCGGCCGGTCGTGCTGGTTATCCAGTCGACGAACGATTCCGCGAGCCTGCGCAGGTCCTGTTCGATCTCGCCGGTGTCCGGGATGGGGATGTCCATCGTGGCGTTCTCGGTCATCGCGTCGAGGACCAGCGTCCGCAGGTCGCCCCACCGCCGGTAGATCGTGGTTTTGTGCACGCCGGTCCGGCGCGCGATCTCGTCGACGGTCAGTCCGGCGTAGCCCTTCTCGGTGAGCTCGGTCAGGGTGGCCGCAAGTACCGCGGTCCGCACCTTCTCACCTCGGCCGATGACTTCCATTGCAACTCCCGGTTGCGTTAGATGGCGATCGTCTGCCACGCTATCGCAACTTCAAGTTGCGATACAGATGGGGGTCTGATGGCGAACGAACACCAAGCGAAGGCGTGGAACGGCTACGAAGGCGAGCACTGGGCCTCTCATCACGCGCGGTACGACGCGATGATCGCGGATCTGAACGAGCACCTGTTCCCGGCCGCGGCGCTCACCGCGACCGACCGGGTATTGGACGTCGGATGCGGGGCAGGCCAAACGACTCGCATCGCCGCCGGCTTGGCCGCGCATGCCACTGGAATCGACCTGTCCGGGCCGATGCTCGCCCAAGCCCGCGCTGCCTCGTCGGACCTGGCGAACATCACCTACATCCACGGGGATGCCCAGACGTATCCCATTCCGGACAACGAGTTCGACGTGGCGATCAGCCGTGGCGGAATCATGTACTTCGACGACCCGGTGGCCGCGTTCAGCAACATCCGCCGCGCGCTGCGCCCCACTGGGCGCGTCGCCTTCATCGCGGGCGGTGCACTCAAACCGGACAGCGACAGCATGGTCGCGTTCAAGGCGTTGTCGCAGTTCGTCCCGCGGCCGGCCCGCGAATCGGGCGACACCAGCCCGAACCCCGCTTCACTGGCAGATCCTTCGTATGCCAGGAAGATCTTCGCCGAAGCGGGGTTCGATGCCATTGCCGTGCAAACCCGGGAAACCGTTTCTGTGGTTGGCGAAAACGCCGCCGACGCGACGGATTTCATCCTCAAGTGGGGGCCGGTGCGTTACGCGTTGGACCAGGCTTGCGTCAGTGACACAACGGAAGTCCGCGCCGCGGTGACGTCGGCGCTCCGTCCGCTCGAGACATCGTCAGGCGTGCGGTGGAGCTCCGACGTCGTGCTGATCACGGCTCGAGTGGAATCGAGTACTGGATGAAGCCGCGGTTCTCCGCGACCTTGTCGTAGAGCAGACGCGCGGTGTGGTTGTCCTGCTTGGTGTGCCAGTAAAGCTGTCCGCATCCCTGGCCGGTCGCCCAGTCCTTGACCGCGGCGATCAGCTGGCGGGCAACGCCTTTCCCGCGCGCTTCCGGTGACGTGAACAGGTCCTGCAGGTAGCACACGTCCGCTGAGGTAGTGCTCGGGTGGACGAAGAAGTGCACGATGCCGACGAGGTCCCCGTCGAGCTTCGCGCCCAACGCGTGCATCCGTTCACCGGACTGGAACTCCGCCCACGCGTTGTCGTAGAAACCCGGCGGCATCGTCTCGCGTCCGTAGAAGGCGTTGTAGCCCGCGAACAGCCGCTCCCATCCCGGGCGGTCGGCTGGTGCCAGTGCGTCGATGGTGATCATTCGTTCCCCAGTGATCGTGTTCGCTCCGGCTTCGACGCTATCGCAGATTGTGGAACTTGATCTCGGGGAACTCGGCCGTGGGGCCGCTGAGCACTCGCTGCGGGATGCCCCGCAGGTGCTGGTCGACGAACGCGGCGGCATAGGTACGGGTCAAGCTGATCCCCCTGGCCGGGTCCAATGGCGTCGGCGGGTCGATGCCGGCCTGCTGGATCAGCAGGTTCAGGTCCGTGAAGGAGAAGTGGTCGGCATCGGGAGCGTGCAGCCAGCGCTTCCAGCCGGACATGTGTGGCCACACCGCGTCCCAGGAGGTGTCCTTGGCATGGCCGGGGTCATGCAGCTCAGGGCCGCCGAACAGGAGGAACGGGCGGTTCAGCGGATCGGGCGGCAGCATCGGCCCGTCCATGTTGATCCCAGCGTCGACGCGGGAGTCAGCGCGCATCACGGTGGCCGCGGCGTCCCCACCCATGGAGTGGCCCACGACGGCGATGTGGCGCTGATCGATCAGCGGGTGGTGGCGCAGCTCGTTGAGTACGAAGGACAGGTCGGTGGCCCGGTTGAGCGCGATGGGGCCGTGGCCGATCTTGTCGGGCAGCTCGCAGGCCGTGCAGGGAAGCACTCCGCCAGGGAACTTCGCAGCGACCGACTCGAAGGCATGGTCGACGGCCGCGGTGATGTAACCGCGGGACGCGAGGTCCTCGGCCAGGGCTGTGAGGGAGTAGCGGGAGACCGTGTAGCCGGGGGAGAGCAGGACGAGCGGGCGCTTGCCAGGCAGCGGACGTGCGTCGGTGCGCGACCAGGTCCTGGCCCTGGCCAGCTTTTCGGGCGGGAGCTGCGCGCGGATCTCGTAGTGATCGACGAGTGCGCTTGCCTCAGCCACATCCATGTACGGCGCCTGGCTGCCAGTGCCACGCACCGCCGGAAAGTACATGGTGACCATGAGCTGTCGCGGCCCAGCCTCGGGCACCCAGGGATCCGTCCGGGTCCGGTCGGTGAGGGCGAGCGTCGCCCGCCCGACAGCGTTGTGTCCTGTGGGCGCCGGAAGCGACAGATCTCCTGCGGCCGCAGCAGCTGTAGGAATGAATAGCGCGGGCACACACAGCGCGGCGGCTGCGGCAACGACCATGGCACGAGGTTTTCGCATGCCGCGACTGTGCCCGGCCCGTGCGACCGAAACATCAGGCAACGCCCGGAGTGCCACCCGGAGTTGGCTCGTCAGGGTCTGGGACTACGTACAAGCTCGATCAGCGGCAAGGGCGGATGTTCGGCTACCGCCGTTCAGGCTATCTTCACTCACGATCGATGGGAGTTGGTGGAGTGGCACGTCTTCATGTCGGCTGCGCGATGTGGACCCACAAGGCGTGGCCTGGGCGATTCCTGCCGCAGTCGCTGCCGGCCAAGGAGCGTCTGCGCGCCTATGCCGGCTGGTGCAACGCGGTCGAGGGCAACACCACTTTCTACGCGACCCCAGCCCGGACCACCGTCGCGACTTGGGCGCAGCAGACCGATCCCGATTTCCGGTTCGTGGTCAAGCTGCCCAAGGTCGTCACGCACGAGCGCCGGTTGGTCGGTGTCGAGGCCGAGATGCGGGCGTTCCTGGAAGCGGTCGAACCCCTTGGCGAGCGGGCGGTCCTGTGGACCCAGTTGCCCGGCTCGTTCGGCCCTGCGGACGTCGACGCCCTCGGCCGCTTCCTGCGCAGGCTTCCCGCCGACCGCCGGCGCGCCGTGGAGGTGCGTCACCCCGGGTTCTTCACCGACGCCGGCTCGACGGCGTTGCTGGAGGGGACTCTCACTGACGCGGACACCGAATGGTTGCCCTTCGACACCACGGTCTTCTTCCAGAGCCCGCCGACCAGCGAAGCTGAACAGGACGCCTGGGTCAAGAAGCCACGGCTGCCGCGGCGGACACGGGCACTGACCAACCGGCCGATTGTCCGCTACCTGGGCCGGGACTCGATCGAGGAGACGGTCGAGGGGTGGCGGCCCTGGACCGCGGTGGTCGCCGGCTGGCTGCGCGAGGGCCGGTCGCCGACGGTTTTCCTGCACACCCCCGACAACGACGACGCGCCCGCGCTCGCCCGCCGATTCCACGACGACGTGCGAAAGCTCGTGCCCGGCCTCGACCCACTGCCCGAGCCCGAGCCGGTTGAGCCCGCGACCCTGTTCTGAGCGATGTCGCGATCGAAGGCTTGAGGTCCCCTGCCGGGTTCATCCTGGACCTGGCGCAGGGACCGAGTTCGCACCGCCCATCTAGGGTGACCGCATGTCGCTGGTGGGAAGGGGCGTCGAGCTAGCGCGGATTCAACGCCTGCTGACAAATGCGCGCGACGCGCGCAGCGGCGTGCTGGTGCTGCGGGGCGCAGCGGGCATCGGGAAATCGGTCCTTCTCGACCACGCTGTGTCGATCGCCGAAGCCGAGGGCAACATGCGCGTGGTCCGCGGAGCAGGGGTCGAGTCCGACTCCGAGCTGGCGTATGGCGGTCTGCACCAACTGCTGTTTCCACGCTTGGATCGGTTGGACGCCCTGCCCACTCCCCAGGCCACGGCACTGCGGTGCGCTTTCGGCCTAGCCGAGGGAGACGAAGCCAATCGGTTCCTGATCTCCGCAGGCACCCTGTCGTTGCTCGCCGATCTGGCCGAGGATGCCCCTCTGCTGTGCGTGGTCGATGACCTGCAATGGCTCGACCAGGGTTCCGTGGAGGCGCTGTTGTTCGCGGCCCGCCGCTTCGTGGCCGACCCGATCGCGATGCTGTTCGCGGTGCGCGAGACGTCGGTGGCGTTCGAAATCGCAGGCGTCGACGTCGTGGATCTGCCCGGCCTCGCCGCGCCCGATGCCGCCCGACTGCTGGACGACCACGCACCGGAACTCATCGAACCGGTGCGGACCCGGGTCCTCGCAGAGTCCGGCGGCAATCCCCTGGCGATCATCGAGCTCGGGTCGTCGCGGCTCGCGGCACGCGATGTCGACGAGTCCGACCCGGCCGAGCAGGTCGGCCCGCTGCCGGTGACCCGCCGCGTGCAGGAGGCATTCCGCCGCCAGATCGTCGAGCTTCCCGAACCCACCCAACGCGCGCTGCTGGCGGCGGCGGCTGACACGGCGGCGCCGCTCGCGACGATCCTCCACGTGATCGAAGCCCTCGGTGGCGCCCCCGGCGACCTGGCGCCCGCCGAACGCGACCGGCTGCTCCGGATCGACAGCCGGATCACGTTCCGCCACCCTCTGGTACGAGCAGCCGCCTACCAGGACGCGCCGCTGCACCGGCGGATCGAGGTACATCGCGCGTACGCCGATGCGCTGGGTGCGGAGGCCGATGCGGACCGCCGGGCGTGGCACCTCGCTGCTGCCACCACCACCCCCGACGAGGCGGTGGCCGCCGAACTCGAAGGTGCGGCGGAGCGGGCCTGGCACCGAGGCGGCGCGATGGCGGTGTCCGCTGCCTACGACCGCGCCGGTCGACTCAGCGCCGACCGGGAACTGAAGGCCCGGCGTATCGCCCGGGCCAGCCAGGCCGCGTTCGATGCCGGCAAGGCCGACCGCGCCGCCCGGCTGGCGGCCGAAGCGCTCTCGCTCACCACCGACCCCGGCATCCGGGCCGACGCCATCTACACGCGTGGCGCTGTGGAGTACGAACGCACGTCCCCGCGGGCCGATGCGGAGCTGACGATCGAGGCCGCCGCGTTGGTGCGCGACACCGATCCAGAGCGCGCCGCGCTCACGTTCTTCGAGGCTGCGCACGCCGCCCGGCACGGAGCGGCGCACGACCTGCTGCAGCGTGCGGCGGATCTGATGCGCGGGTTCACCCCGCCGGAGCACTGGGCACCGGTTGTCGCCGCCCTTCTCGGGTGGGTGGAGCTCTTCGCCGGACGCCCGGAGCTGGCCGTCGGCCCGATGCGCGATCTCTACACCGCCACACGCAGCGGCGGGAACGACCTGATGCATCGCATCACGGCCGGGTTCGGCGGGCTCATGATCGCGGACGACGACGGCGTCATCGCCGGGACCGAGGACATGCTGGCCGAGGTGCGGGCTACCGGGGCGTTGGGGTGGGTCCCGTACACCCTGAACGTGCTCGCCGTGGCGCGGCTGTTCCGCGGTGAGTTCGCGGACGCCCGCGCGTGTGTGGCGGAAGGCGCATCCGTGAGCGCCGAACTCGGGAACACGACCGAGCGCCTGGCACACCGGTCGGTGGAGGTGTGGTTGCACGCCGTGTCGGGTGACGAGCCACGCTGCCGAGCTCTTGCCGAGGAGGTGTTCCCACGAGCCCGAGCCCGGCACCAAGTCAATGCGGAGATCGCGGACTGGGGTCTCGGCATGCTCGACCTTTCCGCCCGGCGGTTCGGGGAAGCATTCGACCGGCTCGAGAGAGTGTCCCGGGGACCTGCGAGCCGCGACCTCCTGGTCCGGGCGGTGCCGGATCTGGTGGAGGCTGCTGTGCGCAGCGGCAAGCCGGATCGTGCCCACGGACCACTGGCAGAGTTCCAGCACTGGGCTGAGCACGTCGACCGCCCGGTCGCCACCGGGCTCGTACTGCGCTGCCGGGCCTTGCTGGCCGATGACGGCGACGCCGACGCGCTGTACGCCGAGGCGCTGCGGGTCCAGGAGCGGCACGGCGGCCCCTATGAGCGTGCCCGTACCCAGCTGGTCTACGGCGAGTGGCTGCGCCGCCAGCGCCGCCGTACCGAGGCCCGCGCCCATCTTGCGGCGGCGGTGTCCGCGTTCGAGGACCTCGGCGCGGAGCTCTGGGCCGAGCGTGCGCGCGGCGAGCTGGCCGCCTTCGGCGAGCGGGGCGATGAGCCTCGGCGCAGCGGCCCGCTCACCCTGTTGACCCCGCAGGAGCTGCAGGTCGTACGGCTGGCCGCCACCGGTCACACGAACAAGGAGATTGCCGCACAGCTCTTCCTCAGCCCACGGACCGTCGGCTACCACCTCTACAAGGCGTATCCGAAACTCGGCGTCACCGGTCGCGCCGAGCTGGCCGACCTCGTCTAGTGGCCGACGCCGGTCGTCGGTTTCCCGGACACCAGTCACGATGACTGATACGTCAGCGGTGAGCCCCGCCTAGCGTTTCCGGCATCCAGGCAGCGGCCGTCGGCCGTACGACGAGGAGACGACAATGACGAAGTATTTCCTGAGCCTCCCGCACGACTCCGCCGAGGAGCCGACGATGGAAAGCATGGACCCCGCGGAGCTGCAGGAGATAATGGCCGCAGTCGATGCGTTCAACACCGCCGTTCAGGAGGCGGGCGCGTTCGTGTCCGCTGGCGGTCTGCACCCGCCGTCGAGCGCGACCACGGTGGACTACTCCGGTGACAGCCCCGTACTCACACCAGGCCCGTTCGTCGAGGCCAAGGAGTACCTCGGCGGCTTCTGGATCATCGAGGCCGAAAACGACGACGTCGCGATCGAATGGGCCAAGCAGGCCTCGCGTGCGCTGCGAAGCAGGGTCGAGGTCCGCGCACTGCAGGAAGCACCGCAGGGCTGAAGGCAAGTCTTCGCAGCCTTATGTGTTGGCGCGGATTCAGTACATGCACCCGCTCCAACACATCGGCTTTCCTACCGGAAGACCTGCTCGGAGCAGGCAACGGATGTTCAGCGACTCCGACCGTCGAACTCGGCGGTAAGCCGGCTCGCGTGTCCACGGAAGGAGATGTGATCGACGTGCCAGCGCGCACGGCACACCGGACGTGGAACGCTGGCAAGGGCCGGGTTTCGGCGACCTGGGCAGTCACGCCGGTCCACCGCCCGCAGCAACCGTCCCCCTAGTTGATCATCCTCAGCACAGGCCGGCGTCGTGGGCGAGTAGCGCGATCTGGGTCCGGTTGCCGAGGTCCAGTTTGGTGAGGATCCGGGTGACATGCGCCTTCACTGTCGGGATGCTGACGTTGAGCTCGGCGCCGATTTCGGCGTTGGTTTTGCCTTGGCCGACGGCGACTGCGACTTCGTGTTCGCGTGGGCTGAGGTTGGCCAGCGTCGTGCGGGCCTTGGTGTAGGTCTCCGCTGAGGTGGCGGCGCGGTCCATCAGGCGGCGCGTGATGTGAGGCGACAGGATCGGCTCGCCTGCCGCCACGCGCACGACGGCGTTGATGATGGCTGACGGCAGCGCATCCTTGAGCAGGAAGCCGCTCGCGCCTGCTCGGAGGGCTCTGAGGACGTTGTCGTCGGTGTCGAACGTGGTCAGCACGATCACTTCGGGTGGGTTGGGCCGGGCGCGGACATGGTGTGTGGCAACGATTCCGTTCACTTTCGGCATCCGGATGTCCATCAGCACGACGTCAACCGGGTGAGCGTCCAGCGCGCGAGGCACGTCGACGCCGTCGGCGGCTTCGGCGACGACGGAAATGTCTTCGAAACCGTCGAGCATCATGGTGAGTCCGGTGCGGACCACGGCGTCGTCGTCGACGATGAGCACGCGGATCATGCGGGCCACGGCAGTAGTGCGTGCAGCCGGAATTCCCGTGCTGTCAGTTGATGGTCAAGCTTGCCGCCCGCGAGCCGCACGCGTTCGGTCAAGCCGATGAGGCCGGTGCCTGTGCCGGGGAACGCGGGCGCGTCCCTGTGGCACAAGGGGTTGGTCACTTCGATGATCAAGTTCTGTCCTGGGGTGCCGTTGATGTCGATCTTCACCGGTTGGCCCGGTGCGTGTTTGCGCGCATTGGTCAAGGCTTCCTGCAGCACTCGATACGCCGTGCGGCTGGTTGTGCCGGGGACCGCGGTGACGTCGCCATGGACGTCGACCGGCGTGCCGACCGCGCGGGATTCCTCGACCAGTACGGGTAAGTCGTCCAACACGGGCACAGGGCGGTCCGTGTTCTCGGGCGACGATGTATCACGTAACACCGCGATCACGTCCCGAAGCTCGTTCAGAGCCTGATGTACGCCCGATCGGATGACACCAGCGGCGTGGGACAGCTTCTCGGGAGCGAGATCCGGCCGGTACTCCAGCGCTCCCGCGTACGTGGCCAGTAGGGACAATCGGTGGGCAAGGACGTCGTGCATCTCGCGTGCGATCCGGGTGCGTTCCGCCGCTCGTGCTTCGAGAACGCGCCTGCCTTGTTCGGCTTCCGCGCGCTCGGCTCGGTCCCGCAGCGACTCGATGACCTGCCGACGTGCCTGGGCCAACGCGCCCCAGCCCAGCAACCCGAGGTGGGTGACCACCACCAGCACCAGCCACCACGTGAAGGACAGGCCTGGCATCGGATGCCAGATGAACCTCAGCGCGTGCGCGGCGATACCGAAGGCAGCAACCCCCAGGGCGACAGGGAATCGCCGCCCCGACGCGACCTGCAGCGTGCCTATGGTCGACGGCGGGGTGGCCGTTGGGGATATGGCCGCGAGCACGGCGAGCACGAGCGCGGAACCGACGGGCCAGCGGAACAGCAATGGCACCAACGCACACGCGATGATCCCGATCGGGATGTCGAGGGCGACAAGAGAACCGGACGCGTACTCGCCGTACCCGGTCGCCACCGTGCACACCCCGAGCAGAATGGTGACCAGGGTGATGTGTCGGGCGCAGAGATCCACGTCACCGAGCGTAGGACGTGCGGCAATGGGGGGACACCGACCAAAGTTCACATGGGGGCAGACTCGTGGTCGATGTGCCAGAGCGCCATCCGGCGCCAGGCTCGTCGCATGACAAATCGCGGCATCACACACCACACTCCTGTCGTCGGCGACTACCGGATCGACCACACCCGATCCAAGATCGAGTTCACCACCCGGCACGTATTCGGCCTCGGCAAGGTCCGCGGCACCTTCCAACTACGCGAGGGCTACATCTATGTAGCCGATTCCCTTGACGAGTCCGCGGCGCGCGCGACGATCGCGGCGGACAGTATCGACACGCGCAACCCCGTGCGAGACACGACAGTCTGTCAGCAGTACCTGGACGTGGCACGGCACCCGGACATCGTCTTCACGTCGACGGGAATGGAGAACACCGGCAACGGCTGGGTTCTGCACGGTCAGTTGACCGTCTGCGGTCAGACCCGGCCTGTCGACTTACACATCACTACCGTGGGAGGAGAAGGACTACGTGTCACGGCCACGTGCGTAGTCGACCGCTACGAGTTCGGCATCACCAAGATGAGGGGACTGACCGGGCGCAGGCTGGCCTTCACTCTCGAGATCGTGGCAAATCTTTCTACATAATATTGACGACTAGGTTGAGTTCTGTAGAAAATGGTGCGGTACGGTCATAGCCGAGGAGGCGACATGGACGTGTCCTTCGATGCGCACCCGGGCAGCTATCGGCACTGGAAGATGCGTACCGAAGGGGACATCGCCTGGCTGGTCCTCGACGTCGACGAGGCCGGCGGCATCGTGCCCGGCTACGAGTTGAAGCTCAACTCCTACGACCTCGGCGTGGACATCGAGCTCTACGACGCCACGCAACGCCTGCGCTTCGAGCATCCCGAGGTCCGTACGGTCATCGTGACCAGTGGGAAGGACAAGGTGTTCTGCGCGGGCGCGAACATCCGGATGCTGGCCGCGTCGGCGCACGAGTGGAAGGTCAACTTCTGCAAGTTCACCAACGAGACCCGCAATGCCATGGAGGACTCCGCCGGGCAGACCTACCTGGCCGCGGTCAACGGCTCCTGCGCGGGCGGAGGGTACGAGCTGGCGCTGGCGTGCGAACACATCCTGCTGGTCGACGACAATTCCTCGGCGGTGTCGCTGCCGGAGGTGCCGCTGCTCGGCGTACTGCCGGGGACAGGCGGGCTGACGAGGGTGGTGGACAAACGCAAGGTCCGAAAAGACCTGGCGGATGTCTTCTCCACCCGGCCCGACGGGGTGAAAGGCAAGACCGCGCTCGAATGGCGCCTGGTGGACGAGCTCGCCGCGCCGCGCCAGTTCGAGGAGACCACGCGCGCCCGTGCGGCCGAACTGGCAGCCAGGTCGAACCGGCCGAAGGACGCGAAAGGCGTCGAGCTCGCCCCGCTCAACAGGGAGATCAGCGCGGACGGGATTGGCTACGAGCACGTCACCGCGGACTTCGACGCCACCACCTCCTCGGTGACCATCACTGTCCGGGCCCCGCGGGTACCAGCGCCGCCCGGGTCGCCCGATCTGGGGTTGTCCGAACTGGACGCTTCCTTCTGGCCGCTGGCGGTCACCCGTGAACTGGATGACCTGATCCTGCGGCTGCGCACCAACCAGAGCACGCTCGGTACGTGGATCATCAAGACCGAGGGTGACGCCGACACGGTCGACTCCTACGAGAAGCTGCTGATCGGCAACCAGGACCACTGGCTGGCCGACGAGATCCTGCGCTACTACAAACGCACCCTCAAACGGCTGGATGTCACCAGCCGGAGCCTGATCGCGCTGATCGAGCCGGGCAGCTGCTTCACCGGGATGCTCGCCGAGCTCGCCTTCGCGGCCGACCGCCAGTACATGTTGGACGGTCCGCCGATCGACGACGAGGACAGCCCGCTCAGGGCGCAGCTGCGGCTCACCGAGGCCAACTTCGGGCTTTTCCCGATGGGCAACGGAATCTCCCGGCTGGAGTCACGGTTCTACGGCCACCCGGACCACATCGAGTGGCTGCGCAAGGAGACCGATCGGCCGCTCACCCCTGCGGAGGCCAACGAGCTCGGCCTGGTCACCGACATCCCGGACGACATCGACTGGGAGGACGAGATCCGGATCGCCATCGAGAGCCGGGCGTCGCTGTCCCCGGACGCGTGCACCGGCCTTGAGGCCAACCTGCGGTTCACCGGTCCAGAGACGATCGAGACCAAGATCTTCGGCAGGCTGTCGGCCTGGCAGAACTGGATCTTCAACCGGCCGAACGCGTCCGGCGACGAAGGCGCGCTCCGCCGCTACGGCACCGGCCAGAAGGCGATCTTCGACAGGAAACGAGTCTGAGATGACCACCTCGATCAACTACGAGGACAAGATCCCCAACAACGTCGATCTGTCGTCCGACCGCCGTCTGCAGCGTGCGTTGGAGGGCTGGCAGCCGAAGTTCATGAACTGGTGGGGCGAGATGGGTCCCGCGTTGGAGACCCACGGTGTCTACCTGCGCACCGCGGTCAGCGTCGGCAGGGACGGCTGGGCGCACTTCGACCACGTGAACGTGCCGGACTACCGGTGGGGCATCTTCCTCGCCGAACCCAAGCCGGACCGGCGGATCGCGTTCGGTGAGCACAAAGGACAGCCGGTCTGGCAACAGGTTCCCGGTGAGTACCGCGCGGACCTGCAGCGGCTGATCGTGATCCAGGGCGACACCGAACCCGCGTCGGTGGAACAGCAGAAGCTGCTCGGGCTGACCGCGCCAAGCCTGTACGACCTGCGCAACCTCTTCCAGGTCAACGTGGAGGAGGGCAGGCACCTGTGGGCGATGGTTTACTTGCTGCACGCCTACTTCGGCAGAGAGGGCCGGGAAGAGGCGGAAGCGTTGCTGGTCCGCAATTCCGGAAGTCCGGACTCGCCGCGTATCCTCGGTGCGTTCAACGAGGAGACTGCGGACTGGCTGGCGTTCTACATGTTCACGTACTTCACCGACCGGGATGGCAAGTACCAGCTCGGTACGTTGAAGGAGAGCGCCTTCGACCCGCTGTCGCGCACGTGCGAGTTCATGCTGAAGGAGGAGGCGCACCACATGTTCGTCGGCACCACCGGTGTCGACCGCGTGGTGGCGCGCAGCGCCCAGCTGATCCGCGAGCACGACACCCTCGACATCGGCAAGCACGGCGGCATCCCGCTGGACATCATCCAGAAGTACATCAACTTCCACTACACGGTGTCGCTGGACCTGTTCGGCAGCGAGACGTCCACCAACGCGGCCAACTACTTCACCGCCGGGCTCAAGGGCCGGTGGATGGAGGAGCGCCGCAAGGACGATCACCAGCTCACCGAGCACGGTGTGCCGCTGGACCGGCCGAACGCCGACGGCACGTGGACCACCGAGGAGCTCTCGGCGCTGCTGGCGCTCAACCTCGACCTGCGTGGCGAGTACATCTCGGACTGCCAGAGCGGGATCAAGCGGTGGAACAAGATCCTGGCCGACGCCGACTTGGAGTACCGGTTCGCCTTGCCGCACGTCGGGTTCAACCGCAACGTCGGCATGCACGCCGGGTTCCACATCACCCCCGACGGGTCGATCGTGGACGAGGCCACCTGGCAGAAAGGCAGCAAGAACTGGCTGCCGACCAACGAGGACCTCGCGTTCGTCCGGTCGTTGATGCACCCGGTGTACGAGCGGGGCAAGATCGCCAGCTGGGTCGCGCCGCCGACCAACGGGATCAACGGCAAGCCGTTCGACTACGAGTACGTGTACTTCCACTAGAAGGACGGGCGACCATGACTGCTTTGCCAGCTGCTGTATCAACAGTAAAGCCGAGCAGTATGCCGTTCAACGCTGCGGAGTACCTGGTGGACAGGCACGTCAAGGCCGGTCGCGGCGAGCGCCTCGCGGTCGTGGCGCGCTCGGGCACCCTGACGTACCGCGAGCTGTCCGAGGAAGTGAAGCGCAGCGCCGCCGCGTTCCGCTCGATCGGTGTCCGGCCGGAGGAGCGCGTGATGCTCTGCATGGCCGACGACATCCAGCTGCTGGCAGGTATCCTGGGTGCGATGTACATCGGGGCGGTCCCGGTCCCGACGTCGACCATGTTCACCGGCGCCGAGCTGGGTAAGGTCCTTGCCGACTCGCGGGCCAGGGTCTTGTCGGTGTCGACCGAGTTCGCCGAGGCAGCACAGGCAGCCGTGGCGGCGGCGCCCGAAGTGACCGATGTCCTGCTGGACGGCGAGGTGCCGTTCACCGTTCGCCGGGGTGTGCGCGTCCAGCAGTGGCTGGACCTTGAGGGAGACATCCCGGCCAGGCCGTACGACACCTGGCAGGACTCACCGGCCCTCTGGCTGTACACCTCGGGCACCACCGGGTTGCCGAAAGCCGCTATGCACCGGCATTCCAGCATCCGGATGGTCGCCGAGGCATACGGCAAGGGTGTGCTGGACATGGGGCCGAATGACCGGTGCCTGTCCGTGGCCAAGCTGTTCTTCGCTTACGGGATCGGCAATTCGTGCTTCTTCCCGTTCGCGGTGGGTGCCAGTGTGATCCTTGAGCGGGCGCGGCCGACCCCGCAGGTCGTGGCCGAGCACGTCAAGTCCGAGCAGCCGACTCTTTTCTTCGCGGTGCCCACGTTCTACTCGGCGTTGCTGCACAGCGACATCCCCGACGACACGTTCGCCGGTGTCCGGCAAGGTGTCTCGGCGGGCGAGGCGCTCCCGCCCGTGCTGTACCAACGCATCCGTGACCGGTTCGGCCTTGAAGTTCTCGACGGGATCGGCTCGACCGAGGCGTTGCACATCTTCCTGTCCAACCGTCCCGGCGCGGTACACCCCGGCTCGTCGGGTGTCGCGGTTCCCGGCTACGACGTCGAGTTGCGCGACGAGCAGGGCGCGGTGATCACTGAGGCGGGCAAACCCGGCGACTTGTACTTGCGTGGATCCTCGGTGGCGTCGGGATATTGGTGCCGGGCGGAGACCACGCGTCAGGTGTTCCAAGGCGAATGGCTGCGCACGGGCGACACGTACATGCGCAACGAGGACGGCACGTACAGCTGTCTCGGACGCTCCAACGACATGCTCAAAGCCGGCGGGATCTGGGTTTCGCCCGCCGAGGTGGAGGAGCGGCTGCTTGAGCACCCGGCCGTGGCCGAGGTCGCCGTGGTCGCCGCACCCGACGCCGACGGACTCGACAAGCCGGTCGCCTGCGTGGTCCCAGTCGCCGGGGCCACGGTCGACGCCGATGAGCTGATCGCCTGGTGCCGCGAGGGCCTGGCATCGTTCAAGCGGCCGCGCGCGGTGGTCCACGTCGAGGAGTTGCCGAAGACCGCGACCGGAAAAATCCGGCGCAATGTGTTGCGCGAGCACGTGTACGGAACGCTGACGACGGCTCCAGCCCATGCTCGTTGACGCGCACATGCACGTTCCTAGACTGTCCACACTGAAGCCGGCGTGGATGGAGTGGGCTGCCGAGTTCTCCCGCGGCTACGCGTGGCGCGACACGTACGACGACTCCGGTGATCCGATTCCAGCGAAGCTCGATGCGTTGCTGGAAACCGAGGGTGTCGACCGAGCGCTGTTGTTCTGCGAGTACAGCCCACGCGCGACGGGAATCCAGACCATCGAGGACCTGCTCCCGATCAGGGACCACAACCCGGACAGGTTCCGCCTGGTGGCCAACATCAACCCACACCTGCACCACCCCATCGCGTCCGAAGTAGAACGACAGCTTGACCTAGGCGCGGTCGCGCTGAAGATCCACCCAGTGCACGCCGGGTTCTCACCCGACGACCCACAAATGCGCGCCGCGTACGCCGTATGCGTCGAACGTGGCGTGCCGGTGATCATCCATTCCGGAGTGTCCAGCTTTCCCGGATCGCAGTCCAAATACGGCAACCCGGAACTGATGCTGGACGTGGTCGAGGAGTTCCCCGGCCTGAACTTCGTGTTCGCCCACGGCGGTCGAGGCTGGTGGTACGACACAGCGGCATTCCTCGCACTGGCCAAACCCAACGTATGGCTCGACCTCGCAGGCCTGCCACCCAAGAAACTCCCCGAGTACTACGCCCGCTTCGACCTGACAAGACTCGCCACCAAGTGGATCTTCGGAACAGACTGGCCCGGCGTCCCCGGCATCAATCGCAACGCCGACGCCATCGCCGAGATCGGCCTGCCCAACGACGTCCTCGAAGGCGTCCTGTCCGGCAACGCAACGAAGGTCTTCCCCGGCCTCTAGGCTACGCCCAGCAATCGGTGGGCGGTGGTTGGGTCGGAGCGGAAGGATTCGGTGTCGGTTCGGTGGACTATCACGCCGCGATCCATCACCGCGATCTCATCACACACCGAGAAAGCCAAGTGCAGGTCCTGTTCGACCAACAGCACGGCAACGCCTTCGGTTCGCATCCGGTGAATGACGTCCATGATGGACTCGATGATCGCGGGGGCGAGGCCGTCGGAAGGTTCGTCGAGCAGGACGAGGCGTGGGTTGGTCAGCAGGGCTCGGGCGATGGCGAGCATTTGCTGTTCGCCGCCGGACAAGGAGCCTGCGGGTTGTCGGATGCGTTCGGCGAGCCGGGGGAGGAGTTCGAGTACCGTCTTGGTGGTCCATGTGCCGGGTTGGGCGTGGCGGGTGGCGAGCTTGAGGTGTTCGCCGACTGTGAGAGGTGGCCAGACGCGGCGGCCTTGGGGGACAAGGGCGACGCCGGCGCGGGCGATCTTATGTGGACGGTGCGGCATCGGTGATCCGTCTAGGCGCACAGTTCCTGAACTCATCGGGACGAGGCCCATCAGCGTCATGATCAGGGTAGACTTGCCGACACCGTTTCGGCCGAGCAGTCCGAGCGTCGCGCCTGCGTTCAGGGTTAGGTCGACGCCGTCGAGCACTGTGCTGCCTGCGTAGCCGGAGCGCAGCTGGTGGACTTCGAGCAGTGGGTTCATCGGAACAACTCCTCCCGGCTGCCCGCACCAAGATAGGCCTGGCGCACTTCCTCGCTGGCCCGTACCTCGGACGGTTCGCCCGAGAGCAGCACTCGCCCGAGGTTCAACACAGTCACGGTGTCCGCGAGCTCGAACACCAGGTCAAGGTCGTGCTCGACGAACAAAACCGTTATCTCCGAAGGCAAGCCCGCGATGAGTGTCACGAGCCTGGCCCGTTCGGCCGCGGACATCCCGGCCGCTGGTTCGTCGAGCAACAACAGCTTGGGCCTACAGGCCAAGGCCAGAGCTACTTCTAGTTGCTTACGTTCGCCGTGTGACAACGAACTGACGGTCACTGATCCGCGGCTGGCCAGGCCCACTTGGTCAAGAAGCAGCGCGGCGCGGTCGTGGACTGACCGTTGCCTGCGTGGAAGCCAGGAGATCCGGCTCTCGTGCCGTTGCACTGCGAGCACGACGTTCTCTGCGGCCGACATCGTGGGAAAGAGGCTGGCGTGCTGCAACGTCTGGCTGATGCCCAGGCGGCACCGCCGCACCTCGGATGCTTTCGTGACGTCCTGACCGGCTAGTTCGACCCGGCCGCCGTCGCTTCGCAGCAGACCGGTGATCAGCTTGAACAGTGTGCTCTTGCCGGCGCCGTTCGGGCCGATCAGCGCGTGCCGGGCGCCGTCGGACACAGCCAGCGAGACATCATCGACGGCTTTGAGGGCGCCGAACTGGCGGCGCAAACCGTGGCACTGCAGGGTCATTTGCGCCGCCTCCTCAAGATTCCCGCAGCGCCACGCGGCAGGACGTAGACAACGGCGATGAACACTATGCCGAGCAAGAGTGCGCCATGGCCGTCGAGACTGGGTCCGATCGCGTCTCGGATAATTATCACGAGCGCTGCTCCGAGCACGGGTCCCCACAGTGTTCCGGCACCGCCGATGATCACCGCGAGCAATGCCAGCGCGGCCGTGGCGAAGCCGAGATCGGCGGGCGTGACGAGACGTTGTTGCGCCGCAAGCAAAGCACCGGCCATCCCCGCGATCGACCCAGCGAACACGAACACCGCGTACTTGTAGACCCGCGTCGGATAGCCCAGCGCGCGCATGCGAGGTTCGTTGTCGCGGATGCCTCGAAGCGCCGCCCCGAACGGCGACCTGCTGACGATCCAGACGATCACGAAGCCCACAACGAAGGCCGCGAACACGTACCAGTAGATATAGCCCGCAAGCAGCAGCGGTTCACCGCCGGCACGGGCAGGCGGGATCCCGGCCATACCGTTGGCACCGCCGGTCGCGGTCTCCCAAGTCTGCGCGAGCTGATGCAGCAACTCGCCGATGGCAAGCGTGAGCATCAGAAAGAACACACCGTGAGCACGGACCGTGATCCACCCGGTGAGAGCGGCACCCAAAGCCCCAGCCACGGCACCGACAAGCAACGGGACCGGGATCGCGCTGGTGACGTTGATCGACACCCATCCGGCGGCGTACGCACCGATGCCGAAGTACGCCGCATGTCCCAGCGACGGCAGACCGGAAACGCCTACCAACAAGTCCAAGCTCACCGCGAGCAAGCCGAACACGAGGATCCGGCTCAACGTACTCGTAGCGAATGGCGCCAAGAACATGGGCGCCAACGCGAGAACCACCGCGACCAAAGCGAGAATCGCCGGAGTCAGCCAGCGTCGCTGGCGAGCGGTGACGGGCTCGACGGTCACGGGTGCCTCTGCTGTCCGAGTCATGACCGCACCCCAACCTTGCCACCGAAGAGTCCTTGCGGCCTGAGCACGAGCACCAAAGCCAACGCACCGAACAAGATGAACGAAGCGCCGTCGGGGAACAGCGTCCGCCCCAGCGAATCGATCTGACCGATGACCAGCGCGCCGAGCAACGCCCCGCGCACCGACCCGAGCCCGCCGATGACAACCACGACGAGCGCCAGGATCAGCACGGTCGAGTCAAGCCCTGGCCGAGCCCCGTAGATAGGTCCCCCCAAGACTCCGGCGACCGCCGCGAGCATCGAACCAACGGCGAAAACGCCAACGCGGATCAGCCGGTTGTCCACGCCTAGCGCGGCAACCATCTCCCGGTCGGCCACAGTCGCACGGACCAACGCACCGAGCGACGTCCGCTCGACGGTGAAGTACACGGCGATGGCCAGCACCAAGCCGATCCCGATCAACACCAGGCGGTACGTGGGATAAGCGGCACCGAGCACCGGCACGGAGTCGTCCAGACCTGGCGGCGCCCCGACGGGAAGCGGGTCGTCGCCGTACACCATCACGAGGATCTCGGCGACGACCAACGTGACACCGAGCGTCAGCAGAGCTTGGTCAAGATGCGAGCGCTTGCGCAGCGGCTCAGTCATCGCCGACAGCAACCCACCGCCCAGCAACCCAAGGACAGCCGCAACGCCAAGTGCGCCAAGGAAACTGCCCCACGTGGCATCGCCACCGATCAGGGCGGCCCCAACGTACGCCCCGACAAGGAAGATCGCGCCGTGTGCCAGGTTCAGCACGTCCATCATGCCGAACACCAGCGAAAGCCCAACCGCCACGATGAACAGCAGGAACCCGATGGCGAACCCGTTGATGACGCCGACGAGGTTGGCGTCCAGCCACGCACCCATGATCAGCTGAACTGGCCGGTCGGGCCGAGGTCGGTGGTGATCGCGTTGACCAGCTTGCCGTCCTTGCGCTGCACGGTCCGCAAGTACATGTTCTGCTTGGGGTTCTGGTTCTCGAACGTCCACGGCCCGCGTGGACTCTCGTCAATGGACCCGATACTGCCCAGCGCCTTGGCAAGCGAGTCACCGTCCACAGCGTTCGCCGCTTTCAGCGCTCGGCTCAGCACGTTCGCGGAGTCCCATGCCTGCAAGGAGAAACAGCTCGGTGACTCGTTGTACTTGGCCCGGTACGCCTCGACGAACGCCTTGTTGGCCGGATTGTCGAGCTGATCGCTGTAGTGCAAGGAAGTCTGCACGCCCAACGCGGCGTCGCCCTGCGCCTCAAGCACTTTTCCTTCGGTGAGGAAGCCGGAGCCGTAGAGCGGGATCGACCCGGCGAGCCCGAACTGCTGGTACTGCTTGACGAACGCGATCGCCTCGGCGCCGGAGAAGAAGCAGAAGGTCGCCTTGGCCCCGGACGACCGGATCCCGGACAGGAACGGCTGGTAGTCAGTGGTGGTCGCGAAGGGTGGTTTCGCGCTGCCCGCGACGGTGCCGCCCGCGGCCTGGATCGCCTTGGTGAAGCCGTTCACGACCTCGGTTCCGGCCGCGTAGTCCGGGGCGATGACGTAGACACTGTCCTGTTTCTTCTCCCTGCCAAGGTAGGTGCCGAGCACGGACGCCACTTGGGCGTTCTGGAAAGACGTTCGCCATACGTACGGGCTCAGCTTGGCCGGATCCGTGATGGCTGCGGCGCCCGCGTTCGAGACGAGCAGCAGCTTCTTCGCCTCGGCCACCAGAGGTGCCGAGCCCAACGCGGTCGCGGAGTTGACGATCCCCACGACGACGTTGACTCCGTCAGATTGCAGGACCTTCTGGACCGCGGGCACACCGGTCTGCGGGGTCTCACCTTCGTCGGCGGTGACTGTGGTGACTGTGAAGTCGCCTAACTTGCCGCCGTTGCGCTCCAACCAGAGGTCCCAGCCGCGTTTGAGGTCCGTACCGAGTGCGGCGTACGTACCGGATTGCGGAATGACCAGGCCGACCTTGACCGCTCCGCCACCACCGGAACCGCCACCGCCGCCGGGATTCTCGCTGAGTGAACTGCCGCATCCGGGCAGTGCGGTGGCCGCGCCGGCCGCGCCGAGCAAGCCGAGCACCTGTCGCCGTGAAAGTGCCGCCATCGCTGACCTCGATCCCGTCGGCCCCTGATTCGACAAGATCCTGACGTTAACCCCAACTTGTGTCAACAGTCACATCTCGCCCGAACGGAATCAAGCTACCCCTTGTCGATAACGCTGAAGTAGCAATAAAGGACGTGGGATCATCGGTTAAATCGGCGTGGTCGCGTGCCACTGAGCCGCGAGTGCATCCAAAGATGTGCGCTTACCGTACAACCGGAATCTCGCTATCCCTCCGTCGGGGTGGCTCTCCAAACGGACGTACGCAACCTCATGGTCGGTCTCGATCCGCAACCGGTGCTCGGTGTCCGGTTGGACCTTGGTCTCGGGCAGCAGCGGGAACCAGGATTTCCCATCGGTGGAACCTGAAAGAGCCACACGATCTGGCGAGTTGCCGCGGTAGTGCTTGGTCGAGATCTCCGCGACCACCGGCACCGCCGGGCAGGCAAGTTTGATGGCTGCCCAGTCGTGTGCGGGGGAGCGGCGGCGGGCGGTTTCCCAGCCGTCGGCCATGAACTGGGATTCGCCAGGTTGCAACATGTTCGACGGTGGGGAGAAGAAGCCGTCACTGCAGCCGACCACCTTGCCGCCGTTGCGCAGGGCCACGAGGTCGAACGGCACATCGGCGAGATCCCGCGGGTCGGGCACCACGTCGCCGAACACGCGGAGCCGGGCGACGCCGCCGTCGGGGAAGATGTTCAACCGTACGTGTGTGACTCGCCACGGAACGTCCACATCGAACAGGTTGTCCGAGCCGCCCTTCAACGGCGACACCGGCACGAGCGGGAACCACGAGGTGAGCTCGTCCGGTCCTGGATAGCCCTCGGCGCACGCACCTTCGATCGAACAGGACTCCGGGTAGTTACCAAGGAAATGCGCGGTGTCAACATTGATGGACCGTACGACCCCGGCCGCCCCGAGCCGGAGCAGTACCCAGTCGTGGCCGTCGGTCCGGCCGAACCGGCGGCGGGTTTCCCAGCCGTCGTACTGCTGGCCCTTGGGGGTGAAGGTGTGCGGCTGGAACGTGGCCGGCGCCGGGTTGAGCAGGTTTTCCTTGTCGGCGAAGAACTCGTCGCTCGCCGCCATGACCGTGCCGTTCGCCGTGAGCTCTGTGAGGTCAGACATCGGTCCCTTTCTTCGATCGGTACAACATCCAGTCGCCGTGCGCGGTGATGTCGACCAGCGCGCCGGAGTACCCGCGGCGCAGCAACATCGCGAACGAGCTGCTGCCGTCGGCCATCTCGATGACGCCTAGCTCCAACGCGGGCGGTTCGGCGGGCAGGAGCTTGTCCCGCAGGACATCCAGCGGTACGTCGTACAGCTCGCCAGCCACCGATGCGCCGCCGTGGGATACCGGATGCAGGGCCGGGCAGACGTCGTCCACCGAGTAGAACCGGTATTTCGGGGCGGTTCTCGTCGAGGCGATGAGTGGGGAGTCGTCCAGCAGATGGTGTAAGGGTCCGCCGCGCATCGCGCCGCCGTTGAGGAACATGTGCGCCATAGGTTTCCTAACTGAACAGGGCTTCGATGCCGTTGATGCCGAAGTACACCGCGAACAGCGCCGCGAGGATCGTCAGCAGCCACCCGGCTTCGCGCCACCGGCCGGTGAACGTCTTGATCAGCACGAAGGAGATCAAGCCGGCGCCGACACCGTTGGTGATCGAGTACGTGAACGGGATGATCGCCGCGGTCAGGAACACCGGGATGGTGTAATCGCTGTCCGGCCAAGGGATTCCACGGCACTGCGCCATCATCATGCCGCCGATCACGACCAGCGCCGGCGCCGCGGCCTGGGCGGGAACGACTGTGGTCAACGGGGTGAAGAGCAGCGTGATGGCGAACAAGCCACCCGTGACGACGCTGGCCAGGCCGGTCCGTGCGCCCTCGCCGACACCCGCGGCCGACTCCAGGAACACTGTGTTGGGGGAGGAACCGGTGACTCCGCCCGCGATCGCGCCCGCGCCGTCGACGAACAGGATCCGGCCCATGCCGGGGACCTTGCCGTTCTTGGACAGCCCGGCTTCCTGCGAGACGCTGGTGATCGTGCCCATCGCGTCGAAGAAACCCGACAGCACCAACGTGAACAGGAACACCGTCGCCGCGATCGGTCCTGCTGAGACGAACCCGCCGAACAGGTCCACGTTGCCGAAGAGGCCGAAGTCCGGGGCGCCGAGCACGTGATCCGGCAGGGCTGGATCCGTGCGTCCCCACCCGGAGACTCCGAAGACCTCGAACAGGATGACCGCGAACACGGTCGTGATCCCGATACTGATCAGCAGCGCACCGGCGACCTTGCGGGCAACCAGGACGATCATCAGCAGCAGGCCGATGCAGAACACCACGATCGGCCAGCCGGAGAGGTGTCCTTCGCCGAGCCGCACAGGCACCGGCGAGTTCGCCGAGTCCGGCACGCGGGTCACGAACCCGGCGCTGACCAGGCCGACCAGGGCGATGTACAGGCCGATGCCGACCGTGATGGCGGTCTTGAGCGGCATCGGGATGGCGTTCATGATCCGCTCACGAACACCGCTGGCGGCCATCAGGACAATGCAGACGCCTTCCAGCACAACCAAACCGAACGCCTCGGCCCAGGTCATGGTCGGCGCCATCTGGAACGCCACCACGCCGTTGATGCCCAGGCCCGCGGCCAATGCCAGCGGCGCGTTGCCGATCAGTCCCATGAGGACTGTCATCACCGCGGCGGACAATGCTGTCGCCGTGGTGATTTGCGTTGTGTCGAGTCGTGCCCCGGTGATATCCGCGGAAGCTCCGAGGATCAACGGGTTGAGCAGGACGATGTATGCCATCGCGACGAAGGTGGTGATCCCGCCGCGTACTTCCCGGGCGACGGTGGTCCGCCGCCCGGTGATGTCGAAGAGACGATCGAGGGCAGGCGGCATCCGCCTGGTTAAACGGTCACCGTTGTCCGTTTGAGTCATGGGTCGTTCCCTTGCCGGTGGGTAACGTTGGAGGTTGTGCACGCACTCCGGTCAGCGCGAGGTGGCTCAGTACTCGACCCGGTCGGGTCGGTCGAGCCATGCGGTGAACGGCTTGAAGCCGTCCACATCAGACACATGGGTCACGGGTAGCGACCACGTGTCACGGGGTTGTTCGAACAGCTCGTAGAAAGCCAGGTCGTCGAACCCGGCCTTGGCGGCGTCGTGCCGATCCGCCGCGTAGATGATGCGGTCCACGCGTGCCCACAGGGACGAGCTGAGGCACATCGGGCACGGCTCGCAAGATGTGACCAGGACGCAGCCGTCCAGTTTGAAGGTCTTCAGCTCCTGGCAGGCGCGGCGGATGGCCACCACTTCGGCGTGTGCCGTGGGGTCGAGGGTCGGCGTGACCAGGTTGACGCCGGTGCTGACGATTTGGCCGTCCTTGACGATCAGGGCACCGAACGGCCCACCGCCATCAGCGACGTTCTCCGTCGCCAGATCGACACACCGCTGCAACCACAGGGATTCCGACATTTCAGTGTTCCTCGACAATGTGCTCGGGGCGGATGGGGACGCGGGGCAGTTCGAGCCCCGTCGCGGCGCGGATCGCGTTGGCGATCGCCGGAGTTGCCGAGATCGTCGGCGGCTCACCGACTCCGCGCACGCCGTAGGGCGCATGGGGATCCGGCCGTTCAAGCACGTCGACGTTCATCGGCGGCATGTCCAAAATGGTCGGGATCAGGTAGTCCGTGAACGACGGGTTGCGAATCTTGCCGTCCGTGACCTGGATTTCCTCCATCACGGCGAGTCCAAGGCCCTGCGCGGAACCGCCGTGGATCTGACCGACGACCGCGTCGGGGTTGATCGCCTTGCCGACGTCCTGCGCGCAGTCCAGTTGGACGACCTTGACCAGGCCCAGCTCGGTGTCCACGTCGACCACGGCCCGGTGTGCCGAGAACCCGTACTGCACGTGGGCATTGCCCTGGCCGGTCTGCGGGTCGAGGGGATAAGTCTTGCGGTGGTGGTATTCCCGGGTTTCCTCGATGGCCGCCGACCCCAGTGCGGCGGCCATTTCATCGGAGGTGAGTTCCTCCGAGGTCCCAGCCATCTCTTGGAGCTTCGCACGAACGGCTCGGCACGCGTTGCGCACAGCGCCACCCGTGATGTACGTCTGCCGTGACGCGGAGCTCGAACCGGCGTCACCGACGTCGGTGTCCGTGGGGTGCAGGATGACCCGCTGAACGCCCAGCTCGGACCGGGCGATCTGCTGCTGCACGGTGATCAGGCCTTGCCCGACTTCGGCGGCCGCGGTGTGCACGGTCGCGACAGGCTCGCCGTCGATGACCTCCAGCCGGACCCGGGCCGTGGAGTAATCGTCAAGCCCTTCGGCGTACGAGATGTTCTTGATGGTCACGCCGTAGCCGATGCCGCGCACAACACCTTCGCCGTGGGTCGTGTTCGACGCGCCGCCAGGCAGCTGCAGGATGTCCTCAGTGGACGTCTCCGGCAGCGGCATGTCCTTCACCCGCTGGACCAACTCGGCGACCGGCGCCGGGAAGTCGATTACCTGGCCGGTGACTGTTGTCGATCCTTCGCTCATGGCGTTGCGGATCCGGAGATCCGCTGGGTCCATCCCCAGTGCCGCCGCGAGTTTGTCCATTTGCGACTCGTAGGCGTACGTCGGCTGAACCGCGCCGAGCCCGCGCATCGCACCGCACGGCGGGTTGTTCGTGTACACGCCCCAACCCTCGATCTTGGCGTTGGGCACGTTGTACGGTCCCACACCCAAAGTCGTGCCGTTGCCGACGACAACCGGAGTCTTCGAGGCATAGGCACCGCCATCGAAGTACAGCTTCGCTCGGACGTACACGAGGTCGCCTTCGGAGGTGGCGCCGTGCTCGTAGTACATCTTCGCCGGGTGCCGGTGCACGTGCCCGAAGAACGACTCCTGCCGGTTGTATGCCATCTTGACCGGCCGTTGGGTTCGTAGCGCGAGCATGCAGGCGTGTACCTGGATCGACAGATCCTCACGTCCGCCGAACGCGCCACCCACGCCGGACATGGTCAGCTTGACCTTTTCCACCGGCAGGCCCAGTGCCTTGGCGGTTTGCTTCTGGTCGACGTGCAACCACTGCGTCGCCAGAAACAGGTGCACCCCGTCGCCTTCTGGAACGGCCAGACCCGACTCCGGCCCCAGGAACGCCTGGTCCTGCATGCCGATCTCGTACACCCCGGTGACCACGACATCGGCCGTCGCGTCGGGATCGCCCTTGACGATTCGCTGGTACCGCACCAGATTCCCGCCAGGGTGCAGTTTGGGCAGGTCGGGGGAGTGGGCGACCAGTTCGGCGTCCAGCAGCGGCTGGAAGACCTCGTACTCGACCCTGATCGCCTTCAGCGCCTGCCGAGCGGTCTCGGGGTGCTCGGCGGCGACCAGAGCCACTGGCTCGCCTTGGTATCGCACGACTTCCTCGGCGAGTACGGGCGTGTCCTGGAATTTGAGCCCGTACACGTTCTCGCCGGGTACGTCTTTGTAGGTAAGTACAGTGTGGACACCTGGCATCGCGAGGGCCGCCGACGCGTCGATGGACAGGATCCGTGCGGACGGATGAGGGCTGCGCAAGGTCGCGCCCCACAGCATGTTCTCCAGCCAGAGATCCGAGGAGTACGCGTACTGCCCGCGTACCTTGAGAGGACCGTCCGGCCGAAGTGGACTTTCGCCGATGCCGCCGGTGATCATACGACACCAGCCTTCTTCGCCGCGGCCGCGCGGACCGCGTCCATGATCTTCTCGTACCCGGTGCACCGGCACAGGTTTCCGGCCAGTGCTTCCCGGATTTCCGCGTCCGTCGGCTCGGTTGTCCGTTCGATCAGGTCGTGGGCGGCAACGATCAACCCAGGCGTGCAGAACCCGCACTGCACCGCGCCCTTGTCGACAAACGCCTGCTGCACGGGGTGCAGCTCATCGTCGGCGAGCCCTTCGACCGTCCTGACTTCCCGTCCCTCCACCTGGCCGGCCGCGACAAGGCAGGAACAGACGGGAACATCGTCGAGGTAGACCGTGCACGAGCCGCACTCGCCCTGCTCGCAGGCGTTCTTGGAACCGGGCAGCCCGAGCCGCTCACGCAGCACGTACAGCAGGCTCTCGCCGGGCCAGACGTCGTCGGCCTGGCGCTGCACTCCGTTGACGGTCACGTTCACGCGCATTGCTCGGACCTCCTGTACTCGCTCCACGCCCAGCTCAAAGTGCGGCGGGCCATCACGGCCAACGCGTGCCGCCGGTACGAGGCTGTGCCCCGGACGTCGTCGATCGGTGACGCCGCCTGCGCCACCAGCTCGCCGAATCTCCGGAGCATCGAGTCGTACAGTGCCTCTGAGGAACCCCACGGCAGTTCGGTGTTCAGGAACTCTTCGGCCTCGTAGGACCGTAGTGGGGTCGGCGCGGCCGAACCGATACCTGTGCCGACGCGTTTCTGCTCGGGGTGCAAGGCGATGGCGAACGCGCACACCGCGATCACCATGGCGTTGCGCGTGCCGACCTTGCTGAACTGCTGCGGCCCGGTCGCCGGCGGTACGTGCACAGCGGTGATCAACTCGTCCGGTTTGAGCACGTTGCGTTTCACACCAACGTAGAAATCGTTGGCAGGCACCATTCGAACGCCCCGGATCGAGGCGATTTCCACGCTCGCATCCGTGGCTAGCAACGCGGGATGTGAGTCACCGGCCGGAGAAGCGGCACCCAGATTGCCGCCGACGCTGCCCCGGTTGCGGATCTGCGGCGACCCGACCGTCCGGGACGCCATCGCCAGACCAGGCACGCTCGTCCCCAGTTCGGTGATGATCCGGCTGTACGGCATGCAGGCGCCGATCCGGATCCGGCCGTCCACAGTGGAATACCCGTGCAGTTCGGCGATCCGGTTGAGGTCCAGCAGGGCGTCCGGCCGCCGGTGGCCGAAGTTGATCTCCACCATGACGTCTGTGCCGCCGGCGATCGGCACCGCTGATGGCCGGGCGGCCTTCAGCTCCAGTGCCTCCGCCACTGTGGTGGGGCTGAGGAAGTCCATTCACGGCTCCCGTCGGACGGTTGCTTCGATCAGGCCGTAAGGACGGTCGCCGACGTGGAACACCACGCCCGGGTTGTCCAGCCCGAACGGCGACAAGTCGGTGAGGTAGTGGTGCTTGTTCGGCAGGCTCAACCGGATCTCGGCGATCTCCGGCACGGTCTCGAGAACACGTGTGCCCATGGCATAAAGCGTTTGCTGCAACGAATAGCTGTAGGTGTTCGTGAACGCCTCAAGCAGGCTTGCCCGGGCGGTGTCGTAGGCCTTGCCCCAGTCGACGCCGGTGGACGAGAACAGCCAGCGGGCGTCCACCGCGGTCGCCAGGATGCGGTCCTTGGTCTCCGGCAGCGTGGTGTACTCGTCGCGCGGATAGCCCCAGAACTCCGAGTCGGTGGTGTTCAGCACGGTCAGGTCCTTGATCCCGCCCTCGACCGTCGCTTCGCCGTCGTAGGTCACCTTCGCCAGCCGCGTGCCCTCGCCGGAACGGGAGAACGAGTGCGGGCCGAGCCGAGTCCACGGGTACTGCTCGATCTCCACCTGCGCCCGGTGAATGCTCGGCAGCTGCCCGACGAAGTGCTTGGCCAGCCGCAGGCCGTACGCCTCGATCTGGCCGATGCCATCGCGTGCGAACGCCAAGACGGTGTTCTTCTGGGTGTCGGTGGCGAGGACTTTGTCGTTCGCGCCGGTCAGATGGGTGTCGGCGAGGTCGCCCGCGAGCGCGGTGCTGACGTTCAGGTCCACCAACCAGTGCTCGTCGCCGTCGCGCTCGACGCGCACGAGCCGGTTCTCTGCTTTCCCGTACTGGTTCTCGCCGAGAACGATGGCCATCATCGGTCCTTTCTCAACTGCCTCGATAGGTCGAGTACGCGAACGGGCTGAGCAGCAGTGGCACGTGGTAGTGCTCGGCCGGGTCGGTGACCCGGAACGTCACGGCGACCTCGGGGTAGAACGGCCCTTCCACCTCGAAGACCAGCCGGTGCACGCCTTCGGGCACGGGCCAGCCGGTGATCCGGCCGTCCTTGTCGGTCTTGCCGGACTCCAGGACCGTCCCGTCCCGGCTTTCCAGCCGGACGACAACGCCCCACGCGGGCTTCCCGGAAGCCGCATCAAGAACGTGGGTCGAAAGACTCATTCCATGCACCTCAATAGACGTCTACGAACGATCTTGGCGAGCTCACGGCGCACTTCGGCGCGCTCGACGACCTCGTTGTTGTCCAGTCGTCTGCGCAGCTCAGCGAGCACCTCGGCAGCGCTCAAGCCCTCCGCACTGATCAGGAACACCCGGTCGAACTTGCGCTCGTACTCCGCGTTCGCCGCGGCCAGCTCGGCATCGGCACCGACGGCCGCCGACTGCTCATGCCGTGACCATTCGGCCTCCCGGCTCGACCCGGTCATCCGGCTGCCGATGCGTGGGTGTGCGGTCAACGCCTCGGTGATGTCCCGCCAGGCCAGCGCGGCCAGCTCGGCGTCCGACGTGGCCAGCAGCTTCTCCACGTCCGGGTACGGCGCGTTGGCGTCCATGTGCAGCGCCCACCGGCGCGACGCACAGCACGCCAGCAGTTCCGTCGTGGACAGTCGTCGAAGCATGTGACCCAGTCAACAATCTGGCCAGGCGTGCCCACCAGCGGCGAAAACCATGAAAGCGGGTGGGCGGAGGAGTACCGTTTTTGTAGCTTCCTCCAAACGGCACTGGACTAGCGTGGAGCGGCGATGAACCTCAAAACGTTGCTCCAGACCGCTGATCTCGGCCTTGAGCTGCTCGTCGGCGCGGACGCGGTGGACCGGCAGATCACCAGGGTCTTCACCGCGACGCTGCGCGACCCGCGCCGGTTTCTGACCGGCGGTGAGCTGGTGCTCAGCGGAATGGAGTGGTGGCAGGCCCCGGAGGACTCCGAGGCCTTCGTGGCGGGCCTTGCCGAAGCGGGAGTGACGGCGCTCGGAGCCGGTACGGCCGAATCAGGCGGCGTCATGCCCGAGCACGTGGTCGACGCCTGCAAGCGGCATAACCTGCCGTTGTTCGTAGTGCCCGTGCACATCGCGTTCGCGACCATCAGCGAGCGCGTGATCCTGGGGCTCGCGGCCGAACGGGCCACACCGAACCTTGATCGGCACCGTCGCCTGGTCGCGGTCGTCACGGCTGGCGGTGGCCTCGATGCGCTGGTCACGGCAGGGCAGACGGAACTCGGTGCGGATTGCTGGGTGCTCAGTGCGGCTGGCCGAGTCATCGCCGGGACGGGCGAACCGCCGGACATCGCCAAGCTGACCAAGCGGTTCCTGCACGCCGAACGGCTGCCGATCGTGACCGGTGGGCTGTCGGTGTTCGCCACGACCGCGAAGGAACGAGCGCTTGGCTGGTTTCTGGTGGTGGCCGGGGACCACCGGCAATGGCAGAGGGAACGCCAGGACGTGGCGAGTGAGTTCGCCACGCTGATCGGCTTGGAACGCTCCAGGCTGGACGAGGCGCGCCGGATCGAGAACCGGGCGGCGAAACCGTTGCTGCGACTGCTGCTTTCCGAGCGGACGACGCTGAACGAGATTCAGTCACAGCTCGCCGCAACGGAGATCAACTCCACCGAGATTGTGACGGTCTCGGCGAGCAAGCACTCCGCGGCGGTGGTGGACGACCTGCTGTCCGCATTCGACGGACCGGCGCTCGTCGGCACGGTGGAGGACGAGGCGTTCGGGTTGCTCGGCACGGACCAGCCCGTCACGGCCGACATCAAAGCCATGGTGCGGACCATGGAACCCGCGCTTGGCCCGACGGGTCTCGTGCTCGGTCTTGGCCGGTGCACAGATGCGACAGGGCTCAGGACAGCGATTCTGCAGGCGCGGTACGCCCGCAAGCTCGCGGAGCGATCACCGGGCCGTGTCACGGTCATGGCGGGCGACGAAGTGGCGTCGCACTTGTTGCTGCTCGCGGCCGTCCCGGACGAACTGCGGCGGTCGTTCCGCAACCAGATCCTCGGCCCACTGTCCACATATGACGCGACACACAAGTCGGAGCTGACCAGGACACTGCGGGTCTTCCTGGAACACTCCGGGTCGTGGACGCTGGCCGCGGCCGAGTTGCACGTGCACGTGAACACGTTGCGGTACCGGATAACCCGGATCACCGAACTGACTGGGCGCGATCCCAATCGGTTCGGTGACCGGGTTGATCTCTACCTCGCGCTGGCGAACGAAACCGGCTGACTAACCCTGCGGCGGGTTGAAGATCATCGATTCCGGGTTGATCTGCTTGGCCTTGTCCATCAGGCCGTACTGCGTCATCAGGTCGATCACCCGCTGCATGCGCACCGGGCTCATCGCGGTCGGCCACGTCCCGAGGTGCATCAGGCTGACCGTGTCCTTGTCCACTTTGGCGTAGGTGGTCACGGTCTGCTCGACCAGGGTGCGGTTGGCCGCGTCCCGCTGTCCCTTGACGATCGCCCGCTGGAACGCGGCGGTGGTCTTCGGGTTCTCCTGCGCGTACTTGGTGCTGGTCGCCCACACCGCGATCGGCACGTCCAAAGTGGCACCGGTCGCCGCGTCCAGCACCGGCAGCATCCCGGCCTTGCGCTGCGCCTGCGTGATGTACGGCTCCACCATGAACGCGGCGTCGACGTTCTTGCGTTCGATGGCCGCCTGCATGTCCGGGAACGGGATCTCGGTGAAGGTCACCGTCTTGGTGTCCACACCGCTGGCCTCGAGCGCGGACCGTGCGGTCAGCTCGACGATGTTCGCCTTGGTGTTGATCGCGATCTTCTTGCCGGTCAGGTCGGCGGGCTTGGTGATCGCGTTGTCCTTGCCGGTCAGGATCAGGAACATGCCCTGAGCGGCCTGGTAGGCGTCCGCGACCAGCTTGATGTCCAGCACGTTCTTGTACTGCGCGGTGAAGAACGAGACGTAGTTGCCGAATGCGAACTGCAATTCGCCATTGGCAAGGCCGGGCACCGCCGCCGCGCCACCCGGCAGTGACTTCAGTTCGACATCAAGGCCTTCTTCCTTGAAATAGCCTTTCTGCTGTGCGATCGCGAGCGGCACCGTGTCCACAATGGGCAACGTGCCGACGACCACTTTGGTCTGCTCCAAACCGCCCGTCTGGCTGGGCTTTTCGGACTCACCGCCCAGTGCCGAACAGCTGGCGGCGGCGAGGGCGAGTACACAGGACAGGGCTATGCGCCACGGACGGGCGAGCGACATGCGGGGTCTCCTGGCAAACAGGGCAAGATGATCTCGGCCGGATCAGACCACATCGTCGCTGTTCAACGCCAGTCGGCGGACCCTACTTTCGACTGAAATATGTCAGAACTCACTTGATAAGTGGACGAACTTTCCTATGCATCCCATACAACAGGAAGGGCCCAAACGCCGTACGCGGCGGACTTCTCACGCAGCTTGATCTCGTCGGCGGGTACCGCGAGCCGCAGCGTCGGGAACCTGTCGAACAGCCTGGTGAAGCCGATTCGCATCTCCACCCTGGCCAGCTGCTGGCCGAGGCATTGGTGTATGCCACCGCCGAACGCGGCGTGCTTGCGTGCGTCCTGCCGGTCCAGCTGAAGGATATCGGGTTGCTGGAACACTTCCGGATCCCGGTTGACCGCGGGCAGTCCGATCGCGACGGTGTCGCCTTTCCTGATCATCCGGCCTTCGAGCTCCACGTCCTCGAGCGCCGCCCGGTTGGGCGTTCCAAGGTGGACGATGGAGAGGTAGCGCAGCAGTTCCTCGACTGCGTCCGGGCTGTCAAGAGCGGCGATCTGCTCCGGATGTTGTAACAGCGCGAATGTCCCTAGTCCCAACATGTTCGCGGTGGTCTCGTGCCCGGCGACGAGCAGCAGCAACGCGATGTTCGTCAGCTCTTCATCGGTCAGATCGGTGTCCGTGATCAGGCTGCCGAGCAGATCGTCCTTGGGGTGCAACCGTTTCGTGGTGACAAGTTCACCGAGATAACGGGAGAGTTGGCCAAGTGCCGCCAAGGATTCGTCCTGTGTGGCGGCCATATTGGCCATGATCGTGGTCTGCTGCTGGAAGAACGTGTGATCGTCATACGGCACGCCGAGCAGTTCGCAGATCACCAGTGAGGGAACCGGTAACGCGAACGCCTGCACCAGATCCACGGGCGGCCCTGCCTTGGCCATCGCGTCAAGGTGTTCCTCGGTGATCTGGGTGATCCGCGGTTCCAGCTGCTTGATCCGGCGCACCGTGAACTGGCTCATCAGCAATCGCCGATACCGCGAGTGCTCCGGCGCGTCCATGTTCACGAACCATCCAGGCGCCGCCGGCTTCGACGCGCCACCCGGTCGTGCGACGGCGCCGAACAGCGGGTGCTTGTGCTCGGGACGGTTGGTGAAGCGTGGATCGATCATGACCGTCCGGGCTGCGGCGTGGCTCGTCACCAGCCAGCCGATGTGGCCGTCCGGGAACCGTAGTGGGCTGACCGGCGGCAGTTTGACGAGGTCAGGCGGTGGATCGAAGGGGCAGCCGGGGGCTCGTTCAGTCGGTAGTGTCACTGGCTCGTTCATATTTTCGGAGTCTACTCTCATTTGAGAGTCAACTGTCAAAGAAGAGAGTTCTCCGGTGTGGAGTTATCCTGCTGCGCGTGGATCAACCAGCGACTGGGCTGCGGGAACGCAAGAAGACCAGAACGAAGACGACCATCCAGCAGCATGCGCTGCGGCTGTTCAAGGAGCAGGGCTACCAGGCGACGACGGTCGAGCAGGTCGCCGCGGCTGCCGAAGTCGCACCGAGCACTGTCTTCCGCTACTTCCCGACCAAGGAAGACCTGGCCGTGCTGGACGACTACCACTCGATGGGCGACTCGCTGGGTGCCGCCATCGCGTCACAACCGGACGGTCCGCCGATCGATGTGCTGCGTGGTGCCTTGCGGGACGTGTTCGCGGCGATGTCCCCGCAGGACCGGGCCGCGCGCTACGAACGTGACTTGGTGATGCTGACGATCCCCGAGGTGTGGGCGGCGAACCTCGGAATGATCGCGAAGAGCCGCAGGCTGCTCGGCGATGCGCTGCAGGCCCGGTGGGCCGGTTCCCGGATCGTCGCCGACGCGGTCATCGGTGTGGGCCTCGGCGCCCTGCTGGACTGGGCACAAGATCCGCAGGGTGATCCGGTTGAGGCCCTTGACCAGGCTTTCGGTCGTCTTGCGGAATTCTTGTCATGAACCCAAATGAGGTCAAGAGTGTGTGAGAATCCCCGGCGCAAGATCCATTCGGGCGATTTCCGGGAGACGTCACAATGAACCGACCGGCAGTGCTGGCTGTGCCGACCGCGCTACTCGCGCTCGCGCTGAGTGGCTGCGGCAGCAAGGAAACCGGCTCGCCCGTGCCTGTCCAGAACGAGAACCAGAACCAGCCGGGCACCTCGGCGGCGGCCACCGACACCAAAGAGGACACTTCCGCGGCGGCGGACGTGAAGATCACGCAGTGCCTGAACAAGTCGTACGGGCAGGACGTCACCCTGGAAGTCACCAACAGCACCGCTCAGGACCAGCGGTACGTCGTCGGGGTGAACATCACGGACGCCGCCGGCGGCAAGAGCGAGGCCCGGTTCGCCAAGAACCGGATGACCCCTGGGCAGACCATCACCGAGAAGATCCCCGGTGACACCCCGTTGAAGGGCGAGATCAAGTGCGAGATCGGGGAGGCCAAGCGGCTCCCGCCGAAGTAAGCGCGCCAGTCAGAGCGCTGACGCCTTGCCGAAGAGGTAGCGCTGCATGGGAACGCTGGTGGCCGACTCCCCGGCGGACTGATAAGCCGCGCGAGCACCGTCGACGTCCCCGAGCATCTCCAACAGGTGAGCCCGGACGGCGAGAAACCGGTGGTGCTTGCCGATCTCGCCGGCGAGCTTGTCCAGCAACAGCATGCCAGCCGAAGCCCCTTGGCTCATGGCGACGGCGACGACGTGACCAAGGGCAGTCATCGGGTTGTCCGAGATCTTGAGCAGAACCTCGTACAGGGCAACGATTTGAGCCCAGTCAGTCTCCGCGTATGACTGGGCCTCATCGTGCACCGCGGCGATCGCGGCCTGGACCTGATAGGGCCCAACCTCGCCCCGAGGCAGCACCGAGCTGATCAGCGCCACGCCTTCGGAGATCAGCTCGGCGTCCCACAAGGCACGGTCCTGCTCGGCCAGCAGCACCAGTTCGCCGTCGGGAGAGGTCCGCGCAGGCCGCCGGGCATCGGTGAGCAGCATCAACGCCAGCAACCCGGCGACTTCGCAGTCGTCCGCCAGCAGCCGGTGGACCAGGCGAGTCAGCCGGATGGCCTCAGCCGCGAGATCGGCCCGCTGCAAGTCGGGGCCGTAGGTGCTCGCGTACCCCTCGTTGAAGATCAGGTACAGCGTGTGCAGCACGGCCCCGAGCCGCTCGGACCGAGCGGAACCCTGAGGCACGGCAAAGGGAACGCCACTGTCCTTGATGCTCTGCTTGGCCCGGCTGATCCGCCGGGCCATGGTCGCTTCCGGCACCAGGAAGGCCCGGGCGATCTCGGCCGTGGTCAACCCGCCGACCGCCCGCAACGTCAACGCGATCTGCGACGGCACGGACAGCGCGGGATGGCAGCACATGAACAGCAGGATCAGCGTGTCGTCCGAGTCCGACGCGGGCCGGTCGGCCGCCGGGGCGAGCCAGTCCTCGGGCAGAACCCGCTGGGCGACAGTGTTCTCACGCCGCTGACGGGCCTGCTCGTTGCGCAGCAGGTCAGTCAACCGGCGGGAAGCGACTGTGATCAGCCACCCCAACGGATTGCTGGGCATGTCCGACGGCCACTGGGTCGCCGCCGCGAGCAAAGCCTCCTGCACGGCGTCCTCTGCCGTGTCGAAGTGGCCGTAGCGGCGGACGACCGCGCCGAGGGCCTGCGGCGCGAGTGTCCGCAGCAGGCCCTCGAGCTCGGTGACCGGCATCAGATCTCCGGTTCGGGCGCGTGCTCGGCGATCGGCCGGATGTCCACGTACCACTCGGTGTCCAGCTGCGCGTGCTCCGGGTGCGGGGTGTTGATCAGCTGCGCCGCGATCTCAGTCGCGCGGTCGATGCTCTCGCATTCCACGATCGTGTACCCGGCGAGCACTTCCTGCGTCTCCGGGTACGGCCCGTCGGTCACCACGGGCACGCCGTCCTTGGCGCTGACCCGGCGGGTGTGGGCGGGGTCGCTCAGGCCACGGGCCTCGACGAACTCACCGGACTCGACCAGTGCGTTGTTCCAGTCGCCCATGAACTTGTGCAGCGTCTGGACCTCCTCGAGGGTCCAGGCCTGGCGGTCGGCCGGGGTGTTGCCGGTCAGCACGTCGTAGTCGCGCTGCGAACCCATCAGCATGATCATGTACTTCATGGTGCCGCTCCTCTCTGGGGGTGTTACGCCAGAGACGTCGAAGCAGGATCCGCCACCCGGACATCCCCGCCAAAGAAATTCTCACCGCAGTGACCCGCAGCCGACCATGCTAGAGCGTGGCTGATCAATCCACGGGAGGTCGAGCTTGTCGGATCCGGTGACCATCGCCATCGTCGGGGCAGGCAGCCGCGGCAACAACTACGCCGCCGGAGCGGTGAAGACGGGCCACGCGCGGATCGTTGCCGTCGCCGAGCCGCGCCCGGCGGCACAGAAGCTCTTCGCCGAGAGATACGACGTGCCAGCCGACGCGGTCTTCGACGACTGGCGCGACATGCTGGACCGGCCACGGCTGGCGGACATCGCCGTGGTCTCCACGCAGGACCAGTACCACGTCGAGCCCGCCGTCGAGCTCGCTCGCCGCGGGTATCACCTGCTGCTGGAGAAGCCCATGGCCACGTCCGAAGCGGACTGCGAGCGGATCGTGCGGGCGGTGGAGGAAGCGGGTGTGCTGCTGGCGGTGTGTCACGTGCTGCGCTACACGCCGTACTCACGGGCTCTCAAACAGATTGTTGACAGTGGGCGGATCGGCGACATCGTCAGCGTCGAACACCTGGAGCCGGTGGGCTGGTGGCACCAGGCCCACTCGTACGTCCGCGGCAACTGGCGCCGCGAGGACGAGTCGAGCTTCATGCTGATGACCAAGTCCTGTCACGACTTGGACTGGCTGGCCTACATCATCGGCAGGCCGGCTGAGCGGGTCTCGTCCTTCGGCGGGCTGTACGAGTTCCGGGCGGAACGCAAGCCGGAAGGGGCCGCTGACCGTTGCCTGGACTGCGCGGTGGAGGCGACCTGCCCGTACTCGGCGCCACGGATCTACATGCCGTTCCTCGAACAACCGCACAAGAACTGGCCGTTGTCCGTGGTCACCACGGACCGCACTATCGATGGCCTGATGAACGCCTTGCGCGAAGGACCGTACGGCCGCTGCGTGTACGCGTGCGACAACGACGTGGTCGACCATCAGGTGGTCAACATCGAGTACTCCGGTGGCGTGACGGCGTCGTTCACCATGACCGCGTTCGCCGCCTATTCACACCGCAAGACGAGGATCTTCGGCACCCGGGGTTCGATCGAGGGCGACGGGGAAACCATCGCCATCCACGACTTCCTGACCGGCCCGGAGATCGTCGACCCGGGAGCGGCCGGTGGGGCTACGGCCGCCGACGGGCACGGCGGCGGTGATCAAGGGCTTGTTGATGCCTTCGTCGAGGCAGTCCGCACCGGTGACACCGGGCTGATCTTGACCGACGGCCGGGAAAGCCTTGCGTCGCACCAGCTTGTCTGGGCAGCCGAGCACGCCCGCCGTACCGGCACGGTTGTCACTCTCGCTGCAGGAAGCTGAAAGCTGCGTCTTACTGGCCAAGGCGTGCGGCTCATCTCGACACAATCCCCCGCATGGCTGGGATGACAGTGCGCACAGTGGCCGATCGGTTGACGAGCCTTGGCATGGTGACGGATGAGAAGGCCGCCGCGGTGCTGGCGGGTATTGCCGAGTGGAACGCCGAACACCTCGACGAGGACCTGGACGAACGCGGTCTGATCAGCTGGCTGCCCGAGTTCGGCGTGGCCGTCTCGGTGCACGGGGACGACGTCGACTTCGTTGAGGACTACTACAGCTACATGTTGGAAGAGGAGGTAACCGCCGTGACCGGAGGCGCGGTGGTCGTCTCCGACGTCACGCTTGTACGTGGCGAGAGCGGCTCCGACAAGCTGCACTTCCGGCGCAACGGCGAGTCCGTGTGGTGGCACATGGAGCACCTGTCCGAGGACTACGTGGACCAAGGAGCGGTGGCGGAACAGATCAGCGACGTCGACCCCGGCGGTGATGACCCGCGCACGTTTCACCTCGTGGAGCGGTCCAAGAGGGTGGGCTGCGACGACGATGTCTACGTCCTGGCGACACCCCAACAGGCGAGGACACTCCGGGATGAGTTCGGCCTCGACTTCCATAGCCTGGATAGGAGGTATCCGCTGCGCGGTGCCGCGCCCACGGCCGAGCCGGAGACCGTGGAGTGGTACATGCAGCAGGACCGCCGGACAATGACCGAACCGGCCAAGGCGTTCCTGGACCGGTGGTTGTCCGAAATGGACTCGGCGCTGACTGCTTGGCGGGGTCGGTTCCTGCCGGGGGATTTCCCTTTCGACTTCTCACTCGGTTCACTGGCGGCGCTGGAACCGCTGGTCACTTCGAGGTTCGCCAGCCGGGCGGAGGTGAAGGCGGCGGCCGATGATCCGTTCGTGGTGGGCGCGGTCCGGTACATCGGCGAGACGTTGATCCGCAACGCTCCCGGGCACTGGTACTACCGGGACGTGATCGACTCGATGTACGACAGGGTCCCGACGGTCCGGTCCAACACGCCATCGGCCTTCTGGGCAAGCGTGATCCCGTTGCACGAACTGAGCCACCTGGCCGCGGACCGAGAGCCCGGCACCCTCGCGGCTTCGATCGAGCCGCTGCACAGTGCGGCGAGGAGCTATGCCGACGCGCAGCGGGGGGTTGGCCGAGGCGCTTGAGGCGGAGGCTGAGACGGAGGCCTGAGCCTGAGGCGAGCGCGGGGTTCGACTGGGAGGACATGCTGCTGCAAGCGCTGACATCGAATTCTGAATTCAGAGTGCAGGGCGCAGCGCTGCTTTCGGCGTGCTGAATGCTGAACTCTGAATGCAGAGTGCAGAGGGCAGGCGGGTGTGGGCGCTGTGCATTGAATTCTGAATGCAGGCGCCCATTTCATGGTGGCGTGAAGGCGGATGCGGAAGGCCGGTCAGGCGGTGCCCGGGCGGAGGGTGGCGAGTTGGCGGGTCAGGTGGGGTGGGCGTGGGCCGGGTGGTGGGTGGTGAGTTGGCGGGTCAGGCGGGGTGAGCGCGGCCCCAGCGGAGCATGGCGAGCAGAACGGTCTGCAGACTCAGACCCTGTTCGGTGAGTTCGTACACCACGCGCGGCGGGACTTCGGGATAGATCGTGCGCGTGAGGATGCCCTGGTGCTCCAGCACCCGCAGTCGATCGGTCAGCGTCTTCGCGCTCACCGGGCCGATTCCGGCGCGCAGTTCGGTGAACCGGAGCGGCCCGGTGAGCAGCTCACGCACGATCAGCGTCGTCCACTTGCCGTCGAGCACCTGCAGCGTCCGCCCGATCCCGCATTCCTGATCGGTCCGCGCCGCCATGAGTTCCGGGTGAACTTGCTGCTCAGCAACGGTTTCCATTGTGAAACTATGGCACTTTCTGGGTACTAGTTCAATCTGGGAACTAACTTCGCTCGCATGACTTCGTTGAAGATCGTCGTGCACGGCGCGACCGGCGCCCAAGGATCAGCCGTCGTCCGGGACCTCCTCGATGCCGGGCACACAGTTCGCGCGGTGGCCCGTAAACCTGGAGATCTGGCGGGCGTCGAGGCCGTCGCCGCTGACCTCGCCGACGTCGATGCTCTGGTCGCTGCCTACACCGGGGTGGACGGTGTCGTGTTGCAGCTTCCTCTGCTTTTCGACGAGACCGCGCTGACTCAGGCGAAGGCGGTTCTCGTGGCGCTGGAGAAAGCGAAGGTGCCCAGGGTTGTGTTCAACCGGAGTGCTGCCGTGCCCGATGTGGCGATCGGTGTGCCCTACGTCGACGCACGCGTATTGGTGAGCGCGCAGTTGCCTGACGTTGTCGGGACCGTCTCCATGGTCGCGCCTGCCATGACGTACATGGAGAACCTCGGGGCGCCGTGGTCAGCTCCTTTGGTCGCTGCGGGTGAGGTTGTGTATCCGCTGCCTACCGAGCTTGCTGTGCCGTGGGTGGCGGCAAGCGACGTGGCAGCTGCGATCACGGATCTGCTGACGGCCGACGCGTCCGTACAAGCTGTGGCTGGGCCGGAGGATCTGACGGGGGAACAGGTCGCTGCCGCGCTGGGTTCGTCCGTTCGTTGGCGGACGATTGCTCCGGCCGAATATCGGGAAATGCTCCGTCCTTTCATCGGCGCCGAGGCGGCTGCTGGCGTCGCCGCGTCGTACGAAAACCCCGCGCCACCGCTTGACCAGGCGATTGTCCGGCGTGGCACGACAACCCTGAAGGAGTGGGCTGACCGGCAGGACTGGCACTGATAACCTCCGGCCAAACCGCCTGATGCCCCGCAACGAATCCGCTATGGCACAGGCGGAGGAGGGGCGTTGAGTGGTTTAGCACGCGTCGGGTTGGCGGTCGTGGCGGCATTGCTGCTGGGTGTGATCGTGGTGATCGGTTCGGACGACGGCGAGCCTGTGCGGGATGTGCGGCTGTTGTCCGGTGCCGCATGGCTGACCTCGTCGAAGGTTGGTCAGGTGACGTTGCTGGACGGCAGCAACGTCGAGGTCGCCGCCCAGGTTCAAGTCGCCCCCGCTGGCAACAGTCTTGAAGTGGCACAACAAGGTTCGACCGCGTACGCCGTCGATCAAACGGCCGGAACAGTGCGGCGGGTCGACGGCGGAACGTTCGACCTCAGTGAACCCCGGTCGCCGATTCCCGACGCTGCCGCTGGCCTCACGGCTGTACCCAGCCGTGACGTCGTGTACACAGTGGACAAACGGCGGGGCATGCTCGCCTATACCGATCCCAAGAACCTGGCTCCGCGCGGTGACGCCGTTACGTTCGCGGCGGGAACGGCCACGATTGACGACAACGGCACGTTGTGGGCGATCGACGCGCGTACCGGCGACCTGTCCCATGTGCGGGACGGAAAACTCAACATCCGCCGCCAGGTGGCCCAGCCCGGCAACTCCGAACTGGTCATGGTCAACGGGCGTCCAGTGGTCGTGGATATCGCTGGGCGTAAGGCAATCAGCATCGACAGTGACACCGGACGGCCGGCCGATCCGATCGAGTTGCCCATCGGTGCCACGGAATCCGTGCAGGTTTCCGGGTCGCGGCATGACGACCGGCTTTATGTGGTGCTGAGCCGCGGTGTGCTGAACGTGTGCGACGTTGCCGCCGGTGATTGCGGCAAGGCCATATCGTTGAGTGAAGGCAACGCGTTCGGGCCCGCGGTGGAGTCGGGTAACCAGGTTTTCGTACCCGACTACAAGACCGGGCAGGTCTGGATCATCGACATGCAGCGGTCCCGCGTGATCGCCAAACCGACCGTGCTCACGCCGGATGTCCGGTTCGAACTGCTGGTCCGGGACGGGGTGGTGTTCTACAACGACACGAACTCCGAGCGGGCAGGTGTGATCCAGCTCGACGGGACAGTCGTCAACGCGGCCAAATACGACGCCAAGAACCCGGCTCGTGGGTTGAACGGCACGGTCACGCCTTCCGCGCCGCCCCGGCAAACCGGGTCCAGCCAGGCTGTTCCTCCATCGCGCGGTGGTTCTGTGGTGCCTACTCAGGTCGCTCAACAGACATCCGTTGGCCAGGTGCCGGTCAGTCCTGGCCAGCCGGACGTACCCGATCGCTCCGATCTGTCCGATCCGCCCACGCCTCTAGCGTCCGGTTCGTCGACGCCTCCGCCGTCCTCGAGCAGCTCGCCGCCTCCCACACCTGCGGAACCGCGGCTTGAGATCACGATGAGCACCACGACACCGACGGCGAACCAGACGGTCACGTTGCGAGTCAACAACCTCAACGGCGACCAACCTGTCAGTGCACAGTGGACATTCGGGGACGGCGGCACTGGCGGTGGCACGACCACGACTCACCGGTGGGCCACGGCTGGGTCTTACATGATCACAGTGGTCGCGACCTTGCCAGATGGGCGGCAGGCGCCGACTTCCGTCACTGTCAACGTGTTCGCGGTGCCCACTGTCCGGCTCGCGGTCAGCATTCCCGGGGGTGGCGGGAGTGTGAGCGGTGGCGGGATCGACTGCCCACCGACGTGTTCGGTGGACCTGCAGCCGAATACTCAGGTGACGCTGACCGCGCGGCCCGACGCGACCCATCAGCTCGGCAGCTGGGGCGGGGCCTGTTCGGGGAGTTCCGGCGCCTCTTGTGATGTCACCGTGGATACCGCGAAGAACGTCACGTACACGTTCGAGTCCCGGCCGGTCCCGCAGGCGACGCTCACCATCGCTTCGCCCACCGGTGGGCGGATTCTCATCGGTGGCGGGGGTACTTGCCCGTCGACCTGCTCGGTGACCCGCAACGCGGGAACGTCGATCCAGCTCACCGCCGATCCCGCGAACGACCGGACGTTCACCAGTTGGGGCGGGGCTTGTGCCGGTCAGGGCGCCACGTGCTCGCTGACCATGACCGGGCAGCAAAGCGTCTCGGCCACCTTCACGCTGATCGACCCACCCGTGATCACCAAGCTGGAGTGCGGATCGCTGGGGCGCGGCACTTTTCAGTGCGAGCTGGCCACGACGCCAGCGCAGGTGCAGGTCCGGTGGGTCGTCGACGGGTTCGCGGTTCCCGACGAGAACGACAGCAAGTTCATGACTCACCGGTGCGGATCCGACAACCAGGCAAGCATCACCGTCACGGTGTCGAACGCTCGTGGGTCGGTCAGTCGCGACAGCGGTTCGAGGTGTGAGACGGGGAGCTGAGCCGGAACTCGGCCAGGTTCTCGAACTTCGGTCCTCGTGGGCTGGACCGGTCCGCGACCAGGTGCACTGCCGAAGCCTGCCAGGTCCCGGAAACCGGTTCTCCGGCCAGGGTTTTCGGGACCTTTCCCCGGGCGATGACAATGTCCGCCTTGAAGGGCTGGGGATGGGTCACCGGGACGATGGGAATCGTCGCGTCGAAGACCGTGGCGGCCAGGTCGTCCAGGCCCGCCACGGGAATTCCCAGCCATTGGCCGCCCAGCATCCGGGTCTGGGGACCAAGGACACAGCTGGCCTCTTCGGCGTCTTCGAGTTCCGCTGCGAGTGCTTCGGTCAGATCGGCGACCAGATCCGCGGGCACATGCCCGAGCGGGCGCAGTTTCACCATCCATTGCTCAGGGGATGCCCATGCCGGACCCGCTGGCCGTGGCAGCTCTCGCACCGCCGCCACTATTCGCGGCGGCGGCCAGATCGCTACGGCCAGTCTTGTCATTGATCACCAGCTCGACTTGCGGACCCCGGGCAACTCCCCATTGTGGACCATTTCCCGCAGCCGGACGCGGGACAAGCCGAAAGCCCGAAAATAACCCCTCGGGCGTCCGTCGACCGCGTCCCGGTTTCGCAGCCGTGTGGCGCTCGCGTTCCGCGGCTGCTTCTGCAGTTCAGCCCACGCGGCGTCCCGTGCCTCCTCGGATGACGACGGCGACCGCAGGATCTCCTTCAGCTCGGCCCGCCGCTCGGCGTACCGGGCCACGACCTCCCTGCGCTGCTTGTCCCTTGCGATCTTCGACTTCTTGGCCACACCGACCTCCTGAAAACGACAACCGTTGTCGATAAGCGTATAGTCCCGGTCATGAAGCCAGGCATCCACCCCGACTACCATCCGGTGGTCATCAAGGACGGCTCCACCGGCAAGTCCTTTCTGACCAGGTCAACGGCCACATCGACGAAGACGATCGAGTGGGAGGACGGCAACACCTACCCGCTGATCGTGGTCGACGTGACCTCCGACTCGCACCCGTTCTGGACCGGCAAGCAGCGGCTCGTCGACAGCGCGGGCCGGGTCGAGAAGTTCCGTCAGCGCTACGGCGACAGGAGGCGTTGATGGCTGTCCCCAAGCGCAAGAAGTCGCGCAGCAACACCAGGCATCGGCGCGCGCAATGGAAGGCGAGCGCCGCCGACCTCGTCGTGGTCACCACTCCCGACGGCCGGAAACTGTCGGTTCCCCGTCGGTTTTTCGAGGCTTATCGGCGTGGCCTGGTCAATTAACTCTGTGCAGCTGTCGATTCACTGTCGCACTTAACGCGGTTTTTGCTTCGCGGGTTTTTCGGTCTTTCCTGCTGCAATAGTGATCCTGAGCGTGAAATCACGGAAGGGATCAGCAGATGAGGAAGAGGACCGTTGGACTGCTCGTTGCTGGAGCGGCCGTGATGGCGGGAACCGTCGGTGGAGTCGCATGGGCGAGCACCGCCGACGAGCCCACGCCGAGCGTGCGGATCGTTCAGCAGGAGCAGCCCACGCAGCCCGATCAGCAGCAGCCCCAGCAGGATCAGCAGCAGCCCCAGCGTGACTGCCCGGAGAAGAACGGCGGCGGCGCGGACGGCAACGCGGCACCGGCGCCGAGCGCGGAGACCCTGTGACGACGGTGTCCACTGCCGGGCCGCTCGAGCAGACCCTGTTCGAGGTCAAGCGCATGATCGTCGGACAGGACCGGCTGGTCGAGCGGCTCGTCGTCGCATTGCTCGCCGACGGGCACTGCCTGCTCGAAGGTATGCCGGGCGTCGCGAAAACCCTTGCGGCGCAGACGCTGGCCACGGCGGCCGGTGGGTCGTTCGCCCGGATCCAGTTCACCCCGGACCTGGTGCCATCGGACATCGTGGGCACCAGGATCTACCGGGCCTCCCGCGAGGAGTTCGACGTCGAACTCGGCCCGATCATGGCGAACATCGTGGTCGCGGACGAGATCAACCGGGCACCCGCGCGTGTCCAGTCGGCGTTGCTGGAGGCCATGGCCGAGCGCCAGGTCTCCATCGGTGACCACTCCTACCAGGTGCCGAAGCCGTTCCTGGTGCTGGCCACGCAGAACCCCATTGAGTCCGAAGGGGTCTACGCCCTGCCGGAGGCTCAGCGGGACCGGTTCCTGATGAAGGTGATCGTCGACTACCCGACCGAGTCGGACGAGTTGGCGATCCTGTACCGGATGGGCGTGCGCAGGCCCGTACCGCGCAAGGTGCTCGATCCGCAGACCCTTCTCGGGCTGCAGGAGCAGGTCAGGGATGTCTACATCCACCACGCTCTCGCCGAGTACATCGTGCGGCTCGTGCTGACCTCGCGTCAGCCGGAACGGGTCGGGCTCGCCGACAAGATCGCTTTCGGTGGCAGTCCACGTGCGACTCTGGGCCTGGCCGCTGCCGCGCGGGCTCTGGCGTTGTTGCGCGGGCGTGATTACGTGCTCCCGGCGGACATCCAGGAGCTGGCTGTCGACGTTCTGGCACATCGCCTTGTGCTGACGTTCGACGCGCTGGCCGACGGTGTCTCCGCGGAGTCCGTGGTGCGGCACATCGTTGCCAGCGTGCCGGTTCCGCAGATCACCCCGATGCAGGCGAGCGTGGCATGACCAGCGTCAGCCAGCTGATGCCGGATCGCCGGATCCGGCAGTTGGAGCTGACCATCACCCGCAGGCTCGACGGATTACTGCGCGGCGAGTACGCGGGCTTGTTGCCCGGTGCGGGCAGCGAGCTGGCCGGCAGTCGTGAGTACCGGCCGGGTGAGGACGAGGTACGCCGCATGGACTGGGCGGTGACGGCACGTACTGACATGCCGCACATCCGGGAAACGGTGGCAGAGCACGAGTTGTCCACGCATGTGCTCGTGGATGCCACGCCGAGCATGGATTTCGGCACTGTCGAGCTGGAGAAACGGGAGCTGGCCGTCGCGGCTGTCGCGGCGATCGGATTCCTCACCGCGGGCGCCGGGAATCGGCTCGGCGCGGGCATTCTCACCAGCGAAGGCGTTCGCCGGTATCCGGCACGGGCAGGCCGTGTGCACCTGATCGGCTTGCTGCGCAAACTGCTTGCGCTGCCGCGTGCGCAGGAAGGGCAGCAAGTTCCGTTGGCGGACGCGATCCGTGGCCTGCATCGGGCTCTGCGTCGGCGCGCGCTGGTCGTGATCGTCTCGGATTTCCTTGACGAGAGCGACTGGGCGCGGGAGATGCGCAGGCTCGGCACCCGGCATCAGGTGATCGCGATCGAGGTGACCGATCCTCGTGAGATGGAGCTGCCGGACGTCGGGCTGCTCACTGTGGTCGATCCCGAGACCGGGAGGAAACGCGAGATCGCGACCGGCAGCCGTGCGCTGCGGGAACGGTACGCGGCCGCCGCGGCCGAGCAACGCCTTGCGGTGCAACAGGGTTTGCGGTCGGCCGGTGCCGCGCACGTGGCGCTCAGCACCGGACGGGACTGGGTCGCCGACATCGTGCGGCACGTACACGCCCAGCGTCGGCTGGCTCTGGGAGGCAGAAGATGACGTTCTTATCAGCGGGCCGGTTGTGGTTGCTGGCCGCCGTCGCCGCTTTGCTCGTCGCCTACATCGTGGTGCAGCGGCGGCGCAGCAAGTACGCGGTGCGGTTCACCAACCTTCCGTTGCTGGACAAGGTCGCGCCCAAGAAGCCCGGCTGGCGCAGGCATGTTCCTGCCGGGTTGTTCCTTGCCATGTTGGCGGTTCTGGTCGTCGGGTTCGCCCAGCCGACCGCTGCGGTCCAGGTGCCCAAGGAACGCGCGACCGTGGTCGTCGCGGTTGACGTGTCACGGTCAATGGGCGCTACGGATGTCGCGCCTGACCGGTTGGCGGCTGCCCGTGCGGCGGCTCACGAATTCGTCGGGCTGTTGCCTGACGGCTTCAACGTCGGTCTGGTTGCCTTTGCCGGCAATGCTTCCGTCGTAGTTCCTCCGGTGACTGACCGGACGGCACTGCGGGAGGGGATCGACCGGCTCACGTTGGGCTCGGCCGGGTCGAGTGGTACGGCCATCGGCGAGGCGATCACCGCGTCGCTGCAAGCCGTGCGGTCGCTGGACGACTCGGCGGCGCAGGATCCGCCGCCCGCTCGTGCGGTGGTGCTCTCCGATGGTGCCAACACCACCGGGCGTGAGCCGGAAGAGGCGGCCGCTGAGGCGGCGCAGTCGAACATCCCGGTCGACACCATCTCGGTCGGCACTGCCAACGGGTCTGTCGAGATCGGCGGCACCCAGCAGGCGGTTCCGGTTGACGGTGAGACGTTGCGTGCAGTCGCCGAGCAGACCGGCGGGACGTACCACGAGGCCTCGACCGCGACCGAATTGCGTGACGTCTACGCCGACATCGGTTCCTCGGTCGGCTACGACACCGAACAGCGCGACATCTCCAGCCGGTTCATCGGCATCGGGCTGCTGCTCGCACTGGGCACGACCGCGGCGTCGATGTTCTGGTTCTCGCGGATCCCGTAGGAGGCCAAGGATGACCACTACCCACAATGGACTGGGCGAACCGCGAGGTCCGGATTTCCAGTCAGCCGAAGGGCCACACGCGGCGCCTCCGCCGCAGATCCCACCCGCACTGGCCGGGCCGAAAGCACCCAGCCGGTGGGGCCGGATCGTGGGCGCGGGCGTGCTGATCGTGGCGGTGTCGGCGGGCACCGGCGGTCTTGCCGGGTGGTACGCGGGCGGCTCCGGCGAACCAGGCACGGCGACAGTCACTCGCGCCGCACCGGCTCCTGATGCGCCGCCCGGCAGCCTGGTGAGCGTGGCCGAGCACGTCCGGGCGGGCGTGGTGTCCGTGCAGGCACCGCGAGGCGGCCGGACCGCGACCGGCTCTGGGTTCGTGATCGACGACCGGGCGCACATCATCACCAACAGCCATGTTGTCGCCGGGGCGTCGTCGGTGACCGTGACCGGTGCGGACGGCACGCGGCGCACTGCCACAGTTGTCGGCACCGATCCAAGCAGCGACATAGCTGTGCTGCGTGTCGAACCAGGCCCGGGTCTGCACCCGCTCGTGCTCGGCCGGTCGGCCGATGTCCGGGTCGGTGAACAGGTTCTCGCGATCGGTTCGCCACTCGGCCTTGCCGGCTCGGTGACGTCGGGCATCGTCAGCGCGGTCGACCGGCAGGCTCGCATCGGCGGCAGCCAGCAGTCGGCGGTGCAGACCGACGCGTCGATCAACCCGGGCAACTCCGGTGGGCCGCTGGTCAACTCGCGTGGCGAGGTGATCGGCGTGAACACCGCGATCGCCACGTTTGAGGGCGGCGGGTCGATCGGGGTCGGGTTCGCCATCCCGGTCGACCGGGCCGCGAGCGTCGCCGAACGCATCATCTCGAGCAGTAGGTGAGTTGATCCATGCGATTGTTGCTCGTCGAGGACGAGGAAGATCTCGCTGAGGCCGTGCAGATCGGACTTCGGCGGGCCGGGTACGCGGTGGACCACGCGACAACCGTGGCCGCCGCGTACGAACGGCTCACGGTCAACGAGTACGACATGCTGCTGCTGGACCTGATGTTGCCCGACGGTGACGGTTTCGAGGTGTGCAAGGCGATCCGGGATGGCTCGATGCCTGTTGTCGGCGGCCGTGACCTGCGAGTGCTGATGCTCACCGCGCGCGGCGGGTTGCCCGACCGTGTCCGCGGCCTTGACCAGGGCGCGGACGACTATCTGGTCAAGCCGTTCGCGCTGGACGAGTTGCTCGCCAGGGTCCGTGCCGTGCTGCGCCGAGAAACCCGTGGCAGCACAGCGGTTCTCACCCATGGTCCGCTTCGCGTGGACACGGCCAAGCACGAGGTCTGGTACGGCGAACGAAAGGTCGCCATCTCGCCCAAGGAGTTCGCTGTCCTTGAGTACCTGATGACCAGGCCAGGGCACGTGGTGTCCACAGAGGACCTGCTGGAACACGTGTGGGACGAGAACATCGACCCCTTCACGCAGACCGTGCGGGTGACCGTGGGGACGTTGCGGCGCAAGCTCGGCGTCGAACCACCGATGATCGAAACCGTGGTGGGCAAGGGATATCGCTTGAAGGAGGTGTGATGCGGTTTGTGCGCTCGATCCGGTTCCGGCTGACGGTGTTGTACTCGACGCTGCTGTTCGTACTCGCCGGTGGCGGACTGCTGGTCACATACGTCGCGGTCGAGCGCACAACCGATCCACAGGCGATCACCAAACGGTACGAGGCCGAGCTGGTCAAACGGCGGGCCGACGGCACCGAGATCCCGCTCGGCACCATGGAAGTGGCGTCTGTGCAGGAGATCGAGTCCGAGATCACGCTGCGGACGCTGAACGCGATGCGGACGTACTCCGGATACGCACTCGGCGGCCTGTTCGTGGCCAGCCTGGGCATCGGCTGGATCCTGTCCGGCCGAGCCCTTCGCCCGGCCCGGTCGATCGCCCGCGCGGCACAGGACATCCAGGCGACGGACCTGTCCCGGCGGATCAATCTCGGTGGCACCAAAGACGAACTGCGCGAGCTGGCCGACACCATCGACGCGATGCTCGACCGTCTCGACGGCGCGTTCCGGGCACAACGCCAGCTCATCGACGACGCGTCCCACGAGTTGCGCACGCCGCTGGCGGTGATCCGGGCGCATCTCGACGCGTCGCTGAAGTCCACTCAGGCCAGCCCGGCGGAGCAGACCAGAGCGGTCGAGGTGATCGACCGAGCCACGTCGCGAATGTCCCGCCTGGTCGAGGACCTGCTCGCCACCGCCCGGCGCGACGCGGGATCGCTCGCCGACGCCGACGTGGACCTCGGTGCGATCGCGTTCGAGGCAGGGGAGGAGTTCGCGGTGCTCGCGGCCGAAAAGCAGCTCCGGCTGGACTACCAGGTGCAGCCGTCGCTGTTGATGATCGGTGATCACGACGGGTTGCGGCGCGCGGTCGGGAATCTGTTGTCCAACGCGATCCGGCTGTCTTCTCCGGGAGCGCCCATCACCATCGGTGCCGGGCGTTCCGCGTCGTGGCTGTGGATCGCGGTGGCGGACAACGGCCCGGGGATCGCGGGGGAGGACCAGAACCGGGTGTTCGACCGGTTTTGGCGCGGGCCGCAGAAGGGCGATGGGCACACCGGGCTCGGGTTGGCGATCGTGCGGCAGATCGTGGAGTCCCACGGTGGTCGCGTAGCAGTATTTTCCAGGCTTGGCCAGGGAAGCACGTTCGTGTTGTGGTTCGCCGTGCCCGGTGCGGCCCCGGACTCAGGCCCACCGACGGCCAACCCGCTCTGACACCCCCACGCGACAGTCTCGCCATCCAGGGGAGCCCAACGCCACTGTGGAGCACGCGGCTGCTTCTGTTTGAATGCCCCGGTGACCATCGCAGTCGGTGTCTTCGAGCTGTTCACCTACGCCATCCCGGGTTCGCTCTATGTCGCCCTCTTCACCTACATCGCGGCCCGGGCGCAATGGATCGACTTGGCCGCCGTGCTCAAGTCACCGTCGTTCCTGCTGGTCATCGTCGTCGTGCTGCTGAGCTACCTGCTCGGCTACCTTGCCTATCCTCTCGGCTTGCTCGCGCACAAGATCCTGCCGAAGCGCCGCAAGCGTGACGTCACCGCGGAATTCCTGCGCCGCAATCCGTCCGCCAAGGACCGCCCATTCGTCCAAGCCGATCCGTTTCTCCTGCTCGCGGCCATTCAGTTGCAGGACGCGGAAGTGGGCGCGGACGCCTCCCGGGTACGTGCCACCGGACTGATGCTGCGCAACTGTGCGCCACCTGTCCTTTTCGGTGCTGTCGCGGCGATCGTGGAGTTGTTCGCCGGTCGTAGCCCGGTCTTCGCCATTACGTGTGCCGTGCTGTTTCTCATCGGCGGTATTGCTTTGGTCGTCCAAGGGCGGATGCTTGGTCACTGGGCGCGGATGCGCACTCTTGAGGTCGCGTTCTGGATTCCGGATATCGACGACAAGTTCCGTCCGTAACATGGGGTTATGACCGAACGCAAGCCGTCCGACATCTCCTTCGAGACGTGGGTCGACCGGCAGGTCAGGATGGCGCGGGAACGCGGCGACTTCGACGACCTGCCCGGCACCGGCAAGCCGTTGCCCGGAGCCGGGAAACAGGTGGAGGACGACTGGTGGCTCAAGGACTACATGAAACGCGAGGGGCTCACCGCCGAGACGCTGCTGCCGACGCCGTTGCGGCTGCGCAAGCAAATCGAGCGGCTCCCGGAAACCGTTCGTGAGCTGAGGTCCGAACGTGAGGTCCGCGAACTGGTCGTCGACCTCAACGCCGAAATCGTCGAGTGGCTGCGGGCGCCGTCCGGCCCGTTCATCCTTCGCGTCGGCCGGGTGGATGTCGAAGAGGTTGTGGCGCGATGGCGGGCGAGCCGCCCGAAACCACCGCCCGCGCCACCGGCTGAGCCGGCTCGGTCATGGTGGCGATGGCCTCGGCGCGACCGGAAACCCTGAGTTTGGCGTAGATGCACGACAGGTTGTTGCGGACGGTCTTGGGCGCGACATGCAGTTCGCGTGCGATCGCCCCGGTGGAGAGCCCTGCCCGCAGCATTCGCATGATCTGCTGTTCCCTGGCCGTCAACTCGTCCGTGCCGCTCAGCAATGAGCCGATCCGGGCGGCGATCCCGGCACCGAAGATCACCTCACCGGCGGCCATGCCACGGATCGCGGGCACGATGCTCGCTTTTTCGGTGCCTTTGACCAGGTAGCCGCGGGCGCCTGCCTGCACGGCCGTGCGGATCGACGTGTCGTCGTCAAGCGTGGATACCACGAGCACCGCGGTGTCGGGAGCGGCGCGCACGACATCTCGGATGGTGTTCATTCCGGCGTCGTGGGGATCGAGAACGAGCACGTCAGGTCGGTGCCGCAGGACCGCACTGAGCGCCTGCGGGCCGGTCTGCGCGCTGCCGACGACGGTGATACCGTCCATTGTGGACACTATGGGGCTCCGGTCGGCGACCACCACTGTCACGGGAGGTAATCGGTCGCCGGTCATGTCCGGAATTCTCGCCCGGCCCATTGCAGTTTCTTTGCACCGGGTGGCTGGCGCGGGTTGTGGCTGCTGAGTGGTCACGCCGACTATTCGGAGCCGCGGCCACCCCTGGAGTGCTCGGTCACCCGAATGCCGGGTTCGGCGCAGGCCGAAGCGCGCCGACCAGCTTGCCGATCATGGCCAGGTACTCGGCTTTCAGCTGCGGTTTCGCCGATTCCGCCGCGTCTGCCAATGTCATGCCCGCCGCCGTGAGCATGCCGAAGACCAGCCGGGTGGTGGTCTCCAACGGCTGCCGTTCCAACTGGCCCGTGTCCATCAGGTCGCTGAGCAACTGCTGGATGAAGCCGTACGCCAGCGCCTCCTCCGCCGCGAGCCATTGCGGCCAGCCGAGGGCGATCGGTCCTTCCTGCCAGACGACCTTTCCGTAGACCGGATCGCAGCAGTGCTCAAGGAAGACGTCGAGCGCGCGGAAAGCCGCTTCCCACGGATCGCTCGCCGACGCGGCGGCCTCAGCGGACTCCTGCAGTGCGGTGTGTTCCAGCTCTTCGAAGACCGCTTCGAACAACGCGGTCTTGTTGGCGAAGTGGTGGTAGATCGCGCCGCGGGTGGCCTGGATGTCCGCGGCGATGTCCTCGAGTGCCGTCTTGGCGAAGCCTTGTTCGGCGAACCGGCGGGTGGCCGCGGCCAGTAGTGCCGCCCTTGTCGCTTGGGAGTACTGCTCGCGCCGGCTGGCAACTCTGGACATGCGCAAAGCATAAGACATACGCTGTGTATGTGACCGACAGAGCGTATGTGGGAGGGCCTGTGGCTGAGCAGGAGAGGGTCTGGTTCAACCCGTTCTTACCTGGGTTTTTCAACGATCCGTACCCGCACTACAAGCAGTTGTCCGAGGAACACCCCGTCCAAGATCACCCACTTGGCTTCTGGTTCCTGAGCCGGTACGACGACGTGCTGGCCCTGCTTCGGGCGGGCCAGTCAGTCGAGATCCGCAACATATCCGACGTCCCGCCTGCGCATCCGGGCGCCACGCTCGACTCGGGCCCGGGTGCCGCGGCGTTGAGCGCGTCGATGCTCGACCGCGATCCACCCGACCACACCCGCCTGCGGGCGCTGGTGACGAAGGTTTTCACCCGACGGGCGATCTCCGCGCTGGAGCCGCGGATCACCGAGCTGGTCGACCGCGCACTCGACGAGATGGCCGAGCGGGGGAGTTCGGACCTGGTCGAGCAGCTGGCGTTCCCGCTGCCGTTCGCGGTGATCTCGGAGATGCTCGGCCTGCCCCCGGTCGACAACGCGCGGATCCGTGACCTGTCCGGGACTCTGGTGCGCTCGCTCGAACCCGTCGCCGACGAGGAGACGGCACAGGCAATCTTCTCCGCTGCGGTCGAGCTGCAGACGCTGACCAGGGACCTGGTGGCGTGGAAGCGGGCCAACCCGGCTGACGACCTGCTGACCGCGTTGATCGCGGCCGAGCACGAAGGCCAAGTGCTCAACGAGGACGAGCTGGTCTCGCAGGTGGTCCTGCTGTACGTCGCGGGCCACGAGACGACGGTCAACCTGATCGCCAACGGAACTTTGGCTCTGCTGCGCAATCCTGACCAGCACGCGCTGCTCAGGCAGCGGCCGGACCTCACGGCCAACGCCGTTGAGGAGTTCCTGCGCTACGACTCGCCGGTGCAGCAGACCAGAAGGATCATGATCTCGCCGCACGAAGCCGGTGGTCTCCAGATCCCGCGCGGTGCGTTCGTGATCGCGTGCCTGGCGGCTGCCAATCGCGACGAGAAGGTGTTCGGCCCGGACGCGGACAAGCTACGGCTGGATCGCAAGGAAGCCCGGCATCACTTGTCGTTCGGCGGCGGGCCGCACCACTGCCTGGGCGCGGCGCTGGCAAGGCTCGAGGGGCAGATCGCGATCGGCCGTATGGTGCAACGGTTCCCAGACCTGGCGCTGGACGGGGAGATTGAGGTGAACAACCGGATCAACCTGCGTGGCCTGAACAAGCTGCCGATCAAGGTTCACGCCACCGTGCACGGCTGACAGTGGCGAACAGTCCCAAGGGGACAGTGAGGGCGGCGGCGATGAAGAAGATCGTGCCGTAGGCGCCCGCCTCGACCAGTCCGGCGACCGCGGCGGCGGCGACAGCGCTGCCCGCGAACAACGCGGTGGCGAACAGGGAGATCATGGTGGCGCGCGCGTCCGGCACCACCTCGGTCGCCCACGTCTGCAGCGACGAGTGCATCGCGGTCCACGCCAGTCCCAACAGGACAGCCGCGATGACCGTGATCCACGGTGTCTGCTCGATCGACAGCAACGCGCACGCGAGAACGCCCGCGCCCGCGCCGATGCCGATGAGCTTGGCCGGATGCCACCGGGTGGTCAGGTTCACGACCACCCGCGTCATCAGAAACACTGCGATCCCGTACACCGCGGTGACCGCTCCGGCGATCGTCGGCGTGGCACCGGATTGCTCGACGGCAGGGGGAAGCAACGTCAGAACGCCAAGCAGCACAACGCCTTCGGTGAACGCCAGCAGCAGAACGAAGACAGCGGCCTTGGTCCGGCCGACCGACACGATCGCCTTGACGACACTGCTGCCTTTGCGGGTCAGTGGAGGCTGCGGCAGCTTGCGCAGCAGGATGAACAGAACGAGGGACGCGATCCCGGTGGCGACGAAAGCGGCGCGCCACGACAGAAGCTCGGCGATCAGGCCCGCACCGATCGACGCCAGCCCGATGCCCATGGCAGTGCCGACCATCAAGCGAGTGATCTCCGGCTGACGTTCCTTGGCGGGGATCGTGTCCCCGAGATAGACCAGGCTCGCCGGGTAGGCCGCACCGAAGAAACCACCGGCGAAGCCCCTGCTGATGGCGAGCCAGAGCGGATTGCCGACGAAAGCCGCGGCAATCGTCGAGACCGCCGCGGCGAGCATCGTCAGCCGCATCGTCCTGACCAGCCCCAGCGCGTCCGAGACGGTGCCCCACACGAGCTGCATCAGCCCGTAGACGAGGAAGTAGACGCTGGCCGCGCGCACGACTTCGGACAGTGAAGCACCCATATCGGCAGCGATGGAGATCAGCATCGGCGGCATCACGAACCGGTCGAGCGTGCTCACAAACGTTGTGAGCTGCAACAGCCTGATCGCCCGCATAACCCGACGTTACTGCACGGGCAATCGATTGCAACAGAGATCTTCTTCACGCTGACGATGCATCGAAAATCTGACGATAGTTTCCTATGCTAACCGTTTGCTCGGAGGATGGCTACGGCGTGGCAGGCCCACCACGCCGCCGCGAAGGAGCGTGGGCAACGAGCAGGTTCTTCATCGGGGGCACAGACAACAGCCGCTTCCCTTCAATCACGGACGTAGTAGTGGCCCATCGTGTCGTCGAACCGGCCGCTCGCTCGGCAGCACCGGCTGAAACCGCCGCCCTGAGCCACAAGGACACGGGTCCTTGCCGCCGAGTTTCTCGATCAGCTCAGTGTCCTCGCCGACCACGCGGTGGCCGCGTTTGACCCTGGCCTCGCTAGAGGGAACCCCCGGCGACGCTTGCTGGTCCGCTCAAAACAACACCTCGTCCATGACAGCCTCCTTCATCGAGTTCGGGGGACTGTAGAGCTCCGGGACTGGCGCGAGCGACGGGTTTTCCGACCGCTGACTCCGTGGCTACGTCATTTGTCGCGATCGATCCGGGTCATCGGGTCCTGGTTCGGCGTCTGCTCCCGGGCGTGAAATGGGAACGATGATCCGGGTGCTGATAGTCGACGACGACCTGCGGGTCCGGTCGGCGCTGCGCGCTTTCCTCGATGCGAATGCCGGATTCGACGTCGTCGGTGAGGCTGCCGGGTCCGCAGCCGCGTTGGAGATCGCCCGGACGTTGGCGCCACATGTCGCCGTTGTCGATATGCACCTGCCGGGCATCGACGACGGGTTGGCGCTGTTGCGTGAGCTCATGGAGCTCAAAGTCCCGGTTGTGGCGATCAGTCTTGATCTTGCCGTGCGGCAGAGTGCCCTGGCCGCGGGTGCGTCGCGGTTCCTCGACAAGGCGAGTGTGCCCGAGTTCCTGCTTGATGCCCTACGTCAGATGACGTAGCCCGAACGCGACACGAGTCATATTCGACATTGCCGCAACGGATCGGACAGGTTCGGTCGACTGTCCGATGTATCCCGGCGTGATGTGGAGCACTGTCATCGCTGGGAGGCTGAGATGAACGCGATGATCGAGATGACCAAGCTGTTCTACCAGCGCCCTCAGCCCGGAGCACCGGACGAGACGGTCGCCGAGTGGTATCGGGCAAAGGGCCGGATGCACGAACGGCTCGCCGAATGCGCAGGTCACGACGCGGCACAGGAACGTGCGTACGCCGCAGCGAGCTACGAGCACGCCCGCAGGCTTGAACTGCGTGCTGCCTCGTGCCGGACCGAGCAGGCGGCGTGACGGCCGCGCTGGCCGGCCGGCTCGCCGCCGAGGACGAGGCGGAACGAGCCGAGCGGCTGTCCCCTGATGACCGGCTCACGTGCCATGTGCACGGCAAGTGGATCCATCAATGTGTGTCATCGCCACTGCATGCTCACCCAGTCACGCGTCACCGCTGGTGCCGTGACTGCGCAATGGTCTTGACCGTCACCGTCGACGAACTGGCGCGGACCGTAGCAATGCGTTGTCCGCGCTGCGGCGGAGGAAGTAGTGCCGCCACCGTCCGGCTTTTGGCCGCATGCCAGGCAAGCCTCGCCGCCGCGAAGGCGGCCTGATCAAGCAGAGGTGTGCAGACGATGACTTTGAGCGACACAGCAGTGCAGGCCACAGGCGTGGTCGCGAAGGCGTTCACGATTTTGGAGGGCTGGGACCACCGGGGCGAGACCCTTGGTGTGTCCGAGCTTTCCCGCAGAACCGGGTTGCCCAAGTCGACCAGCCATCGGCTGCTCGGCATCCTCGAAGCGGCAGGCGTGGTCGAACGCCTCGCAGGCACTTACCGGTTAGGCAACCGGATCCGGGGTATCTCCGGCGTGCTGAGTGCGGGGATCCCGACCTACCTGCGCGAGGTCAGCCTGCCGTTCCTGCAGGACCTGTACGAGCTGACGCACGAGACCATCCACTTGGGAGTCCTTGACGGCGTGGACATCCACTGTGTGGAGAAGATCTACGGGCACCGCCGCGCGCCGGTGTGCTCGCGGGTCGGCGGCCTGCTCCCGGCTCATTCGACCGCACTGGGCAAGGTTTTGCTGGCGTATTCACCGATGGCGACGCAGCGGGCGATTCTGACGTCCGAGTTGGCGATGTTCACGCCGGCGACCATCGTGCAGCCGTTGCGGCTCGCCGCCGAACTCACGACCGTGCGGCGGCATGGCCTCGCCTACGACCGTGGGGAGACCCATCCTGAAGTGAAGTGTGTCGCCGCGCCGTTGGTGAACGCGAAGGGCCGTGCGATCGCCGCGATCTCGATCAGCGGTCCCGCGGGACGCTTCCAGCCGGAGGCTGTCGTCGAACGGCTGCGCCGTGCGGCACGGGCGGCTTCCGTTGTCCTGGCGTCGAAACGCGCCAGCGTCGCGTAATGCGCATGCCGGGCCCGATCGTCGCCCGGGCCCGGCATGCGACCTAGATCCAGGCGGTGACCGGCTTCGTGGAGCGCCACATCTCCAACGCGGGCCGCATGCCCTCGCCGAGCGATGGCATGTCCGGGACCTGTGCGTAACAGGCAACGAGCTGAAGCATCCGGATGCCTTCCATCAGACGCAGCAAGCGCTCGTCCAAAGGCTTTCCGGCCTCCGCGGCGTACGCCTGCTCGGCCTCCGGGCCGACGAAAGCCATATCCCACTCGACCGGGCCGCGGGTGACCAGCTCGAAGTCCGAGCACAGCTCGCCCTGCGGTGTGGCGATCAGGTTGTAGACCGGCGAATCACCGTGGATGGGCCGCACTTCGGCCTGCGGGAACTCCTTGGCGAACGCGGCCTCGTCGGTGACTGTCGGCTTGACCGCCTGCCACTCCTTGACCGCGCGCTGCAGGTCGGCGGGCTCGACCAGGTCGGGCCGGTCGGCGAGGAACTCGAAGGACTTGTCCATGAACGGGTCGAGGAAGTCCATGAACGGCAGGTCGCCGGGGTAGTCCCGGAGCGCCTTGTGCAACTGTGCGGAGACTTGCGCGGATCGCTCCACGCTGATCTCCACGCCTTCGGCTTGCTCGACGAACTGCCAGAACGTCATGGAGAACCCGTCGCGGCTCACCGGCTCACGCGCGACGAGCGGGCTCGGCGGGACAACGGGATGGCCCTTGTCCGCCAGCCACCCGGCCACCTCCAGTTCCCGCTGCTGGCTGCGTGTCTGCTCCTCAGCCGTCTGCCACGACGGGAGAACCGTCGGCACGCGCACCACAACCGGTGAGGGCTTCAGGTGCACGATGACGGAGAACACGTTGTACAGGACCTGTGGCTCGGTGACCGTGAGCCCGAGGTCGCGGCCCGCGTCGGCCGCGGCGTCCCGCGCCCGGTCGGTACGAGCCGCCACTTGTTCGTCGGTGAGCATGCTTCTGATCCTAGGGCCTCATGGCCCTGTGACGAGTCCCTCTCGGACAGCCCATAGAGCGGCCTGGGTTCGTGAGGTCAGGCCCAGTTTGGACAGCACGTTGCTGACGTGTGTGCGCGCGGTGCGTTCACTGATCATCAAGGCGTCCGCGATGTCCTTATTGGACTGTCCTTTTGCGACAAGGATGAGGATTTCCCGTTCCCGTGGGGTAAGTGCGGTCGCCGTGCGGTGTGGCGAGACCAGCGACCGGGTCAACGTGCGGGCGACGGCGGGATCGAGGTGGACCTGGCCGCGTTTGGCCGCACGCACCGCGGCACCGACCTGGTCTGCCTCGGCGTCCTTCAACAGGTAGCCCGCCGCGCCCGCTTCCAGCGCGACGTGGACGCGTTCTGCCTCGCTGAAGCTGGTCAACGCGACGACTTCGACTCCCGGATACCGCTGTTTGATCGCCTTGGTCGCCGCGATGCCGTCCAGGCGGGGCATGAGCAGGTCCATCAGCACGACGTCAGGCAGATCACCCGCGGCGGCGGCGATGGCGAGCTGGTCAAGGGCCGCCTGGCCGTCGGCGGCCTCGCCCTGTACCTCGATGTCGTCGAGCATCTCGAAGAACGCGCGCATGCCCCGCCGGACCACCGCGTGGTCGTCGACAAGGAACACCCGGATCGGGCTCATCGTGCGCGCTCCTGCATCTCCGTCGCGTCAGGCTTGGCAGCGTCCGGCACCACCAGACGGACAGTGGTCGGTCCGGCCGGACGGCTGTCGATCACCAGCTGGCCGCCGATCCGGCGCATCCGCTCGCGCATCCCGGTCAGGCCGAGCCCGGCGATGTGCGGTGCGGACGGGTCGAAGCCGGTACCGTCGTCGGCCACCTCGATCAGCAGGTCGCCGTCGAGTGACAGCCGAACCTCGATCCGGCTCGGGCTGGCGTGCTTCACGCAGTTGTGCATCGCTTCCTGCACCACACGGAACAGCTCTTCTTCGCGGAAAGCGCTGAGCGGTAGGCGTTCCTCCGGCGCGATGACCTCGACCCGCAGGTTCTCCCGTACCGCGATCGCCGACGCGCCCTTGCGGATCGCGGACACCAGGCCTTCCTCGTGCAGCGTGTCCGGCCGCAGCTGGAACAACGCGCCACGCATCTCCGCCAACGCGCCCTGGGTGAGGTTGCGCAGCTCGGCCAGGCCACGCGCGACAGGACCGTCGGGGTCGGCGCCTTCCTTCTGTGCGGCGAGTTCGACCGCGCGGGTGTAGAGCGTCATCGAGAACAGTGCCTGGGAGACCGAGTCGTGCAGCTCACGGGCCAGCCGGTGGCGTTCCTCCAGTGTCGCGACCTGCGAGGCCTCGTCGATCATCTCCATCACCTCCTCGACGCCCAGCCGTTCCTCGCCGGCCACCGACGCGATCATGATCCGCGCGGACGCGATGCCGATCGACCCGGCCAGTTCGGTCTCGGCCTGCCGGATCTGCTCGGGATCCGCGTCGGCGTTCGACGGTCCGTCGATTGTCCGTCCAAACCGCTCCAACAACGAACGCAACTCACCGATCGTGACCGCGCGGTGCCATGCCCGGGGTTCCGCGGGGTCGGCGAGCGCGTCGACGAACAACACAGCCTGTGCGCGTTCGGCGACATTCGGTCGCTGTATCAGCGAAACACACACGTACCCGCCGATGTTCACGAGCATGCTCCAGAACATCGCGTGGCTGACGCTGTCCATCCCGCTGATGCCGAACAACTGCTGCGGACGCAGCGCGGAAATCCCGAACGGGCCGTCGCGCAGGAACGTGTCCGGCAGCCAAGCGGGCAACAACAAGGTGTACGCCCACACCGTGAACCCGGCGACCAGGCCGACGAGCGCGCCGTCGCGTGTCCCGCCCTTCCAGAACAACCCGCCGAGGACCGCGGGCGCGAACTGGGCCATCGCGGCGAAGGAAACCAACCCGATCGACACCAGCGCCGAGCCCTCACCGGCGAAGCGGAAGAACGCGTACCCGGCCAGCATCACCAGGACGATCGTGGCCCTGCGGACGAACAGGATCAGCTTGGCGAGGTCGCGGCGCTGCACGAACTTCGGCGCGCCGCGCAGCAAGGCCGGCATCACCAGCGAGTTGGAGACCATCGTGCTCAACGCGACCATCTCGACGATGATCATCCCGGTGGCCGCGCTGAGCCCGCCGATGAACACGAGCAACGTCAACGCGCCCTGTCCGGCGTCCATCGGCAGAGTCAGCACGTACGTGTCCGGGTTGACCTCGGATCCCAGGCGTAGCAACCCTCCCGCGGCGATCGGCAGCACGAAGATGTTGATGACCAGCAGGTACAGCGGGAACATCCACATCGCCCGCTTGAGGTGCCGCTCGTCGACGTTCTCCACCACACCGATCTGCCACTGCCTCGGCAGCAACAGGCTTGCCAACGCGGCCAACACGATCAGCCACGCCCACGTCCCGGTCTGTTCGCCGAGTGTGAACAATGTGGACAGATTTGCCCGCGCGGCTTGGCTGAACAGGTCGCCGAAGCCGCCGTAGAGGCCGAAAGTGACGAAAATGCCGGCCGCGACGAACGCGACCAGCTTGACCACCGACTCGAACGCGATGGCCGCCACCATGCCTTCGTGTCGTTCGGTGGCGTCCAGATGCCTTGTGCCGAACAGGATTGTGAACCCGGCGAGCAACAGTGCCACGTACAGCGCGGTGTCCTGGAACACCGGCACGTGCCCGGCCGTTGGCTGGCCCCTGATGATCTCGAACGTCGCCGAGACCGCTTTGAGCTGCAGCGCGATGTACGGCACGATGCCGATCGCCGCGATGACCGTGACCAGCCCGCCGAGCGAGCTGCTTTTGCCGTAGCGCGCGGAGATGAAGTCGGCCATCGAGGTGATCCGGTTGCGTTTGCTGATCCGGATGATCCGCCGTAACACCAGCCAGCCCAACGCCATCATCAGCGTCGGACCCAGATACGTGGTGAGGAAGCCGAAGCCGTCGGTCGCCGCGCGGCCGACGCTGCCGTAGTACGTCCATGAGGTGGCGAAAACCGCCAGGGATAACGCATACGTTGTGCCCGAGTTGATCACGCTGCGGCCGGAGTCGGCGCGCCGGTCGCCGTAGAACGCCACCGCGAACAGAATGCCCAGGTAGGCGATCGAGGCCGCGACCACGACCCAGGTCTGCAACACCACGTCATCCTGACTTTCCGACAAGTACGGCGACCACCCCGATGATCACCGCCCACACCACGAACAGATAGACCCACACCACCGGAAGACCGAAAATCTGACCACCGGTGCTGAAAGCGGAGAGCAACGGCGGCATCAGCAGAACGAATCCGAATGCCGCGACAACGGTCAACCCGGTGGCCAGGCGCCCGCCGTCCACTGGTCGTGACTGCCGGTTCTTGCCGCGTCGCATCTCCACCACCCGGGAAAGGGAGAGAAAAGTCGCGAGCCGAGCCTAGAGCGCGTTTGTCCACTTTGCGAGCGGATGTTGACCGCCGGTCGACCGGCGTGTTCCGTGCGGCAGAACGAGACATGGACCCGGCGATTCCGGCCAGTCCACACTCGCGCCATGACGGCCACAATGACCAGCCCATTCACGTTCGCCGAGGCAAAAGGCGCGCTGCCGGTCCTCGGTCACGTCGGCAAGTTGCTGCGCGATCCACGCGGGTTCCTGATGTCCTTGCCCGATCAGGGAGATCTTGTCCGGATCCGGCTCGGCACCAGCAGGGCCTACCTGGTCTGCAACGCGGAGCTGACGCATCAGGTCCTGGTCAACGACCGGGTCTTCGACAAGGGCGGGCCGTTCGTCGACCGGCTGCGCGAGTTCATCGGGGAAAGCGTGTCCACATGCCCACGGGGAGAACACCGGCGGCAGCGACGGCTCATGCAGCCCGCGTTTCACCCGAATAGGCTCACCCACTACGCGGAGTTGATGAAAACGGAAACCGTCGTTGTCACCAATTCCTGGCAACACGGTCAAGTGCTCGATGTGTACGCCGCCATGCAGGCCATCACCACGAAGATCGCCGCCCGGACGATGTTCGCCGCGCCCGCGTCGGCCGCGCTGATCGAAGACGCTTATGACGCGCTGAACGAAATCATGACCGGTGCCGGTAAACGCATGCTCATCCCACCTCCGCTCGACAAGCTGCCGACCCGATCGAAGATCCGCTACGACCGCGCGAGAAAACGAATCCGGGAGATCACCGATCAATTGATCAGCGACTACCGCGCGGCGGGTGTGGACCACCAGGATCTGATGTCGATGCTGCTGGCTCGCGACGAGGACGGCGGTGCGTTGTCGGAGGAGGAGATCTCCAACCAGGTCGTCACGCTCTTCCTCGGTGGCGTGGAGACCGTGGCCTCAACGCTGGGCTGGGCACTGTGCGTGCTCGCCCTGCACCCAGAGATCCAGGACAGGCTGCACGCCGAAGTCGACGCCATCGGGCCGTCACCGACCCTGGAGGATCTCGCGAAGATGCCCTACGCCAAGGGCATCATCAGCGAGTCGCTGCGGATGTACCCGCCTGGCTGGCTGCTGACCCGGATGACCACCAAGGACAGCATGCTCGGCGGCGTGCACATCCCGGCAGGCAGCACGGTCATCTACAGCCCGTTCCTGCTGGGCAACCGCAGTGACCTGTTCGACGACCCGGACCGGTTCGACCCGGATCGGCACGCGAAACGCCCGGTCAAGGGCTCGTTCGTGCCGTTCGGTGAAGGTCCGCGCAAGTGCATCGGTGACACGTTCACCATGGTCGAGGCACCGCTGGTGCTCGCACTGATCGCGGCGAAGTGGCGTGTCGAACCGGCAGGGACGCGGATCCGGCCGCTCGAGCGGATGTCGCTGCTGCTCACGCCGCGCGACCTCAAGGTCCGGTTGGTGGCCCGTGATGACTTCTAACGGGACGGTTCAGCTGTCCTCCGCCACGGAGGTCCTGGCGTGGAGCCGGGAAATGACCGATCCGGCGCTGCGTGACTGTGTCGCCAAGCTGCCGTCGTCCATGCGCCGGATCGCCGGATACCACTTCGGCTGGTGGGACTCCACCGGCGCACCGACTCCCGGCACCGTCGCCGGTAAGGCCGTTCGCCCCGCGCTGGCACTCCTCGCAGCGCAGGCGTCCGGCGGAGACCCCACCGCGGCTGTGCCCGCCGCGGTGGGGGTCGAACTTGTGCACAACTTCTCGTTGCTGCACGACGATGTGATGGATCACGACCCGGTCCGCCGCCACCGGCCGACCGCGTGGACGGTGTTCGGCGTCGCCGACGCGATCCTGGCCGGTGACGCGATGCTGGCGCTGGCGACGTTGACCGTCTCGCACAACGCGCCTGCCGTCGAAGTGCTCAGCCGGTGCGTCGTCGAGCTGTGCCAGGGGCAGTCGTGGGACGTGGAATTCGAGCAGCGCGACCGGGTTTCGCTGGCCGAGTGCTGCAAGATGGTGTCCTTCAAGACTGGGTCGTTGCTCGCGTGCGCGTGCACGCTTGGCGCGCTGCTTGGCGGCGGAGACAGCCGCCGGGCACGAAAGTTGCAGTCGTTCGGCCGTCACCTCGGTATGGCGTTCCAGCTCGTCGACGATCTGCTGGGAATCTGGGGCGATCCGGCGGTCACCGGCAAGCCCGTGCACGCCGATTTGGTGCGCCGCAAGAAGTCCTTGCCCGTCGTTGCCGCGTTGAACTCCGCAACGGCGGCGGGGGAGGAGCTTTTCGATCTGTACCAGCAGTTCGAGGATTTCGATCCAGCGCGGGCCGCTCGATTGGTGGAACAATCGGGAGGGCGCGACTGGGCGCGAGCCAAGGCGGATGAGGAAATGGCAGCCGCGCTGGACAATTTGGCGGACTGCCAGCAGGACGCCGCCATCGCGTTGCACGAACTGGCCCGCATGATCACATCCCGCGATCACTGAAAGAGACCACTATGGACATCACTGAGACGACTGTGCTGTGGTGCCCGATGCCGCCCGGTATCCACCCGGACTGGCGGCAGTGGGAACGCGACACGGTGGCCTGGATGGAAAGCTTCGACCTCGACGGTGAACAACGCGAACAGGGCAGGCTGCACAGCATCATCGCCGGTGAGCTGGCCGGACGGACGATTCTGACCTCCGTCGACCCGCCCGGCGCGCAGTTCTCGACCGACAGCCTGATGTGGCTGTTCGCCTTCGACGACGCCTACTGCGACGAAGGCCGGTACAGCCACAGTCCGTCCACAATGGCCATGCTGGTCGCCGAGATGATCCGGATCGCCGAGACCGGCCGCACCACTTCGAGGAGCCCGCTCGCCCGTGCCCTCGCCGATCTGCGCCAACGCCTCGACACGTTGACCACGCCCGCGCCGACGGCTCGCTGGGTGCAGGCAATGAAGGGCTATTTGGGGTATCAGGTCTGGGAAGCGGCGTACCGCAGCACGAACACGATGCCCACGATCGACCAGTACGCCGTCGCACGGATTCGCAACGGCAGCATGGAAGTCTGTGCGATGACCCTGGACATCGCTGAGGGATATGAAGTTCCGGCTGACGAAATCGACCAGCCCGACGTACGGGCACTGATGGAAATGGCGTGTTCACTGGTCGGCTGGGACAACGACATCGCCTCGTATTACAAGGAACACAAACGCAGCGGCGACAAACTCAACCTCGTGGACGTGATCGCACACGAACGCGGGGTCAGCCCGGGCGAGGCTTTGCCGGAGGCCGTGGCTTTTCGCGACGCCGTGCTGGATCTGTTCCTGCGGCTGCGCGACCAGGTCGTGGCAGGGCCGGAGACCATGCGGTACATCGGCGGGCTTTCCGCGTGGATCCGGGGAAACCTCGACTGGTCGGTCAACACCGCCCGCTACCGCCGCCCGGACCGCCCGACCATCGCGGTCACGGATGATCCGGACCACGTCGTCGGGCCGTTCACTCCGCCACCGGGAATCGCCTGGTGGTGGGACCAACTGCGGACCACGGTCGCCGCCTAGTCGGAGATCTCCACGCTGCGCCGGTGCCTGCGGACGCTTTCCTCGACCAGGTCGAGCACCGGCTCGAGGTCGTCCGCGGGCAGGCCCATGGCCAGGTGCGACACCAGGCCTTCGAGCACGAGCTCGAGGAACGCGGTCAGCACCTTGACGTCGACGTCGTCACGCAGGTTCCCGGCCTCGCGCTGCCGCTGCAGACGCTGCCGGGTCGCCTCGGTCAACGCCTCGGAGCGCTCGGCCCAGCGGCCGCGGAACTCCGGATCGGTGCGCAGTCGCCGGGATACCTCCAACCGGGTGCCCAGCCAGTCGGCCGGGTGATCCTGCCCGGCAGGCGCCGCCAGGAGGTTGCGCATCACCTGGACGAGACCCTGTTGGGCGACCACGTCGGCCATCCGGCGCGCCTCGTCCTCGGCCAGCGCGAGGAAAAGGGACTCCTTGTCCCGGAAGTGGTGGAAGATCGCACCCCTTGACAGGCCGGTGGCCTCTTCGAGCCTGCGTACGGTGGCGCCTTCGTAGCCGAAACGCGCGAAACAAGTCCGCGCGCCGTCCAGAATCTGGCGGCGGCGGGCGTCGAGGTGGTCCTGGCTGACCCGTGGCATCGAACAATCGTCCCATGTGCTGGGTATTTATTGCAATCCGTACGTACGGATTGATACCTCCGGGGTTTTACAAAGAGTAACAGGGATTGACAGAGGGTCCGCCAAGGGTGTGTGATCCCCCTCATAGATAGGAAACTTTCTTATCTAATTCAGGAACTCCGCCGCAGTACCTCCGCCCCGACAATCCCTGTAGGAGGCTTCAGTGGCACCCCGTTCCCGATGGCGTGGGACGTTGTCCTGCGTCGCGGCCGGCGTCACGGTGCTCGCGTTAGCGCCTGTCGCCGCTGCCGCGCCCGCCGTGCTCGCCGACTATGAAGCAGAGGACGCGACGATCGTCCAAGGCGTGGTCGAGTCCAACCACGCCGGGTTCACCGGCCGTGGTTTCGTCAACTACAACAACCAGACCGGCAGTTATGTCGAGTGGACGGTCAACGGACCTGGGGCCGTCGACCTGACCTTCCGGTTCGCAAACGGCACGACGGTCAACCGGCCGATGGACGTCACGGTCAACGGCACGGCTGTCGCGTCGGGCTTGGCGTTCAACGGAACCGGAGCGTGGACGACCTGGCAGACCCAGACCACCCGGGCGACCCTCGCGGCAGGCGAGAACAAGATCCGCGCCACGGCCACGACCGCCAACGGCGGGCCGAACGTGGACAAACTGATCGTGAACGTTCCGGACAACGAGCCGCCGACGGCGCCACCCAACCTGCGTTCCACAGGCAAGACCCATAACACGACCGCGCTCGCGTGGGACGCGGCCAGCGACAACATCGCCGTCACCGCCTACGACGTGCAACGTAACGGGCAGACGGTACAGACAGTCAGCGGGTTGACTGCGAACGTCGGCGGCCTGCAGCCCGACACCGAATACACCTGGACGGTTGTGGCTAAGGACGCTGCGGGCAACGCGTCCCCGGCTAGCAACAGCGTTACAGTAAGGACAAATCAGGCACCGCCGAACACCGGCGTGCCGAACCCCGGCCCAGTGACCACGATCGCCAGCGGCGTTGACGTCGTCTGGGGGATCGCGTTCCTGCCGGACGGTTCGGCATTGTTCAGCGAGCGCAACTCGTTCAACATCTACCGGATCGCCGAAGGCGGAACCAAACAGCTGGCCGGCAAGATTGAGCAGGCAGTCGGCACCGGTGGCGAAGGCGGCCTGCTCGGCATCGAGCTCTCGCCGACGTTCGCCCAGGACAACTGGGTGTACGTGTACCACACGGCGTCCGAGGGCAACCGGATCATCCGGATCAAGTACGAGAACGGCCAGCTGGTGCAGAGCTCGTACCAGATCCTGGTGCAGGGCATCGGCAAGAGCCGCTTCCACAACGGCGGCCGCCTGCGCTTCGGCCCGGACGGCAAGCTCTACGCCACGGCCGGGGACGCGCAGGACACCAGCCGCGCGCAGAACAACAACTCACTCAACGGAAAGATCCTGCGGATCAACGCCGACGGCACGATCCCGTCGGACAACCCGTTCGGCAACGCGGTGTGGAGCAAGGGACACCGCAACCCGCAGGGCCTGGACTTCGACTCGCAGGGCCGCCTGTGGTCGTCGGAATTCGGTGCCAGCACACAGGACGAGGTCAACCTGATCACCCGTGGCGGGAACTACGGCTGGCCCAGCTGTGAAGGCACATCAGGCAGCTGCGGCGGGTTCATCGCACCGAAGAAGACGTGGTCGACCAGCCAGGCCTCACCCAGCGGCCTGACCATCATCAACGACTACGTGTTCGTCGCGACCACGGTCGGCCAACGCGTCTACCGGATGCGCATCGACAGCAGCAGCAACCTGGTCGAACAGCAAACGTACTTCCAGAACACCTACAACCGGTTGCGTACGGTCGAAGTCGACCACCAGGGCGACATCTGGCTGACCACGTCGACCGACAAGGACGGCACCCCCAACAACGACCGGATCCTGCACGTGGACATCCAGTACACCGGAGGCAGTGACTTCGCGTTGAGCAGTCCGGCATTCGCCGACAACGCGATGATTCCAGCGAAGTACACGTGCGCGGGCGACGGCACGGCGGGCCAGGACCCCTCGCCGCCACTGGCATGGGGAACCGAGGCAAGCGCGAAGAGCTACGCGATCGTGTTCTCTGACCGCGTGAACAACGGGAACAAGCGGCACTGGATCATCTGGGACATCCCGGCGACCACGCAGTCGTTGCCGGAGAACCTCGGCGCGGGCTTCAACGTGCCGAACCAGGGCAGCGCCAAGCAAAAGGCCATGGGCAGCGGAGCGAATTCGCAGAAGTACTTCGGCCCGTGTCCTGGCGGTAGCACGAACCCGTACACGTTCACGCTGTACTCGGTGAACGTGGCGACGTTGCCTGGCGTCAGCTCGTCCAGCGGGCTTGACGTGATCCAGAACGCGATTGTCGCCAACAGCGGGGCGAACACCGTCCTGAGGGGACGGTCAAACGCCTCGACCTGAGACGCTCGGGTGGCCGGACCTTGGCGGCGATCCGGTCACCCGAGCACCCGGTAGTTTTCGCCAGGCCCGGTGTCCGCGCGTCGCAGGGACCCGCGCGAACCGGGTCTGGCGAGTCCACTCAGGAAACCTCGCGCTCGTCCAGCAACCCGTCCACGATGATCCGGGTCGCCCGCTGGATGTCCAGCGCGGGCAACGGACGCGTGAGCACCTCGGTGATCAGACCGTCCAAACAGGCCAGCAGGATCCGGGCATGCCCCTCTGGATCCGGCGAACCCAGCCGGTCCAGCCAGCGACCACCGAGTTGCCAGTACCGCACCGACCAGCCCAGGATCTGATCCGCGATCTCCGGGCGCCACGCGGCTTCAAGGAAGATCGCGCGCCGCGCCAGCGTCAACTCCCTCGCTTGGTCGGTCATGTACAGCACCATGTCGGTCAGCCTGCGGGCGAACGCCTCGCGGTCGACCACGCCTTCGACCTTGCCGAGCAGGTCGCCCAGCAGCGACTGCTCGGTCTTCACCAGATGCCCGAGCACGCCTTGGATCAGCGCGTCTCGGGTGCGGAAGTGGTTGGACGTGCTGCCTTTGGGCAGTTCGGCCGCGGCGTCGACGGACAGGTGGGTGAGCGCCCGCGGCCCGCCCCTGGCCAGCACGGACACGGCCCCGATCAGGATCTCGTTACGGCGGGTAGGCACCCGTGAATAGTACTGCATTTGTAGTTTTCGTGAACCATGTCAGCACCTGTCAGGGTTCGTGTCCATCTTGGGAGCCATGACAGACCTCAAGGGCAAGGTGGCGTTGGTCGCGGGCGGGACCCGCGGCGCGAGCCGGGCGATCGCTGTCGAACTCGGTCGTGCCGGCGCTTTCGTGTATGTCACCGGCCGCAGCTCGGGCACCAACCGCTCCGAAGTGGACCGTCCGGAGACGATCGAGCAGACGCTCGAGCTGATCGAACAGGCGGGTGGCAAGGGCACGGCCATCCGGGTCGACCACCTGGAACGTGACCAGGTCGAGGGCCTGGCCCAGCGGATCGACCGGGAGCACGGACGGCTGGACATCCTCGTCGACGGCATCTGGGGCGGCGACGCCTACCTCGGCTGGGGCAAGTCGATCTGGGAGCAGCCGCTCAACGAGACACTCCGGATGATCCGGCTGGGAATCGACGCGCACCTGATCACAAGCCACCACCTGTTCCCGCTGATCATCCGCAACCCGGGTGGTCTTGTCGTGGAGATGACCGATGGCACGGAGGAGTACAACGCCAACTATCGCGCGTACGGGTCGTTGGGCTTCTACTTGGCTAAGGCGACGTCGCATCCGTTGGTGAAAGGGGAGGCGTTCCAGACCAAGGAATACGGCACGACTGTCGTCGCCGTGACACCAGGATGGATGCGGTCCGAGGCGATGCTGGACGCGTACGGCGTGACTGAGGACAACTGGCGTGACGCGACGAAGAAGGTGCCGTACTTCGTGATCTCGGAGACGCCGACGTTCACCGGTCGCACGGTCGCGGCGTTGGCGGCGGACCCGGACAAGACGCGGTTCTCCGGTCAGACGCTCAGCAGCGGTCAGCTGGCGAAGATCTACCAGATCGACGACGTCGACGGCAGCAGGCCGGACTGTTGGCGGTACATCGACGAGGTGCAGGACTTGGGCAAGGACCCGGACCCGGCCGGTTACCGGTGACGGTCCCACATCCGCCGTGCGGCGTCCGCGAAGGCGGCCCGCACGGCTTGCGGCTCGATCACCTCCACCTCGATGCCCAGGGCGAGTAGCTGGCCCGCGGCGATGTCCGGGCGTTCCAGGCCCAGTTCGACCTCGGTCCAGCCATCCGGGCCGGGTGGCTGGGCCTCGGCCAGCGCCTGCGATGCCACGTCGGGGTCGACGACGACCGGCAGCGCGCGGACACCGACCGGGCTGAGCCGTACGCGCACTTTCACCTGCTGCAGCGAGCGTTCGAACTGGGCCGACGACTGTTGCCACCAGCTCGTCAGGTCGAAGTCCGTTGGCCGGTCGAAGCGTGCGTCGAGTTCTTCGACCGTGGCGATCCGGCTGACGCGATAGGTCCGGACGCTGCCCTCGACGCGGGCGACGAGGTACCAGACACCTGCTTTGAGTACGAGCCCGAGCGGGTCGAGTACGCGTTCGACCTTGCGCTCGCCGTAGGTGATGCGGATCTGCTGTTGCTCCCATACCGCACGCGCGACGTCGGCGAGGTGCTCGGCTTCCTCCTCGCGTTTGAACCAACCCGGGGCGTCGAGGTGGAAACGTTGCGCCACGTGCTGCGCATGGTCGCGCAGCGGAGCTGGCAGCGTGGCCGACACTTTGGCGTGCGCGGCCGATACGGCGGTGCCCAGGCCCAGTTCGGCCAGGGCCCGGGGGACGCCCATCGCGAAGATCGCCACGGCCTCCCGCGAGGTCAGGCCGTCCAGCCTGGTGCGCCATCCGTCGACCAGCCGCACGCCGCCGTTGCGACCTGGTTCGGTCCAGATGGGCACGCCGGTGGCCTGCAACGCGGCGATGTCGCGGTGCATGGTCCGCTCCGACACCTCCAGCGCCTCGGCCAGCTCGGCGATCGTCGCACTGCGCTTGCTCTGCAGCGTGAACAGCAGGGCGACCAGGCGTTCGGCTCGCATGGCCCAGATCATACTACGAGCCGAACTATGGTTGTAGTAGCCTCGGTTCATGGACATTACCGTGGTAGGCGGCGGGATCGGCGGGTTGGCGTGCGCAGTCGCGCTGACCAAGGCGGGGCGCCCAGTACGTGTGCTGGAGCGCCGTGACGCGTTAGCGGACGCGGGGACTGCGCTGGGTATGTGGCCCAACGCCTTACGCGCCCTGGACGGGCTGGGGTTGGGCGACAAAGTCCGTCAAATCGGTGTGGTGCAAGCGGAAGCCGTGTTCCGACGGCCGGATGGCCGTCCGCTTGCCCGAATTCGGCCACGGAATGCCGTTGTGCTGATATCCCGCGGCGCGCTCACCCAGTTGCTGCATGATGCATTGCCGTCCGAAGTGCTGAGAACCGGGATCGAAGTGTCTGATGTGGACAGTTTGGCCGCCTCCGGTGGTGTCGTCGTCGGCGCCGACGGCATCAACAGCGTCGTGCGCAAGACGTGTTTCGGTGACGCGTATGGACTTCGGTACTCCGGATATTCGGCGTGGCGCGGCATCGTGCCAGGCGAGTACGGCCCCAGCGGCGAGATTCTGGGCCGTGGGGCCAAGTTCGGGGTCACCGGCGTGGAGGGTGGCCGGACGAACTGGTTCGCTCCGGTATGGTCACCCGCTGGTTTGCGTCATGCCGACCGGCATTTGCCGGAACTTCACCGGATATTCGGCAAGTGGTGTGACCCGGTTCCGCAAATCCTTGCGGCCACGGACGAATCGGACATCATCCGGCACGACCTCTACTACGTCGGGCCACGACTGCGCTCGTACGTGCGGGATCGTGTTGCCCTGGTGGGTGATGCGGCCCACGCCATGACTCCCGACCTCGGGCAGGGCGCTTGTCAGGCGTTGGAGGACGGCGCTGTGCTGGGCCGTTGTCTGGCGACAATGTCCGACACGGACCAGGCGCTGCGTCGCTACGATTCGTTGCGCCGCAAGGCTTCCCAGCGTGTCGCGGGCACCGCGCGACTGGTCGGCCAAGCAACCATGCGGCCAGGGATGGTCTTTCCGCGTGACACGTTGCTCCGTACCGCCGATTTCCTGATGCGCTGAGTAATCACCGCTGGACCGAGGGCGCTCGTAAGTTCTTCGCAATGCTTTTGTCGTACCCCGGGGGTAGCGTCGGAGGCGGTCTGAGCGAAGGAGTGCAAGAGTGACCATATTGCGGGACACGCCCATCAACGGGCCGGAGTTTCGCCCGCTGCGTGAGCGGGTGGAAGCCGAGGCCTACGTCGCTTCCGTCTGTTTCAAGCACGGCCCACCGAGGCTCATCGGCGTCGAGCTCGAATGGACAGTCCACTACGTCGATGATCCCCAGCGTCAGCTGACCGCCCAAGTGCTTCGGGAGGCACTCGGCGACCACGCACCTCCCACGTTGCGTGCAGACAGTCCCCAAATTTCCCTGCCAGGTGGCTCACCGCTCACCGCCGAGCCCGGCGGTCAGGTCGAGATCTCGGCTCAGCCGGAGGATTCCCTGACCGACCTGTACGCCACCGTCACCCAGGACACCGAATACCTGACGGGCCTGCTCGCGGCTCATGGCCTCGCGCTGGGCACGTCGGCGATCGATCCCTATCGGACTCCTCAGCGAATTCTCGGCACGCCGCGCTACAAGGCGATGGAGAAGGCGTTCGCTCCGCTGGGCACCGACGGCGTCACAATGATGTGCAGCACCGCCGGATTCCAGGTGTGTGTGGACGCAGGCGAACAGCAGGACCATGCCGCGCGGTGGACGGCCGTGCACGTGCTCGGTCCGCCGTTGAGTGCGCTGTTCGCCAACTCGCCCCAGATGCTCGGCCGGCGAACCGGTTGGGTGTCCAACCGGCTGCGCACGGTGCTGGGCACCGACCCGGTCCGCACGTATCCGAGTGAGATCACCGGCGATCCGGCCACCAACTGGGCGCGTCGCGTGCTGGAGACGCCGTTGTTATGCGTCCGCCGCGACGACGAGTGCTGGGACGCGCCGCCCGCTGTCACGTTCTCCGACTGGGTCACCGGGCGGGCCGACCTCGGCCGGGTGCCGACCATCGCCGATCTGGAGTACCACATCTCCACGCTGTTCCCGCCCGTGCGGGCGCACGGCTACCTGGAGGTCCGGTACATCGACGCGCAGGAAGGTGACCGCTGGCTCGCCCCTGCCGCCCTGCTCGTCGCCCTGCTCAGCAAGGTCGACGAGGTGATCGACATCTGCATGCCGGTCGCGGACCGCTGGCTGACCGCGGCGCGCGACGGGCTGCGTGATCCTGAGCTTGCCCGTACTGCCGCCAGGATCGCCGAGCTGGGCCTGGGCGCCCTCGGCGTCACCGGACTGCCGCCGCATCTCGCGCAGCTGGTGACCAGCGATATCGAACGCAGGTTGCGGGACGGGAGGAACCAGGGATGACCGCGTTCAGCGAGCTTGAAACGGAGAAGATGCGCGATCGGGTCGCGCAGCAGCTGGCCCGGTCGCGCGCCCGCAGTACCGCACTGACCGACGCGGTGGACGAGCACGACCTGGTCCGTCAGCACTCGAAACTGATGTCCCCGCTGGTGTGGGACTTCGCGCACATCGGCAACCAGGAGGAGCTGTGGCTCGTCCGTGACGTCGGCGGCCGGGAGCCGGTCCGTGAGGACATCGACAACATGTACGACGCGTTCCAGCATCCCCGTGCTGACAGGCCGGCCCTGCCGTTGCTGTCACCGGTCGAGACGCGGTCGTACGTGCGTGAGGTCCGGGACAAGGTGATGGACGTGCTGGCCAGCACGCCGCTGGAAGGCCGCAAGCTGGTCGAGAACGCGTTCGCGTTCGGCATGATCGTGCAACACGAACAGCAGCACAACGAGACCATGCTTGCCACGCATCAGCTGCGAACCGGCGACCCGGTGCTGCACGCGCCATTACCACCCGCACCGCCCGGCCCGGTGATCAACCGCGAGATACTGGTGCCCGCGGGTCCGTTCACCATGGGGACCTCGGTCGAGCCATGGGCCTTGGACAACGAACGCCCGGCGCATCAGGTGCATGTGGACGCCTTCGTCATCGACAAGTACCCGGTGACCAACGCGATGTACTTGGAGTTCGTCACGTCTGGCGGCTACGACCAGCAGCAGTGGTGGAGCGAGGAAGGCTGGGCCTACCGGCAGAAGGCCAACCTGGCCGCACCGAGGTTCTGGGTGCGGGACGGGGATCGCTGGCTGCGCAACGGTTTCGGCGCGGTCGAACCACTCGTGCTCGACGAACCCGTTGTGCACGTGTGTTTCTACGAAGCCGAGGCGTTCGCGGCATGGGCGGGCAAGCGGCTGCCCACCGAAGCGGAATGGGAGAAGGCCGCGCGCTTCGACCCGGACACCGGACGGTCCCGCAGATACCCGTGGGGCGACGAGGATCCCGGGCCCGAGCACGCCAACCTCGGGCAGGCGCACCTACGTCCGGCACGGATCGGCGCGTACCCGCACGGTGAGTCCGCGTTCGGGGTGGCGCAGATGATCGGTGACGTGTGGGAGTGGACGAGCAGCGACTTCCATGCCTACCCGGGGTTTGTGGCGTTCCCGTACCGCGAGTACTCCGAAGTGTTCTTCGGTCCGGACTACAAGATGCTGCGCGGTGGGTCGTTCGGCGCGGACGCGGCGGCCTGCCGTGGCACGTTCCGCAACTGGGACTACCCGATCCGCAGGCAGATCTTCAGTGGATTCCGGCTCGCCCGGGACCCCAGGCCCGACGAACTGCGCTGAGAAGTGTGCCGCCATCTGGGTTACCTCGGCCCCGCCGTGTCCGTGGCCGGTCTGGTACTCGAGCCGCAGCACTCGTTGCTGCGGCAGAGCTGGGCGCCCGCGGACATGCGCGGCGGCGGCACGATCAACGCCGACGGCTTCGGTGTTGGGTGGTTCGCAGGCGACAGGGCCGTCGTGTACCGCCGCGCCAGTCCGATGTGGACTGACACGGCGCTGCCCGGGCTGCTCAAACCGGTTCAGGCGACGGGTGTGCTGGCGGCCGTGCGTTCGGCGACCGTCGGCATGCCGGTTGTCGAGACCGCGGCCGCGCCCTTCACCGACGGTGAGTGGTTGTTCAGCCACAACGGAGTCGTGCGGGGTTGGCCGTCGTCGATCGCCTCGTTGGCCGCGGGCTTGCCCGTGACCGATCTGATGACGCTCGACGCGCCGACCGACGCTGCTCTGCTGTGGGCGCTTGTCCGTGCCCGGTTGCGGGACGGGCAAGGGCCGTGCGACGCCGTCGCCAATACCGTGCTGGAGGTCGCGGAGCTGGCTCCGGACTCACGACTCAACCTGATGCTCACCGATGGGCGGACGCTCGTCGCGACCGCCTGGACCCACTCGCTCGTCACGCTGGTCACCGAGGACTCGGTGGTGTTCGCGTCCGAGCCGTGGGACACCGATCCGCGTTGGACACCCGTCCCGGATCACCACATCGTCACGGCCACGGCAATCCCGGGGCCGCCTTCGCTCGCCGTGCATCCGCTCGGCGCCCGACCAAAGGGAAACCATGACTGAACCGGTGGTCGACGTTCACTTGGCCGAGGACCACGCCGCCCGCGCACTCGCCGCCGACGCGCGGGTCGGCTTGGCCGCGAACCCGAAAACCCTGCCTCCCAAGTGGTTTTACGACGCTCGCGGCAGTGAGCTGTTCGAGCAGATCACCCGCCTGCCCGAGTACTACCCGACCCGCGCCGAACGGGAGATCCTCGGCGACCGCGCGGGTGAGATCGCCTCGACGAGCCAGGCGCACACCCTGGTCGAACTTGGCTCCGGCTCGTCGGAGAAGACCCGCCTGCTGCTGGATGCCTTGCGAGCGGCGGGAACGCTTCATCAGTTCGTGCCTCTCGACGTCTCCAGGACCGCTTTGCGGGAGGCTGCGGCAGCTTGTGCCGTCGACTACCCGGGCCTGACCGTGCACGGCGTGGTCGGTGACTTCACCGAGCATTTGGCTTTGCTGCCAGGGGAAGTACCACGGGTGGTCGCGTTCCTCGGCGGCACGATCGGAAACCTGCTGCCCGCCGAACGCGCCAAGTTCCTCCGCTCCGTGCGGCACGTCCTGGAACCAGGGGAGTGGCTGCTGCTCGGCACGGACCTGGTGAAGGACGTCGAAACGGTCCGCGTCGCCTACGACGACGCGGCCGGTGTCACCGCCGAGTTCAACCGCAACGTGCTGCACGTGCTCAACCGTGAACTCGGCGCGGATTTCGACGTCTCGGCCTTTTCCCACGTGGCCTTGTGGGATCCGGAGAACGAGTGGATCGAGATGCGCCTGCGTGCCGAGAAGGCCATGCGGGTCACCATCCCGGCGCTCGACATGACGGTGTCCTTCGAGGAAGGGGAGGAACTGCACACCGAGATCTCCGCCAAATTCCGCCGGGAGGGCATCACGACCGAACTGGCGGACGCAGGCTTCGAACTGACCCGCTGGTGGACCGACTCGGCCGACCGGTTCGGCCTGTCACTGTCCCGAGCCGTCTGACCGGCCCGGGTGGATCGCGGCGAGGGCTCCCGCGATCCACCCAGTAGGGTCACCGGCGTGAAATGGTTCCGCCGGCGTAACCGTGACACCCCAACGCCATCTGGCCCGTACGACGTGCGCGACGCCCCGGATGACGGGGTCTCCCGGTTGGACTTGGGATCCGTGCGGATCCCGGTCGAGCCCGGCACCGAGTTGCGGGTCGAACTGAGCCCTGACCACACAGAGGTGCGGGCAGTGCACCTGCAGACCGGGCTCGGGCAGTGCACCGTGAGCGCGTACGCCGCCTCGCCCGCTGGTGGGTTGTGGCCGGAGGTCTGCTCCGACCTGCTCGACCTCCCACCCTCGATGGAATCCGCACGCGCCGAGCGTGGTGAGTGGGGCAGGGAAATCGTGGGCGAGAGGGACGGCATGGTCATCCGGTTCATCGGCATCGACGGCCCAGGCTGGATGGTGCGCGGTGTCGCCGTGACAAAGCCAAGTTCAGCCGCCAAGATCGCCGCCGCCCTTCGGGACATCATGCGCGCCACCATCGTGGTCCGCGGCAACGACGACCTACCCGACCGCACTCCGCTGCCGATCACGCTGCCGGACGAAATGGCCAGACACCTCTAGTCGTGGGCGCATACGGCAGGCTGCGCGCACGATCGTGTCGACCGCCGCCATCCCGCCGAGCGCCAAGGCAAACGCCGCCCACGGTCCCGCCGGGACCAACGTCATCGACAATACGAGCACGAACGTGATGGTGCCGACGGCTGACGCCAGTGCGCCGTACATCAGGCTGGCGGCTGCCTCGCCTCCGGTGGCACGGTGCACGGAAGGCGCCATGACGATCAGAAGTACTGGTAGCGCGGACAAAGCACCCGCGACGACAGGCCCGAGTAGCGGCGCGGTCGTCGTGAGGATCAGGACGACCGCGCCGGAAACGGCCATCCGGAACGGAAGGTCCCATCGAGATCCCCGGCCAGGCCGCGGAGGTGCGTCGGCGGTGGTTGAGGACCATGCGACAGCGCCGGCAACCGCGGTGACGATGGCGATGGCCGTGAGCCACAAGCTATGCGTGAGCACGACGACGACCTCGGCGATCGCTCCACAAAGGACAGCTATTGGCAACGCCTTGAGCGGTCGTGCCTTTACGGCCAGGCGGGCGTAAAGGAGGCAGAAGGTCACGACCGTCAGCTGGCCCAGTGCGGCGCCGTGGGCCGCGTCGGACGCGGCCTGTGGCCCGTGTTCGATGCAGAGGATCACCAGAAATGGTGCTGTGGAAAGGGGAAGTCCGAGCAGGCGGCCACCGAACCGTGGGCCGAGCCGGTGTGCCGCGATCGAGGTGAGCAGGATCAGCAAGGGGGCGAGTGTCGCCCTGAGTAGGAGAACCTCCATACCTTCGACTCAAACACCGATCCAGCCGATATTGGCTCGGAATCAACGGAGCAAACCGCCCATCGGCCGAGAAAATATCGGCGACTCGCCCGTCTCGCTGAGATTTCCTAGACTGCGGGCATGGACCGGATAGATCGGCAGCTGCTGGCCGCGTTGGTGAACGACGGCCGCGCGACCTATCAGGAGCTGGGCCGCCTGGTCCGGCTGTCGTCGAACACCGTCGCCGACCGGGTGCGCAAACTGCGCAAGGACGGCGTGATCCGTGGTTATCGGGCGGAGCTCGACCTCGCAGTCCTCGGCCGTGGCCTGCAGATCCTCACCGACATCCGCCTGCGGGAGACCGTCGACCGCGCCGGTTTCGAGCGTGGGCTCGTCAACGTTCCGCAGGTGATCGCGGCAATGCGGATGACCGGTGACTACGACTACCTGCTGCACGTGGTGGTCGCGAACGCCCTCGAACTGGAGCACATCGTCGACCGGCTCAAGGCCGAACTCGGCGTGCGCGAGGCGCGCAGCCGGTTGCTGCTGCACGAGGTCCCGCTCGGTCAGGACCGCATTCTGGATGTCTGACCGGCCGGATGGGACATGCCGTTCGACGACACGGTGGCCGGCACGTCTTTGGCGTGCCGGCCGCTGATCGTTACGCTGCTTGGTGCGGAGGTGGACCGGTGGTCGAGACAGTCAAACCACGCAGGCGCCAGGCTCGCGGCGAGCGGCGGATGGCGCAGTTGCTGAACGCGGCTGAGGAAGTCTTCGCAGCCGAGGGCTTCAACGCCGCGACCACGAATGCGATCGCCGCGGCGGCGGGCGTCTCGCCAGGCACGCTGTACCAGTTCTTCCCGAACAAGGACTCCATGGCGGCGGCATTGGCCGAGCGTTACGTCGACGTGCTCGCCGAGGTGCACGACCCGGAGGCCAAGGTCGTCGGTGTGCCGCTGGACGACGTGATCAACCGGATGGTCGATCCGGCGATCGCGATCGCTGAGGAGCACCGTGCGTTCGAGGCGATGTTCTGGGCGCAGCCGTGCGACAAGCTGCGGGACTCGGTGACCGAGAACGTCGACCGGACGATCGCGACCAGGGTGCCTGAGCTGGATCCGAGCAGACGACGGCTGATCGCCACGGTCACCGTGAAGATCTTCGGCGCGCTGCTGCCCGCCATTCTGGCCGCGTCGGGCCGAGAGCGGGTCGAGCTGACCGGTGAGCTCAAGCGAGTCCTGCGCGCCTACCTGCTGGACGTTTCGGACTGACCCGCGCCTGCTGCGGCAGCGAATCACGCGTAGGGTCGTTGTCAGGGTCGCCGTGGCGGCCGGGCTGTTGCGAGCTGCCGGGGATACAGCTCGACAAGGTCCGGCACCCGGCGACTTCTCGGCATTCGGCGGTTTTCCCGCCTTTCACATCCGTTGTTTCGCAATTTCCTGCAGCTAAACATGAACACTGCCTCCGTAAATACCGGTACGGTGGATCAGTTTAGTCAAACGGGCTCGTCGGTCGTGTATGCCTGTGGCGTACATACCCCTCTGCAGAATGATTGGGAGACGACCCTTGCCGTTATCCAGACCAATCAGATCCACGACGATCGGATTGCTGCTCGTCGCTCTGTTACTGACTGTGATATCTCCGCCCAGTATCGCCGCTCCTGGGAACGGAAACGCCGTTGCGGCTCAGCCTCGCGCGAACAAGCCTGGTCGGCCGGCGGAGCCGCAGGTCAGGGAGAAGCGGATCCAGTGGGAGACGCCAGAGGAAACGCGGAAACGCGGCGCCTACATGCGGCAGACGGGCGTGGCTACCCGCGCTGCCGCCGGCGATTTCCCGAGCGAAAGCATGACGAAATGCTGGAACGCGCCCTATCCGCCCGGCACGAATCGGGTCATTCTCGACCACTGGCTGTGGTGTACGACCGCGAGGGCGTATCTTTATTTCTTTGAGAAATGCCAAGGCCCGCCTCCTGGAAATGGGTGCGTCGAGGTCGGCAGCATCAATTTCCGGGTCGCTGTCATGGGGCACGGGCATCAGGACAAGGACAGCCCGGCCGCGCGCAAAGTCAAATACTGGATGATGCTGGACGACCCGCAGGCCTTCGGCAAGGTCGACTACACCGCCACGCTCAGCTTCACCGGAACCTGCAAGTCCTACACCGCCGGAGCTCCATGCCAGGCCGCGCCCGGAAATGGCCGTACGGACACAGTCGAGGGATGGATAGCCGCTGGGTACGCCGACTGGGAGTACAGCTCGCCTGAAGGGAGCAACACCAGCCCCGACAAGATCGCCTTTTTCGACTTCGACCTGCTGGGCACGATGTCCAGCCCGAAGATCTGGCCGTCCAGCGCGCCGGTCATCGCCCCCGGGCAGGCCGGGTTCCGCTGCGACTCGGCCAGGTATCAGAAATGGCCGGTCGGCGTGCAGTCCTATGGATGCGTCTTCGACGGTGTCCGCTCGATCTGGACGTTCAAAGCCACCGCCGACGTGGCGCAAACAGCGAAACACGTGTGGACCGCGCAGTTCAAGCCCAACCTGACGCGCCCACCGTCGGTCAAGGACAAGGAGATACCAGGTTCCATCCAGAGCGGCACGCCGCTGTCGCGGCTCGCGGGCGCCGCGGGGACTCCGGAGGCCAACAGTCACAAGGCGAACCGGGACAAGTCCATCGCTACGTGCAAGACGAACTTCGGCGCCCAGTACAGCCGCAACCAGACACGGGACTGCGACGAATACCCGATGGCCTCGACCAACCAGGGCGCCTGGACCGGGTCGAACGATCCGGCCGTGGAAACGCACCACTATTCGGTTCGCCCGCTCAAGTCAGAGGACAACCAGGCTGCGGGCAGGCTGCTGGAAGAGTTCTACCGCACCGAGCGGGTGATCAACACTGACGAGTTCTTCGTGGATGTCGTGGCAGCCGACGGCGGTCCTTATCCCGGTTTGCAGGAACCCGAGGGGATCTCGTCGCCGATCGCGAACCGGCAGTGTGATCTGCGCCAGCCCGTGGTGTCCAACGTGCAGAAGACCGCTCCGCCGGAACAGACCTTCAACGACTACGCGAGGACCACTCCGAACGGATGGACCGGCGGCGACTCGACGTTTTCGGTCAAGCTGCCCGACGGCCGTCTGCTGTTCCTGTTCTCCGACACGTTCCTCGGCCCGCTCAAGAGCGACGGCACCCGGCCGACGAATGCCCCGTTCGTGAACAGCACCTTCGTACTCAAGGACGGCGACAATCTGACGACACTGCGGGGTGGCACGGCCGCCACACCCAAGGGACTGATGACGCCTGCCGCCGAGAAGCACTGGTACTGGCTCGGTGACGGCCTGATCCACAACGAAGGCGGCACCAACTACCTGCAGGTGCTGTTCCAGGAGTACTACAAGTTCGGGCCAGGGGACTGGGATTTCAGGCACAAGGCGAACTTCGTGGCCTGGTTCTCACTGGCCAACCTCGGCACCACCCACGGCCACGAACCGCTCTACGTCGACCCGGTTCCGTCGACTCCCGGCGTGGGCTGGGGTTCGGCCCTGCTGCCGGCCAGCCGCAGCGGTGACGGGTACACCTACATCTACGGCGTGGACGACGCTCCGATCAACAAGCAGATGCGTGTCGCGCGCGTCCGGGGAACCGACCTCACCGGCGACTGGGAGTACCTCAGGCCGGGCACCGGATGGATGAAGCACGAGAAGGAAGCGGCGAACGTCTTCACGGGCATCGCCAACGAGTACAGCGTGACGCCTTGGTACGGCGGCTTCACCGTGCTGAGCCAGACCAGCACGGCGGCGTTCAGCGGCGAGATCCGCGCTTCCGTGTCGTGTTCCCCGCATGGCCCATGGCAACTGGAGACGTTGGTGTACCACATGCCTGAGCCAGGGCCGTACGGCAGCTACCAGGACGGCACGATCTTCGCCTACAACGCTCACATCCACGACACGCTGTCACCCGAAGACGGCCCGTTCACCTTGTCCTACAACGTGAACAGCTTCGACAGTCAAGTGTCGGACACCGCTCACCACTACCGTGACCCGAGTATCTACCGGCCTCGATTCGTGAAGTTCTCGATGACGCCGACCGGCGGAACTCGTTAAGCAACCAGTGCCCGGACGAGCCCGTCGATGAACTCGCGTGTGATGGGCTCGCCGGTCACCAGTACGCGGTAGTACAGCGGGCCGACGAGCTGGTCGACTGCCGCCTCGACATCGAGGTCGGCGAATTCGCCCCGCTCGGCGGCCCGCTGGAGGATGAGCCTGTCCCTGGCGCGCAACGGAAGCACGCACTCGTCACGAAAGCGGGCGGCCACCGCGGGGTCGTGTTGCGCTTGGCCTGCCAGGGCACGGAAGACCGCGCCCTCGTCGGTCTCGGTCAGGAAGGTGGCGAGCATGGGGAGGTAGGCGGCGAGGTCGTCGGCCAGCGAGCCCAGGTCGGGCGGTGTCAGTTCCTCGTTCATGTCGTCGACGAACGCGTCCAGCAGGATGTCGACCTTCGACGGCCACCAGCGGTAGATCGTCTGCTTCGCCACGCCTGCGCGTGCGGCGATGCCTTCCACTGTGACGCCGGCGAAGCCGCGCTCCACGAGGATGTCGTCGGCGGCTTCCAGGACGGCTTGGCGGGCCTGTTCGCTGCGGCCGTGCCGGTTGCCGTGGTGGCGCATGTTCGTCACTCCCGAAGACTAATAAGTCCTAGCCTAGACGCAACGTTGTGTCTACGCTAGGACTATGGCCAACACTCTCGCGAAGGTCCAGGCAGTGCTCGATCGGCTGTTCGCGAATGCCGCGAACGACGCCTGGCCGCAGTCGTATCCCGCTGACCCGCAGGGGCATGCCGATGCCCTCGCGGAGATCTACATGCCGATCTCGGCCGACGGCGGCAAGCTCCTCTACTCGCTCATCCGGGCGGCGCGGCCGGAAACCGTGGTGGAATTCGGTACTTCGTTCGGGATATCCACGATCTACCTCGCCGCCGCGGTCGCCGACAACGGCACGGGACACGTGTACGGCAGCGAGATGAACGACTCGAAACGCGAAGCCGCACAAGCGAACCTCAAAGAAGCCGGGCTGGCCGAGCACGTCACCGTCCTGCCGGGCGACGCGCGCGAATCACTGAAAGAGGTCCCTGGGCCGATCGGCATGGTCCTGCTGGACGGGTGGAAGGACCTTTGCCTGCCCGTGCTGAAGTTGCTGGAACCCAAACTCACGCCGGGCGCGCTGGTTGTCGCCGACGACGTCACGTTCCCGACGATGGCCGACTACCTCGGCTACGTCCGTGACCCCGCCAACGGGTATGTCAGCGTGGAATTCCCGGTCGAGGACGGCATGGAAGTCAGCTGCTACACCGCAGTCTGAACGAAGGGCACCGCCGAGCGGGGACTCGACGGTGCCCACTGAGTCTGCGGGAGCAGCGCAAAGCGAGCGCAACACATGTCCGCTAAATGCCAAACACCGCCGGGGCGACGTGCGCCCCGGCGGTGTTGTCACAGCAGATGATCAGGAACGAACCATCTTGCGCAGCACGTACTGCATGATGCCGCCGTTGCGGTAGTAGTCCGCCTCACCCGGCGTGTCGATCCGCACGACCGCGTCGAACTCGACCTTCGAGCCGTCCGCCTTGGTGGCCGTGACCTTGACCGTGCGCGGGGTCTCGCCGTCGTTCAGCTTGGTGATGCCGCTGAAGTCGAACGTCTCCGTGCCGTCGAGGCCCAGCGAGGACACCGTCTCGCCCTCGGGGAACTGCAGCGGCAGCACGCCCATACCGATCAGGTTCGACCGGTGGATGCGCTCGAACGACTCGGCGATGACCGCACGCACACCGAGCAGCGAAGTGCCCTTCGCGGCCCAGTCACGCGACGAACCCGAGCCGTACTCCTTGCCCGCCAACACAACCAGCGGCACACCGGCCTCGGCGTAGGCGACGGACGCGTCGTAGATGGTGGTCTGCGGCGCGCCGTCCTCGAGGAAGTTGCGCGTGAAGCCACCCTGCACGTCGTCCAGCAGCAGGTTACGCAGCCGGATGTTGGCGAAGGTGCCGCGGATCATCACCTCGTGGTTGCCACGACGGGAACCGTAGGAGTTGAAGTCCTTGCGCTCCACGCCGTGCTCGGTCAGGTACTTGCCCGCGGGCGAGTCCTGCTTGATCGCACCTGCCGGGGAGATGTGGTCGGTGGTGACCGAGTCGCCCAGCAGCGCAAGCACCCGGGCACCGTCGATGTCGGTGACCGGCGACGGGTCGTTCTTCATGCCCTCGAAGTACGGGGGCTTGCGCACGTACGTCGACTCGGTGTCCCACTCGAAGGTGTTGCCGGTCGGGGTCGGCAGCGAACGCCACCGCTCGTCACCCGCGAACACGTCGGCGTAGTCGTTGGTGAACATCTCCGACGAGATCGAGGACGCGATCACGTCCTGGATCTCCTGCGGCGACGGCCAGATGTCCGCGAGGAACACCGGCTTGCCGTCCGAGCCGGTGCCGATCGGCTCCTTGACGATGTCCAGGTCCATCGACCCGGCCAGCGCGTACGCCACCACCAGCGGCGGGCTGGCCAGGTAGTTCATCTTGATGTCCGGGTTGATCCGGCCCTCGAAGTTCCGGTTGCCCGACAGCACCGACACCAGCGCGAGGTCGGCGTCCTGCGCGGCCTGCGAGATCTCGTCCTGCAGCGGGCCGGAGTTGCCGATGCACGTGGTGCAGCCGTAACCGACCAGGTGGAAGCCCAGCTTCTCCAGGTACGGCAGCAGACCCGCGCGCTCGTAGTAGTCCATGACCACCTTCGAGCCCGGCGCCAGCGTCGTCTTCACCCACGGCTTGCGCTCGAGGCCCTTGTCCACGGCCTTCTTCGCCAGCAGCGCGGCGCCGATCATCACCGACGGGTTCGAGGTGTTGGTGCAGGACGTGATCGCGGCGATCGCGACGGCACCGTGGTCGAGCTCGAAGGTGTTGCCGTCCACGGTGACCGTGGTCGGCGCAGACGGACGGCCCTCGCTGCCCTCAGCCGCGGAGTGCGCGACGCGCGGCTTGCCGTCGCCGTTCTCACCCTCGTGGATGGCGACCGGGTCGCTGGCCGGGAAGGTGTCCTCGACCGCTTCGTCCACAGTGGAGGTCGACTTCTCCTCGGTGTGCGAGACGTAGCTGCCCAGCGCGCCGCGGAACGCGGGCTTGGCCTCCGCCAGCACGATGCGGTCCTGCGGGCGCTTCGGACCGGCGATCGACGGGACCACAGTGGACAGATCGAGCTCGAGCGTCTCGGAGTAGGCGGCCTCGACCGACGGGTCGTGCCACAGGCCCTGATCCTTCGCGTACGCCTCGACCAGCGCCAGCTGCTCGTCGGACCGGCCGGTGAGCCGCAGGTAGTCGATGGTCTCGCCGTCGATCGGGAAGATCGCGCAGGTCGAGCCGAACTCCGGGCTCATGTTGCCGATGGTGGCACGGTTGGCCAGCGGCACAGCGCCGACGCCGGTGCCGTAGAACTCGACGAACTTGCCGACCACACCGTGCTTGCGCAGCATCTCGGTGATGGTCAGCACGAGGTCGGTCGCGGTGGCGCCCGCGGGGAGCTCACCGTGCAGCTTGAAGCCGACCACCCGCGGGATCAGCATCGACACCGGCTGGCCGAGCATGGCCGCCTCGGCCTCGATGCCGCCCACGCCCCAGCCCAGCACGCCGATGCCGTTGACCATCGTGGTGTGGCTGTCGGTGCCGACCAGGGTGTCCGGGTAGGCCTGGCCGCCACGGGTCATCACCACGCGCGCCAGGTGCTCGATGTTGACCTGGTGCACGATGCCGGTGCCCGGCGGGACGACCTTGAACTCGGAGAACGCGGTCTGGCCCCAGCGCAGGAACTGGTAGCGCTCCTTGTTGCGCTCGTACTCCAGGTCGACGTTGCGCTCGAACGCGTCCGGGCGGCCGAAGATGTCGGCGATCACCGAGTGGTCGATCACCAGCTCGGCCGGTGCCAGCGGGTTGACCTTGTCCGGGTCGCCGCCAAGCTGGGTCACCGCCTCGCGCATGGTCGCCAGGTCGACGATGCAGGGCACGCCGGTGAAGTCCTGCATGACCACGCGGGCGGGGGTGAACTGGATCTCGGTGGCGGGTTCGGCGCTCGGGTCCCATCCGGCGAGGGCACGGACGTGGTCGGCGGTGATGTTCACGCCGTCCTCGGTCCGAAGCAGGTTCTCCATCAGGATCTTCAGGCTGTACGGCAGGCGCTCGGCGCCGTCGACCGCGTTGAGCCGGAACACCTCGTATGAGGTATCGCCGACCGTCAGCGTGCCGCGGGCACCGAAGCTGTCCTTGCTCGCAGGTGCAGTCACGTCCAACTCCATCTCGCGCGCCGGTGTGCGGGTGGCAGCAAAAGTCAGTTCGGGTTAGGCCGAGTCTCGCGCATCCCCGCTGGACTCGCAGACCCCGGGCCCCATCCTCGCCACTAACAGTACGCTTGTCCTGTATTCGACGACAAGGCGGGGTGGAGAGAGATGATTCACCATGTCCAGGTGGCGTGTCCGGCAGGTAGCGAAGATCGACTGCGGGCGTTCTACCACGGGGTGCTCGGCTGGCCGGAACTGGACAAGCCTCCGCTGCTCGCCGCACGCGGCGGATGCTGGTTCCAGGTGCCCGGCGGGGGAGAGCTGCACGTAGGCGTCGAGGCGGACTTCCGCCCTGCTCGCAAGGCTCATCCGGCGTTCCTGGCCGACCTCGACGCGGTCGCGGCGGCCCTGCGGGACGCGGGATGCGAAGTGGTCTGGCCCGATCCGGCCGAGATCCCGGGCCGCCGCAGGCTGCACACCTATGACGCGGTGGGCAACCGGCTGGAGTTCATCGACGCGACCTAGCCGTGTCCACCTTTCCAGCACGGTGTGTCCACCTTTCCAGCACACCGGAATCGCAGGCCAGGGGAATTTCATGGTGCTGGAATGTGCGACACGGGGTGCCGGAGTGGTGGACACGCCCGGGGGTCAGGTGCGGGCGTCGGCCAGGAGTTCGGTTTGTTCCAGCCAGTCGCCGCCGGAGATGCCGAAGACGAGGTGCTGTGCTCCGGCGGCTTCGTAGGCCGCGAAGCGCTCGGCCACCTGTTCGCGGCAGCCCGTGATCGGGATCTTCGTGGCGCGTTCGAGCGGCATGCCATATGCCTGACTGAGGCTCATGGCGATCTCGGTGCGGCTGTCGTCGTCGTTGATTCGTCCGGTCGCGCCGATCGCGACGGTCCGTCCGGAGAGCTGTTTCGCGCCTTTGGCAACGTCTTCCGGCGTGATGAGCGACGGGAACCAGCCGTCGCCGTAGCGGACGGTTCGTTGGATCGCGGTGGTTGAGGCGTTGCCGATCCAGAACGGCGGTCGGGTCACCGCGGGCAGCAGTTCGACGTCGAGTTCATCGACGTGCTCGCCCGCGAGAAGGCGGGGGAGCATTCGTAACGCCGTGTCCGTGCGGTGCCCGCGTTGTGCGAAGGGCACGCCCGCGGCAGCCCATTGCTTCGCGCCGCCGCCTGATCCGATGCCCAGGATCAGCCTGCCTCGCGAGACGTACTGCAGGCTTGCGATCTGCTTGGCCGCCCATGCCAGCGGCCGGATCGCGGGAACGAACACGCTCGCGCCGATCTTGACGCGCCGCGTCGAGGCCGCGGCAACAGCCAGGCCCACCGCGCAGTCCAGTGTCGGCGTCCCCACGGCCAGGTGATCGCCGTGCCACACACTCGCGAGGCCGACGTCCTCCGCGTGTCGTGCAGCAGTGGCCAGGTCGAGCTTTTCCTCTCGTTGTACCGCCACCGATGGCAGTACTACTCCGATGTCCAGCATCTGCCCAGTGTCGAACCTCAAGACGGCTTGAGGTCAATAGCCGAAAGGTCCCGCACCACGCCGGTGCGGGACCTTTCCGCGGGACCTACTTGATGCCCTTGAGCAGCGCCTCGACGTCGCCGGGCTGCAGGCCGCGGAGGATCTGCAGGCCCAGTTCGAAGAAGCTACGGCCCGGGCTGACGTACCACTTGCCGTCGACCTCGGTGGCGATCACGCCGACACCGTCCTTGAACACGCTCTCGACGATGTGCGTGATAGCCGTGGTGGCCGCGGGCGGCATGCCGCTCTGGCTGATCTCCGTCGCCGCGTCGGCCGCGCAGAAGCGCTGGGTCTTGCCCTCGCCGGAGGTCTCGTAGCAGTCGCCCTGGCGCGTGATCCGGTACTGCTCACCCTCGACGGTCAGGTCGATTTCCCTGATCGTGACCTTGGTGCCGCCGGTGGCGTCCTTCGTGTCGACCTCGAACTTGTTGATCTTCGCGCCGGTCGGCTCTGGATTGCCGATCGCCTGGAGCAACGCCGGGCCCGCGTCGTGCAGCGCGCCCATCTCGTCCGGCGGGGTGAGCTCGATCAGCCGCTGGATGTTGGCGTCCACGATCGCCCCGGCGAACTGCTTCACCGCTTCCTCGGGGCTGCCCGCGCCGTTGGCCGCGACCGGGGTGGCCGGCCACTTCTGCTTGCCGGCCAGCAGTGCGTAGTCCGCGATCGTGTAGAAGAGGCTCGGGTACCACTCGTCGTCGACCTTGACTGTGGCGATCCGGATCGGCTCGCCCATCTCCCGCACGGTCTTGGCGATGTCGATCTTCTGGGTCTTCGCCGCGGTGTCGATGCCGTTGGGGAAGGCCTGGTCGAGGAACTTCTCGGTGAACGGCTGGTCGCGCATGTCGGAGTTGATCTCCAACTGGCCCTCGACCAGCATGTTGATCTCAAGGTGATCGTTGATCTTCTGCTTGCGGGCCTCGTCGAACTTCAGCCCGGTCGCCTTCACCGCGCCCATCTTGTTCGGGTCGGCGTCCTGCTTGTAGATACCCAGCCGCTTGAGCTCGTTGTTCACCTGGGTGTTGGTGTCACGCATCAGCGCGGCCTCGCCGGGCGGCAGCACGGTGAGCAGGCCGGCGACGTCACCCGCGTTGATCTTGTCGACCAGGTTCTGCGCGGCCGCGGCAGGCGTCGGCGCGCCCTCGGCGACGCTGTCGCTCTGCCGGATCGCCAGGAAGTACACCAGGCCACCGGCGACCAGCGCGACGACGGCGATGAGTGCGCCGACGATCAGCCCGGTCTTCTTCTTCTGCGGCGGCTGCGGCGGCATGCCGTACTCGGGCTGGCCGTATCCCTGCTGGCCGTATCCCTGCTGCGGATAACCGGGCTGCTGCGGGTAGCCCTGCTGCTGGTAACCAGGCTGTTGCTGGTCGCCCTGCTGGCCGTAACCCTGCTGCGGGTAACCAGGCTGCTGCGGGTAACCAGGCTGCTGCGGGTAACCAGGCTGGCCATAGCCTTGCTGCCCGTAATCCGGCTGGCCAGGGTTCTGCTGGGGGTATCCCTGCTGTTGCGGGTAGCCGCCAGGCTGTGCCGGGAACCCGCCGCTCGGCTGGTTCGGGTCGTTCGGCTGCCACTGGCCGCCGGAAGGCGGATAAGTCACAGGGTTCCTCCAGATCGATGGTGCTGTTTCACCCGTTTTCGCTGCGTGACGAGGACGATCACTGCCCCGGCGAGTCCCAGCACCGACCCCGCCAGTGTCACCACTGGTCCAGTGCTCGCGATGCCGATCAGACCGTCCTTGTCATCCCCTTGGACGGCGGCAGCCCCCGATATCGTTCCCATCAACAACGCCAGAATGACCGCCAGCACCGCGGCCGTCCGGCGTAGGCGCAGAGCGTACATTGCAATCGTGATCGCCGCCGTCGGTATTACGGCGAACCAGACGTCGAACAGCACACGCAACTGCGGGACGATGTCCAACGCGCCTAGATGTCGCAGTATCCCCAGCGATTGGTAGCTCGTGTAGTACGCGGTGCCCGACCGGACCCAGGCCAGGAACGTGCCGAGCACGACGAGTCCGAGGCCGACGGCTGCCCCTGCGGCCCCGATCCGGGGCATGGATGTCCGCACCGGATGATCGTGCCAAAGACCACCCCGGTATCCCCCTTTCGGGTCGAATTCGCACGTCCCGCCTGTCCAAACAGGACTTTGTGATGCACGGTGACTAAGTTGTCACTGTTACGACAAGTATTTGTTGTGACGAAAGTGGTGATTGAGAAGGAGGCGCCGTGCGGGTCCGTCGAGCGGCCATCCCGATCCTCACGATGCTCGCGTTCGCCGTGCCGGCACCGGCTTTCGCCGTGCCGCCACCGCCGCCGAAGCCGAGCGACCAGGAAGTACAGGACAGCAAGGCGGACAGGGACGCCAAGGCGGGCAAGGTCGGTGAGCTGACCAGCAAGCTGGCCGACGCGGAGTCCAAACTGGTCGAACTGCAGGCCGTGGTCGAGGTCAAGATGGAGGACGCCAACAAGGCGCTCGTCGACCTCGACACCGCCCGTGACGTCGCCGCGAAGGCGCGCGCTGACGCAGCCGCGGCCAAACAGGAAGCCGACGCCTCGAGTGCGGCGATCGAGAAGGTGCACAAGGACGTCGACGACTTCGCCGCCGCGAGCTTCCGGCAAGGCAGCACAGTCGGTTCCATGACAGCGTTCTTCGGCGCGACCAGCCCGAAGGATCTGCTGGACCGCGCCGCATTTCTGAACGCGGTGAGCGGAAGCCAACTCGACGCACTCGATCGCATGCAGCGCGCCCGGGTCGAACAGGCCAATAAGGACTCACGCGCCCGTGCGGCGCTGAACCTGGCCGCCGAGAAGCAAGCCGAAGCGGAAAGCGCCAAACGAGCCGCCGACCGTGCCACCGCCATCGCCGAGCAGGCGCGCCGCGACCAGGCAGGCGAAGCAGCGCAGATCGAAGCGTTCCGCGAACAGACCGAGAAGGAACTCGCTGAGGCGCAAGCGAAAGTCGGCGGTCTCGAATCGCAGTTGCAGCGCTACCAGGAGTGGCAGCGGGCAAAACAGCGCGAGGACGAGGAACGCGCGAAGGCCGCGGCCGCCGCGGCACAGCGACCGGGTACCGGCGCGAAACCCAGCCGGCCCGCTCCCGGCCGCCCGCCGATCTCGGGTGGCGCGGCAGCAGTCGTGATCGCACGCGCGATCTCTCAGTTGGGCGTCCCGTACGCGTGGGGCGGCGGCAACGCCAACGGCCCGACCAGGGGGATCCGTGACGGCGGCGTCGCGGACTCGTTCGGGGACTACGCGAAAGTCGGCTTCGACTGTTCGGGGCTGATGATCTACGCGTTCGCCGGTGTAGGGATCAAACTGCCGCACTACAGCGGTTATCAGGCCAAGGCGGGCAGACAGTTGCCGTTGTCGCAGATGGCGCCGGGCGACATGTTGTTCTGGGCGACCGGTGGCCGCATCCATCACGTGGCGCTGTACATCGGTAACGGCCAGATGGTGGAGGCGCCGTATTCGGGGTCTCGTGTGCGCATCACATCAGTGCGGTATGGAGGTCTGGTGCCGTACGTGACCCGCCTGCTCTGAGGGAACCGATGTCGCTACGCGGCAACGTCCGAGTCGGGGAGGTGGATCCAGGCGGTGACGTCGGTTTCCTTGCTGCGTACGTGAACTTCCTGGTAGGCGCGTGGATTGGCGGTGTCGCTGTGCCAGATGACCTCGTCGAAGAACCACGATGAGGCGATGATCGCCAGCGGGTCGGCCGAAGCGGCGAGTGCCTCGCGCAGGACCCGGGCATCTACTAGGCGAAACGCGTGATTGACCGCCCTGCCAACGACTCCGTGCTTGTCGTAGACGACTTCGCCAGCGTGCAAGGACATCCGCAACCGAATCTGCTCTTGCGGGCAATGCCTGCGGTTGTGCTGCCGCAGCGCCGCGACCAACTCGGTGGGCAACGATGCGGCCAAAGTGGTCTTGCTGATGGTCGGAGGGACCAGCACGAGCGCACCGTCGCCACGGTCCTCATGGTCGCACTCGGTCCACGGCACGCCGGCATTGCCGAATGCCTTGCCGAGGATCTCGTAAAGACTGCGCCGCACGGTGAGTTGATGCTCGTTGGTCCGCTCGCGGCTGCAGAACCCCGCCACGTCGACGACCACGATCGAGCGGTGCACAGCCAGGAGATATCCGGTCATCGGTCATCAACCCGTGGATGGCGGCGAGTCATCCTGCAACCCCGCCAAGTCGTGCAGCACGATCCGGCGGCGTGCCGTGGTGATCAGGCCGCGAGCCCTCAGCTTGCGCAGTTCCACGGCCACCGCGTCCCGTGACGCGCCGATGCACCCGGCGATCTCCTGCTGGGACAACGTCGATTCGATGGTCCAGCTGCCGTCCTGCGCCTGCTGGCCGATCTTGTTCTTCAGGTCGAGCAACCAGTTGACCAGCCTGCCGCGCACGTCGAGCCTGCCGAGCAGGTTCTGCTCCTCGATCTGCCTGCGCCGGTAGACCGCCGCCCGGTACATCATCGGCCAGAGGTGGTTGTCTTCGACGAACCGCAGGATGTCGTCGGCGGCGATGTCGAGTCCTTCGACCACCGTGACGGCTGTCAACGTGGCCGATCGCACCTCGCCCATCAACACGCCTTCGTCGCCGATGATCTCGTTCACGCCTCGGATCGCCAACGGGACCTCGGTGCCGTCAGGGCCTCGCTGGCTGACTTTGACGCTGCCCTTGCGGATCATCAGCACCGACCGGGCCGGCTGTCCTTCCCAGTACACGGTGGCGCCAGGAGGGTAGACAACCGGCTTGCCCAACGCCTCGAGGGCTTGGCGCTGGTCATCGGTGAGGAAGTCCACGATATGAAGCGGTGTGCTGACCACCATGCGGCTGAGTGTAGTCCACTACACATTCATGTGGGTAGCTCTACGGTCTTGCGCAGCTTGTACGACACAAAATTGTCAGGCTGTGTCAAGTTTGGCCGGAGGTACCGCGATCGCCCGAGTCGATGATCATTTGCAGCGCGACTGAATTCTCCACGAGTAGTCCTACTCAAGACTCGCTTGGCCGCATGCCGCGATGATTCGCCTGTGACGCTTGAGCAAACCGCCGCTTCGGCCGACAGCAAGCCTGGGGTGGGCGTTCGCTGTGCGATCGCTGCCGGCATCGGCGCCGGGCTCGGCCTGGTGTACGTCGGGCTGATCGCTCTGATCACGTCGGAAGGCGTCCTGGGCGACGGCTTGGGGCGCTTGGGTTGGCTCATCATTTTGACACCGTTGGCGCTGGCGTTCTGTGTGATCATGGCGTGGCCGCTGCTGCGCGCCGCGAAGGTCGAGAAGGCCGGGCAGGTGGCGCTGCTCGGACCGTTGGCGGTCTGGGCGTGGTGGGAGTTCCTCGGTGCGGTCGACGTTCTGGAGCTCTTCAAGCCGGTGTTCTTCGGGACGGCCGGGTATGCCGCCGCAGCGCTGGTCACCGCGCCCCGCCTGCCGAGTTGGGGACGGATCGCCGTCGGGGCCGCCGTCGCCGCGCTCTTCCTGTTCAGGCCGGTGGCCGTGAACGACACGGGTGAGTCCTGGGACTGGTGGCGGGAGGACGAACTGCGTGCCTACACCCGCCCGCTCTTGGCACCGGACATGCCGGACTACCGGATCCAAGCGGCCGGTGCTGCCAACGAACTCACCCCGCGCGTCTACTACCGGTTGCGGCCAAGGTCGGCAGACGAGAACACCTCGTCGGCGGTCAACATCGAGGTCACCCAGCAGTTGACGCCCGCAGACTTCGACCCGCCCACCGACTGCGACCTGATGGGGTCGAGGATTCCAGAACCGTGCACGCTCCTCGCCCCGGACGTCTGGCGGACCTCGCAGGGCACATATCTGGCCCGCAAGGGCAGTCAGATCGTCGAGTTCCGGCCCGGCGCTTCGGTACCGGACAACGACCTGTTCAAAGCCGCGACCACCCTGCGAGTCGTTCCGGTTGAGCACTTCGAGCCGTGACGGCCCCGATCGGTTGATCATGCCACGTGCCGTCTTCACAGAGGTCATACCGCTGATCGGATTCGATGGGACCCGGTGGATAACCGTGTCTTGTTGGAGGTTGGCCCGTGACGGAACCCGAGGCTGGGACGAGTACCCCGGCCACTGACGCGCAGCTGCTCGAACGCACCGTGTTCGAGGTCAAGCGGGTGATCGTCGGGCAGGACCGGCTTGTCGAGCGGATGCTGGTCGGGCTGCTGGCCAAGGGCCACCTGCTGCTGGAAGGTGTGCCCGGTGTCGCCAAGACACTGGCGGTCGAGACGTTCGCGCGCGTGGTCGGCGGATCGTTCTCCCGCGTGCAGTTCACCCCTGACCTGGTGCCCGCCGACATCCTCGGCACGCGGATCTACCGGCAGGGCTCGGAGTCCTTCGACGTGGAGCTCGGGCCGGTGGTGGCGAACTTCGTGCTCGCCGACGAGATCAACCGCGCACCGGCCAAGGTGCAGTCGGCGATGCTCGAGGTGATGGCCGAGCGGCACGTGTCCATCGGCGGCAAGACCTTCCCGATGCCGGACCCGTTCCTCGTGCTGGCCACGCAGAACCCGATCGAGAACGAGGGCGTGTACCCGCTGCCAGAGGCGCAGCGCGACCGGTTCCTCTTCAAGATCATCGTCGAGTACCCGACGGCCGAGGAAGAGCGCGAGATCGTCTACCGGATGGGTGTCGAGGCTCCCCAGCCGCACCAGGTGCTCTCGCCCGCCGAGCTGACGCGCCTGCAGGGCGTCGCGTCGAAGGTGTTTGTGCACCACGCGCTCGTGGACTACGTCGTGCGCCTGGTCCTGGCAACGCGGACACCCGCCGAGCACGGCCTGACGGACGTGGCCGGTTGGGTCGCGTACGGTGCCTCGCCGCGTGCCAGCCTGGGTATCGTCGCTGCCGCGAGGGCGCTCGCGTTGGTGCGGGGGCGTGACTACGTGCTGCCTCAGGACGTCGTGGACGTCGTGCCGGATGTGCTGCGCCACAGGCTCGTGTTGTCGTACGACGCGTTGGCTGACGGTGTTCCGTTGGACCACATCATCACGCGTGTCCTGCAGACCGTGCCGTTGCCGCAGGTATCGGCACGGCCCCAGCAAACCCCGCCGCCGCAGGGGCACCATGCACCGGCGGGTGTGGCAACCCGGCCGTGAGCGAGAAGGAAACCACCGCACAGGCTGAGGGGCGTCCCTCGTGGACGCCGCCGGTCCTGCGCGGCGACCGGATGGAAGCCGGGCTGCGCCTGCTCGAACTGGACGTCCGACGCAGGCTGGACGGCCTGCTGCAGGGCAACCACCTCGGCTTGGTGCCCGGGCCGGGCACCGAACCGGGCGAGGCGCGGCCCTACCAACCTGGTGACGACGTGCGCCGGATGGATTGGGCGGTCACGGCGAGGACTACCGTGCCGCACATCCGGGAGACGGTCGCGGACCGTGAGCTGGAGACGTGGCTCGCGGTTGACCTGTCGCCGAGCCTCGACTTCGGTACGGCGGCGTGCGAGAAGCGTGATCTGGTCGTCGCGGCCACGGCTGCCGTGGCACACCTGACCAGGGGCGGCGGCAACCGCATCGGCGCGGTCATCTCAACGGGCAAGGACACGGTCCGTGTGCCCGCGCGTGGTGGCCTGGCGTACGCGCGTGGGCTGATCCGTAAGGTCGCGGAGACGCCACAGGCTCCCGAAGGGACGGCCGGCGACCTGGCCACATTGATCGAGCAGTTGCGCCGCCCGCCGCGCAGGCGCGGGCTGGCCGTGGTGATCTCCGACTTCCTCGGGGGCGTGAACTGGCAGCGGGCGCTGCGCGGGCTCTCGGCGCGGCACGACCTGATCGCCATCGAAGTCCTCGACCCGCGTGACGTCGATCTGCCCGAAGTGGGCACGGTCGTGTTGTCCGACCCGGAGACCGGCCGCCAGCGCGAGGTGCACGCCACGCCCTTGCTGCGCCGGGAATTCGCGGCCGCGGCCGCGCAACACCGTGCCGACGTGGCGGCTGCGATTCGCCGCGCCGGTGCGGGACATCTGGTTCTGCGTACGGATTCCGACTGGGTGGCGGACACGGTGCGGTTTGTGGTGGCCCGCAAACGTGGCTGGTCCGGAGGAGGTGCTGCCTGATGTTCCTGGGATTGAGTTTCGGCAGGTTCGCCGACGCATGGTGGTTCCTGCTGCTGATCGCGGTCGCCGGGCTGGTCGCCGGATACGTGGTGCTGCAGCGCAGGCGGCGTCGCAACACCATGCGGTTCACCAACCTCGCGTTGCTGGAGAAGGTCGCGCCCAAGCGGGCACGTAAAGCGCGGCACGTTCCGATCGCGCTCCTGCTGGCCGCGCTGACACTGTTCACGATCGCGCTCGCCGGCCCGACGGCCGAGGCGCGCGTGCCGCGCAACCGTGCGACCGTGATGCTGGTGATCGACGTTTCGTTGTCGATGGAGGCGACGGACGTCAAGCCGAACCGGTTGGAGGCCGCCCAGGCCGCGGCGAAGTCGTTCGCGGCCGGCCTGACACCGGGCATCAACCTTGGCCTGATCTCGTTCGCCGGGACAGCGACCGTGCTGGTGTCGCCGACGACGTCACGCCAGGGCGTGGTGAAGGCGATCGAGACGCTGCGGCTGGCCCAGTCGACCGCGACCGGTGAGGCGATCTTCTCGGCGTTGCAGTCGATCGAGAGCTTCTCTCAGGTCGTCGGCGGCCAGGAAGGCCCACCGCCGGCGCGGATCGTGCTGATGAGTGACGGCAAGCAGACCATCCCGACCGACAACCAGGACGACCCCCGCGGCATGTTCACCGCGGCGAGGGCCGCGTCCGATGCGAAGATCCCCATTTCGACGATCTCGTTCGGCACGAGCGACGGCACGGTCGACATCGACGGCAGACGAACGCCTGTGCCGGTCGACGACGAGTCGCTCGAGCAGGTGGCCAAGCTCTCCGGCGGTGAGTTCTTCAAGGCAGCCACCGCTGAGGAAGTGCGCAAGGTCTACGACACTTTGGGTGAACAAATCGGATATGAGATCAAAGACGCCGATGCCAGTCGGCCATGGTTGATACTGGGCACCATCGCGGCGATAAGCGCCGCGGCCAGCGCGCTGTTCATCGGGCAGCGCCTGCCGTAACCCAGGTGCCCGGGAGGCCTGGCCATGGTCGACGCCAAGGACTGGCGGGAGATGCACGAGTGGTCCGCCCAGTTGCTCAAGCGTCAGACCGGCCACGGCGTTGAGGACTGGAACGTCCGGATCAAGGAAACCGGCATCACCTCCCGCGACGAGCTGCAACAGTGGCTCAAGACCCGCAACATCAACGGTTACGCCCAGCAGCTGCTGATCATGGAACGCTTCGGCTACCCGGACTTCCTGCTCAAGACGGCCGAGGAACTGGTGGCTGACCAGTTCGCTGACCGGGAACACCTCCGGCCGGTGTTCAACGAAGTGATCGAGGCGGGGGTGGGCATCGCGCACCAGGGTCTGGTCGAGGTGCAGGCCCGCAAGACTTTCGTGACACTGCGGACCAAGCGGCGGAAGTTCGCGATGGTCAAGCCGACCACCAGGACCCGGGTCGATCTCGGGCTGCGCATCGTGGATCTGTCCGGCGGACATGAGCGGTTCGCTGCTCGGTTGCAGTCAGCCAAAGTGCTCAGGGACGACTCGATGACCCACCGCATTCCGCTGTCCTCTGTGGAGGACGTGGACGATGAGGTTTGTTACTGGCTCGCGGTGGCTTTCGAGCAGAACACGTGAGAAAGGCCGGCTCCGCCGAGCCGGCCTTTCCGTTCAGGTCCGGAGTTGCTATCTGTTCACGCCACGCCTGCCCATCGCGCCCGACACCAGGCCGACGAGGATGATCGCCGCGCCGAGCTGGAACAGCAGCTCGATCCAGTCGATACCTGCCGTGTCCTGTACGCCGACCCACCGCGCCACCAGGCTGCCGAGGAAGGCGGCGATGATACCGACCACAATGGTCAGCCAGATGGGGATGTTCTGCTTGCCGGGCATGATCAGCCTGGCCAGCGCGCCGATGATCAGGCCGATCACAATCGCGCCGATGATCGTTTCAATGGTCATCGCACACTCCTTTTGAGTGCAAGGTGGTGAACCACTTCCTCCTACGGTCCCAGGAGTCCCCATGTTCGGCATCTTGAAACTACAAACCGTTATCCGTGCAGGTCGCGGTACATGTCGGCGGCCCCGGGGTGCAGCGGGACGCCCGCGGTCGCGATCAGCGTCCGCGCGTCCAGGAACTGCGTGCCGAGCGCTTGCTGGGGAACGAGCTCCGCAGCCCTTCTGACCAGCACGGACACCACCGCGCCTGCGACTTCGTCGGGCAGCGACGGCGCGCAGACCAGCAGATTGGCCACGCCGATCGTCCGGACATCCCGCACGTGCTGGTACGCACCGGACGGCACGGCCACAGTCTCGTATACCGGACCGTGTCCTGCTCGTAGCCTTGGCGCGACACCGTCCAGCGGCAATAACAGTATTCCGATACGACCGTCCAACTCGGCCAGTGCGGGTGTGGGCACGCCACCGGACCAGAGCAACGCGTCGATCCGTCCGTCGGTGAGGCTCGCGACCGCGTCGGCCAGTGGCAAGCGCTCGATGTGTGGCCGCACGCCCGCTGCCTCGACCAAACGGTCGCCGAACAGGGCCGCGCCGGAACCGGAAGCGCCCAACGACACGGCGCGTCCGGTCAAATCCGCGATTGCGCGCACGGGCCCGTCCTGCCGCACCACGAGTTGCATGTAGTTCTCGTAGACACGGCCGAGCGCCCGCAACGGCACCTGTGTCGTGAATGGACGGTTCCCGGCCACCGCCGTTTGCGCGGTGTCCGCCAGAACCAGCGCGAGGTCCGCCTGACCGGCCTGAACCATCTCCACATTGGCCTGACTGGCCTGAGTGGTCAGTGCCGAGCACTGCAGACGCGGCTCGGCCGCGGTGATCTGCCCGGCCACGAGCTTGGCGAAGGCGAGGTAGAAGCCGCCTTCCTCACCCGCCGCGATGGTCAGTGTCCTCGATGGACCGGAGTAGCCGGTGCCGCAGCCGGTGAGCGCTGCGAGGCCGGCGAGCAACACTGATCGCCTGGTCACGGTCATGTGGACTCCATCGGCAGGGTGACGCGCACGGTGAGGCCGTGTGGTTCGGTGGCTTCGAGCACGATCTCGCCGCCCCGCGCGGTGACCAGGCGCTCCGCGATCGCCAGCCCCAGCCCGGTGCCGCGGGTGCTGGCTTGGCTGGAGCGCCAGAACCGCTGGGTCGCCAGTGCGAGATCCTCTTCTGGCAGACCAGGGCCGTTGTCGGACACCGTGATCGTGCCGTCAGTGCAGCTCAGGGCGACTGAAGCACCCGTGCCCGCGTACTTGACGGCGTTGTCCAGCAACACATCCAGGACTTGGCCGAGTTCGGTGTCCGGCATGGCCACGATGAAATGCTCCACATCGGACAACTCGATACCGACGGAAGCCTGGTCGGCGGCCGCGTGCCACGCGTCGTACCGTTCAACGAGAACGGTCGCCGCGTCGCACGTGTCGGCTGGAGTCTGGCGGTTGGCGACGTTCTCCGCGGTCGCCAGCGCGAGCAGGCCGTCGAGCAACGACTCCATGCGTTCGACCTCGGCGACACAGCCGTTGTACGTCCGCATTCCGTCCGGCTTCACCTGCCCGGCAAGGGAATCCACGCGCAGCCGGAGCGCGGCCATCGGGTTGCGCATCTGGTGGGACGCATCCGCGACAAGCCTGCGTTGCTGTTCGGCCGCTTCGGCGACCGCGTCGGACATCCTGTTGAACGACGAACCCAACGCGCGCAGCTCACGCGGCCCGGCGCTCGCGGGCACGTGCGTGCGTTGCTCACCGGCAGTCAACGCGAGTACGCCACGTTCAAGCTGCGCCAACGGCCGTAGCACCCACCGCGACACAACCAACGCCAGCAATACGAACAACAACGCGGCGGCCAACGCGCCCAAGACGATGAGCAACCAGTCATGAGCGACATCCGCAGCGGCCGCTGTTACCGAAGCCCGCATCACCACTGCACCCGCAACCCGTGTTCCCGCGCCAACGGGCCGAGCCAGCAGAAGGGGATCGGACGACCACGGCCGAAGTTGCGGGGGAGCGGGACCAGGTTGGTTGCGCAAGGCTCCGTCGATCAAGGGCAGGACGTCCTCCGCGCGCAGCCCTCCCGTGGCAACGACTTGGCGTTTGCGCGCGTCTACGACGAGTACGGGTTCGCCGTAGAGCTCGCTGTACGCGCGGATTTCGTTGGACAGTTGGCTGGTGTCGCCGGTGTCGTCAGCGTGTTGCGCCAGCACAGCGAACCGGTCGAGCTCCGCGGTCCGTGAGATCAGCAACTCCTGCGTGCGGGACGCGGCCGTGCTGCCGAGCAACGGCCATGCGAAGCCCGCGATCGCTGCCGCGGACATCAGGAGCAGCACCACCAAAAGGCGCGTCCGCATGTCATTCACCGAGCCGATATCCGAAACCCCTGATCGTGGTGAGCAGTCCAGGGCGCTTGAGCTTGGCGCGCAACTGGGTCATGTGCACGTCCAGCGAGCGCGAGATGGCCAGGTAGGCGTCGCCCCAGACCTCGTCCATCAGCTGCTGGCGGCTGACCGCGGTGCCCCGCCGCCTGGCGAGCACCGCGAGCAGCTCGAATTCCTTTGTCGTCAAGGAGATCTCCTGGTCGCCGGTGCGTACCCGGCGCGCCGACATGTCGATCTCCACATCGGACACCCGCACGACGCTGGTGTGCGGGGTGCTCGACCGGGCGGCGGCGCGGTGGGTGATGGTGTCCATCCGGGCGAGCAGTTCGGCCAACCGCACCGGCTTGACCACGTAGTCGTCCGCGCCGAGCCGTAGGCCACGCACGACCGAACGTTCGTCACCGCGTGCGGTGAGCACGAGGACTGGCACGTCCGCGACTTTGCGGAGCATGCGCAGTACCTCGAGCCCGTCCGTGTCCGGCAGGCCGAGGTCGAGCAGGACCAGGTCGGCCTCGTGGTGGCGGCTGAGCGCGTCGGCGCCACGGCGGACTCTGGTCGGCACGTGACCGCGTGCGGCCAGCGCCTCGGTCAGCGCGTCGCCGACACCGTCGTCATCTTCGACGAGCAACACCCGCACGGCATTCGTCCTTACGTGGTCTTCTCCAGCTCGGAGGACTGGGAGGTCTCCCGCATTGTCCAGTACACGATCAGGGAAACCAGGATGCACGCCGAGACGTACCAGTAGAAGAGCGACTCGACGCCAGCCGTCTTCAGGCCCAGCGCGACGTATTCGGCGGTGCCGCCGAAGATGGCCACGGTGAGCGCGTACGGCAGGCCGACGCCAAGCGCCCTGATCTTGGTCGGGAACAGCTCCGCTTTCACGATCGCGTTGATCGATGTGTACCCGGTGACGATCGACAAGCCCACCATCATCAGCAGAAATGCCACGATCGGGTTCTTTGTGCCGGACAGGACCGACAGCAGCGGCACGGTCGCGATCACCCCGCCGATGCCGAAGAACAACAGCAGCGGCCGCCGGCCGATCCGGTCGGACAACCGCCCGGCGAGCGGCTGCACTCCCATGAAGATCGCCAGTGCGATGAAGTTGATCCAGGTGACCGTGCCCTTGTCGATGTGGCTCGTGTTCACCATGAAGTTCTTCAGGTAGGTGCTGTAGGTGTAGAACGCGACCGTGCCGCCGAGCGTGAGGCCCACGACGATCAGGCATTCCTTGGGGTACTGCAGAAGCACGCGGATCGTGCCGCGCTCGCGCGACTTGGTCTTCTCCTGCCGGTAGCTCTCGGATTCGTCCATGCCGCGACGCAGCCACATCACCACGATCGCGCCGACCGCGCCGACGGCGAACGCGATCCGCCAGCCCCACGTGGTCAGCTGGTCGTCGGTGAGCACCTGCTGTAGCACGATCTGCAGGCCCAGCGCGACAAGCTGGCCGGAGATCAGCGTGACGTACTGGAAGCTGGAGTAGAAGCCGCGTTTGTGCGGAGTGGCCACTTCGGACAGATAGGTTGCCGAGGTGGCGTACTCGCCGCCGACCGAAAGCCCTTGCAGCAACCGGGCGATCAGCAGGATGACCGGTGCGGCCACGCCGATCGTGCCGTACCCGGGCGTCACCGTGATCAGCAACGACCCCAGCGCCATCATGACCACGCTGAGCGTGAGCGCGTTGCGCCGCCCGAACTGGTCGGCGAACCGCCCGAGTACGTAACCGCCGATGGGCCGCATCAGGAAGCCGACGGCGAAGATGCCCGCGGTGTTGAGCAGCTGTGCGGTCTGGTCGCCTGCGGGGAAGAACGCACTGGCGAAGTAGATGCTGAACGCCGTATAGGCATACCAGTCGTACCACTCAATGAGATTGCCGATGGATCCTCGGACGACATTCCCGATGACCCGGCGCTCATTGACCGGTTTGCGTTCCTGACTGGCTATCGCCATCCGGACCTCCTCGTCACGTGATCCGCCTCACCGTCGGACGCGGACCCCGTGCGGGGCAATGTGCGAAGGCCAGACCTAACACTCGCTTAAGGCGATAGGCGCCCTACCCGGGGATCAGCACCGACGCGTCGGGTTGACGCAGCGTGGCGAAGGTGCCGACGATCTGCCTGCGGTCCAGGTCCAGGACAGCGACCCGCTGAGTGTCCAATAGGGACACATAGGCGATCGGTTTCGTCGGGTGGAACGAGGCCGCGGACGGCTGACCGGGCACCGAGACCGTCCAGATCGGGCGCAACCCCGTGCTGATCATCGAGATCGTCTTGTTCGCGAGGTCGGTCACCAGCAGTTGGTCGTCCGAGACGGTGTACACCCGCAGCGGATCCCCGGCGACCTTCATCTCACCGCGGACGCGCATGGTCCGCGCGTCCACTGCCACGACAGCGGGAGTGCGCCGCGCACCCACGTACAGGGTGCGTTCGTCGGTGCTCAGGCAGGAGCTTTCGGGGAGTTGCCCTGGCGTGACGAGCACTGGTGCGATGGCGGCGTCGTAGGGACGCACCAGGCTCACAGTGTGGGAGAGCAGGCCAGTGACGTACGCACGTTGCCCGTCGCGGGTGATGGAGAAAAGATGCGTCTTGATGCCGCCGGTGTTGACCGCCCGTGACGGTGCGGTGATCGGCGCGTCGAAGCCGATCAGGGTCGCTTTCTCCTCGCTCAGCACGTAAAGCCGGTCCGAGGCGTCCATGCCCACGCCGTGGATCCGGTTGAACGGCGCGATCTCGATGGTCCGGACCAGGCTGCGGGCCCGCAGGTCGACGACGAACACCGCCGACGCGCCCGGCCCGACCACCGACGAGAACTCCACGCCGTAGTGGCCGACGTACGCGAATTTCCGCTCACGGTCGGCAACGAGCTCATGTGGATAGTCCCCCAGGACAATCTCAGCCAGGCGTTGTCCGGTGCCGGCGTCGAAGAAGGCCAGCCGTTTGTCGCCTTTCTCCACGACGGCGAGTACGTCGCCGCCGGCAGGGGCCTGCATGGCGGACGGGAGTGGCAGTCCGGCCACTCCCGCCAGCTTGATCGCGTTACGTCGGGTGATCGTATGGTCAGTCATCCGCTGGCTCCTTGATCCGACATATCCCGTCAGCGCGATCAGTCCAGTCCAGCAACCGGCCAAGGTCAAGATCTGATCGGCGGTTTACTGCACGGCGACCGTGTCCGCCGGGCGAGTCCGCAGCGCGACCCACGCCGGGATCATGGTCGCGGTCATCGTCAGCAGTCCGGCAGCCGCCGAAACCGCCAAATAGATCCAAATCGGACCGTACGGTACGACGGAGTCCAAGGCGGCCAGGCTGAACGGCACCAGTGTTCCCGCGGAGACGATCGTGCCGAGGATCAGACCGGCGAGGGTGATCGCCGCGCCTTCCACGCCGACCATCCGCAGCACCTGGCCACGACGTGCGCCGGAGAGCCGCAGCAGGCCGAATTCCCTGCGGCGGTCGGAGGTCTCCACCACCAGGGTGTTGATCACCGAGATCGCCGTGTACAGGATGATCATCCCGGCCAGCAGGTAGTTGATCATCGCCTGGGTCTCCAGGTCGGCCGCGTAGGCCTCGGTCAGTGTCGAGCGGTCGGCGAGCCTGTCGTTCGGGAACCGGGCGGCGACCGCGGAAGTGTCGCCGGAAACCATGATCTGCCTGGCCACGCCCGCGGACGTGTGCTGGGCGAGCGTGGCCGCGGGCGACAGCGCGATCTCGTAGCCCTGGCGGGGTTTGATCAACGCGACGACCGTGACCCGGCTCGTCTGACCGTCGCCGTAGCGCATGGTGAGCTTGTCGCCGACGCCCAGTCCCATTGACGCGGCGTGGTCCGCAGGCAATGCGATGGTGTCACCGGACAAGTCCTTCAACGCCCCGGAGACGACCGGCACCGCCGTCAACGAGGCGCCCGACGCGGTGATGCCCTGCAGTTCCAAGCCCTCGTCGCTGAGTTCCGGGTCGTACGGGCTTTCGATGAAACCCATGCTGGTGACCCATTCCGATGCCGCCGTGACGCCGGGCAGTGACCGGACCGTGTCGACGACGTCGGGGGAGAAGCCGCCGGTTGCGGAGACCAGTACCGCGTCGGCACGCAGGTCCTGGGTGTACGCGCGCTGCGCCGACTCGGCAGAGGTTGTCTGGGTGTAGATCTGCGCGAACGCGAAACCCGACGCGAGCATCACGGGCGCCACAGCGGACGCGAGCTTCACGGCACGCATACGAGTGTTGTTGGCCGCCAAGGAGCCTGGGACCTTCGTCAACGCGCGGATCGGCAGGCGCAGCAACGCCATCACAGCCTTGGTGGCGCCGGGCGCGAGCAGCGTGAACCCGATGGCCCAGCAGAGCACGGCCGGACCTGCGGTGGACGCGGCGATCGGGCCGGACATCGCCGTCACCGACACGATGCCCAAGGCCACGCCACCGCCGCACGAGATGATCGCGAAGATCAGCCGGGCCGGCGTGAGCCACTTGCGCTGCAGCGCGGCCTCGGCGAGGGCTTCGGTCGGGCGAGTGCGGGACGCGCGGCGCGCTCCGGCGAGTGCGGCGATCAATCCGGCGAGCAGTGCCGTGCCCACACCGACGATCGAAGGGATCCAGCCCTGGTGGAACTGCACGACCGGGCTGGCCACGCCGTACTCGGCCAGCCGCTCGAACAGCAACTCGCCGACCAGCGCACCGGGGAACCAGGCGGCCAGGGTGGCCAGCACCGACACCACCAGCGCTTCCATGAAGATCATCCGGCGGATCTGGCCAGGGGTGGTGCCGATCGCCCGCAGCAGGGCGATCTCCCGCTTGCGCTGCTGCACGGACACACTGAACGTACTGGCCACGACCAGCATCGACACCATCACCGCGAACCCGCCGAACACTGCGGAAAGGGTGATCAGCATTTCGCTCTGCTCTGCGGCCTTCGGGTACTCCGCCACGCCCCGCTCATCACCGGTCAGCACGGTCACCGTGGTCCCGAGAGCTTCCTCCAGGCGCACACCCAGGGCCGACGTGTCCGTGCCGGGTGCTGCCACGACCCCGAGGGCCATCAACTTGCCGAGTCGCTGTGCGTCCGAGTCCGCGAAATAGACGACCGGCTGACCGGACGTCCCGGACACCGTGAACGGCGTGATCTTGCCGCGGACTGAGATGTCCACACGGGAGCCGGCCTGCGCGCCCGAACTCGCGGGCACGACGACCTGTCCTTGCCGCGGAGCGGCGCCGTCCAGCCCGGCGAGCGAGGCCGATGCCCAGTTGTGGCCGGTCGTCGACGCCCCCGCCAACGAGACCGGGAACGCGACGTCCTGGACGACCCGGGCGACCCCGGCAACCGCCGACGCCTTGGCGGCGACGCTCGCGTCCACCGGGATGTCCTCGGTGAGCATCGAGTACTCGTAGTCGACGTCACCGTCCTCATCGGGCACATCATCGGTGGCCAACCTGATCGACCGGTCGGCGATGATCACCGCGTCCGCGCCGGCGAGCCGCTGCGGCGGGATCGCGGTCCGGATGCCGGTCTCCATCAGGCCGCCACATGCCATCACGATCGCCGCGCCGAAGAACAACGCGATGAAGGTGGCGACGAATCCTCCCTTGCGGTAACGCAGTGTTCGTAACGTCAAGCGCAGCATGATCGGTCCGTCCCCAATTTCTCAGCCGATTGTTTGTGGCTCGACGCTATTGCTGCGGACCGTGCCCGACCCATGGTGCAGAACTGACGATTCCTGGTGGGGTTAGCCCCACCACAAGTGCCGGAGGGGGATAGGTCGGACCAGCTAGTAGGCCGCTAGCCTGTGGCGCGAGCAAGCGTCGGGGCATCTCGAGGAGTTGAGGGTGGCACGGTCGGTTTTGGTCACAGGTGGTAACCGCGGTATCGGTCTGGCGATCGCCAGGGCATTCGCGGACCAGGGCGACAATGTCGCGGTCACGCACCGCGGCTCGGAAACGCCGGAGGGATTGCTCGGCGTCAAATGCGATGTGACCGACGCCGAACAGGTCGAGGCCGCGTTCACCGAGATCGAGGACAAGCAGGGCCCGGTCGAGATCCTGGTGTCCAACGCGGGCATCACCGACGACACCCTGTTGCTGCGGATGTCCGAGGAGCAGTTCAGCCGCGTCCTGGACGCCAACCTGACCGGCGCGTTCCGGGTCACCAAGCGCGCCACCCGGGGCATGCTGCGCAAGCGCTGGGGACGCCTGATCTTCATCTCGTCCGTCGTCGGCCTGACCGGCAGCGCGGGCCAGGCGAACTACGCGGCGAGCAAGGCCGGTCTCGTCGGCTTCTCCCGCTCGCTCGCTCGTGAGCTGGGCAGCCGCAACATCACGTCGAACGTGATCACACCGGGCTTCGTGGCCACCGAGATGACCGCCGTGTTGCCGGAGGAGCGCAAGCAGGAGATCCTCGGCCAGGTTCCGCTTGGCCGGTACGCCGACACCTCGGAGATCGCCTCCGCCGTCACGTTCCTCGCCTCGGACGCCGCCGCGTACATCACCGGCGCCGTGCTGCCGGTCGACGGCGGCCTCGGCATGGGCCACTGAAACACAAGGGAGAGAAGAACAAGTGACCGGTTTGCTCGAAGGCAAGCGGCTGCTGATCACGGGCGTGATCACGGACGCCTCCATCGCGTTCCACGTGGCCCGTATCGCGCAGGAGCAGGGCGCCGAGGTGGTGCTCACCGGGTTCGGCAGGCTCAGCCTGGTCGAGCGGATCGCCAAGCGGCTGCCCAAGCCCGCGCCGGTGATCGAACTGGACGTGACCAATCAGGAACACCTGGACTCGTTGGCGGGCAAGGTGTCCGAGCACGTCGACGGCCTCGACGGCGTGGTCCACTCGATCGCGTTCGCGCCCGCGTCGTGCCTGGGCAACCCGTTCCTGGAGGCGCCGTGGGAGGACGTGTCCACGGCCGTGCAGGTGTCGGCTTACTCGTTCATGTCACTGGCCAAAGCCGTGCTGCCGCTGCTGTCCGAGGGCTCCTCGATCGTGGGCATGGACTTCGACGCCCGTCAGGCGTGGCCCGCGTACAACTGGATGGGCGTTGCCAAGGCGGGTCTTGAGTCCGTGACCCGCTACCTGGCCCGTGAACTCGGTCCGCAGCACGTCCGGGTGAACCTGGTCGCCGCTGGCCCGGTCCGCACGATGGCCGCCAAGTCGATCCCGGGCTTCAAGGACCTGGAAGACCAGTGGACCACGCGCGCGCCGCTGGGCTGGAAACTCGACGACGCCGAGCCGGTCGGCAAGTCCGTCTGTGCCCTGCTTTCCGACTGGTTGCCTGCCACGACTGGCTCGATGGTCATGGTTGACGGAGGATTCCACGCTGTAGGGATGTGATCTGGCTGGGATGTGACGTCATCGCCCGGGAGGACGCATGTTAGGGCTTGAGCTTGTCGTCATTCTCGGGGTCACGGTTCTGACCTGCAGTGTCGCGGCGCGGCGGCTTCGAGTCGCCGCGCCCGTGCTGCTTCTGGGCATCGGCACGGCGCTGGGCTTCATCCCGCTGCTGCGCGAGGTGGAGCTGCCGTCCGAGGTGATGTTGCTGCTCTTCCTGCCCGCGCTGCTGTACTGGGAGAGCCTGACGACCTCGCTGCGGGAGATCCGGCGCTACGTCCGTGTGGTCATCCTGACGAGCACGTTGCTCGTGATCGCCACGGCTGCCGGTGTGGCCGCCGTCGCGCACGCCATGGGGATGGACTGGGGCCCGGCATGGGTCTTGGGCGCGGCGCTCGCACCGACGGACGCCACTGTGGTCGGTGTGTTCGCACGTGGCTTGCCCGCCCGCAGCATGACGTTGCTGCGCGCCGAGAGCCTGATCAACGACGGCACCGCGCTGGTGATCTTCGGCGTGGCGGTGAGTGTCACCGCGGGCGGCGAAACGTTCAGTTTCGGCAACGTGTCCTGGCTGTTCGTGCTGTCGTTCGGCGGTGGCGCGCTGGCCGGTGTGATCACCGCGTGGCTGACGGTCCAAGGGCGCAAGCTGTTGGACAACCCGTTGCACGAGAACACTTTGAGCGTGCTGACGCCGTTCGTCGCGTTCCTGCTCGCCGAAGTGGTGCACGCGTCCGGCGTGCTCGCAGTTGTCGTGTGCGGACTGATCCTCAGCCAGGTCGGGCCGCGCCTGATCCACGCGGACACCCGCACCCAGAGTTCGGCTTTCTGGAGTTTGTCGACGTTCCTGCTCAACGGTTCGCTGTTCGTGCTCGTCGGGTTGCAGGCGAACATGGCTGTGCGCGAGCTCAACTCGACCGGTGTGCTCAGCGGACTGGCGTTGGTCGGCTTGATCTCCGTCGCCGTGATCGGCGTGCGAATGCTGTGGATGTTCACGACGCCGTATCTGATCCGGGCCATCGACCGGCGGCCACAGCAACGAGAGCTCAGAGCGAGCGCGAGGAGTCGCCTGGTCAACTCGCTGTGCGGGTTCCGTGGAGCGGTGTCGATGGCGGCGGCGTTGGCGGTGCCGGAGACGATGGCGGGTCGTGACTTGATCGTTTTCGTCACGGCTGGTGTCATCACCGTCACGCTCGTCGTGCAGGCCCTGCTGCTGGTACCCGTGGTGCGCTGGGCGAACCTGCCGCCGGACACCCAGTTCGACGAGGAGCGGGCGATGGCGATCCTGACGTCGGCCGAAGCTGCCTTCGAGGCCATGCCGAAGATCGCCGCCGAGCTCGGCACCGATCCGTTGATCATCGAACGGACTCGGCGCGAGTACGAGAAGCGGCTGAAGCTGCTGCGCCAGGGCGACACGCAGGACGACGAAGACCACCCGTACCGGCGGCTGGAGAACGACTACCAGGCGCTGCGGCTTGCGATGATCGCGCACAAGCGCTCGACCATCGTGCGGCTGCGCGACGAGCGCCTGATCGACGACTCCGTGCTGCGCAACATCCAGACCCAGCTCGATCTGGAGGAGATCAGGCTGTCCCGGCGGCAAGCGCTCGACTGACAAGGGGCAGGATGGAGGGCGTGAGTTTCGACGCGCTGTTGTGGCTGTCGTTCGGCGGACCGGAAGGCCCTGCCGACGTCCGGCCATTCCTGGAGAACGTGACGCGAGGCCGGGGCGTGCCGCCGGAGCGGCTCGACGAGGTGGAGCAGCACTACCAGCACTTCGGCGGGGTCTCGCCGATCAACCGGCTCAACCGCGAGGCGATCGCCGCGGTCGAGGCCGAGCTGGCCGGGCAGGGCGTGAAGCTGCCGGTGTACTTCGGCAACCGCAACTGGCACCCGATGGCCGAGGACACCCTCGGCAAGATGCTCGCCGACGGCGTCCAGCGCGCCCTGGTCTTCCCGACCAGCGCGTACGGCGGGTACTCGGCGTGCCGTCAGTACGACGAGGACATCGAACGCGCCCGTGCCGCGGTCGGCGCAGCATCGGATGAACAGCAAGCCCCGGAACTGGTGAAGCTGCGGCAGTTCTTCGACCACCCGCTGTTCATCGACTCCTTCGCCGACGCCACCCGGCAGGCATTAGCGTCCTTGCCCGACGGCGCCCGGCTCGTGTTCACCGCGCATTCGGTGCCGGTGTCGGCCGACAAGGCCGCGGGCCCGCCGTCGGAGGGCGGCGGCCGGTACTCCAAGCAGGTCGCCGAGGCGTCCAGGCTGGTCGCCGAGGCCGTCGGGGTGGCGGAGTACGACGTGGTGTGGCAGTCGCGGTCCGGCCCGCCGCAGATCCCGTGGCTGGACCCGGACATCGTCGACCACATCGAAGCGCTGCACGAGCAAGGTGTCACGGCGGTCGCGGTGTGCCCGATCGGGTTCGTCAGCGACCACCTCGAGGTGATCTGGGACCTGGACAACGAAGCCGCCGAGAAGGCGGGGGAGCTGGGGATGGCCTTCGCCCGCGTGGCCACGCCCAACAGCGACCCGCGCTTCGCGCAGCTGGTTGTCGAGCTGGTCCGTGAGCACACCGAAGGCGTGACGCCCCGCAAGTTGTCCGACTTCACCGCGGCCGGGTGCACGGTCAACGGCGCGCCGTGTGCACCGCTGTGCTGCGAGCCGGTCAAGCGTCCAGCCCGCTGACCGGCGTCTTGTCCAGGAACCAGTAGTAGCTCGACGAGTTGCCATGCCCGAGCAGAGCCCGCATGAACACCGGGCCTTCCTCGGGTTTGACCATGCGTCTTCGCGGTCGAAGCTCGCGCCTTCCTTCATGAAACGCCGCACGGTGTCGGCGCTGTCGTGGTCGAACACCGTCGCCGTCACGCCTTCCTCGGCGCTCCAGCGGAACTCGGCCAGCGGGCGGAGCGGCGCGCCTCGTTCACGGCCCCAAGTGCAGTAGACCACCCGGGTGGGGTTGTAGTCGGGCGGCAGGTTGCCGAGCCTCTTCGCGTCCCGGCCGTTGCCTTGGACCGACTCGGCTTTCTTGGCCTGTAGTGCCTGTTCGGCCTCGCTTGGCTGCCACATCGGGCCACCGTAACCCCGGGGTCTGACGTTTCGCTCCGGTTACCGCTCTTGACCGCCACCTGCTGGGTGACTACCGTCACCAGAAATCGTCTGGGAAGTTACCAGATTAATTAGAGCCTAAACCGGGAGCCGAGTTGAGAGCCGGGAGTCCGCGGCTACTGCGCGAGATCAACGATCGCGCGGCCATCGACGCGCTGCTGCGCGACGGCCCGCTGACGCGATCCGAGCTGGAGTACGCGATCGGCCTGTCCAAACCGGCCACCGCGCAACTGCTTGCCCGCCTTGAGGAAGAGGGCGTCGTGGTGCGCGAAGGCCTGCGTGGCGGCGGCCGGGGCCCGCGAGCTCAGCTGTGGGCGGTGAAGGGCGCGGTCGCGCACGTCGCGGCGATCGACCTGACGCCACGTGGTGTGGACATCGCGATCGCCGACATCTCCGGCGCGGTGCTGACCGAGTACCGGCAAGCCGTCCCGCCAAGAGGGACAGCCGACGAGGTGCTGACGAACTTCCGGCACGCCACGGCCGCGGCGTGCGAGGCAGCCGGGTTGACGCTCAAGGACTTGCGGCACGTCGTGGTCGGCACGCCGGGTGCGATCAACCCGCGCACCGGGCACCTGTGGTTCGCCCCGCACCTGCCCGGCTGGGAAGGCTTCGACATGCCCGGCCGGATCAGCACCGAACTCGGCGTCCCGGTCACCATCGAGAACGACGTCAACCTGGTGGCGCTGGAGGAGATGATCGCCGGGCAGGCGACCGCGGCGCGCAGCTTCGTGATGGTGTGGCTGGATCACGGCATCGGTGGCGCGATCGTCGTCGACCGCAAGCTCCTGCGCGGCGCGACCGGTGGTGCGGGCGAGATCGACTGGATGCACGTGCCGGACCGCGCGTCCGCCGACACCGGGATTCCCGCGACGGGAACGAGGTTCGGCGATCTGGTCAGCTCACCGAACGTGGTGAAGCTGGCCAAGGCGTACGGGATCGCCGCACGCAACGGCTGGACAGCCGTGACCAAGGCCGTCGGGATGATGGCCGAGAAAGAGACTTCCGAACAGCAGCAAGGGGAGCAGTTCCTGACCGACCTGGCGCGCCGGGTCGCCACCGGAGTAGCCGGCGTGGTCAGTGTGGTGGACCCGGAACTGGTGCTGCTGTGCGGGAAGACCGGCCTGGCTGGCGGGGAGACGCTGTGCCGGTTGATCAGTGCCGAGTTGCGGGACATGGTCGTGCCCCGCACTCCGGTGGCGTTCAGCGCTCTCGCCGGCAATGCCGTGCGGGCGGGCGCGTTGCACTCCGCCCTCGCCGTGGTCCGTGAGCAGGTTTTCGGGCTGACCGGCGACATTACCGAACCATCTCGCCGGCTGGACGCCAGTGGCGATGGCGACGGCGTCCAAATAGTTACCTAGGTCCCCAGGAGGGCAAATGCGCAAGGCCCCCATGCGAGTGGTGCTGGCTTCGGCGGCGTTACTCGTCGCGTCGTGTTCCGGTGCGGCAGGCGGTGGTGGCGGTGGCGGCGAGCCAGGAGCCGCGCCCGCGGCGGACGCGAACCTGACGCTCGTGGTCTACAGCAAGTTCACCGACCGGGAGGAGAAGGCGGTCACCGCGGCCCTCCAGTCGTTCAACAAGAAGTTCCCGAACATCAAGATCGACCACCGGGGCAACCAGGACGACGACAAGCTGACCCAGTCGATCCAGAGCGGCTCACCGCCCGACGTGGCGATCTCGTTCTTCTCCGACAACCTGGGCAACTGGTGCCACAGCGGGGCTTTCCAGGACATGAACCCGTACGTCCAGCGGGACAAGGTCGACCTGAACGTGCTGCCCAAGCAGGTCCGGGACTACACCGAGTACAACGGCAAGCGGTGCTCGATGCCGTTCCTGGCCGACGTGTACGGCTTCTACTACAACAAGGATCTGCTGGCGCAGGCCGGATACACCGCACCGCCGAAGACCACCACCGAACTGCTCGAGTACGCCAAGAAGACCACCAAGTTCGCGGCGGACGGCTCGATCGAGGTGGCCGGCTTCATCCCGTCGATGCCGTTCTACGCCAACGAAGCGCAGATCTGGGCGCCGATGTGGGGCGCGAAGTACCTCAGCGGCCCGGACGGCAAGTCCAACATGGCTGGCAGTGCCGAGTGGAAGGAGCTGTTCGACTTCCAGAAGCAGCTGGTGGACTTCTACGGCCGCGACAAGCTGGAGCGGTTCAAGGCAGGCCTCGGTGACCAGTACTCGCCGGACAACGCCTTCCACAAGGGCAAGATCGCGATGATGTTCGACGGTGAGTACCGCAACGCGTTCCTCGCCGACACCGCGCCGGACATCAAGTACGGCACCGCGCCGCCGCCCGTGTCGCCGAACCGCCTCGACGCGTACGGCGGCGGGTACTCCACCGGCACGATCATCGGCATTCCCAAGGGCGTCAAGAACCCCGGCGCGTCATGGGAACTGATCAAGCACGTCACGCTGGACACCGACACCCTGGTCGAGCTGTCCAACCAGATCAAGAACCTGCCGAGCACCACGGACTCGCTCAAGTCGCCGAACCTGAAGGTCAACGAGCAGTTCAAGACGTTCCTCGACATGTACGGCAGCGGCAAGCTGCAGTCCAACCCGGCATCGCCGGTCAACGCGGCAGCGATCAAGATCGTCAACGACTTCGCCTCACGGTGGATCGCCGGTCAGGAGCCCGACCTGGCCGCCGGTCTGGCGAAGGTCGACGCGCAGATCAACGACGAGCTGGCACAGAAGCTGGGCAAGTAGTCTCAAGATGACTGCCACTCTGCGTCATCCGGAGACGGACTCGGCGCCGGCCCTCGCACGGGGGCTGGGCCGGGTCCGTTCCCGCCGCCGATGGGTCCTGGTCGGGTTCCTCGGTCCCGCGGCGGTCGGTTTCCTGATCTTCTTCGGCTATCCGCTGATCGCGACGGTGTACTTCTCGTTCACCCGGTACGACCTGATCAACGCTCCACAGTGGATCGGGTTCGACAACTACATCCGGATGTTCACCACCGAGCCGTTGGTCGGCACCGCCGCGTACAACACGTTGTGGCTGGTGATCGTGTTGACGGTGTGCCGGGTGATCTTCGCGCTCGGGGTGGCGTCGGTGATCTCCCGGCTCAAGCGCGGGCTCGGGCTGATCAGGACGTTGTGCTACCTGCCTGCGCTCGCCCCGCCCGCCGCGGCCACGCTGGTGTTCGTGTTCGTGTTCAACCCGGAATTCGGCCCGGTGAACAGGTTCCTGCGCTGGATCGGCGTCGAAGGCCCGCTGTGGTTCAGCGACCCGGCGTTGTCCAAGCCGTCGCTGACCCTGTTGGTGCTGTGGGGATCCGGCGAGCTGATGATCATCATCCTGGCCGCGTTGCTCGACGTGCCACAGGAACAGTACGAGTCGGCCTCCTTGGACGGTGCCGGTCCGGTCCGCCGGTTCTGGCACATCACGCTGCCGAACATCTCGCCGGTGCTGCTGTTCGGCATCGTCAACTCGATGATCTTCGCGCTGCAGTTCTTCACACAGGCCGTGGTCGCCGCGTCCGCCGCGTCCAACCAGTCCGATGTGGCCGGTGCGACGCAGTACATCGGCGCACCACAGAACACCACACTGACTTATCCGATCTGGTTGTACGTCCAGGGTTTCCGGTACGCGAACATGGGTTACGCCGCGGCGATGGCAGTGCTGTTGTTCATCGTGTCCGCCGCGTTCACGGTGATCCTGGTCAGGCAGTTGCGCAAGGCCTCACACGTTGAGGAGGCAGCATGACCGTGACACTGGACCGGCCACGCACCGGTGGGTCGCCAGTCATCCAGCGGCGCAAGCAATCCTGGCGGAGCACGCTCTACTGGATCGCCACGCACAGCCTGGGACTGGCGCTGGGCATCATGTTCACGCTGCCGGTGATCCTGGTGCTGCTGACCTCGTTCATGGCCAGCGACCAGGCGATGACCTCCAGCTTCTGGCCGGAGTCCTGGCATTTCGAGAACTTCGCCGAGGTGTTCGAACGGGCACCGATGCTGACGTACATGATCAACAGCTTGCTGTACTCGCTGTTGGCCACGCTCGGCATCCTGGTCTCGGCCGTGCCCGCGGCCTACGCGCTGGCCAAGCTGAAGTGGCGCGGGCAGACGTGGGCGTTCATGTTGGTGGTCGTCGCGATGATGCTGCCGCCACAGGTGACTGTCGTGCCGCTGTTCGACCTCTGGGTGCGGATGGGCCTGACCGGTACGCTCGCACCGCTGATCGTGCCGTACTTCCTGTTCGACGCGTTCAGCATCTTCCTGCTGCGCCAGTTCTTCCTGACCATCCCGAAGGACTACCTGGACGCGGCGAGGATCGACGGCTGCTCGGAGTTCCGGGTGCTGACCAGAGTGGTCGTGCCGATGGCGAAGCCGGGCATCGCCGCGGCGGCGATGTTCTGTTTCCTGTTCACCTGGAACGACTACTTCGGACCGCTGTTGTACACCGCGGAGAACCGCGACAGCTGGACGCTGTCGTTGGCCATCGCGTCCTTCCGGGGGATGCACCACGTGGAATGGAACCTCACGATGGCCGCGACCGTTCTGACCATGGCGCCGGCGATCGTGCTGTTCGTGTTCGCGCAGAAGTCGTTCGTCAAGGGGATCACGTTCACGGGAGTGAAGGGTTAGAGGGCGATGAGACTGACCGTTGTGGGTGGCGGGTCCACTTACACGCCGGAGCTGGTCGACGGCATAGCCGGACGGCGAGCGAGTCTGGACGTCGACGAGATCGTGCTCGTCGACCCGGACACCCACCGGTTGCGGATCGTCGGTGACTTCTGCCAGCGACTGCTCCAGCACGCCGGGCACCCGGCGAAGGTGCTGACCACCTCCAGTCTTGAGCAGGGCGCCGAAGGTGCTTCGGCGGTGCTGTTGCAGCTGCGGGTCGGCGGGCAGAAGGCCAGGCGGTCCGACGAGACCTTTCCGCATGCCTGTGGGTGTATCGGTCAAGAGACAACCGGGGCGGGCGGGCTTGCCAAGGCGCTGCGCACCGTCCCGGTTGTGCTCGACATAGCCGAACGTGTCCGCCGGGTCGCAGGCGACGACACGTGGATCGTCAACTTCACCAACCCGGTCGGCATTGTCACCAGGGCACTGCTGCAGGCCGGGCACCGCGCTGTCGGGCTGTGCAACGTGGCGATCGGGCTGCAGCGCAAGTTCGCCAGACTGTTCGATGTGGACATCGACGCGGTCCGGCTCGACCACATCGGGCTGAACCACCTCACGTGGGAGCGCGGCGTCCATGTGTCCACACCGGACGGCTGGGTCGACCGGCTGCCCGACCTGCTCGGCGAGTTCGGCGACGAGGTCGCCGCCGAACTCGGCGCGCCGGTCGACTGGATGCGCCGGATGAACGCGATCCCGTCCTACTACCTGAAGTACTACTACGCGCACGACGAAGTCCTGGCCGACCAGCTGGAGAGCCCGCCTCGGGCTGACGTCGTCATCGAGGTGGAGAACGAGTTGCTGAAGCTGTACGCCGATCCGGGGGTGGTGACCAAGCCGGAGAGCTTGGCCAAGCGCGGCGGTGCCTTCTACTCCGAGGCGGCCGTGCAGCTCGTGCACGCGCTGACCGGCGGCGGGCAGCCAGAGGAACACGTGGTGAACGTCCGCAACAACGGCGCCATGCCGTTCCTGCCGGACGACGCCGTGATCGAAGTTCCGGCCACTGTGGACGGTGAAGGTGCCGTGCCGTTGCCGATCAAGCCGGTCGAACCCCGGTTCTCCGGCCTGATCTCCCATGTGACGGCCTACGAGTACCTGGCGCTGGAAGCGGCGCTGCACGGCGGCCGCGACCGGGTCGCCGACGCGTTGCTGGCGCATCCGTTGATCGGTCAGTACAAGTTCGCCGACCGGCTGGCCGACGACTTGATCGCCGCCAACCGCGCTGATCTGCCGTGGGCCAACGCATGAGCGAGCTTGCGAGTGAATCATTCAACACAGTGCGCCGGCGGTCATGCTGCATGAGCAACCACAGTGAGGAGAAGGCATGACCGCCCCGGAGGCTGTGGTCGTAGCGATCGATGGCGGCGGCAGCAAAACCGACGTCATGCTGGTGGACGCGTCGGGCGCGATCCTCGGCCGGACCCGAGGGCCCGGCGCGTCACCGCAGACCGTCGGCATGGAAAAGGGCCTCGGTGTCTTCGAGCAGCTGGTGATCGAAGTGGTCGAGCAGGCGGGCCTGCCTGCCACTCGGCCTTACGGCACGCACCTCGCGGCCTACCTCGCCGGTGCGGACCTGCCGAGCGAGGAGGAAGAGCTGTCGAGGGAGTTGACCGCACGCGGCTGGGCGCAGTCCACTGTGGTCGGTAACGACACGTTCGCCATGCTGCGCGCGGGAACCACGGACGGCGTCGGTGTCGCGGTGGTCTGTGGCGCGGGCATCAACTGCGTCGGCGTCGCCGAAGACGGGCGCGTGCACCGGTTTCCGGCTCTCGGCAAGATCTCCGGTGACTGGGGCGGCGGATTCCAGCTCGGTTCCGAGGCGCTGTGGTGGGCCGTGCGCGCGGCGGACGGCCGTGGCCCGAAGACCGAGCTGCTTCCCGCGGTCGTGAACCACTTCGGCGCCAAGGACGTCTTCGAAGTGGTGGAACGACTGCATTTCAACAGCCTGCCGCGGGCGGTGATCCACGAGTTGTCCCCGGTGCTGTTCCAGGTCGCCGCGGCCGGTGACGAGGTCGCCGCCGGCGTGGTCAAGCAGTTGACCGATGAGGTCAGCTGTCTGGTGGCCACCACCCTGCGCAAACTCGGTATGACCGAGGAGGCGCCGGTGATCGTTCTTGGCGGTGGAGTGATGACGGGCGCTTCACGCGATGTCATCGATGTCATCGAGCGCCAATGCGTCGAGGTCGCGCCTCGTGCCGAGGTCAGGGTGGTGGACATCGCCCCCGTCGTCGGCGCGGCGTTGCTCGGTCTCGACGCGATCGGTGCGTCAGCCACCGCCAAGTCGCGGCTGCGGATGAGCTCAGTGCCGGCCAGCGTGGTCGGAGAGAACCCGGACAGCCTCGTCAATGGCCGCGCACCGAGCGAGCCGGACAGCGTTGGCGAGCGGGCGGAGGGCCTCGGAGCGTCGTAGCGCGGCGGAGGACGACAACGCACCGCCGGGGTCGTCCTCCGCAGCCACCTCGAGGATCGCGGAGACCTCGGCGGCGCGCTGCAGCACCCGCAACGTCTTCTGCGGCATACCAATCGGCCATCGGGCCCGCGCGCTGACCGCGACGCGTTCCTTGATCTCGTGCCGCACACCGGGCCGGTTGCTCGTCAGGTCCAGCGACGCCAGCGTGCCCGCGGCCTCACGCATCGCGGTCGACAGGTTGTGATCGGCCTCGCCCAACGGTGTGTGCTCGGCGGGAGTGGGCGTCGGCAGGTCGAACACCGTCCACCGGATGACGCCGTCGGCCACATTCTCCGGGACGATCCCGACACCGGCGTCCGGCACCACAACCGCCTGACCGGCTTGCACGGCCGCGCTGGCCAGCCTGGTCGATCCGCCAAGCCGACGTACGTCGCCCGGCACCGGGATGACCAGGTGAGCGGTCGTGGCGCCCGCCTTCCGCAGTGCGGCGAGCAGTGCGGCCAGCTGTCCGGCGCGCTCGTCTCTGGCAGGCAACTCCAACGCTGTGGCGGTTCCTTCGTCGTCCGCGACCACCTCATGCATCTCAGCCCAGACAGCGAGTGCGTCGAGCGCGTCGTCGGGCGCTGCGGCTCCGTGCAACCAGGCGGAGCCCCACACAGCGAACGTGGCACTTGGAAATGGCACGCCGGAAGCGTACTGCCCGCTGATTCACTCGAACGCAGCAGGTAAAATGGACCACCGAGTCCAAATGCGGAGGGCGTTGTGTCCACTACCAAGGCGTTGACCCCGAAAGGCGCCGCGACCCGCCAGCGGATCATCGAGGGCACCTCAGCCGAGGTCCGCGAGCGCGGCGCCGCGGCAACGACACTTGACGACGTCTGTGCTCGCACATCGACCAGCAAGAGCCAGATCTTCCACTACTTTCCAGGTGGGAAAGAGGAACTGCTGCTCGCGGTGGCCGCGTACGAGGCCGACCGTGTGCTGTTCGACCAGGAGCCGTACCTGAGCTCCCTGACCTCGTGGGATGCCTGGCAAGGCTGGCGTGACCAGGTGGTCCGGCGTTACCGCAAGCTTGGCGTGCACTGCCCGCTCGGCGTGTTGATCACCGAACTCGGCCGCAAGACCCCGGCGGCGCAGGCGTTGACGGGGCAGCTGCTCGAACAGTGGCAGGGCCGGTTGCGTGCCGGTGTGACGGCGATGCAGGAGATCGGGGAGATCTCGCCGGAGCTGGACGCCGACCAGATCGCTGCGTCGCTGATGGCGACAGTGCAGGGTGGCGTGGTGTTGTTGTTGTCCACCGGGAAGAGCGACCACCTCGAAGCGGCATTGGATACATCACTGGCGCTGCTGCGGGCGACCGCCGCGCCGGCCAAGCCGCGCGACCCGGAGCTACTCCACGTTGGCGCATCCGAAGATCCGACGTAGCGTCAATGAGGTGAATCGTGGAAATCTGCCACGCACTGTCGGCGAGCTGAAGGCCGCCGGCCATCAGCAGCGTGGCGTGAAAGCCGAGATCAGGGACAACTTGCTGGCCATCCTGCGGGCCGGCGGGAACCCCTGGCCGGGAATTGTCGGGTTTGACCGGACTGTCCTGCCGCAGCTGGAGCGTGCGCTGCTGGCCGGACATGACATCGTGTTGCTGGGTGAGCGCGGCCAGGGTAAAACCCGCCTCCTGCGGACACTCGTCGGCCTGCTGGACGAGTGGACGCCCGTGATCGACGGCTCGGAACTGGGTGAGCACCCGTACAAGCCGATCACCGCCGAGTCCAAGCGCAGGGCCGCTGAGCTTGGCGATGATTTGCCAGTCTCGTGGCGCCACCGCTCCGAGCGGTACGCCGAGAAGCTGGCCACGCCGGACACGTCCGTCGGTGACCTGATCGGTGACGTGGACCCGGTGAAGGTCGCCCAAGGCCGCAGCCTCGGCGACCCCGAGACCATCCACTTCGGACTCGTGCCCCGGTCGCACCGCGGCATCATCGCGGTCAACGAGCTGCCGGACCTGGCCGAGCGGATCCAGGTGGGTCTGCTGAACGTGATGGAAGAGCGGGACATCCAGATCCGCGGCTACACCATGCGGCTGCCACTGGACGTCTTGCTCGTGGCCACAGCCAACCCCGAGGACTACACCAACCGCGGCCGCATCATCACGCCGTTGAAGGACCGGTTCGGCGCGGAAGTGCGCACGCACTACCCCCTCGATGTGGACGACGAGATCGACCTGGTCCGGCAGGAATCCAACCTCGTGGCCGAGGTGCCGGACTCGCTGATCGAGGTCGTTGCCCGGTTTGTCCGTAACCTCCGCGAATCTGGGGCCATTGACCAGCGTTCAGGCGTGTCGGCCCGGTTCGCCGTGGCGGCTGCGGAGACCCTGGCAGCGGCCGCATTGCGGCGGGCGGCGTTGACCAGCGAGGACGACCCGGTGGCCCGGCCGATCGATCTCGACGCGATCCCCGACGTCCTACGGGGCAAGCTGGAGTTCGAGGCCGGTGAGGAAGGCCGGGAGACCGAGCACCTGACGCACCTGCTGCGGATGGCGACTGCCGAGACGGCTCGGTATGCGTTCGCTGGGCTTGACCTGAGCCCAGTGGAGGACGCGATCGGCGAGGGCCGGATTGTCACGACAGGCGAGCGTGTTCCGGCTTCCGACGTGTTGAACGCGTTGCCGGAGTTGCCTGTGCTGCACGAAGTCGCCGAACGCCTTGGCGTCAAGCCGACGGACTCCGCAGGCCGCATCGCCTCGGCGGTCGAGTTGGCGCTGGAGGCGTTGTATCTGTCGCGCAGGCTCGCGAAGGACGCTGACGCCGAAGACGGCACGGCGGTGTACGGGATATGAGCGAGCTTGCGAGCGAATCATCGATACAGCCGCGGCGTCATGGCGCGCGAAGTGACCACGACGGGAAGCAGCCATGACGCGTTTCGCGTACCTGCCGTGGCATGACGGTCCTGATCCACTGGCGCCACCGGTGGATCTACGGGCCGCGCTTGACCAGATCGGCCGGGACGTGATGGAGGGCTCCTCGCCCCGGGCCGCACTGGAAGAGCTGCTGCGCCAAGGAGTCCGAGGCACCCGCGGCCTCGACGACATGACCCGTCGCTTGTGGCAGCAGCGGGCCCGCCTGCAGCGCCGCAACCGCCTCGACGGCACGTTGCAGGAAGTCCAGCGGCTGTTGCAGGAGGCACTGGAGGCCGAGCGCAGGCACCTGTTCCCGGATCCGTCGGACGACGCTCGGTTCCGGGAAGCCCAGTTGGACGCTCTGCCGCCCGGAACCGCGGCTCAGGTGCAGGAACTGGCGAACTACGACTGGCAGTCCCCGCAGGGACGGGACAACTACCAGAAGATCCAGGACATGCTCGGCCAAGAGCTGATGGAGTCCCGGTTCCGTGGCATGAAACAGGCACTGCAGGACGCCACGCCCGAGGACGTCGAACGGGTCCGGGAGATGATGTCGGACCTCAACGACCTGCTGGCGGCGCATGCCCGTGGGGATGCCGACACCCAGCAGCGGTTCGAGGAGTTCATGCGCAAGCACGGCGAGTTCTTCCCGGAGAACCCGCGTAACGTCGATGAACTCATCGACGCGCTGGCCGCTCGGGCCGCGGCCGCGCAGCGCATGATGAACTCGATGTCCGCCGAGCAGCGGGCCGAGTTGAGCTCGTTGATCCAGCAGGCCTTCGGGGATCCCCGGCTGGCCAGCGAGATCAGCAGGCTGGACGCGCACCTGCAGGCGTTGCGGCCGGGGGAGGACTGGACATCCAGCGGCCGGTTCCGTGGCCAGAACCCGTTCGGGATGGGCGAAGGCGTGCAGGCGATGCAGGATCTCGCCGAGATGGACGCGTTGGCCGAGCAATTGGGTCAGGCGTATCCCGGTGCGCGGCTTGAGGACATCGACCTTGAGGCGTTGGAACGTCAGCTCGGCCCAGAGTCCGCTGTGGACGCTCGGCGGTTGTCCGAACTGGAACGCGCGTTGCGTGACCAAGGACTGCTCGAGCGTGCCGCGGACGGGTCGTTGCGGTTGTCTCCCAAGGCAATGCGTCGGCTCGGTGAGACGGCGTTGAAGGACGTCGTCAAGTCCTTGTCCTCCAGGCGCGGCGAGCGGGACACCGCCCGTGCCGGTGCCGCAGGCGAACCCACGGGCTCGTCGCGGCCGTGGCAGTTCGGCGACACTGAACCGTGGGAAGTGTCGAGGACCGTGCACAACGCCGTGCTGCGGTCGGCTTCTTCGGGTGGAACGGTCACTTTGGACGTCAAGGACGTCGAGGTGATCGAAACCGAGCAACGCGCTCGTGCCGCGGTCGCGTTGTGCGTGGACACCTCGTGGTCCATGGTGCAGGACGGCCGATGGCTGCCGATGAAGCGAACAGCGTTGGCACTGCACCACTTGGTGAAGACGCGCTTCCGCAGCGACGCGCTCGAGCTGATCACGTTCGGCCGGTACGCCACCAAAGTGGACATGGCGGAGCTGACCGCACTGGAAGGAGTGTGGGAGCAGGGGACCAACCTGCACCACGCCCTGCTGTTGGCCGGGCGGCACATCCGCCGTCACCCGGACGCGCAGCCGGTGGTGATCGTGGTGACCGACGGCGAGCCGACCGCGCACCTCGAGCCGGACGGCGACGCGGAGTTCAACTACCCACCGCTGCCCCGGACTCTCCGGCTGACCCTGGCCGAAGTGGACAAGCTGGCCCGGCTTGGCGCGTCGGTGTCGGTGTTCATGCTCGGCGAGGACGAACGCCTGAAGGCCTTCGTCGACATCATGGCCCGTCGCAGCGGCGGTCGGGTGGTCGCTCCTGACCTGGACGGCCTCGGCGCCGCGGTGGTCAGTGACTACCTGAGGAACCGCCAGGGCTGAACCTCACCGTGAAGCCGGTCGTCCCTACGCGGGCGGCCGGCTTTTCGCTGTTAGAGGGCTTTCGCGGGGAGGCGCCCGGCGGAGTCCGGCAAATCCTGGGCCGCAGTCGGTGATTATCCGAATCGTCACGTTCGCCGTATGAGGATCACCGCAATGGGTCTCACGCTGGGTGATGCTCAATTGTGACATTCGGGTAAGTGATCACCTGGATGGTCCATTAGCGAGTGTTCACTTGCTGGTCCGTTCAGGCTATTTGCATGTTTTTTTCTGGTGTGAGGGCATTCCAACTGGCCAAGATCGACCTCGTTCGGCCTACCATGAGCCGCCTTCACAGGTCGGATCTTCGGAGGATCGAATGTTTACGGCACGTGCGCGTAGGGGGCTCCGTCTCACCGCGGCGGCTGTGGCCACCCTGCTGACTGCCGCCGGGTGCGGCATCCTGGACGGCTCGTCCGACAGCTCGTCCACTTCGAACGGACAGGTCGAGAAGCCCAATGTTCGGATTGGAATCATCGCGTCGGTGGACGACGCGCCGGTCAAGGTCGCCGAGAAACTCGGCTACTTCAAGGAAGAAGGCCTGAACCCCGAGATCAAGATGTTCCAGTCGGCGTCACAGACCCTGCCCGCGCTGGGCAGCGGTGACCTCGACTTCAGCCTGATGAACTACGTGACGTACTTCCAGAACGCGGCCGCGAAGACGCTGGACGCGAAGATCGTCGCGGACGCCTACCAGGGCACCAGCGACGCGCTCGTCATGCTCGCGCGCCCGGGCGTGACCATCACCTCGGCCAAGGACTTCGAAGGCAAGAAGGTCAGCGTGCACCAGCCACCGGGCAACATCGCGGACCTGTTGTTCCGCAGCACGTTGCGCGACAACGGCGCTGACCCGAACAAGGTCAACTACCAGCAGGTGCCGTTCCCGAACATCCCGAACGCGCTGAAGACCGGGACGATCGACGCGGGCATCGCGATCGAGCCGTTCATGACGCAGGCGGAGAAGGACACCGGCGCGGTGCGTGTGCTGAAGGTCGTTTCCGGGCCGACACAGGACATCCCGCTGAGTGGTTACGTTTCCCCGTCGAAGTTCGCCAAGGAGAACCCGAAGACCGTCGCGGCCTTCCAGCGCGCGATGTCCAAGGCACAGCAGGCGTCCGGTGACCGCAGCAAGCTCGCTGAGGTCATGCCCGACCTGACCGGTGTCGACGCGGCCACCGTGCCGCTGCTCAACCTGGGCGTGTTCCCCACATCCCTCGACGCCACCCGCCTGCAGCGGGTCATCTCGCTGATGGAGAGCTACCCCGACCTCTCCAAGCTGACGCAGAAGATCGACGCCAGCACGTTCATCTACGCCCCAACCCCCGCGGGTAGCTGAGTGCGACTGGTTCGTTCGCTGATCGGGCTGGCGGGCTTCTTGCTGCTGTGGGAAGCCGCCAGCCGGTTCGTCCTCGATGCCGAGCTGGTCCCACCGCCTTCCGAGGTGCTGGTCCGGTGCCTGACCCTGGCCAACGAGGCAAGGTTCGTCGCGGACGTCGCATCGACGGCGTTGTCGTGGTTCATCGCGTTGTGCCTTGCGGTCCTCATCGCAGTGCCGATTGGACTTGTGGTCGGCCGGATCCCGTTGGTACGCGCCGCGACCATGCCGCTGATCGAATTCCTGCGCCCGCTGCCCGGCGTCGCCTTGATCCCGTTGATCACGGTCCTGCTCGGTGTCGGCGCGCAGACCAAGATCACGCTGGCCACGTTCGCCGCGGTGTGGCCGATCCTGTTCAACACCAGCTACGCGGTGGCCGAAGTGGACCGGCACATGGTCGAAACGGCGCGTGCGTTCCGGACGTCCCGCCGCCGGATGCTGTCCGCGGTGATCGTGCCCAGTGCGGCTCCGTTCATCCTGACCGGCATCCGGCTGTCCGCGTCGATCGCTTTGATTGCCGTGGTGGCAACGGAGTTCATCTTCGGTGGCAGCATTGGTGTCGGCCAGTTCGTGTACGTCCACGGCCTGAGTGCCGGTCGGATGGACACAGTGCTTGCGGTGACCGTCCTGGCGGGGCTGTTCGGTTTGCTGATCAACGCCTCCCTTGCTGGTGTGCAACGTCGTTGGCTGGGATGGCCCGCGTCGGGAGCGTCCGGGGACGCCAGCAGTTCCAGACGCCGCTGGCAGCTTGTCGTGAGTTGCGCGGCCGTGGCTGCTGTTCTCGTTGCGTGGCAAGCCATCGCGAGCGCGGTCGCTGACCCGTACTTCCCGCCGCCGTTGCAGATCGCCGATCGTGCGGGGGAACTCTGGTTCGCGCCATCGATGCTGAGCGGCGACATCCTGCCCAGCCTCGGCATGCTGCTCGGTGGGTGGCTGATCGCCGCCGTGCTCGGCATTGTCGTGGGTGTCGCGCTTGGCCGTGCGGACAAGGCGATGGACTACGTCGGTGCCTTGATGGCGTTCGCGCGGTCTGTTCCACCGCCGTTGCTGGTCCCGGTGTTCATGGTGATGTTCTCGCTCGGCCCGCAGACCGAAGTGGTCACCATTGTCTCCGGTGCGATCTGGCCAGTGCTGCTCAACGCCGTGGACGGTGCCCGGTCGGTCGACGCGACGAAAACCGATACCGCACGGGCGTTCCGGATCACGAAAGCCTCGTGGATCTTCGGTGTCGTGCTGCCCGCGGCCGCGCCCAAGATCTTCGCCGGTCTGCGCCTGAGCCTGTCGATCGCCCTGATCCTGATGGTGTTGTCCGAGCTTGTCGGCACCAGCAACGGGATCGGCTACCAGCTCAACAGCTCGCAGGGGTATGCCGACCTGCCTGGGATGTGGGCGTGGATCGTGCTGATCGGTGTATTGGGTTTCGTGCTCAACAGGGTGCTGCTCGTCGTACAGCGCCGCAGTCTCGCGTGGCACGGGGGCCAATTCGGCTAGCTCTCCCGGGAGTCGTGGAGAGTGTTCGTAGCGTGTGGCACGCGCGGTTACCTTCCAACGCGTCTTGACGCCCATCTGTGGGCGGTTCACCAAAGCGAATGGAAGAGCAATCGTGCGTACTGCAGCCAGTCTTGCGCTGCTCATGACCGTGGCGCTGACCGCGGCGATCACGGCGGGCTGTTCGTCCGCCCAGTCGGACACCGCCGGTGAGAAGCCGGCTGAGAGTTCCGGCAGGGACGTCAACAAGTCCGTGACGGTGAAAACCGATGACGGATCGGCGAAAGTCAGTCTGGTCTCGGTCAGCGAGTCCTTCAAGGCCGACAACGGGACGAAAGCGAAGACCGGCAACTTCGTCGCGGTGAAACTGCGGTTCGAATGCGAGGACGGCAAATACTCGGCCAGCCCGTCGTACATCAAGCTCAAGCAGCCCGACGGCACGGTCCTCGAATCGGACGCCGGAAACGCCGACCGTGCCGTGTCGCTCAAGCAGGGAATCACCAGCGACGAAAGCCAACTCGTCAAAGGCACATCGGCTGAAGGCATTGTCGCCTTCGACGCGCCGTACGACCCGGGCGCGAAATTGTTGGTGACCGGCGTGATGGGTCACATCCTCGCGCAGTGGCCGCTGTCCGGTGGCGAGCCGATCCTCGGCGAGGGCCTGCCGAAGCGGGAGATCAACAAAACGGCGACCATCAAGGACCTGGACTCGTCCGCGGTGGCGACGCTGGTGTCGGTCACCGAGACCAACGGCGGCGGCAGCCTGGACAAGACCGCGGCGCCGGAGAGCGGCAACTTCGTGATCATCGACATGAAGTTCGAAGGCAAGACCGGCACCTACCGGCTCATCCCGCGCAACGTGCACCTCAAGAAGCCGGACGGCACGACCATCGATTCGGGCGACGGCAACGGCTCGTGGGGCGTGGACCTGGACGCGGAGGAACTCCAGTCGACCGATCTGAGTCCGGGCAAGACCGCGACCGGCAAGGTGTCGTTCGACAGCAAGCTCGAACCCGGTACGAAGATCGTGGTCCTCGACTACAAGGACAAAGCACTGGCGGAATGGTCCTTGTGAGCGGTGATGCCGATGATCGGGACACCGTGAACGAAGTGTGAACGAATCGGTCCTTTCGGCCGTGGCCGGTCGTCGGCTCTGATCGGTTCGCTCAAAGTCATGGGACGACTACGAATCGCGGTCACCGCTGCCTTAGGCACGGTACTGGCCGGAATAGCGACGCCTGTGCCCGCTGCCGCACAGGACATCGAAGAGACAACGCCGATCTACTCGTACCAGGACGCCATCCGCGAGGATGTGTTCGTCGAAGCGCCGATGGACAGCGACAAGGACGGCAAGTCCGACCGGATCGCGATCCAGATCATGCGGCCGAAGGAGACCAACAGCGGGCTGAAGACACCCGTGGTCATGGAACCGAGCCCGTACTACCGCGCGCCGGGGACCCAAGCCACGACGCCGTACGGGTTCGCGCGGTGGTACGACGAGTTCTTCGTGCCACGCGGCTACACCGTGATCGAAGCCGAGATGCAGGGCACGAGCCGGTCGGCCGGGTGCCCGACCACGGGCGACGCCGAGGACACGATCTCCATCAAGTCGGTGGTCGACTGGCTGAACGGGCGGGTGAAGGGCTTCTACGCCAACGGGTCTGAGGCGCTGGCGTCGTGGAGCACCGGTGCGGTCGGCATGGTCGGCGTCTCGTACAACGGGACCCTGCCGAACGCCGTTGCCGCAACCGGTGTCGACGGGTTGAAGACGATCGTGCCCATCGCCGCGATCTCCAGCTGGTACGACTACACGCGGGACGCGGGTATCGGGTACCAGGGCGCCTGGGGGAGCAGGTATCCGGAATACCTGGCCAACTACGTGGCGAGCGCGGCAGCCAAGCAGCGGTGTGCCGCGTTCATCAAGTCCTTGGGCGACGACGCGGGCGACAACACCTGGGACTACACGCCGTTCTGGGCCGAGCGGGACTACAAGCCCAGCGTGGACAAGGTGAAGGCGTCGGTTCTGCTGGTGCACGGCATGGAGGACTGGAACGTCAAGCTCCGGCACGGTGTCGCGTGGTGGAACCTGTTGCAGGAGCGCAGCATCCCCCGCAAGATCTGGCTGCACCGCAGTGCCCACATCGATCCGGTCAGCGCCCGGCCGGACGAGTGGCGGCGCGTGATGCACCGGTGGATGGACCACTGGCTGTTCGGGATGAACAACGGGATCATGGACGAGCCGATGGCCGACATCCAGCGGCCCAACGGTTCCTGGGAGGCGCATCGAAGCTGGCCGGACGCGGCCGCGCGGAACGTGCGCCTGAACTTCGGCCCAGCCGCTTCCGGCGTCGCGGGTACGTTGCAGGCCACGCGCCCGGCGGCGTCGACCCAGACCTTCACGGACAACCGTACCCAGACCGAGACCACCGCGATGGCCGACTACACGGTCGCCGCACCGAACCGGCTCGTCTACGTCACACCGGCGTTGACCCAGGCGGCCCGGATGTCCGGTACTCCCAAGGTGAACGTGACCGTCCGGTCGAACACGGCGAGTGCTCCGCTGACGGCTCTCCTGGTGGATTACGGCCCTGGCACGGCGTTCAGCGTGCAGGACATGTCACCGGAAGAACTGATCAACATGGAATGCTCGCTGTCCGACATCGACCAGAAGACCGGGTGTGCGGAGCCGTTCGCGGCCCGGGCTGAGGCCGTCACGGCCACGGTGATCACGCGTGGTGCGATCGACTTGAAGAACCGCGCGTCGCTGACGTCCGGAACCCCGCTTGTCCCGGGCCAGACGTACACGGCTTCCTGGGAACTGCACGGCAAGGATTACGTCGTCCCCGCCGGGCACCGGATCGGGCTCGTGCTGATGGCCAACGACCGGACGTACATCTCGGTCGACCAGGGCGCGGGTGCGCTGACCGTGTCGCTTGACGGCAGCAGCCTCGACATCCCCGTCGTGGGCGGTCGAATCAGCTGAAGCTGACAGAAAACCGGCCCTTGTCCGTGAATTCGGACAAGGGCCGGTTCGTGACTGTCTACATCAGGTGTTCTGGTGCTCGTTCGGCTCGCGCTGCGTGTCCTGGCGCCGCCAACGCATGGCGAACTCCATCCCGAGAAACACCACCAGCCCTCCGGCGAGCCCTGGACCTATCCACCCACCGACCAGGTAGTTGACCAACGCCGCCACGGCCACGCAACCCGCGAGGATCAGGAGGCGCACGGGGGTCAGCCGCGGGATTCGCCTGGAAGCCATTCTTCTCCTTCTTCTCCGATCTCAGATTAGCGCTTCCACCAGAGCCAGCGTTTCCAGCTCTTGCTTCGCGCGTTCCAGTGCTTGCCGCGGTAGAACAAGGGCTTGCGGTAGGCGACCCTGCCGTTGTTGCGCAGTCCGTGCCGGGTGGGTTTCGCCTGGTTCGCCCCTATCCTGGCGCGGGCAGGTGAGATCGCGCCGCCGGCGGCGCCCAGTGCGGTGGTGCGGATCGCCGCGCCCCAGTTCCAGTTCGACGTCCCGGCGTTCTGAGCCGAGTACCCGGCGAAGGCGGCGACACCGCCGACGATCGCTCCGCAGATCACGCTGACGCCACAAGCAATCGCGCCCGCGGCCCCGCCGACCCACGCACCGACGGTCGCGATCGTCCGCCAGTTGTTCTTCGTCCAGTTCCACGCGGGTTGCACAACGTTGCGGTTGACCCAGGTCACGGCACGTGTCGCCTGCCGTTTGACCCAGTTGCAGAAGCCCCACAGGCATCGCCCGTCAAGGTCGGTGTTGTTGATCGGGTCGGCGCTGGTGTAGTCGTAGTCGTTGGCTGATCCGCCTTCAACCGGATCCATGGACAGGAACCGGCCGAGGATCGGACTGTACGGTCGCGCACCCATCTGGACCAGTGCCAGCGAACCCGCGTGTTCGTACGGGCGCTGGTGCTGGCCGAGCCAGCCGTTGTCGAACTGGCCGGGCTGGTTGTCCGGCACAGCATCGGGGTCCACGACACCGTTTGCCCGCAACGGCTCACCGAATGGCGTGTACGTGCGCAGCTCACCGACCTGCTTGCCCACGTTGTCCGTTGTCAGGCAGATGTCGCCACGTACCGTCGGGTGGTCCCAGCTGCCCTGGCTGCCGTTGGCGTTGTACAACACCCCACCCGGCAACGAGATGCTGCGGTTGAGCAGCCGCTTGTCCGGTCCCAGTACCAGGTCCGCGGAGTCGTTGTCGCTTGTGGATGCGAAGAGGATGTCCGTCATGGTGTCGCCCTCTGCCGCGAACCGGCGGACGATCCGGCCGGTGACATCCCTGGTGTAACTGATGTACGCCGGGTCGGATCCGGTGACACGGACGAACGTGTTGCGGTCCATGCCATCCCAGCCGAGCGTGGTGACCGCATCGCCGGAGGTGAACTCCGTGGTGTTGCCGCGCGCGTCGTACTTGAAGCCGGTCACCGCGTTGGCGCCGACCGTCGTCAGCAGACGGTCCGCGTTGTCGTAGCAGTAGCCGGTTTCCGCCGTACCACTGGCGGTCTGGTCGAGCAGCCGGATCCGGTTGGTGTTGCTGCCCGCGTTGGGCACCGTGCCGGTCGGGCACGCGGCCGGAGAGGCGGAGGTGAAGTCGTAGGTGTAGTGGTGTCCGGCCACCCACGCTTCGGTCAGCCTGCCCGCGGCGTCGTATACGTAGTTCGGCGCGTTGGGTCGTGCGTCGACTCCGCCGAGCTGCTCGTCAACGATCGTGCCGGTTCTCGTCCGGCTGACCGCCGAGATGACTTCCGTGCCATCACTGGTCTTCCACTTCAGCGACGTGGTCCGCCCGGCCGCGTCCTTACCGACGCCGCTCAGCGACGAGCCGTTGGCGTAGGTCACGGTCGCCAGTTCGCCTGCCGCGTCATAAGTCGAGGTGGCAAGCACCGTGTCACCGAGCTTGGTGGTCAGCAGACGGCCGGCGTCGTCGTAGGACGGCGTGGTGATCTGCGGGGAATCACTCGAGTTCGGCGGGATGACCTTCTCGGACGACACCCGTCCCACTTGGTCGTACGTGGTTTCCGTGCGGGTGCCATGCACATCGGTGTAGGCGATGGTGCGGCCCATCAGGTCCACAGTGGTCGTCACGGTACCGGCGTTGTCCGTTGTGGACGTGGTGAGCGGGTCGCCACCGACCGCGTAGTCGTAGCGGATCTTGCGTTCCGCCGACGTGGCGCTGGCGGGAACAGTCTGCTCGAGCACTCGGTCACGGGCGTCGTAGGTCGTGCACGTCCAGGCACCGGACGTGGACTTGGCGATGAGCCTGCCTGAGGCGTCGTAGACCTGCTCGTCGACTCTGGCCGGCCCGGACGCGGGTGCGGCCGAGGTGGTGAGCTTGGCCATGCCGCCCTGGTTGACCGCGGGGCTGCCCGCGACACAGGGGTTCGCCCTGGTCTCGGTGTCCCCGTAGAACGAGTACGTTGTCCGCGCACCGTTGGGCATGGACTTGCTTGTGGTGCGTAGGTAGCCCGTGCCCACCGGCTCGTACGTCGAACCGCTGGTCAGCCGTAGTCCGCCCGGATCGGTGACAGTGCTTGTGGCCTGCCCGAACGCCGGGTCAAGGCCATCGTTGTACTTGGTCGAGGCGACCTGGTTCGGCAGCCCGTCGGACTCCGGCACCACAGACGACGTGGAGAGCCCGTAGCCCGGCCGCAATTGGTTGCCTGGGACTACTTCCTGTGTTCCGCTGGGAGTCGTCCAGTGCAGTTCCAGTTGTGCGGTGAGGTCGAACTCGTAGTAGTCGATCCGGATGTTCTTGATCGACCCGGCAGCGTCGCTGCGCACGGTTCCCTGTCGCCACACCGGTGTGGTGTTGCGCCAGTCGTCGATGACGATCTGGTCGTTGACCCACACGCGCACACCATCATCGGCCAGGACACGCAACGTGTAGTCGCCCGCCTGGGGGAAGACGATCTCGCCGGTGGCGCGCAAGGAGAAGTGGTCGGCGGGGATGTCGGTGGCCGGCGCGGTGCTGTTCCAGTTCTTGACCAGCCTGCCGTCCGCCTCACCGATCCCGGTGCTGAACACCTTGGGCGCGCCCGTGAGTGTGCGGTTGTCGTAATAGGACACCGACAAGCCGTTGAGGCCTTCGTCGTACTTCGTCTGTGTGGTCGGTACAGTTGCCGCGCACGCGGCAGTCGGTACCTGACCGTTGAAGCAGGACGCCGGTGCCGGGCCGTACTCCTCGATTTCGCGTCCGGCGTAGTCGTAGACCGAAGTCGAGACCCGTCCGGCCGTGTCGGTGGACGTCAGCTTCTGGTCCTTGGCGTTCCACGTCTGGCTGCTGGTCTTGCCCGTCGCGTCGGTCGTGGTCAGCAACCGGTCGGCGTCGTCGTACGTGACCTTGGTGCTGAACCCGATCGCTGGGGAGAGCCCAGCGGTGTCGACGAACGTCTGCCGGTTCGCAGGGTCGTACCGGTAAGTCCGCCATGACCGCGGTTTGCCGATGGCGGGGATAGCCGACATGGCCGTGGTGGCCTTGGGTTTGGTGCTCGTCGTGTCGTAGAGGACGGCGCTGGTCACCTCGCCCTCGTGCGGACGGCGAGCAGCTGGATCGGCGGCGACCCAGTCGTTGCCTCGCGCGTCCCGTGTGGCCTGTAGCAGACCACGGTCGTTGTAACCGAAGTCGGTGATCTCCGAGCCCGGGTCCTCGATCCGGATCAGCTTGCCCTGCGCGTACCAGAGCCGCGTTTCCGTGCCGTCCCAGTAGGCGATGCGGCACAGCATCTGCGACGGTGCCAACGAGTCGGCGCCTGACGGGGGAGTGGTTCCGCCATAGCAGTTGTCGTTGGCACGGTTGTAGTGCAGGACGTGCGAGCGGGCGGACACCGGGTCCTTGATCTCCCGCAGCCGCGACGGGACTCCGTCGTAGACGTTGCGCAGTGTCGCGGCCTTGCGGGAGTCCACCACGCTGGTCTGTGACTCCAGCTTGCCGTCGGCGCGGAAGGAGAACACCTCCGAGCCTTCGGTCAGCGTGACCCGGCCACCGGAATCCAGGCCCAGAACCGCGGTTTCGCCCTCGGGCGGGGTGTAGCCGCCGGTGCTCTTCTTGGTCCACGTGTGCTTGGCACCGCTGGTGTCGGTCAGCACGATGTTCTGGTCGGTGACCTTGGCCTCGGTGTACGAGCTGCCGTCACCGTCCAAGTCCGACGACATGGTCCAGCCCTGCGGCAACGTCGGCAGGTCCGCCGAGTACAGCCAGTCCGCAGGGACGATCTGCGACGGCACCGTCGATCCGTCGGACGTACGGACGAACAGCCGCATCTGCGCGTTGTGGGTCTTCTCGGCCAGTTCGACCTTGATCGGCACGCGCTGACCGGCGGTCAGGTTCACCGCGGTCGACTGGGTCCAGTTGACGTCACTGGGAGTGGTCACGTCGTAGACCTTGGCGTTGTTGATCCACACCACCGCGCCGTCGTCGTGCGCACCCGCGAACTGGTAGCTGCCGGTCACCGGAGCCTGGAAGAAACCTTCCCAGCGCACCACGAACCAGTCTGCCGCGAGCGCGGGCGCGAACGGTGAGTTCACGTCCCAGTTGACGTTGACCTGCGGCTCGGTGCGCACCAGCACTGGCTGTTGTGCGTCGTTGATGATCCCGTTGTGCGACAGGTCGACGAAGTAGGACGTCTTGAGTCCCTTGGGATCGGTCTGCTGGGAGTTGTAGGTGAACGTCAGACCCGAGTCACCGGCCACGGTGTTGAACGTCGGCGAGGTGAACTGGGTGGTGACGTTGCCGTTGGCGAGGTTGATCGCGAAGGGGCCCATCGTGTCCGACGGCGCTGGCCCGCGGTCACCGATGCGCTGGTCCACCTTGACATGGCCGATCCATGGCGGGGTGGTCGTGGTGATGCCGCTGTAGGTCATCGCCTGCCACGTATAGGCCACGCCGTCTTGCAGCACGCCCGCCGGGACTGTCCATGTCGGAGTGGACAGACAGCCGGACTCGACCACGACGCCGGACTTCGCATCCGGGCCGGTCGCGACGCGGAAGCAGTACTTGACCGGGTCGCCGTCCGGATCGGACACCGGGTTGACCGCGAGCGTCGGTGTCAGTGACGTGGTCACGGTGTTGTCGGCCGGGGCGGCCAGCACGGCCGCCGGTGGGGCCGATCCGGTGTCCACGCTCAGAGTGGCGTTGAGGTTCTTGTAGGTCCACGTGCCTGGCACCTCGCTGCCGACCAGCATGAAGTAGGACGCCTGCCGGGTGTCCACCACGTGCCGCAAGAAACCGGTCAACTCCGGTGAGGAGAAGCTGCCGACGTCACCAACCAAAGCACCGGCCAGGCGTGCGCCCAACCCGTTGATGTTCAACGCCGACGCATGGTACAGCGTGGTGTCCCACGTCTTGACCGACCCGACCACGCTTGTGTTGCGGGTGACGTCGACGCGGGCGCCGACCACGGTCTTGCCGTACAGCGACGCGTAGTCGAACCGTAGTGCGGTCCGGTTGTAGGAGTCGCCCGAGCTTTGGCTGTTGCCGATCCGCAGGCCACAGTTGTCACATGTGTAGCCGTCGGAACGGTAGGTCTGCGAGGACAGCACGCCGAAGGAGAACGTCGGGTCGACCCGCACCGGATAGACGCGCTTGGGGTCGCGCAGCCAGGCCTCGTCCACCGACACGGTCAGCGTCCACTGTGCACCGTCGCGCTCCAGGCCGTAGCGGCCGCCGGTCATCGCGGGCGGGCGCTCGGCGTCCCCAGTGGAGTCCCATGTCTCGATGGGTGGCATGACCAGCTTCACAGTGCCGGTCTCGTCGGTCAGCTTGACGGTGCCGTCCGAGCCGAGGCTCGGCGTCAGTCCTTGGGTGGCCAGCCGGAACCGCCAGGAAGATTTCCCTTGCTGGGGCGGCTTTTTCAGGACGATCGTCTCTTTGACCGAACCCGGCGTGATCTCGTAGTCCAGGTCGGTGTCCGGCAGGACGTTCTCGTAGACCGCCTTGTTGCCGTTCACCTTCGCCGGGCTTGGCGCGGCCTGGTGCAGGCCGAGCGAGGCCTCTTTGCCATCCACGGCAACGGAGACGACTTCGGGATCGTCGGCCTTCTCGGCGACCGTCGGCGACATACCCTGCGCCTTGGCCGTGATCCGGCCCGCGGCGGGCGCCAGCGTGGTGTCCACTGGACGCCAGCCACCCTTGCCGTCCGGCACGTTCAACGGTACCGACGACTGCCGGATCGTATGTGTGCCATCGGGATTGAGGAAGTCCTCTGTGAACATCGACCGCGATACGAGCTTGGACCGCTGCGGGTCGAAGCGGCTGGCCTGTTCACCCGACCTGGTGGACAGCGGAGTGAAGTCCGCTGTGGATATGGCGGCAGGAGCCGGCGCGGCCTGAGCGGAGCTTGGCAACGTCGGCAGGTCGCGCGGATCGATCCGCTTGACCGTGTTCACCACCGGTGGTGCGGCTGTCGCCGGCGCTTCCACCAGGCTCACACCAAGAACAGCGACTAACGAAGTGGCCACCGCCCGCGCTGTGCGCAGGCCGAATGGCCGGACCACTCTGTGGTCCGACATGGAGAACCCCCTGCGGGTCAACTATGAGCGTGCCCAGTCTCACGCCAACCCAGACAACGACGAGTGCAGCGTCGCATGTGCGTGGGGGTTCAGGTAAGCGGCCAATTGGGCTAGCCGCACGGTGTTCCGGGATGGCGTGGGCGCAAATAGGACACAAGAGCATCCGAAGGGCGCTGGACTGGACACTATGGACTTTGCTAGCGCAGGCGGAAGACCGGGAAGCCGGGAGCGATCTCACGCAGGCGCTCGTCGCTCGACTCCGCGGTGACGTCATCGAAGAACCGGCCGACCTCCCACGCCCACTTCTTCAAGTAGAGCCGGAGGATCTCGGGCTTCTCGTCGTCCGGCACTTCGACGGCCTCGAACGCCTCGACCTTGCGGCCGAGCCGCAGTTCGCCGCCGCCGGCCGCCCGCATGTTGCGAACCCACTGAGTATGGCCACGGGGTGCGACAAGGTAACGCTCGCCGTTGTACGTCAACGGGTTCACCGGCACCGTTCGCCATTCGCCGCTCTTGCGCCCGCGCACGGCCAGGATCCGGCTGCCCGCCAGGCTGATCCCCAGGCCGGTCAGGAACTTGGCGATCGGGTTGAAGATCTTGTCGGCGGCGTTCGGCTTGATGTTGCGGGTCATCTCGGCTCCAAAGTGTGAGCAGTGCTCTCTGTTGAGATCAGTGAACACGGATCGCGCCCTCAAGTCAAGAGCAGTGCTCTCGGATTTGTGCAGTGCTCTACACTGAGGGCATGAACGCTGGGAGGACCGCGCGAGACCGCGCCAGGGCCGAGCTGACGCAGGAGATCAAAAACGAGGCGCGCAGGCAGCTGGCCGTCGACGGGGCGCAGAAGTTGTCGTTGCGGTCGGTCGCGCGTGCGCTGGGCATGGTCTCGTCGGCGATCTACCGGTACTTCCCGAGCCGGGACGATCTGCTGACGGCGTTGATCATCGATGCGTACAACGCAGTCGGTGACGCGGCGGAGCAAGCGGCCGTGGGGGAGACGCCCCGGGAGAAGTGGATAGCGGTGTATCACGCGGTTCGCGAGTGGGCGCGCGCGAATCCGCATGAGTACGCCCTGATCTACGGCTCGCCCATCCCGGGATACCAGGCGCCGCAGGACACGGTCGTCGCCGCGGCCCGTGCTCCCTTGGCGCTGCTGGGCATTCTGGGTGAGGGCGAGCTGAAGCCCGCGTTCGCCGGGCCTCCGTTGCCGAAGGGCTTGGCAGCCCAATTGGACGCGCGTGAGTTCGCGCGGGAGTTGTCGTCCGAGACGGTGAACCGGGCCATCGTGGCGTGGAGCCAGCTGTTCGGAATGCTCACCTTCGAGCTGTTCGGCCAGTTCGTGGGCAGTGTCGACCCGGCCGACGAGTTCTTCGCGCACGCGGCCGAGCAGATGGCGGACTTTGTCGGACTGACTAGGAATGTCAGTAACAGGTGACTTCTTGACGTTTCCTTAACTTCACAACTTTGTGAAGCTCGTGTAGTCGTTGAACCATGACCACCGAAAGCATTCCGGGCCTGCCGACCCAGCGCCCGAATCCGCTTGACCCGCCTGCCGAGATCGGTTCGCTGCGAGCCACCGACTCGATGGTGCGGATGACGTTTCCTGACGGTCACCTCGGCTGGCTCGCGACCGGGCACCACGCGGTCCGCTCCGTGCTGGCCAGCCCGGCGTTCAGCAACCGGGTCGAGCTGACCCACCCGGTGATCCCGGCGAAACGGCTGACCGGCCAGTCCCTCAAGGACTTCCCGATGCCACCGGGCATGTTCAACCGGATGGACGACCCCGAGCACGGCCGGATCCGCCGGATGCTCACCGGCCAGTTCACCGTGCGGCGGATGAAGCTGCTCGAACCACGGATCGAGCAGATCGTCGACGAACACCTCGACGCGATCATCAGCGCCGGACCGCCGGTCGACCTGGTGCCCGCGTACACACTGCCGATCCCGTCGCTGGTGATCTGCGAACTGCTGGGCGTGGCCTACGAGCGGCGCGAGCAGTTCCAAGGCGACGCTTCGACGCTGCTGAATCTGGAATCCGGCGCCGAGGAGGCGACGGCCGCCTGGGTGTCGATCCAGAAACTGCTCAGCGACGTGATCAACGAAAAGCGGTCCGCGCCCGCGGACGATCTGCTCAGCGGACTGATCGCGGAAGACGAACTGACCCACGAAGAACTGGTCACCATCGGGATGGTGCTGCTCATCGCCGGGCATGAGACGACCGCGAACATGCTCGCCCTTGGCACATACACGATCCTGCAGCAACCCGGCCGAGCCGAAGCACTGCTCGCCGACCCGGTCGCGGCCGTCGAGGAACTGCTGCGCTACCTTTCGATCATCCATTTCGGACCGGTACGGACTGCGCTCGAGGACGTGGAGATCGACGGGCACCAGATCAAGGCGGGCGAGGCGGTCGCGATGTCCGTCCCGGGCGCCAACCGGGACCCCGAGAAGTTCCACGACCCCGACGAACTGGACCTGACCAGGAACGCCCAAGGACACCTGGCGTTCGGCCACGGTATCCACCAGTGCCTCGGCCAGCAGCTGGCGCGCATCGAGATGCGGATCGGCTTCGCGGCGCTGCTGCGCCGGTTGCCGACGCTGAGGCTGGCAGGCGAGGTGCGTTTCCGTGACAGGATGACCATCTACGGCCTGTTCAACCTGCCGGTGACGTGGGACGACTGAAGAGAAGTTCACGGATTTCATCAGGGCACTGGCGTGATGATGTACGTCGCTGCGGGGGTGCAGACCGAGCGACGCAGGAAGCGTTTGTCGCAGGCCTGCACCTCCACGATGTATCTGGCTCTCGGATCGACACCGTCTATTGTGTACTCACTGCCCGCTGCTTCGACGCTGGTCGGCACGATTTGGCTGGGCACTCGCCAGCTGACGTTGAAGGCGTCGGCGATTTCCCAGTGCCAGGCGAGGTGGATGTTCGTGCCGTTGCGTTCGGCACGGACCAGGCAGGGGCGGTCGTGCGTTGTGCACGGGCCGCCCGCGACCTGTTTCTGTTGATAGTCCTTTCCTGGTACGGCGATGGATTGCCCACCCGCCGTCTTCACAATGTGGCCCCGCTGAAAGTTCACGTACATAGTCGATCCATCGAGCATCGGGACTTCCGTTGGCTCACCCAGCACTTTCCAATGCGTTTGCCAGACGTCGAACAAGTCGTGCGGTACGAGGAACTCCCCGACGATCGACGTGATGGCGAAGACGCCCGTGGTCGTGTGTTGGAACGGCTCACCGCCAGCGGTCACACCGCCCGGCCCGACGGGACATCCGAGGTTGCCGGACTTGCCCTCGTGCTTGATCCACGCGGCCCGGACATCGGGGTGTTCCGGCTCGAATGGGCAGCCGAACACTGCCTCATGGTTCACCTGGACGGTATGGACGATGACCGCGACGGATGTTGCCATCGCGGCGAAAGCCACCACTGACAACACGATTGGCACCCAACGCGGGTTTGCGCGCGGGTTGCCTTCCGCGGGCTCGACGCGGTTGATCAGACGTGCGGTGCGCATCTGCCGCCGCGCCCAGAGAACCGCCAGCGGCGCGACCGTCAGCACAGCGATACTGATCGCGTAGTCGGCTTGGAACTCCACGGCCACGCCTGTCGTCGCGGCCACCCCACCAACGGCGAAACCGCTGATCACCACAGCTCTGACGATTCGCCACCACCACGGTGAGTCCAGCATCTGGCCCGCCCAGAGCCTGGCCTCGGTCCAGACATCCGGATCCGGGTGTGCTCGGCCGGTCGCGGCCAGGTGGATCACTTCCCGGCGCCGCCGGAAGCCCAGCTGCCACCAAGCGACCTGCGTGCCGACGATTTCGGCGAGACTACGTTCGGTGGCGGGCCCTCGGCCGAGTGTAGGCTCATGGATCGGGGGAAGGGGTGGCCATTTCGACACGGGAGCATCCGGCGCCGATGCTGCTCGTTCTGGTGTTCCGCTGGTGCGCGTTCGCGTGGATGGCGATCGTCGCCGCCATCGGCGGCCAGGTTCGTGAACAGGCAGCCGCGGTCGCCGTTGCCGCTTTGGTCGCCACACTGGGCTGGACAGTGTGGCTCACGCTCGCTGCGGTGCGTAGATCAGGCCTGGCGCTTGCGATAGATCTCGCGTTGGCCGTCGGACTCGTCGTCGCTGGCGGTTTTTTCCATCCAGCACAGCATGTTCTGACGAACCATCCGTCGGTGACCGGTGCCTATCCGATGGCGGCCGTGGCGGCATGGGCAGTGGTGCGGCGAGTCAGCGGTGGTCTGCTCGCGGGGGCGGTTGTCGCTGCCGCGTTACCATTCGCGTACGCGTTGAACCGGGCGCCATTGGCTGAGTTGTCGTTCTCTCAGTCACTGACGATGACCGCGTCGGGTCTGTCCTATGTGCTAGTCGGTGCGGCCGTGGGCACAGCGTCGCGTCAGTTCCACCGGTTGGCGCAAGCGTTGGCACGCAGCAGTTCCGAGGCCGCCCGGCTGGCCGAGCGAGATGAACTGGCCGCACGGATTCACGACGACATGTTGCAGCACTTGGCTTTGCTCCAACGCAAGGGTATGGATCTCGCTGCGCGGGGCGACGTGCGTCCAGGGGAGTTGCGTGCGTTGATGGCCGAGGTCCGGGCACAGGAGAAAGCGTTGCGTGACATGGTGGTTTCCGGCACGATGGTCGCACCGCACGGCTCGGCCTGCCTCACGGCGGCCTTGGAGAAACTGCCTGGTACGTATGGGGATCTGGCCGTCCAGGTCCTGGCAAGCGGGTCGGTCGTCCTGCCGGACAACGTGGTCGACGAGATCATTGCGGCGGTCAAAGAGGCATTGACCAACGTGGTGAAGCACGCACAAGCCACGCAGGCATGGGTTTCGGTGCTCGAAGAGGACTCAGGTCTCACTGTGTTCGTGCGCGACAACGGTATCGGATTCACGTTTTCCGAAGAGAAGGTCCGTGCGGCCGGGCGACTGGGACTGTTGTTGAGCGTACGGGCCAGGATCGAGCGGATCGGTGGCACGGTCGCGATCAACGGCCGGCCAGGGCGCGGGACCGAGATCGAACTGCGGCTGCCCGGTTAGGTGCCCGATCGGGGTGTCCACGTTCATGATCACCCCGGCAAGCTGGGGACATGCGGGTTCTCATCGTCGACGATCATCCGTTGACCAGGGACGGTGTCCGGGCGGGCTTGGCAGATGGCCGAACCACGGTTCTCCAGGCGGGCGACACTGCTTCCGCGTTCCGCTCGCTGGACCACGACCGACCACACGTGCTCATCGCGGATCTGCGACTTGGTGACGAGGACGGCGTGGAGTTCATCCAGAAAGTCGTGCAGGGCTTTCCTGCCGTACGCATCCTCGTGGTGTCCCAGGCTTCGATGAGCGAGGTCGTCCGGGCGATCCGCTCCGGTGCGCACGGATACGTCAGCAAGTCCGCGCCGACGGCGGAACTCCAGCGCGCGGTCGCGGCCGTGGTGCAGGGACCTGTTGTGCCGCCAGAGCTGGCTGTGCAGCTGGTTACCGAGTTCCAGCAACGGCCAGGGTTGACGCCACGCGAGCGTGAGGTATTACGGGCGCTCGCACGTGGTTACGACAACCGGGAAATCGGCTGCGAACTGGAGATCTCCGTTCGTACGGTGAACCGGCACCTGGAGTCCATCAGGGACAAGCTCGGCACCCGGCGCCGCTCGGAGCTGATCCGCATCGCCCGCGCACACCACACTGGGTAAGAACACCCACGGGCGGCTGCGTTTTATTGGGCATTTTCAGACCAGGTGTCATTCGCGAACATTGGTCCCGAAGGTTCGTTTCGTTGACGAATAGGAGGGGTCACGTGAAAGGTTTCTTTTCCCGGAAGGCCGCAGTGGTCGTCGCGGCTGTCGCGCTGATTCTCGGGGGATTCTTCACGACCGCCGCGGTGTACGCCGACCAGTCCAATGGTGGTGAGATCACCACCTTCAAAGCGCTGCCGCAACGGGGCGACGCCGCTGCGCCGATGGCCATGTCGTGGCGGGAACTCAGGTGCGGTATCCACCGGCTCGTGCGACAGGATTTCGGTGCGCGCGGATTGCCGGACGGATACCCAGTCGCCGTGACTTTGGCTGAGAATGGTTCAGGCGGCAGCGAATTCCTGGGCTCCGCACTGATGAATGTCTACAACGTGGTCGTGTGGGGTGGGCAAATCCAGGTCGTCGCGGACATTCAGTGGGATCACGGCCTGTGCGTCTGGTACAAGTTCAGTGTCGGGGCGTGACTGAAACAGCGTAACCGGGATTCACCCTATTGCCCGCTGGCCGCTCACTGGGACTGTGATCCTCCCAACCTGTGAGCGGCCAGCTCACATGCATGGCCGCCTATTAACCTGACTGACATGCAGACATGGGCAACGACACCGGTTCCACGTGTGGCAGGGACGCCACGGCCACTGCGGCTCTACGACACCGCCACCGGTGAGGTGCGGCCAACCGCGCCCGGCAAGACTGCCGGCCTGTACGTCTGCGGAATCACGCCGTACGACGCGACCCACCTGGGCCACGCCGCCACCTACCTCGCGTTCGACCTGATCCACCGGGTCTGGCTGGACAACGGGCACGAGGTCAACTACGTCCAGAACGTCACCGACATCGACGACCCGCTGTTGGAGCGGGCCGAGCGGGACCAGGATGACTGGGTTGTTCTCGGTATGCGGGAAACCGCGCTGTTCCGTGAGGACATGGTCGCGCTCAGGGTCTTGCCGCCGCGCTCGTACATCGGTGCGGTCGAGGCGATTCCCGAGATCGTCGAGGCGATCAGCAAGCTGCTGGCCGCGGGGCACGCGTACCGCGTCGAGGACTCCGAGTACCCAGACATCTACTTCGACCACACCGCGACTGGCCGGTTCGGTTACGAGTCCCGCTACGACGAGCCGACCATGCTCGAACTGTTCGCCGAGCGCGGCGGCGACCCCGATCGGCCAGGCAAGCGGCACCCGTTGGACGCTTTGCTGTGGCGGGTGGCGCGGCCGAATGAGCCGTCGTGGGAGAGCGAGATCGGGGCTGGACGGCCCGGGTGGCACGTCGAGTGCTCGGTCATCGCGTTGAACCGGCTGGGGTCGGCTTTCGACGTCCAGGGCGGCGGCTCGGACCTGATCTTCCCGCACCACGAGAACAGTGCCGCCCATGCCGAGGCACTGAGCAGTGAGTTCCCGTTCGCCCGGCACTACGTGCACGCCGGGATGATCGGCTTGGACGGGGAGAAGATGTCCAAGTCCCGCGGCAACCTCGTGTTCGTGTCGCGGTTGCGGGCCGACCGGGTGGACCCGGCGGCGGTGCGGCTGGCTCTGCTCGCCGGGCACTACCGCGAAGACCGGCCGTGGACCGCCGACCTGCTCGCGGACGGGGAGCGGCGGCTGGGTCGTTGGCGGGACGCGGCACTGCTGGAGTCCGGGCCGGACGCCACGGACACCATCACGCGGCTGCGTGACCACCTGTCCAACGACTTGGACACGCCGAACGCGCTGCGGGCGGTGGACGCGTGGGCCGACGAAGCGCTCGCCGGCCGGGGTAACGACCCGTCAGCTCCCGCGCAGTTCCGAGACGCCGTCGACGCTCTGCTCGGCATCGACATTTGAGCCCATGGCCGAAGCCGCCCAGCTCGCCAGCAGCCGCATGCTCTGCTCTGATGGCGAGCCCGGCTCGACCGTGTGCATCGCGATCATCATGTCCGGGTCGTCGCGCGGGATCAGGGACTCGTAGAACACCGTGAGCTCGCCGACGACCGGGTGGTGCAGGCGTTTCGTGCCATGTCCGTGCCGGAACACGTCGTGGTCGGCCCACCAGCGCCGGAAATCCGCGTCCCGTACCGACAATTCACCGACGAGCTTGGCCAGCTCCGGGTCATGCGGGTGCTGCCCGGCGTAGAACTGCAGGCCTGCCACAGCATTGCGCGCGCCGTCCGCCCAGTCGACGTAGACCTCGCGCGCGGCCGGGTCGAGGAACATGTACCTGGCTATGTTGCGCTCGTGCGGCGGCGCCGCGTCGAAGTCCTTGTACAGCGCGCGAGCCAGCAGGTTCGTCGCCAGCACGTCCATCCGGCGACCCAACAGCATCACCGGGATGTCGGACATCGACTCCAACGCCAGCCGCAGCCCTTGCCGGACCCGTTGCGGCGGCATGGGCCGTGTCCTGCGCGTCGGTTTGGCCACTGTGTACAGATAGGTGCGCTCGGTTTCGTTCAGCAGCAACGCTCTCGCCAACGCGTCCAGCACCGACTCCGACACGTTGACGTTCTTGCCGCGTTCCAGCCGGACGTAGTAGTCCACGCTCACTCCGGCGAGTTGTGCGACTTCCTCGCGGCGCAGGCCGGGCACCCGGCGCGTGCCCGGCAGGTTCGGCAGACCGACTTCCTCAGGCGTCACCCTGGCGCGGCGCGAGCGCAGAAACTCCCGGAGGTCGGTGTTCATCCTTCCAGCGTAGGGCGAATGCGTCGATCGTGCGGGGTACTGGCAGACCCTGTCACGAACCTGGCCGCACGGGTTTGGTGGACGTCATGGAATACAGGGTTCTTGGCGGCACCGGCATCTCGGTGAGCGAGTTCGCGCTCGGTGCGATGACGTTCGGCGAGTTCGCGAACGCCGATCACGACGAGTCGATCCGGATGATCCACACCGCGTTGGACGCGGGCATCAACTTCATCGACACGGCGGACTACTACTCAAGGGGAGAGTCCGAGCAGATCGTCGGCAAGGCGCTGAAGGGCAGGCGCGACAACGTGGTGGTGGCCACGAAGTTCTTCTTCCCGATGGGTGACGACCCGAACCAGCGCGGCGGCTCACCGCGGTGGATCAAGCGAGCGGTAGAGGAAAGTCTGCGCAGGCTGGACACGGATTACATTGACCTTTACCAGATGCACCGGCCGGACCCGGACACTGACATCGAGGAGTCGTTGTCGGCGTTGACGGACCTGGTGCGCGAAGGAAAAGTCCGCGCGATCGGCTCCTCGACCTTCCCGGCCGAGCAGATAGTCGAAGCCCAGTGGGCGGCGGAAAGGCGCGGCTACCAACGGTTCCGCGCGGAGCAACCGCCGTACTCGATCCTGATGCGCGGCATCGAACGCGACGTCCTACCCACCACCCAGCGCTACAACATGGGCGTACTGACCTGGAGTCCGCTGGTGGGCGGATGGTTGTCCGGCCGCGTATCGCCCGCAGCAGCAACCGGCCAACGCGCACAGATCGCCGGCGACATCTACGACCTGTCGGACCCAGCGAACCAGACCAAGCTGGCAGCGGTCGAACAACTGTCCAAACTAGCCGGTGATGCCGGAATGTCGTTGCCGCACATGGCTCTCGCTTTCGTCCTCGCCCACCCAGGCGTGACGTCGGTGATCATCGGTGCGAGCAAGCCGCATCACCTGACGGACCTCCTCGCGGGCGCGGACATCCGCCTCAGCGAGGAGATCCTGGACAAGATCGACGAAATCGTCCCGCCCGGCGTCACACTCCGGCAGAGCGACTCGTACTACACGCCGCCCGCCATCGCCGACAAACGCCTTCGTCGGCTGTGAAGGCCCGCGCGGTGACTGTGTCGCCGCGCGGTTTACGTGTTGCTTCCGGACGGGTGGCTGACGCCCGCCATCGCGGACAAGCCTCTCCTATGACGGACCCTCTTGGGACCGTGGTCCGCGGCCGGGGCCGCCGTGGCGGCGGCGACGCAAGTAGCGCTCGAACTCGGCCGCGATGACGTCACCGCTGGTCTCGTTCAGGGTGATCGCCGCGTCGCCGCGCTCTTCGAGGGCGCGGACGTAGTTGCTGACGTCTTCGTCCTCCTCGGCCATCTCGCTGACCGTGCGCTGCCACTCGTCGGCCTGCTCCGGCAGGGCCCCGAGGGGCACTTCCACGTCCAGGACCTCCTCGACGCGGTGCAACAGCGCGAGCGTGGCCTTCGGCGACGGGGGCTGCGAGACGTAGTGCGGCACCGCGGCCCACAGCGAGATCGCTGGGATCCCGGCCTGCACGCACGCGTCCTGCAGCACGCCCACGATGCCGGTCGGGCCCTGATAGCGGGACCTTTCGAGGCCAAACCTGGCGGCGGACGCGGCGTCATACGCTGTTCCGGTCACCGGGACAGGGCGGGTGTGGGGCGTGTCGGCCAGCATCGAACCCAGGGTGACGACCGTGGTCACGCCGAGGCGTTCGATGTGTTCGAGCAGTTCGGCGCAGAACTTCCGCCAGCGCATGTTCGGCTCGATACCGTGCACGAGGACGATGTCGCGGTTCGAGCCAGGCGGGCGGCACGAGGACAGCCGGGTCGTCGGCCACTCCACTCGCCGGGTCACGCCGTCCACCAGCTTGACCGTCGGCCGGGTCACCTGGAAGTCGTAGTAGTCGTCCGGGTCGATGTCCACCAGCGGGGACGCGTCCCAGGTCAGTTGGAGATGTTCGATCGCCGTACTCGCCGCGTCGCCAGCGTCATTCCATCCTTCGAAGGCGGCAACGAGAACAGGCTCGACGAGCGCTGGAGTGCCGGCGGTGCTCTGCGGGTCGTGATCGGTCACTTGCCAAGCCTACGACCCCGAGCGGGCAGTTGGACCACAGCAGCGCTACGTACCCTGTTGACATGCCATTTGCGCTGCTTGACGCCCTCGCTGAGCGTGTCGCGATCGCGGGTGGTGCGACGGTCACATTCACCACATCGAGGGATACCCGCGTGGTACACCACTGAAGACAAGCATGAGCGAACGCGAAGGGGGATTCGTTGACACGCGTGCCTGAGGCCGTGCTGTGGGACATGGACGGGACGCTGATCGACTCGGAGAAGCTCTGGGACATCGGCCTGCACGAGCTGGCCGAACAGCTCGGCGGCCGGCTGTCGCAGCAGACCAGGGACGCGGTCGTCGGCTCCAACATGGAGAACACCATGCTGGAGATCTTCGGCTCGCTGGGCCTCGAGCCGGACCCCGCCGCGATGGACAAGGCGGCGGCGTGGCTGACCGAACGCACGATGGAGCTGTTCCGCCTGAGCCTGCCGTGGCGGCCCGGTGCTCGTGAGGTCCTTGAGTCACTACGCGACAACAACGTGCCCATGGCCTTGGTCACATCGACCGAGCGCGCGCTCACCGAGGTCGCGCTCGACTCGATCGGGCGGTCTTTCTTCGCCGCCACGATCTGCGGCGACGAGGTCGGTGGCCGCAACAAGCCCGACCCGGCGCCGTACCTGATGGCCGCCGACCTGCTGGGTGTTCCCGCTGATAGGTGCGTTGCGATCGAGGATTCGCCGATGGGCATGCAGTCGGCCGTGGCCGCGGGCTGCACTGTGCTGGTCGTGCCGGCCGAGGTGCCGATCGCGCCTGGCGAGCGATGGACCGTCCGGAATTCGCTCGTTGGTGTGGATGCGTTCACCCTCGGCGCTTTGAGCGCCGTCGAGCTGGGATGAAAAGATCCCAGCTGTGAAGACGTTCGACGAACTGTTCGCCGAGCTCAGTGAGCGCGCGCGGACCCGTCCTGCTGGGTCGGGCACCGTGGCGGCGCTGGATGCGGGTGTGCACGCGCAGGGCAAGAAGGTGCTGGAAGAGGCCGGCGAGGTGTGGCTGGCCGCCGAGCATGAGGACGACGAGCATCTGGCTGAGGAGGTCTCCCAGCTGCTCTACCGGGTCCAGGTGCTCATGATCGGGCGCGGACTGACCCTCGACGACGTCTACCGCTATCTCTGAGGAGTCTTTGCCATGTTGCGTGTCGCCGTGCCCAACAAGGGGTCACTGGCCGCGTCCGCGTCGGAGATGCTGGCCGAGGCCGGTTACCGGCAGCGAGGCGAGCAGCGCGACCTCACCGTGCTCGACTCGACCAACGAGGTCGAATTCTTCTTCCTGCGGCCGAAGGACATCGCCGCATACGTCGGCTCCGGCGACCTGGACCTGGGCATCACCGGCCGTGACCTCGCACAGGAGTCCGGTGCGCCGGTGCAGGAGCGGCTCAGCCTTGGCTTCGGCGCGTCGACGTTCCGCTACGCCGCCCCGGCAGGCCGGGACTGGACCCTGGCCGACCTGGACGGCAAGCGCCTGGCGACCGCATACCCCCGGCTGGTCCGCGACGACCTGGGCAAGCACGGGATCAAAGCGGACGTGATCCGGCTGGACGGCGCCGTGGAGATCTCGGTGCAACTCGGCCTGGCCGACGCCATCGCGGACGTCGTCGGCTCGGGCCGGACCTTGCGGCAGCACAACCTGGTCGCGTTCGGTGAGCCGATCTGCGTGTCGGAGGCCGTGCTCGTCACGCGCGCGGGAGTGAACCCGTCCCCGGAAGCCGAGCAGCTGACGGCACGGTTGCAGGGTGTGGTCTTCGCCCAGCAGTACATGATGCTGGACTACGACTGCCCGAAGACCTTGCTGGACAACGCCCTGGAAGTCACTCCCGGCCTGGAATCGCCGACGGTCGCGCCGCTGGCCAACCCGGACTGGGTGGCGGTGCGGGCGATGGTGCCGCGCAAGCGGGCCAACCCGATCATGGACGAACTGGCCGCGATCGGCGCCAAGGCCATCCTCGCCTCCGACATCCGCTCCTGCCGCCTCTAACACACGACAGCCGCGCGGTGACTCACATGGTCACCGCGCGGGGACCGGCACAGAAAACACACGTCCGCGATGGCGGGCGTTGTAGTCAACGTGTCGATCTGCCGGGCATTCGCTGCCCGTCTGGAACTGTCACAGCGTTTTTACGAGTTCGTCGAGTCCCGTGGTGTACGCGTTGTCCATAATGGACATGTGGCCTGCGCCGTTTTCCAGGTGTGCCACGGTGTTCGGGACGTGGGCGGCGAGCCATTCGCCGTGTGCGAAGGGGACCATCCAGTCTTCGGTGCCCTGCCAGATGAATGTCGGCACGGCGATGTCCGCGACGTCGAAGCCCCACGGCTTGACGAATGCCAGGTCGTCGTCCAGCCAGCCGTTCACGCTCGTGCCAATGGCTTCGGCGAAGATCGCCGCGATGTCACGCGTGAACTCGTCTGTCATCGCCGCTTCGTCGGCCGCTGACAGCAGGCCCGCGAAGCCTGCCGCCACCGTGGCCGGATCGTTGGTCGCCATCGCTGGCGCCGCTTCTTCCAACGCGGGCCGCAGGACGCCTTCGCCTTTCGCCGCGAGCGAGAACTCCTCGATGTTCGGCTCGCCCATTCCGGCGAGGAAATCCAGGTCCGGCTGTCCCCACGGGGCCACTCCGGCGACGGACATCGCACCGGCCACCCGATCGGGCAACAGCGCGGCGCACGCCAACGCGTGCGGTCCGCCTCCGGACCACCCGGCGACCACGCATTTCGGTGCCTCAAGGTGGTCGAGGATCGCGGCCACGTCAGGCGCCGCCGCGGCGATGTCCCGGCCCGGTTGTCTCGTTGACTTGCCGTATCCGGCGCGTGAGAACGTCACCAGCCGCAGGCCACGCTCGTGTGCGGCTCGTTGGATGTAGCTGAACTGGACGACAGAACTCGGTGTCCCGTGGTTGAACACCAGCGGTACGCCGTCGTCCGGCCCGGTGACAAGCACGTCCAGCACACGCCCGTCCGGCAGATCGAGAATCGTCACACTGTCATCGTGCCGCCGAAGTGCCCGGCTCGCAGCGGCTAGACCTGCGACGACGACTTGTTGCCATGGCGTTTCCAGAACTGTCAGACCCCTCGCCTAGTGTTTCGGGCGTGACGGTGCCTGAAGAAGCGGTCCCAGTGGAAGTGGCGGCCGAGGTGCGGCGGCGGCCCGCTTTGTCCCCTTCCCGCGCCAGCGATTTCAAGCAGTGCCCGTTGCTCTACAGATTCCGTGCCGTCGACCGGTTGCCCGAAACGCCGAGCAAGGCCCAGATGCGCGGCACGGTCGTGCACGCTGTCCTCGAACAGCTCTACGGCCTGCCCGCCGCCGAACGGGTCCCCGCCACCGCGCACAAGCTCCTGCAGCCGGCGTGGGCCAAACTCACCGAAGAGGCCCCCGAACTGGCCGGTCAGCTGTTCAGCGACGGCGAAAGCCTCGACGACTGGCTCGCCTCGGCAGGCGAGCTGATCGACGGCTACTTCACCCTCGAGGACCCGCGCAGGCTCGAACCCGAGGCGTGCGAGCTGCTGGTCGAGTCCGAGCTGCCGTCCGGCGTGCTGCTCAGGGGATACATCGACCGCCTCGACGTCGCGCCGACCGGTGAGATCCGGGTCGTCGACTACAAGACCGGCGCCGCGCCCCGGGAAATCGGCGAGGCCAAAGCCCTGTTCCAGATGAAGTTCTACGCGCTGGTGTTGTGGCGCCTGCGCGGAGTGGTGCCCAGGCAGCTGCGCCTGATGTACCTCTCCGACCGGCAGTCCCTCGCGTACACGCCGGACGAAGCCGAACTCAAGCGCTTCGAGCGCACGCTGGAAGCGATCTGGGACGCCGTCATGCGCGCGGCCAAGACCGGCGACTTCCGGCCGAACAAGAGCAGGCTCTGCGACTACTGCGACCACAAGGCGTTCTGCCCGGAATTCGGCGGTACCCCACCGGAGTACCCCGGCTGGCCCGAACCCGACTCCGGTACCGAGACGGTCCTCGACCGCGCCGATTAGTTTCCGCGCCGATTAGTTTCTGGACCGATCGGGGTCTCAACATGTGTGACTCCACCACTGATCGGCGGGGCTGAGCTGCTGGAGCGGGCCGTCGGGTACGCGCTCGGCAGCTTGCTGCTCGTCAAGCCCGAGGTCCTCGGCCATCCGACGCCCTGCCGGGCGTGGGACCTGAAGGCGTTGCTGCGGCACATGAACGACTCGCTCGCCGCGTTGCACGAGGCCGTCGACAGTGGACACGTCGGGCTGGAGGCGGCGACCGGCGACCCCGCGGCTGATCTTGTCGCCGAGCTCAAGGACCGGGCCTGTCACCTGATCGGAGCGTGGACGGCGTCCACCCGGTCCACTGTGTCGATCGCCGACCGGCAGCTCACCGGCGCGATCGTCAGCTGCGCGGGAGCCGTGGAGATCACCACCCACGGCTGGGACGTGGCCAGGGCGTGCGGCGTCAACAGGCCTGTGCCCGACGAACTCGCCGAGGACCTGCTGCAGCTCGCCGAGCTGTTCGTGACCGATCACGACCGGCCGGACCGGTTCGCCGCACCGGTTCCGATGAGCTGCTTGGCCCGGCCGGGCGACCGATTGGTTGCTTTCTTGGGCCGAATTCCTTGACGACACGTATTCCGTAGCGCGGCACACGGCAGTTCAACATCAGGCCCCCTAGGCTCGACACCATGACCACGATCCGCAGGAGTGGCCGCGTCGCCGGTGGCGACGGCGGCTTGCTGCTGTTCCGGGTCGCCGGTGTGCCGGTGCTGCTGGCGCCGTCGTGGTGGATCGGCGCGTTCGCCGTCGTGCTGCTCTACACACCGTTGGTCGACCGGCTGATGCCCGGCGTCAGCGACGGCACCGCCCTGTTGCTCGCGTCTGCCTTCGCGATCCTGCTTGGCGCGTCCGTGCTCGCTCACGAACTCGGGCACTGCGTGGTGGCGTTGCGGTTCGGCCTGCCGGTCCGTCGGGTCCGGCTCTTCCTGCTTGGCGGGATCTCGGAAGTCGCCAGAACACCCCGCAAACCCGCGCACGAAGGCCTCGTGGCCGCGGCGGGTCCGGGCGTGTCCGTCGTGCTCGCCGCGTTGTTCGGGATGGCGCTGCTGATCGGCCCGGACGATGGCGCGATCTGGGTCCTGCTGCTCGAATGCACGGCCGCGAACCTCGTGGTCGCCGTGTTCAACCTGCTGCCAGGGCTGCCGCTGGACGGTGGCCGGATGCTGCGCGCGGGGATCTGGGCGCTGACCGGGCGCCGCTCGAAAGGCACGTTCGCGGCCGCCCTCGGTGGTGGGCTCGTCGCCGCCGCACTGCTGGTCTGGGCGATGTTCGGCATCGCGGACGACAGCCCGGACAAGTGGCTGCGGCTCGGCGTCTGCTTGCTGACAGCGTGGTTCGTGGTCGCGGGCGCGGCGGGAGAGTTCTCCGCCGAACAGCGCCGGACGTGGCCGGAGGGCCTGCGGCTGGCCGACCTCGTCCAGCCCGTCCTGCAGCTTCCGGCGGAGAGCCCGGTCGCGGACGCGCTGGGTGCCTCGGCAGGCCGTGGCGTGGTTCTCGTGCGCGCGGACGGTGTCGCGGCCGGGTTGCTCGACCGGGAGACCGCGGAGCGGCTCGCCAGCCAGTCGCCGTTGTCCCCGGCGGAACAGGCCGCCGAGCCGATCCGGCCGGAGATGGTCCTGCTCGACTCCGAACCGGGCGAGGAGATCATCGAACGGGTCGCCGAGACCGCCGCGTGGCAGTTCCTCGTCGTCGACGAAGAAGGCCGCCCGTCCGGCGTGCTGCGCCGGGAAGACCTCAAAGCAGCCCTGCGTAACGCCTGATCGGGGCGGGATGCCACGATATGTGGCCAGACGGGCCAACAGGGAGTAGAGCGCAGGTGTCGGTGAGCAGGGCGAGCGGCCCGTTCCGTAAAGGTGACCGGGTACAACTGACCGACCCGAAAGGCCGGCATTACACGCTGGTGCTTGAAGAAGGCGGCCAGTACCACACGCATCGCGGCGCGCTGGCGCACGACGACCTGATCGGTGCCCCCGAGGGCTCGGTGGTCACGTCGGTCGGCGGCACGTCGTTCCTGGCGCTGCGGCCGCTGCTGCCGGACTACGTGCTGTCCATGCCGCGCGGCGCGCAGGTGATCTACCCCAAGGACGCCGCCCAGATCGTCATGTGGGGCGACATCTTCCCGGGCGCGCGCGTTCTGGAAGCGGGCGCTGGATCGGGCGCGTTGACGTGCTCACTGCTGCGTGCGGTCGGCGAGACGGGCAGTGTGACGTCCTACGAGATCCGTGACGACCACGCCGATCACGCGCGGCGCAACGTGGTCCAGTTCTTCGGTGAGCAGCCCGAGAACTGGACGCTGAACGTCGCCGATCTGGCCACGCACACCGGGGAAGTGGACCGGGTCGTGCTGGACATGTTGGCGCCGTGGGAAATGCTCGACGTCGTCAAGCAGAACCTGATTCCCGGCGGGGTCCTGGTGGTCTACGTCGCGACCGTCACGCAGTTGTCGCGGGTGACCGAAGCGTTGCGGGAACAGCAATGCTGGACCGAGCCGCAGTCGTGGGAGACACTGCAGCGGCCGTGGCACGTGGTTGGTCTCGCCGTGCGCCCGGACCACCGGATGATCGCGCACACCGCGTTCCTGCTGACCGCTCGAAGGCTGGCCGACGGTGTTGTCGCACCTAGGGTTCAGCGTCGGTCGGGCAAGCACTAAAGCCCGCAGACCCGCCAGTCGCCGTCCTCTTTGACCAGATCGAACGGCTCGTCCTCGTTCTGCTCCGGCGTGCCGGGCGCGGTCACCTTCGTGCCCATGGTGAACTTGCCCTTGTCGCCGTCGGTGGTGACGTCCTTGACCGTCAAGGTGAACTGCGGCGCGCCGGGGACGGGATTCTCCTTCGCGGCGAACGCGTCCCGCAGCTGCTGCATGTTCTGCTTGCACACCAACGGTTCGAAATCGTCCACATTGACGTCACGGCCCGAGGTGTTCAGCCCGCGCTGGTAGATCTCGGCGAACTCCCTGGCGACCGTCGTCGGTTCGTCGGCCGAACTGCCGCCGGTCAACAGCAGGATGCCGCCGACCACGATCCCGGCGACGAGCACCGTCGCGGCGACGACCAAGATCACACCGTTGCGGCGCTTGGTTTCCTCGGTCCGCCCCAGCGGTCCCATCTTCGCCGCGCGCGGCCTCTTCTGGATCATCGCGCGGGCGTTGTTTCCGAAGTGGACGGTACGGTCGGCGTCGGTTCGCTTGGTGCGGCCGGAGGTGTGGTCTCCGTGGGCCGGGTGGTGCTCGGCCTCGGCCGGAACGTCACACCACAGACCTTCCAGCCGGTCTCTTCCTTGACCAGCGCGTAATCCTGGTCGGCGCGGACGTTCTCCGTGCCGCCGACGAGCGTGGCGCGTCCTTTGTCACCCTCGATCTGGACGTCCTTCACGGTGATCGAGAGGCGCGACGACGGCGTCGGCGCGTAGGACCGCATGAGTTCCTTGCTCTCCCGGTCCTGCCATTCCTGGTCGAGCGCTTCCTGCTCCTGTTCGCAGATCAGCGCTTGCACTTCCGATTTGGACAGTGTGAACGCGCCGTCGTTGCGGCCCTTCTCCAGCAACGTGGCGAACCGCTGCACGACGTCCCGCGCCGCGGCCTTCTCCTGCTGCAGCGCGATGTCCTCGGGGTTGGGCCGGGACGCCACGATCGCGAGCGCGACACCGCCGCCTGCCAGCACCACAACCGCCAGCCCGATGGCGATGATCAAACGGATCCGGCTGGCTTTCGACGCGGGCGGGCTGATCTGGACGGTCTCGGGTTCGGCAGGCTTGTCGGCCTCAGGTTTCTCGGGCTCGGCCATGCCCACACCGTATCCGGCGGCTGTGAAATGAGCGTCACCCGACCCCGCCGATGCGGGGCGAGTCGAGGCCGCACAACGTCCACTTGTCGGCACTGAGCTGAATGCGCATCGTGCCGTCCTGCTCGGCGCCGTCGAACCGGACGGTGAACGAGGCGACGTAGCCGTCCGGGAACTTGCTCAGCTGCCCCAGTTCGAACGCGATCGGCTTGGCGCGAGTGGTCGCCGGGGAGGCGGGGTCCAAGTGCGGCACGGCTTTCATCAGCTCACGACGCCCGGTTGACTTTCCCTGTGCGCATGTGAGCTCAATCACACCGTCGAGGTCCTTGGCGTTGAGCCGGTCGATGACGGCCTTCGCGATGCTCTCCGGCGAAGTGGGTCCGGTCCCCGCGGCGGCCGGGGGAGTCGCGGGCGGCGGGTCGGGGCGCGAGATGACGAAGTACGTCAGAGTTCCGGCCCCGCCCAGCACCATGCCCGTGATGACCATTGCGGTCGTGCGGCGTCTCGCGGGCTCTCGCACCCGCACAACCCTAGTTGGTCGGGGAAGTCGTGGATGTGGACCTGCGCGACGTCGACGGGCTGTCGGAGCTGCCGAGCGTCGCCCGGCTCACGCACCACTTGCCTGCCTCTTTCTGCAAGGTGAGCGACATCGGCCTGGTGCTCGGCCGCGCCTTGCCCACCTCGGTGACCTTGATGTTGAGCCTGGCCCGCGCGTTGTCCCCGCTCTCGGTGACCTCGCCGACGAGACTGGTCTGCAGTGTGACGTCGGCAGGGATCCTGCCCAGCTCGAACGCCGGACTCGGCTTGCTGGGGTCGCACAACGTCTTCGTCGCGGCGTCCCTGTCCTTCTTGTCCACCGCCTTGATGACCTCGTCGACCACACCCTGTGCGGAGTCGGACTTCGGCTGGGCGGAGGTGGTCTGCGCGGCGGGCGTGGAGCTGTCGTCGCCGCCCGTCAGCAGAAGGATCGCCGTCACGCCACCGCCCACAACCAGGACACCCGCGATGGCCAAGCCGATGATCAGGCCGTTCTTGTTCTTCTGCGGTGGCATCCCGCCCGGATAGCCGGGCTGCTGACCCCAGCCCGGTTGTTGCTGGCCCCAGCCTGGCTGCTGCGGTTGCCCGTAGCCACCTTGCTGCTGCGGCTGGCCGTAACCGCCTTGCTGCCAACCGGGCTGCTGACCGTACGGATCGGGTTGGCCGTACGGCCCTGGCTGCTGTGGCGGGTAAGTCATGAAAGTCCCAGTCTTCCGAAGGCCTAGATCGCGACGTCACCGTAAGTGAGTCCGGCCCGCTCCGCTGGGACTTTCGCGGGAAAACCCGTGCCGCGCCGGTAACGAACCGGCTACTTCACCCGATGGTGATCGCCCGGTTACGCCCGAGAGGCCCGGACCGCCACCGCGGTCCGGGCCTCTCGCCAGTTGGTCATCCAAGTTCGCGCTTGGTCAGCTGCCCATCTGCGGTTCCTTGATCTCGGCGACACACCAGTTGCCACCGTTCTTGCGCAAGGTGAACTCCGTGTTCAGCGAGACGCTCGCACCCTGGACCGTGATGTCGAACTTCAGCTTGCCGGTCGCGGTGTCACCGTTCTCCTTCGGTGCCTCGGCGACCGAGAGCTTGAAGTCGATGCCGCCTGCCTTCAGCTGGTCCAGCACCTCTTGGCCGCCCGCCTCATCGGGGTTGCAGGAGACCTTCTTCGCCGCTTCCACGTCTTTGTTGTTCATCGCCGTGACCAGAGCGTCCGCCGTGGCACTGGCCGAGCCCGTGCCGCCTCCGTTCCCCAGGACGAAGATCAGCGTGACCACGACACCGATCACGACCACCGCGCCACCGACGAGGATCCACGGCAGTGGGCTCTTCTTCTTCGGCGGCTCGAAGCCGGGCTGTCCAAACTGGCCGGGCTGCTGCGGGTAGCCGCCCTGCTGCTGGGCATACGGGTTGTTCGGGTCATAGCCGGGCTGCGCCGGCTGCGGGCCCGAAGGCGGGTAGTGGCCGCCCGGCTGCTGCTGTGCCGGCTGCGGCCCGGATGGCGGGAAGTTCCCGCCCGGCTGTTGCTGCGGATAGCCACCTTGCTGTGGGTATCCACCCGGCTGCTGCGGGTAGCCGCCGCCAGGCTGCTGGCCATATCCCGGCTGCTGGCCGTAACCGGGCTGGTCGCCGTATCCGCCCGGCTGCTGCGGCGGTTGAGACATTACGTTCTCCTAGCTGTGGCGATCGTGTACATGTCATGTTTCAACGGCGCTCGCCCGGGCGCCATCGGACTAGTACTGGACGCACCGTAGCTGGTGTGAGGTTCCCTACTACACCGGGATGGAGCATTGAATCCCTCCGAGCGGGGGTTTCTTGACATCGACGCGCCGATCTCGACATCTGGATGAGCTCCTAATGTCAGTGATCACCGGTACCGTATGGGGTACGTAGTTCGGGAGGAGGTGCCGACCATGCAGCACGACCGTCCCGGCAGTCGGCCTGAGGAGGCCGACGACCACAGCGCCGATGAAGGCGCGGGCCGTGAGACTAGTCAGTCCGCGCAGATCCGATTCCTCGAAGAGGAAATCGCACTGCTGCGCCGCAAGTTGACGGAATCGCCTCGCCATGTGCGCCTGCTCGAGCAGAGGCTTGCCGAAGCATCTGAACGAGTTGGGCAGCTCACTGAGCGCAACACCAAGTTGGTGGACACGCTGCGCGAGGCCCGAAGCCAGTTGCTGGCGTTGCGGGAGGAGGTGGATCGGCTAGCGCAGCCGCCCAGCGGCTATGGCGTGTATCTCGCCGGTCATGAGGACGGCACGGTGGATGTCTTCACCGCGGGCCGTCGGATGCGGGTGGCAGTGTCACCCGCCGTCGAGGTCGACACGCTCAAGCGCGGCCAATCGGTGCGTCTCAACGAGGCGCTGACCGTTGTGGAGGGTGGCACCTTCGAGCAGACCGGCGAGGTCTGCACGTTGCGTGAACTGCTCGCCGCCGGATCCGATGGTGCCTCGTTGCGGGCACTTGTGGTCGGACATGCCGATGAGGAGAGGGTGGTGTGGCTGGCCGATCCACTGGCCGACGCGCCGCTCAAACCAGGTGATTCTCTCCTGGTCGACACCAAGTCCGGGTATGCGTACGAACGCGTGCCCAAGGCAGAGGTCGAGGATCTCGTGCTCGAGGAGGTGCCGGACGTCGACTACGCCGACATCGGTGGCCTCTACCGGCAGATCGAGCAGATCCGCGACGCGGTGGAACTGCCGTTCCTGCACGCCGAGCTGTACCGGGAATACGAGCTGCGCCCGCCAAAGGGCGTGCTGCTCTACGGTCCGCCCGGCTGCGGCAAGACACTCATCGCCAAGGCCGTGGCCAACTCGTTGGCCAAGAAGGTCGCGTTGGCGCGGGGCGAAGGCGACAGCGAAGCCAAGTCGTACTTCCTCAACATCAAGGGTCCCGAACTGCTCAACAAGTTCGTGGGCGAGACCGAGCGGCACATCCGGCTGATCTTCCAGCGCGCGCGGGAGAAGGCCTCGGAAGGCACCCCGGTGATCGTGTTCTTCGACGAGATGGACTCGATCTTCCGCACCCGTGGCAGCGGTGTGTCGTCCGATGTGGAGACGACCATCGTCCCGCAGCTGCTCAGCGAGATCGACGGTGTCGAAGGTCTCGAGAACGTGATCGTGATCGGCGCGTCCAACCGCGAGGACATGATCGACCCGGCGATCCTGCGCCCGGGCCGATTGGACGTGAAGATCAAGATCGAGCGTCCGGACGCCGAAGCGGCCAAGGACATCTTCTCGAAGTACCTGACCACCACCCTGCCGATCCACACCGACGACCTCGACGAGTTCGCCGGGGACCGCCGGGCGTGCCTGGACGCGATGATCCAGCACACCGTGGAGCGGATGTACGAGGAGAGCGAGGACAACCGGTTCCTCGAGGTCACGTACGCCAACGGGGACAAGGAAGTCCTGTACTTCCGCGACTTCAACTCCGGCGCGATGATCCAGAACATCGTCGACCGGGCGAAGAAGGCCGCGATCAAGTCGGTGCTGGAGACCAAGCAGCCCGGCCTGCGCGTGCAGCACCTGCTGGACGCGATCGTGGACGAGTTCGCGGAGAACGAGGACCTGCCCAACACCACCAACCCGGACGACTGGGCCAGGATCTCCGGCAAGAAGGGCGAGCGGATCGTCTACATCCGCACGCTCGTCACCGGAAAGAACCAGGAGTCCGGCCGGGCGATCGACACGGCCACCAACACCGGCCAGTACCTGTAGAAACCCGGAACAAGACGAGCGCCGCGACCAGCTTGGTCGCGGCGCTCGTTTACGTTGGTGCCCATGCGTATCGCTTTGGGCATGGCAGCACTTGGACGGCCCGCGTACATCAACCTCGGTCGCGACACGGCTTTGCCGGCCGACCGCACGCCTCAAGCGATGCGCGAGGCCAGTTTCGCGGTCCTGGATGCCGCGTACGCGGCCGGAATCCGGTGGGTTGACGCGGCGAGGTCATATGGCCGTGCCGAGCAGTTCGTGGCCGCGTGGCTGGCCGAGCGCGGCGTTTCAGACGTGACTGTTTCCAGTAAATGGGGCTACGAGTACACAGCGGACTGGCGTCCCGACGCGACTGTGCACGAAGTGAAGGAACATTCGCTCGCCCGGTTCGAGCGCCAGTGGAGCGAGACTCGAGCCCTGCTCGAAGTCGCGTTGTACCAAGTGCATTCGCTGACCGCCGACAGCCCGTTGTTCGCCGACAAGGACTTGCAGGCCCGGATGGCGGATATCGGCGTACCTGTCGGGTTCTCCACGAGCGGACCGGCGCAGGCTGACACGATCCGGCGCGCGTTCGACCTGGAGGTCAACGGGCAGCGGCTGTTCTCGGCGGTGCAGTCCACTTGGAACCTCCTGGAGACCTCAGCGGGCCCGGCCTTGGCCGAGGCCCATTCCGAAGGCGCACGGGTGATGCTCAAAGAGGTCATGGCCAACGGCCGGCTGGCGATGCAGCCACCTGGCCCGGTCGCGGAAATCGCCATCCGGCACGGCGCCGGCCCTGACGCGGTCGCGATGGCCGCCGCCTTGGCCCAGCCGTGGGCCGATCTGGTGCTCAGCGGCGCGGCGAGCGTTCCGCAGTTGTACGCCAACCTGATGCCGGTCGAACTGGACGTCGTCGACCACGAGTTGCTGCGAGACCTCGCCGAGCCGCCACAGGACTACTGGAAACACCGCTCGGCACTGAGTTGGAACTGACCACATCAGACTCGGGACGTGGCCAGCATTCCGCCGTGCGGGGAAGCGCGCTCGACGAACGAGGGGGCCAAGTGGGCATCGCGCGGTGTCGTCGCCGGCTATATCACCCCGACACGACCGGCTTCCAGGTCGGCGAGCTCAGCACGGGGTGTGCCGCCGACACCTCGTTGAACGGGCACCACTAAAGTCTGCCTCGGGGAAACAACCAAGATCGCAACAAGGGGACGACACACCTTGCGTCGTGTGCACGTGCTCGCCGGCGTCGGTGCGGCGCTGCTGTTGGCGAGCTGCTCGGACCGGCCGAACGACCTGCGGGACAACCGGTACTACCAGGACCCTGAACCGCCCCCGTCCAGCGCTCCGCCCGCACCGGCCGCACAGCAAGAGACCCCGCGCCCGGCCGCCGCGCCGACAACCCAGCGCAAAGCCGCGCAGCTGGACCGTGTGGCCATGACGGCGCAGGACCTCGCTGAGGAAGGTGTCCAACCGTCCGGGAGCCCGTCACGGGCCGTCCAGGCGGCGCTGCCGGACTGCCAGGCGCCGCTGGGTAAGGCGACGTCGGCGTATCAGACCTCGTGGGAGTACCCGACCGGATCGATCGTCCGGCAGTACTTGGCGGAGTACGACGGAAATGCCGGTGAAATCGTTACCGCCGCCCGCGCGAAGCTCAACTGCGGCAAGTACCAGTCCGCTGGCGCCGAGGTCCGCGTCAGCACCCCTGTCGTCACGGACGGGCAGGTCAGCTGGTGTGCCACGAGCAGCAGGCAGTCCTCGTGCACCGTGCTCAAGGCCGACGGTTCCGTGCTGTCCGTCGTGGTCGTCACGGCCACCACGGAGGCCAAGGCCAAGCCCGCGGTGACACGAATCGCACCACTCGCTGCAACGGCTCTGGCACGCAACTCATAGGCTTGTCGCATGCGGCGGATCATGGGTACTGAGGTCGAGTACGGCATTGCCGTACCTGGCGATGCGACAGCCAATCCCGTACTGACATCGACCCAGGTCGTGCTTGCCTACGCGGCAGCAGCCGATATACCGCGTGCCCGTCGGGCGCGTTGGGACTACGAGGTCGAGTCGCCGCTGCGGGACGCGCGCGGGTTCGACCTGGGCGCGCCGAGCATGGCCCCGTCCGACCCGGACGTCGAGGACCTCGGCGCGGCCAACGTCATCCTCACCAACGGCGCCCGGCTGTACGTCGACCACGCGCACCCGGAGTACTCCGCGCCCGAGGTCACCAACGCGCGTGACGCGGTGATCTGGGACAAGGCAGGGGAGCGGGTGATGGAGGAGGCTGCGCTCAAGGCCGCCACCGTGCCCGGTCAGCCCCGGCTGCAGCTGTACAAGAACAACGTCGACGGCAAGGGCGCGAGCTACGGCACGCACGAGAACTACCTGATGAACCGGAGCACGCCGTTCACCTCGGTGATCTCCGGGCTCACCCCGTTCTTCGTGTCCCGCCAGGTGATCTGCGGCTCCGGGCGGGTCGGCATCGGTGTGGCCGGCGAGGAGGCCGGGTTCCAGCTGTCCCAGCGGTCGGACTACATCGAGGTCGAGGTCGGCCTGGAGACCACGCTCAAGCGCGGCATCATCAACACCCGCGACGAGCCGCACGCCGACGCCGACAAGTACCGGCGGCTGCACGTGATCATCGGCGACGCGAACCTCGCCGAGTACTCCACCTACCTCAAGCTCGGCACGGCGGCACTGGTCATCGACATGATCGAGTCCGGGCTCCGGTTCGACCACCTCAAACTGGCCGATCCGGTCCGCGCGGTGCACAACCTCAGCCACGACCCGACGCTCAAGACCGTCGTCGAGCTGTCCAACGGCCGCAAGTTCACCGGGTTGGACATCCAGTCCGCGTACATGGAGATGGCCGCCGAGCACATCGAGAAGACCGACCAGGACTCGGTGTCCCGGCACGTGCTGCAGACCTGGGCGGAGATCATCGACGCGCTGCGCCGTGACCCGATGGAATGCGCCGACCGGCTCGACTGGCCTGCCAAGCTGCGCCTGCTCGAGGGCTTCCGGGCCCGGGACAACCTGCAGTGGTCCTCGCCGCGGCTGTCCCTGATCGACCTGCAGTACTCCGACGTGCGGCTGGACAAGGGCCTCTACAACCGCCTGGTGGCCCGTGGCTCGATGAAACGGCTGGTCACCGAGGACGAGGTGCAGGCGGCGATCACCGAGCCGCCCAGCGACACCCGGGCCTACTTCCGCGGCCGCTGCCTGGAGAAGTACCCGACTTCGATCGCTGCCGCATCGTGGGATTCGGTGATCTTCGATCTGGGCCGTGAGTCGCTGGTGCGCATCCCGACCCTCGAACCGCTGCGCGGGACAAAAGCGCACGTCGGAGCCCTGTTGGAGGCCGCTGACACGGCCGAGGAACTGGTCGACGCGCTCACCGGCGCGCCCCGCGGTTAGTTCACTGGCGGAGAAACACCCGTGAACCTGTGGGACACATGTCGGTCCCCCTGGGTAATGTTCATGTAGGCCAGTCGAAAACCGGGAGGCCAGATGTCCCAGGAAAAGGTCCAGCGCCAGGGCGGCGGCGACAACGACGACGATGCCGTCGACGGTGCGCCTGCCGGTCAGGAGCGCAGGGAAAAGCTCGGCGAGGACGTGGACACCATCCTCGACGAGATCGACGACGTACTTGAGGAGAACGCGGAAGACTTCGTCCGCGCCTACGTGCAAAAGGGCGGCGAGTAACCTTCTCGCGCCTGATCAGCGCGGGTGATCGGCACCGCCGGTAAGCAGGAACCAGCAGAGCGACGAAAGCAGGGCATGGACCACACCTTCACCCGCCAGGGGGCGGGCACCGGGCTACCGGCTGCCTATCTCTCGGCCGCGTCATTGTCATTCAGCGACTTCCTGCGCTCGCAGGCGCCCGATCTACTTCCGGGCGCCCGCGCGGCGGAACTGAACAACCAGAGTGCTCTCGCGGAGGTCCCGCACGGCACGACCATCGTCGCGGTGACCTATTCCGGCGGCGTGCTGCTCGCGGGTGACCGGCGTGCGACGTCGGGCAACCTGATCGCTCAGCGCGACATGGAGAAGGTGTTCGTCACCGACGACTACTCGGCGGTGGGGATCGCGGGCACCGCGGGTCTCGCGGTCGAGATGGTCCGCCTGTACACGGTGGAACTCGCGTACTACGAGAAGATCGAGGGCGTGCCGCTGTCGTTGGACGGTAAGGCGAACAAGCTCGCCTCGACGGTGCGCGAGAACCTCGGGATGGCGATGAACGGCCTGGCAGTGGTGCCGTTGTTCGTCGGCTACGACATCGACGCGGACCAGCCGCACGGCCGGATCGTGTCCTACGACGTGGTCGGCGGCCGCTACGAGGAGCGGGCAGGCTTCCACGCGGTCGGTTCCGGCTCGTTGTTCGCCAAGTCCGCGCTCAAGAAGCTCTACGATCCGCAAGGCGACCAGGCCGCCGCGATCCGGTGGGCGGTCGAGGCGCTGTACGACGCCGCCGAGGACGACAGTGCGACCGGCGGGCCGGACCTGTCGCGGCGGATCTTCCCGTCCATCATCACCATCACCGGACCGGAAGGCGCGGTGCGCCTGACCGACGAGGAAACGGGTGCGGTGGCCGAGGCGGTCGTCGCCGACCGCAGTCAACGGCCGCGTGGCTAACGAGTCCAGTCCGCACAAGATCCAGGAGCCACTGCTGTGAGTATGCCGCTGTTCGCCTCGCCCGAGCAGTTGATGCGGGAGAAGTCCGAGATCGCCCGTAAGGGCATCGCGCGGGGCCGCAGTGTCGTCGTGCTGAAGTACGCCGGTGGCGTGCTGTTCGTCGCGGAGATCCCGGCCAAGAGCACCCTGCGCAAGGTCTCTGAGCTCTACGACCGCATCGGGTTCGCCGCGGCCGGTCGCTACAGCGAGTTCGAAGGCCTGCGCCGCGGCGGCATCAGGCACGCCGAGCTGTGGGGCTTCGCGTACGACCGCCGGGACGTTTCGGCGCGCCAGCTCGCCAACGTCTACGCGCAGTCGCTCGGTGCGATCTTCACCGAGCAGCTCAAGCCGTACGAGGTGGAGCTCTGCGTCGCCGAGGTCGGTGTCACGGCCGAGCAGGACCAGATGTTCCGGCTGACCTACGACGGCTCGATCGTCGACGAGTCGCGGTTCATGGTGATGGGCGGCAACGTCGACCCGATCGTGACCGCGCTGAAGGACACCTACAGCGAGGGCATGGAGTTGCCCGCTGCCGTTGACGTCGCTGTCCGCGCGCTGAGCAAGTCGAGCAGCAACAGCAACAACGGCGGCGACGGCGGACTGCTCGCCTCGGAGAACCTCGAGGTGGCAGTGCTCGACCGGGCAAGGCCACGGCGTGCGTTCCGCCGGATCTCCGGCGAGGCGCTGACCGCGCTGCTGCCCACGAGCGAGCCGCCCAAGGCCGCCGAGGAAGAGCCGCCGGCCACCGACAAGTAGGACACCAGAGTCATACATCCGGACCCGGGAGCCGACTCCGCGCTCTCGGGTCCGGGCTTTGTCATGGGGAGGAAACCGGCGTGACAGGCCGCCGAATCGCGCTGCTGGTCGCGACGACCGAGCACATCGATCCCAACTTGCGTGGCCACAGCGTGCCGCCGGGGGACGGCAGGCGTCTGCGGGAACTGCTGCTCGACCCGGACGTGGGCGGGTACGACGAGGTGGTCCTGCTCGCGAACGAGTCCAAGTCCGGGATCGAACGCGAACTGGAGCGCCTGCTGCGGGATCGCGCGCCCGAGGACACGGTGTTGCTGCACCTGACCGGATGCGCGGTGTGGAACGCGTACGGCCAGTTGTTCTTCGCCACGGCGGGCACTGACGCGATGCAGCCGTGGTCGACGGCTCTGTCGGCCATGGTGCTGGGGTACATGCTCGCCGAGTGCCAGGCGAAGTCGAAGGTCGTCCTGCTGGACTGCGCCATAGGGGCGCAGCCGTTCCTGAACGACTACCTCGGCACGAGCGCGTTCTTGATCTCGGCGACGAACCGGCTCACCGCGACGGTCGTCCGCGCGCTGGACACCGGCGCGGCGGACAAGGACGGCGACGGCCAGATCTCCGCTTCGGAGCTGCACGACTTCGTCACTGCCGAACTGCACGACGAGGGAACGCAGGGGTGCGCCAGCCAGGTCGAGCCGAACATCGTGATCGCCAAGGCACGCACGCAGACCACCGAGCCCGCCGAGCCCGCCGCGCCGCCGCAGCCGGTCGAGCCCGGCGGCCAACCAGATCTGCTTGACCTGCTGGGGATTTCGTCTCCGGTGACGTTCGACGTCCAGCACGCGTGGCGGCGGCGACCGGAGAACGAGCGGTACCGCGTGCCGATCGGTGTCGACGAGAGCGGCCAGCCGGTCGTGGTGGACATCAAGAACGCCGGGATGGACGGCATGGGCCCGCACGGCCTGTGCTTCGGCTCGCTTTTCGATTCCGGCACAACGGATTTCGTCCGCACCTTCGTCCTTGGGCTCGCGGCGGCCCATTCGTCGCAGATCCTCAACTTCGTCATCGTGGACCTCGACAGCGGGGCCGCGTTCCAAGAGCTGGCCAACCTGCCGCATGTCTCGGCGCTGCTCACCGACCTCGGCGACAACCTGCTGCTGGTCGACCGGTTGATGGACGCGCTGGCCGGTGAGATGAACAGGCGCCAGGAACTGCTGCGTGCGTCCGGCAACTTCAAGAACTTCTGGGAGTACGAACAAGCCAGGGACAGCGGCGCCGACCTCGACCCGATGCCCGCACTGGTCATCGTCGTCAACGAGTTCGCGAGCCTGATGACCGCCAAACCTGCGCTGGAGCGGGTTTTCGTCGCGCTGGGCAGGCTGGGAAAGTCGCTGGGACTGCACATGCTGCTGGTGGCCAAAGCGATGGATCAGGGCAGTCTGCGGGCGCTCGACCCGTTCCTGTCGTACCGGATCGGGCTTCGGATGTCCTCGGCCGAGGAATCCCGTGTGGTGTTCGGCATTCCGGACGCCCACGAACTCCCGGCCGACGCTGGTGCCGCATACCTGAAGAAGGACGTCGGGACGTTGGTCCGGTTCACCACGGCGACTGTCACCGGGAACGTGGACGATTCGCCGGACGCGTGGCCCAGGTTCGATCTCGTCGTGCACCGGATGCTCGGTCAAGGACCACCGGCTCACGAGATCTGGCTGCCGCCGCTGGATGGGCCGTGTTCGCTGGACGTGCTGATGCCGCCGTTGCACGTGACAGATCGGGGTCTGTGCCCACAGAACACCCCGTGGCTCGGGCAGCTGCAGACGCCCGTCGGGGTTGTCGACAAGCCGTTCGAGCAGCGGCGTGACCTGCTGTGGGCGGATTTCTCCGGCGCTGCGGGGCATGGCGCGGTCGTCGGCGCCGCGGGATCGGGCAAGTCGATGCTCCTGCGCACGCTGCTGGTGTCGATGGCTTTGACCCAAACCCCGCTGGAGGCCCAGTTCCACTGCCTCGATCTCGGTGGCGGGACGCTCGCTTCGGTGGCCGAGTTGCCGCATGTCGGTTCGGTCGCGTCGGCAGCCGACCGGGACTTGGTGCCACGGATCGTCACCGAACTCGCCTCGCTGGTCGCCGACCGGGAGCGGCGGTTCCGCGAGCAGGGCGTCGATTCGATGGCCGAATTCCGGGACCGCAAGCGGCAAGGGCGAATCACCGACGACCCGTTCGGTGACGTGTTCCTGGTCGTGGACGGCTGGCAGGTGTTCCGGCGGGAGTTCCCGGCACTGGAAGGCCCTGTCGTCAACCTTGTCGCACAAGGGTTGGCGTATGGCGTGCACGTGATCGTGTCCGCCGAGCGGTGGGCCGACATCCCGCCCGCGACAAAGGACCTGCTGGGCACGAGGTTCGAGCTGCGCGTCGACGACCCAGCTGAGTCCGAAGTGGACAACCGGATCGCGGTGAACGTTCCCATCGGGCGCCCCGGGTTCGGGCTGAGCCAGCAGAAGCTGCACTTCGTCGGCGGCCTGCCGCGGATCGACGGCTCGGCATCCGCCGACGACGTGGACGCCGGTGTCCAGGACGCACTCGGCAAAATCCGCCAGCACTGGCGCGGGCCGGTGCCGCCGTTGGCGCGCCCGGAGCCGTACACGGCCAAGAGCCGCACGATCCAGATCGGCGTGAACGACGGCCAAGCCCCTGTGTCCGTCGACTTCGACGCCGAGCCCCACTTCCTGGTGTTCGGCGCGGGTGAGTCAGGCAAGACGAACGTGCTGCGCACCATCGTGCGCGGCATCATGCAGCAGTACACGCCGGAAGACGCGGTGATCATGCTCGTCGATTACCGGCGCTCCATGCTCGGGTACATCGACACGCAGCACCTCCTGGCGTACGCCTTCTCGCCGTCCCAGCTCGCGGACATGGCAGCGGATGTCATCGCGTCGCTGCGTAAACGCCTGCCAGGCCCGGATGTCACACAAGAACAGGCGAAGGACCGGTCCTGGTGGAAGGGACCCGAGCTGTTCCTGATCGTGGACGACTACGAACTGCTGACAGCGCAGGAGAACAACCCGCTCGCACCGCTGCGGGAGTTCGTGCCCCTCGCCAAGGACGTCGGGCTGCACGTCATCGTCGCGAGCCGTCCCATGGCCCCGGCGCGGGCGTCGTTCGATCCGGTCATCGGCATCCTCAAGGAGTTCGCCAGCCCGGGCGTCGTGCTCAGCGTGCCGGAGGACCAAGGCCCGCAGATGGGCAACTACCGCCCCACGCTCCTGCCACCCGGCCGCGGCACGATGATCACCCGAGGCGGACAGCAGGGCCTCCAGCTGACGTGGACTCCGGACATTCAGCGGTAGACGGATTCAGCGGTAGACGGTGAGGGCGGCTGGCTGGGCGGTGAAGCGGAACCTGGTGCCCAGCGGGCCGACTTCGCCGTCCGTGGCGATCCTGATCGGCTTGCCGTACACCTTCACGTCCAGCTCGGACACTTCCAGATGCCGGTACGTCTTGCTGCGGTGCAAGGCGCCCAGCACAGCGCCGAACACGAACCGCAGCCGTGAGAACGGGACGTCGGCGCGGATGTAGCGGACGTCCATCAAGCCCGTGTCCAGCTCGAACCGGGTGGTCGGGGCGAAGCCCTTCGGCCGGTAGGACCCGTTGCCGACGAACACCATCCAGACCAGGTGCCGTTCGTTGTTGATGGTCAGGTGCAGCGGCGCCGACTTGGCCAGCACGCGGACCAGCGCGATCGCCCCGGCAGGCCACTTGCCCCAGCGGCGGGTGAGTTTTTCGCGCAGCCGCACCATGTCCGGGTAGCCACCGAGGCTCGCGGTGTTGAGGAACCAGCGCGGCGGGTGTTCGTCCACGTCGACGTGGCTCAGGTCGACGCGGGCACCGTTACCGATCGCCAGGGCGTCGGCCACGCTCTGGATGCCGTCGATCCCGACATCGCGGGCGAAATGGTTCAACGTTCCCGCTGGCACGAGCACCAGCGGCAAGTGGCGTTCGGCTGCGACCGCCGACACCGCGGCGACAGTGCCGTCGCCGCCCGCCACCCCCAGGGCCTTCGGCGGTACTTCGGCCTCGTCGATCGTCTTGTGCAGGTGCTCGATCAAGCTGTCGCCCTCGGGGTAGACCACCGTCGCCTTCGGCCAGTACGACTGGATCTCCTCGGTCGGGTCGTTGCCGTCGATGCCCGAACCCGGGTTCACGAGTACGAGAACGCCCTCGCCGTTCTCGATCGCTGGTAACGCCGACTGCGGGTGCGCGCTCGCGGGCTCGTCCGCGCCGGGCGGCCACCAACGGCGGGTGGCCAGGCCCGCGGCGACGCCGATGGCAGCGCCCGCGGCCACGTCCGTCGGCCAGTGCACACCAGTGTGGACGCGCGAATATGCAACCGCTGCCGCCAACGGCAGCACCGCGGCGCCGAGCACCGGGCTCTCCATCGTCAACGCTGTCGTGAACGCCACCGCGGACGCTGAATGGCCCGACGGGAACGACGAGGACGTCGGCCGCTTGGTCAGCCGCCGGTATGTGGGCAACAACTCAGCGGCGGGTCTACGCCGCGGAAACAGTTGCTTGCCGATCAGGTTCGCGCTGAAGCTCGCGAAGCCGATCGCGACCACTCCCCGTAACGCCGCCCGGCGGGGCTTGCCTTTCCGCATGGCGAGAACACTCGCCACGCTGAACCACAACACGCCGTGGTTCGCCGATTTGGTCAAACTCTTCAGCGCCCGGTCGACCCTTGTCTCCGGCAGCTCGGCACTGCGGCGGACAAGGGTTTTGTCCATCTGGCTGGCGTCGCGCAGCGATCTTCGAACACGTCGGAACACACTGTGAACGGTAGCGACAGAGCCGATGCGGCGCCGATCGGATGTCTCATTTCGGGTAGTTGACCTATGTCGCCCCGAACGGCGCACGGTAGTCAGCGCCGAGACCGCCTAGGCTAAAGGGATGCAGCGGCGGATCTTCGGCATCGAAACCGAGTTCGGTGTGACCTGCACCTTTCACGGGCAGCGCAGGCTGAGCCCCGACGAGGTGGCCAGGTACCTGTTCCGGCGGGTCGTGTCATGGGGGCGTTCATCGAACGTCTTCCTGCGCAATGGCTCGCGCCTCTACCTGGACGTCGGGTCGCATCCGGAGTACGCCACGGCCGAGTGCGACGACCTGGTACAGCTGGTCACGCACGACAAGGCCGGTGAGCGGATCCTGGAGGATCTGCTCGTCGACGCCGAGCGTCGGCTGGCCGACGAAGGCATCGGCGGCGACATCTTCCTGTTCAAGAACAACACCGACTCGGCGGGCAACTCATACGGCTGCCACGAGAACTACTGTGTCACGCGGGCCGGCGAGTTCTCGCGGATCGCTGACGTGCTGCTGCCGTTCCTGGTGACACGCCAGCTCATCTGCGGCGCGGGCAAGGTGCTGCAGACGCCTCGCGGAGCTGTCTATTGCCTGTCACAACGCGCCGAGCACATCTGGGAAGGCGTCTCCAGCGCCACCACCCGGTCCCGGCCGATCATCAACACCCGCGACGAGCCGCATGCGGACGCCGAGCGGTACCGCAGGCTGCACGTGATCGTCGGCGACTCGAACATGTCCGAGTCGACCACCCTGCTCAAGGTCGGCAGTGCCAACCTGGTGCTCGAGATGATCGAGGAAGGCATCCAGTTCCGTGACTTCAGCCTGGACAACCCGATCCGCGCGATCCGCGAGATCAGCCACGACCTGACCGGAAGGCGCCTGGTCCGGCTGGCAGGCGGCCGCGAGGCGTCGGCGCTGGACATCCAGCGCGAGTACTACGCCAAGGCTGTGGAGCACGTCGAGCGCCGCGGGACCGGCGCCGTGGCACAGCGCGTTATCGAACTGTGGGGCCGCACCCTCGACGCGGTGGAGCAAGAGGACCTCAGCAAGATCGACCGCGAGATCGACTGGGCGATCAAGCACCGGCTGGTCGAGCGCTACCAGGCCAAGCACAACCTGGAACTCTCCAGCGCCCGCGTGGCCCAGCTGGACCTGGCGTACCACGACATCCGCCGCGGCAGGGGGATCTTCGACCTGCTGCAGCGCAAGGACCTGGTGGCCAGGGTGACCGACGACGGCGAGATCGAAGCAGCCAAGGACACCCCGCCGCAGACGACGCGGGCGAAGCTGCGCGGCGATTTCATCGCGGCGGCACAGGAAGCAGGCCGTGACTTCACAGTGGACTGGGTCCACCTGAAACTGAACGACCAGGCACAGCGCACAGTGCTGTGCAAGGACCCGTTCCGGGCAGTGGACGAAAGGGTCGAGAGGTTGATCGCCTCCCTGTGAGGCCGTGTCCACCTTTCCAGCACAGCGTGTCGACCACTCCGGCACAGTGAAATCCCCGCCGAGCACCCCCGGCGGGGATTTCACTGTGCCGGAACGGAGATTTCGGGGTGCCGGAAAGTGCATTTCAGGGTGCCGCAAAGGTGGACACGAAGGTGCACGGCGGGCCGCCGCAAATAAGCTTGTCGGCGGGCAGGGCCGTAGGTCCTGCCTGCGGTTTTGGTCCTGCTTTGCGGCGCAGAGGCTCCACACCAAATCGCGCCGCCCCAGCCATCTCACCCGAGGGCTAAGAATTCAACCGCCCCAGCCACCTCACCCAAGAGCCAAGAATTCAAGCGGAACCCCCGGCCACTCACAAAGGCGACAGGGCATCAGCGGCCCGGTGCCGCATAGTGGGCGCGCTGCCGTCTTCCACTTGGCCTTCGAGGGCCACTTGGCACGTAGTGGGATCTGATGACCACGCAGGTCGAGGCCACCGCCTGGACATGATCGACCTCGACTTCGGGATAGGTCCGGGCGTTGCGCCGGGCGGCGAGGAACGCGACAAGGCCGAGCACGAGCACGAGACAGATCCACACGCGCAGTAGCCTGGATCACTGCGGCTCGTTTCGCGCTGGATGCCACCCGAACGTGTCACGAGTCCGCGCCGACGGTCCGTTCGTACGGTCTCGTTGGCGCGTTGGGTGTCAGGCGCTCTTCGGGTGGCGTTAAGGTCGTCTCCGTGTCCATCGCCCGTGCGGAACGCCTGGTGAACCTGGTGCTCTGCTTGTTGTCCACCCGGCAGTTCCTGTCCGCTGACCGGATTCGCGCGATCGTGCCCGGATACGCCGACGCGCCGAACACCGAGGCCTTCTCCCGCATGTTCGAGCGGGACAAGACCGAGCTGCGGGAACTGGGGATCCCGCTGGAGACCGGGCGCAACACCGGGTTCGACGGCTTCGACTCCGTCGACGGCTACCGCATCGCACGCCGGGACTACGAACTCGGCGACATCGATCTCGAGCCGGACGAGGCGGCGGCGGTCGCGCTCGCGTCGCGCCTGTGGGACTCGCCGGAGCTCACCGGGGCCGCGCACGGCGCGATCATCAAACTCCGGGCCGCCGGTGTCGACGTCGACCAGTCGTCGCCCGCGATCGTCGAGCCGAAGGTGCGCACGGCCGAGCCGGCGTTCAGCCCGTTGCTCGCCGCGGTCCAGGAAGGCAAAGCCGTCACGTTCTCCTACCGTCGCCCGAGCCCGGCGGAGCTGAAGATGCGGACCATCGAGCCGTGGGGTGTGGTCTCCTGGCGTGGCCGTTGGTACGTCGTGGGCCACGACCGCGACCGCGACGCACCTCGCTGCTTCCGGCTGTCGCGCATCGTCGGTGACGTCAAACTCGTCGGTGAAGCCGGTGCCGTGCAACGCCCCGACAACATCAACTTGCTGGATTTCGTTGCCACCACCGGAAACGAACCGTCCAGTACATCGACGGCCAAGGTGTGGGTCGCGCGAGGCAAGGCCGCCGGTGTCCGGCGGCGTGCCAAAGTCCTTGGCAGCCGCGAGATCGGCGGTGTCAACGGCGACGAGGTCGAGCTGGAGCTGCGGTTCCCGGAGTCTGCCGCTTCGTGGCTGGCCGGGTTCGGCCCCGATGTCCTTGTCCTCGAACCGGAAGTGCTCCGCAAATCGGTGTACGAGCGGCTGCTGGAGGCGGCGAAATGAGCGACCGGCTGCCCAGGCTGCTCGCCCTGGTGCCGTACCTGCTGGCCAGGCCGGGCATCAAGGTCGTGGACGCGGCCGCGGACTTCGGCGTGACCGAGAAGCAGCTGCGCAAGGACCTCGAGCTGCTGTGGATGTGCGGGCTGCCCGGTTACGGACCGGGCGACCTGATCGACCTGTCCTTCGAAGGCGACACGATCACGGTCGCGTTCGACGCGGGCATGAGCCGCCCGTTGCGGCTGACCGGTGCCGAGGCGACGGCGTTGCTGGTGGCGCTCAGGGCGCTGGGGGAGACCCCGGGAGTCGTGGACGGTGAGGCCGTCCGGCGCGCGGTCGCGAAGATCGAAGCGGCCGCCGGCCTTGCCCAGCCCGCCGGTGTGGTGGTCGGTCTCGGTGTGCGGGAAGGCGAGGACACCGCGGAAGTCCGGCGAATCGTCCAGACAGCGCTGACCGCGCAGAAAGCCCTGCGGATCACGTACTACACCGCCTCCAAGGACGAGATCACCGAGCGGACAGTCGACCCGATGCGGCTGCTGATCGTCGAAGGCCGCTCGTACCTCGAAGCCTGGTGCCGTCGCGCCGACGCGGTGCGCCTGTTCCGGCTCGACCGCATCGACGAGGTCACCCAGCTCGCTGAGCCTGCTTCCCCGCCGCCGTACGCCGAACCGACGGACGTCTCAAGTGGCCTGTTCACGCCACAACCCGATCAGCTGGTCGCCACCCTGGTGCTGGAGCCGGACACCCGCTGGATCTCCGAGTACTACCCGGTGGAAAGCGTGGAAGAGCTGGAAGGCGGCCGGGTCCGGGTGCGTATGCGGTACTCGGATCGTGCCTGGATGGTGCGGCTCCTGCTGGGCCAGGGCGGCGAGGTGCACGTCGAATCGCCGCCCGATCTCGCCGACCAACTGCGGACACGTGCCCGTCAGGCACTTGAACTAGCCAGCAACCTGGCGTCAACCTGAGACCGATACGCTTCCGCTCGTGCAATACATACCGGCCGTAGTGCTTGGGGCCGTCGGCCTGGTTGTTCTGGTCTTGGTGCTGCTGAGCCTCGCCAAGGCCGCACGCAGGTTCGCTGTGACGCGTGGTCACGTGAACGCCGAAGTGGGCGCCCGGATGGGCATGCTCAAAGCCCGGAGGGCCGCATTGCGTATCGCTGTCCGTGACCGTTTCCGGCGCACGGAGATCGATAAGTCCACGCAAGCGTGATGACAGGTAACATGCAACTGAGTTGGGCGACGCGTCAGGAGGAGTCCCGTGGGTAACCTCGGACCTACCGAGTTGATCATCATCGCGGTGGTGATCATCCTGCTCTTCGGAGCCAAGAAGATGCCGGACATGGCCCGGTCGCTGGGCCGTTCGATGCGCATCATCAAGGCCGAGACCAAGGGCATGAAGCAGGACGACCAGGACGCCGCGCAGGCGACCACCGCCACTGCGACCACCCCGGCACCCGCCGCACCGGCGCAGCTGCCGGAGGCCAAGCCCGCAGCGCCGGCCGCTCCGGCCGCGGCGCAGCCGGACGTCGAGAAGATGCAGAAGCAGATCGACGACCTGCAGGCCAAGCTGAACAACAACCAGGCCGCTCCCACCCAGGCACCCAAGAACGCCTGACAACCAAGAGAGACGGTTCGCACGGTGGCGCGTGATCCGCACCGCCGGGAGTCGCGGCGGGTAAGAAGCCGCAAGCAGAATCCCGACGGCACGATGAGCCTGAGAGATCACCTGTACGACCTCAGGCACCGGCTGACCCTGGCCATGGCCTTCCTCGCCGTTGGAGCCATCTTCGGCTACATCTGGTGGGGCTGGGACATCTGGCCGAACGGATCACTCGGCGACATCATGATCGCGCCATACTGCGGTCTGCCGCCGGAGATGCGGCTGCCGCAGCATCCGTGCACCCTGCTGCAGACCACCCCGTTCGAGGGCTTCCTCGTGCGCTTGAAGGTCGGTCTCGGCGCGGGCGCGGTGCTGACCAGCCCGCTGTGGCTGTACCAGATCTGGGCGTTCGTCGCGCCGGGCCTGTACGACAAGGAGCGCAAGTTCGCGCGCACCTTCGTGCTGTTCGCCTCCGTGCTGTTCGTGCTCGGTGCCTTCCTGGCCTACTACGTGGTGCCGCAGGGCCTGGACGTGCTGGTCAGCTTCGGTGGCGGGCAGTTCACCACGGCGCTGAAGGCGGACGACTACTTCTCGTTCATCCTGGTGATGCTGCTGATCTTCGGCGTCAGCTTCGAGCTGCCGCTGGTGATCATCATGCTGAACCAGACCGGGGTGCTGCCGTACGACAAGCTCAAGCGCTGGCGTCGCGGGTTCTTCTTCGGCTTGTTCGTGTTCGCCGCGATCGCGACACCGGGAACGGACCCGTTCTCGATGCTCGCTCTCGCGGTCGCGATGGTCATGTTGTTCGAGATATCCGTGCAGTTCGCACGGATTCACGACAGGCGCAAGGCCAGGCGCGAGCTGGGGTCCGAAGAGGACTACTCCAAGCTCGACGACGACGAGGTGTCGTCGTTGAACCTCGACAACCGGCCCGCCGAGGATGAGCAGCCGAGCCCGAGCCCGACTCCGGCCTCGCCGCCCGACAAGCCTTCCTCGGGCTACGACGATGTGACGTAATGCGGGCCGCTCTCGTCGTCTGCCCAGCATCGGGGCTGGGTACCGCGGCCCGTGTCGCAGGCACGGTCTCGGCGACGCTGCGCGACTCGGTCGACCACCTCGATCAGTACGTTCCGACTTCGGCTGACGAAACCGTCGCAGTCATGCGTCGTCTCGTGGCCGACGGGGTCGAGGCTGTCGTGGTGCTCGGCGGTGACGGCGCCGCGCACGCCGGAGTCCAAGCCTGCGCCGGAACGACAACCGCGCTGGCGATCGTTCCCGCAGGTACAGGCAATGATCTGGCCCGCGCCTTGGACTTGCCCAAAGACCCGATCGAAGCGGCGGCACAGGTCGGTGCCGCACTGGCCGCAGGGCACAAACGCAGCGTGGACCTGGGCAAAGTCGACAACGGCGCCTGGTTCGCGACCGTGCTGTGCGCGGGCTTCGACTCGGCAGTGAACGAACGCGTCAACCGACTGCGCTGGCCACGCGGGCCGCGCCGCTACGACGTCGCGATCGTCGCTGAACTGGCCGCGTTGAAGTCATCCCGGCTAGTCGTGCGGACCGAGTCGGAGACGCTCGAACTCGACGCGAACTCGATCGCGATCGGCAACACGCGCTACTACGGCGGCGGGATCCCGGTCTGCCCGGACGCCGACCCGGCCGACGGCTGGTTCGACGTGACCGTCGTCGGCAAAGCCCACCGCCGCGACCTGGTGCGGATTCTGCCCAGCCTGCGGACCGGCTCGCACGTGGACCATCCAGCGGTGACCACGCTGCGGGCGAAGTCGATCACGATCGACAGCGACGGCGGCTGGATCGGGTACGCCGACGGCGAGCGGATCCGCGAACTGCCCCTCGACGTGCGCTGTGTGCCCGGCGCGCTCAGCGTTGTCGCAGGTCAACGCGCTTGACCAATAGATGCGACGATTGTCGTAGGTATTCGTTACTGTAGACATGTGGCCGCACGCCCTTCGCGTACGCCGGCTGAGGCTTTTCAGGCGGCCAAGCGCCGCTCAGAAAGCCCCGAGCTGGCCGAATTCACTTCCGTGCTCTCCTTTGAGCTCGATCCGTTCCAGGTCCAGGCGTGCGAGGCGCTCGAAGCCGGGCATGGTGTGCTCGTCTGTGCCCCGACCGGCGCGGGCAAGACCGTGGTCGGCGAGTTCGCCGTGCATCTCGCGTTGGCCGAGGGCCGCAAGTGCTTCTACACAACGCCCATCAAGGCGCTGTCGAACCAGAAGCACGCGGACCTCGTCGCCCGGTATGGCGCTGGCAAAGTCGGCCTGCTGACCGGCGACACGTCGGTCAACGGCGACGCGCCGATCGTCGTGATGACGACCGAGGTCCTGCGCAACATGCTCTACGCGGGATCCAACGCGCTCAAAGGCTTGCAGTACGTCGTCATGGACGAGGTGCACTACCTCGCCGACAGGTTCCGTGGCGCGGTGTGGGAGGAGGTCATCCTGCACCTGCCGGACCACGTCCGGCTGGTCAGCCTGTCCGCGACGGTCAGCAACGCCGAGGAGTTCGGCGAGTGGCTGGTCGAGGTGCGCGGCGACACCACCGTCGTGGTCGACGAGCACCGCCCGGTCCCGTTGTGGCAGCACATGATGGTCGGCCCGCGGATGATGGACCTGTTCGTCGGTGAGGACCCGCAGGGCGAAGCGCGGATCAACCCGCACCTGATCCGCCGGATCGAGGAGACCACGCGGATGCACGCGTGGCAGCCGGTCGGCCGGGGCAAGCGGCGTCCGCCGATCAACCGGAGCCGGTTCAAGCCGCCGTCGCGGATCGACATGACCCAGCGGCTGGACGCGGCCGGGCTGCTGCCCGCGATCGTGTTCGTGTTCAGCCGCGCGGGCTGCGACGCGGCCGTCATGCAATGCGCGCGGTCCGGAGTGCGGCTCAATTCCGACGCCGAGGTCACCGAGATCCGCCGGATCGTCAACGCCAGGACCCGTGACCTGCCCGAGGGCGACCTCGGGGTGCTCGGGTACTGGGAATGGCGCGACGCGTTGGAGCGTGGGTTCGCCAGCCACCACGCCGGTCTGCTGCCCGCGTTCAAGGAGACCGTCGAGGAGCTGTTCGTCCGTGGCTTGGTCAAGGTCGTGTTCGCGACCGAGACCCTGGCACTGGGCATCAACATGCCCGCGCGGACGGTCGTGCTCGAACGGCTCGTGAAGTACAACGGTGAGGCGCACGTCGACCTCACGGCAGGGGAGTACACCCAGCTCACCGGCCGTGCCGGGCGCCGGGGGATCGACATCGAGGGCCACGCGGTCGTGCTGTGGCAGCCGGGTGTGGACCCCAAGCAGGTCGCCGGGCTCGCGTCGACCCGGACTTATCCCCTCAAATCGTCGTTCAAGCCCGGCTACAACATGGCGGTCAACCTGGTCGCCCGGTTGGGCTCCGAGGCCGCACGCGGCCTGCTGGAGCAGTCTTTCGCCCAGTTCCAGGCCGACCGGTCGGTGGTCGGCGTGTCCCGGCGGATCGAGCGCAACCGCGAAGCCCTCGAGGGGTACGCCGAGTCGATGACGTGCCACCTCGGCGACTTCACCGAGTACGCCGAGCTGCGCCGCAAGCTCACCGACCGAGAGAAGTCGCTGGCCAGGCAGAACTCCTCGGCGCGCCGGGCCGAAGCGGCCGCGTCGCTTGAGCGGCTGCGCAAGGGCGACGTGATCGCCGTGCCCAGCGGCCGCCGGTCCGGGCTGGCGATCGTGATCGACCCGGGTCTCGACCCGATGGGCGAGCCACGGCCGCTGGTGATCACCGAGGACCGGTGGGCCGGGCGGCTGTCGGTCACCGACTTCCCGCACCCGGTCGAGTCGCTCGGCCGGATCCGGCTGCCCAAACAGGTCGACATCCGCTCACCACGATCCCGGCGTGACCTCGCGTCCACGTTGCGCAGCACGGGAATCAGCGCACCGGCTCGGGGCAAGCGCCGGTCGGGGCCAGATGACGACGCGGACTTGGCCGCGTTGCGCAGGGCGCTGCGCGCACACCCGTGTCATGGTTGCCAGGACAGGGAAAGCCACGCGCGCTGGGCCGAGCGCTACCACCGGCTCAAGGCGGAAACCCAGCAGCTGGAACAAAAAGTGGCCGCGACAACGCACTCGCTGGCCCGCAGCTTCGACCGGATCCGCAAACTGCTCACCGAGCGGGACTACCTGGCAGGCAACGGTCATGAGGAAGTCACCGCGCACGGCCGCAGACTGGCCCGGCTCTACGGCGAGTCCGACCTGCTGGCCGCGGAATGCCTGCGGCACGGCGTATGGGAGGGCCTCAACCCGGCCGAGCTCGCCGCGGTCGTGTCCGCACTGGTCTTCGAAGCCCGCCGCGACTCGCCGTTCGAGGCAAGGGTGCCGCAAGGCGCGGTGACCGATGCGCTGGCGCAGACCGCGCAGTTGTGGGCAGGGCTGAACGAGGACGAGCGACGGCACAAGCTGGAGCGCACCCGTCAGCCGGACGCCGGCTTCGCGTGGCCGGTGTACCGCTGGGCGCGGGGCGAATCGCTGGAGCGGGTACTGACCGCGGCGGAATCGGCGGGCGCGGAGCTCACCGCGGGCGACTTCGTGCGCTGGTGCCGCCAGGTGATCGACTTGCTCGACCAGATCAAGGACGTCGTCGGCGGCGATTCCGACCTCGGGGCGACTGCCGCACAGGCCGTGTCCGACATCCGACGCGGCGTAGTAGCCGCCGGGACGACATGACGTGTGTTGGGCCACGGCTCGGACAAGCTTGCCGGGTCGAGTGGGGAAATCACCACGACCTGTGGTTGGATCGCGCGGAATGGCTGCATAAGGACACCGGAGGCAAAGCATGAGCAGCCCGTACGGGCCCGGCGGGAACGATCCGCAGCAGTGGGGGCAGCAACCTCAGCAACCCTACGGCCCACCGTCGGGCGGCTTCCCGGCCCAACAGCCAGGGGGATACCCCCAGCAGCCGGGCCAGCCGCAGTACGGTGGCTACCCCCAGCAGCAGCAACCAACGGCGCCGTATGGCCAGCCGCAGGAGCAGTCGCCCTACGGCCAGCCGCATGACCCCAACACGCCGGGCAGTGGTGGCTTCCCGGCACAGCAGCCGTACGGCCAGCCACAACAACAGCAGCAGTACCCGGGTTACGGTCAGCAACCGCAGCAGCCGTACGGCGGCTATGGACAACAGCCGCAGTACCCCGGCCAGGAGCCGCCGAAGAAGAAGTCCGGCGCGATGCTGTGGGTGATCGTCGGTGTCGTGGTGCTCGTGGTCGCCGCGCTCGGCGTGCTCGGGTTCGTGACCCCGGGCTTCTTCATGACGAAGGTCCTGGACAAGAACGCGGTCCAGCAGGGTGTCGTGAAGATCCTCGACGAGCGGTACGGCGACAAGGCCACCGACGTGGTGTGCCCGGCCGACCAGGAGGTCAAGGTCGGTAACACCTTCGAGTGCACCTTGAAGGTCGACGGTGACGACCGCAAGGTGACCATCACGGTGAAGTCCGAGGACAAGGCCGAGTACGAAGTCAGCCAGCCCAAGTAGAAAATCGGTCGAACTCGCGAAGTCGGCCATGACATCATCCGCTGTCATGGCCGACTTCGCTGTTCGGGTACTGACCGAGGACACCGAGCTGCGGGCGGCGCATTCGTTGCTGCGCGTGGCACTGCACTCCCCGCCGATGTCCGATTCGGACTGGGAGTCGGTGAGGAAGACCTACGCGCCTAAGCGTTACTTCGGTGCGATCGCCGACGGTGTGGCCGTTGGCTCCGCGTACGTCTATGACTCGGCGATGGCCGTACCCGGTGGAAACACTGTGCTGATGGGCGGTCTCGCGCGAGTGGGTGTCCGTGCTGACTACCGCAGGCGTGGCGTTATGACTGAGCTGATGCGATTCCAGCTCGCCGACGCGAAGGCCAACGGCCATGTGCTGTCCACTTTGCACGCCAGCGAATCCGGGATCTACGGCAGGTTCGGCTACGGGATCGGCACTCGCGCACGGGAGATCCACCTGATCAAACCGCGGATACGGGCAGGCGTACCGCGATCGGGGCGCGTGCGGATGCTCAGCTCGGCCGAAGCGATCGAGCAGACCGCGCCGCTGTACGAGCGGATCGGCTTGTACCGCACGGGAATGATGGCCCGTGGCCGCGACTGGTGGACCGTCCAGTTCGAGGATCCGACGCGCGGTGACGAACCGTATCTGGTCGCCGTGCACTCTGGTCCGGATGGCGACGACGGATACGTGATCTACAAGGCGAAAGGCAACGACAGATACGTCGCCGACGATTACGGCGCCACACTGGAGGTTTTCGACCTCGTCGGCGCGAATCAGGCGGCACGCAACGACTTGTGGCGATTTCTCATCGAGATCGACCTGGTCAGGGAGATCCACGCGCATGCACGTCCGGTCGACGAACCGGTCGAGCTGCTGCTGGAGAACCCTCGCTCGTGCATCACGCGCAACATCGACGACGACGTGTGGGTTCGCCTCGTTAACGTCCCGGCGGCACTGTCGGCACGGACGTATGGTGACGCTGATCCTGTTGTCGTAGCAGTGAACGACGCCTTCCTGCCGGAGAATTCGGGGTCATATCTGGTTTCCCGTGAGGGCGTCACCAAGGCAACGGCGCAGGCCGAGCTGACGCTGGATGCCGACACGCTCGGAATGCTGTACTTCGGTGCGTGGCGGCCGTCGGATCTCGCGGCGGCCGGCCGGATCCGGGTGGGCGACCACGCGGCGCTGGCCCGTGCCGACAGGTTGTTCGAGCCCGATTCGATCCCGTGGTGCGGCACCAACTTCTGATTCGTTTGCGCTATTTCTACGCTCACGTAGCGCGATCGTGTTAATCCCAACTCCGGTTGGTTTCAACTCGCGAGTACGCCGTTACCCTGACTCCGACGGCAGTCGACGAGCAAGGGGTGGGGTTCAGGCGTGACCGACGCGATGACCGAATGGGTACCGACCGGCATTGACGAGGAAGTGCCCAGCGCGGCACGTGTCTACGACTACCTGCTCGGCGGCGGGCACAACTTCAGCGCCGACCGGGCGCTCGCGGAGAACCTGCTGAAGGTGCTGCCCGCCCGGGACATGGCCCGGTTGAACAGGCAATACCTCGACCGCGTCGTGCGCTACATGATCAGTGAGGGCATCACCCAGTTCCTTGACCTGGGTTCGGGCATCCCGACCGTGGGCAACGTGCACGAGGTGGCGCAGAAGCTCAACCCCGCGGCCCGCGTGGTGTACGTGGACAACGAGTCGGTCGCCGTCGCGCACAGTGAGCTGATGCTGCGTGACAACCCCAACGCCGCCGCGATCGAGGCGGACATGCGGGAGCCCGACGTCATCTTCGCCAACGAGCACGTCCGGCGGCTGATCGACTTCTCGCAGCCAGTTGGCCTGCTGATGGTCGGGGTCGTGCAGTTCGTCCCGGACGCCGACGACCCGTGGGCGATCGCCGAGCGGTTCCGCGCCGAGCTGGCCCCCGGTAGCTACTTCGCGCTGTCCGCGTTCACCTGGGACAACGCTCCCGAAGGCATGCGTGCGGCGATCGAGGTGTTCAAGAACAGCCGTGATCCGATCTTCCCGCGTACCTACGAGGAGATCCTGCGTATGTTCGGCGACTTCACCCTGGTCGAGCCGGGTCTGGTCTACACGCCAGAGTGGCGTCCCGACCGGGCGAGCGACGTCGCGGACGCCTCGCGCTCCAACCTTTACGCGGGCGTCGCCATCAAGGGATGAGGCGACGGTTCGCCATTCCCCGGTTCTTGACAACGCTGGCCCATTAAGGTCCATTGGGTGCTGCCGTCGGTGGTGCGAAATTCGCGCGCGTCCGATGGCAGTTGGACAGCGGTTGGCGAGGGGCGGAGTGGTGACCAGCGTTCGAACCACAGGCGACGATCCTCCGTGGGAGGGCTTGCAAGGCGCGGAACGGTATGCGGCATGTATGCGCGCCGCCAGAGCCGGTAACCGGGTCGCGCGGTCGACCCTGGTCACCGACCTCACGCCGTTGGTCTGGCACGTCGCACGCGGCAACGGTCTCGACCGCACTCTCGCCGAGGACGTCGTACAGACGGTCTGGCTCGCACTGTTCAGCCACCTCGACTCGCTGGCCGAGCCGAAAGCACTGGCCAGCTGGCTGATCACCACGACTCGCCGGGAAGCGCAGCGGGTGCGTACCAAGGGCGCGAACGACTTGCCGCTCACCGACGAGATGGCCGAGCAGCTGACGAGCACGCAGCCGCAGCCCGAGGACGAGGCGCTGCGCGCGGACCGTGACACGAGACTCTGGCGCGCGTTCAGCGAGTTGCCGGAGAAGTGCCAGGAGCTGCTCCGGCTGACAGTGCTGGCGGGCCGTAGCGAATATCGTCTGGTCGCCGAGGCCTTGCACATGAAGCGCGGGAGCATAGGCCCGACCAGGGGACGGTGCCTGACCACGCTGAGGGAGCTCTTGGACGCCAAAGGGGGCGGGGGATGACGAAGACCAACGCGGGCGGCCACGCGCATCCCGACGACGAGACCTTGCTCGCGGCCCTTGACCGGATGATCGACGAGTTCGACCCGCCGCCGGCCGGCCTGATCGAACGGGTGCAGTTCGCCATCGAGCTGGAAGACCTCGACGTGGAGGTGGCCCGCTGGGAGCGCGCGGACGCCTTGGCGGGTGTGCGAGGCGGCGGCGACAGCCACGGGACCATCACGTTCACCGTCGACAACCTGATGGTGATGATCAACCTGACCACGGTCGGCGAGAACAACCAGATCGACGGCTGGCTCGTGCCGCCAGGCCAGCATTCCGTCGAGGTGCGTGTCGCCGGCCACGGTTCCCACGACACAACCTCGGACGAGGACGGCCGGTTCGTGCTTGATCGCGTGCCGCGCGGCACGACGCAGATCGTCATCCATTTCGACGGCCCGCCCAACCGGACCGTCATCACTCCGACGGTGTTGCTCTAGCCCTCAGCTGGCGTTTTCCGGCGAGGCTGCGCTCGCTGCGGGCGAGGTCTCGCAGGCCATATAGCGCGAACAACGGTTTGATCGGCCATGCCTCGCCGAGTCGGTAGTCGGCGGCGCGCACCAGGCGGTCGGCGAGGTCGGGACGTTGGTGCCGCAGGTAAAGCCGTGCTTTCTGGGCATGCAGCGGATTCGACACGAACTTGATCTGGTCGGCATCCTCGATCAGCGGGATCACGTTTTCCACGTTCTGCCAGGTGCTTCGCGACTCTTCGTCGAGCTTCACCGTGCCGGTGAAGCCGCGTTCCACCGCGTAACACGCGAGCAGCGCCGCCTCGGATACCGAAGCCGAGCCGCTCGCGCCGGAGCAGACCAAGATCGAGCTGGCCAAGGTGGGATCGATCGAACGCAACGCCGCTCGCACCCGCCACCGGTTCAGCGCGTTCGCACGATCACCGCGGGCGTTGCGGTATCCCAGCACCACCACCGCTTCAGAACGAGCAGGCAGACGCTCGTGCGCGTGAGCACGACTGGCCCGCCAGTGCACGAACTCGCCCCAGGCCGCCAACCCGAGAATTCCGAGAACCACCAGTGGTTTGCGTGTCATGGTCCGCGATCTTCCCACGGCCGTGCCGGGAAAATCAGTCTGTCAGCAGTTTCGCAACCGCGCGGCCCGAGGCGCCGCTGACACTGGGCCTGCCCGAGTCCGTGCTGGACGAGGTGTCCGGCGCGCTGGACAGCCCCAGTGTCCTGATTGAGCGCCTGCATCAGACCATCGGCCTGCGGCGTGGTCAGGTCCATGCTGAGCAGCGGCATCACCGACTCGAGATGTCCGGAAAGGACATGGCGGTGGCTGTTCCACCTTGGACATATCGCAGGCCGTGCTTGCCGAGTTCCGTGCCCAGTTCGGCGAAGACGGGTGATCCGACCAGGACCGGGTGCAGCGCCGAGTACGTGTCGTGCACGAATCCGGGCAGCGTGACTCCTCGCTGCGCACGAGCCCGCCTGGCCGATCGCCTTGCTCCAGCAGGCACACGCTGCGGCCTGCCTTGGCCAGGTACGCCGCCGCCACCAGCGCGTTGTGCCCGGCGCCGATGAACACCACATCGAAACTGGTCATGTCCGCAGACTATGTACGCCGCCGCCGTTCCCTGTCCCGGCAAGGACACCGGCACAGTCACACAACTGAGATTCGCCAACACGCCGCCCGCGTCCACAATGGGCAGTCCACCTTCGTGTGCCCGGACCGGCTCCAGCGCACGGACATGGTCGAGGACGTCGAACGCCGCCTCGATCACACCACGACCGTTCACGCTTTCAGGATCCGCCGGCAGTCCGCGCCGAATCGGGGCGCTGCCCGTTTTTCCTCCAAACGCGTCCCCGATTACCCGGTGATCGCCTTGACCAGCCGGTCGACTGAGTTACCCAGGTCCCAGCGCTCCTTCAGCGCCATGACCCGGTCGAGGTCCGCGGGCGCGGCGGGCAGCTTGTCGTCCCGGTCGAGCACGACCGGAGCGTCCACCGCCACCGCGACCACCGTGGGAGCGGCGGCGAGGTACTCGGCGGACGCGACCAGATTTGCTTGGGCACGCTTGGGAATCCGCTTGTCCCCGGCCTCGGCGCCGGCGAGCAGTTCTTGCAGCGAACCGAACTCCCGGATCAGCTTGGCCGCGGTCTTCTCGCCGATTCCCGGCACACCAGGCAAACCGTCCGAAGGGTCGCCACGCAACACGGCCATGTCGGCGTAGCGCGGGCCGGTGTCCTCGGTCGGCAGGTCGTACTTCTCGGCCAGCTCGGCCGGGCCGATCACGACGGCTTTGTTCCAGCCGCTGCCGACGTACCAGACTGTGGCGGGCGTGGGGGAGTACCGCACGACCTGGAACATGTCCCGGTCGCCGGTGATGACCTCGACCGGGTCGACCGTCTCGCGGTGCGTCAGCGCCCCCATCACGTCGTCGGCCTCGTAGCCCACCGCTTCGGCTGTGCACAGGCCGACCGCGTCGAGCAGGTCGAGGATGATCGGGATCTGCGGCGAGAGCAGGTCGGGCACTTCCTCTTCCAGGCCGTCGCCTTCCTCGGCCACGCGGTGTGCCTTGTAGGTCGGCAACGCCTCGACGCGGAACGCGGGCCGCCAGTCCGCGTCCAGGCACGCCACCAGGCGCGTCGGCCTGCGGTCGGTGATGATGCGGGCGATGGTGTCGGCGAAGCCGCGCACGGCGTTCACCGCGGTGCCGTCGGGCGCCCGCATCGAGTCGGGCAGGGCGTAGAACGCGCGGAAGTACAGACTGGCGGAATCAAGCAACGCGAGGGTCACGCGTGCAGCCTAGGCCGGTGGTGGCGACGTTGTGGCGCGGACGATGAGTTGCGTGTCGAGATCGACGTGACGCACCTCGGCCTGCCCTGAGTTGAGGCCGTCGAGCAGCAGGTCCACCGCGAGCGTCCCGGCGGGCGCCAGCGGCATGGCCACAGTGGTCAGCGGTGGCGAGCAGAGCTCGGCGAACATCAGGTCGTCAAAGCCCGTCACGCTGACGTCCTCCGGCACGCTGACCCCGCGGTCACGCAACCGGGCGAGCACACCCAAGGCCATGATGTCGTTGTACGCCATGATCGCCGTCGGCTTGGCTGCCAAGGCCAGGTCACACGCCTGCAGGCCGCCTTCGTAGCGCGGCGGGAACGGCCCGAGCTCGATCAGCTCGACGCCGTGCTGCTGGGTCGCCAGCCGCAGGCCGCGCCGACGCTCCTTGTTGGACCAGGACGTCCGAGGCCCGTTGAGGTACACGAGCTTGCGGTGTCCCAACGCGACGAGGTGGTCGACGATCTGCCGCATGCCCGAGGCGCTGTTCATCAACGCGGCGGGCACGCCCCGCAGCCGCCGGTTCAGCATCACCAGCGACGTGATGCCCGCGGCCTCGTAGAGCTGTGTGTCGTCGATGCCGGGCGAACAGACGATCACGCCGTCGACTTGCTTGGCCATCGCGCGCACCAGCTGCTCTTCGGTGGCGCGGTCTTCGTCGCTGTCCGCGACGAACACCGCGTAGTCGGCCTGGCGGGCCCGCGCCTGCACGCCCTTGAGCACGCCGGTGAAGAACGGGTTGTTCAGGTCCGGCACGACGATGCCGAGGTTGCCGGTCCGGCCGGTGATCAGGCCGCGAGCGGCGCGGTTTGGCTGGTAGCCGAGCTGGCTGGCGGCGTTGAGGACACGGTCACGTGTCGCGGGCCGGACCAGATCGGGCGAGGACAACGCACGCGAGACCGTGGCAACGGAAACTTGAGCTTCCCGTGCGACGTCGCGGATGGTAACCGCCACCGGGCACACCTCCACTCGTCGCTTTGCGGGAATCGTACCGGCCGATGTAACGCGGGACCGGTACCGGGCCGTCGGCGCGGCGGTTCCGACGTGCGGCGCGTTGACCTCCCGGCCTCACGGATGGAAACATAACGAAAACGTTTACATCCTTTCGGGCTGGAAGGGAAGAGGCATGGACGCGCTCCGCTCGGTAGTGTTGATCAACGCGACGCCCTTCGACGAGAACGGCGGGGTGGCGACGGACGACTACGCCCGTGTCCTCGACCACGCGGTGACCGCCGGAATCGGCGCGGTCACGCCGAACGGCAACACCAGCGAGTTCTATTCACTGACCCCCGACGAGCTGGACACCGCGCTCGCCGTCACCGTCGAGACGGTCAAGGGCCGCGCTCTCGTGGTCGCCGGGGTTGGCCATGAACTCGACCGTGCGATCCGTATGGCCAAGGCGGCACATGATGCCGGCGCCGAGGCGGTCATGGTGCACCAGCCCGTCCACCCGTACATGTCAGAAGACGGTTGGGTCGAGTACCACCGCGCGATCGCCGACGCGGTGCCGTCATTGGGCGTGGTGTGCTACCTGCGTAGCCCCCACATCGGCCCGTCGGCCGTGCACCGGTTGGCGGTCGAGTGCCCGAATGTCGCGGGCGTGAAGTACGCGGTGCCCGACGCGATCGCGTTCGCCGACATCATCACGCAGACGGCGTTCGGTGGCGCGGAGCGGCTGGTCTGGGTGTGTGGCCTGGCTGAGTCATGGGCACCGTTCTTCTGGGTCGCGGGCGCGGAAGGCTTCACCACCGGCCTCGGCAACGTCGCGCCCGAGTTGTCGCTGCAGTTGTTCGACCAGTTGGACGCGGGCAACCCAGGTTCGGCGATGCAGTTGTGGCGCAAACTGAAGCCATTCGAGGACCTGCGGGCACGGCACGGCAACGCGTACAACGTTTCCGCGGTCAAGGAAGCGTTGGCACAGCTGGAAATGTGTCGCAGGGACGTCCGGCCGCCGATCAGTGAACTGCCCGAGGCCGAACGCGCCGAAGTCGGCAAGATCCTGCGCGACTGGGGCATCGGTGGCTGACCGGACGACTGGCAACAGGAAACCTGTCGCGTTACTCCATGTGGCCGCTGCTACCGTGCCGCATGCCAGGCGACGAGCGCCGCTACGACGCGTTTATTTCCTATAGCTACCAGACAGATGGCCCACGGCTCGCGCCTGCGGTTCAGCGTGGTCTGCAGCGCCTGACCGTCCCGTGGTACCGGCGGAGTCCCAGGCGGATCTTCCGTGACCACACGAGCGTGCCTGCGGGCAGCAACCTCGGCCAGTCCATCGAGGAGGCCCTCGCCGACTCGCGGTACTTTGTGCTGATGGCCTCAGTCGCGTTCAGCCCGGATGGCAGACTGCTGGCCAGCGGGAGCGGCGACAACTCCGTGCGGCTGTGGGATGTCGCCACTCGCGAGCAGGTCAGCGACCCGATTCTGGGGCATTCCCGGCCGGTGCGGTCGGTGAAGTTCAGCCCGGACGGACGGTCGCTGGCTTCCGGTGGCGAGGACACCATGGTCCGCATGTGGGACGTCGGCTACACGGTCGACGTCGTCAAGTCCTTGTGCGACAAGGTGAAGCGTGATCTCACTGCCGACGAATGGGCTCGGTACGTCCCGGATGTCGAGTACCGGACGGTCTGCTGAGCAGAGAAATGGCCCGCCGTGCCCCCCGGTGCGACGGGCCACTCCTTCTGGGAAAGGACACTATCGGCGCCGGGCACGGGCGCCCAGCGTATAACTACTCATGTCGCGTCAGGCTCCGGATTTTCGCCTGGTGCGGCCAGGAAATCGAAGTCGCAGCCCTCGTCGGCCTGGGTGATGTGCTGGGCGTGCAGGGCCGCGTAGCCGCGCAGGAACCGCGTTTCCGGCGGCGACCACTGCGCGCGGCGTCGGTCGAGTTCGTCGTCGGAGACCTCGAGCCGCAGTTCACGGCCGGGCACGTCCAGGGTGATCATGTCGCCGGTGCGGACCAGCGCGAGCGGCCCGCCGACGTGGGACTCGGGTGCCACGTGCAGTACGCACGTACCGAAGCTGGTGCCGCTCATCCGGGCGTCGGAGATCCGGACCATGTCCCGGACTCCTTGCTGGAGCAGGCTTTTCGGGATCGGCAGCATGCCGTGTTCCGGCATGCCCGGCCCGCCGAGTGGCCCGGTGCCGCGCAGCACCAGCACCGACGAGGCCGTGACGGGCACCGTGTCGATGGTGCGTTGCATCTCGGCGTACGAGTCGAACACGACCGCCGGACCTGTGTGCCGTAACAAGGACGGGTCGGCGGCGATCGGTTTGATCACCGCGCCGGACGGGGCCAGGTTTCCGTGCAGAACCGCGAGGCCTCCTTCCGCGGCCAGCGGGTTGTCCAGTGGCCGGATCACTTCGGGGTCGTGCACCGACGCGTCGGCGAGGCCGTCGTCGAGCGTCCCGCCGGACGCCACTGGACGCGACACGTGCAGCCACGGCTTGAGTTGTGCCAGCAGCGCACGCAGGCCGCCCGCGTAGTAGAAGTCCTCCATCAGGAACCGGCCGCCGGGCTGGATGTCGGCCAATACCGGCACCGGCCGGTCGAAGTCCGAAAGCGACAGTGGGACGCCCGCCCTGCGGGCCATCGCGACCAGGTGGATGACGGCGTTTGTCGACCCGCCGAGGCCGAGCACGGTCACCACCGCGTCCGAAAAGGCCTCGGCCGTCATGATCTTCGCCGGGGTCAGGTCCTCCCACACCATGTCCACGATCCGGGCACCACTCGCCGCGGCCATCCGGGAGTGTGCCGAGTCGACGGCCGGAATGGACGCCGCGCCGGGCAACGTCATGCCAAGCGTCTCGGCCACGGACGTCATGGTCGAGGCGGTGCCCATCGTCATGCAGTGACCGGGGGAGCGGGCCAGGCCTTCCTCCAGTTCCGCCAGTTGACGGTCGTCCACCAGGCCGGCGCGCTTGTCGTCCCACGCCCGCCACATGTCGCTGCCGCTGCCCAGAGTCTTGCCGCGCCAATGCCCGCGCAGCATCGGCCCGGCCGGAACGAAGATCGACGGCAGTCCGGCGGACGTCGCGCCCATCAGCAGCGCGGGGGTGGTTTTGTCGCAGCCGCCCATCAGCACCGCGCCGTCAACCGGGTACGAGCGAAGCAGTTCCTCGACTTCCATCGCGAGCAGGTTGCGGTACAGCATGGCGGTCGGCTTCTGGAACGTCTCACCGCACAACGCGCTCGCGGGTAGCTCGATCGGGTAGCCGCCTGCCTGCCACACTCCCCGTTTGACCGCTTCGGCTCGCTCCCGCAGATGCAGGTGGCACGGGTTGATCTCGCTCCAGGTGTTCACGATGCCGATCACCGGCTTGCCCATGTGCTCGTCCGCGCCGATGCCCAATTGCCTTGTCCTGGTTCGGTGGCTGAACGAACGCAGCCCTTCGCCGCCGTACCAACGCCTGCTGCGCAGCTGCTCGGGCGACTTCCGGGTCATCGCACCTCCCGATCAAGCGGTAAACCTTTTCAAGGTTTCTGTAACCCATCTTCGCATGACAAAAGACCATTGCCGAACACCGAGCGCCGTGGTGCAGTGGGACGTTGGTCCAGAAGGAGGGAAATGAGACGGCGCCTGCCGCTGCTTGCCTTGCTTGGCGCGTTCGGAATCTCGCATGCCGGATCGGTCATGACACTGCTCGCGATCCCGTGGTTCGTCTTGCAGACCACGGGAAGCGGCGTCCAGACCGGTGTGGTGACGGCGGCGGAGACGGTCGGTCTCCTCGCGTCGTCCATTCTGTCCGGACCGGTCATCGACCGGATCGGCGCACGTGGCATCAGCGTGCTCGCCGACCTCGCCGCGGTGGTGGCGGTGGGCGCGATCCCGCTCGCTGACGCCACCACCGGGCTGTCACTGCCCCTGCTGACTGTCCTAGCCGGACTCGCCGGGTTGACGCGGGCGCCAGGCGACACCGCCAAACGAGTGCTCCTGCCGGGCGTGATCACCTTGGCGGGCACCACACTCGAAAGAGGCTCAGGTTCCGCCGACGCCATGGTCCGAATCGGCCGGACGCTCGGCGCGCCGCTCGCCGGAACGATGATCATGGTCATCGGCGCACCCGGCGTACTGCTGCTCGACGCGGCCACCTTCCTCGTCGCCGCGCTGTTGATCGGCCTGTGTGTCCGGGTCGACGAGGAAGCGATGCTGACCGAGCCCGGCGGGTACTTCGGCTGGCTGGCCACAGGTCTGCGCTACGTCCGCCGCGACCGGCTGATCCTCGCGATCATCGGCACGGTCACGATGATGAACGCACTCGACGCCGGCATGAACGCGGTCCTGCAGCCCGCGTTCGCCGCGCACGTAATGCGCAGCCCCGTACTGCTCGGCGAACTGATGGGCGTGTTCGGACTCGGCGCCGCCGCGGGCAGTGTCATGTACGGCTGGTGGGGCGCGCGCTGGGGCAGGTGGAACACGTTCGCCGTCTGTGCGTTGCTTGCTGGAGCGCCGAGGTTCCTGCTGCTGTGGGTGGAACCGTCAGTGCCGTTGCTGCTGTTCGGGTTCTTCGCGTGCGGGCTCGCCGCGGGCAGCCTGAACCCCCTTCTGGTCACCGTCGAACTCGACCGTATCCCGCCGCACCTACGGGCTCGCGTGCTCGGCGCGGGGGAGGCGGGCGTGCTGGCGATGATGCCGGTCGGCGCGCTGGCAGCGGGCGTGCTGCTCGACGGGATCGGGCTCGAAGCGACGTTGCTGGCGTTCGCCGCCGTGTACGCGGTGACAACTTTGTGCCCGGTGGCGTTCCGCGTATGGCGACAGATGGACGATCACAGGCTCCCAGCACCCACACGACAACCAGTCGCGGTTTAGGCTCTGGCTCATGTCGTCCACCGCCGCACCTGTGCCCGCACCCGAGATCCTTCGCAGCCGACTGGAGCGCGCCGCCGCCGCGGCGGAGAAGGCGGGCTTTGACGCCCTGTTCGTCACGCCAGGGTCCGACCTGCGCTACCTGATCGGTGCGGTCGGCGGGTCGTTCGAGCGGCTGACCTGCCTCGTGCTGCCCGTGTCGGGAAACCCGACGCTGGTCGTGCCCAAGCTGGAACTGCCGGGCTACGAGTCCGTGCTGGTCGACGAGCTCGGCGTGCAGGCCGCCACCTGGGTGGACGGCGAAGACCCGGCCGCGCTGGCCGCCGGACTGGTCAAGTCGGCCAAGCGGGTCGCAGTCAGCGACTTCACCCCGGCGCTGCACGTGCTCGGCCTGCGCGACGCGCTGTCCGGCGTCGAGCAGCAGCTGGCCGGGCCGGTCATCCGCGAGCTGCGGATGCGCAAGGACGCCAGTGAGATCGACTCGCTGCGCCAGGCGGGCGCCGCGATCGACCGCGTGCACGCCCGGATGGGCGAGTTCCTGCGGGCCGGTCGTACCGAGAACGAGGTGGCTGCCGACATCGCCGCCGCGATCCTCGAGGAAGGCCACGCGGTCGCCGAGTTCGTGATCGTCGGCTCCGGCCCGAACGGCGCCAGCCCGCACCACGGCGCGTCCGACCGCGTGGTCGAGCAGGGCGACGTGGTCGTGATCGACATCGGCGGCCCGGTCGCCGAGGGCTACAACTCCGACTCGACCCGCACGTACGCCATCGGCACCCCGCGCGACGAGGACGTCGCCAAGACCTACGCCGTGCTGCAGCAGGCCCAGCAGGCCGCTGTGGACGCTGTCCGGCCTGGCGTGACGGCGCAGGACGTGGACCGCGCCGCGCGCAAGGTGATCGAGGACGCGGGCTTCGGCGAGTACTTCATCCACCGCACGGGTCACGGCATCGGGTTGGACGTGCACGAGGAGCCGTACATCGTCGAGGGCAACGAGCTGCCGCTCGAACCGGGCATGGCGTTCAGTGTCGAGCCGGGCATCTACCAGTCCGGCCGTTGGGGCGCGCGGATCGAGGACATCGTCGTGTGCACCGAAGACGGCGTCGAGTCGCTGAACAACCGGCCACACGAACTGGTGGTGCTCGGCGAGTGAGTACACCCAGTCAACTGGAGCCGCTCGACCAGGCGATCGTGCGAGAACTGGCCGCCGACGGCCGGTGCAGCTTCACCGACCTCGCCGAACGCGTCGGCCTGAGCGTGTCGGCCGTCCACCAGCGGGTGAGACGGCTCGAGCAGCGTGGCGTGATCCGTGGGTACACCGCACGGCTGGACGCCGACTCGATCGGCCTGCCGCTGACGGCGTTGATCTCCTTGACACCGATCGACCCGGCCGCGCCGGACGACTATCCACAACGGCTCGCGCACATCACGGCGATCGAATCGTGCTATTCGGTCGCCGGCGACGAATCGTACGTCCTGCTCGTCCGGGTCGGCTCGCCCGCCGATCTGGAAGACCTGCTGCGCCAGGTGCGCGAGGCCGCGAAGGTGTCCACACGCACCACTGTCGTCCTCTCGACACCCTACGAGGGCCGTCCACCGGCCCTTTAGGGCGAGACGAAGCAACAAGGCGTTAACCACACTGGCAATTCCCCAACCGGGGTCTGTCCTGGGAGGATGCGTCAGTGTTCGGTATCAAACGCTCCACGCACCCAGTGGACCAGCTGCTGCCTGCCGGGCAGATGGGCGCACTGGGTCTGCAGCACGTGCTGGCGATGTACGCGGGCGCTGTCGCCGTGCCGTTGATCGTCGGCAGCGCGCTCGGCATGTCCAAAGCGGACATCGGCTACCTGATCAACGCGGACCTGCTCATCTCGGGCGTGTCCACGCTGATCCAGTGCCTTGGCTTCTGGCGCTTCGGCGTCCGGCTGCCGTTGATGCAGGGCTGCACGTTCGCCGCGGTCACACCGATGGTGTTCATCGGGACGAGCGACGGGATCACCGCGATCTACGGCGCGGTGATCGTCTCCGGGCTGCTGATGATCCTGCTGTCACCGTTGTGGGGCAAGCTGTTGCGGTTCTTCCCGCCGCTGGTGACCGGCACCGTGATCACGGTGATCGGCCTGGCGTTGATCCCGGTGGCGGTGAACTGGGCAGCGGGCGGCGTCGGATCGCCGAGCTTCGGCGCTCCCGGCAACCTCGCGCTGGCGCTCGGTGTGTTGCTGCTTGTGCTTGTGGTGCAACGGTTCGCGCCGCCGGCATTGAGCCGGATCTCGGTGCTCGTCGGGATCGTGCTCGGCACGCTCGTCGCGATCCCGTTCGGGTTCACGGACTTCTCCGGGGTGTCGGACGCGCCGATCTTCGGCATCAGCATCCCGTTCCACTTCGGACTGCCCACGTTCAACATCGCCGCGATCGTCGCGATGATCGTCGTCATGCTGGTCACCATGACCGAGACGACCGGTGACATCCTCGCTGTCGGCGAGATGGCTGGCCGCCCGGTCGACGGCAGGCGACTGGCCGACGGTCTGCGCGCGGACGGACTGTCCACGGTGCTCGGTGGGGTGTTCAACACCTTCCCGTACACGGCTTTCGGCCAGAACGCGGGCCTGGTCGGGCTGACCAAGGTGTACAGCAGGTTCGTCGTCGCGGTGGGCGGCGGGATCCTGGTGATCCTCGGTCTGTTCCCGATCCTCGGCGAGATCGTCGCCCGGATCCCCGCTCCCGTGCTCGGCGGGGCAGGCATCGTGATGTTCGGGACGGTCGCCGCCATCGGCATCAAGATGCTCGCGAAAGTCGCCTTCGACAACAACGGCAACCTGATGGTCGTCGCGGTCTCACTCGGCGTCGGCCTTGTCCCGACCGCCGTGCCGAACATCTACGAGCACTTCCCCAACTGGTTCCGCACCATCATGGAGTCGGGGATCAGCGCGGGCGCACTGTCCGCGGTCGTGCTGAACCTGCTGTTCAACCACATCAAAGGCAGGCGGCAGAAGGAAACCACAGCCTGAGCAATCATGAACCGACGGTCGGTGCCGCGTGCAGGTTGCCGTCCGGTCCGGCCAGGCAGCTCGCCGAACGACCCCCGATGGCAAGGAATTCGCCGAGACACCGGCCGATCTGCTCGTAACCGGCGGCGTTGGGGTGGAAGGACTCCTGCAACGCGTGAGTCGCTCGTTCCTGTGCGCGCAGGTCAGTCCACTGCACGGCCAAGCGGCGGAACCATTCCCTGTTCGGGTCGGTCGACGAACACGCCTCCCGGCCATTGCCCGCGCGGGACAGATCAAGGAAACGGGCGCCGCTGTCCTGCGCGGCCTTGCGCAGTCCTGTCGTGAGGGTCGGCACGGCGGTGTTCCGGACCCACTCCAAATCCTCTGTCCTGAACGGACATCCGGACAGATCCTGCAGGCTGTGCAACACATCGGGGGAGATTGGGGAGGCGTACGACTGCAGCACGAGCTGGTAGTCACTGTCCTGATATCCCGCGCCCGCCATGACCTTCTTGATGTCGCCGAGGACCTTCGTCACCTTCGGGACCATCGCGTCGATCCGGCGTTGCCATCCTTGGCCGAGTGAAAGGCTGCACGCCGGTTTGCCTGTGTCGAACCACGCCTCGACGCAGCTGTTGAGCGAGTTGGCGAACGACGGGTCATCGTTCGCGCCGACCGCGACCACCACCGCCACAACCCGCTGCTGGCGCGCCAGCACAGCGAGCCTGCCTGCCTGCGACGGTTCGGTGTACTGCTTCGCCTCGCCAAGGCCGACCTGTGCGCTGGACGCACCGGAGCACGCCAGGCTGATCGTCGCCGCGACGTCGGGCATGCCCGTCTTGTGGATGGACGCGTTGCGTGACCTGTGACACCAGTCACCATTTTCGCCGTTCGTGCCCGGCTCGTAGTCCCCGGCGCCCTCACCTGAGATCGTGCTGTCGCCCATCGCGACCAACACCCTGGGAACGTTCTCCGGTGGCCGTAACCCCGGCTCAGGCGGTTGTTGCTGGTCCCCGCCCACGACGAAGACCGTGATCAGCGCGACTGCGAGCAGTCCCGCGAGAGCCATCAGGTGCCAGCGCCACTTTCGCATCTCTGCTAACTCTAGTGCGATGTCCCCATACAGTCGCCCATGCGGGAGGGGAGCCTATGAGCGACGTCGAGATCAGGACGGCGACCGACGCCGACTTAGACGTGCTGATCAGCACGTTCGGCGACGAGGACTTCTTCGTCGACCGGATGGCTCGGCAGCACGCCGGCCGCGGCATGCTGCTGACGGCATGGCTGCACGACAAACCCGTCGGGGACGTGTACCTCTGGCTGGAACGTGCCGACGAAGCCGAGGTCCGGGAGCACTTGCCCGGGGTGCCGTTGCTCAACCACGTCGAGGTCCATCCAGAACACCGCAACAAGACTGTCGGCACACAACTGGTGTGGGCGGCGGAAAGGCTTCTGGCACAACGTGGTCACGACCGAGTCGCACTCGCTGTGCGGATCGACAACCTCGACGCGCACCGGCTGTACTTGCGGCTCGGGTACGAGACGTGGCCGTATCCTCCGGTCGTCTGCATGTACGAGCTCCGGCTCCCGGATGGCACACGCAAGCGCTGTCCGGAAACCTGCTACATGATGGTCAAATCGCTCCGCGATAGCAGTGCATGAGACCGATGTCGGCGAGCAGTTTCTCCAGACCACCGCGCTGATAACGATGTTCGGTCTGTGCCACGTGCCGCTGCCAGATGCGCCGGTCGGCGCGCCAGGCTTCCAGGTATCGCACGCAGAAGTCCGGTTTGATCAGCATGCTCCGGCCGCCTGCCGCCTTCAACGCGATGATCATCCGGCTGCGCTCCGCCTCGGTGAGCGGCGCCGTCTCGGCCATCTCCAGCACTTCGGCGATGAAAGACCTGCGCTTGTCCAGGAACACACGCCAGTACGCGTCGGTCGCGTCGGTCAGGTCCTTGCCGGTGGTCAGCAGGCTGAAAAGCCCTTCGGCCAGAGTGTCGCCGAACTCCTCGGAGCGGGCGCGTTCCCCGTCCCGATAGGGGTCGTACGGCTTCTGGATGACCTGGCCGGTCATCGCCGACGGCCGCAATCCCTTGTCGTCAAGGAGGAAGAACCAGTCCTCGTTGTAGATGTTGGGAAAGAACGAGGTGTACGACCTGTTCCCGATCGCCAGCGCGCCGCCGCCGATGAACGTGTCCTGCTCGCCGCCGGAATCCCGGTAGGCGTGGCAGACAACGGAGTTGTCCCAGAATCCGCCGATCGACAGTCCCACGCCGGCGTAGCCGTCGAGCAGGCCGGCGGCCTCGTTGAGGTCTTCCACGCGCGGCACGCTGATGTCGTCGTCGAGGAACAGGATCCGTTCCCAGCCGGCCACCAGTGCCAGCAGCAGTCCGAGGTTGCGCTTGGTGCTGGTGTCGGTGCGCCGGTCGAACTTGGTGTGCCGCAGGATCGTCGAACTGTGGAAGGTCGGCAGCAGCCGCTTGCTCAATCGGGGCACGTCGACGGCCAGTATCTGCGTCCCCATGTCCTTGGCGAGGTTGAAAGCGGCCTCGGCGGATGCGCGTTTGCTGCACAACGCGACGAGGATGCACCCTTGCGCACGCGCTAACGCCATCGCGGTGCGCAGGTAGCCGACCGTCCGCGCGGTGGGCACGATGATCGCGTTGATCTCGGCGGACCGGGCGACCGCGTCGTCGGTGACCAGTTTGCGGTGCGATGGGATGTGGTTCGTGGTCCCCGTCGACGCGGTGGGATTCATGCTTCGGGCTCCAGCCACTCGTGCACCCGTGTGTCGGGTTGAGTCCAGTCAGGGGTCAACGCCTGCCCCATCACCACCTCGACACGGGTGAGGATGCTGAAAGCCGGAGCGTTGTCGAAGTGTCGTGCCAGGAACGTTTCGTTGCGATTGCGGAACCTGGCGTCGGTCAGTGCCCGGACCACGCCGAGCGTGCCACGGCCGTACATGCCGTTGCAGATGGTCACGGTTCGCTTGGCGTTGAACGGGTTGCGTCCTCGGTAGAAGTGCCCCACGTCCTCGACGAGCTGACCGTCCCGGTCCAGTTGTGGCGCGAACAGCTTCGTCCCGTTGTCCAACCGCACCTCGAAGCCGCCGATATCCTGCTCGTCGGCCCTGGCGACCTGACGGACCGGCAGTTCCACCCGCTTGAGCAGGTCGCGGGTGAGGAAGTTCCAGTCGACTCCGCCGAGCAGGACCAGGTGTGAGGTGTAGTCGTCGGTGACGAGTTCCGGTGCGGTCTTGAAGTAGACCTGGTTGTTCGGGTTGACCATCCGGATATGACCGTACAACTCGATCAACGCGTCGAGATCCGCGTATGTATAGAGGGCAACGTAGTCCGGGCTCGTCGGATCCGCGTAGCTGAAGCCGGCCAACAGGTCCTGCGGCAGCTGGGCGCACACGATGGTGATGATGTTCTCGTCGTTGAAGTGCCAGAAGCCGCCGGGCGGTCGCGGTGGTGCGTCGGTGATCGGGCCCGGTTCGGTTGCCGCCCGGTCGCGCAGCATGAACAGTTCGTGCCGCAGCGCGTCCCGGGTGGCCCGTTCGTCCTCGGTGAGCTGGCTCGGCAACAGCAGCCGATACGGGTTGGTCTCCACTGATCGCATTGTCGCGAAGAAGGTCGCGTATGCCTCGAGCCGCCGTGCAGGCGGAATCGCCGTCATGTTCTCCCACGACGAGATCAGCGAGATGCTCAGCGGTCTGCGCCCGCCGCCGAACGCCTCGGCCAGCTGGTGCTGGGTGATGCCCAGTCCCGGCCAGTGCTCCTCACGCAGCGCCCGCAGACGGCGGGCCAGCGCGCGGCGAGGGTCATCCGGGAGCACGGCACTTAACCTTTCAGTGAACTTCAGTTAAGCACTAGAAGTGCGAGTGTACAGCCCGGCCATCTCCACCTGTGAACCCCTATGTGTCATAAGAAGAACCCAGGTGGTGGCGGATATTGTGCATCACCATTACAAGCCTTACGCTGAAGCTTAGCAAAGTCGAGGCAACTTTACTGAAGTTTCTGAAATTCAGTTAGGCACAAGTTGGTCTCGACCGGGCACACCTTCGCAGGCAGGGACGGAGGAGACCAGGAGACACGCCGACCGGCGTCGACCAAACGAACCGGAAGGGGGTCGTCATGACGAACTCATCATCGCCACCAACCCCTGTGCAACCCCGTCATCGGGCCATCGTCGCCGTGGACATCGAAGGATCGACCACGAGGACCAACAAGGCACGCGCGTCGCTGCGCAACGCCATGTACGAACTGCTCGAGGAAGCGCTGCTGATCAGCGGCATCAAGGAGCACCACCGCGACGTGATCGACCGGGGGGACGGTGCCTTCATCCTGATCCACCCGGTCGACGACGCTCCGAAGACGGTCCTGCTCACCACAGTCATCCCGACACTGGCCGAGTTGCTCGCGCAGTACGAGCCCGAGCGGCCCGACCACCGGTTCCGGCTGCGCGCCGCGGTCCACGCGGGCGAAGTGCACTACGACAACCGCGGCTGGTACGGCGAGGACCTGGACGTCACCGCCCGGTTGCTGGACGCGCCGGAGCTCAAACGCAGGCTCAAGCAGACCAAGGCGCGGCTGATCCTGGTCGTGTCGCACGACATCTACCGCTCAGTGGTCCGGCACGGCTACGACGGCATCGACGACGCCTCGTACCAGCAGGTCGTGCAGGTCCAGATCGGCAGGCGGCGGCAGCGCGGGTGGGTGCAGATCCCCGGCGTCTCCGGCTACACCGGCCTGACGGCCTGATTCGCCTCGATGTGCTCGCTGATGGCGGCGATCACCGCGGGGGCGTTGGCATCGATGTAGAAGTGGTCTCCGGAGAACACCCGGAACTGGAACTCGCCGGTGGTGTGCTCGGCCCATGCGCGGGCCTCGTCCTGGTTCACCTTCGGGTCGGCGTCGCCGATGAACGCGAAGACGGGGGTCGACAGCTTCGGGCCAGGGGTCCAGCGGTAGGTCTCCGCGGCCCGGTAGTCGGCGCGGATGGACGGCAGCACCATCGCGAGGATGTCCTCGTCGTCGAGCAGGTGTGAGCCTGCGCCACCGAGCCGCTTCACCTCGGCGATCAGGCCCTCGTCGTCACGCAGGCTGACTTGTTCGTCACGCACCCGGCTGGGGGCGCGCCTGCCGGAGGCGAACAGCGCGGTCGGCCGCACGCCGACGTCCTCGAGCCTGCGGACCAGTTCGAACGCGACCGAGGCGCCCATGCTGTGGCCGAAGATGGTGAGCGGCTTGTCGGTGAGCGGCCGCAGCGCCTCGAAGACCCCGTCGGCCATCTCCTGGCACGTCTCCAGGCACGGCTCGTCGCGCCGGTCCTGCCTGCCGGGGTACTGGATGGCCAGCACGTCGACCTTGGGCGCCAACGCCTTGGCCACCGGCAGGTAGTAGCTGGCCGACCCGCCGGCGTGCGGCAGGCAGACCAAGCGGGCCGATGCTCCCGGCGCCTGGACGAAACGTCGGATCCACCGGTTGTCGGTCATTGCGTGTCATCCCATTCTCTCAAGCGCCCGAGTCGCTGCTCCATCCCGTCGAGACAGCGTTGCACGGCGTACTGGAAGAGGTCGGTGAAAAAGCAGGCTACGCGCTCGGGGTGACCGGCGATCGCGGCGACGAAGTCACCGACCGCGGCGAGGCCCGGCAGGTCGGTGCGGTCGCGGAACGCCTGGTACTGCTGCGCGTGCACACTGCGCATCGCGGCGATCCGGCGCTGGTCGTCCTCCAACGCGATGTACTGGCACGCCGTGGTCATCACGACGTTGTAGGCCAGGACGCTGTCGTCGCCGAACCCGGCTTCCTGCAACAGCCGCACACCCAAGTCGATGATCGGCCCGCCACACGACGCGGGCGGACCGTGCATGGCCAGCCGGTACGCGACGCCGGGGTAGCGGCGCAGCACTTCCCGGTGATCGTCGAGCAGCAGCCCGAACCACTCGCGCCATGGAAGCGTCTCGGGTGGGACCGTCAGCTCGCGGACCACATGGTCGAGCACGAGGCTGACGACGGCCTCCCGGTCACCGACGTGGTGGTAGATCACCGCCGGTGACGCCTCGATCCTGGCCGCGAGTTGCCGCAGCGTCCAGTTGTCCAGGCCGGTGTCCGCAGTCAGCGCGACGGCCTCGGCCACGATCTGCTCGACCGTGACCGCGGGCAGTCCGGCGCCGTTACGCGAGCGCGCCCGCTGCTGCGGAATCCCCATAGCGGCGACAGTAGCGTTTCCGGTTGCCGAGGCTGTGCCGATTGCTCAGAGTTAGGGGGTTTCCAACCCCACGTTCTCACAATGTGATCGCTGTCAGGTCCACGTCGTGCGCGGCGTTCGCGGTGACGTCACGCACTCGCTCGGCCCACACCGCGTGGCCGTGCTTTGTCCACAGTGGAGCGACGGGGAGTTCGCGGAGGATCTCGTTCTCGACCAGCCGGTAGTTCTCCGCCTGCACAGCGGGATCACCGGATGCGGCCGCGGCGTCGACGAACGGCTTGACAGCGGCCGTGTTCAGCCTCTTGACCAGCTCATAGGGACTGTCCAGGGCGAAGTCCAGCTGCCGGACCACGACGGCGGGGCCGGTGCCGGTCGGCAGCCTCAGATTGGCGCTGACCTGGTCAATGACCGCCTTCAGCTGTGCCGGATCGCCGTCGGTGAGGTTCACGCCGCCAAGGCCGGCCTGCTCGCGCAGGGTTTTCGCGGTGGCGGCGTCGAAATTGCACGCACGGCACACACCGGACGTTTCGCCCGGCGCGACGGCAGGCGCGAACAGCCTCGTGGCCGGGTCGAACTGGTTGTCGAGCGGGCCTTCGGTGACGGCCTTGCGGTTGATGGACAACGCGATCGCGTACCGCGCGGCCGGGTCGGTGATCTCCGGGCTGAACTCGAGGTAGCTGGCGGCCGGCTTCGGCCAGACGGCGTGCCGTGCGGCGAAGTCCTGGTGCATGGCGTGGTGCCTGCTGCCGGGGAAGTCGACGAGAAGGTCCAGCTTGCCCGCCTTGACCTCGTCGAAGGCGGCACCGAGGTCGCGGTACACCTTGAGGTCGATCCGCTGCGCCTTCGTGCCGATCGGGTTGATCCGGACCAGCCGGCCACCTTTGCCGTTGTCCCACTGCCCGTCGAGCCGGAACGGGCCGTTGCCGATGAGCTCCTTGCCACCGCGTACCGGCAATGCCCGCCACGAGGCGAGGAAGGCAGGCACGTAGCTGGCTGGCGATTTCGTGGTCAGCCGGATGGTCAGCTGGTCGACCGGCTCGATCCGGTCGACCGGAACCGGGTTGTCGGCCAGCTTGGTCCAGGCGTCCACATAGGAGTTCGCGGTGACCGGCGTGCCGTCGTGGTACGTGCTGGGCCGCAGCTTGATCGTCCACGTGACCTGGTCGGTACTGCCGGTGACCGACTCGGCGGCACGCGGGGTGATCTTGCCGGTCGCTGGATCGTAGTCGACCAGCGGCGTGTACAGCGCATTGCTGATCATGCGGTCACGCGCGGGTCCAAGTACCGGTTCGCCGATACCGACGGTGAGCAAACCGGGCTCCTGTGCGGGAACGGGCTCCGGAGTACTGCTACAGCCGGTGATCACGAGGGCGGCGGCGAGCAGGATCGTGGTGACGCGCATGTCGCAAGTCCTAGCAGATAAGGGCTGCAGCAACGACTAAAGGCCGTTGTGTCTCATTTGGTAAGGCGCTTAGGGTCACCGGGGTGCGTAGGTGGTTATTCGGTTCTGCAGTCGCAATGTCCGCGGTAGCGCTGATGTTCGTCAGCACAGTGCCCGCTCAAGCTTGCGGTGACGAGGTTTTCGGCAACCCGTCCAACGCCGCACATGCCGGCCATAGTGGTCCCAAAGCCGAGGGAGTGGCCGCGACCAGCGCGGTCAAGAACGTCGAACAGGTGGCCAACGTGCCGGACGCGGCCGGCGCCACCTCAGTGCGGTTCTTGAAGTACGGCCGCAAGGACGTGCTGTTCGTCTCCGGCACGTTCGGGTTGAAGTCGTACGACGTCGACAATCCGCGCAAGCCGAAGCTGCTCGGCGAGGTGAAACTGCCCGGGTTCTGGCAGGGCGAGGACACCGAGGTCGACGAGAAGCGCAAGCTCGTCTTCCTCGCTCGCGACCCGCGTGCGTACGGCGGCAACACGCAGACCGGCGAGTCCGGTATCTACACCGTCGACGCCAAACGCCCGGACAAGCTGGAGATCGTCAGCTACGTGAAGGTCCCGGCGGGCCACACGACCAGCTGCGTCAACGACTGCCGGTACGTCTGGACCGGCGGTCCGGCCAAGGCCGACAACCAGCCCGCTGACTGGGGCGGCCGGCCGATCTGGGTGACCGACATGAGGGACCCGCGTAACCCCAAGGTCTTCCCGAACCCGATCGACCTGTACCGCAACGACGGCAAGACCGACTACGCCCACGACGTCCAGGTGGACGCCATGGGCATCGCGTGGTCGTCGGGCCGTGGCGGTGTGCGCGGCTACTGGACCGACGGCTGGCACCGTGACCCCACGACCGGCAAGGTCCGCAAGGCCACGGCCTTGAATCCGGTCCCGTACGCCGGTGGCGGCATCTCCGAGCTGGCAGCACCGTCGAAGTTCATGCACAACAGCTACCGGCCGGTGGGCTGGCGCGCCAAGGACGGCGGCGACCACGAGCGCTGGGGCCGTAACGGCGATCTGATCTACGCGACCGAGGAGTCCTTCCTCGACGGATGCGCAGGCGACGGCATCCTCGTGATCGCGTCGCTGAAGGGCTCGTACAACGGTGAAGGCTGGCGGTCCACGCCGGACAAGCCGTTCCGGCTCAAGACCATCGGCAGCTGGGGCGTGGCTGGCCAGGAAGGCAGCGACCCGGCCAGCGGGGACTGCTCGGCGCACTACTTCGACGTCGAGGGCAAGATCCTCGTGCAATCGTTCTACGCGCAGGGCACGCGGTTCCTGGACATCAGCGACCCGACCAACCCGCGGCAGATCGCGTACCACCGTCCGGGTGACGGCCGGTCCTGGTACCCGGCCTGGCACAAGGGCCTGGTCTACGTCGCCGACAACACGCGCGGCATCGACATCCTGAAGCTCACCCGCTGAATCCCGGCACCGGCGCCCCTGACTGTGCGGTCAGGGGCGCCGAGCCTTGTGCACCACCGGCCCTGGTGGTGCACACGGGCGGCCAAGAACTGTCGTACCCCTCCGGTAACGTGAAGATCAGGGGCTCCCCTGGATGGCGGGGTTTGTCGCGATGGGCAGGCGCTCTCGCGACGCCGGGTTGTTCCCCGCGGCCCGGGATTGTGAGGCCGGGGTTGCGCGGCCGGGATCCTCCTTCGCGCCGCCGGGGTGCGCGGTCAGGGTCCTTCGAGGCCGGGCATGACGTCGGTTGCGATGCCGGGCTCCTTCGCGCGGCCGGGCTGCGCGGCAAGGGTGCTCGGCCCGGGGCCTTCGTGGTCGGGTCCTTCGCGGTCGGGTTGCGCCGCCGGGATCCTCCGCGCGGCCGAGATTATGAGCGTGGCTGTGCGCCCGAGATTGTGCGGCTGGTTCGTGAGACCGGGACCTGCCACAGGACTCCAGCAGCGGCCGAAACCCCCGCTGGATCTCCATGTTTAAGCTTTTGGCCCAAGGGGTAGACCCTTCGAGGGGCGTGGGCACATCTCGCCCAGGCAAGAGGGAGTGAGCCTCTCGTGGGACGTGCGATCGGGGGCGATCCGGCTGACGTGGCACGAGCCTTCGAGCATCTGCCCGCTGTGGTGTGGATGCTGGAAGGCCCAGAGCACATCGTGGTCGCCGCGAACCGTGCCGCTCGGGCGAGTGTCGGAGATCTCGATCTGATCGGGATGCCCATCCGGCTGGCCGGGAAGGCCCTGCCGGGTACACGGCTGCTGGACATGCTGGACGAGGTGTACCGCGAGGGCCGGACCCTCTCGGTCCAGGAAACGGACGCGCTCGTGACCGTGCGGCCGGTGATCGACGCGTACGACGTCGTGACCGGTCTGATCGCGCAGGCCGTGGTGATGTCCGACCAGCCGCCGCCCTTTCGGCGCGACGAACACGAAGTCGCGCTCGACCTTCAGCTCGCGGTGTTGCCGCACGGTCTGCCGGTCCTGCCGGAGATCAGCATGGCCGCCGCGTACCTCCCCGCAGGCGCCAACGACGCCGCCGGCGGGGACTGGTTCGAAGTGGTCCCGATGCCGGGCCGCAAGCTTGGGCTCATCGTCGGCGACGTGGTCGGGCACGGCCCGCGCGCGTCGGCGATCATGGGTCAGCTGCGTGCGATCGTGGCCGAGCGGATGCTGCTCGGCAGCGAGCTCAGGGACGTCGTCAACGCGCTGGACACGTTCGCCCACAACGCGCCAGAAGCCCGTGGCACGACGGTCTGCGTGGCCATCCTTGACCGGCAGACCGGTTCGCTGGAGTACTGCACGCGCGGGCACCCGCCGCCTCTAGTGGTCAGCACGAACGGGGACACGCGAGTGCTGCCGCAGCCGAGCGGGCCGCCGTTGGCCTTCGGCGAGGGCGAGTTCATGTTCGCCGAGGACGTGTTGTGGCCTGGCGAAACGATCCTGCTGTACTCGGATGGGGCGGTGGAGCGGCCCGGTCGCACGATCGTGGACGGGATAGGCGAGCTGGCCGCGTGTTCCGCGCATGTGGTCCGGTTCAACGGTACGGGCCAGCGCGCACTGGCCGACCGGATCTGTCAAGGCGGCCTGCAGCTGATCGAAGACAGTCACGCGCCGCACGACGATGCGAGCCTGCTCGCGGTGACGGTGCTGCTGCCGTTCGTCGAACCGCTGGTGATGTCGGTGCCGGCGGCCCCTGAGCAGCTGACCGAGGTCCGGCGTGAGCTCGGCAAATGGCTGGCCGACCTGCGGCTGATGGAAGACGACCTGGTCGCGGTGGAACTGAGCGTGATCGAGGCGGTCACCAACAGCATCGAGCACGCGTACAGCGAGCCCGGCGGGGAAGTGCACATCGAAGCGTCGCTTGACGAAGTCGGCCGTCTGCACGTTCAGGTCGCGGACACCGGCGCGTGGAAGAGACCCGACGACGAACCGGGTTTCCGCGGTCGCGGCATGCTGATGATGCGCGAATCGATGGATGAGATGCGTTTGTCCACCACGTCAAAGGGAACAGTGGTGGAGATGTCCAAAACCGTGCGGCGACCGGTGCGAACCGGCGCGACACGCGTGGCGCCCGCGCGTGACGAAGAAGCAGACGACCTGCACATCGAGACGATGAGCGCGCCGGACTCCCTGTGGCTGACAGTTTCCGGAGCGCTCGACGGCAGTTCGGCCGCCCGGTTGCGTAGTGCGTTGCTGGAAGCCGCGCGCGGTGGCAGCCGATTGCCGATCACGCTCGTGCTCGACGACGTGACCGCTCTCGGCAGCGCTGGCCTGCGAGTGCTGACCGAGCAAGGCAGACGGCTCGGTGACGCGGGCAGAGTGCTTCGTGTTGTCGCGACGCCAAGCAGTCCGGCCGGAAACGTGTTGTCGATCAGTGGCGTGGACATGCTGCTGGATGTCCGGGCGCACGCTTGATCTGCGAGTACGCGCGGTACCCCATAGGTTGGACACGCGAGAGAACCAACCCCAGAAGGAGCGGATATGCTCGCAGTTACGGACGCCGCTGCCCAGGCAATCGAGGCGTTGACCAGCCAGAACGGTCAGCAGCAAACCGAGGGCGGGCTCCGGTTCAGTTTGCAGTCCAGTGATGACGCCGGTGCCCAGCTGGCGCTTGCCGTGACCAAGCAGCCGGAGCAGGGCGACCAGGTCGTCACCGCCGACAACGGCGCGAATGTGTACCTCGAACGTGGCGCGGCCGAGTTCCTTGACGACAAGGTGCTCGACATACAACGCAACACGGATGGCGAGGTCGCCTTCGCCCTTGCGCCCCAAGGCGTATAAAAAGGTCGGGCTGAAGGCGGGCGTGGCGGTCGCCTTCAGCCCGGCCACTCTGGTGCCCCTCATCGCACACGTTTGCACCGGCTGTAGATCAAGGTATGACCCAGCTGTCGGCGCGGCCATGACGAATATGACCTAGGTATGGCGAAGAACCCCTAGTGGTTGCGCTGCGCGGACCTTGTCTGTCCAAAAGGGACAGCGCGGAGTGCGAATGCCCACCCGACCAGCGCGATGATGAACGCTGGCAGCCAAACCGCTCTGGCCAGTACCCACATGGGATGATCCGGCAAAGTGTGCAGACCAGGCAGGACACCGAAAGCGCCGAGCAGCAAAGTGACCGTCAGCAAAGCACTTTGATGTAGCAAGAACAGTGCCAACGCGTGCCGGTTCAACCAGTTGGTTATTCGCCACCGTATCGGCCTCGCCAGCAGCAGCACCAGTCCGATCTGAGCAGCGGCCAACGCCAATGCCGCAGGGGAGGGCGGTGCGAGGTTGGAACGTGCCTCACCCGTCCCGCCCACCGCACTGACGGGGTATCCCGCGTACGTCACAAGCACGAAGTAGGCAACGGCACCCGTTGCCAGCAAAGGCAATCCCCATGCGCGCTGAAGGCCGACGCGCGCCATCACAACGCCCGCTTGCCAAGGCGCCCACCACACAGCGAGCACATTGATCTCAGTGAGGGTGAATTCCCCAATGATCGTAAGCATTGTCGGGATGAGGATCGCCCATGCGCCGAGTCGTTCGTCCAACCATCGGAAGACCGGTGTGAGTCCTTGCAGGATGACGTAGACACCGAGAAACCACAGTGGACTGACAACCAGGTGGATGACGGTCCTGCTGGTCTCGTCGGGCATTCCGCTGACAATGATGATCAAACCCCACACGCCGACAACGACGGCGACGGGGATCGCGAGCCTGCGGACCTTGAGCCATAAGGCTGTTTTGGAACGCGCGGCGGCGAACCCACCGGCGAAGAAGAAAAGCCCCAACGTCTGCAGCAGCCAGCTCACCGGCGCCAGCTCCGGCATCCACCGCAACGGACTCTGCACAGTGAAGCCGTCCGGGCCGGCGACGAGTGCGGTCACCAACCAGTGACCCGCGATGACCCCGACTACAGCGACAGCGCGGATCAGATCGACCGCAGGGTCCCTCATGCCCAGATTGTGACTCAGCCGTCGGGCACCCCGCTCATAGAATGCGGCCATGGGGAAGGGCGACAGCACCATCCGGATCAGCGACGCGGAGCGAGATGAAGCCGTCGCGAAACTCGGCACGCACATGACGACCGGCCGACTGGACCTGTCGGAGTACGAGGAACGCTGCGGGCAAGCGGCAGCGGCCAGAACGAGAGCGGACCTGGAGGCCCTGTTCGAAGACCTGCCCGCACCGCACCCTGACCTGAGTTCAGCGACCCGCCCGGTCGACATCGTCAAGAAGACGGGCCAGCTGGTGAGCAGGTCAACGAAGAAGGAGCTGGAAACGCCGACCACCGCGGCGCTGGACGCGATCGCGGGCGTGGCGTTCATCATCGGTATCCCCGCCGCCATCCTGCTGACGATCTTCCTGGGCATGTGGTGGCTCTTCATCCCAGTCGGGGCGGTGCTCGTGATAGCGGGCAGCGCCAGCGACGCAGCGAAGAAGCGCGCCTCGGAGTAAACGCCGGGGGCTGTACAGTCAACGTACATGGGTGGCGTCTTCGTCAACTACCGCACCGGAGACGGGGACTGGGCAGCGGCACTGATAGCCCGTGAACTGGCCGTGAAGTTCGGGCAGGAGAAGGTCTTCTACGCCAGCAAGTCGATCCAGGTAGGAGAAGACTTCACAACCCGAATACTCCAAGGACTGCGCCAGTGCGCCATTTTGCTGGTCGTAATCGGCCCCCAATGGCTGCATAAGACCGACCGCCAAGGTGCGCGCCGCCTGGACAACCCAGAAGACTGGGTCCGCCGGGAGATAATCGAAGCATTCAGCTGCGGTCTGCGTGTGATCCCGGTGTTCCTGGACAGCACAGAGGTCATCAGTGAACGTGACCTGCCGGATGACCTAGCCTCATTGGCCCGGTGTCAGTACTTGCGATTGCACCACCGCAATGACGACCGAGACGTCGCTCGCCTCCTCGAAGAGGTCGGCACCATTCTTGATGGCACTGTCCCTTCGGCAGATGTCGTTCCGTGGTTGAAGAAGGCTCTCGCAGATCCGGGCCAGTTGGCTTCTGTACGTGAGGCTTTTGACGCGGCCACGACGAAGGCACTGGATGCCCTCACCGATTCCCGTTACCCGGTGTCCATGCCCGACCTGCCGGAGGAGGATATCCCGGCAGTGCTTGAGGAACGGCTGGTGTCGTACGCGGACGACATGATGCCGCTGCTCAAACTTGTGGCCGCCGGCGTTGCCTTTGGTGATGACGAGTTGTGGTTCCACGCATTGACCCGTGTGCTGAACCGGCCCACCAAGCGCTCGACCCGCTTCAATGAACCGTGGGTTGCCGCATCGGCTTATCCAGCACTCCTTCTGCTCTATGCGATCGGCGTAGCCGCGATGGCTTCCGGCCGCAGTGAAGTCGTCTACCGAGCGCTTACCGATGTCAAGGTGCAAGCCTCCGGCGACACGGTGCTGCGTGCCTTGGCGTTGCGCCATGTCGTCGATCCCCGGCTGGCGGAATCTTTTCCCAGCGCGCGGGGCCTGCCTCATCGTTACGTCCTGAGCAGGCACCTTCGACTGTGCCTGAGGACTGCCTTCGAGGACATCTCGGATGACCGCGATTACCAGGCGGCATTCGAGGAGTTCGAGTACCTGCGAAGTTTGTTGGAGCTGCACGACACCGCGTTCACGTCGTTGGGAGAATTCGCGTTCCATTGTGCAGAAAACCGGATAGCCGTCCACGAACGTGTGAAGAAGCTGCTCAGTGCCGACTCGGCTCTACTGGCTTCTGGTGCGTTCAGCGGTGTCGTCAATAATGTGATCGCCGCGCGACGGCAACTGGACACGACTGTCCAGGGCAGATACTCCCGGTGATGGTGGGCGAATGGTCGGGGTCGGGAGAACTTATTCCTTCTTGCATTCTATGCCTGCGCAACCCAGTTGATCTCTGGATGAGGTGTTTCCGCCCCCGTCCGAACTGTCGATCGCGCTCATTCCGTAACCATAATTATCTTGAGAGCGATTATTTGAAACCTCGATCCCGGAGTTGACTGGTCCATTGACGAAGAGTCCACCACGTATCACGGTGGACGTGGGGTCCTTTTCGGAATATCCATTGTTTGTGAACAAATTGTGCGAGACTTCGTATTGCACTCCACTCTCAATTTGCAGCCCGAGAAGGCTGTTTGTTGTAAATGTATTTCCCGTTATCCGTCCACTTGTGCGCCATACGGCCAGGCCATAATGCATATTGGAGAACTCATTGCGTGCAATGTCCACGCTGGCGTAGCTTATAGAAATGATCGTCGGTCCGGGTTCTCGACTTTCGGGTGTTGTGAATGCAGTGTTCTCGGTCATTGTTATGTGTTGTGCGGCGTGGTTTGTAAAAGGAAGAATGCGGTTGTTCTTCAACGTAACGGAGTGGCATCTATAGCCGATTTCGGTCGAATCGACGTCACTGCCCTCGATTGACAGGTAGCTCTGGTCCACCTCGTCGGCGCATGATATGTCAGAAAGTTTTAGAACGCTTTCTGCTAGTGTGCACCTGCTGTGGCTGGTGCATAATGCTTTGCCTCGTTCCGCTCTCTGTTTTGCATTGTTCGAAAGAGTGGAGTTTGCGATTCTGATGTCAGAGTTCTCGTGGAACATGAAAGGAGCGTTGCCAGTGAGATTGGTGTGCGAAACCTGAACGTCGAGTGCGTTGACCCCGTAGATGTCCCCCGCGAGTTGTTCGAAGTTGTTGGCGTCGGCTGACGATGCCACGGTCATGGCCGAGAGCTTGACCCCGGACACGTCGGTCAAGCCGACACCGGTTCTGAACCGGGTCAGCGTGCCGTTCTTGATGGTGGTGTTCTGGATCGTCCGAGAGCCGGCCACCTTGATTCCGGTACTGGTTTCGCTAGGGGTGTCAGTGCTAAGCGTGTGCCCGCGAAGGTCAAGAGTGACGTTGTCGGCGGCGATGGTTAGCGCGATGTCATTGGGACAGACGAGGTCGTTCTTGAGGACGGCGCTGGCAGTCAGGACGTCACCGCATCGCACTGGCGGTGGTTCGGGCGCGACAGTGAGCTGTCGAGATCGCTGAACCTGGACTCCGCCAGCCAGCACAGCCAGAGTCACGGTGTAGGTGCCCGGTGCTGCGAAGGTGTGCGAAAACTCGGGGAGCGACGACACGGTTTCGGTGCCTTGGTCGCCTTGGATGGTCCATTCCCAGCGATCGGGCCAGCGCCCGCTGACCCCAGCGGTGAACCGCACGGCTTCACCGACGCGTGGTGTTTCCGGATCGACGCTGATCGAATCGATGCGCGGTGGCGTGCCCGCAGGCTCGATGATCACTGTGGCAGTGGCGGTCGGTGCGGCCAGTCCGCTGGTGAGGGTCGGCGCCACGTTGACCTGGAACTGTCCTGGCCTTTGCCAGCGGTGACGTACGACGAGTCCTGTCGACTCAGTGCCGTCGCCGAAGGTCCATCGTGCGGTGGCGATGCCGATAGGGCTGCGCGATACGACGCTGAGCTCGAACTCATCGCCGACGAGCCCACGGTTGCGCGGTTTGATGACGATGTCTGCGATGGGCGCGCCAACTGGTGCAGGCGGGTTGGGCTCGAACCTGCCTGGTCCGCTTACTGGTGGCACGTTGCCGGTCGGGCCGGATCGCGGTCGGTTGGTTGGTGGTGACGACTGCCGCGGAGCGCTTGGAGTGTTCGCGGCTACCTCGACAGGACCAGTGTCTGGCTTGGTTGGGTTGTACTTCGAGACGGCACGGACATTGCCGTCGAGGTCGAGAACGCCCGCCTGGTCGCTGTCGGGATCGTTGTAGAACACGATGCCGTCGTGCGACAGTAGCTCGAAGCGCACTGGACGGTCGAACAGCTGGCGTTCGACGACCACGCGCATCGTGGTGAGATTGACGATCCACACTCGTCCAGTCGAGTAGTCCGGCACGATCGCGTGGTTGTCGACCTCCACCGCAGCACCGAGATCTGCCTTGCCCGCCCCCAACGGGACGGGCTCATGACATGCCGAGTCGAACGCGCAGACCATGAGCAAGCCGCGGGAGGCGATGGAGATCAGGATTCTGCGCTCGGTTGGCGAACCGGTCACCGATACCGTGTCGTCTGGTCGCACGTCCGCGCGGACCGACGACAGGATCGAGCCGGTCTCGGGGTCGAGGAGAGAAACCTGGCGTCGGTCCAGGTCGAGCAGTGCCGGATGGCCGGACGCAACAGCGATACGGGTTCGTTCCGCTGTACCGGCGTGGTCTCGTGAACCCCGGGAGTCGGCGGCGAACCATGACAGGTCGCCGGTGCGCTGATCGAGGAGCCACAAGCGGCCGCCGCCGTCGACGATGGCCCCGTCGGGAGTGACCTTGGCAGCGAGGGAATGAGGCGCGCCGCGGGGCGTCAACGTGCCTGGGTCGATCGGGGTGAGGAGTCCGCGCTCTGAGTTGAGGAGGTGCAGGGTCTGGGGCGTTGGGAACAGCGAAGATCCCAGGGGCTTCGACGGCTGGGATGGTTCCAGCGTCGCGCCGTCCACCCGGACGACTGAGTTGTCCAAGAGGTTGAGGGCATAGCCGGTTGGCCCCAGCTGCGAAGAACGAATGGGTGTGCCGGGCGGTGCGACCGAGACCTTCGCCGCGACCTCTGCCGAAGAGCCGTCCAGCAAGGTCAGTTGGCCGACTTTGCTGGAAGCCAGCCACGCTGCCCCGCCATGTAGGCGCACCCGTGGAGCCTGATGGGCCTTGTCCGCTCCCACCACGACAACACTCGTGAGGCACGTGGCCGCCGCTAAACACAAGGCCCAGAAGCGTTTGCGTCGGATTATCAAGACACCCCCAGTTCTCGCAAGTTCCTTCGGGTTGTGCGGGCGTGGCGCCAGCTGACCAGCAACGGCCGTGGGCTGAGCCAGGCTCGCAACGAGCGCGGCGAAGGGCGCGGGCTGAGTTCGCGGCGCAGTTGCTTTTCCAGTTGCCAGGCATGGCGCGCGTCGTCGTTGGTCACGTGGTCTGGCGCGAAGACGGCTGCGGTTGCCAGTGGCGCCAGCGGTGCCAATCCCACAACACGTTCGGCTGCTTCCGCGAACGTCGTTGATACGGCGAATGTCGCTCCGCGTTCGACAAGGCGGTCTGTTGCCTCATCCCATGCGCCCAGCACCCGGGCCGCATGATCGGGCGCCTTGCGCCTGCGCCAGCGGCGACGCGCTTTCTCCGCGAGGATCAAGCCGGTCAGGAGAATCAAGAACGAAACGAAGCTGATCGCCACGACCGCTGTCGTGCGGAGGACGTCACCCCAGCCGGAACCTGGCTCTCCTGAGGGATCCGGGGTGGGGCCCTCGGCGGGTGGGGCTGCGAGCGGCGGGTTCGGGGGCGGTGGTCCGGAGACCGGGCTGTCCGATTGAGTACGGGGTTCGCTCGGTTTGCTCTTGACGTCGGTGGGTTCGAACGGGACCCAGCCGACCCCGTCGAACGCCACCTCGGCCCAAGCGTGGGCATCGCTGGTCGTCACGGAGCCGTTGGCTGGCAACCGATATCCCACTGCGACTCGGGTGTGGAACCCCAATGCACGAGCGAGCACGGCGAATGCGGCGGCGTGTTGCTCGGCATGGCTTGCGGCGTCAGCTGGGTCAGTGGCGGTCAACACGCGGGTCAAAGCGCCGTACGAGTGGCCAGGTGGGGCATCGATGTTGTACGGCAAGCGCCGCAGATAAGTCTCGATTGCCAGGAGCTTCGCATAGGGCGTTTGGGCGCCGAGGGTGAGTTGTTGGGCCAGCGCGCGGAGTTGTGGCGGCGGGCCGTTGGGCAATGGGACGGTCGCGCTGGGTATTGCGGCGTGGAGGCGTTGGTCATCGCGTGGGTTTACGTTGCCGACGATGGTGTAACGCAGGCCTTTGGGATTGGTTTCGGTTGTGGCGAGGACACCGGAGGCTTCGCTGTAGCCGATCTTGGTGATGTCGTCGACTGTCAGGTCGAGTCTCGTCGGCTCGCCGACCACCGGCAGGAACGGACCTTTGAGGGTGTCTATCTCGATGTCTGCTGTGACGGCCGGGCCGTCGACGTCAGAAAGTTGACGGCCTGCGACAACGAACTGGTCCGCCGATGTCCACAATGTACCGTCGTAGTCGTTGAGAGTGGCGGTTCGGATCCGGTCAACTGCTGGGTCCGTGCGGACAGTGAACAGTTGGCGTGGCGGTTGTTCGCGGAGCTGGCTCTTGATTTCGGCCAGGGGCGTCAGGGTGTCGGCGATCCACAACGGCGCCTTGTGCAGGTCCCGGGGATCGAATCGGTCATCTCCCCGGCTGAGTGGCGTTATGAGGCCTACGCCGATGCCCAGAGCAGCAACGATGACGACAACCGGAACACCGTATCGGAGGGCGCTTTGGTTGGCACGCAGCAACACCAGGGACAACGCGCCTGCGAGGAACACTGTGGTGGCGATGACGTGAGTGCCTGGCCGGTCGCCGACGAACAGCAGCGCGATCGCGAAGGCCGCCAGCGGTGGTCCGATGGGCGCGAGCGCGGAGCGGGTGCGTGTGGCCAACGTTGTTCCGGTGAAGCCGGCGATCCACGCGATCAGTACCGGGGTGATGAGCAAGTCGCCGCGTACGTCGACTGGCAAGCCGACTGTGAGCATTCGAGCCCATCCGCCGACCACGCCCCAGAACAGCTCTGTCATTGTTGCGTTGCTCGGCGCCCCATACTCGACTGTGTCGGCAAAGACTCCGTAGATGGCGAGGACGATGAAACCGCCGCACGCGATGAGTGCGCTCCTGGCCAGCGACCAACGTTGGATCGCGGCAATCAAAGCACCGCCGAATGACGCTATGCATAACGGCAGCAGATAGCCCGCAGAAGCGAAGAACGCCCCGTAGATGAGGCTGGCGCCCAAAGTGGCCACTCCGCATGCGACAGCTTCAGCGACTGCTTGGCGGTTCACTGTGGTACCAACTGGTTCCAGGCCGCCGCGAACCTCTCACTGGACGTCGCGTCCACGGCGATGACACCGGGCGGCGCCGGAGTCGGTGACTGTCCGATCTGGATGAGGCTGACCGTCAGGAAATGCGGCCGCACGGCCGAAAGCAGGTCGAGGTCGTCGAGGGTCGCCCGTCCGGTGATCACTGCGAGTGCGCATCCTTCGTTGGCTGCCAACGCGTCGTGGATGATCTCCGGCAGCGTCGACAGTCCACGGTCGCCTGCCGAGCACTCCACGCTCGCCAGTACGTCCAGCGCTTGAAGCTCGGTGTGGGCCGACTCGGTCGCAGTGCGGGTCACCCGCAGATCGATCGGGAAGCCTGATCTGCTCGCGGCCACACACAATGAGGCTGCCACCCGGACGGCGTCTTCGAAGCCGTCGTGTGCCCTGGTGTCGAGGACTATCAGATGGCGAGGCTCGTCGGGAACAACGTTGTGTCGTACGACCAGAGTTCCGGTCCGGGCCGTGGACTTCCAGTCGATCAGCCGCCAGTCGTCGCCGGGGGAGTAGTCGCGCAGGCTGTGAAAGGCCATACCGCCCAACGGTGAACGGGCCGAAGTGGACCCCTCAGCGTCGCGCGGGCCACCGATCGGAACCGGCGCGACATCGTGCACCTGCGGATGTACATAAAGGACGGACTCGCTGCCGGTCCTGCGGCCGATGTGCAGAAGCCGCAGCGGATCCGAGTGTCCAATCGTGAGTCCGGAGATGAGATAGCGGCCGCGTCGGGTGGTCGGCAGCGGATACGTTGTCTCGTAGCTGGTTCCGGCCGCCAGGCTTCGCAGTGGGACGCTTGTGCTTCGATCCGCGATCGTTTCGGTGACGACAAGGGGAGGGCTACGGCGTGGCCCTGTGTTCGTCAAGGTCAGGACAGCTCTGGCGGGGCTTCCCTCGGTCACCCGCTGTGGGCGGATCTCGCGAACCGCTGTGATCTGCGGCCGCCAGAGCATCCACGTCGCGGCTACCAACAGGGCTATGGCACCGGCCAGTCCGACCATGACCAGTTCGGGGTAGTTCGCCACCGCTCCGGCGGTCACCAGAACCACCGCGGAGACGGCCACCGCCACGCCGGTTCGTGTGAACACGGCGATTCACCTCCGTCTCGACGCACGCGGGACTGGCGCACTCGCCAGGATGTCCTCGACGATCGCTTCGCCCGTCTGGTTCTGGATCTTGGCTTCCGGGGTCAGCAGGAGGCGGTGGTTCAGCACCGGCACCGCAACGGTTTTCACGTCGTCCGCTGTCGCGAACGGCCGTCCCATTGAGATCGCGTACGCCTGGGCAGCGGCGGCGAGTGCGATGCTGCCACGGGGACTCACGCCGAGCTTGACGTCCGGGTGATTGCGGGTCGCCCGGGTGATCGTCGCGATGTAGCGCTGCAGTTCGTCGGACAGGTGCAGATCCTGGACGGCGTTGATCATCAGGCGCAGGTCGTCCAGTTCCATGACCGACTTGAGTTCCTCGGGCATCCGCCGGGCCACGCCGTCCGCGATGATCGTTACTTCGTCGTCCAGGTTCTCCGGGTACCCGATGGAGATCCGCATCATGAACCGGTCGAGCTGGGCCTCCGGCAAGGAGAAGGTCCCGTGGTGTTCGACGGGGTTCTGCGTGGCGATGCACAGGAAGGGCTCAGGCACGGGACGGGCGCGTCCGTCCACAGTGACCTGGCGCTCGGCCATCACCTCGAGCAGCGCCGACTGGGTCTTCGGGGACGCACGGTTGATCTCGTCCGCCACCAGGATGTTGGTGAACACCGGTCCCTGGCGGAACTCGAAACGGCCGCTTGCTTGGTCGTAGACCTGGACACCCGTGACGTCCGAAGGCAACAGGTCGGGGGTGAACTGGATGCGCTTCACCGTCGTGGCCGCGATCGAACGAGCGATTGCTTTGGCCAGCGATGTCTTCGCCACGCCGGGCACGTCCTCGATCAGCAGATGGCCCTGCGCCAGCAGGCACACCACCGCGAGGCGGACGACTTCGGGCTTGCCCCGGATGAAGTCGTCGATGTTGCGGCACAGTTCGTTGAACTGCCGCTGGAAGATAGCCTCGTCCGCCACCCGGGTCCCCCTACTGCTTGCTCAGAATGCTGGTGCGTGCAGCGCGGTGGTCAGGCGCGGCTGCAGGTCACGGACCGACGAATGGGACGGCCACCGGGCGATCGTGCGCCCGATCCGGCGCAGATCGAACCGGACGGTGGCCGAGTCGACGAGTTCAGCACTGTCGAGAACCTGGTGTGTCAGCGTGCAAGCACGGTCGATGTCGCCTGCCGCGGCATGGGACAGCGCCAGCCTGGCGCCGAAGCGGGCGTGTGCACGCCGGGACACGGCGGGAAGGTGGGCGATTTCCTCGGCGAGGATTTCCGCGGCTTCGGCTGGACGGCCGAGGTCGTACAAGCACCAACCGGTCACCATCGGCCCGATGGCCGACACCGCAGTCGTGCCAAGGACCATTCCGTCCGTCGAATCGACGGTCTCCAGCAGCCGGATCGCGCGGTCCAATGTATTACGGCAGAGTTTGTCGTTGCCTGCCAAGGCATGCCCTTGCGCTTCACGCAGTGCGGCGAGGCCACGAATGCGGGCGGGTGTCGCCGGATCGGCCTGCGCCTGCCGCGAAAGCTCCACGGTTTGGGTGGCATCATCCCGGTACAGCGCGATCAGGGCGTTGCGGACCAAGCTGTGCGCCGCCAGGTCGAGGTCGCCCGCGGCGCTGGCCATTTCCACAGCGGACTGCGTCCACCACAGCGCGGCCCGGTCGTTGCCCGCTTCCTGGGTCATCCAGCCGACGTACTCGGCGTATCGGGATGCCAAGCGGAGGAATTGCTCGCGCATGGGCGACCGCGTGGCTTTTGCCAGCCCGCGAAGGGTGTGCGTCTGCGCGATGAGCGCGGGCAGAACCAACGCGGGGCTTGTCGTCTGCCCGATCAGGCGATGTTGTTCGAAGATCTTCTGATAGCCGGCGATCGTCGTTTCCTGCTGGGCCGCGGCCGACGCGTGCCGCTCGGTGAGGCCGAAGGCGAGCAAAGCCGCCCCGGAGGCGAGCGCGTCGCGGCGTTTCACCGGGTTGAACCAGCTGGAACCGCTGGACTCCAGGTTCAACATCCACACCTCCGCGTCCCACGACTCGTGCTTGCCATCGGAGTCCGCTGCCATCGGAGTGCGCTGCTCGACCAGCGAGCGGAGCTCACCACCGGCGTCGAGCGCCGCATCGCACCGTCGAGCCAGGTCAGCACCCGCGGGCTTGACCCCTGTCTCGATCTTGCTGAGGTAGCCCTTGCTGTAGTGGACGCGCTTGGCCAGCTCCGACAGCGAAACTCCCGCGGCCAACCGGATGCGCCGCAGTTGTTCCGCGAACAGTCTCGCTTGATCGTCCATACAACCCCCAGATGTTGCCCGTTTCCCACCGCCTCAGTCGACGGGAAACCCCTCCCCGGCAGGCGCCACGCCGACCCATCCTGGTCAGGAACCACCGCGGCAGACGGAGATTACCACGAGTTACACGTGCGATCTCCAGTGTGACGACGTGGAAATGGGTTGTCCCCTTGCCGGTCGTCCGGCACGGAACTCGACGAAAGGTTTTGACCATCGTGCGTTGGTTCAAAAGCACCTGCGCGGTCGCGGGACTTGTGCTGGCCAGCGTGGTCGCCACTCCCGCTGTCGCCGTGGAAGACGTGTCGAATGCGGTATTCACGGATTGCCGAGCCGGCTGGTTCTGTGTTTGGCAGCCCAATGACGGCACGGGCGAATGGGTGGAAACTCGGCGTGCCCAACCTGACCTGACCCTGGCTATTGATGGTTACGTTTTCAACGACCAGGTCTCGTTGCTGTGGAATCGCACGAACGTTGAATGGTCTGTCCACGAGCACGGTGGATACGGTGGACGGCGTTTGGTCATCGCGCCCGGCTGGCGAGGCGATCCCGGCCCGGAGTACGACTTCGGCGATCTGATCAGCTCGATGCGGCCAGAGCCTGCCGCCAAGAACGGCCCGCTCCCGGACTGAAGGTTTCGGCCGTCCGAGGGGGACGGCCGAAACCTGTCCCCGGACAACTGCTGACCAGCGGCTACGACGAAATTGTCGTACCCCCGGTCTAGCGTGGCACCCATGCGGACGACGACTGTGCTGGCGCGACGGCCCGGGTTCGGGATCGACGTCGTGACCTGCCGGGATGACCACACCGGGTGGTCGACGCCGGAGCCGAGGGCGGGCTTCGGGTTCGTGCTGGCCTGGCGGGGCCGGTTCCGCTTCTCGTCGCACGGGCGTGAGGTCGATGTCGACCGGACCGTCGGGTACGTGACCGTTCCTGGGGCAGAGGAGCGGTTCTCGCATCCGGTGGGCGGGGATGTGTGTACCTCGGTGGCTGTGGCTCCAGAACTGTGGCGAGGTTCGGATGGGCCTGCGCTGTACGTCGACGCGCGGGTGGATTTGGCGCATCGGCGGCTGTTGGCTGCCGTTCACAGTGGGGATGTCGACTACGCGGTGGTCGACGAGTTACTCCGGCTGCTGGTGATCGCTGGCAGGTCGCCTGTCGGGGACGGGTCGCGGGAGCGCACGATGGTGGCGGCTGCCCGTGCGGCGGTTCTGGCCGAGGATCCGGGTGGTCTGTTACCGCTGGCCGGGAAGCTCGGGGTGTCGCCGTATCGGTTGAGCCGGGCGTTTCCACGGGAGCTTGGGGTTTCGGTCACGCAGTACCGCAACCGGGTCAGGGCGGCCAAGGCCCTCGACCGGATCGCCGAGGGGGAGCGGGACCTCGCCGGGCTCGCGGCCGACCTGGGGTTCGCCGATCAGGCGCACCTGTCGCGGGTGCTCAAGGCCCAGGTCGGGCGGACACCGGGGGCGTTGCGCGCGCTGCTGCAAGAATCTTCAAGACCAGGACAGGACCCACGCCGAGACTCGTCGGCATGACCCACACGTTGACAACCGTAGTGATCGACAGCGCCCAACCGTTGGCACTGGCCAAGTTCTACCAGGCCGTCACCGGCTGGGAACTCGCCTCCGGAACGGACGACTTCGCCTCGCTCACCGGCGGCCCGGTCGGCCTGGCGTTCCAGTACGTGCCGGACTACCGCGCCGCCGGCTGGCCTGATCAGGGCAAGCACGTGCATCTCGACTTCGAAGTGGACGATGTGACCGCGGCGGTCCGGGAGCTGGAAGGTGCCGGTGCGACCAAACCCGAGTTCCAGCCCGGTGGCGAGGACTGGACGGTGTTGCAGGACCCGGAGGGCCATGTGTTCTGCCTGGTGCCACGAGGATAAGAGAGGACAGGATGAGTGCTGACGTCGCCATCGGCTCGCTGGAGACCCCAGTGGGGCGGCTGCACGTGGCCGTGACCGACGTCGGCCTCGTCGACGTGAGCTGGGCCGAGACACGGGTCGCGTTACGCGTCGTCGACGACCCTGTACGGACCAAGGCCGTGCTGGACATGCTGGCGGAGTACTTCCGCGGTGAGCGCAAGCGGTTCGACATCCCGATCGACTGGCGGCTGACTTCGGGTGTGCAGCGGGACGTGCTGGAGACGTTGTACTCCACTGTGGACTACGGTCAGTCCGTCACGTACGGCGAACTCGCTGTCCGCAGTGGAGACCGCGTGCCCGCGCGCGGAATCGGCTCGATCATGGGCTCGAATCCCGTCCCGATTGTCGTTCCCTGCCACCGGGTCGTCGCCAGTGACGGACTCGGTGGCTACAGCGGCGGAACGGGACGAGACGGCCTCGCGGTCAAGCAGTGGTTGCTGATCATGGAGGGAGCGCTGCCACCGACCCTCGGCTGGGATCCCGGCCGCCTCGAGCTCTGACCGCGGCGCAGACCTTGTTGCGGCCCTGCTTCTTCGCCCGGTACATCGCTTGATCGGCCACGGCGAGCACGTCGTCGAGCGAAGCGCCTGAGTCGCTGTGCACGGCCACACCGACCGACACGGAGATGCCCCGCACGACGGTGCCGGAATGCGTGACTTCCAGGAGGGTCACGGCGTGCCGGATGCGTTCCGCGACGCTCATCGAATGATCCTGGGACGTCGCCGGCAGCAGGACAACGAACTCCTCGCCGCCGAACCGGCCGACGAGGTCGCCCTTGCGTACCTCGTCGGAGATGGTGGACGCGACCGCGCGCAGCACGGCATCCCCGGCGAGGTGACCGTGTGTGTCGTTGATCCGTTTGAAGAAGTCCACGTCGATCATCAGCACGCCGTACGGCTGTGACGCCTGCGCGAGTTCGGCGCTCGCACGGCGCTGCCATTCGCCCGCAGTCAGCACGCCGGTCTTGGCGTCGTGCCCGGAGGTCATATGCAGCTGTCTGCTGAGATCGCCTCGTGGCAGCAGCACAACAGGCAGCAGCACCAGCAGGATCATGGCCGGGTGCTCGATCAGCAGAACGGCAGTGACCCCGCCGAGGCACAAGGTCGTCGTTTCGAGCAGGTGGTCAGCCAACGAGCCGGTCAGCGAGACGACTGTCCGAGATGGGTTGTGCAGCCGGAAGCCGATCACCACCAGCACCAGATTGACGAGCATGTAGGCCACGCCGCTGAGCACGATCGAGACCGAACCCAGCGGCAGGGACAACGCGCTTTGGGCGGCAACGACCGACAGCGCGGCCGTCGCCGCGGAACACACGGCCCGATAGAGCCGGACGCTCGGCACCACTCGCCAGATCCGCAGCCACAGGTGGGCGTATGTCAGCGCGGCCAGCGCACAGGCGATGCTGAGCGGCAGCAGCAACGCTCCAGCGAAGAGCCAGACCGACGTCATGTTCACGTGCGGGTTGTTGCTGAAGAACCGTCGCATGCGTTCTACCTGCACCGACAGCTCGGCTTGCGTCACCGCCGCGGCCAGCAGGGCCACGAACCAGACCCAGTCCTGACCGGTCACGGCGCGGCCTGGCAAGATCACCGGCAGCATGACCGCGGCGAGTTCGAGCGTGAGGTAGTACGGCAGGACCCCGCTCGGTGCGCTGAGCAGCCGAGCACCCCTGGAATCGCGTGAGGTATCCACTGTTCCTCCCCCGAGAAGTGGATGACCGCCGAGCGTAGCCACATCGCCACGCTCTGAACAGGGAGTTCCGCCTACCGGCTGATACCAACCGGACTGGGCCGGCGCTATTTGTTTAGTATGTGAACTATTTAAAGTCCTGTGTGTACAACGGAAACCTGTCGTTGACATGAGCAGATAGCCACGTCACACTCAGGCCCGGGAGAGCGCTCCCTCAGTTGGATACCGGACCACGCCCCGCCGCCAGCGCTGGCCGGATCCGCCCGTGCCCAACCCTGCCCGCACGGGCCGATCTCGGAAGGAGAACCGTGACTTCCGGTTACTCTGTCACTTTCGCGCGCCCAAAACGGCTGTTCGCAGCCGGTTTACTGGTCGCTGCCACCGTTACCGTCGGGCCGATGGCCGTCACTGGCCAGGCCGCGCCGCCAGTCAATCCTGCGGACTACCAGCAGATCACGCTGGCCAAGGGTGAGCCGGAGATGGGCGAACCGATGTCGATGACGGTGCTGCCCGACCGAACTGTCCTGCACACCGCGAGAAATGGCACGGTCCGGGCCACCGACGCGGCCGGCAACACCAGAGTCATCGGCACCATCCCGGTGTACAGCCACGACGAGGAGGGCATGCAGGGCATCGCCGCCGACCCCGGCTTTGCCACGAACAGGTTCATCTACATCTTCTACGCACCACCGTTGTCCACCCCCGCGGGCGACGCACCGCTCAACGGGACGGCCGCGGACTTCGCCCGGTTCAACGGCGTCAACCGGCTCGCGCGCTACACCCTCAACAGTGACCTGACCATCAACATGGCCAGCGCGCGCACCATTCTCGAAGTGCCCACCAGCCGCGGCCTGTGCTGCCACGTCGGCGGTGACATCGACTTCGACGCGGCCGGAAACCTGTACCTGACCACAGGCGACGACTCCAACCCGTTCGTCGACGGGTACGCCCCGCTGGACGACCGGCCGAGCCGCAACCCGGCTGTCGACGCCCAGCGCAGCGCCGCGAACTCCAACGACCTGCGCGGCAAACTGTTGCGTATCAAGGTCAATGCCGACGGCAGCTACTCGATCCCGGCCGGCAACATGTTCCCGCAGGGGACGGCCAACACGCGGCCCGAGATCTACGCCATGGGCTTCCGCAACCCGTTCCGGATGAACGTGGACAAGGCGACCGGCATCGTCTACCTCGGTGACTACGGTCCTGACGCGGGAAGCACAACAAACCGCGGCCCCAGCGGCCAGGTCGAGTTCAACCGGGTCACCAGCCCCGGCTTCTACGGCTGGCCGTACTGCACCGGCAGCAACACCGCCACCGAGACGTACGCGCAGTACAACTACGACACCGGTGCCGTGGGCGCGAAGTTCAACTGCGGCGCGCCGGTGAACAACTCCCGTAACAACACCGGTATCAAGAACCTGCCCGCGGCGAAGCCCGCGTGGATCAAGTACGCCGGTGACAGCGGTTCGCCGCCGGAGTTCGGTGGCGGCTCCGAGTCACCGATGGGTGCGCCGGTGTACCGCTTCGACCCGAACCTGCAGTCCTCGGTGAAGTTCCCGCAGTCGTTGGACGGACACGTGTTCGCCACCGAGTTCGGCCGCCGCTGGATCAAGGACATCGAAGTGCTGTCCAACGGTGACCGCGGCACGATCCAGCCGTTCCCGTGGTCCGGCACGCAGATCATGGACGCGCAGTTCGGCCCGGACGGCGCACTGTACATTTTGGACTACGGCACCGGCTGGTTCCAGGGTGACGCGAACTCGGCCGTCTACCGCATCGAGTACCGGCCAGCGGGCCAGCGGCCACCGGTCGCCGCGGCCAGCGCCAACCGGACATCCGGTGCGGCACCGCTGGCAGTGAACTTCTCGTCGGCCGGGTCGTCCGATCCGGACGGTGGACCGTTGACCTACCGCTGGACCTTCGGTGACGGCGGTACTTCAACAGCTGCGAACCCGTCGCACACCTACACCGCGAACGGGACGTACACGGCGCAAGTCACCGTAACGGACAACCAAAACCTGACCGCCAACGCGAGCGTGATCATCAACGTCGGCAACACCGCGCCGACAGTGACAGTCGAACTGCCCGCGCACGGCCAGGTGTTCAACTTCGGCGACACTGTTCCGTTCCGGATCAGGGTGACTGACCCCGAGGACGGCACCATCGACTGCAGCCGCGTCAAGATGACCTACATCCTGGGCCACGACAGCCACGGCCACGCGATCACCTCGCAAAACGGTTGTACAGGAAGCATTGCGACGCCGTTGGACGGTGAACACGACACGTCCGCGAACCTCTTCGGGGTCTGGGACGCGGAGTACACCGACAACGGGGCGAACGGCCAGCCGCCGATCACCACGCACACCCAGGCTGTGACCCAGCCGCGCACCCGGCAGGCCGAGCACTTCAAGACCATGCAGGGCGTCGGCATCATCGACAAGCCGGCCGCCAACGGTGGCAAGACCATCGGCAACATCGAGAACGGTGACTGGGTGTCGTTCGATCCCTATGTCCTGCAGGGGATTCCGAACTTCACCGCGCGGGTGTCCTCCGGCGGCGCCGGTGGTCAGCTGCAGGTACGGGCGGGCTCGCAGACCGGCCCCCTGCTCGGCACGGCGACCGTGTCGAACACCGGTGGCTGGGAGAACTTCGTCAACGTGACCGCGAACCTGTCGAACGCGCCTGCCGGGACGACGAAGTTGTTCCTGGTGTTCACCGGTGGTGCCGGTGCGCTGTTCGATGTGGACCAGTTCACGCTCGGCGGGTCCGCGCCACCGCAGCCGGGATTGCTGTCCGCGGGCAGGCCGGTCACGGCGTCCTCTTCGGAGAGTGCGACCTACGGGCCGGGCAACGTCACCGACGGCAGCACGACCTCCCGGTGGTCATCGCAGTTCGCCGACCCGCAGTGGATCTACATCGACCTCGGGCAGACCCGATCGGTCTCCCGGGTCCGGCTGAACTGGGAGGCGGCGTTCGGCCGCGCCTACCGCATCGAGACGTCGGCCACGGCCGGCACCAACGACTGGAACCCGGTGTACACCACCACATCCAGTGACGGTGGCGTCGACGACGTCAGTTTCACCGCCACGAACGCGAGATATGTCCGAGTTTTCGGAACCGCCCGAGCCACGGCGTGGGGCTACTCCTTGTGGGAAATGGAGGTTTACGGTGCGTAGCACTCTGCGCAGGGCTGGTTCGGCTGTTTTGATCTCCGCAGCCCTTGCACTGTCGCTTATGGTCTCCCTTGTGACAGGTGTCAGTCAGGCGGCCGACCCGCCATACCGGATCATGGTCTTCTCCAAGACGGCAGGATTCCGGCACGACTCGATTCCGGCCGGTATCCAGGCGCTGCGGGAACTGGGCAGTGCCAACAACTTCACCGTCGACGCGACCGAGGACGCCGCCCGGTTCACCACGACCAACCTCGCTCAGTACAAGGTCGTGGTGTTCCTCAACACGACCGGTGACGTGCTCAACGCGACCCAGCAGACCGCGTTCGAGCAGTACATCGGCAGTGGCGGCGGTTACGTCGGTGTCCACGCGGCAGCGGACACCGAATACAACTGGCCGTTCTACGGCAACCTGGTCGGCGCGTACTTCCACTCGCACCCGCAGATCCAGCAGGTGACCGTGCGTGTGGACGACCTTTCCCACCCGTCGACAGCACACCTGCCGGCGGCCTGGGTTCGTACCGACGAGCTGTACAACTACCGCACCAATCCCCGCAGTGACGCCAAGGTCCTGGCCCGGCTGGACGAATCCACTTACACCGGCGGCAACATGGGCGCCGACCACCCGATCGTCTGGTGCAAGAACTACCAGGGCGGTCGCGCGTGGTACTCGGGCCTGGGCCACACGCAGCAGTCGTACACCGAAGGCAACTTCCGCACCATGCTGCTCGGCGGAATCCGGTGGGTGGCAGGCATGGTCCCGGGTGACTGCGCACCCAGCACCCAGCCTGGACCGCAGCTGCTGTCGCGTGGCCGTCCGGCCACGGCGTCCTCTGTGGAGAACGCGTCCTACGGCGCGGGCAACGCGGTGGACGGAAACACCGGCACCCGTTGGTCATCGCAGTTCGCGGATCCACAGTGGATCTCGGTCGACCTCGGCCAGGTCCGCTCGGTGTCCCGGGTCCGGCTGCAGTGGGAAGCCGCTTACGGCCGCTCGTACCGGATCGAGACGTCGGAGAACAACAGCACGTGGTCCACTGTGAACACGCAGTCCGCCAGTGACGGCGGAGTGGACGACATCACGTTCACCGCGACGAACGCTCGCTATGTCCGGGTCTTCGGCACCGCCAGGGCCACGGCATGGGGCTATTCGTTGTTCGAGTTCGACGTGTACGGAACCTGATCGAGGGCATCGGCGACCATCTTCTGCCAGTACGGATCGCCGATGACGCCAGTGGCCCGTCGCATGGGTCGCGCTTGGTCGTAGAGCTGAAGGGCTCGCTCGTGGTCGCCCCGCATGACGGCGGCCACGGCGAGCCCTTCAATCGCGTTGGGCAGGTTGTGCGGGTATTTGGGTCCACTGGCCAGAACTTCGTTGAACGCCCGTTCGGCCGCGTCGATGTCGTTGCGCCGCAACGCGATCGCTCCGAGGACGTTGAGCGCCTCCGAGGTTCGCGTGGTGGAGTCGATCTCACGGCAGATCGCCAGGCTTTCGCTGGCAAGCGCATGAGCTCGGACGTGGTCGCCATCCAGCTGATGTGACCAAGCAAGGTGTACGAGGCAGGTTGCGGTTGCGTGCGGTTGGCGCAATTCGCGGACCATCCGGACACACTCGGTCCGGTGGGCCAGCGCCAGATCGAGTTCGCCGGCCATCTGCTGGACACAGGCCAAAGTGGTCAGGCAGTTCGTGATCAACGCCGGGTCAGCGAGTTCTTTGGCGATGGCAAGGCTTTGCTCCGCGTAGTCGAGCGCTTCGGCGAACTCGCCTTGGAAGCCGGCGAACCATGCGGCGCGATCCATTGCCGTGCAACGATATTCTTGGGTGCCATCCGTCAGTGCGTTCCGCAGGACCTTGCGGGCGTCGGCGATGAACCCCAGGTTCGCCTCTGCCACAGCCAGCCCGATGGCCATTGCCAGATGCCGGGGATCGCCGGACGACGCCGTCCACTCGCAGGCGACCCGCCAGCTCTCCACCTGTTCCGTGGTCTGCCGGTGTACCGCGCGGGGAACGGACATCGGCCTGGACACGAACGCCGAGACAAGTTCGGTGAGCCAGGTGGTCAAGGCGTCGAAGGCCAAGGTGGCTTCGTCGGCTTCAGTCAGCCGTCGCATGGCGTACAGCCGGATCGACTCCAGCATCCGGAACCGCGTCCGGCCGATCGGCGTCAGCAGGGATTTGGCCTGCAGCCGGGAAATCATGTTCAACGTCGTGTCGGCGTCCGTGCCACACACCGCGGCCGCGGCGTCCAGATCGAACCCGCCTGTGAAGACCGACAACCGGCGCAACGCGCGCTGTTCGCTCGTGGCAAGCAGTTGATAGCTCCAGTCGATCGCTTCCCACAGGCTGCGTTGCCGGTTCGGCCGGGTCCGTCCGCCCAGCACGAGCAGGTCGAACCGGCTGTCGAGCCGGGCGCAGATCTCGCCGACCGGCAATACAGGCACCCATTTCGCGGCCAGTTCGATGGCCAGCGGAATACCGTCCAGCCGTGTGCACAAGGCGGCGACGGCGTGCGTTTCGGCGGCTGGCAAACGGAACTCCGGCACCATCTCTTTGGCACGTTCCACGAACAGCCGCACGGATTCCATGCGCCGCAAGGCGTTGACGCTGGTGTCTTGTCCAGTGGCCAGTCCATCGACGCGAACGGTGACCTCGCCGGTGATCCGCAGGGGTTCCCGGCTCGTGGCCAGGATCCGCAGGCCGGGACACTGGGACAACAACGTGTCCGCGAGCTTCGCGCACGACTCCAGCACGTGTTCGCAATTGTCCACCACGACCAGCACCCGCATGGTGCGCAAGGTCGCGACGATGGTCTCCATGATCGATTCGTCGCTGTGCTCGACCAGACCCGCGGCGGCCGCGACGGTCTGCTCGATCAGGTGCTCGTCGGTCACAGCTCCCAGTTCCACCAGGAGAACCCGGTCGGTGTCGGTGCGGTCGGCACGGCTCGCCGCGGCGACCGCGAGCCGGGTCTTGCCCGCGCCCGCGCTGCCGGTCAGGGTGATCAGCCGGTGCTTGCGGCGCAGCCTGTCCACTGTGATCAGTTCCTGTTGCCGCCCGATGAAGCTGTCCCGCTCAGCGGGAAGGTTGCTGACAAGCCGATCGGCCGGCTTGGCCGTCGCCTGCACCATCCGCTGCCGGTAAGCACGCTGACGGCACGCGTTGGAGCAATACGCGCGCGTCGCCGGTTCCGGCAGCGCGTTCTGACACATCGCGCACCGGGCACTCACAGCAATCGAACGTAACAGCTCGGATGTTCACAGACCAGAACGCGTTACGGCACGTTACGTCGTGCTTTACCGGCGCGGCCACGGAACGTCACGCTGGGCGAATGCGCGTGTCCACTAACCGAGAGGTGCGGTCGTACCCCTTCACCGAGTACCAGCGGCTCGAGCTGGACCCCGTTTACGACTACATCCGTGAGAATGAGCCGTTATGCAGGGTGCGGTTGCCGTACGGGGGAGAGGCGTGGCTGGTCACGCGGCATGACGACGTCCGCACGGTACTGGTCGACAGCCGCTTCAGCCGCGCCGCTGGGGTTGGCCGTGATGAACCTCGCGTGACGCCGCACGTCCAACCGCGAGGCATGCTCGACATGGACCCGCCAGACCTCACGCGGCTGCGCAAGTTGGTCGCGGGCACGTTCACGGCACGGCGAGTCGAGCGGTTGCGGACGCGCGCCGTGACGGTTACGACGGACCTGATCGACCGCATGGTCGAGCACGAATCGGCCGATCTGGTCGGGGACCTCGCGGTGCCACTGCCGATCACCATGATCTGCGAGCTGCTTGGCGTACCGGTGGCCGATCGGCCGGATTTCACAGGCTGGGCGCAGACGTTCCTGACCGGTGCGGACACCGAGCCGCTGCTGGCGTACATGGCCGGGCTGGTCGGGCAGCGCCGGGAGAGGCCGACCGATGACCTGCTCGGCGCACTGGTCGAGGCCCGTGACGGCTACGGCAAGCTGACCGAGCACGAGCTGCTGTTCCTGGCCGCCGGTCTGCTCGCCGCCGGGTTCGAGACGACCGCCAACCAGATCGGCAACTCGGTGTACGCCATGCTCACCCACCTCGGCGGTTTGGTGCCGCCGAAACTGGTGCCCTCCGCGGTCGAGGAACTGCTGCGGTTCTTGCCGTTAGCCGCAACCGTCGGGACGCCGCGATGGGCCGTCGAGGACGTGACGTTGTCGGGTGGGACGGTCCGGGCAGGTGAGGCCGTGTTCGCGGACCGGTCGGCGGCCAACCGGGATCCGAGAGTTTTCCGTCACCCGCACAGGCTCGACGTGACCCGGTCACCCAACCCGCATGTCGGCTTGGGGCATGGCATCCACTACTGTCTGGGTGCGCAGCTGGCCCGGTTGGAACTTCAAGTGGCCCTTGCGACGTTGAGTGAAAGGCTGCCCGAGTTGCGGCTCGGTGCGGCGCAGGAGAGTCTGACTTGGCGGACCGGTGGAGCCCTGCGGGGGCTCGTGGCGTTGCCGGTCGCGTGGTGACCTCTGCGAGCCCTCGTGGCAGGGACGAGGGCTCGCAGGGCTTTTACCTTCTAGCTGGCCTGAACCGAGTTGTAGAGGTTCTGGGCTTCGGCGCCGAAGTAGGGGCCGAACATCCAGTTCGGGAAGAAGTTGTACTTGAAGCTGTTCACCGAGTTCAGCGTGCCGGTACCGGTCGCCTCGCTGAACGACAGGAACCACGGCCCGCCGCTCGAGCCGCCGGTCTGGTTGCAGTTCATCCCGATTCCCCGCGACAGCAGGAAGTCGTTGAACACCCGGCCACTGCAGTAGATCAGCTTCGACCCGTCGTACGGCGCCGCGGCCGAGTAGCCGAAGGCGTACATGTTCTGGCCGCGCGCCTGGTTGAACGCGATGCCTTGGGCCCCAACGACATCAGTCAGGTTCTGGCCGTTGAGCTGGTTGACGACGGCCGCGCCGATGTCGTAGTTGATGTCCTCGCTGGCCACCCACTGCGGGGTGGCGTGCGTGCTCTTCGCCGTCCACGTGCCGTAAGGCGTGTTCCCGTCGTTGTAGCCGGGAACGAACACCCAGTTGGTGTGGAACGTGCCCTCCAGCTTCACGCAGTGCCCCGCTGTGATCACAGTGCTCTTGTTGCCACTGGTCACCGCGTTGCCGCTGCACGAGGCCGTCCGGCCCTGATAGGTGAAGAACACCCGGCCCGCGGTCTTGGTGACCGCGCCTCCGCCGGTCCACACCGCACCACCGTTCGGAATGGACTGCGGTACCACCGTGGGTAAGCCGCCCGCCACGTTCTTCACGGCGTTTCGGGTGATGGAGATGAGATCAAGCGGCTTCGCCGAACGCATCCGCTCGGGCGTCCAGAACGCCGTCACGGCCCTCGCTGCGTCCGCGGTCGTCGCCGCGAGATGTGTAGCCAAATGCGATGTGGCTGCGCTCTTCGCCTGTGCGGCGGGTGTGGTGAACGCGGCCACTGCCAATCCGGTCACGGCTAAGACGAGTACTCGTTTCATGCCGGCTCTTTTCCGGGTGGGGAGCAGGGTTACCCGAAGGTAACTCGCGACCCGGAGAAGAACCAGCCTGGAACGGTTCAGCTACCGACAGAAGGGTTAGATCAGCCCAGGTCCCGCAGCCACTGCTCGACTCCGGCCACGTGCACGGTGGCCCACGAGCGCGCCAGCTCCGGCTGGCGGGCTTCGAGCGCGGCGACAATCGCGCGGTGCTCGGCGACCGTGCGGTCGACCGCGCCGCCCTGCGAGATGCCGCGCCAGATCCGGACCCGGACGGTCGGCCCTGCGAGGGTGTCCATCAGCTGTGCCAGGTAGTTGTTGCCCGCGGCGGCCACGATCCGCCGGTGGAACTGCAGGTCGTGCTCGACCAGTTCCTCGACCGACGCGGCCTGCTCGGTGGCGTCACAGAGCTTGCGCAGCTCCTCGATGTCCTCTTCGCTGACCGACAACGCGGCGGTCGCGGTGGCCGCGGGCTCGAGAATCCGGCGGACTTCGAGCATCTCCAGCACCGACTCCTCGCTGCGGTGCAGGTCCAGCACGAACGACAGCGCGCCGAGCAGTTCGCCCGCGCGCAGGCTGGAGACGTACGTGCCGTCGCCCTGGCGCACGTCGAGCACCCTGACCAGGGACAACGCCCGCACAGCCTCACGCAGCGAGTTACGCGACAGCCCGAGACGATCGGCAAGGTCGGCTTCCCGCGGCAGCCGGTCGCCCGGCTTCAGCTCGCCGGACATGATCATTTCCCGGACGCGCAGGATCGCGTCGTCGGTTACCGCCACGCCTCACCTCTCGTTAGACATCGGATGTCTCACGCCCCAGTATGCGGCATGTCCGCCGCGATGGGATGACGTGGCTGGTAAAGACCCATCGTGCCGCCGCCGGGCAGGGCGAACTCGGTGAGCAGACCCCAGCCCTGATCGGTGACGTCCGTGGTGAACTCGACGCCCTTGGCCTTGAGTTCGGCGACGGTGGCCTCGATGTCGTCGCACATCAGGTACAGCTCGTGTGCGCCATCGCCGTCGGTCGGGTGCGCCGCGACCTCCGCGGGCGGCGACTGGAAGATCAACCAGCCGCCACCGGCATCGACCGATGGCCAGCCCAGTACGTCGCGGAAGAACGCCCGGGTCTCCTCCGCCTGTTTCGAGTAGACAATGGCGTGCATGCCGGTAATCACCCGCAGACCATACTCACCCAGCCGATCGTGAACCAATCAGCAGTAGGCACAACGTGGCGACACCCGCGACCAGGCCGGCGACCAACAGCAGTGGGTCGAGGCCCATGCGCGGCGGCGGCGCGGGCGCAGCTGCCGCCACAGGTTGTTGCGCCACAGGCGTTTCCTCAACTGGTTCCGGTACGACAACGGCAGAGGTCTGCTGAGTGCGCGGTGCCGGGGTTGCTGATTGCCGCCGCTGCGACGGTGCAGGTTGTTGCTGTTGTTGAGGTGTTGGTGCCTGGGCCGCTTGGCGGACCACGATCTGGCCGCGCATGTCCGGATGGACCGAGCAGTAGTACGAGTAGGTCCCCGGTGTGGTGAAGGTGAAGCTCCACGTCTGCCCGGTGTTCAGCATCGGTGAGCGGAACTGCGCGGGTCCGGCTGTGGTGACAGCGTCATGCGGTGCTTGGTCGTGATTGGTCCACGTCACCGTGTCGCCGACGTTGATCGTCAGCGTGCCGGGTCCGTAGGCGTAGCCGGACATGTGGACCTGTTGCGTCGCCGCGGCGGCGGTGGGTGCGGCCATGAGCATGAACAGGGCCAGTACCACGAGGATTCGGCTCATCGGGTGAACTCCGCGGCGATCTCGACGTGCAGCTTGCGGCGGCTCAGCAGCCGGGCGGGCAGGTTGAGCCGCCGGGTCCGCGGCTGCGACCGGCCGATCCGCCCGCGTCCCCAGATGATCACGGTGTCCTTGTCGACCGTGATGGTCTTCGTGCGCAGGGTCAGGACACAGTCGGTCTGGCGCACGCGAACCGTTCCGGTGAAGTCGTCGCCGGCTCGCTCGGCCTGGAACGCGATGGTGGGATAGCGGTTCGTGGACAGTCCTTTGTGGCCTCGCAGCGCCCGGCCGAGTAACGGTGTCTTGAGCGAGGCGGCCTCGACTGTGATCGAGATCGAGTCGGTGAGCTCGCCGTCGCGTGCTCGCAACCGTGCTCTGGTCAGCGGAAGGCCGAGCACTCGTGGCGTGACTTCGATGACGCAGCGGTCCGGGCAGAGGGTGAGTGTGTCAGTCATGGTTGCCTCCGAGGCAGAATGAGGCAGGCCCGGCCAGCTAAGCCCTGGCCGGGCCGCCCTCACGGCGACGTCAGCACGCCGCCTGGCTCAGCAGTGGTGTGAGCACCTGGTCCAGCATCACGGTGTGGGTCTTGATGTACTGGTCGGCGTTGAGCAGCTCGGTGAGCTGCGTGAACAGTGACGTCTGCAGGTGTGCCGCGCGGATGTGCGTGATCAGCGGGTTCAGTGCGTCGGTCACCGCCTTGCTGGTCGTACCGTCCACAATGGGCACGAGCATCTGGTCGAGCATCACGGTGTGGGTCTTGACGTACTGATCGGTGTTGAGGATCTCGGTCACCTGGGTGAGCGGCGAGGTCTGCAGGTGTGCCGCTCGAACGTGCGCGATGAATGGCTCCAGCGCCGCCTTCGGCACGCACTTGGCCGGTGGCGCCGTGGTGGGTGGCGCCGTGGTGGGTGGTGACGTCGGCGGCTGGGTGGTCGGCGGTGGCGTCGAACCGCCGGTCACGGTGACCTTGGCCGTCATGTCCGGATGCACCGAGCAGAAGTAGGAGTACGTCCCCGCCTTGCTGAACGTGTACGTGTAGGTCTGGCCTTGCTGCAGCAGGGGCGAGGTGAACTTCTCCGGCCCGTCGGTGACCACGACGTTGTGCGGCGCACTGTCGTGGTTGGTCCACGTCACCGTGTCGCCGACGGCGATGGTCAGGTCGGCGGGCATGTACTTGTAGCCCATGATCTCGACTGTCTTCGCCGCTGCGGGCTGGGCAGTGGCCGGTGCTGCGGCTTGGACCGGCGCGGCCTGCGCCGGGGCGGCCAGTGCGGGCAACTCCGGCACGGCGAGCGCGTCGTTCTGGGCGGCGAGGCCGACCTGAGCGGGCGTCGAGTCCGTACGAACCGGGGCAGCCAGCGTGAACAACGCGAACAGCGATCCGGCGATCGCCACTAGGGCGAGCGCGCCGAGCAGACGGCCGCGGTACGTGACCCGCTCGTCTGGTGGATCAGGCTTGTCCATGGGGGTGTTCTCCTCTCACAGGGACACATCACCGGCCGGGATTGGCGGTGACGAGCAAGCTCGCCGCGACGAGAACGGCGACGACGAGGACGGTCTCCACAGCGACCGAGTAGACGAACGGGCGCACGGTCGCGGAGTCGCCGCGTAACACGACAGCGAAGTCGAGCCGCCGTTTGACCCAGCGTTTGCTCAGCTGGGCGGCGCCGAGGATGACCGCGAAGACGGCGAGCTTGATCAGCAGCAGCCTGCCGTAGCCGGTGGTCACCAGGACGTCCAGTGACGGCAGCAGTTGCAGTGCCAGCACGGTTCCCGCCAGCACGATGACGATCACGCTGATCATCGCCAGCCTGGAGTACTTGGGCGTCACCGTGGCCAGTTCGTCCGGGTGCCTGCGGGGGAGGACACCCAGCAGCAGGAACGCCAGTCCGCCGAACCACGCGCAGACTCCGGCCAGGTGCACCAACGCGGCGATCTCCGCGACCGTCTTGTCAGGCGCGTCGACGGCGTGCCCGGTGAGTCCCGCAGTGCGTAACAGGCCGAGTGCGACCGCGCCCGCGCCGACGCGCCAGGCCGCGGACCGGGCCGCTTTTTCCCTGCGCTGCAACAGGTCGGCGAGTACCACCGTGGCAAGCACCCATAACAGCGCCTTGGCGAACCATACGCGTCCGACTTGGACAGTGAGCAGCTGCTGGACGGCTGCCAGGGTGACCGGTTGCTGGGTAACCCACGCCGCCTGGAACGCGATCGCGGCCAGTGTGCCTGCCAGGCCGAGGAACCAGCCGATGCCCAGCAGTCGCCGCGTCCGGGGATCGTCGCCGCCACTCGGCCACAGCAACGCGACGAACAGGCACCCGCCGACGAACAAAGTGATCCCGAGATAGTCGAGCACGCGGGCGAAGACGTACAGCTCGCGTGCCGAATCGGCGACGATCATCGGGCAGTGGTTGTCGTGGTGGTGGTCGTTGTGGGCGGCTGGCAGTCCGTGCCCAGCAACGGGTCCGTCACTGGTGCCAACGGTTCGGTTGGCAGACCGAGCAATCCGGTAAGACCGCCGACCGTTCCGTCCACTGTGTCCACGAGTGCGCGCAGCAGACCAGGATCGCACGGCGGCGGGCTCGGTGTTGTCGTTGATGGCGGTGCCGAGGGCGGCGTTGAGGGGTGCCCGGTGTGGGGTGGTGGCGTCAGAGCCGGAGTAGTCGGATCCGGGCGTCCCTGGATCGGCTGGGGCGCAACGACTCCGCCGCCACCCACGGAACCACCACCGACCGGTTGAACGGGAGCGGGCTGCTGCTGGGTGGTCTGCGTCCGCGTGGTCGGCGGCCTGGCGGGCGGGGTGCTCTGTGCCTGTGCTGTGTCACCGGGTTGCTGGCGCAACCCGAGGCCGGACGCGAAGCCGAGCACCACGACCACCGTGCCGACCAAGCCTGCCGCGACGAAGTGTTCCCGCTTGAGTCCGGTCGCCATCGGATGTCCCCTTGAGGTCTCGACCGTGTGGAGTACGGCGAAGTAGACCAGCCGGGCTCATTGCTGCGCGTAGCGATCCGATGACTCAATGGTAAAGCTGGCCGCACGGCTGACTGATCAATGGGGTGAGATCGGGGACACGCCTGGTTAACAGCACACTGGATCGCATGAGATTTGGCGTGTTCTTGCTGGCAGGTCGTTTTCCGGCGCAAGACGACCGGGACGCCCTGCGGCGTGCGTCGGACGCTGTGGTCTGGGCTGAGCAGGCGGGATTCGACGATGTGTGGATCGCCGAGCACCACTTCATGTCATACGGCGTCTGTCCATCGGCGATCACGTTCGCGGCGCATGCCTTGGGGCGTACGGAAAGGATCACGGTTGGCACGGCGGTCAGCGTGCTGTCGACGACTCATCCGGTGATGCTCGCCGAACAGGTGACCATGCTCGACCAGATGTCCGGCGGGCGGTTGCACCTCGGGGTGGGGCGTGGCGGGCCGTGGCGTGACCTGGAGGTGTTCGGCACCGGGCTGGACCGGTGGGAGAACGGGTTCGCTGAAAGCCTCGACCTGCTCATCGAGTGCCTGACCGAACCGCAGGTCAAAAGCACTGGCCGGTTCGAGTTCAGTGAGGTGCCGATGGTGCCGAAACCTGGAAGGCGGCCACGGTTGGCGATCGCGTGCACGTCGCCGGGAACCGTCGAGGTGGCTGCGCGGCGAAACCTGCCGATGTTGCTGGGGATGGACCTCGACGACACCCGTAAAGCTGCCATGATCGACGCCTACCGGCAGGCAGGTGGCGCAGCAACGGAGCACATCGGAGCCGTACTCACGCATGTCGCCGACACGCGGGAGCAGGCCGTCCACGAGCTCAGAACTCTTATGCCGCAATGGCTTGGGCCGGGGCTGAAAGGTTACGTCGCCGTCGACGACCGGCCGCGCACCCCGCGGGATCCGGTCGGCTACACCGAGCAGCTGATCGGGATCAGCCCGGTCGGTACCGCCGAGCAGTGCCTTGAGCACTTGCGGCGCAACGCTTCCGGCATCGAGCACTACATCCTCATGGTGGACGGGTGTGGCGACCCCCAGCTCACCCGTCGCACCATCGAACGGCTAGGTCACTTGATCGGGGTCGTCTGAACCGAGGCGATCAGCCACTGCTCGCCGCGCTTGGCGAGGACGAACGTCACCGCGCCCTTGTCCGGCAGGGGCGCGTTCGGCTCGTCGCGTTCGTCCGAGACATGCTTGGTCGCGGTGACCACGGCGACGTCGGGCTGCACCAGCCACGCGTCGTGGATCTCGATCCTGGTCTGCACCTGGGCGAGCTGTGAGGCCATGGCCTTGCGGTACGCGGCACGGATGTTCTCGCGGCCGTGCAGCCTGCGCCCGGCGATGTTGACCAGGTTGGCGTCCTCGGTGAGCAGGTCGGCGAAGCCGTCCGGGTCGTTCTGCAGCTTGTCGCTGTTCGTCACGACCTGCTTGATGTCTTCCATGATCGATCCCTTCAAACGGAGCGTTTCGCTCCGCTAGCTTAGAACCGGAGTGTTTCGCTCCGCAAGTGGTTATGATCTAGGCCATGCCGAGGACTGCCGAAGCCGAACGCAACGATCGCGCGCTGCTCAAAGCGGCCAGAGAGGTGCTCGCCGTAGACGGGGTGCACGCCTCGGTCGCCTCGATCGCGGCCAGAGCGGGGGTCGGGATCGGCAGCCTGTACCGCCGTTACCGCTCGAAGGACGAGTTGTTCCAGCACCTGGTCGAGATCGCACTGGACCAGTGGACCGAGATCGCCGAACAAGCCCTGGCCAAGGACGACCCGTGGGACGGGATCGTGCACTACGTGACCAGCGCCGTCGGTATGGGCTCACTGGCACCGCTTGCCGGGAAGGTCACCATCACCGAGGAGATGGCCGCGAAGAACGCCCGCTCCGACAAGGCTTTCGAGGCGCTCGTCGCCAACGCCCACGAAGCCGGTGTGTTGCGCGAGGACGTCACGCTGGTGGACGTGCTGCTGATCATCGAGCAGCTGACCAAGTCCCCGCTGATCGAACAACTCCAGCAGCAAGGCCGCGAAGACCTGCTGGAGGCGGCGAGGAACGCGCAGCAACGCGTGACCGCCATCGCCCTGGCGGGACTGCGCCCGAGCGATCAGCCGATGCCCGGCGAGCCACCCGGCATGAACCTGTTCACCGAACGCTGGTCTAGCGCTGATTCCGGAAGATCATGAACAGCAGCCGCAGGCCGATCAGGACGCTGATCACCAGCAGGTTGTAGCCGATCACCTGGTGCAGCGTGATTTCGGCGACCAGGCGTGGGCCGCCGGTCGTGCCGAGCAGCAGCACGGCCATGATTCCCGTCGTCGCGCCGATGAACGCGAGCAGGCCCTGGTGCACGATGTTGTTGATCAGCTGCCGGTCGCGTTCGTCGGCGAACAGCCGGACGTTGACCGACAGCCTGCCCTCCTCCAGCGCGCCGCCGATCCGGTCGATCCGGCGCGGCAGCCTGCGCAGGACCGGCAGCAGCGTTAGCAGTTCCTCCGTCGCGGTCTTGCGCAATGACGCCGGATCCATCTGCTCGCTGAGCCGAACCCCGGCGTAGGCACGGGACTCCACGACGATGTTGAAGCCGGGCGCCAGCCCGGCGAGCGTTCCCTCCATTGTGGCCAGTGCGCGGAACACCGCCGCGATCTCCGGCGGCACGCTCAGCCCATAGGTGGTGACCAGCCGGAACAGGTCCGTGAACATCTCGACGTCCGGCGCGGCGCCACCGGCGAAGTGCCGGGCGATGAACTGGCCAAGCGCTCGTTCGAGTTTGAGTTCGTCGATGTCGTCCGGCCGGGACACCACCTCCAGCAACCCGTCACGCAACGCCGCGGGGTCACCGCGATCGATGGCGACCAAGAGGTTCTGCAAGCCGGTGCGCAGCGAGCCGTCCAGCCTGCCGACCGACCCGAAGTCGAGCAGGCCGAGCTTGCCGTCCGCCAGCAGCATCACGTTGCCCGGGTGCGGGTCGGCGTGGAAGACGCCGTTGCGCATCACCTGACGCAGCAAGCAATGCAGCAGGGACCGGGCCAACTCGGTCCGGTCGAGTCCTCGCGCGTCGATCTCGGCGGCGGCCGACCCGAGTGGTGTGCCCACGAGCCGGTCCATGACGAGGACCCGCCTTGTGGCCCGCTGGACAGTCGGGACGCGGACCGTCGCGTCGGCCGAGATGGCCTGGATGTTCTTGGCTTCGACGCGGAAGTCGAGTTCCTCCATCAGGTTCTTGGCGAAGCCGTCGGCCAGGGCGAGCACGCCGAGCCGCCGCGCCCACTGCGTTCGTTCTTCGAGGGTCCTGGCCAAGCGGTACATGATGTCCAGGTCCCGTTCGACGATCACGCCGATCCCGGGCCGCTGCACCTTCACGACCGCGTCCGTGCCGTCGATCAGCTTTGCCTTGTACACCTGCGCGACCGACGCGCTGGCCAAGGGCGTGGCGTCAACTTCGGCGAACACGGCATCCGGTTGGCCGAGTTCCTCGCTCAGCACCTTGTCGATCTCCTCGCGTGGCGCGGGGGAGACCTGGTCCTGCAGCCTGCTCAGCTCCTCGATGAACTCCGGTGGCAGCAGATCGGCGCGAGTGGACAGGACCTGGCCGAGCTTGACGAACGTGACCCCGGCTTCCTCCAAGGCCTCGCGCAGCGACCTGGCCAGCTGCGCCCGCTTGATCGGGTCGCTGGTCCGCAGCCTGCCGCGAAGTGCCGGGCCAAGGCCGTGCCGCAGGGCGATCCGGGTGATCTTCGAGTAGCGCCTGGCCCGGCTGATCCGGCCGGGAATGGACCGCAGACCGCCGACGAACCACATGCCCGTGCCGCTCGGCTTCATCACCTCGAGCACGAACAGGATCGCGACCGCGACAAGGAGCGTGCCACCGAAGATCGGGATGATGAACAGCAGGGCGATCGGCTCACTGCCGGGCGCGACCACGGGTGCCTGGCCGCCGATGTACCCGGCCACGCTCCACGCCGCTGCCGCCGCGATCGCCGCCCGGACGATGCCGACCCGGACCCCGAGCACCTTGCGCGCCCCTGCGATCAGGATCCACGTCACGAGCCCGAACCCGATCACCCCGACGATGCCTAGCAGCAGATACCCCATGGCTGGCACCCAACCAGACGCTCACTCCTGCCGCTGGAGGGGCCCGGACCGGGCCCCTGAGACCAGGGGCCCGGCATGGCGCGAACGTGTCGACGGCGAGGTCAGATCCGACACCGGAACGAGAGCCGCCTATCCCGCAGACGCTTCGAACTTCCGGCAAGGACCCATCGGGGTGGTACTGCCCAAGAACCGGATGCGGCGGCGGAAGCCATCCGGGTCGCCGCCGAATTCCACACCCCCATTCTGTCCCGGGGCGGCATGACTAGTCTCGCCGGGCAATGCACCAACACCGCAGTGGTGATCGACTGGCCCGTCACCCACGCGAATTGCGCGATCGGCGGCTGAAGCTCATTGGCTGATGATGCACACCGGTCCGCCATCGACGCGGCATTCGACGTTCGCCAAATCGCCGATCTGGGTGTACTCGAATGCGGGCACCCGGCGGGCGAGCCCGGCCCGGATCACGAGAACCTCCCGCTCGACCATGAAGGCGTCGGTGTCCATGCCCGGCCTGATCTGGTCGTCGGACTGGCCGGACGGCAACCACCAGTGCGCACACCGGACTGTCGTGGTCGCCAGGCGACAGGACTGCGTACCCATGCCGAACTCGGCCACCTTGACGACGTAGTTGGACGGCAGACGGTTCAGCACGTCACCGAGTGTCGCGTGCGCAGGTAACGCGGTCAGCAGGCTGAATCCCAGAAGCCCGGAAAAGGTGACGACCGTCAGCCGCCGGGCCCAGTGCTTGAGCATGGTGCGTCTCGCTCCTTTGGAAATGTTCACAGACGTTGACAGCGGCCAAGCTAGGGGCGGCGCGGATTGTCCAGCAACGGCGTGACCAGCTGAACAAACAATCACTCCCGGGAGTGAGCCGCGGTGCGGGGGCTCATGTGAAGATCGAGCCGTGGCGGGAGTGTTCAGTGCTGTGGTCGGGCCAGTCGCCAGTCGGCTGACGTATCGGCGCTGGACGTACCTGGTCCTCGGGGCGACCTTGATCGTTCCCTTCACGCTGGCTGCCGTGGCGATCGTGCCGCCGGTGTTGCACCTGCTGCTGCCCAGCGACACCGCCGAGCAGCCCCTGGTCGTCGCCGTCACGATGATCGTCGCGGTCCTTGCCTGGGCGGCGGGAACCTCGTTCATCCCAGCGGTCCGGGTCGTGGAAGGCACGGCGGCACGCGAACTGCTGGGCGCCGGGGTGCCCGTGCAGGCGTCGATGCGCGCGACCAACCTGGAGGCGCGGTGGAAGACGTGCCAGTGGTTTCTCGTGCACATCGTGATCGGGACTGCGATCGGCGGGTTCACGCTGTACGTCCCGATCGCTTTGCTGCAGTCGTTCGTGGCGCCCTTCACCGGTGAGTGGCTGCTCATCGGTGATGCGAACCTGCGGGTGCCGGTCGGCTGGCAGTCGGCGTGGATCCCGGTTGCCGCGGTCGTGAGCACGATCGTGCTCGTGCACCTGGTGAATCTGGCCGGGGTGGGTCTGACCAGGCTGTCGCAGGTCCTGCTCGGCCCGACGCCCGCGGATCACCTCGCCGAGCTCAAGCACCGGGCCGAGCGGCTCGCCGAGCGCAACCGGCTGGCCAGGGAACTGCATGACTCCGTCGGGCACGCGCTGAGCGTGGTCACCATCCAGGCCAGTGCCGCCGGGCGGGTGCTGGCGAAGGATCCCGAGTTCGCGCAGCGTGCCCTGTCGGCGATCGAGGAGGCCGCGCGGGACGCGCTCGCCGACCTCGACCACGTCCTCGGCCTGCTCAGGGAGGACGAGCCCGGCACACAGCCGCAGCACACGTTGACCGACCTGGACGATCTGCTCGGGACCATGCGGCTGGCGGGCGTCACGGTGCAGACCGAGATCTCCGGAGACGTGCCCGGGCTGCCGTTCGCGGTGTCCACTGAGGCGTACCGGATTGTGCAGGAGTGCCTGACGAACGCGTTGAAGCACGCGGGCAAGGTGAAGGTGACGTTGGCGGTCAAGGCGAGCCATGACGCGCTCGAGGTCGAGGTGGCCAACCCGTTGACCGGGCAACCCCAGAGCAGCCGGGGTGGCCGGGGGATCGCGGGCATGCGGGAGCGCACGACCGTCCTTCGTGGACAGATCAAGGCCGGGCCTGACAACGGGACGTGGCGGGTGAAGGCGAGGATTCCCCTATGAGGATTGGCACAGTGAGGATTGGCACTGTGAGGTTGGCCCTGTGAGGATCGCACTGTGACAGTGAACGTTCTGCTCGTCGACGACGAGGAGCTGATCCGGGCGGGGCTGCGGGCGATCATCGACACCGAGCCCGACCTCGCCGTGGTCGGCGAGGCCGAGGACGGTGCCGACGTGCTGCCGTTGGTCACCAAGCTCAAGCCGGACGTCGTGCTGATGGACGTGCGGATGCCCGCGGTCGACGGAATCCAGGCCACCAGGCACATCATCGATCGCGTGCCGGATGCGCCGAAGATCATTGTGGTGACGACGTTCGAGAACGACGACTACGTCTACGACGCGCTTCGGGCCGGTGCGAATGGTTTTCTGCTCAAGCGGGCCCGGCCTGCCGAGATCGTGCGGGCGATCCGGGTCGTGGTCGCGGGGGATTCGTTGCTGTTCCCTGAGAAGATCCGCTTGCTCGCCGGGCAGCGCGGGCTGGGACCCGGTCGGTCAGGCCTGCGGGAGGCAGGCCTGACCGACCGGGAGGCCGAGGTGCTGCGGCTGATGGCGACCGGTCTGTCCAATGTGGAGATATCCGAGCAGTTGTTCGTCAGTGTGCAGACGGTGAAAACGCATGTCGGCAACGTGCTGTCCAAGCTGCACGCCCGGGACCGCACCCAGGCCGTGATCACCGCCTACGAATCGGGTTTCGTCACACCCGGCTAGCGTCGTGCCTCCGCCCAGGCCCGGCTCAGGCGGTTGACCAGTTCGGTGAGGACATCGTCGGGAAACGCGAACGGGAACCGGATGAAGTTGTCGTGCGCGCCGGACGGATCCGTTGCCGCGCCTGGCACGACCTCGACTCCGTGCCGCAACGCGACCTGCGCGAAGATCCGCGCGTCGGTACCGGGCAGCTCGATCCACAGCGCGGACCCGCCATCCGGTGTGCGCCAACGCCATTCGGGCAGGTGCTGGGTGAGCAGCTCACGGGCCCGGCCGAGCCGGTCCCGCAACTCGGCGATCCGCGCGCCTGCCAGTTCGGGCAGTTGCGGCAGCAGCCGTGCCGCCAACGCCTGATCCAGTACCGGGCTGCCGAGATCCGCGAGCGCCTTGTGCCGGGCAAGCCGCTCCGCCGTCTCGATCGACGCCCGCACCCAGCCGATCCGCAGGCCCGCCCACACGGATTTGGCCAGCGAACCGATTGTGAGCACTTCCGCGTTGCTGTTGGCGAAAGCGCCGATGGGCGGCGGAGCACCCTCGGCCGCGCCCACGGTGTACGCGTGGTCCTCGACGACCGGGACGGCGTACCGCGCGGCCAGTTCCACGATCCGACGGCGACGGCTCGTGGACATCAGGATGCCGGTCGGGTTGTGGTACGTCGGCATGACGTACAACAGGTCCGGCTGGTGCTCGGCCATCGCGCGGCCAAGCTGATCCGCCCGGATACCCTCGTTGTCCAGTTCCACGCCGACCAGGCGGACGCCGGTCGCCCGGAACACGTCGAGGCAGCCAGGCCAGCTCGGCGTCTCCACGACCGCGGTCCAGCCACGCCGCAGGTACATCTGGGTGATCAGCCCGATCGCCTGCTGTGCGCCGGTGGTGATGACGACTTGCTTCGGTTCCGTGGGCATGCCTGTGGCCGTCAGATGTCCGGCGACCGCCGAACGCAGCTCAGGCAGGCCGGCCGGGTGATACCCCGACCCGTTGAGCAACGCGGGCAAATCCGCGTGCACCAGATCGAGCAACGCCCCACGCAGGTGCGGCGCGCCAGGGTCGAACGCCCTGGCAAGCGAGATGATCTCGCCTGCCGCGTCGTTCGTGCGATTGATGATCGGTGTCGCCCGGCCGAACACCCGCCCTTCCACACTCGGCCGGAACCCGGGCGGACGGACGACCCGCGTACCACTGCCTCGCCTGCTGTCGACAAGGCCGATCGAGCGCAGTTCGTCGTACGCCGACACCACGGTCGCGCGGCTCACGGCAAGAGCCCGCGCCAGATCACGTTCGGACGGTAACCGCTCACCGGCATGCAGGTCGCCTGCGTGGATGGCTCGGCGCACAGCCTCAGCCAACCGCCGGTACAGCGGAGCCCGCCCGGCTGACGTGCTCGTCCAGTCGCCGAGTACCTCGACGAGGTCGGAGCCGTCGGTCAAACGGTCCATTGCTCCCCCTGAATGGCCCGCGATCCAGGCCAAAACTCCCTCTACTCGGTGCCAACCTTTTCCACACTGATCGGTTTTCTGGTGGGTTCGTTAGCACCTAACGAGAAGAGTTCTCCCGGGTTCGCGCCATCAGGCAACGGGCTGCTGCGCGTGGGTCTGCCCGCGAGCCGTCCGACCACGCAAAACGTCGATCCGGTCGGATCCGGGGCGGCCGAGCACCCAGCTGGAACCCGGGACCGACTTCGCCTGCTTCTTCAACGGCGCGAGCAGAGCGGACGCCTCACGGTAGGACGACACGCTGTTCACCGCGCACACCAACGAGGCGAGCGACACCGTCACCGGCATGCCCTCGATCGACCATTGGGTGTCCAGCAGCACCCCGGCGAGTGCCGAGATCTCGTCAAGTTCGGTGACCAGGAGGAAGTCGTCGCCGCCGACGTGGCCCACCATCACGTTCGGCATCTTCGAGCTGGCTTCGGTGATCGTCCGGCCGAATGTCCTGATCAGGTCGTCGCCCGCGGCGAAACCCAGTGAATCGTTCACGATTTTGAAGGAGTCCACGTCCAGCCACGCGATGACGAACATCTGGCCGTCGGAGATCCGCCGGTCGATCTCGCGGGCCACCGCGTCCGTGCCCGGCAGCCGGGTCAAGGGGTTGAGCGAGGCGGCCTGCTCGACCTTCATGTCCGCGACACCGCGGATCACGTCGCTGGCGCGGACCACGCCGACACACCGGCCGCTCTCATCGGTGACCACCACGTCGTCACCGGTGCGTTCCCAGTCGGTGTCGCCGACGAGCTCAAGCAACTCCATGCCGGTCGCCTCGCGGTCGATCAGCAACGGCTTGTCCGCGTGCCGCGCGGCCGCGCGTTTGGCGTGCAGCGCGTGCCCGTACGGACCGGCGACGATGAGCAGGAACCGGCTGCGGTCGATCGACCACTGCGGTCGCCACGCCTCGTCGACCAGCACAAGGCCGTTGATGTCCGGGCGTTCGGCGAGCGTGGCGCGTACTTCCTCGGCCGTCGCGGTCGCCGGGAGCATCAGCGCGGGGTGCATGAAGTCGGTGACCTGCGGCGGCTTCACGGCCGTGACGCGCCGTTCCGCGGCCTCGGCCAGCGCCTGGGTGCGCTTGGGGTCGTCGATCGACGCGGCGAGGTACTCGCCCTGCGCGGCACGCACACCGAGCCGGCTCAACGTGACGAGCTGGTTGTCGTTGGTCACGTTGACCGCCGTGACCCTGGCTTCGGTGCGTGACGCGAGGCGGACGACCGCCTCGAGCATCGCGGCGGCGGCCGGGTCATCCGGGTTCGTGAGCATCTTGGAGTGGATCTTGAACATGTCCGGTGCGGCCTCGGCCAGCAGGGCGAGCGGCGCGTCGCCGTCACCGATGCCGTCAAGCGCGATCCGGAACCCCTCCGCCCGCAGCTTGGCGATGCCCGACAGCAGGTCGGCCCGGCGGGCCTGGCAGAACGGCGGGCCGATCTCCAGCACGACGTCACGGCTGTGCCGTCCGGTGTGCCGCAGCACGGGCAGCAGGTAGTGCAGCAGGTCGTCGGTGCGCGCCGCCGTCGAGGCCAGGATGTTCACGTGCAGCGGGATCGACGGATCCTGCTCCTCCGACGCGAGCAGGGCATGCCCCGCCAACGCGATGTCGGTCTGGGTCAGCTGCCCGGCCCGGCTGGCGGCCTTGAACAGACCGTGGATGTTGCCGGTCGATGGCACGGGCAACGCCTCAAGGGCGATCACACGGCCAGTGCGGGTGCTGAGCAACGGCTGGAACGCGAAGCTCACTTCTTGAGTCGCGGACACGGGTCACATACTGCCGAATGAGCTCACGTTTCGGCGATTTCGTCACCCACTGTTCACGTTGCGGACGCGGACAATCACCGATTTGGCGCAAACCAGGCGGACCCGTCCGGATGCTTTGCGGAAGATTCGGAACATTGCCGCGAACGTCGCGCCCGGATCGTCGCGTCCGGAAAGATATCCACGCTGTGCGTCCGGTGGTAGGTCAAAAAATAACTCAAAGAAATCGCGTGTCTCGGTGGCCGACAACGACAGCAGTGCTTCAAGGCCGCAGTGCCGCAGAAAATGCACGAACCGGGCGCGGGACGGCCACAACGCCGGCCACGGGTCCTCACCAGCGGCGATCGCCGCCGCGATGCGCGGTGCCAGCCGGAACGCCTCACCGACGCTGTAGCCGGCCGCCGGGTGGACGAACCCCGCGGCGGCGCCGAACGGCAGGACCGGTTCGCGTTTCGGCTTCGGCACATCGAGTGGAAAACGCACACGTTCGACATCGGGCGTGTCGATCTTTATCCCGTATGGCGCGAGGCGTTCTCGCAATGCCTCACGAAGTGTGCGGAAATCCATCGCCGGACGGCGCGCGAGCGCGGTCTCTTCAAGCAGGACTTTGCCTTGGCCCAGCGGCATCGCGTAGAGGAACGTGTTGTGATCGCCGCGCCAGTCCATGAAAATCGCTTCGCCCGGCGCGACAATAGGTGCCGCGACTTCCTCGGGCACGATGATGCCGTACGCGGTCTGTTCCGCTGTACCACCGCGTGAACCCATGGCGTTCACAACGGTTTTGGCCGCGAACGTGCGGCCGTCGGCGAGCTCGAGTCCCTTGTGGTCAGCCTTGACCACCCGGCCGGTGATGACCGTGACGTTCTTGGTCAGCACCGCCATCAGCCGCTCGTTGTTCAGGATCGCGTACCGGCGGGCGATCACGTGCGTCTTGTTGGTGTAGGCCCGGATGACCTTCGGCTCGGCGGCGGTGACATCCGGTGGCAGCATGGCCAGCTCGTCACCCCATAGGCCGTATGTGGCAGGCCAGGTCCGCAGCGGATGCGGCGCCACGATCGCGGTCTGGAGCCCCAGCCGGGCACAGTGCGCGGCGAGCGCCCACCCCGACGGCCCGGCGCCCGCGATCATGACGTCGGGCATATCCCGATTGGACCATGGCCGCGTTTCCCGCTTGGTCGGGGGATAGCGGTCTATCGTGCGCTCATGAGTGATCCGAGGGAGGAACGGCGTTCACACGGAGCGCCCGCGGTGGCGTTCGACCTGGCCGCGAGCGAGTTCCGGGTGGACAGGGACCGGATCGCCGGCTCGCCCTTCTTCGCACGACTCGGTGGCGTCACCCAGGTGGTGAGCGCGAGCGGCTCGGGCCTGTTGCACAACAGGCTGACCCACAGCGTGAAAGTCGCACAGGTCGCGCGGGCCATCGCCGAGCGGTTGTGCGCCGAGTACGTCTCGCTCATCGACGCACTCGGCGGGTGCGACCCGGACGTGGTCGAGGCGGCGGCGCTGGCCCACGACCTCGGCCACCCACCCTTCGGGCACCTCGGTGAACAAGTGCTCGACCGGCTGGCGCGCCACCGCTTCGGCCTGGCTGACGGCTTCGAGGGCAACGCGCAGTCGTTCCGGATCGTCACGACGACCGATGTCGGAGGCCCGTCTGCGGTTGGTTTGGACCTCACGGCGGCCGTGCGGGCGGCGATGCTGAAGTACCCGTGGACGCGGCTGCACCACCCCGAGCCGCATCCCCGGTTCATGGCCGAACCTCCCCGAGGCGCGTCCGAGCCGTCCGACGCGCCGGGCACAGGTTCGGGGAAGTTCTCGGCCTACGTGACCGAACTGGACGACCTCGAGCAGGCCCGTGCACCGTTCGAAGGCCGTTTGGCCGACTGGCAGCAGACGATCGAAGCGTCCGTTATGGACACCGCGGACGACATCGCGTACGCGATCCACGACATCACCGACTTTCACCGGATCGGGGTACTGCAGCACGCGCCCGTCGCGGCCGAACTCGGCCAGTGGCAGTCGAACGCGGCGACGTTGGCGTGGCTGTCCGATGAGGAGGTTCGGCGCCAGCAGCGACTGCCTGGGCGGTCGTTGGAGTTGCTGCGCCGGCGCATGCACGAGAAGGACTCGTGGATCGTCAGCGACGACGCTTTTCACTCGGCGGTGGCCCGGGTTCGGGCCGAGCTGGTCGACGAGCTGCTTTCCTCGCCCTTTGACGGATCGGTGGAAGCTGAGCAGGCGGTCGCTCGGTTCTCCATGCGGTGGACTTCCCGGCTGGTCGAGGAGATGTCCGTTGTGGAGGATCCGTCGACCCGGTCCGGGCACGTGCTGTTGGGCGGCGAACAGTGGCACGAGGTGCAGGTCTTGAAGTTCCTGCACCGGAAGTTCGTGCTGCTGCGGCCGGACCTGGCTTTGCACCAGCGTGGTCAGGCCCGCCTGATCACCAACCTGGTCGAGGCTCTTGACCAGTGGCTGGGTGACCGGTTCGAGGCCGACAGGTTGCCCCGCCGACTGCATGATCTCGTCGATTTGGCCGTCGCCGAGTATGAGGCCCTGGCTCGTTCGGAGCCCACTGTTCTGGTTGGGGCGACTGGAGATGCTCCTCAGGGCAAGGATGCCGTGCACGCTTTGGCTCGTGGCCGGGCGGTCATCGACTTCGTGTCGTCGTTGACCGACAAGCAGGCCGTGTCCCTGATGGACGCGTTGTCGGGACGGAGCGCTCAGCCTTGGTCTGACGCCTTCGTGCTGTGATAGGCGGCGTGCACCGCGAAGGCGATCCATTCCGGGTTTTCCCACGTGCTCCAGCGTGTCCGGGCGTCCTGTTCGATGGCCGCGACGGCTTGGTCGGGCGGTAGTTGGCGGGCCTGGGCGCGGATGTGCTTGAGGTAGTCGCGGATTTCGACGAGGAGTTGCGCGTCGGCGACTTCGCCGTGGCCGGGGACGACGACCGCGGGGTCCAAGGCCACCAGCTCGTCCAGCACGCGGATCCACCCGGTGATGTCGACATCCGTGTCGTGCGGCGGGAAGTACGGCGCGATCGGGAACATGCGGGTCTCGGCGAGGTCGCCGGTGAACAGCACGCGACCGTCGACCAACACCGTCTGATCGGAACTGGTGTGTGCCGGGCCCCGGTGGTGCAGCGTGACTGTGCGTCCGCCGAGATCGATCTCCGCTTGCGAGCCGTCGTACGTCACATCCGGTTCGGTCAGTTCGACATCCTCCAGCTGGGTGGCGAAGGACGGGCTCAGGCCGCTGAACATCGCAAGGTACGCGGCGCCTTTGCGATGCAGTTCGTCGCGTTGGGCGCGGTTGTAGATGATGGTCGCGGCGCCTTTGAACGCTTGCGCGCCGAAGCTGTGTTCGGGGTGGAAGTGCGTGGTCGTCAGGTACAGCCGGCGGTCATTGGCGAGACGTTTGGCTTGGCCGAGCACGTATTCGCCGTTGCGAGGACCAAGACCGGTGTCGACGATCAAGGCCGCGTGCTCGCCCACCACGATGCCGACGTTCGGCACGAGCGGTACCCGGCGGTCGGGGATCACGAAAACGCCATCGGCCACCTCGACCGGCTCGCCGCTGACAATCGGTTCCGGTGCACTGCTCACGTCTGGTAATGCGGTCACCGCGCTGGCCCCAATCTGATCGGTGTTCAGATGCTAGTCCGACGGTAGCACGAATCTGAACACTGCTAAGATCGTCGCGTGGGCTATCACCATGGCGACCTGCGGGCAGCGCTGCTCGACGCCGCCGAATCACTCGTGCGGGAGCGCGGCATCGACGGTTGGTCGCTGCGTGAGGTATCCGCGCGGATCGGCGTCAGCCCCAGCGCGGCGTACCACCACTTCAAGTCACGCGACGCGTTGGTCGGTGCCTTGTCCGCACAAGTGCTCGCTCGGCTGGGGGAGCGAGTCCGGAAAGCCGCCGGGCGCGCCCGAGGCCAGCGGGAGGACCCACAGTCGCGAGTGATCGCGCTGTGCCGGTCGTATGTCCGTTGGACGGTGGAGGATCCATCGGTCGCAGGCCTCGCGTTCGGCGCACACCACGACGAGGCCGAGACGCCAGTTTCTCCGCATCCCCATGACGTGTTGGCCGCCGAGTTGGACAAGCTCGTCGAGGCCGGTGGTCTGACAGCGTCGGCACGCATCGGGGCCGAGTTCGTGCTGTGGCCCGCGGTGCATGGACTCGCCACCCTGTTGCGAGACGGCCTGATGCGCCTGGACAGCGCCCGTGAGGTTGACGCACAAGTGGAAAGGCTGATTCGCGCGGTCCTCACCGGACTGCGAGAGGAGACCTCCCAGCATCGGCCCCAAGCCCGCTCGGCACATACCGAGCACCTTGGCTCTTAGAAACGCAATGCGCGAAGCCGGAACTCGTCCGTGCGGGTGCCGCTGAGCAACTGGTCCAACCTGCCGGTCAGCACGTACGTGCCGCAGCGACTGCGGGCCATGGTCGTCGGTGCCGGATCAGGCCAGGGGAGTGAGGACTTGACGGTCGCAGTGTGCCAGCCATCGGTGGAGTGCAGTCGGAGTACCCGGTTGGCGCTGGTGTTGTCGATGCCGTCGAGCATGGTGGTTCCGGTGAGCAACAGGCCGTCGAGGGCACCGATGGGTTCGTTCACGGTGACTTGAGCGAGGTTCGCCGGGTCACGCAACGGGATCCGCCACAGACTCCGCCCGGACGAATGCGCGACGAGCAGGAAACCGCCGGGGTGCCAGACGATTCCGTTCGCGCCGTTGCCTGAACCTGCGGGCATCAACCGGTCGTCGCGGATCAGGATCGACGGCGAGCCATAGGGTGGCACGCGGTAGATGGCGCCACTGCGCGAGTCGGTGACGTACGCTGTGCCGTCGGGTGCTACGGCAACGTCGTTTCCGAAGTGTGGCCGTTGTGGGTCGAGCGCGGCGAGGTCGACGTACCTGATCTGCTTGCCGGAGTGGGCGTCGTAGATGCCTAGACCGGATGTCTTGCCGATCGTTTCCGGCGTTGAGCGGTCGCCGATGCCGATGTCGCCGTTCACCGCGAGCACCTTGCCGCGGTCGACCGCGAGGCCCATGGTGGTGATCAGTCTGGGATCGTTGACGAGGGTTCGTGTGGATCCGTCTGGTTGGACCGCGGAGACTGTGCCATGGGTGACGGATCCGACCAGGAACCTGTCTCGCCGGCCGTCGTAGGCAATGCCTTCGGGATGCAGGGTGGGACCGTTGCCAAGGACGAAGTCGGGGCACGGCCGGTTTTCCGTCGCAGACGCGGAAACCGGGACCGCGGCAACGGCGATCAGGGCGAGCACAACGGACCGCAACCCTCGTCGTCTCATGTGTGCAACGTAGCCGTGGCGCCTACCTGGGCATACCGACGAAGGTTAGGTGCTTTCGTTCCGTGACCACATGTGGCAACGGAGTCACTCATACGGCTGCTATTCCCTGAGTGTTCCGGCACATAACGTCTGCGCGATCCGGGGTTGACCCCGGTTTCATCCGCGTGTGTCGGGGCACGCGTTGGAATGCTGGGAGGGGACTAGTGCGTGCGCCCATTCGGCCGAATCGAAGATTCTTGGCCGCTTCACTGGGAGTTGTACTTTCGCTGAGCATCGTTTCGCCTGCCGCCGCGTGGCCGGATCCGGCAGGCAAGGCCGCAGACAACGCCAGCAAGCAGATTTCCGCCTTACAGGAGCTCAAACGCTCGCAATCGGCCGTCGAATCCAAGCTGGACACCTCGCTTGTCGTCGCCAAGCGCGGCACCGAGGCCGCCGGGCGGGGGATGCGCGCCGCGCTTCCGGCGCTGCAGACCGGCGTGGGGGACCGGGTCACTGTGGACATCCGGGGGAGTGCTTCCGCTGACCTGCTTGACCACCTGCGCAAGGTCGGTGCGGGCATCCGCGCTGTTTCCGAGCACTACAGCTCTGTCCGGGCCGAGGTGCCGGTCAGCGCGATGGAGAGCATCGCGTCTCGCAAGGACGTGAAGTTCGTCGAGCCTGCCGTCGGTGCGATGACGGCGAAGCAGCTTGCCGACAAGCCCAAGAAGAAGCCCACCAAGGACGAGAAGGCCAAGCAGATCACCGAGCGCACCCGGCAGGCACTGAGCGTTCAGGCTGAGCCCGCGGTCAGTGAAGGCGACCGGGCGCACAATGCCGACAAAGCACGGCAGCAGTTCGGGGTCACGGGCATCGGCGTGAAGATCTGCGCGCTGTCGGACGGCATCGACTCGCTTCAGGCGTCACAGGCCGCGGGCGAGCTGCCTGCCGTCGACGTGCTGCCCGGCGAGGGCGGCGACGGTGACGAGGGCACTGCCATGCTCGAGATCATCCACGACCTCGCGCCCAACGCCGAACTCGGCTTCGCCACGGCATTCCGGTCCGACGCCAGCTTCGCCGACAACATCCGGAAACTGCGTTTCCAGGCCAACTGCGACATCATCGTCGACGACGTCATCTACTTCAAGGAAGCGGTCTTCCAGGACTGGATCATCGCTCAGGCCGTCAACGACGTGACCGCTGACGGCGCTCTGTACTTCTCGAGTGCGGGCAACGAGGGCAACGTTGTCGACGGTACGGCCGCGCACTGGGAAGGTGACTTCGTCGACTCCGGTCTGTCGATCGGCAAGTGGGCAGGCACCGCGCACAACTTCGCGGGCAGCAACGGGGTTCAGATCTATCAGCCGATCTCCGATGCGTCCTCGGCAGGCGTCCCGGTTCTGCTGAACTGGTCCGACCCGCTCGGCGCGTCGACCAACGACTACGACCTGTACCTGTTGGACCGCAACGGAAATGTCCTCTCCGCGAGCCAGAATTTCCAGAACGGCACACAGGACGCCTACGAGCGCGTGAACACACCGAGCGGCGGCGGGCAGGGACTTCGCCTGGCCATCGTGAAGTTCAAGGGCGAGAACCGCTACCTCTCGCTGTCCGCGCTGCGCAGCCGGTTCAAGGACACCGCCGGTGTGCTGACCGGATACAACACGCCTGGCGAGATCTTCGGCCACGCCGCGGCCAAGAACGCCTTCGCGGTCGCGGCCGCGCCCGCCGCCAAGGCTTTCGGGCGTGCCCTCGAGCCCGGTGACCCGCCGAACCCGACCGGGCCGTTCCCAGGTGCGTTCGGGCCGACCTCCAAGGTCGAGCGGTTCACCTCGGACGGCCCACGGCGCATCATCTACAACGCCGACGGGACGCCGATCACGCCCGGCGACGTCTCCTCGACCGGTGGCGAGGTGCGCAAGAAGCCGGACCTCACCGCCGCCGACGGGGTGACCACGACGGTGCCGGACTTCGAGACGTTCTACGGCACCTCGGCCGCGGCACCGCACGCGGCGGCCATCGCCGGCCTTGTGTTGTCCGGCAACCCAGGGCTCGCTCCGGCTGATGTCCGTGAGGCGTTGACCACCACGAGCATCGACATCGAGCAGGCCGGCTTCGACAACCGTGCCGGTTCCGGAATCATCTTGGCGGACAGGGTTCTGGGCTACACGGGTGCCAGCCCGCAGCCGCTGGCCGAGGCGCAGACGCCGACCGTGCGCGCCAACGACGGCGGCAACTTCATCGACCCGGGTGACACCGCGACGGTGACGTTGCCGGTGACCAACCGTGGTGACGGTCTCGCGGCTTCGACGAGTGTCGTGCTGAGCTCGCCGACCGCGGGTGTGACGATCACGCCGCGCTCGAAGTTCTACGGCTCGATCGACAAGGGCCAGACCGCGATCAACAACTTCACGTTGACCGTCCCGGCCAACCACCCACTGGGCACCCCGGTTCTGTTGGACGCCAAGGTGAGCTTCGCCGGTGCGCAGTCACCGAAGACGGCCCGCTTCCCCGTGAAGATCGGCCAACCGTCCACTGTGGTGCATGACTTCACCTACACCGGTACGCCGCTGGCCATCCCGGACAACGACCCGACCGGCGTCACGGTGCCGATCGAGGTCTCCGGTGTCGGCCCGGTCAGTCGTGTGACGTTCTCCATCGACGGCACGGAGTGCACGGCCAACCCGGGCGCCACCACCGTCGGGATCGACCACACCTTCGTGAGTGACCTCGTCGGTACGTTGCGCTCGCCAAGTGGCGCGACTGCGACGTTGTTCTCCGGCAACGGTTCCAACGGCAAGAACATGTGCAAGGTCGTGTTCGACGACACCGCCGCGCGCGCGTTCCGTGACTCCAAGTCCGAGGACGCGCCGTACACCGGTTCGTGGCGGCCGTTCCAGCCGCTTGAGGGCACGGTCGGTGCGACCGACGGCACGTGGACGCTGCACGTCCGCGACGCCGCCGGACGGGACGTGGGCTCGCTGCGTGCGTTCTCGCTGCACGTGTCGGGTTATGTGACCCCGGGGAGCTGAGTCCAGCCTGGTGGGCCGGGTGCGTGCCCGGCCCACCAGCCGTCATTCGTGGGTCGCGTGCCGAATCTCTTCACGAATGTCGTGGTACTTGAACCATTCGTAGACGATCAAGGCGATCAGCAAGACCGTCAGCACACCGAGGCTGGCCATCGCGGGCACGTAGGACACGAGCGGCACCACGGCCAGCAGGACGACGCCGAGGACGACTCGCTCAACCTTGAAGACGTGCTTGGTGCGCCAGCCGATACCCACGTAAGCGAACATGAACAGCGCCACACCGCCGTACATGGCCCACAGGGGAGGGCCGTAGAGCGGATCGGCGAGCGTATGGCCCTTCTCGCCACCCACGTAGCCGAGGACCTTCTTCAACCCCAGGGCCAGCATCACGATGCCGATCATCAGCGGCAGGTGCAGGTACGTGTAGGCGACCTGGCCCATCCGGACCCGCTCTGCGCCGCGCGCTTCGGCGAGTGCTTGTTCGGCGGCCAGCACATGGGTGTCGAAGTACGACCACCACAGCGCCCCGGCGATCGCCAGGCCGAGGGTCGCGGCCACGATGATGGGCCATGAGATGGCCAGATGCGTGACACCGACACCGATCGCGACGATCGACTCACCCAGCGCGATGATGATGATCAGCCCATAGCGCTCGGCGAAGTGCTTGGCCGATGGCAGCCGCCAGCCCTTCGTGCCGATCAGCATCGTGCCGCCGTAGTCGGCGAGGACGGCGGCCGCCCAGACAGCCGTCTGGGCGGCACCAGAGAGCTGGGAAGCGATCGCCAGCAGGGCCGTCCCGCCGATCATCGACGGCACGAACCGGACGAGCTGGGCCCGCAGCTCGGCCTCGTCGCCCGCGGCGATCCAGAACAGCCAGACGTGCACCACCCGCACCAGCAGGTAGCAGAACGCCAGCACGAGCGGTCCGTCCAAGCCGCCGGGCAGGTCGTCGAAGGCCTCCGGGATGGCCAGCGCGAGCAGGAACATCGCCGCCATCGCGATGAGCATCGCGCTGCGGGCCAGCCCCTCGTCCGCCTTGACCCAATTGGACAGCCATGAATACCCGATCCACGACCACCAGATCACACTGAGCAGAAGGGCGCCGCGCAGCAGGCCTGGCCACGTCGGCGTCTCCGCCATCATGGCCGTGACCTGCGTCAACGCGAACACGAAGACCAGGTCGAAGAACAGCTCCAGGTTGGTCGCGCTTGCCCGCTCGCCGACGCGCTCCATCCTGGACCTCAACGGCTTGTTCATGGCCAGAATGGTGACACGGCCGGGGCCGCTCAGCCTTCTCTGTGCCCGAACGTCGCCGCGGCGTCCATTGTGGACCGCAGGGGTATCGCATCCCCGGTCGAATGTGGTAGGCCGAAATTTGATTAGCCCGGGTCTGTAAACTCGTGACGGTGGTCGCCACCGCGAGCCACTCGTCTATGGAGCCTTACTGGTGATCACTGCTATCGATCTGGAGCTGCGTGCTGGCTCGCGCATCCTGCTCTCGGAAACGACACTGCGTGTCCAACCTGGCGATCGGATCGGCCTGGTCGGCCGAAACGGCGCGGGCAAGACCACATCGCTGAAGGTGCTCGCCGGTGAGGGCCAGCCGTACGCGGGCGCGGTGCGGCGCACCAGCGAAGTCGGTTACCTGCCGCAGGACCCGCGGGAAGGTGATCTTTCGGTCACCGCGAAGGACCGGGTGCTCTCCGCGCGTGGCCTCGACCAGTTGCTCAGGGACATGGAGAAGGCCCAGTCGGCCATGTCGGAGCTGGTCGACGACAAAGCCCGTGAGGCCGCGGTCGTCAAGTACGGCAGGCTCGAGGAGCGGTTCGCCGCACTCGGCGGGTACGCCGCGGAAAGCGAAGCCGCACGGATCTGCAGCAACCTCGGTCTGGCCGACCGGGTGCTCGCGCAGCCGCTGCGCACGCTGTCCGGTGGCCAGCGCCGCCGGGTCGAGCTGTCCCGGATCCTGTTCGCCGCATCCGATGCGGGCGCTGGCGGCAAGTCGAGCACGATCTTGCTGCTGGACGAGCCGACCAACCACCTCGACGCGGACTCGATCACCTGGCTGCGCAACTTCCTCAAATCGCACGACGGTGGACTCGTGGTGATCAGCCACGATGTCGAACTTCTCGACGCCGTGGTGAACAAGGTCTGGTTCCTCGACGCCAACCGCGGCGAGCTTGATCTGTACAACATGGGCTGGAAGAAGTACCTCGAAGCCCGTGCCACAGACGAGAAACGCCGCCGCCGCGAACGCGCCAACGCGGAGAAGAAGGCAGGCGCGTTGATGGCGCAGGCCGACAAGATGCGGGCCAAGGCGACGAAGGCCGTCGCCGCGCAGAACATGGCCAAGCGCGCGGAAAAGCTGCTCGCCGGTCTCGAGCAGGAACGCCAGGCCGACAAGGTCGCCAGGATCAAGTTCCCCGATCCCGCGCCGTGCGGCCGGACTCCGTTGACCGCCGAGGGCTTGAGCAAGTCCTACGGCTCGCTTGAGGTGTTCACCGGAGTCGATCTCGCGATCGACCGTGGCTCCAAGGTGGTCGTGCTCGGCCTGAACGGTGCCGGCAAGACGACGTTGTTGCGTCTGCTCGGCGGGATGGAACCGGCCGACGCCGGGACTGTCCTACCCGGACACGGGTTGCGGCTGGGCTACTACGCACAGGAACACGAGACCCTCGATCACGAGGCCAGCGTGTGGCAGAACATCCGGCACGCCGCGCCGGACACGCCTGAGCAGCAACTTCGTACCCTGCTGGGCACATTCCTGTTCAGCGGCGAGCAGTTGGACCAGCAGGCCGGGACGTTGTCCGGTGGTGAGAAGACCCGGCTCGCGCTGGCCGGCCTGGTCTCCAGTGCGGCCAACGTGTTGCTGCTCGACGAGCCGACCAACAACCTCGATCCGGCCAGCCGGGAACAGGTTTTGGACGCGCTGCGCCGCTACTCGGGCGCGGTCGTGCTCGTCACGCACGACCCCGGTGCGGTGGAGGCGTTGGAGCCCGAGCGCGTGATCCTCCTGCCGGACGGCACGGAAGATCATTGGTCAGCAGACTATCTTGAGTTGGTCCAGTTGGCCTGAATCCCGCACGGATGCGCCTAGATCATCGGTGATCCACTCGGATGGAGTAGTGCGAGTGGGCGACTTCATGATGATTTTTCCAACTCGCCTGGCGTTCCGAGCTTCCGTGTTCGATCATTGCGGGCGCAGGGGTCGCATGTGACCCTAGTTACTCGCTACGGAAGGCGGAGACGTGGCTGACCTCAAGAAAGGCGCGCGCATTACTGGAAGTACGCGCGACAAGCTAGCCGCTGATCTGAAGAAGAAGTACGAAAAGGGCGCCAGCATCCGGGCTTTGGCGGAGTCGACGGGCCGGTCGTACGGATTCGTGCACCGGGTTCTGTCGGAGTCCGGTGTGCAGTTGCGCGGTCGTGGCGGCGCGACGCGTACCAAGAAGAAGTAGCGACTGTCTGGTTGTTCTCCCAGCACACTCGTGTTTTACCGGGCCGGGATCGTGTTCAGATCCCGCGGTTGTGCCGGCCGGGACGCGGCCCGTTCGGCCACCGAGAACGTCATTGCGGCCCCCCAGAGGACGAGTGGGTACACCAGATAGCCGTAGCGGCTGGCGGGCACCATCAGGATCGCGGCGCCGAGGCCGATCGCGGCTTTGAGCATCGCGGCCGAGCCGGTCGCCGGTGGGTGTACGAACAGCCAGATGGTCAGGGCCAACGCGGTGAGCCCGAGCAGGACGAGTGCGACCACGTGTCCCACTTGGCCCATGCTCGCGATCAAATGGCCAGGCAGCGGGCTTGCCGCAGGTGAGGTGATCATACCCGTCCCGGACGGGAACTTGATCACGTGTTCGACGAAGGCTCCCGGGTGGACGATCAACACCGGGATGTTCAGCAGCGCGGTGACCCCGATGATCGCGGTGCCGAACCGGAGCAACCCAGACCGGATCGATGACGTGCGGCCGGCCCTGGTGGTGACCACGTAGAAGATGATCACCACCACGGCCGGCAGTGCGCTCAGCTTCATGCTCACGACCACAGCGAGGACGACGCCGCACCACACTGTTTTGCCGCGCGCGGCCAGCGCGCCGGACAGGATGATCAGCCCGATGATCGCCAGGTCCGGCCCGGCGACGGCGAAGGTCAACGCCGTCAGCGGGCTGACGACGGCCAGGTGCGCGGCCCTGACCGGCACTTTCGGCCAGCCGAGCAGCTTGAGCGCCAGTGCGATGGTGACGATCGTGGTCAGCGCGAACATGATCCGCGCGTCGGTGATCGCGCCGGACAACAGCGCCCGTGGGATGCCGAAAATGGTCATCGCCGGGCCATAAGGCGTGTAGTCGTTGACCTCGGGCGGCCGCGGCAGGGCCGCGATGTCCACATAGGGCGTTCCGGTGTCGAACAGCAGCTGGGCAGATCGCTCGATCACCCAGACTTCCGGCTGCGCCGCCCACTGGAACGGCTTGATCACCCAGTCCGAGCCGGTCAGCCTGCGGAACACGAGCACGATCAGCGGGACGACCATGCCGAGGCCGCCGACCAGGCCGACCGGGACCCAGCGGGACCGCAGCCAGCTGGTGCCGGTGCTGGTCATCAGCCAGATCGCGTGCGCAGCGCCGAGCACGTAGGCCACGGACGCGAAGTTTCCCCAGACCCGGTAGCCGTAGAACTCCGACCAGATTGCCGTCGGGATGGCGAATGCGGCGCAGACAAGGTAGATGGCGACATCCAGCCTGAGAACCTTGCCCCGATCGCCCACAGCGAAAACTCTACCGATCGGGAAGTGACAGCCGTTCACCGGTGTTGAGGCCAGCGGAGAGTGAGGTGCTGGGGTGGACGGAACCTGGAACTTGTTGATGGGGGCGGCGCGCAGTGTGGACGCGCCAAAGGGAGTTCGGAAAGGCACGGTGCGGCGGGTCCTCCGTTTTGCGAAACCGCATCGGAAGCTGCTCATTGCGTTTCTGATACTCACCGTTGCGTCGGCAGTGCTGGCAGTGACGACACCATTGCTTGCCGGTCGTGTGGTGGATGCGATTGTCGGCGGCAAGGACGCGTCTTTGGTGATTTGGCTGGCGGTGCTGATTGCGGCTCTGGCGGTCGTCGACGCCGGTCTCGGATTGGTCGAACGCTGGCAGTCCTCGCGAATCGGGGAAGGTCTCATCTTCGATCTGCGCCGTGCGGTTTTCCAGCACGTTCAGCTGATGCCGGTGGCGTTCTTCACCAGGACGAGAACGGGCGCTCTGGTCAGCCGGTTGAATAACGACGTTATGGGCGCGCAGCGGGCATTCACGTCCACGCTGTCCGGTCTTGTCGCCAACGTGATCCAGCTCGTTCTCTCGCTCGCTGTGATGGCGACGCTGTCGTGGCAGGTCACGGCGCTGGCGTTGGTGCTGCTACCGGTCTTCGTGCTGCCTGCCCGCCGGGTCGGCCGCAGGCTGGCGGACCTGCAGCGCGAGGCGTCCGGGCTGAACGCGGCGATGACAACGCAGATGACCGAGCGTTTTTCCGCGCCCGGCGCGACTTTGGTGAAGCTATTCGGCAGGCCGAAAGCCGAAGCGGAAGAATTCGGGACAAAAGCTGGCCGAGTACGGGACATCGGCATCAAGAACGCGATGGCCACCCGGTGGTTCATGACCAGCTTGACGTTGGTCTCCGCGCTGGCGCAGGCGCTGGTGTACGGCTTGGGCGGCTGGCTGGCGATCCGCGGCGAGCTCGCCCCTGGCACGGTCGTGGCGTTGGCGCTGTTGCTGACGCGGCTGTACTCGCCGCTGACGGCGTTGGCGAACGTCCGAGTGGACGTGATGACCGCTTTGGTGTCGTTCGAGCGCGTCTTCGAGGTGCTCGACCTGCCGCCGATGATCAAGGAGAAGCCGGACGCGCGGCCGGTGCCCGCCGGCGGCGTTTCGGTGGAGCTCAAGGACGTCCGGTTCGCCTACCCGGCGGCTTCGGCGGTGTCGTTGGCATCACTCGAGGACGTCGCCGCGCTGGACACCCGTGGCGGCAAGGAAGTGTTGCACGGCATCAGTTTCCGCGCCGAACCCGGTCAGATGGTCGCCCTGGTCGGCTCATCGGGTGCGGGCAAGTCGACGATCGCGTCACTGGTGCCGCGACTGTACGACGTGGACAGTGGGTCGGTCCGGCTGTCCGATGTGGACGTGAAAGACCTGTCGTTCGACTCGATCAGGGACACGGTCGGAGTCGTGACGCAGGACGGGCACCTGTTCCACGACACCATCCGGGCCAACGTGGCGTACGCCCGGCCGGACGCTTCGGACGAGGAGATCACGTCCGCTTTGGCCAGGGCCCGGCTGTCCGACCTGATCGCCTCACTGCCCGACGGTCTGGACACCGTTGTCGGCGAACGCGGGTACCGGCTGTCCGGCGGTGAGCGGCAGCGTCTGACGATCGCCCGGTTGTTGCTGGCCAACCAGCGCGTGGTGATCCTCGACGAGGCCACCGCGCACCTGGACTCGGAATCCGAGGCCGCGGTGCAGGAGGCGCTCGTGCACGCACTGGAAGGCCGGACAGCGATCGTGATCGCGCACCGGCTGTCCACGATCCGGGCCGCCGACCAGATCCTCGTGGTGGAGGGCGGTCAGATCGTCGAACGCGGCACGCACACCGAGTTGCTCAACCGGGACGGCCGGTACGCCGAACTGCACAACACGCAGTTCTCCCGCTCAGAGCTGCGGGACCCGGGGACCGTACAGGTCTAGGTAGCGCTGGTTCGCCTCGTCACCGCCGGGCACGTTGGAACTGCGCCACAACGGGATCTCCACACCCGCGGTGGCCGCCTTGTCGACCAGGCGGGCCAGGATCTCGGCCCACAGGAACGCGTTGGCCACAGTGGACAGTGCGGCGGTGACCGGTGCCTCCGGCGGGTAGCTGGAGTCACCGGGAGCGACCAGGGTGTCGAGCACGATGGAGGCGTTCTCGGCGAGCGTGGTGTCGGCCCGCCGGGGGGCGACGGCGTTGGCCGGGCTGGACGTGACCGCGACGACCGGCATGTCGGCGTTCTGCGCGGCGATCGCGAGTTCGACCGGATACGGGTTCACGCCAGAGGTGGAGAAGACGACGAGGACGTCGTTGCCGCTGAGCTGGACCTTGCCGAAGACCTCGTCGGCCAGGCCGGTGAGGCGCTCGGCGCTGGTGGAGGCGCGGCCGCCGTGCAGTGGCTGGATGTCCGGGTGGTACAGCGGATACACGCAGGCCAGGCCGCCTGCGCGGTAGAACGTCTCGGCGACCGCGGCGAGCGAGTGCCCCGCCCCGCCGGTCAGCACAAGGCCGCCGGCGCGGATGCTGCCGAGGAACAACTCGGCGACATTGTTCAACGCGTCGGCGTTGTGCTTCTCCACCTGGATCAGGTGATCCCTGACCAGGTTGCCGAATACGGCCATGCTCGCGGTACCTCCTCGGTCGACCTCGCAATGGTCTATACCAGTGGTGAGAGGTGCGTCAAGGGGGACGGTGCTCACCACGGCGGGCTGGTGGGTTGCTGCGGCGCGCGCTGTGCTTACTTCGGCGCGCTCTTGGGTCGCCGCGGCGCGCGTTGTGGTCACCTCGGCGCGCTCCTGTGACTGGTCGGCGCGATTTGGTGTGGAGCCTCTGCGCCGCAAAAGGACAGGGAAAGCGGCAGGACCTGCGGCCCTGCCCCGCCGACAAGCTTATTTGCGGCGCCACTCCACACAAAATCGCGCCGACTACTGCTTAGGGCGCGCCTTTCTGTGCTCGGGGCGCGCCTTCACTTGGGCCCGGGCGCGCCTTGTTGGTGGGCTAGGGCGCGCCTTCGCTTGGGCCGGGGCGCGCCTCCGGTTTTGGTTGGGGCGCGCCTTTGCTTGGGGCTCAATCGGTTGGCTGATGGCAGGCGCTCAGTTTCTGGCGTTCACTCTTGTGGCAGCTGCTCTGGCTTGTCCACATCGGATCCGTCCGAAATGTCCTCGCACGGCACCAGCTCCGGCTTGTGCCTGCGCAGATACTCCCTTGCGCCCGCGTCACCAGTTGCCAGTTCGTACACGCCATCCCAGTGATCCCGGCCGATCAGTACTGGATGTCCTGGTTCGCCGTGATAGCTCGCCCTTAGCAGCGCCTGTGGCGTCGCGAGTGCTCGGAGGCGGTGGATCGCTTCCGCGCGAATTCCCGGTGTATCGACCGGAAGGACTATCACCGCGTCTCCCGTTATGGCGCGCAGGCCAACGCGCAGTGAAGATCCCATGCCCTGTTGCCAATCTGGATTGTCAACAGCGTTCAGGTCCGGCGACTCCGCTCGAACGATCTCCGCGTCGGCCCCGAGCACGGCCAGTACGGGGGAACAGCCGCCGTTTGTCAGGACCTGCACCGCGCGCTCGACGAACAGTTGGCCCTGGAACCTGACGCGGGCTTTGGGCATGCCGTATCGGCGGCCTGCTCCCGCCGCCAGGACCAGTCCTGCGACGTCAGCCATGCTGCGAGAGGTGTTCCAGCAGCAGGCGGCTCAGGCCTTCGTCCGCTTGTTCCGGCAGCCAGTGTGAGATGTCCTGGAACATCTCGAACCGGTACGGGCCTTCCACCCATTCCTCCGTGGAAAGTGCTGCCGTTGAGCCGAATGCGACGTCTTCGGTGCCCCAGACGTAGAGAGTCGGGACTTTCACTTTTCCGGTGTGGCCGCTGAATTTTATGCCTCGGTACCAGTTCAGCGCCGCTACCAGCGCTCCTGGTTCGGACAACCGCTCCACGTATTCCCGCACGTGGTCACGGGGCACAACGCCTTCGTAGAGCTGCTTGAGTGCTGCTGCGTCGTTGGCCAGCAGTTGCTTCTCCGCGCCTCGGACGTTCTGCAGGGTTGGGATGTAGGAGCTGCGTTGTTGTTGGTCTTCGTCTGAACGGACCGCTTGGGCGTATGCGCCTGGGTGTGGGGTGGAGACCGCGGTCAGCGTTCGGACTCGGTCGGGGTGTTCTGCCGCTGTGTGCCACGCGACGCTGCCGCCCCAGTCGTGGCCGACCAGGTCGAACTTCGGCCAGCCCAGTTCGTCCGCGATCTTCAGCACGTCGCTGGTCAGGTCCTCGATGCTGTAGTCCTCCGGGCGCTCCGGGCGCACGTCGGGGGAGTAGCCGCGCTGATCGGGCGCGATCGCCCGGTAACCTGCCGCCGACAGCGTGGCCAGCTGGTGCTCCCACTCCGTGGATGCTTCGGGGAAGCCGTGCAACAGGAGCACGCCGCGGCCGTCGTCCGGGCCCGCGGCCAGCGCGTCGAATCGGCCTTGGTCTGTGCTGATCCCGATGTGCTCGATCACGATATTAGTGTTGCAAATGTGCCCGTACCCCATCTGAGTCAGCTCGGTTCCCGCTCGCCGCGCGTCGTCGCACTCGTTCTGCACGGTGGCCGTGAGTTCGGTGAGGGGCCGGTGCCACGTCTCGCTCTCGCGCATCTGAGGATGGTGCCGTTCGCGCGTACGCTCGCGCGCCTTCCGGATATGGCCGTCTTCTTGCTGCGCTACCGGGTGCGCGGGTGGAACGCCCCTGCGTTGGACCCTGTCCAGGATGCTCGATGGGCGCTGGGCGAGATCCACAGCAAGTTTCCCAGTGTTCCGGTCGTCCTGCTCGGGCACTCGATGGGTGGGCGCGTCGCGTTTCGTGTCGCCGATGATCCCGCCGTCACCGCTGTCTGTGCGTTGGCGCCGTGGTGCGAACCCGCTGATCCGGTTCAGCAGCTCGCTGGCCGTTCCGTGTTCATCGCGCACGGCAAGCAGGACCGTGTTACGAACCCGCGGTCGTCACGGGACTATGCGCGGCGGGCCGCACAGGTCACCGATCGGGTTGATTTGCGGTTCGTCGACGGCGAGACGCACGCGTTGCTGCGCAAGCCTCGCGTATGGCGTGACCTGGTACTCGAGTTCGCTCTTGATCAACTCGCGCACTCCCGCGAGGGGTGACCGGCCGACTCCGTAGGGTATGAGGACGCAACCTCCGCCTGCGGTCTCACGTCCTTGTGAGCATCCTTGAAGAAGTCGGGGGACTGAATATGAGGACGAGGATGAGTCACGGGCAGCCGTACGGTTCGAGGGACGGTCAAACCCGCGCCTACCCGGTTCCTGGGCAGGCGCCGCCCCAGTACGACCAGGGGCGCGACTACCGGCAACCGCAGGGTGGGTACCGGCAGCCGCCGCCACCGTACGAGCCGCCCGGCCAGCAGGTGCCGCCGCCAGGTGGCCGCCCGCCGCGGCGCAAGCGCAGGGTCGGCCGGATCCTGCTGGTCATTCTGCTGGCGATCGTCGTGCTCATCGCGGCGACGTGGATCTACCTCGAGTCGTCGTTCAACCGGGTTGCCGCGCTCACCGACTACCCCGGCCGTCCGGCCGCGGGTGTGGGCACGAACTGGCTGATCGTCGGTTCGGACAGCCGGGCCGGTCTGGACGCCGAGGACCAGGAGCGACTGGCCACCGGAGACGCCAAGGGCCAGCGCACCGACACGATGTTGCTGCTGCACCTGCCGGACAACGACCAGAAGCCCACCCTGGTCAGCCTGCTGCGTGACTCGTACGTGGACATTCCGGGCAAGGGCAAGAACAAGCTGAACGCCGCGTACGCGTTCGGCGGCCCGGCCCTGCTGGCACAGACCGTGGAGAAGAACACCAACCTGCGGCTGGACCACTACATCGAGATCGGCTTCGGCGGGTTCGCCAGCCTGGTCGACGCGGTCGGCGGCGTGGAGATGTGCCTGGACAAGCCGATCAAGGACCCGCTGGCCGGGATCGACCTGCCCGCCGGATGCCAGGAACTCGACGGCGCCAACGCACTGGGCTACGTGCGGACTCGCGCGACCGCACGTGCTGACATCGACCGCGTGGTCCGCCAGCGTCAGTTCATCAGTGCGCTGATGGACAAGGTGGCGAGCCCCGGCACGCTGCTCAACCCGTTCCGGATGGTCCCGCTGCTGGCCGACGCGCCGGACGCGATCACGCTCGACGAGGGCGACCACCTGCACAACCTGCCGAGCCTCGGGTTCGCCATCGCGGGCGCCAGCAGTGGTTCGACCGTGAGCACAAGCGTGCCCATCGGTGACAGCCGCAGCGTCGCCAAGATCGGCTCGGTGATCCTGTGGGACCAGAAAAAGTCGAAGGCCCTGTTCGACGCACTGCGCACCGACACCGCGGTGCCATCCAGTTCGATCGTGCTGCCTGGCAGCTGACGTGCTGACGACTGATCGCCTGGCCATCCGGCCGTTCCGCCCGGACGACGCGGCCGCGTTCGCCGCGTACCGCTCGGATGCCGAGGTGGCCAGGTATCAGTCGTGGGATACGCCGCTCAGCCTCGAAGACGCCGCCAGAACGGTGGCTGGGTACGGCGCTGACGACCCGGCGATGGTCGGCTGGTACCAGTGGGCCATCGACCGCGATGGCCTGCTCATCGGGGACATCGGCGTGAACACGCACGACAACCGGATGCAAGCCGAGATCGGCTTCACCGTCGCCGCCTCCGAGCAAGGCAAGGGCTACGGCACCGAGGCTGTCGGCCGAATGGTCGATTACCTGTTCGCGGAACGCGGCCTGCACCGGATCTCCGCCGAATGCGATGCCCGCAACGAGGCATCCGCCCGATTGCTCCGCAAAGTCGGCTTTCACCAAGAAGGCCTGCTGCGGAGCAATACGTGGATCAAGGGCGAATGGACCGACGACCTGCTCTTCGGCCTGCTCGAAGGCGATCCCCGCTAGACCCCACCCCAGAACAGCCCCCGCCACTCCCCGGGGGTCCCCAGTCCAGTTGATCGAGATAAGCGCTGGTCAAGGGGCTACCGGGCAGTTGTGGACAACCAGATTCGTCGGTGGTCCCTTCGGTACGGCCTCAGGCCAGGGCGCCCGCCAGGTCCGGGTACACCGGCAGCATCTCCTGCACTCCGGCGATCTCGATCGACCTGAGTACTGGGCGGCCGTCGGCGACCAGTCTGACCTGGACGCCCGCCTGTTCGCCGCGCTGGCTGGCGTCCAGCAGAACCGCGAGTCCGGCTGACCCGAAGAACGTCACGTCGGACAGGTCGACAACCAGACGGCCTGGGGCCGACTCGATCGCCCGGTCACACTCTTCCGCCAGCATGGGCGCGGTGCTCATGTCGATCTCGCCGGCCACGTGCAGGACGACCGCCGGGCCTGCGACCCGCCGGTCGACCCGCAACGAGTCGTCGGATGTCGAACCTTTGCTCACACCCGTGTTCTACCGCAGTCCATGTGGACCGCTGCCCGGGGGTGGCTCGGGGGAGCGGTTCAGCTTGGACAACAGCCGCTCGAAGAACTCGTCGTCCACGTCCGCGGGCTCCGGTTCCGAGCCGCCCGCACTGGCCGGTGGCTTACGGCGTTCCCGGCGTGGCAGCGGCACCGCTGAGGCGTTCATGCCGGTCGGCAGGCCCATCTCGCACCACATCAGGTTCCCGCCGCCCTGCAGCGACATGGAGCCGGTCTTACGCCCGGTCAGCGTCTCGGGCACGACCGGCGGCAGCAGCGAGGCGTCCTCGACTTCGATCACCAGGGCGTCGCCGTGCAGTCGTAACCGCAATGTGATGAACCCGGGCACTTTCGAGTCGCTTTGCTGTACCACCGCGTGCACCAGCTCGCACGCCACATGGCTCGCTTCGTCCTGTAGTTGCCGCAGCGACCACTCGGTGAGCGCGAATCTGACGAACATGTCCGCGCAGTTCACCGCTGTCGGTAACGCGACCAATCGCAGGTCATCAACCTGCGTCGTCTGCGGGTTCACCCTGCTGCCTCCTCGCGCGCGTCACCCGAACGGCCGTATCTTGCCAACATAAGCTCGCGTTGCGGTAGCCAGGGTTATCCAATTCTTGCCGAGGTGATCGGTTTGATCCGCGCCATAGGTCTGGTTTTGCACCCCCGCCGGGACTGTGTCCCGGTGATCGACACAATCACGTCGTGGGCGCGGGCCCGCCAGACCGACGTGTTCGGACTGGCCGGTGAGGTCGTCCGGGCCAACGGTCTGGTCAAACCGGTGACCGAGGACGAACTTCCCGAGCGCGCGGATCTTATCGTCAGCCTCGGCGGTGACGGCACGATGCTGCGGGCGTTCCGGCTCGGCAACCGGATCCCGGTGCTCGGGGTGAACCTCGGCAGACTCGGCTTCCTCGCCGAGGTCGACGTGCCGGAGCTCGGCAGCGCGTTGAACGCCATCGACGACCACCGGTTCACCGTGGAGACCCGGTCTGGCCTGTGCGCGACCATGGGGGAGCAGGACATTGTCGCGTTCAACGACATCGCTCTGGTCAGAGTGCCTGGCTTCGGTATGACCGAGGTGATGCTGCACGTCGAGGGACATCCGTTCGTCGAATACGCGGCCGACGCGGTCGTGGTGGCCACGCCGACGGGTTCGACAGCCTACAACTTCGCCGCGGGCGGCCCGATCGTGTCGCCCCGTGCCGAAGGGCTGCTCGTCACGCCCGCGGCCCCGCACTCGGCGTTCAACCGGGCGTTGTTCCTGTCCACGAGCGAGAAGCTCGCACTCGAGGTGACGTCAGGCAGCGGGGAAGTGGCCCTGGAGGCGGACGGCAGGCTGATGGGCAAGGTCCAGCCGGGCGCGATGATCGACCTGACCGCGCTGCCGGGCGCCGCGCGCGTGGTCCGGCTCGGCCGAACCACCTTCTACCAGCGCACTCAGCGCAAGTTCCGGTTGATCGGATCGGCAACCAGCGAGGACTTCAGCTGCGAGTGACGACTTTGTTTACGCCTTTTATTTAGAGTTGTTGACACGATTGGTTCAACCACTTAGAGTCCGGTGCCACGCGGCGTGACGCGTCCGCTACCCACGGATCTTTTCTCCTGACCCTGCATGCCGCAGCGACGCGGCAGATGGAGGAACCATCGTGTTCTCCGGTGAGGTCCTGCGCAGACGCAGAACCAAGATCATCACTTTCGCAATGGCAGTTGTCAGCCTCGTCGCGGCGTACCTGACGGTGATCACGGTGGTCGCGCCGCGGGAGGCGAACGCGGCCATCGACCCAGCGCAGTGGTACACGGTCACGAGCGTCAACAGCGGCAAGTGCGTCGACGCGCGCGCCGCGGGGACGGCCAATGGCACCGCTGTGCAGCAGTACGCGTGCAACAGCACCGGTTCGCAGCAATGGCAGTTCCAGCCGACCAGCGACGGGTACTACCGGGTCAATTCCCGCAACCTCTCCAGCCAGGTGTGGGACGTGGCCGATGTGTCCAGTGCGGACGGTGGCCTGATCCACTTGTGGACCTACGGCGGCGGCAACAACCAGCAATGGCAAGCTGTCGAGCAAGCAGGCGGTGCGTACCACTTCGTGTCCAGGCACAGCGGCAAGTGCCTCGACGTGCCGGGTGCGTCCACTGCCGACAGTCAGCAGCTGCAGCAGTACACCTGCAACAACACCGCGGCACAGTCCTTCACGCTCACCCCGGTGGGCAGCGAGCCACCTCCGGGAGGCGACATCGACCTCGGACCGAACACCTACGTCTTCGACCCGTCGATGCCGGCGTCCACCATCCAGAGCAGGCTGAACTCGGTGTTCAGCCAGCAGGAGCGGGCCCAGTTCGGGCAGAACCGGGTCGCACTGCTGTTCAAGCCGGGCACCTACAACGTCAACGCGAACATCGGCTTCTTCACCCAGATAGCCGGTCTCGGGTTCACGCCGGATGCGGTCAACATCAACGGATCGGTGCACGTCGAAGCCGACTGGTTCGGCGGCAACGCGACCCAGAACTTCTGGCGGGCCGCGGAGAACCTCTCGGTCACGCCGACCGGTGGCACCGACCGCTGGGCGGTGTCCCAGGCGGCGCCGTACCGGCGCATGCACGTGCGCGGCAACCTGTTGCTGGACGACGGCGGCTGGTCCAGCGGTGGCTGGATGTCCGATACGCTGATCGACGGGCAGGTGCGGTCCGGCTCGCAGCAGCAGTGGATCTCCCGCAACACCCGGTGGGGCAGCTGGACGGGCTCCAACTGGAACATGGTGTTCGTCGGTGTGGAGAACGCGCCGGCCGGCACCTACCCGAACCCGCCGTACACCCGGGTCGCGCAGACACCGATCGTGCGGGAGAAGCCGTTCCTGTACATCGACAACGCCGGCAAGTACCAGGTGTTCGTGCCCGCGCTGCGGCAGAACACCAGCGGCATCACCTGGCAAGGCACCCAGCAGGGCCAGTCGCTGCCGATCGAGCAGTTCTTCATCGTCAAGCCCGGCGCGACGGCCCAGCAGATTAACGCCGAGCTGGCCGCGGGCAAGAACCTGCTGTTCACCCCGGGCGTCTACCGGGTCAACGAGACCATCCGGGTGACCCGGCCGGACACCGTGGTGCTGGGCCTCGGCCTGGCCACCCTGGTGCCGGAGAACGGCGTCACCGCGATGTCAGTGGCCGATGTGGACGGTGTGAAGGTCGCGGGCATCATGTTCGACGCCAACGTGACCAACTCGAACCTGCTGATGGAGGTCGGCCCGCCGGGGTCGAACGCCAACCACGCGGCGAACCCGACGTCACTGCACGACGTGTTCTTCCGGGTCGGCGGGCCATGGGTCGGCAAGGCGACCACAAGCCTCACCATCAACAGCAACAACGTGATCGGTGACCACACGTGGGTCTGGCGAGCGGATCACGCCGAGCAAGGTGTGCCCACGGGCTGGTACCAGAACACGGGCCGGAACGGCCTGATCGTCAACGGCAACAACGTCACGTTCTACGGCTTGTTCGTCGAGCATTACCAGCAGTACAACGTGATCTGGAACGGCCAGGGCGGCAGGACGTACTTCTTCCAGAACGAACTGCCGTACGACCCACCGAGTCAAGGCGAGTACATGAACGGCTCAACGAGGGGCTGGGCCGCGTACAAGGTGGCGGATCATGTCACGAGCCATGAGGCGTGGGGTCTTGGGGCGTACTGCTTCTTCAACGTCAACCGCAGTGTCGTCGCGGAGCGGGCGTTCGAGGTGCCGAACAACCCGAATGTGCGGTTCCACAACATCGTTGGCGTTTCGCTCGGCGGCGGTGTCGGCACGATCAACCGCCTGATCAACAACACCGCGGGCCCGATCAACACCGGCAACCCGGTGAACGTCATCAACTACCCGTAATAGTGGAAAAGAAAAGGCGCGTCGTAGCCACCCTACGACGCGCCTTTTCCTATTAGGACCGTGCCTTCGCGGTCTCCCGGTTGTTGGCCTTCTGGATGGCCTCACCCAACTGCTTCTTGCTCATCCGCGAACGCCCTGGGATGTCAAGGCGTTTGGCCAGCTCGTAGAGATGTTCCTTGCTGGCGTTGAGGTCCACGCCGCCGGCACTCTCGCCTTCCCGCTCGCCGTAGCTGCCGGCGGCCTGCGGGTCGGACGGACCCCTCTGCTCCTTGGGCTCCCAGTGGTCGCCGACCTTCTCGAACGAGTGCTTCAACGCCGCGAAGGCCGTCCGGCGCGGGCGGTCGCCTTCACCGTACGTTTCAAGGGCCGAGTCGTACGTCTTCGCCCATGTCGCCTGGGCCTTCTTCGACGACCGGCGCACGGTGCTCGGCATCACTTCCCTACCTGGCATGGGTCTCACCTCCGTGCCCTCGCGGGCAAGGATCATTCGCCTCGCTGGGGCGAGCGGTTGACGTCGCCGCGCCACGCACCCGTCTCCTGGCCACGGCTTTCGATGAACTCCTTGAACCGCTCAAGGTCACCCTTGACCTTGCGGTCGATCACACCGAGTCCGGCGCCCACCTTCTCGGTGAACGTGTCCGGGTCGTACTCCATCTGCACGTTCACCCGGGTGTTCTCGTTGTCCAGGCGGTGGAAGGTCACCACACCGCCCTGCTGCTGCCCGTCGACGGCACGCCACGCGACGCGCTCATCGGGGTGCTGCTCGGTGATCTGCGCGTCGAACTCCCGGCGGACGCCGCCGATACTGGTCTCCCAGTGGGTCATCGTGTCGGTCACCTGGACGACGCGCTCGACGCCGTCCATGAAGTACGGGAACGACTCGAACTGCGTCCACTGGTTGTACGCGGTGGAAACCGGAACGTGCACGTCAATGGATTGCTGAATGGTGGTCACTCCGGTGCCTTTCAGTCGTTGTCCGTTTTTGCTTCCTGATATGGACTACCCTGCTGGCCTGCGTTCACACGTCCACGCATGGCCATGGCGGTCTCCCTGGCGATCTGCAGCTCTTCGCGCGGCTGCACCGCCAGCACCGGCACTGGCGCGAACCGGGACGACAACAGGGAGTCAGTCGTCGGATTTCCCGATGGGAGGGTGGCAGGAACACCCAACCGGCCGAGGTCCTGGCAGATCGCCTGGCGTACTTCTGGCTGATCCCACCCGATTTCCCCGGTGAAGACCAGAGCGTCCACTCGCGGCAGGCTCACGGCCATCGCGGCGAGTGCCTGGCTGACTCGCCGCGTGAAGACGTCCAGCGCGAGCTGGGCCTTGGCGTCACCCTGCGCCGACGCGCGGACGAGATCCCTGGTGTCGCCCGAATTCGACGACATGCCAAGCAGCCCGGACTGGTGGTACAACTCGTCGCGCACTTCCTCCAGCGGTATCCGTTCCAACAGCCAGAGCAGCATGCCGGGGTCGACGCTGCCGGAGCGGGTGCTCATCGGCACGCCTTCCAATGGGGTGAACCCCATCGAAGTGTCCACACTGCACCCGTCACGCACCGCGCACACCGAACACCCGCCGCCGAGGTGAGCCAGCAGCAGGTTCACGGATGTCGCCTGCCGGCCCAGCAAGGAAGCCGCCCGACTGGTCGCCCATGCGTAGGACAGACCATGGAAGCCGTACCGGCGAATGCCGAAGCGTTCCCGCCATGACGCCGGAATCGGATATGTCGCAGCGACTTCAGGCAGGTCCGAGTGGAACGCTGTGTCCGGGCAAAGGACGTGCGGCACGTCCGGGAGCAGGTCACACGCCCCGTTGAGGATCTCCAACGTCACCGGCACGTGCTGCGGCGCGAGATCGGCTGCGGCTTGCGCCCGCTTGAGGGAGGAGGCGTCGACCACGGTCGGGCTGCGCAGGTGCGGGCCGCCGTGGACCAGGCGGTGACCGACAGCTGAAATCGTGGTGTCGCCGATCAATTCCTCGATCACCGACGCCGCGGACTTGGCGTCCGGGACGGCGTTGCTGGTCTCCGAGGCGAGGACTTCCTCGGTTTCGGTGTTGATCAGGTGCAGTTTCAAGCTGTGCGAGCCGGGGTTGACCGTGAGCACAACCGTCATGTGGACCATCGCCATTCGGTGATCTCGGGTGGGTCGACGCCGTTTTCCCGTGCGGCCTGAAGTACCGCGTCACGTCTGGCGATGAGTAAGTCCGCAATCGGTGCGCCCTTGGTGCGCCACGCGCGTCGCACGGCGTCCGCGGCGAGGTCGTATCGGCTCATGTTGTTGCTGACCAAGAGATCGAACGGTGTTGTCGTAGTGCCTTCTTCTTGGTAGCCGTGCACGTGGAACCGTTCTGGTGTACGACGGCCGTGCAGCACTTCGTGCACAGCCGATGGATAGCCGTGGAATGCCATGACGACAGGCATTTCCAGGCCGAAGCACCGGGTGAACGCGTCGATGTCCAGGCCGTGCGGATGCCGGTCGGGTGGCGCCAACGCAAGGAGGTCAACGACATTGGCCATCCGGATCCGCAGATCCGGCGCGTGCTCCCGCAGCAGCGACACCGCGGCCAAGGTTTCCACGGTCGGCACGGTTCCGGCCGAGGCGAGCACGACTTCCGGCCGCGGGTCGTCGGCCGCCCACTGCCAGACACCGGCGCCCGCAAGGCAATGCGCCTCGGCCGCGTCGAAGTCGAGCCACTGTGGATACTCCTGCTTGCTGGCCACGACCACGTTGATCCGGCCGGTCCCGGCAAGGCAGTGCCGCATCGTGTGCAACAAGGTGTTCACGTCCGGCGGCAGGTAGATCCGGGACACCGAGGCCTTCTTGGTGAGGATGTTGTTGATGAACCCCGGACCCTGGTGGCTGTAGCCGTTGTGCTCCTGCCGCCAGCCTTCGCTGGTCAGCAGGTAGTTCAGGCTGGCGACCGGGGCACGCCACGGCACTTCGGCCGCCATCTTGAGGAACTTGGCGTACTGGTTGACCATCGAGTCCACAATGGCCGCGAACGCCTCGTAGCAGGGGAACAGGCCGTGCCGTCCGGTGAGCAGATAACCTTGCAGGAAGCCTTGGCACAGGTGCTCGGACAACACTTCGACGACCCGGCCGCTCGGCCCCAGGTGCTCGGCGTATCCACGCACCGGCCAGCTGAACTCGCGGTCGGTGACGTCCAGAACGGCACCGAGTTTGTTGGACTCCATCTCGTCAGGGCAGAAGATCCGGAAGTCCCTGCGGTCTTCGGTCGCACCGAACAACTCAGCCAGCCACGACGCGAGAACCTGGTTGGCGCTCTGCACCGACTTGCCCGGCTCGTGCACCTCGCACTGGAACTTGGCCAACGGTGGCATGGGCAGATCACGCCGGAGCGCGCCGCCATTGGCCTGCGGCACCCGGCCGATCCGCAGATCCTCCTTGGGCAGCAAGCCGAGCAGGTCCTCGAACGGCCGCCCGTCCTGGTCGAACAACTCCTCCGGGCGGTAGGAACGCAGCCAGGACTCCAGCAGGGGAAGCTGCTCGGCGTCCAGCGGCACTTGGTGCGCGTGGAAGGTCCCGGCCAACGGCGTTCCGTGCGTGTCCCGGCCCGGCAGGCCCCAGCCTTTCGGCGAACGCACGATCAGCATCGGCCGCGTCTCGGCCATCGACTGGTCCAAAGCCTGGGCAAGCGACAGATCTGGATCCGTCGTCTGCTGGACGTCGACGATCGTCGGCGACCAGCCCGCGCCGAGGAAGAACGAGATCAGTTCCTCGTCGCTCATCGCGCCGTAGATGGTCGGCGAGGAGATCTTGTACCCGTTGAGGTGCAGGATCGGCAGAACCGTCCCGTCGGACCACGGATTGACGAACTTGTTGGCGTGCCATGAAGCCGCTGTCGGACCCGTCTCAGCTTCGCCGTCGCCGACCAGGCACGCCACGAGCAGCTCGGGATCGTCGAATGCCGCACCGACCGCGGTGGACAAGGCGTAGCCCAGTTCACCGCCTTCGTGGATGACGCCGGGGACTTGCGGGGACAGATGGCTGGGAAATCCGCCCGGCCAGGAGAAGCGTTTGATCAGCTCGGTCATTCCGGCTTCGTCGAGCGACAGGGACGGGTCATACAGCTGGTGAGTACCTTCCAGCCAGAGGTTCGCGTGCACGGCCGGGGCACCGTGGCCAGGCCCGGTCACCAGCAGGGTGCGTCGGCCCGTGCGGGTGACCAAGCCGTTCAACCCGTTGTAGACATACGTGATCCCGGGACAGGTGCCCCAATGGCCGAGCAGACATGGCTTGATGTGCTCGGCCTTGAGCGGCTCCCGCAACAGGACGTTGTCGCGCAAGTAGATCATGCACGCGGCGAGGTAGTCGCACGCGCGCCGATAGCGTTCAGCCGTTGTACTCACGTCGTCGCGTGCTGCCGTCCCTCCGCGAACTGGGTGACGACCTCGCGGCAGAACGCCGGCAGGTCGTCCGGGTTCCGGCTGGAGGTGATGTTGCCGTCGACGACCACTTCCTGGTCGACCACACGGCCGCCCGCGTTGCGGATGTCCGCACGCACGCTGGGCCAGGACGTCAGGGTCCGGCCGCGAACCACGTCAGCCTCGACAAGGGTCCACGGTCCGTGGCAGATCACACCGACCGGCTTCCCCGAGTTCACGAACGACTTGACGAAGGCCACAGCGGACTCGTCCATCCGCAGCTTGTCCGGGTTCGTCGTCCCGCCGGGCAACAGCAGCGCGTCGTAGTCGTCGACCGACGCCTGCGACACCTGCTTGTCCACCGGGAAGGTGTCCGCTTTCTCCGTGTCGTGGTTCATCGCCTGGATCGAACCCTCTTTGATGGACAGCAGTTCGGTGGTCGCCCCGGCCTGCTTGACCGCCTGCACGGGCTCGGTGAGCTCCGCTTGTTCGACGCCGTCGGTGGCCAGCACAGCGACCCGGCGTCCATTCAGTTCAGTGCTCATGGCTCCCGACTACCCGCGCAGTGCTGACGTAACCCGCGAAAACAGGTTTGACCGGGCATGCGGCGGCCGATCCTTGATCTGTGATCGATGACCTCAGGGATTACCTCGCGGCGGTGGCGGCTCATCTTGGCGTCGGACTGGAATCGTGTTGCTGGGGCTCGGAAACACCAGCCTGGGGATATGTGGCGTTGGACCGGCGGTTGGCCGGCCGGGATGTCGCACTGCTCTGGGACGAGCGGACGGGATGGTCGATCGCGACGGAACCGGACATCGGCAGCGACCTTGATGTCGTTGCCCGGCTCGATGGTGAGGTGATCCCACCGCCCGCGGCCGTGGCCGACTTCGTGACCACGGTGTGGGCTGAAATCACCCGCGAGCCGGCCGTGGCGAGCTGAGCGGTTGCCGACGGCCCTGCCGGGTACACGAGAAGGCAAGACGGATCCGCAAACCTGATTGGTTGGGGTGAATCAGGACCGATGAGTGAGCGCAACCCGCGGCTGCAGGCCAGGCGACTGATCGGGACGATGCGTGGCGGCGACGACGAGAGTCTGGTGCTGGAGATGGCCAGGCTCAGCGCGGACCGGGCCACTGGGGGCCGGGAGTCCCATTTGATCGTCTGTGAGCTGATCGCCGCACTGGCTGAGATGATGCTCACCGCGTCAGGGCCGTCGGAGGCCGCCGAGGAACGGGCTTACGGGCTTGAACTGACCGGAGACGACGACAGGCAACTCGACATCGACCAGACAAGTCCGCCGATCCGGGCGGCCGTGCGCGCCTTGCTGGCACAGCTCAACAACCACACCGAAGACGCACTGTTCCAAGTGGACCTCGCGTTGCGCGAGCCCGAATTCAGGGTAACCCTCGAGGTGTTCGTGCACGTGCTGCTGTGGACGATCGGCATGATCGAGTGGTGCGACGAGCACGGCGTGGCAAGGCCCCACTGGCTTGGTGACCTTGCCTCGGCTCGCCGGGGTGGCGCGGGATCGTGACCTAACCCGTCACCGCGTCCAGAGCGGCGGGAACGGTGTCGAAGATGGGCAGGACGGTCAGCAGGCCGGTGATCTCCAGCGGCCGGGTGACGGTCTGCCGTGCGGCGACCACTGCCCACTTGAGGCTCTGGTCTTCCATCTGCTGACGCAGATCGACGAGGACAGCCAGGCCGGCCGAGGACAGGAAGTCAACGCCGTCCATGTCCACAACGAACCGTTTGCGCTGAGCCACTTGTTCCTGCACTGCCCGCTGGAACACCGGTGCCGTCGCCAGGTCCACGTCCCCGAGCACGCGCATCAAGGGAATGCCGCGCGGATGCGGCTGTACGTCGACAGTGAGCAACTTACTCGGTTGAGTTGTACCGCCGCCCGTTATCGGGTCTTGAGTGCTCACGGGGTTCCTTCCGGTTGTGCAACACGTCAGCGCGGCTGTGTGTTCAACCGTCGTGATGCTTCAACCGTACGTAGCCCGCGAGCGTGGCACAACCTGAGGAAAAAAGTGGTTACAACCCGGCGAAGATGGGTAACCAAGTCGGCCTGACAAGTGCGTTCTCGCAGGTCCCGGGTGATTATCCAGGCCAAAGTCAGGGTACACCTACCGGGTGAGCGAGGCTGAGGAATCAGAGCAGGAACAGTTAGCCCGCAATCTGGCGGAGCTGCTGCAAGAGCTGCGGGTGGCGCAGGCGGGAGTGCAGATCCTCTTCGGGTTCCTGCTGTCCATCGCTTTCACCCAGCAGTACGCCGAAGCTGACGTCTACATCAAGACGACCCATTTCATCACCGTGCTATTCGCGACCGCGGCGACGGCTTTGCTGACCGCTCCGGCGGCATGGCATCGGGTGTTGTTCCGGGCCGGTCGCCGTGAGCGCATCATTGACGCTGCCAACAAACTCGCCGTCAGCGGACTCATCTGCCTTGCGGTGGCAGTCACCGGAACTGTGCTGCTCATCGGGGAAGTCGTGCTCGGTGGCTGGGGTGCGATCGTCGTCGCTGTGCTGACCGCGATCGGCTTCAGCTTGCTCTGGCTCATCATCCCGTGGCGCGAGCGGGTCAACGGCGACAGGTCTTCGCCACCGCCGATCGAGTCAGCTTCGCAATGACGCCAGCAATTCCCGGGCAACCACAGCGAGTTTCGTGTTGGTGTGCTGCGATTGGCCGACCAACCGGGCGAAAGCCTCATCGGCGGTGATTCCGTGCACGGCCATCAACACGCCTTTGGCTTGTTCGATTTCCGAACGGGACGCCATCGCGGTCCGCAGGTTCTCGGCCAGGTTGCGCATCCTGACATAACGGCTGGCGTTGCTGATGGTCGTCGCTGCTGTGCTGGTGACCAGTTTCAGCAACGCCTCATCCAAGCGGTCGAAAGCGTCAACCTGGAATCCGTAGACGTTCAGTGCACCGATCAGTTCGGTGTCGGGTCCGGCAAGCGCCAACGGCGTGGACAGATAAGCGTGCACGCCGAACCGCTCGGCATCGGCGGCGAACCGCGGCCACCGCCTGAACGCCTCCGCGCCGGCGACCAGAACGGGTTCACGGATCCTCGCTGCCTCAAGGCACGGCCCGTCGCCCGCCGCGTACTGGTTCTCGTCCACTGTGATCGCCCAGTCATGGGACGCGGCAGCGGTCTCCGGTTCGAGTCCCGAGTGGACAGTCACACTCACCGCATCCGCCCCGCCGACCACCTTCAGCGCGGCTTCAACCAGGCGCTGCAGCGCCGCCTCCAGCGGTTCCTCGGCGGTCAGCGCGGCCCAGAGCAGTTCGAGGTCCTCCAGTGCGTCGGTGGCCTCGTCCACTCGGCTGGCCTCGGGCAGTTCTTCAGCGGTCACAGCCACATGTATACCGCGTGTCGAGCCGCTCGAACCTGGGTAATCAAGACAGGGAAAAGGAGGGCACCGTGCCGGAGTCGATCGTTCGCCAAGGCCCGTCGAACGCGGTCGGGACTGTTGTCGTGCTCGACCCGACCGGGGCCGCGAGCCACGGAGAGTTGCCCGCGACCTGGCGTGAGCTGACCAACCGATGGACTGTGGTCTGGTGCCGCCTGCCGGCCGACGACTCCGCGTCGCAGCTGGCGCAGTACATGCGGGGCGTGGAAGGCCCGGTCGATGTCGTCGCCTCGGGGGCGTCTTCGGTGGCGGCCATGGTCCTTGGCGAGAGGTACCACGACGTGATCCGGTCGGTCCTGCTGGTCGATCCGGCGGCGGGTGAGGCGCCAGTGGACCCGGCCACCGCCAAGATCGCCGACGAGTTGTGGATGCGCAGGGAAGCCGACCGCGTCAACGCCCTGGCCGAGCTGGGCGTGCAGGTCCGGGTGATCGCCCACAGCTTCGAGGGCGACCGGGATCGGCGCGACCCGCCGTTGCCGCTCGGCCATCCGGATGTGGTGAAGGTCCTGCGCGCCCAGCTGGTCAGCCAGTCCGCCTAGGCCGCATCTTCGCCCTGCGCCTGGCCACCTCGTCACGCTGCAGCCACCACTCGGCGATCAGCAGCGGGATCACCCAGCCCAGCCACGTGGTCGAGCCAGCGATCGAATACGTCAGCAGCTTGTCGTCGCCGTGGAAGGTGGTGTCGAACTGCGGCATCAGCCAGATCGTGAACACCACGCCCCAGATCCGGTTGGTGATGATCGACATGGTCAGCGCGAAGCTGCGGATCATCCACTTCCGGTGATCGACGAACAGCCGCCGCCGCGCCGCACGGTAGCCGTTGTACGTGAAGATCAGCCAGAGCGGCGCCATCACCATGCCGCTGGACATGGCGGCCGGGCCGAACGGCGTGATCACGCCGATCGCGAACGCGGACACGCCGGCAGGCAGCACACCGCCGAACACGTAAATCCGGCCCGACAGCCGGTGGATGTGCGGGTAGCGTGCGCGCAACCACGGCCATACCTGCAGCACACACGTGATCATCGCGATCGACGCGAAGATCACGTGCATCACGAGCAACGGGTAGTGCCAGCTGAACTCGGGTTGCTGGACACGGGCCAGCGCGCGGTCGCCGGTCAGGTAGGGCGGCAGTGAGAACGCGACGAAGGCGGCGGCGACGAAGCCGAGGGGCACTACCCACGGTTTGCGCCACCACTTCTTGCTGGGCACTGGGCTGGGGCTGACGGTCTCGTCGAGCACATTTGTCATGGCTTGTTCCTCCCGGCCATGACGGTGTCGCAACCCGCTTACCGGTCACGCACCAAGCGCTGACCGTCGCGCACCGACCAGTGCGAGCGCCTCCTCCTGCGGCATCCCGGCTCCCCGCTCGAAGGCCTCGGTGAACTCGTTCGCGCCGGTCAGGGCTTTGACCTCGGCGGTGATCCGGGCGATCTCCGGATCACCGGCCAACGGCATCCCCCGGATCGCGGCACTCGCGCCGAGCAGCAACGCGGCCAGCCAGCCGTCGCCCGCTCGCAGTGCGAGGCTCGCCAGCCCAGCCGCGGCTCTGGCCACGAACGGCAGCGAACGGCCAGCCATGGCGGACGTGATCGCTTCGTCGTAACGAGAGCGCGCGGCCGTCAGGTCTCCGTCGAGCTCAGCCAGGTGTGCCAACGCGATCAAGGCGCGTGCCTGGTACTCCCGGATGCCGTACGGCCCGGTCGAGCACTTGCTCAGCGCCAGCTCCTGGAGCCTGCGGGCCTCGGCGAGATCCCCACGCAGCCGGGCGATCTCGCCGAGCCCGGAGTACGCCCAGGCCAGGTGGTCGAGCGTGCCGTTGCGGCGGGCCAGCGTCAACGCTTGGTCGAAGTCGGCGCGTGCGGCGTCCAGCTCGCCGTACCGGGCCAGATTCTCCGCGCGGCGGCACAGCAGGGACGTCGTGTCGTCGATCGAGCCGAGCTGGCTGACGACTTCCATGGCCTCGGTGACCGCGTCGACGAAGGCCTGCCGGTCGCCTCGGCTGTCGGCCATCCCGGCGATCGCATCCAACGCCAGCACCATCCCGAACCGGTCACCGAGCTGCCGGAAACCCGCCAGTGCGCGTCGCAGCTTCTCCTCGCCCTCGGCGATCTCGCCGTCGAACAAGTGCAGCAACGCGGCTCCGAGCATGGTGAACGACTCCGCCCAGAGGTCCTGGTCCAGCAACGGGCGTACTGGCTCACCTTTGGGAGGCCCGGTCGCGGAGGCCCACAGGAACACGCTGTGCGGACGCCGCAGCGCGCCACGCGGTGAAGTCATGAACTCCTCGGCGTGTTTGAGGTGGTCCTGCCATTCGGGCGCACCAAGCCGTCCCCAGGCGGCCTGCAGCACGCACAGCACGTACTCCTCGTCGAGGTCCTCCGGCGGATGCGTGCCGATCCGGTCGAGCAGTTGCACGGCCAAAGGCGCGGCTTGGCCGCGTAGTCCCCGCAGGTACCAGTACAGCGAGAACGCACCGAACATCCGCAACGCCAACGTGGTGTCGTTGGCGACCGCCCAGCGCAGTGCCGCAAGGAGGTTTCCGTGGTCGGCGTCCAACCGGCTGAGCCACTCCAGCTGTTCCGCACGCCGCAGATGCGGGTTCGCCTGCTCGGCCAAGTCGTAGAAGTACTTGGCGTGCACGGCTTCCAGTGAATCGGTGCGGTGCTCGGCGCAGAACGCGCGGATCGTGTCCAGCATCCGGTAGCGGCCGCCCGCGTTCTCCACCAACGACTTGTCCACCAAGCCTGCGAGCAGTTCCGCGGTCGCGGGCACCTGGCACACCTGCTCGGCCGCGGACAACGTCGCGCCACCGGTGAACACGGTCAGCCGTGCGGCGAGCAATCGCTCGTCCGGTTCCAGCAGGTCCCAGCTCCACTCCACCGCGGCCCGCAGTGTCCGGTGCCTCGGGGCCGCGGTGCGATCTCCTCGGGACAGCAAGGAGAATCGGTCGTGCAGGCGTTCCGCGATGTCGTCGATCGCCATCGCCCGGAGTCTGGCCGCGGCCAGTTCGATGGCCAACGGCATCCCGTCGAGTGCGGTGCAGATCTGCCTGACGGCGTCGGCATTGTCATCGGTGAGCCGGAAATCGGGGGAGACGGCCGCGGCGCGATCGGCGAACAACCGGATGGCGGCCTTCGCGGGCAGGGACGGCAACGGGCACAGGTGCTCGCCCGTGATGCCGAGTGCCTCTCGGCTGGTGGCCAGGATCCTCAAGTCGGGACATGCGTTCAGCAGCCGGTGGGTGAGCGTGGCGGCGCCGGCGATGACGTGCTCGCAGTTGTCCATGATCAGCAGGACGTGCCGGTCTTCGAGCGCGGCGACGACCCGGTTGACTGGATCTTGGGTGGATGACGTGAACAAGCCGGCGTCGCGCACTCCCAACGCCGTCAGGACGGCTTGCGGGATGTCCGCGCCGTGCGTCAGGGCCGCGAGATCGATGAAACAGGTCTCCCTGGCCTGTTGCGCCGCGATTTCGATGGCCAGCCGGGTCTTGCCCGCTCCGCCGGGACCGGTGATGGTGACCAGCCTCGTTGCGGTGAGCAGGCCGGCGATCCGGCTCAGTTCCGTGGCCCGCCCGACAAAGCTGGTCAGTTGAGCGGGCACGTTCGAGGTCTGCCGGTGCTCACCTTTCAGTATCGCCACGTGGATCGCGGACAGTTCGGCAGACGGGTCTGTGCCGAGTTCTTCGACGAGCGTGCGGCGGGCGTTCTCGAATTCGGCGAGCGCCTCTGCTTGGCGGCCTGCGGCTTGCAACGCGAGCATCAGCTGGCCACGCAGGCGTTCTCGTAGCGGATGCCGTTCGATGGCCGCTCTGATCTCGGGGATGATCGCGGTGTGCTCGCCGAGCTTGAGCTGAGCGTCGAACAGGTCCTCGGTCGTGGCCAGCTTGAGCTCCTCAAGCCGTGCCGTGGCTGCTTCGTCTGCCGTGACCGGACCGCGCCACAAGCCCAGGGCCTCGGTGAGCGTGGCGGCCGCGGCTGCCGGGTCCCCGCTGGCGAGCGCTCGGGCCCCTTGCTTGGCCAGGCGCTCGAATTGGTGCACGTCAACGGCTTGGGGATCAGCGGCGATCCGATATCCGCCGGGATGGAACTCGAGCATGCCCTCCGGAAGGCTGCGTCTGAGCCGCGAAACCTGGGACTGCAACGCACTCGTCGCTCCGCTTGGCGGATCGTCGCCGTACAGGCCGTCAAGCAAGCGCTCGACAGTCACCACACGGCCCGCGTCGAGCAGGAGCAACGCGAGCAGGGCGCGCTGCCTCGGCCCGCCGAGGGGGAGGGGTTCGCCTTGCGCCGAAAGGATTTCGACGGACCCGAGGATGCCGAACCGCACTAGTCGCCCCGATCCAGCGACTCGATCAGCTCCATGTGCTGCTCGCCCCACTCGCCGAGCGGGATCATCGCCTTGATCAGGGACTGGCCCAGGTCGGTCAGCGAGTACTCGACCTTGGGCGGAACCTGGTGGTACAGCTCGCGATGGACCAGCCCGCACGCCTCGAGCTCACGCAGTTGCAGGATGAGCACGCGTTCGGAGATCCCGGCGACCTGGCGGCGCAGCTGGCCGAACCGTTGCGGCCCGTCGATCAGCTCCCAGAGGATGAGCGCCTTCCACTTGCCGCCCATCACGTCGAGCGCGGCATCCAGCCCGCACGTGTACGTGCGCCTCTTCAGCACCGGACCCCCTTACAAAAATGTCAGTACCCGGCAAAATTGTAGGTACTTGAAGGAATGTCTGTAAAGCGGTGAAGATCAACGCATGGATCGAGTCACGGTTATCGGCCTTGGCCTGATGGGCAAGGCATTGGCGGAAGCGTTCCGCAAAGCAGGCCATCCGACAACCGCGTGGAATCGCACGCCCGGTAAAGCTCCGTATCAAGTTCCGTCCGTTGCCGAAGCCGTTTCGGCAAGTCCGCTCGTCGTCGCCTGTCTGACCACCTACGAGGCCACCAAGTCCGCGTTGGAGCCGGCTGACCTGTCCGGTCGCACCCTGATCACGTTGAATACGGGCGACCCGGCCGGAGCCCGCGAAATGGCGGCATGGGCGGCTGCGCGCGGCGCGGCGTTCCTGGACGGCGCGGTGAAAAATGTCCCGTCAGCGGTAGGTGCGCGCGACACTTTGTTGTACTACAGCGGTCCTCGAGAGATCTTCGACCAGTATTTCCCGGTCTTGGAAGTGCTCGGCGGCGACACGGTTTATCTGGGTTCGTCACCCGATCTTGCGGCGTTGTACGAGCAGGCGGTCGGTGGGACGCTGCTGCCCGCACTGCTCGGCTTCTTCCAAGGCGCCGCGATGATCACCGCGCGCGGTCTGCCCGCGCAGAGCATGGTCCGGTTCAGCGTGAAGTGGCTGGAGATGATCGCCGCCCAACTGCCTCGGGTGGCGGCGGAGATCGACTCGGGGAACTACACGGATCCCACGTCCACGGTCGGCCTGTTCGAAGCAGGCATCGAACAGGACCTGTCCGTGGCTTCGGAGTTCGGCCTCGACGCGTCGTGGCAACTCGGAATGCACGACGTCATCCGGCGCGCGGTGGACCTCGGGCACCGCGACCACAGCATGTCGGCCATGATCGAGGCGCTGCGAAAATAACTCGAACGGGTGTTCGAACTCGGTGTACCGTGGGATGTGTGCAGGGATCACTCTTCGACACGGCGGGCACCATCGGGCTGAGTCCACTGGACGCGGTCCGGCGCACGACGCTGACCGATGGAGCGTGGGTCGATCTCCTGCCCGCCTGGCTGACCGGGGCGGACGACCTGTTCAACCTGCTGGCCGCCGATGTGCCCTGGTATGCCGAAAGCCGCCAGATGTACGACCGGGTCGTCGCCGTCCCGCGGTTGCTGTGCTTCTACGCCGAACGGGACGCCTTACCCCACCCGGTCCTGGCCGAAGCCCGAGCGGCACTGACTTCGTACTACATGCCGGAGTTACGTGAGCCGTTCCGCACCGCAGGCCTCTGCTACTACCGCGACGGCCGCGACAGTGTCGCCTGGCACGGCGACCGAATCGGAAGGGGTGCGACCGAAGACACCATGGTCGCGATCTTGTCCGTCGGTGACGCGCGGGGCCTGTGGCTGCGTCCGCGAGGCGGCGGCGAAGCCGTCAAGTTCTCGGTGGGCCACGGCGATTTGCTCGTGATGGGCGGCTCGTGCCAGCGGACGTGGGAGCACGCGGTGCCGAAGACCAATCGTGCGGTCGGGCCCAGGATCAGTATCCAGTTCCGCCCGGCTGGTGTTCGGTAGCGCCTTTGACGATGGAAAGGAACGCGAGCCGCTCGGCGTCGCCGGTACCGGGAACCACGGACGAGCGATCGCCGAACGCTACGCGTCACTCGGTGCGAACTTCGTCATCAACCACACGAGCAACGCGAACCGGGCACTCGAAACCGTCGCCGCGATCGAGCAGTCAGGCGCCCCCGCGCCGCCAAGCTGACGTGGCGAAAGTCAGCGATCTGGAGCGGCTCTTCGCCGCGACGCTCGATCGATTCGGACGCCTCGACATCGTCGTGGCCAACGCGGGCGTCGAAGTGGTCGACCAACCCGTGCTGCCGAGGCCACCTTCACGCGCGCGGAACTAGTCCACATAGGACGTGGCGGCCCGGGGACCGCCACGCTCAGAGACCTCAGGACTCAGCGACTCAGGGACGAACGACCAGCACCGGGCAAGGCGACAAGTGCAGTGCGGTCCGAGTAATAGGGGACAACCGTCCTGCTTGGCTACCAGGGCCCATGACCAGCAGGTCGCTGCGAGTGCACGTCTCGACAGCCTCATGTGGCCGGCTGCGCACAAGGTGCAGGCTCGGCGTCAACGTCGGCGCCAGCTTCGCGACCAGCCGCCGGGCCCGGTCGAGAACCTCGTTCGGCTTCCCGGCCTCCACCGCCCGTGGGCCGGGCAGTGGCCAAGCGTGGACGATGCGCAGGCCGTCGCGGTAGCGGGTGGCTATCTCCGTCGCTCGGCGAATTATTGGCTCGTCGTGTTGGCCGCCGATTGCTGCTGTCACCCATCCGTGTTCGGCGCGGACGGCTCGTGGCTCTCCGCGTACGACGACTGTGTCGCACAGGCTCCGGCTCACCACGGGGAGGACGAGGTGGCCGACGCCGAGGTTGTGGTGACCGTGCCCGTGGTGGCCGAGTACCAACAGGTCGGTGTCCGCGCTCGCGGTCAGCAGGGTGTGTTCGGGGGTTTCGTCTGAGGTCGTCACCGAGGCGTGGAGCCATCGGTATACGTCGAGTCGACGGGCGATTGCATGGTCATCGCTGGTTTTCGCCGAATAGACCTTCAGTCCGGCGTTGACCAGCCAGGCGTGCCGCAGCGCCCACTCCAGCGCGGCATCACCCCAAGTCGAGCCGTCTGTGCCGATCGTGACACGGGGGCGGTGCCGTGCGGACGATTGCTGCGCCGGTACGGCTACCGAGGGCGTCGCCGCCGAAGTAGCTGTCAACTGAGCCTCCCGAAAATGGCCCCAGGAATGGCCGCGGTCCACGGTAGTCCTGTCAGAATGCTAGCGATAGGTCCAGATGCGTGTCTGCCTGACCGGTTAACCGTCCAACATGGACCTTTCCGGGAGATTGCCTGTCGTTTACGTTCGCCGCACATTGGCAACTCGGTATGGGGACGACCCATGGAGGTGCCATGTATCGACGCCGTCCAACCGGTGCACCAGCGCGAATCGGAATCGCGGACGTCGAGAGCGTTGAGCGCACCGTCCGCGAGCTCAGAGCACTGGACTACCAGTACGGCGGCGGCAGCTGTCACCGTGCCGTGCAGACACGCCTGCCAATGGCCCGGGCGTTGTTGGCGGCGACTGTGCCAGTCCGGTTGACACGCAGGGTCGACACCGCAGTGGCGGACATGCACAACCTGGCCGGATGGACGTTGTTCGACAACGGGTCAATTACTGAGGCGCTGCACCACTTCACCATCGCATTGGACCTTGCCACGCGCGCGGGCAACAAAGCCATGGCGGCCAACATCAGATACCGGATAGGCCGCGTTCACCTGCACTACAACTCGCCCGGGCGGGCGCTGGCGGAGTTCGAGCGGGGCCGCATGGAGGCGCACGCGTCCAACAGTCTGCTCGCCGCGGCCATCTTGTCGGCCAACCAAGCGTGGGCGTACGCCAAACTCGGGCGGGCCGAGGAGGCGATCGCGGCGCTGGCGATGATGCGCACCGAGTTCGAAGCAGCGGATCGCAGCGACGTCCCCAGTTGGGCCGCGTTCTTCACGGAGACCGAGCTGTCGGCGATGAGCGGGTCCGTCCACACCGACCTCGCCCGGTTCGTGGACGTCCGGTACGCCAAGCGAGCCGTGCCCGAGCTGGGGACGGCGATCGGCTCATACGGCGATGGGATGGCTCGGAGCCGGGCGTTCTGCCTGATCTCGTTGGCGGTCAACCAGCTGCTGCTGCACGACGTCGACGGCGCGGTGGACATCGGCCGCGACGCGCTCGTGCATGGCCGGTCGGTCAAGTCTTCGCGGCTACGGGATCGCTTGCGTCCCTTGGAGAACGAGGCGCGGAAGTGGTGCGGCGCGGACGAGCTGACCGAGGAGATCCGGACCATGCTGCCGGCGGCTTCATAGCAAGCTGCTGCGCTCGTCGCCCCAGATGGACGACGGGTCCACGTAGGGCCGCAGCGCGGCAACGAGTTCGACGTCGCCGTGGCCGTTGAGTGCGTCGGACGCGATGCGGCGGGCCACGCCCGCGAGGAAGTCGGCGATCTGCACGCGCGCGTCGTCGCGGGAATCGACGAACGTCATGTCGGCCAGCCGGTCGCCGAGGGTTCGTTTGATCAGGGCGACCCGGTCCTCGGTCAGCAGGTTCTGTCGATCATGGACGATCGTGACGGGCTTGTCGGTGCCCCACAAGTGCACCGCTCGCACAATCGCGGGGACGTGCAAGTCGAGGTGCTCGCGATACTCAGCACGAAGGACAACGTTGTACGCGGCGAGCACCGCGCGCCCCGAGCGGTAGACGGTGGCCGGGTCCTTCTCCGGCTCGAGAAGTTCCACTACCTTGCCCGCGACGAAGAACGCTTTCTCGGTGAGGTGCACTGCGGCGTGCCCGAGGATCGGGCCGTCCGCGCTGAGCAGCCAGAGCAACACCGCGCGGTGTTTTTCGCGCAGCAAGTGGTTGGCTTTGTACTCCAGCGCGGGCGAGCGTATTCGCTCCCGTAACTGGAGAATGCACTCCTGCGCCGACGAGATCGGAAGCAGCACGCTGGCGTGTGCGAACACGTCGGTTATCGCGTCAATGAGATTGCTGCCTTCCGAGCCTGACTCATCGCACGCGACCTCGACGGATAACCCATTCGTGCGCATAGTGCCTCCACATTAGATGCGGAGTCAGGAAGTGCAAGCTAGTATTCCGCCGTTACCCGGAGTAATCGGAGGAACGCTGTGCGGAGTTTGCTGGTTGCCCTGGTCGCGATGCTCCTGACAGCACTTCCCGTGGCCGCCGCTCCGCAAAGACAAGTCCTCTACGACGGCGGCAGCAGCTATCCGCGGGTGATCCGGTTGGAGAATGGCCGCATTCTCGCCAGCATCACCACGAATGACGGCTCGCAGGGCATGGGCGTCATCATGGCGAGCGAGAACGACGGCAAAACGTTCCGGCAGATCGCCACCATTCGTGACCCAGCGTCCGCCGACGGCGCCGGGATTTGCTGCTCGACGCTGTTCGAGTTGCCCTCGCCGGTCGGCGCCATGCCCAAAGGCACTGTGCTGTGGGTGAACACCACGGGATACACCGCGCCCGCGCAGACCAAGAAGACCAGGCAGCGGATGTGGGCCAGCGCCGACCGCGGCGCCACGTGGAAGTTCATGTCCGACATCGCGGTCGCGTCGAACGAGCACAACGCATGGGAGCCAAGCCTTTCCGTCGCCAAGGACGGCAGCCTCGTCGCGTTCTACTCCGACGAGACCGACAAGGTCAAACACGACCAGAAGCTGGTCCAGGTCCGCACGGTCGACGGTCTGAAGTGGACGGACTACAAGGAGACCGTGGTCAGCGACGCGTGGAACGTGCGGCCCGGCATGATCAACGCGATCACGTTGCCCGACGGCAGCTACTTCATGACCTACGAGGTCTGCAACAACGACAAGGTGCACCTGTGCAGCGCCTATTTCCGCAGGTCGGCCGACGGCTGGGACTTCGGCAATCCCCGTGACCTCGGCACGCTGGTCAAAACGGCCGACGGCAAGCAGGGACGGCACACCCCGGTGCCCGCGTGGAGTCCCGGCCCCGGCCCGAACGGCACGATCCTGCTGATCACCGAGATGCTGGTGCACAACGGCGGCAAGATCGCCGAAGGCAACGGCGGGACGATACTGGCGAACGACAACTTCGGCGACGGCCCGTGGTACGAGATCCCGGCGCCGATCCACGTCGCCGGGGTGGACAACGAGGGCTGCCGCAATTTCAGCCCCGGCCTGCTGCCGTCGAAGGACGGCAAGTCGGTGCTCGAGGTGACCACCGACTACGACCAGTCGATCTGCAAGACCTACTACGCCACCGGTCCGCTCAACAAGACTTGAACCGTGCTCACCCCGGCTACGTGTGTGCTGTGAAGGACGAGACAGCCGGGGAGGCGGAGCACGATGGCGCAGCGACTGAATCCAGCCGCGCGGGACGCGGCGGTCAGCCGGGTCACCATGATCACGACCGGCATGGTGGTGCTCGGTCTTGCCGGCACGGTCGGCCTCGGGTTCACCATCTCCGAACAGGTGAAGGCGGAGAAAGCCGCTGAGGCAGCGGCGCAGGCCGTCGAAGAGGCCGCCCAGGTTGGGCAGGAGCAGCCGCAGCAGGAACAGCTCCCACAGGACCAGGTGCCGCAGGCCCAGGTGCCGCCGACGCAGCAGGACCAGGACGCCCAGACCCCGGCCACGCAGACACCCACCACGCAGAAGCCGACGGCCCAGAAACCGGCGACGCAGAAGCCCGCACCGGCTCCGAAGCCCAAGCCGACCACCAAGCCGCCCGCGACCTCGTCGGGTGGATCGTGAGCGCGGGGTTCGAGGGTGGCGCCACGGGGGCGGCCGCGGATGTGTCGGGTGAGCGATTCGCCAGCGTCGGGGGCGCTGAGTCGCTGGCTGTCCAGGCGGGTGCACCGTGAACGCCGGGGTCAAGTTCGAAGCCATCGGCACCACCGCCCAGGTCCTGGTCACCGAACCAGACGTGCTGCCGGTCGCCGAGACGATTCTCCGCTGGTTCATCAAGGAACTCGACCTGGCCTGCAGCAGGTTCCGGGACGACTCCGCGCTGAGCCTCTTGAACCGCACGGGCTCGGCCACGCATCCGTTGCTGGCGAAGGCAGTGGAGGTCGCCTTACGCGCGGCCGCCGACACGGACGGCCTCGTCGACCCTGCGCTCGGCTCGTACATGGTCACCCTGGGGTACGACCGGACCTTCGCTGAGGTCCCGCGCCGCGGGCCGGTCGCGGTGGATGTCGACGCCCCGGTGAAGCAGGCGTGGCGCGACATCCGGGTCTCCGGCGACACGGTCACCGTCCCCAGTGGAGTCAAAGTGGATCTCGGCGCCACCGCGAAGGCCTGGGCCGCCGACGTTGCCGCCACTCGCATCGCGGCGGAGACCGGGGCAGGCGTCCTGGTCAACCTTGGCGGCGACATCGCGGTCGCCGGACCGGCGCCCGAAGACGGCTGGAGCGTCCGGGTGACTGCGGATCACGCCCGCGACGAAGGCGGGCAGGTCGTCGCCATCGACTCAGGTGGCCTCGCCACGTCCAGCGTGACCGTTCGCACGTGGCAACGCGGCGACAAGCAGTTGCACCATGTGCTCAACCCCATGACTGGCCTTCCGGCCTCACGAATTTGGCGGTACGCAACGGTTTCCGCAATGACGTGCGTCGCCGCGAACACAGCTTCGACCGCCGCGCTCGTGCTCGGCGACCGTGCACCGAACTGGCTTGCCGCGCGCCGACTCCCTGCGCGCCTCGTGGCAACGGGTGGTGCCGTTACCACTGTGGCCGAATGGCCCGAGGAGGAGTCATGACGTTCCTGGGTGAAAGCACCTACTGGTACCTGGCGAGAGGCAGCGGGCTGGTCTCGCTGGTGCTGTTCACGGTGGCGTTCTCGCTCGGCCTGCTCACCGCCGGTCGCGTCAGCTCACGGCGGTGGCCCCGGTTCGTGACGGAGTCGTTGCACCGCAGCATCTCGCTGAGCTCGCTGATCTTCCTGACGGTTCACGTCGCCTCGGTCGTGCTGGACACTTACGTGTCGATTGGGATTCTTGAAGTCTTCGTCCCGTTCGTCGGCTCGTACAAGCCGATGTACCTGGGACTGGGTGCGATCGCTCTCGATTTGATCCTGGTTCTGGCGCTGACCGGGGTGCTGCGGACCCGGATGCCTTACCGGGCATGGCGGCTGATCCACTGGGCGGCGTACATCAGCTGGCCGGTCGCGGTGGTGCACACGATCGGCATCGGCACGGACCAGCTCTGGTCGTTGATCACGATCGGTGCCAGCGTGGCCGTGGTGCTTGGGTGCGGCAGCCTGCGTGTGGTCTCGTTGCGGAGGCGGTCCCTGTGAGTGCACCCGCGCAACGCTATGACGGCCGTCCCCGCCTGCTGAGCAATCAGGCTCGTTCCATCACCGAGCACGCCAAAGCTGTCGGTGCGTTGCCTACAAGTGTTGTCCCGCAACTGATCGACATGATCACCGCATCGGGACTCCGTGGCCGGGGCGGTGGCTGGTTCCCCAGTGGCCGCAAGATCGCGTCGGTCGCCGGCCGTGCGAACCCGTACGTCGTGGTGAACGGGATGGAAAGCGAACCGGCTGCGGGCAAGGACAAACTGCTGCTGCGGCTCGCCCCGCACCTCGTGCTGGACGGTGCCGAACTCGCCGCGCTGGCGTTGGGCGCGGATCGCATCACGGTGGCGGTGCACCGGGACACAGGGCTGGCTCGGCACATGATGAATGCGATCGCCGACCGCGTCGCGGCCGGTTGGGGCAAGGTCGAGATCGACGTCAGCGAGCCGCCGAACTGGTACGTCTCCAGCGAATCGACCGCCGTGGCGAGCTTTGTCGGTGGGGGAGAGGCGAAGCCGAAGGCGGACTCGGCCAGGGTGTCCGGTGTGAACGGCCGGCCGACCCTGGTGTCCAATGTGGAAACCTTCGCGCACATCGCGCTGATCGGGCGGTACGGTCCTAACTGGTTCCGGCAGGCGGGAACAGGCGATTCCCCGGGGACGGCGCTGTTCACTGTGAGTGGTGCCGTGCGGTCGCCTGGCGTGTACGAGTTGCCGGTCGGTATCACCGGCGAGACGATCCTGCGCGTTGCCAACGGGGTTCGTGAGCCGATTTCTGCCATGCTGGTCGGCGGTTACGGTGGTGCGTGGATTCCGCCGACGCAGCTGCACCGGCCGTTCTCGCCGGAAGGGCTTGAGCCGCTTGGCGCATCGCTTGGAGCGGGAATCGTGGTTGCCTTGCCCGCCAGGACTTGCGGGTTGTTCGAGACGGTCCGGGTGGCCACGTGGATGGCTGACCAGACCGCGAAGCAATGTGGTCCGTGTTTCCGGGGGCTGCCCGCGATCGCTGAGGACTTCGCGATGATCGCGCGGGATGGTTCGCGCAAGGCCTACGAACGGCTCCGGTTCCGGCTCGGTGTGATCAACGGCAGGGGGGCGTGTGCGCATCCTGACGGTGTCGTGAAGTTCGTCGACTCGGCGCTGAAGACGTTCGCATTGGACATCCGGCGGCATCTGTCCGGGCAGCTGTGTCCTGGTGGGCCCCGCGTCTTGCCCATCCCCGAACTGCCGAGCGAAAGCGAGGGATGGCAGTGACCGAACGGCTCAAAGTCGACATGATCGCCTGCGATGGGCACGGCGTGTGCGCCGAGCTCGTGCCGGAGCTGATCGGCTTGGACGAGTGGGGTTACCCGATCCTCGCCAACGCTCCCGTGCCGCAGGAGCTGCACAAGCACGCGAGAAAAGCGGTCTCGCTCTGCCCCAAGCTCGCCCTCAGCCTCGCCAGGACGAGGACGTAGTTCCACAGTCAACCACTGTTCGGTTGATACGCTTCAGCCCATGGCGCCGAGTATCAAGGATGTCGCCGTCCGGGCTGGGGTCTCGATCGGCACGGTGTCCAATGTGCTCAACCGGCCGGACAAGGTGGCCGAGGCGACGCGGGACCAGGTGCTCGCCGCGATCGCCGAACTCGGGTTCGTCCGCAATTCCTCGGCGGCGCAGCTGCGGGCGGGCACCAGCCGGTCGCTTGGCCTGATCGTGCTGGACATGGCGAACCCGTTCTTCCACGACGTGGCCAAGGGCGTCGAAGACGTGGCCACCGAACTCGGCTACGCCGTAGTGCTGTGCAATTCCGACGAGCAGGCGAGCCGCGAGGACCGCTACCTCCAGGTGCTCGAGGAACAGCGTGTCAGGGGAGTGCTGATCACGCCGGTCGAGGTCAGCTCGGAACGGCTGGACGCGCTGCGCAGACGCGGCACGCCGACGGTGCTGGTCGACCGGCACGATCCCAGGGTGAACTGCTGCTCGGTCGCGGTGGACGACGTGGCGGGTGGCGAACTCGCCGGCGCCCACCTGCTGGCCAAGGGGCACGAGCGGATCGCGTTCTTCACCGGGCCGTTGGCCATCCAGCAGTGCGCAGACCGTCTTGACGGCTTACGCAACACCGTTGCCGACGCGGGCCGGGACCCGGACACGGCGATCGACGTGATCGAACTGCCCGCGCTGAAGGCGAGAATCGCCTACGAAGCCGCCCGCGATATCTTCGAGCGGTCGACGGACATCACCGCGGCCTTCTGCGCCAACGATTTGCTCGCGCTGGGCTTGTTACGCGCCGCGGTGAGCACTGGCCGTCGCGTCCCGCAAGACATCGCCATCCTGGGCTACGACGACATCGAGTTCGCCGCCGACGCGGCCGTCCCCCTGTCATCCATCCGGCAGCCAACTCTCCAAATTGGACGTAACGCGGCCCAGTTGCTGCTGGAGGAATGCGACCACCCGGACACACACGCACATCAGCAGGTGATGTTCAAGCCGGAACTGGTGATCCGCGACTCCACTTGACGCGACCCAGGGCACCGCCACGCGGGGCTGGATGAACCCTGGGGTTACTGCACTAGTCTGGTTGCTGAGCAACTCGGACGAAGGGCGCGGATGCCGATGGGCGAGACCGATCCGCATATTCACGTCGAGCAGAAGGTGGTGCAGGCCGGCGCCGAGGTCCGCAACGTGATCGTATCGATGTTGGGCCGCGTGACCGACGCACCGACCGTCGTCACCACTGGTTGTGGACTTGAAGTGCCGTATGCGATGACCTCTCCCCGTCCGGAAAGTGTCACCTGCCTCGCTTGCCGCGAACATGCTCACAGGGAGTACCTGCGCTTCGCCGACCAGGTCGAGCGCTTGAGCCAGAACCCTGGCATGAACATTCCAGGCGCCCAAGCGGCCGAAGCCATAGAACGGCTTCGGGACCTCGCGAAAAGGTTCTCCAGCTAGCGCTGTGGCCGCGAACGTGCCCGCTTCCGCAGCGCGGAAGACATCCGCTGGGGCGGCCGCCTCAACACCGAAGCGGCCTGACATCCCGGCGAACGTACCTGGTCACAGCCCTAGGTCTGCTGATCGGTCGGCCTGGGCTCGGTAGGCACGAACCGCCGGGCGATCGCCACTGCGATGGCGTCGGCGTCCGGCTCCCCATTGCGCTGGGACAACTCTTCCCGCAGCGGCACCGCGATAGCCTCAGCCAGCTTCTGCACCGCCTCCTCAGGGTTCGGCGGCGGCGGGAACGGGCGCGTGGCGGCTTCCCAAGCGCCCATGTTCGCGCCGACCAGCCAGACCCACATCGGGTTCATCACCGACCAGTCGTGCAGCAGTGGCCGGTGTTGTTCCCACACCGCGTTGGCGACCCTGTTGATGTCGTCTTGTGTCAGTGGCATATCCGCTCCTGGAAGCTCGGTGAGGGACTCGTTCAGGTCGACCTGGCCGCTGATGCCCGGCACGCCGCCCACCGACGTGTACTGGTGGATGTTGGCCCGGCCGTTGTAGCGCAACGGATGCCTGCGCCCGTCGTTGGGGCCGTACTGCGCCGCCCAGACGATGGTGTTGGGCACGCCGATCGTGTCCGCGTTGATCCCGGTCAGCATCGATGTGTTGGCGTACAACGTGACCGATTGGAAGCCGTTGGCACGCAGCTGGTTCAGGAACCGGAACGCGAAGTCACGGGCCGCGGGTCCTGGCCGGTGCGGGTCTTCGAGGTCCAGTGCGGGTGGCAGGCCGGTCGCGTCGAGCCTGCGGACCTCGGCGGTCAGCACGTTCGCCTGTGCTTCGGGACTCGGCGAGAGCTGGGCGTAGTGGTACAACCCGACGGGAAGATCCACGCTTTGTGCGCCACGCACTTGCGCGTCGGCCCGGACAAGCGCGGGCCCGCCGCCGTCGCTGCCTTTGACGTACACGAAGGAGACACCGGCGCTGCGCACGGCGTTCCAGTCGGTGACTGTCTGGTAGCGGTAGATGTCGATTCCAAGTGCCATGGGCATCACCTCGGGCCACCGGTTACCCCGAAGGCAGTCCGGTCAGTCGCTGATTCACACACCACTGTCGACGTAACACCGTTCGGCGCAGACCGACAACACCTATTCGGGTCCGCTATATCCGCTGAACGACGGCTGAGTGCCAGCACATAGCGCCACGGTGACACGATTCAGGTCCCGGTGAGCGGGCATGTGGCTTGTTTGTGCCAGCCCCTGATCCCTACTCTCGGGCGCACGCCGCACTCCTGTTGGGACGCAACAACCATGGAGGTTCGCGGTGTCTTCACGCGTACTCGCCGCGCTCGCGGCAGCCGGACTGCTTGTCGCCGGTGCGCCGGCGCTCGCCCAGGTCGAGGGCGGCGGCTGGACGCCCTATCAACCGACTTTCTCCGTGCAGGAACGAGGATGCGGTCAAGTGAGCGACTTGACCTTCCGGCTCACCTGCTCCACGGCCAGCGGTGACCAGCGCGCCGAGCGCCGGTACGCCACCTACACAGGTGGCACGCGCCAGTTCGAAGGTTCGTTCCGGATCACCAGCATGAGCGGTTCGCGGATCAGTCTGAAGCAGACGTTCAAGACAACTGGTCCGTTCTTCATGCTGGCAGTGGAACGGGGTGGCAGGCTGTACGCGGTGCACGGCGGCACCACGGTCGCCACCGGTGCCACGGTGGGCGCGACGGTGCGGGTCAACACCGTGCACCAGGTGGGCAGCCGGCACCGCACGTACATCAACGGTTCACTCAAGCACGATGTCGCCAGCCCAAGCGGCGATTTCTACGACAAGTTCGGCAGCTATCGAACCAACAGCGGGCAGGGCCCGGTGACCGTGGTCTGGAGCGGGATTCGCTTCTGGCGGAAGTGACCGGAGACGGCGTTTCGAACCCGCCGGGTAACAATGGCAAATGTTCATTCCCGGCGGGTTCTTCCGCGAATGTGTGTCCGTTCTGTCCGGCGTGTGGCGATTACCGTCGGCCAGCTACCGCACACGGTCCGCGTAACCCGTCGATAGCGGGTCTGACCTGCGACGCTGTCACTTCGGCCGTGGGTATGAGATTTTCATGATCCAGGTATGTGTTCCTCCCATTCTGGACAGTGATAGACCTTCGAAGTCATTGATTAGGGCGACACTGGTTCCCAGGCTCACGCTGGCGCAAACTTTTTTCGCAGCACCAATTCAGCGGGGATTCTGAGATTGGGGACACCGTGATCGCCACCCTTGCAGCCGCCACCCTCACCGACACCATCCACACCTTCTTCGCGGACTTTCCGCGCTCGACCGGGACCGTGGTCACCGATCTGGTCATCGACGAACTCGACCAGTGGCACAACCCGATGGAGTCGGTGGCCAGCTTCAGCAAGCCGACTTTCAGCCACGTCGCCATCGGCGCGCACCAGTTATCGACGGCGAGCTGACCCGGCGATGACCGGGCCGGGTGTGCCGACAGGCCGGGTGGTCGGGTTCAAACGCCACCTGCGCGTCGAGGTGATCAAGGGCGAGGCCGTGTACCTCTTTTCCGAGCGCGGCGTGACGGCGTTGAAGGGCTCGGACGCCGAGGCCCTCGCGCCACTGTTGGACTGCACCCGGGACCTTCCGGCCCTGCTCCGGGATGTCCCCGCGGGCGTGGCCCCCGAGCAGGTCGGAAGGTTCATCGCCCGGCTGGACGAAGCCGGGCTGCTCACCCTCGGGCCGCCGCCCGCCAGCGGCGTGGCCGAACGTGCCAGGGCGTATTGGGAAGCGGCCGGGACGGACGCGGACGCCGCCGTGGCCAACACCGCGGCCAAGCACGTGCTGGTGATCCCGGCAGGCACCACGGATCCGTCGGCCGCTCTCACCGCGTTGCGGCAGGCCGGATTGACCGCTCAGGTCAGCTCGGGGGAGCTGACCACCGACGACCCGGCCGATCTCTCGGTCGTGGTGTGCGACGACTATCTTTCACCGGACCTCGCCGACATCGACGCGGTGCACCGGACCGCGCGCCGGCCATGGTTGCTGACCAAGCTCACGGGTACGCAGGTGTGGCTTGGTCCCGTCTTCGACTCACCCGAACTCGGCTGCTGGCACTGCCTGGCCAGCCGGTTGTGGGCGCATCGCGACGCCGAGGCGCACGTCCAGGACGCACTGGGACGAGTCGGCCCGGCGTCGCGCCCGGTCGCGTCGCTGCCCGCGTTGGACGCGATGGCGACGCACCTGATGGCCCTCGAAGTCACCAAATGGCTTGCTGGATATCGGTATCCAGGTCAGCGCGGGGTGATGACGTTCGACAGCCTCGACCTGACCGCGAGGCACCACGAGTTCCGTCGTCGCCCGCAGTGCGCGCTGTGCGGCGACCCGACGCACATGCGCGCGTTGGCTCGGCGACCTGTCCGTTTGTCATCGCAGCCGAAGTCTTCGGACAACGCGGGCGGGCACCGATCGCTTACTCCGCAACAGGTGTTCGACCGGTATCAGCACCTGCTGAGCCCGGTCACCGGAGTGATCAAGGAAATCACCCAGCACCAGACCGGTCCGGCGTTCTTCAACTCGTTCCGTGCCGGGCCGAACGTGGCTGTGCGCCGCAACTGCCTGTTCAACCCGAGCGCCCCGCGCGCGGAGAACGGCGGCAAAGGCGTGACACCGTTGCACGGCAAGGTGAGCGCGATGTGTGAAGCGCTCGAACGGCATTCTGGGTTCTTCCACGGCGACGAGGAACGTATCCGGGGCAGTTACAAGTCCTTGCGCGAGTACGCGATCCACCCGTCCAGCTGTCAACTGTTCGACGACCGGCAGTATCCGGGCAGGTCAACGTGGAACGCGACGCATTCGACGTTCCAGCACGTGCCAGATCCCTTCGACGACAACGCGGTCCTCGATTGGACACCGGTATGGTCCCTTACGCGTGAGCGGCACCGATTGCTCCCCACGGCGATGCTTTACTACGGCGCCCCGCCCGAGGCGGGGTTGGTGTCGGTCTACGCCGACTCGAACGGCAACGCGGCTGGTAGCTGCCTGGAAGACGCTGTCCTGCAAGGACTGCTTGAACTGGTGGAGCGCGACTCGGTGGCGATGTGGTGGTACAACCGCACCCGGCGGCCCGAAGTGGACCTGACCGCCTTCGGTGACCCGTGGATCGACGAGCTGCGCGCGGTCCACGCCGGGCTCAACCGTGAGGTCTGGGTGCTCGACGTGACCGCGGACTCCGGGATCCCCGTGCTGGTGGCGTTGTCACGGCGGATCGACGGCGGGAACGAGGACATCATGTTCGGCTTCGGAGCGCACCTGGATCCACGGGTGGCGCTGCGCCGGGCACTGACCGAGATGAACCAGCTGATGCCGGTCGTCGTCGACGGCTACAAGTGGACCGAACCGGAGCCGTTGCACTGGTGGCAGCACGCGACTGTCACCAACCAGCCGTATCTCATGCCGGATCCGGCTGTGCGGGCACGGGTTCCGTTCGACTACGCCTACACGCCATCGCCGGATCTGCTCGACGACGTCACACAGGTGCGTGGCCGTGTCGAGGCGCTTGGCCTCGAAGTCCTCGTACTGGACCAGACCAGGCCGGACATCGGGCTGCCGGTGGTCAAGGTGATCGTGCCGGGGCTGCGCAGCTTCTGGGCGAGATTCGCGCCCGGGCGGCTGTTCGACGTCCCGGTGCGGCTGGGCTGGCTGCCGAAACCCACCGCGTACCACGACCTCAACCCGATCCCGCTGTTCCTTTGAGGGTGGCAACCAGCAGGAGATAACGCCAATAGGAGATAGCGCAGTGCAGTTCCAGCATCTCACCGACGAACCGGAGCGCGTGCGGTTGTGGTCGTTGCGCGAGGACGCGTTGGTGGAGACCGGTTCGGACGACTCGCTGCTGGTGTTCACCCGCTGGGGCGACATCGAGATCGACGACCCGAGCCCGGTGGTGCGGGAATGGCTCTACCGGATGAGCCTCGGCCCGGTGTCGCTGGAGAACCTGCTGCCGCCCCGGCCGGACAACCACCACCGGCCGGTCGAGGACGACCCGGAGTACGACCGGGTCCAGAACGTGCTGTCCAAGCTGGGCAGCTGCGTAGTGCATTCGCTCGGCCTGGCGGACATGGGAGGCCCGCTGCTGTCCGCGGTGCCGATCTCCCGCAAGGCGACTTTCCAGCTGCCGCGGATCGACGCCGACCACCCGGTGCGGCTGTCCCGGTTCGCGGCCATGCGGGCCAGCGACGGCGAGGTCGTGCTCGAATCACCGCTGGCCCGCCACCGTGTGGTGTTCCACCGGTCGTTGGCCACGCGTGTGATCGGCTCGCTGGGCAAGGCGACGACGGTGGCGGACCTGGCGCCAGCGCTGGACGTCGCCGAGGCTTTGGTGGCGGACATTGTCACGTATGTCGCGGCTGTCGGGATGATTGTGTTCAGTGAGAACGGTGGCAGCGCACCCACCGCACGGTTCGCTGAGGACAGCGATCCGTCACTGATGGTCTGGTCGCACAGCGACTTGTTGTTCCACTCGCGCAGCAAGCTGAGCCGGCCGGACGCGCCGCGGCACGCGACGTACCCGCGAGGTGACAAAGTGCCGCCGCCTCCCGCGGTCAAGCCGCTGCCTGACGGGCCGCGTTATCCGTTGTACAAACCCGTGCTTGCCGAAATCGTGGCCGCCGACCCGAAGTTCACCGAGGTGGTGGAAAACCGGCGGTCGTTCCGTAAATTCGCGCGCAGGCCACTGTCCGCGCAACGACTCGGTGAGTTGCTGTTTCGGTCCGCGCGGATTCGTTCGGTACGGCCTGCCGAAGGCGGTGGAGTCAGCTACGCGGTTTCCGACCGGCCGTATCCCAGCACTGCGAATCTGCACGAACTCGAGTTGTACCTGACCCTCGACCGATGTACCGATCTGCCGCGCGGGATATACCACTATGACCCGCTCGGGCACGCCTTGACGCTTATCGATACGTCGCCTGACAAGGTAGGAGAATTACTGGACGACGCGAAGGCCGCGACCGGTGCAATACAGCGGCCACCCGCGTTGATCACCATGACCGCGCGGATGGGCCGGCTCTCGTGGATGTACAACGGCATCGCGTACGCCACCACACTGCGACATGTCGGTGTACTGCAGCAGACGCTCTATCTTGTCGCGACCGCGATGGGTCTAGCGCCATGCGCACTTTCTGTGGGTGATATAGAAGTATCGGACAGCGCGTTCCTGCTTCAGTGGCCTTCCGAAGTCACTGTCGGTGGGTTTGTCGTCGGGTTGCGGCCCGAAGCGGTGACCTAGCCGCCATGAGCGTGGCTGCAGCTTGCTGCAGGCACTGTCCGTGCAGGTTGACGTGTACTCTCGGAGCATGCCGAGCGCGTGACGACGCTGGGGGGACAATGAGCCCAGACTCGGACGGTAACGACTTATCCGTCAACTCGACACTCGCCCCTAAGGTGGCAAGAGCGGTCGTCGTCACGGTCTTCAGTTGCATAGCAGTGCTTGCCTTTATCCGGGTGCTGCTCTTGCCGGACGTGGGACTGGCGAGCAAGTTGCTGTCCGCGGTCTACCTGATCGTGCTGCTGTCCATCCAGATTTTGTGGACTTCCCGGCGTGCGTCCGAACTCTCGCCGCTGCTGCGCTATACGGCGCTGTTCGTCCAGGCCTGCCTGGTGTATCTGCCGTTGCTCCAGTTCAGGGAAAACTGGGTGTCGATGCCGGGGTTCCTGGCCGGCAGCGCGCTTCTGGTCCTGCCGCCTTTGTACGGGTGGATCACCGCGGGACTTGTCGTGGTGAGTATGACTTTCGCGCAGGCGGAATTCAGTCAGGGACAGATCGAGCCGGTCGCATACATAACATTGTCCACGATACTCACCGGTTTGCTTGTTTACGGGCTCAGCTGGCTGGCCACTTTGGTCACCCAGTTGCACGAGGCTCGCGAGGAATTGGCCAAGATGGCCGTCGCCCGTGAACGGTTGCGATTCGCCAGGGATCTGCACGACTTGCTGGGCTATAACCTCTCCGCCATCACCCTCAAGAGCGAGTTGACGCACCGCCTTGTGCTGAAACACCCGGTGCGGGCCCGTGAGGAACTGGTCGAGATCCTGCAGATCTCCCGGCAAGCACTGACCGACGTGCGCGCGGTCGCCAGCGGGTACCGCGCGATGTCATTGGACGACGAGTGCGTGTCGGCTCGTTCGGTGCTCGCCGCCGCCGATGTCCATGTGACGATGGACGTCGACTACCGCGACCTGCCGGTCCGCGTTTCCACCGTACTGGCCACGGTGTTGCGGGAAGGCATCACGAACCTGTTGCGGCACAGCAAAGCCGAGTTCTGCGAGATCTCGCTACGGCAGGACGCCACCACGGTGACGATCGCGATGGTCAACGACGGCGTCCCGGACGACCCGGTCGACTCCCGTGAGCACAGCGGGCCAGGCGGCAACGGAATCCACAACCTGTCCGCGCGGGTGGCCGAGCTCGGCGGCGATCTGGTCGCCGACTTCCAGCCGGAGAAGCGATTCAAGCTGTGCGCGACATTGCCGCTGTCGGATCAGCCCGTCAAAGGCAAAGACGACGACCTGGACCCACCGCTGCGCGTGGTCTCATAAAGGACCCCCGAGTGGCTTCAGGGGCATCTCTGGGAAAACCCCGCTGCGACGACGAGATACGCGTTGCGGCACAGTGAGATGCGTCTTGCGGTACCGCGAAATACGCGTTGCGGCACGATGAGATGCGCTCTGCGGCACGGCGGGATACCCCTTGCGGTACTCCGAAGTACCCTTGCCGCTCAACGAATTACAGCCAGCCTGCCTCGGTGGCGATCCTGATCGCGTCGACCCGGTTGCGGGCGTTGAGTTTCCCGGCGATGGTCGTCAGGTAATTGCGGACCGTTCCCACTGAGAGGTACAGCTTCGCCGCGATCTCCGAAGCGTCAGCGCCGTGCGCCGCCAGCCGTAGGACTTCGCTTTCCCTGGTCGTCAGCGGGCAGTCGGTGCTGTCCCACGCGGCGAGAGCGAGTTGGCTGTCGACGACCCGGCGGCCAGCTGCGACGCTGCGGATCGCGTCGGCGAGTTCACTGGCTGGTGCGTCCTTCAGCATGAAACCGCTGACATGGGCGGACAGTGCGCGCCGCAGTGTCCCGGGACGGCCGAGGCCGGTGAGGATGAGCGTGCGCACTTCGGGGAGCGCCGCACGGATTTCCGCAGCCGCGGTGAGGCCGTCCTTGCCGGGCAGGTCGATGTCGAGCAGTGCGACGTCCGGACGGTGTTTGTGCGCGGCCGGCAGGATCTCGTCGCCCGACGACATTTCGGCGACCACCTCGATGTCGGGCTCCACGTTGAGCAATGCGACGAGTGCGCCACGAACCATGTGCATGTCCTCGGCGATCATCACCCTGATCATCGGCAGCCCCCTTCCAGCGATGCCACCCATTAACCCGAGATCATAGGGGTTTTGCCGCTCATTCGGATCGGCTGATAGGGGAATGCACAGCATACGGTGTGTGCGTCCAGGTGTGTGGGAACTCGCTGTATTCGGCCGATCACGCGAAGTGTGCCTGGTAATTCCCCTAAAACACGACGTTATTCAAACACATTTCTGTCGGCCGATCAGGCGAGCGCGGGCAGCACTGGCGCGGATGGCGGATGGGTGACACCCGATGGATGCAATCCGGGGTGCTCCGGCACGCGTTGCCGCGGAATCGACGCGATCCGGCGCGCCGTGGCGATCACCGCGGACCACGGTGGCAGCCGCGGCAGTGCCCGCGGCTGTTCAATCCAGGGACATCCATTTTTCGCGTCGAATTCGCACGGTACGACCACACGCGCACCGCTGGGCACCGGATGCACTTCGATGCACCGCAGTTCGTCTTCGTGCTTCGGTGCGGCATGGCAGGCGGGCCGCGTCAGGAACATCCACCACTGCCCGCCGCCGTCGGCGAGCACGGGACCCGCCAGCATCGCTATCCGCAGGTCGGCTAGGACATCGCGGCCCAACCGCCGCGGCATCACCACCGCGTCGGCCACCTCGCCGAGCCGCATCACCAGCCTGCCCGGTTGCACCTCGATGGTCACCGGCCAGCCGAACCGTTCCTCGTAGCGGGTCCTGGCGTCGGCCAGCGTGCGTAACAGTTCGAGACTTGTCAGATTTGTCATTCCGGTCATGGTCGCCCTCCAGATAATGCATCAAGAGGTATACGCCTGGCCGCTAGAGGCCGGGTAGTAGCGGCCTCATGAAGTCCCTTATGAGATTTCTGCCGGAACGACTATGAGGAACAACCAGTCGTTCACCGCGCTGAGTCATACCGGTCGGTGACAACCGCACACCTATCTTGATGACCCTCGCACTGGAAAAGGGGCGGATCAGCGCTGAACATTTTTGTGGGGGATACGGGGTGTGTATGACTTCAGCGAAAGGCTGTGGCGATGGAGCTGGTCGAGCGGAATGGCCCACTGGGGGCGTTGGAACGGATGCTCACGCGCACCGCTACCGGGCAGGGCGGGGTCACGCTGGTCACCGGCGGTATGGCCACCGGAAAGACCGAGCTGTTGCGGGAGTTCACCGGCAACGCGGCCCGCAGTGGCACGTTGGTGCTGTCCGCCACCGGCTCGCGGGCCGAGCAGTCGCTGCCGTTGGGCGTGATGTGCCAGATCGTGCACGGGCCCGCGTTCCCGGACATCCCGGTGCCGTCCTTGTCTGCTGTGGACGAAGTGCCATGGGACGAGGTCGACCCGGACCCAGCAGTCGTCGGTCCACACGACGCTCCCGTGATCCGAGAGATGTGCGGCGCGCTGCTGACGGCGGCCAAGCATCGCACGGTCGTTGTGTGGATCGACGACATCCAGTTCGTTGACAGCGCCACGTTGCGCGTCCTGCTGTACCTGCGGCGACGGATGACCACCGCGCCAATCCTGCTGGTGATGTCCGGCTGGGCGCAGCGACGGCAGACCTGGCCGTCCTTCCGTGCCGAGATCACCCGGCAGCCGCACGACCACATCAAGCTCGCGCCGCTGTCGTTGGACGGTGTCGGCGAGCTGATCACGGAACGGTTGGACGGCCCGGCCGCCACCCGGCTGAGCCCTGGCTGCCATCAGCTCAGCGGTGGAAACCCCTTGCTGATCAACGCATTGCTGGACGACGTGACCGACAGGGACCTGGCCCCGGGTGTCGCGTACGGCCAAGCCGTGCTGACGTGCCTGCACCGCGCCGGGCCGCAGTTGCACGCCGTTGCCAGCGCTGCGGCTCTGCTCGGCGAACACATCACGCCCGCGCTCGTGGGCCAGCTCGTTTGTGAGCCCCTCGACGAGGTCTTGCCCGCGCTCGACTTCCTGAACTGCGCGGGCGTGTTCGACCAGATGACGTTCCGGCACCCAGTCGCCGCGACCACTGTGCTCGACAGCATGCGGCCAGACGACCGGTCCCGGATGCATCTGATGGCCGCGAAGTTGCTGCACCAAAAGGGCGTTGGCGCACTCGAGATCGCGCGGCACCTGGTGGCTGCGGACGTGGCGCGGGAGCCCTGGGCGGTGGCGTTGCTGTGTGAGGCAGCCGAACGAGCGTTGTCCGATGACGAGGTCACGTGGGCCGGGCAATGCCTGCGGTTGGCGTTGCGGGACTGCGACGACTCTCGGCGGGACGAGATCGCGAAGTCCTTGGCCCGCGTCGAGTGGCGAGTCAACCCGGCCGCCGCAGCCTTGCACATGACATCACTGATGAACGGCACACCAGCGGGCCGAGACGCTGTCACCTTGGCCAGACACGCGTTATGGCAGGGCGACAAGTCCGCGGCGGTCGCCGCGTTGAGCGCGGTGACGGACACCCAAGCGGCAGACGAGCTTCGGCTGGTGTACGAGTGGCAGTACGGCTCCCAGGAGGGACTGCCCGCCAGGCAGGGCAGCAGTACGCCATGGGTTCAGGTTGGCAAGAAGCTGGCCGGGCTGATGATCAAGGGCCGGTCTGTGGAGGTGGCCGCGGGTGCCGAGCACATCCTGCAGAGCTGCCAGCTGGCTGACACCACGCTGGAGATCATCGTCTCAGCGGTCATTGCCTTGTGCTACGCGGACAAACCTGACAAGGCGGCTTTCTGGTGTGACACGCTGTCCGACGAAGCGGATCGGTGCAACGCCACCACGTGGCAGGCAGTGCTCTGCGCGGCGCGGGCAGACGTGGCGCTGCGGCAAGGCGACCTGGCAATGGCCGAGGCACAGGCGAACACGGCGTTGCAACTGCTTCCTCCGGACGGCTGGGGAGTCCTCATCGGACTTCCGAGGGCTACGTTGTTGTTGGCGTACACCGGAATGGGCCGGACGGATGCCGCAGCTGAGGTGCTCAGGCAGTTCGTGCCGGACCGGATGTCCGACACCGTCATCGGCTTGCGGTTCCTGCATGCCCGCGGTCACTACTACTTGGCGACCGACCGTGCGTTGGCGGCGTTGGACGACTTTCAGACGTGCGACCGGCAGATGCGGGAATGGAACGTCGATGTTCCCGCACTCGTGCCCGCGCACTCCGATCTCGCTCAGGCATATCTGCGGCTGGATCAGCGCAAGGTCGCCAGGGATCTGGTGAGCCGTCAGCTGGAGCGGCCACGGGCCATCAGCTCGCGCACCCGCGGCACGGCGCTTCGTGTGCTGGCCGCGACCAGTGAGCTTCGGCAGCGCCCACAGCTGCTGATGGAGGCCATCGAGGATCTGCACAACTGTGGCGACCGGCTGGAGCTGGCGCGGGCCCTGATCGACCTGAGCGAGGCGCACCAGGAGCTCGGCGAGTTCAGCCGGGCGCGGATGCACGCCCGCCGTGCGGCCGCCGAAGCCAAGGCGTGCCGGGCCGAACCGTTGTCGAAGATGCTGTCGCACGGCGGCTGTTTCGAGCCCAAGGACCAACGGCTGGAGACTGAGGGCGTTCCCCCATTGAGCGGAGCCGAGCGCAGGGTGGCGACGCTCGCGGCTCGCGGGTACAGCAACCGTGAGATCGGCCGGATGCTCTACATCACGGTCAGTACGGTCGAGCAGCACCTCACCCGGGTGTACCGGAAGCTCAACGTGGGCAGCCGCGCGGACCTGCCGGTCGGCCTGCTGCTGAGCCGGGTCACGGTCAAGGGCGTGCAGTAGGCCTTTGTGGACGGAAAGTTAGGGGGTTTTCGGCCGTGCTCTCGGGTGGTGGGTTTGCCAGTGCCGGCGTTCTAATGGATTTCGTGGCTGTCCGGCCGGAACCCTGGGTGCGGGCCGTGGTCTTCGCCGACGGCCGGATGGAGCTGTCCGGTGATGGTCACCGACTCCGGTGTGGACCCGTCGGCACTGCCATGTGGATCGCTTTGTGCCAGCAGGATTGGCAGCTTGACGCGGCCGCCGTGCTGCTGGCCGGGCTCTGGCGGCTCGACGTCGACAACATGCGCGCCGATCTTGACATCTGGATCGCCGAGTTGTGGGATGCCGGATTGCTCCGCCAGGTCCAGCTGTGACGCGCCTGCGATGGCGCGGATGGCCGCGGCGAGGTCGTCACCACGCGGTGCCTTCTGCGGGTCGACCAACCATTGCGCGATCACGCCGAAGAGCATGGCGAGAGCGAACGAACCGACCGATCGGACCGTTTTCTCGTCGGCAGCCGGGTCGAGCAGCCGCAGCAGGGTGGCAAGCGCGCGCCGGGCGCTTTCCTGCGTCGCGGAGAAGTACGGCCGCATCTCGGGAGCGTGATGCAATTGCGTGAGAACTTCGAACTGGGTCACCCATAACGCACGGTGTTGCTCGAACAACTCGAGTATCCGCGGCCACGAAGCCTCGAACAGCTCAAGCGGGGTGCCGGTGTCTTCGGTGCCGGCGAGCAACTGCGCGATGTCATCGGCCCATTCATCGGTCGCCTGGACCAATGCGGCGTTCATCAACGCGTCCTTGGTGCCGAAATGGTATCCGATCGATCCGAGGTTGGTCTTCGAGACCGCGACGATGTCGCGTGCGGTCGTCCGGGCGTACCCCTTCTCCAGCAAGCACTTCTTCGCGCCGGCCAGCAGCTGCTCCCGATGCCCCATAGTTGTCCCATCTTTGTGGACGGACGTCCAACAGAAGAGTTTATAAGGCGGGCACCGGGGTTTCCAGGGGCCGGCCTCGGCAAACCCAGGAGATTCCCGGATCGGCGGACGGGCACGGTGCGAACGATTGCTTTCTGGGAGCGCACCCGGAGAATTCCCCGCCGCAGAGCGGGGTTGGGCCAAGTGCGGAGGCGCGGAGGGCTCGAAATCCGCTGCCCGCTGGGCAATCATTTCGGCAAGGGATTCCAAGGGCTGAAGGAGCTGCGCGGTATGGCGGACTGGCGGATCTCGCCGACCCTTGCGCTCAACGACATGGTCGCGCAGCGCCAGGAAAGAGGCGAGTCCATTGTGCACCTTGGCTTCGGTGAGGTCCGGCTGCCCGCGTTCGAGCCCTTGGTCGACCGCCTGGTGGCCGGTGCGTCGCGGAACACGTACGGCCCTGTGGCCGGAAGCCAGGCAGTCCGTCAGGCGGCGGCGGGGTACTTCACCCGACGGCGGATCCCCACGGACGCGGAGCAAGTCGTGGTCGGCCCCGGCAGCAAACCGCTGTTGCTGGCACTGAACCTGGTGGTGCCCGGTGACGTGATCGTGCCGAAACCGGCGCGCAACACCTATGCCCCGCAAGCGGAACTCGCGGGCAAGAAGGTCTTCCGCATTTCGATCCCGGCCCGCGCGGGCGGCGTGCCGGATCCAGCGGCCTTGCAGGACACCATTCTCGCCGCGCGCGCACTCGGCCGCGATCCGCGGATCGTGATCCTCACATTGCCCGACAACCCGACTGGCACGGTGGCGCCACCGGAGCTGGTCCGCGAGATCTGCGCGCTCGCCGAGCAGGAAGACCTGCTGATCATCTCCGACGAAACCTACCGCGACGTCCTGCACGACCCACGCACCCCCATGCTCAGCCCAGCGGAGGCAGCCCCACGGAGAACCGTTGTGACAACAGGACTTTCCAAGAACCTCGCCCTCGGCGGATGGCGGATAGGCGTGGCCCGATTCCCGGACAGCCTGTGGGGGCAACGGATCCGGGACGGCGTGATCTCGTTCGCCAGCGAAGTGTGGTCCACACTGGCCGGTCCAATGCAGCAGGTGGCCGAGTACGCCTTCACCGAGCCCCAGGAAGTCCGCCAACGCCTCGCCGACAGCGCCCGGCTGCACGGCTCAGTGGCCCGTGCATTGCATCGGATCATGGTGGACGCGGGCGCGGTATGCCGCCCGCCGGTTGGCGCGTTCTACGTCTACCCGGACTTCAACCCGGTCAGGGAAAAGCTCGCGGCCCGTGGCGTGACCGACGCGGACACGCTAAGCCGCCACCTCGTGGACGAGCACGGGATCGTCGTCCTGGGCGGCCATCTGCTCGGCGACGATCCAACGGCGCTGAGGTTCAAGGCCGCCACGAGCATGCTGTACGGCGACACGGTGGAGCTGCAACAGCAGGCTCTGGCCGCCGACGACCCAGCCAAACTGCCGCACATCCGCGAGGTGCTCACTCGGCTGAGCGAAGCCTTCACGAAGCTATGCGGCTGAACCACAACAACGAAGGCGCGCCCAGCCGACCAAGAAGGCGCGCCCTAACCAACAGCGGAGGCGCGCCCGGGCCAAGCGGAGGCGCGCCCGGAGCACAGAAAGGCGCGCCCGAACAGAGAGCGAAGGTGCGCCCCAGCCACCGACAAGGCGAGCGCTGAGCATCGGCAACGCCCCAAGTCACAGTGAAGGCACGCCCTAACCAACAGCGGAGGCGCGCCCGGGCCCAAGTGAAGGCGCGCCAAAAGTGGTAGTCGGCGCGATTTTGTGTGGAGTGGCGCCGCAAATAAGCTTGTCGGCGGGCAGGGCCGCAGGTCCTGCCCGCGTTGTTGGTCCTGCTTTGCGGCGCAGAGGCTCCACACCAAATCGCGCCGACCTCTCACAGGGGCGCGCCGCAGGCGACCACAGCGCGCGCCGCGGTGAGCCAAGAGCGCGCCGAAAGCAACCCAAGCGCGCCGACCCAACAAGAGAACGCGCCAAAACCAACCACAGAGCGCGCCGCGGCGACCCACCAGCGCATCGCAGCAACCCAAGAGCGCCCCAGCCGACCCACAAGCGCCGCCTAACTGAAACATGTTCCTACTTGACCGTAGACTCGCCCAGCTCGGTCCTAAAAAACAGCGACCCCAGTCCGGTTGGTATGTGTCTCATTCATTTTGTTGGTGATTCACCGGCGTTCAATGAACCGCCTGCATGCCCCTTTGCTATTTCTTCGGCCGCAGCTATGTTGAGCATCACTAAGTAAGTTGCTACTGGGGTGGCGTCGCTGGTTCGGGGAGGCGGGGCAATGCTGGGTTTCTCTTTTGATGTGGTCACGGCGGTCATTGCGTACGGGGTGTCCGTTGTGGGCGCTGCGCTGGGCTTGCTGTGCACGTCACGGGCTCGCGCGACGCGTGGGGCGAGCAGGGCGAGGTGGTTGGCGCTCGCCGCGCTGTCCATTGGCGGGACCGGTATCTGGGTCATGCATTTCATTGCCATGCTCGGGTCCGAAGTCCATGGAACGCCGTTACGGTATGACGTTCCGATAACAATCCTCAGCATGGCGTTGTCGATAGGCGTTGTCGCCATCGGGTTGTTCATCGTCGGGTTCACGACGCGATCGGGTTGGCTATTTGTCGGTGGCGCCTTCACGGGCGCGGGAGTGGCCGTCATGCATTACGTCGGAATGGCCGCGATCAACCTCTTCGGCGAGATCCATTACGACCCGTTGCTCGTTGCCGCTTCGGTCGTCATCGCCGTCGTGGCGGCCACGGCTGCGTTGTGGGCAGCGGTGAACATCCGTGCGTTCGGTGCGGTCATCCTCGCCGCGTTCATCATGGGCATCGCAGTGAACGGCATGCACCACGTGGGGATGGCCGCGGCTGAGGTGATGCCGCATGCGGCAAGCGCCGGACTCGTTGGGATGAACGGTCAGGATCTGTTGCTGCCCATGGTGGTCGGCATCAGCTTCGTCACCGTGATGACCCTGGCGATCGTGGCGTTGTCGCCGAATGCTCAGGAGATCGCGGAGGAACGGGCGTTGCAGGCGAGGATCGCGCGGGTAACGAACTTCCGTTGAGTGGAAACTGAGGCTGACTGACGTTCATCAACGCGGTATGAGTCTGGTCTTGCCCACGAGACAGGAGCAGCGATGGCGTTTCTCAGCGACGAGACCTGGCGGGGACGGATCTTCCGAGGCTCATGGGTGGCGTCGGCAGGCGGTGACCGGGCTGTCGTGGCGCCCGCGACCGGCAGCGAACTCGGCCGCATCGGGATGGCCGCGCCCGACGACATCGCCGCGGCCTCCGCCGTTGCTGTGGAGGCGCAACGGGCGTGGGCCGCGACGCCTTTCCAACAGCGGGCAGCCGTTCTGCGCAAGGCAGCGGGTTTGTGGCGCGCGCACGCCGCCGAGATCGGCTACTGGCTGACGAGGGAGTCCGGCAGCATCGCGGGCAAGGTCGGCTTCGAGTTGCACGTGGCCGAACAGGAATGCCTTGAGGCCGCAACGCTTCCTGGGCGCCCCAGCGGGACAGTACTGCCCAGCGAGGCGCCGAGGCTGAGCATGGCGACACGTGTGCCCGCCGGTGTGGTCGGCGTGATCGCGCCCTTCAACGCCCCGCTGATTCTCGCGATCCGTTCCGTGGCACCGGCTTTGGCACTCGGCAACGCCGTTGTCCTCAAGCCGGACCCGCGCACCGCGGTGTGCGGCGGCGTGACGTTGGCTCGTGTCTTCGAGGAAGCTGGCTTGCCGCCGGGAGTTCTGCACGTTCTGCCCGGCGGACCGGACGCGGGCGAGGCGCTCGTGGCCGACCCGAACGTCCGTGTCATCTCGTTCACTGGTTCGACTGCTGCGGGGCGTCTTGTGGGGGAGGCGGCAGGCCGTCATCTGAAGCGCGCGCACCTCGAACTGGGCGGCAACTCGGCGTTGATCGTCACCGGAGACGCCGACTTGCAGCACGCGATCGGCGCGGCGGCGTGGGGATCGTTCTTCCACCAGGGCCAGATCTGCATGACCACCGGCAGGCACGTGGTGCACGAGTCGATCTTCGACGACTACGTCCGGCTGCTCGCCGCCAAGGCCGACGCGCTGCCCGTCGGGGACCCCGCGGCGGGCGAAGTCGCGCTGGGGCCGGTGATCGACGCCGGACAGCGCGACAAGATCCACGCTCTGGTGACCGACTCGGTCGACGCGGGGGCGATTCTGGCCGCCGGCGGGAACTTCACGGATTTGTTCTACCGGCCGACCGTTCTCGCCGACACGACCGCAAGCTCCCGCGCGTACCGCGAGGAAGTCTTCGGCCCGGTCGCCGTGGTCACGCCGTTCGCTTCCGAGGACGACGCCGTGAAGCTGGCCTCCGACAGCGAATACGGTCTGTCGCTTGGCATTTTGACCGGCGACGCGATGCGCGGACTGGCGTTGGCTGAACGAATCCCGACGGGAATCGTGCACATCAATGACCAGACGGTGAACGATGAGGCCAACGCACCCTTCGGTGGGGTTCGCGCGTCCGGGACCGGATCACGCTTCGGTGGCGCGGAGGCGAACATTGAGGCCTTCACCGAGACCCGCTGGGTGACCGTCCGCGGCGACATTCCCAGTTTCCCGTTGTAAGCACCGTCACGCCGTCAAGGGACCCGGCCGCGGCCGGGTCCCTTCATCGTTTCAGCCCACTGCCTGCACTCACTCTGGTGAGTGGATTGTGGCGTGGAAGGTGTGGTTCCCAGACAACCGTCACCCGTCGCGTGAGAAATTCTCACAAGGGTGTGGACGGCGCTCCGGTTTGTTTGTACGGTGATCGTCGTGCGACGGACCGTCACTACAGGAACCCATTGTGTGACAGGTCCATCGGGCGCAGGTGTCAAACAAAGACCCGAAACATTTTCGTTGCGACGAAGTTAACCCGCAGAAACGGTTGTAAACGGTCCGGAAACGTCCCGCCGGGGTGGCGCTCCGGTAGTTCACCACTGGTTTCCTTTCACATCCCTTGCCCTGTAGGTGTGGAGGAGGAATCGATTTGAGCGCGCTTTCCTGTCGTGACCTGGTCATTGGTGTGAGCCCGTTCGGCGAGCCCAACGCCGCACTCGTCGTCGCCGTCGAGCGTGCCGGTGGTCTCGGCGTGCTCGACCTCGGCCGCGATCGCGTGCGAGCGCTGGCCGAGCTCGCGCTCGTTCGACGACGACTGGCCGGCCCCTTCGGTGTCCGGCTTGCCCCGGACTGTCCACTTAGTCCGGACGAGCTGGCGGACGACGTCGACACAATCGTTACGCCCCAACTTGTTTCAAGTCCTGGCCGAAGAGTCATCGTTGAGGTGACCTCGGTCGACGAAGCGCGCGCCGCGGTCCTGTCCGGTGCCAGCGGACTGGTCGCACGCGGCAGTGAGTCGGGCGGACGGGTCGGTGAACTGACCACGTTCGTGCTCCTGCAGCGGCTGCTCGCCGAGTTCGACGTGCCCGTGTGGGCGGCTGGGGGGATCGGGCCGAATACCGCTGCCGCGGCCGTCGCGGGTGGGGCTCGTGGCGTCCTTCTGGACAGTCAGTTCGCACTTGCCGACGAAGTCCGTGATTGTCTGAATGTCGAGGTCACGGCCGCAATTTCCGGGATGGACGGCGCCGACACCGCTATTGTCGACGGGCATCGCGTGCTGGCCCGCCCGGGCGCGGGTTATGCCCTGCGGATCGGTCAGGACGGCGCGCTGGCCGATGGGTTGCGGCAATCGTGCCGCACCGCAGGCGGTGTCGTGCAATTAATTCAGAAAACTGTGAAGGCCAATCTCGAATTGGCCGCGCGGAATCCAGCACTGCGGCCGGATGGACCTTTCTGCGCGCGTGCGAATGGACTACGTTACCCGCTCGCACAAGGGCCGATGACCCGCGTGAGCGATCAACCCCCCTTCGCCGAGGCCGTCGCCGAGGCCGGCGGGCTGCCGTTCCTGGCTCTCGCGTTGATGAACGGTGAGCAGACCCGGTCGCTGTTGACCCGGACAGCCGCTCGGCTGGGCACCCGTCCGTGGGGTGTCGGAATACTCGGTTTCGCCGAGCCGGAACTGCGGCAGGCCCAATTGGCGGAAGTCCTTGCCGTCAAACCGCCGTACGCCATCGTCGCGGGTGGCAACCCGGCGCAGGCCCGTGTGCTCGAAGATGCCGGGATCGAGGCGTTCCTGCACGTCCCGTCGCCCGCGCTGCTGCAGAACTTTTTGGACGACGGCGCCCGCAAGTTCGTCTTCGAAGGGTGGGAGTGCGGCGGCCACACGGGTCCGCGATCCAGCTTCACCCTGTGGGAGCAGCAGATCTCGGTGCTGCGGCGCAGGGCGTCGCTCGACGACGTCAGCGTGCTGTTCGCAGGCGGGATCCACGACGAACGCTCGGCCGCGATGGTGTCGGCGATGAGCGCGCCCCTGGTCGACAAGGGCGCGAGCGTCGGCGCACTGATGGGCACGGCCTACCTGTTCACGCGCGAAGCCGTCGAACACGGCGCGATCACCCCGGTGTTCCAGCAGGTCGCGGTGGAATGCGAGCAGACCGCGCTGCTGGAGACCTCACCGGGGCACAGCGTGCGGTGCGCCCAGTCGTCCTTTGTGGACATTTTCGAGCAGGCCAAGGCGGACCTCGCCGACGCGCCCAAGCAAGAAGCATGGGAGCAGTTGGAGAAGCTGAACCTCGGCAGGCTGCGGATCGCCAGCCGCGCGCTCAAGCGCGAGGGGCAGGAGCTGATCGGCGTCGATGCGGACGAGCAGCGCCGGGCCGGGATGTTCATGATCGGTCAAGTGGCGACGCTGCGGTCCGAGCTGACCGACATCGCCAGCCTGCACGAGGAGGTCACCAGCCAGCAGTTCCTGCGGGCCAGGTACGCCGAGCTCGCCGAGCGGCCGGCCGAGCAGCGGGCCGACCCGCTGGACGTCGCGATCGTCGGGATGGCCGCGATGCTGCCTGGCGCGGGTGACGTCGCCGAGTACTGGGCCAACATCGTGTCCGGTGTCGACGCGATCAGTGAAGTCCCGGCCGAGCGGTGGAACCCTGAGCTGTACCAGGACGCCACGCCGTCGCGGTGGGGTGGATTCCTCGATCCGGTCGCGTTCGACCCGCTCGCGTACGGCATCCCGCCGACCTCGCTGACCTCGATCGAACCCGCACAACTGCTTGCTCTGGAAGCCGCGGCGCGGGCACTGCGCGACGCCGGGTACGAGACCCGCGAGTTCGACCGGGAACGCACGTCGGTGATCTTCGGTGCCGAAGCGGGAGCGGACCTGGCCAACGCGTACACCGTGCGGTCGGCACTGCCCGCCCTGTACGGCAGCGCACCGGAAGGGCTCGACGAGTACCTGCCCACGTTGACCGAGGACTCGTTCCCCGGCGTGCTGGGCAACGTCATCGCCGGGCGCATCGCCAACCGGCTCGACCTGGGCGGCGCCAACTACACCGTCGACGCGGCCTGCGCGTCGAGCCTGGCCGCCCTGGACGTCGCCTGCAAGGAACTCAAGGCCGGTACCAGTGACATGGTGTTGTGCGGGGCCGTTGACCTGCACAACAGCGCGCACGACTACCTGATGTTCGCCTCGGTCAAGGCCTTGTCGCCCAGCGGCCGGTGCGCCACGTTCGACTCGGCTGCCGACGGGATCGCACTGGGCGAAGGTGTGGCGTGTGTCGTGCTCAAGCGCTTGGCCGACGCCGAACGGGACGGTGACCGGATCTACGCCGTGGTCAAGGGAATCGGCGCCTCCAGCGACGGCAAGTCCTTGGGACTCACGGCCCCACGCGCCGACGGGCAACGCCGTGCGCTGCAACGGGCTTACGGTTCGGCTGGCGTTTCGGTGAAGGAAGTCGGGCTCGTCGAGGCCCACGGCACCGGCACGGTCGTCGGCGACCGGACCGAGCTGGCGGCACTGACCGAGATGTTCAGTGACGCCGGAGCGCAAGCCGGCAGCGCCACGATCGGCTCGGTGAAATCGCAGATCGGGCACACCAAGTGCACAGCGGGCCTGGCCGGGCTGATCAAGGCCGCGACCGCCGTGCACACCGGGATCCGGCCGGGCACACTGCACGTCACCAAGCCCAATCCCTACTACAAGCCCGAGACCAGCCCGTTCGCCTTCGGCCACCGCACCTGGTCGGCCCCTGCCGAGCAGCGCACGGCCGGAGTCAGCGCGTTCGGGTTCGGCGGGACCAACTTCCACACCGTCATCACCGGCTACGGCGGAGTCGACGAGCCCTGGCACGGCCTGCGCGAATGGCCTGCCGAGCTGTTGGTGTTCCGTGGCTCGGACGCAGCGGCCGCGCAACGGGCCGCCGAGCGGCTCGCCCGGCTGGCACAGGCCAATGAGGACGCGGGACGGCCCAAAGCCTTGCGTGACATGGCAGCGACCGCGGCCGCGATCTCACCAAGCCAGCCGATCCAGGCTGTGGCCGTAGTGACCAACATCGACGAGCTGCTAGACGTCTTGGCAGACGTCCAGGCGTGGCGTGCGTCGGGATCTGTGCGACTGCGCCACGACGGCGAGCCGCCGAAGGTCGCGTTCCTCTACCCAGGCCAGGGCAGTCAACGGCCGGGCATGCTGCTGGATCTGTTCACCGCGTTCCCGCGACTGCAGGAGACGTTGCGGCTGGCCGGTGGACGCTACGAGAGCGTGATGTTCCCGGCCGCGGCCACGACGCCCGAGGAAGCGGAGCGGCAACGAGCCGCGATCACCGACACGACCGTTGCCCAGCCCACGCTTGGCATCGCGGGACTCGCGATGACGGAACTGCTGGCGTGGCTCGGGGTTCGGCCGGACATGGCGGGCGGGCACAGTTACGGCGAACTCGTCGCGTTGACCGCGGCCGGGGTGTTCCAGCCGGAGCAGTTGCTGGAGCTGAGCGAAGCGCGGGCGAAAGCCATCGTCAGCGCGATCGGCGACGACCCGGGCACCATGGCAGCGGTAACGGGCGCGATCGAGGACGTCCGGAAACTCGTGCCGGACACCGTCGTGGTCGCCAACCACAACTCGCCGACCCAGGCGGTGATCTCCGGCGGTACGACAGCGATCGCCGAGGCTGTCGAGCGGCTGAAGGAAGCCGGGCTGTCGGCGCGGACCATTCCGGTCGCGGCGGCGTTCCACAGTCCACTGGTCGCGCAGGCCGAACACATCTTCGCGGACGTTCTCACATCGCAGGAAGTCCGGCAGGCGCAGTTCCCGGTGTGGTCCAATGTGGACGCGGAGCCGTATCGGGACGTGCGGGCGACCATGGCCCGTCAGGTCGCGGCCGAGGTCCGGTTCGTCGACCAGATCGAGGCGATGTACCGGGCCGGTGCGCGGGTGTTCGTCGAGGCTGGGCCGAGCGGTGTGCTCACCGGGCTGGTCCGCAAGATTCTCGGTGACCGGCCGTACACCGCGGTGTCGTGTGACGCTCCCGGCCAGAACGGGATCAGGACCTTCCTCGCCACGCTGGCCGAACTGGCCGTCGCGGGCGTCCCGGTCGACGTGGCTCCGCTGTTCACCGGACGGGCCGAACCGGTCCGGCTCGAGGACATTCCGTCCCGCCCCAAGTGGTTCGTTGATGGAGGACTCGTGCGTGACGCCAACGGAAAAGCGTTGAGTGGCGGCCTGCGCCCGGCCACCGAGGCGCCCAAACTCACCGTCCCAACGGGACTGAACCGGGACGCGATCGTCAAGGAATTCCTCGACGGCATGCGCGAAGCCGTCGCCGCCCAGCGTGATGTGATGCTCGGCTACCTCGGCACGGCGCCTGTACCTGTCAGTGCGCCTCCGGCTCCGGCCGTGATTGCTGAGGTTGTGGCACCCGAGCCGGTGAAGGAGCCGGAGCGGGCCGTCGACGTCGGCACGGTCGTGCTGGAGACGATCAGTGCCCGCACCGGCTATCCGCCCGAGATGCTGGAGCCAGGCCTTGACCTGGAAGCCGACCTGTCGATCGACTCGATCAAGCGGACCGAGATCATCGGCGAGCTCGCCACCGCACTCGGCGTGACCGGCGACAGCACGACTGTCGAGGCGCTGACCCGGATCAAGACCATCGAAGGAATCGTCGGCTGGTTCGGCCAGCGTGACACCACGCCAGCACCTGCGCCAAAACAGGAGAAGGTGGCAGTCGAAGGCGGCCGTCCAGTCCGGCAAGTGCCCACAGTGGTCACCATCGACGCGTGCCCGCAACCCACTTCGCTGGCAGGGCAGCGGGTGCTGATCGTGGATGACGGCGGCAACGTCGGTCTGGAGATCGCCGACCGGATCGAACGGCTCGGTGGAACACCGCACACGGTCGACCAGCTGTCAGGCGTAGACGCTGATTACGTCCTGTACCTCAGCGCGCTCAGGTCGACCGGCGAGCCGACTCTGCCCGAGGCCTACGAGGAGATCCGGGCGTGTCTCACAGCCGGGATCAAGGGCCTGATCGTGGCCACCGCGGGCGGCGGCACCTTTGGGTACGGCGAGCCCGAAGACCACCATGAGCCCCTCGACCTCGGTATGCACGGCCTGATCAGAACGGCCGCACTGGAGTACCCGGACCTGCACATCCGTGCGGTCGACGTGAGTGCGAAGGAAAGCGACTCGCTGATCGCCCTTTCCCTGCTGGCCGAATTGACCACAGTGGACGGCCCGGTGATCGTCGGGCACGCCTCCGGCCAGCGGTACACGATCGAACTGGGCGTCTCGGAGATCCAGGGCGACGGCACGCCTGACCTCGATGAGGACAGCGTGGTGCTGCTGACCGGTGGCGCACGGGGAATCACCGCCCTCGCGGCGATCGCACTGGCCGAGCGGACAGGATGCCGCATCGAACTCATCGGCCGGACAGCCCCGCCGAAGGGACCTGAGGACCCGCGAACAGCGTCGGCTCAGAACGAGGCCGAACTTCGCCGGGCTCTCATCGAGACGGGACTGAAGGACCGCGAAGAGATCGCCGCGCAAGCCCGGCAGATCCTGGCCGAGCGGGAGATCCGCGCGACCATGGACGCGTTGCGGTCCTCAGCGGCGTCTGTGCGCTACCACGCGTGTGATGTGCAGGACGTCGAAGCTGTGCACGCGGTGATCGCCGACATCGCCGGCAGATTCGGCCGGATCGACGGCGTGGTGCACGGTGCGGGCATCCTCGACGACAAGCTGATCGCCGACAAGACCCCGGAGGCCTTCGCCAGGGTCTACAACACCAAGGTCGACGGCGCGCGAGCGCTGGCGAAGGCACTGAGCCACGACCCGAAGTTCGTGGTGTTGTTCGGCAGCATCAGCGGTGTCCTCGGCAACCGTGGCCAAGCCGACTACGCGGCGGCCAACGACACCCTTGATCGGATCGCCCGATTCTGGACAACCCAGACCGACGCGCGCGTGGTGAGCGTCGACTGGGGCCCGTGGGCAGGCAGCGGGATGGCGGCGGATCTCGCCGAGGAGTACGCACGCCGTGGCATCCAGCTGATCGACCCGCGCGAAGGTGTCGCGTGCCTGTTGCGTGAGATCGCGGTTGGTGACGCCGTCCAGGTGGTCTATCAATGCGCCTCGTAGGCAGTGTCGATTCCGTCGCGATCGTCGGCATGGGGGCGTTGTTCCCCGGCGCCGCCGATGTGCCGGCGTTCTGGCACAACATCGTCGGATCGGTCGACGCGATCGGCACGATCCCGGCCGAACGCTGGGATCCGGCCATCTACTACGACCCGTCCGGCGTCCAAGCAAGCGACCGGTTCTACTGCAGGCGCGGCGGGTTCCTCGACGACCTCGCGATGTTCGACCCAACGAGGTTCGGCATCATGCCGTCCACAGTGGACGCGGCCGAACCTGACCAGCTGCTTGCTCTCGGCGTGGCCGCCGAGGCGATTGCCGACGCGGGCGGCGAACAAGCTCTGCCCGACCGGGCGAAGGTCGGGGTCGTGGTCGGCCGCGGCGGCTACCTGACGCCCGGCTGCGCCCGCCTTGACCAGCGCGTCCAAGTCGGGCAGTTGATCTCGGTCGTGCAGGACCTCATGCCCGGAGTCGACGCCAAAGCTCTCCGGCAGGCGATCGCCGAACGGCTCGGCCCCGAGCAGCCGGAGGCATCCATTGGCTTGGTGCCCAACCTGGCCGCGTCCAGGATCGCCAACCGGTTCGACCTGCTCGGTCCCGCGTACACAGTGGACGCGGCCTGCGCTTCGGGCCTTGTGGCCGTCGAGCACGCGGTCCGCGAGCTGATCTCCGGCCGGTGCGACGCGATGCTGGCCGGTGCGGTGCACGTGTCGCATCACCCGACATTGTGGAGCGTGTTCACGCAACTGCGTGCGCTCAGCGTGAAGGAGCGGATCCGGCCGTTCGACCGGGAAGCCGACGGAACCCTGCTGTCCGAGGGCGTCGGCATGGTCCTGCTCAAGCGTTTCGACGATGCCGTGGCCAATGGCGACCGGATCTACGCCGTGATCCGTGGTGTCGCAACGGCGAGTGACGGCCGGGCGACGAGCATGATGACGCCGAACCCGGAAGGCCAACTCCTGGCCGTGCGCAGAGCTTGGCACGAAGCCGGACTCGAACCCGGCGACGGCCTCGGCCTGATCGAAGCGCACGGCACGGCGACACCGGCCGGTGACGCGGCCGAGCTGAGCACGATGATCAAGGCGTTCGGTGCGGTGGGAGCTCAGGTCGGAATCGGCACGGTCAAGTCGATGATCGGGCACGCGATGCCCGCGGCGGGGATGGCCGGGCTGATCAAAGCCGCTCTCGCCGTGCACCACGCGACTTTGCCGCCGACACTGCACATCGAGGACCCGCATCCGGCCCTCGCAGGCACCCGGTTCGAGCCCGTACTCGAACCGAAGGCGTGGGACGGGTTGCGTCGGGCAGGTGTGAACGCCTTCGGCTTCGGCGGAATCAACGCACACGTCGTTCTCGAGCAAGCGAGCGACTCAGGCGCAGTACAGCCGGATCCGTTGGCGCCCGTGCTGTTCCTCTCGGCGAACTCGGCCGAGGAACTCGAACGGGAACTGCTGGCCGAAGACGCCGATCTGCTGAGCCGGGCCGCGCTGCGGACTCGGGCGCAGGACAAGCCGTGCCGGTTGGTGATCTGGCAGCCGGACGCCCGCAGGCTCAAGCTGGCCCGGCAAGTCGTGGCCAGGGGTAAGAAGTGGACCGGCAGGCACGACATCTGGTTCTCGCCGAAGCCGTTGCTGACCCGCAACGACCAGATCGCCTTCCTGTTCCCCGGGTTCGAACAACGCGGCACGGCCGAGCTGTCCGGTGAGGAGTCAGTGGTCGACCACGCGCTGACGTTGCTGCGAGCCGGTCGGCGGCAGGCGCACAAACTGCGGGAAGCCGGGATCGTGCCGAGTGCGATGGCCGGGCACAGCATGGGGGAGTGGACCGCGATGATCGTCGCGGGCATCTACCCCACGATCGACGAGTTCGTCGAGTCGCTTCGCCCAGGCATGGTCGGGGTCGCGGACGTGGTCTACGCGGCGCTCGGTTGCTCGGCGGAGAAAGCCCAGGCGATCCTGGACGAGCTCAGGGTCAACGTGGTCGTCAGCCACGACAACTGTCCACATCAGTCGGTCATCTGCGGACCGGCGCCAGACCTCGCCAGGGCCGCGGAAAGCCTCAAGGAACACGGAATCCTTGCCCAGATCATGCCGTTCCGGACCGGCTTCCACACTCCGGCGCTCGCCCCGTACCTGCAGGGAGCCAAGGCCACGGTCGAGGCTCTCGCCGTGCATCCGCCGTCGATCCCGGTCTGGTCCGCCACCTCGTTGGCGCCAATGCCGGACGACCCAGCCGCGATCCGGGAACTCGTGCTGCGGCACCTCGTCGAACCCGTCCGGTTCCGGCCGCTGCTGCAACGGTTGCACGACCACGGGATCCGTGCGTTCGTCCAGGTCGGTGCGGGGAGCTTGCCCGGCTTCGTCGAGGACACGCTGACCGGCCAGGGTTTCGTGGCCATCGCGGGCGATTCCGAGCATCGGGCCGCCGCGGCTCTGTGGGCGTTCGGTCTGCAGCGCGGTCATGGCGGAAAACGACTCTCGCTCGGCCTCAAGCCTGTCAAGCTTGACCCCATCACCGTCGACCAGCCAGTGACCGTGGACGCTTCGACCGCGGTGGGTGTTGCCCTGAGCGCGGTTCTGGCGGAGACCACGGCGGTCGCGCGCGAGGTCGCCGACGCACTGGCCGCGCCCAAGCCGACCGAAGTCGAGCTGAGCAGGGTCTTCTCGGTACAGACCATGCCGCACCTGGTGGACCACTCGATCTTCCCGCAACCCGATGGATGGCACGATCTGTCCGACGGGTTCCCGATCGTGCCGATCACCGGCCTGGTCGAGGTGATCAAGGACGCGGCCAGGGCCGTCGCCCCATCCGGTGTGGTGAGCGCGGTCGAGTCGGTACGAGCCATGCGTTGGCTGGACGTCGAGCCCGCGCGTGAAGTCCGCATCACAGCCAAGCTGGACGGCGACGTGGTTCGTGTCCGCGTCGGCGACTACGCCGAAGGGCTCGTGCGAATCGAGCCTGCCTACCCGAAGCCAGAAGACCGTGCCTATCCGCCATTGCAGGCACCCCGCCCAGCTCCGGTGAAAGCGAACGAGCTCTACGACGAAGGCTGGATGTTCCACGGCCCAAGGTTCGCCGGTGTCTCGAAGATCACCACGTTGGCGGAGAACGGGATCACCGGTGCGCTGACCGTCCTGCCCGCGCCCGGAGCGCTGCTGGACTGCGCTGGACAGCTGATCGGGCACTGGATGCAGGTCAGCCGGGACGTCGACCAGACCGTGCTGCCCACCGGCATCGGCGCGATCCGGTTCTACGGACCGGATCCCGAGCCTGGGACGCGGATCTCCTGCGAGGCTTGGATTCTGGACGTCACCGCGGAGACGATGCGGGCGGACGCCGAACTGCGGACCGAGAACGGCGAAGTCTGGTGCCGGATCGACGGCTGGACGACCCGCCGGTTCACCACAGACGACCGGATCTGGCAGGTCAAGCTGCGTCCCGAGCACAACACACTGGCCGAACCCCACAACGGCGGCTGGGTGCTGGTGACCGAGAAATGGGCCGACGACAGCGCGACCCGTGAACTCATGGCCCGCCGGTACATGACGGCAGCCGAGCGCGCCCATTACGAGAGCCTCGACCTGAGAACCCGGCGCCAGTGGTTGCTCCGCATGATCGCAGCCAAGGACGCGGTGCGCCGCTGGCTGTGGAACCGTGGCGCCGGCGCGATCTTTCCAGTCGAACTGACGGTGACCGACGACGGCACCAAGGTGAAGGTTCGTGGCGCGTTCGCCACACCCAAGGTCTCGGTCGCGCACTGCGCTGACCCAAGCAAGCCCTCGGCCGCCGGATGTGCGGTGGCCATCGCTGGTGATACCGACGTCGTGATCGACATCAAACCCGGGGACGCGACCGAACCGGGTGCGGCTGTCGTCACGGATCACGGAACGTCCTATGTGGTCGCATGGCAGCAGACGGGAGAGCAGCGTGTCTGAATCGGAAGTGCTTGACGAGGTGATCAGGCTGATCGTCGAGGTGGTCGGCGAGGATGTGCTGCTCGGGATGGAAGTCACCGCGGACACCACGTTCAGCGACGACCTCGGCCTGGAGAGCATCGAGTTCGTCGCACTGGCCGACAAGCTGCGCGAACGCTACGGCAGCCAAGTCGACCTGGTCGCGTTCCTCGGCGACATGGACATCGACGAGATCATGGCGATGACCGTCGGCCAGCTCGTCGGGCACATCCAGGCGCAACCCGCCGCGAGCACCGGCTGAGACCGTGGCTCACATCCCCGCCCGTGGCCTGAAGTTCCACGTCCAGCAGCTGGGTCCGGAGAACACCGGACCCACAGTGGTGTTCGTGCACGGCCTCGTGATGGACAACCTGTCCAGCTTCTACTACACCCTCGCGGCACCCCTGGCACGCAACGGGGTCCGCACGATCCTGTTCGACCTGCGCGGGCACGGCCTGTCCGCGCGGCCGGAAACCGGCTACACGCCACAGGAAAGTGCGCTCGACCTGATCGCGATCCTGGACGAGCTGGGTGTTGAGGAGCCGGTGTACCTGCTGGGCAACAGCTACGGCGGCATCGTCGCGATGCACGCGGCGCTCAAGGTCGCCGAACGCGTTGCCGGGGTTGTGCTCGTGGAGGCAGCGTGTGCGGGGGAGTCGGGCGAGGAGTGGGTCGAGGACATCGTCAACACGTTGAGCGTGGCGGCGCTGGGGCTGGAGTTCGACCGGACCGGCGAGCAACTGATCAAGCTTGGTCAGCGCAAGGTCGCCAAGCTGGCCAACAACGCGGATGCCTTGCTCAACAAGACTTCGCTGATAGACGACCTCGTCTCGGGTGCTTTGCTGTCCGAATCGGACCTTTCCCAGATCCAGTGCCCGGTGCTCGGGGTGTTCGGTGCCGAGTCGGAACTCGTTGGCGCGGCGAAGGATCTGGACCGGCTCGTGCCGAACTGCGAAACGCACGTGATCCCCGGCCTCGGGCACACCGTGCTGCGTGAGGCGACAGGGGAGCTGATCGACCGGGTGCTTGCTTGGTTGGAGCGCGCATGAGCAGATTCCTGTTCGTCGTGCCACCTCTCACCGGGCACATCAACCCGACCGTCGGCGTTGGCGCGGAGCTGCTGCGGCGTGGTCACGAGGTCGCATGGGTGGGCCATCCCGCCACCCTGGAAGCCCTGCTGCCCCTCGGATCCCATGTGTTCCCTGCGCTCGACGACCGGCTGGAAGCCGAAATCCAGGATGCCCGGCAGCGCTGGCTTGAGCTCAAAGGCATCGCGGTGCTGAAGTTCCTGTGGGAGGAGTTCCTGATCCCGCTGGCGCACGCGATGATCCCCGGTGTCCAGGCCGCGGTGAAGGACTACCAGCCGGACGTGCTGATCGCCGACCAGCAAGCGCTCGCTGGGCCGGTCGTGGCCCAGGACTTCGGCGTGCCGTGGGTGACCAGCGCGAGCACCCCGGCCGAGCTGATCCGTCCACTGAAGACGATGCCAAAGGTCGAGGAGTGGGTGCTCGGCCAGCTGCACGACTTGAGCGGATCCGACATCCGGTTCTCCGAGATCCTCGTCCTGGTGTTCACCTCACCGCTGCTGGTCGGTGACACATTCCCGCCGAACTACGTCTTCACCGGCCCGGTTCTGGAACACCGGCCCGACCGCGGTGATTTCCCGTGGGACTGGCTCGCCGAGGGAAAACGCAAAGTCCTGGTGTCGCTGGGAACGTTGAACGGCGCCGCCGGGCACCGGTTCTTCGGCGAGGTGATCGAGGCCGTCACGGACATGCCGGACGTGCAGGTGGTCATGGTCGCTCCGCCGCTGGAAGCTCCGCGGAATGTCCTTGTGCGGGAGCATGTCCCGCAACTGGCACTGATGAAACACATGGACGCGGTGATTTCGCACGGCGGCCACAACACTGTCTGCGAGACGCTGGCACACGGGCTGCCGCTCGTCGTCGCTCCCATCCGGGACGACCAGCCGATCATCGCGCAGCAGGTCGTGTCCGCGGGCGCGGGAATTCGCCTGAAATACCAACGAGTCCGGGCCGGTGAGATCCGCACGGCACTGGCCGACGTGCTGACAGACCCGGAGTACGCGGCCAACGCGACCCGGGTACAAGAGTCCTTCCGGCTCGGCGGCGGTGCGTCCGCTGCGGCTGATCATCTCGAGGCGGTGGTGGCATGATCGCGTGGATCCTGTTCGGCCTGGTAGTGGTCTACCTGGCGCTGGACACCCTGCGGCTGCGGGGACGAGCCAGTCAGGTACGGGTGCTGCCCGCGGCATCCGGAGACTCCGAGGACTTCCAGTCCTTCCCGGCGGAGTTGCCCGCGGACGTGCGGCAGTCGGCGATCGAGTTCGCCAGAACCGAGGATCTCGGGCTGGTCGACCTCGTTCCGGCCAACCTGCCGACGGTCGCCGCGCTCGACCTGCTCAACCAGGTCGACCCCAAGACCTACCGGGGCGGCCGCTGGATTCGCGGGACCAGCGCGGGCGAAGCGATCCTCTACAGCCGCAAGGCCGTGGACAAACTGGACATCAAGGACCCGGCCGATCCCACCGAGTTCGTCACCGTTGCCCGGCGTGTGAAAGACCGGGAAGGTGTCAGTGTCGACCTCGCCGTCGCGCCCACCTTGCCCGCCAACCCGTACGACCTGTCAACGCGGAAAGCACGACTGCGCAAGTACGGCAAGCGCCCCGCACTGTCCACTGTGGCCTCGGTGATCGGATACCTCGCGGTGCTCGGCGCGACTCTGTGGACGTGGCCGTGGGGCTTGATCGCGGCCGGTCTGTACAGTCTCCAACCGCTGCTCGTGTTCGCCGGAACTCCGTTGCGACCCAAAGACCTCTGGTTGACGTCGGTCTTCCGCGCGGTCTACCAGCCGTACCTGTGGATCAGGACGCTCAGCGGAACTTGGCGCACGGAAGCGGAAATCCAGCAGGAGAAGGATCTGCTGGCCTCGGCGCCGTCCTATCGGGACGAGATCGAGCGCGGCACCGACCGGTTCTTCGAGCCACGCAGGGAAAGCTGCCCGACCTGCGGCGCGGTGCAACTCGAGCGGATTGTCCGCAGTGTCGACCTCGTGCAGCGCAAGCCCGGTGAGTTCACGATGGACCGCTGTGTCTCGTGCGGGCACGTCTTCCAGAACCCGCGGCTGTCCACCGCCGGTCTGGACTTCTACTACCGGGACTTCTACGACGGCCACGGCGCCAGCGCGGCCGAAGCCGTGTTCGCGGGCAAACCCGACCCGTACTACGACCGGGCCAAGATGGTCGTACCGTTCACCACGCCCCGCAACTGGCTGGACGTCGGCTCCGGGCACGCGCACTTCTGCCGAGGTGCCAAGGAGATCCTGCCGGACACGCGGTTCGACGGCCTCGACCAAGGAGCGTCCATTGAGGACGCCGTGACGCTCGGGTGGATCACCGAGTCCTACCGGGGGAACTTCAAGGACTTCGCCGACCAGTTGCGCGGCCGTTACGACGTGATCAGCATGCACCACTACCTCGAACACGTCCGTGACCCGTGGGACGAGCTGGACATCGCCGCGGACACACTGTCCGACGGCGGATACCTGCTGATCGAGGTGCCCGACCCGGAATGGCGGCTGGGCAGGCTGTTCGGCAGGTACTGGATGCCGTGGTTCCAGCCGCAGCACCAGCACATGCTGCCGATCGAGAACCTGAAGAAGGCACTGGCCGAGCGTGGCCTGCGACCGGTCGCGGAGGAACGCGGCAAAGCCCACCTCTGCAACGACTTCGTGCTGTCCAGCTACCTGTTCCTCGCCAGCATCGCGCCACGGTCACCATCGCCGTGGCGCCCGGCCAAACCGAAGCTGAAGGCGCTGCGCAGCGCGGCCGTCTGGTCGGTGGGCATCCCGTGGCTGATCGTGGCGGGCTTGCTGGACAAGACCGTGAACCAGGCCATCGCCAAGCGCACCGACCGCGGCAACGCCTACCGAGTGCTTGCTCGCAAGGAGAGCTCGTGATCGACCTCGCTGACCGGCCGGACGTCTCCCCGGAACTTCGTCTTGTGCCCCATGCCTTCCGGGAGGCGTACGGCCGTTCGGCCGAAGGCGTCTGGTATGCGCCCGGCGTCGTCAGCGTGCTGCCGGGTTTGTCCGTGTGCGGACGGTGGGGCGCGATCGTCGCGGGTGAGCGGCGGGACGACGGGATCATTGAGCTGGCGTCCATCAACAAACCCGCCGAGCCAGTGGTCCTTCCATCAGATGATGTGCCCAGTTGGGCGAAACCGGTGGTCCAGGTGGCCGAACGCCTGCAACCCGGCGGCGCCACGTTGTTGTGCAGTGTGGACCTTCCGGCTGGCAGCGGGTTGTCGTCGCAGACCGCGTTGGCATGCGCGGCTGCGTTGGCGCTGCGTGATCTGTGCCATCCGAGCATGCCCTTGGGACATCTCGTGGATGTTCTCGCGCAATCGCAGCCGCAATCGCGGGTGGAGGCGGCATTCGCGGGATACGAAGTGGGCGTTGACATCGCGGGCGCGCGGTTGCTGATTGTCGACACCCGCGTCCGTCGCGACACACCGGTGCGGCTGACGGACTACAGCATCCGGCAACACGGTTCGGTCGAGCAGCTCGGGCAGGATCTGACGGACTTCCACCGTGCCCAGCAAACCGAGACCGAACAGGACATCGCTGTTGCCGCAGCGCTAAAAGCCGGTGCGCTTGGTGCAACGATGCTGGTGGACGACCCGGGACGACCTGTTGTCGCGCTCGCCACGCCCGATCGCGTCGCCGCGGTGCGGGCCTATGTGTCCGGTGCCTTCCGCCGCGAAACGCTCACCGCACCGAGGTATCTGACCATCCGGCCGTCACCCGGCGCCCGCAGAGTCACCGGATAAATGCCGTATGCCGCCCGTCGCGCTGCGTGAACCCGTACTGTAGACGGTGATCAGCGACAAGCAGACGGGACTAGTTGGATGACTCGGGGTGATGAATCGTCGGAAGTCCGGGACGCTCCTCTCCGGATGGACACGACGAGAGCGAGTGTCCCCCGGGTCTACGACGCCCTGCTCGGCGGCAAGGACAACTTCCAGGTCGACCGGGACGTGCGCGCGCGTTTCCTGGAACTGGACCCGGAGTTCCTGCGTGCGGTGCTCGACCGTCGCGACTTCATGATGCGAGTGACCCGGTACCTCGCCGGTGAACTGGGCATCAGCCAGTTCCTCGACCTGGGTGCCACGTTGCCAGAGGCGGAGAACACACACGAAGTCGCGCAACGGCTCAACCGTGAGTCGGCCATGGTCTATGTCTCTCTGGATCGCGGTGTGCTCGCCCATGGCCGTGCGCTGGTGGCCGACAACGACCGGACCCACATGGTCGAGGCTGATTTCCGCAAGCCACGGCAGGTGATCGAGCACCCGACCGTCGCCAAGCACCTGGACTTCAGCCAGCCGATGGCGGTCTACCACGTCGGCACCATGCAGCACGTCCGTCCGGAGCGCGACCCGGCCGGAATCGTCGCGGACTACATCGACGCACTTGCACCGGGCTCATATTTCGTCTTCGCGCATCTGATCGATCCGGTCGAGGACGAAGAGCTGTCCAAGCTCGCCAATGCCGTGCGGGACGTCTACGTGAACGCCCAGGTCCCGCTGTGGCTGCGGACCCGCGAAGAGATCGAGGGCATGCTCGCCGGCCTTGAGTTGCTCGATCCCGGGCTCGTGCTGCTCGCGGACTGGTGGCCGGACGGCCCACGCCTGCAACCGCTCGGCCGTACCCAGCGGCTCGCGTTGGGCGCGGTCGGCCGCAAGCCCTGATGTCACAATCCTGAATCCTGCCCCGTCCTAGGGGTGTGCAGGAATTTCTGGAAGCCAAGGACCGGCTGCTCGGCATCGCCTACGGCATCACGGGTGACCTCGGCGCGGCCGAGGACATCGTCCAAGACGCGTGGCTACGGCTGAACCGCACGCAGGACATCGAGGACGTCACCGGGTGGCTCGTGGTCACGACCTCGCGGCTCGCCTTGGACTATGTCCGATCCGCGAGGGTCCGGCGTGAGCAGTACGTCGGGCCATGGCTGCCGGAGCCCCTCGTCGAGGGACCGGAAGACCGCGTGACCATGACCGAGTCGGTGAACCTGGCCATGCTCGTGGTCCTGGAGACGCTCTCGCCCGCCGAACGGACCGCCTTCGTTCTGCACGAAGTGTTCGGTATGCCGTTTGCCGAGGTCGCCGAGGCAGTCGGCCGGAGCGCGGCGGCCGTGCGGCAACTGACCAGCCGCGCCCGCAAGCACGTCCGTGACCGGACACCACGCTTCGATTTGGACCACGCCCAGCAGAAACGCGTGGTCGACGCGTTCTCGCAGGCATGCGTTGGCGGCGACATCGAGGGATTGCTGCGGCTGCTCGATCCGGAAGTCGTGCTCAAGACCGACGGTGGCGGCGTGATGAAGGCCGCACGCAAACCGGTCTACGGCGCCGACAAGGTCTCCCGGTTCCTGGCGGGAGTGCACCGCGCTCCGGTGCAGTTCCGTGCGGTCCAGGTCAACGGCTGGGCCGGGCTGCTGCGCTTCGTCGACGGCGACCTGCACAGCGTCGTGGCGCTGACCACGGCGAATGGCCGGGTGACCGCGATCGACATGGTCGCCAACCCGGAAAAACTCACGCGCGTGCGCGCGTTGATCAATGGAGAGGAAGAGTAACGGTGCAACCGCGATTGAAGCCGCCTATGGGCGCGTACAAGCACATGGCCGCTCTCGAGGAGTGGCAGCGGGAAAGCCCATTGCCCGAGCGGATCCGTGAGCTGGTGAAACTCCGCGTCAGCCAGATCAACGGCTGTGCGTTCTGCGTCGACATGCACGCCCACGACATGAAGGCCGCGGGGGAGACCGACGAGCGGCTGTTCAGCGTGGTGACGTGGGAGGAGACGCCCTTCTTCACCGAGCAGGAGCGTGCGGCGCTCCGGCTCGCCGAGGAAGGAACCCGGCTGACCACGGGCCGCGTGTCCGATGACACCTGGGCCGAAGCCCAGAAGCACTTCACCGACGAGGAACTGGGCGCACTCGTGGTGGCCATCGCGACCATCAACGCGTGGAACCGGTTCGGCGTGATCCTCCAGTCAGTCCCGGGTTCCCTGCGTAAGTCAGCCTGAGCCGATCCCGGTCACCGACCGGACGTCCATCTCGTCACGGCGGTCGGCACCTTCTTGGAGTCCCTTGCGTTCACCGACGAAGGTGCCGACGATGCCGAGCACGAACGACAGCGGGATCGACACGATGCCCGGGTTGGACAACGGGAACAGCGCGAAGTCGATGCCGGGGATGATCGACGTCTCGCTGCCGGAGATCACCGGCGAGAACAGGATCAGCACCAGACAGCTGGCCAGGCCGCCGTAAATCGACCACAACGTCCCGGTTGTGTTGAACCGGCGCCAGAACAGCGTGTACAGGATCGCGGGCAGGTTGGCCGACGCGGCGAACGCGAACGCCAGTGCCACAAGGAAAGCGACGTTCTGGCCGGTGGCAAGGATGCCGCCGCCGACCGCGAGGGCGCCGATCACGACCGCGGTGATCCTGGCCACCCGGACCTCGGAACCTGGTTCGGGATTACCGTGTTTGATCACATTGGCGTACACGTCGTGGGCGAATGACGCGGACGCCGTCAGCGTCAGACCCGCCACCACAGCAAGGATCGTGGTGAACGCCACGGCCGAGACGAGTCCAAGCAGGACGGTGCCGCCGACGTGGAACGCCAGCAGCGGCACAGCGGAGTTCTCGCCGCCGGGCGCACTGGTGATCGCGTCCGAACCGACGATCGCGCTGGCGCCGTAGCCGATGACCAGCGTGCTCAGGTAGAACAGCACCATCGTCCAAATGGCCCAGACCACTGATCTGCGTGCCTGGTAGGCGTTCGGCACGGTGTAGAAGCGCATCAGCACGTGGGGCAGCGCGGCCGTGCCGAGCACCAGTGCCAAGGACAGCGAGACGAAGTCCAGTTTGGCCGTGTCGCTCCGGCCGTACCGTGCGCCCGGCTCGAGGATCAGGTCGCTCAGCGCGTTCTTCTCCGCCGCACGGCCGAACAACGCGCCGAGGTCGAAGCCGAACTTGCCGAGGATGAACACGCTCATCAGGCTCACGCAGACCAGCAGCAGCGCCGCCTTGACGATCTGCACCCACGTGGTGCCCTTCATGCCGCCAACCAGCACGTACAACACCATGATCACGCCGACGACACAGATCACCAACGCTTGCCCGCCTGCGGTGTGCACGTCCAGCAGCAACGCCACAAGCGCGCCCGCACCGGCCATCTGGGCGAGCATGTAGAAGAACGAGATCACCAGGGTGGCGTTGGCCGCGGCGGCCCGGACCGGGCGCTGCTTCATCCGGTAGCTCACGACGTCGCCCATCGTGAACCGGCCGGTGTTGCGGAACCGCTCCGCGATCAGCATCAGCGGGATCAGCCACGCGACCAGGAAGCCAATGGAGTACAGGAAGCCGTCGTAGCCATAGACCGCGATCGCGCCTGCGACGCCCAGGAAGGACGCGGCGGACAGGTAGTCACCGGACAGCGCGATGCCGTTCTGCATGCCGGAGAAGCCGCCGCCCGCGGCGTAGTAGTCGGCTGCGGTGGTATTCCTGCTGCTCACCCGGTAGACGATGAACAGCGTGACCACAACGACGGCGAGGAAGATGCTGACATTAATTGTCGGATTACCGGCTGCCTGGGCCAGAAAAACCGTGTCGGCCGACTGGTTCATTGGACCGCGTCCACTCGGTTTCGCAATTGTTCGGTTTGCGGATCGATACGCCGTTTCGCGAACCGAACGTAGCCCAACATGATCACCACAGTGGTCACGAACTGGGACAACCCGAGCAAAAGCCCCACTGTGATGTTGTCGCTGACGCGCTGGCTCATGAACTCGGGGGCATAAGCGGCGAGCAGGACATAGCTGAGATACCACATCAGGAACAACAGGGTCGCCGGCATGACGAACCAGAGGATCCGCCTGCGGAGCCGGACGAATTCAGGGCTGCGCGCGATCGCGGAGAAGTCCGGCGCACCGTCGTCGACCTCGGTGAAATCGTGGTCCCGTGAAAAGGACGGCATCGTTTTCATCGGGGTTGTCCTCCGCGGGGTTCTCGTCGGCACGATCCATCGGATGGGGGGAGCGGGCCGGTGGCCGAAGTCAAGCTAGGCTGTCGTACCTGCGACGTCAAGCGCCATCCCGGAGAGGTTTCAACTCAGTGCTGTTACGGTGTGAAAAGTTCCAACACCATTGTTGGTCTGCATGTTGAGCCATTGACCGACCGTGCTGGGATCGTGGCGTAATTGACACTTGAACAAATGGGCGACAGTTACCTAGGTTATCCGCGATGTCCTATTTGTATTTGAGGTTCTCGTGACCGCACGGCGCTCGTGGTCCAAGGTGGCCGTGCAGTGGCGGAACTGGCCTGTACTCGTCAAGATCGGCGCCGTCCTGGTGGTGCCGGTCATTGGCGCGATGACGCTTGGCACTTTGCGGGTGCAGGCCGACCTCGACCTGGCCGATTCGTACGCCGAAGTCGAGCGGCTCGCACAGCTGCGCGAAGAGCTGGTACCCACCCTCGGGTTGCTCCAGGGTGAGCGCAACCTGGCGATGGAGTCCGACGACGAGGAGTACCGCGCGCAGTGGGCGCGGACCGACACGCTGATGGAGACCGTCGACTGGATGGTCGGCAACACGCCGGACCTCGGCCCGGTCGCCACAGCGGGGTACGACAACCTCAAGCGTGCGATGGGCGCTTTGCCCGGACTGCGCCAGCAAGTGCTCGCCGGAACCGACACCGAGGTCGTCCGGTCCGGCTACGCGATCCTGACCCAGGCGATGCTGGACTTCGACCGGTCGCTGGTCAGCAAGTTCCCCGACGAGGAGCTCACCGGCTCGTCCACCGCGCTGTTCGACCTGCAGGTGGCCCGCGAGCAGGTGTCTTTCCAGCAATCGCTGGTGCTGGAAGGGGTCCGCCGCGGTGAGCTGACCGGTCCGGAACGCGAGCGGCTGATCGAGTCCGACGTCCGGCTCGCCGACGTGATCGCCGACATGCGCTCGGTCGCCCCGCCGCAGCTGTGGCAGCAATATCTCGACACGGTCGCCGGCTCGGATGTCACCCAGCGCCAGGAGTTCGTCCGCCAGGCACGCGCCGAGCCGCCGCCACGTCGTCCGGGTGTCCGGGCCACGTTGCCGTTCAACGCAGCGGACTGGACCAGGACCTCGGACCAGACGACCGCGCTGATGACGTTCGTGCTCAAGGCCGTGGCGACCGAGCTGCGTGACGGCGCGACCCGGCTGCAGGACGAGACCAGTACCCGTGCGGGTTTCCAGTCCGTGCTGCTGCTGGCGATGGTGTTGCTGGCGGCCGGGATCGGTGGTGTCGTCGGCCGATACCTGTTGCGCTCGCTGAGGTCGCTGCGTAACGCCGCACTGGACGTCGCGTCGACCAAGCTGCCTTCCGCCGTGTCGGACATCCGTGCGGGCCGTCCGGCGAAGATCGACCCGATGCCGGTCAACACGACCGAGGAGTTCGGCCAGCTGGCCCGCGCGTTCGACACCGTGCAGAACCAGGCGGTCCGCTCGGCCGAGGAAGAAGCCGAGCTGCGCGGCAACCTGCGCAACATCTTCGTCAACCTGTCGCGGCGCAGCCAGGGTCTGGTGGAGCGCCAGCTGCGGCTGATGGAACAGCTGGAGCAGAAGGAGAACGACCCCGACCAGCTGGCCAACCTGTTCAAACTGGACCACCTGGCCACCCGGATGCGGCGCAACAACGAGAACCTCGTTGTGCTCTCCGGTGCCGAACTGGGCCGCCGGTTCACCGAGCACGTGCCGCTGGCCGACGTGCTGCGTGCCGCGGTGTCCGAAGTGGAGCACTACGAACGGGCGTCGGTCCGGTCGGTTCCGCGCGTGGACGTCCTCGGCTACGCCGCGGGTGATTTGGTTCGTTCAGTAGCCGAACTAGTGGAGAACGCCACCGCGTTCTCGCCGCCGGACTCGCAGGTGATCATCCAGACGTCCATCCGGGACGACCGGTCGGTGCTGATCGAGATCATCGACGACGGCATCGGCATGGGTGACGCCGAACTGGCCGACGCCAACGCGCGTGTGGCCGCGGGCGGTGGCGTCGACGTTCCGGTGTCCCGGCAAATGGGACTGTTCGTCGTCGGTAGCCTCGCGACCCGGCACGGTATCCGCGTGCTGCTGGCCAGGAGGGACAACGGCGAGGACGGCCTCGTCGCGTCCGTCGTGGTGCCACCGGAGCTGATCACCGGTATGGCCCCGGCACAGTCGGGGCCCGCTCAGCCTGCGCAGCCCGGTGCGGCCGAGGAGACCATGGTCTTCGAGCCGCAGCCGGCCGCCCCGGACGAGGGCAGCCTGTCCGGCAGGCTGAGCTCGGTCGGTATCTCGGTGAAACTGCCAGACCTGCCGCGGGCCAGCTCGCCCGCGTCGATCCTGTTCCGGTCACACCGGCCGGTCATCGAGCAGGACCCTGAACCGGTTGCGGCCCAGCCACAGCAGCAACCACAGCAGGACGAGTTCGCTTGGCTCGGTGGACCCGGTGGCGGGTCCAGCAGCGCCCCGGCCAAGCACGCAGCACAACCGTCGGTCCCGGCGCAGGCCAGGCCGACGACCCCTCCGCCGCCACAAAAAGAAGGGGAGCTGCCCAAACGGGTCCCCAAAGCGCAGTTGTTCGTCACTCCGATGGGCCCAGAAGGCACTGGGCCACCAGGCAACGGCAAGCGTGGTGCCGTGCCTGCCCGGGGCCCGGGCAACGCCGAACGTGCACGGGGATTTTTGAGCAGCTTTCAGGCGGGTATCCGCCAAAGCACGACAGAGGAACAGGGGGAGGAGCAGACATGACCGAAACGCCGACCAAGGGTCGTCAGGTCAGCCGGTTCGGGTGGCTCATCGACAACTTCACCGAGCGCGTCGCCGGAGTGGCGCACGCCGTGGTGATCTCCGTCGACGGGCTGTTGCTCACCGCATCGAAGAGGCTGCCCTTGGACCGGGCGGATCAGATGTCCGCGATCGCCGCGGGCATCCACAGCCTCAACATGGGTGCGGCCAAGGTGCTCGGCGCGGAAACGGTGAACCGCGCGATTGTGGAGATGGACTACGGCGTGCTGTTGCTCACGTCCATCAAGGACGGTTCGTGCATGGCTGTGCTTGCCCGTCGCGACAGCGACATCGCACAGATCGCGTACGAGATGACCGTGCTGGTCGACCAGGTCGGTCAGATGCTGACTCCGGAACTGCGTGCCGAACTGAGTGGGTCAGTGCGGCGGTAAGCGAGGTGATCCATGAGCGCCGGGGATCATGATCAAGGATTCGCCGATGTGCTCAATGGATTCAGCCTGAACTTCCGTTCAGGTGGCCATCGGGCACCGGCGGCCACTGAATCGATAACGCCACGACCGGCCCCCGCGCCCGCCGCCGAACCCGACTTCCCGGTCGAGCAGGCGGCGAGCGTCCGCGCCTACGCGTGGACCGGCGGCCGGACCCGGTCGGACTACCGGCTGGAAATCGAGACCCTGGTCTCGACCAGTGCACGGGCCCTCGACCGGATGTGGGAACTCAAGGGCGAGCACCAGGAAGTCGCGGAACTGTGCCGTCAGTCCAAATCGGTCGCCGAAGTCGGTGCGTTGCTGCGACTTCCGCTCGGCGTGGCCAAGGTTCTGCTGGGGGACATGGCGATGCTTGGCCTGATCACCGTGCACGAGAGCAACTCGACCAGCCCGGACATGGAACTGCTCGAACGTGTCCTCAGAGGACTGACGAACCTCAGGACGTGAGCTCGCCCAGCAGGTTGATCGCACGCTGGTGGTCGCCGACGGTGACAGCGATGATCTCGGTCGCGCCCGCGTCTCGGTAACGCTGGAGTTCTTGCGCGACTTGCTCTTCACTGCCAGCGATCACTGTGTCACCGATGTTGTCGACGCCCTCGCGGTCGAGCACCCGGCGATAGCTGGGCAGATCGCGGGCGGGAGCGTATGTCTGGTTGAGACTTTCCCTTGCCGCATCAGGATCGTCGGTCACCGACACGGTGACGATCGCGACAACCTTGGTGCCTTTGCCCGCTTTTTGAAGCGTGGGCACGAAGTAGTCGCCGATTGTCTTCGGGCCTGCCCACACGGTGATCGTGCCGTCGGTGAGTTCGGCGGCGAGCTTGAGCATCTGCGGGCCGAGTGCGGAGATCAGCACGGGTGGCGGCTGGCTTCCCGGCGCGGTTATCTGGCCGTGCGCTTTGAGTGTTTCCCCTTGGTAGTCAACGCTTTCGCCGTGCAACAACGGGATGAGGGCCGTCAGGTACTCACGCATGTGCCGTACCGGTTTGGTGTAGTCGTAGCCGTACTGGCCCTCGATCAGCGGCTGATGACTCGGCCCGAGGCCAAGGACGAGCCGATTGCCCACGGTGAGCGCTTGGGCCGCCAGAGCGAGCGGATGATGTGGATAGGTACGCACTACTGCGGTGCCCAATGCGATGTCCGGTACTTCGCGGCTGGTGATCGCCAGCAGCGTGAGCGGGTCCCATGAGAGCCGTTCACCGAGCCACACGGCCCGGATGCCTGCCTGTGCAGCGGCTTTGACCTCTGCGAAGTACTCCTCGATGGTCTTGCCCATGTCCTCGACGAAGAGCCCGATGCGCATACTCGCCCCTATAAGTGGATGGATTTCCTCCGCTTAACTCCGACGCTACACTAACCGGAAGAAGATCGTCCACATACCGGGAGGCGGCGTGCGAGCGGACGCCCAACGCAACCGCGACCAGATCGTCGCGGCCGCCCGTGTGCTGTTCACCGCCAACGGCGTGGACACTCCGATGGAGGAGATCGCACGGGCGGCAGGAGTTGGCGTCGGGACGCTTTACCGGCGTTTCCCAGACCGCGACGCACTGGTGAACGCGGTGTCGACGGACATGTTCCAGCGCCTTGCCGAGGCGATCACCGCGGCGAACGCCTCGGAGAAGTCCGCTTGGGCGGTGCTGCAACGGTTTCTGCGCTCGTGGTCGGAGTTCCGGCTCGGCTTGTTGCAAGACCCGATGTGCCACGGGATTCCCGCGGCGATCGAGGCGGACCCGGAACTTCGCGAAGTCCGGCAACGCTGGCTCGACTTGTTCGAGGACGTGATCCAACGGGCGCAGGACGACGGCGACCTTCGGAAGGATGTTGGCCTGCTTGAGATCGCCACGTTCATGAACATGTTCATCCGGGACGAACGCAGCGAGGTCACCGACCGGATTCTCGACGTCATGCTGGACGGGCTCCGGGCGTGAGCCTTATGTGGTCCCGTGCTCGGCGTGCTTGCCGTGGTCGGCGACCTGCGCTTCGCTCCACACATGGAGGGCTTTGACGAGGGCTGGATCGGTGGTGCGGAAGGTCAACGAGGCACCGTTGGGCAGGTCGGCCTTGGCGATGGTGATTTTCGTTGCGCTGGAAGACAATTCTGCCAAGCCGGGCATGGCTGTGCCGTGAATCGTGGCGGGGTCGGAGAAATCGCCACGGCGGAAGCGGTCTGCCTCGGTGGCAATATGTTCGCGGATGAGGTTGATCTGGTTCGTGTCGTCCGGTGTGTCGGCGAAAACCTCTTGGAGCAGGCCGTCTTCGCGCGGAGTGAAGCGGTGTGTGGTCTTGTCCAGGTCGAAAGGCATCACGGACTGGCCCTTCTCGGCGACCTGGGCTTGGCGGTCGGTGCCCGGATCCGAGGTCGGTGCCGAACAGGCTGTGCCTAAGACCGCCAGGCATAACAGGGCGGCGACCGGCTTACCGGCGATCATGCTCACTTGCCTCCTTGAGCAGCCGAAGTGCGTTGATCACAGCGGCGTGCTGATCGGGATCGATGTGGTCGAGCAAGGCTTTGAGGCGCTGGCTGCGCCGTTGTACGACCGACTCGGCGGCATTCGACCCGGCCTCGGTCAACGTCAGCAGCCGGGCCCGTCCATCGCTCGGGTCGGGCTCGCGCTGAACCCATCCGCGCTCTACCAGACCATCGGTCAACCGGCTGGTCGTGGACTTGCCGAGGTTGAGCAGCGAGCCGAGTTTGCCCTGGTGCAGGGCGCCTTCGCGGAGAATCGTGAGCGCGTGGGCCTCCGCGACCGACATCGGTGCGCCGCACGGCGTGCGGTCAGGCTCGAGTAGCCCCAGTGACCGGATGAAGGCCGCGAACGACTCAGCGAACTCGTCCACGTGCTTGCTCGACATAGTTCCAATCTAGAACTATCTAGTTCCAGATTGCAACTATTTGCGCCGGCTGGATGACGCAACCGCAGGTCCCTCAGACGGGGAACTTCACGCCGGTCAGCTCCTCCGATGCCGTCCACAAGCGGCGTTGGATCGCCACGTCGTGGGACTGAGCGCTGGACTTGACCAGGACAGGTGCGCCCCGGGACTCGCCGAGTCCCGATGGTCCGTAGTACTGGCCGCCGAGGACGTTGGGATCCGTTGCCGCGCGAAGGGTTGGCAACGCACCCTCGGATGGCGCCTGGGTGATCAGCCTGCCGATTACCTTGTACGCCAACCGGAAGGCTAGGGGTGAGTTACGCATCAGGTCGGTCCGCGAGCCGCCGGGGTGTGCCGCGACTGCGATCGTCTTGCCCTTGCCGGAAAGCCTGCGCTGCAACTCATAGGTGAACATCAGGTTGGCCAGTTTGGACTGTCCATACGCGCCTACCCGGCTGTAGGACTTCTCCCAGTTCAGGTCGTCGAAGTGGATGGCTGCCTGCATCCGGTGACCCACACTGGAAATCGTCACCACCCGGGAATCCGGGACGGGCAACAGCATGTCCAGCAGCAGCCCGGTCAACGCGAAGTGTCCCAAGTGGTTTGTCCCGAACTGCAGCTCGAAGCCGTCGGCCGTGGTCTGTTTCGGCGTGTACATCACGCCTGCGTTGTTGATCAGCAGGTCGATGCTCGCGAAGTCGGCGCGGATCGCGTCTGCCGCCGCGCGGATCGAGTCCAATGAGGTCAGGTCCAGACGCTGCACGCGCACGTCGGCACCGGGGCTCGCCGCGACGATCTGGGCGGCCGCCGCTGAGCCCTTGGCGGTGTCGCGGACGCCGAGGACCACTGTGGCGCCACGGGCGGCCAGTACTTTCGCCGCTTCGAAGCCGATGCCGGTGTTCGCGCCGGTGATCACCGCTGTCCGCCCGTCCTGATTGGGCACGTCGGCTGCTGTCCACTTGGGCATGATCACTCCTGGAGGTAGAATCGGGGCGTGCGTTCCGGTTATGACTATACGGAACGCACGCCCCGGTTGTCGACGGAGAGGTGGGTCACGGTGCGGGCCGACGCGGCACGGAACAGGGCCAAGGTCCTGAAGGTGGCCTATGAGGCGTTCGCCGAGGAGGGGCTCGGCGTGCCGATCGACGAGATCGCCCGGCGCGCCGGAGTCGGTGCGGGCACGGTGTACCGGCACTTTCCGACCAAGGACTCGCTGTACCAAGCGGTCGTGACCGATCGGATGCGGCAACTCTCTGAGGACGCGCAGGCGCTTGCGGCCGAGGACCCGGGTGGCGCGTTGTACACGTTCCTGCGCCGGATGATCGACGAGGCCGCGGTTGACCATGGTCTTGTCGACGCGATGGCGGGGATCGGGATCGACATGAGCGTCGTGGTGCCCGAAGGCGAGCGTGAGTTCATGGTGGCGCTTGAGAAGCTGCTCGACCTCGCCCAGCGGGCCGGTACCGCCCGGTCCGATGTGGACGTCATGCACGTCAAGACCCTGCTGATCGGCCTGCAGGCGATGCAGCGGTTCGGCGGCGACTCCGAGCGGATCTTCCAGGTCATCTCGGACGGGCTGGCGCGATCTTGACGGGATGTTGACGGCGCGGGTATAGAGGCCTACCGTCCACAATCAATTGAACAGGTCTGAACCGGATCAGGGGATGCTCATGGTGTTCCAGGTCGAGGCGAACGGCATCAACGTCATCAGCGACGCCGAGCGCAAAGGAACGCCGCGCCAGCTGTTCTGGCCGTGGTTCGCCGCCAACGTCTCCGTCTTCGGGCTGAGCTACGGCTCCTTCGTGCTCGGCTTCGGCATCTCCTTCTGGCAGGCCGTGATCGTCGGCATCATCGGCATCGGGGTGTCATTCCTGCTTTGCGGACTGGTCGCGGTCGCGGGCAAACGCGGATCCGCGCCGACGATGGTGCTCTCGCGCGCGGCGTTCGGTGTACGCGGCAACCGGCTGCCGTCGCTGATTTCATGGATGCTGACCGTCGGCTGGGAAACCGTTCTGACGATCCTGGCGACGTTCGCGACCGCCACGGTGTTCGAACGTCTCGGCTGGGGCGGCGGCACGACGACGAAGATCGTCGCCCTGATCGTGGTGACCGTGCTGACGATCGCAGGTGGCGTGCTCGGCTTCGACCTGATCATGCGGATGCAGACGTGGATCACGATCATCACCGGCGTGCTCACGGTCGTGTACATCGGCTTCGTCGCGCACCGCGTCGACTGGTCGGCCGTGTCCGCGCTTCCGGCGGGCTCGGCGCAGAACGTGGTCGGCGCGCTCGTGTTCCTGATGACAGGCTTCGGCCTCGGTTGGGTGAACGCGGCCGCGGACTATTCGAGGTACCTCCCGCGCAGCACCTCCGGTCGTTCGGTCGTCGGCTGGACGGCGTTCTCCTCGTCGCTGGCGCCAGTCGTGCTGCTGCTGTTCGGTTTGTTGCTAGCCGGGTCGTCCACTGAGCTGAACGAGTCGATCGCCGCCGACCCGATCGGTGCGCTGGCCGCGATTCTGCCGACGTGGTACCTGGTGCCCTTCGCCTTGGTCGCCGTGCTCGGCCTGGTCGGCGGCGCGGTGCTGAACATCTACTCGTCCGGCTTGACCTTGCTGGCGCTGGGCATTCGGATCCCGCGCTACGCCGCCTCTTTCGTCGACGGCATCGTCGTGGTGATCGGCACGGTCTACGTCGTCTTCTTCGCGGGCACATTTTTCGGGCAGTTCCAGGGATTTCTCATCACACTCGGCGTGCCGATCGCGGTATGGTGCGGCGTCATGTTGGCCGATATCGCGCTACGCCGAACCGACTACGCGGAGCGGGACCTCTACGACCCGTCCGGACGGTACGGCGATGTCCGAGTCCTGCCGATCATGACTGTGCTGGTGGGTACCGCGATCGGGTGGGGCCTGGTGACCAACACCAGTGCGGAGTGGCTTGGCTGGCAGGGGTATCTGCTCGCACCGCTCGGTCTTGCCGATGCCTGGTCGGGTGCGAACCTCGGGGTGCTGGTCGCGCTGGTGATCGGCTTCCTGGTGACGTTCCTGTTCAGCCGCAGGCAAGTCAGTGCTCAGGAGCGAGCATGAACGACCGGGTTGGCAGGCTCAAGCACGAACGGATCGTCGAGCAGCTGGCGAAGGAGATCCAATCTGGACGGCTGGCGCACGGCGCGCAGCTGCCAGGGGAGAACGCGCTGGCAGCGAGGTTCAGCGTCAGCCGTAACACTGTTCGGCAAGCGTTGACAGAGCTGGGAAACCAAGGCCTGATCGCGACGCACTCGGGCAAGGGCTCGTTCGTCACGTTCGACGACCGGACAATAGACGACCGCCTCGGCTGGACGCGCGCGTTGGCCGATAAGGGAGTCGAGACCAAGGTCGTCCGGATCGCGCTGGTCGAGGAAGCCGAGCTGGCCGAACGCCTCGGCCTGGAATCGGCCGAGCTGATCGCGGTGGACCGGCTGCGCTCCATAGTGGACGGCTCGCCGATTTCCTTTGAGCGAAGCCGTGTCCCGGCCATCGGGAGCCTGCGTGACTTGCCGTGGAAAGGACTCGAAGGATCGTTGTACGACGAACTGCGCGGCGTCGGCCTGGTTCCGGACTCGGGCGAGGAGTGGTGTGAACTCGCCCGCCTCAGCGCGACCGAGGCCGAGTTGCTCCAACGCCCTGTGGGCGAACGGTTCCTGCGCACCCGGCGGTTGACTCGTGACATCAACGGCCAGTTCGTCGAGCACGTCGAGAGCCTGCTCGACCCGGACCGCTTCCGGCTGCACTTGAAGTTCGGCGGTTAGCTCAGCCGCGGGCGATGACCTGCTTTGCGGCTTCGAGCCGCCCGGTCTTGCTGGCGCGCAAACCGTGGAAGTCGTTGGGGCTGGCCGCGATCGCGTCGTTCTGGACGCGGGTCTCCGCTGCTGCCCAGACAGCCACGAGGCTGGTCTTGGCCTTGCAACGCACATCCGCCTGCGCCGCGCGGATCTCCTGCGGTGTCGGGGTAGCCGTGGACCACTTTTCATCGGTGATGGCCGTCAGAGGGTCCAGGTAGGGGAAACCCTCGCCGCTCATGCACGCACTCCAGGACCGGAAGACCTCAGCCACCTCGGGGAGACGTTGGGAGTCCTCGAAGGTCTTGCGGATCAGGGCATCGAACCGGCCGGCGTCGACATCCGGGGTTCCCGCTGACAGAACGGCCTCGGCTTGCGCACCGCAATCGCGCACGACGCTGCGAAGGTCAGCTGTCTGCTTCGCCCTGGCCAGCTGCTTCGCTTTGCGCGCGGCCACAGTCGGCCGGTCTGGCGCGCTGTGATAGCCGTACTTGTCCGCGATCTGAGGCTCTATCACGCCGTAGCGGCGGCGGTGGGGCGGCTCGATGTCGCTTTCGACGGCACGCGGCAGCAACTCCCAGTCGTGGCCCTTGCCGTGCATGCAGTCGCGCGTGAGCAGATCCTCCGCAATGGTCAAGGTCATGACCTCGGCGGGGGAGAAGTTGTAGGCGTCGAAGGGCATGGCCAGCTGCCATGCCTCGACGCCTGGCTCAGGCGCCGTGGCACTTGTCGAGGCCGAGCATCCCGCAGCGGCCACGGCGAGCAGTGCCATGCACCGTGAGACAAGATCATCCCGGGATACCTGTAATGCTAGATCGCAGCTCCGACCAGGTGGCCGATGCCGTACGTGGCGGCCATGGCGACGATGCCGCCTGCGACGTTCCGGGCGATCGCGGGCAGCCGTGGCGCGCCACCGAGCCGGGCGCTGAGTGAGCCGGTCAACGCCAGTGCGAGCACGGCGACAAGGACCGTCAGCGAGATCCGGAAGTCGCCTGCCGGGATGATGAACGCCAGCAACGGCAACAATGAGCCCACGGTGAAAGCCACGAAACTGGCGAATGCGGCCTGCCATGGGCTGGTCAGTTCGTCGGGGTCGATTTTCAGCTCGGCCTCGGCGTGCGCCGCCAGCGCGTCCTTCTCCGTGAGCTGCTCGGCTACTTCCCGGGCCAGTTCCGGGGACAGGCCCTTTTCCCGGTAGATCTCGGTGAGTTCGTCCAGTTCGTGCTGCGGCATCTCGGTCAGCTCGCGGCGTTCCTGGTCGAGCAGTGCTTTTTCGGCGTCCCGCTGGCTGGAAACCGAGACGTATTCACCGGCGGCCATCGACATCGCACCGGCGAACATTCCGGCAAATCCGGCGGTGAGGATTTGCGGGACCGATGTCGTCGCCCCCGCGACGCCGAGGACCAGGCTCGCAGTGGACACCACGCCGTCGTTGGCGCCGAGCACACCGGCTCGCAACCAGTTCAGCCGTGCCCCGGTATCCTCATGCGGCTCATGGTGCAGTTCCGTTGTCACGGACTGAGGGTAGGTCAGCAACAGCCGTTCGGCCCCTTGCGAAAGTGGTTTAGACCTCTATACGCTCCGTATCGCTGTAAAAACCGCCTGTCGTGTCGGTCTGGGCCCTCCATCGCGCCCAGTTCAGCGCCGCCATTGATTGAAAGGGCACCTGCATGTCCAAAAATGCGGGAATGTCCGCGATAACGCGGGCATTTGTGGTCCTGGGCCTGTTACTCGGCGTGATTTTCGTGCCGGCGCAGAACTCCGCCCAGGCCGCGCCGCAGTTCAACGTGATCGCCTTCTACCACGGAACGTGGGACCCGGGGCACATCGCGTTCGTCCGTGAGGCCAACCCTTGGTTCAGCCAGGCGGCCACCCAGAACAACTTCTCGTACACCGGAAGCACGAACTGGGACCTGCTGAACAACATCAGCCCGCAGCAGTACCAGGTCGTGATGTTCCTGGACGACATGCCGAACACCGCCGCACAGCGCGCGGGCTTCCAGCGCTACATGGAGAACGGTGGCGGATTCTTCGGCTGGCACGTCTCGGCGTTCACCCAGAACGCGTCGAGCTGGCCGTGGTACCACAACACGTTCCTGGGCAGCGGCAACTTCCGCAACAACACGTGGTTCCCGACCGCGGCGACGTTGCAGACCGACAACCGCACCCACCCGAGCACCAAGCGCCTGCCCGCGGCGTTCCGGTCGTCGGTCAGCGAGTGGTACAGCTGGAACGGCAACCTGCGCACCAACCCGAACATCAGTGTGCTGGCGTCGGTGCACCCGTCGAGCTTCCCGCTCGGCACGGACCCGAACCAGTCCTGGTACAGCGGTGACTACCCGATCATGTGGACCAACAAGAACTTCAAGATGGTCTACGCGAACTTCGGGCACAACTCGGTGAACGGCAGCGGGCAGGGCACGTCGTCGACGTTCGCCAGCCCGGACCAGAACAACTTCATCATCGACAGCCTGCTGTGGCTGGGCGGCGGAACGATCCCGCCGCCGGACCCGGGCGGCCCCATCCCGCCCACCCAGTGGTTCTCTGTGGTGAACAAGAACAGTTCGAAGTGCGTTGACGCCCGGGGCGCGGCGACGGCCAACGGAACCGCGATCCAGCAGTACGCCTGCAACAGCACCCTGGCGCAGGGGTACCAGTTCCAGGCGACAAGCGGCGGTTACGTGCGCATCAACAACCGCGCGAACAGTGCACAGGTCATCGACGTGAGCAACGTGTCGACTGCGGACAACGCAGCGCTGCACCTGTGGGCGTACGGCGGTGGCAACAACCAGCAGTGGCAGCCGGTCGCCGAGGACGGTGGCTACTTCCACTTCGTGAGCAGGCACAGCGGCAAGTGCCTGACCGTGCCGAACAGCTCCACTGCGGACAGCGTGCAGCTGGTGCAGTTGACATGCAACGGCAGTGCGGCGCAGTCGTTCCGGCTGACGCAGCAAGCATGATGTGACCGAAATGGGGCGGCTCGGCACTTGCCGGGCCGCCCCGCTTTGTTCAGTCGCGCGAGTCGAGGAAGACGAGGTCGGGCGTGACGTCCGGTCCACTTCGGATGTACATCAGCGCGTTCTCGGCCTCGGCGAGGAAGTACTGGTTACGGCCGTCAGCGGTGACCATGTACGCGCTGTCCTCGAACTCCATCCCCCAGCCGATGATCGTGGTCTCCCCGCTGCCGGTGGTTACCACGGTGGCAAAGAGGCGAGGTGCCTGTTCGGCAACTTGCGCATTGATATCTGACAATGTGGGAACTCCTAAATTGATGGCCTGTGCCGAGTCGAATTGGATTACCGATTGTCAAACTAGCGCCAGTTCGGTTAATCAAAGCCCAAGATCCCCCGATTGTGCGACACCATTCGGCTGCTCACGATCGATATTCTTAATTGCATGGGTGGTAACAAAACAACCTCGAAAAGTCTCGCGCTGGGCGCTGCGCTGCGTGAGGCGCGCATCGATGCCGGGCACGAGCAGCTGACCAAGTTTGCGGAGCTGCTTGGCAAGCCTGCTCCCACGCTGTCCCGCTGGGAGACCGGCCAACGGACTCCACGCCCTGAGGATGTCGCGCAGATCCTGACAATGCTGGGGATCACCGGGGAACGGTTCGACGACATCCTTGCGTTGACGCGGAATCCGGACGCCACGTCATGGCTGGCCATATCGTTGCCGGAACAGCGCCTGCACCTGGAAGCGTTGCTGCGGTTCGAGCGCGAGGCGCGGAAGGTCATCGCGGTGGCACCATTGATCGTGCCGGGGTGGCTGCAGACAGCGGACTATGCCCGCGCGATCATGACCAAGGGCGGTGCCCCGGCGAACGAGATCGAATCTCGGATCACCATCCGGATAGGGCGGCGGGAGGTACTGCGCAACGCCGAACTCGAGGTGTACATCGGGCAGGCCGCACTTGTGCAGCGCATCGGTGGCAGTGATGTGCTGCGCGGCCAGTTGGAGTACTTGCTCGAAATGAGCGAGAAGATGGACCTGCGGGTGATCCCATTCACGAGGGATTGGCATCCCGGGCTCGAGGGGCCTGTGAAGTTGATCGAGTCTGTCCAGGGCAAGACAGTTGTCTACTTGGAGAATCGCAGGTCAGGATTGTTCCTTCACGAGGATCCCGACATCATGGCTTACCGGGATGCGATTGGAGCACTGCGAGTCGTGGCGGTGGGACCTTCAGATTCGAAGCGGCTGATCGCGCAGGAGATCAACCAACTGAAGAAAGAGAACCGACATGACTGCCCCCGCTGGTTGGAAGAAGGCGACTCATAGCGTCAATGGCAGCGACTGCGTCGAGGTTCGTTCGGACCTCCGGGCCATCCGCGACACCAAGAACCCCGACCACTCCATCCACGCCGATGTCCGCGCGTTGGTGACCGTCATCAAGGCCGGGTTCTAGGCTCACCTTCGTGGCTTGCTTGTTCTGTGACATCGTGGCCGGTGAGAAGCCCGCCTTCGTCGTGGCCTCCGAACCTGTCGGCATGGCTTTCCTCGACATCCGACCCGTCTTCAAGGGGCACACGCTCGTCGTCCCGCCGACACACATCGAGACCCTCACCGACCTGCCCGAGGCCGACTTGGCCGGTTACTTCGGGTTCGTCCAACGAATCGTGGCCGCCGTCAAGGAGTCCATGGGCGCACAGGGCACGTTCGTCGCCATGAACAACACGGTCAGCCAAAGCGTTCCGCACCTGCACACTCACGTCGTGCCTCGTACCAAAGGCGACGGCCTGCGCGGTTTCTTCTGGCCACGGACGAAGTACGCGTCCGACGAGGAAGCTCAGTCGTTCGCCGACGACATCCGTGCGAAGGTGTGACCCATGCCGATCGACCTTTCCGGCCAGCCACGCCTGACGCTCGGTACCTGGCCGACCCCGTTGGACGAGTGCCCGAGGCTGTCGGAAGCTCTCGGCGGCCCGCGGATCCTGGTCAAGCGGGACGACGTCAACGGGCTCGGCGTCGGCGGCAACAAGCTCCGCAAGGCCGAGTTCCTGCTCGCGCAGGCCCGGAACGAGGGCGCGGACACGATCATCACGTTCGGTGCCGTGCAAACCAACCATGGACGGCAGACCGCGGCCGCCTGTGCTCGTCTCGGCCTTCGGTGCGAGCTGGTGCTCACGAAGTCCGTCCCGATGTCCGGTGAGGCGTACGAGCGTTCCGGCAACATGGCCCTGGACAACCTCTACGGCGCCCATGTGCACCTCTGCGACACCCCGGAAGAGACGGCCGACGTCTACAACCAGGTAGTCGCGACTGCCGAGGCTGAGGGTCGTAAGACCGCGACCATTCCGGTCGGCGGATCCAACGCTGTCGGCGTGCTGGGTTACGTGGCCGCGGCGCAGGAACTGCACGGCCAACTGAGCGAGATCGACCGGATCGTCGTGGCCGTGGGAAGCGCCGGGACCGCGGCCGGGCTGGCGCTGGGCATTCACCTGCTGGGCTGGCCGGTGCTGCTCGACGCTCAATGCGTCTCGCACACCGCTGAGGAGTCCAGGGCCGATATCCGCAGGTTGGTCGACGAGACTGGGCAGCTGCTCGGCGTCGGCACAGGTGACCTGACGCACCTGCGCGTCTCCGACGGCTCGGTCGGTCCTGGCTACGGCGTTACGACCGACGAGATGTGGGAGGCGCTGCGTCTGTTCGCACGGACCGAGGGCATCACGTTGGACCCCGTCTATTCAGGCAAGGCCGCCGCCGGGCTTGTCGCCGGTGTGCGCAGTGGGGCCATCGGGCCTGATGAAACTGTTGCGTTCATGCATACGGGTGGCCTGCCCGGTCTGTTCGCCTATGCTCCGGAACTGGTTCGTTCGAGCGAAAACTTGCGGTAGGTATCCCGCGCGAGCACATCCGCACGGGAATATGGGCCCGGGTGGGGGCTGACGAAAGGCAGGTCCCATGGGGCACAGCAACAAGACCCGGCTGGCGCTGTTGGCGGCCGTGCTGACGACCATTGTCGTATTGGCGTTGAGCCTGTTGTTACCGGGGCCGATCGGCCTCTGGGCGGCGATCCTGATCGGCGCGAACGGAATTGCTGTTCTGGTTGCCCGGCACATCGTGCACCGGCGGGAGCAGGCGGAATTGCGTAAAGCGATGGAAGAACAGCGGACGGCCAAGACGGTCGAACCGGTGGCCGAACAGCCGATCGCGACGTCGGAGCCGGAGCAGCCGACGCATGTGCAGTACCCGGTTTCCGCCGTACCGTTGCCCAGTTCCGAGGTCGATTACCGGTTTCTCTTCTCGGCGACGGTGTGCTGGCGGCAGACGAGCCCGAAAACCGCCGTACCGCACGCGAGCCCCGGTGACCTGGCCGTGCATTGGATTCTGACCAGGGCCCGTGAGCTGACCGTGCTGGAGAAGCCGGAGGACTACCGCGTCGTGCAGCACAGGCTGGCGGTCGCGTTGGGCACGGCGTTGGCCGAGCCGTACGGCCACGTCGTCGCCTGGGCGGTCGACGTCTCGCTCGCGATGTCCGACGAGGACGCCAAGCGCCTGGACCGGCTCGCTGAGATGCGTAAACACGAGCGGATGTGGGAGCAGGAACGGCGCATCGAGATCGCCATGCGCCGGTACCTCAGTGAGGACGTCTTCAAGGACACCGGCAGCGCGGTCGTCTGGTGGGTGTCCCGGCACACCGACCAGATCGAGGAAAGCGTGCAGATGATCGGCCACCTCGCGCAGCTGACGGCCGCCGCGAACAGCAAGGAGATCCCGGGACCGGATCTTCTGCGTGCGATTCAGGCAAGCGAGAACGGCAGGCACATCAACGGCTCCGCCCAGGATCTCTAACGCAGCAGGGCATCGGCGTCCGGCTTGGACCAGCCGGTTGACGTCGGGCTGTTGCGCGGCCGCCTGGTAGAACGCTCGCACCACGTTGCCGAGGCGATGGTCGTGCACGCCCGGCGAAACGAGTACAAGGACCTGCCGGTCAACGTGATTCGCTTGCTGCTCGCGCTTTTCGTTGCCATAGGCCGGTTCTGACCGTCCGATCATGCCCGGCAGCGGTCCGTAGTGTGATCGCGCACACTCACGCTTGTCTTTGCTGGCAACGATGTGCCACGGATAGGGTTCTTTTCGTATTGCCTCGCAATGGGGGTTGCGGGCAAATCCGAACGAGATCCTTGGGGGATTCTTCGTGACCAGCTCGGCCCCGGCAGGGGCGGACAAGCTCGACGCGGGCGTGCTCAAGATCGCCGGTGTCGTCATTCTCGGCACCGTCATGGCGATTCTGGACACCACGGTCGTCAACGTGGCGTTGCAGGCGCTCGCCCTGGAATTCAAGACTTCCTTCGACACAATTCAATGGGTCGCCACCGGCTACATGCTGGCGCTGGTCGCGGTCATTCCGGTGACCGGCTGGGCGTCCGACCGGTTCGGCACCAAGCGGCTCTACATGCTCGCGATCGTGCTGTTCCTCGTCGGCTCGGTGCTCGCCGGAATGGCATGGGACATCACGTCGCTGATCGTGTTCCGTGTTATGCAGGGCCTCGGCGGTGGCATGTTGATGCCAGCGGGCATGACGATCATGACCAAGGCGGCCGGGCCGCAGCGCGTCGGCCGGGTGATGTCCGTGCTCGGTGTGCCGATGCTGCTCGGCCCGATCGGCGGCCCGATCCTGGGCGGCTGGCTGGTCGACGAGGTCAGCTGGCGGTGGATCTTCTACATCAACGTGCCAATCGGCCTGATCGCGCTGCTGCTGGTCTGGCGCGTGCTGCCGGCCGACGACCCGCAGCCGGGGGACAAGTTCGACTTCCCCGGCATGCTGATGCTCTCGCCCGGGCTGGCCGCCCTGATCTACGGCGTGTCGAACATCCCGGCCGCGGGTGGCATCGGTGAGGTCGAGGTCTGGCTGCCTGCCGTCGCGGGCATCGTGCTGATCGGAGCCTTCCTGGTCCGGGCGAAGCGGGTGGCCAACCCGTTGGTGGACCTGAAGCTCTTCGCCAACAGGAACTTCTCCATCGCGGTGCTGGCCACAGCGTTCTTCGCGACCTCGTTCTTCGGTGCGATGCTGCTGTTCCCGACGTACTTCCTTTTGGTGCGCGGGGAAACGGCCCTGGACGCCGGGCTGTTGATGGCGCCGCAAGGCGTCGGCGCGATGCTGACGATGCCGATCGCCGGTGCGCTCGCCGACAAGATCGGCCCGCGAAAGGTCGTGCTGCCAGGACTTGTCCTGATCGTCGCGGGGATGGTGATGTTCACACAGGTCGGTGCGGACACACCTTATTTGCAACTGCTCGGCGCGCTTTTCGTGACCGGTCTTGGCATGGGCGCGACGATGATGCCGATGATGTCGGCCGCGTTGCAGACCCTCACGCAGCGCACTGTGGCCAGGGCGTCGACCGCGATGAGCATCATCCAGCAGGCATTCGGTGCCATCGGCACCGCGATCATGTCGATCATCCTGGCCGCGCTGCTGGCCGGGAAGTTCGGCGTACCGACCCAATTGGGCCAGATCGCGGCGACGCAGGCGATTCACGATCCCAGGACGCACGATTTCGCCGCATCGGCCGCCGCGGACGCGTTCGCCTCGACGTTCTTCTGGGCCTTGATCCTGATTGCGGTGTGTGTCGTGCCCGCGTTGTTCCTGCCGGGCGCCCGAAAGAAGGTATCGTCGGGCCCGTCGGGGGACAGCGATCATCAAGACGAGGACGAGGGCACCACACCGGTGATGCTCGGGCACTGAATGCCTTGGCTGGATATCCAGATCGACAACGGCGTCGACTGTGATATCGAGGTGTACGGACGTCCCGGCAAAGGGAGCGCGGAGGAAATGTTCCGGATCGGGCTTGGCGTAGTGGCGTGTCTAGTCGTGTTGAGTGGCTGTGCCTCGCGCGGCCAGGGCATCACCATGGCGTCCCCGCCGCCGAGCCCGAGCAGACTCGCCCCGGAAGTCTCCCTGCCGCTGGACATCAAGCAGTACGCCGACAACCCGTGCGCGATGCTCAAGCCAGGCCAGGCGGTGACCAAGGACCTGGCCGCCGGGGTCAACGAGGGCGGCAGCACGTGCACGTGGCGGGCGAAGACCCCGCAGCAGCCGCAGATGACCGCGACCATCGACCAGGTGTCGGGTGGGCTGGAAGGGTTGTACCGCAAGCGGGTGCGGCTGCCGTTCTTCGAGCCCATCGAGATCCAGAACTATCCGGCCGTGCGCTACGACGCCGACCGTGCCGTGCCGGACCAGGGCCGTTGCACAGTGAGTGTCGGAGTGGCCGAGGATGTGTTGCTCACGGTGACGACGACGATCGCGGACCCGAACACACTGAACTACCCGGTGCCGTGCCCGGACGCGGAGTTGTTGGCCAACGCGATCGTCACCGACGTCACCAGGAACTAGTTCTGCACACCTTCCTTGTCAGGGTCGGTGTCGATCCGGTTGCGCTGCCCGAACTCGCCAAGTCCCAGCTTGCGCCACTCGGAAATGGTCTTGTTGTACCGCTCTCGCTGAGCCTCGTCGTTCTGGACGTACAGCTTGGCAGCGGCCTTGATCCGGTCCGCGGCGGTGAGATACCGAGTGGTCGTGGTGCTGAAGAACGACTCGATGTCCTCGCGCAACTCGATCACGCCTTGGTCGGCCGCGATCGGTGTCAGTCCACGGCCAGCGAGCTGACCGTCGGAGTATGAGGTCGTGGCGAGCTTGTTGAGCAGCTGGGAGTAGCCCTCGGCGGCTTCGTAGCAGTCTTGGGCTATCTGGAGTACCACGTTGACGTCAACGGCGAACCGGGCCGAGGCGTTCGGATCGCTGTCGTCGCCATCCGGCGAATGTTGCGTGATGTCGTAGAGTTCCAGAGTCGTCCGGTCGACGCTGGCGATCGCCGCGTTGATGGCGTTGACCGCCTTGGCGTACTCGGCCTCCGCACTGTCCATTTCGCTGTGCAGGGTGCGCACGGACGTATCCACGAGCGCGAAGAAGTCGCTCATCTGCGCGTACTTGTACTCCGTGGTCACGCTGTCCGACTTGCCCAGCGCGAAATCGACCAAGCCGAGCACCGTGCCGACAGCGCCGACGTTTTTCAGTACTTCGAAGGTGATCTGGGCGATCGTCCACACCTGGCTCGCGTAGCTGACCACCAGCTTCGGCTTGGACAGATCCACTGGTGTGACGATGACTTCGCCGAGCTCACGGGTCAGGTGGCCGATGACGTTGAGGATGTTGTTGCGCGTGGCGTGGATGACCGTGCCACGGACCGAGTAGCAACTAGCCAGCCAATCGCACAGGGCAGCCTGGTTGACCAGCGTAGGTTTGACCGTGCTGAGAAAACCGCCCTTCAGGCTGTTGGCCGCGAGGCCGGTCCAGCCGGTCAACCAGGCCCGGTTGGCGTTGTCGTTCTGCCCGATGGCCATGCGGTCCACCGCACCGGTGAGCGCGTGGTCACCGACGGAACCCTCCGACCTCATCGCCACGCCGATGGACCTGAGGGTGCCGTGCGCCTCTTCGAGGAACGACAGTTCCGGTCCGGCGGCGAGATCCGGGACCGCGCGGGAAAGCTGCTCCCGTTTCGCCCACGCCCAGTCGCCGACCTGGCGAAAGACGTCCAAGGCCTTGCATTCGACGTACCTCGCGTCCGGAACACTCCACCCGTCACATTCGTTGGGCCTGTTCTCGGGCGTGCCGTCGTTCATCGCCCACGCCACGACTTTGCACGCGGTCGTCAAGTGCCGCCAGGAGTCCGGCGGGACCTGCCACCGGACGGGCTCAGGAGCAGCCGGAACAGCGGCCGTGCCGCCGTACAGCGTCTTACCGGCCTCTTTGGTCCAGCGCACCTCGAGCGCCTGCCAATAACTGTTGAGCGCCGCGGAAAGGGATGCCGAATACTCACTGCCACTCATGTACTTGCCGGTCATCGGCTACCCGCTCGCCTCTCGTGTCCCAGTCTCACTACTCCGACCGGAGTATCACACCGGAGGCTTGTGGTTTCCTTTCGGTCCGCTAGAGGTTCTCGGCCGCCCACCTGGCGAGCGCGACCCGTGTGGTCAGTCCGAGTTTGGCGTAGCTGTTGCGCAGGTGGGTCTCCACGGTTCGTCCACTGAGGAACAGGCGAGCGGCGATGTCCGCATTGGACAACCCGGCACCGAGCAACCGGACCACATCGGACTCGCGGACGGTCAGCGGGCCGTCACGGCTCGGTGCCCGGACCCGGACACCGAGCGTGCGGGCGAGTCGACGTGCCCGGTTGGCCCAGTGCGCCGCGCCCGCTTTGTCGAAGACCTCAAGGACCTGAGGCAGAGCCGGGGCGGACTTGCTGAACTCGTACTGCTCGAGCCTCGCCTGCGCGGCCAACAGCGGGGCACCCATGCCGTCGAACGCGTCTGCGGTACGGGCCAACAGATCCGCGTCGTGCAGACGTACTCCGTCCAGCCGGTCGGCGATGGCGATCATCAGGGCCGCTGCCTGGTCGAACTCGCGCAACGACGCGGCACATTCCGCAGCAGGCGACGATTGGCCGTTGTTCAGCCCGCACAAGCCCGCGAACAGCATCCGCAGCATGGTCGCGACCGGGTCGCTGTACGTCTGCGACGCGTCGAACGGGATCGAAGGCAGCGGCTTGTTGTCGTAGAGCGCGATGGCGGTCGATGCGAGGGCGACGACCTCGACGAGACTCTGTTCAGGAGAGCGATAGGACCGTTCCGCCTCCGCGAGTGCCGCCGTCGCCTCCGCGAGTTTGCCCTGCTCGGCAAGCACGAACGCGCGGAACGCCAGCACTCGCGAGATGGACCGGGGCATCCCCGACTCCTTGGCCACGGCGACGCCGGTGTCGATCTCGGCGAGCGCATTCGCCAAGTCACCGGCGAGGTAATACCCGAAGGACAACGCGTAGTGCTCGAAGCACTTCAGCGAAGGCAACTCGACCAACGTCCCCGCGCTCACCGTCTCTCGCGCGCAGTCGATGGACATCGCGACGTCGCCGTTCAACGCGCTCAACGCGCTGAGGAAGAGCTGGAAGTACTGGGCGTAGAACGGCAGCTCGGCCTCGCAGCGCTTGGCCTGTGTGACCGCGTTCTGAGCGTGCACCAACGCGGGCTTGAACTTCTGGTCGATCAACAGACAGACGGCCTGCCCGAAGTGGGCGACCGCACGCGCGTGCGCCGGATGCCCGGGTCCGATCCAGTCGGACAGGCTCGCACTCAGCGCGCGGACGTCGTCCAGGGTGCCGTGCCGCAGGGTGTAGATGATCGACTGGATCGCGATCTCCGGCGACTCCAGCGGGATGTCCCGCAACTGCGTCCACAGCTGGCTGTTGGCCATCGCCGAATCCAGCCGTTCGGAGTCCAGCATCGCCAGCCGGAACCGCAGCACAGCCAACGCTTTGTCCAGGCCAAGCCGATCGGCGAGTCTCATCCCCGTTGTCCACGCGGCCGTCGCGGCGTCCATGTCGCCGAGGTTCATGTGGGCACGGCCGATGCCGTCGAGCAGGTCCGGCTGCAGTTCCGGCTCGGCCAGTTCCATGGCCGCCTCGAGATACCGGACAGCTTCCTCCGCGGCCCGCACAGCCAGGGCACGCCAGCCTGCCTCGGCCATCACCGCGACGGCCCGTACGGGATCAGCCAGGCTGCCTGCCTCGCGGTAGTGCGGGGCGAGCGCGAGCGTGTCGTCCGGGTCGGTTTGCTCGATCGCGGCGAGCACAGCAGCGTGCAACGCCCGCCGTTCGCTGAGGGTCATCTCGGCATACGTGACCTCGGCGTACAACGGATGTGCGACCCGGTATGTCATGGCGCGGGCAACGGGACGTTCGACGACCAACCCGTCGACGATCAGTGTGCGCAGTGCTGCGGGAGCGTCCGATACGGCCCTCAGGACGGCATCTGTCGCCGCCTCGCCCGCCACGGCGACGGTCTCAAGAAGCCTGCGCTCGGGTTCGTCCAGGCGCTGCAGACGGCCGAGGACGACGTCCCGCACGATCGTCGGCACCGCCTGGAAACCGCCTTGGACCAGGGCGGTGACGAACAACGGCACGCCCTTGGCCCGCTGTGTGACGTCTTCGAGGAACCGTGGTTCCGGCGCCTCACCGAGCAAGTTGTGGGCAATCCGCGCCACGTCATCGTCGGTCAGCGGGGCCAACGACAGTTCGGTGCCGTCGCGCCGGACAGTCGTAGCGAGGTCATCCAGTGTCGGGTTGGCCTCGCCTGGGCGGTACGCGGCAAGCGTGAGGACGTTCTGGGTGTTGCGGCCGAGGTAGTGGACGAGCTCAATGGTGCCGCGGTCCGCCCAGTGCAGGTCATCGATGAAGAACACAGCGGGCGCGTGCCGTTCCACCAGCCGCGCCACGGCCTCGAACATTTGCGTCCGGTCCAGCTCGGGGTTGTCGGTCGGCGCCATCGTCGGCAGACGCGGGTCGGCCATAAGCCTGCCCAGCTGCGTCAGGCCGCTCATCTCCGTCATCTTGGCCAGCAACGGCCGGACAGCTGCCACGATCGGCGCGTACGCGAGCCCGGCGTGCAACGGGTGCGCCTGTCCATGCAGGACCGTCAGGCCACGCTCGTCCGCGAGGTCAAGGGTGTGCTGGGCGAGGGCCGACTTGCCGATCCCTGCCTCCCCGCACAGCAGGATCGTCCCGCCCGGTCGATCCAGCGCTCGCGTGAGCGTGTCCAGCTCCGGGTCCCGCCCGACGACCTGGGATTTCATCAACCCCTGACTCTACTGGAGGGGGCGAGGGAATTTCAGCGAGCAGCAACCCGCTGCGTGGTTTGGGGGTGAAGTACGTGGCCTTGCGCGGCATCCGCTGGCCGGCGGCGTGCACCGCGAGCACGTCGGCCAACGGGACGGGAGCGATCAGCAAGACCGCGTCGGCGTCCGGCCGTGCCGGGCGGCCGGGTGGCAACGGCCAGACCTGTGGCCCGGCCGGATCAAGACCAAGCGCCTGCTCGATCAAGATGTTCTCGACCTGCCGGTGATCGATGTCCAGGCCGGGCAGCTTCACGTGCAAGGCGGCATCTCCGGCCACCACCACGACCGTGCCGGGCGTCTGCGGGGGAGTGCGGTCGTGGTTGGGCTGCACGTCGAGACCGATGCGCCGCCATCGCCCGGCGAGGTCCTCGAGGCTCAGCCCGGTGCCGACCAGAACCCGGTGAATCGGGCCGATCCGCAGGGCCGGGCCCGCGGTGATCAGGGCGAGCAGCGAGCCGTTCCCGGCTTCGGCAGCCGCGGCGACCCGGTGGTTTCCGTCGGCGACGAGCAGCGACTGCACGCACGCGGCCTCGATCAACCTGTCCTGCAGCTCTCCTTTGCCCGCCAGCCACAGCCGCGCGTCAGGCAGAGACACAGCCGGCGCGCCGAGTTGGGCGACCGCGTCGCACAACAACCGGGTGAACTGCTCGCCGCCGTCCACCGGGACCAGCATCGCCGCGCTGGTCGCGCAGCCGAGCCCGCTGAGCATCGCGGCCCGTTCCGCGACGACATCCGGGTAGACCTCTTCGGTGTGCCGCACCCACGCGCGCCCATCGGTGTTGACGGCGGCTGGATCGACCACGCACAGCAGCCCGAGCGCCGATCCCGTCGGACCCTTACCCCACGACAGCCCAACCACATCGGTCACCGGACGGTAGTGGCTGGCACGCAGTTCTCTCAGCGCGGTGTGCGCGATCGGCAGCGCCGCACGCAGGTCCAAACCTTGTGCGCGAGCCGCAGGCGTGCGATGCGGATGCTGCACGGCCAGCAATGTGCCGTCCGTCGCGCCAGGCTGAGCCAGTGCGGTGATCACCTGATCCGGCTCGGCGAACTCGTCCACATCCGGACCAGGCACGGAGTCCCGTACCACCCAGCCGCGCCGGATCGGCGATACCCAGGTGTTCATCCGGTTAACGGTACTCCCGTCAACAGGTTCGGCAGCTCTTGTAAGAATCGCGGGCATGACCATTCTGGTTCTCGGTGGACGCAGTGAGATCGGCCTTGCCGTGGCCAAGCGCCTGGCCGCAGGCACAGTTGTGCTGGCAGCGCGGCGAAGTGCCTCGCTGGACACCGAAGCCCAGCAGTTGCTGGACGCCGGGGCGACGCATGTGGAACGGGTCGAGTTCGACGCGGATGACCTGGCCTCGCACGGTCCGCTGCTCGAGGACGTGTTCGCCCGGTTCGGCCCGGTGTCCGTTGTGGTCACTGCCTTCGGCATCCTCGGCTCACAGGAGAAGGCCGAAGTGGACGTCGCACACGCGCTGGAGATCGTGCATGTGGACTATGTCGCGCACGTCAGCGTCCTGACGCACCTTGGCCGGTTGATGCGGGCTCAGGGGAGCGGGACGATCGTCGTGTACTCGTCGGTCGCCGGGGTGCGGGTGCGCAAGGCCAACTATGTTTACGGTTCGACCAAGGCCGGGTTGGACGGGTTCGCTTCGGGGATGGCCGACGCTTTGTATGGCACTGGCGTCCGGGTTCTGGTTGTCCGGCCGGGGTTCGTGATCGGCCGGATGGCGGCCGGGATGAAACCGGCGCCTTTCCCGTCCACACCGGACAAGGTGGCGGATGCGACGGTGAAGGCGTTGCGCGGCAAGAAGTCGGACATATGGGTGCCGGGGATACTGCGGTGGCTCTTCGCGGTGTTGCGGATCCTGCCGCGCCCGATCTGGCGCCGCCTGTGGCGATGATGTAGCCCTTGTCGGAGGACCAGTTGGGTTCGCGCGCCATGATCCTGACCGCGGAAGGCCAGCGGGAAGCCGCGATCAAGTCTGCTGTCTCCAGCAATGGATGCCGCTGTGCTGTCGGTGCTTGGCGTGGCTAGGCAGGACAGGGCTGGGTTTCCCTGTCCTGCCAACGTCTTTCTACCTCAGCTGAGGGCCTTGACCTCCTTGATCTTGGCTTCCTGGTTCTCGATGATCTCGTTCGCCATCGCCTTGGCGTTCGGGTTCTGGCCTTCCGACACCAGTGTCTTGGCCATCGTCACGCCGGACTCGAGGTGTTTCTCGATCAGCTCAAGCCACTTCTTGTCGAACGCTTCACCGGACAACCCTTGCAATGCCTTCATGTCCGTTGTGGAGATCATGCCGGGCATGTCGTGACCGCCGTGCGCGGCCGCGTCAGGCTGGGAGGCGCCCCACTGGGACAGCCAGCCCTTCATCGTCTGGATCTCTTTCTCCTCCGCGCTGAGCACCGAGGCAGCGACGATCTTCACCTCTTGACCGGTCGCTTGCTGGGTGGCCAGGTCGGCCATCTGGATCGTCTGCTGGTGATGGGGAATCATGTCCTGGGCGAACTTCACGTCCGCCTGGTTGTGAGTACTCGCGCCGGCAGGGGGAGCCGTGGCGGTCGAGCTGCCACCAGTGGACGAGCATCCCGTCACTGCCATCGCGATGGCTGCCACGATCGCCATCAGTCCTGTACGCATCGCACCTCCGTCTCCTCCACGCTTGGAGATACGGATGTGACCGCCCAGACGGTTCAACGGCGTGCGAAGTTTGTCCGAATGCCAGGTCAAACCACGTTGTGCTCCGGCCGGATCTCCTGCGAAGCGAACCGGGTGGCGTCCAAAGAGGACACATCGACCACTGGTGTGTGGCCGAGCACGAGGTCGCGCATGACCTCGCCGATGGCCGGCCCCTGCAGGAAACCGTGGCCGGAGAACCCGGTGGCGTACAAGAACCTGCTGACCTCACGCGATTCGCCGACGATCGCGTTGTGGTCAGGTGACACCTCGTACAGGCCGGCCCAGCCGCGAGCGATGCCGACCTCGGTCAGGCTGGGTGCGCGTCTGGCCGCCGCGGCCGCGAGTCTTTCCAGCCATTCATCCGATACATGTGTGTCGAACCCGAATTCCTGGTCGGGATCGGACATTCCGACCAGCAACCCCGGTCCTTCCGGGTGGAAGTAGAAAGTCGTGCCGAAGTCGATCGTGAACGGCAGGTCCGACGGCACCGAAACCGGTTCGGTGACACGGATCTGCCTGCGCAACGGCCGCACTGGCAACGGAACCCCGACCATGTCGCCGATCGCGGCCGACCACGCGCCCGCCGCGCACACGACCGTCGATGTCGGGATGAACTCCCGATCGGTCTGCACGCCAAGGATTTCGCCATCCTTGACAGCGATTCCGGTGACTGTGCAATGCTGACGGATGTCAGCGCCCAATCGCCGTGCAGCGCTTGCATATCCCTGGACAACGGCCTCGGGTGTGCAATGACCGTCGCGTGGGGAGAAAACCGCGCCGAGCAAGCCTTCGGTCGAGATCAACGGCGAGAGTTCTCGCGCCTCCTCGGCCGAGATCATCCGGCTCGGCACACCCAGCGAGTTCTGCAAGTCCACACTGGTCTGGAACGCCGCCATGTCCTCGGCGTTGTCCAGCAGGAACAGATATCCGTGCTGCCGCAGGTCGATCTCGGCGCCTGGCCGCGTGCCGAACCGCTCGAACGCCGCAAGACTCCGCAGTCCCAACGCGATGTTCACCGGATCGGAGAACGTCGCCCGCACGCCGCCCGCCGCGCGGCTGGTGCTGCCGGAGGCGAGCGTGCCCCGCTCCAGCAGCACCACGCTGACACCGGCTTCGGCGAGGTGGAACGCGGTACTCGCGCCCACCACGCCGCCGCCGGTGATCACGACCTCCGTCACAGGCGGAAGTCCTCATCCGGCTGGACCTCGGCCACGTCCATCTGCGCCTTCTGCAGCTTGCCGGAGAAGTCCCAGTTCATCGACTGCCACCGGGTGAACTGGTCCAGCACCCAGATACCCGACTGACGGCTGCCGTTGCCGGACTTGCCGTTGCCACCAAAGGGAAGATGCGCCTCGGCGCCGGACGTCGAGTTGTTCACGCTGACCATGCCCGCGCTGATGCCTTGGCGGTAACGGAAAGCGGTCGTCGGGTTGGTCGTGTAGACCGAAGAGGACAGTCCGTACCCTGGCTTGTTCGCCAGCTCGATCGCCTCGTCGAAGGTCTGATACGTGGTCACGCCGACGATCGGGCCGAACGTCTCCTCGAGGAACACCCGGTCGTCCGGCTTGACGCCGTCCAGGATCACCGGGTGGTAGAACAGGCCTTTCGACGGGTCGCCGACAAAGCCGTCGCGCGGGTTGTCCGCGGTGATCCGGCCGGTACCGGTCGAACCGAGCACGGTGTGGTGCTCGCCGATCCACCCGAGATACTCCTCATAGGACTTGGCGAACTTCTCGTCCAGCAACGGTCCGAAAAGGACATCGTCATCCGGCTTGCCCGCCTTGGCCGCCTTGACGGCCGCGTCGAACCGCTGGACGAACTCGTCGTGCACGCTCTCGTGGACGATCACCGTGCCGAGCGAGGTGCAACGTTGCCCAGCCGTGCCGAACCCGGAGAACAGCGCGCCCTCCACGGCCAGGTCGAGGTCGGCGTCCTCGGTGATCACCATCGGGTTCTTGCCGCCGAGTTCCAGGCACGGCGACTGCAGGTGCCGCCCGCACAGCTCGCCGATCTTCGTGCCGACCGCACTCGACCCGGTGAACCCGACCTTGTCGACCAGCTTGGCCTCAAGCGAGTCCCGCAGACCGTCAAAAGTGGACTGTCCATCCGCGAAGACGAGATTCAGCACGCCCTTGGGCAACCCGGCATGCCAGATCAGATCGGCGAACGCCTTCGCGCTGGCGGCGGCGTACTCCGCGGGCTTCCAGACAACGGCGTTGCCGCACAGCAGCGCGGGCACCAAGTACCAGGACGGCACAGCGACAGGGAAGTTGCCCGCGGTGATGATCGTGGCGACACCGACCGGAACCCGGAACGTGAACAACTGCTTGTCCGGCATCTCCGAGGGCACGGTCTGGCCGTAGAGCCGCCGTCCCTCACCGAGGAAGAAGTCACACGTGTCCACGATTTCCTGGACCTCGCCGCGAGCCTCGCCGATGGGTTTGCCGATCTCCCGCGTGACGAGCTGGGCAAGCGTCTCCTTGTTGGCTGCCACCAACCGGCCAAGCGCGGCCACGAACTGGCCACGCACAGGCGCAGGCACAGCTGCCCATTCCCGCTGCGCCCGCCGGCCGGATTCAGCGGCCGCCTTCAGCGCATCGGGGCCCGCCAAACGGACCGTCGCCACGACGTCGTCGAGGTTCGAGGGGTTGCACGACTCGTAGTCGGAGCCCTCGCCTGACCAGGTTTTGCCTTCGATGATCGATTCGAGCGTCTGCACGAATCTCACCGTAGGTCATACGCGGCCCGATCCGAGGTCCTTGTCCTGCGGTCGTACTCCGAAACCAGTCCCGGCCAGTTGCTGACCACCCGTCCGGACGACGTCCGATACCAGCTGTCGCACGACGTCCACACCGTGTCGGCGAGCCGCCGCTGCATCTCCTCGTCGAACCGCTCGGCCACTTCGGACCGTACTTCGAGCGACTGCCCTGGCCGGAGATAACGGACCAACCGGGCGATGTAGCGCGCCTGGCGTTCGAGCATGTAGATGATCGACCCACCACCGAGGTTGGTGTTCGGGCCGTACATCAGGAACAGATTGGGGAATCCGGGTACCGAGATGCCCAGATACGCGCGTGCTCCCTTGGCCCACGCGTCAGTACGCAGATCCTGGCCGTCCCGGCCGCGAATCTCGATGGGCGCAAGGAAATCCTTGGTGTCGAAACCGGTTCCGAAGATGATCGTGTCGACCTGGTGCTCCACGCCGTCCTCGGTGCGCACGCCGCGCGGGGTGATCTCGGTGATCCGGGTGGTTTCTAGGCGCACGTTCGGCTTGGTCAGCGCGGGGTAGTAGTCGTTGGCGAACAGGATCCGCTTGCACCCGGCCGGATAGTCCGGCGTGAGCTTGGCGCGCAGTTCCCGGTCCCTGACCTGCAGCCGCAGCAACGCCAGCGCGAGCCCCTGGAACGCCTTCGCGATGACCTGGTTGCCGATCCAGCCCTTGGTCATGATCTCGCAGATCGCCCAGATCCCGCCGCGACCGGCCATCCGCGCCTGCGGGAAACGCCGGAACAGCTCCTGATGCCAACGCCCATACCGCCGATCGGGCTTCGGCAGGACGTAAGGCGCGGTGCGCTGGAACAGCTTCAGAGTCCGGACCAACGGCTGGATCCGGGGTACGAACTGGATCGCGCTGGCGCCGGTGCCGATCACGGCGACGCGCTTGCCGGTCAGGTCATGATCATGGTCCCACCGCGCGGAGTGGAACATGCGGCCGTGGAACGTGTCCATGCCAGGGATGTCCGGCAGCGCGGGCCGGGAAAGCTGGCCGACGGCCGGGATGAGCACGTCGAACTCGAACTTCTCGCCATCGGTCGTGGTCACGTGCCAACGCCCGTCGTACTCGGCCGTGGCGACCTCGGTCTGGTAGCGGATGTGTTCGTCGACGCCGTACTTCTTGGCGACGCCCGTCAGATACTCCCGGATCTCCGCCTGGCCGGAGTACCTCTGTTGCCACGGGTGGTTCGGCTCGTACGAGAAGCTGTACAGCGGCGACGGCACGTCACACGCAGCGCCCGGATACGTGTTCTCCCGCCACACACCGCCCATCTCGGCGGCCTTCTCCAGCAGGGTGATGTCGGTGACCCCGGCTCGTCGCAGCTCGATGGCGACACCGATCCCGGCGAACCCCGACCCGATGATCCCAACCTTGGTCATCCGTTGACGTTATCTCGTCCAGGGAATTGCGGAAGGGTAAATGTGGCCGCGGCGGTCGCGAGCCACGTCAGCAAGTCGGTCAGCGGGATCTTCTCGTGCCACCGCTCAGCCTCACCACGCAGCACAAGCCTGCTCGCACCCAGCTCGACCTCGGTCAGCCGCAGCCCACGCGGCAAGTCGGGGATCTCGATGACAGTCGGGCCGAGTTTCTCGGCGCTGCGAAACCGCATGGACCGCAGTTGCAGGACCTTCGGCTTGAGGTGCACACAGTCGCCGACGACAGCCGGCTCGACCTCGATGTGCCCCCAGCTGCGGCGCGGCGCCCACTTCACCCGCATGACGGCGTCCTCGCCGATGTCGACGATGAGATCCGGCTGCAGCTCCGCGACCTTCGCCTTCACGACGTCCGCGGCCAGCGTGATCTCCACGGACACCTCATTGGCCCGCACACTGGGCAACGGCAGCGACTGGAACTGCACCTTGCTGCCGGTGATCGCGAGCTGCTGGACAGGCGTGCCAGGCCAGGCCACATCAACGGCGACGATCCGGACGCTGGGGACCTGCCCAAGCGCCAGACCGACCGTGTCCAGTTCCGTGTCGATTTCGACAGGTGTGAGGGTGACGTCCGCGTCACCGACCCGCATCGTCAACTCACGACCGATGACCCGGTCACCCGCAGCACGGACAGCGGCCTGCAGCACCGCAGCCGGACTGCCCGACGACATCAGGGCTTTACCGGCGGCGAACAGGCCCTCCAGCTCGCGCCACGGCCACGTCACTCGGCCGGATCTCCCGGCTCGTCCGGTTTCCTGGGCATCGGCCGGATCCGGATCACGCCGGCGTCGAGGTCGACTGACCGAGGATCGAACAAGTCACCTGTGCCCTGGTCGTCCGAGCTCTCCTTGCGAAGCTTCCCCGGCCCGAAGAGCTCACCGAACTGTGCCATCCCTCTACGGTAGCGATTGTTGGCCCGTCCTGCGGGGTACCCGTGGCCGGTGGACGACGACAGAGACTTACTCCACCGGGCCAGGGCCGGCGCCCGTGAGCTGGTCCACGTAGCCCGGGAAGGCGACACCAACGGCGTTTTCGACGCCCTGCGCAAGCTCACGGGGGACGAAGGCATCGTCGGCACGGACACCCGGATGATCGTCGGCCAGCTCGTGTCCGCGTCAGCGCAGATGATGCTGTTGCGCGTGGGGAACGCTCCGCCGGACGTCACGTACGCGGTGGACTTGCGAGATGAAGAAGAGTTCGCGGTTCCGATTGATGAGCTTGAGCCTCCGTTGCGGGCAACGGTACGAGCTTTGCTCGCGGAGTTGAATGGGCGGCCGGACGAGGCTGGGTTCCAGTTGGATTTGGCTTTGTCGGAGCAGACCGTTCCGACTACTTTGGATGTTGTTGTACATTCGCTGCTGTGGACTATTGGGTTGTTAGAGTGGTGTGAGGCTGAGGCTCAGCCTGTTCCTTCGTGGCTTTCTGTTGAGTCTTGTAATTGAGTGGTGGCTTTGGGGTTGGGTTCGGGTTTCTAGCTTGGTTTCCGTTTGCTTCGGGTTCTGGCTCGGTTTCCGTTTGCTTCGGGTTTCAGCTGGGTTCTTTTGCTTTGGCCTTTATTTCTGCCTTTGGTGCCTGCTGCGGCTCGATTTGACTTGGGGCCCCTGCGGCGCGCTCGGGGAGGAAGCCGGGGAGTCCCCCTTCGTTCCGCATCATTTTTCCTTCGTGGCGCGTGGGGCCTCCCCGCACCGGACAGTTTAAGCGCGCCGCTACCCCAAGTAAAATCGAGCCTTCGCTTCGCCCACCACACCCCATACCCCACTTTTCGCTTCGCTCACTTTTCGCGCCATACCCGCTTTGTCCTTTTGCCTACTTATTCCAACTCATAAGGTTCCGGCTGTGTGGTGTGTGTTTTTCCGCTTGGTGTGGTGAAGGTGAGCGTTCCTGGTTCGGGTTGCTCGATCTTCCAGGTGCTTCGCTCTTTCAACAGGTTGTGCTTCTTGCACAAGGCGGCAAGGTTGGCGACGCTGGTTTCACCGTGGTCGGTATGGCGTTGGGTGTGATCTATTTCGGTGCGCTCCGCGGGTTCTTCGCAGCCGGGTTGTCGACAGGTGCGGTCGCGCAGTTGGATGTGGCGCTTCAACGAGGGCGGAGCGAACCTGCGGTGGCTGACTTCCAGGACATGACCTGCCGGGTCGGTGAGGATGCGGCGCCAGGTGCTGTCGCGGGCTAGTTCGCGGGCGTGCTCAGCGGTGATCGCGCCATACCCGGATAGCTCACCAGGCCGCTCGGTCAACCCGGCCAGGGTGGTCATCGGGACCATCACGTTGGTGGCGATGACCGGGCGCTTGATGTTCTTGCCCGCCACCAGGTCCATGAACACATCCGCCCGGCACTGCTTCAGCGACCGCTCCTTGGTGTTGCGCTGCTTGGCCAGGGCGTCGATCTGGTTGAACGCGGTGACCGCTTCGGCGGCATCCAGGGTGATCTTCAACTGGGCCAGGCCGTCGGGCAGGTCGACGAGTGTGACGCCGCGCTCTTCCTCGCGGGCGCGCTGGCGTCGTTGGTCGGCGGCTGTGACGTCGGCGCGGGTGACGGTGTCACGCACAGCACGCCGGAACCGGGAGTGATCAGCCCTCGGCCCCCGTTCCAACACCCGCTGTTCCACCCACCGCGCCTGGTCATCCGACAGCACCGCAGTCTGTTTGGTCAT